>CP070768.1:0-24487 GCA_020345745.1 Desulfobacterales bacterium
CCGTCGAGGGAGGCGTATCATTCCATAAAGGGTTGCAAATGGTGACAATATTTTTGTTTAAATAAAACCACCGATAAGGCGATATTCATTAGCGAAGTTACCAATATATATTCATCTGTAATTATTATTTCTTTATAAATCTGTCACTATTTGAAACGCTCAGTTTAGGCAAATATGTGTTGTGAACTTAAAAGCCTTGTTGTAAGCAAGGAGACGCAGCCAGGTCAAATTCAAGCTCAAAAAGGATGATGAAGGGATCGTTCAGTGCCTGAGAAATCGACTTACAATATCCTCATGTATTCACACGACACCTATGGTCTTGGCCACATACGAAGGACAATGGCTATCGCGTCCCAGTTGCGAGGTCCTCATATCAATATTCTTATTCTGACGGGCTCGCCCATTGTGGGGCGTTTTGCCTTTCCCGAACAGGTTGATTTTGTCCGTATTCCGGGGATGATCAAGAAAACCAATGAGGAATATTTCCCGCTGTCCATTAAAATCGACCCAAAGCATGCCCTCAATATCCGCAAGAACATTATTACTGCTACCGCTAAAACCTTTCAGCCAGACCTTTTCATTGTTGATAAAGAGCCTTCAGGATTAAAAAAAGAAGTGTTGCCTACCCTGCGATGGATGCGGCAGCATATGCCGGAAACGAGAACCATCCTTGGACTGCGTGACGTCATGGACAGTGCGGAAACCATTCGGAAAGACTGGAAGAAAAAGGGTGTTTATGACATTCTGGAGAAACTTTACAAAGAGATATGGGTGTATGGTATTCGGGATTTTTATGATCCGATTAAGGAATACTTAATTCCGGAAACCATCGGCCATAAGATGCACTTTACCGGCTATATTCCTCGCAAAGCTCCGGGCTCAAAAGCAAAACATCAGCTCAGAAAAGAGCATGGGCTCAATAAAGATGACAAACTGGTTGTTGTGACGGCTGGGGGCGGTGGAGACGGATACCCTTTAATGGAAACGTTTCTAGCCATGCTCGAATCTGAAATGAGCCCCCCTCCATATAAAAGTGTTATGATTACCGGACCATTCATGCCAAGAAAACAGCGAATGGAAATCTTTGATCGTGGCAAACGGCTTGGTGTTAAGACCTACCGATTCTATCGCCAGATGGAAAAAATACAGGCAGCTGCGGATCTGGTTATCAGTATGGGCGGATATAATACGATTTGTGAAATTTTGTCGCAAAGAACGGACTCTTTAAATATTCCCAGAGAAACGCCGCGTGAAGAACAGCTCATTCGTGCCCAAATCTTTAATAACCAGAATCTTGTTGATTACATCCCCTTACCGTCCATTTCACCACAAGCCTTAAAAAGAAAGATTCTTTCCCTTCTCGAGAATCCAGAAACTTACCAGGACGCGATAGCTAAATTCTCGCTAACAGGGATGGATTCCATGTGTTCCCGGATTCAGGCATTCAGACACGAAAATTTTAGAAATGATGTCTAGCAACCCAAGATTAGACCTGCTTATCTATGCTCATGACGGCCGTGGTCTTGGACATGTCAGCCGAAGTATTGCTGTTGGTGCCGCTGTCAGACGATTGTTTCCGGAATTAAAAATATTGTTAATTACAGGATGTGAACAGACCGATTCCTTAATCGGGCCGGCACCACTCGATTGGATTAAACTGCCGTCTTATAAAAAGACGCTGATAAACGGAAAACCAGTGGGAAGTGTTGGGCATACAAATTTGAAAAATTCCTATTTGGTGCAATCCAGAGCGACCCTCATTCAATCCGTTATCGAAGAATACAGACCTCGATGTGTATTGGTCGATCACGAACCTCCCGGGAAAAGATCGGAGCTTGTTCCTTCGGTCAAGTTACAGACTGACGCCAAATGGATACTTGGCCTTCGGGGTATTATCGGACAGGTTGAAGACGTCTGGTCTGATTTGGCGACAGCCATTTTTAAAAGGCATTATTTCGCCCTTTTATGGTATGGAGATGCGTCTGTTTTGGGGCAGGAGACACTTACCACGATCAAGGAACGCTTCGACATAAGGCCCTTTGTTACCGGTTATGTCTCACGCCTAAAAGAGATGATGCATTGGTTCGACATCGCTTTGGACTTAAAAGATAAGCCCTTTGCCGGAACCATAGCAGTGCCCTGGGACAGTGAAGCGTCTGCTTCGGTCTTGAACAGCTTATGTCAAACCCTGTCCAATATGGGGGGTCAATACGGAGAGTGGCACCTCTTTTTAAATTCCGGGCAAAACATATTTAAAGATCTGCCATTCTGTACGGTTCAGGATTTGGGTCCCAGATATTTGACCACGCTTGCCAAATCGAAAACAGCGGTTGTTTACGGAGGGTATAACAGCATTATCGACGTGATGAGCGTTAATATTCCAGCCGTTGTATTATTAAGAGAAGTTGATGATTTGGAGCAGCAAGAACACGTAAAAAAAATATCAACGGTAAAAGGCGCATCACTGTTTCCAATCAGTGAGAGTGATGTAAATCCCCACCGATTGCAACAGGCGTTGACCAGACAACTTCAGGCTTCGACCCTCGCATCCGACGCAATCGATTTGGATGGGGCTTCGAAAGCAGCGCAAAAACTCCACGCTTACATAACAGGATATTAAACGTGTGAATACAACCAAACCGCCTGTGTTAGGAATGATTTTGAAAGGGTATCCTCGGATATCTGAAACTTTTATATCCAATGAAATACTTCTATTGGAACAGCTCGGCTTTTCCATTCATCTTTTTTCCATGCGCCAGCCTAGAGAAATCTTTTCCCATGAAAGTGTCAACCATATCAAGGCGTCTGTGGATTACCTGCCTGAGACCCTCTTGGTCCCTCTTCCAAAGCTTTTGTATCATAATTTTCTGCTGGCCCCAAAAAACCCCCACAGATATAAAACAGCTGTCAAAACCGCTCTCAGAAGATTTTCACGAACACGTAAATCAGCAACCATAAAGCATTTGTTGCAAGCGGGATATATGGTTCAACACCTTCTTCAAGATAAAAACGTTAAGCATCTACACGCCCATTTTGCTCATTCGCCAACATCGGTAGCGTTGTTTGCTTCCCAAATGAGCGGGATACCCTTCAGTTTCACTGCCCACGCCAAAGATATCTATACCCAAGATGCCAGGCAATTGAGAGAAAAAATCGCCCTGGCCCGTTTTGTGGTCACTTGCACGGAATACAACAGACACCATTTGCAGGCGATATATAACAAAGGCATAACCCCTGTTTACCGAATCTACCATGGTTTTGATACGGATGTCTTCTCTTGGCGTAAAAAAAAGAAAAAAACATCGCCACCTTTCGCTATTCTCACAGTCGCCCGTCTAACGGAAAAAAAAGGATTACCCACGGTTTATAGGGCGCTGCGACAAGTGCACGATCAAGGGTTTGCTATTCGCCACGTTCTTATTGGTGACGGAGAAGATCGACAACAGGTTCTGTCTCTTATTAAAGATCTGGGGTTGAATCAAATTACCACATGGCTGGGTACACAGCCTCACGAAGTGGTCTTGAACCATTATCGCCAGGCGGATTTGTTTGTTCTTGGATGTGAAGTGGCATCGAATGGGGACAGAGACGGCATTCCGAACGTTTTTTTAGAATGCATGGCGATGGGAGTTCCGGTGGTGTCCACGAAGGTTTCAGCCATTCCCGAATTGATTCAAAACGAAAAAACCGGTCTTTTAGTGCCACCCGGCAGCCCCGAAGAAATGGCGCAGGCAATGGTTCGGCTTCTAACCGACTCTGATCTGCGAAAAAACATCATTACATCGGCAAAACAACGCGTCCTAAAAGATTTTGATAATAAGAAACTAATTGGAGATCTTGCAAAATTATTCGACAGTTCATTGACGAGTGACCAGTGACAAGTAAAGAGTAAAAGAGGGCGTTTTTCAATGGTCCCAAAACTAAACACCAAATACTAAACACGCTCATATGAAAATTAGTTTTTATACACCTTTCAAACCGTTGGATCATGCCAATCCATCAGGTGACCTTATGATTGCCAAGAGCCTTTATGATTATCTCGAAAGCAACGATCATTCGCTCCGGATAATGAGTACGTTTCGATCTCGCTGGGTCTTTTGGAAACCATGGCTTTGGATTCGGCTTATAGGTGACGCGAGACGAATGATGCGCAAGCTACCAAAGAACAGCGTCGATCTGTGGTTTACGTATCATTCTTATTATAAAGCACCAGATCTTATGGGACCGCTTGTCTCGCGTCGATTTAAAATTCCTTATGTCATTTTTCAAGGCATTTATTCTACCAAAAGAAGAAGAGACTGGAAAACATGGCCCGGTTTTATCTTAAACCAAAAGGCCTTATGTGCTGCAGATCATGTTTTTACCAATAAGAAGGTTGATTTAAATAATTTAAGACGTCTTTTACCCTCACAACGCATTACTTACATTACACCCGGCATCAATTCCGAAGATTTTTCATTCGACACCGTGGCGCGTAATGAATTGAAAGTGTTCTGGAATGTAGGAGATGAACCTGTCGTCCTGTCTGCTGCCATGTTTCGCCCTGATGTCAAAACAGAGGGGCTTTCTCTGGTTATTCGTGCTTGTGGCAGACTCCATCGCAAAGGATTACGGTTTTTTTTGGTGATTGCCGGCGATGGAAGAGAGAGAAACCGTCTCTTTAGCCTCGCGAAAGAACACCTTCCCGACCGGGTGAGGTTTGTGGGTAAGATACCTCGCAATGACATGTACCGGTTTTACAGCGCCGGTGATATTTTTGCATTTCCCGGAATAAATGAATCGCTGGGGATGGTTTTTTTGGAAGCTCAGTCGTGCGGTTTACCCGTGGTTGCCTTTGCCAATGGTGGTATTCCTGAAGTGGTCAAGGACGGCAGGACCGGGATGCTTGTACCGTTATATGATTTCAATAGATTTGCCGAGGCAATCGAATTACTTTTAACCAAAACGGATAATCGGAAAAAGATGGGACAGGCAGCCAAAATTCATGTGAGACAGAATCATGATATAGGCAATAATTACAAGAAGATGATAGAAGTGCTCGAAGACATTGTGCGAATAAACGCAGCTGTGTAACATGTGTCGTAGAGTTCTGTCGTTTGATATCGTATTCAATCAGAGGTAATTTTAAATCGATGCCCCCCGCTAGTCTAATCACCCATTTTGGTATCATGCGTCACGCAAAAACCAAATGGAACCAAGAAAAGAGAATCCAAGGACGATACCATTCGCCCCTTATTTCAGAAGGGAAGCAACAGGCCAGAGAATGGGGCATGCGCTTAAAAACTTATTCTTGGAACCGTATTTTGGCCAGTGATGCCAAGCGTGCTCTTGAAACCGCATCCCTTATCAATGATTATTTGAAGATCCCTCTACTTAGCGATTCTCGACTGCAGGAACAAGATTGGGGTGAATGGACAGGAAAAACCTTGGATATAATAAAAAAAGAGGTTTCCACGTTATTAAAAACACAGGAGCGGGCCGGATGGGGCTTTTGCCCACCGGGTGGAGAGGATCGATACACGGTTTTGCAAAGGAGTCAAAAAGCACTTCAAGAGGCAGCCGAAAAATGGCCGGGTGACAAGATTCTCGTCGTTACCCACAAAGGCGTGATAAAGTGCTTGATCTACTTCCTTATGGGCAGACAGTTTTTACCCGAAGAACCTTCTATTTTGAATTCATGGAGCTTACATCATATCAGATTTGTTCATCAACGGTTTCAGATTGAGAAAATAAATGCCTTGGCAATATCTTGAACAAGCCATACATTATCGTGGTTGACCAAAATCGAGTGTTTTAAAGGCGATCAATGGTAATATGCTACAGCTAAAAGATATAAGAGGATTAAACATAGAGGTGTCTTCAAAATGCATAGGACACTGCCCCTTTTGCAGTCGTTGGCAAAAGGTCCGTCAATATAAAGACCAAATCATCACTTTTTCCGAATTCAAACTACTTCCAGAATCTTTTTTAAAGCAATTACATATCATCACTTTTGCAGGAAATTTTGGGGACCTATGTTCAAATCCTGAACTTTTGGATATGGCAAAACATGTAAAGAATATCAATGGACGCATTCGATTGGGAGGTGACACCAATGGTTCGGCTCAAGATGAAGATTGGTGGAAGGCTTTAGGTGAAATGTTTCCTGATGGTTGTATGATATTTTCCCTGGACGGTCTGGAAAATACCCATTCTCTTCATCGAAAAGGGACGAACTTTAAAAAAATAATAAGCAACATCCAATCGTTTACTGATAGTGGCGGCATTGCACATTGGAAATTTATCGCATTTGAACACAACGAACATCAAATTAAAACGGCGGAAGCTATGGCCAAAGATACCGGATGTTCAAGATTTTTTGTTATATCTTCAAGGGATTATAATGAACAACTCCGAAGACCCAAGACATTCGATTTTCAAATGAAACGGGACATTTTTCTATCATACGGCCAAAAGTATAAAAAGAGAAAAAGACATGCCATATGCAAACCTTTGAACAATGGATCGATATATATAGCCGCTGACGGCACGGTGCATCCATGCTGTTTTGCTCACTGCATGTACATTACCGAACACAATCCTTTATTCCTATATATCGTTCCATTGATTGAAAAATATCATGGTGAAATCAATTTTAAGACAAAATCGCTTCAAGGTATCGTCGAAGGCCCATACTTTAAAGAAGTTTTATACCAATCGCAAACAAACGATTATTGCACCATAAAATGTAATAAATACAAAAAAGAAGTCAGGAAAAAGCTTGTCTTATATGACACTTATTTTAGCAAGTAGCGCGACAAAGTTTTTTATCTTGAATTCATGAAAATATTTCAATATTGTCAGTATGTTCTGGGTATTGGACATTTTTTCAGAACCCTCGAAATCAGCCGGGCACTTGCGGAGCATGAGATCACTCTGGTCACCGGTGGATCAGATATCGATGTTGAGCTGCCAGAGCACATTCATGAGGTTGGTCTTCCCGGCCTTGAAATGGATCGAGATTTTAAAAACCTTCTGGCTAAAAACAAAGCGGATTCGATTGTCCAGATTAAAAGAGCGCGCAGGCAGATGCTTTTTGACCTCTATAAAAAAGCGTCTCCGGATGTTTTCATTGTGGAGCTTTATCCGTTTGGTCGCAGGGCGTTCTCATTTGAGATCGATCCGATTCTAAAAGGCATCCGGTATCAGATTTTAAAACCCAGCCAGGTCATTTGTAGCCTTCGTGATATCCTGGTGGATAGAAAAAAGTATCAACCGTCTTATGAATCGAAAGTGGTTGATTTGCTTAACAATTATTTTGATGCTTTATTGATCCATTCGGATCCGTCGCTGCTAAAAATTGATACAACATTTTCCAGCATTGAACAGATTAGGATTCCCGTTGTTTACACCGGTTTTGTGACCTCGAAACCGGTGCCAAATGCACGACAACATCTACGCAAGAAATTGGGAATTGAAAAGAACAACAAACTTATTGTGGCCAGTCTGGGTGGAGGCAAGGTCGGACGATCTTTGCTGCAAGCCGTGTTGGATGCATTTCAGTTAATTGACGCTTCCCATAATTGCTACCTTACTGTTTTCACAGGACCTTTCATGGCACAGCAAGACGTTGATCGCTTACAAAAACACTCCGGAAAAAAGATCAGCGTCGAACGATTTACGTCTGAATTTTTATCTTATCTTGCGGCAGCAGACCTTTCCATAAGTATGGCCGGATACAATACGTGTATGAATATTCTGGCAGCCAAAGTACCGGCTCTCGTGAGGCCGTTTTCACAAAATAGAGAACAACGGTTTCGCGCAGAGCGCCTAGCAGAGAAAGGTGCCGTGAGAGTGCTCAATAAGCATGACTTAAAACCGTTACGGCTTGCAAACATCATAGATCAAATGCTCACCAATCCGTTAAAGCCTGTATCGGATATCGATTTGGACGGTGCGAATAAAACAGCGCAATGGATACAAAGCTGGACCAGGCGAAAATAGTTCACTTCGCTCAGCATTGTAATTTTGGAATATGGCTAAACCGGAATGTATGGAATTTTATAAATAATTGATTTCCATATGTTGTATAAACTCAGAATCTTTTGAGATGATCATGTACCGCAATTCTGCTGCTATATATCATTCTATCCCTTCCGACATTGATCAGAAAATCGATATCTGTATTCAAAACGCATGCAACCGGCTGGACATGAAAGGGGAGGGGCATATTTTTTTTCGAGCAGATGATGTGGCGGTTCCAAGCAAACAATTTTTCAGGTTAACCCAACTTTTTTGTTTCTATCGAATGCCTCTAGAATTAAGTGTCGTGCCAGCATGGCTTACCAGGATCCGATGGGAACAAGTAAAAAAATCAGGTCAAAAATCGCCGGATTTGATGTGTTGGCATCAGCACGGTTGGCGACACATCAATCATGAAAAAGCAGGAAAAAAGCAAGAATTTGGCCCCAATCGATCACATGATCAGATCAGAAAGGATATTATTAGCGGGCGGGATCGCCTAGAGGAATTAATGAAGGAATCCTTTTACCCGGTATTTACGCC
The DNA here is from genome assembly GCA_020345745.1 of Desulfobacterales bacterium. Lineage (GTDB taxonomy): Bacteria > Desulfobacterota > Desulfobacteria > Desulfobacterales > UBA11574. Next base: position 8,545 of record CP070768.1, read on the forward strand.
TCCTTGGAACCGTTGTAGCCTTACCACACTTAATTTGCTAAAAGAACTCGGGTACTATGCTGTTTCCAGAATAAAGGAAAGTCGACCGCCAGCTCCGATTGGACTTGTTGATTTTCAAACAAATGTCGACCTGCACACCCGCAAGGGTATAAATCCGAGCAAAGATTTGGATGACCTTTTCACCGAACTTTCCCGAGCCATATCCAGTGGCACATGTGGCGTCATGATTCACCACCAACGAATGAATGATGCGGCCTTTAGCTTTTTGGAGCTTTTTTTAAAATCTGTGGTAAAGCGAAAGGAGCTAATTCCGGTTCATTTCAAAGATATACTTGCGAGCGGGGCGGGTGGTTGATGAAAATCATTTTTTATTGTCAATATGTGTTTGGGGTAGGGCATTTATTCCGGAGCATCGAACTTGTTCGTAAACTCTCTGGCCACGAGGTTATTCTCGTTGTAGGGGGGCCGGAAGTTGACATCGACATACCTTCTCATGTTAAGCTTGTACGACTTCCGGCGCTTTATATGGATGAGGCTTTCACCACGTTGATTCCTCAAATTCCCACCAGAAGTGTTGAACAAATACAGGACGAACGCAAAGCCACACTTTTTTCTTTGTTCAAACAGGTCAAGCCGGAGCTATTTATTGTTGAACTGTATCCTTTTGGCCGGACCATTTTTGGCTTCGAATTGATGCCAGTTTTACAAGCCATTCGCAACGGAACTTTCGGCAACGTGCAAACCGCATGTAGTTTACGAGATATTCTTGTGAAAAAACGAGATCCAATTGAGTATGAACAACGGGTCCTTGGCATTTTAAATGAAATGTTCGATTATTTACTCATACACTCGGACGCTGATGTTTTCCCTTTAGACGAGACCTTCAGCCGAACGAGCGACATCAATATCCCGGTCTTGTATACCGGATTTGTTACCAAAAGCGTGCATCAAAAACCAACCGAAGCAAGCAACACAATGCTAAACGATCATGGCAAACAAACACGGATTGTTGCCAGCGCCGGTGGCGGGCGAAGTGGTTACCGATTGCTAAGTAACGTTGTTGATGCCTGTCTTTTGCTGCAAGATTCTAATCCTGTGCAACTCCAACTCTTTACAGGACCATTTATGGACCCCGATGAATTTATGCAAATTGCTGAAAAAGCACAAACAGATATTCATGTCCACAGGTTTACCAAAAACTTTGTTGATTGCTTAACCAATGCTGACGTGTCAGTGAGCATGGCAGGATACAATACCTGTATGGATATTTTGACGACGAAAGTTCCTGCTTTGGTGTGGCCCTATCCAAAGGATCAGGAGCAAAACATCAGGGCCAAGCGGCTAGCACGGTTTGGCGTGTTGCACGTTCTAAACGACAAAGACCTTCATCCTGATCGGCTGGTATTAAGGTTGAAGCAAATGCTTTCCAAAGACGCGACGTCTTCAGTTAATATCGATTTAAACGGAGCGGTAAATACAGCAAAATGGATAGAAGGTTTAGAGAAATTTTGATATACTTGGTAAAGCTCTGTTGCCCATAGTTTTAAGAAATTACCAAAAAGGATGATAACGTGTGAAAAACAGTCCTTTTTCTAGCAAAGAGAACGCTAGATACGATAAGGTGCACCGGCAAGTTGTTCTGCCGTTTAAAAAATCGGTGGAAATCGCTTTTAAAAGCATCCGGGTTCGTTTTTTCCGGTCACTGATCACTACCATGAGCCTCATATTGGCCATTTCGTTTCTTAGCTTTATCCATGTGAGTACCGATGTAGCCAATGGAATGCTAGCAACCCATGATCTAGAATTTCGTCAAGCGCTCATCAGATCAGGTTATGACCTTGGACCGGAAGAAAACAGCGTGGACAGCAGCCCAAAACAACAGTGGCTTGTGATCCTGTCCCTTCTGGTTTGTATAGTGGGAATTGTAAATGCCCAGCTCATGGCGGTCACCGAGCGTTTCAGAGAAATAGGAACCATGAAATGCCTGGGGGCTTTGGATCGATTTATTCTAAGGCTTTTTCTGATTGAATCGGGCATGCAGGGCGTTGTCGGTGCCGGTACCGGCGCCCTTATCGGCGCTTTTTGTGCTTTGGTCAATGCCTTTTTGCGTTTTGGTTTAAAGGCTGTTACCGCTGCTATTTGGCAGGATGTGGCGGTTTCCATATCTATTGCCACCGGTATTGGATTATTGTTGAGCTTGATGGGTGTTTTGTATCCTGCCATTTTGGCAGCCCGAATGCAGCCGGTGGAGGCAATGCGTGTGGAACAATAGAATGGGTTTTAAAGTTGCCCCTCGGTCATAATCTCGGTGTTGGAGCGACGGTTTTAATCCGCGAAATATTCCATATATGTCTGTGGTTAAAACCGCCGCTCCGCCTTGATCTTAAGACCGATTGACAACTTTGAAACCAATTCTAGTATAAATGAATTGTTAGTAACTGCTCACTGAACTCTAACTATCTGTAATAAATATGTTTAATTAAGTTTTTATGATTTGTATCCAGGATCAAGGTAAAAGACCATGGAAGATATGAGCAACATCGTTCGCGTATCTAAGGTAACCAAAACATTTCAACTGGGCAAAATAGAAGTTCACGCCTTAAAAGGTGTGAATCTTGAAGTGGCTACAGGAAAATACATCTCGATTATGGGTCCTTCAGGATCAGGGAAAAGCACGCTTTTTAATATGATTGGTGGGCTGGACAAACCCACGACAGGCAAGGTCTTTATCGATGAAGTCGACATCGCCCAACTCGATGCTTACGAGTTAGCCTGGCTGAGATGTCGGAAAATAGGTTATATATTTCAAACGTTTAATATTATTCAGGTGATGACCGCTTTAGAGAATATAACCCTCCCAATGATATTTGGGGGAATGAGCAATGACGCAGCCGTTGAAAAAGGGTTTCAACTTCTGGAGTTGGTCGGGTTGGGAGACCGGTTTCAACACAAGCCGTTCGAGCTTTCCGGTGGTCAACAACAGCGTGTAGCCATTGCACGGGCGCTGGCCAACGACCCTGCAATTATCCTTGCTGATGAGCCCACGGGAAACCTTGATTTGAACACCGGCGAAGAGATTATCGCCCTTTTAAAACAACTCAGCCAGGAGAGAAATGTTACGGTGATTTCAGCGACCCATGACATTAAAATGTTAAATGTGTCGGATCAGGTGGTATGGATCCGGGACGGGAGGATCGACAAGATAGAGAATCGTGAGGAGCTATCCATATCAGTGGGACAGATTGATATTCGTGAGTAAAGCATCCAGGCCCAGAAGAACCGGCCTTGATGCAGTTTTAGAGAGGCGTATCTATCTCAAACGGAGTAAATTAAAATTAACAAATATCAAATACCTAACAAATAACAATGACCGAAATACAAAATTCCAAACCTCTATGATCTTGATGAAGGAAATGACCCATCTGTTTGGGCCGTTGTATATTTGAATCTGATATTTATTTGTGGTTTGGTGCTTGAAATTGATAATTGCAGGGCAGGCATAGCCCAAAGAACCAGGTTTTCAAGACTTGATGACTACGGAATAGAATGCCGAAATCAAGCGCATTACATGCAAGAAAAAACAGTATGAACCAAAGCCGGTGGCTGATCGCCCTTGTGCTTTTTTGGGTTATTGCTTTTCGAATGCCTGCAGCAGCAGATTCTATAAACCCATCGGCGGATAGTTTCGAAGGTATCATCCATACGCTTACCTCGTTTGGCGATCGAAGTACCGGTACTCCCGGCAGTATCGCCGCTGCGGAATTCATCAAAAAGCAACTGGTCCAGTTCGGATATGATCAGGTGGGATCTGTTGGCTTTTCTGTTCCCGTACGAAACCATAAAGAAAGCACTCTCATTATTCCTGACCGCCAGTTATCCTTTTCCATTTTCCCTCTCAGGGCGAATGCGATATCTCCAGGCACCATTTCTCCACGTGCAATAGCGGGTCCACTCATTTACGTGGGTTCAGGTCATTTGCAAGAGTTTAAAGGTAAAATCATTAAGGGTGCGGTTGTTCTTATGGAGTTGTCGTCCGGGAAAAACTGGCTCAATGCAGCAAATTTGGGTGCAAAGGCGTTGATATATGTGGATAGAGGCCCTACACAAAAGGCCTTCTTCGAAGACAAATTTGAGCTTACACCGATTCATTTTCCTCGATTTTGGTTGCCCTATGAAACAGCAAAAAGCATGTTCGGCAAATTTGATACAACTTCGGATGGTGTCATTGCCTCAAACATTACATTAATCTCCGACATCAAATGGCAAGAGGCAATCACCGAAAATATTTATGGTCTGATGCCTGGGTCTGATAAACAACTTCGCGATGAATTAATCATCGTCGAGGCATTCTATGACAGTTCGGCCTTTGTTTTTGGAAAATCGCCCGGTGCGGATGAAGCATGCAGCGTGGCAACGCTATTGGCGCTTGCGCGTGAATTGAAAAAGCAGCCCCCTGCACGTTCTGTGTTGTTAGTGGCGTCCAGCGGTCATGCACAAACACTCTCCGGTATGCGGGAAATGATCTGGAGCCTGAGCGCCCGATCAAAGGATATCCGCCGCAGCAAAAAGTCGCTGAAGGCAACCATCAAAAAAACACAAGAGGTTATCGGCGTTCTGGAATCAGCATCTTTTAACGGCTTAAACCATTCTCAGCAGAATAAAAGGTTAAAAAAAGCCCTCGAGGATCAGATTAAAACCCAGATTGATAAAATTTCCAGACGTCTCATGCAGCTTCGCATGCAACAGCAACAGAGTGATCAACAGACAACGATTCAAAAACTTGCCGATCAACGGTTGCTGTTAAGACGGCTCGGTTCAAGGAACTCATTTGATAACCTTGAAATGCCGGAAACGCAAACGCTGAAACGATTGATACCACTGGCACTGAAAGAAAAGAGAGCGATCCTTGCTGATGCTGAAAAACAATTGCGGCAAATCAGCAGCGCCGGCAAATTTCGATCATTGGTAAAAGGTATGGAGCTTGCAGCCGTTATTTCGCTTCACCTGTCGAGCCATGGTCAAGGTTTCGGCGCCTTTAACCGAGGATGGCTCTATCCGCTAAAATCGACAATTAACCGGGTGGATGCCTACCGCCCCATAGATGAAGCGATGCGTCATGGGGCAACCTTGGTGAAACAATCTTTTAACGGGAAATCCTTATATGTAGACACGCTCCGACCGAGCCGTAAACGCAGCTGGCAAAGCTACTTTCTTGATCGCCCTTTTTTAGGGGGAGAAGTCAGTTCTCTGGCGGGTCTTATAGGTGTGAGCCTGGTTACGGTCGATGACGGCAGGGCCATGTGGGGCACCCCCTATGACAGCATTCAACGTATTGATCCGGGCTATGCATCCAAGCAGAGCCGTTTTGTTATCGGTGTCATTCAGTATTTGGCCCAAGCCGCAACCCTTCATCGCGGATATATGCCTCGGAATGGATTTTCGACGGTAACCGGACGGGCCAAATTTCTCCGTCACGGTGAGTTGTTTCCAGATCAACCCGCACCCGACAGTATCATTCTTTCTTACCAGGGATCGAGTTTTTTTTACAGCAAGGTCGATGCGTTGGGCAACTTTCAAATCAAAGGTGTAGCCGATAAAAAACATGTGCTACACAAGGTGATTATCGAGGGCTATCGGTTTGACCCGAATACTGGTTCGGTTGTATGGGCCATCGACAAAAAGCAGACAGGCAAACCGGCGTATCGTATTAAAATGGAACGACGGTTGATGGAAACCGATTTGGTCATGTTTGCCTGTAGGCAAAGTACGGTGTTTAATCTTCTAGAGCCCAGAAACTTTCGTTACATGACCAAAATTCAACTCCTTGACGCTCGACGTGAAGCTTTGCCGTTACGCTACTGGTGGAGCAGAATCGACACCCGGTCGTCCATCATCGCATCTTTTTTTCTGGAACCCGAATCTCGCTATAAGCTGACCCTGTCCGACACGGTTTTGCGCAAAAAATTGATATTGTTAAACGCTGATGAAAACCATCCCGAAGGTACCGGTTACCCAGTGAATGATTGGCCCTTGCTGCATTATTCTGATTTCAAAATCGCTCGGGATATGTGGACATTGCTTGAACCTCGGATTGCCAATTTGGAGGCACATGGAATCTATAATGAAAAAATTCGTGAGCTGCAACTTGAAGGGACAGCCGCGCTAAAACAGGCTTCCGCGTCTCTTGACGCCAAAACATATGATCAGTTTGCCGAGGCGACAGCCAGGTCGTGGGCGTTGGCCAGCCGTGTGTATGACCAAGTAGAAAAAACACAAAAAGATGTTTTGTTTGGTGTCTTATTTTACATTGCGCTATTTGTTCCTTTTGCGTTTTGTGTGGAGCGTTTTATTTTCTCCTATGCAAATATACACAAAAGAATTGCTGCATTTTTGAGCATATTGATTCTGCTCATTGCACTGATATATCATGTCCATCCCGCGTTTGAGCTTGCCTACAGTCCTACTGTCGTCATCCTTGCCTTTTTTATTATGGGTCTTTCATTCATTGTGACGCTGATTATATTTTTCCGGTTTGAAGAAGAAATGATCTTGCTCCAGCAGCGGGCAACGCATACCAAACAGATAGAGATGAGCCGCTGGAAAGCTTTTGCCGCCGCCTTTTTCTTAGGCGTCAGCAATCTTCGGCGTCGTCGTTTAAGAACCGTTCTTACGTGTATTACCCTTATTATACTTACGTTTACCATAATGAGTTTTACATCCGTCAAGTCCATCCGTCATCATGCACGTCTCATGTATAGCAGTAAAGCCCCTTACCAAGGCTTTTTATTAAAAAATGTTAATTGGGCGGACCTGCCGCCAGAGGCACTCAATATTTTATCGCTTACTTTTGGAAACAAAGATACCATGGCGCCGCGAGTCTGGATGGAGGATGAAGACAGAACCCGGTCAACCCTCATACCCATAAGATACCATGAACAGGTGTATGAAGCGAAGGGGTTGGTCGGGCTTTCTTTTACCGAAGCAACGGTAACAGGACTTGATAAAAACCTCGTGAGTGGCAGATGGTTTCAGGAAAATGAAAAATATTCGGTTTTGTTACCTGAACAGGTGGTAACCCACCTTGGAATTGAACCCGAACTGTCGACACCCGTATTTGTTAACTTGTGGGGCATCCCTTTTGAGGTGATCGGTGTTTTTTCCGGAAAAAAACTGCAAGAGCAAACCGACCTGGATGGCGAACCCTTAACACCGGTTATTTTTCCTACAGAGACGTCTATTGAGATGACGGAAATAGAAATGGAGGCCTTTGAATCGGGCGAAGATGTTAAAACGTTCCAGAGCAGGTATCAACATATCCCCGGAGAGCTTACTGTGATTATACCGCACCGAACGCTTTTGGCTTTTGGTGGTCATCTTAAAGGGATAGCTTTTCGACCGGAGATGAAAATGGCAGCCCAGGCAGTGGGTCAGCGCATAGTGGAGCGTTACGGGCTTTCCCTTTTCAGTGGTGAGAAAGACGGCACGTTTTTATATAATGCCAGTGATACAATAAGTTACAGCGGTGTGCCCAACATTATCATTCCACTATTCATCGCCATTTTTATTGTATTAAACACGATGATCAGTAGTGTTTACGAAAGAAAGCGAGAGATTGGGATATACACGTCCGTTGGATTGGCACCTTCTCATGTATCATTTCTTTTCATAGCAGAATCCCTGGCCTTTGCCGTCATTAGTGTTGTTTTAGGGTATTTACTTGCACAAACAACGGCCAGCCTTTTTGGTGGCTCTTCCCTCTGGGAGGGTATTACCGTCAATTATTCCTCACTGGCAGGCGTCGGTGCAATGTTTTTGGTGATTCTCGTTGTGCTCGTTTCCGTGATATATCCATCCAGGGTTGCAGCACAAATTGCCATACCAGATGTGCATCGGTCATGGTCGCTTCCGGAGGCCAAAGGCAACACCCTGGTTTTAACCCTGCCTTTTTTAATGAAATACCAAGAACATAAGAGTATTGGCGGCTATCTTTTCACTTATTTTGAAGGACATATGGACATTTCCCATGGACTTTTTTCCACAGGCGATATGGACTTTGATTTTGTGTGTCCGCAATGTCAACAAACCACGACTGCTGTCTCTGATAATGATCAGAGCTGCTGCATTATGTCATGCCTTAATCTAAACATGGATGTCTGGTTGGCACCTTTTGACTTCGGCATTATGCAGCGAGTAGAGATTCTTTTTAGCCCTTCTGTGGACAATTCCGGCTTTCTTGAGATCAACGTAACCATAAACAGAAAAACAGGAGAAATTAATACCTGGCGGCGAATCAACAAGGCCTTTCTGAATGATCTACGAAAACAGCTCTTGATGTGGCGCTCATTAGACGAGTCGTCAAAAAATGACTTTGCAAAGACAATGATCTTTTCTCAAGACAAATCTGGCCAATAGCCAAAGCAACACCATGATGAAAATAGTGCCACAACACGATTATGGACAATCCATTGCAGAGAAATCATGTGAATAAAATAAAGGATCACATACGATGGCGCGCGGTGATATTGGGTTTGGTTTTGGCTGCAGCCGTCTGTTGGGTCACGCCGTTTAACAATGTATATCGAAAAGCAACACCGCTAGGTGGCGGGCACTTTCCTTTAGCGCCTTTTTTTGTGCTATTTTGGCTGACCGTATTGATCGCTGTCGCAAAAAGAGCGATCCAAAGACCTCCCTTACTGAATGGAAAAGAGCTTCTTTTGGTCTGGACCCAAACGGTTATTGCGTCTGGAATTGCATATACCGGTTTGGTCCGGACCCTTTTTATCAATCTGACCGCACCGTACTATTTTGCCAGTGTGGAGAATCGGTGGGAAAACATCCTTCATCCCATTCTTCCAAAAGCGTGGTATCCCGGTTCCCAAGAGGCCATAACAAATATATATAATGGGCTGTCAGGTGGGCGCCAAATGGGATGGTGGGAGGTCATCTGGAACATCCCCTGGCAAGCGTGGCTGCAACCCATCCTAAGCTGGGGCATTTTCGTGCTCCTTTGCTATACGGTAATGCTATGTATCGTTAATATTTTAAGCAGCCAGGCGATATATAACGAAAGGATGAACTTTCCTTTACTTCGCGTTCCTCAAATGTTGCAACAAGCCTTTGATGAAAATAGGCTGGGACAGTTTATGATCAATCGTTTTCTTGTGGCCGGGCTGTTAGCCTCAGCAATGCTTCATGCCATCAATGGACTCCATTTCTATTTTCCATCGGTCCCGCAAATACCTACCCTTATTTTAGCCGGCCCTTATTTCCCCAAATATGGCCTTTTTTCCGGTTTCCACAAACTGAAAATATTCATCTATCCCGCATTCATTGGTTTTGCCTTTCTCACATCCAAGCAGATATCCTTTTCGTTTTGGATTTTTTTCATCATTGGCGGGCTGTTGTTCGGTGTGTTAAGTTTGCTGGGGTATAATATCCCTGGTGCGGCTTTGGGCGTTACATTCGGCCCAACACTTGCGAGGCCCGAAGAGACCCAAATGATCGGAGCATATGGCGTTTTTTTTATCTTCCTTGCCTGGCTGTCTCGTTATCACTTTATAAATATATGGCATAAATCCCTATTCTCAAAGAAAGCAGATCTTCAGGAAAGTGGCTGGTTTTCCAGCGCTATATCCTTTTGGATCTTTGTTATCGGAAGCATTGGAATTATTATCTGGCTGAACTATTTTGGTATGCCTTTTTGGGCATCGGTATTGGTGGTTGGGGCTTTTTTCATGGTCACACTCGTTGCCATGCGTGTTATCTGCCAAGGTGGCATCGCTTATTTTACCGTGACAGCTGCTCCAATCGACGGCTTGCTCTTTTTTTGGGGCCCAAAATTTTTCACGAACATCGGCATCGTGGTCGCAGGTGTGGCACAGAAGGTTCTTTTTCTGGATCTAAGGGAATCGCTAATGCCTTCACTGCTGCATGCCAGCAAAGTAACCCAAAATTCTAAAAACAAGAGAATAATCCTGTTCGGCATATTGGCAACCCTTGTGGCCGGTGTTGTGGTGTCTTTTGTAGCCATGCTGGCCCTTTGCTATAAATTTGGCATGCGGGAGCTGCAACTTGATTGGGCCACCCGTACGACCTTATCCGTTTATGATAATATTTTTAGCATAATAGAGGCACCTGTAAGGGCGGGCGATTGGGTGCTCATTTTCTCTCTGATGGGGGCACTCATCATGCTGATTCTGGTCATCTGCTTTCACCGCATTTCTTGGTGGCCCCTTCACCCCATCGGATATTTAACCGCATACAGTTCAGCGATGAAAATTCTTTGGTTCAGTTTTTTTGTGGGTTGGATGTGCAATGCGCTTTGCATGCGATACGGAGGGGTTGTAATGTTCAAAAAGGTTCGCTATTTTTTTATGGGTTTGATCATCGGTGATTTCCTCATGGGCGGAGGGTGGGCCCTGGTCGGGCTCTTCAGTGATGCAAGCTACCAAGTGTTGCCGATTTAATAGTAACGAGCAATATGAATGCTTTATGGGTTACTCGCTGTTACAAGGCATCTCAAAAATAGTTGATGGACAAATAGATACCAGTTGTAACCGTCATGTATGAAGACAAAGAGCTAAAAGAATATAGAGATCTTTTAAAAGCCCCGGATCATTTCGAAGAGGGCTTTGACTGGAAAGCTATTGTTGGGGCGATTTTCATCGGCTTTTTGATGATGCCGGGTAGTATGTATCTTCAGCTGGTGATTGGTACCGGTATCGGACCGGCTGCGCGGTGGGTAACCATTATTCTTTTTGCCGAAATTGCCAAAAGGTCTTACACAGAGCTCAAACAACAGGAAATTTTCCTGCTTTATTATATGGCAGGTGCCGCCCTGGCATCACCGTTTCAAGGGCTTTTATGGAACCAGTATCTCGTCCAGTCCGATGCAGCCAAGATGCTAGGGTTAACCGAATATATTCCAACATGGATAGCGCCCTCCCCTGAATCTACGTCACTGGTGGAACGCACCTTTTTGCATCGAGACTGGATGATTCCCATTCTTTTACTTATCGGTTCTCAGCTTATCCAGCGTATTGACCATTTTGGCTTAGGTTACGCGCTGTATCGTTTTACATCAGATGTAGAGAAGCTTCCCTTTCCCATGGCACCCGTGGGCGCCTTGGGTACCATGGCACTGGCTGAGTCTACCGAGGAAAAGCAAAAGAGTTGGAAATGGCGCATTTTCTCGATAGGTGGCGTGATAGGACTTATTTTTGGTGGAATATATGTTCTGCTGCCTACCGTATCCGGACTTCTATTGTCTGAATCGATCCGTTTAATACCCATTCCTTGGGTTGAACTCACACGGCAAACAGAGGGCGTACTGCCGGCTGTAGCAACAGGTATTCAGCTCGATATCGGGCTTATATTTATAGGTATGGTTCTGCCTTTCTGGGCAGTAATCGGTGGACTTATCGGCCTTTTAATCACTTTCGTGGCCAATCCGATTCTTTATAGTAAAGGAATTCTTCATCGCTGGCACCCTGGCATGGGGACCGTCGATACCATATTTGCCAACAACTTCGATTTTTACATGAGTTTCGGGATCGGTTTGGGATTGGCGATTGCATTTGTGGGCATCTGGTCTGTGTTACGCTCTTTTAGAAAGAACGATTCGGCCAAGCGAGGAAGCTTGCAGGATTTATTTCATCCTCCGCCTGGTAGGGGAGACTTCAACTTCTGGATATCCATAGGGATTTATGTGTTTTCGACGTTGGCTTATGTGGGGTTGTGTGTATGGCTCGTTCCCAACTTTCCATGGATATTCTTTTTGGGTTACGGGTTTGTCTATACACCGATCATATCGTACATTACGGCACGCATGGAAGGGATTGCCGGACAGTTTGTCAGCCTCCCCTTGGTCCGGGAAGCAAGCTTCATCGCCGGAGCCAAATTTTTTGGATACCAAGGCATTGAGATCTGGTATGCCCCTATTCCGATCCATAATTACGGCGAAGCGACGGTACATTTTCGGCAGATCGAACTAACGGGAACCAGTATTCGGGGGATTATAAAAGCGGAAATTGTGGTTTTTCCCGTGGTGATGGTAGCCAGCCTTCTCTTTTCTCAGTTTATATGGCGTTTGGCACCCATTCCGTCTAGCAATTACCCATATGCTCAAGAATTATGGCACCTTCAGGCTTTAAACACATTATTGATGCAGACGTCTACTTTGGAAGGCAACTCCCTTTTTTTCCAAGCGCTCAACGGGAATGTTGTATTGACCGGACTGGGTTTCGGTCTTATAACTTATACATTACTCACTTTTTTGGGCCTTCCTGTTTTATTAATATATGGTGTGGTTCGGGGCTTAGGCCAAAGTACGCCCCATGGCCTGATTCTTGAGGTCGTGGGGGCAATGTTGGGGCGATTCTTTTTCTTAAAGCGATATGGGACCCAGTGGCGCCAATATGCACCGGTTCTGTTGGCAGGTTTTTCTTGCGGTATGGGATTGACCGGGATGTTTGCCATGGGGTTTGCTTTGATTTTAAAATCGTTGGGGCGTTTGGCCTATTGACCTACAAAAAATGAGACATCCAGGATTTTTAAATCGCATTGGATATTTGGTGTTATTATTAATATGTCATGGTCGTTTTCCCAAAAGGTAGGAATGCATGACGGTTTAGCCCAGAGAGGTTAACATGAAAAAATCGATGATGTTATCTATAATATTGTTTTTTATGTTTCACGGCATAGGTCTTGCCGATGCTCCCAAAGGCGTAGGTGGATTTGTTTTAGGCAAACATATCAAAGAATATAAACAGATGTTAAAGATGGAGACCGCCACATCCATTAGAAACCAGCAATACATTCATGAGCTGGAAACCAAAGAAATAGCAGGGTTCAAAACCGGATACATTTCCTTTGGAAACTGCTCAGAGCTGGGCCGAATTGTCCGCATCAAATTGAAATACCTTAATTCGACCAAAAAATTCTATAATTCGCTTTTAAAGCGTTTCAAGAAAAAGTTCGGAGAACCATCGGAATGGCGCGGAGATCCTTTTCATGTTGTCATTGCCTGGAAGTGGTCATTTATCGATAAAGATAACAATCGCATCAGCCTGATTTTGCAGCACAACACAAAAGACCAAGAGGAGAAAATGGGCAATTCTGTAAAACTTAACATGACAAATCTGATCGAAGAGGAGCGCTTGTGTTATGAAAAAAAGTCCGATGAATCGGGGACATCCTTGAAAAGTAAAACGCATGAAACAAAAAATAAGTTGCCGATCAACTGGGACTTGTTTATTCCTCGCTAGCCCGAAAGGATCATGACGTATTCCAACCCAACACTCGGAAAAGAGGTCGCCTGGAACGGTATTCGCTTTCTATCACCGGTTGCCTGGGAGATAGGGAAGATAGGGAAGCACTATCTGATGCTTGAAGATGAAGGTGAACCGGTTATGGAAATCAAATGGCGAAAAATTAAGGGGACCTTTTCGCCGCGCGCCCAATTACAACGCCTGATGGCACTCCATAAAAAAAAACAAGGCATGACCCTAAAAAAAATCCCTGTTCCAGCTCGATGGGAAAATATGGTTGAACATTACCAATGCGTATGTTTTTCTTGGCATACTGAAACGATTGGCGGCATCGGAATTGTATTATACTGCAGCCACTGCCGAACGTCCACCCTGATGCAGTTTTTTCAAGACAAAACTCGTACAACCGAAAATATTGCAACCCATCTTTTGGCCTCTTTTCAAGATCACCCTAAAAACGGGCAGGTCGCCTGGACTATTTTTGATATAACCGCAAAAATTCCAGATGACTTTGAACTTTTACGATATCGTTTCGAACCAGGCGTATATGAACTGGTATTTACGCGAAAAGGATACGAGATGACGCTGTATCGTTGGGGCCCGGCGTCAATTTTACTTCGAGAACGAGATCTTTTGCATCATGCCAGCAATATGTTTGGAATTCCTCAGGCAGATTTAACGACAAAAAAGATTAACGGTCACGATGGGGTTGATGCAAACATATTTTTGGGTTCAGATGGTTGGGGTCGCATAACAAACCTATTAAGACCCAAACGACAGTTCGGTAGGTCTCGAATGTGGCTCCTTGAAGATAAAAATCGACTACTTGGTGTAAAAATGGATGGAAAACAACCCATAGATTTGCCCTTATTTGAGCAGGTTTGTCATTATTTTGATAGTATCTAAAATAACTGAAGAAACGGAGTATACCATGATCAACACCTATAATTTCAAATGGATTCGATTGTTAATTGTTTTTGGCGCCATTTTTTTTGCTTTTGTCGTTGCTCATGCCGTCGACCAGCGCGATATGGGCGGATGGGGAATAGACAGCCCTTACAACAAGCTATATAATCCCAGTGAAATGGATAAATTCAAAGCGATCGTTGTCGGTGTCAAAGAGGTGGTTCCTATGCCGGGCATGGCCCCTGGGGTTGCTCTTATGGTTCGCGAATCAGAAGATGAAACGCTACTCGTCCACGTTTGCCCCAGTTGGTATCTCGGTAAAAAAGATATTGGAATTAGAAAAGGTGACAAAGTTAAGATTAGAGGTGTTTGGGTTGAAATCGATGGAGAGGATGTCTTTATCGCCTCTAAAATAAAAAAGGGTGATCATTTTGAATTAAAAATCCGCCTGACAAGCTCGGGCAAACCGTTTTGGACCATGGGTCCTGAAGAATTAGCCAAAGAGAAAGCGAGCAAATAATGTACTAGCAAAAAATCTTCCATTTCGAACATGAAAACCTTTAAAAAAAAGACAACGAGGTCGAACCTTACACGTAAGCAGGCTTTGGAGTCCATTCCTGTTAAAAATATGGATGTTATGGAAACTCGACTGGACAGCGGCGAGGTAATTCTTACCTATCCTTTAGCGGTAAGGCCATGGTTGGCCGGTATCGGAAGACGCTTGGGAGTAAATCCAGACACGACCCAAACCAAAAAAATACAACTCGATGCCCTTGGGACGTCGGTTTGGGAACAGATGGATGGCAAACGATCGGTACGGGAAATCATTCAAGGATTTGTTAGAGCGCATCAATTACATCCCAAGGAAGCAGAGGTTGCCGTAACCCAATTTCTACGCAACTTGGGCAAGCGCGGACTTATTGGTATTACATAAATGTTAAAGCATTTCAAATGCATCATTTATTTTCGTGGCGATGGGCAGAAAGGCATCAAATCCGGCTATCTCAAAGACCTCTTTCACATAATCTTGCATGGAACAAAGGACAATCGAACCTTCAGAACGTTTCAGCGCCTTTGATGCCTTTAAGATAACACGCAAACCAGCGCTCGAAATATAATCAAGACCTTCAAAGTCGATGATCATTTGATTCGATTCATTTTTAATGGCCACAAATATTTTTTCTTCTAATTGGTGTGACGTCGTCGAATCGAGGCGTCCATTGAGCTTAAAAATGCAAACTTCATTCTGTAGTTGTTCGATAATTTCCATTGGTTATCCTCCTGATATTTGAGCTTTTTGTAACCGATTTCAAAGGTTTCCATTATAGATCAGGTGAAATGGTCTTTTTCAGGATTAAGACATTATTATTACCGCGTCTTTTATATACACACTCTTTGGTATAATGCTTCACCAGATAAATTCCCAACCCGCCGATATCTCGATCCTCCAAGTTACAATAAAGATCGGGTTTTTCGAGATCTAGCGGATTAAAAGGAATTCCATCGTCTTCGATTTGTATCGTTATGATATTATTTTCACACGACATCGAAACCTTAATCCAATGGCCCCTATCGTCACGAGATCCATAATATGCAATATTGGTAAAGATTTCCTCTAAAACAAGGCGGATTTCAAATACGCATTTTTTCGGGAGGCCAGCCTGAACGCCAAAGGTATCTATTTTTTTATTCAGCGTTTCCAGTTCAGACAACCGGTTGTCGAGTTTAAATGAGATGGTTTCTTTTGGCATGTTGGTTAACCTTATGCA
>CP070768.1:24587-27270 GCA_020345745.1 Desulfobacterales bacterium
TTCTTGCTCTTGACTCACATAATTTTTATAAAGGTCTTTGTGAGCCTCTCGTTTTTCGAGTTGATCCTCAATGGCATCAATCCATTGCTGATCGTCCGTGTACTTGAGGATTACATCAGACGTCTTTTTAAATTCATCCACAGTCTTTACCGACAATTCTGCTCGTTTCAGCTCGTCAAAGGCGCCTGGTTTATCGTTAATGTCATCAGCCAAGGCGATGGCAACGGCCACCAGCTGATTGGCATCTTGGGTTTTGGCCCCTGCCTTTTTGTAAACACTCCCGGCAAAATCAGCATCACCGGTGTCTTTGAAAGCAGCTTTGGCCAGTTTGACATAATTATTATAATCGTCAATTTTGGTTTCGGCAGTTTTATATGCCGCCAGCGCCAGATCCTTGTCGTTCAGTTTGCTTGTCAATGATTCGGCCAATGTTATCAAATCATCCCCACTTTCGAGTTTACCTTCAGATGTTTTATAAATGGCTCTGGCATATTCCTCGTCTTCCAAATCAGTTACGGCAGACTCAGCCAATTTGATCAGCTCAAGTCCTGAATCAAGCGAATTTTCTGCCTTCTCATAAACGGATTTAGCCAAATCTTTATCGCCAAGATTTGCCAAAACACCTTTTGCAAGCAGGCCAAATTCATCGCCGGTGTTACATGTTTCAAGAGCCTTATCGTAGACTTCTCTTGCCCAGTTCTTATCGTCAAATACGTCGAGCACACTCTTGGCATATTCATTATAGTCCGCGGCTTTGGTACACTTGTCCAGTGCTTTGTTCGCGGTCTCCTTGGCCATCTCCGCGTCTGAAAGTGCTTCGTTAATGCTTTTACTAAGATCCAAAAAATCTTTAACCTTGACGCATTTGCTTTGGGCGGCGTTGAATATTTCTTTGGCAGCTTCTAAATCACCCATATTTGATGCTGCTTTGCCAAGGCTAACAAACTCCTGGGCGTTCATACAAAAATCCTTGGCTTGCTGCAGATATTCGGTTGATTTTTCCTTATTTTCAAGTACTTCCAATGAACCCTTTGCAAGAGCAATAAATTCATCGGTGGTTTGCGACCAGTCCGCCCCCTCTTCAAAAAGTTCGGTCGCCCATTCCATATCTGACAACTCTTTAACGACCTCTTTGGCTAATTCGACAAAATCTTCAGCCGTCTGGCAATCTTCAGCTTTTTCTTCTAATTCTTCCCTGGTAGCCATCTTTCCCTCCTTTTTTGGTTCATGTAACTGATGTCTTTATTATTTTTAGAAAACTTAAAATTATTTAGAGATGTAAGACGTTTTTATTGGGCTGTGCAAGCACAACAAGCCTAATAACGCTTGGCGCCAATCCTTTTAAACATATCGAGGTCCGACTGAGGGATCATTTAAAGATATAACTTTTTGTGTTTTAAAAGATTGATTGAATAGAGATTGTACAGCTCATGTTGCCGAAAAACTGAGGGTATCCCTAAATTACTAGCCCAAGGCTCCCGAAAAAAGACCGACCAGGCTACTAAAAATAGCACCCATGATAAAAGCAGTATAAGCCAATCTAAGGAAGCGGTATTTATGTTTCGCTAGATACACACCCAGCGTGTAGATTTCCTGCAACTGCACCTGATAAGTTCTGGTAGCGTCATTTATGACCTCTTCCATTGCCGCCTCGAACTCATCATATTCCAAACTGATAAAATCACCAAAAAACAATAAGTTAAATTTAGATTTCTTCGCTTTAGATGGTCCCCTTGAGTTGCGAAAAAGATGTGTCTTGGGCATCACTGAATAGGAGGCCAGTACAATTGTGAGCAGACAAAAGACAATGAGCACTATTGTTGCCGATTTCAGATGCGGCTCGGTAATGTAGCGAACTGAAAGCGTAACGACCACAGAAGCCATGGTAAGTAGGATATTGGCCTTCATATCAGCCATTGAGCTGAGCTGCGTATGATGCATGCGAGTCTGTCTCACCATATGATCGATATGTGCGCCCGGTTGTTTAATTTCCATGTTGTACTCTCCATGTTATCTTGTAAAGGTCCAAATGGCGGATTAGAAAATCCAGCATTCAACGTTTTTAAATCAAAATATCCAAAAATTCAACATCCTATTGATTTTAGGAATACCCTTTAACGTTATGCTGGATTAGGGTATTTCTGAAGAATTAAATCAATGGTATTGTTAGTGCTGGAGAATAGTTATGATAGTCGTTTACAAAAATAGACGGATGGAAGCAACCTAAAATCTCAAGGAATCCCAGAAAATGATGAATTTCCATTTTATTTGTTTAGTCAAGCCATGTCACAGAGGGTATTGGGTAGGATCACAATATGATTTTTTTTCAAGAATATTAAGGGGATATTAAGATATTATTGGTCTGATTTTAAGGCGATTTGTGCTGTCAAAAAAATATGGCCTTTAACCGCCTTTTTTCTTTGGAGCCATAGAAAGATTTGGCGGCAGCCAACGAGAGCAAACGAGTTGACGGATTCGGTTTATTCAAGTGAGACCAAAAATGCCAGGAATCGGTCGGATCCATTATATCCTCGACTTTTGCTCAATTAAGGTTTAATTCTTATTAAATTCATGATATCGAATGAACGGTTTATGCCCTAAATTCCTTTCAGTGTGGTTTTCAGCAGCCGAGTGAAATGAATAGCTAAAACAGACAGATTTAAGTCCATTTATGGTCGGTCAA
>CP070768.1:27370-35667 GCA_020345745.1 Desulfobacterales bacterium
AGGTAACGAGCGTCGTTTAATAGGTCAAATTTTAATTGATAACGAGCATATAACCGTTGAGCAGATTGACGAAGTTCTAATAGCAATGGGTCTTTTATGAGGTTTAAATTAATTACATACCAAGCATCCACAGCCAATCAATCTATAATCATATTCAAGAAACCGACCCCACCAATCCTCTAGAGCAAATTTACATCAAAAGTAATGGCATCGGGTTTTAACTTTATCTTGAGGCAGCCTATATCCTTCCTGATGATGGATCAGCGTTTGGGGTTGTGAATGAAGCTATAGACAACAATTGTGATCATATGGTGGGCACTCTGGATATCTTTTGGATATAGGTATAGCCCTCTAAGACTTTTCCTCTAAAAATATCTCTACCTTGGCTTTGCCTTTATTTCTACCCGTCTTTCCAAGCTGTAAAGGTCAGAAGCATGGCTTGGGGTAGATTTCACTTAGCTAAATCTCTTCAAAACAATGACTCCAATACTATTCATCATTCTTGGAAAAGAGGGCTCGATCGTTAAAAAACACTTCAGAAAATGGGTCTGAATTGTCTTCGAATAATTCGATCACTTTTTCGGCAATAATTTTCACGCAGGAATGAATAGGAAAAAAATTGTCGGATCGAAGTTCTGTAATCAAAGACTCCCTTCCCGTGCTTATGGCTTTACGAATTATATCAACTTTGTAAGACTCCTCGTGGATGAACGAATAATTCTCTCCGGTGGAATTGGAATAATTACGATATCGTGATTTTCTACCGAGTACAGCAAATTCTTTGATCAAAAGAAGATTTTTCTCGCTATCCAACGATATGTCATATCTTTGAAGCATGGTATCCTCCATAAATCTGCATAGCTTTTTTAACTCGACCGTTTTTATGAATTGGCAACGAATAAATAATAACGGTTTCCATTGAGGTTTCTGAACGATATGTATCTACAACTCGACGTTGCTGAGACTAGTCTATATTCTTTTCGGATTTAATCGTCTTTTTATCCAGTTTGTGTTGCCTTTTTTGATCTTTCTTTTTTTTCCTTGCTAATTCTTTCTGACGTTTTTTAAATTGATAATTTGACCTTGCCAATTTGTTACCCCCTTAGCCGCTATTTCCGATAATGACAAAACGAGAATATTTTTTACTCGAGCTTTTTCAAGTTTAAGGTCCGATGCTAGCGAATCGATCAGGCATAGGTTAAAATGAAATAAAAAGGCATTCCATTGCTGTTGGAAGGCGTGCCCTTTTTTGTCAGAGACAGGAAATTAGATGACAGTGCCCTTGGGCATGATAACATCCTCCTTTCTTTAAGATTTTCAACGTTTCATGCTGGAGGATGTCACAGTAAGATATGAATTGTTCCTTCAGAAAGAAACTGCCTCGTCAAATCTAGGTAGGGCTAAATGATAACTTAAACTTTAACCCTTTTTCCTACCGAAAGCAACCTAATTGTCTATTTTTTTAAAAAATGAACTTTCTCGTATATAAAATAAACGGTTGAGGTTAACATCGCTTGCCGTTGTACGTAGCCAAATCGATCTCTTATCATATTTAAGGTATGAAGCTCCCCGCCTTAAAAGGTGGGGGTTCTGCCGTACGGCAGTGCTTCGCGCCCGGTAGGATATTTTCAATTTCATATAGCTTCCCTCGACCCTGTCTTAAAAGGCGGGGCTTTCGGGGAGCAGGCCGGTCAACGGAGGTAATTATTGGTTCGCAGGTCTCAAGTGTGATAATCGATCCGTGTTCGAGCCAAGAGTATGATGCAGATTAAACGCTTAATTTATTAGGGAAGACAAGAGAAATGTCCCGTAATCATTTCTATAGCTTTCTGTAGCGTCGACTAAACATGGAAAAAATTTTCTGAAATCGTTTTCCAAAGAATCATATATGTTTTTCAAATTTACCATTGCTAGTCTTACTGAAAATTTTTTGTTAATTCTCTGATTTATTCTGTCTAAAGATGTTTGAACACCCTCTAGCTTTCTATAAGAAAATAATGTATTTTCACGAATCATAATGGGGATAAACTGTTGCAGCCTTGGCGGTAACCCAACCAGGTTTTTTTCTAATGTTTCGTAAATATACCTGCAGAACTCTTCCAGAGAAATATTCGCTATACGCTCGAAATCTTTGGCAAGAAAATGGTCGTAAAAAATATCTACAAAAACTCCGGAAAGCAAACGGAAATGGCTATTTATTCTACCTTTACTCGTCTTTACCAGTAAATGGCTATCGGTAAATTTATCCACAAATTGATGCATCGAAATACCGTTTTGGACACGCGCCGATATAAGTTTTCTGTTAGAGCCTCTGAGAAAATCCGCAGCTAAATTTCCAGAAATAAAATCAGTTTCCCTTGGGGAAAGGACTAAGTGTGCTAGAAAGTTCATTTGCGCCTGAATTTCAATCCAATATGGATTTGCTCTAATTACCTATATTTCGACATCTACCAAAACAAAAAGGCAGAATCTATATTATCCGATACCTATTCAGGGATTTACTTCGGAAATCCATTGACCAGTATTGACTACCACTGTGTTACATATATCATAAAAACGAAAACAGCAAACCCCAGAAAAGAATTTTTTCATTACTCAGTCTGATTGATTAGGCAGTTCGACTTTCATCTTTGTGGTGAAGCGAAGGGTGGGAATGCCAAAGAAGGGATAATTAAAATCGACGTTTCCGATACCCAAACCCAATATTCCATTACTGCAAAACATTTGCATGGCATCGAAAAAGTCACTATAACCATGAGGAGCGATGTCATAATCAGCAAATACCATGAAGGGTATTTTCCTCTCATTCATCAAATCCGCAAAATGAGTATGAGTTATGGTTAAGAACTGAATTCCTTCCGGCCCACAAGCAGTATCTCCACTCAACCTTTTTAATAGCTGAGAAACCTTTAGATTCTGGTACCTTTCTCCTGTTTGGAATTTTGCATAGTAGAAACCTTTGGGCCTTGGAGATGCTTTAGGCCGCAATCTTATATGCTCTGGTTTGTCAAAATCGAAATATTCACACTTCCATGTCTTTTTTTTCTTACTCTTTTTTGCATACTCCCAAGCCCTTTTACCTGAGAGTATGGCATCGGAATTACCGAGGCCGTCTTCGCCAAATCCATATGAAAGAATGATACTTATAAATCCGTCTTTTTTGTCCTTTTCTGTTATCTCGAAGGAATCACCGATATGATCAAATTCGTCTTCTTGTATACCCCATGACATTTGTTTATTTGCTTTTTGCCAGTGTTCGATTTGTTTGTATATGGGTAAGATTAGATCGTTTTGTTCTTTTAATTTTTTTTTCAAAGACAAATCACGTTTAAAAATCAAGGCTTCCTTTTCTCTAAAGGTCAAACCGATTTTGAAACTTTGTAGAAAACGGTTGAGTATTTCCTGCCATTCAATATTCATCTAAATGATATCTCTACGCCGGTATTTATAGTCAACGACCACCTGCATAGCGGGTGGCTTGACCGGCTTGCTTCCCGCAGAAACTGACCTTTAGGACAGGATCGAAGGAAACTGTAAAAAATGTAAAGTTCCTTACCGGGGAGCCCGCTCTTTAGAGCGATGAGCTCCAATTTTCGGCCATAGGCCGAAAAGGCAAAAGTACGTTAGTGATTTAATCGTTGCGTTTGTAACCGGGTGCAAAGCACCCGGTTTTCTACAAACAATAAAGGATGAGCACTATGCGTGTCAACCCTTTGATATTATTGGTGGGCCTATAAGGGATTGAACCTTTACCTGCTGATAAAGCCTACGGTCGGAGAAGGCTTGAAACAAGCAACATATTTATATGGTTTAATTCATTTTGCTTTGATCTTGGTGGCCATTTTAGCATTGAATTTAGCCGCATCGATGATGAACCTGTCGTGGGTCCCTTCAGATATTTTATCAATGCCATCATTGGCAACAATAGAAAAAACGAGTTTCCGGCCTCCCACCAATTTAAGGTACCGCAGTAATTTAGAAGAAAAATTTCAAAAACTAGGCATTGACTACCATATCATCATGGAATCTTCTAACGTTGAGTTAAGCTCCCTGTATGTAGAGACAGGACTTGGTATATCTTTTGCGACTATCGTAAAGGGCTTGCCGGAATTGAAAAAAAGAAGATTGGCGTTTTTGCCAATGGATCATTTGTTTAACCCAGACTATATCGTGGTGGTTATGAGGAAGGATAAGACACTGACTTCATACAAGAGCGCCTTTATTAAGATTTTATTTGAAGAAACCCCATCTTAAACAGACGCCTTGCCGTGAAACTTATTGTTGGTTCGTTCATTGCGATTTCACATATCCCAAAATCCATAATTATTAACAGGGCAACCTGTGTGCAACAGGTTGACTGCTACAACCAAAACTTCGGATCGTTTTCAACCAAACCTTGAAAAGTGGTTTGTTTCTTTATCGGATTTTATTCTAATGAATTGAAGATCCAGGCTCGGTGCATACATACTGCTCCACTTAAAATATCGCACCCAGCTTCTTCTACGCTCTCCGCGCTGTCTTCTTTCGGTTGAGCTTCTTTGTCGCTTAAATGTTAACTGCTCTATGGGCGTTACTTTTTTCGTTAGAATGTGAAACAGTTTTTTCACCCAGTTGCTGTTTTGCCTCCTATCGAATCTGTTTTTTCGGCGATCCCAGTGGTTGGTTCGTTTTTCTGAGTGGTGATTTTGTATGGGTAACATTTTACTTCTCCTTGTATTACTCATTTTTTATGATTCCAAACAATGAATGTTAATCGTATGACATCAAATATCGTTTTTCACTTTTATTGCATTTGTTTTCGATCTAAATTTTTTGTACTGCTTATTAGTCGAGAGAAAAATAAATTTCTTACATATTTTGAAGAGACTCGCAACACAGTAGTTGGGCGTTAGGTGTATTTTTGAGATGGCTTGTTGCAACAAGACATATTTCGCTGGGTGTATGCATGTGGCAAGGCCGATGCCCGAAGCGCCCATACCCAAGTAACTTCCTGTGATTATTCTATTTGACACTCAACCTCGCTTCATATTATTTTTTAAATACCCAATTGTATTGCCAATGCCCCATCACAAAAGGAGGCGCTTGGAATATGCAAGAAAGCCATAAAAGCAGAGTTCAATACCAACAGAAGGAGAAATGCCGCTTTTATGGCCCAATTCTTCATGAAAAGGAAAAAGGGAAATAGGATGAACGTTGCAAAAAAATCCAAAGATGCGCTGTTTGATGTTGCGCCTAAAAAAAATATGACCCAAAGAAACCCATGGTTGTCTGCTTTTCTATCTGGAATTCTTCCAGGGCTTGGGCAAAATTATAATGGGTTATTGTTAAGGGGTTTGGTCTATTTAATTGGAATTAATATCATACTATATGTCGGACTCGGATATTTATACCCATCTATTATGCAGGTTCCGGATTCACCCCTCCCGATCTCTTTTTGGCAGATTCTCAGCAGCACAGTTGCCGTTCTCATTTTTTTTTATATCTATTTGCATTGCATTATGGACGCTTACATAACAGCACGCACCATAAATAAATCATTAGCCTCAATCAACGTATCTCAAGAACTTCGTTTTACAAAATGCCGAAAATGCGGATATGACATTGGATCAGATGCAGAAAAATGTCCGGTTTGTGGTGTAAAGCACGAAGGCGGATTTAACTTTGGATACATTGCTGTTATTGGCGTAACCGTTATTGCCTTTTCAGTCCTTTATCCTTTGTTCCAGCGTCCCCTGAATAAAATACTAGAAAGTGAGCGCTTTCCTGTAGCAAAAAAACTTGAAAAGACATTCGATGATAATATTGAACAGCATTATAACAAGCTGGTGTCATCATTTAATTCTAAAAGATATGATAAAGCTTTAGAAATATTAGAATTATTTAGCTCTTCCGAGCGTCTCGATTATAAAGATGTCAAATCTATTTATACAAAAACCCATATTGCTACGCTGGAAAAACAAAATAGCTTGATCCCACAATCGAATGTCAAAGAGAAATTAAAAATATATAAGCAACTCTTGAAGTTCGGTCCACACAATTCAGAATACCAAAACCGGGTTCGTTACTATGAAAACCAGATAGAGCGGGAAGAATCTGATTTGGCGCTGTTGCGCCGTCGTTGGTACTTAAGATCCGGATTGGCAACCGTTGAAGGGGAGGTTAAAAATATCTCCAAAGGAGCGTTAGAAAGGGTACAGGTTATCATTACTTGGTATGATAACGATGGAAATATGCTTACTTCTGATAGTGCATTTATCGAAAAAGACCCTATTTTTCCAGAGCATACATCTTTTTTTCAGGTAATAAAGCTTTATGAACCTTCTATGAAAACAGCTAAAATTGAATTTAAAGATATGGACGGCAATAGCATTGCAACCTATCTTGGCGAGCAATAGAAACCTATTGAAACATATATTTAACCTTTGAAATTTGAACGCACCAGGTGTTGGAAATCCGTAAAGATAGCTGGGTCTGAACAATAAAAACCCCTGAAAAATGCAGGGGCGATGCTCTTGGAGTATCTAGCTAAACGATACGAGGATCAGGCTCATCGAATTTTACGCCAATGCCATTTGGATCAGTTCTTACAATTTCACCTTTAATTTTAATGAGATGTTTTGACTCGGGATGAATAAATTGCATAAACAGCTCATTGTTATTGGATATGGGAATACCGGTTTCAATAAACAGCCCGCTGGCGCTTAAATTTTTTATGTACTCCCTAAAAGAGAGGCCATTGGTTTTGAAGAGTGCGTAAATGGAGATATTTTTTCTGGGATATTTTCGTCTGCTGTTATTATTGGTTTGCTGCCATTTTTCCAGGCCGATTAGCAATTTCCTGATTTCTATCTCATGCATACTATCAATGATTTCAAATATACGGCGCTGTATTTCAGTGGAACGGTCTTTTTGAACACTTTTTTTCATGGCAGCAGTCCTAAATTTATAAATTTGGTGGTAAAAATAAGATAAGGAGCGATAAGAATAATAAAGCTCAGTCTTCATATCAAATTGCCGGTATAATGCAAGGTAAAACATCATGCAAAAAACCGATTTTTTCCTTGGGTAATAAAAAGCCCCTGGAAACCCGCCATCCCCAGGGGCGCTTGCAGGAGTTTAAGAACGGGCACTCCTGACTATGCTATCGGCAATTAACTAAAAAACTTTAAGCATAAAAGTCCAGGAAAAAGTAACCCAGAGAACACCAGTGGCCCTGGCTGGATTCCCGGGCTGCATACAGGGTGGAAGTGAGGGATTTATGGACCCAATAATCAAAGTGGCTTTTGTTTCTGCCATTGCAACCGCATTCATAGCCATATTTTCAGGTGTCAGCCTTTGGCTGGCTTTTACGATTCGGGCAGGTGATAAGATGTACCGTCGACAGGTTAAAGATTTATATGAGGCGATCGTCATTTCAAACCTTTTGACCGATCCAAACATCACGCAAGAATCTAGACAATTGGAGGACAGGATAAAGGCGTTTAAAAAACATTATAAAGGCAAAACACCCATTTTCAATTAAAGGCGGTTTACACGCTAACACCCATGTTAAGTTTCTTAAAACCCTGGCAGGACTTTACAATGCGTTTGACGGCATCACACCGCTGGCATATGCTGCTCCGCTGAGCGGCCCTTTCATCACCAGAAAATTAGGGACGTCCATAAATAAGTAAATAATTTGACCGAAGTCGGTCTTTATGTTAACAGCAACTCATGCCTAGATTAGCTCGCCTTGACGCACCAGGGGTTTTGCATCACATCATCATCCGTGGAATTGAGCGCCGTAACATATTCAGAGATGATAAAGACAAGGATAATTTAATTGAGCGTTTATCAATTCTTTCACCCGAAACCCAAACAGCCTGTTACGCTTGGGTTTTCATGTCCAATCATGCCCATTTTTTATTTCGCAGCGGAAGTTCTGGAATATCGACTTTAATGCGAAGGTTGCTGACCGGGCATGCCGTCTATTTTAATCGCAAATATCGCCGTCATGGACAGCTTTTTCAGAACAGGTATAAGTCAATCATCTGCCAGGAGGATATATTTCAAGGAACTTGTTCGCTATATTCATTTGAATCCACTGCGTGCAAAGGTCGTATCAGATATTAAAGGTCTTAACAAATACCCATATAGTGGTCACAGTGGTTTAACAGGAAAACAGAGTAGAGAGTAGTATGATGCCAAATATGTGCTGGCATATTTTGGCAAGAAAGTTTCAGACGCCAGAAAGCGTTAT
The DNA here is from genome assembly GCA_020345745.1 of Desulfobacterales bacterium. Lineage (GTDB taxonomy): Bacteria > Desulfobacterota > Desulfobacteria > Desulfobacterales > UBA11574. The sequence continues at coordinate 35,610 of CP070768.1, forward strand.
CTTGCATATGTTAACAAAGGTATTGATCAAGGAAGGCGGCCGGAACTCGTTGGCGGGG
>CP070768.1:35767-39935 GCA_020345745.1 Desulfobacterales bacterium
ATTGGAACCATCGATTTCATTTTAGATATTAGCATACTCACCCCTAACGAAGTGGACGTTAACCTTCCGCGACTGGTGGTCAGTATGGACATAGTAGTGATTTCGGGAAACACCGATACGTACAAATCTGTAGACGGGATTAAGAGCAGCCTGGAACAAGCCGATTTTTTTAAAAAAATTGTTATCAGTTCAGCCAATATTGGCAAATCCGATAACCGGGTCCGGTTCAAACTCAAAATTGATTTGTAAACTGATGAAAATATGGCAAAAAAGTTAACCAGACGTGAAAAATATTCTATTTGTGCAGCATTAGGCGCCATCGGCCTGTTTGTTTTAATTCAGTTTGTCGTATTCCCCCATCTGGATAAAAGAAAACGCCTTGAGCGGGCAGTTCAGGTTAAAATGGGGATACTCGAAGAGATGGTTGCTCTTAAATCCGAATATGATGCCATTCAAAAGCGAAGTGACCAATCCAGCATACGGTTTAGCAAAAGGGAAAAAGATTTTACCCTGTTTTCTTTTCTTGACAAGCTGTCAGGTAGAGTGGGGATAAAAGAGAATATTACGTACATGAAACCTTCTACGACGGTTCAGAAAGACAGTCCCTATAAAATCTCACAGGTTGAAATGAAACTCCAGGGTTTAACCTTGCAGGAGCTGACCACGTATTTACATATGGTTGAAACATCAAGAAACATGGTTTACATCAACAAGCTGTCCATTTTAAAAACCGGTAAAGAAAAGGGCCTTGTTGACGCGGTGTTACAGGTTGAAACTACTGAAATATAGTTATGACAATGAAGAAAAAATGGTTGCTGTATCTATTATTTATCCTGATATTAACGACATTTTTTGTTTATTATCTATTTCCGGCCGACCAGATAAAAAATTATATGGTATATCAGATGAATAAAACCCATCCTGATATTAACATTACCATTGACCAGATAAAACCGGCGTTCCCCCCCGGCGTTTGGCTTTACGATGTAGCCGTTGTTCAGGTAAATGATGCTTTGCTCATCTCGAAACAAATAAAGATCGTCCCTAATCTGTTGTCTCTTTTTGGTTCCAAGATCATTTTTTTTTTCAAAGCAAACACATCCGATGGCATGATCAATGGAAAAGGGGAGCTGACTCCCAATACCGATTTTAGGAAAATTCATATTGACGCTACTTTATCAAATATTCAGATATCAGAAATAGGTACTGTAAAACGTTTAACTAGCCGAAATATTTCCGGCATACTTGAAGGTCATGTTACCTACAGCCAAGACCGAGCGTCCGGGGAAGATGTAAGGGCAAGACTGACGATTTCAGATGGCAAAATCGATCTACTAAATCCGGTTTTAATGTTGGAAACCATTGCCTTTAACATGATTGAGTCTGATATCGTGATAAAAAACCGAAAAGTACAATTCAAACAGTGTCGCCTAAAAGGAGACCAGATGGATGGCAACATTGCCGGTTCAATTATATTGAAAAAACCTTTGGAGAGAAGCGTTTTAAAACTTGTGGGAACCATCAGGCCGCACCCAACGTTTCTCGAATCCCTGGAAAAAGATCTTCCGAAACAACTCATACCGAAAAATTTTTTCAATAAAAACGGATTACCTGTAAAGCTTAGCGGAACCTTGGAAAAGCCGATTTTTTTGCTGAAGTAAAGAAAATTATCCCATACTGGCGGGATGTTTTCAAAAGGACGATTTAATCAAAAACACACACATAAGATTGATATAGTCATCATGAAACGGTACGTCATTCCATTAAATCTTTTTTTCATTACATGTGCTGTCTATTTGGGTGTTAAAGGATTTTATAACGTCTCGACATCACGCATTGATACTGTTCTTCCTTTCAGCACAGATAATCGGCAAGAGATTCGGCCAAACGATACGATCCATCGCCCGTTATCCTATTACAGAACCATCGCTGAACGAAACCTTTTCAACACAAAAACGGACGTGGATCGGCAACCCGAAAAGTTGGACCTTGAAGCTCTTAAGCCAACGGACCTAAAACTAAAATTGTTGGGAACCGTTGCAGGAGAAAAAAAGGATACCTATGCTGTCATCGAAGAAGTTGGAGCAAGGCAACAAAATCTTTACAGAGTCGGCGATACGATACAGAGCGCCACCCTAAAGACGATATTACGGGGAAAAGTCATCTTAAATGTAAATGGCGAAGATCAAATTCTGGGAATCGAAAAAGATAGTGGCCGCTCTGAACGTTCAAATTATTCCCGAAAATCGAATGCAACCCCATTAAACCGACAAAGTGCCGCTTTGGAAAATATAAAATTAAAGCGTTCACAAATCGAAACTGCGGTACAGGACATTAATACGCTCATGAAACAGGTAAGAATACGTCCACATTTTACGAATGGAGAACCGGACGGCCTCCGCGTAACAGGTATTCGGCCCAACTCCATTTTTTATCGAATGGGGTTAAAGAGCGGGGATGTCATCACAGGTGTCGATGGGAAAAATATCGTATCCGTCGATGATGCGCTCAAGCTTTACCAAAGCTTACAGTCTTCCGAAAGCTTAAAGCTTCAGCTTAAACGAAGAGGCCGATCTAAAACATTGGAATACAATATTGAATAAGTCAATTAAATCGTGTTACGATTTTATGAAACTCCCGCGGTCTTGACCGCGGGATAAGATTGATAGTCTTATAAAAAGTCAATATTCGACGGCAAAGAAAAAAACGCCAAATTTAAGACGCGCAAATCCTAAGGAGTGCAGCGCAACGCAGAAGACGGACTTTTTCCGAAGCCGTCAAGATGAACCCTACAACGACGAAAGACTCCGACAAAAATGATATTTCATATTAAAAACAATAAGGTCTTAACCTGTTTATTTTTCTTTGTGGTTATCTTGCTCACCGCACCGTTATCCCACGCGATCGAAGCCAAAGCGCCAAGCCAAGACAGGGCATCGGGTCAATTCGTATCGATCGATTTCAACAACGTTGATATACGCGTATTTATTAAATTTATCAGCGAGCTGACCGAAAAGAACTTTGTTATCGATCAACGCGTAAAAGGCAAGGTAACCATTATTTCACCGGCCAGGATCTCTATTAAAGAAGCGTATAAGGTGTTTGAGTCTGTCCTTGAAGTCCACGGATACACCGCTGTAAAAACAGGTGAAGTTACCAAGATCGTTCCAGCACCTGATGCCCGATCAAAGAGTGTCGAAACCCGGCTCATCGAAGAAGCAGCTTCACCGGAAGACAAAATCGTTACCCAGCTCATCCCTTTAAAGTATGCAAGCGCCAATGAAATAAAAAAGCTTTTCGCGCCCATGATTTCCAAAAGCAGCATCATTTTGGCCTATAACCCAACCAATACGCTGATCGTAACGGATGTCTATTCCAATATCAAACGGTTGCTTCGCATTCTTGATGCCATCGATGTCACCGGTATGGGACAAGAGCTATCGGTCATTCCTTTAGAGTATGCGGATTCCACCAAATTTGTAAAAATTCTGAGTTCGGTGTTTAAATCACAACGAAAACCGAAACCCGGAGATATAGGCACCCAAACCAAATTTGTCGCAGACGAGCGTACCAACACCATTGTCGTACTCGCCAGCGAGATTGAAACCTTAAGGATTCAACGGCTGATACAGCTTTTGGACAAAGAAACACCGCGCGGAAAAGAAAAAATCCGCGTCTATTATCTTGAGCATGCCAACGCTGAAGAATTGGCCAAGGTTTTGCAGGAGCTGCCGACCAAACAGGGCGCTGCTCCCGATGCGAAAAAAGTCCCGTTTGTCTCAGGAAAAGTCAAAATAACATCCGATAATGCAACCAATAGCCTGATAATTATGGGCGACACCGACGACTACCAGGTTTTGGAAGAAATCATCAAAAAATTAGATGTTCCCAGGGCGATGGTCTACATTGAAAGCCTGATCATGGAAGTGAATGTGGAAAAGGATTTCAACCTTGGGGTTGAATGGCAGGCGGCCGGAAAAACAAAAATCGACAACAAAGACGCTGCAATCGGCGGGGCATTCAAGCAGGAATCAAGTCTTTTGCCCACAGCACCGGTATCCACTCTACCCTTTTCAACCGGTTTCTCTTTAGGCGTATTCAGCGAAGCGGTCACCATTGGCAATATCACATTCCCTAACCTCGCCGCCATTGTCAATGCGTTTCAAAA
>CP070768.1:40035-48145 GCA_020345745.1 Desulfobacterales bacterium
GTTCCCAGAAAGTATACAATGCTTTTGTTACTAGAACCTATCTCAAAAATAATCTAAGTGTCCATAGCGGTGTTGCGAAACGGTTCAAAATGCTCACATACTACGTGTATGCTCCGCTTTCTCACCGCTTCGCGCCTTGCTCTGAACCCTAATCTTATTTTTGAGATAGGTTCTAATTATTCGGTGATTATTTTTTTTAAAGTGGCCTCGTCGATGATTTCGATGTCAAGTGCCTTTGCCCGTGCCAGTTTGGATCCGGGTGAGGCTCCGGCAACAAGATAATCAGTATTCCGGCTCACTGAAGCAGCGACCTTTCCGCCGGCCGATTCAATTGCTTTCTTCGCTTGGCTCCTGGTCATCGATTCAAGTGAACCGGTCAATACAAACACCTTACCTTTAAAGGGGACATGTTTTTCTCCGTTTTCCTGAAGAATCAGGACGCCGCTGTCGGTCATATCATCCACGGCTTTACGGTTTCGATCTTGTTGAAAAAAGTTGGCCACGCTGTGGGCAACCACAGGCCCAACACCTTCGATGGCTTCAAGCTCTTCAGTTGTTACGCTAAAAAGATTTTCCAGACGTTTAAGACGGCTTGCAATCAGACCGGAGGTGTGCTCTCCCGCATGACGGATACCCAAAGCATAGAGAAAGCGGCTTAATGAAATTTGTTTACTTGTTGCTATGGCTTCAATGATATTTTCAGCAGATTTGGGCCCCATCCGTTCCAGGTTTTCCAGAGCGTGACGATTGATACGGAAAATATCCGCATATGAAGAAATTAAACCATTGTCTACCAATTGTTCGATTAATTTATTTCCCAGACCATCTATATCAAACGCACCCTTTGATGCAAAATGTTTAACCCGTTCTTTCACCTGAGCCGGACACGAAGCATTCACACACCTGAGAACAGCTTCATCTTCTGTGCGAACAACCGAAGAATTGCATACCGGGCAAGTGGTCGGCATGTTGAAAATCTGCTCTTCTCCTGTTCTTTTTGACACCATGACCTTGACCACCTCAGGAATCACATCACCGGCTCGCTGGACCAAAACCGAATCACCGATCCTTATGTCCTTTCTAATGATTTCATCCTCATTATGAAGTGTAGCGCGGCTGACCATTGCCCCTCCTATATTGACGGGGTCTAAGTGGGCAACGGGCGTTACGGCACCGGTTCTTCCAACTTGTACGTCTATATGGTTTATTCTGGTTGTCTCTTGAATGGCTCTGAACTTATAGGCTATAGCCCACCTCGGACTTTTAGAGGTAGCACCCAAGCGCTTTTGAAGTGAAAAGCTGTCGACTTTAACCACCATGCCGTCAATATCGTAAGGAAGCTGATGCCTTGTTTCGGCAAGCTCTCGGTAAAAGTTAAGGACCTGTTCGATGGTAATTTTAGTCCGGGTCAACGGATTACTCCGGAAACCCAGGTTTTGCAAAACAAGCAGCGTATCACCATATGATTCCATTGCAAGATCAGTAACAATCCCCACACCGTGAACAAATATTTCCAAAGGGCGTTTTGCCGTAATTCTGGAATCGAGCTGTCTCAGAGATCCGGCAGCCGCATTTCTGGGATTGGCAAACGGCTGTAGATTCTGATTCAGCCTTTCGTTGTTTAACTGAGTGAAACTGTCTTTTCTTATGAAAACCTCTCCTCTTACTTCTAGTTGGGATGGGATGGCTATCACTTTGCTGTAGGAAAGTATAATAGGAACAGAGGCAATGGTTCTTACATTGGATGTTATCACCTCTCCGGTGATTCCGTCACCTCGAGTAGATGCTGTCGTGAGCCGGCCGTTTTCATAGACCAACTCCACGGCAACACCGTCCAGCTTTGGCTCGGCAGTGTAGATAATGCCGCCATCAATATTGAGATGCTTTTTAATCCGTCGGTCGAATTCAATGATATCCGTATCGCTAAATCCGTTGTCCAGACTGAGCATTGGGATGGAATGGTTAACGGTTTCAAATTTTTCAAGCGGGGGGGCGCCGACTCGTAAGGTTGGTGAGTCATGGCTTGCAAGATCCGGATAGGCGGCTTCTAGTTCAATTAGCGCCTGCATCATCCGGTCATATTCGGCATCGGAAATTTCCGGATCATCCATAACATAGTATAGGTAATTATGCCTGTGAAGCGCTTGTCTTAAGTCTTCAACTTTTTTTATGACTGCCGGATCGATATGTTTTTGCATAAATGAATGATTACCTCAAGGACTGCCCTTCGATTTTTAATAAACCGTTTATTGTGAAAGCCCCGGTGCCAATGGAATGTTGAGAGTTCATCCGAAACTGCAAGGATGCAGCCGGTTTCAACATTTCGGAATTTTCCCACGGTAAAAAGAGCTGAAGCTTCCATTTCGACTGCCAGCACATTTTTTTTCTGATAATATTCGACCTTTTCACCGGTTTCCCGATAGATAGCGTCTGTGGTCCAGATAAGGCCTTTGTGGAAATCAATATTTTTTTGATTAAATGATGTTGTTATTGTTTTGAGTACGGACGCTGAGGGTTTCACGACTAAATTTGGATTTGTCGCGTAATGTTTGGATGTCCCTTCATCAATAATGGCTGATGTCGGTACAATAATATCTCCGATCTTAACTTTGCGGGATATCGCTCCACACCACCCGAAAAAAAGGAAATGCCGCGCCCCCCATGCAATCAAATTTTCGAGGACCATTACGGCATATGGCGCCCCAATCAATGGACCGGCGATTGACAGTCTATTTAAAGCGTGATTTCCTAAATAGACGCTACTCATCAACAATTTTCGATGTTTACTCAAACCCATTAAGCCACGCAGCAAATCGAGATCCTCTTGATTCGACACCAGCACTGCCACAGGACCCAAATTCGGGTCGTTCTTTCCCTTAAAGGGATATGGGATTGAATCCTCAAAAGGCTTATTGTCCATAACGACAGCTTGCTTTCGTTCACTTTAGCCACATCACAATTTCAGTATTGAACACAACAACACGGTCTATAAGCACATCATGTCGGATAAGTATTGAACTTCTCTCAGTTGACGGCTTCTATTCGGGACGGGTCAAGATCGCTAGCTCATCTTTAACTTCATCAATGATATCGTAAAACCACATCACATCTTCAATGCTGAGTCGGCCTGCCTTACGTTGTGATTCTTCACCGTCTTTTCTCATAAAGACTCTAGGTCCGATCTGAAGCTTCGGCTCTCCATCCCCGTATTGATTAATGGAGACCATGAGTCCGGTTTCTTCGCACTTCCATTTATTTAGCGTTTTATCTTTGCTAGGGTCAAATGCCATAATATCCTCCATTTTTTCAATTGATATAATTGACTTGCGTGAGCGATAATGATTTTATATTGATACTCTCAAATGATGTCAAACCTTTATTGATGGTCAACACAATTAATAACAATAATAATATGTTAAAACCCAATTTGAGTGCCCCCATAATTGATGCTCACGCCCATTGCGGTATCCAAGACCAATTTCCATCGCAATCTTTTGAAAATTATTATGCTCATGTTGCCGGTACGGGCATTCAGAAGGTTGTCATGTTTTCTCCAGTAATGGAGATATATGATCGTTATGATCCTAACTTCCAGGATAACACAGAATGGCAACTTAGACGGAAAAATTCGAATGAATACTTGTTAACCGTCGGCAATCGGCAATTGACGGTCATTCCCTATTTTTTTATCTGGAATGATTTTGCAGTTGAGCAGATGTCATCAAAGCATAAGGGGATTAAATGGCATCGGCATCCGGGTGAACCGAGCTATCATTATGAAGATCCCAGATGTCAAATGGCGATTGATGAGATACGCCAAAGGAACATGCCGGTTGTTTTTGAGGAGGAATTCGATAACACGATTCGCTTTATCCATGAGATTGCAGTTGGCGTTAACGTTATTATTCCTCATTTGGATTTATTAAATGGCGGATATGATGCGATTGAAAGGAACGGAATTTGGGGCTCGCCCCAGGTATATACGGACACATCACTTGCGCCTCGGCATGTAGTGATTGACTATATCAATAGATATGGCAGCGAAAGAATACTATTTGGCTCTGACTTTCCATTTGGAGATCCCAAAAGCGAGCTTTCAAAATTATTCAGCCTCAGGATCCCGGGGGACAAGAAAGATATGGTTTTGGGGCAAAATTTGGAACGTTTATTGGCGGAAAGTCATCATCAGCAATAGAATGGCAATGCTTTGATAGACAGTTAGTGCATCGTAAAATTTTTTTCAAACCAATGGGCGGATTTATATTGTTGCTTTTTTAAACCATAAGCCTCCAGGATTTCTACTGCCAGTTGAAACGTATAGTAATCGAGGTCAATGTCCCCCCATCCCATGTACCGCATCCTGTCGTTTAGCTGCACAAGGCTCATATTGGGGTCAATATGAAATGAGTTAGAAAGACTCCTTATAAACCCGGGAATCGTGCTTAACTCTATTCCCTTGTTCTTCAACCGACGTATTAAAATTTCTTTGAGTTGAGCCATTGCTGCTAGACCAATAAGTCATGCAAAATTAAGGTGTTGATTGTATCTATCGTAATTTATCAACAAGTTTGGGTTTGTTTCATAGGTGCGGGCTTAAGGCTTTTTCTTCCAAAGGTCTTATTCTTAACCTTTGGGTAGAACTGGTTTCAAAATTATCAATCGGTTATAAGATCAAGGCGAAGCGATGGTTTTAATCGCCAGGATATATAGCACATTTCGAGGATTTAAACCGTCGCTCCAACATAGAGATTAGGACCGAGGGACAATTATGAAACCAGTTCTAGTATAAAGAATAGATATATAGAAATTAGAACCAAATAAAGTGAATTATAGAAAATCCGTGAGGATATATTGTCGAGTTGATTTGTTATTAACCGAATATAATGAAATAATCACGCCTGAGTCAAACCCAAATGAACACAGATAACAGATTATTTCCCAACATTGAATCTTGTTGTTATAACAGATTGAAATTATTATATATTTAAGCTAAAACCCGCGCAACTCATTCTAAATATAGGGTTTTCTAGTTTGTACTTTTTATGAATGATATTAATAAGGTTTGACTAAAATTATAAATGGGCATCAATGAATTATCTGCCAAATTCTGCTATTTTCTTTAATTATCTACTATTTCTAAAAAGCTCTGCTTTTGAAACCCCGGTCAATTAAACATGTGTGTCACCATTTTTAAAAACGGTTAAAAAATATTTTTCCTATTTTTTCAAGCCATTTTAAAAATGTGCACTACGTTCAAGGACAAGGCGTGAGACGCCGTAGGCGTCATGTGTAACATATGAAAAAGCGCAGTCCCGCCCATAGGCGGGAGGAGCATTTTGCCTAAACAAAAACTGCAAAGCAGTTTGCTGGTTTCACGATCATGATTATAACCTAAAACTGTCTCTTTTCTTTATTTAATCATGACCCACCGCAACAAAGTAATTGTTGGCTGCTGTTTTAAGGAGGCTTTTGGTTAATTTGGGCTCGATTCGCTGGTATGCTGAAGTATTGACAATCTGTTCGAGTAGGTCCCTGGGGTGACAGTTCCTAAAAGGACGTATTCCTAGAAAGTAGTTATCAATCAGATAGGTTACAATGGCTTCATCGTATTCGATGCCATATCGAGGTGCCATGAACGCCATGATGCGTCGGAACTTCTTTTCTGAAGGGTTCTCTAGTTTAACTTTATAAGGTATCCGTCTTAAAAAAGCTTCATCCAAAAACTCATTTGGGTCAATATTGGTGCAAAAAATAAGCAGCTCATCAAAGGGCACCTGGAACTTAATGCCATTGGATAGTGTAAGAAAATCGATTCGTTTTTCTAACGGAAGGATCCATCGGTTCAATAAATCGACGGGGCTTATTCGCTGACGGCCGAAGTCATCGACCACAAAGGTTCCGCAATTGGCTTTCATCTGGAGGGGAGCTTCGGATATTTTGGTAACGGGGTTGTATTTGATTTCCAAAGATTCTAAATCCATTTCTCCACCGACGACGATAGAAGGTCGCTCGATTTTAATCCATCGTTTGTCGTATGGCAGCGCTTTATCATTGTCATTTTCTAAAACCGCCTTATGCCATTGAAGGTCGTAGAATTTCAGTAACTGGCCGCTAATAAGCAGTGTTTTAGGTATGTAAATAGAATCTTTGAAACATTTGTGAATCCTCTTGGCAATGGAGGTTTTTCCATTGCCCGGAGCGCCATACAAAAAGACACCTCTTCCTGAATTAATTGCCGGACCCAAGGTGTCAAGGATATGGGGTTCCATCACCAAATCACGGAATGCATGCTGCAGTTCTTCAGAACCCGGATTCTCCCTTTGAATGGATTGGCTCTCAAAAGTCTCTAGATATTCAGCATAGGGGACCGGAGCAGACCCAACATAGGCAGAAGCCTCCACGGCGATGAGTGCTTTTGTACGTCCTTGATCTGTCAACATATATACAAAATCATTAATGCCGGAATCGGACCGGTAAGCCAGAAACATTTGCTTTTTTAAGCTCAATAGGATCGTTTCAATAGTTTTGAACGGCAGGCAGATTTCATCGGCAATTTGTCTGCCGGTCATTACCCCTCGGCTATGAAGTAACTTAAAGATAAGATCTTCAATCAGCTTCTCATGAAGGCCGGTTTGAATCAGATCTTTTGGGGCGGGAGGGTAAAATTGTTGCTCAGGTACGTTCTCAAATTGTTGCTCAGGTACGTTCTCGTTGGAATGAGCCCCCTTTTCTAAGGCTTTTGCATAACTAAAATGTTGATTGGGACGACTCATGTGGTATTCCTTTCAAACAAGTGTATTAAATATTGGGTAAAAGTTCGTCGAATTTTATGCCGAATCCCTTGGCATCGCTTCTTACAACCTTGCCTTTAATTTTAATAGGCGTTCCAGCATCGGGGAGGAAAAAGGTTAAGACAAGCTCCTGGTTAAGGAACAGGGCGGAGTCGGTTTCAATAAACAGTCCGCCGGCGCTGATATCTGTAATGTAATCCCTTAAATAGCATTCATGTCCTGAACAGACCGCGTAAATAGATGTCTGTTTCCTGGGATGTTTCCTCGCGTCTTCGAATTTTGATTGCGTCCATTTTTCCAGTCTTTCCAGAAGCTCTCGCTTTCCCGTTTCTGTCATATCTGAGATTAACTCAGATAAACGTGCATCGACTTCCTTTATGGTAAGTGTTGTTTCATTGTCAACCATAAATCCTCTCCTTCTGCCAATCACTTGATTTAACAGTTAGAGGCCCTTGAATAACATTGCATTTTGTTAAACGTCAACGCAGGAAAAAATTTTACCCTCTCCCTAAGATCTTCCGAACCTACGTGGCAGGCGGCAAACGATGAGTATTCCGTGGATTTATCTGCCACCTAACTTTGGCGGATGAACATTTGAGCCTGTTGACAAAGCCCGTCCATCGGCGCCACAGAATTTGGGAAAAAAAGGCTGTTTTTCAAAGGTTTCAGGTCATTGGTTTACTTATACCTAAAAAAAATATACATTACAACACTGTTTTGCCTTAAATCATGACGATTTGGGAAAGACCGTTCAACAATGGCCAATACGAAATGGGTTGATCTTCTTGCTTGTTATTTTATACATTCTATCTTATATTTTACAAATCAAAAGCAGAATCCAACCACCAAACCAAGGCGGCTTACATGAAACGCGGATTGTTTTTTTTCATCTGTTTTATGGCTGTGATGAGCTTTGCTTTGCCGATTTCGGCGTTTGAGCTGGGTGTTCGGGGATATTACTGGTTTCCGGAACTGTCCGGCGATATCCGTGTAGACGATGCCGGAATCGTTGGCACCAAGCTTGATTTGGAAGACGATCTGGGCATTGACGATGAAAGCTATCCGGTTGTCGAAGTGTTTGCCGGGATAGGAAAACATCACCTCAGCTTGGCCTTCTATAATCTGGATTATGATGGCGACACCGTACTTACAAAAGATATTATAGAAGCCCGGGTGCTGGTAACCGGTGTCGACTATAGTGACAATACGGCCTTTGACGGTCTGGCGGAGATCTCTTTAACACCATTCCCGTTTTTGGACATTCACGGCGGCTATCGCTTTTTTATCATTGATGTTGATGAAGACGATGTGTTGTTGGA
>CP070768.1:48245-62603 GCA_020345745.1 Desulfobacterales bacterium
CCAATTCTTTATGCCCATGCGGTTGAGAGAGGCTTTGCGCAACACAAAATCCTTCTCGATGCGCCAATCGCTTTTAAAATTCCCGGTCAAAGTAATGACTGGAAGCCTGAGAATTTTAGCAGAAACTACAAAGGCGAGATAACCCTCAGAATGGCGTTGACCCTTTCCAAAAATATCCCTTCAGTAAGACTCATCGAAAAATTAGGTCCCTCTTCTGTTGCCCAATTTGGCCACATGCTCGGTATCGACTCGGTTCTTTTACCCAACCTATCCCTTGCCCTCGGCACATCGGAAGTCACGTTGCTGGAATTGACCAGTGCTTATGCCGTTTTTCCGAACAGGGGAAAAATGATAAAACCTTTTGGTGTGCTAGAGGTTACGGATCGAAACGGGCGGATCGTCTGGCACGCGAAGCCGCAAAAAAAGCTGGTCATGTCACGCGCTGGTGCTGCCATAATGGTAAATATACTCAACGGCGTTATCCAGGAGGGTACCGGCAGAAAAGCCCGGGCTCTCAAACATCCTGTTGCCGGAAAAACAGGAACAACCAACGAGTTTAAAGACGCACTGTTCATCGGTTTCTCACCCTCAATCGCAACCGGTATATGGGTAGGACAAGACGTTTTCAGTACTTTGGGAAAGCGAGAAACCGGTGCCAGGGCCGCACTTCCCATATGGATTGATATTATGTCCGAAGCTCTAGCTGAAACACCCTACCGTTTTTTTGATATCCCTGATGATGTGGTTAAAGTACCTATGGACCCGATAACCGGTCATCTAATGACTGAAGATTCGCCCGATGCCGTCAATGCTCTATTTAAAAAAGGGACAGAGCCAAGGCGACATTACGCGAATTGACCGTAAAATAAAATGATGCTATATTACTCACATCGAATCACCGATAACCGGATTGACATTAAACGATAAGGTTGTTTTATGAAAAAATTTTTCACATTAAGTCCGTTGAGTATTACCGCATTCGCTATTTTTATAGGTATTGCTTCTTTTTTGTATGGCATACCCTTCATGGACATTATGGAATTAAAGACCATCGATTTAAGATTTAATGCCCGAGGTAAGACGACTCCGGGTTCGCAGGTGGTTCTTGCGGTGGTAGACGAAAAAAGCCTTGAAAAGGAAGGTAAATGGATCTGGCCCAGATCAAAAATTGCAGACCTGGTTAATAAACTCTCTAAGGCAGGAGCAAAGGTCATTGGGTTTGATATCGGCTTTCTTGAGCCTGACGACAAGCGGATTGTTCAAACCATCAACACCATAAAACAAGAATTGCGGGAGTCCAATTTTGAAAACACGAACTTTGATCAGTTTTTGGATAATCTAAAATATCGTTCAGATAATGATCGGCTGCTTACGGATGCCATAAAAAAATCCAAGGCTAAGGTCGTATTGGGCTATTTTTTTCATATGAACTTAGACGTCATAGATCTTCCGGGTGAAGAGCAAATCACAAATCGCGTGGAAAATATTCGAGGATCCAGACATAAGCTCGTTCGTTATAGGTCGGCCGCAGCCCAGAACGTTGAATTCATCGAGGCAAAATTGCCTGAGCCCAATATCGAAATGATTTCGAGCGCATCAGACTATGGCGGGTTCTTCAACATGTTGCCCGACCCGGACGGTGTTGTACGACGGCTCCCCACCGTGCTGAAATTTAGAGACGAGCTGTATGCCCCTTTAGCCATCGCTTCCCTCAGCGCGTATCTTGATGTCCCCGTATGGGTCAATGTGGCCGAACACGGTGTGGAAACATTAAAAATCGGTGAATTGCCTGTACCAACGGATGAGGACGGGCGAATTCTTATTAACTATCGCGGCCCGGAAAAAACCTTCCCACACATTTCCATAACGGACATTCTCAATGAAAACGTACCAAAAGAGGCGCTCCAGGACAAAATCGTTCTGGTCGGGGCCACCGCAGTAGGAATCTTCGATTTAAGGGTGACACCTTATGGAACGGTTTTCCCGGGACTCGAAATTCATGCAAATGTTGTGGACAGCGTAATAGCGGAAGATTTTCTGTTCCAGCCTGCCTGGATTCAGATATTCGACCTTATGGCAATTATCGTTGCAGGCCTTTTCCTCGGCATTTTACTTCCCAGAGCCGGCGTGGTATCCGGTGCTTTGGCCGGCAGCGCCCTATTCTTCGGATATATCATCTTGTGTCAGTATCTGTTCTCGGCAAACGGGTTTATTCTCAATCTGGTCTACCCGCTGACAGTCATTGTGTTCATATATGTTGCCATTACTGCATACCGATATCTTGCGGAGTCAAAGCAAAAAAGATTTATCAAAGATGCTTTTTCGACCTATCTTGCCCCTTCGGTTGTTAGCCAGTTGATCCAGTCTCCTGAAAAGCTGGTACTGGGAGGCGAAAAACGCGTGATTACCGCCTTTTTTTCAGATGTCCAGGGATTCACAGGCATTTCAGAAAACCTTGAACCCACAGAACTCGTTGACCTTTTAAACGAATTTTTAACGGAAATGACAGATATTATATTGGCACACGAGGGGACCGTAGACAAATTTGAAGGGGATGCTATTATCGCCTTCTTTGGCGCACCCAATCCCTTGCCCAATCAGGCTGAAGTTGCCTGCAGGGCCTGTATCGAAATGCAAAAAAGGTTGGCCCAATTGCGTTCAAAATGGGAGGCGGAGAACAAACCCCCGCTTAAGATGCGGATCGGGCTGAATACCGGACCCGCGGTTGTCGGAAATATGGGATCGAAAAATCGAATGGACTATACCATGATGGGAGATACGGTTAATACTGCAGCAAGATTGGAAGGTGTCAACAAAATATATGGCATCTATTCCCTCGTCAGTGACGCCACCTTTAATGCAACCAACAACCAAGTTGTGGCAAGAGAGATCGACTACATCAATGTTATCGGAAAAAAGGAGCCGATATTCGTTTATGAGCTTTTGGGTTATCCCGGTAGCATTGAAGGCAGAATACTTGAGACAGCGGACAAATATGCTGAAGGCCTAAACGCTTACAGGGACCGGAGTTGGGACAAAGCCATCGCTTTATTTAAGCAAGCCCTTGAAATAACGCCGGATGACGGCCCCAGCAATACCATGAAAAAGCGGTGTGAGGGATATAAGCTAAAGCCGCCGGATGAAAACTGGGATGGGGCCTTTTCCATGGATATAAAGTGACGGATCGGTGTAACAATGATTCGAAAAGCCACCATAAAGGACATAAGAGACATTCACAGGCTGCTGCAAGAATATGGCCAAAAAGGCGAACTTCTCCCACGCCCTCTGAGCGTTTTGTATGACCATTTGAGAGATTTTTCAGTCTATGTCGAACCTGAGACTGACAGAGTTGTCGGTTGCTGCGCACTGCAATTCTGCTGGGACGATCTTGCTGAAATAAGATCTTTGGCGGTGCATCCCGATCATGTAAGAAAGCGTATTGGATCACAATTGACGCAAGAAGCACTTTCAGAGGCAGCGTCATATGCCGTTAAAAAAGTTTTTGCACTGACCTATCAGCCCGGCTTTTTCGAGAAATTCGGTTTTAAAGAAATCGACAAATCACAACTTCCTTTAAAAATATGGTCCGATTGCATCGTTTGTGTCAAGTTTCCGGACTGCGATGAAATTGCCATGATGAAGGAGATGGACTAAAACTAACCTATAATCAGCGTTGCAACTTTTAAAACATAAAGGGACAACATTCACTAAAAAAAAGATGTTTGATTCCTTTAAAACCTGCAACGCGCAGTTTAGGTATAGATGACATTCAAGGGTATCGGAGGATACTTCCAGATATGGGGTTTGGGTAGAACATGCTGCCCGCTCACGGTGAGCCAGTATAAATCAGGGTTGAGCTCGCGCAGCTTGCCATCGTCTGGCGGTCTGGAAAGGTTGGTAAATCCATAGGTCGCCTGGAAGATACAGATGCCGCTCTTTTTTTGTCTTACCACCACATAATGCTTTCTGAATGTGCGCGGTGATAGAAGATTTGCTTCAGCAATTTGGTCTATTTCATGGTCCGAAAACTTCATTAGAACCAGCTTAGTGACCCCCCTTTCGGAAATTCGAATCAATGCCCTTGTTTCACTACTGCCAACATATACCGTCGAAATGCAGGGTATTTTTTTCAAGTACTGGGATGCCACAATTGCCGCTGTTCTTCTGCCGCCAATCATAAGCGGTTGACAATAGTATTCAAAAAATTTTTTCTGAATATCCTCAGCGTATTTATCTCCCTTTTCATACAGGTCCTTAGAGATATACCGAAGGTGGCCAGCCATATCTTCGGCTGCATCTAAAATCGGCCAGTCGATCCTAACATGAAAATGAGAAAGGGTGTATCGATTCTTCGCCTTACTGACCGGATCTTTTTGTATTAAAAGCGCATAATCGATGGGGAGGAGCATTTTGAGCAAATCGTTAAAATGGGCTGACTCCAAATACTTTTGATTCCTGTTGAATTTGCTCAACAATGGGAGTGCATGGCACCGGAGAAGATTTACTTTGGTAGTCTTGTTTTCGTCAAAAAATCTGATATATTTTTTATAAATATCCGGAATCGTATCTTCCACAAAAATGAGAAGAAACGTATTCTGGCATTCATATTCTATTCCGGGGATACGCGCACGAGGTTTCAACTCGCGTTTTTCCACAAACGGATAGGGTATTTTTTTGGAACGAAAATTGTGGAATGAATCGATCAGGGCATACTGTATCAAATGTTGGTCCAACTCGTCCCGTAAAAGCTCGTAATACGACCGCCTTAATCGGTATGCTTGACTAAGCTCTTCACGTACTCTCCAGAATGCCAATGTTCACTCCTCGAGACCCTTGAAAACTGCTCCCTTTTGTCCAATCTCTGCGTTAGGCTCAGATTTTAATCCTCGAAATACGCCACTGTATGCCTGTGGTTAAAATCTTCGCCTGCCTTGAACTTGAACAAAATTAAACAATTTTCAAAGGTCTCTCATACTGTAAAGAAAGGGGTTTTTTAATTACTCTATATCAATTTTTATCCATAATAGCACAGTTTTAGGTAATCGTCAAACAACTTCTCAAAAACCGAGTTCAAGCGGGCTCCAAGTTCATTTTGTAAGGAGATCTCGTTCAATTGAGTGTTAACTCAATTAGTATTTTACGATTCTAGTGTCCACCAGAATGAGAATTTTTATTTTACATCAAGGCATGAGAAAAAAATAACCGCCCCGTACTATTTTCCAGACCTACGGGACAGGCAGGCGTATGTGTAATATACAGACACTATCCTATTTTTCAAGCCACCGATACAAATCTTCTCGATATTTATATGCCAAAAAGATTAGCACTAAACAAACGCCCAATATAACAGCGAACCACCCATACTGTTGCTCAAAAACATACGACCCTTGAAGGCTGAGCATTAATGTTCCAGGCATCCGTCCGATAGCTGCAATAACAATGAAGACTTTGGCAGGAATCGCACTTAAGCCGAGAAGTAAAGACAGATAGTCCTTGGGAAAGCCTGGAAAAAGAAATAGGATAAAAAAGACAATAACGCCCTGTCGCTTAACAAGGATGTCCAGCTTTTCCAACTGATGAGCGGGAATCAGCTTTCTGACATAACGTTTCCCCAAAAAGCGGCCGACAGAGAAGTTGATCAATGATCCTAGAGTAAGGCCGATACTCGAATAGACAAACCCTTTTGCTGTTCCGAACAAAAACCCTCCGATAAAGCCCGTGGCTTCTCCGGGAAAAGGGGCAAACAGTACTTGGAGAATCTGAATAATGATGAAAACGATCGGAGCATATTGACCAAAAGACGTCACAAAGGTTTTTATCTGATCCCTATCGGTCAGTAGATCATATAGGTAAGCGACGTTTTGCCACAATGGTATACGATACACATATCCCAAAAGAACAAGGACGATGACGGCAATGATGATCGGAATTTTATATTTTTCGGCAAGGGAGTTAAAACTCATAATACGTCAACTGAGGTTATGAATCCAGGTAACAACCATCCAGTGCCGCCACAGCCGGCAGCGTCTTACCTTCCAGCAGGGCGAGAAAAGCCCCTCCTCCTGTTGATATGTAAGTGATCCGGTCGGCTTCACCACTCTTGTGAATGGCAACATCAGTATCACCTCCGCCGACAATCGAAAGGGCGTAGGAGCTGGCTACGCTGTGGACCATGCCCAAGGTTCCCTGGCTGAACGCATCCATCTCAAAAACGCCCAGTGGTCCGTTCCATACGATGGTCTTGGCATCATAGAGTGCTTCAGAATAGAGTAAAGATGTCGCAGGTCCGATGTCCAACGCCATCCATTCATAAGGTATCTCCTGAACCGGAACGATTTTGATGGTCGCCCTGGAATCAAAACGATCTGCTGCAACCACATCTACGGGTAGGTAGAATTTAATGTTATTTTCAGCCGCCTTTTTTATAGTAGAGGCAGCCACGTCAACAAGGTCCTTCTCTACCTTCGATTTTCCCAGGTCATAACCTTTGCTTTGCAGGAATGTATTTGCCATGGCTCCGCCGATAATAAACTTATCAACAATATTAAGCATATTCTCCAGGGCCTTAATCTTGTCTGAAACCTTGGCTCCTCCCACAATGGCAACCAGCGGCCGCTGTGGATCCATCATGGCCTTTTTAAAGTAGTTGACTTCATCGAGAAGCAAAAACCCGGCCGCGCAGATCGGCGCAAATTTGGTTATGCCCACAACAGATGAATTGATACGGTGAGTTACGGCAAAGGCGTCGTTAATATAAACATCACAAAGTTCGGCCAGCTCCCTTGAAAAAGCATCATCGTTATCCTGTTCCCCGAGATGAAATCGTAAATTCTCTAAAAGGACAACATCACCGATTTTCATGTTGTTGACGAGGTCTTTAACCTCAGGGCCGGTACAGTCTTTTGCCATGACAACTTCTTTTTGGAGAAATCTTCCGAGGCGTTTGGCTACGGGCGCCAGGCTGAGTTCAGGTACAACCTTGCCTTCGGGTCGACCCACGTGAGATGCAATGACGATCTTTGAGTGATGATCCAGAGCATATTTTAGCGTGGGTAATACCGCCTGTATCCGGGAATCATCCGTGATGTTTTGATGATCATCCATAGGAACGTTGAAATCGACCCGGATAAAAACGCTTTTCTTTGAGATATCTATGTCCTTAATGCTTTTCATGACCCCCTCCTCTTTTGCCGCTGTGTTGAACCCTTTCTCATCCTGCGATAAAGCATTTTCCTGTGGGACCATCTTTCCAGAAACGTCATCGTGCCCGATGTGTAGGCCCTGTCGATCAACTCTCTTTTCACCGCCAAACCATCCATACTTTTCATGGCGGCTTTCAAGCACGCTGTTTTATAAAAACAAGACAGACACTTTGCTGGAGAACTTCTTAAGCCGTTCTTGTCTTTTGGAAAAACCGTTTCGATATCACCAAAACATTTCGGTGGTTTTTTATCCATATTAACGTTATTTACTATTCACAATTAACTTTTTACTTTTCAACATTCACTTTTTACTCTTCACTATTCACTGCTTACAATTCACCCGTCAAGGGTTCAGATCTAATTCTTGATTCATCCGTGCAATATGACCGTTGTCCGCAAAACTAAAATAGCGGTTGTCACCGATGATGAGATGCTCATGAACGGTGATGCCCATTACCTTGCATGCCAAAACAAGTTGCCGGGTAATCGAAATATCTTCCGAAGACGGGTCTGGATCGCCCGATGGGTGGTTATGAGCAAAAATGAGTGCTGCCGCACTGTGATTTAAAGCGGCCAATACGACCTCTCTGGGGTAAACGGAACTTGCGGTTAAGGTCCCCTCAAAAAGTGTCTCTGTCGTAATCACCTTGTTTTTCGCATCCAGAAACAGGACCATGAAGCATTCACGATGTCTGTCTCGGATTCGGTGAAAAAGAAAATCAAAAAGCTCTTTTGAATTGTTTATCGGATCTTTGCGGAGCAGCCGTTTTTCAAGATAACGATCTGCCACAGCCTTGATTAACTTAATTCCGAGCAGATTTTTCGGTCCGATTCCTTGAACCTCACACAGCGCCTTGGGGGACGCCTCGAGTACGCCTTGAAGTGTTCTAAACTGTTGCAATGCAGACTTGGCAGCATCTTTGCAGTCTTTTCGCGGTGTCGCCAGCGTAAGAAGCAATTCGATGACTTCATAGTCATGGAATCCGGAAAGGCCGGATGATAAAAATCTGTCTCTTAGCCTCTGTCTATGGCCTGCGCCCTTATGTGTCTTAACGCGCCGGGGTGTCGATTCTTTAGCCTGAGTTGAAAGTTTTTTCATATAACCAATGTTTTAATGTTCGTCGAGTTCTTGCTTGAGATCGCGTGTCATCAGTCTTAGACAAGCCTCCTTGGGGGATATATCGTCATATAAGATACGATACACTTCGTGGGAAATGGGCATTTCAATACCAAGCTTTCGCGACAAATTATAGACGGACTTGGCTGTTTTGACACCTTCCGCCACCATTCGCATGTCTTGGAGGATTTCCCTTAGCCGCATGCCCTCTCCAATTTTTTTTCCAACCGTGTGATTTCTGCTAAGATCTCCGGTGCAGGTCAGCACAAGATCTCCGATACCGGCGATTCCTGCAAACGTACGAGGATTGGCACCCAGTTTTAAGCCCAATCGTCGAATCTCTGTCAAACCCCTGGTGATCAGCGCCGCTCTGGTATTTAATCCAAGTCCAAGACCATCGATAATACCGGCCGCTATGGCGATAACATTCTTAACGGCCCCACCCAGCTCAACACCGATCAAATCGTTGTTGGTATAGACTCTAAAGTAGGGTGTTGCAAATATATGCTGAACAAAGCGAGCGGTGTCTTGACTGGTTGATGCTGCAGCAATTACCGTTGGAAATGCCATGGCAACTTCCCGAGAAAAGCTCGGACCGGAAAGTACCGAAAATGCATCTTCAGGAAGGTCGGTCAAGGTTTCTTTGAGTACACCGGACATGGTCAGATGGGTTTTGT
This sequence comes from Desulfobacterales bacterium, assembly GCA_020345745.1. Lineage (GTDB taxonomy): Bacteria > Desulfobacterota > Desulfobacteria > Desulfobacterales > UBA11574. The sequence continues at coordinate 57,242 of CP070768.1, forward strand.
TCTCGATCCCTTTTGAAGCAGATACAACGATCGTTTGGGGAGAAACATGTCCGTGAATTCGTGCAGCGGTTTCTCTCATCACATGAGATGGGACCGCAAACAACACGAGGTCTTTTTCAGCAACAACCTTTGCGATATTGTTTGAAGGGTATAGGTGGTTTGAAAGGGAAAACCCTGGAAGAAAAAGCTTATTTTCACGCTCGCTTTCAATCTGTTCCTTGACTTCTTTTTCAAATGCCCATAGATCCAGCTTAAATCCTTTTCGGCCCAACAGGTCAGCAAGGGCAGTCCCCCAGCTACCGGCACCAACGACGCCGATGTCAATATTTTTCACATCCATTTGATTTATAATTGCTCGTTTAAATCGGCCTTTTCCGCCAGCCTTGCGACACCGGCAACCTTTTCATCCGGCATCATTCCGACGAGTTTGACCCCCTGGGTGTTTCGGCTGATTACGGAGATAGCGCTGACCGACATGCGTATGAGCTTGCCGCCGTCGGTCATGAGCATTAAATCGTCATCTTGATCAACCAGGAGTATGGCCACAACCAGTCCGTTCCGTTCGCTGGTTTTGATGGTAATGACGCCTTTCCCTCCCCGCTTCTGCAGCGGATATTCATCAATCGAGGTTCGCTTGCCAAAACCATTTTCCGTTGCCGTAAAAAGCGTCTGGCCATGGCTCAACACTTCCATTCCAACAATTCGGTCTCCGGGAGCAAGTCTGAGTCCGCGGACGCCTCTAGCCACACGGCCGGTGGGACGAACATCAGACTCGTGAAAACGAATCGATTTCCCCATGGCTGAACCCAAAAAGACATTCTGGGTACCATCGGTAATTCTGGTGGCAATCAACTCATCGTCCGGAATCAGATCTAACGCAATGATACCGCCGGTTCTGGGTCGGCTATAGGCCATAAGATCGGTCTTTTTGACCAGGCCGCCCCGGGTGGCCATGATGATATGGTATCCGGGCTCAAATGCAGGAACAGCCATGACCGTTGTCAGCGTTTCACCTTTTTCCAGATTCAAAAGATTGACGATGGCCTTGCCGCGACTCATACGTCCTGCCTGTGGAATATCGTAAACCTTGAGCCAGTAAACCCGTCCTTTGTTGGTAAAAAAGAGAAACGTATGGTGGGTAGAGGCCACAAAGAGATTGGAAACAAAATCCTCTTCCTTTATTCCCATCGCCGTTTTGCCTTTTCCTCCGCGATGCTGTTTTCGATACAAGGTGATTGGATTTCGTTTGATATAACCGCTTTTGGAAACCGAAACGACCATGTCTTCCTCTACGATCATATCTTCAATGGTAATCTCTTTTGGGGTTTCAACAATCTCCGTGCGGCGGTCATCGCCGAACTCCTCTTGGAGCTTGGTCAGTTCGTCTTTAATGATATTTTCCACCAGGCGCTCACTACCCAGAATTTCCCTGTACCATGCGATGTCTTTGAGCGTGTTTTTATAGTCTTCGATGATTTTTTCCTGCTCAAGACCGGTAAGTCGCTGCAAGCGCATATCCAAAATGGCTTGTGCCTGAGTCACTGTCAGGTTGAACGAATTCACCAAACCGGTTTTGGCTTCGTTGGGTGTTTTTGACTCACGAATCAGAAAAACAACGTCGTCAAGATTATCCAGAGCTATTTTCAAACCTTCCAAAATGTGGGCACGGTCTTCGGCCTTTTTTAAGTCATACTCGGTTTTTCTTTTAATGATCTCTTTACGGTGAAGGATGAAATATTCAAGGATCTCTTTAATGGGAAGCAGTTTGGGCTGATGATTGACCACGGCCAGAAAAATAACGCCGAAACTGTTTTCCATTTGGGTATGTTTATACAGCTGATTAACAACCACACCGGCAATCTGATCTTTTTTCAACCCCAAGGCAATTCGCATCCCTTCCCGATCCGACTCATCCCTTACATAGCGCACCCCTTCGATCTGTTTGCTGTTTATCAAGGCCGCAATCTTCTCAATCAGCCTTGCCTTATTCACCTGATAAGGAAGTTCATTAATGACGATCGTTTCCCTATCGGTTCTTTTATCTTTCTCAATGATAACCCTGGCGCGTATTTTGAAGATACCGCGTCCGGTTTTATAAGCATCGCGAATCCCCCTGCTGCCGTAGATAATCCCAGCGGTGGGAAAGTCAGGACCAGGAATATACTGTATCAGATCCTCCCAGGTGATATCCGGGTTGTCGATGATGGCTTTCACGGCTTCAACCACTTCAAAAAGATTGTGCGGCGGAATGTTGGTTGCCATCCCCACGGCAATACCGGAAGAACCGTTGATCAAAAGATTCGGCACTTTGGCCGGAAGAACGGTCGGCTCGTTTAGAGACTCATCGTAATTGGGAACAAAATCGACGGTATCTTTATCCAAATCCTCCAGCATTTGATGCGCCAGGCGCATCATTCTAACCTCTGTATACCGCATAGCAGCCGGCGGGTCACCGTCCACGGAACCGAAATTACCCTGACCGTCAACCAGTGGGTATCGTAATGAAAAGTCCTGGGCCATTCTTACGATCGTATCGTAAACCGCCGTGTCGCCATGGGGATGATATTTACCGATAACATCACCCACAATTCGGGCAGACTTTTTATATGCTTTGTTCCAATCGTTTTTCAGTTCGTGCATGGCAAACAGCACGCGCCGGTGCACCGGTTTCATCCCGTCCCGCACTTCAGGCAGCGCCCGTCCGATGATCACGCTCATTGCATAATCGAGATACGATTTTTTCATTTCGCTCTCGATGCTAATCTGCGGCAATTTTTCAGTGTGCAGCATAAAAACTCCAAATAACATGTATGAATAGACTAATTATTCTGGTCCTTTGCCGGCTCTACCATATCTCTGTAACTGGCATAATAAATGTCGGTTAACGTCAAAAACGCGGTGATAATGAGCGGGCCATAGATAATACCCAGTATTCCAAAGAGGTTCAATCCACCGATAATCGAGAGAAATACCAAAAGCGTGTGCATTTTTACGCGCTGTCCCACCAATTTCGGTTTTAATAGATACTCGACACCACCGGATAGTATGACATAAAAAATAATAAAAAATAAGCCGGCGGCAATCCGGCCTTTTAATAAAAGATAGCCCGCAGTAGGGATCAGCACGACACCAATGCCGATGATGGGAAGAAACGCCAGCAGGCCCATAATGACGCCCCATAAAAAGGCCGAATTAAACCCAAACAAATAAAAAGCGATCCCGCCCGCTGCACCTTGAATCAAACCGCAAAATCCATTTCCGATAAGAATGGCACCGGCCATATCTTTGAATTTATTGATCAGTTTTTCATCCTGATCATCGGGCAGCGGGGAAAGATCTTGAATGAACACGATGAGCCGTTTACCGTCAATTAAAAGATAAAAAATGATAAGCAGCATAAAAAAGAAATAGACTAAAAACTTGAATACATTAGAGGCGATAGCACTGGCCTGTTTGTATAAAAAAAGACCGACAACTTTTCCCAGTTCTGAAAGCGCTTTGTTTAATTGTTCGCCGGTAATCTCTACATTGATGCTGGCAAGGAAATGATTGGCTTTTTCAAGTACCCGGTTGTTTTCGATCAGCGTCTTAATTTGGTCGCTGATTACGGCATCCTTTCCCATAAGGTACAGGTCATATGCTTCTTTAGACAGGATACCGACAAAAAAGAGCGTTGGTATAAAAAGGATGAAAAAGATAATCACACAGGTTAACAGTGAAGCGGTGGAAGGTTTTGTTTTCCTTTTGATAATATTGAATATGGGGTTGAATATGCTGGTGACCACTGCACCCAAAATAATCACGGAAACAAAGGGTAACAGAAGCCATCCCAGCATTATGACTGAAACAGAAAAAAGGGCCAGAAAAAACCACAATATCATCCCGCGAGATGTTTTCTCTTCCATTTTCTCCCCTTAAGTATCATTTCCTAACCTGTGCTAACGCCGGGACCCCTCTGCAGTATAACATTCGTAAACACAAGACAACATGGCAGGATCTTTATGGAAAAGATCCCAATTGCATTACTTTCCATTAAAAAAAGGAAAAATCGTGGCTATAACCAAGAAAAGTATCGTGCAAAGTGTAAGGGTAGGCGTTTTATTTGCTGGCAAATCCACCAGCCACCAATATAAGAATTATTTCATACACGAAAACCGGAGCATAGCTATGAAAAAAACCATAAAGAATACCGCCGCCAATTATGGCCGGCACAGCGAAAAATACCAATATTCCCAACCTTCTGCTAACGTCCATCTGCAAAATTCTCCTGTAATGTAAAACCGTTATTTAGACCTTTTAAAAACGCGCAAGAAAACATTCTCGCCGCCATCATATGTCTTCAAATTCAAACACTTTTGTGTTATGGGTCCTATTAGCATACAAGTCACTAAAAGGTCAATGGAAACCACATGTGTCTCATTCTTTTTTCATATCAAATGCATCCCCTTTATCCGTTGGTATTTGCTGCCAATCGGGACGAGTTCTATAACCGTCCTACGGCCCCCTTGGACTTTCAGGATGAGGCACGGCAAATCTTATCAGGGCGCGATATCAAGCACAATGGTACGTGGCTGGGGGTAACAAAAACAGGTCGTTTGGCTGCCATTACCAATTTCAGGGACCCTTCGATAGTTGTTGAAAATGCGCCGTCTCGCGGGCATCTTATCAGTGATTTTTTGACCTCAGATGAATCTCCTGAAACCTATTTAGAAACGGTCAAGTCCATGGGTAATCAATACAATGGGTTCAATATTATTGCAGGGAAACCGACCGGACTTTTCTATTACTCAAACAGGGGAAAGCGTATCCAAAAGATACGCCCCGGGCTGCACGGTCTGAGTAACAAATTTCTCAACACACCGTGGCCCAAAATTGAAAAAGGAAAAGCCTATCTTAAGGAAGTCATCGATGGCAATGAAAGGATAAATCCTGAAGATATATTCAACATCTTAAAGGATAATGCCTACCCACCGTCCCATATGCTCCCGAACACCGGTGTTGGCCGCTGTTGGGAAAAAATCCTTTCCCCGCTCTTTATCACCAGTAAGTTTTACGGAACCCGTTCGTCGTCAATAATCTTAATGGAAAAGACCGGAAAAGTCATTTTTATGGAACGAACCTTTATTATTGATAGTGCGGGGCCCCAAGAAGAGAACACCCGAGAATTCAGTTTTATTGTATCACCCTAACCAAGCGCAATGGCCACGTAATGACGCCAAATGATGTGAATGACCGTCATGAGTCTGATGGGTTTGATGGGATTGCCTTTTTTAAGGGTATATGTTTCTTCGCCCAAAACAAAGGTTCGCGTTTTTGGATTGAGATAAACGCCCCCTTGATGCAGCACATTTCGAATAAATCG
>CP070768.1:62703-69669 GCA_020345745.1 Desulfobacterales bacterium
AGATCAAAAAACTGTTCCGCCACTAAGGTAACGGCCGCATGCCCGTCACCCGCTTGGCTGAAATCATAACCTTCGGCGGTGAGCACCGCATCGAGCAGTTGCCTGAGAGAAAGGTCGTCATCGACTACCAGGATTTTTGGTTTCATCATTCACCCATTTTTGGGTTATTTGGTTCTGTCATTAAGTTATGGATACTCGGTTAGCTTATATATTCTCAAGAAATTGGAATGGTTATGGTAAAACAGGTTCCACCGCTTGTACCGGGTAAAGGGCTCTCAACTTTTATTTCACCGTGATGGTTCTCAACAATTTTGTGAACAATGGCAAGCCCTAACCCTGTTCCCTCTGCATGGGTGGTGAAAAAGGGGTCAAAGATATTTGTCATATTTTCCGGTGGTATACCAGACCCATTGTCTTCCACTTGCAAAGTTAATCGAGAACGGTTGCTATCGGTTGTGGCATGCACAAGGATGAGTCCGTCTTCGCTGAACCTCAGTGCATTCAAAACCAGGTTGAGAAGGGCTTGCGTTACCTGGTAGGAATCTACAATAATTTCGCCAAGGTCAGCATCAATGTTGCTTTGGATGTTGACGTTTTTGGTTTTTGCGTCTGCCTCCACCAGACTGATAACATGTTCTATCAGGTCTGCGATATTGGTCGGCACCAATTCAGTTGACCCAGGACGGGCAAAAGAGAGTAAATCAGATACCACACGATTGATTCGATCCATTTCCTTGATCATGATTTCAGCATATTCTCGTTCCTGTGGTCTGTCGGTTAAAGCATGGCGCAAAAAATGCGCAAATCCACTTATGGAGCTCATGGGATTGCGAATTTCATGGGCAACACCTGCGGCCAGTTTTCCAATAGCCGCCAGTTTTTCTGAGCGCCGCACTTTTTCTTCCAGCAGTTTTATTTCCGTCAAGTCTTTGATCTCCACCACCAAGCCGCTACAAGTGCCTGTTTCTTCGAAAACCGGTGACGCACTAATATTTAATGGTACGGCTTCGCCACCAGTTTTATGATATGTGATCTCTCTTTCAGAGCTTGTTTTCGGATTTTTAAGAACGCTCTGAATACCGCTTGACTCTACATCCAGGATTGATCTCAGGTTTTTTCCTAGCAACTCGGTTTCTTTCCTTCCCAGCAGCTTTAGGGCTGCCCGATTTGACGAGACCACCTTGCCGTTTGTGTCAATGCTCAGCAGACCGCTTGCCATGCTGGCCACAAGCTGTTGGGTATAATCCTGGGTCTTTTTTAACGTACGTTCCACCAGGTAGTAGTTTTGAACAATGAAAACAAAGAAAAACGTACTAGCGCCAAGAACCATAAGAATAGCAGCCATGACATAAGCATGATTCAAGTCGGACCGTCGCGCCGCTTCAAAGGTTCTCAATCTCATTCCAAAAACGATAGTTTCTCCAAAATGCTGATGAACTCCCGCATAAAGGTTTTTCGATGCAGTACCGTTTTTTTGGGGTCCTGGCAACGATGCTTGAACAGGGGAGAAATACTTGGCTATCTCATAGACTTTAGAACCGTTTGATAATTTAACGATACGACTGTTTACCCAGTCTGACCCGAAACTTGCGACACGCCAAGTCGTCGTCTCTTCTTGGCTTGAAGGATCTGAGTGGTGGGTGATCTTTCCTTTCGCATCGAAAAGATATATATATTCTATACTGTCGTCCTTAGCCACTTCGCGTATAAGGTTGGCTATAGAATCTTCCTGCCATATTCGCATCTTGATACCGGAACGCGCGCCGGCCTCCATCGATCGAATTAGTGCCATGCCCTGTCGATGCACCATTGACATTGCCTTTTGTTTTTCACGGTTTAAATTGAGGAAGGTTGACACACCGATGATCACAAGAAGCAAAGATACAACTGTAATGATAGCGAATGCAGGCAGAAAAAGTTTTTTTGTATGCAAGATTCTCATAAGTAACTGGATGTTATAGGAGGATATCGTTAATAAGTATGGCTTTTGATAGCCGTTCGGGTGTCGGAACTAATCTCCATTTTGTTTTAATAGTCTTTGTTCCAAAGTTTTTGAATACTCCTCCAATTTGGCTTTTGTTTTTTCTAATTCTTCTATGGTATCCTTTAGTTGAAATTCTCTTGCCTCCACTTTGACCATCATCATACCGAAAGATTCCGCTAACTCCGTAAAAAGGCTTGGATATCTTCCTGTTTTAGATAGTTCAAACAACCTTTCAACATCTTTTTTATCATATTTGCCGGAAGTAATTTTTTTACATAAAGAATTCAGTATTTCAAACAGATCAATATAATAGCGCTCAAAATCCATGCTTAACCCCTCTTTTTAAATCCATATTTTTAGGTGAGTATATAACCGGGCCAATCATTCGCCATTTTGTTACGAAGGAATGAAAGTAGACAATCACTTTTTTCTCCTGGATTAAAATAACTGCAAACCACGTGCCGAGCTCAGGAAATCCAAAAAAAAAGAAGGGGATTAAGTTCGAAATCCTATAATTCTTTCCATTAATGATCAATCCAAGGCCAATATGGGTACCCACTGATTCAAATCTGCTAGAAAAATCCTTGTCTTAAATCCAATAAGCTTGAATAGTTTCGAATTCTAAGATATTTATATAATATTTTAAATCCTCAATGCAAATTTTTTTCACACTTTGACCGATATTATCGAATAAAGTGCGAAAAAAATATGCACCTTTTCCGTTTCAAAAAAAATGTTTTTCATTTTTCATATAAATTCAACTACATACCGCTTTGGCACAGCATTTGCTATTTCTATATCAAAACAGCAAGACACCATCGATAAGGGAGGTAGCAATGATGCATCCAATAATTTTTCATAAAGTAATCCAAAAACAAGCTTTTATTCTTTTAATATTGATTGCTGCAATTCTTCTGACTGCTGTTCCTGCATTCAGCCATGGCGGTAAAAGCCATGCGGAGGGGTCATTTACCCAGCTCCAGGCGCTGAAACAGGCTTCCAAAATGTACGACCAATTGATTGTTTCCAGTAAGCTGGATGAAAGTTGGGAAACCAACCTGGTGGAAGTTAAAATTTCCATACGGAACCATTCCGGGAAAAAAGAAGTTGTCGTCTCCTTCCACCGCCTTAAAGGAGCGCCGGAAGCCGTATATTTTTTCTTCACACCCAAAGGCGAGTATGCAGGATCTAATTTCACCGGAGAGTAACGTTTTACCTAATGCGAAACGCTACGAGATAGGCAAGACGCTTGCTTCCGGTTAATAAAAAGGGGTTTAATAAAAATGAATAGTGGCAAAACTTTAATACACGAACACAACTGGCCTAAATTGTCACGTTTTCCTATTCCTGCAAAAATATTGGTAACAGCCATCATTTTGATCTTGAGCATTGCCATGATCGGCGCATTGGGCCAGATTATCGTTCATGACATCATTCCCACTTTTTTTGAAAATAAATATTCAACCAGTCGTGAAGAACAAAAAATGTCAAAAGAAGATGTGACAAAGGAAGCACCCAAAGGAAGGGGTGACTTGTTTAGCCAGCTTCCCATTGAGAAAAAACATCCCCCAAAACAGCCGTTTTACAAAACCGAACAGTTTGTCTGGCTACTCAAATGGAGCCATATTCATCTGTTCGGTATGAATATGATTTTTATTTTTTTAGGGGCAATTACAATTTTTTTGGACATGAGCGCCCGGATTCGCACCTGGCTGGTAATTCTGCCGTTTGTCGGTGTTGTGGTGGATATTACGGCCATATGGTTGAAAGCATATGTGTCGCCTGTTTTTTTCTGGCTTCATTTACCGGGAGGCGGAATCTTTGGAGGGGTTTTTATTATCGTGTCCCTTCGGGCGTTTTACGAAATGTGGAGATAATACACATGTTACGGTTCAAAAGTCTGCAACAACGAATATCAATCTATCTATTGCTGCCGGTTACAGCTATTTTGTTTACCATGGGTTTCGCAGGGTTCATTTTTGCCAGAAACCATCTTCTTACCCAGTGGGGTGAAGCAACGATTCTAAAACTGCAACGCGCGGCTCATCATATAGATATGCGATTGAGCCGCCCCAAAGAAACGCTTAATATATTCAACCATAGCGCCGGCATGCCCCATGCCCATCATCTTCAGAGAATCCTTCTCAGCAACCTAAAAAAACAGGAAGGCGTGACCCAGGTGAATTTGACCTGGAGGAACGAAGCAGACCAAGCAGCCTTTCTTTCAGACCATCACCCAAACCATGATCAGATGGCGTCTCATTCAGACACGAAACATCAAATCATGAAATTTCATAGAGGCAGTATGATTGAAGTGACCACACCTCGTTACGACTCATCCCAAAAAAATGAAACTATATCACTTAGTTCGGATTTAAAGAATGAAAGCGATAAAACCATTGGCAAAATTGAAGTGGTACTAAAGTTTGACTACCTCATTGATATTATCAGAGCGACCGGCTGGTGGCAAAAACATCGGGCTTTTCTAATAGATGATAAAGGACATATTCTCACATCGACACTTCCGGAAGAACGAAAAATATTTGCTGAGAATGATAACCAACTGGAGAAGTCAACCCTGTACGCCATGGAATCAATGCCTTTCGGAACTATTTTGAGCCAGGGACATCCTCCTGATGAGATTAGTGGCTATTACAAGCTTCAAGAGGCACCCTGGACTCTTGTAATTATTGCTCCCGGAAAGGAAGCCCTGACGCCCATTATTCATTTTCGGAACTATTATTTTATTACTGGTGCGATTTTTATCCTTGTTATTCTTATTATCATTCGATTCGTAACCGGACGCACCGTTCGTTCCATCAAAGAGGTTTCTAATGCGGCCGATAAGATTGCAAAAGGGCATTATGAACTATCTTTGCCGGTTAAGACAAAGGATGAGGTGGGTGAATTAACCCAAAGCTTTAATACCATGGTTGTACAGCTTGAAGACCGTGTCCGGCTTAAAGATTCGTTAAATCTTGCAATGGAAGTGCAGCAGAATCTGCTGCCCAAGCAAAATTTGGATTTGGAGCATCTGGATATCGCCGGCAAAAGCATCTATTGCGACGAGACCGGCGGAGATTACTATGACTATATTCTTTCCCCAGAACCGGACAGCGGACGGGTAGCTGTTGCCGTTGGTGATGTGTCGGGTCACGGTATAGCATCCGCGCTGTTTATGACAACCGTGCGCGCCCTGCTTCGAAGCAGAGCCATGCAGACCGGCAATCTTTCAAAAGTGATCAGCGATGTAAACCGTCTCTTGTGTGAAGACACAGATGAAACGGGAAATTTTATGACCCTGTTTTTCATGATGGTTGATTCCGCTGAAAAAGAAATACGATGGGTAAGGGCTGGTCATGAGCCGGCAATACTCTACGACGCATTGAGAGACGAGTTTGATGAACTGGGTGGTGACGGCATGGCGCTGGGGGTCGACGGTGAAAGGGCATTTCAAGAATATCGTCGTAATGGATGGGGCTATGGACAGGTGATACTTGTCGTTACCGACGGGATCTGGGAGACAATGAATCCGCAGGGGCATATGTTTGGCAGGCATCGCATGCGTCAGATCTTGCGTCAGAACAGTCATGCCCCTGCTGAAAAGATTTTACAGGCTATGATCCGTGAATTGAATGAATTTCGGCAAAATGCCGCACAGGAAGACGACATTACGCTCGTGGTCATAAAAGCAAAACCTGAAAATAAAAAATGATAACCTTATATATAATGGAGCATTCGATGAAACGCATTTTTTCAAATCACTGTATGGAATCCGGCAGCAAAGCCATGTCTAATATGAAATGGATCGTATTTCTTCTGATTGGGATGCTTTTGCAATGGTGCTTTCCGCTGCATTCAAAAGCATCTGAGCCATTATCCCAGGAAGATGTAAACGCTCGGCTGGGGCGAAATGTATCAATCGCTGATCTCATCGATTACGCTTATCAGGAAAACCCATCCATTAAAGCAGCGCGGGAAGCCTGGCGATCTATCGTGGAAAAATATCGCATAACAACCGCTTATCCCAACCCTCAAATCATGGTTACCTATTTTCCCGATCCCATTGAAACCCGGCTTGGTCCCCAGGATTGGAATGCCAGCATCTCTCAGAAAATTCCATTTCCAGGCAAATTGTCAAAGGCCGGAGAAATAGTCGCGGCAGATGCCCGTATCGCCCGGCTAAAGCTCGACAAAGCGGTCAGGGATGTTGTGGTTGGTATTCGGGAATCTTATCATGAACTCCATTATATTCGTGCCGCTAAAAAGGTGGCTGCTGAAAACATGAAGCTTCTTGAACACCTTCGAAAGGTCGCTGAATCCTCCTATGCACAAGACCGAACAGCGCTGATAGACATGGTCAAAGCACAGTCCCAGACCGGTCAACTCAGATATGACATCCTGCTGCTGGACGATCTGGAAAAAACAGAAATCACGCATCTAAACGGTCTGTTGAACCGAGCACCGGATGCCAAGATCGGTGTTCTGGATCCGCAGCCGAAATTGCCCATCGAATTCAACCTGGAAGAAATGTATGTATTGGCCGAAACTTACCAGGAAGAGATTCAAATGTCTCAAATCGGTGTAGAAAAGTCCGAATTGAACGCAGATCTTGCCCGTTATAAGAACTTACCTGATTTTAAGTTGGGGCTGGTTTATTCTTCCATCGGAAACCCTGATGTCGCAACACCGCCGCGGGATGCAGGTGAAGATGCCCTGGGCATACAGGCCGGTGTTACCATACCGCTGTGGTTCGGTAAAAACAAAAGTCGAATTTTGCGGGCAAAAGCAGAAATGAAAAAAGCTAAGGCAAAAAAAACAGAACATATCAATAAGACCCGAACACAGATTCGCTCCCTGTTTTTCAGGCTGGAAAATGCCCGCCGCCTTATAGAACTGTATGCCAAGGAACTGCTGCCCCAGGCTGCACAATCCATGGAAATTGCAGAAACCTGGTTCCAGGAGGGGGAGTCCACTTTCTC
>CP070768.1:69769-74988 GCA_020345745.1 Desulfobacterales bacterium
AATGATGTCATCATTCACCACGGCAACAATTCGATCAACGATTTCCGCGCTCTCTATTTTGTTCGTCGAAGAGAGGCAGAGTCCGCAAAAAATGGTGAAATAAATTGCGCAACGTATTAAATAGGTGACTATTCTTTTAGGATAATATTTTTTCATTTAGAAAACAGGCGAATGAATAATGACGGTTTTCACCCATAGGGTTCCCTGGCCGTTAGTTACCCATGATTTTTTCCCACGGGTCGTTGTTTATTTCAACCGTGTATGTTTTTTGCAGATTTTTCATCCATGAGATATATGCTGCCTCTACTTTTTTTCTGCGTATATGATTCACTATATTCTTATTGGTTTCTTGCGAGTCTTCTTTTGGGTCAGATGCTGGTTCGGTGCTAATTTCGTTTTCCTCATAATATTTCGAGATATCATCAGGGGTTATGGTAATCTGCTCCCCCAATTCTTTGGCGATTACTTTTTCCATTAATAGACGGATCTTAACCCTTTTTTCCCAGTTGTCATATGGAACAGCATATTCAAGAAGGATTTGCTCAAAGACATCTTCAGGGTAATCCTTCTTTATGTCAGAGACGGCCTTTTCTATTTCCCTATCAGCAATGCTGATACCCAGCTCTTTCGCCCTTTCCAGAATGATCATCTCTTCAGACATTTGATTTAAAAGCCTCAACTTAGCATTTCTTACGGCGGTCGGATCTTGCATTTTATTGTGCGGGTATGCGGCTTTGGCAATTTCAAAGGCTCTATTATAATCTGCCACCGTTACAAAACTATCCCCCAGGCGGATAATGTGCTCATCGCTTTTTACGGCATCTGGATCAGCGCAACCTGATAATGCATAAACAAACAGGAAAACGCTGATAAGCATGCTTATTTTGTGAGGTCCCTTTATCATTGATTAACTCTATGAGACTTTGAAAAACGTCCTCTTTGGCCCAATTTCTGCTTTAGGCTCATCCCGCTTAAGCGGGACTCGAAATACTCAATGTATTCCTGTGGTTAATCCGCCAAAGTGTAGTGGCGGATTAAAATCTTGGTGTTGACTTGTAGCGTGCATGTCCCTCACCCTGACGGACAGCCTTGCGGCTGTCCAATTCCGCTGTCCTGCGGAATTGACATTGCACTTAGGTTCCGCTTCAGCAGGAAACATTTTTCAAAGGTCTCTCTGTTCAATTTAGATTTATCTTACAGCATACAAGTATACGGTAAAACGTTGCTAATTAACACGCTGTTTAATTTCTTTCAATACATTTTTAGCCTCGGTCAGTCTGCCGATGGTTGTGTTTTCTGACAATTTTGCTTTGAGAATATGGTTTGGTGTGAATTCAAATCGTTTGCTTTCAGAAACGACCAGGTCGAGAATGCCAAAAGAATTTTTCTGGTGAGCTTCCGAAAAAGCGAGCGAAAGCCACTCCCCTGACAAGTCGAGCCTTTTGACACCGGCATTTATAGCCAATACTCTGAGCATTATTTTTAATAAAAGATTTTGGGCTTCAACAGGCATGATACCAAATCTGTCGATGAGCTCTTCTTTTAGGTTGGCAATTTCGTTGAGTCCGGTCATTTTTGTCAAGTGCCGGTATGTTGATAGGCGCTGGTCGATGTCGGGTATATAGGATTCGGGTATAAAAGCAGACAACGTGATGTTGATTTCCGGCTCCAACGTTTCTTTTATCGGTTCACCTTTCATCTCAGCCATGGATTCCTCCATCAATTTAAGAAACATGTCATAGCCTACCGCTGCAATATGGCCGGACTGAGACGCACCCAAGATAGTCCCCCCTCCTCTAATCTGTAAATCACTCATGGCAATCTGAAATCCTGACCCAAGATCGCTGTGCTCCATCAGTACTTTTAGACGCTTTTGGGCATCTTTGCCTAATGAGCTTTCGCTGGGTATAAAAAGATAGGCATAGGCCTGTTCATCAAAGCGTCCGACGCGTCCTCGCAATTGGTAAATTTGAGCCAATCCGAATCTATCCGCCCGATTGATTAAAATCGTATTGGCTGACGGAATATCAAGGCCTGACTCTATGATTGTTGTACAAACCAACATGTCGATCTCTTTGTTGATAAAACGGAGCATGACGGTTTCCAGCGTTTCTTCGTCAAGGCGACCGTGAGCCACATCCAGTCTGACTTGCGGCACGAGATGTTGCACATGCTGGGCCATGGATTCGATACTCCGAATGTCGTTATGCACAAAAAAGATCTGCCCATTTCTGTTTAACTCGCGTTGGATGGCATCTAAGATAATGGCATCGTCAAATTCAGAAATGTATGTGATAATAGATTTTCGATGCTCGGGAGGTGTAGAGATGACACTAATGTCCCGTATCCCCATTAATGACATGTGAAGCGTTCTTGGTATTGGGGTTGCCGTTAATGCCAAAACATCGACGGTGCTTCTCATATTTTTTAGCTTCTCTTTATGTCTAACACCGAAACGCTGTTCTTCATCTAGCACCAAAAGTCCCAAATCTTTAAATTCTACGTCTTTCTGAATAAGCCGATGCGTTCCGATGACAATATCTATCTTGCCGGCTTTAAGATTATTGACAATTTCACGCTGTTTTCGTAAAGAGCGAAACCTGCTTAAACACGCCAAGTTAATCGGGTAATGTTCAAATCGGCCTGAGAAGGTTTCAAAGTGTTGTTCCGCCAGTACTGTTGTTGGTACGAGTACAGCAACCTGTTTGCCGGCGTTGACAGCCAATAGCGACGCGCGAAGTGCAACTTCTGTCTTACCATATCCCACGTCGCCACATATGAGCCTGTCCATGGGAATCTGTGTTTTCATGTCAGTTAAGGTGTCTTCGATAGCCTTTATCTGATCGTTTGTCTCCTCATAAGGAAAACCGGCTTCAAAATCCTGGAAATCGCTGTCAACGTCTTCAAAAGTATATCCTTTCTTAACCTTTCGTTCTGCATAGAGCTTCAGCAGTTCTCCGGCAATCTTTTCTGTTGATTTTTTGACGCGGGCTTTAACTCTTGCCCATGACTTTCCACCCATTTTGTCGAGGGATGGCTTGATCTCATCCACACCCATATATTTTTGGATCATATTCATGCGATCCACCGGTAGGTAGAGCTTATCATCATCCTTATAAACAATTAGAAGAAAGTCGTTACTCGATCCATTGACTGTCAGTTTTACCAACCCTTGGTATTGGCCGATACCCTGTTCTACGTGAACGACCAAATCCCCTTTTTTCAAATCTTCGAAAGTAAGTAGTTCGGTTCGAACCTTTTCATCCGGTTTTTTTCGGTGCTGGTATTTTCTTCCAAAGATGTCATCTTCTGTAATAATGGCCAGCGACTCGGTCGGCCACACAAAGCCTGAAGAAACCTGGCCAAGAATGACCAGGGCTTGCTCTTGGCTTTGTAGAGTATCAGGGATGCTGTCTGTCATTGTAAGATGGATACCGTATGGCTCCAAGAGCGATTGCAGTCGGTTGGCTTTGGTTAGTGTGCGACAAAGAATGAGTGTGGTGTTGTTTAATCGCAGTTGTTCATTTATCCAGTTGGCTACCGGCGAAAAAAGATTTTTCTCACGACGGCGTTTGAGCTCCAATCGGATCGCGTTGTTGTCTTTGACAGAGAAATGAATTTTCCGGGAGGTTTGACCATCGCCCGCGTTCAATGTGGATAATGGTAAATGTCTAATTGTCACAAGCTTTTTATTCGTTAAGGTGTCTTGGATGTTTGACCATCTTTGATACAGGCTGTCGGGTTCGACGCAGAGCCGCGCTTCATTACACGCCGTGTTAAAGCTATTTGATGCCTGTAACAAAGATTGTTCCGCAGCCTTTTCCAGTTCACCGGGATCTGACAGAATAAAAAGCGCGTGGTTCGGTATATAGTCAAATAATGTGCTTAGATTTGTATAAATCAACGGGATCAGGCTTTCGATACCAGGGAACACCCCTTCATTTTTTATTCGATGAATCAGTTCCCTGACTTTTGTTACAGGGATCTCCAATTTCGATGCCTGTGCCCTGACCCGGGTGATGATCTGATCCATGCGTTCCATTTTTAAAATAATTTCCCGGGCCGGTAGAATAATGGCTTCCTTTGTTTTTTCTATGGTCCGTTGATTGACGGCGGAAAAAAACCTTATGGACTCAACCGTGTCTCCAAACAACTCAATCCTAATCGGATTTGAATAAAGGGGTGTAAAAACGTCTATGATTCCACCTCTTATGCAAAAATCTCCTGGTTCCTCGGCAACCATGGTTCGGGTGTATCCACCGGATATGAGTTTTCTGGTTAACAGTTCCGCATCTAATTCTTCATGAGTCAAAATAAGTTCAGCAAAATCGCTGATCTCTTGTTTGGGAATGATGTTTTGAATCAACGCGTTTATGCTGGTAACCACAATCGGCGGTGTTGTTGCGTCAATGATCTGGTAAAGCGTTGCAATACGCATGGCAGCTGTTGCGTTGTGATATGAAAGATATTTAAAAGGTAAGATATTGTAAGGCGGAAAATAGAGTATAGGAGGATTAAGTTTTCCTGAAAAAAATCTGATGTCTTCTAAAAAGGTTTCCGCTTCTAGTGTTGAAGGAACGATCACAACAACGGGTGCGCCGGCTGCAAGGTATAATCGATACGCAAGATACGCCCTGTCAGAACCGGACAACCCCGTACAATCCACATTGAATCTCGTTTCATGTATGATATTCGTTAAGGATTCAATGGATATTTTCCCTTGATTTTGTGTCATAAACAAAGTAGATTTTCATGCAGTTTTTGGTATTATTGAGCCGGCGTAGCTCAGTTGGTAGAGCAGCTGATTCGTAATAAGTTGTGTGGGTTTGTAAAATCAGATAGTTAAATGCCGCGTGTCCGTGTTTTGTCCGAAAAGCCGTGTTTTATTCCCTTCCATTTCCCAGGTCTATTGGCCCCAAATTAACCTCTGCAATCTCCGCTAAATGATCATCTTCTATATGCGCGTAGATCTCAGTGGTGCGTTGCTCTGAATGGCCCAGAAGGTTTTGAACCTCTTTGAGTGTTCGGCCCTCCAATACTTTCAGGGTTGCATAAGTATGCCGTAAGCCATGTAGGCTTAAATTCTGGAATCCTGCATCAACCAGAGCTTCTTTAATCAGATGGCTTACGGTGTCTGGATGTTTCCAACGATTAAACACCCTTCCATCTTTTTTGCCGATAGACAGCAGTATGGAACGGAAAACCGTATTGATGGGGTA
>CP070768.1:75088-84508 GCA_020345745.1 Desulfobacterales bacterium
AAAAGGATCAAAACATCGAATTACTTGATATGCTAAAAACACAAATCTCACAGCAAACCAATAAACATTCCAAGGCAAAGAACTTAAATGAACATAATCGCAAATTACTTGAAAATTATAGTAACAAGATGACGAATATTTTAATTGAAGAATTGTCGTGGGAAAAAATTAAAGGTAACCACTTGAAAATAATCAAATCAATATATTCAGATGAAGAATTGAGATCCTTAATACAATTTTTTAAGTCTGAATTGGGCCAATTGTACATCAATAAACAGCAAATTGCTATGCAGAAGCTTGGCGAATCTTCTCAGATATTTATGCAAAATGTTATGCGTCGTATACAGTCATTGGAACAGGAAATGAAATCGGAGTTTGACAAATAATGAACATCTTTCCAACAAAACGCTCAACTCAGACGGCTAAATTCGCTTCACTCTTTTGCCAACCTCTTAACCATGGCGTTGAGCGATGAATAGGGAGGTATTTCATTGATCAATCTGATGCCGACAATTTTCTTCGGACACGGCAATCCGATGAACGCATTGTCGAAAAATCGTTACACTGAGGGGTGGGCTTCTATTGGCAAATCAATTCCTCGCCCCAAAGCCGTACTTGCCGTATCCGCTCACTGGTACATACCGTACTGTGCGGTAACTTCCAGCCTTATGCCTCGCACAATCCACGATTTTGGCGGTTTCCCGCGAGAGCTATATCAGATGAAATATCCTGTATCCGGCAGTCCTGAGCTTGCCCGCCATGTTAAAGATCTACTTCCCCCTGCTTTGGTAAGGCTCGATGAAAGCTGGGGACTCGATCATGGAACATGGGTGGTGCTGAGCCATGTATTTCCGAACGCGGATATTCCGGTCGTCCAGCTCGGTATTGATGAAACTCAACCGCCTATATTCCATTATGAATTGGGGAAACAGCTCAAGCCACTGCGCAAAGAAGGTGTTTTAATCATCGGCAGCGGAAATATCGTTCATAACCTGACTGCCTATGCATGGGGTAACCACGATATTCATCCTTTTGATTGGGCTGTGCGATTTGAGGAACACGTGCGGGAGATGTTGAGAAAATGTGACGATACGCCTCTTGTTAATTACCAGGGTTTCGGCCATGATGCGATCTTGTCTGTTCCGACACCTGAACATTACCTGCCGTTGCTCTATATGCTTGGCCTTCGCGAGGAAAAGGAACGGGTCAGTTTTCCGGTACAAGGGGTAGATGGCGGATCAGTCTCCATGCTTGCTGTCCAGATTGGCTGACTCATAGCTCAAAAAGTCGATACACCCGACGCTTTACACTATGGGTTGATCTTTGCGTGAAATGACTTTAAATTTAAATTTCCCGCTGTCTGCAGCGCGGGATGAATTGAGGCTTTTCGCCCTAAAGGGCGGCCTCCCGGTTAAGAACTTTTCTTTTTTTATAGCTTCCCTGGACCCGCCTTATAGGGCGGGGTCTAAGGGGAGCAGGCCGGCCAAATAGTGGTAGGGATGTTAACCTTTCGCCTTAGAAGCGACAACGTCGCGTTATATAAAAAAGTGACACGATTTAATTATCAAATAAGTTTGGAGGATAAACCATGCGTGAGTTATTAATGAGTCTCATATTCATTCTTTTTTTCTCTTCATTGGTCAGCGCTGATAATGGTCTCATCAGCATAAAGAGCTTTCATGATGAAAAAATTACAGCGGACCGCCTCGAGAGGACCTTAAAAATGAAAGGCATGACCGTATTTACAATAATCAACCATGCAGAAGGAGCACAAAAGGTTGGAAAAAGGTTGCGCCCGACCATATTGATTATATTTGGCAATCCTAAGGTAGGTGCGCCACTAATGCAATGCGGGCAGAGCGTCGCCATCGATCTTCCTCAAAAGGCGCTCATCTGGGAAGATGAGGAGGGACATGTATGGCTGTCTTATAACGACCCTAAATATTTGGCAAAACGCCACGGCATCAAGGGGTGTGAAGAAGTCATAAAGAAAATTGAGAATGCGCTTGGTAATTTTGCCAGGAAGGCTACCATGCCGTAAATAAGGGCCTAACGAGTCGCTGTAGCTGGAATTGGTGTTCAATTTCAGCTATCTAAAAAATACCTTCTCATTTAAGCGTCACCAAAACCTATGGAAGTCATTTTTATGGTCAGATGTTCGTGGGAAGAGGCCGCAAAGTAATCTACCTAGTTCAGAAAAACGCAGCGGATTTTTATGCGGTATACAGTGGCATCAAGATTGCTTATGGGACCTTCGAGGGAAAATTTTTCGCAACCAGCAACGCTCAGGAGCACACGTTTAAAATCATCGTTGAAGCGGCTCGCAAATAAGTTCTATATTTATTATATAAGGTAAAAGCGGGCTAAATGGTGTGAGAACGAAAAAAAGAGGACCCTTCGTTAATCAACCGCATCACCTCTTTCTAGCAACTCCTCTCATCGATTAATGCCACAATTTAGTTTATAAGTATTTGAAACCTTAAATTGTTTGACATAAAATCATAATTAAAAAGAGCTTTAAGCTCCTGCTGAGGGTTGATTACATGAATAAAGGTAAAAAAGCCGTCTGGGGTTGGGCGATGTATGATTGGGCAAATTCTGCTTTTGCGACAGCAGTTATGGCTGGTTTTTTCCCTATTTTCTTTAAGCAGTATTGGAGCTTTGGCGCTGACGTAAATATGAGTACTGCCCAGCTTGGATTCGGCAACTCGATTGCGAGCCTTTTTGTTGCCGTAATGGCGCCGGTTATGGGTGCAATTGCCGACAAAGGGTCGGCAAGAAAAAAATTTATGATCTTTTTTGCATACCTGGGTGTATTAATGACCGCTGCTTTATTTCTGGTTCAAAAAGGAGATTGGGGCTGGGCTATTTTTGTATATATTATGGGGATAATCGGATTTTCCGGTGCGAATATCTTTTACGATTCACTATTGCCCAGTGTGGCTGATGAAGACAAAATAGACTATGTGTCAGGTCTAGGCTATTCTATGGGATACCTTGGCGGTGGACTGCTTTTTCTTGTAACCGTTTTAATGACACTAATGCCGGAAAAGTTCGGATTGTCCGATTCGGTAACTGCTGTAAGGTTAGCATTTCTTTTGGTTGCACTGTGGTGGGGCCTGTTTACTATTTTTACCATTCTGTGGTTACCTGAAGAACAAACGTTCACCGCCCCATCTAAGCGTGCTGATTTCATTGTCGATGGTTTCCGTCAGTTAATAGGAACCTTCAAAAAGATTCGTCATCTGAAAACGATCATTCTCTTTTTAGCTGCCTATTGGTTCTATATTGATGGCGTGCATACCATAATTCGGATGGCAGTCGATTATGGTATGTCTATTGGGTTTGCTTCAAATGATTTAATTGTAGCCTTACTAATCACCCAGTTTGTGGGTTTTCCTTCTGCACTTATATTCGGGAAATTGGGACAAAGATGGAGTGTGCGGAAATCTATTTATATCGCAATCGGTTTTTATATACTTATTACTATATGGGGAACGATGATGACAAGTAAGCAGGAGTTCTATATTCTGGCCATCACCGTTGGTTTGGTACAGGGCGGTATTCAAGCCCTTAGTCGGTCTTATTATGCAAGATTGATACCTAAAAACCATGAGGCTGAATACTATGGGTTCTATAATATGCTGGGCAAATTTGCAGCTATTCTAGGCCCGGTATTGATGGGCATTGTTGGACTTATTGCACGGAGGATTTTGATGCCTCCATCACCTTCGCCTGAGCAGTTGGTGCAAATCGGGCAGATTGCCTCTCGCTGGGGAATTGCATCTGTTTCACTCTTATTTATAATTGGCGCTATCCTCTTCTTTTTTGTAGATGAAAAGAAGGGAAAAGCCGAAGCTGCTTATCTAGCAAAAGTATAACCTACCATAGTGATATAAAATCGTGACACGATTTTATTAAAGATGGCACTTTCCGTGATACTATTAGGTGCTGATTCTACCGGCAATTGAATCCAAAATTTCAGATCGAACCTTGGGTCATAGTGGTGGCCTACGAAGAATCAACTCTTTACAAAGGCCGGCCAAGTTGAAAGAAAAATTTAGGACTGTCGTCTTCTACAAAATCTGGATACACCAGGGGCCAGGCCATCCCCATGCGAAAGACCGAAAGGTTTCCCCAGGCAATCTCAACAGAAGTGATAAATTCAAAACCGGCGCCGACGATCCAATCGTCGGAAGTAATATCTTCACCGGCGATACCGGCATCGACAAAAGTTCCCAGACGCAGTCTATGTAGAAATAAGGGTAGGGTTTCATACCCTTTTTGCAAATTGGCCAGCGGCCAGTGCACTTCGATGCCGGCAGCCCCGGCCTTAGGTGCCTCAACAAGGTTGGAATCAAATCCGCGCACCGGAAATAGTTTTGGTGGTCTGCGGGTAAAATAACCCTCGGAAAGGTTGCCGCCGATACGAAACGTGGTATGTCCCAAAGTGGGCTCTCCCCACGCTCGCCCAAATATCATGTGGAGGGAGGTTAGGATCTGATCTCCAAACAGCAGACGCAATCCTCCGGAAAGAGACTGTCGGTCTTCGGAAAACAACTCCAGGTTACCCCACAACCGTAATATCCCGAATTGATGAATCGCGGAGATAGCGCTCCAGACTTCGTCCTCATACGGCCCATCGTTGTCTAAAGGTTTCCAGGTACGCCAGTTCAGGGACAGCTCAAGCCCATGGAAACGTTCCAGGTCCTCGTCTTCTCTAAGGGTGTCGACGGCTTCCAGCCTTTTTAGCTCTACGGGCCTCCAGAACAACTTAATTTCGTCGCGCAATTCATTCACGACCTGACCAATGTCTGTGGTGTAGTCCACCGGATAATGGGTGTATTGGGCACCTATACTTTTGGCTTGGAGAGCTGCCCGAAATGCCAGGGAATCTGTGTCGAAAGAGTAGCGAAATCCCGCATTCAAGCGGTAATCGCCGGTGACGTCCCGGCTTTTTGTGGTAATTCCGAGCTGAAGATCGTCGACGCCTGAAAAAAAATCGGGCCGAATATAATTGGGCCAGATGCTTTTTAACGGAGTATAAGGTTTGACATCAAGGATAGGCGGTCTGAATACCTCTTCCAATGACACCGTGGGAGGATAGACAATCTCACCAAATGTTATACGGTCAAGTTTATAATTTTGCCTATTCCAGCCATTAGAGTTCAGCGATAAATACTTACCCTGTCTAGGGAGAATCGCAGCGTAAGGTGCCTGGGTGATCGGATGTTGGTCTGCCGAATGAATTTGGAATTTGCCGGTAACATTAGACGCATACACCAAAGAATCCCCTTCCCACCACGGATCCATTTCGATTGAAGGGGTGTCGGTCAACCGGTGCCATTGACCGTCATACACCCATATGTCCCAGTTTCCCCCGAGGTTTCCGGCGACGGCAATATGCCCCTTTTTGTTGCGCACAGGGCCGGAAAGCTGAATCACTCCTTGTGGGGCTTTAATCATTTGAAGTTGCTCTTTCTTTGATGCATCTGCTAGACGGAAACCGCCTCGGCCGTCGTCCTGAACTACAGCCGCCCATGGCTGATGGCCGGTGCGAGTGATCATCACTCTGCCGGGTCCAGGATCCCAGACATGTATGAGACCGGTCGGGAAAACAGTG
Organism: Desulfobacterales bacterium; assembly: GCA_020345745.1. Taxonomy (GTDB): domain Bacteria; phylum Desulfobacterota; class Desulfobacteria; order Desulfobacterales; family UBA11574. Next base: position 80,712 of record CP070768.1, read on the forward strand.
CCTTTGGCGTATCTGTAGATTTTGGAGGCGTTTTGATATTCCGATACCCAGAGTGTTCCATCCGGTTCAGCATATCCGTAACGTCCGCGGTGGCGGGTTTGAACCTTCCCGGGAAAAACGCCCGCGCGGTTCCAGTACACGAAGGGTTGTTCCCAATATCCGGTAATAAGCAGTCCCTGAGCAGGAACAGTTTGGGCTTCAAATTCGCTCTGAAAATCACGCCATAATCCTGCTCCGGTTTTGCCAAATACCTTGAGGGCTTTCAGGTCGATCTCGATGGGAATGATACCGTGTCCGTGTACCTGGAGAAATTCAAGGATCTTTGCCCAGCCGAATTTGCGGTACAGCCAAAAAAGGAAAGGTTTGCCGTATATGCGATATCCATTATATCCTGGCCAGACTTGGGGGTGATGGCTGATCAAATCTAGACTGGGAACTTGAGTGGCATTAAACAGCGACGATTCGAAAGGATCTGAAATTTCCCTATCAGCATAGAGAGAATACAACAGGCTGCAAATGCCTTCTTCCATCCATTGAGGAATAATGGCATTGGGCGATATGATATCGCCGAAGATTTTGTGCAGGGTACCTGGGATTCCGGAACGGATACCATAAATTCCCTGAAGGCAGAGACCTTTGAAAAGGAAATAGCTCCAGGGGTCATTTTCAGTATATCCATCTTCCAGCACACCCGGTGCGCGGATTGGTATGCGGATTTCCCTGTGGGGAATGACATGAGCACCGACTCTGGGCACATCCATTTTACTATCCAAAATGATATGCAGGGGTGGCTTAATTTCCAGTCCCTTGCGATTCAGAAAGTCCACCATTTGAGATGCTTTTTCTGTCAAACGCGCTGAAATGACTTTTTCATCTTCCGGAAAATAAAAAAAGAGCCCATCTTTTTCGGTATATACTGTTGCAAAAAGATTAGTGCTAAACAGCAAAATCAGAACGCAAGTACAGAAGATCAATCGCATAATGTTATTCAATATCAGGGTCAACTCTAGTTTTCAGGTGTTACGGTGGTGTTTTTTAAACAACTTACGGCCGAGATGGTTTCTAAATGCGAGCGGTTGTAAGTGCTGACGACTATAATTATCCGAATCAGATTTTCAATGCCGGATAGTAAAGGGCATGATCTAAATTTTTGGTGGAAATTGAAAACATTTTTCGAGTGTCGCGCAATGAACTGTAACGTCTTCAAAGGATTCTTTCAATTATTTTCCATGTCTCATTTGATAAGAACTGGTTTTTTAAAGAATATTAAGCTAAAATTTAAGTCTATACACGAGAATCAATAAATGACAACGACGGATATTATCCATTGTTGTGAAGCAACAATTCTCATCCAGATTCTAGCGATTGAAATGTAGATACCGGATGCTAGACTTATTGTCAATTCGTCATTATTAATCAAACTGGGTAAAAATCATGGATAATAAGAGAAGTCTTCCCATGAATGTTTTGGAGGAATGCAGTCAGAATAAAATTCAAGCATCTCAGCACCTGGGGATCAGCCGCCAGACCATCTATGATAAACTAAAAGATTAAAGATTGATACCTAACAACCGTTTGCATCCAAAATTTCTCAATTGCCCACATCATGGTCTTTTTAAGAAATTTCAGTTAATTTACTAAACACAAGATACTACAAACTTCTGACCATAAATTGTGCATGGAACTTGTTGTATAATAGTTGCAATTCCGCTTTGAAACTATTAACTCAAAATCTGTGTTTTCTGCTTTAAATGACAGGTTTTAGGCGCTAAATTATTTGGGATATCATTTTTTTCAAAAGGGCAAACTCTTCGCGAGGGTTTGCCCTTTGACAATTTTGTAGGATATAAGATATATGTACTGGAAATTTAGTTGCTTAGAGCTGTGCTTTTAGATGATTATCAAGGTATCTGTAATCAAGCTCATCCCTCCTTTTCAGCAATTCACCCCACCAGCCAATACCACATGTATCATATAACCATATGAATTATTTCATAATACTACGTAAATTGATTCACAATTTCTAGGTACTTTACCCCATAATTACAATGTATTTTTTTATCTTACCTTTTATGAATACCAAGCTTTTTCATTCTTGAAGTAAAAGTTGATCGATTGACTTGTGCCTCAAGAGCAGCACGCGTTATGCTCCATTTGTTTTTATTCAGAAGATAGGTAACATAATCTTTTTCGAGCGTTTCCCAGGAATAACCGTCAAACAAAGAACCTGTAGCTGGTGAAGAAAGGAGTTTATCGGCAAACATTTGTTTGTCGTTAACAGAGGAGGTATGTATAGCTTCCTTGCCGGAAATTTCTTTGACCTTAAAATGATCCGGGATTTCGCTAACCCTTACAACATCATTATCGGCCGTACTGATAATATATTTGACGAAATTTTCGACTTCTCGAATATTTCCTTCCCACTGGTAATCTACCAGGTACTGTAATGCTTTTTTCGAAATTCTCTTGGGAGAAACCCCTAGTGCAAGCGCCTCTCTCTTGAAAAAATAGTTCAGTAAAAGTGGTATGTCTTTTTTCCGTTCCCGCAATGGTGGAAGGTGGAGGGGAAGAACATTGATTCGATAAAACAGGTCCTCCCTGAACTCCTTGCGGTGAATCGCTTCGCTTAAATCTTTGTTGGTGGCGGAAATAATTCTTATGCTGATTTTGCTGGTCTTGGTCTCTCCAAGTGGCTTAATCTCACTGTTTTGGATGGCTCTCAAAATACGCGACTGTAGGTGTAAAGACATGTCTCCTATTTCATCCAGAAAAATTGTACCGCCGTCAGCGGCTTTCAATAGACCGATCTTATCATCCACTGCACCGGTAAAGGCACCTTTTTTGTATCCGAAAAGCTCGCTTTCCAGCAGCGTTTCCGGGATGGCACTGCAATTTTGAACAATAAATGGTTTATCATTTCGAGAGCTCAGGTTATGTATTGCCGTTGCGATAAGATCCTTGCCTGTTCCGCTTTCACCGGTAATCAGTACAGGAAAATCCTTCATCGCGAAATCACGAACCTTTTTCATTACCTCGATGAAGGGTTGGCTTTGTCCGATGATTTGAACCTTTCCTCGGATCTCTGCTATGGTCTGTTCAAGTTCAAGATTTCTTTCCAGCTGCTCGCTGTAGTACAAGGCGTTGCTCAGGGCTATGGCGCCCATATCGACAATGCGCTTGAGCAGTTCAAGGTATTTTTCATCTCCTTTGAATCTTTTTTTATGTTTCTCTGTCTCAATGAGTTGTACAACGCCGTAAACTTGCCCGCTTTTCAAAATTAGCGGAAACGCGATAATCCAGGCGCTCTTTAATTTCATGTCTGTTTCGAATTCCTTGTAGTGCCTGGGATCTTTGCCAGCCTCCGCAACGGTCATTTCAGCGTTTTCCATCACCCAGCCAACAATGCTTGGCCGGTCAACACTGATACTGGCGCCTGTGATGATATCCGTATCCGTCTGACTTCCCAAGGATTCGACACAAACATATCTATCTTCTCGTTTGACCCATATAGATCCTCGATCAACGTTCTGGATTTTCAATAGCAGCCTCAAAAACCTTTTTTTCAGATTTTCGGGATCAAGATCCTCAAAAAGCACTTTGTAAAAATCCAAATCAATCTGTCCCATTAAAACAATCCTTCCATTTTATGATGCTCAATCGGTAAAGGGTATATTCATTCGCCGCCTGTCGTACTTTATACGACTTCTCCCCAATATGACGATATTTCATTATTTTGTTTGGATTTAATATCATAAAAAGCGGCTCAAACAAGAAAGAAATCCGACCTCATCATTTTA
>CP070768.1:84608-90173 GCA_020345745.1 Desulfobacterales bacterium
CGTGAAGAAACGGTCCTGAATTTAAACAAATATCGGGCTTATCTGAACGAAATAAGCAAAACAGGCAATGAACTTACAGGTCTGGGTGAACAGGCTTTCACGGGAAAGGACAGTTTCTATGGGCCTGTAATCCTTTCACGCAAAAATCGTTTCATTATTGGCGTGCTTGGCCTTCCCGACGTGGCTGCGGCTAGAAATATTATTCAGATCATGCTTGGAAAGTTGGAAAAAATAGAAAAGAGAGGATATCAATAGGATAAACAAGGTTTTAGGCAGGACTAACGAGAAGGTGCAATTTTAATAATGGAGTAACCGTGATATCAAGGATTTTTTTTCTGTTGCGGTTCTCAAGTCAACAATTCTAATGTGAAAATCTAAAATAGAATTCTTATCTTTTCATTCTCACACATTACAAGCAAAGGATGGCCATCATGAAAAAATCAAAGTTTTTATTGATAATTGCAGCGTTGGGGCTTTTATGTCTATCCACAGTAATTGCCTGGGCGGGGAATGTAAAAATTACACCATTGGGTACACATGAAGGAGAATTCTGTCGCCGAGACCGGGCGTTACTTTTTGAAGATCCAAATGGAACGACTATCCTTTTTGATGTTGGACGTTCTGTTTTGGGGCCATCCGATCCAAGGTTGGGAAAGGTGGACGTGATCCTATTGAGCAGTGTCCATTCAGATCACATCGGTGATAAAATTCCACCTGCCCTCAATGCGGGAACCTGTGCGAAACCAGATACATCCGTATCTATGATGCCTAATTCCAATACTGCTGAAATAGCCGCTAAAAAGAAATCCAAAATCATTGTAGGCGGACAGATGCATACATTCTTGCAAAAAAAGGATATTGCCGCTGGAGGATCGAAGAAGCAAGTCGCTATTATGCGTTTTGGCGGAAAGAGAAACGTCGGTGATGTAAAAATAGCCTTGATTCCGGTAGTCCATAGCAATGGTTTATCGCCTGATTTTCTCAATAAAACCATGGCCGATACCTTGAAACCTGACGGACTGACGGCGTATGTCGGCCCCGATAACGGATATATTCTTACTTTCACCAACGGCCTTGTGGTTTATATATCCGCTGATACAGGACTCATGTCCGATATGGAAACCGTTGTCCATAGATATTACGGGGCCGAGCTGGCGATTATGGCTATCGGCGATGTTTACTCAATGGGTCCAGAGGAGGCTGCCTGGGCAGTCAACGAATTGATCAAGCCCAAAGCGGTCATTCCCACACATGCCAATGAAGAATCAACTAAAGGGGGTAAAGCCAAGCCAGGAAGTAAGGCAGAGAAGTTCATAAAACTCATAAAAGACATACCTACCCATCTTCCGCTGAGCGGTAAGACCATGGAATTCGACGGGGATGCCAAGTGTGTCTCCGGTTGCGATTAATGTTTTTCGGAGGCCTCACCGGGTCAACGCTAATTACGTTGGTACTTAACCCGGCTGTCTATTCGTTGTTTCATCCCGACTCGAAAGGGATTCGCGAGTGACCCGTTTTTTGGTTAATCAGAATCATAGTATCTGCAGTAATTCAAAATGAATAGTAACAAAAAGGTAAGTGTATGCGAAGAAAAGTCATCTGTTACCTGATACTTCTGTTGCTATTAGCGATTTCTGCCTATGGCGAAAATGCGACGGATTATTTTAATCTTGGCCTGAAAAGCACGGCAACCCATACTAAGATCAAATACTTTTCCAAGGCGTTGGAGTTGGCTCCAAATATGGTGGAGGCGTATGAAAACCGAGGGATGCTCTATTATTTCCAAAGAAAATTTGAAAATGCTATTCAGGATTTCCAGACATATTTGACGCTTGCACCCCCAAAAGCCGAAACCCATCGGATGTTGGGTACGTGTTATCTTAAAAGCAAAGACTATTCATCTGCTATTTACCATCTCACACGTGCCATAGATATGGATCCTGATCTGGCCAGCGCATACTCCGCAAGAGCCGAGGCTTATTTTCTTAAAGGCAATTACGATATTACGATTTTTGATGCAACCAAAGCCATTGAGCTGGACGGAAATCCGCGAGACATTGCGGATGCCTTTCGAGCCAGAGCCAAGGCGTACCGGAAGATCGGAAAAAACGATCTGTCGGCTGCGGACATTAGAACTTCCTGGCAGATAGATCCTCGTTACGCTTATTATTACAAGGCACTATATGGATATGCTAACCCTGAAGGGATGAGAAAAGCGGGATTTATTGTCATCATTGCCATTGCTTTTGTGATTATTTTTGGGGTTAAACTCAAGCCTCCTGAAAAAGACGAATAAAAAGACTACTGCTTCAACAGAAAAATTGAGGCAATATTATTATGATTTACAAATGTAATCTTGAATATTTGAAGGCCCAAAAATTCAAGGTTTCGGAACGAAATCATCAAAGATACTAACATGATGAGAGAAACTGAGTTGCAAGAACGGCAGGTGTTTCTCTGACTACAATCTTTCTCACACAAAACGATTTTCTCAAATCTATGGCTGTTGGTCCAATCGATTTCGAAACTTTTCGGACCGAACGCTCTCCAATAGTAGTTCGTTTTCCCGTTCAAGAAATCCTGCTAAGTCATCTAAAGGAAAGTTTAGCAGTTTCTTAGCGTCTGATATAAGGTGCATGGGTTTTCGAGAAAAATTTCGAGCGACTTGGATAGCAGCCTCGTGAAGGGACTCGGATGGAATCACTTTATCCACAAGACCCATTTCCAGAGCTTCCTGGGCAGTTATGTCTTTTCCCGAAAGCAATAGCTCCATAGTTTTGCAGCTTCCAATTTTTTTGGTCAGAAAAAAGATCCCGCCTCCTTTGGGTACCAGCCCCAGCTCCAGTGTGGGGTATTGAAATAAGGTCTTGTCTCCAATAATCCTATAATCACAAGCAAGGCTGATATTCAGAAAAAGCGACAGAACTTCACCGTTGTCTGCATGAACAACCATTTTGTTTATACCATGGATAGTCAAAATCAATTGATTGATTGCATTGTATATTCTCGCTATGTCGTAGATATGTGATGTTGGGCCAGATAGCTCACCGTAAAACTCAATTAGGTCTTTGCTTCTTATCTTTTCTGGAGAGCCAAGGATGAGTACAATCTTGATGCCCTTATCGTCCGACACTTCATGGAGGTAATCGAACAAAAATTCCTTCAAGTAAAGGTTAGTTAACTGCCGAATCAGATTTTTTTTAAAAGAGATGATGGCGATGTTATCGATCTGTTTGGCACTAAACAAATTGTGCTCAACATTGAGGGCCATTGTGCACCTCCTTACGGTATGATGTTAAGGCTCTGATGGTCGCTTCCTCACCATCACCCATGAGGTAGTTGTAACCTTTGGCATCAGCACTGAGGATAGCGGTGAGCTTGCGTCTAAATTCTTCAGTACTCTTTCGAGCACCTATCTAGTTGTTAAGAGGAATAGGCAATGGAATATTGGCGTAAGGAAAAGAGCTTGAATCCAGACAATAAGTTTCGAAAGAAATCAGCTTTAAATCAGTAGGTGCAGGAAGTTCAGGTCGGTTGATAATGTTTTGTAATATAATGAGTTATGAAAGGTCAATATTTTATTTGAATTACAGAAGTTTAAGACATCCAGAATTCCAACAAAATTAATCGTGCGGGGATTTGATTGAATCTGAAAAACGATTTTGTTCATAATTGCGTATAACTCCCTTTGTATGGGAAAAATGAAATTTAAAAATATAGGGTACTCTCCCTTTCTGTATAAAAAATCTAAAATCGAAATTTTTATGATTTACATTAGAAATCGTGAATACTATTAATATGATAACTTATTTCGATAGAGGCACTGAATCTTGCATCAAGGCTGAGCAGACCCCTTGCCCCTTTCCCAAAAATTAAAATAATTGCAATCCCGGCGCCCCTTATGTTAATTTGATCCAAGTGCAGAATATCATCTCCCCAGTGAGCTCCAGATCCAATAGATCTTCTTAATTCTTAACTGCTGACCAGAGACATATAGCTTTGAAAGACCTGATCAAACACATTGTACAGGCATTGGTTGACCATCCGGAACAGGCAGCTATTTCAGAAGTAGAGGGTAAACAGAGCACGATATTAGAGATTAAAGTGGCTAAAGAAGATATTGGGAAGATAATCGGAAAGCAGGGCCGAACCGTTCAAGCTATACGAACCATATTAAATGCTGCTTCTGCCAAGGTAAAAAAGCGCACAATCATAGTGATTATAGAATAGCGAAATTTTTCCCTCTCCTGAATCATGCACCATTTATGGATGAATACCGGGGCAAATATCTATCAAGCAGCCATGATATGGCAGGAATAGATAAATGAAGATGAATAATCGAAAATATTTTCTGCGATATGCTGGTCTATCTTTAGCAGCCGTATTTTTGATGTTCAATCTCTCTTCTTTTACAAAGAGCGGCACCAGCGAAGGCCTCGAAAAAAAAGCCAGGGAACAGGCAGGCTCATTTCTTGCCCGTATTTCAGAAAATCCTTTGAAGGAAATAGAATCTGTGTTGCTTTCCTATGAAGTCCATATGGTTAGTGCATTGAATGCCAAAATGAATATGAGTGCCACCTTGAAAATGGAAAAAAAGGAAAAAGGATATATCTCAACATTCAAACTCACGGAACCCGAAGGAAAGGATATATGGAGCTGGCTGTTATTGAATCTTTTTGGGAAGTACACAAAAGAATACAAAGAATTGGTGCAGAGTATTGAGACCTTATTGATAGAGATATTTCATGTTGAGGATCGCAGATTTATGACAGATAGTCTGGAGGAATTTATGCCAGTTAGAAAATATTACCCCAATCAAACAGCAATAAAGGTATGTTTCAATTATGATGAAGCTCTAATAAAGTTCTGGGAAGACAAAAAGCAGGAGAGGTTCAGCAAATCAATGAAATATGCAGACCAGGTGGGACCGTTAACCGGGTTTTTCAATTACCTCTTTTTTGATAAACGCTGCACAAGGATTCGCATCTTGAATGTCCTCAAGCAGGTTGAGGACAGTACAGTATCAGAAGCTGGTTCCGGTAAAAAAATGGTCCGTTATCTCTTTGAGTCGGAGGTTGTATACCTTGGATTCAACAACACAGATCAACATACCGAGTACCTCATGAGCGCCTATCTTGAAAAGGGTAATCTTCTTGACATAATTTACGGAGAAAATATTTACTACCAACTTGCTCTTGATGCCGAGAACAATATCAAGGTCCCGTATGCAGCTCGTACTGAAGGGATAATCAGCAGACCCAAAAAAAGGAATAAACTGAAGAAGTTGAGAGAAAAATATCCAGATCGTGAGATATCGGAAAAAGATATTTTCGCTAAAGCCGATGACGTTCTCGCAGCATGGAATGTAAGGGTGTATTTAATAAATTTTAATGTCAAAAAGAAGAAATAACCGGTTTTCAATTTTTTTAATAACGAGCCCGAAATATTTTTTTACACCACAACATCTAGTATTATTTAATTTTGTAATTTCTTAAGCCGGGGTAATGATTACTCCCTTCAGAGTTGATAAATCAAAGCTTAAAATTTTTAAGGTTTCGGAAACTA
>CP070768.1:90273-94971 GCA_020345745.1 Desulfobacterales bacterium
CTATTTAGCCGGCTGCATTCTGCTGGGGATTGCACCGTGCACTGCCATGGTCTTGGTTTGGGGCTATCTGGCACGAGGCAATGACGGCCTGACCCTAATGATGGTGGCCATCAACTCCTTGACCATGCTCGTGCTGTACGGCGTTCTGGGCGGTTTTTTGCTGGGCGTGGGGCGTTTGCCGGTGCCCTGGCAGGCATTGCTGCTGTCCATTGGCATTTACGTTGCCCTTCCCTTGGTCGCAGGTTATCTCTCACGCAAATGGATCATTTCCGTAAAAGGTGAAACATGGTTTAAGGAAAAATTCTTACACGTTCTTACACCCGTTACAATAGTTGCGCTGCTCATTACCCTGGTGCTGTTATTTTCCTTTAAAGGTGAGGTAATTATCAGTAATCCGCTGACCATCGCATGGATCGCGGTTCCGCTCTTCATTCAGACCATGCTCATCTTTTGGCTTGGCTATGGCCTGGCTCGGCTGCTGAAACTGCGCTATGTGGATGCAGCGCCGGCTGCCATGATTGGTGCTTCCAATCATTTCGAAGTGGCCATTGCCACATCAACCATGCTGTTCGGTCTGTCGTCCGGTGCCGCGCTTGCCACGGTTGTGGGTGTGCTGATTGAAGTCCCGGTGATGCTCATGCTCGTAAAGATCTGTCTGAAGACCCCTCACTGGTTTAAACAAGCAAAGCCGCAAACCCTTGTGGTCGACCAGACGACAACCGGATCGTTGCCTGTCGATCCGATATCCTAAATCACTTCTATTCCGAAAAATTTTAGAAAATGTAACTTCCCCAAAAGTTTGGATTTATTTTATATGTCCAGGCTTTAGGCTTTTTCTTCCAGTCGATATCAATTTTGTTTGAGTGGTGTGACCCCATATTTATGATTAATGCTTACAGTATGTTTACACTCATTATGATGAGCAGCTGGTGTCGTGTATGGATTCAACGGCATTTTTGAGGGTATTGCTGCGGTTGATTAAAACGGCACTGGCAAAAACCAAAAAACTGCCGACCCAAAAACGCCACGTTACGATTTCACTGAACAAAACGATTCCGATAATGGTTGTGAAAATCAGCTCACTGGTCAGGAAGAGGCCGCCTTCCCAGCTCTTACAGTATTTGAATCCCTGATTCATTAGCAACTGGGCAATAATGGATATAAAGACAATACCGCTCACAATTAACCAGTCGATCTGAATCGTCGGAATCTGCGGTGCTGCCACATAGGAAGGCAGGGTTATCACCGTTCCCAGCAAGCAGAAGTAAAGATAGATGGTGACCGGGCCGTTTTTGTCTCTTAGCTTCTTAATTATCGCAACGGTAAGACCGGCAAAAAAACCGGCAACAACTCCCATAACCTGCCCGAACGCGGTTCCTTCAAGGCTAAAGTCAAAAAGTATGACCACTCCACAAAGCGCTATGAAGACACAGATAATTTCAACCTTGGTGATGGCTTCTTTGAAAATAAGCGGCGATAAGAGGGCGGCAAACGCCGGAAAGGAATAAAACAAAACCATGGCGGTGGACATGGGGATGAGCCGGATAGCGGTGACAAGGGAAAGAAATGCAGCGCACCCGGTAATTCCTCTGATGATTAACAGCCTGGTATTATGGCCGCTGAAGGGATTCTTGCGCCATCCAAACACCGCTAAAAGAATGACCAGCCCGCAGCCGAAACGATAAAAAGCGATATCCCAGACACGAAAAGATGGCCCCAGAGCCTTTATCAGACCGTCTAAAACTGCAAACAAAAAGGCTGCCGTCAGCATTAACAAGGGGCCGGCCAGTGCTGTTTGATTCAGAATTCGTTTTGATGCGAGGGTTTTTTTCGACATATTTCCATTCATAACCAATTTCAAAAGTAGCTTCTCAATAAACACGGGTTGTTCTACCAATACGGACTTTATGGCTTTTTCTTTCAGTCGATATCAATCTCCTTTCATAAAAAATCATAAAGCCCTTTTGCCCGTAGAATTTGACAATCTACTTGCAAAATAACGTTTTGTATAGATATCGGATAATTTCGTTTAGATCGGCAAAAGCTCGTCAATAACAGCGACGAGACACCCAAGTGAAACGAATGTGGATACCCCATGAATACTTAATTTCGATCACTTTAGTTTAAAACACAAAAGGGTGCTTTATATCCCCTTTTTTTTTGACATACAAGGAAGATTTCTCTATAGTCTCATCGAAACCTTTGAAAAACGTCCTGTTTTGTCTAATTTCTGTGTCAGACTCGGATTTCAATCTTCGAAATACAAATGGTATGTCTGTGGTTAAAATCCTCGTCTTTCTTGAACTTAAACAAAATTTAACCTTTTTCAAAGGTTTCGTTTTAGAAAAATAAAAGTCCTTGTTACATATATTTGTACTGGTAGAAGAGGGGAATTGTATGCTGTCCGGAAATGTTGCCATAGAGGCCGTAGCTTACGTGCTGGCACCACATCGAATTACCTCTAAATCTATTGAGGCTCAAATTGAAAAAACCATGAATCGTCTGAATTTAAAGCCCGGAATGCTTGAAGGCTTAACCGGAATCCGGGAGCGTCGATTTTGGGATCCGGGTGTCATGCCGAGCGAAGTTGCCACCTTGGCGGCACGCAAGGTGATCGCCAGGGCTGGTATTGATCAGGACAAGATCGACTGTTTAATCAACACATCCGTCTGCAAAGACTATATAGAGCCGTCGGTTGCCAGTCTGGTTCATGGCAATCTGAATTTGTCTCCGAATTGCATGAACTACGATATCGGCAATGCCTGTTTAGGATTTATGGATGCAATGGTTACCATGATTCTGATGATCGAAGCAGGCATGATTCGGTATGGATTGATCGTCGATGGTGAGGGGTCAAGAGAAGCTGTCGAGGCCACCATTAAACGGCTTCAGACCGATGATGTGGCGGAGCAGGTTTTTCGTGAAAATTTTGCTACACTGACCCTCGGCTCAGGGGCTGTGGCCATGATATTATGCCATAAGGATAGGTCAACATCGGGTCACATTATCAACGGTTCGGTGACCCGGGCGGCCACCCAGCACAACCGGTTATGTTTGGGGCAAAAGGACCATATGATCGCTGATGCCCATCGGGTACTGGTTCATGGGGTGGAATTGGCTCATACCACATGGAAGCTGGCCTGTCAGACGCTCGATAACTGGCGTGACGAAACCATTGATTTGTACATACCGCACCAGGTGAGTGCCCGCAACATGGACGCCTTGAATAGAACGCTTGGGCTGACGCCTGAAAAGGCCCATCTCAATTTCTACACCCTTGGCAATATTGGACCGGCGGCGCTGCCGATTACCCTTGCCATGGCAGAGGAAGAGGGGAGGACATTACCGGACAGCCATGTGGCCCTCATGGGCATCGGAAGTGGTCTGAACTGTACTATGATGAGTGTTACCTGGTAAAATTGAGAGACCTTTGAAAAACGCTTTCTTTTGTCCAATTTCTGCGTTAGGCTCAGATTTTAATCCTCGGAATACGCCTTGTATACCTCTGGTTAAAATCCTCGCCTGCCTTGAACTTGAACAAAATTAAACATTTTTCAAATGTCTCAAACCTGTGAAATGACGAAGCGACTCCGCCAACATAGTTATACGAAAACGGGTACCCCCGAATGCCTGTGCTAGATCTCCTGAGAGGCTGAATAATATTGTTTTAAAGTTAAAATATTACCGGATTCAGTGTAAAGATTGAAATATTACAATTTATATTAAACAGGCGCTATGGTATCGCTTCTCGAAGGCAGACCATTCACTTATACCTAACAAACCAATTTGATAAGTACGCGCCGTTGCTAATGCTAAAACGCTTTATTTCAATTTTATCTTTAAAACAATATTGTGCGGCCGCTTTGCACTATGGATTGTGATCAATATCAGGGTATGATTTGGGTATTTATTTACTTCGCCTGTTCGGAATTAGACGTTTGATGAATTGAATCGCGGCGATCAAACCGATGCTGAAAACAAGCATGAAGATGGCGGTGTAAACCGGACCAACCCTAAGCACCATCCAACTTAACCCTACCATGGGCAACAGACCCAGTCGAACCATTGATTTTACAAAGGCATGTTTGGCGATCGTGTCGGCGATTTGTGGTGAATATGTGTAATAAACAGATATAAAGGATTTGCCAAGTTTTGTGGTAAGCAAGTATCGATCTCGAAACTCGCGCAGCGTTTGCACATGAGACGCCATGGGCGATCCATAAGCCGCAGTGGCAATGAAGCATCCGCCGCCCCCGCCGCCGCCACCGCCACCATTGGAAATGACGGCATTGACGTCGAGGTTTAGTCTTCCTGAACCAAAGACGTTGTCCTTTCCCAAACTGCCCATATCAATGGCTGTGGAGGTTAAGGCATTTTTCAGCTGCGATACGGAATAGGTAGGATTTTTTGAAAGAATGAGTGCCGCGCCTCCAGATACATGGGCACACGAGGCGCTGGTACCGCCAAAGTTGCCAAAAATAAAGTTTGACACCACATCCGGCCCGCTGATGTCCGGTTTAATTCTGTTGTCATTGTTCGGACCTTGGGAGCTGTAAGGCTGTATGGGCCCGGTTGTCCAATTCCGGTAGTCGATGGCCCCGACCGCAACCACATTGGCGGCATCTGCCGGAGTTAACAGGCTGCTTGCAGCAACTGCCGGCGTTAAATTATCGGATCTGGACTCACTGTCACTGTATA
>CP070768.1:95071-99518 GCA_020345745.1 Desulfobacterales bacterium
AATACCGGCAAGCCTCAGAAAGCCATGGAAGATTTTAACCAAGCCATTCAATTAGACCCTGATCTTGCAGAAGCTTACTATAATCGTGGGGTAGGCCACATCAATACAGGCAGATACAATCTTGCCTGTCAGGATTTTCAAAAGGCCTGTGAATTAGGCGACTGTGCTTATTTAAGATTTGCTCAAAGAAAAGAGGATTGCCCTTGATAAATGACAGCAACGCAATAAAGGTTTTCGGAACATGAGCGACAGCTTAAGACACAGTTTAGATATAGGCACAGTCCTGAACGACAAATGGGTTATCCTTGAGTTCATTGATAAAGGTGGTATGGGGGAAATTTACCGGGCCCATCAGGTTAACTTAAAACGCGATGTTGCAATAAAAGTGATATCTCAAGAATGGCTGGAATCTTGTATTGATAATGAAGAAGAATTGGAAACCGGCCTTCAAAGATTCCGAAATGAAGTTCAGGCCATGGCTCAGGTTCGTCACCCTAATGTTCTGCAAATCTTTGATTACGGTTCGGTGTCAATCCAAAAGGGCAATGAAGATATAAAGCTAGAGTACATCGCTATGGAATATATTCCGGGTGGTACGCTGAGATCAACCATGTCGGAAGAAGGATTTGATTCCGAGCAAGAACTTATTCAGAGTTGGCTGCACAGTTATTTTATCCCGGTCCTCGATGGCGTAAAAGCCATTCATGAACTCAGAATGGCCCATCGTGATTTGAAACCCGGTAATGTCCTCATGGATGGTGAGACACCAAAGATTACGGACTTTGGCTTGGTCCATTCTTACCAATGGAAACCGGTTACGCAGTCAATTGATGTAAAGGGCACGCCTGCATATATGTCTCCGGAACATTTTTTTGAGTTTGGAAAAGCAGACCACTTATCCGATATTTACTCTCTTGGAAGAATTCTTTTTGAGTCTATTGACGGCAGAATAAAATCAAAAACCAAGCCGTTTAAAAGTGTCGCTTTGTCAAATCCTGATACTCCTTTTCTTAAGAAATTGGATACAATCATACAAAACGCCACGGCGGAATCCAGAGAAAATAGAATCGACTCTGTAGATAAGCTTCGAGCGTCACTTATAGATGCCATAGACAGTCTGGGAAGCGAAGCTACGGCCGAAGTTATTAAAACCCCACAGCAGATCTCTTTGCTTAACCAACCGCGGGTCATATGGGCAGGTATTGCTCTAGCTATTATTTCCGTGATGGCTATGGCGCTATGGCATGTGATAGGTGAACCTGAAAAAAAAGCTTTAGAAAAACCGCTCATTGTCAAAAAAATACCTGCAACTACAAGCCATCCTAAACCTCATGAAGTTGAAAAAAAAGCCTCTGACACGCCAGCCCCGTCTATACTCGGCAAGGACGGCATCACCATGCGTTTTATCTCTGGCGGAAAAATAACGATAAAAGCCAATGATTCGAACACCGGAGAGAAAACCTTCAAGATAGAACCTTTTTACATGGATGAAAAAAATGTCACAATCCACCATTTTTCAGAATTTCTGAATTCAGTGAAGGCAAACCTGACGGTTGAAAATGGTGTCGTTAGCAGCAAGAATGAGATCTGGTTTTATCTTGGAAAAGGTGTAGAACCACATGAGCAGATTATCTATGAGCACGAACGGTTCCATTTGCGTGATATTGAATATGCATCACACCCTGTTGTCCGCGTTACTTGGTATGGTGCGATGGCCTATGCTCAGCACTATGGCAAACGCTTGGTAACCGAATACGAATGGGATTATGTTATCTCAGACAATAATCTTCGTAGTAAAATATTGTCAAAAAACAAAAATTATTCCCTTCCGTCAGGCACCAAAAAAGCGCCTGAAAAAACCGACACCCATACCCATATGATGCACCAAAATGACACACGCATGCTTACTTCCAAAGATAATTCACTCGGTCGAGAAGATGTAGGATCGGGTTTCAAGGCATGGGTAACACGGGGAGATACGGGTCTTGAAAGAAGAAAAGAAAATGAAATAAAAGAGGGCATTTCCTATCCAAGTCTTGTTGTCTCTACATCTCTACAACCCAGACCTGAATATAAAAGTTTTCGATATCCATGGGAAGCTTTTCCCGATGTTGGTTTTAGATGTGCCCAAGCTTTATTGAATGCTCATTAAGACGTTAATCGGTATAAAAAAATCTGGAGATACACCTGTAGTCAAATGTTTGATCGAGCCAATATATACGATTTTCGGGCAAGATGAATGAATAAATAAGTATGGTTAAGAGAGGATAAGAATTATATTGGGACAGAACATAGCACAAACCCATAGTCATTACTGTGTCATCTGCGATAATAGCGTGCCGGGTTTCGAGCACGGCGGTAAATCCAATGATCGAAAGTTTTGTCCTAACTGCAGATCCAAGGGGAGATACCGTCTCATATGGTTATATTTATTAAGAGAACTTAGCATTGATCTAAGGCAATTTCGTGTATTGCACTTGGCTCCTGAGCGCTCATTGATGAAAAAACTAAAGAGCTTGGGCAACCTCATCTACATCACAGCAGACCTTATGGTAAAGGACGTTGACGTGCGATTGGATCTAACACGGGCGGGACTTTTGGATCAAGCCTTTGACCTGATTCTGTGCAATCATGTACTGGAGCACATAAAGGACGACGAAGCGGCCATAAGAGAGCTGTATCGGGTGCTTAGTCCAGATGGAGAGCTGCTGTTAACGGTACCGACGAATAAAGGACCGGTTACCGAGGAGTATCACCTCACCCATGGGCGCCCTTTATCCAGCTTCACACCTGAAGAGCACTACAGAGAGTATGGTTTCGATCTGGTGGATAAATTACGCGAAGCCGGTTTTTCGTTAGAGGTGGTATGGTACATGAAACGATTCAGTGCACAAGATGTTCTTCGCTTGGGGCTGAAAAACGAGGTATTTTTTGTTTGTCGCAGGGAATGAGGTTTCTGGAAGAAAAATCTGTTTTGATTTTGGAAATTCTTCCAAATCACTGATCCTTTTTGATACTCATTCAAAGAAGCAAATATATAATTAACCCGTGGTTGTATATTCTTTAAACAATACCAAATGATACGGGGGTAAAAAAAATGAACAAGATAAACATTTATAAAACATTTATGGCTTTTGTAGTTTCGGCATTACTGATTACACCGCCTGCAGTGGCAATTGCCAAAACACAAACAACAACGCTTAAAGGCACTATCGAGGGCGCCCTTTGTGTGTTGCAAGGCAAAAAATGCCCGCCACATGACCTCGATGCCCATCTTTTAATTGAGAACAATTTCGTACTTTTGGCTTCAGATGGCAAACACTACTACCTGCCAAACCTGAACCGCAGCCTAAAGGTAAGGTATGTGGGCAAAGATGTACAGGTTACTGGAAGTGTAAATGGAGAGAGCATTATCGTGGACAGATTTGAGATGAAAGAGGGCGGAAAGTATAAGGTCGTATGGTCCAAAGAAAAGCAAAAAAAAGAATTTATTAATTATTTCGAAACGCTGCCGGCGGGATAAGATTACTCCCAAGGAGCATTCTTTAGATAAAAAGCGCGCTGATAGAGCAGGGCCTGCAATATTCCAGTTAACCATTTACAACGATAAATGTAAATTATTTACACGTCAGATACAAAAAACCGCAAACATATTTCGCAGATCATATTTATTAAATAAAAAGAGAGAGATTTATACTCTTCTGAAGGGATAGCTTGCAATCAATATTCTATTTATTTTTAAATGATTAAGAACCCATGTAATAAATTTATCCGCTTCTAACATGAGAATTTCTCATGCAATTTACAGGTTCAAAAAAATAAAACCATATTCTCATCTGAAAGTAGATAGAATGTTATTTATTGATAAACAAGGAGTTCGATATGGTGTGGCCAGTAAGAATAACTTCAGTTGCAAGCATTATCTTTATCATCTTTTTTGCCCATTTACAGGCCCTAGCGGCCATCGTCGAATACGATCTTACAATCGCTCAGCAAGAGGTCAACGTTACGGGAAAGAACGCTGAGGCCATGACCATCAACGGCAGCATCCCCGGCCCCACGTTGCGTTTCAAAGAAGGTGACACCGCCCGAATTCGCGTTCATAATAAGATGAGCGTGGAAACTTCTATCCACTGGCACGGAATCCTGGTACCACCTGAAATGGACGGTGTTCCCTATGTCAGCTTTCCACCTATTGAGGCCGCATCAACCTTTACCTATGTATTTCCGATCCGCCAGAGCGTAACTTACTGGTATCACTGCCATCCCAATCTCCAGGAACAAAGCGGTGTTTATGGATCAATCGTTATCGAACCATCTCAAAAACGTCTGAAGGTCGATCACGATTATGTGGTGCTTCTGTCAGATTGGACAGACGAAAATCCACATGAGGTGCTACGAACGCTTAAGCGCGGAAGTGAGTGGTATTCAATACAGAAAGGCAGCG
>CP070768.1:99618-105804 GCA_020345745.1 Desulfobacterales bacterium
GCCTCAGCAAAGACTATGGCAGCCATAATGATGCCCTGCCCGCCTGACCCAGCAAATCGGATCTCGTACCGGTCTTTCGTCATTGGTTTCATTGTTTGAAGACAAACCCCGTACTTCGCGCAGGGTTACAAACTTAAACGCGGGAACGGATGTTCCTCTTTATTTGAAGATTCCCTGAAATAAGTTGCAGGGAATGTTCTGCCTAACGGCAGTGCTTCGCGCCCGGTAAGGAATTCTGTAATTATTATATTCGCTCGCTAACCTCGCAGCAAGCTACGGGGAAGGCGCTCGCTGGTGCCGGTCAATTCGCCTCTTCATTTGGTGGCTTCAAGTGGTCCGGAAGGTCCCATACATGTGGAATGATGGTTTTGAAGTGCATCACCTGAATGCCCAAGTCGTATTCCGCACTCAGGTCTCTTAACTGGTCAAAGCAATTATGACAGGGAACGACCACGACTTTTGCCCCTGTTTCCCGAATCTGATCTGCCTTAACCTTGCCGGATTGCATCCTTCTCTTCCTAAACTGCGGACCCATGGGGATGTATCCGCCGCCACCGCCACAGCAGTGGTTATATTCACGGTTGGGTGCCATGTCTCGAAAGTCCTCACACATGGCATTCATCAGATACCGTGCTTCTTCCCAAAGTCCACCACTTCTGGAGATATTACACGGATCCTGGTAGGTCACCGGTTCTTTCATTTTCTTGGCGGGATCGATCTTGATGCGACCATCACGTATATATTCATAAAAAGCCTGCACACTGTGAATTACCGGTACTGGAGGTTCACCACCGGGTAATCCTAACCAATAAGGCCCTTCGAACCGAAGGGAGCGATACGGGTGCCCTCACTCCGAGGTTATAATCTTTTTAACCTCCAATCGTTTGGCTGCGTCATAGACCAGCTTTGCGGAATGGGCCATAACTTGGGCGTTGCCGGCAAACATCGCCAGATTCGTCATATCCCAGCCTAAATCAGGAAAGGTCCAGTCCTCGCCGGCAGCATAGAGGATCATCGCTGCTTCTGCAATATCCTGCGGATAAAATTTGACTTCCCGAGCATTGAGTACGTAAAGTGTTTCCGCACCCTTCTTTTCGATGGGTATCTTCAGGCCAGGCATTTCTTCTTCCGACTCTTCTTCCATCCACTTACAGGTCTCCACAAAGTCTTCTTCCGTAATAGCCATTTGATTGCCTGTTTCCCAATGGTGCTTGGCGGCATCCTGAAGGCCTTTAGGGGCGAGTCCCTGACCGCATAGGATACCACGAACTGCTGCAATCATCACGGCAACATCGATGCCAAATGGACAGTAAAGAGAACACCTGCGGCATGCTGTGCAATCTCCGTACGCAATATCTGCCATTTTTTCCAGTTCTTCCCAGGTAACCTCTCCTTTTTTCTTGTAGAGTTTATCGAGGGTTTGCTTGACTTTATACGCCGGCATATACTTTGGATCTTTATCGTGGGCCAAATAGAAAAAACAGCTGTCTGAACAATATGCGCAGTGGGCACAAATCTCCAGCCATGCTTTGAAACGACCCCCTTTGAGAAAGGCCAGTCGCTCCTTTATGAGTTTAACATTCACAGCAGGTTCTGCCATATTCATTCCTCCTAATTAATCTTGTAAGCTTAATCCTGATGGGATGGTTTTGCTATAATTTTACCAGGTTGCTGCACCTCTTCTTTGACCCATTTCACTTCCGATATGAGCCCTTGTCATAAAAAATAAAAATATGTGGCTTAACCGTGTAAACGGTATCGCTATCAGCATTATCTCTCCACTGAGTATATGAAAAATAAGCCAGAACTTGTAATTTGAGAATTGGTGATACGCAAGAAATCCAGTGATAAACGGCATTGCTGTAATAGCCAAAAGTAAATAGTCGTATGCAGATGTTACAATTCTCACGTCTGCAAGCGCAATACGCCGGAGAGCCAGGAACACCACGGTTACAATCACAACAATTGTCAGGATATCAGACACCGATTCGGGTAATGTCCACAGGCTGATGCCCCATCTTTCCTCAAGAATTATATTGTGAGACAGTAGGAAAATAGGTGTTATCAGAAGGCATATGTGGAAGGAAAAGGTTATTATCGTAAACAGGGGCTTCTCTCTCATACTGCGACTGCCAAAAGGAATGAGCCAGCGGATAATGGACTTAAGGGACCATTGCCAGCTGAAGTGATTGAACACAACTTTATCCTTTTCTCGGGTAAGGTAAAATAGAGAAACAACTTTGACAGCCATACCCAAAAAGAAAATGCCAAATGCTATCCATGCCATCGGTCCGGTTACAAATTGATACATTCCTGTCTCCTTAAATTATGTCATCAAGGCGGATTTGACCGGCTTGCTCTCCGCTGCGAGGCGCCGCAAGGTAAAAAACCCCGTCCTTTGGGGCGGGGGGCTTTTCATAATTCCCACCAATTAGATAGAATCTTATGGTTTAAACGATGTATTCAGGTTGAATGAAACGTCTCCTATTTATTAAAATTGATTTAAAACAGACAGTATTTGGAAATTTAAAAATCATTCTTAACCATAAGCGTGCTGCACAAATACCCAGAATACAGGCGCAATTTTAATTGTCGTTACTTGCAAGTTTTTTTGTATGGCACGTACCGCACATAACAGGTCCGGTGGTTCGACCCCATTTGGCATAATTTTCATGACAGCCTTTGCATTGTTTGTGGAAGGCTGTCAGTAACGGCACCGGTATATCCTTGTTGGGTTTTTGTTTGTGGCAGGTGGAACATTTACTACCTTTACCTTCATTCCTGTTGTTAAATACATTGAAATCGTGATGGCAAACCCTGCAGCGAAGAATAGTCTCGTGCAGATAATGATCAAACCGCACCGAAGGTCGTTGGTGTTGAACAAACGCTTTGCTTTTCAGATCCATGATCCCTTGCAAGACCTCTTCCTGTTGGGACCATGCTGGAATACCGGCGAGAGCAATTACAACAACCAAAGCCAAAATTAGATTCAGATACTTCATAGGTTTCTCCCATACACTTTCCAAACCTTCTTTATTGTGCGCGGCCCTTATGCATAATGCTATATAACGGGAAGCTTCTTTGGAAATGATTGATTTTCATCGATTTTATTAATCAAGAATAAAAAAAATATTAATTATTTCTGACACATGTGCCACATCGTCGTATATGTTGTCAATAATAAAATACCAATTATTATTCTTCATCGGATTCTAAAATCACACCACGAAACAATATGGCTGTTTTGGTATAAGGCGTATTCAGCCAACCATTAACCTGAGAGACCTTTGAAAAAAACCCTCTTTTGTCCAATTTCTGTGTCAGGCTCAAATTTTAATCCGCGGAATACTCAATGTATGCCTGTGGTTAAAATTTTCGCCTTCCTTGATCTTGAACAAAATTGAACATTTATCAAAGATCTCACTGAAGCAAGGTGCAGGAACCTTTATTCTGGTAACTTCTCAAATAGTTCGGGCAAAGGGGCTTCAGGTTTTTTATGAAAGGAGATATCTTTTTCTTTGACTTCAAGTTACCCAGTGATCAAATATTTATGATTTTTTTTCATATTGATTTAGTTTTTAAAAATGCGCCCAAATCATAAAATATTGGGGCACTCTGCTAAAACAATATTGATATCGACTGGAAGAAAAAGCTTGAAGCCCGTATATATGAAATCAACCCGCTCCTTTTGAGAACTGGCTTGCGATGTTTTCAACATGCTGAAATTATTTATCTTACTCCCATTTATCCCCTACAGCTTCATCTCGTTGCTGATTCCAGATCACCCACTCGTTCAAGTCCTCCTTGATTGAAAACCGGAAAGGCTTTGTCACCGTACCATCTGGCCGGATGTTGATTTGATGCAATGCTTTGACAATGTAAGTCCACTCTTCCATCGATACAGGATGAGGACCCGGGACAGGATGGGGGCCTTCCACCTTTGTCGGTTTGGTGATTTGCACCGGCATATCTCCTGCCGCAGTTTTCATCGCGTTGTTAACCACCACTTCGCCCCAATACACCTTTACCGTCACTGAATGATCAGTGTTAACGTTCATTCTATAGACCGTGCCGCGTACACCGGCAACCGCAGTTCTGGTAGCAATCTCAAAACGCCCCTTTACACCGAACAAACGCGACACCTTGGCCCATGTCTTTCCTAATATCATGCTTATGGTTATTTTGCGCCGTTTTCGTTTTTTCTCAAAGGCTATAGCCTGTAATTCGAACGTTGTATTTTCATCAAATCGTAAATAACTCCCATCCGGCATTTTCAATTCTATTCTCGATTTTTTTCCAGTGGTAATACGATCCCCCCCTGACAACAAATCACCCTGAGCCAGCGGCTGAGCCTCTTCCATTCCCTTTTTGACCACAAAAGCGCTCCCTTCCAGCAAGGTAACCTTAGCTTTCCCGCCTTTTAGTTCAACTGAAATCGGATTGCTTTGAGCATTCACAGGATCAGGGGATAGAACGAATAAGAGCAACGTCAAGCATACGGTGATACTTTTAAAAGGTCTCATGGTATCGCTATCCTCTTTCAATATGAGTCGCTATAGAGTTTAAAGTTGGGACTTTAGCGTCCGAATGCTCAGAAGGGATTCAGCCCCGGAAACAGATCCTCGAGGGTCGAACTCACCAGTAGACACATCCTTAGTTTCCATTATATTACGCGTGGTACAGACCATGGCGGCATTAAAATACGGCAAGTCATTTCTCAGATCCGGAAAAGGTGATGGGCTCCCGATAAATTTAGTGGCCAAGCTATTGTCTCCGGTAATTTTGATCAATATATCTTCGATCATCATAGCAAATTCGGCTCGAGTTATGACCTTATAAGGTTTGTATGTATGGTCAGGAAAAGGCTGAAGTCCTTTAATGCCGATGGCGATGACTGCGTCAATATCGGTCTTTAGCACATGATCCTCAATATCCGTTGCCGGCGGAACTTTTACGTATTCACCAGTCACAAACTTCTTTTCCGGGTCTTTAAACGCCGTATCAAATTGCTTGGGTGTTCTCTTCCGGAAAAGCTCATCGATTTCGAGTTCCTCGATAAACAGCGCGGCAACATCAGCCCTCGTGATTTCTTCTAAAAGTGCGATCTTCTTTCCCACAACCGAGCCGGGCATTGCCCTTTGAATTTTTTGGATAATCGCATACTCCTTGTCTGCCTCTTGGACAAACCCTTTATTAATTTCAAGAACTTTCGAAAACTTACTTGCTGCCGTGTCAAACTCGAAAGACATTTTGTAGGCAATACCCATGAAATAGTAGGGTTCAGGATTATCAGGATTAATTTTAATCGATTTTTTAAAGCTACGCTCAACCGCTTTTAACCAATCTTCGTCAATCTTGTCACTGCCTAAGATATAAAGCCTCATGTAGCCGACATGTACGGCGATCGTCTGTTCATCTCCCTTAGCATATTTACCGGCCATTTTTAATTGCTTAAAGCCGTTCTCATAATCACCTTTTATACCATGGACCAAACCGAGGCCGACATAAGCCGGTGAGTACTTGGGGTCCAGTTCTTTTGCTCTGGTAAATTCACGCAACGCTGCATCGATTTTACCGGTTTTCAACATTTTGTTACCATTTTTAACATGATGCATGGGTGTATCGAGTTCCGCTTTAGGCGCCATTGGCTTGGGGCCACATGCCACCATTAAGAGCATGCAGAAACCTGTAGTCAAATAGAACAATTTTCGAATATTCATGATCCCTCCTCAACAAACGTCCCAAAAATAAAAAATGTTTTGCGCCAACTCTAATCGAGCTTTTCGCCTGCTTTGGGTGATGACGGTTTTAATCAACCACAATCATAACCCGGCATTTTTTCATAAATGAAAGGTTTTCAGAAGCACTTCTAAGGGCTGATGCATCTGCATTACTGATAATAATATCGGAACTACCAGGTCCTTCGGTCCTTAAGCCCTTTACCGTGATTGGATTATCTGTAACCCTCTGGTTTCTCTGCGCGGCAGCAATGTCTTTTGCATACCCACTCATGCCTTGTTGTACAGCGTATTCCCGGCTGACAAAAGCAGATCCATAGACCTCCTGACCATTTTCATCGAGGATTTTAGGCGACATGGCAGGTCTTGCGCTTAATCCTCTGGCATCAACCACAAGGCCCGTATAAACCGCTGATGAATGTTCCATTGGTGTCATAGGTTTGACTGA
>CP070768.1:105904-140667 GCA_020345745.1 Desulfobacterales bacterium
AAAGCTTAATTATATCGAGATGTTATAAAAACCTTTTTTATTAGATATCCTTTGGTCTATCCTACCTGCAGTTTTCCCTTTGGCACTTATTTGAGCAGCAATTACTGTTAGAACTGCATGGTGATTTTTTGGGCAAACAAATGCAGGCAGAATTACCATCGCAGTCTGAGTCGTTACCGTCGATCAGTCCATCACAATCATCGTCAATATTGTTGCTACAATTCGCTTCTGTTGCTGATGATTCTCCACAGTCATAAGCACAATTACATTGATTTTCCCTTTCTTCGCAAACATCGTTGCCGTACTCAGGCGGAGAGCCGCAATCTATCTCGCAGTTGAAACTGTCCTCCGGTCCTTGACATCCATCATAATATAAAGCTGGTTTAGATATTAATTAGCAACAACGGTAGAGGTAGAGACACAGCATAGCGCTTGATTTAGGCGTTCAAAAATTTACCTATTTCCTCGGCATGCCGTTCAGCGTCGGTTTCACCGAGTTGAATCAAATGGTTCAAGTATTTTGGATCAAACATGACCATACTTAGCCAGTCCGGACTTTTTGTCTCTTGTGTCCCGAGGCCACGAGTCAGATAACGAAACATGTAGGGTAAATCCGGTTCAAAGCCGCCTGCAAGTTTGCCCAGATCCTGGGAAGGGCGTATCATGAAATGGTCGATCAAATACCGGTCCCAATGCTGCCTTTCAGATATCTGTTCCAGTAATTGGTTGGTCCGTTCAAGTGTTCGAATATCCTGATCCAAAGCGTCTAAAAAAAGCGAATTCATTAAAACACCTGCTATTTGGGCCGGTGGCGGATATCCCATACAGACGGGTTTGTTTGCCTCTTCTAAAGACCGCCCATAACGTGTTGAGATACCGAGAATTCGGTTTGCGCCCAGATAAATTGCCGGAGAAAGGGGCGTTGACTGCCGGATACCACCATCACCATACCATGCATCGCCAACCCTGACAGCAGGGAATATGAGGGGTAAAGCCGCTGATGACATAATATGGTCGATAGTAATTTCGGTGATTTCGCTTCTGCGCCATGGCCTCTCCCAGGTTCTGATATCTTCACCTTGAACCCATGTTACGGTCTGCCCGGTGCCATAATTGGTACCGGTAATGGCAATGGCCTTCAGTTTGCCCGCACGCAAATTTTTTTGAATACCCGCAAGAACTTTCTCTTCTGGTGCAAGGGTCCTTTGCAAAAGATGTTGCAGGGGTGTTGAATCCAAAAGGCTGCGCGCTGATGATTCTTTAGGAATTCCACCTGACACCAGGCGAATGCCCCACTTTATGATATTACCGACAAGCTTCCAACTATCTACACAGAACACCTGATCAACAGTGAGGCTGAGCCATAAGCTGGATAGCATTTCCACGGCTTCAGAAAAAGAGCCCTGATGGTTTGCCAGAAAGGCTGCATTAATTGCACCAGCGGAAACTCCGGTCATAATAGGAATATTTAGATCTGGAAAGTTTTTGGCAAGACATCGCAGAAAACCGACTTGATAGGCGGCTCGGGCTCCCCCGCCACTTAATACAAGCGCCAAATTGTCTTTATCACCACCCATGAAATGCCTCCTTTTAAAAAGATGGATAATTCTGCTTCGATTTTATCCGGTTTCTCTGCTACAGGTAAAGTATCATTTTGAAATCTTTCACTAAAAAATCAATCACCAATAACAGGTAGTTAAAAGCAGATAATTGATAGCGCCAAATTGAGTTTAAGCCAATTCGGATAGAAAAAGGTGAATTATATATAGTGTTTACAACGCTATAATTCTGTCAATATCATAACCTGAAAAGCGGATCTTTTTAGTCGTCATACTTTTGGGATTAAATTTTTGACTTCAGCCTATGCTATTTAAATTCGATTTTTAATGGTAGGTCGTTTTGAAATATCAATCCTTTCAAAAATTATATTACAAGCCATCTCAAAAATATAGATCGCGTTCAAAGACAAGACGCGAGCGCCGTAGGCGGCATGTGTAACATATGAAAAAGCGCAGCACACATGGTAGTATGTGAGCATTTTGTAGAAACATGCTGAAACTAAAGATTCATATTTCAATAAAGTCATATTTAGGGATTGTATTGCTCATTGTTTTTTCAGCCCTTTTATATAACACCGTCCTTGCGAAGGAAACTGCAACGGAAGTTATAAACGTCTATCTTAAGCAGAGAATCGAAACAGAATTAATCAAGAATCGATTTAGTTGCAGAAGTGAGTTGATTTGCGGTGTTTCGCTCATTCCGGTGTTTTACCAGCAAAGGGATTTTGCCCCTGCCTGGTATAGAAACGGTAAAATTTGACCCCAAACAGCAGCACTGATTTCCGAGATTAAGAATGCTTATGATGAAGGTCTGCGCCCGGATGGCTACCATCTGGCTACCATTCTGTCCTTGATACAGACGATAGAAAATAAAAAGACGCTAAAAGAACCGATTGACCCTGCCATGTGGGTGGATCTCGAACTTCTCCTGACGGATGCCTTTATGCTGTACAGCTCACATCTTCTTGCAGGGCGTGTCAATCCAGAAACCATCCATACCGATTGGATCATCGTAAACCCAACCGCTGATTTAATCGGTATTCTCCAATCCGCACTCCGTTCGAATCAAATCAGGCAAGCCTTAAACGACTTTAGGCCGCTCCATTTAGGCTATATAGGCTTAAAAAACAGTTTAGCCGACTACCGCAAGAGGGCCGAAAAGAACGTTTGGTCGCCTTTATTACCAGGAAAAAGCATAAAAAAGGGAAAAAGTGGTCTTTTGGTTCGACAATTGTGTGAGCGGCTGACCCTCCTCGGAGATTTGAAAACGTCGAAACAAATACCGATCGATCTTTTTGATGAATCGGTTGAAGCCGCTGTTCGACGGTTCCAGAAAAGGCATGGATTAAGATCGGATGGTATTGTCGGCCCACGTACTCTAGCCATACTAAACATACCGATTCGAAAGCGCGTCCGTCAGATCGAAATCAATATGGAACGGTGGCGATGGATCCCCCGCAATCTAGGCAACAGGTACATTCTTGTCAACGTTGCTGAATTTAACATGTGGGTGACCGAGAACCGTCAGCGATCGCTTAACATGCGTGTCGCTGTGGGACGACCTTTTCGCCGAACGCCGGTCTTTAGTTCTAAGATGACGTATATGGTCATCAATCCATTTTGGAATATACCTACGTCAATTGCCGTCAAAGATATTCTTCCTAAAATTCAAAAAAAGAATCAATATTTAGATCAGCAGGGGATTAAAGTATTTGAAAATTGGGAAAAGGATGCACTGGAATTAAATCCTCAAACCATCGATTGGAAACAAATAGGACCCCGCAACTTCTTTTACCGATTACGCCAGGATCCGGGGCCGCAAAATGCTCTGGGTCGAATTAAATTCATGTTTCCCAATAAATTTGCGGTATATCTTCATGACACACCCAAACGTTTTCTTTTTAAAGAAACCGTTCGTGATTTTAGCTCCGGGTGCATTCGCATTGAAAAGCCGATCGACTTGGCAGTCTATATTACGCGTAACGATCCGCGATGGACAAAAGAAGAATTGCTAAAGGCCATTGCAGCAGGCCAGCGGAAGGTAATTACACTTAGAGAGCCCATCGCTATTCATTTACAGTACTGGACGGCGTGGGTGGATGACAAAGGTGAGTTACATTTTCGTGATGATATATATGACCGTGACAATGCACTTGATCGTGCTTTAAAAGAGAGGTTGCCAAGGATGTAAAAGGTGTTTTACCAACGCCTTATTCGACCGATATCCACATGCACAAAGTCGGACTTTGGATAATACCCCACCCCGCCGGATCGAAGTTTCCAGCAAATGTCCCTTAATCGCATGGTATTATAATCAGGGATGCGAATGTCAACGGCCTGGCCTTTCATGTGCAAGCTAGACCCTGCAACACCACTAGATTTTTTACAAAGCATGGCATTGGTATCGGGCGTGCGATACCCGGAAATGATATGGAACTGGACCGGATGATGAAACGTTGTCGAAATGGAATGGAGAAGATCGATCAGTCGTTTGTCTATGGGATTGATTTTGCCGGCTCGATGATCACGGAGGATATAATCGATTTTTTTTAAGGCGGTGATCTGATACTGACCGTGAGAAAAATAGCACACGTCAAGGCTTTCGTCGGTATGCGTATTATAAAAAGACAATGAACGTTCGGGCAACAACAGCCGACCTATCGATGCCAAGACTGTAACGGGAATCAGTGAGGCCGCAGTCGCTTGTACCCCAATTTTTAAAAAGTAACGCCGGTGAAAATCCATTTCTACAAATTTATCTGTTTTTATGAAATGCAGTAAAACCGAGCCTAAGCCTAAGCCCTACAGAGCATTTAAAATCCGTATCATCTGTTTTTGTTAAGCCGATTGTCTTGGTGCTTCGATTATCGTCTACCTAATTGGATATCGACATATTGCCGTCAAATCTTTACACCATGCTAGCTTACTATTATAAATTAGATTATAAATCAAGCCTTGCGGTTCAAGCTTTATCGGAAAATAGAAATTTCAAATGAAGCGATAGTAATGCTTGCCATAAAACCATTACCCAAATTTCGCACCCATATCCGTAACCAATGTTATAGGCATTCAGCCGCTTTTTGATATAGGTTGCGACCAAAATCTGATCATCGTTCTCGGTTTTGTTAACGGCCAATTAGGGTTTCAATCTGGTCTTGATAACGACATCGGATTGTAGTGTTCGATGGACCGGGCACATATCTGCAATTTCCAGCATTCGTTGACGCTGTGCATCATCCAGCGGGCCGATCAGTTCCACTTCTCGTTCGATGTTATCAACCAGTCTGTTTTTGGTATCACACGTTTCACAGTCTTTGGCATGAATTTTGTTGTGAGACAAGGTGACGGATATTTCTTCAAGGGGCAGCTTCTTTCGATCAGCATACATGCGTAGCGTCATCGAGGTACAGGCCCCCAGAGCAGCCACAAGATATTCATATGGAGAAGGACCCATATTGGTTCCCCCTAATGATATGGGTTCGTCAGCAATTAAGGGAAGTCCGTTTGCCATAATCTCTGTACGGTAACCGGTTTTTCCGGTTCTTGTAACGACACGATTGTCTGTCACCCCTCTTTTTTCAGGTTCGTCACGGGGTGTTTTAATATATTTGCGGGCCCATGCGGCTATCATGGCTCCAACATAGAGAGAATCCGCTTCTTTCATGAGCAAGTGATCGGCCTGATCCAAAGAAATAAAACTTTTGGGATGACGTGCGGCTTGGAATATTTTAGCGGCATTATCGATACCCACTGTGTTATCGATAGGGGAATGAAAAATAAGCAGCGCTTTTTTTAAATTGCGGATGACTCCTTCCATACGGGTCTGTTCCAAATCGTCGATAAATTGTTTTTTGATCTTAAAATTTCTACCTTCCAATGATACTTCGGCTTCTCCTTTCTGTTCGATGTCCTCCATCTGATCTTTGAGCAGATGAGTCACGTGAACAGGGTCTGCGGGAGCGCCGATGGTTGCAACAGCCTTACAGGAAGGTATATGAGCAGCTGCCTGCAATACTGCTGCCCCGCCAAGAGAATGGCCAATCAAAACCCTAGGTGCTGCAAAATTCGAATGGAGAAAATTTGCGGCAGCAACCAGATCTTCGACATTTGAAGAAAAAGTAGTATCGGCAAAGTCTCCCTCGCTTTCTCCCAGACCGGTAAAGTCGAATCGTAATACCGCAATGTTCTCACGGGCCAAAGCACGGCTAATATGATGAATCGCCTTTAGGTTCTTCGTACAGGTAAAACAGTGAGCAAACAGTGCATAAGCAACAGGATGTCCATCAACCGGCAATTCGAGAAGGGCCGATAGTTTGATTTTATTTGTGCTTTCAAAATGCAGTTTTTTTAATGACATGTGTTCTCCTCAATCAAAGCATCGAGACCTTTGAAAAACGCCCTCTTTTGTCTCCCGCCAACGGCGGGATGTCAGGTTCAAATTTTAATCCGACTAAGTTCGGCGGCAGATAAATCCGCGAAATACCCAATGTATGCCTGTGGTTTAAATTTTCGCATTGACTCGGGGCGTCCATGCCCCTCGCTCTAACGGTCAGCTTGGCAGCTGTCCCATTCCGCTATCCTGCTGAATTGCCCTTGTTCTTGAATCCCGCTTTAGCGGGAAACGTTTTTCAAAGGTCTCTTTTATCAGGTTTTATCTCGCAAATATCATGTCATGAAAATTTCGACAATCGTAAATTCTTTTAGTTCTTCTCCCTGTTATCTGGGAAAAGGATTCGAGGATTCGAGAGGTCATATTTTTGTTGACATCGCCCGCCATTATGTATTATTTGTTTAAAACGTTTAGTATATATTAAACAATCTGAATCCAACAGGAGGCTGAAATGAAAAAGACAATTGAAGATATTCGAAACGACCTCATCCATGTGATAGGGGAAAAGGCGGAGAAATTTGGTTTTTCTCGCATCGCCGGTCAATTGGAAGGTCTACTGCTGTTTTCAAGAGAGCCCATGTCGTTAGATGAGATGGCAGAAAGACTGGAAGTTTCAAAAGGATCGGTATCAACAAATATTCGACTTCTTGAAAGATGGAAGGTCGTTAGAAAGGTGTATCACAGAGGCGCGCGGAAAAATTTTTATGAGATACGAGGAAACATATGGGAAATAGAAACCGAGATCATGTCCACGATTGTTAAAGATGAAATCGAAAGAATAAAAAGCTTGATGTCAAACAGTGAGAAAGATTTGAAAAAAGTAGAGAGAAAAACAGCAGAAGAAAATGAAGAAATCGCGTTTTTGGAGCAAAGGTTTTTCGAGATTAATGAATACATTGAATCAGCGGAGCACATTCTCAATCTATTTCTGAGACAAGGAGAGATTTCTCCTGCTGTTGTGAAGAAAATCACAATTTCCTGAGAGGTTGACATGAGGATCATTTTATTTACCGGTAAAGGTGGTGTGGGAAAATCGACCAATGCTTGTGCAACCGCAGCGCTGACATCAAAAATAGGTCAAAAGACGCTGCTCGTCAGCTCTGACCTTGCACACAACCTGTTCGATATTTTTGCTGTGTCCGGCGGCAATGGTAAAGTGGAAATATCAAATAATTTGACCATACTAGAGGTGAATATCCTAGCGGAAATTAAAGAGAGTTGGGATTCCATTCAACGGTATATGGCTGATTTTCTCAGTTACCTCGAGATGGACAGGATGGTTGCCGAAGAGGTCACCCTGATCCCAGGTATGGATGCACTGTTTCTTCTGACCAGAATTCTGCGTGAAATAGAAAGTGGAGAATACGATGTTATCATCATCGATTGTGCACCTACCGCAGGAAGTCTGCGTTTATTGACGCTGACCGATTCATCCAGCACCAAGATGAATCGAATTATTGAGATTGAGCGAAGCATTTTAAAGCTGATCAGACCGATTGGCAAGCGCATCAAGGGGATTAAAGATTTACTGCCGGAGGATGACCTATATGTTACTTTCGGCCAAATAATTGAAGATATCGGTCGTTTGGGAGTCATATTGCGAAATCCTGAGATGTCGTCCATTAGGCTTGTTTTGAATCCAGACAAAATTGCTATTGCCGAATCGAAGCGGACGTATACTTATTTTTCGCTTTTCGGGTTTCCGGTGGACGGCATTTTTGTCAACAAGCTGTTTCCGGCGGAACTTGAAACCGGTTATTTTAAAAAATGGTGCAGACTGCAGCAAGACCAGATGACGCTTTTGAAAAAATCTTTTCTGAATACCAGCATTTTTTCAATCAAACACTACAACAATGAACCCATCGGCCTAGAGCTTCTTGAAGAGATGGGAAGGGATATATACGGCAAGTTGAATCCGGCACAGGTGCTCTCTCATGTCAATACGGTGGCATTTGAAAAACAAAACGAAAAGGTTGTGCTGTCGATCGTACTTCCGAACCTGGACAAATCGAGTCTCGACATTGGTCGGAAAGAGAACGATTTGCTGATTAACGCCGAAGGCTATTCAAGGGTGTTCAGCCTGCCCGACACGCTGGTAAATGTCGCTGTAGATTCAGCCAGTTATGAGAATGACCAACTGCAAATATGTTTTTCGGCGGAAAAATAATATCCAATGGTTAACGAATAATTCTTTATCAAGTTTACTTGGCCGGTATGAAGCTAAAATCCCGAGGTAGGTATAACCCTATTTGAGCGAAAGTCGAGGATGCCCCAGATTCAAGGCGTCAAGGGTGAAGCCGTAGTCAGCTACTGCGAACCCTTGACAACACCGAAGATGGGGTATCATCGGCTTTCCTGCAGGGTAAAAAAAATCGAGAAAAAATAACAACATTCATATCTCACTGATGGTTAGGGGGATTAAAATGTATTCGAATCATAAAAATGCTCATTAAAATAAATATACTAGGACTTTTCTCGATTTTGTTTACGATCAAACAGGGTTAATGTTGTCTGGCGCATTATTTTTAACTGAGTTGACCTGTTTTGATACAGGATGGCTTACAAATTCCGTAACAATACCGATTGTTAAAATATGGTTTAATTCCTTGACGTTTTGGTTGGCAGGATCGAGCCAAAATTCATACGTCTCGGGTTTGAGGACCGTCGGCATACGATAGTGAATTTCGCGGATAGACCCACTGGCTTCAGTTGTGATGATAGCGCATGATTTGTATATGGATTCATCAGCGTCCTTTGCATGCCAGGTTTCCCACAACCCTGCAAATGCAAACGGATTTTTGTCAGGCAAAGTGATAAATATGGGCCTTTTGCTCCCTTTTTTGCCTCTCCATTCGAAGAATCCATCGGCAAGAATTAAACATCTGCGTTTTCTGAAGGCGTTGCGAAAGCTCGGTTTTTCAGCAACTGTTTCAGCCCGGGCGTTGATCATTCGATTTCCTATAGCGGTGTCATTCGCCCAAAAAGGAACCAGCCCCCAGTGCAGCTTTTCTAAACGATTCACATTGCTTTGTTGAATGATGGCTAAAACTTTTTGAGAGGGCGCAACATTATAGTTTTCCGTCACTTCGCAATTGGCATGAGCAATTGGAAAGAATTGTTTAAGCTCTTCTAAACTCCGGAATCCAACAAACCGACCACACATATTTACAATTTTCCTATATATTATGGTTTACTGAACGTTTTCGAATTTTAAAACACGCGTGTACAGTTGATCCCTATGGCTATCCATCCATCGCATCATTTGTACACTGTGTCTGAGATAGGTCTTGTATTCTTGAGAATCGCTATCGCTAGAATAATATCCTTCCAATATCCAATCGATTAAAAAAAGATTGCTCAAATGAATCATTTCAGGAAGATGCTCCAGCTCCATTGTGTCCAAGGGGCCGATGGTGTCGATCTCACCGGCAACTTTCTGATATGCTTCTAGGAAGCTTTCCGTACGATCGAGCAGGATGTGCCCTTCATCGATTCCATCCCATGAAGAACAAAAATAAAGCAAAGCAAGTGCGACATCAAAACATCGAATATCTATTTTTGACCAGTCAAAGTCAAAAACGCCAATGACTTTTTCATTCTCGAATTTTAAGTTTCCGGGATGATAATCGCCATGAATGGCAAGGTGGGGCATTTCATTATAGATCTTTTTGAATTGTATTTTATTTAATTCAAGGCAAAGATATTCGAATTGTTCTAAAAAGTATTGATCAAACGAAGATTCGCCTGCATGTTGTGCATAGTATTGCCATCGTTTAGACATTAAAACAATTCTGTCTATATTTCGCTGGTCAGTCCAGGCATCGATACCTTTCCATTCATATATCGCGCCGTGATAAGAAGCGAGTACTTTGGCAGCATCTCTTAACTCTGCGTCCGTGCACAAAGGGTTGTTCCAACTGTATTTGTCTTTGCCAGGTAACATAGTGAAAATGCTGATATAGCGATCTTCGATACGGTTTTCCATTTTACTAGGGATTTTTACAAAGGTTGCATGGTCTTTTGTGGGGATAATAAGAGGTGAAATGTTAAAACCTTGTTTAATAAGTTCAAGCATTAATGCATGCTCGAACGCTATTCTTTTTTTAGGTGTACCTGTTCTGTATCGCCTTAAAACGTAATGGTCTTTTTTATTATTTTTTAACAAGTTAAGTTTAAAAGTTTCATTAATATATCCTCGATGGCTTCGCTCGATATGGATTAAACGACCAAGATCATAAAACGTTGATAGAATAAAGTTGAAGTATTCTTTCATTTTTCAATCCGGAATTAAAACTAATAAAAAGCTAACAATTAAATATTTTTTGAATTACAGTCAATCCATTTTTTAATTTGAATTCCCAAGCGGTTTTTGTGACACAGTGGAAATCAGGCTAAACGGGGAATATGGGAGCGGGAAATTTATCATACCAAGCTATCGGCGGGTATCTTTCGCCTATCTTGTTCCACAGTCTAGATTGCGCCAGTTTCAAAAATCGTGCAATGATTTTATCTTGACATTTATTAGGCCTAAACCTATGTATATACATCTAGTCTGAATGTCTCATGACGAACTTATCTGGCCTATTATGCAATCAAAATAGTACAAATACAAGTAGTTAGTCTTTTTGAAATTGACAGAGGAGCATTGGCAGTTGTCCATGTAGCTTATCATTTTTTACCCAACATAAATAAATAAGGAGGAGATGCTATGAAAAGGGTTGGATTGCTAATGGTTTGTGTCGCTGTGGCGCTTTCAATTACATTGGGTGTTGCTGTAGCGAAGGAAACGGTTGTTGTGTACACGTCATTGGAAAATGAAGAAGTTGTCGATTACCTTGAACTGGCAAAAAAAGATTTGCCTGGTCTTGATATCCAGGCCATTCGTTTGTCAACAGGTGAACTGGGCGCAAGGATGCTGGCAGAGAGAGATAATCCTCAAGCAGACTGTATTTGGGGATGGGCCGTAACGAACATGTCAGAGTTTATTCCAAAGGGTATGCTGGTGCCGTACAAACCCAAGGGGTGGGACAAAATCCCTGCTCATTTTAAAAACCCTGACGGTTATTGGACGGCCATTGATTTATATGCAGCGGCCCTGGTTCCCAACACGAAAGTATTGGCATCGAAAAACCTGCCCATGCCGAATGGTTGGAATGACCTCCTGAATCCAGTGTATAAGGATATGCTGATCATGCCGAATCCCGCTAGCTCTGGCACGGGTTTTTTGCAGGTTGCCAGCCTTTTGGTAATGCTGGATCCAGATTACAAAAACAAGCCGGTTGAAAAGAATAAAGCTTGGGATTTTCTGAAAGAATTGGATAAAAACATGGGCCAATATATTAAAAGCGGCTCCAAGCCAGCCAAACTGACAGCCGCGGGTGAATATGCCATCGGGTGCTCGTTTGCTTTTGTATATTCATCTTTGAAAAAGAAGGGTTTTCCGGTTGCTTTGGTGCTGCCGGAAGAAGGCGCTGGATACGAGCTTGAGGCGAACGCACTATTGCAAGGTGCTAAACACGAAAACGCCGCAAAAAAGTTTCTAGACTGGGCAATAAGCACCAGCGCAATGAAACAATATGCCAAGTTTAAGCTTGGCGTTACGTATCCAAATATCCCCGGGCCGAAGGATTTGCCTGCCTTATCGACAATAAAACTGGCGCCAATGGATTTCCCGTGGCAATCTGAGAACCGGGCTAAGATTCTTGATGTGTGGCAGAATCTTTTCCTCAGATAGTTTCTATCCATAAACGGCACTTTTTGTCCGGATCTGCGTTCTCAGCGGGTTTTCGGTTGCGGCCTACAGAGAGTACGCCGCACCGGAAACTCTTGAGCGGCCTTAATCCAGACAACAATTGCTCATTTATGAATAGGCATCACCTCGTCTCGAATTTGCAAATTAATCCATGTGAGGTAATGTTTCGTCATGGGGTGATGGAGCATTGTTTAAACCTTACACCTAATATCTGCAAGAAAATTATACCATGTCCAAAAAGCTGGTCTTAGAAAATGTCAGTAAACATTTCGGTTCGCTCATCGCAGTCAATAATGTCAGCCTTGATATTATGCCCGGTGAATTTCTTTGCTTTTTAGGCCCCAGCGGGTGCGGAAAAACAACCATCCTTAGAATGATCACCGGATTTGAGCAGGTCACAGCAGGCAATATTATTTACGATGGGAAGATCATTAATGATGTTATCCCGCAAAAAAGAGAGTTTGGGATTGTTTTCCAATCTTATGCACTTTTCCCCAACATGACCGTAAACCAAAACATCGCATTTGGCTTAAAAATGCGGAAAATGCCGCAAAAGCTGATCGATGAGAGAGTCAATGAAATGCTGGGTCTTTTGGGCTTGGCCGGATGGGATACCCATTATCCTTCACAACTAAGTGGTGGACAGCAGCAACGGGTTGCCCTTGGAAGAGCGCTTGCCATAAAACCGAGTGTTCTTCTCCTTGACGAGCCGTTAAGTGCGCTGGACGCTAAAATTCGGGTGCGGCTCAGAACGGTGATTAAAAGATTGCAGGAAGAACTTGGCATCACCATGATCTATGTAACCCATGACCAGGAAGAAGCCCTCGCCCTTGCGGATCGGGTTGTCATTATGAGAGATGGTGAATTCAGACAAATCGGCTCTCCTTTTGATATCTATAAAGAACCGAAAACGAGTTTCATTGCGGAGTTTGTAGGAACGTCTAATTTTCTCACCTGCACAAAAAAGAATGGAAAGATACAGTTCGGCCGGCTGGAATTTGTGGCTGCTAACAGCTCGGATGTTGCGGAAGAAACGGTTTATCTTGCGATCCGGCCTGAAAATATCGAGATTGTGGATGTCACCGTTCCTGCCGACAATTGTGTGCCCTCAAATATCGTTGAAGTTGAAGTGGAGGTGATTAACTTCCTTGGTGCCGTTGTGAGGATTACCTTTTTTCTCGAAGGCGAAGAGATGTTTGTCGATTTACCTGAAAAAGAGTTTGAGAAAATAAGCTTGAAAAGAAAGGACAAAGTAAAGCTTTATTTTCCACCGGATGCTTTTCATATTTATACTGAGCTTTTCAGAAAACTTATTTAGTTTCCATCCATAAATGGTCCTTTTTGCCCGGATCTGCGTTCTCCGCGGGTTTTCGGTTGCGGTGTACAGGGAGTACGCCTCACCGGAAACCCTTGTGCGGCCTTAATCTGGACAAAAATTACTCATTTGTGAATAGGAAACACACCGCGTCCATTTTTCAACTATGGATGGACACTATTTAGGAGCAATGAATACCACTGCTGAAGAATATGTCGTGCCAGTTGAATATGGAATCTCATCGACACGAATGGAGATTGATAGATTCATTGTTCCGACGGTGACCATTTTCATCGCATTGCTTCTTTTCTTCTTCATGCTCTTTCCGCTCTGGTCCATTCTTCAATTGAGTTTTTTTGAAGGCGGCCAATTTGGTATTGCCAACTTTACCCTTGCCAACTTTAAAAAATATTTTACGACATCTTATACGTTAAATGCCCTCTGGCATAGTCTCTATGTCTCTGTAGCCACAACAATTATTGTTACGATCTTGGTGTTCTTTTTTGCTTATGCCATGACCCGGACGACGATTTCCGGGAAAACATTTTTCAGAAATGTCATCATGATGCCCCTGGTTGCGCCGTCCATTATTCAGGCGCTGGCGCTTATATACCTTTTCGGAAGGAATGGTTTGATAACGGCACATTTTCTTAAAATCGATTGGAATATTTACGGTGCAACCGGTATTATTGTTTCAGAAGTTCTATACTGCCTGCCCCATGCATTTGTTATTTTATATACGACGCTTTCAGCGGTTGATATACGGTTGGATGAGGCTGCTGAAAGTCTTGGGGCTACACCGCTCAAAGTGTTTACCAGGATTACGCTGCCTTCTGCAAAATACGGGATTTTCAGTGCTGCCGCTCTTACCTTTAATCTGACCATAACAGATTTTGGTAACCCGGTTGTCATCGGTGCAGATTACAATGTCCTTGCTACAGAAATTTATGCTCAAGTGACGAATCTTTACAGGTTTGACCTGGGGGCCACCATCAGTATCATCCTATTGGTTCCGTCTCTTATGGCCTTTATTTTAAACTATTATATATCCCGCAAAACATTTGCAATGATCAGCGGTGCTGCGAAACCTGTCATTCCACCGTCACGGCCATTGAAAAAGATATCCTTCACTATTTACTGTTGCCTGGTGTCCTTTTCGATCATTATCATATTTGCGACGGTAGTTATTGGGTCTTTTGTTAAAATATGGCCCTATGACTGGTCCCTGACACTTTCGCATTACAAGTTCCCATCCATTGGCGGATATTCAGCCATATGGACAAGTGTATGGGTATCTATATTTGTCGGCATAGGGGGATCGTTCATCACGCTGGTTGCCGGATATGTCATGGAGACACGCAAACCTTTTTTCAAGCAATTTATATACCTTTTATCGGTGATGCCCGCAGCCATTCCGGGTTTAGTCATGGGCTTGGGATATATTCTTGCCTTTAATAAACCTTATTATTTTTTCTATGGAACACCATGGATCATTGTTATCAACGTTATCATATGTAATTTTACCTTGGGCATATTATCGAGTATTTCCAATTTAAGGAACATTGACCCATCAATAGAAGAGGCATCCATAAGTTTAGGGGGAGATACCATTAAAACCTTTTTCAAAATCATTTTTCCGCTATCCCGAGTCGCATTTTTTCAGAACTTTGTCTATTTTTTCATGAGATCCATGACAACTATCAGCGCGGTTATTTTTCTGGTTTCCGCAACCGTACATCTGGCGGCAATTGAAATCATTATGCTCGACAATGACGGGTGGACAGCGAGCGCCAACGCCATGTGCACCTGTATCATTGTCATTGTTTTAATCATGCTGGGTATTTTACAAATCGTTTCAAAAAAGACAGGTACACACCAAGA
The DNA here is from genome assembly GCA_020345745.1 of Desulfobacterales bacterium. Lineage (GTDB taxonomy): Bacteria > Desulfobacterota > Desulfobacteria > Desulfobacterales > UBA11574. Next base: position 120,802 of record CP070768.1, read on the forward strand.
AGGACTCGTTTCAGCACTTTAAACCTGAAAATTGATGCAAGTTTTAGGCTAAATAAAAATACGGAGATGGTCCATTGAAAGTAATCGATCCATCAAATCCCATTCCTAAGTACCTCCAAATAAGCACTTGGCTAAAAAATCTCATACAGACAGGCCGGTATAAGGAAGGGGAGAAGCTTCCATCAGAAATAGAACTGTCGAAAATGTGTGAAGTCAACAGAAATACACTTAGGCAGGCGATTTCAAGATTAACGACGGAAGGCATGTTAAGAAAAGAAAAGGGAATGGGGACATTTGTATTATCATCTAAGCCTATTGCCCTCAAGCATAAGCTTAATCGGATATCCAGCTTCACAGACGACCTCAGTGAGAGTGGACTTAAGGAAAAGACCGTCCTTTTGAAAAAGGGAATTGGCGATGCACCGGATCATGTGGCCAAGGCACTCATTCTAGGAGCGAATAGCAAAGTTGTTCTCATACACCGTTTGCGAACAGGAGATGATATGCCGCTAATATATGAAGAGAGCTATCTCCCGAGTGAAATGTTTAGCCATATTTTAGATTTGGATCTTACCGGTTCCATGTATAAGATTCTTTCCGAACAGTTTGATACTGTGCTCGCCCGCTGCGAACAAATCATAAAAGCTGTAAATTTGAATCCACAAATATCAAGGCTTTTCAATCTTCCCAAAGGTTCAGCCGGCCTATACATGGAAAGTGTCACCTATAACGAAAGTAATATACCTATAGAGCTGCTGTGTTCATACTACAGAGGAGATAAATATATATTCGAAGTCGAACTTGGGCGCTATCATATAAAAAATGATAAGATCATTTCTTTTGATGTTAAATAAAGAGATATTTTTTTAAGATCTGTTGTATATACATCTATAATTCATAACGAACGGTTACCATAAGGAGGAAAAGATGCGAGTTGGCGTATTGAAAGAGATTAAAACAAAAGAACACAGGGTTTCTATGACGCCCGGCGGGGTTGAGCAGATGGTGGCGCACGGACACGAAGTGATGGTGGAGACAGAGGCCGGGGGAGGATCGGCTTATTCCAACGATGATTATATAAATGCCGGAGCCGTTATTGGTGATTCGGCTGAAGAGATTTACCAGAAAGCAGATATGGTGATGAAGGTAAAAGAACCGCTTCCCGTTGAATATCCAATGATTCGAAAAGGGCAGGTATTATTTACTTATTTTCATTTTGCCGCATCCTTAGAGCTTACTCAGGCCATGATCGATTCAGGGTCGGTTTCGGTGGCATATGAGACCGTGGAGCAGGCAGACGGTTCTTTGCCGCTCCTGACACCCATGAGTGAGGTGGCCGGTAAAATGGCTATCCAGGAGGGAGCAAAATACCTGGAAAAAACATATGGTGGCAGTGGTGTTCTCTTGAGTGGTGTGCCCGGAGTAGATCCAGGGACCGTCCTGGTTATCGGTGGCGGGGTCGTTGGAACCGCCGCTGCTAAAGTGGCTTGCGGTATGGGAGCAAAGGTGTATTTGCTCGATACCGATATAAATCGCCTGCGATATCTTAGCGATGTAATGCCTAAAAACTGCTTTTTACTCATGTCGAGTCCGACCACCATTCGAAGGCTTTTGCAAGAGGCGGATCTTGTGGTGGGTGCCGTTCTCATAACCGGGGCAGTGGCACCCAAATTGATTACCCGCGACATGTTAACGCTCATGAAGAAAGGGTCTGTCATTGCCGATGTGGCCATTGACCAGGGAGGATGTGTGGAAACGGCGAAACCCACGACCCACGATGACCCCATTTATGAGGTTGATGGTATTATACACTATTGTGTTGCAAATATGCCGGGAGCGGTTTCGTATACCTCGACAAAAGCACTGACCAATGCAACGCTTCCGTATGCGTTGGAACTTGCGGATAAAGGATACAGAAACGCGGCAAAAGAAAATCCGGAGATTGCCAAAGGTATCAATGTGCTTGAAGGAAAGGTAACCCACAAAGGTGTGGCCGACGCCTTCGGCTTAGAATATGTGTCTTTAGATTCGTTATTATAAATTCGATACCTTTGAAAAACGCCCTCTTTTGCTCAATTCCGGTGTCAGGCTTGGATTTTAATCCGCGAAATACTCAATGTATGCCTGTGGTTAAAATTCTCGCCTTCCTTGATCTTGAGCAAAACTGAACATTTTTTAAAGGTATCAGTTTGGAAGAAGTATTTAAGTATTAAAATTGTTGCTCTATGCAAGGAGAATAAACATGAAACAATTAAAAGACTGGTTTGTACCGTGGCTGATGACTGCTAGAGAATACAATGTGAGTATTCTCGACAAAGCTTGGGCAAATCCGGAATATGCCAGATTAATGTTGAATGAAAACCCGATCCCTCCCTCGGAAAAAGTGGTTAACGCGGTGGCAGAAGCTGTGAAAAGCGGACATCGATATCCGGACAGCATGAAACGGTTGAGAATCAAGATCGGCAACATGTATGGTCTGGGGCCGGATAATGTTGCCCTTTGCAATGGATCTTCGGAGATTATTGACGCCATGATGCGCATTTTTTTGCAGCCGGGTGATGAGATTATCATGTCGACACCCACATTTGAATTGTTCCCACCCCGTGCCGAGCTTTGCGGTGGAAAAGCCGTTCAGATTCCTTTACGTGAAGGTGACCTGCAGTATGATGTGGATGGAATGCTGAATGCAATCAATGAAAAAACCAAATTGATTTTGATTATTAACCCCAATAATCCGACCGGTGTTTTTATCGATGACGCTGATCTTGAGCGGTTTTGTGAGACAGGCATTCCACTATGTATTGATGAAGCTTACCGTGACTATCATCCAGATCATCCGTCAAAGGCCCCCTTGATAGAAAAATACCCTCAAGTGTTCTTGTCGGTAACCTTATCGAAGGCGCACGGTTTTGCTGGAATCAGATTTGGGTATTTGCTGGGCACTGAGGAGATGGTCGATGCATTCAACACCATGTTTTTGCCATGGAACGTCAACCTCATGTCGATGGCTGCTGCAGAAGCGATTCTGGATAACCCGCAAGAGATTGAAGCAAAAGTCCAACACAACAATCGATGGATGGATATTTTTTATGAAGAACTCAAAAAACTGGGGCTGAAACCCTTTGAGGCGCATGGGAATTACATGCTGGTCGATGCTACCATGACCGGCAAAACAACCGAAGAGATTCTACAGTCCGCCATCGACATGGAGAAAGTCTTTCTTAAAAAAATCGGCGAAATTCATGGTAAATCCGGATACTTTAGAGTGACTCCCGGTACCGATGAAGAGAATGAAAGATTTGTGAAATTTGCCCGAAGGTATTTTGGCTAAACGTATGAAAAGAGGGTCGATGCCAGACAGCGCCCGGGTGGTCATTATTGGAGGAGGCATCATCGGGTGTAGTGTTGCGTACCATCTGACCAAAATGGGTTGGAAGGATGTTGTATTGTTGGATAAAGGTGAGTTGACCAGCGGATCTACGTGGCATGCAGCGGGTCTTGTGGGGCAGTTGCGATCAGATAGAAATCTTACGAGAATGCTTCAATACAGTGTCTTTCTTTATGAACAGCTCGAAGCAGAGACCGGCTTGAACACCGGCTGGAATCCGTGTGGTTGCCTGCACTTAGCGAGTACGAAGGAGCGGATGTATGAATTGAAAAAGGGAGTTACAACGGCTCGCAGCTTCGGACTGGAGATGCATATCGTTTCACCGAAGGAGGCCTATGATCTTTGTCCGATACTATCTTTGGAGGGTATCATCGGAGCGGCGTTTATGCCCACGGACGGTCAGGCCGACCCTGCAGGACTTACACAAGCTATGGCAAAAGGCGCGAAAGACCGCGGCGCCAAGGTTTTTCAAAACACGCTTGTCACCGGATTTGAGTTTGCTAAAAAGCGCGTCGACGTTATCAAGACCAACAAAGGTGATATTCAGTGCGAAATCCTTGTCAACTGCACGGGCATGTGGGGGTATCAGATTGGTGAAATGATGGGGGTTAATATCCCGGTAGTTCCTTTCCAACACCAGTTTCTCGTTACGGATGCGATTAAAGGACTACCGCAACACTTGCCCACCGTACGAGATAAAGACAGCCTGATTTATTACAAAAAAGAAGTCGATGGTCTGGTTATGGGGGGGTACGAAAGAGATGGAATACCCTGGTCCATTGGCGGCGTTTCCAATGATTTTACGTCCCAGTTACTTGAACCTGATTTTGATCATTTTCAGACCCTTTCGGTACCGGCTATGAAACGGACACCGTGCCTGGAAGACGCAGGAATTGTTAAACTGTTTAACGGACCAGAGGCTTTCACACCGGACGGGAACGCCATTATGGGACCAGCCCCGGAGATTGACAATTGTTATGTTGCCGTGGGTTTTAATGCATTTGGTATTGCTGCCGGTGGCGGTGCCGGCCGCATGATGGCAGAATGGATTGTTGAAGGAGAGCCGAGCCTTGATATATGGCCCTTGGATATCCGAAGGTTTGGACCACATCATAAAAGCCGGAGCTACAATGTGGAAAGAACCAGAGAGATCTATGGTAAGCATTATACGATTCACTGGCCATACGAGGAACACGATTCGGTCCGTGGAGTAAGACTAAGCCCCTTGTATACTATTTTAAAAGAGAAAGGAGCGGTTTTTGGTGCCAAATATGGCTGGGAACGAGCCAACTGGTTTGCTCCAGAAGGTGTTGATCCTAAAGACAAGTTGACTTTTGAGATTCCCCATTGGTTTGAACATGTAGGAAACGAACATCATGCGGCACGAGAAAGCGTGGTACTCATCGACCAGTCATCCTTTGCCAAGTTTGAAATTAGTGGTTCCAAAGCACTCAAGTATTTAAACTGGCTGGCAGCTAATGATATAAAGAAACCTGTAGGTAGTGTTACATATTCCCAGTTGTGTAACGCGCGAGGGACAGTTGAAGCGGATGTGACAATCACCCGTTTAAAAGACGATACTTTCTTTATCGTCACCGGTACCGCTTTCGGACTTCGTGATGCTGAATGGATCAAAAGGCATATGCCAAAGGACGGTTCGGTAATGTTTCGTGATGTGACTTCAGCCTTTGCTGTCATTAATGTGATTGGCCCCAACTCCCGAAGGCTGTTAAAAAAAGTTGCCCAAGATGATGTAAGTCATGAGAATTTTAACTTTGGAGAATGTAAGATGCTAACCGTCGGATATACACCTGTGACTGCCCTTCGCATCACATATGTTGGCGAATTGGGCTATGAACTTTATATTCCTAATGAATTTGCGTGTCACGTCTATGAAGCCCTCTGGGAGGCGGGTCAGGATTTAGGTGTTAGAAATGCGGGTTATCGATGTGTTAATTCCCTTCATTTTGAAAAAGGATACTGCTACTGGGGAGCTGAATTGACTCCAGAATATACACCTTATGATGCGGGTTTAGTATTTGGTGTTGCGTTGAACAAGGCCGATTTTCTCGGTCGAGACGCTCTAATTAAGGTAAAGGAAAAAGGACCAAAGTGGAAACTATGCTCATTTACTATTGATGCAGATGACCCGGTTATGGTCAGGGGGAGTGAGCCGATTATACATAACGGCAAAGTTATTGGGATTACGACCAGCGGCGGTTTTGGTTACACAATCGGAAAGACCATCGTATATAGCTATATTCCAATAGCGCATGCAAACCACACCAGCGGTTATGAGATAGAGGTTTATATGGAGAAATTCCCAATTACTCGCCATGACAATCGTTCCCTCTATGACCCGGAACGCAAAAAAATTCTTGTATAGAATCAGTTTCGCATTTTTTTAAGTGAACCTTAAATACATACAGACTTATAAAGGTTATTAACAAAGAGACTTTTAAAAAATGCTGCCCGTTAAAGGGGGTTTCAAGGCCAAGTCGGAGATCCCGGACGTTGGGCCGGGGCTGGGATAGGTCAAAAGGGGGCGTTTTTCAAAGGCCTTGTGATAGGAGGAAGACATGCCCATAGCCAATGCAAAAGATATGCTTTTGAAAGCAACCGAGGAAAAATATGCTGTCGGTGCTTTTAATGTTACGAATCTTATCCAGCTAAAGGCAGTGGTAGAGGCTGCGATCGCCAAGAGCGCCCCCCTTATCATTCAAGCATCTGTAGCACCATCTAAATTTTTAGGACCCAAAGTGATTGCTGCCATTTACAAAACCATAGCCGAGTCTGCACCCATTCCGATTTGTTTACATCTGGATCATTGCAATGATGTCGAATTCTGTAAAACGTGTGCTGATGCCGGTTATACCAATATTATGATTGATGCATCAAAACAAGATTTTGCAGAAAACATCAGGCAAACCAAAGAGATATGTGATTACTGCCATGAAATCGGGACGATTTCAGTGGAAGGTGAACTCGGAACCGTATCCGGAATTGAAGACCAGGTTAAAGTGGCCGAAGACGAAGCACAGTTATGCGATCCAGAGCAGGCACTGGAATTCGTAGACCAAACAGAGGTTGATATTTTCGCTCCTGCTATTGGAACTGCTCACGGTGTTTACAAGACCAAAGATCCGAAACTTGACTTTGATAGACTGAAAAAAATTGCAAATTTGATCAACGGCAGCCAACCAAGAGTTCCTTTGGTTATTCACGGCGGCACCGGCTTGCAGCCGGATGTCGTAAAAAGACTCATATCTCTTGGTGGATCAAAATTTAATGTATCAACCGATTTGAAACATACGTTAATCGATACCACTTACGACTATATTTCATCTCATAGAAACGAATATAATCCAGGTAAAATTGATGCAGTTGTAAAAGAGGCGATTAAGGGTAGAATCGAATATTGGATCGAGCTATTGGGGTGTGCAGGTAAGGCCTAACGCAAAGAGCATAGCGCATAGCGCTAAGAATAAGCACAAGAAACGCCATGCACTATTCGCTATGCACCAAGCGTATTTACAACCGACCTTAGGAGGTATTAGTAATGTCAAACATAAAAGCAATCTTTTTTGATCAGGACGGTGTCATCATCGATACAGAAAAAGATGGCCACCGGGTCGCATTTAATGAAATGTTTAAGGCTTTTGGTTACGATTTTCAGTGGGATGTAGACAAGTATCATCAGCTTCTTCAAATCTCAGGTGGAAAGGAGCGGATGCGGCACTACTTCCGTGAAGAAGGTATCTTTCCTGATTTTACAGACGAAGAAGAAACAGACCTGTTATTAAAACTCCATAAACAAAAAACGGAAATATTTGTCAACCTGATCGAAAGTGGCAAGCTACCGTTGAGAACCGGTGTGAAAAGGTTGATGATCGAAGCCATGGACAAGGGCCTCACATTAGGGGTTTGCACCACAGCCAATGAAAGATCTGCCAACGCCATTGCCAGAGGGATGCTTCATGACATAGCATTCGAATTTGTCCTTGCAGGAGATGTCGTCAGCAAAAAAAAGCCGGACCCGGAAATTTATCTGCTAGCGCTTAAGAAAACCGGGCTCAATCCAAAGGAGTGTATTGTGATCGAGGATTCGAGAAATGGGGTTTTGGCAGCCAAAAAAGCCGGTATGCACATTGTTGCAACAACAAATATTTATACGGAAGATGAGGATCTAAGCGAGGCGGATATTGTGGTTACCAGCTTGGGTGATCCTGAAGGGAAAAAAGGCATCCTTAAAAGAGCGGATAAACAGCTTGAATTTAATGGTGTTCTTACCATTGAACAGTTGTTGAAATATTTTTCGACTTAACCGGGAATGCTTTGGATAACTTGTGTTTATCTAAACCACTGAAATAACGGAACGCTTTACTTGGATCCTTTCACTATATAGCGTGACAGCATCCGCTCGCTGTCGTAAGGAGTGGATGGAAGGATTGTCCCATCAAAACCCCACAAGACCGTATACCATTTAATCGATAAACACGGTCAAATCATGGATTTCAAAGTAACCAGCTCCAGTCGATCGGCAGCGTCTTCAGCCAGATCAGCCACCTCCACGATGGTATCGAGGCAGAGTCTTAAGTGAATCTTGTGGCTGTAATCCAAGTCAGATGGGAAAATTTTCTTTGTGATATCCCATTCCATCTTGTCCACACTGGATTCGATAAGACCGATTTCCTTCGAATGTTGACGCGCAACCTCTATCGGGCATATGCCTTTTAGATAACACAGAACGGCATGTTTAAGCGGTGCACTAACACCCAGTGATTCTTTAATTACCTCAAGATAATCAGTTTTTAAAAAATCAGGAATAACCGGACGCTGATTTAAAAAGAAATCACAGCATTTTTCAGCAGAGTTGGCAACCATATCGATACTTTCCACGAGCTTGTAGATATCTTCACGAATCAGAGGCATGTATGCACCGGAGTACAGTTTATCTCGTATGTCGTGCCTGATCAAGTCAGCTTCCAATTCGATTTTATCTGTCTCTCGAGCCAAAATTTTTGCCTCATCGATATTATTGTCAAGATAGGCCTCAAGCGTTTTAATGGCTTTAGACAGACACTCTTCCATTTTATCTGCATGTTTTTCGATAAGCTCAATGACTTCCTTTTCTTTTTTAAAAATGATCATTAATCCTCCTAAAACATTTGTTTATCAAAATATAATTTTTATCGCCCTATACAGTAAAAAAGATGATCCTGCTCCCAGGCAGGGAGTCGATATCCATCCTATAAGGATTGTCACGATGGTTTTGTTGCTAATGGCTTTCATTCCTTTTGTAAGGCCAACTCCCACGACAGCACCCACAATAGCTGCAGATGTGGAAACCGGGATCCCAAAAATTGAAAAAAGATGAATTCCAAAAGCTGAAGAAATCTGGGCTACAAAAGCGCCAGGAATATCAAGAGGGGTTATACCTTTTCCGACCGTATCGGTGACCTTTTTTCCGTATGTAATAGCGCCGACAGCAATCGAAACGCTTCCAATAAAAAGAAGTATGGTGGGATTGACAATTCCAAGATTGGCAATGGGTCCTACGGCAATTCCAGCGTGATTCGCCCCAAGGGAGTAGGCTACATAACAACCTGACATTAAGGCCAACCACCCCAGTACGTTTTGAACAAGAATGGTGCTTATTCTAATTCTTCTTATGACAAAGCGCATTAATTGTGATAAAATAAATGATAATGCCATGGCAAGCGAGGGGCATATAACCCAACTTCCAGCAATTATAATTAGCTTCGAATAATTAACATCAGCGCCAACAGCAAGGCCGATACCAGTGATACTACCGACGATGGCTTGAGATGTTGAAGTGGGAATTCTGAAGAAAGTGGCCATGGTCACAAAAAATCCTGAACAGAAAAGTGCGACGATAATGGCCAGAAAGTCAAGGTCTGCTTTAACAATCCCTTTTCCAATAGTTTTCATGACTTGGTGCCCCTGGAGTAGCCCTCCTAATACGACAAAGATTGCGACTAGAGTAACAGCTTTTTTGAATGATAATAGTCCGCACCCTACAGTGGGTCCAATACAGTTTGCCGTATCGTTTGCGCCGATATTCCAGCCGACATAGGCGCCAGCACCCAATATGAAAAAAAATATTAGCTCGATGATTCCCTCAACTGAAATCCCAATTGAGCGAAAAGCGCTCAATTGAAGTTATTGGTTATGTGTTGTTCGAAAAAGAAATACTTTCTTGTTTTATATTTCAAACTTTGGCGAGATAAAATTTTTCTTTGCTAGAAAAAACCAATAACCATTAACGGATAACGAATAACGCTTAATAGAGTTTGAGCTCGATTATGGTGAAATTATGAAGCTGGTACAAAGTTTACATGTGATATTTTTCTTTTAAGTGTTGTAGTTTTTTTTGGTACGATTTTCGGTAAATGAGATTTTTTTGGTTGCTGATGTCGTTTAGGGAAAGATTGATATGGGGTCGGATATCGATGCCGTTGTCATTCAAAACAGCATCGTTTGCTTTGTCTAATATTCGTATGCAGTAGTAAGTGATTAGACTTCTCACTTTGGAATCTCTGCGCAGAAGATAGCTTCTTCCGGCAATGGTGCTCAGAAAAAATCCAGAATACTCATACAAAAGTTTTAAAGAAGGGCATCCTTGACGTTTGTCCTTGCAGCAGGTGTCGGATGTATAATATGAATAAAAAGCTGCGATCATCGATTCAAATATGTCATTTTCGTTCTTCAAAATATCTTTGATTAACTCGATTCGTTTTTTTCCCAAGACCCTGTAAAAATGAGCCATGTTACGGGTTAAACTGATGATATCTCTATTTTCACCGACGACGATAGGCAATTTTTCTGACAGCTGCTGTATCATTTGGTTAAACAGACCGGTGGTGCCGTTGCCCAATTGTCGAAGGATAATATAATTCTGTTTATCTAGGTAGGCAAAGAACGAAAAGACTTGTCGTTCCAGATCTTGACAGTCAATGTATTCTTTTTCCGGGGTCACTAAAGCGGGTTCATCTCCAAAAATTTCTGTTAATTTTTCTTGCGGGGCCAGCGTGATTTTATATAATGTGAGTTCGTCTTCCAGCTGGTTAATTTTGTCTTCCAGTTCTCCGGTCTTTTTCTCAGATTCGTTTCGCTGTTGGCTAATGGCAATATCAAGTTTTTCTTGGTGCCATTTCATGATTTGATGGTATGAGAAATAGCCGATACAGCCAATAACGGCAGTAACAGTCAATATTTTAATGGCGCTTTTCATGTCAAATACGCTTTCTTTTTTTAGAGTGGCGAAGCCGCGTTATATAGAATCGCGAAGCGATTGTATAATTTGAAGTCTATATAAAAAAAGGGTGACCGTCAAGGCCACCCATGGGAAAAGGAGGGTTACGAAAGGTTCAAAATTTACCTAGCATGCTTATTTTAAGTGATGGTTAGATTTCGATTAGATTTTGATTATTGACCTTTGAATTACCCATGTTTGCAAAATACGATATAAATTTTTTTAGGATAAACTAGGCTCATTTGAAAAGAAAACAGGAGCGAGCCTTGCCCTTTGATGAATCAAGCCTTATTTTTGCTCCATTTAAGATGGATTCTATATCCAAATAGCATGGCAAAGGGTGAAATCTTAAATCAGATTTTTCTTTTGTACTATGCACAGCAAAAAACATGAAGCGACTGATGGGAACACCAGCAAAATACCACCAGCAATGGGATATTAAAAAACATATAAAGATATTTATTGGCCTGATCGCGATTTTTTTCCTGGGTATATCCTGCAGTCCGTTCAAGCCACAAAAACGGCCGTCAGCTGCAGGGGAAGTGCCGCGCACATTTTCGCTTTACACAGCAACATCAAAACCCTTACAACGATGGTGGCAAGAATTTAATGATCCTGATCTCAATGCGCTGATCACCGAGGCGCTCTCTGACAACTTTACCCTGAAAGAAGCCTGGTCGCGATTAAACCAAGCCCGAAGTATAGCTGTTCAGGCCGGTGCTCCCCTCTACCCGGACTTGACAGGTACTGTGGAAGCATCTCATACAAGTCAACGATCAGATAGTGTCTCCCGTAAAACCATCTCGGATGAAGATTATTCCATAGGGGTTATTAGCAGCTATGAATTGGACCTTTGGGGACGTTTGCGCTCTGACAGATCCTCTGCCATGTTGGAGATGACTGCAACACGGCAAGACCTAAACACAGCCGCAATCACCTTGGCGGCCGAGGTTGCTAATCGCTGGGTTAATATTATTGCCCAGAGGATGCAAAAAGAGCTGTTGGAACGCCAACTTCAAACCAATCGGACGTACCTGGAACTCGTTGACCTGAGGTTCCGAAAGGCGATGGTTTCGGCACTGGATGTTTATCAACAACAACAAGTTGTTGAGGACATCAGGGCAGAAATCCCATTGGTTGAGGCCCAAGAGCAGCTTCTCATGCATGAACTGGCTGTGTTATTGGGAAAACCACCAAGAACAGCTTTAAAGATCAGCAGGGAAGATTTACCAGAACCGGTTAAAATACCGGCTGCAGGGCTGCCGGCCGATCTTTTATCGGCGCGTCCGGATTTACAAGCCGCCGGGATGCGTTTGATGGCTGCGGACTGGCAGGTGGCGGCTGCGCGGGCAAGCCGTCTGCCGGCGATTAACCTGGCGGCGCAAGCCCGCTACGGCGCCGATGATGTGGACGTCCTTTTCGATAATTGGTTGCTCAGTCTGGCGGGTAATCTGACCGCACCGATATTCGACGCTAAACGACGCGCTGCCGAGGTGGAGCGTAGAATGGCGATTGTTGATGAAAATTTGGCGGCTTACCGGCGGGCTGTGTTAACGGCCATTAAAGAAGTTGAAGATGCTCTCATCAGCGAATCCAAACAGCGGGAGCACATTAAGAGGCTTGAGATTGTGGCGGAAACCGCTCGGAAAGCTTTTGTGGAGGCAGGAAATCGCTATCGGAACGGGCTTACGGATTACTTGCCGGTGCTTACCCAGCTGTTGACGGTTCAGCGACTCGAAAGGGATTTAATCCAGCAGGAGGCAAACCTGCTGGGTTTCCGCATTGGCCTCTATCGCGCTTTGGGCGGAACATGGACGGAAGCACTGACCTTTGAATAGAGACCCTTGAAAAATCTCTATCTTTTGCTCAATCTCGGTGGCAGGCTTGGATTTTAATCCGCGAAATACTAAATGTATGTCTGTGGTTACAATTCTCGTCTTCTTTGATCTTGAGCAAAATTGAACACTTTTCAAAAGTCTCGAATAAATAACAATTATCAGATTGGCCGGATAGGAATAACAATGGTAGGTTATAAGACAAACAACATATCAACTGACAAACAACCCACCCTTAAAGGTAAGCCGCGACCCATCATTAGGATTGTTTTATCACTGGTTATACTAAGCATCGGTGTGGGTACAGCATCTTATTTAAAAAACAATGCGCCCCAAACCCAGAAGCGGTCACCGGCCAAGTTGCGTCCGACGGTTCAGGTCGAAACCTTACATCCGACCGACTATCAGATTGTCGTAACAGCCATGGGCACCGTTGTTCCTAAGCGTGAAGTGGTATTGAAGTCCCGTGTGTCTGGGGAGATCGTTGATATCCATTCCGAATTCACGGAAGGCGGCTTTTTGAAAAAAGGCACGAAGGTGCTTCAGGTCGATCCTCTGGATTATGAGATCGCTTTGGAACGTAAAAAGAGTGCGGTAATCGATGCCGAATATGCCCTTAAATTGGAGCTGGGCCACCAGGAAGTGGCCAAGCGTGAATGGGAGCTGTTAAACGGCTCCCAACCGGAACAAGAGATGGAACTAGAGCTGGCGCTACGCAAACCTCATTTGGATAAAGCCAGAGCAGACCTGGCAGCAGCCAAAGCCGATCTTAAAACAGCCATGCTGGATCTCGACCGAACCCATATCAAGGTGCCTTTCAATGCCATGGTTCGCTCGAAATCGGTGGATCTCGGCTCTCAGGTGGCACCGCAGGAGCCGCTGGCCGAATTGGTGGGGACTGATGCGTATAGAATCCAAGCGTCCATACCGATCGATCGTCTTGAATGGATACAAATCCCCGACCAGATCGGCGAATCCGGTTCTATTGCCGGAATTGTTTACGGCCAGGGCCATGAACGCACGGGGGTGGTCGCCCGGTTGATGGGCGATCTGGCAATCCAAGGGCGCATGGCTCGCGTTTTAATCGATGTAACCGATCCCCTTGGTTTGAACGCTTCCACTGAAGATCGTGCGCCACTGTTAATCGGTGATTACGTTCGGGTGGAAATCCAAGGGCGCAAACTGGATCGTGTCTTTCAAATCCCGCGCACCGCCTTGAAGGATAATTCAAAAATATGGATTGTCGGAGACAACCAAACGCTGGAGATTCGAAAGGTGCACCCGGTCTGGCGTGACCCTGAGATTGTCCTTTTGCAAGACGGCGTGGAGCAAGGTGAACGACTGATTGTTTCCGCTTTGCCCGCGGCAGTGGAGGGAATGGCTGTGCGGGTGGATGCTTTAAAAAGCGAGATGAAGAGCGATCGATCAATAAAGGAAAGCACCACACGGGATGGGAGTATCTAAATGAACCCACCATCGGCAAATGATTCCAAAAGAAAAGGCCCCATTGCCTGGATGGTAGGCCACGGCGTAACGGCCAATCTTGTCATGCTGGTGCTTCTGGTTGGCGGGCTATATTTGGGTATTCGTGTCAAGAAGGAAGTCTTTCCTCAATTTGAATTGGATCGGATCCGTATTACTGTTCCCTATCCGGGTGCCAGTCCCCAGGAGGTGGAAAGAGGGATCATATTAGCCATAGAAGAAGCCGTTCAGGGACTGGAAGGAGTCAGCGAGATTCGGGCATCTGCCAGAGAAGGCTCCGGAACGGTTACCGTAGAGATGATCGAAGGTGAAGATCTACAAAAGTTGGCTCAGGATATTCAGAACGAGGTGGACAGGATTACGTCCTTTCCTGAAGAGGCCGAGGAGCCACAGGTGGTGATCGTTTCTAGAAGACGTTATGTTGTATCGCTGGCGCTCTACGGGGATCAGAGTGAAGGTGTTCTGCGTGAATATGCGGAATACTTGCGTGATCGGTTGCTACAGGATTCGGACATTACCCAGGTGGAGCTAACGGGTATACGGGACTATGAGATTAGCGTCGAAATTCGTCAGGACACGCTTCGTGCCTATGACCTTACCCTTGAGGAAGTGGCCCGACGCATCGGCAGGACGTCTGTGGAGCTTCCCGGTGGTGCGGTCAAAGCACCAGGAGGTGATGTTCTGGTGCGTGTAAAGGAACGCAAAGATTACGGGCATGAATTCGGAAAGATTCCGATTATTACGGCCAATGACGGCACTCAGGTTCTGCTTGAAGACATTGCCCACATTAAGGACGATTTTGAAGAAACCGATAATGCCGCTACCTATAACGGCAAACCCGCTGTGATGATCGAGGTTTATCGGGTCGCTGACCAAACCCCTATTTCGGTATCCGATGCCGTCAAGCGGGTGGTGGCTGTGGTAAACCAGGAAATACCTTCCGGATTGTCGGTCGTCCTTCGTCGTGACCGGTCGGAAATCTACCGGCAGCGTATGGGGTTGTTGATAAAGAACGGCTGTATTGGCCTGGGTCTAGTGTTCGTATTGCTGGCATTATTTCTGGAAGTCCGACTCGCATTTTGGGTTGCTCTCGGTATTCCTATCTCTTTTCTGGGCAGCCTTTTGGTTTTACCGGCCGCAGGCGTGAGCATTAATATGGTATCTATGTTTGCTTTTATTGTTACCCTCGGTATCGTGGTGGATGACGCCATAGTGGTCGGTGAAAACGTATATCATCACCATCAAAACGGTGCCCCTTGGTTTAACGCTGCAATTTCAGGGACCAGAGAAATCTCTGTGCCGGTTACGTTTACCGTCCTGACCAATATGGTGGCTTTCGCGCCCATGTTTTTCGTTCCCGGTATTATGGGGAAAATATTTAAGCAAATTCCAGTGGTTGTGATCGCAGTCTTTGCGATGTCGCTCATCGAATGCTTTTTGATTCTTCCTGCCCATGTCGGCAATCAGAAAATGTTGCAAAAAAGGACTTTTGGTTGGTTGCATAATTGGCAGCAACGTTTCAGCAATGGTTTTGTCCGCCTGGTTGATGGTAAATTCGGCCCATTTCTGGCATTGGCCTTGCGCTGGCGATATGTGACGGTATCCTTGGGAATTGCTATTTTGATGATCACAATGGGGTATGTGAAGAGCGGACGCATGGGATTTGAACTTTTCCCAAAGATCGAATCCAATTATGCGTTGGTGACGGCGATGCTGCCTTTTGGAACCGCTTTTCAAAAAACCGAAAAGGTGCAGCAGGTCTTGATCCGGGCGGCCCAGGAAGTTGTGGAGGAAAATGGCGGAAAAATGCTCATGGAAGGAATTTTTGCCAATATCAAAAATAACCAGGTTAAGGTCCGCATTTATCTGACGCCGCCAAAAAAACGCCCGATTACGACGGCCAGGGTCACCGAACTCTGGCGGGAGCGGGTCGGGGTTATCCCGGGCCTGGAATCGCTTTTATTTGAATCTGATGCTGGCGGACCCGGACGCGGCTCCGCCATTACGGTAGAACTCAGTCACAAAGATATCGTGCGACTGGAAAATGCTGCGGATGAAGTGGCCGAGGCCTTGGGATTCTATCCCAATGTCAAAGATATTGATAACGGTTTCGCCCCTGGCAAACAGCAGATCGATTTCAGAATCAAGCCCGAAGCACAAAGCCTCGGATTAAGGTCCAGGGAGGTGGCGAAACAGGTCCGGCATGCTTATTATGGTGCCGAGGCGTTACGGCAGCAGCGGGGACGCAATGAAGTAAAGGTCATGGTCAGACTCCCAAAAAACGAGCGAGTTTCCGAGTATCATCTCGAAGAGATGATATTACGGACGCCATCCGGCAGTGAGATACCCTTGCGCTCCGCCGTCACCATACTCCGGGGGCGGGCCTATACCGATATCAATCGCAGGGACGGGCGCCGGATCGTATCGGTAAAGGCCGATGTTCGGCCTCGCAGCAAAGCCGGCCAGGTGTTGCAGTCGCTTAAAGCAGAAACCCTGCCGGCGCTTCAGGAGAAGTATGCCGGCTTGAGCTATAGTTTTGAAGGGCGTCAGGCCGACCAGCGCGAAAGCATACAAAGCCTGATGAGAGGGCTTATGGTGGCCCTCGTGGTCATTTTTGCCATGCTGGCGGTCCCCTTGAACAGCTATGTTCAGCCTGTCATCATTATGGCAGCCATCCCCTTTGGTATTGTGGGGGCCGTCATCGGTCATCTCATTATGGGATACAGCCTGAGCGTACTCAGCATGTTCGGTGTGGTAGCGTTGTGCGGGGTAGTGGTCAATGATTCGTTGTTATTGATCGATTTTTCCAATCGCAGGGTACGGGCCGGAATGAATCGGAGGGATGCCGTTCACCAGGCCGGAATTCATCGTTTTCGACCCATTATTTTAACCACCTTGACCACTTTTGGCGGCCTGTCGCCGATGATCTTTGAAACATCCCGCCAAGCCCGGTTTTTGATTCCTATGGCCATCTCTTTAGGATACGGTATACTGTTTGCGACGGCAATTACCCTAATATTGGTGCCGTCCCTTTATCTTATCATTGACGATATGTCTCAATTGATCAGGACAAAGGTGGTAATCGATACCGAAATACAGAAGGAGTCCGGATCACCAACCTTGGATAGATAGCATCTATTTATAATGGAGCTCAACGTGATGTTCTGGATTAATCTCGGATTCTTTATCACTGCGGACGACCTGCGACACAGCAGATACAACGAAGGCGGTGATCCCGGAGGGTGATAAGTTTTGATTATTTAGACCTGTCGATACACCGCAATAGAGTAATCCGTAACACTCTTTAAATTGGCTCAATCTAACTTTAAATATTAAAAATCCTTTCCTTTTCGAAATTTTTTCAACAGTTTTAGGTATAAGGTGTATCAAGCATAAAATGGCAGCCAGAAACATTACTGCCGAATATGTCTACAAGCCATCTCAAAAATATAGATCACAATCAAGGACAAGGCGCGAGCCGATGAAAAAACGCAGCATACAAGTTGAGTATGTGAGTATTTTTGAAGAGTCTCGCAACACTGTAATTGGACGTTAGATGCATTTTTGAGATGGGTTGTATTAAAGCTGTAATCCTAATTGATAGATTTCGTATTCAGTTGGTTCGTCAAGTAACGGTTCAAACGCAGCCTCATTTTCTTTTCTCAAGTCATCCTTTTCCCATTGGTCCCAATCCTCTTTTCTTTGCCACATGGAAATAACTAACACATGATTGGAATCATCACAGCCGCTCAAGGTTTCCGATGAAATATAACCTTGCTGACCCATGGCATTGTACCGGGCTTTAATGAGGAGCTTTGAGGCATCATTCAATTTACCGTCTTTTATTTTTCTTTTGATTAAAACTTTAACCGCCATAATGACCTCCTTTCACTACATGAGTAACTAAAAGGAATACGCATTCTTCAAATTTCAGATTTCGCGATTTTGACAAACGATAGTGATGAATAAGGTCCGCGCAAAAAGACGTTTTTCACAGGGGAAACAGATTTGAGATAGAGGGCAGATTCAATAGCGTATCTATATTAAATTCAATATTATAAGGAGTTTTGTATGTCAAGTGATAAATGGATTTACATGGCAAATGGTTAGATGCAATGTCGTGGTGTCGATAAAAGGCTATGTATGTTCAAAGCTAGGGTAAATATGTCAAAAATCACGATTAATGAATACATCAGCGGAGAGAGTTTGATACACATTAAAAAAGGAGGAATAAAAACAGACTTTAACATGCCTAAATCAATATAATAAATATTTCCTTCATTTTCCTATTCTGACATTAACCTCAAAATGTGTAAAATTTTTCATAGAATGTATGAAATTTACTCCATAGATCAACAAGTTTTCATATATTTTAAGTTTAAATTTCACTTAAAGAACTTATAACTATCTGTAATTTAAGAGTTTGCATCTGAGTATTGCAGTCGGCACATTTTTTGCTGATGTTTTGAGTTTAAGTTCAAAAATAATATGGACGAATTAATCGATTTAGGGGGAAAAAGGGTCCGTATGCATAATCAAAGGAAGCAACGCCATACTCTCAAAGTAACTGACTAGACAGCAATCTTTCAATTATCTCAAAGCTGTTGCCTTGCTTGACGATTGCCGAATTATGGACATTTATTTTTCTGAACGATTTATCAAAATCGAGGAACATCCTAATCCCGCTTCGGAATGATTGGCGGTGGGAGAAATGACAGAAAAGCAAAGACTTTAGTCTGTATAGGAGGTAACATGTCTATTGAAATGCTTGACAAACGCTTTGGCACCATCGCTATCGAAAAGGGGTTCATTGCGCTAGGACATCTGATGGCGGCATTAGAGATTCAGGTTACCGAAGATTTGGAAGGTGTTAAACGACGTCACATTGGCCAAATTTTATTGGAAAAAGGTTTTATAACCTATGCACAAATAAATGAAGTGCTTAAATCTATGGGTATTTAAAACCATTGTCATCTGATCCAATTGCATAGGCCATGTTCAAATTTAGCGCACTGATTATTTTTCATAGAATTGTAACCTTGATATAAGATCGTCGGGTTAAATTTTGTAATAATTAGATGAAGCCCGCAATGGAGCTGCATTTTTGATTTTTTGTGGACTGACGTGATATACGCGATGAGACTTAATTGAAGTTGGGCTGCGTTTCTTGCAAGCTATCGGTAACAGCAAGATTCAAATAAATTAATACATAGGCATATGCTGTTTAAATTCCACTTTCTCTTTCCTACAATACCCGCTTCATTTTTCTACATTTAGTAATGTATAGAGAGTATGAGTTTTTTTCAAATTGTGAAATAAAATTCACAAAAATTGGTAAGTATTATTCATAATATTTAGTTGTGTTAATATTAATGTGTGAGATAAATATTAAAGATCTTTGCAGATAAATTTATTTGAAGAATTTGGCACAATTCCTGCTTAAATTGTGAATAAAGTTTTTATGTTCTTTGCAATCATTATATATATTGGCAAAAATAAATGCCGTCCAACTTCAACACCTATATAAAAACCATGTGATGGTAAAGAGCCTCAAATGGTTTAACTTAAAAGGAAGTTTGAAATGGCATTTTTAATTAATGTCTTCTCGGGCGTGCGTGCATCTTTTTATACGGTCATCTTGAACATAAAACTGGGATATGCACCGGTATTAATAACGGCGTTTCGGGAAGCCAATAAATACAGGAAGAAATTTCTAGGATAATAATCAATTTTTTTGCCATAAAGTTAAATTTATGAATTAATTATAAGGTTTAAGCAATGATTATAAAAAATGATCAATTTGAACTTGAGATATATCCGGGTTCAACTGTTTATTTAGGTTCTAGAAAAAAAGGACAAACTTTCACAAAATGGGATGAAATTGA
>CP070768.1:140767-145297 GCA_020345745.1 Desulfobacterales bacterium
ATGCAGTTAGCTCATTTCTTCACCACCTTATACGTTGCACTTATGAGTTGAATTCAAGCTAAATAATAGCGTCGACTTTCTTGTTACACGTTGTACCCCCAGTTTTTTTTGATCATTAATTGTTATTGAAAGGAGGAAAAACATTGGTTTAAATGAGGTGACGAAGCATATTTTTTTTTAACCCTTGAAAATAGAAAGAGGAGAAAGAATAAAAATGAAAAGATTCTTTTTTGTACTGTGTGTTATGGTTTTGTGTATGGTGATGGTAGTTCCAGCAGCCATGGCTAAAGCCAAAAAAATCCGCTTTTCACATGTGGTATCGGTGAACACCCCGAAAGGCTGGGCGGCCAATGAGTTTGCCAATCGGGTTAATAAGGCGCTTGAGGGAAGATATAAGGTCGTTGTTTTTCCTAATGCCCAGCTTTATGGTGACAATCAGGCCATTGAAGCCCTGTCTGCCGGATTTATCGAGATGGCTGCGCCGTCGTCGGCAAAGTTCATCGGGTCTATTCCTGCCCTTCAGCTTTTTGACATGCCGTTTCTGTTCCCTAGGATCCAAACCGTCCACAAAACGGTTGACGGATCCATCGGTGATGAGATCAGAGCCATGTTCAAAGAGCGCGGTTTAGGTATTAAACTGATGACCTTTTGGGACAATGCGTTCAAACAATTCAGCAGCAATGTTCGACCGTTGTTGAAACCGGCTGACTTTAAAGGGGTCAAGTTTAGAATTATGAGCTCAGACGTTCTTGAAGCCCAGATGGCCGGACTTGGCGGTGTGGGTCTCAAGCTTCCCTTTGCTGAAGTGTATAATGCCCTTGAACAGGGCGTTGTGGACGGTCAGGAAAACACCGCATCCAACATTTACACCAAAAAATTCCATGAAGTCCAAAAATATTTGACCTTTTCAAACCATGGCTACTTAGGCTATGCGGTGATTATGAATCAAAAATTTTGGGATAAGCTACCGCCTGATGTCCAGGCAACGATCAACAAGATAATGATGGAGGTTACCGCATTAGAGCGCCAGAAAGCCATTGAGCTGGATAAAGAACAAGGCGCATTGATCAGGGACTACGCCAAAAAGGGCGGCAAGCTCCAAATATTTGATTTGACGCCGGAACAAACCGCCGAGTTGCAAAAAGCCATGAAGCCGGTGCATGATAAATTTTCTGATACTGTTCCGCCCAGATGGGTTGAAGCCGTCAAAGCGATGAAATAGTCGTATTTAAACTGAAAACCCCAGGGAAACATTGTGTTCCCTGGGGCATAAAGGAAGCGCCATGCATAAGATTATTCGAATCTGGGACAAAATCGAAGAGGTCTTGGTGGTCATTCTAATCGGGCTTGCATCATATTTAACGTTTCAGGAGGTGGTTTTACGGTATGTTTTCAATACCGGATGGAGCGGTTCTTACGAAATAACAATCATTTCGCTGATTTGGTGTACGTTTATCGGGGCCAGCCTGGGTGTAAAGGAAAATATCCACATCGGGGTCGACGTTTTGGTGTTGAAGTTCGGCCCCAAAACTCAGCGAACTCTCATGACTATCGCGATTCTTTTATGCATCCTATTCGGCGTCGTCGTGGCCACCAAAGGTTTTGCGTTCGCTAAATTTATCAGCAAAAGCAAGCTTTTGTCCAGAGACTTACGAATACCCATGGAAATCGGGTATTTGGCCATACCCGTCGGCGGAGTTTTGGTCTGCCTTCGCTTCATCGAACGATTGGTCTATGTCATCCAGGGAAAATCCTTTGAGATCGACCGGATGCATGAATTAACCGACGAAGAAAAGGAAAAACTTGCCCTCACATCGGATGATTAGTCTGTGGACATAAACCTTTTGTAGAACAGCGCAATTATCCTGAAGGAGAAACCTGATGGAAAGTGTGGGAATTACGCTTTTTGTTGTCTTTTTCATCTATCTGCTCTTGGGGATGCCCCTGGCCATTTGCCTGGGACTTTCTGTCATCGCTACGTTCTGGTACCATGAGACCCTTCCCTTAATGGCGGTGGCCCAGAAATTATACAATGGCCTGGATCATTTTGCCCTTATGGCGATTCCTTTTTTTATCCTTGCCAGCAATATCATGACTACGGGAGGGGTTTCAAAACGCCTTATCGACGCCTGTAATGCCTTTGTAGGGCATTATAAAGGCGGGTTGGCTGTGGCGTCGGTGGTTTCCTGCATGTTTTTTGCAGCGATCTCCGGATCCAGCCCTTCAACCGTGGTTGCCATTGGTACCATTATGATTCCTGCCATGATTGCCTCCGGCTACGGTGACAAATACAGTGTCGGTTTGCTGGGTTCGGCCGGTTCTCTGGGCATTTTGATTCCCCCGAGCATCCCCATGATCGTTTACGGTGTGGCCACCGAACAATCGGTGGGCAAGCTGTTTATGGCCGGAGTGGGACCGGGACTGTTCATGGGTGGTGTTTTTATTGTCACAGCAGTTATTTATGCCCATGTTAAAGGGTTTAGCAGTGGCAAGCCTTTGCCCTGGAAAGATCGTGTTGTGTTTCTTTGGAAAGCGCTGCCCGGCCTTTTCATGCCGTTTCTGATCCTTGGCGGTATTTATGGGGGGATTTTTACCCCGACAGAGGCCGCGGCCGTGGCGGTGTTCTATGCGCTTGCTGTCGGTCTGTTTGTTTACAAAGATCTTAAATTCCGGGATATCCCCCAGGTGTTCGTACGCAGTGCCGTGACCATGTCAATGGTCCTTTTTATCATTACCAATGCCATGCTTTTTGCTTTCATCCTAACCACTGAAGGGATTCCTGGCGCTATTGCTTCGTTTATAGTTGAACATGCCGTAACGCCCTGGGTTTTTCTGCTTTTTGTTAATATATTGTTGTACTTCGTGGGAGACTTCATGGAGCCGAGTGCCGCCATTTTGATCCTTGCACCGTTGTTTCTGCCCATTGTGCTCAAGCTTGGAATTGACCCGATTCATTTCGGGATCATCATGACCGTGAACATGGAGATTGGGATGATCACACCCCCTGTGGGGCTTAATCTTTTTGTTGCCAGCGGGATTTCAGGCCTTTCCCTGTGGGAGGTATTTAGAGGCGCTGCACCCTTTATGGTTATCATGCTGATCGGCCTTCTTTTTATTACTTATATTCCAGCAATATCTCTTTGGTTTCCCAAATTACTTTACGGGGCTCTTTTCTAACAGAATGAAAAAGACCGGCGGCGTTCTTTTGTTTGAAAGGCTAATAAGATTAGACCTTTGAAAAATGTTCAATTTTGCTCAAGGTCAAGGACAATTCCGCAGGACAGCGGAATTGGATCCCGCGAAGCGGGACCCGATAGGGCGAGGGACATTGAAGTCCCGAATCAACGCGAAAATTTTAACCACAGAAATACATTGAATATTTCGCGGATTGAAGCTTTTCCGCCCAAATGGGCGGTCTTCCCGGTAAGGATGTTTTCATTCTTATTTAGCTCCCCTCGCTCCCGCCCTAAAGGGCGGGGCTGCAGGGAACAAACCGGTAAAATTTGAGCCTGACACCGAGATTGAGTGAAAGAGAACGTTTTGCAAAAATCTCAGGAGGAAGTGCCATGAATAAGCTGACCATTCGCTCGTTGGCAACGCTTTTACTCATCATATGGTCGATTGGCATTCCAGATGCCATGTCCAGCGATGCGGTTAATCTCCGCAGCCAACCCAAGCAGCTATTCGATAATGATGTCAAGTCGATGCTTATTCAATTCAAATTTTTTGACCGGACAAAGAATCCAAACGGAGATTTTGTCAACGATTTTGTGGACAATGGTAACGGCACGGTGACCGACCGGGCTACTGGACTCATGTGGCAAAAGGATGGATCACCGGACGGGATGATGTGGCAAAATGCAAGAGAATACGTAAATAAACTGAACAGTGAACCGTTCGCCGGGCACTCGGATTGGCGGCTTCCCACCATTGAAGAGCTGGCTTCCTTAATGAAACCGAAGAAGTCCAAGGGCCATATATATATTGATCCTGTCTTTTCCCGCAAGCATGACATTTGCTGGAGTGCTGATGCGTTTGGTGCCGATACGGCCTGGTATACCAGTTTTAAGTCCGGTATGATCCGGCACAGCTACCACTTCTTCTATTACGTGAGAGCTGTTCGTACGTTAAAGTAACCACTCAAGGTTCGCACCCTGATTTTGATCACAATCCACAGCGTTAAACGGTTTCAGCCTCATCAGAGGTACCGATTTATTATCGAATAGGGGTGTGGAAATTGAGAGGCAATATTATAAGTCGGATTTAAAAAATTCTTCCGGCTCTGTCAACATGTCCGGTTTTTTTGTATATTCAGTGGGAACCGTTCCGTCCTTAAAGCATTCGAAAATCGTATTTTCAGACTCAGGAATCGGCAAAAGACCCGTGTCAGCATCGATTTTAGAAAAGACGATTCCTTCAGGTACGTGAAAAACCCGAATCGGTTTATCAGATAAAATTCTTTTCATAAAACCAAGCCAAATCGGACTGGCCGCTCGAGATCCGGTTTCGCCTTCGCCAAGAGATCTTTCC
>CP070768.1:145397-179991 GCA_020345745.1 Desulfobacterales bacterium
GACCGCTTTTTGCTCACTAACAACATCGGCAAGCTATTTGTAGCGTTTTATTACAAGCATTCGCCTAATCTGGCTGAGGTTATTGAAAAGTACGCAAAATTGAAGGCGGCCGTGCGCATCAGTCTGTTGCCGATTGTAGGAGCGAGCTGGGTTGCCTTGAAGCTTGGCCCCATAGCGACCATGGCAATATTGATTCTACTGTGTACTGGTTTTATAAAAAGCAGAAGAAAAGTAGACAAAAATAAAAAATGAATGTCATTAAAAAGTTTAACCAATTAACGTGGAAAATAAGACTCGCAATAGTTATTTCTGTTCTTTGGTTTTTATTTTGGATGCTTGCTGGTTTGGAAGAGGAAGCATTTTTCTGGGGTCTGGGTTTTGGCGGCTTTCCTATCCTTTTGTTTTGGGGATTTTGCTTGATGGCAATCCATCCGGGTAAAGAAAAAGACGCCGCAGTTATGGAAAATATTGAAAAGATCGCAAAGGAGAGAATGGCGGAAAGGAGAGAATTTGCAAGATTAGAATATCCGGATACAAAAAGGCCCTTGCTAAAATATGGGGAATATGAGTTTCCAATTATTAATATTTCCGAAAGAGGACTTAAACTTTTTAACGAAAAGAGAATAAAGATAGATCATGTGGTCAATGGAGAGGCCGTACTGTTAAGTGGCAGATCAATCATCGTAAACGGAAAAGCCTCATGGAGCCTTAGCTATGAATTCGGCTTGCTTATGGACCCCATATCGACTTCCATTATAACCGAAGAGAAGGGCATTCTGGCAATTGATTGAATGAATAAAAATCTTTATTTTATAAAGTGTAAACCTCATTTTATCTTCACTTGACCGGCCTGCTCCCCTCGACCCCGCCTTTTAAGGCGGGGAGCTTCACTTCATTTCCCGCTGCTAGCAGCGGGAAATTCAAATTTATTTTACTTCTTTTGTGTTATCCACACGCCGTTCCAGTCCGGAGAGGGTGGTCTCTCCTTAAGTTCCTGGCAGCGGGACAGATAAACCCGACTGGGCGGATCGGTTTCTGAACCCAGTTCAAAAAGGGTGCATGCCTTTTCGAATTCTTGTTTCCGATAATGTTCCATCCCCTGGCAAAAATATTCCTCTGATTTGGACAGGCGATAACCCTTTTGCCCCAAAACCTCAAAAATCTGAACCGGTTGAGACTTTCCTTTCACGACCAGATGATCAATGGTTCTTGTTACAAACTTTTCGCCTATTTCTCGATAGGTGGACTCGCTGATTAAAATATTTGTACTGTACTGTTTATTAAGACTTTCCAAACGTGAGGAAATGTTAACATCATCGCCGATAACCGTGAAATCCATTCGTTTTTCAGAACCGATATTGCCTGAAATAACATCACCCGTGCATATACCGATGCCAATCTCAAAGGGTTTGAGCCCCAATCTCTTTCTATCCATATTAAATGACTCCAAAACCGACTGCATTTTAAGAGCGGTCCTAACCGCTCTTTCAGCATCGTCGTCTTGGGCAAAGGGAACACCAAAAACAGCCAAAATGGCATCGCCGATGTACATGTCAAGCACACCCTTGTTTTGGAAAATAACATCAACCATTAAACTAAAATACTGATTAAGCATCTCAACGGTCTCTTCGGCACTAAGCATCTCTGCCAGTCCGGTAAACCCTCGAATGTCCGAAAATAAAATACTGGCTTTGCTGCGAACGCCTCCCAGGGTTTGCTTGTCGGGATCATCGAGCACTTTATCCACGATATCTTTAGCCATATAACGTGTCAGTGTACTTTTTATTCGTTTTTCCCGGCTAATGTCCTCGAAAACAAGGACCAATCCTTGATGCGCCTTCTTATGGTCCAATAAGGGAAGAAAGTTGAGGTTGAGCGAATGTTGTTTATCGCCGGGCAATAATGTCTCTACATCGTAATCGACGACAAAATTATGAGAGGTATACACATTCTCTATGTGGTCAATGATCCGTTTGTTTGATTCGCTCAATATCTGTCGAATATCTTTTTGGATAATAGAGTCCGAGCCGTATTGAAAAAGGTTGATAGCTGCCTGGTTAGCTGTAACCACGCTGTAGTCATTGTCTAACGTAATGATACTGTTGGTGATGCTTTCTTGAACGCTCTCCAAATAATTCTTCATGTTGAGGGTCATCTCATAGAGCTGGGCATTCTCTAAAGCTACCGCGGTTTGAGAAGAAAGGGCTTGCAGGAGGTCTTCATCTTCATCGTCGAACACACCCTCTTTTTTATTGATTCCTTGGATAACACCAATGGTTTTTCCTTCTCGATTAATCACCGGGGAACAGATGACACTTTTGGTTCTGAATCCGGTCTCTTTATCAACAGCTGGATTGAAACGAGGATCTTGATAAGCATCAGCGATGTTCAACACTTCACCTGTAGAAACAGCATGACCGGATAGTCCCTCTGAACACGGAAATCGAATCTCAGCCGACTCTGTTCCTTCCGCTACTTTCGACCACAATTCATCTGTTTCATGATCCAAAAGAAAAAGAGAGCTTCTTTCCGCGTTAAGAATTTCCGTTACCTTTTGGATGATGTTATGAATGAGGGTGTCCAAATCGAGGGTCTGTGACAAAGACGTGGCCACATCCAGCAGGATGGCCATCTTTGTATGATTCGACAGTATTTTTTTGTAAAGCTGGAAATTTTCTACGGCAATTGTCGTTTGATAGGCAAATGCTCGGAACAGTGCTTCATCTTCTGGAGAAAAACCGTCGTCCTTTTTGTCGAGAACCGCCTCACTTTTTTTGTTGATAACCTGGATAACGCCGATGGTCTCCCCGGAGAAGTTCTTTATGGGGCCGCATAAAATGGATTTGGTACGGTAGCCGGTCTGTTTATCAACTTCAGGATTAAAACGATCGTCATTGTATGCATCCCTGATATTAAGCAGCTGATTGTGTTTTGCCACCCAGCCGGCAATGCCCTCTCCAATGGGGATCCTGATCTCACGGCTGCCTTCACCTTCCGCAACTTTTGACCAAAGTTCTTGAGAAGATGTATCAACTAAAAACAGAGACGCGCGATCCGCATCCATCACGCTGCTCGCCATAAGGACGGTTCGGTCGATCAGTCCTTCAATACCAGTTTGCAGTGCCATGATTTCAGACATGTCCAGAAAGCTGCGCAAATTCTCTAAAGATTTTTCAATAATTCGGCCTTTTTGAATGGTTTCTTGAAACCTAATTCCTGATCTGCGCAACCGACCGGTTAAAATTTCAAGAAAATATCTTGCTATGGTTGGAGCAAATTCAAAGGATTTACCTAATTCTTTATAGTTTATTCTAATAACTTGAGAATCAACGAGTGCGCGGACGGAGGCCGAGCGTTTGCCATCAGAAAAATAACCCATCTCCCCTATGCACTCACCGGGCCCTACCACCGAAAATGTGGTCTCGTCATCAAAATCTCCAACCCGGTAGATCTGGACTTCCCCTGTAACGATTAAATAAAAGCAGTCGCCATATGTGTCTTGATGTATGAACGTCTCACCAGCTGAAATGGTTTGCTCTTGGACCATCTCGCTGAGGTGCTTTAAATCTTCATCACTCAGATCTCGAAACAACTGGGTGATTTTCAAGCGTTCGTACCTTTGAAGATGAATAGCTTCATTCAGATCGTCTTGCGTAATCGCCTTTAAATCGATCAGCACTTCACCCAGAAGTTTTCTGATGCCTTTAAAGGCCAATTGTCGCTGTGATTCTAAACCCGCATTGATTATTTCAAGATCCAAAGAAAGGTATTGCCCAATTTTGTTAGCAGCTTGGTCGCCCATTTGATCTTTTTTCATAAAGGCCCCCTGGTTACGATTACCTCAATTGAGCTTAAACAAAATGGAGAGATCGACACTCATTTATAACGAAGTATTAGCCATGCTTTTTACCAGCTATCAATAAAACATACACCGAAACCCAGCCAAAAGCAAGGTGCGATAGTAATTGCAAAAATTGCGTTTCGCCTGTTATAGTGGTAGGCTTAAGAGGGTTTTTTTCTTACAATAAACCATGGATTCAAAAGGTTTTTTTTGTTGTATCGCAGAGGCTCATTGGTCTCGGAATTTAATACGCTTCCATCAGCCTGTTCCACAATGATCTGGCCAGCAGCCGTATCCCACTCCATGGTTGGCCCCAGTCTGGGATAAATGTCTGCCTTACCTTCAGCAACCAAACACAGCTTTAAAGAACTTCCGGCCGAAATAAACTCGACGCTTTTATGCTTTTTTTTCATGTTTTCTACAAAGTTTTGCAGTTCCTTTGTAGGATGAGACCGACTACCCACAATTGTCATTTGTGAATCGTTAACTGCTTGGTGTGGAGAGTAATACGGCAGTTTCGTGGAGCGATTAATGATCATATTTACAAATCCAGCGGGTTCTTTTTTAATCGCTTCATCCTTGGTCATCGTTAACAGATCTGGCTTTTCCGATTTATAGGCCCCCACACCGGTTGCACCAAAATACAGAACCTCTTTAACCGGCACAGATATAATTCCCAGTACTGGCCGGGTTCCCTGTATAAGAGCGATATTGACTGTAAACTCACCATTTCTTTTAATAAACTCCTTTGTTCCATCTAAGGGATCTACCAACCAAAAATGGTCCCATTCCTTTCTTTTTTGAAAAGAAATATCTTGACCTTCTTCGCTGAGAATGGGGAGCTTATCGTCTGTTGGTTCAGAAAGACGAGCCACAATAATATCATGAGACTGTTTATCAGCCAAGGTAAGGGGGGACCTATCATCTTTGTATTGGATCATAAAATCTCTATTATAGATCTCGAGAATTGCCAGGCCGGCTTCAATGGCTGCCAACAATCCGGTTTTCAGGCGGCGGTTTAAATGATACATTTTGCCATCCCCTGTGAGACCTTTGAAAAACGTTCCCTTTTGTCCAATTTCTGTGTTAGGTTCAAATCTTAAAATATAAAACGATACAATTTATTGAAAATAAAATATATTTGATTCCCTTTATAATTTGAATCGCTCAGTTTAGTTAAATATATCCCTTATGACCCAGCAAAAGCAGAATTTCCTGGGCGGCTTCATCTGGAGTTAGATCGGTGGTGTCGATTCTCACCTCCGGCGAACCGGGAATCTCGTAAGGGTCGTCCACACCGGTAAATCCTTTGATCAAACCTGCCCGGGCCTTAGCATACATCCCCTTTCGATCCCTTGTTTCACAGACTTCAATGGGAGTCGACACGTGAACCTCGATAAATCCACCATATTTTTCAATCGCTGACCTGATCTCCACTCGAGTTGCGTTATAAGGTGCAATAGGTGCACAGATTGCAATGCCACGATTTTTTGTGATTTCACTGGCCACGAAACCAATACGGCGCACATTAATATCCCGGTGTTCCTTGGAAAACGTCAACTGGCTCGACAAATTCTGTCTAACAATATCTCCATCAAGCAAGGTAACAGGACGCTCCCCAATCTCCAAAAACCGGGTATAGAGCACTTTAGCAATTGTCGATTTTCCGGCGCCGGAAAGTCCCGTCAGAAAGATGGTAAAACCTTGCATATTGGGTGGTGGATAAGCCTTTTTCAGTTCATTTACCACTTCAGGAAAAGTGGCCCATTCCGGTATTCGTCGTCCGGAACGAATCCTTGCTCGGATATCAGAACTTGAAAATGAGATATGTTGGGTTCCCTCAGGTATCTGGTCTGCAAGTCGGTATTCATCTTCAAAGGGAAGGTAGACAAGTTCTTCAAACGGAACAATGGTTACACCGATTTCATCGCTCCATGCTTCTGTTAAATTGCGGGCTTCATGACTTTTGTAAAATGGATGACCACTGGCAGAAATCCCAGGGCTGGCATGGTCACGCCCGATAATAAAGTGGGTGCAACCGTAATTTTTGGCAATGATGGCATGTAAAAGTGCATCTCTTGGGCCTGCCAAACGTAGAGACAGCGGCAAAAGATTCAGAACAAAAGAATCCGGTGGATAATGGCGGGTCACTTCTCGATAACACCTGACCCGGGTATAATGGTCAAAATCACCGGGTTTGGTCATACCTGTAACCATTTGCAGCAGAAGATTGGCCTTGGCCTGACGCATGGCTCTGATGGTCATCTCAAATTGGATGCGTTGAATAGGATTACGCGTCTGAAAACCAACGATTCGACGCCATCCCAGTTTTTCGTAAATACCTCTGACTTCTTTGGGGGACATCCGAAACTGTTTAAAGTCAAAGTGAAGCGGAAGGCTTATCACTTCCAACCTGCCTCCGACATAATGATCTCCTTCAGATTCGAATAGATATTTGACGCCCTGGTGGCTCCGATCAGATGTACCATAAATTCGGGAAGCTTCCTTTTCTCGTTCAACCGGCCACATATCTTCAATGTGCATAACGGCCAAAAGAAATCCTTCGGGATCTCTGATCGCAATGGATTGGCCGGCCTCAATAGAGTTGGCCTGAGTATCGGAGATGCTAAGACAAATCGGCATCGGCCATAAAACGTCGGTTTGCAGCCGCATGCGATCCAAAACCGATTCATAGTCCGCCCGGTTCATAAAACCGTCCAAGGGCGAAAAGGCTCCGGTTGCCAATAGTTCGAGATCACAAAGTTGCCGCTCACTTAAGGTCAGGTCCGGCAACTTCAAAGCAATATCTTTTAGTACGGCTGAACGCTCTTCACCCGTCAAAAGATCGATCAGCGAACCCCCATGGGGCTCAACCTTTGATCCACTTTTCATAGAAACCTCCAATGCATACTTGAGACCTTTGATAAACGCCCTTTTTAACTCAATCTCGGTGTCAAACTCAAATTTTAATCCGCCAAAGTTTGGTGGCGAATTAATCCGCAAAATAATAGATGTATTCCTGTGGTTGAAATTCTCGCATTGGCTCAGGGCGTCCATGCCCGAACGCTAGCGGGCATCTTGTCAGCTGTCCAATTCCGCTATACTGCAGGATTCTCCTTGACCTTGAGTCCCGCTTTAGCGGGAAACATTTTTCAAAGGTCTCTAGTTATAATTTAGCGTCTCAAAAGCTACGGGTGGAGGGCTTCAGGTTTTTTCTGAAAGGAGATATCTTTTTCGTTTATCACAACGCCAGCAGTGGCCCAATATTTATGATTTACTTTAAAAAACGAATTGGTTTTGCAAAAAAGAAGCTCAAATCATAAATATTAGGCCACACGGCTAAAACAAGATTGATATCGACTGGAAGAAAAAGCCTGAAGACCGTATATATGGAAATTAACCCAACCTTTTGATAAAATGCCTAAAGGACATTTATCTTTCTGTAATTACTTAATAAATAATTCTATTTTTGAGGGTTTATGGTAATGAATAGCGATGTTGTTGTCAAGGGAAATTGGGATCGCAGACGCCGCAAATATGGCATGACTCCATAGGGCATGGTGGGGACGTTTTTTCCTGTAAGGCTCTTTCATACTCTTTTTTAAGAAAAGATTTATTGATTCCGTTGTCGATAAATTCCCATGGAAACTGTTCGTCTATCGCTCGCTCCCGGTAGATATAAAAATCAGGATTTACCGGCGATTCCTTTAAGGTTTTCGGCCAGTTTCCGCTGTTCTTATTCGCCAGTAACAATATCTGGGCAACCTTGCGGTCTCCGCGTGACAAAAGGGCCTGGATGTAGGCCCATCGGGGGACATCTGAGTGAACACGAACGTTTGCAACCCTTTTAAGGCCTTCCTTATCCTTCTTTATTTTTTTTTTCAAGGTTTGCACCTCATCCATTGCCACCCACTGGAAAGGCGTAAACGGCTTTGGGACAAAACAGTTCAAACTCACTGTAATTTCTCCGATACGCTTTCTGGCTCTGCTCGATTTCAGGAATCGGTGCTTTATTTTCTTACACAACGATACAATGGCCTCAACATCATCCATGGCTTCGGTGGGAAGCCCTACCATGAAATAGAGTTTTAAATTGGGAATACCGCCGTCTACAAGTATTTCTGCAGCATTGATTATATCATCTTCCGTTATTCCTTTGTTGATAACCTTTCTCATCCGCTCGGACCCGGCATCCGGCGCAATAGTGGCTGTTTTGGTCTTGCTCTGTCTAAGAATAGAAAGAAGTTCCGGTGAAAGGGCATCAGCCCTCAGCGAACTAAAAGATATTCTGATCTCTTTTTCAAACGCATGGCCACACAATTTATTTAAATCAGGAAAATCCGTAACAGCAGCACCGACAAGCCCGATACGGTCAGTCATTGACTCACCTTGCACAAGACATTTATCAATGGTCGAATGATGTCTAAATCTCGGCGGTCTGTAGACAAATCCTGCACTGCAAAACCTGCATCCATGAGAGCATCCCCTCCCAACCTCAATTAAATATGTATTTTCAAACGTCGTATCAGGGGTTAATATGGCACTGCAAGTCGAGACACTGTTCAGGTCTGCTAAATATCTTCGCTGCACCCTATCAGGAACATCACACACCGGTTCAAAAGCTTCAAGTGATCCATCCGGATAATATGTTGCCGTGTAAAATTGGGGTACATAGGTGCCAGGAACGTTTTGCGCGAGGGTTTTGAGACATCCTTTTTTGTCTTGAGCTATGCGTTCCAGACAATCGGTCCCAAAAAATTGGGGGAGAATGACTTCAGCCTCTCCAATAAGAAAACAGTCGATAAATGGTGCTACAGGTTCCGGATTAGAAAAAAAAACAACTCCCCCTGCAATAACAAGAGGGTGGGGATTCTCTCTATCGACAGAAAGTAAGGGGAGCCCTGATTTTTCTATAATCGTTAGAATATTGGGGTAGTCATTTTCAAAAGAAACAGAGAAAGCGATGATGTCAAAAGCAGATATGGGTTTTCCGGACTCTATAGAGAATATACGGTGAGATGTTGTTTCGTTTTCATCCGGTAAAAATGCCCTTTCACAAACCACGTGTTCAAGGGTGTTTAACAAATCATATACGGTCTGAAAACCAAGATTTGACATTCCCACATGATAAACATTGGGATAGACCAGGGCAACCTTAATGCGCCCTTTCCACGGTTTTCTAATGGTTCCGATTTCTGCATCAGTAACATTTTTATAGGATTTGTCGGTTTTCCCTGGCATCGATTTTTTTGACCATTAATGATTGACGTTGTTGAAATCACCGTTGTTCCGAAAAGGTTCAAATGGATCGAATTCTCATCGTTTTTTTTTTAATGTACGATCATTTATCGGATTATTCAACCCTCAATCCTCAATCGTCAATAATTAATCGGCCTTCCTGCGTAAAAATGTGGGGACATCCAGGTCATTGTTGTCGATAACAATGCCTTTGTATCCTCTATATGTTCCACCGTGCGATTCCCCCACGGCTTGGTTTTTTCGGATGAAGGTCGGTTCATCATAATCTACGGCGTCAGTAACATCATCAGGGGTAACATCCCTGACTTTTCCTCTTAGCTGGTCTTTTGCTGTGGATTCAGAATCAGAACCGATGCCGGTCGCAATAACCGTCACACTCATTTCTTCGCCTATATTGTCATCTATTACGGCGCCCCAAATAATATCCGCATCCTCACCGACTTCACTGTATATTCGTTCAGAAGCTTCGGTCATCTCTTCCATTGTCAAATCACTGTTACTCGTTATATTCATCAAAACACCTGTGGCGCCGGATATGGAAATATCTTCAAGGAGGGGGTGGGATATGGCACGTTCGGCCGCCTCTATCGATCGATTTTCACCACTGGCGATACCAATACCCATAATGGCCATTCCGGCCTTGGACATGGTCGTTTTAACATCAGCAAAATCGAGATTAACCAGCCCCGGCATGGTGATAAGGTCAGTAATTCCCTTTACTGAATGGAGTAGAACTTCATCGGCTTTGATGAACATATCGATCATTTTGGCATTTTTTGACGCAAGTCCCCGCAGCCTGTCATTGGGTATGGTGATAACCGTGTCAGCGACCTTCTTTAAGATTTCAATCCCCTCTTCTGCTTGTTTGGCCCTTTTCATGCCTTCAAAGGAGAAGGGTTTCGTCACAACTGCAACGGTAAGCGCATCAAGTTCTTTGCAGATTTCAGCTATCACAGGCGCTGCTCCAGTGCCGGTGCCACCACCGAATCCAGCAGTGATGAACACCATATGGCTGTTCTCCAAAGCTTTTCTAATGGCATCGGCGTTTTCTAACGCCGCTTCTTTACCGATCTGAGGGTTGGCGCCAGCCCCTAGCCCTTCTGTAAGTTTTTCTCCCATTTGCAGTTTCACAGATGCCTTCGAAATCTCAAGGGCCTGGGCGTCTGTGTTGGCTGCAATGAACTTGACGCCCTTGAGCTTGGAATCGATCATGTTATTGATCGCATTTCCACCAGCGCCCCCAACTCCAATTACTTTGATTTTTGCGGATTTTTCATTCTCAATTAAAGTAAACATAATCTCCCCCATCTCCTTGAAGTAATTATTACTATTTTCAAAGGTTTCCCTTTAATACAGTTATGTCTTTACCGCTGTTTACTTGTCTTCTTTAAATGACGTCTTTGAACCACCTTTTCATCCGGGTCATGACGCGGTTAAAAATATTGCTGTCTCGAATTCTAAATTTCTTTGCCGGTTCTATTCTCGCACCATACAAAACCAATCCAACGCCTGTGGCATACATGGGATTGTTGACAACATCAACAAGACCGCTGATGCCCATCGGTTTGCCCAATCGAGTCGGAAGATCGAATATCGATTCCGCAACCTCAGTTCCGCCTTCCAAAAGGGATGTGCCTCCGGTTAGTACCACACCAGACGTAATGACGTTTTCCATCCCGGCCCTGTAGATCTCCCGTTTGATCAGCGTGAAGATTTCTTCCATTCGCGGCTCCAGTATTTCGCCGAGTATTTGTCTTGGAAGTTTTCTTGGCTTACGCCCACCCATGCCAGGAACTTCAATCGTCTCTTCAGCACTAATATTTTTGGCAATACAAGTGCCATATTTTTTCTTAATTTTTTCGGCATCCGTCTGTGAAGCTCTCAAACCAATAGCAATATCGTTGGTTAAGTTATTACCGCCCAGAGACAGGACAAACGTGTGTTTGATATGTTTCCCAGAAAAAATCGCTAAATCACTTGTGCCACCGCCAAGATCAAGAAGTGCTGTTCCAAGGTCCTTTTCTTCTCCGGTCAGAACCGCTTCCCCTGAAGCGAGCGGCTCCAAGACAATATCACATACATCGAGACCCGACCTGTTGGCGCATTTGACAATATTATGCGCAGAGGTTACCGCACCTGTTACGATGTGGATTTTTGCTTCAAGCCTCACACCGGACATTCCCACCGGGTTCTGAATCCCTTTCTGGTCATCGACAATAAACTCCTGAGGAAGGACATGGATGACCTCGCGGTCCATAGGAATGGCCACAGCACGCGCCGCATCAATCACTCGATCAACATCAAGCTTTGTCACTTCAGGACCTTTGATTGCTACAATTCCCCTACTATTAAAACCGGTTATATGCCCTCCGGCTATTCCTGCATAAACGGAAGATATTTCACATCCGGCCATAAGTTCGGCTTCTTCAACGGCCTTTTGAATCGATTCCACCGTCGACTCAATGTTAACCACAACCCCCTTCCTGAGTCCGATTGATGGGTGTGTGCCGATACCAATGATGTTGATTTCACCACCGGATACTTCCCCAACTACGGTACAAATTTTAGTCGTGCCTACATCAAGACCGACGATGATATTTTCCTGTCCACGCATTTAAACCTCCTTGTGGTCTCCGACAGGCAATTTTACTCTACTCGGATTCACGACAATTCTATTTAAGTTATTCAAGTCAATCGATTCGAGATGTGAAAAATCACGTTTTTTCCTCAGGTATAAAAGCACATCTTTGAGTCTAGCATATTTATTCGGGTAGTCATCGTATCCAATCTTTACTGCTTTAATTCGATCAGAAGTAAAAACGGTAAGACCGATTTCCCGGTCCACTTGGATTCCTTTTATTATATTATAGGGCAGAACGCTTTCCGATTTTTGCCCCAGCGCCAAAACCTCCATTACGGCACTAAAGGCGGCACTGTGGGGTTTTCCTTGAACATTGATGTCTGAAAACTCCAGTCCTTTGATGGCCGGCAGGTTGCTAGGATCCGATACCGTCATTTCTTTGAATACTTCTCCGTGGGTGTTGATAATAAACTTTCGGCCAAAATCCAAAATAGCAAGAGGTCTGTGCTCTTTTATCTTAATAGTTATTTTATCAGGAAGTTCCCGGCTAACCTCGACGTCGTCAACCCAAGAATAGGAAAGAAGTCTTTTCCTGGCCATTGAAAGATTTACAGAAAGAATGTTTATGCCTTTATATACCCTTGCATGATTTAAGACCTGTTTTTTGGTTATTCTATTCGCTCCGGTAACAACGATGCTTTTGGCATTAAAATAGTCGCACTGGGTTAGAAAATCGTAACTAAAAATAAAGAGAAAGCTAACAAACTGCAGGGCTGCAACAACAATGACCGCTTTTATACAGAACAGAAATCGCTGGATAACCTTAGCACGTCTCTTGGCTGCGCTGTTTTTATAATAGTTGCTTCGAATCCGTTTACGACCCAACAACCTTAACCTCTCTTTCAAGGATCACGTTGAATACCTTTGATACCGTTTCTTCAATATGCTCCATCAATGCCAGAACGTCATCAGCAGATGCGTTTTCGCGGTTAATGATATAATTAGCATGCTTGGAAGAGACTTCTGCCCCGCCAATCGACTTTCCTTTTAGACCAGCCTGTTCAATCAGTTCACCCGCCGTTTTACCGGAAACAGGGTTTTTGTAAAAACACCCAGCGGTACGCATACCTATCGGCTGTCTTTCCCTTCGTATTTTCAACATTTCCATCGCTTCTTCTCTCAGCATTTCAGGATCTGACGGTCTAAGGCAGAAGCAGCCGCTCAGTATAATCGGCTGTTCCCGACCCGCACGGGTAAATGTCCAATTCAAAGAAAGCTTTCGATATGAAAAATCGAGTCGATCTCTGTTAATGCTAACGGACTGACCTGTCGGCAGCAGAATGCTTATGGATTCTATTACGCCTTCCATAGACCCATAAGATGTTCCCGCATTCATCATAATTCCTCCGCCGACCGTCCCAGGAATCCCGATGGCAAAATTCATTCCTTTTAAACCTCGTTCTATCGAATATGTGCAAAGCGATCGCAATCGAGCGCCCGCCATGGCTGTAATGAGAGTTTTCTCGGATTCAACACCCGTCCGTGTTATGGTTTTAAGACATTCAGTTAACACGATGACAATGCCGCTAATACCACCGTCCTTGACAAGAAGATTGGTTCCGTCACCAATGACCAAAAATTGAAGCTGTTTTTCCCTCGACCAGGTAATCAACGCTTTAAGCGCTTCAAGATTTTCAGGTATTACAAAAGCCTCGGCAGGCCCGCCAATACGAAGCGATGTATGCCTTGACATGGGTTCGTCAAATTTGACATTGTCTCCGAAAACATTTTTGAGCCATTCTTTCGATTCACGGTTGAGTGCCATTAAAATTACGTCTAGCCATATTAATTTACAGTTCTTCTAGTACCATCTCTCCCAGTTTCCACACATCCCCTGCACCGAGCGTAAGCAGGATATCTCCGGAAACAAGAGCCTCTTTCAGATACGAGACAGCTGCCTGGAAATCTTCTACATAAACGACGTTTCTGTGTCCGTGACTCCGAATTCCTTCAAACAGATCGCGACCGGTTACGCCCTCTATTTTTTCTTCACCTGCTGAATATATGGGAAGAACAACGACCAGGTCCGATTGATAGAACGCGCGTGTAAAATCATCAAAAAGTGCTTGTGCCCTTGAATAACGGTGGGGTTGAAACACCGCAACAATACGCCTCCCAGGCCAGCTTTCTCTCACAGCTTCCAATGTTATTTTGATTTCTGCCGGGTGATGTCCGTAGTCATCTATAACGACAATCCCCCTGGACTCTCCTTTTATTTCGAGTCTGCGTTGAACACCCTCGACGGTTTGCAGAGCTAACGTTATTACATCAAAGGGAATATCGAGCTCCATCCCAACAGCAATGCTTGCAAGAGAGTTGTATACGTTATGCACACCCGGGAGATTAAGTGTAATGCCCCCGAGTTCTTTCCCAAGGTGATAGACTCGAAACTTGCTCCTTAGCCCCTCGAAAACAATATCTTTGGCCTGGAAATCAGCTTGCGTGCTCATCCCGTATGTCGTAAAGCGTTTATGAATATGAGGAATAATATCTTGAATCGGTTCGTCATCCAAACAAAGGACGGCGATACCATAAAATGGTATCCTGTCAATAAAACTTAAAAAGACCTCCTTAATGTGATTTAGGTCTCGGTAATAGTCCAGGTGCTCACGATCGATGTTGGTTACAACGGCTATCGTCGGAGACATTTTAAGAAAAGATCCGTCACTTTCATCAGCCTCGGCTACGATATAATCTCCCTCTCCAAGAAGTGCATTGGAACCAATACTTTTGAGTTTACCACCGATAACCACAGTAGGATCAAGACCGCCCTCATCAAGTACGGAGGCAACGATTGACGTCGTCGATGTTTTTCCGAGAGCGCCCGCAATGGCAACACTGTACTTTAAACGCATCAGTTCGGCCAGCATCTCAGCTCTGGGTATCACCGGAATCGATGCCTGGTCGGCTGCCATAACCTCAGGATTCCCGGAACCGACAGCCGATGATGTAACAACAACATCCGCACCTTGAATTTGCTCTTGTGAATGTCCTTCAAATATAATTCCCCCCAAGCTTTCCAGGCGACGGGTTAAGTCTGACGAACTGGTGTCAGATCCTGATACCTTGTACCCCAAGTTGAGAAGAAGTTCAGCTATACCGCTCATTCCGATACCGCCAATGCCGACAAAGTGAATATGGTATTTTTTTAGATACATATATTTTTGTTCTATAATCTTTTCTGGTTAGTATTCTTCCACTATTGTAAAATGGATACAGTGAGTTTCGTTTTTAATCATTCTGTTTTATGTTACTGATTCAACCAATCGATAGCAGTCATCCACAATATCCGCGGCTGCATCAGGACGTCCCAATTCCTTTGCACGAGCAGCCATTTGATATAGGGCCTCTCGATGGGATGCAAAAAAATTGATTTTTTCAGCCAGAATTTTACCGCTGAGATCTTTTTCAAGAATCAACTCTGCAGCACCTGACTTTTCCAGCGATTGCGCATTTAAAACCTGATGATTGTCAGCAGCATAAGGAAAAGGGATAAAAATAACGCCCTTTCCCATGGTAGTAATTTCCGCTACTGTCGTGGCTCCAGCCCGGCATATAGTAAGATCAGCCTCCTTATATCGCCTGTCCATATCGTTAAAAAATGCCTGGACCTCGCAGAAAATTGCGTTGTCCGCATAGGCTCTTTTCACCTGCGCTTCATCCTGAATACCGGTTTGGTGCACGATAAAAAATTGATCTTTGTTCTCAATACGTTTAATGGCTTCTAAAAGTGCCATATTGATACTGTGGGCCCCCTGGCTTCCGCCTATGACCAGAACATTAAACACCTTACCAGTTGTAACGTCTGTAACTGATGTATGATTGTGTTGTTTTGCGCATTTTAGAATTTCTTTACGAACAGGATTCCCTGTTAAACGAATTTTATCCAAACGGGCACCGACCTGGGTACCGTTAAACGAAACATATATTCGGTGAGCAAAGCGGAACAACATTCGATTGGTCATTCCCGGTAAAATGTTTTGCTCATGAAGTGCGATCTTAATACCCAACAACCATGCCGCTACCACCAATGGGCCTGCAGCGTAGCCGCCTACCCCGATGACGATATCCGGTCTGAATCGTTTAAGAATGAATAAGGACTCAAATATACCCTTTGGTACTTTGGCAATGGACAGAACTCGATTTCGCAAACGCCGCCCCTTGATCCCTTCAGCCGTAATCCGTTGATGTTTGAATCCCATTTTTGCTAGAATCGACAATTCAAATGATTTACCCGTTCCGACAAACAAGATGCGGTTCTTTGGATTTCTGGCTAAAAATTCCTGAGCCATGGCTATTCCCGGAAAAAGGTGTCCGCCGGTTCCTCCACCGGCAATCACCACACCTAAAGCGCGTTGCGCAGTGTGAATCGAACGACCCGCATTGTCTTTATGTTTG
Organism: Desulfobacterales bacterium; assembly: GCA_020345745.1. Taxonomy (GTDB): domain Bacteria; phylum Desulfobacterota; class Desulfobacteria; order Desulfobacterales; family UBA11574. The sequence continues at coordinate 161,537 of CP070768.1, forward strand.
TTATTTTCCATTTAATGCATGTTTGCCACGGGGTGCCTATCACTCACAAGTTGTCATTCGACACCTTTTACTTGCCACTAAGTTTTCCTTTTAGCGCTTTTTATTTTATGCGTTTTCACTCGTTTTTTAGCTGTTCCGATGTTCATAAGTATCCCAATAGAGGCCATATTGATCAAAAGTGATGTGCCGCCGTAACTCAAGAAAGGCAACGTAAGTCCTTTGGTCGGAAGGAGTCCGAGAGCAACTCCCATGTTAATACAAACCTGAAGACCTATTGCCGTCGTCAAACCAATTGCCACCAGTGATCCAAAAGAGTCCCGGCTATTTTTTGCAATAATAACACCTCTCCATATGATCATCACATATAGCCCCAAGATAATCAGAACACCAAAAAGGCCGAACTCTTCTCCAATGACCGAAAAGATAAAATCAGTATGAGGCTCAGGGAGATAAAATAGCTTCTGATACCCCTTTCCGATGCCCGTGCCCCATATCCCCCCTGAACCAAAAGCCATGAGGGAATGAACAATTTGATAACCTTCACCGGCTGGATACTGCCACGGGTTTAGAAAGCTCATAATCCGATTCATGCGATACTCGGCATTCACCATGAAAAAATAGGCGATGGGAATCATCACGGTCAATGACAGCAAAAGATGGGTAACACGAACGCCTCCAACAAAAAGCATGATCCAGGTAATGGCCCCCAAAATTACCGTTGAACCGAAATCGGGTTGGACAATTATCAGCGTGGCAAATATACTAAAAACCAGCACATGAGGAAGAAAGCCGACGTAGAAATCCTTGAGTTTATCCTTTTTCTTACTCATGGAATAGGCCAGATAGATTACCAATGAAAAACGAGCCAATTCAGAAGGCTGAAAAGTAAAGACGCCAAAACGAAACCAGCGTGTCGAACCCCCTGCTGAATACCCAAACCCGGAAATCAGGATCGCGACCAGAAAGGCCAGGGCTAAAATAAGCAACGGATATGTCAAAGAACGAAGAAATTTGTATGGAAAGTTTCTGCAAAATACCAAGATAACGATACCTAAAAGAGCAAATATAGCCTGCTTTTTTAAGAAATGGTAATCGCTTCCAAAATTTTTTAGGGCAAGGGCAGAGCTCGCGCTGTAGACCATCACGACACCAATCCCCACCAGAAAAAGAACCGGAAACAAAAGCTTGATATCATAATGCAACGGTTCCTGATCAGCTGGGCGATGAGGCCGGCTATCTCTGGTCGTTTTTTTTTTCATGTCAGACCTGTTTCTTTAGCTTATCGACAGCCTGGCAAAAATCGTTACCCCGCTCTGCATAACTATTATACATATCAAAACTCGAACATGCAGGAGATAAGAGCACAACATCTCCAGGGACGGCTTCTTGATATGCCAATAAGACCGCCTCATCCATCGATGATGCTGTTCGAGCCCCCCCCCTGCAAACGTCTCCAAGAACCGATTTTATCTCCTCCTTTGCCTCACCCATAACGATTAATTTTTTCGTATGAAGGCGCACATGCTTTTCTAACGCCTCAAATGTTCCGCCCTTATCACGGCCGCCCATGATAAGGACAACTGGTTGATCGAAAGTTTCAAGTGCTCTTGCCACTGCATCAACGTTTGTCGCCTTTGAATCGTCAAAAAATCGGACATTATCTATCTTGTTGACAAACTCTAGCCGATGAGAAAGCCCCTTAAAGTCGTTCAAGGCTGATTGAACACCCTCTAATGTCCCACCCACTGCCAACGCTGCCAGCGATGCAGCGGCTGCGTTTTCAATATTGTGACGCCCCGGAAGATTTACCATGGAAAAGTCGATGCGTAAGTTGTGACTTTCATTTGAATGGATGGTGATATGCTGGTGATTTTTTGCCTGACCCAAACTGATGACTGCGCCCTCTTTTATCCCCACATGATGATTATTTTGATAATAAAACGGCAATTTCCGAGCCTTAAGATTCTTTCCAATCGATCGAACCAACCGGTCAGAACCATTTAACACTGCAGCATCGCTTTCTTTTTGATTCTCGAAGATCCGGGCCTTGGATCTGACGTAAGCCTCAAAATTCGAGTAACGGTCCAGGTGATCCGCACTAATGTTCAACAAAACACCAACGTTCGGTTTAAAGGTATCGATCGTATCGAGTTGGAAGCTGCTCACCTCAGCCACGACAATTGCAGCAGATTCTTTTTGTTCAACATACTCGAGTAAGGGATTACCAATATTACCGCCCACAAAAACCTTTAAACCCGATCTATCCAGCATTTCACCTAAAAGCTTAGTGGTTGTGGTCTTACCGTTAGTGCCGGTTATGGCAACAATGGGTTCCTGGATATATTTAGAAGCAAGTTCGAACTCCCCAATAACCGGTATGCCTTTTTCTTTAGCCTGTTGAATCGGCAATAAATCATGAGGAACACCCGGGCTAAGAACGATCATATCAGCATTTACAAAGGTTTCGATATGATGTTGTTCCAATTCCATTGCTAGATTCAGACTGCGCGCTATCGGCATAAAGGGCGCCAACTCTTTTTCGCTGGCGATATCGGTGACGATCACGGATGCGCCTCTATTTTTTGCAAACCGTGCCACAGCAATTCCTGACACCCCAAGCCCAACGATTACAATATGTCTATTTGCGAGATCCATCTTTTATCTGAGTTTTAGTGTGCTCATTGAAAGCAGCGCCAGTGCAATGGCTATGATCCAAAACCTTACAATGACTTTGGGTTCCGGCCACCCTTTAAGCTCGAAATGGTGATGTAAAGGGGCCATTTTAAAGATTCTGCGGCCGTTCGTCACTTTGAAAAAACCGACCTGAAAGATAACCGATAGCGTTTCAATAACAAAGAGCCCTCCTACCAAAACCAGCAGTATCTCTTGCTTGGTAATAACAGCCACGGTGCCGATAGCTCCCCCTAAGGCAAGGGATCCGACATCTCCCATAAAAATTTGGGCGGGATAGGTATTGAACCATAAAAATCCCAAACCTGATCCAGCCAAAGCACCACAAAAAATAGCAATTTCTCCGCTTCCGGCGACATATTGAATTTGCAGATAATTGGCGATTCTAATATGCCCCGCTACATAGGCAAACACCATATATGCGCTAGAAGCGATAATAAATGGTCCAATGGCCAGGCCGTCAAGACCATCTGTGATGTTGACTGCATTTGATGTCCCGATGATTACAAATGCGGCGAACAGGATATATCCCCATTTTAGATCAGGGGAAATATTTTTAAAAAATGGGAAGGTTACCTGGGTTGAAAAGTCTGGATTTAGATAGACCAATCCCCCCGTAATAATTGCAATCATCGACTGCAGTAGAAATTTATTTCGGCCGGTCAATCCTTTGTTTTGCTTTTTAATTTGCATGAGATAGTCATCAATAAAGCCAATGCATCCGTAACCTGCGGTAACCATGAGAACAATCCAGACATAACGATTGGTTAAATTGGTCCAGAGAAGCGTTGAAATGATAACCGAAAAAATAATGAGTGTTCCTCCCATTGTGGGTGTCCCGGCTTTTTTATGGTGGGTTTCCGGTCCGTCTTCTCTTATATACTGCCCGATCTGTAGATGGCTCATTTTTTTAATGACCCAAGGACCAAGTATAAAACAGATCAAAAAGGCCGTAAGACTTGCATAAATCGTCCGAAACGTAATGTATCGAAAGACATTAAAGGCCGAAATGGTTTTATGAAGCGGATATAGTAAGTGATAAAGCATATATTTTACTGGTTAGCCCACTCAATGAGCCCTTCAACAATTGTTTCCATTGTCATCCCTCTTGAGCCTTTGACCAAAACCCAGTCGTTCGGTTCAAGCTGATATATGATGTCATTAAAAATCTCTTCCTTGGTGCCGGTAAATATATCATTCGATTTCATATCACCTTCTATGGCGCCTGTTGCCACGGCCTCAGCATAATCACCGGTGACATACAGCTTCCATATATCTGATTTGGCGGACATTGATCCTATTTGTCGATGCAAGGATTCTGCATGTTCCCCAAGCTCAAGCATATCACCTGCCACCAGAATCCCTCGATTCCGCTTTTTTAGCGCCTTAAGGGTTTTAATGGCGGCCTCCATGGAGGCTGGATTCGCATTATACGTATCATCGATGATGTTGATTCCTTTTCGGGTCTCAACAACATTCATCCTCCCCTTAACCGGTTCGAAATCTTCTAAACCGTCTTTTATTTCTTTTTCCGTTAAACCCATACAATAACCCACAGCTGCGGCTGCAAGTGCATTCGATACCATAAAGCCTGCCGGTGTTTTCAATTCGATATAAATGCCTGCCGTTGGCAGAAGCAAGGTAAACGACGTCCCTTCTCCATGCTCATTGACAGCCTGCGATCTGATGTCAGCCTTCTCTGAAAACCCATACAGCAGAACATTGACAGACACATCGCTAGCCAAATGTAACACTCTCGGGTCGTCAGCATTCAGAACTGCTGTTCCAGACGGTTTGATTTTTCCCAAAAGTTCCCCTTTGGCTTTCATAACAGCATCCAAGGAGCCCAACCCTTCCAAATGTGCCGGTCCGATATTCGTAATCACCCCGATATCAGGCGAACAAATTTCCGCCAGCCTTGCAATCTCACCAGGTCTATTCATGCCCATCTCGAGAACAGCCCACTCGTGATCGTGTGAAAGTTTCAGCAACATCAATGGCAGACCGATTTCATTGTTTAAATTTCCTCGAGTGGACAACGTACAAAAGCGTGAAGAAACGACCCCTGCAGTCATTCTTCGTGTGCTCGTTTTTCCGTTCGATCCCGTTATACCAACGACCGAAACACTTGTACGCCTACGATTAAATGCAGCAAGATCCCCAAGTGCCTTTGTCGTATTTTTTACCCCCACACAAACCACATCTCCATCGATCCCTTGTTTACCGGACAATCTATCCACTCTGTTTTTGCTGATAAGACACCCTTTTACGCCATAGTCTAAGACATCATCTACAAATCGATGTCCGTCATGCACATCCCCTTGAATGGCAACAAAAAGTTCATCGGTCAATATCTTGCGCGAGTCGATGGAGATGTTTGAAAAAGAGTGACTCTCATCACCGCATATGAGTTCTCCTCCGGTTGCTTCAAGAATTTCTCTGGTAGTCCATGGGATGGGGCTTAAATCGAATGTTTTCGGGTTTTTGGCTTTCAGACGCAAATGTCCTGCTTTTGGCGTATTCGGGATTTTAAGATCTGATTTAGGAGCGGCCAATTCCAAAAGCGCGGCTCTTGCTTCTTCCCGGTCATCAAAAGTAGTCGTATGGTTACCTATGATTTGGTATGTTTCATCTCCTTTTCCTGCAATGAGAACAATATCTTTTGGCCTGGCTAGCGAAATTGCCAACTTTATGGCTCGCTTTCGATCTGGCTCGACGATATATCCTTTTTTCTCAAAACCTTTATCCAGCGCTGATGGCTTATAGGCATGGGAAGTTACGTTTTGTGTTCCCAAAATGATCTCATTAATAATCTCCATGGGCTGTTCCGTTCGCGGATTATCCGATGTGATAATGCTAAGATCACAAAACTCTGCCACAATTTGACCCATCAAGGGTCGCTTGGTTTTGTCACGATCACCGCCACAACCGAACACACAAATGACTTTCCCTTCAGCTGATAAGCTTAAAGTAGACAACACATTTTCAAGCGCATCAGGAGTGTGAGCATAATCGACATATACGAATCGCCCTGTCTCATTCTTAATCCTTTCAAGGCGTCCCGGTACTGCCGCAACGGTTTCGATGCCAGCCTTGATGGTGGTCAGTGAAAGGTCGAGTGCAACACCTGTCCCCACGGCACAAAGAATATTTTCAAAATTGTATGGCCCAACCAAATGAGATTTTAACTCAACAGAACCTAGCGGGGTTAAAACAATTCCGGTAATGCCGTTCAGGTCGTGTTGAAAACCTTGGGGTCGTATATGGTTATCATTCGAAAAACCTACCGAAATCACGGACGATTTCCCAAATTTTCCCTCCAGTAACTCGACCAGTTCTTGCCCTTTTTCATCGTTGCAGTTGAGCACGGCCAATATTCGCTCATTTTTGTTCTCATCACTGGAGATCTCGTTAAACAATCTCTTTTTGCAGGACCAATATGTATTCATGTCTCCGTGATAGTCTAGGTGGTCCTGACTTAGATTGGTAAAAATCCTAAGCCCGAATCGACACCCGTAAATCCTATCCAGATCAATGGCGTGCGAAGTAACTTCCATTACAACATGGGTGATGCCAGCGCTGACCATTTCTGCCAAAATTTTTTGAAGATCAAGAGATTCTGGCGTTGTCATGGGGTTTTTAAAAATTTTTCCTGAATAGCGATAGTTTAACGTTCCAATGACACCAACTTTCATGCCGGCTTCTGCAAGTAAATGTTCAATCAGTAGTGCGGTGGTCGTTTTGCCATTCGTGCCGGTTATCCCTATCAAAAATAATTCTTCCGAAGGGGCGGAGTAGAACTGACTCGATATTGACGCAAGAGCTTTTCTCGTACTTTCAACTTCTATGATGATCGAGTCTTTCCTAAGAGCCTTCTGGGTCACTACGGCTGACGCTCCCCTGTTGAGTGCCTCATCAATGAAATCATGACCGTCGGCGGCAAGACCCTGGATTGCTACAAACAGGCCGCCTGGTTTAACGTCTTGAGACCGGTAGTGAATCGATACTATTTCCGGGTCCGGTGAAAAGGAAAAAGCAGCCATGTTTGATGGGTCCACTTTCGTTGTTTTACGATCTGTCCCCTCATCTTTGCGCTCTAAACGGGTGCCATTAACACTCACCGGATCGATCGTTTGTAGCAAATTTGAGAGTTTCATCCTACGCTTTTGCTTCACAATGCGACCATTAATTTTTCTGATTTACCTGTTGGAGATATATCCATATAATCGATGATTTTCTCAGCGATATTTTTGAAAGCTGGTGCAGCCACCACTCCACCGTAATGATTTTTCTGGGGTTCATCAACCACAACCAAAATTGCAACTTTCGGGCTTTCGGCGGGTAAGAATCCAACAAAAGACGATATATATTTATCTTTGGTATATTCTCCTTTTTGGTTTATTTTTTGCGCGGTTCCGGTTTTACCACAAACAGAATACCCTTCAATGGCAGCATTAACACCCGTGCCGCCTTCTGTAACCACCGTTCGCATCAGTCGTCTCACGGTAAGTGCTGTTTTGCTCGAAACCGCTCGTCGATTTTTTTTTGGCCTAAAACTTTTAATCAAGCGTCCATTCTGATCGGTTATCCCCTGCACGATATAAGGCCTCATGAGTATTCCATCATTGGCGATAGCACATGTCGCCGTAATCAGTTGCAAGGCGGATACAGAAATCCCCTGGCCAAAGGATATGGCACCGGTATCAATCTTTGTCCATCTTTGATAAGGTGCAAGACTTCCTGCCGACTCCCCGGGACAATCGACCCCGGTCTTTGTTCCAAATCCAAAGTCACGCAAGGTTTTGTATAGCCGTTTAGCACCGGTGGTTTCGATAAATTTTATTGCACCTATATTGCTCGAATGTTTGATGATCTGCTGCAAGGATAACCATCCGTGCTTGTGGGTGTCGTGAACAACATTGCGGCCGATCTTGTAAGCACCGTTTTCGCAATAAAAAATGCTATTGGGCGTAGAGCTGCCCGACTCTATTGCAGCCGCGGCACTGAAAACCTTCATGGTGGATCCCGGTTCAAATGGATCGGTTATAATCCTATTTCTCCACAGTTCTTGGTTAAAGTTGCTGACCGTATTTGGATTAAAAAAGGGAACGTGGGCTAGCGCCAATATGGCTCCTGTTTTGGGTACCATGACAATGGCCATTCCGGATCTCGCTGAAAACGCTGCAACTGCATCGCTGAGCGCTTTTTCGGTGATGTATTGGATGGTTCGATCAATGGTAAGGACAAGATTGTTCCCACTATAATTCAAAAAGGTTATTTTCTCAGCATCGAATCCGCGACCTAAGGCATCTTTTAAAATCATAAATTTTGATGTTTTGCCTCTAAGATAACTGTCATAATAGAATTCTAAGCCCTCGATGCCTTGATCATCGATATCTGTGAATCCTAGAACTTGAGCAGCACTGATTTTGCTGGGGTAGAACCGGTTGTGCTCTGGAATAAAATCGATACCGGTGATACCAAGATTTCTCACAGCCTCACCTTCTCTTGGCGTAACCTGGCGTTTGATCCATACAAACTTTTTTCCAGAAGTCAGTTTTCGAACAAGCACATTCTTGTCTATTTTAAGAACTTTTGACAGCAACCTTGCGGTTGTTTTTTTATTATCAACCTGCACAGGATGTGCAGCTATCGATGTAACATCGATACTCACGGCCATTTCTCTGAGATTTTTATCGTATATCTTGCCCCGTTTTCCAGACGATTTTACGATCGACTCATATTGGTTTGCCGCTTTTTGTGACAACCACGCACCGCAATACACCTGCAGATAAACTGCCTTGGCACCGATCGTTGCAAAAAAGCAGCTAAAAACGATACCAACCAGTATCATTCGAAAGCGAATATATTTTTTATCATCGGTTTTCATGGAACGATAATCATCTGCTCCGGTTTTGGTGTGTCTAGACCCAGTTGTTTTTTTGCAATTGCTGCGATCCGATCTGGAGATTTCAGACTAGCAAGCTCAATTTTCAAGTTATTTTGTAAGGCAACAAGTTCCTGGTGATAACGAGATGCATTTAAGATGTCATATCCAACCCCGATATATTGAACCCGGCACCATGCATACAAAAAGAGCTCAGAGATAAATATCGTCAGAAAGACAATCCACATACCGATCGTCTTCACTTTGTTGCTTTTTTTTGGCGCTTTATGTGACACTATATTCTCTCTATGGCCCTTAGCTTTGCACTTCTCGCCATGGGATTTTTTATAATTTCTTCTTCAGAAGGGCGGACGGGTTTTTTCGTCAAAGAACAGACTTTTCTTTTTTTATTGCAAACACACTCCGGGAAGTCCGGTGGACACACACACGTCTTTTCCAGATCTCTTATTCGCGTTTTTACGATTCTGTCTTCAAGGGAGTGAAAAGAAAGAATACAGAGACGGCCTTTGGGACTTAGGAGATCCTCAACATTTGCCATGAATAATTCGAGCTTTTCTAGCTCTTTGTTGACGGCGATTCTAAGCGCCATAAACGCGCGTGTGGCGGGATGAATTTTTTGATTAAATTTTGCTCTTCCAGGAACGGCGTCATACACAATTTGAGCAAGCTGCGAACTCGATCGGATTGATTTTCGCTTTCTTTCCTTAACTATCTTTTTGGCTATCTGTCCTGCCCAGCGCTCTTCCCCATATTCTTGAAATATTTTCCGAAGGTTTTTTTCCTCCATGTTGTTGATTAAATCTTCAGCCTTTGTGCCAGCCCCTTGATTCATCCGCATATCGAGCGGTTCATCTTTTTTAAAACTGAAACCCCTGCCACTCGATTCGATTTGAAAAAGCGAAACACCAAGATCAAGCAGAATACCGTCTACCGCAGTTATTTCTAACCGCTTTAAAATATTAGGAAGGTTTACAAAGTCGTCATGAAAAAGACGGACATTGAATTCAAACGATTTTAAAACTTTCCTTGCATTTTCGACCGCAACGATGTCTTGATCTATGCCGATGAGCAAGCCATCTGGAAGAATCCTAGCGCAAACGGCTCTCGCATGCCCCGAACCACCAAGCGTGCAGTCCACATAGATTTTTCCTGGCCTACAGTTAAGATAACCAAGCACTTCTGGCAGCATCACTGGGATATGTCTGAACAGCACCAAATTATAGCCCTAATTTTGCAATTTCGTTTCTTACGTCCTCCTTTTTCATATCTTCTTCCAAATTAATATTTTCCTTATCCCAGTTTTCCCGAGCCCAGATTTCAAAGTGATCGAGGACGCCAACAAGCACGACTTCTTTGTCAAACTCCGCATATTGCCTTAAGGTTGGAGGGATCAAAATACGATCCTGCTTATCACAATTACACTCAAAAGCTCCTCCAATGAAGACCCTTCTGAACCGGCGCATGCTTTCGCTTTTTTCAGCAAGGGACAATATTCGGCTTTCTATTTTATGCCATTCATTAAAGGTATAGGCCACAAGGCCTTTATCCATCCTTGAAACCATCAAACCATTTGAGCCATCGGCTTTAATGACGTCTCGGAACCTGGCCGGTATGATTAAGCGTCCCTTTACATCGATAGTATGAAATGAGCTGCCTCTAAACATTTTTCACCATATGAAACCACTTTAATCCACTTTACTAAAATCAAAGTACATTTTTCAGTAAGTGTCAAGGGAAAAATGAATAGAAGAATAAAAATTTTTATAATAATTCATAAATGTTAAATCAATAATGAAGGTTCTGATATGAGGTGGATCATTGTGGATTAATATGATTTAACGAGGTCATATAGGTGTTATGTTCAAGTGAACGCCAAAAAAAACGTTCCAGAAAATCGCCGGATCATTTCATTCAGGCTCACAAAAAATGGGCCCGCGCTTAGGGTCTTTAATTAAAGGTTGCAAAGGATTTCAGGGGATGTCCGGAAAAAAATAGTGAGAAAAATCAGGCATATAATAAATGGCCTCGTTCAATAATAGACCGGGTCGGAATCAAATTTTTTTTCCAAGGATTCTTTTTTCTCTTCGCTTATTCTTCCAATTTCAACGAGAATATCACCGATGCCGGCTTCTCTAAGCGTATCAATTCTTAGAATAGATTCAACGCTTTGATTCGAGGCATAAACAAATGTATAATCAGAAGTTAGCCTTTTTTTATTCAATAATTTAATGCTGTTGCCTAAATAAATGAAATGATAGTTTAATAGAAAATATCCGGCAGCCCCCAACAAGGCCGTTAGAAAAAGCAACTTAATTTTTTTACGCATCGGGTTATTCCCTTGATTTAATTTTATGATTCACTGTCGCTACATTAAGACTTTGGTTTTCCATGCTTCATTTATTTAGATGATGGCGTTGTAGTAAAATCCGTTTATCAGTTTATTTATTAATATTCAATAACTATTCAAATCTAACTGACCACTTGTATTCAAACACCTCGACCGATTTAGAAACAGTGCTACAAGACCTTTGAAAACACCTTCTTTTGCCCAATCCCGGCGCCTGCCACCTGAAATGCTGGGTCTTGGGTTTATGGGCCAGCAGATAATACGTATCTTCCAGTCGAACATAAGCGCTCGATGAGGGTTGTAGAATGTCAGTCGGATGATTAAAGGAATGGAAAAAGATCTTTTGCAGGAATGGCACCTTCTCTTAGAATTTTTGGAGGATCGAAAGTAACATCAACAACTGTTGAGCCGATACCGCCTTTAAGCGGCCCAACATCGAGTATGAAATCCAGTTTCTCTATTATCAGAGGATCCATATCAAGGATTTGTGAACACCCTGGATCGCCTGTAATATTCGCGCTTGTTGCGGTTATTGGGCCTGCAACAGCTCGAGTCAAAGCAACTGCCACAGGATGCTCCGGCATCCTGACCCCGATCCGGCGAGTACCGGCGGTGAGGTTAGCCGGCAACGTATCTTTAGATTCAAGAACAATCGTTATTGCGCCCGGCCAGAAATTTTTCATAATACGTTCCGCTGCTAATGGCACTTTATTTACCAGCGCATTCAAATCGTCTTGCTTATGTATCAACACCAGTAACGGCTTATGGTAAGGTCGCCGTTTTATCTCAAAGACCTTGCCGACAGCCTCGCCATTGAAAGCATCTACCCCCAACCCGTATAAATATTTTGTGGGAAATGCAACAACACCGCCGGCTTTTATTCGTCCGGCAGCCTTAATGATCAGATCCTTTCGTGGATTAAGCGGATCTAGCTTAATGGTTTTAGACATGGTACAATAATGATTCAACGTCCGGAAGACGTGCCTTTAATTGGTTCCAGGGAGAGGGTTATTTTTGATGTTTGAGGGGTATGAAGTGACGACATAAGAACTACCCGACACCCGAACACTCTCCTTACTCCATAAATCCTTTTGCCCGTCGTCGTGCAACATCTTCTGGCTATGACCAAAACAAGAAAGAAAGGGTTTTTTTGCATCCGGGGTTATCCCAAAACAAAGTGTTTTTTTGCTTTTTGCTCAACCTGATCTGCAAGATCTTGTTTAAATGCTGCAAGCGCTTCTGCCAGTTTTGAATCTGAAAGGGCGAGGATCTGGACCGCCAAGATACCTGCGTTTCTTGCACCTGGCTTTCCAATAGATACTGTTGCGACAGGAACACCCGGTGGCATCTGAACCGTGGAAAGAAGGGAATCGAACCCTTTAAGGCAAGACGAATCGATGGGTACCCCAATGATAGGAATTGAAGTGAAAGCCGCCATTGTTCCTGCCAGATGCGCAGCATGTCCTGCCCCTGCTATGATAACTTTTATTCCTCGCTTGCGTGCTAAAGATGCAAATTCAGCCGCCCTTTTTGGGCTCCTGTGAGCTGATGCAATGGTCATTTCAAAAGGAATGTCAAATTGCCTTAAAACAGTAGCGGCCTCTTCCATTATTTCGAGGTCAGAATCACTCCCCATCACAATCCCCACTTCGGGTGATCTTCTCCGACCGTTCTCAGCCTTTTTTCCTTCTTTCAAAATACCTCCTGTTATTTATAATATCTTTGCCATTCCCTCCAGCAGATTTTGTTTTTTTAAATCGAGTTCTTTCCTACTTATGCTGGCTCCTTTTACACCACCGTCCAATGCTATCTCCGAAAGATAACAGGTTCCATTATCGGTTATTTGAAGATCCAGATGGGCAAAGGGAAATTTGCCCCGCTCCATTACCTGACGACAAAACATCTCTTTATCCTTTTCAAGGGTATAGGGATAGTTTTTTCCGCCAAACGACAAATTCATTCTAAAATTATTGGGATTATGGCGGATATAGGCCTCAAGGTAATTGCCCACAATAATTACCCGAACATCGGTAAATTGCTCTAAAAAGGGTTGTAGGACGAAAGGATATGAAGATTCCGACATTGCCATGAAGCTGTACACGGTTTCGATGGTATCCCATTTTCTTACACCATGACCGCAGTGCATATGATCTTCCTTGGTTACCACAGATCCAATGCCATTCTTGTTGTACTCATTGATGGTATTAATTAGATCTATCCGGCGCGTAATAACGCAAGTATGAGGCAACATCCATTTCTTCAATATTAGTGCCTGCGCAGCTTTGGAGCTATTTAAAGATTGCGAGAGAGGAGAAGGGTAACAAGAAACTCCCTGTTCGAGAAAATCGATGAGCACCGTTTGTTTCAAGTGTTTATAAGTCAGTTTGCCTATAAAGATATCACCGGAACAAATATCGTTATAGAGCGCTTTTAATTCACTGCTGCTTTTAATGATCATATGAGCACCCTGCCGCTTCTTTATTCCTCAAGGCTCAACTCGATCAATCTATCCAGCAGATCGCTGAAAGAGATCCCTGCTGCTGCGGCTGCTTGCGGTAAAAGGCTTGTCGGGGTCATGCCGGGAATAGTGTTGGTTTCAAGGACGTATACTTCCTCACCCGACAGTATCATATCGGTTCGGCTGTATCCTTTGCAAAATATCGCACGATGCGCCGTTTTTGCACAAGCCTGCGCCTTTTCAGTCATGGCATCGTCAATACGGGCCGGACATATTTCCTCGGTCACACCTGCCGTATATTTGGCAACATAATCAAAAAATTCGTGTGAATCATCAGGAATAATTTCAATAATAGGCAACGCCTGAAGCATTTGGTTGCCAATAACCCCACCGGTGAGTTCGATGCCTTTGATAAACATCTCGACCAAAATTTCGTCGTCTTCAACAAAAGCCTTTGCCATGGCATCTTTCAAATCATCTTTTGCTTTTACAATTGAAATTCCGACACTCGAACCACTGCCAACCGGCTTAACCACAAGGGGCAGACCCAGCTGATCTACCAAATTATCTGAATCCAAAACATCATCTCTTTTGAAAACCATGTATGGTGGAATTCTAAGACCCGCTTTTTCATAAAGCAGTTTTGAAGCAACTTTGTTCATCCCTATGGCACTGCCCAAGACGCCGGCCCCCTGGTAGGGTATATTAAGAAGATCTAAAAGTCCCTGAACGGTACCGTCTTCACCAAAGGGGCCGTGAAGGATAATAAGCGCGGCGTCTAGGTTCGGTGCATCGTCTAGCAACTTTGGCAAATCTGATTTAGGATCATATCGGATGATATCATACTTTTCTCGATCTAGAGCCTCGTAAACCTGGTTTCCGCTGGCGATAGAAACATCACGCTCGGATGATATACCGCCAGAAAGGAGTGCAATGGTCATTTTTTTCATAAGTTCACCTCTCAGCTTGGCTATGACTTGAAAATATTTTCTTTGTATCTATGGTATTCATCAAGTGTAATCAGGTTTTTTTCAAGCAGGCGGACAAGATCAGAGAGCTCCTTAATGCGGACCGTATCAGGGTCTTCGAGTTGTTTGACTTGTCCGGATGATCTGCCATCCAAAGCCGGACGATTATAGGCTTTTCCAATTTTTAAAGATGCAAGGCCGCCCAAAACACTAACTTCAACGGTTCTATCTATATTATGCGGCAAGCTAAGCATTTCTCGAAGTGTCTTTTTTTCTCTTTTCATGCGTGTATAAAATTTATAACAAGAGGCAATGACAATAACCGAACCGCCAAGAAAAACCCATATCATATAGTTTAAAATGCCACGGAAAAAAATGACCATAAGGACAAGGCCTGCAGCCAAAATAACATGCAGGACCAAAATAAAATAGGCCATCATGACACTTTTTAAATGTTTATCATCTTCCTTTTTTTTGTTTAATATCATTCTCTGATAAACCTTAATTGATCAGAAACAAAATTGAGTATGATTTTTGTTTATTAGAAGTGACTATTATTTTTTGAATTGAGATGATCCAAAGTGATCGACCAATTTCTCTGTATATAACTGTGGCATGTCAAATGTGACTGATGTATCTCGTGAGGCGTTTAATTTCATGATTAAATAGTTCAGTTTTTTTATGATACGGTATTTTTCATGCGTTTCTTCCATACCCTCGAGTAATTCTTCGGTCTGCTGAATCTCTTTTTTCAATTCAATTTCCGGTGGCAGACAATCAGCATTTTTTAATATTTTATGTGCCAGCCGCAATTCTTCCGAAACATGATATCCATCTCTCAAATCCAAAGGTTTACCACTACCAACCAGATTGTCAAACTCACCGTTTTTCTGAGCCCTTATAATCCGTTCTTCCACAATTTTTTGAAACCCTGAAAGCATATTTAAAAACTTTATTCTTTTGGAATGCGTTTAACTATAGCCTCTTTATACGCGATTTTTCTCGCTTGGAAAAGCTGCATGCAACTCATAAGCTAAAAGAAATATGATATTATTGAAATGATATAATACAACACAACCTATCTTTTCAAGGGATAACCTTATATGCGCTAAACAAAATAGAAAAAAGCTATCAAAAACTGATCCATTACCTAAAACGATTCTCCGTGTCAATTTATTTAACTTTTAATAATGAAAACAGATTCGATACTTTTTTAGGTTCAATATGGGTTTGAAAATCATATAGATCTTCTTTAAATCCATATTCAATTCTTCGAATGTATGAGGGTAGTAATACGGGAGGTTTATTCTGTTTCGCAAGAATGATAGGCGTCTTACTGTCTATTGCCGGATATTATTTTGTAGCTGACGGCAGGTTAATATATTTTCTCGCTGTAGCTTTAAGGGCAGTAGGTTGCATTGGAATTAAAAAAGCAAGTGGCGCTATATGTATAAAATATTCTCCTTTGCAAAATATTCCATGCTGTTTTGAGCGTCAAATGACAGAAACGACTTTACCACCTGTCATTTCTACAAGGTTATCCGGAGTGAGTTTGAAAAGCGCACGGGGATTTCCAGCTGCCGCCCAAATGTCATCATATTCAAACAGATCTTCATCAATGAAGGTCACCAACTTCTCAAAGTGACCCAGCGGGGGTACGCCTCCGATAGCAAATCCCGTCTTCTTTCGGACAAAATCAGCATGGGCCATTTTAATGGGCTCAGAAACCATCTTACTGATCTTTGCCTCATTAACCCGGTTTGAACCACTGGCAACCACTAAAATGGGTGTTTGGCTTTTTTTCCCTTTGAATACTAATGACTTTACAATCTGCCCTACCTGGCATCCAACCGCCTGGGCAGCCTCCTTTGCCGTGCGAGTCGACTCGGACAGCTCTAGTACGGTACAGTTGAACCCATGTTCCAACAGAGTTGTTTGAACCCTATGAGCACTTGGACTTAATTCATTCGTCATTTTTTCCCCAATAGCTGGAACTATACAATTCATAGGGGTTTTTACTATCGGTTTTGCTTTTCTATTCTCCGTTAACCCGGTCCCTCAGCTTCTGTGAACACTTAAAGGTAACAACTTTTCTTGGCGCCAGCATCATGGCTTCACCGGTTGCAGGATTTCGTCCTCGGCGTTCATTCTTTTCCTTAACACAGAACTTACCAAATCCACTGATTAACACGTCTTCCCCTGATGAAAGGGTTGATTTGACGATTTCAAGCAATGTTTCAACCGCCTCCGTGGACTTTTTCCTTGTAAATCCGCTTTTATTACTAATCTCTTCGATGATTTGAGATTTGATAAGTGCCATGATGTATGCCTCCTTTTGCAACTATCAATAGAAAAGTTTGTGACCACTTGTATTTGCCAGTATAAATCTTGTTTGTCAATAAACGATTGAAATCTCATCAATCCTAATTAATCTAAGAAATCTTATAAAAAACCAATATGCAAAGCCTCCATAATTGAGCACGGGCGGGAGCAATCCCTAGCAAATAGGATTTAACCCCATAAAAATGAACCTTTTGTCCTATGGACATGGATTATGATATCGTCAATAATATTTATGAGCCATTCAAATGTCACTCAGCTTCAACATATTCATTTAAACCATGTTTTGGCATTATCTAAACAAAGGTTACGCTGAAATAAGAGGAGCATGATGTGGCATTTATAAAGCTTCTCGGATGTATGTTTAAATGGCCTTTTAAACGGCATCACGGGAAGCTTCAAAATCGCCATGCTAGGTAGTCAAAAAAGGGGAGGCTACTTTACCAAAAGGCAGGTCATATTTGATACTGCCTTTTTTATTTTCTGTTCATTTTTCCTTTCTAAAAACGGGTCATTTAAAAACTACCTTAAAATTCTCGTCCTTTTCTCTTTTCTTGCGGATCTTCCGATCATAAATCCAAAAAGAAGAACTCCCGCCCCAACAATAAACCACTGAAGGCTTTTCGATTTTATTGGGCCCTTATTTGATTTTTTAAGATGGCTTACTTCTGATTTAAGCTTTACATTTTCTTTTTTAAGCCTTTCCATTTCTTTTTCTCTATTTGAAGCCATCTGCTGATGTGTTTGTAGTGTATGTTCAAATTTTTTAATTTTCTGTTCATAATTCTGTTTGGTTGACGAAAATTGATTGGAAGCATCGACTGTTTGGTTTTCAAATGTCTCGATTTTCTCCTGGAAATGATTTATCTCAGCCCGCAAATCTTTAATTATCATGGCTTTGGGTTTTTCTGATGTTATATATTTTGCATTAACCCAACCCTCTAGACCATTTTCGGCTTTTATCTTGAAATACTGCCCTTCCTTTTCGAGAACTTCAACAGGTGAATCCGATTTGATGTGCCCTAAAACATCACTTGAATTGGTTTGTCCGGCGCGGACAGAAATAATTAATCTATCAGAAACATATCGGGTGTCGGCAAAAAGAGATTCATTGGCAACACCCAGGTAAAACATAAACAAAAAAAGAATTGCAGATGTGGCGTTTCTTACCCCCACCCAACGCATATGATCACCCATTCTATTTTAATTATATTCCCTAAATGAGCGCAAGTAAAATGAAGCAGCTTGTCATTATATTATAAACAATATTGGGGTTAAATAATCCAAGATAAGACGGCGGTTCCAAGGAGTATCGAAATTATACCATAAAATCTATGGGTTTGATCCGTCAGCGAATCAAGATAGTAATCAATAGATTTTTCGTAAAAACCTTTTGGGTTAAGAAAAATAAAAATGGCTTTGAATATACCAATCAATCCAAATAATCTTATAAGCCACGGATGACGACTGGCAGATGTAGAAAATAAAAACAGGATGCCTGCTACAAATGGCAATGTAGAGAGAAATTTCTGATCAACGGATTTTAACAAATTTCTCACAACACTTCTAAATTGGCTGGTATAAAGAATCGTAGAACATCCAACTGCGATCCATATCACACTGATTGCATAGAGAAACCATTTCATAGCCCATGTCCTTCTATCTTTAGCAACATATAACGTATTCACCCAGTCAAATCAATAAAAATCCATATTTTCAGGATTCTATAACCATTCTCAAACA
>CP070768.1:180091-184259 GCA_020345745.1 Desulfobacterales bacterium
ATCTTATCCTCAGGGGCTTCAAAAACGTAATGAATGGCAATTGCCAATTCGACAACCCCGAGGCTGGGCGCTAGATGCCCACCGTTTTTGGATACCACCTCGATAATAACTTTGCGTATTTCTGTGGCTAGCGACGGAAGATCGGATCTTTTGATGCGTTTTAAATCTTCCGGAGAATTGATTTGCTTCAGAAGGTTCAAGGTTAAGGGTCCTCCTTTTCGAGACTTTTAAAAAACGTTCCCTTTTGTCCAAATTCTGCATTAGTCTCAGATTTTATTCGCCATAGTCGGGTGTGACGTATTAACATTTTCGACCGCCTTGAACTTGAACAGAATCCAACATTTTTTTCCGGGTCTCCTTTCATTAAAACGTGCAACTAAATGCTATCCCTTATCGTCTCCTGGCAATAACATAGTGTGCAATGGCGCGCAACGGATCAGATTTGTTATCAAAATATTCGAGTGCTTGCAAGGCGTTGTTTACCAATTTTTTTGCAAATTGCTTGGATTTTTCAATTCCTAATACAGCAGGGTAGGTGCTTTTTTGGCGTGCGTGATCTGTCCCCACGCCTTTCCCCATAATATCAGGGTCACCTTCAACATTTAGTATGTCGTCGGTTACCTGAAAGGCAAGTCCGATATTATTTGCGTAAATTTTGAGTTGTTCAATCTGATCACCGCCACCCCCCCCTAAAATAGCACCGGTGGTTATGGATGCCTCAATTAAGGCACCGGTTTTTAATGCATGCATGGCTTCAAGTTCTGTCAAGCTGAGCGATTGACCACCTTCAGCGTGTATGTCTCTCATTTGTCCTTCAATCATGCCTTTATGTCCGGCGGCTGTGGCTATGGTATGAATAACCGTTAACCATTTTACTGCATTACTTTGGTCGTTAACTTGAAACGACGAAAGGATTTCAAACGCTAATGTCAGGAGGGCATCACCGGCAAGAATGGCTGTCGGTTCATCGAACGCAACGTGACATGTCGGTTTTCCTCTGCGCAGGTGATCGTCGTCCATTGCAGGAAGATCATCATGAATTAACGAATAGGTATGAATCATTTCAATCGCACAAGCTGCATTCATGACATCGTCGATTTGCCCATCGACAGCTTCAGTAGCTGCTATACATAAGGTCGGCCTTAGCCGTTTTCCGCCAGCCATCAATGTGTGCTTCATGGCAGCGACAATTCTTATGGAACCAGATGTTTGTCCAAGAATGTCATTCAACGCACCATTGACCAGTTGGCGTTTTGCTGACAAATATGCACTCAGATCAGCGTTATTCATTTTCGGTTTCATTATTTGAAGAAAAGGGTTTTTCAAAAAGATTTCCCTTTTGATCCTGCAATAAAATTGTGACCTTTTTTTCTGTTTCATCCAGTTTTTCTGAACAAAATTTCGAAAGCTTGACACCTTCCTCGAACTTGTTTAATGCCTTCTCAAGTGGCTGATCACCGTATTCGAGTTCTTGCACGATCTGTTCAAGTTTTTGTATCGCTTGTTCAAAAGTCTTTTTGGCCATAATGTTATTTTCCTTTTACGCGACAGATTAATTTTCCTTTGGCTACCGTTACTTCAAGATCTTGTCCAATGCCTACTTCTCTAGGATCTCTGACAACGATTGCCTCTGGCATGGTTCTGGTAATACTATAACCCCGTTCAAGAATGGCATTGGGGTTTAAAGCATAAAGCCTGGCATTAACTTCTCGCAACAAATACTTTTGGTTATTTAAATATATTGACATAAATATTAAAAGGTTATCATTAATTTGTTCAAGTTTATTATTAATTTCATCGATATAAGACTGGGGACTGTTTACCAGGAGCTGCTCAGTCTTGAAGACCAGGCGTTCACGCTGTTGGGTGATGAAGTTTTTAAATATTCTGATCAGCCTCGCTGCTAGATCGTCTGTTTGAAGTCTAAAATATTCAATCCTTTTTTGTGGACCGATCAAACGTTTCGACATGTCGCTTATATTTATCCGGCGGTTTTCAATATATCGATTAAACCGATGGATTAAATTCATACGTAGCTCAGCATGTTTTTGAAGAAGCTCTCTTTTAACCGGAACCACCAGTTCTGCCGCTGTCGACGGCGTAGGGGCACGTAAATCGGCAGCAAAATCAGCAATGCTAAAATCGGTTTCGTGTCCGATGGCAGAAATAATTGGAATCTTTGAAGCAAAAATTGCCCTGGCAACATCTTCTGAATTAAAAGCATGAAAATCTTCTAGCGAACCACCGCCTCTGGCAAGAATAGCAACACCAGCATCAGATCGGGTATTCATCATATCAATAGCAGCTATGATCTCTTTTTCAGCCTCAAACCCTTGCACCTTAACCGGTATAATCTCAATGTAAATGCCAGCAAATCGCCTGTCGATAATGTTTAGAATATCATGAATCACTGCGCCTGTGGGAGAAGTGA
Organism: Desulfobacterales bacterium; assembly: GCA_020345745.1. Classification (GTDB taxonomy): domain Bacteria; phylum Desulfobacterota; class Desulfobacteria; order Desulfobacterales; family UBA11574. The sequence continues at coordinate 182,523 of CP070768.1, forward strand.
TGATACAAATTTTTTTGGGCAAGAAGGGGAGGGGTCTTTTGTGCTTTTCGTCAAACATCCCTTCTTCGAAAAGTCGTGTCTTGAGCTGTTCAAACGCTAGTTGGATCGCCCCTATGCCTTCAGGTTCAAGATATTCGAGGATGATCTGGTAGGTGCCGCGAGGTTCATAGACACTGACCCTGCCTAAGCCGGTCACTTTCAATCCATCTTCGGGGTCAAATGATAAACGCCGTTTTTGACCCTGAAACATGACCGCGCTTATCTGTGCGGCATCATCTTTTAATGTGCAATAAAAGTGGCCTGAAACTGGTATTCTAATATTGGATATTTCCCCACAAATCCAAACAAATGGAAAGCTATCTTCAAGTATTGATTTAATATTTTTCGTTAGCTCGGCGATCGTGTATATTCGACGTTGTTGTGGCGTACTTGATAGCGGGGTGTGCTGGATAGAATCTTCCATTTAGTAATACATATGTATGATATTTTAATTGGAAATGTCTAAATAAATAAAATTAACACAGTTGAAAATCGCATTCAATCTCTTTTGTGTTGCAGAACGACAATATATGTAAAACCTTGGCAATGTCTGATAAGATATATTATGTAAACTTTTTTAGGTATTCCCGTATTGCGGGTATGATATAAATATCTTCATGGGGTATTTTGCCGAGGCATGTCGCCAATATCTCAATTTTTTTATGAATCGATTGGTGCTTATCCATGATAAAGAATGTCTTATCCTCAATTTTGCATAATCCACTTTTCGCTTTTACGGCAGTTGCGCGAAGATTCTGTTCTGACAACGTAATGTCAAGCTTTTCAGTAAGCTCTTTCAGGTGTTGATAGAGTTGTTCGGGCTTCATCGCTTAAACCGAATGATAATCGATAAAAATGAAAACATTATTTCAGATGAAATAGCGAAGCGATGCTGTACGCTGTTTTATTCTTGCAAAACTTATAACCTGTGTTATATTCAGATGCTCAATAGGAATGCCAACAGTATTCTTTTATTGTCATTATTGAACAATATAAAGAAAGGGTTGAATATAAGATAGTAATATCAGGAGGTTATAATGAAATCTGTTTCACTTCAAAGAACACAGGCTCAAATCCAGGTCAATTCATTTATCCGCAGCGTGTATAACTGGATGGCCATTGGGTTAGGACTGACCGGCTTTGTTGCATTTTATGTGTCCAATAGCGAAGCCATCATGAGACTGATTTTTGGCAATCAACTTATATTTTTTGGCCTAATCATCGGTGAGCTTGCTCTTGTCTTTACCATCAGTGCGCGGGTTCATAAAATGCAGGCTTCGACTGCAACCTCACTTTTTATTCTTTATGCAGCCTTAAACGGCGCAACACTATCGGCCATATTTTTAGTATACACAAGAGCTTCAATTACATCAACATTTTTCATCTGCGCAGCAACGTTCATTGCATCCAGTATTTTCGGTATGACCACAAAAAGAGATCTGACTTCCATGGGTCAATTTTTATTCATGGGTCTCATCGGTATTGTGATTGCGTCGGTTGTCAATCTCTTTATGCGAAGTTCTGGTGTCAGTATGATTGTAAGCTATATTGGTGTTATTGTTTTCGTGGGACTCACCGCCTATGATACTCAGAAGCTTCGGACCATGGCACTTTCTCAGCCGGCAGGAGTTGATGGGGGCACCTTAAGAAAAGGTGCTATTTTAGGCGCCCTGACACTATACCTTGATTTTATTAACC
>CP070768.1:184359-187616 GCA_020345745.1 Desulfobacterales bacterium
CTGTTGCGGTCCACCGGAGCAACCAGAAAGCAGTCGTTTTGCAAGAGCAGGATACGAGATTTACCACTTTGTCGATGATTTTGTGGATACTAAGGCTGGCCGGGTCCCAAAAGTCATAAACAAGCTCAATCGAACAGACATTAAAGGGACAATTTTAACTCGCATCGGCATTGGAAGGAATAACTATAAAATATCACCAGGGCTTTATGCTGTTGGCGCAGCAGAATCTGATTCCCCGGTTTTGGTCACCGCCAACTATAAACTCAGCTTTGATACGTTGCGAAAGGAATTGACTGATGTTAATGCCTGGGTTTTGGTTCTGGATACGCGGGGTGTCAATGTATGGTGTGCAGCCGGAAAGGGCACCTTCTCGTCCGCCGAAGTTGTTCGCCAGGTAAAACTCACCAGACTGGAAGATGTGGTTCAACACCGCGAACTTATCCTTCCACAGCTTTCGGCGACTGGCGTATCTGCACATCAGGTTAAAAAACAGAGTGGATTTAAGGTGACATGGGGGCCAGTACGAGCCGCCGACATTCAAAAATTTTTATCCAATGAACAAGAGGCGGAACCGTCTATGCGTCGGGTAACCTTTACCCTTATTGAGCGAATGGTACTGGTGCCGGTGGAACTCTCTTTTCTTTTGAAACCGACACTCTGGGTGCTATTGGCAGCATTTAGTTTATCCGGTATCGGTGCTGATGTCTTTTCTTTCAATGCCATGTGGTCCAGAGGGCTTATGGTGTTTCTTGCCTACGCAATAGGCATTGTTGCTGGAGCAGTAGCTGTGCCGATCTTAATGCCCTGGATTCCCGGAAAGGCTTTTTCACTCAAAGGAACCCTAACAGGACTCATTGCCGGTACAGGAATCGTTGTCGTTTTCTGGGATACCACGAACATCGTAGAGGCGTTTGCTCTTTTGGCGTGTACGGCGGTGTTTAGTTCTTATTTGGCCATGAATTTTACCGGTTCGACCCCATTAACCTCACCCTCCGGTGTGGAGAAGGAAATGCGCAGAGCCATTCCACTGCAGATGGCAGCCCTTTTGATCGCTACGGTAATGTGGGTTGGGTCGGCATTTATACAGGTGACATAGATGGACAATTTCAAATACCTTTCCGGCGTTTCCACATTGGCATTCAATGTCGATGAATGTGTTGGATGCGGCATATGTACCATGGTTTGCCCGCACGGAATATTTACCCTATCGGATAATAAGGCACAGGTTGTCGATAAAGATGACTGCATGGAGTGCGGAGCCTGTGCCGCCAACTGCCCGACCCTGGCTGTTAGTGTGTCTCGTGGTGTTGGTTGTGCTGCTTACATCATTCAAACATGGATTAAAGGCAAAGAAAAAGCCAGTTGCTGCTGATGGTTTTGCTCAGAACAGAATCATGCATTTTTGGGGATTTAGAAACAGATAGAGTTCTTGCCCTTCTTCTTGGGGCATGTGATGAGGTACCTGTACCCTGATCATATTGCCGTTGACATTTATGAAAAAGTACAAAAAGTTTCCCAGATACGCCTTGTGGGCAATAATACCTTTGAACAGGTTCTCTTTGGTTTGAGGTGGCTGTGTGAAAACTTCCACATCCTCAGGGCGAATCGATGCATACACCTTTTCGCCCAATGATGCTACCTTGATGCCGGGTGTTTTACACAGCATCTTTTCACTAAATTTCGTGCGCACCTGGACCAGATCTTGGTCTTTGAAAAGTTGAACAATCTCTCCAGACATAAAGTTCATGGTGCCGATAAAATCAGCAACAAATTTATTGGCAGGCTTTTCATATATCTCATGGGAAGTGCCGATTTGCACCACGTTTCCCGATTCCATGACGGCGATTCGGTCAGAGATAACCATCGCTTCTGCCTGGTCGTGGGTAACATAGACTGATGTGATGCCCATACGTTTTACCAGACTCTTGATTTCAAATCTCAGTTCTTCTCTGAGCTTGGCATCCAGATTGCTCAGCGGTTCATCCAACAGCAACACTTTAGGATTTCCCACGAGCGCCCGTGCCAGTGCCACACGCTGCTGTTGTCCGCCGCTCAACTGAGCCGGATATCGATCTTCCAAACCGTCCAAACCCACCAATTCCAATACATTTTTTGCTTTCTCTTTGATAGTCTGCTTAGGTAACTTCTGCAGTTTCAAGCCGTAAACGATATTTTTGTACACCTTCATGTGTGGCCATACGGCATAGTTTTGGAACACCATGCCGATTCCCCTCTTTGATGGGTGGACAAATCCTTTCGAAAGCATCGGCTTGCCGTCAATAACGATGTCCCCTTCCTCTGGTCTTTCCAATCCGGCAATGCAGCGCAAGGTGGTTGTTTTACCGCAGCCGCTAGGCCCAAGAAGCGTTAACAATTCTCCCTCGCTCACTTCAAGCTTTATGTGATTGACGGCTACGACTTTCTTAAAGCGCTTGAACAGATTTTTTATCTCTATAAAAGCCATCCAACTTGTCTCCTTAAATGATTGCTTAATCTGCTACACACCTTCAATGTGCGTAGAACATGCCCAATGTTTTACGTACCGCCAGGGCCCCAGGCGGCCTTGAGAACACCCCCGCTGATTCTCGATATGATCAGAAGAAGGATAAAGGTGATGACAATCATCAGAAAAGCCATGGCAGCTGCGATTCCAAACTCCATGCCGCGGTGCCAGTTCAAATAGATGCCTATGGGCAGGGTTTCCCATCCGCCTCGATACAGGAATATGGCGGTAGAGATCTCCTGGAACGCCATGATGAAAAACATCACCACACCGACGAGTACGCCTTTGACCAGCAAGGGTAAAGATATACTAAAAAACGTCCTGATTTTGCCCGCACCCGATACTTCGGAGGCCTCCTCTAACGAAATATCCAACTGCAGGTAAGAGGCATGGGCCATGCGCAAAAAGTACGGCAGCCGCCGAGCGAAAAGCGCCAGTGCCATAATGATCCAGTGCTTGGCCAGAGGTATCCCTTCCCAAAATCCTAAAAGATAACTCACCCCGATGGCGATACCTGGGAACGCCAGCATCAGGGTGATGACAAAGTCGAGTGCATCTTTTCCCGGAACCCGGGTGCGGACGATGAGATAGGCGGCTGGAAGCCCGAAGGCAATCCCGAAGATAAGAGCTAATCCACTGAAAACAAAAGAGTTTTGTATTAGGAGCGGGGTTTCCAGAAGGATTATCCTGAAGTTTTCCAGGGTCCAGACGGTTGGAAACGGCTCGAGGACCCATTTTCTGGAAAAAGCGGCCA
>CP070768.1:187716-199783 GCA_020345745.1 Desulfobacterales bacterium
AAAGAAGATCGAGTGGCTGGAAATTTTGGCCGGGGAAAAGGCATTTAATCAAACCGGCAACTGGCTTCCGGAAGAAACACTGGAACAGATCAAAGCCCATCGCGTTGCCATAAAGGGACCGTTGACCACGCCGGTGGGAAAGGGCATTCGGAGTATTAATGTGGGCTTGCGCCAGGAACTGGATCTTTACGCATGTATAAGGCCTGTAAAATATATTGCCGGCATCCCCAGCCCCATGCAGCAACCCGAAAATGTGGACATGGTGGTATTTAGAGAAAATACCGAAGATGTTTACATGGGGCTTGAGTGGGAATCCGGCTCATCCATGGCCAAAAAGATCATCGACTTGGTAAAAAAAGAACAGGGACGCGAAGTCCGAGCGGATTCGGGGATCGGATTAAAACCCATCAGTCGAACGGGCACCCGACGTCTGGTTCGTATGGCTATAGAACACGCAGTGGATCAACAAAGGAAAAGCGTCACCCTGGTTCACAAAGGCAATATCATGAAGTTCACCGAAGGGGCGTTTCGCACGTGGGGATATGATGTTGCCCGTGAAGAATTCGCTGAATGGACCATCACCGAAGACAAACTGTGGGAAAAACATAATGGCGTTGTTCCTGATGACAAGATTGTAATAAAGGACCGGATTGCCGATGCCATGTTCCAACAGATTCTCCTGCGTCCCAGTGAATATGATGTTCTGGCTATGCCCAATCTCAACGGTGACTACATGTCCGATGCATTGGCAGCCATGGTCGGAGGGCTCGGTATGGCGCCGGGTGCCAATATCGGTGACGGATATGCCCTTTTCGAGGCTACCCATGGAACCGCTCCCAAATATGCAGGGCAGGATAAGGTGAATCCCGGATCATTGATCCTTTCCGGAGTCATGATGCTCGACTATCTGGGTTGGAATGACGCAGCGGAAGGGGTAAGAGAAGGCTTGGTCAAAGCTGTCGCGCAGAAGCAGGTGACCTATGATCTGGCCCGGCAAATGGAAGGTGCTACGGAAGTGAAATGTTCTGAATTTGCAGAAGCCATTGTCCGTAATATGTAGAGTAATAATTAAAGTCGGAGGGAATTATGGACCAGTCTGAATATTTCAGATCAATTCGAGCTGGTGAAGAAGAATATCAAATTTTAGATATTAATGTGCTCGAAGAAAAAGGACTTGCCGACATCAAGCGGCTGCCGTTTTCAATAAAGATCTTGGTTGAAAACCTGTTACGAAAACTCGACGGCCGGGTTGTTCAGGAAGCAGACCTTCTCAACATTGCCCGATGGCAGAAAGCATACGATGCCCCGGTGGAAATACCCCACCATCCGGCACGCGTGCTGATGCAGGATTTTACCGGTGTTCCGGCGGTTGTGGACCTGGCTGCCATGCGAGATGCTGTCAAGGATTTAGGGGGAGATCCCAACAAAATCAATCCACTGGTGCCTGTTGAATTGATTGTCGACCACTCCATACAGGTCGATTATTTTGGTACTGCCGAATCTCTCACGAAAAACGTCGAAAAAGAGTACGCAAGAAACGGAGAGCGTTACGCCCTGCTCAAATGGGCGCAAAGGAGCTTCGACAATTTTAGCGTTGTTCCTCCGAATTCGGGCATTTGCCACCAGGTCAATCTGGAATATCTGGGCAGAATCATCATAACCGAAAAGCTTGACGGGAAAAGGATCGCATATCCGGACAGCTTGGTCGGCCTGGATTCCCACACGACCATGATTAATGCCATCGGCGTCATGGGATGGGGTGTTGGCGGTATTGAGGCCGAAGCGGTCATGCTCGGTCAACCGTATTATATGTCAATCCCCCAGGTTGTCGGTGTCAAGATGGTTGGAGAGCTCAAGAGTGGGGTCACGGCTACCGATCTGGTCCTTAGGGTTACCGAAATGTTACGGCAACACAACGTGGTGGAAAAATTCGTTGAATTCTTCGGGTCCGGGATGAAAAGCCTGACCATTCCCGACAGAGCCACCATTGCCAATATGTCGCCTGAATACGGTGCCACCATGGGTTTTTTCCCGGTGGATGAAAAGACCATCGAATATCTTAAGTTGACCAACCGTCAAGACAAAATCGATATTGTGGAAACCTGCGCAAAAGCTTTGGGTCTATTCTACACCGGACAAGAAGATCCTGAATACTCGGAAGTGCTGGAACTCGATCTTACAACCATTGAACCATCGGTTGCCGGTCCGGCCAGACCTCAGGATAGAATCGTACTAAAGGACTTAAAGAGCAAATTTACGGGAAACGGAACGTACCGGGTGGAGCTGAATGACAAAGCCATCGAAATCGGCAACGGCAGTGTGGTTATTGCAGCCATTACCTCCTGCACCAATACCTCCAACCCATTTGTATTGCTCGGTGCCGGTCTTTTGGCCAAGAACGCGGTAGAACGCGGGCTCAAGGTGCCCGAGCATGTAAAAACCTCTCTGGCTCCAGGTTCGAAAGTGGTTGTCAATTATCTTGAAGATGCTGGCCTTACCCCTTACCTCAAAGCATTAGGGTTTCATCTAGCTGCTTTCGGTTGCACGACCTGCATCGGAAACAGCGGTCCTTTACACCCTAACATCGAACAGACCATTTCCGAAAACGAATTGAATGTAGCCGCCGTATTGTCGGGAAATCGAAATTTCGAAGCAAGAATACACCAAAGCATAAAATCGAATTTTCTTGCATCACCGATGCTGGTGCTAGCCTTTGCCCTAGCCGGCAGAATTGATGTCGATTTGACCTCCGAACCCATTGCTCTCGACCCCAATGGAGATCCTGTCTATTTATCCGATCTCTGGCCGCAGCACGATGAAATCGAGCGGCTGGTTCAAAACCATGTCAAGGCTCAATTTTTCGCAAAAGAGTATGGCAGAATTTTTGATGGCGATGAGTTCTGGCATAAGTTGCCGGCAACCGAAAGCACCACCTTTGAGTGGGACAGTGAGTCCACCTATGCGAAAAGGCCGCCCTTTTTTGTAGATTTCAAGCTTGACCTTGCCAAACCGACGGATGTGGATGAAGCCAAAGTACTCGTGATGCTGGGTGATTCGGTGACCACCGATCATATTTCACCGGCTGGCGCTATCTCCAAAGAATACCCAGCAGGCCAATATCTCATCAGCAGAAATGTGGCGCCCAAAGATTTCAATTCTTACGGTTCCAGAAGAGGTAACCATGAGGTCATGATGCGGGGAACATTCGGAAACATTCGGATTAAAAACCTAATGGTCTCCCCAAAGGAAGGCAGTTTAACCGTTAAGCCACCGGAAACTCAAGAGACGTTTATTTACCAAGCGGCAATGGAATACCAACAGCAAGGTATCTCCCTAGTGGTTTTGGCGGGCAAGGAGTACGGCACCGGTTCTTCAAGGGATTGGGCTGCAAAAGGCACGAATCTTTTAGGGGTTAGGGCTGTCATTGCCGAGTCTTATGAGCGCATACACCGGAGCAACCTCGTAGGGATGGGCGTACTGCCTTTAATGTTCAAGCAGGGACAAAGCATTGACAGCTTGGGCCTGAATGGCTCGGAAACCTTTTTCATCAGCGGAATCGAAGATATAAAACCCCGGGAAATTGTCCAGGTAAAGGCCGTCAAGCCGGATGGCAACGAGATTCATTTTGAGGCTATTGTCAGGCTGGACACGGAGATTGATGTCGATTACTTTGAAAACGGCGGCATTTTGCCTTATGTACTGCGAAGCGTAATGAAGGAAAGCGATCTCTAACCAACATATTACGCAAGTTTCGCACCTCTATCCGATAACAAAGTTGGTAAGTTTTCAATTGGGTATCCACATTCGTTTCACTCGGATGTCTCGTCGTTGGTAATTTCATTAATGAAAAACACATTTGATATGTACGCGCCGTTGCTATTGCGAAAACGGTTATTTCAATTTTGCCTTTTAAAAAATATTATCCAACCGATATGCACTGTAATTTTCGTTTAAGATTAGTGTGGAGTAACTTGAGTATATAAGCCGCTTGATTATTTAGGCGAATAAGCTTATGGTAAGGCAAAAAAACAAGCGGGGGATATTCATGGCCAAACCCAAGCTAAAAGAACACATCATAAACAGTGAATGGTGCAAAGGTTGCGGCATTTGCGTGCACTTTTGTCCCAAAAACGTCCTTGAAATGGACGACGAAGACAGTGCGCTTGCAGCACGGCCGACAGACTGTATCTGCTGCAAGCTGTGTGAAATCAGGTGTCCGGACCTAGCTATCGAAGTGATTTTAGAAAAAGAGACCGAGTAAAGCCCGAATCGAGCCAAACTCGATGCGGTGAGACCTTTGAAAAAACCCCCCTTTGGGCATTCAGCATTCAGCTTTGAGCTTTTCGAGCCTGACACTGAGACTGGGCAAAAGGAGGCTTTTTTCTAAGGTCTCGAGGTGTTAATTGTTAATAAATATTGGTTCTGATGATGAATGAGAATATCAAGTTTGTGCAAGGTAACGAGGCGTGCGTTGAAGGTGCGTTGTTTGCCGGGCTCGATTTTTTTGCCGGCTATCCCATTACACCGTCAACAGAAATCGCTGAATTATTGTCCATCCGGCTGCCGCAAAGAGGTGGCAAGTTTATTCAGATGGAAGACGAAATTGCATCCATGTGCGCCATTATTGGCGCATCTCTGACCGGCAGCAAGGTAATGACCGCCACCAGCGGCCCCGGGTTCTCACTGATGCAGGAAGCTTTGGGGTATGCCATTATGGCAGAGATACCATGTGTCATTGTCAATGTACAGCGCGGCGGCCCGTCCACCGGCATTCCGACCCGTGTCAGCCAGGGGGATGTGAACCAGGCTCGCTGGGGAACTCACGGCGATCATGCTATCGTTGCGATCACGGCATCGAACCATCAGGATGTGTTTGAAACCACGGTGGAGGCATTTAATATTTCGGAGACCTATAGAACCCCTGTCATTCTGTTATACGACGAAGTCATCGGCCACATGCGGGAGCGTCTGATCGTGCCCAAGGAAGGAGAGGTGCCGTCGGTTAAGCGCTTAAAGACATCGGTTAGAGAGGGCGTGGACTATCACCCCTATCTTCCCAGAGAAGACGGCCGTCTCCCCATGTCTGATTTCGGAGGTGTGCATCGCTACAATGTTACCGGCCTGTTTCATGACATGTGGGGCTTTCCGTCAGACAATCCAAAGGTCGTCCATGACCTGCTCAGGCACCTGGTCGATAAAATTCATAACAATGTAAATCAAATTACCAAATACAAGTCGTATTACCTAGACGATGCCGAGTGCATCCTCATCTCTTACGGGTCTGCCGCCCGGTCGGCCCTGCATGTTGTTGACTACTTAAGACCTAGGGGAGAGAAAATCGGTCTTTTAGAGCTCCAGACCCTGTGGCCGTTCCCCCATAGCCTGATAAGTGAGAAATGCAGAAAAGCAAAATACGTCATTGTCGTGGAAATGAACATGGGACAAATCCTTAAAGAGGTAAGAATCGCCGTGGAAGAACCTGAAAAGATTTTTCTGGCCAACCGCATTGACGGTGTTTTTATAACGCCGATGGATATCCGGAATATCATGCGCCTGATCCAAGGAAAAGGGGTGTAATTTATGGCAATAAAAGATTATCTTAGAGAGCGATTTTTCCCGCATCTCTGGTGTTCGGGATGCGGCCATGGCATCGTGTTAAACAGCCTTTTGAGAGCTCTGGCAGATCTCGGAATGAGCAAAAACGAAATTGTCATGGTGTCTGGTATCGGATGCTCCTCCAGGATTTCGGGATATGTCGATTTTCACACCCTCCATACGATTCACGGCCGTGCACTGGCGTTTGCCACAGGGGTCAAGTTGAGCCGTCCTGAACTGAACCTGCTCGTTCCTATGGGAGATGGAGATGCATTGGCCATCGGTGGAAACCACTTTATCCATGCAGCCCGTCGTAATATTGATCTAACCGCCATTGTTATGAACAATCGCATTTACGGCATGACCGGAGGGCAATATTCGCCGTTATCCGGTCAGGGCATTATGGCCACCACAGCTCCCTACTCAAATATTGATTATGACTTCGACACCGTAGAACTGGCCAAGGCGGCAGGTGCAACATTTGTGGCCAGGTCCACAACTTACCATACTCAGCAAATGACAAAAATGTTCAGACAGGCCATTTTGCACGAAGGTTTTGCTATGGTAGAAATCCTGTCCCAGTGCCCCACGTATTTCGGAAGAAAAAACAGGGCCGGAAGCGCTATTGACATGATGGAATCGTACAAAGAAAATACCACGCCCATTGGATCCAAGTCCAAAATGGAGAATCCCGACCTCATCGAAAGGGGCATCTTTGTGCAAAAAGAGGTGCCGGAATACTGCAATGAATACGACAAAATCATCGAAAAGGCGATGAAAGGGAGGTAACCATGGAACGGTGCCGAATGGTTTTTTCAGGCTCAGGTGGGCAGGGCATTATTACCGCGGCGGTAATTTTTGCAGAGGCTGCCGTGCTGCACGAGAATCTAAACGCGGTACAGTCGCAAGCCTATGGTCCGGAAGCCCGAGGCGGCGCCACCCGATCTGATATTATCATCTCTGATACAGATATAAATTTTCCCAAGGTCATTCAGCCCAATGTGCTCGTCTGTCTTACCCAGGAAGCTTATAATAAATTTTACCCCATTTTACGGCCAGGAGGACTGCTGATTACCGACACACGGTTTGTTAAGATACATAAAAATGTCGATGCACAGCAAAAAGAGCTGCCCCTGTTTCGGTCAGTCATGGATACGATCGGCAAACCCATTGTCTTGAACATCTGTATGCTCGGTGCTGTCATCAGTTTTACGGAAATCGTCAAGTCCCAGTCGATCATGAAAATTCTGGCCAGTCGCATACCTTCCAGTTTTCTGGACATGAATAAAAAAGCGCTGGATCTGGGTATGGAATTGGCAGCTGCACATAAAACCTGATGTTCGCCGGACTGTACATTCACATCCCTTTTTGCCTAAATAAATGCCCTTATTGTGATTTTTATTCTATTACGGATACGTCGTTGCATGCCGTATTTCTGGATGCACTCATCACCGAGATGCAGCTCATTGATCATGAGGGTTTACACTTCGACACCCTTTATGTCGGAGGGGGCACGCCATCTGTTTTGGATGTAACATCAATGGAGCGAATTATTGAATTCGCCCACCAATCATATCCAATCGATATCGCATCTGAGATCACGGTAGAAGTCAACCCCGGCACGGTGACACTCGAGCAGCTTAAGGTTTACCGGCGCATTGGTATCAATCGCATCAATATCGGAATCCAGTCGTTTCATTCGAACAACCTTCGGTTTTTGCAAAGGAGCCATTCAGTTAGCGACATCAACCAGACCATAACATGGGCCGTCAAGGCTGGATTTGAAAAATTAGGACTCGACTTAATTTACGGTATTCCAGGGCAGACAACAACGTCATGGCTCTCTGATTTGCAGCAAGCCGTAGCATCCGAACCCCAACATATCTCCTGTTACTCGCTCATATTTGAACCCGGCACACCGTTAGATGACGGGCGCCTGAAAGGCTACGTTGTACCTTTGAGCGACGAAAATATTTGCAATTTATATGAAACGGCTCGAACTTTTTTGACGGATAAGGGATATGTTCAATATGAAATATCTAACTTTGCATACACCTATGGCATTGAATCTCAACCCCTGAATCCCGAACACAACCAGTCGCGACACAACCTGAAATACTGGTCATTTGCTCCCTATATCGGACTCGGGCCTTCAGCCAATTCATTCATTGAGCCAAAGCGCTTCTGGAACCATTCCAGCATCGAAAAATACCTAGCAGATCTTGCCGATAAAAGGCGCCCCATAGAAGGGATAGAGACGTTAAGTCAAGAACAGATGATGATTGAAGCGATATATCTTGGCCTGAGGCAGACCAAAGGGATTTCCATTGACGTTTTCAATAGCATGTTCGGCCAAAATTTTCATGCCAGGTTCAAAGATACCATAGAAGATCTAGCGGAAAAGGGGCTCGTAAAATGCTCTCAAAGCCACTGTGCGCTGACCCCTAAAGGTATGCTGCTGTTGGACAGTGTTGTTGCCGTATTTACATAAAATCGCCCCGCGATTTTATGTAGAAAGCGTTTTTATCAAAACACTGACATAAAACCGGGCATGACTTATGGGTGCTGCCAGGTTGGCGCGATGGTTGGCAAATATACCGCTTAAGCTGCTGTTGGTTATCATCAAAGGATCGATTTCCGTCGCGTGGTGACAGGATTCGATGGCATGATGGAGAACTTCGGCGCCGCGACGCGATTCTACCGTGGTGTGGAAATCTTCCATAATGGCTTCAAGAATCGTTTCCATAGCGCTGGCAACACCCTGAGCATAGAAAAAGTAATCATCGGCCCTGAAAAAACTGACAGGTTCCCCGCCTGCTTCTTGCTCCTTTACCAGATTTTCTTCACAGCTTCCTAGCAAATCTTCGTATGCCATGAGCAATGGAATCAGGTTGTCCGTTCTGGTATGAAAGTTGGCCTCCCCTCCTTCGAGTTTCTCCTGGTAAATCTTCAATTCTTTTAGTCCGTCTTTGTATTTCGATTCCGGAGATGGAAACCAATATCTGTCGGATTTGATCATAAACCAATTCATAGCATTCTCAAGGTTTTTATTAAATGCCGCGGTAGCACCTGTCCGGGATATGCGCTCGGCCAGTATGACCACCGTCCTGCGAGTCACTTCCAGCACCCCCAATTGAAAACTGTTTACATTATCGGTAAAATCCAAAATGTCATTGGGCCGCCACCCCCACCACCTCTCGTACAATTCAAAATTGAGTGGTTTTATGGTGGCTTCCACAAATGCCACGCCCTTGGTCCTGTGTACAATTTCAGGGGTTTCAGGCAGTCCATGTGCTGGCGCTTTGTCGCCTTCAACCACCTTTTCCTCAGCATGCACAGGCGCTGTCTGTTCAATTGTTTCTTCATCGCTTTTATGAGGGGCTGCCGGTAGCGGGCTAGCGGCACTTTTCTGATCTTTCTTTGCCAAATGAACGGTTTCATCAATATCGACATCATCCGCTTTGACAGCGCCGACGATACTGTTGATGGTCTCTGAATCGCCAGGAATGTCGTGCTCAGTCGTTTTAACTGCCGTCTTTGCGTGTTGCACCTCATCAGATTCCTTCATAACCTTTTTCTTAGAGGTGCTTTCAGTGGTAGGAATTTCGGGTTTGCTGGCAACGTCTAATCGAGCCGGCTCTTCGAAAAAACCGAGCACTGTACCCATCACCCACAAAAACACGACGGTGACAAGTATTCCAACAATGATGCGTTTAAAAGCAAAACTTTTGAACCCTGCTTCTCGGGCGTTGCTATTTTCACCATTTTTTGAATTTTCCATGATATCTCCGTCAAGGATGTTACTAAGGGATGGTTTGCATCGATTCATAACCCATATGGGTATGATTCAACAATTTCAAGCGAAAAATTTTTTTTATCTGCTCCGCAGCTTGCGAATATCGCCGATACGGATCGTCACGTTTATGGAGTCATAGTATTCAATCAATGGTATCAAGTACTTACGTGAAACATTAGCGATATCTTTAAACTGAGGGGTTGTCATTTCACCCTTGACCTCAAGAAAGTCTACAAGCCTTTTCTTGAGATCTCTAACTGCATCCACATGAAAGTAGAGATCCTCCTTAACTTTGACGATGCGCCCCTCTTCCAGCAGAAGCATAAGCACATCTTTGGCACGAGACATGTGAATATCCAGCGTTTTGACGAGTTCTTTGAAATACGGCGGTGTCAGACCGGCATGCAAATAGGTATGCAATATTTTTTCCCTGATATCGGCCTGGTCAACACCCAAAGAAACTTTGTGTGACATCAGGCGAACCATATTTTCCTCTTGCACGACCTCTTCGTCTTTTGTCATCTGATTCATCATCATATGAAAAAGTTTTGATCTTGCAAATGCAGGAAGCTTGGATTTAAGTTCCTCCTTTGGCATGCCGGCCCTAAGGGGGTTGGCTTTGTGGTATTTTTCCAGGTACCCCATGGTTTCTTTTCTAATTTTTCCAAATGTGTCCTGATGGATGTAAATCTGATTTTCCTTATCAACCAAAATTATGATCTGCTTGGATAGAAGATTTTGCAAAATATCGATGAGCTGTTTTTTATGGATGTTAGCCATAATCTTGATATGGAAAAAGGAGACGCCCTGGTAACCTGATTCACGAATGTGATAGGTAACCGTGTCTTCGGGGCTGCTATCCAACAAATGTTTCAATCCTTTGACAACGCCGGGTTTAAACCTTTTGTGTTTTTGCGGAATTGGATTGAGGACATGTCCACCCCCTATGGTTCGAATCGGTGAGTAACTCCGTATGACAAAGCGATCTTTACTGATAATTGCAATCGATTGATCGAGTCGAAGTTGGGCAATGGCAGCATCACCCGGAATAATCTCCTCTTTATCGAGCAGAATAAGAATGCCGAGAACCTCACTCGTTCCCGTGTGGAATCGCACACGTGTTCGGTTTTTGATCGGTTTTTTATTACTCTTCAGATAGTGAATTGACACGTCGATCATATAATTCGGCTCTAAAGCCCCGGGATTTGATAGAACATCACCGCGATTCACGGCATCCTTTTCAAGGCCCTGAAAATTCACCGCCGTCCGCATGCCGGCTTCTGCTTGATTTACGCTTTGGTTATGCGCCTGTATCCCCCGTACCTTAGATGGTATACCAGAAGGATAAATCATTACGGTCTCTCCGACCTCAATGCTCCCTGATATCAAGGTTCCTGTGATGACGGTTCCAAATCCTTTCATGCTGAAAACCCGGTCAACGGGAAGTCGAAAAATATCTGTGGGCGGGCGGCTGGGAATAGCGGCACTGATATCATCCAATGCCTTGACAAATTCCGGCAATCCCTTGCCGGTAGTCGACGAAACCGGCAAAATAGGAGCGCTGTCAAGAAATGTCCCCTGGGTAAAATCATTGATGTCATCCATGACAAGCTCCAGCCATTCTTCATCGACAAGATCGATCTTGGTTAAAACAACCAGGCCATGGTGAATACCTAGCAGCGTGCATATCTCCATATGCTCTCTGGTCTGGGGCATTACCCCTTCATCAGCAGCAATCACCATAGCAACAATATCGATTCCGGTGGCACCTGCCACCATATTTTTTACAAATTTTTCATGACCCGGAACATCGACGATACCCAGGCGCTGTCCGCTTGGCAACTTCAGATAGGCAAACCCTAGCTCGATGGTAATACCTCTTGCCTTTTCTTCTTTTAACCTGTCGGTATCTATGCCGGTAACCGCCTTGATGAGTGATGTTTTTCCGTGGTCAATGTGTCCGGCTGTACCGAGAATAATCTGTTTCAACGCAAAGACGCTCCTTTATGCATCCATTTCGCCCGGATATTTCGTGAAATATCCAGGCTAATCCTGCCTTCTGTTCCTAAAATACTCTGCTAGGTATGCCATTCCCACTAAAAAGATCCCGAGCCCGATGATTTGCTCAAGACTGGCTTTAGGGTAAAATATACGGGTAACGAGAACGGCAAAACCAGCACCAAAGACTGCTCTGATGATGAAAATATATAGTCTATTCATAAATTGAGACCTTTGAAAAACGCCACTTTTGTCGGGTTCGATTCTCCAGTTCACCCTTAAAATCTTACAAATAAAATCGTGCCACGATTTTATATAACGTGACGTTGTCGCTGCTGAGGCGAAAGGCTAACATTCCTATCCCTGCAGCCCCGCTGAGCGGGATCTCCGCTTCGCTCCGACAAGCGACGAGCTACAGGGTATTTCGGAATGTTTACCTCAGCCCTGACGGGCTTCGACACCGCACTTCCGCCAAAAAATTAGTGTCAAACCATTAAGGTTTTCACGATGATTCTATACATATCGTATACTGATATTTTGTTTTAAATAATTCCTTTTTCCTTCATTTGACCGGCCTGCTTCCCGTAAATCCTGCCTTATAAGGCGGGTCGAGGGAAGCTATATGAAAAGCAAAGTTCCTTACCGGGAGGCAGCCCTTTAGGGCGATGAGCCTCAATT
>CP070768.1:199883-204157 GCA_020345745.1 Desulfobacterales bacterium
CCGATTTTGTGTCGATACCGTAACGTCAATTGACCAAAAGCCAATGATATCGAAAAAAAGCGTATCTTTTTTATCCTTTCCACCGTCTGTAGATAAAAAGGAGGTGATCTAATGTATGGCTCAGAATTTTTCAGTTCTTCCTTATGGTGGATATGCCCGATTTTGATGATAGCCATGTGTTTTTTCATGATGAGAGGGCGAAGAGGCTCCATGATGTTCGGCTTTGGTTACCGTGACAAGGACAGGTATCATATCAGCACTTCAGATTCTGCAACGGACACACTCGATAAGCGGTATACTTCTGGCGAGATTGACAAGGAAGAATATGAGGAGAAAAAAAGAACCTTAACCAAGTCAGCAGAATTGTTTCGATAATTGATGACATATTCAAACGGCTAAAATATTAGGAGAAAAAAATGGAAACGAAAGACAACGGAACTAAAGCAAAAGGTACAGACTTTGGGTATTGTAACCCGGAAAATTTTAAAGAAATGTTTGAGAAGATGAGCCGGTGCTGTCCTGGTCAGGGTGACTCCCATGATTTTTCCGCCTTGAAAGATGACATGATGAAAAAAATGATGGAAATGTGTTGCCCACCGAGAGCAACTGACAATAAAGAGGATAATGAAATATAAAAAGAGCAGGAGGGGGAGACGGAATCCACCTAAGAGGGATGGGGTTGTTCTTAACTGCCGATGATGGCTCCGGCAGCACGAACACTAATTTTCAAGTGGTTAGTTGACCTTATGTCCAAAGACGGGAGGGTTCTATAAAAAAGAAAAAGAACCGTCTAATAATAAAAGGAGCATAAGTATTTAATATCCAATAATAAATATACCGAATATGGTTTAACTTTCACCCCATGCTCTATTTCGAGTTTTCTATAGGTTGTAACCTTTAAAGCCGGTATCCCGTCTAACGTTCAAATCATTCAGCAAAAGGAGGATTAATTTATGGAGACGGCTAAGTTTAGGAAGGAACAACAGGTTTTACAGGACAAAATCGAGAATCTTATTGCGATTGGCGCCGCCACGGCAGCAAATTGTATTCCCTGCTTCGAGCACCTCTATGAAAAAGCCATCAATTCTGGTATTACATTGTCAGAGATTAGATGGGCTTTGGATATTGCCGGGCAGGTTAAAAAGGGAGCCCATATTGCACTAATAAACAGCGTTAATGAACTCTTCGAAATCGATGAAATCCAGGACTTGCCGTGCAACCAGACGGCAAGTAAATCGTGTTGCGGTTAATGGCTAATATCGCCTATAATTGTTAAAAAAACAGGTAGTTGAAAATGAGCAATTGCAAAAATTGTAAATTTCGAGCAACCTACGACAAAAACCCCCGGTCAATCTTGGGCAGAATTTGGAAATGGCATATTGGCTGGTGTCCAGGCTGGAAGTCATATTTGAAATCGCTTGCCGAAGAGGAAGGTAATAAGCTGAGTGAACAATATTCTTAGTTTTACCAACATCCAAGCTGTGCCGAGCTGATTTGAAATACAGTTCGGCGCAGCGAGTAAACCAACAGGATGTTAAAATGGATTTCTGGGATATATACGATAAGCACTATAAAAAAGTAAGAAAATTCATTTATGTGCTTGTTCAAGATGATTGGGTGGCCGATGATTTGATCCAGGAGACTTTCATCAAAGTTCAAAAAAGCCTGCACCAATTGAGAGAAGGGTCCAAGCTTTCTTCCTGGATTTTTAGAATTGTCTACAATCTTTGTCAGGATCACTTTCGTAAAATGAACCAATCATTGAAAAGTGAACAAGTCCTTACCGAAAAAAAGGAAATCCTTGCAGAGCCTATATTTCAAAAAGAACTTGAACAACATCAAATGGGTAGATGCGTCCAAGACAAAATAAGGCTATTACCGGAATCATATCAGACTGTCCTGGCTCTATTTGATCTGATGGGCTTCAGCCATCAAGAAATAGCCGGTATTCTTGATATATCTGTTGAGAATGTCAAAGTTAGATTGCACCGAGCCCGCAAGAAATTAAAAACAATCCTGGAGGAAAACTGTCGGTTCGAAGTGGACGAGCGAAATGTCCTTATTTGCGACCCGGTTGCAAGTAAAAACTAGCACATTAAATTGTGATACAGCTTTCTCAGCGATTGTGAGAACCGTTATATTTCCAACGACCCTGTAAATGGCCAGGTTTAAAGATCAATACAATATATCACTACTTGATGTCTCACTGATATAATGGCAGGAAGGTTTATGGAATCTAAAATTTTATTTTTCGATAATTAATAAAATTCTTAACCAGCTTTAGCAACGTTATCTTGGGAAAGGAATGTACAAATGCACGAGAAAGAATTACTATTCCCAATGGCTAATTCACAAGGTAGGTTCGAGTGCAAGGAAATTTTGGGAGGCATCCACAATAGAGACATAGAGGTCTCTGCAGGAAAAGTCATTGCATCTATCTACTCAGCAGCCTGCTGTGAAGGAAGCCAGGGTGGAGACATCTATTATTTTGGAGTTTGCAGAGGCGACATAATTACTCGGCTGGCTATCGCAGATGTTACCGGGCATGGTGAGGCAGTTTCGGAAATAAGCCAGTACGTATACGACTCTCTAAAAGCTCACGTCTGAGCAACAGACAGTCGAATCATCCTAGGCGAGATTAACAAATTAATCAGCAGCCGTGGCCTGGATGCTATGACTACCGCGGCAGTTGTCGCGTATTACAGTGAAGAGAGTAAAGCAAGAATTTCTTATGCAGGACATCCCCCTGTTCTATACAGACGAGCTAGCGATAAGACCTGGTCCTATGCCAGACCGCCAGTTCGCAAAGGTCAAAGTGATGGTATTCTAACAAACATACCTCTTGCTATCGATTTGGATACACTCTATGAACAGTTAACAATTCCGATGGATTCTGGAGACCGACTCTTTGTTTATACCGATGGCATCATTGACGCGCCCAGCCCCAAAGGTGAAAGCTTTGGATTGGCACGCCTCAAAGATACCCTTGATGCAAATGCGGGAGCCCATCTGCCTGAACTTAAATCGGCAGTCCTAAAAACATTGAATCAATATACTGAAAAAGAACTAACTCATGATGACGTCACCCTGATTGCTCTGGAGATTTGTTAGAGATTTGGAGTGCTGGTCTTTCTTCATTTCCATTTCGATCAGGGAAGTTATTAAAAATTAGTGACTCACTCAAACATAAAATATACAGAGGTGACAAATGCCAATGTATCTAAAAGACGTGGATGTCGTCCCTGAAGTTGTGAAATTTCAATCAGTCCTGATGGTCCTTTGTCGATTCTGTCCTGCAGCCAGTTTAGCCATGAGAGAGGATAAACCTTACATTGAGTTCTTCCGCAGATTCTTAAATACAGGATCTTATGATCAACACATCAACAATATGCAATCCCGTCTGGAAAAAGAAAGTATCAAAACAAATGTGTTTAAAGGCAATCTTTTTCCAATGCCACTCAATTTTATCATTTGTTTCTGGACATCAGGTCAACGGGATAAATTATTAAAACATGCACATCAATATGAAGCTGTTGTAGTTATGGGATGCGAAGCTGCATATGAAAGTGTGTGTGATATTCTCAAATCGACCGATTGCCAAATATTCCTTGGCATGGAATCTGAGGGTGTTTTTGAAGCTATACCGAAATTCCGTTTTCCCTTCAATATATCACTTGAATTATCCAATGTATTGCCGGTGCGCTTCCGGGATATGCAATCTGATACTGAAGTCAGTTCTTGACTTGAAACAGCCAATTCAATTCGTGACTGCAAGCGGCGATTCATGTAACACGATAAATCGCAAAGCTGAACTTTTACCAAACCTGAATCTGTATTAGCTATACTCCATTTCCCACCGTGCGTAAATCAACCATAGGAAAAACCGAACTATTTTTCGATGATAGGTAACCTTTTGTCCTTTTGCTGCGTCTTAGGTGTAAAAGTTCCTAGCGCAAAGGACGATTTGTTCGAAGTCCATGCATTTTTCGTTAATCTTAAGATTGTCTATAGGAGGTGTCATATGATTAGTTTAGATCCGAAGCAAGCAGTAATATTTAATACTACAAATAGTAACTGTCCCATAGGAGAGATTACCGGCAAAAAGAATATCAGTGAATCGAAGACGCCTGTTCTATCCTGTGAGGGGGCCTGTATTCGAGGCGAAATTGCCCGGCTCGCAGCCAACATTGTTGCCAAAGAACCAGCCTATTGTCGAGGTTGTCATGGTGAATTGATTACGGTTCCGGAATCAGCTATTGCCCAATGGATAAAGA
>CP070768.1:204257-207268 GCA_020345745.1 Desulfobacterales bacterium
TGCCGATGTTCAGACGCTTTACCATATAACGCACATTAAACCGTGGTTTATCGAGCAGATGAAAGAACTGGTGGAGGTTGAAGAACAAGTCCTAGAATTTAAGGGCAAGACGTTACCCGATGACTTGCTGGTCAAGGCCAAAAAGAACGGTTTTGCTGATAAATATTTGGCACAGCTACTCGACATTTCCGAAAAAGATATTCGAGAAAAGCGTATCTCTCTGGGTCTGGCTCAAGCCTGGGAGCCGGTTCCGGTCAGTGGCGTAGAAAATGCGGCCTATTATTATTCCACCTATAATGCTCCGGATAAGGTAAAAGTGACCGATCGAAAAAAAGTCATGGTGCTCGGTGGCGGACCGAACCGGATTGGGCAGGGGATAGAGTTCGACTATTGCTGTGTGCACGCTGCACTTTCCATTCGAGACGAGGGTTATGAATCGATTATGGTTAACTGTAATCCTGAAACCGTTTCCACAGATTATGACACCTCGGATAAGCTTTATTTTGAGCCATTAACGGTTGAGGATGTTCTGAGTATTTATGAAAAGGAAAAGCCTGAAGGGGTTATTGTTCAATTTGGCGGCCAGACACCGCTCAACATTGCCAATGACCTGGCTGATGCCGGTGTTAAGATATTGGGGACATCGCCAGAAACAATTGATCTTTCGGAAGATAGGGACCGGTTCCGCCAGCTGATGCGAAAGCTAGGAATTCCTCAGCCAGAATCCGGTATGGCCAGCACCATGGAAGAAGCCCTCGAAATAGCCAGAGAGATTGGTTATCCGCTAATGGTAAGACCCTCTTACGTTTTGGGTGGGCGTGCCATGGAAATCATTCTTGACGAGGAGATGCTTTATCACTATGTGGCTGCAGCAGTGGATGTTTCACCTGAGCGACCGATTTTGATCGATAAATTCTTGGAAAATGCCATTGAAGCCGAAGCAGATGCTGTTGCCGATGGCACAGATGCTTTTGTCCCTGCAGTGATGGAGCATATCGAGTTGGCCGGTATCCACTCAGGAGATTCCGCCTGTGTGATCCCTCCCATCAGTATCCCATTAAAGCACATTGAGACCATTAACGAATATACTCGCAAAATAGCCATTGAGCTCAATGTGGTCGGTTTAATGAACATACAGTATGCCATTGCCGACGATACCGTTTACATTCTGGAAGCCAACCCGAGAGCTTCTCGTACCGTTCCAATTGTTTCCAAGGTGTGTAATATACCGATGGCCCGTATGGCCACCCAGATCATGTTGGGGGCAAAACTTTCAGAACTCGGACTCGATCAGAAACCCATTCCACATTTCGGTGTAAAAGAGGCGGTTTTTCCTTTCAACATGTTACCGGAAGTGGATCCACTGCTGGGCCCTGAAATGCGATCAACCGGCGAGGTTCTTGGGATGGCGGATTCCTTTGGTCTGGCCTTTTATAAAGCTCAAGAGGCGACCCAGATGCCCCTGCCGACCCAAGGCTCGGTTCTTATAACTGTTGCCAACAGAGACAAACCGAGCGCTCTGGAACCGGCAAGGCTTTTTCAGGAGCTGGGTTTTACCTTTCAGGCAACAAATGGAACCAGCCGTTTTCTGTCTGAGCATGGTATTGACTCCAAGCCCATCAACAAATTGGGGTACGGGCGTCCTGATATCGTGGATTCAATAAAAAATGAGAAAGTTGATCTGATTGTTAATACGCCAAGCGGAAAAGAGAGCAAGGATGACGATTCATATATCCGCAAAGCAGCCATTAAGCATCAGGTGCCGTATATTACGACAACAGCCGCTGCAATGGCTGCCGCCAGAGGTATCGCCCGGAGAAGAAAAGGACAGACCATGGTCAAGTCGCTGCAGGCATATCACAAGGATATCAACCGATAAATTTTACATGAAAAGTCCATTTTAAGATAGTTTTGGTTGATTCTGTCAAAAAACGTTATGCAAATTAACCGAATCAATAACTTGACTTTAAAAAAAAATCGTTTATTATTGCACGATCGATAAAAGCTTAGCTTTATTGACGGGGGGTTTCTTTCTGCAGGAAATATCCATTTGCAATAAGTGGCATCCTGAAGTTTGGAACCATAAGTTGGAACGTATTTAAAAGGGAGGATGTCCGTATGGCTAATGGGGTTGTAAAATGGTTTAACGACAAAAAAGGCTACGGTTTCATTGAGCAGGAAGATGGACCGGATGTATTTGTTCATCATACAGGAATTGATGGGACCGGTTTTAAATCTCTTAACGAAGGCGACCGGGTTACATTCGACATCGAAGAGGGGACAAAAGGTCCTGCGGCAGTCAATGTTACGGTAGTTTAGATTAATGTTTCATTAGATGGATGGTGCGCCACCGAAATAAGGTGGCGTGCCATTTTTATTTGGGCTTCACAGTACAGGACCAGTTTACAAGCCATCGCAAAAATATAGATCTCGTTCAAGGACAAGGCGTGAACCGATGAAAAAGCGCAGATACACGGGAGTATGTGAGCATTCTGAGGAGGCCCGCAACACGGTAATCGGCCTTAGATGTATTTTTGAAATGACTTGTAGATTGAATCAGAAGGTATTTTTTTAATACACAAATAAACGCTAAATCTTCAGTTTTCCTATCATCCACTCCCCGAGTTTTTCTTTGGAATTTGTTTGCTGATACTTAACTTCCTTGCTAACGCTTTCCTCAACCACAACGACAATGTATTTGGTTTTTTCCAACGTTAAGACCCAACCTGCGAGAAGTATGGAAAAAATAATCAACAACAAAACTGTTACGTCTCTCAGATCCCATCGTTTGATAGGATAAGGTAATTGATGTTCCGGCATCCTTCAGCCACCTCCTTCCTGTTTCGGAATGATTATCGAAAAACCTAACTGAAAAAGAGGGTTATGATCAAAAGAAAATTTGATAAAATATCTGCTGTTCTTAATAGAATCCGAGACGCGATGGAAAGTCAGTTGTAAAAACCATTCTTTCATAAAAGATAATATGCTAAAAGGGGAGTGTCAAATAAAAA
>CP070768.1:207368-209973 GCA_020345745.1 Desulfobacterales bacterium
GTTAAAGCAGCGAACCCTGATATTTTCGTATCGACAGGGGATCTCGTAGATGGTCAGATGGATGACCTTGAAAATTTAGCAAACATGCTAAAAGAAATTCCTGTCAACCATGGCAAATTTGCCATAACAGGAAACCACGAATTTTATGCCGGACTCCCCCGGTCCTTAGATTTCATAAAAAAGGCGGGATTTACGATCCTTCGGGGGGATGGAGCGGCCGTTTCAGAATGGTTAAACATAGTAGGAGTGGATGACAATGCAGGAAACTACTATGGATTGGCAAGGAGCGTCTCTGAGAAAGAATTGCTTTCCAGGTTCTCCCGCGAAAAATTCACCCTGCTACTGAAACACCGGCCCCTGATTGATAAAGATGCCGTCGGCTTTTTTGATCTTCAACTCTCCGGTCACGCCCACAAAGGGCAGATTTTTCCCTTCAGCCTTATTACCAGGCTCAGTTTTCCGACTCATTCCGGCCTGTTAAATCTTGGAAAGAACGCTTTGCTCTATGTGAACAGAGGATCGGGCACCTGGGGACCACCCATCCGCTTTTTGGCTCCCCCTGAGGTAACGATTATTGAACTTGTTCATGAACCGGCAAGTAAAAGATCCTAGCCCAAAGGCATAGACGGTGGCTTGCTCCCGAAAGGGAACGTTTTTCTTTAAGCCGAACAAGTTAAAAGTGCCTAAAGAGTCTGTCCAACAACCTCTGTCTTTTTTATTAGAAAGGCAGAAGTTATGTAGCTTTTATTTAATGAAAAATTTTTGTTAAAACGCATTATATTATTGATATTATTTATAATATGTGTAATAATTGACTCCAAAATATTTTCTTTTAAGGAGTCCTCATTGAAAGTTTTAGAACCAGAAAACGTTCGACCTTATTGTCAGAACCAGAGTTTTCTATTTCCACCCAATCTTCGTGATATGATCGTTGATGATGACCTGTGTATAGTCGTTGACGATGTGGTCAACTCTCTGGATCTTTCTTGCATTTATAAAAAGGTATCTTCGGAAGGTAATTTGCCTTACCATCCGAAAATGATGCTAAAGGTTTTGTTTTATGCCTATGCCAGTGGTATCTTCAGTTCCCGAAAAATCGCTAAAGCGGTTCGGGAAAACGTTACTTTTATTTATCTTGCTGCGTGGCAACAGCCCAACTTTCGCACGATAAACAATTTTAGAAAGAACAACTTAAAAGAGCTTGGAGACTTATTTGTTCAAATTGTTCACATCTGTCAAAAGCTGAAGATGATAAAATTAGGTCATATATCTATTGACAGTTCACGGTTTCAAGCCAATGCGGCGGATCGCAGAACCTATGATCGCAAACGCATTGACCGTGAAATGAAGCGTCTTTTGGATCAAGCCGAGAAAGAAGACCAAGAAGAAGATGCCCTTTTTGGTTCTGACAAAACCGGTGATGAACTTCCCAAAGAGATCCGTAAACGCAAACACCGCATCGAGAAATTAAAAAAGATTCGAAAGCAACTGGATGAAGAAGGTAAAGAAAAGCTCAACTCAACAGATCCAGATGCTGTGTTCATGAAAACAACAGCCGGAATTAAAACCGCATACAATGCGCAAACTGCTGTCGATGAAAATGCCCAAGTTATTGTTGCCACAGAAGTAACCAACAAGTCCTATGACGTTGATGATTTACTTCCAATAGTCGATCAAACCGAAGAGAATACCGATTCTAGAATCAACATTTTGAGTACAGATTCCGGTTACAGTTCGGCAGATAATCTTGAGAAGTTAGAATCTCGCGAAATCGATGCGTATATTCCTGATGATCAATATCAGTCTAAAACTCGCAGAAAAAAAGTTCCTCCCTTTAATAAAGATAATTTCATTTATGATGAGAGCCGCGATGTATTTATCTGTCCCGAAGGCCAACAACTAAAATTTGTTTGTCCTCAAAGACGTAATCATAAAGATACTTATTTAATTTATCAATGTTCTGAATGCATCGAATGTCAATATTTTGGTCAATGTACCAGCAGCAAGAAAGGTCGCACCATTCACCGCAGGGCTTTAGATGAAAAGATCAAGCAAATGCGCTTAAAGTTAGATAGTGAATCTGGCAAAGCGATTTATGCCAAGCGAAAAGTGATCATCGAGCCTGTCTTTGGGCAAATAAAAGCAGCCATGGGTTTTACCGGTTTTATGTTGCGTGGCCTTAAAAAGGTTAATTCTGAGTTCAAATTGGTAGCCATTGCCCATAATTTACGAAAGATATCGAAATATGTTTACAAAGAGAGCATCGACCTATCTCTAAAAATAGCTGAAGGATAACTTCAACCTGAGTTTGTGTAAAATACGCCTCAAAAAGGGTAGTTATACACATTTTCAATTGCTTTAAATATTTTTTTTCAAAGAACCTGCGATCAAATCGATAGATCGCCAATAAATTGCCAAAACTCTATCGGAGTTATGGGACAAATTGTTGAATCGTCTCAAATTTTAATCGTTGAACACCTGAATTTTTGAATGGGATTGTTTTTCAAAGGGTTAATAAGAAAGGTCATCTTTTATTTTTATATTTATCTATACGATTCAGTCAAGAATATGTATTGAAAATTTTATTAATAATTGATTGACAGAA
>CP070768.1:210073-212658 GCA_020345745.1 Desulfobacterales bacterium
ACTACATTTCGCCCCCCGCTGCCTCCACCATTTATTTACAATTAAATCAATAATTTATAATATCACAAGGCTTTAATGATCGAAAAAATACAAAGATTAATCCATGGACACACCCCTAGCGGGCAGCATCGACATCAGGTGCCGGCTGTGCACTATGGATTGATCGTAAATTACCATAATATTTACCATATGATTGACATTATGCCACTATGTAGCATAATGTTTTAGGAGATGTTAATACCATTTATTGTATTTACCATAATTTCAATATGATAAAAAATCCAAGATATATGCATATCGGTTGCGTAAGGAAAACACGAGCGTGCAATGGAATATAATTATAAAGGAAATGATTTTCCTTTTAGGGATCGCAATAATTTCTGCATTCACAGCAAATTTTTTCTCTCCTGCAGGCATTGCTCTTGTAGGTCAGTGGGATGAATCACTGGATGCTATAACCGCAGCAGCTAAAAGTGATGTTTTTAACGGAGAATTGGAAATTAAACATGTTAAGATCGCCAAACAAATCTACGACAGTGATAAAGCAGTTTTTGTTGATGCTCGTTCGCTTGAAGATTTTGCAGACGGTCATATAAAAGGTGCAGAATCATTACCTCTCGATCAATTTGATAACCTCATCGAAGTGTTTAAGGAGAAATATCCAGCCGAAACATTCATTGTTACTTATTGCTCAGGGAGAACCTGTAACGACAGTCACAGGCTGGAACAACTGCTGTTTGACAATGGTTATTTAAATGTTAGCGTCTTTATCGATGGCTATCCCGGCTGGAAAATGGAGGGTTACCCAATTGAATAAAAATCTGAGAGATCTTTTCCATAACAGTTGGATAGAAATAGCATTACGTTGGATTCTCGGTATAACTTTTATCTATGCCAGCTATTATAAAATTATGTCTCCTACAGATTTTGCTAAAATTGTTTATGGATACAACCTTTTCCCGGGGGTTTTAATAAATCTGATAGCCATTATTCTTCCCTTTATGGAATTGATCTCAGGCCTAGCCTTGCTTCTTGGCATCTATCCCCGTTCAGCAGCTTTGATAATAAACGGGTTGCTCCTGGCCTTTATCTTTATTTTGACTATTAATATCCTGAGGGGTTACGAATTCGACTGCGGATGTTTCTCAACAAAAGAGGCAGGATCTCCTAAACTGATGGTAGCAAGGGATATTATATACCTAATTATGGGACTACAGGTTTTTTTGTTTAACGGTGCCAGAAAGGGATGTCTTATCCGTTTGGATAGAACGATATGAATTAACTATACGTATTCATTTTATTCCTTGCCTGCCTATATTATATTCATTGGCAGCCGATTTAACATTCCCCTATGGTACTTTAAATAGGCAGCTCGCCAGCGGTGAACTATGGAATATACTATTATATATACAAACCATCTGCAAGCACATACACGTTCAAAACCCACACTCAGCAATACCTTCAAAATAGAGTACCTTCGGTACGCTTTGAACCCCCATCAGTGGAAAATAATAGGTATATAGCTTGGTTTCATCGCTGGTATTTTACTCTCCTTTTTTGGACACACAGTTTTCTTTTACCCGGCATTATTTAAGAATTTTTACCTTAAGACCGATATTAATGTTGGACCAATAGACGCCACTTTTGGATAAGATAATGAATTATGAAGGTAGGTGAAGAGGATTGATTGAGATTGTACCTATTTTGTTTATAACTGTACTTTTTTTTGCTTTACTGAGGGACCTAAGGAAGAAATAGTTGTCCACTTTGGAAAATATAAAGGCCCTCCTACCAAAAGTTGTCGAGATATTCCTAAAGGCTTTCGCGAAAGGAGAACTGGAAATTCCAAACGTGGTTCTTTGATACCCTCCCTGCCCTACGATTAGCCTCTATAAAAGGTACAGGTCTCTTGCGCCAATATCCAAGCAGCCACTAAAACAACTGAATATCAGATATCATATTTTTCTGGTGTCAGGTCAAGCAAATCCTATTTTTCACCACTGCCAAATCATCTATGTCCATTGGCATTAATTCAACATTCCCTGAATCGTTTTTTCATATTCTGGGAAATACCGGCTGATTTCTGATAGCTCGAAGCTTCGAAGGATGCTGGTATTGCTCTCTCGTTGCAGAAGAAATTTGAAAGATCGCTCCACCAACACTTCCGGTGTTACACGTTCCTTGGTTAGTTTCTTATAATATGCGTGGGGAACAGTAACGCTATGAGTTGTTGTCGTGGCCCCCTCCACAACAACCTTAAAGGTAGTGCCATCTATTGAGTTGACAGTAATCATGGTTCTCCCCTTTCTCATAATGATTTAACTTGGACTTATGCTATCTTTACTGGGCTTTAACCTTCAATGTATCCCTAGATGCCTGTTTTCTCACCATTTATATTGCGATGAATTCACTGCAACAATCCAACAAGTTGATATATATCATAAAAACTAAAAGGACAAACCCCGTGAAATGGATTTGCCCTTATCGAAAAAATGATATCACACGAATTTAAATGCCCTGATTCTTGCACCATCATAGCCGAATATTGAAGAGTACCCTGCAGCAAGCTGCAGGGAATCTTCCCG
>CP070768.1:212758-222268 GCA_020345745.1 Desulfobacterales bacterium
AGAATCGCTTTTCGAATGTTCATTGACGTCACCTCCTTTTAGGCATTTATAATAACTTGCCATAAGAGATATAATTAGTCCATTAGAATTTTCGTGGGTTAGTAAAAGAAATCGACACACTATATGGTGAATAGGTATTAATTTAAGTTTCGCACCTGTATTTTAAACGCAGATATACATGGAGTATTTCGAGTCCCGCTTAAGCGGGATGAGCCTAACACAGAAATTAGGCAAAAGGGAACGTTTTTCAAAGATCTCTGAAATGACCAGCGAATAGACACCCGAGTGAAACGAATGTGGATATCCCTGAACGCCTGCAAAATTGGTTGTCGGATAGAGGTGTGACACACGAGTATTAAATTGACATCCAAATGGTTCAACGCTAATAATAAACCAAACCTATGTATGATTGGAGCCATTCGTGAGTAAGAACAATATATTTGAAATAGATATTGAAGTCAGATTCCGTGATCTTGACGCCCTAAGCCATGTCAACAATGCAGTGTATTTTACCTATTTTGAAGAAGGGCGGAAAAATTTTTCCAAAGCGATCTTCCAGGTTTCGGACCCTTCGGGGTTTACATTCATATTGGCATATATTCAATGCGATTATTTAATGCCTGTGAAATTTGATGATCATATCAAGCTTCAGATGTGGGTTCAAAACATTGGCACAAAAAGCTTTGGTTTTGGTTACATGATCGTAGATGCTTCTGATACTAGCGTCGTCTATGCCACTGGTGAATCGGTCCAAGTCTGCTATAATTATGCAGAGAACAAATCGATAGAGGTACCCGTGAGCATGAAGAAAAAACTGTCCGCGTATCTTAGAAGATGAGCCTTGTCACCGAATGGATTTTTCATATTGTTTTCAAAACAATGGTAAGGCATTTTTCTTGACAGGCATAAGAAGAGGTGTTATCGATTTTTATAAATAACAGGCACGTAGCTCAGGGGGAGAGCGCTACCTTGACACGGTAGAGGTCGTTGGTTCAAATCCAATCGTGCCTACCAGAAAAGACAAGAGGTTTCGGTCATACGATAACCTCTTTTTTTTGTAAGATACGTACCGAACCACCTGCATTAAAAACAGAAAATGATTGTTGTTGCTTTATCAACGAAGATAGTTTATATGAAATCACTTTAGAAACTTAATCGCAGTTTGGCGTAACCTAGGAGTTCTACGCATGAAACATTTCGCGCCTTTTGCTTTATTGGCATGGGTGATATCCTTAGCAACACTCCTTGCGTGTACCGGTGTTCAACAGCCGGTTAAACAAGATACCGCCGCCGATATCAAGACCCAAACCCCTAAAACCCTGGCTATTTTTCCTTTTGAAAATAACTCCGTTACCGATCCTGAACAATTCATGCCTTTGGAAAAGGGACTTTCAGCAATGCTCATCACAGATCTTACAAACAATGTTAATACTCTAAAGGTTATTGAGCGTGATAAGATACAGTCTCTGTTAAAGGAGATTGCGCTTAGTCAAAGCGGCCATGTCGATCAATCTACAGCCATAAAGGCTGGAAAAATATTGGGTGCTCAGGCAACAACTTTCGGATCCTTTATGGTGTTAGGACCACAGGTTCGGATCGATGCGCGGATTATTAAAGTGGAAACAAGCGAAGTATTGATGGCGCAGTCCATTCTGGGCAGAAGGGATGATTTTATTAACCTTGAGCGTGCGCTTGCCAGAAAGATAGCAGAATCATTAAATGCCGATTTTCAGGCTCAACAGACTGCTGCAAAAAGTGATATCAGTGCTGCGTTGTATTTTTCAAAGGGGGTGAATGCTTTTGATCGGGGTGATAAAACGGAAGCAGAGCGATGGTTTAAAAAATGTACTGATATGGATGAATCCTATCAAGATCAGGTAAAAAATATCACGGGATAAAAATAAGACTTGCAAGAATTGAAAGTATCGAACGACATTGCCGAGCAGAATCTTCTTTTGGAGCTTGAGGATATTCATATGAGCTTCGGAAAGGTCCTTGCTCTAGCCGGCGTCAGCTTGAAAATACGAAAGGGTGAAATCCATTCTGTCATCGGTCCCAACGGTGCGGGAAAAACCGTAATGATGAACTGCATCAACGGGTTGTACCGACCGCAGAAAGGAGACATTTATTATAAGAAACAGAATATTAACAAGCTCAAACCCTTTCAACGAGCCCAGCTAGGCATAGCCCGAACGTTTCAGAAAGTAGAAGTTTTTGGCGGTATGACAGTACTCGACAATATTAGGCTGGGTCGTCACATCCATTTCAGATCGGGCATTGCAAGCGGATCAGTTTATCTGGGCAGGACAGCAAGAGAAGAAATTGAACACCGGGCTTTTATCGAAGAGAAAATCATTGATCTTTTGGAGATTGAACATATTCGGCATAAGCCGGTGGGAATGCTACCTTACGGACTTCAAAAACGTGTAGAAATTGGGCGAGCGCTGGCCCTTGAACCGGAACTTCTAATCCTGGATGAGCCGTTGGCCGGTCTTAATCTCGAGGAAGTCGAAGATATGGCGCGGTTCATTCTCGACATTAATGAAGAAGAACGATGGGAAGTTACCTGTCTTTTGGTAGAGCATGACATGGGTGTGGTCATTGATCTTTCAGATCGTGTCTTTGTACTCAACTTTGGGCATATGATTGTTGACGATACACCTGATAAAGTCCAAAATCATCCTGAAGTCATCAAGGCGTACTTGGGCGAAGAAGACCTGTACGCAACCCGGAGATAAAGTTAACATCAAGAAGTGGATTGTAATCAAAATTAAATCTAAAGCAGCCGAGAGATGGAGATTACCAAAGAACTGACAATTCCCAAGCTGTTTTTAAAACAGGCGAGCAAGTACCGCACAGACAAGATAGCCATGCGTGAGAAGGAGTTTGGGATCTGGCGCCCAATCACCTGGAACGATTACCTCAACAATGTAAAGTATATCGCATTGGGACTTGTCAGTCTTGGACTTAGAGATGGAGACAAAGTTTCCATGATCGGCGTCAACCGTCCTGAAGGCTTGTGGGCCGAGATGGCGACGCTGTGTTCCGGAGGCGTGGGGGTATGGCTCTTTCAAGACTCCCTGATCGACGAAGTCAAATATATTATTGATCATTCAGACACAAAGTTTCTATTCGGTGAAGGCCAAGAAGAGGTCGATAAAGCCATTTCGATTATTGATGAGTGCCCCAAGCTGGAAAAGGTCATATGGGATGATCCCAAAGGGATGCGAAATTACGACCAGGACTATCTGATCAGCCTCAAAGAGGTTCAGCAGATGGGCAGGGAATTGGAAAAAAAGGAACCTGACCTTTTCAAAGAGATGATCGAAAAGGGCCGAGGTGACGATGTGGCATTGCTTTTCTATACCTCGGGGACAACAGCATTGCCCAAGGGTGCCTTGCTGTCTCATTATAACATGCTCACCATGGGCAGGAACCTCATGGCTGTAGATCCGTGTCAAGAGACGGATGATTATGTCTCCTATCTTCCCTTTGCGTGGATCGGCGAGCAGATGATGTCGATTTCCTGCGGATTGCAAGTCGGATACACCATCAATTTCCCTGAAGATCCTGAAACCGCTCAAGAGAACATCCGGGAAATCGGTCCCCACGTTATGTTTGCCCCACCGCGTATGTATGAGCAGATGACCCGTACGGTTCAAGTTAAATACCTGGATGCGTCATGGATTAAACGTAAGTTTTATGAGCTTTCGACAAAGATCGGATACCATGTGGCAGATCTTAATTTTCAAAAAAAATCGGTGCCATGGTATTGGGCATTTTTCGAATGGTTGGCATCCATGGGCGTACAGAAGAAGCTTAAGGACCATTTAGGGCTTTCTCGTGTTCGCAACGCTTACACCGGCGGGGCAGCCATGGGGCCTGACCACTTTCGTTTTTTTCATTCGCTGGGTGTAAACCTTAAACAGATTTATGGACAAACCGAAATCGCCGGAATTTCGGTTGTTCACCGTAGCGGAGACATCAAGTTTGACACCGTAGGACTTCCGATTCCAGAAACTGCAGTAGAAATTACTGAAGAGGGTGAAATAATAACAAAAAGTCCGTCAGTATTTTTGGGCTACTATAAAAATCCTGAGGCAACAGAAGAAACATTGAAAAACGGATGGCTATATTCCGGTGATAAGGGGTTTCTGGACGACGATGGTCATTTAGTGGTGTTTGATCGCTCAAAAGATGTCATGACCTTAAGTGATGGCAGACCTTTTGCACCTCAGTACCTGGAAACTCGTTTGAAATTCAGTCCCTACGTAAGGGATTCTTGGGTCATAGGGGACCAACGAAAATATGTAACGGCTGTTGTCTGTATCGACTATTCTGTGGTGGGTAACTGGGCGGACCAAAAGAAAATTACCTATACGAGTTATCCTGAACTTTCGCAAAAAACCAAGGTTTACGAATTGGTGGAGAAACAGATCCGACAGGCCAACCAGGATCTCCCGGAAGCAGCCAGGGTCAGAAAATTCATTAACCTATACAAGGAATTTGATGCGGATGATGATGAACTGACGAGAACCCGAAAACTCCGACGGACGTTTGTGGAAAAAAGGTACCGAGAAATCGTTGATGCGCTCTATTCTGATAGTGAAGATGTGCATATCGATACGACGATTACCTATGAAGACGGACGTCAATCCCATATTAAAACAGATCTTCATATAAGGGCTGTCAAGGAATAGGCAATAAGCAAAAGGTGACTGAAGATAGAGTCGGTAGGCTGGCGTTAAACCTAATCATGCCTTACATAATATTCATGTTTTTAATTGAAAGGGGATAACCAAGTGGAGTTGTTTTTAATGACCATAACGACGGGTATTATGGTCGGCGGTATTTATGCACTAGTTGCTCTGGGATGGGTATTGATTTACAAGTGTTCGGGAGTACTGAATTTGGCCATGGGTGAACTGACCCTCATCGGTGCCTATATTTCCATGAGTTTTTATTCCATGGGGATACCCTTTTTGCTGTCGCTCCTTTTTTCGCTAATCATTGGACTCGTTTTAGGCATTCTTACGGAAAGGATTTTTCTGGACAGGCTCATCGGCGAACCTGTTTTAACGGTAATTATGGTCACCGTTGGTCTCTCTTTTTTCTTTAAAGGAACCGTTGAACTCATATGGGGGACGGATACTCGGGTATTTACCCCTCCAGTTTTTTCGATTGAACCGATCCACTTAGGGCCAATAGCTATTGGGCAGGTTTATCTATGGAGCTTCGTAGCAGCCATTGTTTTGCTGTGTATCTTTGTGGGGTTTTTTCAGTACACCCGTTGGGGCCTGGCCATGCAGGCGACAGCGGACGATGAAATGGCGGCACTTTCCCTCGGCGTTAGCGCACGATTTGTTTATGCTGCTGCATGGGCCATTGCCTTTATGGCAGCCGGTGTCGGCGGCACGCTTTTGGGAAATATCAATGGACTCAATATATCCGTTGGCTATCTTGGACTGCTAGTTCTTCCCGCAGTGGTTCTAGGTGGTCTGAACTCGGTACCCGGAGCCATTGTCGGCGGTATCGTCATCGGCATATTACAGAATCTTTGTGGGGCATACCTTGACAAATATTTTCCGGGTGGTGTCAAAGAGGTTGCCCCGTTTGTGTTTATGGCCGTATTCCTGCTCTTCAAGCCTCATGGGCTATGGGGCTGGGAGCGGATTGAACGCGTATAAAACGGGTTTTATTGGTTCAATTTTTTTGGTTAGTTACATTCCTTTGAACAATAACTAATGCGGCTAACCAATCAAATCAATCTAACTAATATAATGGATTAAACGGAAAAATTATTATGTCAACAACCTGGCTACCCTGCAGTGTTTATCATCAAAATTATGCCCAGGATCATGGATGGTGGCAGACGAGGTTTATCAAAGGCAAGATGATTGCGCTTTTTATCATTTTGTTTTTTGTTATTCCTCATTTTGCAGATGAATATTGGCTGAGTGTTTTCAATCAGGTCGGTTATACGGTTTTGGGGGCTTTAGGGGTGCAGCTTCTGATTGGTTATTGCGGCCAAATAACCTTAGGTCATGCCGCATTTATTGCCGTTGGCGCCTACACCAGCACCTTGCTCATCTTAGAATTTCCCTGGCCTAAATTTATGATGGACTGGGGCCTGGCGTACCCTTCGAGCATTATTATCGCGGCCATTGTTGCCGGCATATGGAGCGTACTTTTTGGGCTTCCCTCGGCCCGGGTAAAAGGATTCTATCTCATTTTAACCACCATGGCCGCACAGTTCATCACCGTAGATTTTCTGATTACTGGATATGTCAGCCAGATCGGTGGCCGGGGACAGGCCTTTTCTCTGCCTCCAGGGACGATTCGGGTCGGACCTTGGGTTATCGACGATGACCGGAAGGTCTATTTTATGATGATCATTCTGGTGATTATATGTATTACCTGTCTGGTAAACCTTCTCCGCTCCAGGGTGGGCCGGGCCTGGGTAGCAATCCGTGATAATGACATTTCCGCCGAAGTTATGGGGATCAACATTGTCAAATACAAGCTTTTTGCGTTTTTTGTCGCTGGTTTTATTGGTGGCATTGCCGGTTCATTCTGGATCAGCAACTTGGCTGCCATCAGCCCCGAGCACTTTCCGTGGTTCTGGTCTCTGTGGCTGGTGGGTGTAATTCTCATTGGCGGCGTCGGTTCCATTCATGGAACCATTTTCGGATCGATATTCATGGTTGTGGTTATGGAAGTGTTACAGCTGATTGTCATGCAATTCGTTGACACCAGTTGGGGAGAAAGGCTGTTTATGGACTTTTTGTTTCTCAAAGAAGCCGCCTTCGGGCTGGCCATTTGCGTATTTATGATATTTGAACCCAATGGCCTAGCGTATCGGTGGTGGCAAACCAAAAACTATTTCAACCTTTGGCCGTTTTCATATTAAATACCGGGATATGGTAATCGGTTAAATGGGTTATTGGTGCTAAATATTATCGTTCGTAACGACTTTGAAAAAAGAAGGAGGTGATACGATCTTAACGGTTTAACGTGATTTTTTTCAGCCTACTTTTCGACGAGAGGTAAAAACAATGAAGCTAAAGAAATTGTGGTCAAAAATTTTGATATTCTCATTTACCATGGCCCTAATCATGGGATTTTCTCCAATGGCAGGGGCGGCAATGGTTAAAGTCGGTGCATTAAATGATGTGACCGGAGCAACTTCCGATGTTGGGAAAGATTATGCCCTGGGTATCTCTGATGCCATCCATTACGTGAATGATACGGGAGGGATTAACGGGAAGAAGATTAAACTATATCAATTTGACTACGGTTACCGTATTCCCGAGGCTCTCACCAAGTACAAACTGTATAAAAGGCTTAAATGTGTGGCTGTATTGGGATGGGGTACCGGAGACACAGAGGCCCTGTCGCCTACGGTAACCAAGGATAAGATGCCTTATGTATCTGCATCTTATTCGGCCCATTTGACCAATCCAGCAAAGACACCTTACAATCTTTTTGCGGCAGTCGATTATTCAACCAATGCCAGGGCCGCCATTACCGCATGGTTTGACAAAAAATGGCCTAAGCATCCAGACTACGGAAAGAGAAAACCTCGCTTTGTCAGCAGCTACCACTTCGCACATCCCTACTGCAGTGCTCCCATTAAGGCCATAAAGGATCAGGCAAAACTCTTGGGCTTTGAGGTCGGTCCAGATCAGAGCGTAACGCTTTTTGCTATTGATACAAAGAGCCAGGTCTTGGCAATGAAGGACTTTAAACCGGATCTCGTTTGGCACGGGAACACAACCATGTCTGTCGCGGCTACGGTGCGTGATGCATATGCCCTGGGGCTCGGCGCCGATCACATTGTTAACAACTGGGGATTTGATGAAAATTTACCGCGTTTGGCTGGTAAAGCTGCTGAAGGTGTTATGGGAGCGGCAGTCAGTGCATTTTTTGGCAATGATGTTCCCATGATGGACAAGGTGAAGGAGTATGCCAAAAAATACAATCCCGGCGTGCCGCTGGAAAAGCGACTCATTCGAACGGTGCAAGCTTGGGCCAATGTGCTGGCGCTTGCAGAAGCCATGAAACGGGCTGACAAAGCCGGAGATCTGAGTGGAGAAAGCATCCTTAAAAACGGTTTTGAAACAATGGAAAATTTTGACGTCGGTTTGGGCGTACCCCCCTTAAACTACACCGGCACGGATCATAGAATTTCAGGAAAGGTGCCGATCTATGAAGTTAAGGACGGGAAGTTTCAAGTTGTTGAGGTGGTCGATTTAAAAGGCCGCTGGCCGGATAAATGGGCCAAAGAGTGGCTCGGCTGGTAGGTTTCATCTCAGTCAACCCGCAAGGAGGTCTTAAGATTTGTCTAAAAAAGAACCCATCTTAAAGATCAATAATATCGAGGTCAAGTACCACGAGGTTATCCTGGTCATCAAGGGGGTTTCCATTGAGGTTCCCGAGGGCGGTATTGTAGCGCTTCTGGGGGCCAATGGAGCCGGAAAGAGCACGACTTTAAAAGCAGTCTCGGGCCTTTTGAAACATGAAGACGGAGAAGTCACCGATGGTTCGATCGAGTTCATGGGACAGCGCATCGACAAAATGAAAGCTGAAAGGATCGCTAAGATGGGCGTCGTTCAAGTTATTGAAGGACGCAGGGTGTTTGAACATCTAACCGTTGAACAGAACCTGAAGGTGGGCGCCCATATGAGAAAGGATGCTCGACCCTTAAAGGATGGTTTGGAGATGGTCTACAACTATTTTCCGCGGCTAAAAGAAAAGCGAAATGAAATCGCTGGATTTATCAGCGGTGGTGAGCAGCAGATGACGGTTGTCGGGCGTGCGTTGATGACCAATCCCAAGCTGATTCTTTTGGATGAGCCGTCCATGGGGCTGGCTCCGTTGCTGATTCATGAGATTTTCAATATTATTACCAAGCTGCATCAGGAAGAAAAGATCTCGATCCTTTTGGTGGAGCAAAATGCCAAACTGGCCTTAAGTGTTGCTCCCCATGCCTATGTCATGGAAAATGGCCGTATCGTCATGGATGACAGCTCCGAAAAGCTCCTGGAAAACCCTGATATCAAGGATTTCTATCTGGGATTGACCGACGTGGGGGGACGTAAAAGTTTTCGGGATGTGAAGCACTACAAACGAAGAAAGAGATGGCTTACCTAACCCTTAAAGAGAGTAAGGGAGATTAAAAATGCAAAGAAAATCATTTATATTAGTTTGTGTTAGTATGTTTGTTATTGCCGCCCTGCTCATGGGATGTGGGGGAATGATGGCAAAACCGACGATGAAGAATTTCAAGCCCCCGATTATCACGCTGAGTCATGTGGAAGTGGAGAATTATTGGGGATGGTGGTACTATTCAAAAAAGGTAAAACCGACTAAAGGCAATGCGGGTGATTATGGTGCCCCGATTAATTTAGCTTTTATCTTTCATATTGAAAATCCCAATGAGTTCCCGGTAATGATGGAGAAGTTTCAGTTTACCATGGGGTTTGAGGAGTTTGACCTTAACACGGTCAT
>CP070768.1:222368-226150 GCA_020345745.1 Desulfobacterales bacterium
AGCCCGCTCTTTAGAGCGATGAGCTCCAATTTTCGGCCATAGGCCGAAAAGGCAAAAGTACATTAGTGATTTAATCGTTGCGTTTGTAACCGGGTGCAGAGCACCCGGTTTTCTACAAACTATAATCAAATTCCAGGCTGAATGCCATTTTTTTTAGACTCCGTATTTTGCATTTATGTCCTATCCGTCTCGTCGCTCATCACTCCGGACCGATATGCCCATATTCGGTTTGGCAGATTACGGTTTTAAGCCCTTTGGTGGTAAGGATTTTTTGGATTTCAACCATTTCGCCAAAAGATGGTCTAACGAGATTGACCCGATTATATTCTGGCCGATAGTCCAAAACACAGACCTGAATTTCAGGATCTATTTCGTATAGTTTCTCTCCTATCATCCCGATTTCTTCCGGCTTTATGAGTTCTTTATTGTAAGGAATTCCAACACCAGTAAAAACAGACTCTTTATATCTTTCAATCAGGTATTGGACGGAGCCCCATGCTGTATTCAAATACCGAACAGCAAGTCCTTTGTCTTTTATCGAAGTGATTCGCATAAATGTTTCCGGATAATACCCCTTAAGGTCAGGACCTATATCGGTCATTCCTGCCTGCACCAGCTCGTCGATATAACCCCTTGTCAGGATGGTCGTGTTTGTATCAACATGAATCCTTGCATTATGGTCAGGATTAAGCCTTTTTAACACCTTCACATAATCCACAAGCCACCTTCTGTTTAAGGTACTTTCACCTCCGGAAATTGCCATTCGGTCAACTTTGAATTTTCTCCTGGTGGCTGTCATAAGCTCTGCTGCTTCCTCAGGGGTCATTGGATGACCTTTTCCCGTGAATGTTGTCTCCCAATTTTGGCATTGCAGACAGCGAAGATTACAACCCGCAGCAAAACAGGCGACCTCTATGTATTCGTGACGGCCTTTAAACCAGTATGGTGTCCCCACTCCACCCACAGTATGTCCGCTAAAACCATGAACGATTCTCTTTGGTACGTAATCATGAGAACGTTTTGTATTGATTTTTTGCCCCATCTTTACAGGTGCAACGCAGGCTGGTTTGAGTTCATTGTTTATCTCAACAGCACAACTCCAACAGCCACCCGTTTCACAAGGTGCGAATAATGCATCTTTCGCAGGATATGTTGTTACCTTGTAACCACTTATTTCTAATGCTTTTTTGACGGTTATACCTGCAGGGATCTGGGCTTTTTTTCCATCCAGAACTATTGAAACTTCTTTGCTCTTTGTCATGCCCATAACTTTTATTATTTATCCTAATATCTCTTCGCCGGTGACAGGGTCGATTCGGAGAGAACCAAAGTGCATACCGGCAACATTTGACAGGTTTGATAATGGCGATAATATTCCAAAAGTTTCAGAAGAAATAGAAAAAACGACACCTAAGGCCAAGGCGAACCCCATTTTATCCTGAAATGCCATCAATGAATGCTTTACAGGTGGGGTGCCGGAAACCGGTAGCGCATCATGTTTAATCTGGTGCTGGATTGTGGATTGAAAATAACGACGAAATCGGATACGCCGCCGGCGAGTTCGCTTTTCAGGGGATCTTCGAACAATAACCTCAGATGCATTGAATACGTAAATATTGAAACACTGCCTGGTTTTCAAAGAAGTGACAATGTGTGCCAGCTCTTGCTGGCGTTGCAGAGCGATAATTGTATTCGGCTGCAATAGTTCTATTTTCTTTTTTTTTAGAACATCACCGCCGGTGCGTTCATCGATCAGTCCGGTCGTATCGACGACTAAGGCTGCAGCGCCTGCCGTCAGAGCCAGTTTTTGCAGGCGTTGCAGTCCATCGAGCAAGGGGTCCATATGGCTTCTGGGAGAGGTGCTGCCGACAAAGATGGTTGCTACCAAACGTGGTAGCCGATCTTTGGCCCTCTCAAAAAGGGCCAGGTTTATCGTAGTGGGAACACCGAGGGTTGTCTGACCAATATCTCCATCCAGCCATCCTACACATGAATGCACTTGGCACAAACGTTTAAAAAGCCAATGCACCATCGTACTCTTGCCACTATCAGGCGGACCGATAACAATGGTGGTGCCGGTTAATTGCTCGATACCTATTTTGTTCCACTGCTTCGGAACTTCATAATCGAGATGTATCATTCATTTAAAACAGGAATTCAAGTCGACCACTTATAATTCATACTGCCCATTTGTTAGGCAACCTAGCCATCTAACTTTTTGACCAATTCAGCCACCCTTTGACCCAGTTTCATTCCGTTCTCTTCACTTTTTTCGCTCGGTGAACCCACACAGGCTGTTCCAAAGTGCCCTGTGGCTGACATGGGATCGCCCACAATAACCATGCCATAAATAAGCATGACCTGGATAATTGACATCATGGTTGTTTCCTTGCCACCTGAAGGATCTGCTGAAGTTGCGAATGCAGCACCGACCTTGCCTTCCATTTTACTTCGTATTCCCACGAAATCATCGAATATCTTTTTGAGTTGTGCGGCCATTACGCCGAAATAGACCGGTGAACCAGCTATAACCCCGCCTGAATTCGTAAAATCCTCCTTGGTGACGTCGTCGGTACTTTTCAGTACTGCATTAACACCTTCAACATTATTAACACCCTTTTCTATGGCCACGGCCAATTTTTTGGTATTACCGGTTCTTGAAAAATATAGAATCAAGATTTGCATTTTACCGTCTCCTTTATAAAGATACGCATCGACTTTTGCCATATGTCCCTGAATCGAATGCATATAAATTAAATTTCCCTTAATGTCAAATAGATATGATCACAAGGGGTTACTTGACCGGCCTGCTTCCCGCCGCGAAGTACTCCCGCAAGGGAGAACCCCCGCCTTTTAAGGCGGGGAGCTTCACTTAACAGCCGCCATTTATAATATCTGTGATACGATTGTTCTATTTATCGGGTGAATACTGGCACCAATTTAGCCCCCTCCATCGTAAAAGCTGCAAGCCAGCGAACGCAGGATTTTGAAATCGTAACTACCTGTAAATCTTATTGAACAGCCATTTACCCCGCCGCCCCGCTAGGCGGGATTTCGGTTGCACTCCAACAAGCGGACGGGGTATTAAAAAATCATAATAAAAAGTGCCTTATATGTTCAAATGTGAACCGCCCCGCGTCAATATTTTGACAAATGCTCGTGTTTCAAATTTTAAACAATTGCGCAAAGAAAGATCTAATTGTTCGGATTTATATAGAATCGGCTCAACACCCTATTGAGGTATGAATCTTGCTTTCGACAAAATAGGCCAGATATATTCATTTTGAAAAAATTTCAGATTTACAGGGAATTGAACATGAATCAATCATTCAAAAAAAAATTAAGCAAAACGGTGTCCACCGTTTTTATATTATCTTCGATTTTCAGTCTGCAAAATTGCACAACGTCGAAACCTCATCTTCAAACCAATGTTATTATCCAGCAAAATCTAGAAAATATCCTGGATTCAAGCATGGGTATCTTTGACTTTGGTCATTCTTCACAACTACAAGGGTTAGGAACCGGTTTGGCCCAAATTACCAAAGATTATTTGTTAACTAAAAAAATTATAAGACAAATCGAATTGGTTGGAGAGAGAACGGGAACGGTTGATGAATGCATAAAAATCGGCAGTAAGATGGGATATGACCTCATACTCGTGGGTTATATCGGCGATTTTTTTTATGGCGGTATCAGCGCGAGTTCTAACATATCAATATCAATAAGAATTGTAGATGTTAAAACTAAAGATACGTTATGGTATGCCAAAGGCCATATGGAAG
>CP070768.1:226250-240424 GCA_020345745.1 Desulfobacterales bacterium
GAATGTGCAGTTCGACTTTTCCAGGGGGAGTTCGTGAAGTGTTGCCGGTCGAGAGTTGAAACCTCTGAAATTATAGTCTATAGCGCCGACACAAACCAGCTCATGATCTGCCCGAATGCATTTACCGCAGAGAATACACTTCGATAAGTCCCGCATGATAAAAGGATTTGCCTGTTCAAGAGTCTTATAATTAGGCATGGGGTATAAATTTGTTTCGCCAATACCCAGTTGGGCTGCCAGCTGGCGCAGCTTGCACCGGTTGCCCTTACTGCAGACTACACACGATTCGGGATGTTCTGCGATCATCAGGCGCAGAAT
The DNA here is from genome assembly GCA_020345745.1 of Desulfobacterales bacterium. Classification (GTDB taxonomy): domain Bacteria; phylum Desulfobacterota; class Desulfobacteria; order Desulfobacterales; family UBA11574. The sequence continues at coordinate 226,569 of CP070768.1, forward strand.
ATTTTTCCGGTGGGTTTTTACGCGAGGTGTGTCCGTCTTGACGGACATTCCCGGGACAACAGGCGTGACGCATGATGCCATAACACGACCTGTTTTTTCATCCTCCACCACACAGAGACGGCAGGCCCCGAATGGTTTCAGGTCGGGATGGTGACAGAGCTTGGGAATTTTGATCCCCTGCTCTTGGGCAGCATCTAAAATACTGGTTCCGGCTGAACACGTAATATTTTTTCCGTCAATGGACAACGTGATGCTTTCCAAGTGATTATCTCCTTTTTTAAGTTAATTCAGAGTATTTGGGCGATAATGGTTATCGTCTATAAAAAATATCGGGATTAACCTAAAACATTATTGCCGATCATTCAGTACAGCCGTGAGGACATTTCTCATCTCGCGCAGCCAAAAAATGATCGAGGCAAAATTGATATTATTCCTTACAACCTTAATTCAGTCATAGCGGCGTTGTCCGCTAGCGCTGAACCAGAGCGAACTGCAATGCCACAGTGTGGCATATAATGACTACACAATATGCTGAATATTTACAAGAAAAAAATTTAAAAAATGACTGATTTCGACATTTATGGTGATACTCAAAATATAGTTCCGATTGCGGCCGCTTTTTTGGTTTGTAATAACATCAAGAAAAGCCTGATCGAAACCATCGATCAACAGATCAACATTATCTGAGAGTCTCATTGCAATCTGGATACTGGACCTGCAAAACAATCATTTTTTTACGATAAAAAAGTGTTTTTCCCTTGATGAGGGCCTTTAATTGCATGTCAGTATTTGAAGTTTTATGTAATGTCAGTCGCTTGTGACAGGATTATAAAATCAGAGGAAGAGGCTAACCCTAACAAAGGTACGAAGAGGTTTAGTAGGAATCTTTAAGCTTTTTCAACAGACTAGCTTCCTCAAGTCCATAAGCAGTCATACCTATTTTTCGTGAATTTTCATTAGAAATTTCAAAGTGTATGGCCACATATTCGGACAGAAGTTCTGCAGAAAGCTTATCCGCCCATTCAATAGCGATGACGCCGTTTTCTTCAAGTATGTCGTAAAGCCCCAGATCATCAAGATCATTCATCCTGTCGATTCGAAAAAGGTAGATAAGGAATAGTTTGTGTTTGCCAGGATATACATTGATCAAAGTGAAAGAAGGACTGGTTATATAATAGCCGTCCGGAACGTTGAGTCCTTTGGCTAATCCTTGTACAAAAGAGGTTTTTCCGCTCCCGAGAATTCCCATTAAAGCGAATGTGGTTCTAATATTTATCAAAGAACCCAGTTTTTCTCCGAGGTTTTTAGTGGATTCAACGGAATCGGTGGTGATTTGAAAATAATCGTTTGGCATTGGGGATGTTTTATCCAACAAGAAGGATATCTCCTTTCTGAAAAAACCCAACCCGGATTATTCACGCGTATAGTGCACTTTTTCTCATAGGCTTTGGGAAGTTACTGATTGACCAACATGCTAATTTGCACAGGGATGGCGTCCATCACTTCGGTAGCCAAAAAACCATACGGTCCGATACGTCTCGTCAAATCATCCGCAGCAGCACCATGTAGATAGACACCAATATGAGTTGCTATTTCAAGAGGATATCCTTGTGCGATGAAGCCTGCTATAACCCCGGTCAGCACATCTCCCATTCCGCCGGATGCCATTCCCGAATTACCGGTTGGATTGATAAAAACGTTTCCATCGGGTTGGGCAATGACGGTCCTAGCCCCTTTCAGCGCCACATGAATATTGAATTTTTTTGCAAATTCACGGGCAAAATAGATACGGTCCTTTTGGATTTCATGGGCGGTTGTGTCGATAAGCCTGGCCATCTCCCCGGGATGAGGCGTCAAGATGATTGGCGCGTTGCAATCTTTCAGGATTTGGGTATGTCCTATGAGACAGTTCAACCCATCTGCATCGATGACGATGGGTTTGGGACTTTCTTTGATGATACGAAGCACTAGCGTCTGTGTTTCTATCGATGTCCCAAGACCTGGGCCTAAGGCAAGGCATTTTTTGTCGGAAAGTAAATCCATAATGGTGTTGAACGATGCTTCACCCAACATACCGTCTCCTGCTTCAGGGAGAGGGTATGTCATGGCTTCGATGACTTGGGTTTCCAAGATAGCATTTAAACTGGCCGGAATTCCAAGTGTAACCAGCCCTGCACCGGTTCGCATAGCTGATATTGCCGTCATGGCGGCTGCACCGGTTTTACCCGGAGAGCCAGCGATAACCAGGAGGTGACCGGTATTGCCTTTATGGGCATCTGGTGCTCTTGGTTGGAGAAGAGAACGGATGAGACTTGGTGTAATTAGGTGCTGCAAAGGGTTTGCGTTTTTTGCAATATGGGCGGGGATTCCGATATCGACAATCTCTAGATTCCCCGTATAACTGGCACCAGGAAATAGGATATGGCCTGTTTTAGCAAATGCAAAAGTGGCCGTGGCGTCTGCCCGGATGCATGTGCCGCAGGGCTGACCGGTATCTGAATTCAAACCCGACGGTATGTCTACTGCAAATACCGGTTTGTTTGAATGGTTTATAAAATCAATAATTGTTTTGAAAAACCCCTTGACATCTGATTTAAGCCCGGTTCCAAAGATAGCGTCAATCCAGATATCTTGATGGCGCAAGGAGATTTTGTGTGCTGCAAAAGCATCTTGATCCGGTAATTCAATAACAGGAACATCAAGGGGAAGGAGAAGTTCGAGATTTGCAGCAGCATCTCCTCTGACCTTTGCGCTCTGGGACAGTAAAAATACGGTCACACGAATTCCTTTTTGAAAAAGATACCGGGCAATAACAAATCCGTCGCCACCATTATTTCCTCGACCTGCAACAACCCCAACGTTTTTGCCTGCAAGATCCTCAAATTGTTCCAGGAAAAATCGTGTCGCTCCTCTGCCCGCATTTTCCATCAGAATCCTGCCTGGAAGGCCGAATGATTCTATTGTCTCTTGATCCATCTGTCGCATTTCACTTGCCGTTACTAGGTACATCTCATTCTCCTGACGAGACCTTTGAAAAACCTCCTCTTTTGTCCAATCTCGGTGTCAGGATTGAATTTTAATCCACGAAATACCCAATGTATTCATGTGGTTAAAATTATAGCCTTCCTTGACCTCGAACAAAATTGAACATTTTTCAAAGGTCTCGTTACATCATATTGCCAAACGGTTTTATTTGCTGTAAAATTTTAATGAAATATCCGGGCTAGAGGTCTTTTACAAGTGCCACCATCTCTTTTACAGCACTCTCCATACCTACGAGAACGGCCCTAGAGATAATGCTGAATCCGATGCTGAATTCATCAATTTCTCGGAGCCCTTTGAACGCCTTAATTGTGTTGTAACATAATCCGTATCCGGCATTAATGCCGATATTTAGTTTGTACGCCAGTTTAACTGCATCCACAATATTGGAAAACGCTTGTTGCCGACTTTTTGCTGTCTTGGATTCGCAAAATGTTCCGGTATGGATGTCTACGAGGTCCACGTCTATTTGATGGGCAATCTTTATTTGGTCTGGATCAGGATCGATAAGAACGCTGACAGGAATACCGCTATTATGAAAGGTATTAATTGTCTCAGCGGTCTCGTTTTTATGTACAATCAAGTCTAATCCCCCTTGGGTCGTAGATTGCTCCCGCTTTTCCGGTACCAGCGTTATGACATCCGGTTTTATGTCCAATGCAATGCCTACCATCTCATTACTTGAGGCCATTTTCATAATAAGTTTGGTTTGAACAACACTTCGTAGAATCTTCAGATCAGTATCCTGAATGTGGCGTCTATCTTCTCTTAAATGGACCTCAATACCTTCTGCTCCAGCTAATTCCGCCAATATTGCTGCTGCTATTGGATCTGGATAGCTGATCATTCTGACATTCCTAAGCGTTGCAATATGGTTGATATTCACAGCCAATCTAGCCATAAGTAACCCTCCCTATCTCCCCTTCAATCAAAAGCTCTCAAAAAGTTCAGATTGATTTTATAGATACAAGCTTCAAGCTTTGCTTTTTGCAATCTCAAATCGGTTTAAAACAAAATCATATGTATTGAGTTATTGGGTGACGATGTGGTGGACGAAAAAGATATCTCCTTTCAGAAAAAACCTTGAGCCCTCTTGCCCCTAGTTGCTGATAGGTTACCGTTAATCTCATTGTTTTTTAATCCCTGAATCCTGACCCCTGATCCCTGCACTAGGTTTCAATTAATTTTAATATGTCATCACTTTTTTGTTCCATAATTTTGGCCTCTTGCCCTGTTCTTTCGTGATCATAGCCCAAAAGATGAAGAATACCATGGATCAATAGTTGGCTGAGTCGTTTTTCCGTGCTGATACCCGCTATGACGCTCTCATTAGCAGCCGTTTCAATAGAAATAACCACATCGCCGAGCAGCTCCGGTTGTATATTCGAAAATTGACCGGTGTGCATAGGAAATGCAATAACATTGGTGGCGCCTTGCCGACCAAGGTATTTTCTATTCAGGGGCTCTATTTGTGCGTCATCAACAATCAGGATGGAAAGCTCTCCGTTAGGACAGTCCAAGGCGCTTAAGATGGCTTTTGCCTTTTGCTGAATTTTTTTCAGAGATATCTTGTATTTTTTTTGCCTGTTGTCTATCAGGACTTTCATCTTTCCCCTTTGTGTTGTTCAAGAGAGCTTTTTCAGGATATTCAATACGGTGGTGGTGTATGCCGTATAATATTTTATTAAAACTTTTTGCGATATTATTCAGATCCTTCAAGGTTAATTCACATTCATCAAGCTGGCCATCCGAAAAAACCGTGTTTATCAAATGCTGAACAAGGCCCTGAATCCTGGATGGCGTTGGATTGGCCAGAACCCTTGACGCTGCTTCAACCATGTCAGCCAGCATGACAAGGCCGGCTTCTTTCGTCTGGGGCTTGGGCCCCGGGTATCTGAAGTCATCAATATTTAGTGAATCCGCGCCTTTTAACTGCTTGGCTTTTTCATAAAAAAAACTGATGAGGCTGGTTCCATGAGACTGCTTAATGGTGTCTAAGATGACCGCTCCAAGTTTGTATTTTTTGGCCATGTCAACGCCGTCTCGGACGTGGGAGATTAGAATCAGGCTGGACATGGAGGGCGCAAGCTTGTCATGTTTATTTATACCATTCGTCTGATTTTCGATAAAATACATTGGTTTTTTAATTTTACCTATATCATGATAATAACCGCACACTTTTGCTAGCAACGGATTCGCCCCAATCTCTGATGCTGCCGCTTCAACCATGGAGCCGACAACAACCGAGTGATGATAGGTTCCGGGGGCCTCTATCATGAGTTTTCGGAGGATGGGTTGATCGAGGTTGGCAAGTTCAAGTAGTTGAATATCTGTGGTATAGTCAAAAGCAATTTCGACCAGAGGAGCAATTCCAGCGGTGACGATTCCTGCACCTAAGCCCCCCAAAAAGGCAAATGCCCAGTCCCACAACAGTTTAAACCCGGTAACACCGCCAATGTATGCATTGATAGCCGTTACCAGAATCACATTCAGCAAGCCAAGTTTTAATCCTGCCTTTATAAATACCTTACGGTCCCTACAACTTTGCATCCAGTATGCTGCCATTGAACAGTTAAGCACGAAGTAGATGAAAATATCGAATCTGTTTTGGAATATGATGGCTGTTCCAACGGCGATTAACATGGCCACGGGAATAGCAAGCTCGAGTCCAATAAAAAGACATATGGTCATGGCGCCTGATGCAAGCGGTATCCCGTATGCGATTGATGACGTAGAAATAGGTGTTTGTGTGTTGTAATAGGCAACCGATTCAACCAAAGAAGCGGATATTCTAGCCATGATGAAGAAAGTGATAAGAACACTGGCGATAAATAGAAGATTCTTATTGTTGTTTAGAATGTTCGGGCTTTGGTGGTGTACATAGAGAATATAGTTCGTCAACAATATGCAAAGGATTAACATGGCTAATCCAATACAACTTGCCAGTATATTTTTATCTACTTTACGTGCTTGGGAAGCACTGAGTTTCATCAGCTGAACCTTGGTAACTCTCTCTCCCTCTCTTAAAAGCATTTCCCCGGCCTTAACTGTATTGAACACGGGCTCAATTTCTGTGGCCACCTTTTTTTTGCGCTCTTCGGTTTCACTTCTGTTCAGCGTTATATTCGGTTGAAGGAGCCCCTGGGTAAAGTCGACGATCATGTTTCGTATGGTGTAATTAAGGTCTTTGAGAAGAGGCTGACCGATGATCCGTACCATGGCTTTGGCCTGATCAAGACCGTAAAATTGTTTTAAGTTGCTAACCACTGCCTCTGTTTTTGTCCTGATATCTCGTAATATTATGCCTTTATCAATTTCTTTGAGGAAGAGCTCCTTGTTTGTCACTACACCATTTTCAAGAATGTCAGACAAAATTTGGTTGATATAATTCGCTATTTCTTGGGAAAAAGCTTCTTTTTCTAATATACGGAATGCGCCATCGCTCACAGCAACACCTAATTTTTCCTCAAATTCCGCTTTCTTTTTCCACACCAGTTCGGAAACAGGCACTTGAAGTATATTCATATTTGTGGTGAGGGGTTCCGATGGCTCACCTTCATCTGTATTTAGGTCATTATCCGTGTAAAAAACCGCTCGAACACTACTGAATGCAGTATTAACTTGTTGGTTCAATTTGGAATAAAGAGCTGAGTTATGGTCATAAACCGTCATGACCTTTTCCATGGCTTGTCTGCGGCTGGCTTCTGTGGCGTCGTGATCTTCTATGAGAAAGTCTTTTGTAGCCTTGATGTCTCTTTCGGCAACATCTCCGATTTCATACAACTGTTCTTTCATAATAAGATTTGGATAAAGAAAAACAGTGAAAATGGTTGTCACACAAACTAAAATGGCCCAACGTACATATTCACTGGTGTCGAAGAAGTTTTTTATGGATATTTTTTTCTTTTCAATACTCATTTTATGTTTTCGGATAATACATCCTTGAGTGTAAGAACAAAACGCATCCCTTAAAAAACGTCATTACCGGTCTTGGTTCTTATCAAGATCTTCATATGCTTTGATAATCTTTTGCACCAAACCATGCCGAACAACATCTGCTTTTGAAAAAAACACGAATTTGATACCGTCTATACCCTGTAGAATGTTCTTGGCTTCGATAAGACCTGAGAGTTTTTCAGTTGGAAGGTCGATTTGTGTTATGTCTCCTGTAATCACCACTTTGGAGCTGAATCCCGTCCTTGTTAGGAACATTTTCATCTGTTCGGAAGTGGTATTCTGAGCCTCGTCTAAAATGATAAACGAATCATTTAAGGTTCTACCTCGCATAAAAGCTAAGGGAGCAACCTCTATAACACCTTGTTCAGTCAGGTTCAATACTTTTTCAAATCGCATCATATCATGCAGGGCATCGTATAGCGGCCTTAAATATGGATCGACCTTTTCCGCCAGGTCCCCAGGTAAGAAGCCCAGCGCCTCACCGGCTTCTACTGCCGGTCGGGTGAGAATGATGCGGTTAACAATCCCTTTTGATAGTGCGGCAACCGCCATTGCCATGGCAAGATAGGTTTTACCTGTTCCTGCGGGTCCGATGCCAAAAACCATGTCATGGTTACGTATGGCATCTATATATTCTTTTTGAGCAATACTTTTGGGCATGACAGAGCGTTTTTTTGAAGTGACATAAACGGTGTCAAGGAATATACTCTTCAGATCGACGCGGTCATCTTCGCTTAGAATTCTAACGGCATAATCGACGTCCGTGGGATAAACGGGATATTTGTCTTTTAGTAAGCCATACAGTTGTTCGAGAATATTTTTTGCCAAGCTCGAAGCAATAGGATCTCCCTGAATAGAAACCGTGTTCCCTCTGGCGTGTATGGAAACATCAACAAGATCTGCAATTCTTTTAAGGTTGCCATTATATTCACCGAAAAGTTGTTTGACTAAATTCAGATTAGAAAACGTCAACTTTATTTGCTTATTTTCTGTAATTTCATCCATATCTTTAGAGACAAATATTTTTTAGCCTAATTGCGCGTATACAAAGCCGAAAGTGATTGATAACATATTTATTTCACAGATTATTGTTATCATTCAACGCCCCAGGCGACCACGCCTAGGTTGCAGCAATTGTTGGTTCCAGGTATAATTAAAATCTGGACATAGCATACTTTTTCAAACGATTGCAAATGTGAATTAGAAAGGTAACGAAAAATAAAAATGCCTTGACTCGAAATATGTGCTTTGTTACTTCCGTTTTTTAATTATCAAAAAAACAATGCTATAGATCGATAACTTTTAATTCCCAATAGTTTCAATAAAGAGATACCGTGAATTTCCTAGATGCACTCATTATCGTTATTTTGGTCTACTGCGTGATAAGAGGTATTTTCAGAGGACTGATAAAGGAAGTATCTGCCTTGGTGGGGGTAATCGGCGGCTTCTATGCTGCTTATACCTATTACACGCATGTTGCGAAACTCCTTGCAAAATGGGTGGTGAATACCGGACACCTTAAAATCTTGAGTTTTCTAATCATTTTTTTTGTTGTTTTCTTCGTTATCAGCATCCTTGGCGTCATCATAAACTATTTACTTAAAATTGCTTTTTTAGCCTGGGTTGATCGTATTTGCGGTGCCGGATTTGGAGCCATAAGAGGGATCCTGATCGTTTCTGTTTTGTTGATTCCACTGACCTCATTTCTGCCAAAAGGCACACCGATTCTCAAAGATTCCCTACTAGCGCCCCATGTAACATTGATTTCGGAGAAGATGGTCATGGTTGTATCGAAAGATATGAAAAAAGAGTATACAAATAAACTAGCAAAATTAAAGAAGGCCTGGAAGAAAAAGGAATAGATGGGAATTGAAGCCATAACCGAATTAATCGATGCTTTAAGAGGAAAAAACGGGTGCCCCTGGGACAGAAAGCAGACGCCCCAAACCATATCCGTTTATTTGGTAGAAGAGATATACGAACTCATTGACGCCATTGAATCAGAAGAACATGAACGCGTTTGCGAAGAACTTGGAGATGTTCTTTTTCAACTTCTATTTCTCATCAATCTTTTCCGGGATATGGGACATTTTGGTCTCGAGCGTGTTATTGATCTCATTGTTGAAAAAATGAAGCGCCGTCACCCCCATGTGTTCGGTAAGGATGAGGTGAACAGCGCTGAGATTGTTCAACAACAATGGCACAAGATTAAGATAAAAGAAAAACAACACTTACCTGTTGAGTCGGTCCTTGAATCTGTTCCTTCGAATCTCCCAGCGTTGATGCGTGCATATCGAGTTTCCGAACGCGCTGCCAAGACAGGTTTTGACTGGAACGATGTTTCTGGTGTTTTGGAAAAGGTCGAAGAGGAATTGAACGAACTGAAAGCGGCGCTGAATGCGCATGACCCAACACCAAACGACAAAGCGCTATTGGCATTAGAGTTTGGAGATATTTTGTTTTCTCTGGTAAATGTTGCTCGATTTGTTAATATTCACCCGGAAACCGCCTTGAGGGGTTCGACCGTTAAATTTGAAAAGCGTTTTAAGTATTTGGAAAAGCTGGTTTCAAACAGTGGGAAGGACATAGAGTCGATCCCCCAGCACAAGCTGGATGACCTGTGGGAGGAGGCTAAAGAAAAAATCGGTTAAACCTGGAGTGAAAATTGATGCCCCCTGAACCCTTACCTTCATCAGTCATTAATATTTAACTTCTCAAAAATTGTAGGCAAAAGAGCCATTTATAGATAGAGACGAGTTAGTCCTCGAAATCCCCCTCAGGCCCTTTGTCTGAAACAATCAATGAGGCGCGCTGGATGATCTTTTCCGGAGTCCAATCTTTGGGATCTTCGATCCTTTCTGCTTTTGGGCCTGGGTCAAAAGAACCAACCGCTATGATGTCATTGATGACAATGGGTGCAGTGCCTTCAGCATTAAAAACACTGACTAGCATATTATAAACAAACGATTCAACCCGGTTGACCATCCTATCCCTGATCTCTTTAGACTGCCCTAGCAGTTTGTTTTCAAACGGGAGATTGAGTTTTTTGTAATTGCCCCCTTTGAGGCCTTTTGATTCAGCGTATGCGATCATTTCTTGCCACATTTCTTGGGTAACGCCTTGATCGCTGACCTTAATAAAGTTTCCATCATCATCGAGAATGGCATTGCCGTAATCATTGACTCCTAGACCCCAGGAAATCATCTGCAGAGCGGTGGCAACATTTGCTTTGGTTGTCCTGGTTTTATTGACGATTTCTTTAAGCCTCTCCGAGCTGTTACCGGATGTGCCGTGCTGGGCACCGGAAACCTTATATTTTTCCAACGCACGATGGATTTCAGCGGTCAAATCGACCTGTATACCCTGACCGCTTGCCTCAAGGCCGTGGATTGTGCCATTGTTTAGAGCGATCCAATTGGGAAAAATATCATGGGCATTTAAGCCCTGGATCAGAAATAATGCCTCTTCCACCGTTGAAAGCCCTTCTTTTCCCTTAATTTCGCCCACTTCTGTCTCAAGCCCTGCCCATGCCGGTACATAGGGGTTTAATTCCAGGCTGGCCAGCAGGTTTTTATCGTCCGGCATATGGGACGCATCAATTGCAATAGATGTTATGCCGGCGTCAAACAACGTTGGGATCTCTATCTTGGCTGCTTCAATATCTTTATCATTTTTTATTCCATAATGATCAGCGTGAATCGCAACCGGAATGGAAATTCCCATTTCGTTGCAAATGGCATCGACTTGCCTGGCAATATTCCAGTAGTTAACCGCACAATAAGCATTGGCTCCCCCTTCTGATTTTGCGATTTCAAGGATTATCGCTGCATCTGCTCTCTGGGCAGCCCGTAATGCGCCTCTGATCACAAATTGATTTCGACCGTTGGCGGCCATGGCAATCGCATGCCCTTTGGTAAGCATAGCTCGATCTATAAACTTCCCGCTTACGATGAGGGCCTTTGAATGGGGAAAAAGCTTTGATATATTTGGGGGACGGCCTTTCTTTAAGGCAATTTCGAAATCTGAAGAAGTTACTCTATTGTCAGGCATAGGTTAACCTCCTTTTATTTGGTTATTCATTCATTTCACGGTTATGCGACCGGACATCATTTAAGATGTCGATGATCTCCTGTTTAAACGAAACAGGGGCTTGTAATTCGCCCCACCCCTTTTGAAATTGGAACAATCCATCATAAGCAGTATCGTGAAACGACCGAATCCTATGGGGAATATTTTGCTCTTTTAAAATGGATTCGATCAGTTGTGCCTCGATGATGTTGTCCAAAATAGCAATGTTGATTAAATCTTGCATGTTTATAGCGTTCATATCAGGCATACGGTTATTTTTACCCGAAACAGGTGGTTAGTCAATTGTAAATTTTTGAGAATAAAATTAAATGTTTTTCAAAGGCCTCTAGTCATTTAAAAAAACCCTCGACCTCTTGACCCCTTGGATCCTTGGACCATCTTTCCCAACTATATTGGAGAAGAACTGAAAATATTATTCAGCCGCTTTGCACTATGGATTGCGCTTAAATTAGGATGTGAAACTTGAATTATTATGTGCAAACCAAGCTAGAAGCGTTCAATCAATTTATCGATCAGATACGTACTTTCTCTCATCGCCTGCTCACTAAACGGTCCGAACCATTTCGCAATTTTTCGAAACTCGGTTTTAAACAGCCCTTTATCTCCTTCTTCAAGCATTTCAAGATTTTCTGTTAATGAAGAAAGATATTCTTTCAAAAGAGAACGTCGTTTTGGTGAAGCAAATATGATTTCAGAATAGAGCGAGGGGTCCTGGGCGAAAAGTCGACCGACCATTCCGAGTTCCAGCCGGTATATAGGGCTGGAAAACTCGAGGCTGCGAGACAAATCGACATGTTTTCGGCAAAGAAACTGGCCGAAAGTAAATGTTGCAAAGTGTCGAAGGGATTGAACAATTGACATAATGTCATCGTGTTCCTCGGCACTTACCTGCAGGATGATGCTTCCCCATGCACTGAACTGGTCAACCAGCCAACGGCAAGCGTGAAGATCTCTGCCGGGTGTGACGACAATAATCTGTTTGTCCATGGTTGAGGTTGTTGGCCCGAAAAGCGGGTGTAAACCGATGACCGGTCCATCATGAGCACCAAGCATGGCATTCAGGGGTTTCTCTTTGATACTTGTAATATCGGCCAGGACACAATTTTTGGGAAGGTAGGTTCCAATTTTTTTTATTACGGTTTCGGTTATCTCGATGGGTACACTGATCATTGCCAGTTCAACCCCTTCACAAAGTTGACCGGCGCTTGACCAATCATCCCGATCCAGGATACGGACAGTGTATCCGGCGTTGGCAAACCAGTGATGAAAATATTGTCCCATACTTCCCAAACCACCGACAATGAGGATCGATGCGCCGGCGCGAACCCCTGTTTGAGCCATTTGGGCGGTTTGTTCCACTCTCGACTGACGAAGAATACGCCGATACAGCTCTTCGATATAGTCTGGATCCAGCCCCAACGCTATCCCCTGATGACGGCGGTGGGAGATTAAGTTTTCTTCTCGAGCGGGATGATAGACAGGAATGTTGTGTGCCTTCTTCAATGCGACAACACGCTCAACCTCTTCTTGTCGTTTTGTTAAAAGAGAAACGATTTCCTTGTCAATGCGATCGAGCTGATGCCTCAGCCTTTCAAGTTTTTGCTTAACGTCTCCACTAATTTGACTTTCTTTCAGCTGCTTGGGTGAATGTTTTTCGTGGTTTTTTTTCATTATATCACTAAGATCTTTTAAATAATTGATATGCTATCATTGCTTCAGCGTTAACAACGCCCCGCCAGAGTTAAACCTATATTGGGCGATTAAAACTCAAATTGGTGTAAATATACTGCAGGTTAATCTTGCCTTTGTCAATAAATAAGGATAACTATCGATCTTATGAAAAAGGTTAATGTTATTCTTATTCTTACTGTAATCGTTACTTTTTGGGCATGTGAACCGAAAAGGGTTCCCATAATCGACATACCTGATCGTCAGCTTTTTTCCAAAGCTGATAGTTTGTTTCAAAAACAATTCTACGAAGAATCTCTTGCTGCTTTTGAGGAATATCTTTTTCAATTTCCGGACAGCCCATTAGCAGATGAAGCCTTAATGAAGCTGGGCACAATCCACGCAATTCTTGGAGATAGCAAGAATGCCGTTGGGATCTATACACGTTTGATTGATGAACATCCTGAAAGTGATTTTGTTCCCGATGCCCAATTCCAAATATTGGCAACGTTATACAACCTGGGAGAATATTTAGAGGTCATCGAAAAGGCCACCGATTTTCTCAAAACCACTGTTTCTGCCTCTCACATACTTCGAACACACATGTTGTTAGGGGATGCCTATATGGCTATCGGTGTACCGATGGATGCGGTGTACTGGTATGCGAAATCATTTAATCAGTTGAAGGAGCCGGAAAAAAGAGACCTCATTGAGAAAATAAAAGCAATCGGAGGACAATTAAGCCCCGAAGAAATCCTTTCTATTTTAGACCGGATAGAGGACAAATCGACAGCAGGCTACCTTAGCTATCAGCTGGGAGTTAACAATGCCGAGGAAGAAAAATACGAAGAAGCTTTAAAGGTATTATCCGCATTCGTCGAAAAGATGCCCGAACATGAATATGTACTACAGGCAAAAGATCTGATAGCAGAAATCAAAAAGAAATTTGCGTACAACCGTTTCACTATCGGATGCTTACTGCCTCTCAGCGGCCCTTATAAAACCTACGGTAAAAGAGTTCTAAGAGGCGTCGAGCTTGCCTTGAATCATTATAGCTCCCATAATATCGATAAACCCTTTAGGGTTATTATTAAAGATAC
>CP070768.1:240524-263561 GCA_020345745.1 Desulfobacterales bacterium
CCGGGGCAAGTGGTTTGGTAAAAAAATACCGCATATTGCCTTTTACCTCAATTGAGGTTTTCTGCAAATCTTTTTTTATAATTTCAAGTTTCGCCCCCTAGCCAATAAATAGGCTAGAAAAATTCAGTGGGTATCCACATTTGTTACCCGAAAATGGATACTCTCTGGACGCTTGCCGAAGCTGTAGCTTTGATGCGGCTTGATCATGTTTTTTGAAAGACAAAATGTCTCCGGAGTCAGTATAAAAATTGAAATCGTTCGACTTACTCGAATCAGGCGCTATAATACCGCCTGTCAAAGGCATATTACTCATTCATTAATATAAAACTTATTTGATATGTACACGCCGTTGCTAGTGCGAAAACGATTTATTTCAATTTTGCCTTTAAAAAATATTATCCAGCCGATCTACCCTTTAAACTGCAATCAAAATTAAGATATAAAACTTGAGTTATCAACATTTCAAATAGCAAATATCTTGACAGGTCCCATGCCGTATGATAAATTTTCCATTATTATAAGGTGGTTGTTAATATATCGAATTTTATGACACGTTTTAGAGATCGGGGGTTGATATGACGGATAAAGATGGTCCCGAAGAGTTTAACAAAGGAGAAGAATCGACGGACAACGACGAGATCATAGAGCTTAAAGATGAAATCATTGAAGAGCAACCGGGCGATGAGGACATCATTGATCTTGTCGAAGCTGCAGACCAACCTTCCATGGATGATGAAAAAGAAATGGTTGTTCCTGAGGCTGAAGAGCCCGCAGAAGATGAATTCGTCTTTGCCCTGGATGATGAACTTAGTGACGAATTGACCCAGGACCAGGAAGCTCAAGACGATGTAACCGATTCCCTGGGTATGGAGGTTGACTCAGACCAAGCGGCAGCTGATGAATTGGTGAAAGTAGAAGATGTTTCAAGCGAACAAATCGAAGCCGCCTTGGATCGTGTCATAAAGAACGTATTTTATGATAAAATTGACCGTATCCTTGTTGAAGTCATAGAGAGAACGGTTACAAAAGAAATAGAAAGAATAAAAAGTATCCTGCTGGAAGAACCAACAGATACAGAATAATGACAGCGATGTAGTAAAGATATCTTATTTTGCCTGATTAACCTGATAATAGCATAGAAAAACTGGCTAACAAATCGAGATCTTTGAAAAACACTCAATTTTGTTCAAGATCAAGGAAGGCGAGAATTTTAACCACAGGCATACATTGAGTATTCCGCGGATTAAAATTTGAGCCTGACACAGAGTTTGGACAAAAGAGGGTGTTTTTCAAAGGTCTCAAGTCATCGGGGATTAATTCATAATCCCCTTTTCAATTTTATAGCGGCACTTTCATATTAAAGACGATGGCTGCTTTTGTGCTCGATTAAGGTTTCGTTGGGCGATTTCATTTCAGGAGTATTTATATATGAGTTCCCATTTGATTGAAAAAGGTTATGAGCCCCATGACGTGGAAAAACGTTGGTATGATTTTTGGGAAACAGAGCGGCTGTTTGCTGCAGACGAAAACAAGGACGATGACCCGTGCTATTCTATCGTGATACCGCCACCGAATGTTACCGGTGTACTTCACATGGGACATGCCCTCAACAATACATTGCAGGATATTCTCTGCCGGTACCGGAGATTGCGCGGTGATAACGTATTGTGGATGCCCGGTACCGATCATGCAGGTATCGCTACACAGAATGTTGTGGAAAAACACCTGGCACAAGAAGGTACGGATCGCTATCAGCTTGGCAGGGAGAAGTTTATAGAAGCGGTATGGGAATGGCGAAGCGAGTATGGCAGCGCTATTATCAACCAGCTCAAACGGCTCGGGGCATCTTGCGACTGGGAGCGGGAGCGCTTTACGATGGATGAAGGTCTCTCGAGGGCGGTTCGAAAAGTATTTGTCAAATTGTATCATGAAAACCTTATCTACCGCGGCAGCTATATTGTAAACTGGTGCCACCGTTGTTACACGGCACTTGCTGATCTGGAAGTCGACCATGAAGAGCATGACGGCCATTTGTATTATATAAGATACCCTTTTGCAGAAGGAGACGGTGGACTCGTCGTCGCAACAACTCGGCCTGAAACCATGCTAGGCGATACGGCCGTGGCAATAAACCCTGGAGACGAGCGTTACTTCGACCTTGATAGTTCTCACGTGATTCTTCCCCTCATGAACAGGAAGATGCCAATTATCAAAGATAAATATGTCGATATGTCGTTTGGAACCGGAGCGTTAAAGATTACACCCGCCCATGACCCGAATGACTTTGACATCGGCAATCGGCACAACCTTGAACGTGTTAAGGTTATCGGTGATGATGGCGTGATGACGCCAGAAGCAGGTAAATTTAAAGGGCTTGATCGTTTTGACTGCAGAGAAGCGGTGATAAATGGGCTTAAAGAAGAACATCTTTTAGAGAAGATAGAGCCGTATAAACACAATGTGGGTCATTGCTATCGGTGCAAGTCCGTCCTAGAACCCAATTTGTCGAAGCAGTGGTTTGTGAAGGCCAAGCCGCTCGCTAAAAAGGCTATCGATGCCGTAAAAAATGCAGAAACAAGGATTATTCCTGAAACATGGACCAAAACCTACTTTGACTGGATGGATAATATCAGGGATTGGTGTATTTCACGACAGATATGGTGGGGACATCAAATCCCCGCGTGGACCTGTGAAGCATGTCAGGAAATCGTTGTTGCCATGGATGCGCCGGAAAGATGCGACGCTTGTGAAGGGAGAAGGCTTGTGCAGGAGACAGACGTGTTGGACACCTGGTTTAGCTCTGCATTGTGGCCTTTTTCCACCATGGGATGGCCGGATGAGACACCGGCGTTAAAACGGTTTTACCCTACATCTGTTTTGGTTACGGGTTTTGACATACTCTTTTTCTGGGTGGCCCGTATGATGATGATGGGTATCCATTTTATGGGAGATGTTCCCTTTAAGGATGTTTATGTGCATGCCTTGGTTCGAGATGAAGAAGGTAAAAAAATGAGTAAATCAATGGGGAACGTCATCGATCCCATGAGTGTCATCGAACAGTATGGAACCGATGCGTTCCGTTTTACTTTAGCGGCATTTGCAGCCCAGGGCAGGGATGTTAAAATGTCGGAGAAGCGCATCGAAGGTTATCGTCATTTTGTCAACAAGCTATGGAATGCCACCCGCTTTTCCCTTATGCACATCGATAAAGCTTATGAAAGGATTGACCACGACCAGATATCTCTTGTGGATCGCTGGATTTTGTCCAGACTCTACCGTGTTACTGAAAAGGTTTCCGAAGACCTTGGCAGTTACCGGTTCAATGATGCAGTGGCAGCACTATATAAGTTTGTTTGGCATGAATTCTGCGACTGGTATTTGGAGGCCATCAAACCTTTGCTTTATGACAAGACGGAATCCCTCCGTAAGGAAGCGACCTTAAGTGTTCTCTGGCGTGTTCTTAGGGATACCATTATTCTGCTCCACCCATTTATCCCTTTTGTAACAGAAGAAATTTGGCATAGATTGCCGGGAACAGAAGGCTCGATTATGCAAGCCGTATATCCTTCTGGTACGCGGGATGCAGCAAGGTGGGAAATAGACGCTGAAGCAGAATCAAAAATGAATATTATCATGGGCGTTATATCCGGCATTAGAAATGTCAGAGGCGAGATGAACATTTCACCGTCAATGCCTCTGGTTGTTTTGGTTCAATCCGATGTTGAATCAACAAGAGAAACGATTGTCGAATATCAAGATATCATCATTAACCTTGCCAGGCTGAGCTCCATTTCTATAGAGAAGACGGAGAAAAGACCAAAATCAGCGGCGACGGCTGTTGTTGACGACACGACGATTTTCGTTTTATTGGAAGGAATCATCGATGTTGAAAAAGAGATACAGCGCCTTGAAAAAGAAATAAAGAAGTTGACAAATGAACTGGCTAGTGTCGCAAAAAAATTGAGCAATGAGGATTTTCTCGGCAAAGCACCGGCACAGGTGGTTCAAAAGGTTAAAGAGAAGCACGGTGCGCTTATGGAAAAGCAGGAAAGACTGCAATCTAACTTAGACAAAATTATGGCGTTTGAAGCTTAACCGGATGATCTCATGAATTTTACCCAGCAACTCATCGATATGGCGCTGCAAGAGGATATCGGTCCGGGAGATATTACCACCGAAAACCTTATCGTGCCGAATCTCGATGGCATGGGCGTGGTTATTGCCAAAGAGCCCCTGATTCTTGCCGGTCTTGATGTGGCTGAGCAGGTTTTTAAAAAATTTGACCCTAGAATCCGGTTCAAACCATTATTTAAAGACGGCGATACGGTCAACGATGCCGAGGTTATCGTTGAGATGGAAGGCAAGCTTTGCGCGTTGTTAAAAGGCGAGCGGACCGCCTTGAATTTTCTCCAGCGCCTTTCAGGTATTGCCACCTGCGTGCGTTCATATGCAGATGAGCTTGTGGACAAGGCGGTCCGGCTGGTCGACACCCGCAAGACCACACCGGGGTGGCGTGTGTTGGAAAAATATGCCGTTCGCATGGGGGGAGCTCACAACCATCGAATGGGACTTTATGACGGCGTGTTGATTAAAGATAATCACATTATAGCCTATGGCGGTATAAGAAAAGCTGTTGCGCGTATTCGAACCCGTGTATCTCACCTTGTAAAAATAGAGGTGGAGGTCTCTGATTTACAACAGGTGGAAGAGGCCATAGACGCCGGTGCAGACGTTGTCATGCTCGACAATATGAATGTCAGTCAAATTAAATCGGCTGTGAAGCTGATAAATGGCAGAGCCGTTGTTGAAGTTTCGGGCGGCGTAACAAAAAATAGGCTCAAAGCGCTGGCCGACACCGGCGTTGACATTATTTCCGTTGGCGCATTGACCCATTCGGCAAGATGTGTGGATATCAGTATGCGCATCGGGCACGTGAAAAATCCGAGTTAGCTTTCCATGATACCGATACGGGACATCATCCCTTCTAAAAATTACCCGATCGTCAACAATTGTATTATTGGTATCAATGTTGTTCTATACCTGGTAGAAGTGTCTCAAGGTGCTCATTTAGATCGTTTTATTTATACCTATGGACTTGTTCCTGCAAGGTATTCGCTGCCGCACATCTCCTCCTATTTTACAACCACTCAAAATATTTTTTCCATTCTCTCCTTCATGTTTCTGCATGGCGGCTTTTTGCACCTTCTGGGTAATATGTGGTCTTTATACATCTTTGGTGACAACGTCGAAGATCGCCTGGGACCGTTTCGCTACACCGTTTTCTACCTGCTTTGCGGTATGACATCAGGTCTTTCCCATCTTATTATCAATATTCATTCGAATGTGCCGACAATCGGTGCCAGCGGTGCTATCGCCGGGGTTATGGGGGCATATTTAATTCTCCATCCAAATTCGAAGATTCTCACATTGATTCCCATTATTTTCATACCCTGGTTTATCGAAGTTCCCGCCTTTTTCTTTTTGGGGCTCTGGTTCGTTCTCCAGTTTATTAATGCAGCAGGCGGCGGTGGGGGCGGTATTGCATGGTGGGCGCATATCGGCGGCTTCATCTTCGGTATTGTATTTTTAAAGATTTTTCTTATGCTGCCTGAGACCGGCGCCAGTCATAAAATACGCCGAGCCACCACCAAGAAAAAGACGCACCGCTTGCAAGTTATCAGACCTGTTGGCCCGGGAAACGATCCCCATCTCTATGGATCGATCGGAGTGACATCATTTGAGGCGCTGACAGGAACCAACAAGCTGGTTAACATTCCTTGGGGCTTCCAAAAGAGGATTATTAAGGTTATTGTTCCTTCCGGAGTAAAAGAGGGGAGTATGCTTCGACTAAAGGGAATGGGGAAAATAACACCAGATGGAAAGCGAGGGGACCTGTACCTTAAAGTGGCTATCAAGCCGTAAACGAAACTACTTATTCCTAATCACTTCCAGAGTAATCAAAATATCAACATCTTTTCCGACCACCCCCATGTTATAGAATTGACCATCCCCCACATGATAGTCCAATCGGTTAATTGTAAAACGGGAATCAAAACCAGCGACCATTTTGCTCTTTTTAAAGGGATTTTCTTTTTGTCCCCAATAAATAAATTCAAGAACCATATCCTTGATAGTATCTTTAATGGTCATCTTACCTTCGAGAGTATATTTATTACCACCTGCATGAGAGACACGAGAAGACTTAAAGGTCATCACAGGATATTTACTTTCGGCAAAAAAATCATCCGATCGAAGATGATTATCCCTCTTGCCATTATTGGTATTGATACTGTTTACCTTGACAACTAAATCAAACTTACTTTTTTCAAGATTGTCGGGGTCAAAATACACTTCCCCGTTAAAGTCAGAAAAATGACCTCTGACCATAGAGTAAATATGTTTTATTTCAAACAGAACACCTGAATGAACTGAATCTATTTTCCATTCATGCGCCATAACCTGAGTGTGTCCGAGCAACATCAGGGTCAGGACAATAAGTAATATTCTTTTCATGTTATGACTCCTTTTAAAGCGTTGTTTTCGTTATTTGTTCACATTAACATTCCTATGAGATCAATCTGTTTTTGAAAAGTTAAAGCTTAAATGCTTCTTTGTAAACCCTGGTGGAAGAAAAACCTATTTTTTTGACTACACGGCTTACTTCTTTCATCATTTCAAAAGGGCCGCAAATAAATACCTTGGATGTTCGGCTGAACCCTTTCAACAACCGCTCTAGCTTTGCCTGGTCCAGTCTGCCTTGCTCGTCACCATCTTCATGGCCACGAGTAATAATGTTAATGATTTTAAAATTTTTCAGAAGATATTTTAAATTTCTAAACTCTTCGGGAAACACGATATATTCTTTTGTCTTATTACTCCAGATGAGTAGAATTTTTCTCTGATCATCCATATTCGCCATATACCTGAGCATGCTCAGCATGGGTGTGATACCGATTCCACCGGCAATCATAATGATGGGATCATTGCCTAAAGATACCACATGACTGAAAAGACCATATGGCCCATCGATGAAAACCGAATCTCCTACTTGAAGACGATGTATTTTACCTGTCCAGTCACCATGTGTGCGAATAATGAATTGCAACGCGTCATGTCGGGACGGAGTAGAGGCTATGGTAAACGGATGTTCTTCTTTTGGCACATTCGCGGATATGGGTGTGATAAAAGCAAATTGCCCTGGGATATAGCTAAACAGTTGGCCATCATGTGGTTTTACATCCACAGCGTAAGCATCTCTTCCTACCCGTTCGACAGCGGAAATAACAAATGAGCTTTTGCCGGTTTTGCCAGGGAAAAATCTGTAGTACCAAAGCCGTAATATCAATAACAAGTTAACACCGGTGATCACGCAGACAAATACCCGGGGAAGGCCGGATTTAAACGTCTCACTGACGAAAAGGATATGGATGAGAATTAGCGCTATTGCCGGTACGACGCCCAACCGGTGCAAGCGCAGCCATTTGTCATAGGCAAACCCAAATAGCAAACGCCAGTTCGCAGTCGCCACGAGCACCGCCATAATTACCATTAAGCCGACGCCTAAAAATTCAGGCCAATATCTAACTTCAAAAGGGAAGATCGCAAAGTTTTCCGCGGCTAAAATCAGTATGGGATGCAGCAGGACCAGGATAGCAATGGCGATGCCGTTAACCCGGTGAAAGAAATAGATTCGGTTTAGCGAAAAAATCCGGTCCAAAAGTTTAATGCGCGATGCCAGTAAAACTTGAAAAAATACCAACACCGCAGCAGTTAAACCAAAAATTTTGCCGCTTCGAAGATATGTTTTATGAATACCGAATTTGTAAAGTATGGAAGGAGATTCAAAAAGAAAGGGAATCGTCCAGGTGGTGACGAGCAAAATCAATACCAGAAATATACATGTTCCTCCAAGGGCAAACCGTTTTCTAAGGGTAAAAACCAATGAAAGATTCATGCCTTTTGCTTTCATCTTCAATTCATCATAGATCTCACAACCCCATGATGACCCTCACCAGGTCGATAAAATGGACGGACAGGGCCACTAAGAACCAACCTATACCATTTATTAGAACCTATCTCAAAAAGAATCTAAAAGCGCCCATGGCGGTGTTGCGAAACGGTTCAAAATGTATTGCTCATCCCGCCTATGGGCGAGACTCCGCTTTCTTACCGCTTCGCGCCTTGCTCTGAACCCTAATCTTATTTTTGAGATAGGTTCTATGATTTTTTGATACCTTTTCAGCTTGTTGGAGTACAACGGAAATCCCGCCCAGCGGGACGGCGGGGAGTTTCATTTATATGGTGAGGAAACTGTATATTCGGCTTTTTCGTTGATTTTTTTTTCGATTCCCTGATGCGGGCTAAATAGAGAAACAGTCATTCGTTAGATCGTACTGCCATTATTCAGGGTATAGATGTCGCCGGGTCCAATATCCGGATCATTTTTTTCAATATCCTCTGTAAAATCAACAGGAATATCCTCTGTAAAATCAACAGGACTTGTTGAGGTGTCAAAATCTATCTCAACCCTATAATTCTGATTGGGAACGAGCCAGAATATGCTAAACCCCGTTGGATCGTCCTCCTGAGCTTCATTGGAGACGCTGAGCTGGGTATAGGTTTCGCAAGATAAAAACGTATTATCTGTACATACCGATGCCGTTACTACCGCATCCTGGCCATCAACAAAAGACTCATAAGCAATCATTCCATTGATTGTCGCTGCTTCAAACGTGTCAACAATATGCAGTACCGGTTTGAGTTTGCATGCAAGGGTTTCTGATCCGTCGTCAGTGACGACAAGGGATTGGCTTAGATCAAAATCGACAGTGATATCCACTGCTCCACCACCAACCACATCAAAGAGAAAGTTCTTATCGGTCTTCAAATTTCCTGAGGGAATGTCAACCGATTTCTCTGAATCAGGGTCATCATTAAACCAAATCTTCGCTTTGCTGATAACGATCCGGATCTGGGTGTATTTTCCCGATTCCAGACTGACTGGGGGCACCAGCTCTGTTGTAAAGCCGTCGTAGAATTGCAGCAAGTCGATGGTATAGGGAGATGCGGGTAAAGGTAACGACAGCCAGCCACCACCTGATTTATGGACTAGGACTTCTTCAAATGTTATCAATAGATTCGTAACATCTGGTGGCAACAAAGGCTTCGCATCCGTGATGTCCATAGACAATTCTCCGGTTCCGCCAGAGCCTCCGCCGCCACCGCCACAAGCGGTAAAAATCAATATGGACAGGGATAACATCATCCACGCACCCAATTTTAATATTTTCATTTAACTTATTCTCCTATTCGATCATAAAATTGGTGTCATTTCTTATTAAAACTTAGAATATGGGCTAATCTTCCAAAAATTTCCCCGAGATTTAGCCTCTCAAACAAGCAATCAGTAAAATTGGGAGCAAAAAGCATTCCATTTTGACACTATAAATGGATATCTATATAATTCAATAGGTTGTTTCAAGCAGAAATAATATTTTTTAGTATTTATGAAATCGTTTTACCTAATTTTATGTAATTTATTTCACAATGCTATTCGCCTCCCCTCGAATATTTAGCTGCTTGTCGGGGCCAAACGCCGACCCCGGCTCAACCAGCTGACAGGGAGCCTCATATCGCTTGCTCATTTCACCAGGCATGTGGGCTACACCAAAAGATTAAAATATGCACGGATAATTTCGTAGCCAAAGAAGATGTAGGTTATAGCACCTATGGATAAAAAAGGGCCGAATGGAACAGCGAATTTCATATTCTTCCTTTTGACCAGCATGAGGGTCACACCCACAAGGGTTCCAACAGCGGATGAAGCAAAAATCGTAAAGACAACACCTTTTAATCCGATAACTGTTCCCATCATTGCCAATAGCTTGATGTCCCCGCCCCCCATTCCATCTTTACGGGTTAGCAAGTAATACACCCAAGCAACCATCCACAGACTGCCTCCCCCAACCAGCATACCGATAATTGCGTCTTTAAACCCCACTGTCGGCAAGGCAAAAGAAGCGATAAGGCCGATGGGTATTCCAGGGAGGGTGATGACATCCGGGATTATTCTATAATCAATATCAATGAATGTCATAACGATTAGGGATGAAATAAACACAAAATATATCAGACCTTCCAGGGTCAATCCAAAATGAAATAGAATACCGATAGCAACAATCCCGGTCATCAACTCAACCACAACATAACGCAAAGGTATCCGTGTACCACAATGACGACATTGGCCTTGCAACCACAGATAACTTAAAATAGGGATGTTGTCATAATAGCGAATTTGTTGTTTGCAGCTTGGGCAAACGGATCGTGGAGGGTCAGAGATCGTTTTTGAGGCAGGCAGCCTGTAAATACAGACATTCAAAAAACTCCCTATACACAACCCGAATAAAAATACGATGAATACGATTGCGGGATTTAGCATATTTTGTATTTTGTCCTCTTGAATTTATGCTGGGATAATGTTATTAAACCTTTCAATGATATTGCAAGATGCTGATAATAATAGAATTTTTCCAATATTCATTTTCCGAGGACTTGCCGGAGCAAAAGGGAAATTCCGCCCTGTCAAAGCTTGTGGGGATTTCATATAATCGTAATACCTGAATCTTCCATGAAAATTGATGACAATCATTAATATACTTAGTTGAAGCCGGTTTGAACAAGATCAGATAACCAAATATTTAACGCAAACAGTATATTGAATGGTAATCTTTTTCAATCATCAATTTTCACCTATAGAGCGAGTCGGAGGCTTCCATCTGCTGCGTTATTAATGGCTTGCAATAGGTTAACTATGGCTTCACCCTTAAGTACCTGACATATGAAAGCCTCCGACTTGTACAAAATCCAAGTAACACGATTTTATCGTGAAAACCATTTTTTTTTAATAAAGGATAAACCGTTGGCGGTTGTGACGACTCACTTTGAAGGCCCTGAAAAGAAACTTGAAATTATCCTTTATTCTCCGCAATTCGGTATACGGAATAACGATGACGGGCGCTGGAACAAAATCGTAAAGGCAAGCCAGGCTGACATTATCAGCAAAAGGTCCACCGAACACCTGGATGCTTATATTCTGTCCGAATCGAGTCTTTTTGTGTGGGATGATCGAATCCTCATCATTACCTGTGGACAGACCACACTCATTTCTGCCATACCTGAAATTCTTGAAATCGTAGACCGAAAAAAGGTTGCACTGGTATTTTATGAGCGCAGGAACTTGATGTTTCCCCAAAAGCAGTCTGCTGATTTCGAAACAGATGTGGCCAGCATGGAACAGTATTTTCCAGGAAAAAGTTACAGACTTGGTCCGGCCAATCACGATCATGTCCATGTTTTTTATTCATCTCATGCCAAAACCGTTGCCGGGCAGGATGCAACGCTTCAGGTACTGATGCGTGATTTTGACAAATCCGTCACCGATTTATTCTGTCAAGGCCATACATTGGCAAAAGATCAAATAAACAGGTTGTCCGGGCTGGACCGAATTTATTCCAAAATGGAGACAGACTGCCACATTTTCAAGCCTTATGGTTATTCCTTGAATGGAATTGTTGACAAGAGCTATTTCACGGTTCACGTGACTCCGCAACCGGAAGGGTCTTATGCAAGCTTTGAGACCAATGTTATAGAGAGCGATTATTCAGGGATTATTTCGGATGTCGTATCCATCTTTAAGCCCCGAAAGTTTTCGTTACTTTTGACAACAAGTATGGATGAGGCATGTACGAAAAGTCGTTTCACGGTAGTGAGTCATCAGCCAGGCTATCATGTGACCGAAAAAAGTTTTTATGAGTTCGATTGCGACTATTCATTAACATACTTAAACTATGTTACGAAGATGTAGTATTAAGTTATTATTTGAATGTTTCAAGATCGCCAGTGAAAGATTCAGATATTAGCGTAGAGACTTTTTTCAAAGGTCTCGAGGGATTGAGCCTATGGATGTTAAGGACTATATGGGACCGGCTTACACCGCTGGTCTATGGATGACCGAAGTTCACAGGGGCATGGTAGGATTGACCTTTAAGATCGAGAAGACCCTTTTTTCTGAAAGAAGTGAGTTTCAGCAGGTGGATGTGGTGAAAACCGAAGGACTCGGCGCCATGCTGCTGAATGACGGAGTGGTGATGCTTTCCGAGCGTGATGAATTTATATATCATGAGATGATTGCTCACGTACCTCTTTTTGTACACCCGTCCCCAGAACGCATCCTTGTCATTGGCGGAGGGGATGGCGGTACTGTGCGTGAAGTTCTCAAGCATCGGACAGTGACCAGGGCTGTCTTGGTTGAGATAGATCAACTGGTAATACAGGCTTGCCGAGAGCATCTGTCTTCCGTTAGCAGTGCGATGGATGACCCACGGCTGGAGATTCTGATTGCAGATGGCGTAACGTTTATTGATGAGACTCAAGAAATATTCGATGTGGTATTGGTCGACTCCACAGATCCAATCGGGCCCGCTGGTCCACTGTTTGATAAAGAATTTTACAAAAATGTTGCTATGAGATTAGCGCCTGATGGTATATTAATTACCCAGGCGGCATCGCCTTTTTACGATCATTACATACAGGAGCCGATGTTCAGCAACCAACGGCCATTTTTTAAAATACTTCATATGTATAATTATTCTAACCTTACTTACCCGGGAGGCCTGTGGAGTTTTGGCTTTGCATCTAATGAACTTTGCCCTTTAAAGAATTTTGACCCTGCACGGGTTAAAGCATCGGGCATTTCGGCACGCTATTACAACGCCGGCGTACACGTTTCATCTTTCATGCTGCCGACATTTATCGCTGAAAATTTAGGCGATATTATAGATCCTATCAATTTTTCCTATTTTTGGAAAAATGGGTAAAATAAAGACGCAATGGCAAGAAAAGAAAAAGTTATTAAAGACGCTGATAACAAATTATTATTGGAAGATATCGAAGCGTTTGCTAAAACGATATTCGGAGGTTCCCGAGCAAGCCACGATTGGGAACATACGCTTCGTGTATTGAAATTATGTGAACGAATCGGCACCAAAGAGGGCGTAGACATGGATGTTGTCCGTGTTGCAGCCTATCTGCACGATATCGGCAGAGGCCATCAAGACGCTACCTATGGCACTATTTGCCATGCTAAAAAAGGTGCTGAAATGGCAACACCCATAGTGAGGGATATTCATTTAACGAAACAGCAAAAGGCCAACATTATTCACTGTATTCGATCGCACCGGTTTCGAGGAAATCATCCACCCGAAACACCGGAAGCTAAAGTGCTGTTTGATGCGGACAAACTGGATGCCATCGGTGCTGTTGGAATCGCAAGGGCGTACCTCTTTGCCGGCGAAGTCGGGGCACGATTGCACAATTGCGATATTGATGTTGAAAAGACGAAGCCATATTCGAAAAACGATACCGGTTACAGAGAATACAGGGTAAAGCTTCGTAAGATCCGTGATCGGATATTAACCAAAGAAGGTCGGCGATTGGCAGAGGAGCGCCATGAATTCATGGAGCAGTTCTTTAAACGGTTTGTTAAAGAATATAAAGGAGAGGGGTAGATTCTATGAGTATTAATGTGGTTGAGAAGATTGATGATTTCGTTAAGGTAAGATATGTGCTTGCAAGTGTTTTCGATAAAAGCGGTTTGGAAGCGTTAATACCTGAAATGCTCGGTATAAATCCTGAGATGAAGTTTTTTTCAACAGGCGGCACCTTTGCTAAATTAAAAGAGATTATAGGAGCGCCAGCCGAATCATGCCTGATGCAGGTTTCAGATTATACCGGACAACCGGAAACCCAAGGCGGCCTCGTAAAGACGCTGGATTTCAAAATCTATTTGGGGCTTTTAACCGAGGCCTATAATGATGCTCATGATGATGACGTCAAGCGAACCGGTTCTGTTCATATTGATATGGTTATCGGTAATTTGTACCCGTTTAAAGCAACGATTTCAAAGCCGGATGTTACCGTTGAGATGGCGCGCGGTAATATTGATATCGGTGGGCCGTGCATGATCAGGGCTTCTGCCAAAAATTATTTGCGTGTGGCATCAGTGGTTGATCCATCCGATTATCAAACGATCATTTCAGAGATGAAAGCGAATAATGGGTCGATATCTTTAAATCTCCGTTATCATCTGGCACGGAAGGCGTTTGATTATACCGCCGCTTATGACCGCACCATTGCAGATTTTTTAGGATCCAAAGCCTTTGATGATGTCAAGCAGTGTTATCAATATTAGCGAGTTTCCGTCCATAAATGGCCCTTTTTTCCGGATCTGCGTTCTTTGCGGATTGTCGGCAGCAGCATACAGGTCGCACACCTTCCTGTTCCGCTTTGCGGGGGCTGAAAACCCTTGTGCAGCCTTGATCAGGACAAAAATTGCACATTTATGAAAAGCAAACACGCCGTCTTTATTTTACAATTGTGGATGGAAACTATTGTGAAATACCCAGATCAGACGACTGAAAGAGGCTGATCTTTAACCATTTTCTGCCAGAAAAAAGGAGAGAACAATGACTGAGGATTTGAAAAAAATGTATCGAACCATCATGGATGACCAATTTACACCCAACATGGAGATTAGTTTTGTGGAACAGGATAAGCGTCAGACCCTGTTTTACGAAAAAGTTTCATGGACCATCGAGGGCATCCAGAAGGGTTTGAGGTACGGGGAAAACCCCGGTCAGGAGGCAGCGCTATACAAGCTGGTAAACGGAAACCTGGTACTTGGAGAAACCGAAACCATCCAACCCGGGCAGTATTTGGCCTCAGATGTCGAATTGTTGCAGTCTGGAAAGCATCCGGGGAAAACAAATATAACCGATGCGGACAATTCATTGAATATTTTACGATATTTTGTAGATGAACCGACGGTGGTTATCGTGAAGCATAATAACCCTTGTGGCGTGGCGCGTTCCGATACCTTGGAAGATGCCTATAAGAAAGCAAACATCGCCGATAGGGTGGCGGCGTTCGGCGGCTGTATTGCCGTTAACCAGGCGGTTGACATGGCAACAGCCGAGGCCATCTATGAGCAATACGCCGAAGTCGTCGTGGCCCCTGACTTTGAACCAGGGGTGATGGATATTTTTGCAAAGAAAAAAAACCTAAGGGTTGTCCGGATTCGCAATATTGACCGGCTGCAGACCTTTGTGGGACAACGGTGTGTGGAATTCAAAAGCTTGATTGACGGTGGTATTATTGCTCAATGGTCATTTGTACCAACATCCCGTACCAAGGCCGATCTTAAGCTTGCGGAAAGTGAATACAAAGGCAAGGTTTACAAAATAAATCGAGAACCCACAGACCAGGAGTATGCGGATTTGCTCTTTGGCTGGCTGGTGGAATCAGGCATTACTTCAAACTCGGTCATTTATGTTAAAGATCAAGTCACCGTTGGCATTGGCACCGGGGAGCAGGACCGAGTAGGTGTCGCTGAAATTGCAAGAGACAAGGCCTACCGAAAGCTCGCGGACCGTTATTGCTTTGAGATGTACGGTATTCCCTATAACGATCTGACAGATGAAGATAAGCAAGCCGACATCGATGACAAGGTCGCTCTTGAAAAAGGAGGACTCATCGGGGCCGCCATGGTAAGTGACGCCTTTTTTCCGTTTAGAGACGGTGTAGACGTCGGGCTCAGGGAGGGGATTGCAGCTGTTATTCATCCCGGAGGCTCAGGAAATGATTATCAGTCCATCGAAGCTTGCAACGAATCCGGTGCGACAATGGTGTATACCGGACAGAGGAGTTTTAAACACTAAAACCGTTTAACATTCAGATTGAGCGATTCTATTTTGATTTTAAACCGCTGAGCAAAAGGGCTTCAGGCTTTTTCTTCCAGTCGATACCAATGTATAAAATCGCTAAAGCGATTTTATATGAAGAGGCTTTTCTGCGCTGAAGCCCTTTTGTCCGAAGCTTTTGAGATATTTTATAACGACTTCAAAACGTCAGCCACTACGTTCAACACCATATCAATATCGTTTAGGGTGATATGATAGTTGGTAACCGCCCTGAGTTTGTTGGGTTCGGACGTCAGCAAACGAATCCCCTTGCTGTTGAGCTTTTCTGCCAACATCTGCGTTGTTATATCGCTGCGTGTAAGTTCAAAAAACAGAATATTGGTTTTAACGTCGTCAGGATCGATGCTGAGTCCATCTATTTCGGCCAAGCCCTTTGCCAAGGTTTTGGCATTGCCATGATCATCTTTCAAGCGTGCTACCATTTCGTTTATTGCTACGACGCCGGCAGCGGCCAGTACCCCTGCCTGACGCATACCACCCCCCACTATTTTTCGGGCACGCCGTGCAGTTTTGATAAATTCACGGGTTCCGCACACCAAAGAACCCACAGGCGCTGCCAGACCTTTGCTTAGACAAATGCTAACCGAATCAGCAGCTTTGACCAGGTTATGTGCTTCCACGTCCTGAGCAATCGCTGCATTAAACAGTCTGGCACCGTCTACATGAATTTTGAGTCCGTAAGATTTGGCTAATTTTCCAACGGCATTCATGTAATCAGCGTCGATGGGGCAACCATTGCAGCGGTTATGGGTATTCTCCAAAAGGATTAATGATGTTTTAGGGAAATGGATGTCATCGGTTCTAATCGCTGTTTTAATGTCCTGCAGGTCGATTTTACCATCGGGCTGGTTGGTTACCGTACGGGGGTGAATACCGCCCACTACAGATGCTCCCCCTTGTTCGTAAAAAAAAATATGGGATTGATCACCCAGAATAACTTCGTCACCCCGTGCACAATGCACCAGCTGACTCACCAAATTAGCCATGGTTCCGCTTGCCACAAAAAGGGCAGCCTCTTTGTTTAATCTTTCTGCTACAGTCTCTTCCAACAGGTTGACTGTTGGATCTTCGCCAAATACGTCGTCTCCCACTTCAGCGTTGGCCATTGCACGCCGCATGGCTGGGGTCGGCTGCGTGATAGTGTCCGATCTAAGATCAATCATCCGCATGTATTTTCTCCTTATCTAGTTTCTATCCATAAATGACTATTTTCCCGATGAACGGCGTTCTAAGCGGGTTTCCGCCCGCAACGTACCTCAAGTACGCCTCGAGTGAAAACCCTTGTGCGGCCTTGCTCAACGAAAAAACCCCCATTTATGAACTGGAAACTATATAGTCGTTGATGTTGCACGACCTTCCATTTTCAGTTCTGATAAATGGAGCGATCTCAATTTTTTCACTGAATACAGATATATTTCACCTTTAAAAAAACATTATCCAGCCTCCGCCAAGCTCCAGCGCAAGCGTTCATGAGGTATCCATTTTCGTGCAACGATTAAGATATAAAGCGCTATAAAATAGAACTTTTCCGAATCTGTCAATTGTAAAAAACAGAAGGCTTATTCTTGACGGATTAACAGAGAAAAAGATAAGACCTGACTTGAGCATAAACAAAATAACGTTAAATTTATAAATAAACAAAGGAAACTGCTATGACAAAGCTTTTATGGAAACCCTCGCAAGAAAGCATCGAACGCACAAACATGTATCAGTTTATGAATGCCATTAACAAAACGTTCGATCAACATTTCACTGATTACTCCTCGCTCTATCAATGGTCCATTGAAAATATACCCGAATTCTGGGCATCCATGTGGAAATTTGCCGGAATCAAAGCATCCAAACCTTATGATCAAGTTATTGACGATGTCAACAAGATGCCTGGGGCAAAATGGTTTACAGGGTCCCGATTGAATTTTGCCGAAAATCTATTACGCTTTAGAGACGATCAAACCGCATTAATCTTTAAAGGCGAAGATAGGGTTGACCGGAGGTTAAGCTATGCCGAACTGTACGGCGAAGTGGCTGGCGTTGCCAAATCCTTAAGAGATGCCGATATCCAGGCTGGTGATCGGGTGGTTGGGTTTATGCCGAATATGCCGGAGGCGATTATTGCCATGCTGGCAGCAACCAGCATCGGGGCAACCTGGTCCTCATGTTCGCCTGATTTTGGGATAAAGGGCGTGCTCGATCGTTTTGGTCAAATCCAGCCTAGAGTTATTTTCACCACGGATGGATACTTTTTCAAGGGAAAATGGATCGATAGTTTTGAGCGAATGTTCAATATTTTAAAAGAACTCCATTCCATCGAAAAAGTGGTTGTGGTGCCATATAATGGGGAAAGCCCGGATATCGATCAGCTTCCGAATGCCATTCTTTACAACGATTTCAAATCTTTAGAACCGCATGTAGATATTGATTTTGAGCAGCTACCATTTGATCATCCGCTTTATATCATGTACTCGTCCGGAACAACCGGTTTACCCAAATGCATGGTTCAGAGTGCGGGAGGGATTCTCATCCACCACTTGAAAGAACTGATGCTACATACAGATTTAAAGCGGAAAGATATCATATTCTATTTTACGACCTGTGGCTGGATGATGTGGAATTGGCTGGTCAGTTCCCTAGCTGTCGGCGCCACGGTGATTCTTTTTGACGGTAATCCTTTTCATCCTGAGCCCGGAGCACTCTGGAAGATAGCCCAGGATGAGAAGATGACGGTATTTGGAACCAGTGCAGGATACATTGCTGCCCTTCAGAACGCGGGCGAAAAGCCTGGCAGCACGTATGACTTGACTTCATTAAGGGCAGTACTTTCAACAGGCTCACCACTTTCAAAGGAAGGTTTCGAATACATTTATCAGGAAGTTGGGTCTGACCTTCAGTTGGCATCCATTTCCGGAGGCACGGATTTAAACGGATGCTTTGCCCTTGGAAACCCAATAGGTCCGGTCTATTCCGGAGAACTCCAGTGCAGAGGACTGGCGATGAAGGTGATGGCATTCGACGAGAAGGGAAATTCGGTCATTAACCAGCTAGGCGAGCTGGTTTGTACCGCCCCGTTTCCATCCATGCCCATATATTTTTGGAATGATCCAGATGGAAAAAAATACCACAATGCCTATTTTGATGTATATGCATCTACCTGGCGTCACGGTGACTATATCCTTATTACCGAACAAGGGGGTGTCGTTATATATGGTCGGTCAGATGCAACATTGAACCCCGGCGGTGTTAGAATAGGAACTGCTGAAATCTATCGTCTGGTAGATCGAATCAAAGAGGTCAAAGACTCTATTGTTGTGGGGCAACAGTGGAAAAGCGATATCCGTGTCATTCTTTTTGTTCATATGTCCAAAGGGTATGCATTGACCGATAACCTCGTCAGCAAGATTAAACACCTCATTCGTAGCAACGTTTCTCCAAGGCATGTACCTGCATTGATCTTAGCCGTTCCGGATATTCCTTATACGCATAATATGAAGAAGGTTGAACTGGCGGTTAAGAAGGTGATCCACAACCAGCCGGTGCTTAATAAGGATGCGCTGAAAAACCCGGAAGCACTTGATTACTATGAAAATATAAAGGAGCTTCAGGAGGAATAACAGCGACTTGAGGCGTGGGTTGCAAGCACAAATAGGGTGCGAACTTGCTATACTTGCTTTTTAATTAGGTGTGATTATAGTTTGTTAACAAGAATCCTAAACCCGAAAGTGAATAAAGGTTAAAATGATGAATGAACGTAATGAAAAAATACCTAGCCCCAAAGAGATTGAAAAGGAGATAAACGACTTCTTATCAAAGAAATTTGGCGGTAATGTCAAGATGGTATCACCTTTGGTTGTTCCTCAGGAAGCTTCGATAGAGAAGATTGAAGAACCCGCCCAGAAAAAGAGGAAGATTAATTTCGATTTAAAACCCGAAGATCTTATCTCACACCTCGACCAGTATATCGTCAAACAGGATGACGCGAAAGCCATTTTGGCGACCAAAATATGTACCCATTTCAACCGCGTTAAACGTGCTGAAACCGCTTCTGACAATTTGGACGATATGGTCGGCAGCATCAAGAACAACATTCTCATGTTCGGTCCGACCGGGGTCGGTAAAACCTATATCATCAAGCTGATAGCAAAAAAAATCAATGTTCCTTTTGTTAAGGGGGATGCCACTAAATTCAGTGAAACCGGCTATGTCGGCGGCGATGTGGAAGATCTAGTTAGGGATCTTGTACGAGAGGCTGACGGTGATATTGAACTTGCTCAGTACGGGATCATATACATTGATGAAATCGATAAAATTGCATCCAGTCGAAATATGGTCGGCGTGGATGTGTCACGGTCCGGGGTTCAACGCGCTTTGCTCAAGCCAATGGAAGAGACGGAGGTCGATTTGAAAGTTCCGCACGATCCTATTTCAATGATTCAGGAAATCGAACGCTTCCGAAAAACAGGCCAAAGGGACAGACGGACGGTTAACACCAACAACATACTATTTATCATGAGCGGTGCATTTGGTGATTTAGCGCAAATCGCCAAAAAACGGATTGCAGATCACGATATTGGTTTTGGCGCAAAAATTAAAGACCCAAGAGATGACATCGAATTTCTTAAGTATGTAAAAGCAGAAGATCTGATAGAGTTCGGCTTTGAATCGGAGTTTGTCGGTCGCTTGCCGGTGAGGGCTGTTTTTGAAAAATTAACCGAGGAGGATCTTTTCGAGATCCTAAAAAATCCTAGTAATCCCATAATTCTTGGTAAAAAACTCGATTTTGCGGCCTACGGCATTGACATAAAATTCGAAGACGAGGCCCTTAGGGTTTTAGCAAAAAATGCCTTTAATGAAAATACGGGAGCAAGGGGTCTGGTGAGTGCTGTTGAAAAAGCGCTGCTGCTGTTTGAGAAAAAATTGCCGTCGGGCCATACCAAGATATTTCCAGTGACGATTTCGGTTATAGAAAATCCTGAAGAGGCGATTAGAGATTTGATGATGCCAGCAACACATCACCATTTGGAAGCAACCTTTCAAAGACTCCATGAAGAAGAAAGGGAATTCATAAAAGCGTACTTGAGAATCAATAAGAAAAATCTGGAAGGTAAATACGGACTGGCCATGACACCCTCTCGCATCGACGTTGTGGCAACTTACTACTGCAGTCATATTATGGACATTGAGAAGGTCATTAAAAAAATCAAATCCTTTTACGACGACATAAAAAAAATGGAGATGAATTTTTATAAAAACCATGATATTAATATTGTCATGGAAGACGACGCCGTCGATTTTATTATCGAACAGCTCGAAAAAGCGACGGTAAAGATTGAAGATATTTATCAAAAGCTATCCGCCGACTTTGAGCATGGACTCAAACTGGTTCGTGAAAAAACCGGAAGAAACCGTTTCTTTATGACCAAAGAAGCCCTTTTGGCGCCCGAGCGTTTTATCGGCAATCTTATTAAAGATGAAATGAGCCTAACATGATACCCCAAGTGATCGAAAAACGCTCAATTGAAAGTTATGTGTTGCTCGTTATTCGTTAATGGCCGCTATTAGGTATCTCTAGTACACGTGAGATAATCGATATTTTTCACCTAAAACCGATAACAGGTAATAGCTAACGTCTCATTAAGATTTAGCTCGATTAGAGCTACACGTTACCCATCCGGGGCATAATCAAGGCCTAGTTCTTTGGGCTAGAATTGTTTACTTTTATTAGGGCCAACATGATTGGGATTTCAAAACTTTATTGTGGTACCGTCGAACCGTCAGACGCCCTTCGATATGGACGTTTGTCATCGAAATTACCTTCCCACCTGTTACAGTTTTCCGAGGACAAGCGGCCTGTGGTTGTTTGGAACGTCACCAGACGATGTAATTTAAAGTGTGTTCACTGCTATGCACACGCCAAGAATACATTTTTCGATAACGAGCTTTCCACTGCGGAAGGTAAACACCTGATTGATGATCTTGCAGGGTTCGGCGTGCCCGTAATTCTCTTTTCAGGGGGCGAGCCACTTGCCCGGAAAGACCTTCCCGAACTCGCAGAATATGCTGTAGGTAAGGGAATGCGAGCCGTCATATCGACCAACGGTACACTGATTACCCAGCAAGTCGGCGAGCGCCTCAAAGCGATCGGGTTGTCGTATGTCGGCATTAGCCTTGACGGTTTGGAAGAAATTAATGACCGTTTTAGAGGTGTTAAAGGCGCCTTTAAGGCGGCCCTAAAAGGGATTGAAAATTGTAAGAAGGCAGGAATCAAGGTCGGGCTCAGATTTACAATCAACCAGTCCAATGTATTTGAGATACCAGGGATATTCAATCTGATCGAAGAGATGGATATCCCCAGGGTCTGTTTCTACCACCTTGTTTATGCCGGGCGTGGGTCTAAACTCGTGGAAGAAGATCTGACGCATGAAGCATCAAGAGAAGCGGTCGATTTAATAATGGATTTAACCAAAAAGCTGTTTGAAAAAGGAAAGATCAAAGAGGTGCTGACTGTCGATAATCATGCGGATGGGCCCTACTTGTATATGAGGTTATTAAAAGAGAATCCTCAGCGTGCCCAGGAAGTTCTTGAACTTTTAAAAATGAATCAAGGCAATAGCTCGGGTATAGGTATCGGTTGCGTAAGTTGGGATGGCGAGGTTCACGCGGATCAATTCTGGCGTCATTACAGCTTCGGTAACGTCAAGGAGCGGCCCTTTTCTGAAATATGGACAGATACCTCAGACCCGCTCATGAAAAAACTCAAAGAGAAAAAGAAATACGCTAAAGGGAAATGCGCGACATGCCGGTGGCTCGATATTTGTGCCGGTAATTTCAGGGTTCGATCCGAGGCTTTGACAGGCGATGTTTGGGCCCCGGACCCTGCCTGTTATCTTACCGATGAGGAGATTTCCTGAAAGGCATTATCGAGAAAGGATCGAACAATATTTTACTCAGGTTTCGTATACTAGCCTTAACCTATAGCCGCAGCGCAAGGCGACTGGATAATATTTTTTTAAAGGCAAAATTGAAATAAAGCGTTTTCGCCCTAGCAACGGCGCAGGAATGTCGAATAAGGTATTTACTTATGAATAAGCGATCTGTTTTCCACACCCATGTTTATTGAGAAATTATTAGGAGAGGTCGCAGCTATCACGAGTGAAACGAATGCGGATACCCCTGAACGCCTAGAAAATTTATATTGGGTTGGGATACGAAACTTGAATACATAACC
>CP070768.1:263661-267044 GCA_020345745.1 Desulfobacterales bacterium
ACGCTCCTTGGACCATCCAAAATATTGGCGTGTTAAATCACCGGCCACAGGAATAATGCGTTCGGTTAACTTGGGGTGGTAAAGACGATAATATTTTAAATTGTCGATAATACGATTGAATGCATCTTTCTCATCGTTTGTTTTTGTGCGAACTAAACAGTAAACCTTTATAGGATCGTTTGTCGTACGCAATATCTCTTCCAACAAGAACGCGCCCAAAAACCCCGTTGTCCCGGTGATAAAAATCGACGCTGCATCTTGAACTGACTTTGGTTTCATCAATGAATCAGGCAAGATAGAGGAATCTAGAACCGCATCCTCTCTGATCGAAATCTGCGGGATATCCGGCTCCATTCCACTAGCAATATACTGTACGAGGGCCTTGACGGTGGGATATTCATAGATATCCTTAACCATCAATTGACTACCAAATATCTCTTCGACGGCGGTCGTTAGTTCAACCGCCAAAAGTGAATGGCCCCCATAATCGAAAAAATTGGAATCAGGACGAATCGTCTGCTCGTCTAAAAACAGAATGCGCTCCCACAACAAGATCATAACCGCTTCCTGTTCTTGCCAAGATGCATTTTTGCCGAGTGTTATATCTTGAAAATCATACGCATATTTGGATGGTGGTGCAGGGAGCAGTTTGTGGTTGAGTTTTCCTGTGATGGGATGAAGGGGAATACTGTTCAACTCTACATAGGCACCGGGGATCATATAATGGGTCAGATGGGGCTTCAATCTGTTTCGAATATCTACACTGATGCCGGTGCGCTCATCAATTTTCCAATCGGCGGCCTCGTCCCTGACAACATATGCCACCAACCGCTTGTCCTCCCCTTCTTCCCCTTCGGCGATCACGGCACAACTTTTGACGTTTGCGTGTCCGAGTAAAGCCGTTTCCACAGCGCCCAAATGGATGCTGTATCCCCGGATTTTTACCATATAGTCGCAGCGACCTTTAATCTCCAGCTTCCCGTCCGGATGAATTTCGGCCAAGTCTCCGGTTTTGTAGAATCTTTTTTCATCAATCCAAGCAAACCGCTCGGTTGTGAGGTCCGGTTTATTCAAATATCCCCTGGCCAGACAGGGACCACCCACGTAAAGCTCGCCGACGCCTCCCGAAGATATGGGTTGCATCTTCTCGTCCAGCAACTTCAATTCCACACCTTGAATGGCGTGTCCGACGGTGCAAAATCCTGATGGCAAATCTTCTGCATCTCGCAGATCGCCATCAGCGACATCATGGCATTCGCTGATACTATATGTATTTAGCAGGCGAACATGTTCCGGCAATATGTTCAGAGCCCTGTTTTTTAGATTCACCGTCACCACCTCACCATTCAACCATATGACGTTGAGCGATGCTAATTTTGATCGCATTTGCTCGGCATCGACGGAGTTGATAATGGTTTCCAGTAATGACGGTGTGAATAACACCTCGGTAATTTTGTGGTCTGCTAGATAATCGAGAAGCGGTCTGGGATCATAAATAATGTCATCCGGAATGATATAACAGGTTGCCCCTTTCAACAAAGGCCTTAGTATTTCCCATATGAAAAAAATATTGCACGCAACACGATCTTTTGGCTGGTAGGAACTCTGTTCATACCTGCTTATATACGAATGAACCACTGCCTGATGGGGTACCAGTACGCCTTTAGGCTCGCCTGTCGTGCCGGATGTATATGCAACAAACGCCAAATGATCCAAGGATATTGATGCAACAGCACCCTTATCATAGATGCATGCTTTCCAGGTATCATCAACATCCATAAACAATGATTTTACATAAAGGTCTGAATCAAATCTGTTTCGATATTGATCCTTGGTGATAATGGCTTTGGGTTTGGCCTCATCAAATATCTTTGTCAACAAGGCATCCGGATAGGCCAATTCCAAGGGTATGTATGCACCTCCAGCTTTTAATATGGCGATATAGGCGATAAGATACTCCATACATGTCTCCATGAAAATACCGACGGTTTCATCAAAAACAACCCCTAGTTGTTGAAGAAATCCTGCGAGCTTGTCCGTGGTATCGTCGATTTCTTTGTAAGTCATGATCTTGTCACCGTCGACCACAGCAACAGCTTCCGGTGTAAGAAGGACCTGGTTCTGAAATAATTGATGCAAGCACAACGGTTCTGTTTTCATTCCACCTCCTTGACCTTGGATAAAACTGAACATTTTTCACAGGCCTCATTGTATTCATAAAAAAATAACCTAAAAATATCAATCATTATATCTGTTTTGAATTTTGGTGCTTGGAATTTTCATAAGCCAGTCATTTTTTACGCCAAGCAGATGCCTGCTTAAATGATGTGGTTCTCTCACCTATATCGATCAGGTTGACACAACCATTTAGACAGTGTATTAATTAATGATTAATATTTTGACATTTTTAATTTATAACATTAAGGTCGACAATATATAGATATATAATATATAAATCAAAATGTTATTTCGATGCTTAACCCAGGCTACCAAAGGAGGAGACATGAAGAACGAAAAAATTCATCCGGCTATTTATAAGCTAAAAGATGACCTGGCGAAAGGGAATATCACGCGACGTGAATTTCTTCGCACAACCACGCTGCTGGGCCTATCCGTTACAGCGGCCTACGGTCTGGCATCCAAGATACTGGGCAAGGACGTACTTCCTGATTTCGTGCCATCCGCCATGGCTGCCGGGCAGAAAAAGGGCGGTGTGTTAAAGTTTGGTATGCAAGTACAAGAAATGGCCGATCCAGCGACATATTCATGGACCCAGAAGTCTATCGTTGCCCGACATATCGTCGAGTATCTGGTAGAGACCGGTCCGGACAATATTACACGACCCGGCCTGGCATCCAGCTGGGAGGCATCCGACGACCTGAAGACTTGGACCTTCCATCTGCGTAAAGGCGTTAAGTGGTCAAACGGCGACGACTTCAATGCCGATGATGTGGTGTTCAACTTTACCCGCTGGCTCGATCCAAAAACCGGATCCTCCAACCTGGGCCTGTTCGACGCCATGCTCGAAGAGACCGGTGCAAAAGATAAGAAAGGACAGCCGATCAAGCGCATGATCAAAGGTGCCGTGGAGAAGGTGGACGCGCATACGGTCAGACTTAACCTGAAGTCGCCGGTGCTCTCGATTCCGGAAAACCTTTACAACTACCCCACTGCCATTGTTCACCGCAATTTTGAGAAAGAAGGTGGAGATCTTTCCAAAAATCCGGTGGGAACCGGCCCCTACACCCTTGCCGAATTCAGGGTTGGCGAGTTGGCTGTCTTGAAAAAGCGCAAAGAACCCTATTGGGGCGGCGAGGTCTTACTGGACGAAATCCGCTTTGTCGACCTGGGCGAAGATGCCGGCGCTTATCTGGCCGCTATCG
>CP070768.1:267144-276412 GCA_020345745.1 Desulfobacterales bacterium
GATAACTCCCTATCCGTGATGAATACTTCCTATTGTACGCAAAAATCGTGCAAAAACAGCTTGTTATGGCACAAAACCTTGTCTGTTAAGTGTTTGCATCAATTTTAGGGAAAATATAGTAGTGCCAACACATAGAAAATACTATCTAATTATGGGGTAAATTACATAAAAATTATGAAATATTTTTCATAGTTATGTGATTTTTTGGTACTTGCTGAGAGATTGAATCGATGGAATGGATTAATCGGGTTGATTACATATACCCTGCCAATAGCAACCTGAAGTGGCGCTATTCAAATTACATATATCATAAAACCCAAAAGGGCAAACCCTGCGAAAAGGATTTGCCCTTTTGAAAAATGATATCACACAAATTTTTATGCTCTGATACTTTCACTTTTATAGCAGATATTACAAGTCATGGATTGAAGATTTCAAAGCGTAATCTTAAAGATATTATGGCTTCATTTTTTAAGGTCGAAGGGCGTAATCTCGAACTTTTATGGAAAAATTTAGGATTGGCTCATATAATAAATAGCGCTGCTTATCAATAATTTATGGTCATTAGAACCTGATCTAACCAGCCCAAAAAAGCCACACATAAACCGCAGCAAAAAGCCATATTGCCCAACTTTGTGGCATAGATAGATTCTTTGAAGATGTGTCTTGTTGGGAACGAAATAGCCTTACAAGAACAGCTTTAGACCAAAAAACACCGATGATAATAAATGCGGTCTGACAAACTTTGACAAGCCATGGACCAATTTTCATTCCGAGGGAATCCCAGAAAAATCCCAATTGCTGACCAAGAGTTGGAAGCAACTGGGTTCCACGGGTAATCATTCTTTCAAAATGGAAACTCAACTCAAAAGCGGTCACTAATGGTAAGAGAGTATAAACCATTAGACTAATTTTTTCTTGAGATGACGTTTTGCCAAAATTAAAAGTAATTATGCCTGCATGTCTAACAAAGAGATAGGTCAATAAGGTTATTATTACGATAAATATTGAATAAAAAATCCAATGCTGGTTTAAAATCGTAAGATACTGGTGGAAATAACCGGTTTTTTCCAGGCCTCGGAAGAGTTGAGTGCCTATAATAAATATCCCGAGCACCGATATTGTCGAGTCTGGTTTTTGAAAGGCCCATAATTCGTGTCCCGGTATCCTCAAATTAAGAATCGGTGAATGGTTTTGGCAGTTTTTTATACAGTTACCACATAGGATGCAGTTCTGGTTAGTTTGGAGCGAAAATGGCGCCTCAAAAACCGGGCAGCCTTCCTGATTGCCAGAACCGATATAGCAGCTATGCTCCATGCAGTCGCTGTTGCAAATGTTGTGATTTGCGCGCAATTCCAATAGGGAACCTCTTGAAAAAAACCCGACTAATTTGCCAAGTGGGCATAGAAAGCGACACCAGGCTCTACGCCGATAAATAAATGCCAATATAACAGCTGGCAGAGCGATTGATAAAATCAAAAATGCCGTAGCTCTGGGAGAAAACGGCATATTAAAAATGACTTCAGATAGAACAATAAGGCCCAAACCGATAGCGCCAAGATAGACACCTTTGTTTCGGATAAAAGACGGAATGCTGCGCCTGAGACTATATTTGCGACTAATGATGGAACTTAATGCCCCTACTGGACAAACAGCACACCATATTCTGGCAGCCAAGATACAAGATAAAACGACTAGAGGCTCCCATATTCCCCAAGTTAATTCTAGTGATAAATTGTAGTCGGATTTCTGTTTACCGAAAAATCCATAAGCAATAATCAGTATGCAGAAAAAAGCCGTGATTAGCTGAATTGAACCTGGGAAAGCTCTGCTCTGGAACAACTGCTGTACTCTATCAAGCTTTAAAATATTAAAGCTCAACTTGCCGGCCACTTGAGGAGCCGTGCCGATAAAAATATCATCCAGCGTTAGCCGGTTCCCTTGTACTAAATTGACCGCCCGGCGAATTACCACATCAAGCTCATCAGTGTTTCCAGGCCAGTCATAGTCCATTATGCTTTTATAAACATCATTGTTGATACCGACAACCGATTTTCCGACCTGTTCACTGTAGTGTTCTATCAGATTACCAATAAGCTGACGCAGGTCTTTTTTTCGCTCCCTAAGGGGTGGCACAACCAGGATTTGATTTCTTAAAGTGTTTCGCAACTCTTCACTGAATTTGTCTTCCTGAACCAGTTGATCAAGGTCAACTGCACTTGTGGCCAGGATACGGACAGATGAATGCAAAGTGCTAGGGCTACCCAAAGGTCGAAAATATCCATATTTAATAAAATCAACTAGCTTTGTTTGAACATCTTCAGCTAAATTTTCAATATTTTCTATAACTACTGTACCGTTGTTTCCTACCTGTAACAGGCCCAGTCGTCTTTCTCGTGCAAAAGGCAATGCACCTTTTACATGCCCAAATAGAGTACTGTTTTGAGCAAGTTCAAGTCGAATCGGGTCAAGCTTTCTATGCTGACTGTCGACTCTTCCCAAGCTTGCCGTTTTCACGTTAATAACTAAAAAAGGGCCTTCTTTTCTATTGCTGCCTCTGTGAATCAAGCTGGCCACTTCACCTTTTTCTGTTCCTGGTTCTCCTTGAATCAAGATCGGCTTGTCATTTTGAGCTACAATATTCATTCTAGACTGTAGCTTTTTAACGGCCTTGCTTCTCCCCACCAACTGCGTTTCTATTCCAAAGCTTTGCTCAGAAATAAACCGCTGATATGCTTTTTCGGTGGATGTTGCAGAAACTAAATCAGAACTCCCGCGAGCCAGCCGGCTGGAAAGACTTTTGGAAAGAAGCAGGGAAAATTCTGGATACTTAGCGACCAAACGATCAAATGCCCTCTTTGAAATCACTAGAAAGCTGCATACTTCTTGTGCGCTTACTGAGGCTGAACGTGGCTCCCCTGTAAACAATGCCATCTCTCCGAAACCCTCACCCGGTCCAAGAGTATTTAATGTAACCTCAATGCCATCCTCCGATAATCGATAGACTCGAGCCGATCCTGAAACGATCTGATAAAAGGCGTCTCCCTGATCCCCTTCATGAATGATGATTTCGCCTTTTGTGAAAACCTGACATTCAGCGACTTCTACAATCTTTGAAATTGAATCAGGAGGTAGAGGTTCGAAAAGCTCTATTGAACGGAGCATGTCTTTCCCTTGGCGCTTTAATACCAAATCCAAGGTTTCTAGCTTCAAACCACCAATCTCGATGAGAATCTGACCAAGGGGTTTGTATATTCCATCACGCTCGAGATCAAGTTGCCGCCTGAGAGCAGCATTAATCATTTGATCATCGCAGGATTGATTCTCTACTAGATAGGTACCGATCTTTCGAATTTCCATGGGATCTTTCTATTATTTTAACAAACATTGACTATAAACGACTAGCTCGGCTCATTTAATTTGTCTTTCTAAATTGGTGATTCAATTATATCGGCATCTTTAGGTTTTGCAAAGGGTTAATAGCTTCAGGATGGGTTATATGTTTAAATTTGAATTCCCCGCTGCTTGCAGCGCGGGATGAATTCAAATGAAAAAGGAATTATTTAAAGCTGCATGTCAGTACGATATTTGTTTAGAACTCTAAGGCCATCACAAATTAATTGATGGTCTGAAGACAGTTTGTTAGCGAAAGTGCGGTACCGAAGCCCGTCAGGGCTGAGGTAAACATTCCGAAATACCCTTCAGCTTGCTGTAGGGATAGGAATGTTAGCCTTTCGCCTTAGGAG
Source organism: Desulfobacterales bacterium (assembly GCA_020345745.1). Taxonomy (GTDB): domain Bacteria; phylum Desulfobacterota; class Desulfobacteria; order Desulfobacterales; family UBA11574. Next base: position 270,891 of record CP070768.1, read on the forward strand.
CGACAACGTCGCGTTATATAAAATCGTGACACGATTTTATTATTCTTATTTGGTGTCCATCCATAATTGTGAAATGGATACGATGTTTTTCCTATTTAATTTCCCCCCAACTGGTCCTGCCGGTGCCAACGGCCTTGATGGGTAAGTTGGGCTCGGGAATCTCGACAATCGTGCCGGTGCTGGTCTGGACAAAGGCTTTACTCCCTTCCTGTTTGCCAACATGAAGGTTTGGCGTAATGGCCAGACCTCGACCCAGGTCGATCCTATCCGACACCGGCGTCTCTTCTTCATCTCGGTCGAACACGGACTGATACCAAGGTGTTCCTGTTCTAAAGTAAACGCCGTATAAATAGCCGAGGCCTTCAGGCAGACACGCATCATCAAACGGCTGATAGGTGGTAAATGTCAGTAATCCGCCTAACAGCGTCGCCTGGCCCAGATTTCGCTCCCTAGCTTCGTGAAAGTCTTTGTACCAACCGTCTGTTCCAGTTTCATACAAATCTCGGGCACCGCTTGGGTCACTCGAATCAAAACAGCTGCCGGTACCGGCAATATAGGTGTCCAGGCCGTCAAAGGTGGTGATACCCGTCACGGTTCGCAGCGATTCACAGTCCGCATCCGCGTCTTGACAGGATAGAACCGAATCAGTGCCGGTGGTACCTAATCCCACCTCAATCATATCCACCTGCAACAATCCTTGGGCACCCGGTGTTGTATTCCAGGTGCCGGTATTTTCAACGGTTTGCCAGGTGAAACCCTTGCCTCCATCCAGGCAATCATTACATTTGGACGATCCGGTGTAGCCGTTGCAGTCCCTGGGCTCCTTGATGCCGTAAAAGGTCTGTTGGGCGTTGCTGCCGGAGTCGGTCTTGTCGTCTTCGTCAAAAAAGCGTCCGGTCCCAAAATAGACCCAGTAATTGGTGCCGTCGAATCCAATGGAGGCTGCGCCGGTTATGGGCTGTCCCACATTGATGAGATAGTCGGGATTATTTTGCGCAAGGCCGTCTGGATTCGACAGAGAAACGATGGTATTGTTTAACAGATCTCCCCATTGCCTCGGCCAGGTGACGTTCTGATCGCCGTTACTATCCAATTCCCGCGTGACCAGCCGGTACATACCCCCGCCCCAGGCGCCCCAGTTCCCTGATATGGTTCCGAAATAGACCACGTCTGTTTTGAAATCTTCCTCAAGCTCAAAATCGACGGATATTATGTCCGTGACAAAACTGTTGGCCGAGAGGGTAAACGTGCCGCTTTCGTTGCCTGCGCCCGGCGGGCTTACGTCGGTTATCTGGAACTTTTTCGTTGATAGCAGCTGATTCAAAGGAAGGACAGCCAGCTTGGCATCCTGGGTGCTGGTGCCGTCCGCTGTTGTGGGACCGCTGCCCAGCATAAGGTACCAGCTCGTTTCGTCTTGCTCGATAGTACCGTCTGTGTCTGCATCGTCTGTCATGACGACCAATGTGGGCATGGCGGTGGTATAAGCGAGATCCACATGATTGAGGATTGCGTCGGTTTTACGGGTAAATTCGCCCAGCAGTTTCGGCGGTGTATCTGGATCGGTAATGTCTAATACGACATAGGCCGAGGTGAACTCGCGAGTGTCATTAATCCCCGCCGTAACAGTATCCGCTTCGCCGTTGTTGTCAAGGTCCAGATCTCCGGGGAGGACTTTGGCCCCTCCGAACCGCATCCCCTGGACCAGGATGGTTCCCCACCCATTAGTATGGACACTGTCGGCGGGAAAGATACGCACATCGAAGATGCGCGGGTGGAGATCGACAAAATACTTGTGCGTGTAATTCACATCCTTCAAACATTTTAAATGGGGCAACAGGTTATAAGGAACATAGGCCCATAGCTCGGCCCCCAGTTCGGGTGAATTGGTTGGTGTTGCGCCTTCATCCGAGCAGGAGGATGTTCGGCAGAATCGCGTGTTGATCTCGTCATAAAACCCACCGTTGATGGCATGGATCATGCCGTCGTTGCCGCCAAAATAAATCATATGCCTGCGACTTTTGTATGCAGCGACGAACTGTCGGTAAGAATCATCACTGTACAGAAATTGAAAGCCCTCGGCCGGACTTGAAACGGAAATAGGCGTTGAGTGAACCACATCACCCAGCCGCCAGTATACGTCGGTTGCAGGGTTGGCGTCGCTGGGATCAAAGTCATAGGGCATCTCCCGACTGCGCAAGGTGGCCTCATCCAATCCCCGAACCCATTTGACGATTGCATCGGCTTCGGCAAGGGTCTGCACACCGAAATCGAGCAGTACCGAACCGCGGGATGCATTCACACTCAGCGCAGACCAGTTGGTTCCTCCGGTGGTGCCTGAATCCACAAAATGGAGCAACTCACCGGTGCCTATGGTGCCGTTGGTGCTGTCCACGACGCCGTCATTGTCCAAATCGTTCCAGGTGAAAATAAAGCGTTTTTTAGGCTGAGAGATATATGTTGTGCGGTTGGAAAGAATATCGGTACCAGCATCCGCTGACGTGGTGGGGCTGATATTTGCCAGCCACTCGGCGGCAGACCACAAATAATTCACGTCTTCCAGGTCTTTTGAAGTACCATTGCAGGTACCGCTTTCGGTAATGGTGCCGTTGCAGGCCTTGCTAGCACCGACGGATTCATTATAGTAAAAAGAGACCTTCTCATCGGTGCTGGTATCCAGTGTCCGGTTGTTGTCCGTGTCCTCATACAGGTTGCCCAATGAATCGACGAACAAAGAGTGGACCTCACCGATCCAATCCACCGTTGCATCACCGGTCAGCTCAATCCGGGGCCAGAAGATAGCCTGGTAGGTGGCGCCTTCGCCGCCGCGGGAAGCGGATATAACCGAAGCAGCAGAACCTGCTGCTGCTCCGGCCCGGATCGATTCAAAGGCTTCTCTCAGTTTCGCTTCCAGTTCGCCGGGGTTCGATGCTTGATAAAGATCTGTTCCACCCTTTTCAGCTGCTTCTCCTAACAGAACATCCGGGCTGCATTCATCAGCTCCGGTGACCCGCAAGGTTCCGGCGACAACAATGTGGGTGGAAATATTCTCTTTGTCATTGCCGTTAAGCTGTGAAGTGATACTGTTGAAGTTGGTGTAGGCAAAATCGGTCAAATCATCCAGGTACGTACTGCCGTTAAGATCACCGCAGTCCATGGTGGCATCGTTGTCATTTTCGTCATTATACTTCGATGAATCAGTGACGCTGGTGTGCTTGTCCATGGTGGACGCGCCTTCGGTGATAATCAGAATATTGTTGTTCTGGCAATAATGGGTAATGGGATCGTAGGAAGCGCCAATATTAAAGTCGTTGCTGTCCAGCCGAGTGCCGCTGTCTTGAGCATAGTAGCCGAGGGCATTGAACATGGCTTCGGCTAGCGGCGTCCACGAGGTGCCCTTGATATCGTTGATGGCATTTACCAGAACGGTGGTGTGGGCATCCGACTTGTCGATATCGGAAATAATTTTCCCCCCGTCTCGGTTGGATGCTACGGTGCATTGATATAAAATGTTGGGGTCGGAATCATCGCACTCGGCGGCAGCTCCGTCGTTGTTGAACACCATGGCTCCCATCCGAATGTCGTTGTCATATTCCTGGATTAGCCCGGTTGGGGCAGAGGATTGGTCGATCCGGCCCTTGAGCACCAATTGAGCCTCGTCCAACTGGGCCAATACACCCGAGTCGACCAGCATTCCCGGAAGATTCCAAAACTCACTGGTCGTGTCGGCAATGTCACTTGGATCGATGACTTCTGGGACGGTAAGCGATCCACAGAACTCTTGCATGGCGGTTTCGATACATTCATCATCACTGGCGTATCCTGCGCCTACACCATCCCAACCCGGTGATGTGCCGCCCACCCACTCCCATCTCTTGCATTCACCGGCTTTGGGTCCGGATGTGAAGCGTCCGCCCGTGCATTGCCGGTCCGCTCCTGTACCCGGGTTCCAGCATCGGCCTATATATCCTTCAAAACTTCCACCAGCATCTGGATACGAACCATAGCAGACATAGGCTCGATCGTCGGGGATAATGTTCCAGGGATCTATCCCTGCATTGTACACGTCTTCGCATTTATCATCCGTGTTGGCAAATGTTGTGGGCCAGGAACCTTGTTTGGCATAAAACCAGCACATGTGAATCGAATGGTTGAATGCAGCATGTGAGTTGGTCACCAGTGAACCCTGACCCGATGTATAACCCATGCAGTCGTCGATGCCTTGGCTGACGACACCCTGGCCGGTGGGATCGCTCATCGCCTGTACGGCTGAATGGCACCCGGTAGGGTCAAACCCATTTTCTGTTATTGAATATATTTCGATGTGGGTGAGATGGTAAGGCTCCCAGTCGGTCACGCCGGTATCATCGTCAACACCGGTTCCGCTGGCGGTACCGCCGGCATCGGTATAGTATAGGGTGCCTTCGTCAACAGTATTATCCTTACTGGGGTCGGAGACCACACTGCCGGCTGCATAAGTGGCGCCGTTTGTCCATATCGTCCCTATGTAGGCAGCCCAGGATACGCCCGTATCATCGCTTGCTCCGACGCCGTTGGATGTGCCGGAGGTGGTTGCGATATACAGGACGCCTAAATCCGTCACGATATCTCCAACAGAATAGGCGTGACCGTTTTCCCACTCATCGAATACCTGTGACCTAGCCGGACGTACGGCCAGTGTGAGGGTTTTGGTTGTTGCTGAATAACCTGCGCCGGCAGCAGTGTAAAATTGGTCGAGTGGCATACTTTTGACATAGCGTTGATTCGAGCATCCTCTCCCTTCCATGATCAAAAGGTTGTCTGTGTCCTCATATTTGCCGCCGGTCAGGATCTCTTTTTGAATGTCGATTTTCGAGGCGGTGGCCCAGTTCAAGAACTTTCCTCTTGCCAAAATTGCAGTTATGTTGGTTAAGGTTCCATCCATCTTAAGGTAGACATGTCCGATTTTAGTATACCAATCCGTTCCATCGGCATTCCACCACAGATCCTCGGTTGCAGCACTCCAGAGCTTAAATTTTTCTTCGGTCAGATCGTAAATATAATAATAGTTTGGATTAAAATAACCGGCATATATCGTGTTTACGTCGTAAGTGTCGTCAAAGCACTGGCTGTTGGTTTCCACATAACCCAGGTCAAGGGTACTGCCGGAGTTGTCGATGAGCAACAAAAGGTTCGGATCAACGCCAAAGGCCAGAAAGGGCGGTTCTGCCGCACCGGTACCGCAGTAGTCCGTGGTCAGGGCAGTTGCTGGAGCTATCCCGAAACATAACAGCAAAGGCAAAACCATGAATAGAGTTGAAATATATTTTTTTGCGAAAGCCATGGGCCCCCCCCTTTTATTTTAATGATTGCATGCACCCTCAGAGCCGAGCATGTGTCGCCAATGGATCTGAATGATCGATTCGCTGTTGGCAATGCCGACATGCTGGGAGTTGATTTCGTATAGTAAAAAAGCGCCGCCCGACCCCACCGACTTGCCTTTGCCTTCGTAGCCGCTGACCATCTGGATGGCGCTGCCGGTTGAA
>CP070768.1:276512-279049 GCA_020345745.1 Desulfobacterales bacterium
AATTTATCGACAATCGGAGTTAATTGACTCAGCAAACAAAAAAAATGATATCTATAACTTAGCCATTTTATAGATAATGGCAAGCGATACTGGATTTAAAATCCTCTAAATATCGCAACCTTGAAATTGCCATGATGTGGTTTTCCATTGGGTAAACTCATTAACGGAATTTGCGCTTTTGATGTTTATGGTATATGTAAACAGAATGCATTGGCTTTACGCTGTGCTCATGTTAATCAATAGTGAAATTTATGCCGAAAATGAGTATTTAAAATGGTTTCTTATCGTTCACTGACTGCTTCAATTATTGCCCGAGCGGAATCTTTTACTGACATCAAAGCCGGAATCGCCCGTTTGGATGAGATTTTGCAAGGACCTTCCTACCAGGCCGCCGCAGAAGATCCAGAAAGTACAACCCCGGCGGACGAGACGCAAATAATAAACTGGCCGCCAAAAGCCAGGTCGGTACTTGTATTGGGTTTGTATCATCCTGCTGACAATCCTCGTTTAGACTGGTGGGAACGTGGTGATGCCTGGGGTAATCGGCGCCTTATCGAAATATCGGAAGCATTGAAACCGTGGCTTAGAAAAGAATATAAATTGGATGCTTTGCCTTTACCGTACCATGTGGAAAAAGGTGGCCTCTTCTTGAAAGATGCTGGTGTGCTGTCTGGACTGGGTATTATTGGTCGAAGTAACCTTTTTCTCCATCCAAAATGGGGCTCAAGAATTAGACTGCGCTCTGTTTTGATTGAAGGAAATTTAAATCCAACCAAGGTTCTTGATGGATTTTCGCCATGCGATGCGTGCGAGGGCTTTTGTCACAAGGCTTGTCCAGTGAAAGCGTTTCCTGAAGGAACATACCGTCGCTCCATCTGCCGCAAACAAATGGACGCTGATATCAAGAATAAAGTTTCTGACGGAGAACTCGATGATAACGGCAAACGCCATTTAGTGATTAAATATTGCCGGGAATGCGAGCTGGCATGCCCCATTGGATCCTAGCTTTAGAACGTTGATTTAGATGCAAAAGAAGGGAAGAAGCAGAATCGATATGCTCATTCATCACCTGCATTGTCACAAGCTTAAAAGCCGAACATTTCTGAGGGTGGAAAAACATGATTAATGACACTAAAGTTGCCAATCGGCTGAAAAAATTGGTTGAAGCCAATCAATATATTGCAGACATTGAATCGCTTGATGCATTGTTTCCAAGACTGCTAGAACTTGCAAAGGATGTAACGGCTGCAGAAGCCTCATCGTTGATGCTCTACGATCCAAAACGCGACGTCTTGGTGTTTGCAGCTGTTTTAGATGAAATCATCGGGGAGACAAGTGAAGAAACCCTCAAGAAAACCGTGGAACTCAAAATGGGGGAGGGAATCGCAGGCTGGGTCGCAGAAAACCGACAACCTCTCATAATAAAAGATGCACAGAATGATCCGAGATTTTTTAAGAAAGCTGATCAAAAGACAGGATTTCTCACCCGAACACTCCTTAGTGTTCCCCTGGTTTATAGAGAAGAACTTTTGGGAGTCATCAATGTCCTTAACTCTAAGGAGACACCGAGTTTTGACGAGCAAGATCAAGAGCTGTTGGAAAGCTTTGCACATTTGGCTGCAGTAGCGATAATAAGATCCCGGCTGCTTGAGGTCAGGCTTGGACAGCAGCGATTTCAGGTCCAATTGGAAACCGCGTCTAAAATTCAATCGCTTTTTTGGCCAAAACCTCCGGAAATGGGAGCCGACAGCCATGTTTGGGCAACATCCGTACCTGCCGCTTTTGTTGGTGGGGATTTATACGATTTGATCTCCCTGCAAGACGGCAGTTGGCTGATCTATGTGGCAGATGTCGCGGACAAAGGTCTACCTGCTGCACTGATAATGGTGGCATTGTGGTCAAGGATTCGAAGTGAAGCGCTTTTGCACGAAGATGTGGATAAACTGCTTGAGACCGTCAATCATGCGATGCATGAATTGATGGCTGCAGAAGGTTTTTTCGCAACGATTATTATTGGCAGATATTGGCCTGCGACAGGAAAGATGCAGCTTGTGCGCGGCGGTCACCTGCCTCCCTTATGGATTAAACAAGATGGGTTGAAAAATTCCCTGGAGCTAAAAGGACCATCATTGGGAATAACCCCAGAGGCTGATTACCAAAAAACAGAAATCATCTTGTCGCCGGGTGAATCTATCTTATTTCTCACTGACGGTGTCACTGAATCTGAAAACGAACAAAAGGAATTGTTTGGCCAACACAGATTGGTTGAATGCATCCAAAAAACAAACGAGCCGCCTTGGGGAAAGGATATATTGGACGCCATCAATGCTTGGAAGGGGACTGCAAAGGCAAGCGACGATTTGACAATGCTCGAAATCTGGCGTGCCCCTAGCTAAATAATATCATCATCGTGTGGTCCAAAAAAAGAAAATATTATAGTGAAAAAATCTTTTTCCGGATCATATAGGACGCCTTAATCACACTTGATGAGCGGTTCGGTATTTCATTGTTTTAGGGGAAGTCGTTCGGATAGAAAA
>CP070768.1:279149-290070 GCA_020345745.1 Desulfobacterales bacterium
CTATGAGCGTTGTCAGTGAAAAAGTGGTCGGACCAATTAAGGCCAGCGGTGTTCTATCAAATCTTTACAGTCTTACGCTTGGGGGTACAGCCGATGACTTGACCCGAACCAGAAAAGCCCTGCAATGGAATTTCGTCCTGGCTGTGGTGATCAGCTATTTGCTCATGTCCGCCCTGTTTGAAAACTTTTTCTATCCGTTTATCATTCTGTTTTCCGTCCCACTGGCCGCGGCCGGAGGCTTTGTCGGTATCTTTCTGGTAAACCTTTTTATTACCTACCAACCCCTTGATATCCTAACCATGCTTGGTTTCATCATTTTAGTGGGCATCGTTGTCAATAATGCCATTCTGATCGTCCATCAAACATTAAATAATATTCGCGAGAGTAACATGGCGCCGCGAGATGCCATCACCGAGTCGGTGCGCACGCGCGTCAGACCCATTTATATGAGCAGCATCACCACTATTTTTGCCATGCTCCCGCTGGTGCTTTTCCCCGGTGCCGGTTCCGAGTTTTATCGAGGCCTTGGCAGTGTTGTTGTTGGAGGCCTTTTGATCGCCACCGTTTTTACCATATTCCTGATACCGGCCATACTGAGCCTTACCTACGATGCAGGAGCTGTTTTGAAGAAACGGTTCTCAAAATCTTAAAATCACCTTAATTCAATTTACATATAATGACACACAAACATCATCTCTATCCTTCCATCATTGCACCGGCCGGAAACAAAGACGCATTTTTAGCAGCTGTTGCCGCAGAGGCTGATGCCATTTACTGTGGTTTGAAACACTTCTCGGCACGAATGCAGGCCACGAACTTTTCGTTAGAAGAGATGCTTCCTTTGGTTCAGCTGGCCCACGACAAAAAAATCAGCGTCTATGTTGCACTAAACTCCCTTTTGAAGAGCGATGATATAGCCCGTACGGGAAAGATTGTTGAGCGGTTGGATCGACAGGTTAAACCCGATGGGATCATTATCCAGGATCTGTCTCTTTTAAATTTAGTTAGACAAACCGGATATTCGGGTGAAATTCACATTTCAACTCTGGCCAATGTGAGTTTTAGCGCAGCGCTTCAATTCATTCAAAAAAAACTAAATGTAGACAAGGTTGTGCTTCCAAGAGAACTGAATATCGATGAAATCAAAACCGTGGCCGCGGCCTGTCCTCAAGGCATAGATTTGGAAGTGTTCATTCACGGAGCGCTTTGTTATGGTGTTTCTGGAAGGTGTTACTGGAGCAGTTACCTGGGTGGTAAGAGCGGGTTGCGGGGAAGATGTGTCCAGCCTTGCCGCAGGGTGTATACGCAAACAGAGCAAAGTAAACGGTTTTTTTCCTGTCTGGACCTTAGCTTGGATGTTCTGGTAAAAGTTCTTCGAGACATTCCACAAGTAAAGGCCTGGAAAATTGAGGGCAGGAAAAAAGGGCCGCATTACGTTTTCTATGCTGTAACGGCATATCGAATGTTAAGGGATCAAGGTAGCGATTCCAAAATTAAAAAAAGCGCCTTACAATTGCTTCATCGGGCACTTGGCCGCCCGGGTACCCATTATCACTTTTTGCCGCAAAGACCTCAGAACCCCGTTGGCCTTGACCACCAAACCGCATCTGGTTTTTTTGTGGGAAACGTCAAAGGAACAAGGAAAAAACCATATCTAATCCCCAAAGAAGAACTTTTGCCAGGAGATGTTCTGCGCATAGGGTATCAGGATGAAGCTTGGCACGGCATTAACCGAGTCGGCAAGCATATACCTAAAGGCGGACGCTATTTTTTAAAGCCTTTGGTAAAAAGAGGTCTGGATAAAGGTGTTCCCGTTTTTCTCACAGACCGTCGTGAGAAGGCACTTACAGGTATGCTGTCAACGCTTGAGGAAGAACTAGCTAGAATAACGGGTTCGAAAATTACCCCTTCGCTATTTAACGCCAAATTATCCAAAAAACCTAAAAGACGATCAACGCCTGTTGATCTTCATGTCTATCGCAGTTTTAGCAAAACAAAATCAATGAGAAAGACCGGGTTATGGCTGACGGAATCCGCAACCAAGGATTTGCCAAAGGCTCTCGCATCTCGCTTGTGGTGGTGGCTTCCACCGGTTATTTGGCCGGAAGAAGAACAACAAACAGATGAATGGATAAAGCATGTCTTGAAAAAAGGCGCCAGGCATTTTGTCTTAAACGCCCCGTGGCAAATGTCGTTTTTTCACCCGTCAAAAGGGTTAACCCTCTGGGCCGGACCGTTTTGCAACATTGCAAATGGCCTGGCTGTTAGCGTCTTGGCATCATTGGGCTTTAAAGGAGCGATTGTCAGTCCGGAACTGGGTCGAAAAGACTATTTAATGCTGCCAAAACGCAGCCCTTTGCCGTTGGGAATCGTTGTTTCAGGCAGATGGCCCCTCTGCATTTCACGCGTTCTTCCGCAACAATTGGCAATGGAAAATCCTTTTATCAGTCCAAAAGGTGAAGCAGCCTGGATTCGAAAAGTTGCATCCAACTATTGGGTATTTCCCAACTGGAGCCTCAATTTAAAGGCCAAACAGAACGCACTCAAAGGGGCCGGCTACAGCCTGTTCGTTCATCTGATAGAACCCATACCAAAAGCAATAAAGCAGAAAAAAAGGCCTGGACTTTGGAATTGGGAACTAGAGCTTCTTTGATTTTTTCAAGTTTCGCGCTCCAATGTTGATACTATCCCACAGCGATAAGCGGTTAGATAATATTTTTTTAAAGGGCAAAATTGAAATAAAGCGTTTTCGCACTAGCAACGGCGCGTACATGTCAAATGAGTTTCTCATTAATAAATGAGCGATATGCCTTTGATAGGCGTTACCATTGCGCCTGATTCATATAAGTTGTAATATTTCAATTTTTACACCGAACCCAGAAAAATTTTGCCTTTTAAAATTTGAGCCTGACGCAGAGATTGGGCAAAAGGGGGCGTTTTTCAAAGGTCTCGTAAAATGGAGGATCATTATGCAACTTATATCCATGTTTGCCGGGTCGATTGAGGTTAATCTGGGGATCGGTCCGGACATTATTGACATTACGCAACAACTCGAACGACTGCTTGAAAAATCGAACGTTAGTTCCGGAAGCCTTTGCGCCACAATGGTCGGATCCACCGGATCCATTACAACCATTGAATTCGAACCGGGCGTTGTGGAAGATTTGAAACGAGCCGTTAATCGGTTGGCGCCACCCGGCATCGAATACGAACATGAAAAAGCCTGGCACGACGGCAACGGCCACAGTCATGTTCAGGCCGCTCTGCTGGGTCCTTCCATTGCTCTGCCGGTGCGAAATCGACGACTCAAACTGGGAACCTGGCAGCAAGTGGTGGCCATCAACCACGATAACCGATCAAGAAAAAGAACCATCGAGGTGACCGTCACGGGAACTGTTGATTAAAATATGAGCCTGACACGGCGATTGGACAACTGAGGACGTTTTTCAAAGGTCTCGAAGCCCGACCATGTGATATCGACCCGTGTTGATTGAAAAGTCACATTTAATATTTCCTGAAGAATTATGCTTGACAAATGACGTGTTACTTTATATTTTTCGTCTTTTTAGGAAATGACAATACGGTTGGCAATAAACTATCGATATAAATAAAACATTGAAAGGAGAAGGAGACAAATGTCAAAATTAATTCCACCTCACGGCGGCAAAGGTTTAACCTGCTGCTTGCTTGAGGGCGACGAACTTGCAGCAGAAAAGAAAAAGGCTGAAGGTCTAAAAAAGATTTCTGTTTCCCCTCGTGAAAAGGGTGACACAATTATGATGGGAATTGGTGGCTTTAGCCCGCTGACGGGTTTTATGACCAAGGCAGACTGGAAAAATGTTTGCGATAATTTCCAACTGGCTGACGGCACTTTTTGGCCGATTCCGGTGACCCTGTCCGCGTCCAAAGAAGATGCGGATGGAATCAATGAAGGGGATGAAATCGCGCTGTACGATCCTGAAAACGATGAAATCTTGGCAACCATGAAGGTCACAGAAAAATACGAAATGACCGAAGCCGACAAAAAGTATGAATGCGAAAAGATTTATAAGGGCGAAGGTACGCCAACAGCTGAAGAGTTCTGGAAAATCGCCGGTGAAGATCATCCGGGCGTCCAGATGGTGATGGAGCAAAAGGAATTCAATCTTGCCGGGCCCCTTAAGGTTTTGAGCGAAGGGGAATACCCCACCGAATTTGCCGGTATTTATATGCGGCCTGAAGAATCACGCAAGATCTTTGAAGAAAAAGGTTGGAGCGAGATTGCGGCCTTGCAGCTCAGGAATCCCATGCATCGATCCCACGAATATCTTTGCAAGATTGCTGTTGAAGTGTGTGACGGCGTCTATATTCACTCACTGGTCGGCAACCTTAAACCTGGCGACATTCCTGCCGACGTTCGGGTAAAATGTATCGATTCACTTGTGAAAAATTACTTTGTGGAACCGAATGTGGTTCAGGGTGGGTATCCCCTTGACATGCGCTACGCTGGACCCAGGGAAGGCCTGCTCCATGCAACATTCCGCCAGAACTACGGCTGCTCCCGCATGATTATCGGCCGGGATCATGCCGGTGTTGGTGACTTCTACGGCATGTTTGAAGCCCAGACCATTTTTGACCAGATTCCCGCATCCGACGATCCGGGGAAAATGTTGCTCTGTAAGCCGCTGAAAATCGACTGGACGTTTTACTGCTACAAATGTGACGGCATGGCATCCCTAAGAACCTGCCCCCATGACAAAGAAGACCGTGTTCTCCTTTCCGGCACCATGTTAAGAAAGCTGCTCTCTGAAGGCGGCGAATTGCCGGACCACTTTGGCCGTGACGAAGTTGTGGCCATCCTTAGAGAGTACTACGAAGGGCTTGCTGAAAGGGTTGAAATCAAGATGCACACAGCTGCTACGGGTGATGATGAATAGATCGATAACTTGATCTTAAATAGTGGATACGAAATAAAAAAGGGAGACATGATGTCTCCCTTTTTTTGTTTTAATTGTCTGTAGTTGTGATTTCAGTCGCTATTTTCTGCCCGAATATTCATTATATGCCATGGCCACGGTTCGGTAGACGAGGTGAGCCAATTTTGAAAACGGCAAGAATGCAAATAGGTTGAACACAAATACAAGATGAATGAAATACATAAAATAGGTTAAGCCGGCCAATCCTCCCAGCCGAGTCATTTCCGTTAACATACCGGTGATACCGAGGCCAAGCACAAGTCCCAGCAAGTACCAGTCTTTGTAGGTACTTGTTTGGTCTGTTTTTTTCAAGCGGTTGTATATCATCAGGGCAGCACCGATAATTAGTGCAATACCGCTGATATTGGCGAGCCATTTGACAGGATTCAACTGGGAATAAGGCCCTTCAATATGAAGACCATAAAGAGCAACAAAAAATATGTTGGTTACAATAAAAAGACCGATAAATGACAAAAATACCATCCAGTGGGCTGTGTCGCGGTCCTTGTTTTCAGTACAATCTTTGAACTTGTCTTGTTTTAATATGCTCGGTATAACCCTTATCAATCCCTTAATTAAACCGAAATATTCGATTTCATTTTTATCGGTTTTTCCTTCAAGAACGGCATTTTCATGGATATCTTTGATAAATCTTAACAGCCCTATTGTAAAAATCGGGAAAATCCAGAAAAACACCAGGGGGACGAAAATTATATCAACCAGCCAGGTGGAAAAGAACAGATGATGGGCGATCCCTTTTTCCCCTAGCGGCGGTGAAAAATCGAGCAGGCCGGTAATCAGTCCCAGAACAATAAACAGCACCACAGGAACAGCAAATAAAACAGGGAGCATCTTGGGATCATTTACTGCCTTTACTAGCGGTTTAGTGATCAAATGAAGGATGCGAATCTTGGCATTTATAATGCGCCATAAAACACCACCTTGGTTATTGAAGCCATCAACAGGCGGTACGGCATAATCGGCAATGGCATAAGAACGAACCGCTCCCAGTACCTCTCCTGGTTTGGCACCTCTCGGGCAGTTACTCGTACAATCCCCACAATAGTGGCATAGCCAGATATCGAGATTGCTGACCAGTCGGTCCTTTAACCCCCACGATGCGGCAATCATTTCCTTTCTCGGAAATGGCTTGGTATCCGGAGAAATCGGACAGACCACTGAACAGGTTGCGCATTGAAAGCACTTTTTGAGCGTGTCACCTCCAAGCCCGATGATCTCTTTAACAAAGCCGACATCAGGCTCAATTAAGGTCTTGTCTGTCATATGAGTACCTCCTCTATCATTTTACAATCGAAAATCTTCAATTATCCAACCCAAATTTTTCACGCGCCTGGTGCGCTCATTTGCACGGCATTCAGGAGCGCAGCCGTAGTTTTCTACTGCAAGCCTCTGATAACAAAGCAAATGAGTGCATCAGACAGCGCCCAAAGGGTGAAAATATTTCAGCTTAAAAAGAAATAGTTGCGAGTACAAAGTGTAGCACGAAAGTTATTGCTATTATTTAACTTAACGCAATTTTTTATTATATAAAATAAGCTTGCTGAAAAATTTTCATGAAATATTCGGGCTAGAATCCCTTAAACGGATTCGGGCCGAGATCTTCGATCAGTTCCACAAACTCATTGATCATTTTCGGGAGCTTGTCATACTCGTCGATGGCAACCTGGAATTGAGCGACCCGTTCCTCTTCGAGGGCAAGACTCGATAGTGCATCACCGATTTTCTGGACCCTGATATCCGAAAGTTCACTCCCTTTGATAAAATGGCACTGGTAATCGTCGCCATGCTTGCATCCCAAGAGGAAAGCGCCGTCCAGGCCCTGAGCCAGGGCATCTTTGATCCAGATTACATTCATGGATCCGAGGCACCGGATCGGAATAAACCGTACGTCAGCTGAATATACCAGTCGGTTCAATCCGGCGATATCGAGGGCCGGATAGGCATCATTTTCACACACGAATCCAACAACTCTCATGGGCGGTTCTTCATAGTCGTCTTCCGAAGGTACACCGATGGCCTTGACCATGGATCCGACGCTGTCAATATTGTAGTCGGCAAAGCCGACGATACGCTCGGGGCATGCGCCCATGCAGGTTCCGCAGCGCCTGCAGCGAGCAGGGTTCGGCTTGGGTGTTCCCTTTTCATCATCATCCAAAGCACCGAACGGACATTCTTCCGTACACCGTTTACACTGGGTGCATCTTTGGAAAAAGAAATCCGGAAAGGTCATATCGCCGGACCGGGGATGGACGGAAACGCCACGATTGACCGATTCGATACTCTGAATCGCCTTTAAGGCTGCTCCTGTAGCGTCTTCCATCGATTCCTCCATGGTCATGCTGCGCCGGATGGCGCCTGCTGCATAAATACCGGTCCGCTGAGTCTCATATGGAAAACAGATATAATTGGAATCACAATAACCGTCAAAAAGGTCAATATCACGGAAGGCCGGGCCTTGCCGGTACGCCATGTTGACAACAGGATCATCCACCGTAGCCGGGACCATACCTGTGGCCAGAACCACCATATCGGCCATCACCTTGACCTTTTCACCTAGCAGCGTGTTGTCGGCCTCAACGATCATACCGTCCCCGTTTTTAGAGACTTCGACGACTTCACCTTTGGTCAAAAAGATGCCCTCGTCTTGCTGAAGATTTTTGTAAAGATTTTCCGTCAACCCGGGTGTTCTCATATGCTGGTAAAAGATATAGGCCTTGCCGTCATCGTAGTCTTCGCGCACATATTTGGCTTGCTTGAGCGACACCAGGCTGGTCACCGATCCGCAGTAGTCAAAATCGGCATCATCGTCACCTTTGCCGGGGCTTTGGACAAAGACCACCGATTTGGCTGCCTTGCCATCGGACGGTCGGATGATGCTCCCTTTGGCAGCTATCTCCTCAAATTGGTGGTTGGTAACAACATCCGGCAACTCGCCAAACCCGAGATGCGCAAATTCGTCTTCCTTGGGTTCATACGGCCGCCACCCGGCAGCGAGAATCACAGCGCCGAACTTTTCACCATCCGGGTCGAATTGCAGAATATCAAGCTTGCCCTCGTTGTATTCCAAGTAACGTTTATGCTGTTCTTCCACGTCCAATTCTTTTCCGCTTGCGTCCAACTTCATCTCTTCGGGAAGCGGATAAGGAACGTCAAACTCGATCTTTTCACCTGGCTTTTTCAATGTCACGATAAAATCTCCCGGTTCACCGGCAAGACGGGCAACAAGCGTATCGGTCTTGACGCTTATATTATCATACGCCTCAAGCTCTTTTATTCTGGCCTCAATGACCGGAGATACGAGATTGTCATAGGGGTCTTCATTGGGAAGTTGTTTGCGTATCTTGGTTGCGTATCCGCCCAAGGAGGACTCTTTTTCAACGATAGTAACGTCGTATCCGGCCTTGGCCGCATCGAGGGCAGCTGAAATGCCGGTGATACCGCCGCCGACAACCAGAATTTTTTTGCTCAATGTTTCAAGTTTATACGGTTCGGGTAAGTCAATTTTTTCAACCTTGGCCATGCCCATCTTCAAGTAATCTTCGGCCAGCATCTGGAGTCTATCGAAGTGGATCTCATCATCTTTCTGCTCTTCTGTGAGGGCCGGAAATTCGGATCGGGGATGGGACCACACCGCCTGCTCTCTTATGTTGACACGATCGACTATACAGCCTTCAAAGTTGAAGACATCATAATTGACTCGGCGGGAACATGCAGCAATGACCAGCGTGTTGACACCAGCGTCGGCGATATCCTTCTTGATCAATTCGACCCCTTCTTTTCCACATAAGAAAGGATGAGTTTTAACAGGAAGTCCCTCTTCTTCAGGAACCGCGCACAACTCTTCCATTACGAGGGCATCCCCGATGCCACAACCTTCGCAGATATATACACCATATTTTTTATCCATGGATAACCTCCTACTTCCTCACCAGGGTTTGAATCGCCTTGAGCGCCATGCCGGTATCGTTCTGGTTTGATGAAACCACATCAGACGGCTTATTGGCACATCCTGCAGCAAACATTCCGCCTTTTTCAAAGTCGTTGATAATAAAGCCGTCTTCATTATATTTCAGATCAGCAGGCAGCTTGGCTGTTGCAGCGGTTGGCTGCATACCGGTGGCAAGGACAGCCATTTCGACGGTTTCCTTTATTTTTTCTCCAGTAACGGCATTCTCCGCAACCACGGTAATGTTCCCTGTTGCGGAATCTTCACTGACTTCTGCAACCTTACCTTTGACCAAAAAGACATTCTCGTCCTCTTTGATATTCTGGTAAAACTTTTCATACCGCTGGCCCGGAGCCCTTACATCAATATAGAATATATAAACCTTGGCTTCGGGATACTGTTCTCGGATGTAGGTGGCCTGCTTCAAGGATGCCATGCAGCAGATGTAAGAACAATAGGGAAGATAATTTTCGTCCCTGGATCCAGCGCACTGCACAAAACCGATACTTTCGGGCTCCTTGTTGTCAGACGGGCGTAAAATTTTACCTTTTGTGGGCCCGTTGGCAGAAGCCAGTCTTTCCATCATCATGTTGGTAATCACATTAGGGTATTGACCAAAGCCGAGATTGTCGATCTTTGCAGCGTCATAAGGTTCCCAGCCAGTGGCCCAAACAATGGCGCCGACTTGGAGATTAACGGTTGTGCGTTCCATGTCAAGGTCGACGGCATCGTATTTACATGCGTCCTTGCACCGGAGGGCGTCATCGGTTCCTATTATTTGGGGGGAGATGACATAGCGGGCCGGAAAGGCCATCTCAAAGGGGAAGTAAGCGCCTTTGATTTGATTCATTCCAAAATTGAAATCACTGGTGATTTCGGTTTCGCAAGCTTCGCCGCAATCCCCGCAGCAAGTACAATTTTCGTTAACATATCTTGGGCTTAGATTTATTGCTACATCGTATCCGCCCGGTGCTCCGTCGATCTTTTCGACCTCTCCCTGTGTGAAAACGGTTATATTTGGATTATCCTTAATTCTTCTGAAATTGATTTCAAGTCCGCAGGATGGAGGACATAGCTTGGGAAAATATTGATTTAGCTGTGCCACTCTTCCGCCCAGGTAAGGATTTTTTTCGACCAAAAACACCTCGCACCCTACTTCGGCAGCTTCCAGGGCCGTGGTCAAACCGCTTATCCCTCCTCCAACAACCAATATGCTTCCGTAAGCAGGGGCTGCTTTGTCTTCTGTCATGCTATCCCTCCGTGCATTTTATGTTTTGCTGTATAATATCTGACTTTTAGATCATGGTACTTCAGGCGATATCCATAGGTGTTAAGTGTCCATATGCTGAAACGTTTTATTTTAACAAAAATAAAACCCTTGAGCATTCAGGCACTGTTTTGCGTATTCGTAAGGATATCGCCCAAAGATAAAAAAATATTGTGTTCTTTGGTTAGTGTCCTTCCAGAAATGAGGATTTTTGTTTTATATCAAGGCATGCGAAAAAAATAACCGAAGGCATATGTATAACATTCCGAGGATTATTTTTTGAGCATAACACAGAGATTGGGCAAAAAGACCATTTATGGATAGGCACTGGTTAATAAAAACCTCCAGGTGCCACAAAGACACCTGGAGGCGTATCCGATTAGATTAAAACTGATTCATTATTAATCCGGGATTATCTGGATGTAATCTTTCTTGAAGATATCCCATTTGCTTTCTTTTGGATCCCACTTAGAGTTCACAAAGCAGAACCAGTTTTCGTCATCCTGTCCCGGATAGTCGGCCTGATAGTAGAATCCAGGATAACGGGTTTCCTTACGGAACTGGATGTGACGCAGGTGAGATTCCACGGTCCAGATACGATGCTCGATTTCCCAGGCCCGCATCAGTTCATGAAGGTCGCCGGCAGCCAGCTTTTCGCAGTCTTCGCGCATGAGTTGGAGCATTTCCATTACGACTTCAAGATTCTTGCTGCTGGTCATATAGTAGGTTGCC
>CP070768.1:290170-304314 GCA_020345745.1 Desulfobacterales bacterium
CCTTCCATAAACGCTGCCGATGCGCCTGTTTCATATCAATCGAACGATCTCAATTTTTTTCATTGAATTCGGGAAAAATTTTACCTTTTAAAAAACATGATCCAGCCTTTTCGCGGATTCAGGAGAAGCCTTTTCTGCTGCTAAACCATTGACAGGGGCCTTTGAAAAATGTTTAGTATTGTTCAAGTTAAAGGCAGGCGAAGATATTAACCGCAGACATACATTGAGTATTTCGAGGATTAAAATCTGAGACTAACGCAGAAATTGGACAAAAGGAGACGTTTTTTAAAGGTCTCGGGCATAACATGAACTTAGTACAAGGCATGAAGTATAATATCCGGGGGTTTTGGCTGGGCGTCAAAACGCCAAAGCTGTTGATACTGGGTCTTATCCGGCTGTTGGTTGTTATTGCCATCACCATCCTTTCCATCGGTCTGATCTTTGCTTATCATCAAGAGATACTCAATCTTGTCTGGGCTAAACCGGAAAGTCGCTGGCTGGTATGGCTGTGGCATTTACTTTCCTGGATGCTTTCCCTTTTCCTGGTGGTGTTGTCGTCGCTTCTTTCCTATCTAATCGCTCAAGTTTTTTTCTGTGTGATGATAATGGATACCATGTCTCGGATTACCGAACGAATGGTATCCGAACAGGAAAAGGCACCACCAAAGATGCCGTTTTTTAGCTGGTTTTTTTATTTGGTTAAACAGGAGACCCCTAGGGCCATCGTTCCGGTTTTTTTAAGTCTATTGATTTTGGTTCTGGGTTGGCTCACCCCTATTGGTCCGTTGGTGACCCTGGTGTCGTCTTTAATTGCTGCTATCTTTCTCGCATGGGACAATACGGATCTCGTTCCTGCCAGAAGGCTTTATCCTTTTAAGACGCGCTTTGCGTATTTATACAAAAACCTCTTGTTTCATCTGGGGTTTGGCCTGTTGTTTTTAATTCCGGTTGTCAGCATTTTTTTTCTGTCATTTGCACCTATCGGTGCCACCCTCTATTATATGGAAAAACATGACTAGCCCGAATATTTCACCCGCCTGACGCACCCGTTTCCCTGCAACTCACAGGATTTTCGAGTCGTGTTATTCCCGGCAAGGCGGGGCATTAAAAAATGACGGCTGTGCCCCTGTGTGATTCAGACCGCTTCTCCCTGCCTAAGGTGCCGATAAATCAATTCAAAACCAATTCTACCCTGGAGCTTTCGACGCCTTGACATATACCACATTGTGGCATATTATAAACCCGATGTCAGCTACCTAATTGCTTCCGGGCGCAGTTGCATAAGAATTTGTCCCATCGAAGCAACCGTGAAATGAAACAGGAGGATGTATGGATCGTTTTGAATATGAAATAACCCAGCACGCTTCGGATACATTTGAAAAAGTGGTGTACTTCTGTTCCAAGTCCGGCCAATGCGGTATCGAAGAAGTTACCAGAGATCAAACAAGAACCTTGACGGATATTCTGAACAACAGAGGAAAAGAAGGCTGGGAGCTGGTTCAAATTGCCTTTGGGAAAGATGGTCTGATGGCCTACTGGAAGCGTAAGCGGAATGAATAATTTTCTGATCCCCTCAACGATTTAATTTTGCCCCATTCAAATAGTTATGTTATACATTAAATGAACGTCTCGGAATTCTACAACATATTGGATAATATATAATTTCCGTCAATTTAGGGTGTTGTGCCCATGGCATGATGGAATGATGGGATATTTCCTCAATTGTAGGAGACAGCTGATGAAAGAAAAGATCGTTGCAGATGTAATGAGGCCCCTTTCCGAGTACAGGACGATATCGGCGGAGTCGAATCTATTTCAAGCTGCCCAAGCCCTTGACCTCGTTCAAAAAGAATTCGAACACCACCCGCAAGTGCACAAGGTACTGCTAATCTCCGATGAGCATGGTGAGATTGTCGGAAAGATCAGCCAATTGGATGTATTGAGAGTTTTGGAGCCTAAAAGTAAACCCATCGGGAAATCAGGGTCATTGTCCCGTTTTGGTGTCAGCTCCAGATATCTAAAGCCGATGGTTGAGCAGTGCAAATTCTGGGAAAAACCCCTGGTCGATATTTGCAAAGATGCCGGCAAACTGAAAGTACGAAGGTTAATCCATGAACCACTGGAAGGCGAATTTGTTGAAGCAGACGCCTCCTTGGCGGAGGCAATCCACCAACTGGCATTGGAGCACCATCAGTCATTGCTGGTTACCCAACGCGGCAAGATCGTGGGCGTGTTAAGGCAATCGGATATTTTTAAGGAAGTTTTTGAGATGCTGGTTACCTGTGAGCTATAACCGAAATGCGCAACCTTACAATTAACTCGGGTTGAGCTCACATCTACGGGCATCAGGCTTTTTCTTTCAGTCGATATCAATATCGTTTTAGCAGGGTGCCCCAATATTTAATGATTTGGACTTTTTTTGCAAACCCGAATCGGTTTATAAAGAAATCATAATATTGGGTTACTGGGTGACGACGCAGTAAACGAAAAAGATATCTTTTTTCAGAAAAAACCTGAAGCCCTCTTGCCCGTATTTTCGAGAAGTTATGAAGATGACATCAAGATGAATGAAGCGAAAGTAGAAATGATAATGACCAACGACATGAACAACAATAACAACAGAACAATGAGCAAACAAAAACGGTTCTTTTTTCTGCTTCTGGGGTTGCTGCTTTTTGCGGTGATTTACTTCTTCCCACCATGGCCGGATGCCATCGATCCCATGGGTGAGCGATTTACATTGACTCGAGAGGGTAAAGGGGCTTTGGCTATAGCCATACTGGCGGCGATATGGTGGGTTTTTGAAGTCGTTCCTATTGGAATAACCAGCTTGACCGTCGGCGTTCTTCAGGTTCACTTTCTTATTCGTCCTGCCAAGAAAGCCTTCACAGACTTTATGGATCCGGCAGTTATGTTCATCTTCGCCTCCATTGTCATTGGCATGGTGTTTACCAAGACCGGCCTTACCCGGCGCATGGCGTATAAAATGTTGATGATCGTTGGCGAGAGAACCAGTATGATTTATTTGGGCTGTTTTATCATCACCGCAGCCTTAACTCACATCATGGCACATACCGCAGTGGCAGCCACTATCGGTCCGCTCTTGCTTTCCATTTACGGTCTTTATGGGGAAGGGGATAAGCAGACCCGATTCGGAAAGGGGCTCTTTATCGGTATGGCTTATGTGGCCGGAGCCGGCAGTATCGTAACCCTTTTGGGAGCTGCTCGCGGTGCCGTCGCCATTGGTTTGTTCAATGACGCTGTGGGCAAAGAGGTCAGTTTCTTTCAACTGACCTATTACATGTTCCCTATCGGATGGCTGATGGTGTTTTTGCTATGGGGATTTATCCTTATACTGTTTAGACCCGAAAAAAAAGTTATTTCCGGTTTAAGAGAGCGGGCCAAAACGCTGAATCAGCAACTGGGTCCGATAACCAAAAAGGAGATTGTTGCCGCTGTTATTACCTTGTGTTGTGTCCTGACCATGTCTTTGCGCTCCTTGATTCCCGCATTTGAAGTGCTGAATAAGACAGCCATCATTACCACATCAACCATTCTTTTTTTTATTACAGGTATTTTAAATACAGGCGATTTGGAAGAAATACCCTGGAACATTATCCTGCTTTTTGCCGGTGCCATAAGTATCGGTTTCTGTCTTTGGGAAAGCGGAGCGGCCCAATGGCTTGCCGTGAAATGGCTCGACATATTTGATACTGCCGGCTGGTTTGCTTTCGTCATGGGTATTGCATTTCTTATCATGATAATGACCAATATTATTATGAATGTGGCGGCAATAGCTATTTCGCTCCCTGTTGCCCTCGTTATCGCCCGGTACCTGGGCGTGGCACCGGAAATCATCTTATTTGCTTCTCTCGTAACAGCCGGGATGCCGTTTCTTCTTCTGGTGGGTGCTGCGCCAAATGTTATCGCATACGAATCCAAGCAGTTTACCGCCGCTGAATTCTTTTTCTATGGCATACCCGCAAGCATTTTACTCATGATCGTATTGGCCCTTGCGGTGTATGTGATCTGGCCGCTCATGGGGATGCCGGTGATGGCACTGTAGTGGAATGAAAGGCGTTCAGGGGGTATCCGATTTCGTGTAGCTATAATTGAAGGAATTGACACGGCGCCTCTTCTGACCTGAGGGTTCAGACCGTATCTCTCCTTTTTTGGATGTGATTTAAAATCTTCAGTTTTGCGCCACAATTTGATCGTAATCCCCAGCACAGAACGGCAGGATAATATTTTTTAAAAGACAAAATCTAAATAAAGTGTTCTCGAGCTAGCAACGGCGCGTACATGTTAAATTAAATCCATAATAGTGAATAAGCGATCCGCCTTCGACAAGCGATACCATTGCGCCTGGTTCATATCAATCGAACGATCTCAATTTTTTTCACTGAAGCAGAAATAATTTTGCCTTTAAAAAAACATGATCCTGCCTATCCCCAGATCCAGCGTAAGCGTTCAGGGGGTATCCATTTTCGTGCAACGATATTGGCGGAGTCGCTTCGTCATTTCAAAGGTTTAGCTGTGGGAAGTCAACTTATCGAAAACCACGGACAAGAGGGCTCCAGGTTTTTTATGCAAGGAGATATCTTTTTCGTTTTACTCATTGTTACCCAGTGACCCAATATTATGATTTCATCAGGCATGGGTTAAGGTTTGTATAAAAAAAGATCAAATCATAAAATATTGGGTCACACTACTAAGACGAGATTGATATCGACTGGAAGAAAAAGCCTGGAGCCCGGATAGATTACCTAACCTATGTTTATTGAGAAATTAATGCAGAGATCGCAGCCAGCCCGAGTGAAACGAATATGGATACCGATATGAACGTTAATTCCTACTTTGATATCTGATAAGGGTGGGATTCTTGAGTCAAAAAAACGAAGCCTCGGGGTTATGTTCGTTTGGACGGTGAGGTTATTTTCCCCGAATATCTGGGAATATAAATAAATGCCAAAAATCCTTGAATCCCCAAACCGATCAGAGTCAACATAGCTGCGGAAACAAAAGCCATGCGGTAGGAGAACACTTCGGATGCCCCGTAAGCGATGAGTCCGTCGGTGATGGGTCCGGCAATAACGGTTGCGCCGACTCCCCAGCTGAGAAAATAGGTGGCATTGAAAATGCCGAAGTGCTTGGCACGTTTTTCAGGTGGTATGAGCACAGAAGCAAACGCATATGAAGACGCGAGAATGATGACTTCAGAACAGCCCCTAAAAAAGTTGCTGATGTAAATAAGGATTAGTTGGTTGGTTGCGGCGAGGAGGACAAGAGATCCTATCGACATTACCGTTCCCAGCAACAAAGCGTTGCCATCTCCCATTCGCCGCCCGATCCATCCGGCAATGAGCCCGATCAAAATCATTGCCACAGACTGTGTGTTAACGATATAACTCAACACCTTGCTCGAGACGGCAAAGCCGGCATCCAGAACCAGGTACTGGGTCTGAATCACGGCAATGGAATTTCTACCGAAATTAATAAAGATCATTGCTGTGATAAACAGCGCAAAAATTTTATTGGCGTCTGCTTGAAGGTCGATATCCTGAACGGCCAAACGTTCCATTTCACGGTTGATACCGCCTTCCGGTACCAACAGCATGGGAACGATAGAAATAAACATGGCGCCGGCCGCAACCAGAAAGAGCGAACCATCATAAAAACCCCATCCTTCATATTTTAGGCCCAGTCCGTCATACAAGAGTCCCCCGATCCATACCCCGCCGATACGACCGATGCCACCGATACTTGCCAGCTGCCCTTGGATCATATTGCGATCTTCTTGGCGATAGATGTCCGATATCAGCGCGCTCCACCCTACATTCGACATGGACCAGAAAATTTCGATGATGGATAAGCCAATGATGACAATGTGTCCTGCCAGATGCAGATTCCCGGTCAGCGTGTGAGCATACCAAACCATAATGGTGCCGAACCCAGCCAATATTTCGCCGGATATTATCAGGGTCCGTCTTAATTGGTATCGATCCGAAAACGACCCCCAGACGAAGGTTTGAAAAACAATATTCAAAATCATTGGCAATGTGGCGAAAAGCGTCGTTTCCGTGACGCTCAATCCCAAAAAGTGACGCAGATAAATGGAGAGGTAACTGTAAAACAACCCTCGCCTGAACATGGCCAGTATCTGAAACGAGGATATTCCGAAAAAGATCCTAGATGACGGTTGCATGTGCTGATCCAAAAAAGGTTGCCCCAAAAATATTTATGATTTATATTTTATACCGGGTACGTTAAATTTTTCTAAAGTCTCGTTAGATAGGTGTCCCTTATGACAAATCATTTAGCAGCCTCCTCGACCGGTTATCGCATCATAAGAATATTGGCATTTCTCGCCAGTCTTCTTGCTGCCGGCCAAATCATTTTCAGCTTAACTTCAGGGTCCATTCTTTGCCTGAACCAAGGATGCCATATTGTAGAAAGCCTTACCATCATCCCGCCGCTTTATCTTAACATCATCGGTTTTGTCTTTTTTCAAATGATCTTCTGGTCATCCTACTATGTCAACCAGAAACCCGCTCAACAAACCGACCTTTTGGGCATGTTGCTTATTGCGGGTTTGGCGTTCAGCTCGGCCCTTTTAGCGTACCAAATATTCTTTGTCCATGCTTTTTGTGGATATTGTTTATTAATATTTGGTTTCGTATTCCTTATGAATCTCTGTTACGGAAGGAAACAACAAGTAACCGGAACCGCTCTTTTATCGGCGATCCTCTTTTCGTTTTCCATTTTGAATTTTATGCCAACCGAAGTATTTTCCAAATTTTATTCACTTAAAAATGCCGCCTACGGTGTCAAATCTTGCGATGCGCCGAGCAAAGAGATTTTTTTGATCTTTTCTTCGGATTGTGTTCATTGCAAGAACGTCATTCAAGAGCTGAGCAATTGTAATAGCTGTGATTTATATTTGAATCCCATCGATGAAATCGACTCAATAGAGGCCGTTGATATTAAACTGAACCCGGACTACTCGCCCGATCTGAATCGTTTAATTCTCAAGGTACTGGAAATTGACACGGTCCCTGTATTGATTTCCAAAAGCCAGGAAGGTTACCGATTCATCAAAGGAGAAAAGAAGATCATCAACTATGTTCGCCACGCATGTTTCACACAAGATAACGTTCTGTACTTGGATGAATCGTTGTCTACGGGTGCAGAGGAGATTAGCGTGATAACGGAGAAAGACGGCGAATGCTCTGTGGAGATCGATTGTGAAGACCAGTAATAGGTAGTCTATCCGGGCTCCAGGCTTTTTCTTCCAGTCGACATCAATTTTGTATTAGCCGTGTGACCCAATATTTTATGATTTGATCTTTTTTTATACAAACCTTAACCCATGCCTCATGAAATCATAATATTGGGCCACCGGGTAACGATGAATAAACGAAAAAGATATCTCCTTGCATAAAAAACCTGGAGCCCTCTTGCCCGGAGTTTTTGAGAAGCTGACTTCTTACAGATAAACCTCTGAAATGACGAAGCGAGGTCGCCAATATCGTTACCCGAAAATGGCTCCCTCCTGAACGCTTACGTTGACTATCCGGAAAGGCTGGATAGTATTTTTTAAAAGGCAAAATATTAGCAGATTCAGTGTAAAAAATGACATATTACGATTTATATGGAACCTGGCGCAATAAAGAGACCGTTTTTCAAAGGTTTTTTTTATGTGCATAGGCCCCTTCTGGAACAATGGAAAACGTGTTCACATCGGGTGTCTTCCAGTAGAGTTCAAGCATTGCCGTTCCTTTACGCTGGAAGTATGAAATGAGCATCGGATACCAGCATGACTTCTTGACGTCGACCGTCCCCGGCTGAGAATAGCGATCGGCATGAACGCCTTCATCACTGACAATCACTTTATCATTGATGGTTATCCTAATACCGTCGTTGGATTTGGCTTTGAACATGTAACGCCCGGGGCTAGAAAAGTGGATAAATCCGGTCATCTCCATGCCGATGCCCCGGCTTGCGCCACTGTCAAATACTTCCCCTTTTCCGAACCGGTGGTTCAGCTGGAGGATAGGACTTCCCTGCCAACCCGACCCCTGTGCAGCGATGCCATGGGGCATTTCCATGACATGCCTGAAATAACCTTTAAAATATCGAACAGCGAGGCCAGGTTGCAGCCCTGCAACCGTCGATTCAGAACACAGTGGTGCGGACGGCTTACTTTGGTCCAATGTGCAGCCGACCCAACCACACAGGAATAACAGCGTCATGAAAAGACGCGCAACAGAGGTGAGTTGTTTTCGCTGGGTTATCATACGAAAACCTTTTCTAAATTTAGCATGCGGTCTTATGTATCAATCGAATGTTTAGGAAACAAGTTTAAAATAAAAAAACCTTTGAAAAATATTATCCAGCCGTATTGTGCTGAAAATTACGAGTAATATTAAGCTGCGAAACTTGATATCAAGTTTAGCTATAAAAATATAGTCGTATATGGAAAAATCTGTTATATGAGACCAGGATGTCGTGCTTTCGCTTAATAAGGGCTTAGCATAACTCAAATGGTGTTTCACAATGGCCATTCGACATGAGACAGAAAAAAGACAAGATCGTCGCTAAGCTGTTTGGTAAATACCCTTCGCTGCTTAATCAATGGGCTAAAAGAACCGAATTCATCGAATTTGACGATTCACCCTGGACCCCGTTGGATAAGGATGTCAACCTGTGCCGTTTGGCACTGATTACCACTGGTGGCGTCCATCTGAAATCTCAGCCGCCTTATGATATGTTTGATAAAGCGGGAGATCCGACGTTCAGGGAAATTCCCGCTGACACATCCCCTTCAGAACTCGGCATCACCCATAACTATTATGACCGTTCCGGAGCAAATAAAGACATTAATGTGGTGTTTCCCATTGAGCGCGTTCAGGAGTTGAAGCAAGCAGACGAGATCGGCGATGTCAATCACCGGCATTTTTCCTTCATGGGGCATATTACGCACCACCATATTGATGTTCTGATAAATGAGACAGCACCTCTTGTTGCTGAGAAATTAAAATCAGACCGTGTAGACATCGTTGTGTTAACCCCTGCCTGAGGCATCTGCAATCAGTCCGTGGGGCTGATCCAACGGTCGGTTGAGTCTGTAGGGATGGCAACCATATCGATAAGCCTTTCTAAAGATATAACAAAAAAATTACGTCCCCCGAGAGCCCTTTATTTCGGGTTTCCTCTTGGACATCCCATCGGCTATCCCCACCAAACATCCCTCCATCACCGCGTACTTCGCCTGTTGCTGAGGTATCTCAAGGAGATCGATTCGCCGGGCACTATCGTTGAATTAGATGTGACCGAAAAGGGTAATGACGTGATAGCCTAACCCGAATATGTCACGGTAATTTCATAGGATCATGCAAATAAAATCGTGCCACGATTTTATATAACGCGCCGTTGTCGCTGCCGAGGCGAAAGGCTAACATTTCTATCCCTGCAGCAAGCTACAGGGTATTTCGGAATGCTTACCTCAGCCCTGACGGGCTTCGGCACCGCACTTTCGCCAAAAAATTGGTTTCAAAACATTGATGTTTTCACAACGATTCTATCACATTGTAGTATACAAACTGAAAAAAAGAGTTATATTATATGAATAACGATCAAGGCAAAGCAGGATATTGCATTGATGTTTGGGGGTAACATATGGCACAGCGTAGAGGTTTGGTGGTACGAGTAGAAAAAGATGGATGGGCCCAAGTGGCAACCGAAAGAAAAGGCGCCTGCGATGGATGTGGGCCGGGACATAATTGTCAGTCTTGTCTGTCGACTTCCAAGATTGTCACCCAGGTATTGAACAAAGCCGGTGCCAAGGCGGGCGATTTGGTGACGGTCAGTCTTGACTCGGAAATGATCCTCAAAAATGCCGCTGTATTGTATTTGCTTCCAGTCGTCGGACTGGTGGCAAGCGCACTCTTGGGCGCCGATTTAAGTGCGGATTGGGGAGTCAGTGAAACACAAGCAGCCATTGGGTTCGGCGTTGCCGGCCTCTGCTTAGGGTTTTTCATCGCTGTTTTTATTTCCAAACGAATGTCGGCAAATAACCGGCTGACCCCGATAATCAGTCGGATTATACAGCCTGGTGCGAAATACTCCCCATTATCGCACAATGTCCAACCGGATAACAAAAAGAACATGTGTGCTGGGTGTCATTAACGAAAAACGGCTGGACAATATTTTTTTTAAGGGGAAACTTTATGAAAAAGCGACTGCTAGGTGTGATAAGTTTTCTTTTTATGGTTCAAGGGGCCGCCTGGGCTGCCGATGAAGCAATGCAGCTCTACAACTTAGGTGTGGAAAGCTCCATGGCATACAAGAAGATCGAATACTTCACCAAAGCCCTGGAGCGGAATCCTAAGATGGTCGAAGCTTACAAAAAACGAGGCATGCTCTTCTATTATCAAGAGAAATTCCCCCGAGCGATTCATGACTTCAAAAGGGTCGCTGAGCAGAGCCCTATGGATACCATGCCCCTTCATATGCTTAGCCTGGCCTACTTAAAGTTGGGTAACATCGATGATGCGGTTCTTAACTTAACTCGTTCCATTGAATTAAATCCTCAAGACGCTACGGCATTCAGCCATCGGTCAGAGGCCTATTTTATGAAAGGAATGATCGAGGCAGCGATAAAGGATGCTGACAAAGCCATTGAACTGGGTGGCAGAGAACCCATCATAGGCAAGGCCTATACCATTCGATCCAAAGCGTACCGAGCACTGGGTAAAACCCATCTGGCCGATGCGGATTTTAATAAAGCGTTGACGTTAAATCCCGAATACTACAAGTATACGTTAGCCTCTTCCACGGAGTTTCTGGCGGATATGGCCGGCAAATCGAGTGATTTAAAACATTTGGGCTGGATGGGCATCGCCCTGATCGTTGCGCTTTGTGTTGTTGTTATTTTAAAACTGGCATTGCCCCCACCGAATAAAGATGATACCCGTTGACCACCAATTTAACCCTTTCGATTCATCTTAACATTTGAGCTTCGCGGCGATTCTTAGCAAAACGGAGGATAGCACTTGTCATCTGCTCTATGGGTGGGCGTCATGTTTGGCCTGTCAGCCGGGTTTGCGCCCGGTCCATTGTTGACGCTGGTCATCACCCAAACACTTCGACACGGTATCAAAGAAGGCATATTAACGGCGTCTGCTCCTGTTCTGACAGATGCACCGATTATTTTGGTCTCTTTTGTTATTTTAAATAAACTCTCAGGCATCGACATCGTGCTCGGACTGATCACCGCTATCGGTGGCGGGTATGTGTTCTTTTTATCATATGAGACCATCAAAACAGACCCCGTTAAAACAACGACGACTCCGATCCAACCCCGTTCACTCAGAAAAGGGGTGCTGGTAAATGCCCTGAATCCTCACCCCTATCTGTTTTGGGCAACCGTCGGCGTTCCGTTTATCCTAAAGATCCATGGAGAAAACCCGTATGCCGCCTGGATATTTCTTAAAAATCATCAAAAAAACTTTATAATATAACGATTCAGCCAAGTTAAATATTATCAACTTTACAAAAGAAAACATCATTGATATTAGTTATATTCTATGCAATCTGTTTGACACGCATTTAGTATTTTTTTAAGAAAGAAGGATGATGGGTCAGCCCCTCAAAGTGTTGCTTATCGAAGATTCGGAAGACGACGCCCAATTGGTGCTCCTTGAATTGCGCCGGGGTGGCTTCAAACCCGAGTATTTTCGCGTAGAGACTGCCGAAGCGTTTCGCGAAGCCTTGACAAGAGATCAATGGGACATGGTCTTGTCAGACCATAACCTTCCCCAGTTTAATGCGCCGTCTGCGCTTGCCATTTTCAATGAGATCGGGATCGATATTCCTTTCATTATCATGTCCGGTGCTGTTCGTGCCGCTGACGTGGTCGATTTGATTAAGGCAGGTGCGCACGATTTTCTGGAAAAGGACGATCTTGCCCGGCTGGTTCCGGCAATTGAACGAGAATTGCGCGAAGTCAAAATTCGCCAAAAAAAGCGTGAAGCTGAAGAGACGTTGCGAAAGCTTTCGAGTGCGGTTGAGCAAAGCCCTTCGACGGTGATCATCACGGACGACAAAGGCATGATCGAATATGTCAACCCTAAGTTTGAAAAGGCAACCGGATATACCGCCGGCGAGGTTCGAAATCAGTTGCCTGATATTCTGGGCTCCAGCTACCTGACACAGGAACAGAGTAACGCGTTGTGGAAGACGGTTCGTGATGGACAAGAGTGGCGGGGCGAGTTTTGCAGCCAGCGAAAGAGCGGGGAAATGTTTTGGGAATATGCCCTGGTGTCGTCCATCAAAAACCCTGAGGGAGAAACCACCAACTACCTTATTACTACAGAAGACATCACCTTTCTAAAAGAGGCGGAGGAAAAAATCTATCGCCAGGCCAATTACGACGACGTGACCGAATTGCCCAACCGAGCCCTGATATTCGACCGTCTCGGGCAGGCGATGGTGAGGGCCAAGGACGCTGATCAAACTGCGGCGCTTATGACCATCAGCCTGGATAATTTTAAAACGATCAATGAAACGCTGGGGCACGAGGTCGGCGATGGTTTGCTGAAAGCAGTGGGCCAGCGCCTGGCTGAATGTCTCAGGGGTGCTGAGACCGCGGGCCGGGTTAGTGCCGACGAATTTGCTGTCATCCTGCCGGACAAGGATAGCGCCTTTTTGCCCAAAATCGTTTCCGGACGTATTCTGGAAAAATTTGCTGAGGCGTTTCACGTTGATGGTCACGAACTTTTCACGACCGTCAGCATCGGTATTACCGTTTGTCCGATGGACGGAGATGATCCCGGTATATTGCTCCGCAACGCGGTGGCTGCCATGCGCAAGGCAAAGGAAGATGGCCGTAATAATTATCAATACTTCAGCCAAAAGATGAACGAGGAATCCACGGAGCGCCTCAATCTGGAGACGGGTTTACGCCGCGCCTTGGAGAAAGAGGAGCTTGTTCTTTTCTATCAACCGATTATCGAAGCCGCTAGCAAAAGGATGGTTGCTGCAGAGGCTCTGGTACGCTGGAGGAACCCCGAAAGGGGGCTTGTTTCGCCGGACCAATTCATTTTTCTTGCTGAAGAAACCGGCCTGGTTGTCTCCATCGGTGATTGGGTGTTGTCCACTGCTTGCATACAAGCCAAGCAAATGCAAGAAAACGGATTTCCGAATATCAACATTGCGGTCAATGTCTCTCCCGAACAAATCTGGAGCGGCTCGCTGGTCAGATCGGTGCAAGGGGCGTTGAATCAGAGCGGGTTGGCACCTAAATATCTCGACCTGGAAATGACCGAAGGTGTTTGCATGGATGATTCAACCACGACCGTGGAAACGTTGAACCAGTTAAATCGAATGGGTGTCCGTATTTCCATTGACGATTTCGGAACCGGCTATTCATCGCTCAGCTATCTCAAGCGGTATCCCTTCCATAAACTTAAAATCGACCGCGCCTTTGTGGGTGACCTGCCATCGGATCCGGACGACGTGGCGCTGGTTGAAGCTGTGTTGGCTATGGCCAAAAGTCTGGGACTTCAGGTACTTGCCGAGGGTGTGGAGACCGAGGAGCAGTGTCAATACCTGACCTGGCGGCAGTGCGATCTACTCCAGGGCTTCTACTTCAGCCATCCAATGCCTCTTGAGGATTTTTTAAAACAAGCCTAGCAGCATTATTACGTCGGTTTCGTGATGAGACCGTTGAAACCCCCCTTTTTTATTTACAGGCAGTGACGATTTCAAAATCCTGCGTTCGCTGGCTTGCCGCTTTTGATCGTTTCTAAGCTTGCTGCACTAAATGGCAAAAACTCGGGCTAACGCCCTCAAGCAGTTTGCAATTTTACGTTTCGCTTCGCCAAGAAACGATGCGCAAAAGCTGCAAGAGGCTTCACGCCGTAATTTCGAAATCCCGCGAATAAAATAGAGTTAAATCCATTTTGATACCCCACCGCTATAGGCGGAGAGCAGGCCGGTCAGCAAGCCAGAATGCTAACCTGCCAAAGTTAGTGCCGGATAAATCTGCGAGATATGCCACGGATTGCTGCCGATCTCGTAGGTACCAAAGACCGTAGCGGAGTGTGGTTTAAATATTCGCGTTGACTTGGGGCGTCCATGCC
>CP070768.1:304414-308548 GCA_020345745.1 Desulfobacterales bacterium
CGATAAGCGCAAGAACATTTAATAAGGCCAATATGTATATCTCAATAGTGTAATTCTTGTCTGTTGAGGATTGCTTCGCCTGAATCATTTGATTTGCTTGCGCAGGCGCTGTCAATACAGCTTTATCGGGCTCAACCGGCAAAGGTTTTTCTGCCTCGGGCTTAGTCTGCAAAGGTTTTTCTGCCTCGGGTTTAGTCGGCAATTGTTTGTCTGTCTTGGGCTTGGTCTGCAAAGGTTTTTCTACCTCGGGCTTAGGCTGCGAAATCTCCTCTATATCGAGTTTAGTCTGTAAAAGTTTCTCTGTCTCGGGTTTAGGCTGCAAAAGTTTCTCTGTCTCGGGTTTAGCAGCTAAAGGTTCTGCTTGTGGTGAATCACCCAACTCACCTGTTTTTGGTGGTGAAGACATCCTGTATGCGTCAATGACAAAACGGTTGGGATTTGGAAGCGAAAAGGTTTTTAGCTTAAAATATGGGAAGGATAGCGTGATATTCGCTGTCAAACGAGATGCTTCCTGAATAAATTTAACAGATTGAATCCCTTTAGTTGTTTTCTGCAATGTCAGGCGGGGCAAGGCTGTGGTTGTGTCGAGAAAAATGAGGTTAATTTTTCCTCTGCCATTCTTAATAAGCGCCATTGATGGAACCACACCTTGGAATTCAAAAGCGACTCTGGTAAAAGCCCCATGTTCTCCGGCCCTAACATGTTTTAAGTTAGCGGCCTGAGCCGATCCCAACAGGAGCCACCAAATTATCACAACAACAATCGGTGGTAACCGTGATTTCATATCTTATATTTACGAACTGAAAAAATGAACGCATTCAAGAAATATATCGAACGAAAAAATTCCATTTCAACAGGGATGCAGGTAGGTTCAATTCTAATCAATCCAAGCAGGTCGATTCTTTTCAATAATCCAACTTGCCTGTTCTCTTTGTTCCCGTATAATTACCTGCCGGTACATCAAAATCCTAGCCAAGCATGGTTTATTGTTTGTAGAAAACCGGGTGCTCTACACCCGGTTACAAACGCAACGATTAAATCACTAACGTACTTTTGCCTTTTCGGCCTATGGCCGAAAAGGCAAGCCACCCGCTATACGGGTGGTCGTTGACTCGCAAGCGCTTATGGATTCGATATTATGACAATTTATGTATGAAAGCGATTATCACGTATTCGACGATATAAATCCAATCTCCTGCACTTTCTTCCTTATAAATAATTTGCCCATCCTGATATGTCTCTTCAACTGCAATATCAAACTTCGTCTCAATCCTTTTGAATGATTTGCTGTGTGGATTCCTCAATTCGATCCATGATTTGGCTGACCAGCCTTTTACAGCTACTTGATTTCTGTAGAGCCGCAAGACGTTTTTCATTTCCTTTCACTTCATCAAATACAGACAAGTCATCCAGCCTTCCGATTCTCCCTAAACCGCGAATGGCGATTCTAAGGTTTTGCAGCAGTGCTCCGATGTTTTTCTTGCTCTCCCTTCCATGATAAATCATCGATTCTGGATCTCCATAATCTTTTACTGCGCTTAATACAATAGAACGAGCCGTATTTCCCCCAGCAAGAGAGAAAAGCAGATAGGCTTCACGTTCCAGGGATATAAGAAATGGAAGAGCTATTGAGGGGGTTTCTCTTCTACTGGGGTCAAGTGCTTTAATAAGGTTTTGGTGTATAGTCCTTATTTTTTCAAAAAAGTTGTTCTGGTCTTTATCAATTTTCCATTCAGTGTATTTGGCCACTCCTAGGTCCAGCCCTTCTGTAACCTGCAGCACATCTTCCGGTGTAATTTCGAGATCAATAAGCTCTTTATTGTATTTTCGAATGAGAAGGCTACAAAGCATCAATGCCTTTGAATCCGAGTAATTTATGTTGCTGGCGTCCTGACAGAAGTCAGATAGGAGAATCTTTATTGCTTTTTTAGGTTTCTGCATTCTCGCAATAAGAAGTTGCAGGGAATTTAAATAGGCTGTTCGATCTTTTTGATGAATATATTCTCTAAGATAGTGCCATAAAAATTCGAATATCTTGCGTTCATATCGGGAAAAATCAGGCATAATCCGCACAAAGCTTCCCCGTATAAAGCGACCGTGTTCATTAAAACATTCCTTCAACATTTCGATGAGTCCTTTTGCGTCCTCAATCGTAATATCAAAGTCTTCCGCCAATGTTTCATAGTCTTGGAGGTTGAAATTAATGGCGCGATGGACCATTTCCCTCATTTTCTTTTTTGTATCGATTCGGCGTTTGTAAAACGTGACTATGTCCAGCAACTTATCATGCAACACACCAAAAATTCCCAGCTTCTTTTTGGAAGCAGCCAAGTCTGTTCCTTGCTGCACAAAAAGATCATCAAAAACCTTTTCTTGAACTTGTTCTAAACGAGTCTCGATATTCCCAAGGATCTCTTTTTCAATCTTCTCAGTCTTAGGCTTCTCCTTGACAGTGTTTAAAAGATTTGAGGAAAGCTGTAGTCTTTCGCCGAGATTTTTAGAATCAATTTTTTCATAATCATTTCCATAAACACTCTTTAAGACTTTTGCAGCTTTTTGTGGAGATCCACCTGCGTGTTCTATCGCGATCCGTGCAACCTCGGCTTTTTCTTGTGTAACAATCTCTTTCTCTTGATCAGCCAAAAGCCAGATTACATTGTTGACTTCAATGGGTGGTTTGACCAGTCTCCCTTTTAGTTTTTTAACCGCAAAAATGGCATTGTAGATGCTCATGTACCGATCTTTTAGTGAAGATTTACCAACTTTATCCGCTAAAATCTTGATGGTGTGTGGCTTCAAATTATTAGCAACAGCTAATAATGTAAGGTTCTCATCAGGTAGCCCAGTTTCATTACATACCAAGGGAAAAGACTTACTTTCCCCCCCTTTTTTTAAAAAAACAATGGGGGAGTTCGTCTCTACAGCTGCTTTATAGCGTGATAATGCCTGAAGGGTATCATTAAAGCGATCTCTTTGTTTATCTGAAGATCCCGGTATTTTCATATAAAGGCTGAAGATATTATGGGTTGAGAAGACGTTGAAGGCACGACTTAATTGATCGGAAAGGTGAGCCATTCGATACCCAATATGCTTGATTATGTCTGAAACAGCGGCGAAATCAACAATCGTGTTACCATAAATGATCTCGTAATCATTTTTTTCAGTCACATTTGGATCATTGGGGAAACCTCTATACCTTACGAGAACGGCTTGCTTCTTTGGGGACGTTTCAGTAAGCTTATCATAGGTTTCAGCAAAATGCGCAAAGGTTTCTTTTCCGGTCTTACTTTCTATGGATAGATTGACATCCATCAAAACAGCACTTAGAAGATGGATCAGTTCAACAAGGAGGATCTTTTTTTCATCTTCCCGTTTTTTTTCCTCTTCCAAGCTCTCAGTCAGTCGATCTTTACCATAACCGGTGTCGATGCCCTGTAATTTCTGAAATAACTTTTTGGCTTCCTCATCAAGTATATTTTCAATATTATCCATCTAATTCTCCAGAAACCTGAATCTCCAATGTTTCATTTAGTTGTCCGGAAGTAAGGATTCCTCTATCTCAATAAAAACGTCGTAAGCACTTATGTTTTTAGCATAACTTATATAAGAACCGTATTATGTATCGCAATCGATTACCATACTTTTTTCAAAAAGTTTTTAGCTGTTGGATATTCTTTGAGTGAAGAAAAACAGAGAGCTATTGAGAGAGTCAACATAGGGAAAATTTCAAGTTAAAAATGATGAATTAAAAGATAAACTAACTTCAATAAAAAATGATCCACAATGGTTAAAAGAGACCACCCGCAAGACCATGCGGAAAGCGAATCCTTTTGATGCCGTTTAAGTGCGCTCCTGCTTATATTTCAACCAC
The DNA here is from genome assembly GCA_020345745.1 of Desulfobacterales bacterium. GTDB lineage: Bacteria > Desulfobacterota > Desulfobacteria > Desulfobacterales > UBA11574. The sequence continues at coordinate 308,286 of CP070768.1, forward strand.
CCTCCGTGAACTTCCTTATATACTACCTTGAAATCATTTTCACAGGCAATAAAGGAATCCACAACATCTGGATCAAAGTGCTTACCTTTTTCTCTAATAATAATGTCTTTTGCCTCTTCGTGTGTATTGCGCCTTTTGTAGACCCTGCGTGATGTGAGGGCATCATACACATCAGGCAATGCAACAATTCTGGCAGAAAGTGGTATTTGTTCACCATGGCGACCTTGCGGATATCCGGTACCATCCCATCTTTCATGATGAAA
>CP070768.1:308648-311868 GCA_020345745.1 Desulfobacterales bacterium
AATTGGGTGACTTGAGTTTTCGGCCATAGGCCGAAAAGGCAAAAGCACGTAATTGATTTAATCGTTGCGTTTGTAACCGGGCGCGATGCACTTGGTTTCCTACAAACAATCAGCCGTTTTTACTGCTATTTTAGTAACCTACTAAGGGGATGCTTGTCAAGCTTTTCGATTAGAGACTTTTGAAAAACGATCTATTTTGCCCCATCTCAGTGTCTCTGATGTGCGGGATTTGTGAAGCTCTCTGTCGCAAGCGAGCGGGGAATTAAAAAGTTATAATAATAAAGCCCTCGTGTATCCAGCACACGAGGGCTTTATTGAATATCAAGTCAGATGGTCTTGCAGAATGGTTGTTTACATCATTCCACCCATTCCTCCCATACCACCTCCCATGCCGCCGCCCATTCCGCCGGCGCCCGGCATCACTTCTGGTTTTTCCTCGGGTTTTTCAGCAACCATGGCTTCGGTGGTTAGCATTAATCCGGCAACACTTCCTGCATTCTGGAGTGCGTAACGAACAACCTTGGTCGGGTCGATGACACCCGAATCCACCAGGTTTTCATACTTATTGGTTTCGGCATTAAATCCGTAATCATCCTTGCCTTGCTTTATCTTATCGATCACAACAGAGCCTTCAAAACCGGCGTTGTTGACAATCTGGCGAAGCGGTTCTTCGATGGCACGCATGACAACTTTTACTCCCAGCTTCTGATCCGCCTTGATTTTAATCTTTTCCAAGGCATCCAAACACCGAACCAGGGCGACACCGCCACCAGGAACAATTCCTTCCTCAACCGCAGCTCTTGTCGCATTCAACGCATCTTCGACACGGGCTTTCTTTTCCTTCATCTCTGTCTCGGTTGCAGCACCAACATTAATCACCGCAACACCGCCGATCAGCTTAGCCAAACGTTCCTGGAGTTTTTCACGATCGTAATCCGACGTGGTCTCATCGATTTGTGCGCGGATCTGTTTGACACGGCCTTCCAAAGCCGTACGTGAGCCAGCGCCATCGACAATCGTAGTATTGTCTTTATCGAGGGTTATGCGCTTGGCCTGACCAAGGTCAGAAACCGTCAGGTTCTCAAGCTTGATACCCAGATCCTCTGAAACAACCTGGCCGCCGGTCAAAATCGCAATATCTTCAAGCATGGCTTTACGTCTATCACCAAAACCTGGCGCCTTAACGGCAGCGACTTGCAGTGTGCCTCTCAGCTTGTTGACTACCAGCGTGGCAAGTGCCTCGCCTTCAACGTCTTCTGCAATGATAATCAGCGGTCTTCCCATTTTGGCAATCTGCTCAAGAACAGGAAGGAGGTCTTTCATGTTGCTGATCTTTTTTTCATTAATAAGGATATAGGGTTCTTCAAGCGAAGCAATCATCTTTTCGGCATCGGTGACAAAATAGGGGGAAAGGTAACCACGATCAAACTGCATACCTTCCACCACTTCAAGGGAAGTCTCCATCGCCTTGGCCTCTTCAACCGTAATGACGCCTTCTTTGCCAACCTTGTTCATGGCTTCGGCAATTATGTTTCCGATGGTTTCATCATTGTTGGCGGAAATGGTGCCGACCTGGGCGATTTCACGCTGATCTTTGGTTGGCTTGCTGATACCGTGAAGTTCTTTGACTGCTACTTCAACAGCCTTGTCAACACCTCTTTTAATAGCCATGGGGTTGTTGCCGGCGGCAACAAGCTTTTGGCCTTCTTCATATATCGATCTTGCAAGCACTGTAGCAGTGGTCGTGCCGTCACCAGCCATATCACTGGTTTTGCTGGCGACCTCTTTTACCATCTGGGCGCCCATGTTTTCAAACTTGTCTTCGAGTTCAATTTCCTTGGCTACGGTCACACCATCTTTGGTTACCGTGGGAGAGCCCCAGGATTTTTCAAGGACAACGTTTCTTCCTTTGGGTCCCAACGTCACAACTACCGAGTCGGCAAGGATTCTTACCCCGTTTAGCAGGGCTTCGCGAGCTTTCATATCGTATTTAATTTCTTTAGCCATCTTGGTCTATCCTCCGTCTATATGTTTTTATTCGATTACACAAAGTACATCGTCTTCACGCATGATCAGATATTCTTCACCTTCAACCTTCACTTCCTGGCCGCTGTATTTTCCGAATAGAATCCGATCACCTTTTTTCATGTCAACAGGAATCCTCTCCCCGTCTGGCCCGATTTGGCCCTTGCCAACAGCAACAACTTTTCCTTCTGCCGGCTTTTCCTTGGCGGTATCAGGAATAATGATTCCCCCCTTGGTTTTTTCCTCTTCCTCAACACGTTTGGCTAAGATGCGATCATTTAACGGTCTGAGTTTCATTTTTGGCATTCTCCTTTTCTTTAAGATTTTTCCTAACTGATTTGTTTAACTACTATTTCTTTTGGATTGTCAACTACGGGGTTTTATCGGCAGCCGTGCTTTTTGCTTCTGTCTTCTTTTCGCTAGGTTTTTCAGGGCTACTCGCCGGTTTTTTTTCTTCCTTTTGCGGGGACGCGGAAGAACTTCGGGATCTGTCGGCATAGTCGGTTACATACCAACCGGTTCCTTTTAGGTGAAAGCTGCTCTGAGAGATAAGCTTATGAACCTTTCCCGAACAATATTTGCATTTTTTTAAGGGTCTATCCGTAAATTTCTGAATCGCTTCATCGATTTTACCACATTCTGTGCATTCATACTCATAAATGGGCATATTGTGTAAAACCTCCCGGGTCCCGAAAATTTGATTTCGAAAAAAGCACTGTTGATTTCTGGGATTAATTAAATTTGAACTAATATATTCAATGTTTTTGCATTGTCAAGGTGTAGCCTGCAATTTTTTTACTTTTGTCCTTGACGATACCATATGAGTTGTTAATATTTGAAAATCGATGATCCGCTAATTTAACATCTTGGAATTTATAACAATTGTTAAAAGTTACCTCGGCAAGCCCAAACCTTCGTTCACGGTCTAGAGGGAGAGACCTGTGAAAAACGCCATGCCCTGTACGATGAAAATACAATCACTTGCGCTGATTTTAGCGGCTGCTCTGCTTTTAGGATGTACGCAAAGCACGATAAAGGCGTCCAAGAATATTAATTCGCCCAAAGAAAACAAAAAAGGCGCCCTACCGGCAACGCCGCCGGAAAAGCAACCCTCTTTAGAGCACCGTAAGCTGCCATCGGTGTTATACGATCTGACAGTCGCACCAGAACCAGAACCATTTGCCAAGCAAAATGA
>CP070768.1:311968-315861 GCA_020345745.1 Desulfobacterales bacterium
AAATCCCTCAATGAAGGCGACCGAGTTTCCTTTGACATAGAGCAAGGACAAAAAGGTCCTGCCGCTGCAAATGTCACTGTGATCTAACTTTATGTTCTGAGGAAAAAGGGCATTCCTTCTAATATTTAGGGAATGCCCTTTTGTTTGGTCTGAATTAGTATTAGCCCTGTCTGTAATTGCCAGACCTTAAACCCTAAAAAACCCTGACCTAATTCCTTTTCTTTTCATCAGCATCAAGAATAAAGGCCTCCGAGGATACTGTATGGCAAAATCACATGATTCATTAAAAAAACGTATGAGAGAATTTGCGAGGAAAGAAAAGAAAGAACAAAAAAGACAACAAAAACTGGACAAGAAGACTATAAAATCAGAAGAGAGCCCAAATTAGGCCCAGAATGAAGGAGAGAATTTATAAGCATAGAAACCGAGTGAAAAGGAGAAGAGGTATGCGTCAAAAATATGTGATTTCTCGAAATGGTGCCAAAAATAAACTCAAAATCAGAGAATATGCAATCCTCGATAAAAAGCTGAAAAAAGTGGCGTCTTCAATGCTGGAAAAGGAAAATTATTCATTTCTCTGCGAAGAAAACTATGAAAGTGAGATTATCGTGAGTTCCATTTCCAAAGGAATGAGCGCCTTGGTTGCAACCCTTAGAACCCACAATATATTTCCCATCAAACCATATGTCACCAAAATCGCCGAATCAGTCATGGCTTTGTACAATTCATCTGAAGATGGTTCGGTGGAGCTGTTTTTTGACGACCTCGATTTGATTTCTGTTTAATACATTTCAGCGATTAGGAGGAGATTTGAATGAATATTTATGTAGGTAACCTATCATATAACATAACAGAAGATAGTTTGAGATCAATGTTTGAAGAATTTGGAGAGATAGAGAGCACCAAAGTGATAATGGACAGGTTCACCGGCAGATCAAAAGGGTTTGGTTTCGTTGAAATGCCAAGTAATTCAGAAGCAGATCAAGCTATTAAGGCATTAAATGGGAAATTTATTGAAGGACGAAACATAAAAGTTAATCAGGCAAATCCAGGTGGTAAGAGATCCAGACGCTCTTCAGGCCGAAGAAGATATTAGTTTGTCTTTTTATAGGGATTGGCGTTTTGGGAATAACACTAGAAGCCCCTCAATACTGCTTTGAATGCAACGGGACATGTCGAAACCCAACTGTCTATTAATTGGTGCACAGAAATCGGCGACTACCAGTATTAGTGTGATGCTTTCGCATCACCCTGATGTCCTCGTTGTCAAAGGAAAAGAGCCGCATTTCTTCTCCGAAAACCGGAAATATGCACGCGGGTGGGACTGGTACATGTCCCTTTTTTCAGGCTACAATGGTGAAAGAGCTATCATCGATGCGTCCACGTCATACTCACGAACAAACGCCTTTCCTAATACGATGTCACGGATTATAAAACATCTTCCGGACGCAAAAATCCTTTACTCAGTCCGCCATCCACTTGACCGAATGGAATCTGCTTATGTCGAGTGGATGTCAACGCCAAGCTTCCTGTTCGAAAACACCTCAATAAATGATATGGTTCGAAAAAAGCCAAACATTATCGAATCGAGCCGATACTGGAAAAATATCAACGCATACCGGAAGTACTTCCCGGATAAACGGATCAAGATCATATGGTTCGATGAGTACATTACTAATCCAGATGTCGTGCTTGCCGGCGTTTTCGAGTTTATCGGTGTAGATCCTTCGATTAGCATCCCATACTCCCACTTGCCGATTGCGTCGCGCAAGAGTCAGATTAAAAAGATGAAAGTGTCTGGCCGAACAACCTCGATTGATACAACATGGAACCGATCGACTCGGCAATGGACAATAGAGCAGCTCGGCAATGATACAAGACAATTTCTTGAATGGTGCAGCAAGCCAGTAGACTATTGGCGAATCAATCCGAATGACAAGACCTGACCCTCTAACAAATAGGGTTGTGGGTAAAATAAAAAATTCAATTTGATTTTATTAGGGTGCTTTCCATTGAAACTTGAATCATAAATATCCACAAATAGTTATGATTTATGCTTGAAGAAATCATCAAACCAATTAATAATATTTCCATCACTAACATTTTTTGCTTGTGCGCAACCCTTCAGGAAAGTTGACATATGAAGAAACATCAGAGAGAAGCGATTCTAATATCGTTTTTAAATAAAAAGGAAAAATATAAAAAACTCGCGGAATATATTGTTCAGCTGATTCAAGACGATCCTTCGTCACCGAAAGAAAGCTTGCATACAATTACATACCGCATCAAAGATGAATTCATACTTATCGAGAAAATTAATAGGCTGAACAAAGAACTTGAGGCTGGCTTACCGCCAATTATGGAAGAAAATTATCAGGAAAGAGTCGGCGATCTATTAGGCGTCAGGATAATTTGTCTGCGCCTTTCAGATGTCGAAAAAGTCGAGGCATATCTTAAACTTTTGTCTGAAGAGAACATCTTGAGTTTTGTAAAAGGCCCTGATCAAAAAAGATCATTCATTCTGCCGGTTAATCCTGGTGACTCGATACCAGATGGCATAGATCTGAGATATAGTGGATACTCATCTATTCATTACCAGATAGAATTAGGCGAAAATTCAGATGCCCCATCAGGATTGCAGGGTCTTCTATTCGAGCTGCAATTGAGGACCATTCTTGAGGAGGCCTGGAGTGAGATAGATCATAAATATAGATACGTGCGCAGTAGAATCGGCGTAAATCTTCCCGAGCACATACATACGGGCTTTTATAATTTGAGCGCCTACCTCCAAGTCGCCGCGCTTCAGGCTGAGTCTTTATGTCGCCTGGCTGAAACGTATGGGCTGAAAAAAATCGCCAAAGTTAAAGGAATAGCTCGGACACCCTTGGGCGATGAGTTTTCTTCCATTGACCTGGGAAAGGATGAGGCTTCCCGGAAATTATCATCATCAGAGATTGAGAAGAGCCTGAAAAGGGTTTTAGGGTTTAAAGTTACTCCCAGAACGCTAATTTATATCGAAAAGCGTCTCGGAGACGTCAATTCTGAGGAAAAACCTCACAAAACACTTCAGAAGCTACTCAGCAAAAACCGGCTACTGGAATTTAAAACCATTTTTCAGGAAATTCTTAATATTGAACCTTTTGCGAATACCAAGGAGAAGAACATTGATGTAATAAATGCTTTAAATTTTGGCATCTTTTACGAACATCAAGGTAAAAGAGTCGCACAGGAAGGATTAAGAGCCGTTTTAAGATGGAGAAAAGATCGTTCAATTTGTTAGCATTCGATGTCATGTTTTAGCCCTCCATAACATCTTTTAAAAATCAACAAAATTCCTCATTGATCGTTTCAAATACATCTTGTATGATTCATATCAACCAATCAAGGAATTTGATGCGGTTGTACAGCTTCTTGTTGTTTTTTAAGCAAGTTCACAAAACGATCAAAATACAGTGCAGTCTTTCCCAATGAACAGCGATCAACCATCTGGAGAAATGAAACAAGAATCTAAGGAGTCCGGATACGATAAACCAAGGCAACAACCCTACCTGGAGGTTTTTGACAATTTCCTGGATTCAATACGCGAGCCTCTATTGGTACTTGATTCTGAATTGAAAGTTATAAAAGCCAATCATTCCTTTTATCAGACATTCAATGTTAAACTAGAAGAGACAGAGGGTATATTAATATACGATCTTGGCAACCGACAGTGGAACATTCCAAAGCTTAGAGAACTGCTTGAAGATATCCTTCCTGAAAACTCCGTATTCAATGACTTTGAAGTGGAACATAACTTTGAGACCATCGGCCGAAAGATAATGCATTTAAACGCCAGAAGGATTTACAGTAAGTCGAACCAAACCCAACTGATCCTTGTGGCCATTGAGGATGTG
>CP070768.1:315961-319552 GCA_020345745.1 Desulfobacterales bacterium
AGGGAACTTCCCCCTCAGCCCCTCACAGACACGGACGTGAACCTCTCGGTTAATCCGGCTCCTATCGTCTATCCCACGCATAGACGAAACGCCAGTGAGCAAATAATATTGGTTGCCGACTAATGAGCCGTTTCAGCCAATGCAATGCACTCCTCTGCCGTCTTCCCACGCGTTTGTATTTTCGACTTGCCCATCTCGCCAGTATCCGGTCAAGATGATAAAAGGTTCTGTAAAGCGCTGATCTACAGTAACTACTATAGTAGTTAATCCAACCTCGGATTATTGGGTTGTATATGCGAGCAAGATCCTCCAACGATTTCTCACTGCGCCGATGCAATCTCCAACTCCGTATGGTTTCACGAATCTCCTTAGTCGCCCTGTTACTGACTGCTGGGTTAAAACCGACAAAACCTTCTCCTTTATGATTCTTCGATAAACGAGGTCTGAAGGTGAACCCCAAAAAATCGAATTTCTCGTTAAGGTAACTACCCTTTCGTCGGTTGTCCTTGCAGTAGACTATCTTTGTCTTCTCTGGATGCAATTCCAGTCGGCATTCGGATACTCGTCGCTTTATAGCGTATAAAGCAAACTTTGCTTGCTTTTCACTCACACAGTGACAGATCACATCATCGGCATACCTCTCGAACGGAATTTTTGGGGAGCACCCTATCCATCCACTTATCGAATGCATAATGCAAAAAGAGATTAGACAGCAATGGGCTTATTACCGAGCCCTGTGGGGTCCCTTTTTCTCGTTCTGTTAAGGTGCCATCAGCTGATTGAATCGGGGCTTTTAACCACCGATCAATATACAGCAAAACCCATTTGCAGCTGGTGTGTTTTCGCACCGCCCGCATCAAGAGCTCATGGTCAATCGTATCGAAAAAGTTCTTGATATCCAAATCGATTACCCGATTATAGCGCCAGCACCGCTTTCGAGCCTGTCCTACTGCCTCAATTGCTGATTTGCCAGGCCGGTAACCATAGGAGTCCGAATGAAAATTCGGATCCAGCATCGGTTCCAGGCGTTGTTTAACCACCATCTGAGCAATTCGGTCCGTCACTGTAGGAATCCCTAAGGGACGACTCCGCCCATCTGACTTGGGTATATCAACCCTACGTATCGGTGGGGGAAAATAGCTCCCTGATGACATTCGATTCCAGAGTTTATAGAGATTATTACCCAAGTCCCTCTCAAACTCCTCTATCGATTGCTCATCTACACCAGCAGCACCTTGGTTGGATTTTACCCGTTTATACGCTTCCCAAACCTCACGTTTGGCAATCGAAAACGGCTTTGATCTATTCAAAAGATTCCTCCCATTACTGGTTGATCCTTCCAATAAAACCAGACGATGCAGTCCCTTCGCTCCATCACCATTACAGTGACTTCATCACTACTACAAACTGCTCCGCCCCTGTGCCTCGCATCGGTACTCTCATTCTCGCAGGGCCTCTACTTGAATTTCTCCCTTAACATCGAGGCGACAGGTTCCCACGTTCCACACAAGAGCCTAAATCAAAGTCACGCCACCTTTATGCCGGACGCCACCCAGGCAGTAGACAGGTTTCCCCTGGGCTTATCCTGGCGTACAGATAGCCACCAGTTTTGACATCATCCAGTAATTTTCGACACCTCATCAGTGGTTCGCTCGCGCTCGTCTCTCTGATTCACAACTGACATACTTCTTGGCATGCCTTTTCCTCAACGCTCACCACAGTGGCTCTTTACCAATGCAGCTTGAGGTGTTTTGGTGCCTGCTCCTGCAAGCCGACTCCGAGGGACCAACATACCCCCATCTCCTGTGCAGCCTCGTGGCGCACTATCTGTAATCAAGCACGTCCCTCCTTTTAATCGATTCATCCCACCAATTAATGCCACAATGTATCATCTAACCATTTGAAATGGCATATAATTTGTCATTTGAAATACAAGCCCTCTTACATTGTTGAAATTAATAATCTCCTTTAATGTCTTTTAAGATTTTGCCAATTTTCGCCCTTAAATACTGTTTTTAAACAGGATTCAAAAACGAAATTTGCCATTGGCATATATTGCCAATTGGACATCTTGTATGATATGATGATATAACTTACTTCATATTGTGTTATCTTAACAAAACTCCTGAACCAAAGGAGGCCCGATCATGAAAAAAAAGATGATCTTCGGGATCGATTATTTAAAGTCACTTCCAATTTTTCATCACAAATGAAAAAGCCTCATCCAAGTTTGGAGCAATGGGAGCATGAAGCCACTGAGGATCATGAACCTAATTTCAGGGAAAAAAGGAAGCGTCCAAGAAAAGATGCTTCAGTTTATGGAATATTTGAAACCAAAAATGAACAATTTAGAACTTCAACTAAAAATGTAAGTGCTGGCGGGGTACTAATTGACCCTGAAATAAATCTATCCTTACATGAAGATTTATATATGACTTTTTTCGACAGAAAACTTAAGGCTCCCATCGCAACTAATGGTAAGGTCGTAAGAGTCGATTCAGACGGGGTAGGCATACAATTCGACCTCGTTATACCTGTAATGTCTTCTTTGTAATCATACTAATTGGAAAAGTTTTTCCAGCGTTTATCAAAGGGGTATTTTTATTATTATTTGAACTACGACGAATCCCACAGCGTACGTAAAAGGAATTTAACAATATAACAACTTGGAGGTTAATTTAGAAATGAAAGCAATTCGACGGGCAATCAAACCGATTAGTATTTTCCTGGTCATTTCATTTGTTTGGATTTCAATGCCTTATGGATATGCCTCAGCAGCGATCATCGGAACAGAAATTGTTAAGGACTCAATTGAGGGCAAACAAGCACGCAATCATATCCTCAGCGTTATTTCTCGTGAGGAAGTTCAAACAGTGCTCACAGACCAAGGTATCGATTCTCGGGAAGCAAAGAGGCGTATAGATAGCCTTACAGATGCTGAGGTTATTCGCCTTGCAAAAGAGATCAAACAACTTCCGGCAGGCGGTAATGGTTTTGGCGCTATCGTCGGTGCAGCCCTTATTATATTTCTTGTTCTACTATTTACAGACATTATGGGATACACAGACGTCTTTCCTTTTGTCAAAAGTCACCCTAAAAAATAGTTTCGCATCATACGTTAACAGCTTAAAATAACATTTTGTTGCTATTGTACTGCTATTTGTTCGCTTCATTCCCGGTTGCAGCGGAATGAAAACTAATGGATGTCAGGACGGTTATTTTGCTGAAACTGGTGCGTTAGAAAATTATGTAGAGGCTTGGTGCAAAACATATATCGATGACAATGGTACCCCGGGTAATGTAAATGATGATCACGGGGTGTGGGTCTTCAACATTGCGAATTTCGTAGGCATGTTATTTGACATTGATCCTCAAGGTTCGTACCGCTCATCTCTTATTCAAGTCCGTTTTTATCCTCTTCCTCTTAATACTAAAGAAAACCCAAAACCATAAAGGCATCAAACTTAACGAGCAGACAGGGTCAGCAATGGCCCTGCTTTTTTATTTGGTGCAGACGGCAGATATCTGCTATATATTACAGTTTTTTGAGGGTTTAAAATAGTTGTGATATTACATTTCGATGAGGGCAAA
>CP070768.1:319652-330077 GCA_020345745.1 Desulfobacterales bacterium
ATGTGACAATTTTTGCTGGTGTTTGACAAAAATTGTCACAATACCGATGGATGATCAAGGGGCAAAACAGGAAAGCCTTGCAAAACGAATGGTTTTATAATAAAATTCAAAATGTTATATTTTTAGCTCATATTTACTCATCGTCGGCATATTTTTTGCACTAAATTGTACCGATACTTGAAAATAGAAAAAAATAGATAACAGCAACCCACAAGGAGGTGAAAACGTATTTAAAAAATACTTTTGCTATAATTTTTCAGCGTTTATGATTAATCATATTTAAAAGGAGGTATCATATGTTACAAAAACTAAGAGGCAATAACGAAAGCGGTTTTACCCTTATCGAGTTGATGATCGTTATCGCGATTATCGGAATTTTAGCGGCCATTGCTATTCCCAATTTTATCTCCTACCGGCAGAGAGGATATGATGCAACGGCGCAGTCGGATGTTAAGAATTCCTATACCGCTGCCCAGGCCTATTTTACCGATTATCCCAATGGTGTAGTTACGGTAACCAAATTGACGAACTATGGATATGTTCAGTCAAGTGATGTAACTACTGCAATCGCCGGGGGTTCTGACACTCAATCAACGCTAGTGATTCAATCATATCATGGCACAGGATCCAAGATCTATACAAATGATTCTGGTGGTGCCATTACCTTCTCCAACAGGTAGTTTTACCAAGCGCGAAAAACGGAGAGAGGAGAAAACTCCTTTCTCCGTTTTTTTGTTGCAATACAAACAAGCACGTGTTGCTTTCAAAAATCTATCATTCACGTAAGGTAATTCTTTTCTGTACGCTGTTTCAGCAAACGAAAAGGGAAGCTTACCGTTTTAAAAAACAGCGCTGCCTGGTAAGGATTTTCTTGATTTTATAAAGCTCTCCTCGACCCCGCTTTGAAAGGTTGGAGTTCTCCCAAGCTGGAGTGCTTCGCAGTGGGGAGCAGTCCGGTCAAATTCAGAATGAGCCGTAACCATAGACAGCCTTTAACTATTTTCAATATTCGTTGCGAAATTCTTGTTTGTCTGTTTCTCGTTATGGCGACACTTGCGGTGTTCTGGCAAATTCAGAATCACGAATTTTTAATATGGGACGATGATAAATATGTTACAAAAAATGTGCATGTGTTGACCGGCTTGAGCTTGACAAATATTATCTGGTCATTCTCATCCTTCCATGCGTATAATTGGCATCCTTTAACATGGCTTTCGCATATGCTGGATATTCAGCTATATGGAATGAATTCCGGCGCCCATCATGTAACCAGCCTGCTTATTCATATTATAAATTCTGTGTTGCTATTTCTAATTTTCAAGCGAACAACCCACCGGTTATGGCAAAGTGGTCTGGTTGCAGCCCTGTTTGCATTGCATCCGCTGCATGTTGAATCGGTTGCATGGTTGTCGGAGCGTAAAGATGTGTTAAGCACGTTTTTCTGGATGCTGACCATGTGGAGTTATGCTTGGTATGTTGAAAGCCCGAAAATCACCCGATACGCAGTGGTTCTCGTTTGCTTTATCCTGGGCCTGATGTGCAAGCCGATGTTGGTAACCTTGCCGTTTATTTTACTCCTCTTTGATTATTGGCCCCTTCAACGTTGGCCAATTGGCAATCGCAACGTACCGGTTCAGAGGGGCACCATGTTCATTCTGGCCGAAAAAATACCCTTCATTTTCTTATCCGTTGCCGCAAGTATCGTGACCTGGACAGCTCAGCAACATTATGGATCTGTTGGTGCACTGAGTGCATATCCCCTTGATACCAGAATTTCAAACGCGGTAGTTTCCTATGCGACCTACATCTTGAAAATGTTCTTTCCTCTTCATCTGGCGTTTTTTTATCCGCATCCGATAAGATGGCCGCTGGTAACGGTTGGTGGGGCAGGCTTGTTACTCGTATCCATCTCTTTTATTGCCCTATGGAAGATCAAGCGGTATCCATATTTGGCTGTCGGATGGCTGTGGTATATTGGAACCCTGATACCGGTTATTGGGTTGGTTCAGGTTGGCAAGCAATCGATGGCTGATAGATACACTTATGTTCCGTTGATCGGCCTATTTTTTCTGATAGCCTGGGGGGTTCCTGAAGTGCTGGCAAAATGGCGTCACAAGAAGATAGGATTGACGTTGCTTGTGGTCGCATGGTTACCTGCTCTCATGCTTACCTCATGGAAACAAGTGACATATTGGAAGAATGACAACTTACTCTATCGCCACGCACTCGATGTAACCGACGACAATGTTATTGCGCACAATAATTTAGGGCTGGTTTTGGCAGCACAGGATAAACCAGCCGAGGCTATCCATCATTATCAAGAAGCATTACGTATCGATCCTTCCTTTGTTATTGCGCGCAACAATTTGGGTGTTGTGCTGTTGGAACAGGGCCGGGAAACAGCAGCAGCCGTGCATTTTCATGAAGCAATACGCATCGACCCAGCTTTGCCCGGAGCGTACAGCAATCTGGCCAGAATATTAGAAAAACAAGGGAAAACCGCCCAGGCGATTAGACACTACAAGCAAGCATTGCGAATCGATCCTAACTTTGTTGAAGCGCACAATAATCTGGCCAGAATATCAGAAAAGCAAGGGAAAACCACCCAGGCGATTAGACACTACAAGCAAGCATTGCGAATCGATCCTAACTTTGTTGAAGCGCACAATAATATTGGTGTCATATTTACGAAACAGGGCCGGTTAAAAGAGGCTGAAAGCGCTTTTAGGATGGTGCTGCGCATCGATTCCAGCCATGTGATCGCTCGTAATAACCTTGAGAACACACTGAAAATACAAAAAGAGATTGATGCGTCTATCCGGCAAGTACATGAATCAATCATCAACAAACCCGCAGATTCTTTATTGTATTATCGACTGGGAAATCTGTATAAAAGTAAAGGAGAAAAAGATAGGGCCGTTGATCAATATGAAAAGGCACTCGCCATTAAACCGCAGTTCATTGATGCCTTACATTCTTTGGCGATAACATATGCAATGCAAGGCGAATATGAAAAGGGATTACGATTATTAAAAGGGTTAATAAAGCGCCAGCCAGATAGGACTGAAACATATTATCTGGTTGCCTCTATCTATGCCAGACAACAACATGTCGAAAAATCGATACATTGGCTTAAGCAGGCTCTAAAAAGAGGGTATGACGACTGGGGACGAATGAAGACGGATAGTAATTTAGAGAATCTTAGGTCCTTGCCGGAATACCAGATGCTTATAAAAGACCACTGATAAGAATATTTCGGGAAGATTACGAGATAAGGTAATCTAAAATTAAACCCTGACATCCCCCGCTGGCGGGAGACATAAGCGGGTGTTACCCAAGGGGTGCTGTATGGATTCAACTTTTTGGGGTTATTATGTATAGAGGCAAAAAAGTTATTGCTGTGATGCCGGCATATAATGCTGCCAATACCTTGCAGCGAACCTATGATGAGGTTGCGGCGCAAGAAATAGTGGATCTGGTTATCATTGTTGATGACGGTAGCCGTGATGACACCGTTGCTATAGCTAAAACCTTTCCAAATACCCGCATATTCACCCATGCAAAGAATTTAGGGTATGGTGCCAATCAAAAAACGTGTTACCGATTGGCGCTTGAAGAGGGGGGCGACATTATCATTATGATTCATCCCGACTATCAGTATACGCCTAAATTAATACCAGCCATGGTTTCACTGATTGGGAATGAGTTGTACCATTGCGTGTTGGGCTCGAGGATTCTCGGTGGTTATGCATTAAAAGGTGGAATGCCGGTCTGGAAATATATTGCCAACCGATTTTTGACGTTCATAGAAAATATCGCTTTAGGGGCAAAGTTGTCCGAATATCATACCGGTTATCGGGCATTTTCCAGAGAAATATTGGAAAAAGTGCCACTTGCGGTCAACTCTAATGATTTTGTGTTTGACAATCAGATGCTGGCACAGATTATATGGTTTAGTTATACCATTGCCGAAGTCAGTTGCCCGACCAAATACTTTGCCGAAGCCTCTTCCATTAACTTGCCCCGCAGCATTATATATGGATGGGGTTGTTTATGTACAGCACTGATTTTTCGGTTGGCAAAAATGAAGATCATACGATCAAAACTGTTTCCTTGAAGAGAGTGACGTGTGTAACTTCCAAAACCGAGATGAATAGCGTTTCAGGTTTTTTATAAAAAGAAATATATTTTTAAAGTTAAACATCGCTGACCAGTTATGATACTCTATTTGGCATTTTTACTTTCCGGAATGAGCGGACTCATGTACCAGGTAGTATGGGTTCGCATGCTAACCCGCTATCTAGGGACTACCACATCTGCAACAACGACGGTACTGTGTGTTTTTATGGGCGGCCTCGCTCTCGGTGCGTTCATTGGAGGTAAGATTGCGGATCGGATTGAAAACCGATTGTTTGGGTATGTCATCATTGAGATTGGCATTGCGTTAACGGCCCTTTTATCTTCGTTTACGATCATATCCGTTCTGGGTGGGGTTTACGTTGATTTCTATCAATTTTTTGGGAACAATTATCTGTTTTTAACAACAGTGAGAATTATTTTTTCCATGATTTGTCTCTTGGTCCCCACTGTTCTTATGGGTTCAACCCTTCCCTTGCTGGTTGCACTGATTACCCATCACAACCATTATTTTCAGTATGGATTGGGTCGACTATATTCGATAAACACGTATGGCGCTGTACTGGGTGTGTTTCTAACAGGATTTTTTCTGCTCGGTGCTTTGGGGGAACGTTCTTCATTGCATTTAGCGGCTCTGCTTAATCTCGCTGCCGCCGTTCTTGCCTATCAGGTCGATAAACATTTGAAAAGGGGAGGAGATATTTCTCCAAGATCATATCGTTCCAGCGCAGAGATTCCGATTCCCCAGGCTTACCCCTTTCCCATTCGATTTTGGTCGAGCATAACCATTTTTTTTAGTGGTTTTACAGCACTGGCGTATGAAATTCTATGGACGCGGCTGTTGATGCTGCCACTCAAAACAAGCATATATGCGTTTAGCTTTATGCTGGGACTATTTTTGGTCGGGATTGCTTTTGGAAGCTCCTTATCAACAAAATTTCCAGTATCGAAAAACAGGCCGGTATCTACTTTCGCGATCATTGAAATCTTAATTGGATGTCTAACCCTTACGGGTATGTTTATATACGTGTTTATCGGCCGGATGTCTATGGGGTTCACCACCAATTATGGTTGGGGGATAGCGACGAGTGCGGCCATGGTCTTTCCTGTGGCCGTAGCTTTCGGTTGGCAGTTTCCGGTGGCCGTCAGATGTTGTATTTCAAATTCGACCGCTCCCGGAGAAGAGACCGGTTGGGCCTATTCTGCAAATACATTGGGAAGTATTTTGGGAAGCATTGCTGCTGGATTTATTTTAATTCCCTTGATTGGAACCTCGGTAACCATGGTCATGCTGGGTCTGTTAAATATCATTTTAGGTGCTGTATTGTTTTGGGTCAGCCCGAGAGAAGAACAAGGGAAACTGCCATTGGCTGCGGCGTTGCTGGTCGCCTGTTTTTGCCTTATGGCACTCCAGATTGGTAATCCTTATAAAACCGTCATGACTGAACGTATAACCAGACGATTCGGACCTGAAGCGAAAATGTTCGAATTTTATGAAGGCGTCGCCGGGACAACAGTTCCTTCAGGGGTACCTCATCGTCGGCTAGCACGGCAGTTGTTTATTAATGGTGAAGGAATGACGAGCTTGGTTAGCGAGACTAAGCTGATGGCCCATCTGCCTATGGCACTCGTAAAAGATCCACAGCGCGTCCTGGTCGTCTGTTTTGGAATGGGGACCACCGTACGGTCAGCCAGCAGGTTTTCAGAAAACATAACCCATATCGATGCCGTCGATATTGTTCCAAGGGTTTTTGACAGCTTTGAATTTTTTCATAAGGATGCCGAAAAGATCAAAAGACAACCGAACATAGCATTGCATGCCGAGGATGGGAGAAATTTTCTAGCAGTACGAAAAGAGCTCTATGATGTTATTACCATCGATCCAGCGCCCCCTATTCATAGTGCTGGCACTGTTAACCTATATACCCGTGAATTTTTGCAGCTTTGCAAAGCCAGAATCAACAAACAAGGCGTGGTATGTCTTTGGCTTCCGCCTGAGCACGCGAGTGAACTTATAATGATCATAAAAACATTTGTTAATGTTTTTCCCGGAGCGAGCCTTTGGGGTGGATTGACCTATCCAGGACTATATCTTATCGGCGGACATCGACCGTTTGACCAGAACCGTAAAAGTCTTGAACAATTGGCTGAAAGACTTAGCACCATTTCCGACCTGAGTGAATGGGATGACAATTTAAAGGATAGGGACACACTGAAGCGTTTGTATCTTTTGGGATCCGAAGATTTGTCCAAGATTGTACGTCAATCTCCAGAGCTGACCGATGACCATCCATACACCGAATTTCCTTTATGGCGTGTGCTAATTCATAAACAACCGCCGCTGTTAACTGCAAGTTCAATTCGCCAGCATCTGAATAGATTGCAACAGAAAGACCTATGAGAAACGCCCTCTTTTATTATACCCCATTGCTCCCAACGGTCGAGAAAAGTCCAGGGTCTTGGACTTAACTCTGAACCCCGCCGTAAGGAGCATAACGTTTACAACTCGAATCATCGGAAAAATATAGAATGGTTATGAGCAAGAAGGTCGCTGCATGGTTTGCTGATCGTTTTGTGTCAAAACCATGGGTTTGTCTGGCGTTACTATCCATTTTATTGATGACGGCAGTCATGCGTTTCGGATTGTTAGATGTGCCTTTGGAACGTGACGAGGGGGAATATGCCTACGGCGGACTGCTACTTCTTCAAGGCCATCCATTGTATGAAAATATGTACAGCATGAAGCTGCCGGGAATATACGCGGCTTATGCTTTGTTGTTGACACTTTTCGGCAAGACCCACTCAGGTATTCATTTAGGCTTGCTCTTTATCAATTCCGCAACGATTGTCCTTCTATTTTTTATAGCCAAACGCCTTTTCAATTCTGTTGCAGCTTTGGCTTCCGCCGCATGCTTTGCTGTAATCTCTATCAGTCCTACCGTCCACGGTGTTTCCGCGAATGCCGAACATTTTGTGATATTGCTAGCGCTCTCCGGTGTCGTGTTGCTCATCCATGCCCTTGATGAAAACCGTTGGAGTTGGTTGATTTTCAGCAGCCTTTTATTTGGCCTCTGTGTTTTAATGAAACAACACGGAGCTTTGTTTATTTCCTTTGGAGTTTCTTTTCTTTTGGTCGACTCAATCTGGCATCTTAAAGTCGGTCGAAGAAAATCGCTAACACGGGCTCTGATATTCATTGTCGGATCGATGATACCCTATGTTATCACCTGCACCATTTTTTATTTCACTGGATGGTTTGAGCAGTACTGGTATTGGACATTTGAAATTGCGAGGATGTATTCGGATAAAATACCCATCGATATGGCATGGTCTTATTTTATATACACGGCTATACCTATTGGTCGGGCGATGTTTCCGATTTGGATAGTCGTTGCTGTCGGTCTGAGTGCTTTAATATGGGACAAGAGGAATCGAAGGCGCTCAGTTTTTGTTGCATGCTTCACATTTTTTTCCTTTTTAGCCATTTTGCCCGGGTTCTATTTTCGGCATCATTATTTTATACTACTACTTCCTGCGGCATCCCTGCTGTTTGGAATGGGAGTGAATACCATAACAAAGATATCACCTATTTTTCATTTAAGAACCGTTCAGAATGGCATGCAAATTTTTCTTGCCGTGATTTGTATCCTTATCTCCATTTACCAGCAACGGATGTTTTTCTTCCAAATGACTCCCAATCAGGCAAGCCGATTTGTATATCACATGAATCCTTTTTCGGAATCGATTGAGATTGCTCGTTATATCAAATCGCATACTAAAGAAGCCGATCGAATCGCCGTAATCGGATCAGAGCCACAAATCTATTTCTATTCCAACCGTCGTTCAGCAACGGGTCATATTTATATGTATCCATTAATGGACAATAGTGACGTGGCTTTGAAAATGCAGAAGGAAATGATACATGAAATCGAATCGATACGCCCAATGTTTCTCGTGCTAGTATGGGTAAAAAAATCTTGGCTGGACCGCCAGGATTCTCACAAGCTTTTACTCGAATGGTACAACAGTTATCAAGCAAGATATTACCAACTGGTGGGTATTGTTGACATTTTTGAAGACAGAACCCTATATCACTGGGAACCAAACATCAAGCGTCCCCAGAATGCGTCGTTTTGTGCAATCTTGCGGCGAAAAGAATGACCTTAATGCAGCATTTTTCAAAAAGGTTTATGGCCAAGAGGGTGGTTGGCTATGGGGGATTTTTAGCGGTTGACGTAAAGAGGAGAGATATTCTTTTTTGATCAATAAATTCCCGATTTTTTCACTAAATATCCAGATCCAATCCGCATCCTGGTCCATTTCCTTCATCGCCGGATTTCCTGTTTCCACTATTGCTAAATCGGCGCCGTACTTTTCAAGTAATTGTTTCCATTTTCCTTTTGTCCCCTGAAACGCAAATGTCATATTGTCTTGCATGGTCTGGCGAGGGTACACCATAGCCCAGCGCCCGTCAATTGACACTTTGATGTCCGGATACAGATGAAAAAGAACATATCCACCATAATGAAGGGGTACCCATAGGTTGCCCTTAACACGGTTTTTCTCTAAAAATGCTATGGTTTGGCTAGGGAGCGGATCTTTACCGACAGTCACTTCCCATTTATCGGGCAATCCCATTTGGATAAAAAGCATTGAAAGTCCTACAAACAATATCGAAGATATATAGGTTAAGATACTTGAAACCTGATTTCCATGGCCAGCCCTTTTTAACAATCTCAAAAAAGCGCTTTCCATATGGCTAGACAAAGAAGGGAGAGTCAAAATGACGAATAGCGGCGTATGCCTCACCGATATCAAGCCCATTAAGCTTGCAATAATGAGGATGATGGTTTCAGTGGCTTCTGTTTTCCTTTTACTAAAAAAAGTAGCCATCCAGGTAAGTGTCATAACACAGAAAAACGGCATTTCCCGAGGCGCAAATGAGAACCGTTGCCATTCGGTAATATGTTTTTGGCTTAGAGGATTGCTGATTTCATGGAAAATAAATTGCCACAACTTGGTGCCAAAAGGGTTGATGAATGTTGCTGAAGCAGGAAGTAAAAAATATAACAATATCCTTTGCCACTTGACATTAGTGCCATATTGACAAGCGTATCTGGTTACATAAAAAAACCAGATAAGAAGCCCGAGACAAAATGCCCCATGTACATTGGCCCATACAACAAAAAGAAGACTCACAACAAAAACCGACGGCAGTAGGTCGTTGATATGCGCTGAATAGATAAGAAGGAGCAATGCCAGGAATAGGACATATGAGAAGAGTTGCACCCGAAAAGATATACCAGGGCTCAAAACTAACGAAAAGCACAATAAAATGATGATTCGAGCCACCGGGTGTTGTGTCTTCAGCCTTATCAACCGAAATGCGAGATAAAGAATAACGAGCGCCATGCTCCATCGCCATATGAGCAAGCCGCTGCTTTTGCCGACAAGATAAGTCCAGGCCATAATGATTTCGGATAACCATTCATGGTTAATATAGGGCAGGCCATAAGCGGTAAACGAATAGACATCAAATTTATCAAGCGTTCCTTTAATAATGATTTCATTCCCCATAAAAATATGCCACCAAAGGTCATAATCAGCATGAAGCTGGTTAAACAATTTAAATATAACCGCGATCGTTAGCAGGCCAAGAGACCATTGCAAGGGCTTGGGCAAAAGGCTCTTATGGGGAAACTTGTTTTCCATCTCAAAAAAACTCCGGGACAACAGCTTGAATGTATTGTGTTTTAGAATTTTCAAAGGTATAACAAATAATCATATGGATGCCAAGGCATATAAGCTTTGAGTTAATCTCATGCTAACTTATCAAATGCTACGGAGTTTAGGACATTCGATATTTTTCGAGAGCCCTTGCCTCATCCATATCCGTGTAGCGAAGAGCAGTGGAGCAATGATGACCATAAGCATTGAAAAGCGATGTCGTTTTTGTGCAGGAATAGCCATTCTGCTATATTCGCTGCTCTTTTTATTTCTGGGTTTGTCACGTCACTGGGGTTATCTGACCTCAATCAACGATCTTGGTGTGGCTGATCAGGTTGTTTGGGGGTTATTGAACGGCGATTTTTTTCTCAATACCAGCCAGCTTAACCGACCCATTGTATGGTTAGGGTTCCATTTTCATCTGATTAACTTGTTGTTTGTTCCGTTATATTATCTTGTCCCCAATGTGATTTGGTTCATATTAGCACATGCCTTTTCATTATCGCTGTCTGCCGTGCCCATCTATTTATTGGCACGTCGTGTCTTACGTTCGGAACCAGC
>CP070768.1:330177-335086 GCA_020345745.1 Desulfobacterales bacterium
AATGACGATTGCGACCCGACCTGAATGATTGGGTACCCTGTTCTTAATCCCTGTCTAAATGTACGAGGCACGACCTTCACCAGACGATTTAAGTCCCTTGAGACCCCCGTGGTCTTGCCTAGGTCTTTTGGGCAACAATGAAGAAGTGCGGTGGGGTTTCGCCCAGATCTTCACGTTCAACGATGTGGAGATTCTCCTTCGTCATCAGCCCTTCCAACTCCAGGAGCTTGAACATGTTTATGTGTTGCGGCATCAACCCGACCTTCGCTAGCAAGGACACCAAGAATTTCAAGAAGACCCATTTGCCACCCATGCAGGCAGTGACCGAGATGAAAACCCCTCCCGGCTTCAGTAGTTCGGTGGAATATCAGCGCGTTCTCGCGCGAATGCAATCAGAAGTTCTGTATTAACTAGGCTAATATAAATTATTTCCTCTCGAAGGTTAATACAAGTTACATGGGCTTGTCTAACCTCTATCGGATCAGCGATTTTTCTTGCATGTTCAATAATTTTTTCCTGGGTTAGAGCAATTGGTTCAAGATGCACGGACCGCACGTGTTCCCAGCTCTTCTCTCCTGTTATTATTTCGCCGCAGACCAAACATTTCATGTTTTTATGCCTTTTAACTGCAATAATGGGCGCTTTCTCGCTTCACTTTACCCGGAGATTTCATTGCATTTTTCATTTGGATATAACACGTTCCTTGGGATTTTTAAATTTTAAAGAAACTAAGGTTTTTCGCTTTATTGTTATCTTGGGAAAATCAGCGAGATTAGGGCCATGAGGAGGATTGATCAATTGCAGCCAAAAACGATTAGGGACGGCGGAATCAAATTCGCGTTCTGATGTTTTTCGTTGAAGGTATCGTATCATTAATTTGCATTTTAAGTTGATTTGGGAACAGAACCTTTTAAAACATGTGCTTTAGGTAAAAATATGATATCATAATTGGTATTTGAAAGTTTCCCAGGCAGAAACCTTAGGGTAGATCCAACATGTTTCTTCTGTTATTTCAAGGAAGAAATTTGCATATTCTCGAAACTACAGAAACATATTGATTAAAAAAAGTTTGGTTAAATAAAAGGCGATCGGCTATGGAAAACTTTGAATACCTTGCCGGTTCCACCAGACCTCCCTTCACTCTAGCTGAAATCATAATCTTTTTAACTGTTATCTACCTTTTCATGGGACCCGGTGGGAATTGGCAGATTTTGCTTGCCGTCTTGCTTCTGATCTATTGGTTTGCCCTAATGGCTGGTAAGTTATGGCCTCCACCTAAATTCGACTTCCCAAAAACTCCTTTAATTAGGAAAAGCTCTAGCCCAAATACTCCAACAAAGGCCAATTTTATCTGGAGTCCTGAATACAAGGTCGGCTTCTGGTGGTATTTTCCCCCGGTTAAGAAATATGTTTTGATTCACCACAGGGCCATTGAAGAAAGAATCTTAACGGAAGACGATTTCATAAAACCTACTCCACTTCGCGATCAGGATCTTGCTTTGGTTCATGGACGCGCCTACCTCTGGCGCCTTTATCTTTTGAGTATTACTCCGCTCTGTTTTCTTAACGGAGAAAATCCTATTAGTTTTAAAATTTTGAAGAAATTAAAGGTCGTCTGTGGAGGAACTTACCTAGCGTGTAAAATTGCCCTCGAGCAGCAGATGGGAATGAACCTTGGTGGTGGATTTCATCATGCCTTTGCCTGTCACGAGGAAGGTTTCTGCCATCTGAACGACATGTCAATAGCGATTCGAAAACTACAGACGGAGCGCCTTATTAATCGTGCGATGATTATAGACTGTGACTTACATCAGGGAAACGGCACTGCATCCATTTTTGAAAGTGATGAAACCGTCTTTACTTTCAGTATTCACCAGGATGACCTCTATCCTTATCCGAAACAATACAGCAATTGCGACATCAGTCTTCTCAGAAACCAACGAGTGGACGATAAAAGATACTTGGAGGAACTCAAGATTTTGCCAACTCTGATTCAAGAGCACCGTCCCGATCTTATCATCTACCTGGCTGGAGCGGACCCGTTTCAATACGATCGTCTTGGAGGCTTCTTGCTGACTAAACAGGGCCTGAAGGATCGTGACGCCTACGTTCTGAGGGTCTGTGCCGAGGTAGATATTCCTACTGCCATTGTTTTAGGAGGAGGTTACGCCCCCAACATTGATGATATTGTAGAAATTCACTTAAACACTATTCGTGTTGTTCATAAATTGCTGAAAGCGGATGTATAGCCAGGATATTTCATGAATTAAATAGTTCATTAGTAAGGCCCAAAATATCCGTTAGAAGACTCCGACAGAAAATAATAAAGATTAATCATTTTCATCATATCCATCCATGACATAAGAGGTAAACTGTTCCAGATTTAGAAATAATTATTTTTTGACATACGAGAAATCCGTTTGTCTGGTTCACCTTTTCTGCGTCGAATAACATCGCTGGAATCAGATTTGACCTGTGGTTTTTCTTTTCCAGATTGGGGTTGCTTGTTGAGATCAAACATTTTTCGAAGTTTAATTTCTAACTCCTTACTTTTCTCTGCGTCCAATCTAACCTCCCTTTTATCTATGCGGCGATTTTCGAATGCTGCGCCATACGAGTATAACACCCACGGCAAATATGGGTAAGCTTACAATATATGCTAGGGTAAGCCCCCAACTTGAATAAATAAAAAGAAATAGACAGCCGGAGCCCAAAAACAAAATTGCGCCAAGCATATAGCGCCAATTACCAATCATCGCCAATCCTTTTGTTGCTCTTTCTAATGCTTAGTGATCGCAGGAAAGTGTTGTGCGCCTAAAAAACTTATTCTCTTTTTGTTGGAGTCCTCAGGGTCAGCCTGAAAATTACTACAAAAGCAAGGATGATAATGCTAACGAGTCCCATTTTACTTACCGTATCCAAACTAGGTGTATCGTCGAAAAATCGGAGCACGAAAAAGCCGAATACGTAGAATCTCTGATCCAACTCATAAAATTTTCGAAAATCAGCTTCGGCTAGCTCGTCTTGGCCTAATCGCCTATAAATCATGGCTCTCGTGAAGTAGGCGTTTGCGATGCTTTTCGGATCTTTCCTCAACGCAATGGCCTTGGTGCAATCACGGAGAGCATTATCCACCATACCTTTGAGACGATATGCCTCTGCTCGATAACTATAAGCGCTGGCCATTTGTGGATCAATCTCTATGGCACAATTGAAACTCTCAATCGCCCTTTCCAAGGATTCATTATATCCCTGTACATGATGCTTCCTGATATTTGAAACCAGGTTTTTGATTTCTGCTTTAATTCCCGAATCTTTTTTCTTTCTCAGGTAAGCCCGACCTAACATCAGGTAGTCATCAACTCTGTGGGGCTTCAGTTCTATAACTTTGGTGTAATCCTGGATAGCCTTGTTGAACCGCCGTTGGAAGTAGTAATGTAGCGCTCTTTTTTCATATGCCTCCACCATATTTGGATCCAACTGGATCGCTTTGGTAAAGCAGTCGATTTTTTTGTAGGTCAAAGAACTCTTGAGACCACGGTTGTAAAACTCTATGCTGTCCTGACTCCAGGACTCTGTGGCGGCTAAACACAGATACACTAGTGTTACGACAATTATTTTTTTCACAGCGTTTCTCCTTCCAACATCACCAAGGAGAAGTCTTCTTTCAAATCTTAAATGTAATCTGTATAAACTTAAGCTACTTTTTAAAAAGACCAAGGGTTATAATTATCACCTTTTTTCTTTTCCCTCCAGGGCGCAAGCGAAAGAATAGTGTCCCTCAAACATCAACTGCACGAACGTTCTGGTTGATGTATAAAGGCTATTAGGAAATTGATGAGAACTACGCTATCGTTGAGACAGCACCACCTAAACTTTTAGGCAAAACATAGTATGCGTCTCTCTAATACCGTCTATTATTCTGATTCTGTCATATGTCAAAGATAACATACTTTCATCATCAGATGCCTGGGCCTCGGCAACCACATCATAACGGCCGGCCGTTAGATAAACATTTTCCACCCCTTCGACCTTTTTAACATTACCGGCAACTTCACGATCCCTACCCGGATCCGCTGTGATCAGAACTATTGCTTTTGCCATAATACTACCTCCTTTCTCAGCTTGCCCCTATGGACAGTCAGATATGGGTTTTGGTTTGTTACTTTAATCCTCACTTTTCAATACAAAGAACTAAAACGAATTCATCTTAAAAAATGGATTTAATCAAAATCAAATAGAGAGAGGACAAGGCGAGAGTGAATTCAACAGAACAAAAAGTGATTCAAAATAGAAGCGTTATGAGATGAAGACCATATGTCAAAAAGAAAGAATCCCTTTAACGAAATATGGCAAGAGCGTTTGAATGTCAAATAAAATGTGATGTCATCCGTTTTAATTAACATCTGAATGCAGAACTGATGGTCAATTTCACACCAGATCGCAAGTTATCTAAAATTCAAGGTTTGTTTCCAAAACCTTAAACTTTTAGACCTTCAAATATTAAAGATCGAAGGGAAGGGAGGTGCCAGAAGTCTTGAATTTTCATCCAGAAAATTAGAACTGGCACATACACTATATCTTGAGGTGGTTGACTATAATTCCATCGGCGGGAAAAACGGGATTATTATTGTGATGTAGACTTGAAGTCTAAAAAATACCAAATTGCTCAAATATTCACTGCATATATGTTGGAGGTATCTGTATTCTAACGTCGGCGCTGAGCCGCAGGCGCCACCAATTCCTTAAATGAGCCCGTCGGCTCAAGCGCTTTGTTAGGCGGTCCGAACAGGCTCTAGAGACTGCTCCGATCCCGATAGAAAGACGATTGCGCTATCACCGTGAGTTCCCGTTTCTTCAGCTCAAGGCGGAGGCCGAAATCGTAGTCCTTTGACGTCTTGTAGATGGT
>CP070768.1:335186-345986 GCA_020345745.1 Desulfobacterales bacterium
AAAGCTTTTCTTAACCTTTAAAGTTCCCACCCATGCGCAGACGACATTCGAAATCAAGGGTATTGCTGTTCATTATACCTACAATGAACACCCGTATATTGCCTCGCTTGCAAAATCCTTTCAGATCGCGTGTGTAGCAAATGAAAGGGAGGCCATTTCCTCAATCAAAAAAAATGAGTGGGAACAACAAGTCATTCAGGATGATTACAATAAGCTCAGGGACGAAGTCTCAAGGGATATCAAAGAAGGAAAGAAAAAGGAGGCGCTCGATCGTATCCATACCTATCATATGAAAACACAACAACAAAATGCCATCGTGGGTTCGGAGAAAGTTGCCGAGAATCTTGCTAAAGACCTTGGCGACTTGCGCTCTTTTGTTCGAGATACGTTCCAGGGAGAGCCAGCAGCCGTCATGCAAAAGCAAAAATCCCGTTCAAAGGCGCTGCAATATGAGGGGTATAAAGGGCGAAGAACAAACTAGTTTCCATCCATAAATGGCTATTTTACCGATGAGCGGCGTTCTCCGCGGGTTTCCGCCTTCGACGTACCCCTAATACGCCTCGGGCGCAAACCCTTGCGCGGCCTTGCTCATCGCAAAAGTCCCTCATTTATGAATTGGAAACTGCTTAACACTTAAGTCAATAGAATTTGTGGATGGGAACAAAATAGGCTCAAGTAGAAATTTATATCTTATTTAACAATTTTATTTATTAGGCTTCAGGTTTTGGATCACAGGTAAATTGTTGGAATATTGGAATAATGGAAATAAAAATTTTTCTTCAATTAATTTATTTTGGACAACAAATGGAAACAAAAGGAGAGATAAAATGGGAATTATAACGCGCATCGTTCGCATATTTAAGGCAGATATACATGGTGTTATGGACCAGTTGGAAGATCAGGGGCTGCTTCTCAAGCAGCATCTCAGAGACATGGAAAAAGCCCTTTCACAGAAAAAGGCCAGGATAAAAAAATTGCTGGCTTCCCGTCATCAAACCTCGGAAGAACTGAATAAATACAAAGATGAAATCGGAAAAATAGAGCAGGATCTGACAGTCTCCATCGAAAAAGACCGGGATGATATTGCCCGAATGCTCATCCGAAAACTAAAGCCGATGACCCTTCACAAAGATGATCTTCACCGCCATGTCGAGGCGATGGATAAAGAAATTGCTCAGATGCAGGACACCGTTGAAAAGCAAAGGCTCCAATACGAACAATTTCAGCTTAAATCCAAAGCATTCGACCATAAAAAAGAGCAACAAGCGTGGGAGAATCATCTGTCTTCTATTACGCCAAAACACAGCTCACACGATCTTCCTGAAGAAGAAGTCGAATTAGAGCTTCTTCAGCGAAAAGAAGCTATCAGGGGAGGAATACAACCATGAAAACCACGCAACGACCCATACGCAACACGATTGTCTTTGGTTTGGTCTTTGGACTGGCCTTCATACCCTTAAATTCGCTACTTGGTTATGTTACAGACGCAGCAACAGCGTTTAAGATAATTCTCTGGACATATCTTGCAACCTACGGATTCTTTCTGACGCGTTGGGGCAGAAATCGACCGATATCGATTTTCTTTCCACTGTTGCTTCTTCTAATTTTTGTTTTCATCGTGAACTCAAACAGCGCCTATTTACTGCTGGCTCTAATCATTTTCAGTTGGATTCGAAGTGGTGTTTGCTTTCAACAATCATTGTCAAAAATGTTGGGTGCTGAGCTCCTGCTGTCCTTAGGTGGTGCTATTCTAGTTGCCTGGTTCGCACCGTGTTCTACCTTTACTTGGGCGCTTGGCATTTTGATGTTTTTTCTCGTACAATCGATTTATTTTGTAATATTTGAAAACAAAAACCATGAGCAGGTTCCAACGGATCCCTTTGAGGAGGCGATGGTAAGGGCAGAAAAAATCATCTCCTAATCTGCATGAAAAATTTTAAAAAGGATTATTTTTTAACATTTGAATTTATATATATCAAAAATCATGGGTGTTGCAGGCAACCGTTATTGCTGTGAGTCATCTTATATAGATTTTTTAAAATTTATCACCCTGCGGGATCACCACTTTCACTACATCTACTGTGTTGCAGGGCGTTCGCGGTAATTTAACTACAGCTTCACGCCCTGCGCCTTGTAGCTGTAGCGAAATCGGCAATTGCAGATTTTGGTTTTACTATATGAATGCACCTTGAGCAAAGCGAAATCCCGTCTCGAGTGAGGATTTTCATTGTTGTCAAGGGTTTGCGGTAGTTTAACTACAGTTTCACCCTTGACGCTTCAAATTTGGAGCATCCTCGACCTTCGCTCAATTTTGGAAACAACGAATAAGAGATAATGCAACAACCATTAGTAGTAAAACGCTTCAGTGTTCAGAAGACCTTTGAAAAATGTTTCCCGCTAAAGCGGAATTGGACAAAAGGGGATGTTTTTCAAGGTTTCCCAAAGAGGAAGGCAGGGTTGCTCATAACCCTGCCTTTTTCGCCATGAAACGCTGGGTTGGTTTCAGGGCATTTTTCAGTTCGGTTGAGCCATCAACCCGAATTGAGCCTGGAGTCGCCCGAACTTTAGTTCCATATAAAGCGATATATCTTGTATGTCAAGAAAAAAATAACACAATATGTGGTAGAGATATCAGAAATGACCAGCGGCGTAGGCACCCGAATGAAACACATGTGGATACCTTCTGAATGTTTATCGGATCTTTATCCTGGCGGGTCTTTGTCGATCCGAGCGTTTTTTAAGTACTGTTCCCACTCCATAGGGAGAAGCTGTTTTTTTGCGTTGTTACATTCTTTACAGGCAGTCACGACGTTGTTTTTGATGCTCTTGCCGCCTCGGGCAATAGGTACGATATGATCCATGGTAAGTTCTTTGGTTGGGGTCGATCGTCCGCAGTATTGGCAGACACCCTTGGCGCAGCGTCGTTTCCACCACTGGGTGTGCCGCAGTTCGCGCGCCTTTCGCCGCTCCCGTTTAATATCCTCTTCACTCAGGTTGTATGCAAATGGCTCCAACTATTCTTCTCCAATTAATGAAGACCGAGACTTTCGATCCACTGGTTAATTTCCGTCTCGAGCAAATCATAAAACACTTCGGACCCGCCAAGGCCACGCCTTCCGAAATAATAGTTTATTTCAAGAAAAAGCGGGGAGGCGGTCTTTGCATCGGTTGAAAACAAAAGATCGAATCCTGCCAGATTAATTCCAGTTAGCGAACAGAAATCTTTTACGGATCGAACAGCCTTTTCCATCAAAGCCGGATCAGAATTTGTATCGATAATTGCCCCTTTAGCAAGACTTGCGCAAAAAGCCGTGTTGTTTTGTTGGACCCGCCAGTAGGAAAAAGATGTCTTCCCGACGACCACCACCCTTAACGATCTGTTTTCTGATGGGATATACTCTTGGATGATAAATCCTGTCCGGCCGCTCCTTTCAAAGGTTTCAGCCATTTTAAGGGCATTGAAAAGCTCTGAAGACGATTTTATCAAATAAACATGCGTTCCTTCCCCTCCCCAGTTAAACTTGAAAACCAGTGGAAAGCCCATACCCGGTTTTGGGTAAAGATCGCCATAGTGTCCATAATAGGCGTTAATATTATCGTATATTTCGGTTTTCGGGTGCGTCACCCCGGTTTCCTCGAAAAGCCGGATTTGACCAATTTTCCCTTCATATTTAAATCTGGCTGCAAAATCGGGAAAGATATACCTGCAGTTCATTTTCGCCATCTTGTAGAGAGATTTATAGCATCCCTGAGGTAGGATAACGGCAGCGGCCGCCTTTATTGCGGATAAATCACCGGTATCAGGTTCCCGCCCTGCGCAGAGTATATTTTTATCTGCTTTAAAGCATGGGTGATAAGACAAAATCATTGGGATACATCTTTTTAAAGGTTCAATTTAAGACTTAGTCCGGATTGTTCTTGAGAAATTTTCAGTTCAAGAAGAAAATGTTTGGGATACGACATGTACCTTGGAATACATCGCGACCATACACGTTATTTTTAGAATATAAATTTACTGGATAATTTTCATGAAATAATCGGGTCAGTAACCGAGCCTCCTCAGCGCCTTGGTGTCCTTGCTCCAATTCTTATGTACACGTACAAAAAGCTTTAAATAGACTTTGGTCCCCACCATCCGTTCGATCTCTTTTCTGGCCTCTGTGCCGATCATTTTCAACCGGGCTCCGTGTTTTCCAATAACCATGCCTTTTTGTGAAGCCCGCTCGACATGAATTGTTGCATGAATCTTTACAAGGTTTCCGCTTTTCGCCTCGGAAAAAGATTCTATGGTTACGGCGGTAGAATACGGTATTTCTTGCCCGGTTAATCGGAATACCTTTTCACGTATCATCTCAGCGGCAATAAAGCGTTCCGGCATATCGGTCAGGGCCTCGTCTGGATATAAGGGAGGGCCATCTGGCAGTAGCCCTTCCATGGCAGCAAGAAGCGCATCAACCTGATCGCCGAGTATAGCCGAAACCGGTATAACCGCCGCAAAAGTATGTGATTCTGACCACTCATTAATGATCGATAGCAGCATCGGTTTTGCAACAAGATCGATCTTATTAAGGACTAGAACAACCGGCTGTTTTTGTTTTTTCAGTTTTTTTACTAAAAATGCTTCAGAATCAGGGTCAGGATTTGCCACATCAATCATAACCAGAACGACGTCCACATCCCCTAGTGCTGAAAGAGCTGCGTCTACAATCCGAATATTTAACGTTCGTTTCGCTCTATGAATACCCGGCGTATCGATAAAAACCAGCTGAGAGTGGGGCCTGTGCACAATGCCGATGATTCTGTTCCGGGTGGTTTGCGGTTTTTTGGATGTGATGGAAATTTTTTCGCCCAGCATCTGGTTTAACAGCGTCGATTTTCCCACATTGGGGGCTCCAACGATGGCAACAAATCCAGATTTAAAGTTCTTTTTTTCGTTTTTAGTTCTTAGCATTCTATCCAAAATTAATTTGTGAATGGTTACTAATTAGGGTTTTAATGAATTAATTGGTTTACTTTATCCCACACCGCCGCTTTTCCCAAACGCGATTTTGCGGAAAAGAGGATCAGTTCTTTTGGATCGACAGCTAATGTCCTTGCAACGGCAAGATGCTGTTTGACTTGTTTTGTTTTCGAAAGCTTATCCGCCTTTGTGAGGGTCAAAATAAAGGGAATATGATAATAATTTAGCCAATCGATTAGGTTAAACTCTTCTATGCCCGGGATCCGCCTGATATCCAATATAATCACCACCCCTTTTAAGGTTTTTCTGGTGGAAAGAAACGTCTCAACCATGGGTCCCCATGTCTTTTTTACCGAATCCGGAACCTTGGCGTATCCATACCCAGGGAGATCAACAAAGGAAAACGCATTGTTTATATTAAAAAAGTTTATAAGCTGGGTACGACCGGGTGTGGAACTGGTTTTGACCAGGCGTTTGCGGTTCAAAAGGGTATTGATGAGCGAAGATTTCCCTACGTTGGAACGTCCTGCAAAAGCAATCTCCGGTAACTCCTCAGAAGGGTAATGGGATGGCTTGACAGCACTTTTAACAAATTCAGCCGACTTGATGATCATGGTTTTCGCAACCTAAAATTTATGTGCGGATTCTAGGTTAAATATTTCTCCAAACGATCCATTCCTTCGGCGATGTTTTCCATAGACGTCGCATATGAAAACCTAAGATATCCTTCACCGTTTTTTCCGAAATCGATGCCAGGGGTCACACCCACGTGAGCCTTTTCAAGGATATCAAAGGCGAGTTTATATGAATCATTGGAAAATTGTTTTGCATTTGCAAAGACATAAAAGGCCCCGGTTGGCTCTACAGTAATCCCTAAACCCATATCTTTAAGACGACGGATCATGTACTGTCTTCGATCATTATAGATCTGCTTCATTTTAGCGATATCATCGCCCGCATGCTCAAGGGCTGCGATGCCTGCAACCTGAACCATGGCATTGGCTGAAATAAAAAAGTTTTGCTGCACTTTTTGTATGGGTCGAATGAAGTGCTTGGGTGCAATCATATATCCCAACCTTAATCCTGTCATGGCGTAGAGCTTGGAAAAACCATTAAACACAATTGCCTTATCGGTAAACTCTAAGATAGAGTGTTCTTTTCCCTCATAAACCAGACCGTGGTATATTTCATCTGAAATAATATACGGCGAGCCTTGTTCTAATGAAAAAGCAGCAACAGCTTTCATCCGATCCTTTGAAAGCAGATTTCCCGTAGGGTTTGAGGGTGAATTGATAAATATCGCCTTTGTCCTGTGCGTAATCTTTTCCTGAATCGCCTCCGGCCGGTATTGGAAACCGTCTTCTTCAAAAACGGGTACGGTTACCGGCTTACCTTGGACGAATGTTATAAAATTTGGATAGCAGGCATAATGAGGATCGGAGATAATCACCTGGTCGTCCTTTTCCAAAAGTGCTGAAAACATGACAAACATGGCAGGAGACGTCCCTGATGATATCACGATCCGGTTGGGATCGACCGATACACCATAGGTCTTGTAATAATGATCGCTGATGGCCTCCCGAAGCTCTATCATCCCCAGGCTGTGGGTGTAATGCGTATGACCTTCATCAAGGGCTTTGCAGGCAGCCTCTTTGATGCATTGTGGGGTGTCGAAATCGGGCTCGCCGACCTCCAAATGGACAACATGAATGCCCCGGCGCTCCATTTCATGTGCCCTTTCGAGGACATCCATCACAATGAAAGGAGTCATCTGTTTTGTTCGTTCCGAGATCATATCTTTATCCAGTTTTTTGCAAGCGTTCAGGGGACAATTAATTATAAATCTTAAGGCATTGGTTTCCAGTTCATAAATGAGAGTTTTTTTCGATAAGCAAGGCCGCACAAGGGTTTTTGTTTAGGCGTACACGTAAGTACGCCGCAGAAGAAAACCCGCGGAGAACACAGCTTATCGGAAAAAGAGCCATTTATGACCTGGAAACTAGACGACCTTATTCAACGGATACTCAATAATGCCTTCTGCGCCATGCCGCAAAAGCCTGGGAATCAAATCTCTTACGATATCTGAATTTACGACAATCTCTACTGAAAACCAATCAGATTCGTAAAGGTTTGCGATCGTTGGTGCATTGAGGCTCGGAAGCAAGGACACAATTTCTTTAAGCCGGCCGTCCGGAACATTCATTTTTAGGCCAACCATTTTTTCACCCAACAAGGCACCTTGAAGTAAAAGTTTAATTTGTTCAAGTTTGTCCTGTTTCTCAGGATCCCTCCAGGCTGTATGATTCGCGATAAGCTGTGTATTGGTCTGCATCAATTCATGTATAATTCTTAGTCCATGGGCCCGGATTGTACTCTCGGTCTCGGTCACTTCCACAATAGCATCGGCAAGTCCTGAGACCACCTTTGCCTCAGT
The DNA here is from genome assembly GCA_020345745.1 of Desulfobacterales bacterium. Taxonomy (GTDB): domain Bacteria; phylum Desulfobacterota; class Desulfobacteria; order Desulfobacterales; family UBA11574. The sequence goes on from CP070768.1 coordinate 342,581, forward strand.
AGCACCCCAAGAAAATTCAACCTTAACATCTATGTTTCGCTCAGCAAAATAATTTTTTGTAAATTCAACCAGCTCGGTCGATATCTTTTTACCCGAGAGATCTTCAATTTTTTTAATGGGTGAGTCATACGTAACCGCCAGAACCCACCGCGCCGGTCGCGCACTCACTTTAGAGTATACAAGGTCGGCGACCACATGCACATCTGATTTACTTTCAGCGATCCAATCTTTTCCGGTCAGACCGGCATCAAGTGTTCCGTTTTCAACATTTCGCGACATCTCCTGGGCTCTACATATTGCGCAATCAATGTCGCTGTCGTCAATCTCGGGAAAATAGCTTCTTCCATTAATATTGATTTTCCAGCCAGAGCGTTTAAACAAATCAATGGTTGCGTTTTGTAGACTTCCTTTGGGAATCCCCAGTTTTAAACGTTTTTTCATTTCCTATAGACCTCCTCAGGATCAAATTTCGGCTTTCCGACAACTTTGACAGAGCCCTCTTCAACTTTTTTAAAAAAACAGCTTCTGTATCCGGTGTGACAGGCGGCTTCGCCGACCTGCTCAATTTTCAACAGTACCGCATCATCATCACAGTCTACCCTTATTTCCTTTACGATTTGTATATTCCCGCTTGTTTTTCCTTTTACCCACAGTGCTTGACGGGTGCGGCTATAATAGGTCGCTTTGCCGGTATTCAGAGTAGCTTCCCATGCATCTAAATCCATGAACGCAAGCATTAAAACGTCTCCGGTCTCATAATCTTGAACAATGGCAGGAACAAGACCGCCCATTTTATCGAAATTTAAATGGATCATATGGCATATCCTTTGTAATGAATTGCTTCTGGGAAAGTTACCTGTAAAACTTTTTTGGATAACCATAATATAGAATAAAGTCAAATTCTTTTTTCCAGAATCAGGAGACCTTGCCTATAGCATTAATATTTGCTAAATAATAATGACCATGCCAAGGATAAAAAGTACATCTCAGATAAGAAAAAAACGCAAAAAAAAACAAGACGGCAGACTTTTTGCGATAATTATTAAACTGTTCTTTTGGACGGTTCTTTTGACGATGATTACCGGTACCCTTACCATTGCCGGAATTTATCTTTATTTAAACGAAAATCTTCCCAAAATATCTTCGCTAAAGGATTACCGGCCTCCTGTGATTACAACTGTCTATTCCGACGACAACCGTAAAATCGGCGAATTTTATAAAGAACGGCGCATTGTGTTGCCGCTATCGAGCATGCCCTTAATGTTAAAGAATGCTTTTATTGCAGCGGAAGATGCACGATTTTATAAACATAAAGGGGTTGATATTCTCAGTATTATCAGAGCATTTTTTAAAAATATAGAGGCAGGAACGATTGTTCAAGGGGGCAGTACCATTACCCAGCAGGTAACCAAATCGTTCTTATTGACACCGGAAAAAAGTTATGCACGAAAAATAAAAGAAGCTATTTTAGCCTATCGCATCGATAAAAAGTTTGCCAAGGATGAAATTCTATTTTTATATTTGAATCAAATTTATCTGGGGCATGGCGCTTATGGCGTCGAAGCTGCCTCCGAAAATTACTTCGGAAAGTCCGCACAGGAATTGACCCTCGCCGAGTGTGCCCTTTTGGCGGGTCTACCGCAAGCTCCCAGCAGATATTCTCCTTTCAGATATCCGGATAGGGCAAAGCAGCGTCAAATTTACACATTGAACCGGATGGTGGCTGAAGGATATATCACCAATATTCAAGCAACAGAAGCGATCAACAAAGCACTCGATATCAAGCCTAGACGTAATTGGTATATAGAGGAAGTACCCGTTTATACGGAACATATCAGGCGTTATATTGAAAGGACATATGGTGCGGAGGCCCTATATACTGACGGGCTCCATATCTATACGGCGGTTAACATTGAAATGCAAAAATTGGCGAGGGAAGAAATCGAAAAGGGGTTGTCTGATCTTGATAAACGTCAAGGTTATCGAGGCCCTATTGCCCATCTAACACAGGAAGAGATCGAATCGTATGTTCAAGAACAGCAAAATGAATTTGAGGAACATCCTCTTGAAGCAGGCAACATTGTAACCGGTGTTGTGATTGAGGTCGACAACAACAATGGTGCGGTAACGGTACGGATGGGCATGTCCTTAGGCGTGATCAATATTGATGACATGCGCTGGGCCAGAAAACCGAATCCTGATATCGCCTATTACTTATCAAAGATTGAACATCCTGGTGAGGCCCTCAAAATAGGTGATGTTATTCGAGTTAAGATAAAAGAAAAAATATTGAATACGGATCGATGGCGATTGGCTCTTGAACAAGAACCAAAAACAGAGGCAGCCCTGCTCTGTATCGAGTCCGAAACCGGACATGTTAAGGTCATGGTTGGAGGAAAAAATTTCAGTGTGAGCCAATTTAACCGGGCGATTCAGTCCAGGCGCCAACCTGGATCAGCATTTAAACCCATCATATATGCAGCTGCTATTGACAAAGGATACACCCCCGCAACAACAATCATCGATTCGCCTATCGTGTTTGAAGACAGGGAACGCGATTTTACATGGAAACCAAAGAACTATAAAGAAAGATTTTACGGTCCCACGCTGCTACGTGTGGCACTGGCAAAATCGAGAAATGTTGTAACCATAAAAATTTTAAGAGATATTGGTGTCGATTACGCCGTTGATTACGCCAAAAGGCTTGGTATCACTTCGGACTTGAGTAGAAACCTGTCCATCGCCCTGGGTTCATCAGGCGTATCCCTTCTCGATCTTACCAAGGCGTATTCGGTTTTTAACAACAGCGGTTATTTAGTGGAACCTATCTTTATCACAAAAATCGTTGATAGAAACGGAACGGTAATTGAAAAAGCAAAGTCGGTTAGGGAAAAAGTCATAGAAAGCACGACAGCATATATGATGACAAATCTTCTTGAGGGCGTGGTTAATCACGGAACAGGGCACAGAATTAAAGCCTTGAAACGGCCGGTGGCAGGCAAAACAGGAACAACAAACGATCTTTATGATGCCTGGTTTCTCGGTTATACGCCTCGATATACCACGGGAACATGGGTAGGTTTTGATGAGGAAAGATCTCTTGGCGAAGGCGAAACCGGATCTCGAGCGGCCAGTCCGATTTGGCTTGGTTTTATGAAAAGAATTTTATCTGATAAACCGATTCGGGTCTTTCACGTACCTGAGGGAATCGTCTTTTCTAAAATCGATGCTGATACGGGTCTTTTGCCGATTCCTGAGTCTGAAAATACGATCTTCGAATGCTTTAAGGACGGAACCGTTCCCACCGAATACACAAAAAAACCGGACATGTTGACAGAGCCGGAAGAATTTTTTAAATCTGATTTATAACGAGCTGCTTTTAAAACGTTCAAGTTCGCCCAATATC
>CP070768.1:346086-349194 GCA_020345745.1 Desulfobacterales bacterium
AAAAGGCTTTTCGGAAATACTGGTGGGCTCAAAGCCAGCCAAATCCGTAGGCTAGAAAATCTCTACCGTCGTCGTCTCCCGCCCACATTCCTTATTACACCTGAGCTTGCCCGAGATGTATGCAGGCTATCCTTTGAGATACGTCGCCAGGTCGGGCTTCTTATTAACCGCCAGGGTAAAATAGCCTATGTCATCTTAGGAAACCACCAAAGAATTGTTATTCCTGACACCAGCGAATATCGTGTCTCTCCCGGACGCCTTAAAGGATTGAGGTGTGTACACACCCATTTAAACAGCGAACCATTGACAAGAGATGATCTCACAGACCTTGCCCTGTTAAGATTGGACGCCATGGCTGCGATGACTATTAACGAGCATGGTTATCTTCATAAGGTTCATGTCAGTCACATTTTGCCGACAAGTTCAGACGGAAAACCTTTCCAGATTTTAAAACCGCTAAACCTCAATCAACTCGATATCGGGTGCCTTGATCTTATTCAATCTCTCGAGTCAGAACTTGCTCATGTAAAATCGTTATATGAAGCCGATATGGAAAAAGAGCGGGCACTTCTTGTCAGCGTTACGTCGGCTCCCAAACATTTAGCAATGGACTCCTTAGCAGAGTTGGAAGAACTGGCCCTGTCAAGCGGTATTGATATTGTGGGAATCACACTTCAACAGCGTCGCAAGTTAAATTCCAAATTCCTTATGGGTATCGGCAAAGTCCAGGAACTGATTATAATGGCCCTGCAAAAAGGAGCAACATTGATCGTTTTCGATCAGGAGTTAAATCCGTCTCAAATACGTACGATAACCAACCAGATAGACCTAAAAGTTATCGATAGAACCCAATTAATCCTGGACATTTTTGCGCAAAGAGCACAGACAAGGGAAGGAAAACTTCAAGTTGAACTTGCCCAGCTTAAATATCTTCTTCCACGCCTAATTGCTAAAAATACCGCCATGTCGCGATTGACCGGGGGCATCGGTGGTCGAGGACCTGGAGAAACAAAGCTGGAAATCAATCGCAGACGGATTCGTGACAGAATCACACGACTAGAAAATGCAGTGACAACCGTAAAGAAACAGCGAAGACAGCAGCGGGCAAAACGCGAAAAAAAAGGGGTGGCCGTCATTTCCATCATCGGATATACAAACGCTGGGAAATCAACCCTGCTTAACACGTTGACAAAAAGCAATGTGAGAGCTGAAAGCCGACTTTTTGCCACATTAGATCCTTCGAGCAGGCGTATTAAATTCCCAAAAGACATCGAGGTCATAATGACAGATACGGTTGGTTTTATAAAAAACCTTCCCAAAGACCTTATGGTTGCTTTTCGAGCCACCCTTGAAGAACTCGAAAATGCGAATCTCCTTGTACATGTGATCGACATCAGTAATCCTCGTTTCAAAAACCAGATTCAATCGGTTGAGCGAATACTCTCGGATCTTAATTTAAACGACATTTCTCTGATCCGTGTTTTGAACAAAAAAGATCTTGTTGCCCGAGAGACGACAGAAAAGCTTGCCACATCCCTCAATGGAATTCCCATTTCAGCTAACGACGAATCGACCATGATGCCTTTGATCGAAAAGATGGAGTCCTTCATTGAGCATCTGACGGATCACGCATAAATAGGTTGACATCCTGAAAAAAATAAATATAAAGGTGTATCCCCAATGGATCTGGAATTTATAAAAAGAGTCGGTATTGCTGCTGCTTATAAAGGCGGGAATGTACTTCGCTCCCATTATGGTAGGATAGCTAAAATCGATAAGAAGGGTGCCATTGATTTGGTGACAGAAGCCGATACAGCTTCTGAAAGGAAAATCATCGCCACCATTAAACGATTGTTTCCCGATCATGCGATTTTGGCTGAGGAGAGCGGATTGAATATCGGTGAGCCTGATCATCAGTGGATCATTGATCCCCTTGACGGTACAACCAATTTTACACACGGGTTGGGCCTTTTTTCAATTTCCATTGCTTTTGTATTAAGCGGCGAAACCGTTTTCGGGGTTGTATTAATCCCGGAAACAGGAGAGATTTATACCGCCGTAAAAGATAAAGGAGCTGAACGTAACAGCCAGCCGATCGGGGTTTCAGAAACAAGGTTGGTTTCAGAAAGTTTGCTGATAACCGGGTTTCCATATAATTCAAAAGACATTATAAATCCTTTGATGACGCGCCTTGCTAACTGCCTGAGCGCATCGCAGGGCGTTCGAAGGCTTGGATCGGCTGCAATCGATCTTTGCTTTGTGGCGTGTGGACGATTCGATGGATTTTGGGAACAGAATCTGAAGCCTTGGGATACCGCCGCAGGCGAATTCATCGCTAGAGAGGCAGGTGCCGTCGTAACAGATTTTTCAAACAAACCATTTACCATCGATAAAAAAGAGATCCTGGCAACCAATGGCAAAATTCATACTGAAATGCTTTCCTTAATACAACTAAAAGATGGTCGCCTCCTAAAAAGTTAAAAAAACGATTTTTTCTAGCATATGATATATTTGTTGGTTAATGTATGAGGATCTAATAAGCTGATATATTATATAATACACGCAACATCCTGAACACCAAACAGCATATGGATTTGATTTAACGAAATCCTCAAAGGGCATGGTATGAAAAAAGAACGAAGGAATAACATCTCTTTTGATAATCACATCGGATGTTTTGGAAATTTTAATATAGAAGACCTGATATGTAGAAAATATTGCGCGTTATGCCTTCGGTGTGCCATAAAGCGAGACAAGAATATTCAAATGGAGGTTTTTGAAGATCTTATGTCTTTTGAAGACATGTCGATCAAGATCCAGTAGACCTAACCCGGATTTTTACGCGCTTGATGCGCTCATTTGCAAGACATACAGGAGCGCCGCTGTAAGTTTGCTACCACAAGCTCCTGGGGACGCCGTAAATGGACATATCAGGCAGCGCCCAGAGGGTGGAGAAAATATTCGGGCTAAAACTTTCCTTTTTCGATTTTTTTACAGAGGAATTCCACCTGTTTTTGCATCGGGCCTTTTTCTTTTAACCCCAGTTCAACCGCTTTGATGGAATGCAGCGCCGTGGCGTGATACCGGTTAAAGCTTCTACCTATGGCC
>CP070768.1:349294-353024 GCA_020345745.1 Desulfobacterales bacterium
CTGCGAACCATGGGATAATAACTTTGTACTTTAACTAATTCATCATCGTTGACGGTTTTTTCAAAGTATGCTGGTAGCACATCCGCAGACCCCGACCCTTGGGAAAATTCCTGTTTAAGTCGCCAGATGATTTTTTCGGGCAATACGTCTTCAAATGCTTTTCGAAAAATCCATTTTTCAATCTTTTGATTATCTTCGGTTTTCATTTTTAATTCCGATGGTATCCTCAAGGCATAATCCAATAGTTCACCGGATATCAACGGTGCCACAACTCGTATGGAGTTGCTGAGATTCATCCGGTCCAATCTCAAAGATGCGTTGTTGTGTAAAAAACCGATACATTCGATCTGACGGAAAAATAACTCGTCTGGAGGAAAATCTTTAAGATATAGGTATCCGCAAAAAACTTCATCGCCGCCCTCACCGGAAAGTAAAATTTCGATGCCTTTTTCTTTTGCGTATTTAGAAATAATATAATTGGACACCGAACCTCTCACCAAAGAAGGGTCAAATGATTCTAGGTAATAGATGACAGTAGGAAGGACTTTCAATATTTGATCAAGATCCACGATCAGTTCGTGATGATCCGAATCGATGTGTTCGGCCATCAAACGCGCGTATTGAATGTCTTCACTTTCACCTACGCCCAACGCAAAAGTCTTTAAACGTTGCCGAGTTCCGAATTTTCCCCTGTAAGCGGCACTCGCCAGCAAGGCAATGATGCTGCTGTCGATGCCTCCGCTGAGCAGACTTGCGGTCGGTACGCTAAAGTCAATCCGGTTGTTGAAACTACGCTGTATGATGTCTCTGATCGTTGCGGTAATGTCGTCAATGTTGTCTTCAAGAATCTCCGGCTGACTTTGAGGTAACTCCGCAAACCGAACCGGTGTGCCCGAATCATCCATATAGTGTCCTGGAGGAAATTCATGAACATCGTCAGTGATCTCTACAATGCTCTTCAATTCGGACGCAAAATAAAGCTTCCCGTTTTTCCGACCATAAAATAGCGTCTTGATGCCTAAAAGATCTCTAGCGGCAAACAGATTTTCGCCGTTAGATATCACGAAAGCAAATATGGCATCATTTAGATGCGAAAACATGGATGTGCCGTGGTTTTTGTAAAGTTGTAGCAGCAGACGTTCCTCCCGGAAAGGTCCATCAGATATTTCATAGACCGGAGCTAATTCCTGCCAGTTTCCCATCTGACCGTCGTAACAGATTCTTAATTCTGGATTCTCAACGTTAAAAATCGGTACTTGTGTATCGCCTATTGCTAAAGCAACATCCGGTGTTCCAGATATGTCACCTTTCAAATAGTTCTGCGCCATTAAGATCCGTTCACCCTCAAATTGCCCTGAAAAATACGAACCGCGATGGGCGATTTTGTGAACCATTGTCTCCAGTTCCAGCCGTTTACGTTCGTTGAAAACCACAGCCAGACCACTCATAATAAAAACTGTCCTTTCTTTTATTTTTTGATTTCAAAAATTCCCACGAGTCCGTGTCCCACGCCCGTTCCGGGTTGAAGCTCCATTTCAAGCTTTCGCAGGGCAAAGCCGAGGACGGATTCGATCAGGTTGGCCCGTACATCCCCCCAATCTAACCAGCCCACGCTCTCGATAACCCTGCGCATGGTCTCCATGGCCTCCTGAAGCGGTTTTGGGTAATAGGGAAGAATATCCGGGATACATTTCAGTTTGCCGTTGTGGCAGTCATGGTCGCCAAGAAGACCCATAGTATATTTGACAAGGGCGTTAAAGGACATGAAGAACGAATCGAAAAAGTTGTTGAGGTGATCGAATCCCGGCCGCGGAACATAATCGACCAATAAGTTCTCCAAATCCGTCCTTACATATTTCTCAAATAGGGCATTGACCGGACCACGAAGTTTGGGGCAGTTTTGGTTGTAATCCCCCGTATCCAGATGGCGGCCGATGAATATAGAACGATCAAAATAGACCAAAGGTTTGATGGCTACGCCGGCCTTTTTTGAGGCACTTTCAATGATCGATTCAACTTCTTTTCGACAAACCAGCTTGAGCGGGAAAGCGGCCACATCAGCAGTGGTTCTCTCTTCTTCGGGATAGATATAAGACATGCGGTAATCCATAAAGTGCTCTTGGTCTGCCGGGTGGTGCCACAGATCCTGCCATTCAACAGAGTAGCGGCCGAGCCAGTCTCCCATGAAAATAGCGTGTTCGGGTGCGTGGCCGCAGATATCGGCGACGATTTTTATGCATTGCTCATTGGTAAAATGTGAAAGGGTTCCAAAAGAAGTAAAATAAAAATCGAACGGTGACTCTTGATCCAGTATTCCAGGAATCATCCCCTGAGCAATATCTGCCACCTCAAATCGTAATTTGGGATGGTTGTCATAATAGTCCAGAGCCTGCTGGACCAAGTTTTCATTGATATCAATACCAACATATTCTTTTAACATCTCGTCGGTAACGGCGTTGACGATGGTATCGTAGATGCCCGGGTCATTGGTGGTAACCCCCATGATCAGGTCATATCCGTCTCCAATGCCGCAGCCTAAATCTAAGATCCGAATGCGTTCCAATCGTTTTTTTTTCCGCTCAATCAGATCGTTGAGGGCGGAGCGTAAAAAGATAGCGGTCACCTGATCTTCCCAAAATCTCCTGACATTGTCATATTTCCCAAGCAGCCCGGATGCTTTGTTGTACTTTCCAGTTTGAAACGCTTGGGTATAGGCTTTTTTCTCCGACATCCTTGCTCTCCTTGAAAGCAACCACTCAAGCAAATGTGGCTTTCAGTAGGTCAACAGCCTGGAACGCATCCTTGCAATAAGTATCCGCACCAATCTCCTCACACAAACTAGATGGACTTGGTAGCGCCGCCGATAAAGATCTTAACGCGGTCACGAATCCCCTCTTTTGTCAGCTGTTGAACAACCTCTTCCATAACACACACGGTGGTAGTCAACAAGGCCGAAAGTTCCAGCAAAGGCGCCTGGACGACGGCTACTGTGATGAGCTCCGGACCATGGCGTCAACGCTGACTGAAATTTCGCCGCACTTCATGTCTGCAGGTTATGCTAACGAGGTAATCAATAATAAATGCAAATGAGCGAAGATCAAATACGATTTGAATTTATCGGCAATTATGTGTAAAAGATCGAAAACCTCTAATTCAGCTATCAGGTGTTTGCAAGAGACGAATTTGCTGACACCTAAAACAAAAGAGATTTAGAAGCTATTAACGAACTGGTTATGCGCCCAGTTATTACCTGCTAAACCATGAATTGTAGACAGCGATTTTTAGAGACAATGCGCTACGGTGCACCAGACCGAGTGCCTTATTTTGAAGAAGGTATAAGGAAGGATGTAATTAGGGCCTGGCATCGTCAGGGCCTACCAAAAGGTACTGATCTCTTAAGTATGTTTCCCTCCGATCGGCGTGAAGAAATAGTACTGGATCTTGAGCCCCGCCCAAAATTCAGAAAGTGGCCTTCCTCGTGGTCCGAACTTGCCGAAATGCGCAGACGCCTTGACCCCAACACTCGGGGTCGGCTGCCGCGGGATTGGTCAAGACGTGTACGTGCTTGGCAAAAAAGGGAACACGTCCTCATGTTGCGAATACATCGAGGTTTTTTCTTAACCATGGGAGTGCTAGAATGGCACAGGTTTATGGAACTGATGGATCTGGTCATCGATGATTCGGATTTCGTGCGCCAAGCCATGATGATCCAGGGCGAGTTTGCTGCCTC
>CP070768.1:353124-361369 GCA_020345745.1 Desulfobacterales bacterium
CCTCGGCCATTTGGCTCAGTGCATGCAACGGTTGTTCTATTTTTTCTTTTGCGGTCGCACATTGCGGACAGGTTCCCAAATGCTGTTGCATACCAGGTGTCAGCTCCTCCTTGTCTATGACAGCCTTAAGGAGTTGATCCATATTCAGATGACGGTTTTTTTCATGATTCATGGTGATGTATCTCCAGGGGCACCCAATGCCATTCATTCGTTAGGGTATAAGACGTTGTAATGGTTATTTTTGTCTACAAAAATCGACTCAAATTGATATTAACGTTAAAAAAATTATACTCTGAAGAAATCTTTTGAACGCATACCCGTGACATCTGGGTTTCATTTCATTGACAGTTTTGGTTTTATTCATTATGAAACGAGGTATATGATTGAGAAATACGCATTTGGACAAATAACCATAAACGGAATCAGCTACACCAGTGATATTAAAATCACGCAGGGGCGAGTGATTCCCAGCTGGTGGCGGCAGAGCGGTCATCAGGTCGGGATTGAGGATATTCAAGACATTCTGGATACTAAACCGGAAATCCTGGTCTTGGGTAAAGGCGAACCCGGCATGATGTCATCCAAAGGATCGCTACGTGAATGGTTAAGCCAAAAGAATATTGGGTTGATCGAAGAGAAAACGGCGAAAGCCGTGCAAACGTTTAATCGTCTCTTGGCAGAAGGTAAAAAGGTTGCGGCGGGATTCCATTTGTCTTGTTAATGCCATGGCCAACGGCAGCATCAGACGCGAGAAAAATACAGATTAAGAACTTTCAAACACAGCGAAAAAAAGGCGGCATTGATATGGTCGAAAAAAGGCCCCATACCCTGATAAATATTGGTGGAATAAAGATAAAGAATCCGGTAATGACAGCATCTGGAACATTTGGATATGGTCGCGAGTTTGAGCAACTTGTCGATTTAAACCGTCTGGGTGCTATCATTGTAAAGGGATTATCCAATGAACCCACCAAAGGGAACCCTCCACCGCGTATAACCGAAACACCCTGTGGTATGCTCAATGCCATAGGACTTGAGAATGTGGGCATTTCGGCTTTCATTAAAGAGAAACTGCCGTTTCTGAAAACCATTACTACGCCGACCTTAGTGAATATTTACGGAAAAAAGGTATCAGAGTATGCTGAGCTGGCAGAACGAATCGATGAGATTGAAGACATTTCAGGGGTTGAAGTGAATATTTCATGCCCCAATGTAAAACAAGGAGGCGTCGCCTTTGGCGCGTATCCTGAATCAGCATCGGAGGTCGTCCGGGCAGTGAGAGAAAGAACTTCCAAACTTCTCATGGTTAAACTTTCTCCTAATGTGACAGACATTTCAGAAATTGCATGTCGTGTGGAAGCAGCCGGCGCGGATGCAATTTCACTGATCAATACCATCACCGGTATGGCTATCGATATTGAGACGCGACGCCCCAAGCTTGCCAATATCACCGGCGGTCTTTCCGGTCCGGCCATTAAACCGATTGCTCTACGCATGGTCTGGCAAGTGGCACAGGCTGTCAAAATTCCTGTCGTAGGAATCGGGGGCATTATGACGGCAACTGATGCCCTCGAATTTCTCATTGCCGGTGCCGTGGCAGTCCAGATTGGTACGGCCAATTTTGTGAATCCAAATGCCACTATGGAGATTATAGACGGTATCGAATCCTATCTTCTTGAAAGAGGGATTACCCGTTTGTCGGATATTATCGGAACACTGGACATTTAACCGCGCGTCACCTAAGTAGTTTTAATCTCCTACCCCTATCCAGTAAAAAAATGGTAAGTTGTCAAGGGGTACGCAACATCAATAGACTAAAATGGATATCCCCTAAACGCTCACATTGAATCTCGGGAGGGGTTGGATCAGGTTTTTTTAAAGTCAAATTTCTCCGACTTTACTGAAAAAAATTAAGGTCGTTCAAGTGGTATGAACCAGGCGCGTCGACAGCGTTAATGGATGGCAGGTCACTTGTTCATAAAAAAAATTTTTATTCGACATTTTTACGCCGTTGCTAGTGCGAAAATGCTTTATTGCAATTTTGCCTTTGAAAAAATATTATCCAGCCGAATTTTACTGCGGGCTGCGATAAAAATTGAAGCGAAGATTTTGGATACGTGAATTAGAGATTCTCATCAACCATCATACAAGATTCAGGAGATGAAATCGTTGGAATAAACACCTAAAAAATTGGGGGGAATGGAATGAAAAGAATTGTTGTATTGTTTATTGTGGGATGTATTTTTTGGGGATCACCTGTTGTTGGAGAGGAACTCAAGGTTGGGATGAAGGCTTCGGATTGGTCCTTTAAGGACGCCGAGGGCAAGGCTTTTACCATGGAATCATGGTCCGGAAAGGTTCTAGTGGTAAATTATGTCGATCCTGATGAGTCGGATCTAAACGAACATTTTACCGATGCCCTTAAGAAGGCCAAAGATGATGGGCTACTTTCCCATGAATTATACAGGGGCATCGGGATTGTCGACTGTGCGGCAACCTGGAAGCCGAACTTCGCTATTCGCGCCATTGCGGGCAAAAAAGCAAAAAAGTATAAAAGCACCATTCTGTTTGATTATGAGGCTACGTTGCGTAACGCTTGGGGGCTCGGAAAGGACACTGCCAATGTGATCGTCCTGGACAAGCATAGGGTTTGCAGGGCCATTGTACGCAGTCGAGTTGCGGATGATCAGGTGGCGGCTCTTGTACAACTAGCCATTGATCTACAGGATGAATGATATGAAACCGGCATTAATCATCGTAGACATGCTCAAAGATACGTTTGAAAAGCATCCGGAGGCCCTTATAGCAAAGGAAGGCATGACATTTGTGCCTACCATCAATCGGTTATCCACCATGTTCAGGGAAAAAGGGTTGCCGGTCATATTTTCATGTGATTCATTTTTAGTGGACGATTTTATCTTTCAAGGTAAGATGAGTCCCCATTCTATCAAGGGGACCGAAGGTGCAAACATTATTGATCAGTTGAATAGAGAACCTGGCGATATTGTTTCAGAAAAACGTAGGTTCAGCGCCTTTTTTAAAACCGGTATCGAGCAACAATTACGGCAATATGGATGTGATACGGTCGTCGTGGTTGGCATTTCCACCCATATTTGCGTTTTGTCAACGGTGATCGACGCTGTATCCTTCGACTTTAACGCCGTGCTTCTCAAAGATTGTTGTGCGGCACATGCTCCGGACATACATGATTCAATCATTCAGATCTATGAAAACACCCCTTTGTATCCCCTAATAAGGGTCATGCCATCCCAAATGTTTATAGAGAGTGAAATGGAGACGGTGCAATAGATCTGAGATGAAAAAATATGTTGTCATTATTGCTATCGCCGCCGTCCACTCTGTTGTCACGAAGGTGATTGCGAATATAACACTAGCCATGGTCTCAGCCCATGCTCATTCAGATCAAATGTCCGTTATGGGCCGATTGTTCATGGCGGCTTCTAAGGTTTTATATTTTCCCGTCATTACATTGGCATGGTATCCGCGACAGTTTTTCCCAGGGAATTGGGTTCTTATCCCCCTGTTTGTTAATAGTCTGCTATGGGCGGTGATGATTTACCTGTTCTTTATTTTGCTAAAAAGCGTTTTTGTATCAAATAAATGATTACCAGGCTCGAATGTAACTCCCCAATAAACACGGCTTGAACCGACTATACTGGCTTCGGGTATTTTCTATCTGTTGATACCAATCTCGTTGTAGCCGCGTGACCCAATATTTCATGGAAATTATCAGGAAATATGCGGACCGGTTCCTGGAGTTGTCGCTATTTATAACCCTTCCGTTGCTTCCACCGGATGAGTTTTCAAGTATTCGAGACGGTTTAATCCGTTGACATAGGCTTTGACGCTGGCGGTAATGATGTCGGGGTCAGCGCCTTTCCCAAGCGCGATCAGCCCGTTTTCTTGCAACCGAACGGTGACCTCTCCCTGTGCATCTGTGCCGCTGGTAATAGCGCTTATGGAAAACCTCAAGAGTTCTGATTCTGTCCCGGTCAGTTTGGCGATACTGTCAAAAGCAGCATCAATAGGGCCGTTGCCATAACCCGCGCCTTGGACCGATCTATCGTTGATCGAGAGTTTAACGGTTGCCATGGGAATGACGGTTGTTCCGCTGGTCACGTGAAGATACTCGAGCTGAAAAATATCAGCAGTACGCAAGATACCTTCTGCGACGATGACTTCCAGGTCTTCATCAACAATGTTTTTTTTCTTATCTGCCAGCTCTTTAAATTTCTTGAAAACAAGCTTTAGTTCTTCATCGGAAAGGTCATATCCCAGTTCCTTTAGGTGCGAACGTAACGCATGTCTTCCCGAGTGCTTGCCCAATACCAGCTTGCTGGCGCTAAGTCCAACGGTTTCCGGTTTCATAATCTCATACGTCATCGGATTTTTGAGTACACCGTCCTGGTGAATGCCGGCTTCATGGGCAAATGCGTTAGCACCTACCACAGCCTTGTTAGGCTGTACGAAAATACCGGTTATCATGGTGACCAATCGGCTTGTGGGATAAATAAGCTCGGTGTTGATATTGCTGGACAAGGGAAGATAATTGGGCCGTGTGTGCATGGCCATTACAAATTCTTCCAATGATGTATTCCCGGCCCTTTCTCCGATGCCGTTGATGGTCACTTCCGCCTGTCTTGCACCAGCGCTTACCGCTGCTATGGTATTTGCCGTGGCAAGTCCAAGGTCGTTGTGGCAGTGTACGCTCACGACAGACTTTCCGATGTTGGGGGTATGGGATATGACATATCTTGTCAGTTCTGAAAACTCCTCTGGTACGGCATAGCCGACGGTGTCGGGAATGTTAATGGTTGTGGCGCCGGCTTCAATGACCGCTGCAAAAACCTTGCACAAAAAATCCCGGTCACTGCGGGAAGCATCCTCAGCTGAAAATTCAACATTGTCGGTAAGGGAACAGGCATATTTGACCGCCTCTACGGCGGTTTTGAGAACCTCGTCCTTGGTCATTTTCAACTTATAGTGCATATGAAGATCCGATGTGGCAATAAAGGTATGGATTCTCGGTTTTTTGGCATGCCGGATTGCACCCCAGGCACGATCGATATCTGCTTTTGACGTCCGAGCCAGGCCCGCAATTTCAGACCGTTTAAGTTTCCCTGCGATATCAGATACTGCCTCAAAATCGCCCTCAGATGCTGCCGGAAAACCAGCTTCTATAACATCTACGCCTAGCTTTTCCAGTTGGATAGCTAGCCGCAGCTTTTCTCCGGCATTCATGCTGGCGCCGGGCGATTGTTCGCCGTCTCTTAACGTTGTATCGAAAATAATGACACGTTCGCTCATGATTTTGCTCCTTTTCTAAAATGATAAAGATTGAGGTTTAATGTCTACGACCTATGAGCAAAACCTAAGGAAGCATGTGCCGCAGGACGGCATGGGGGATGTGTCCTGCGGCGTTCATCTTTAAGTCTAATGGTTTCAAGAGACTCTCCTTTCATTTTGAGACCTTTGTAAAACGCCTTCTTTCACCCAATCTCTGTGTCAGACTCAGGTTTTAATCCTCGAAATACTCTATGTATGTCTGTGGTTAAAACCTTCGCCTTCCTTGACTTTGGGCGAAATTAAACATTTTTCAAAGATCTCATTTTTTACAAAAACATAAACGCTTCAACGATCGAGGCGTCGTTATCTTTACGGTTTATATATCAGCGGCAAGCTTGTACTGTATGCTATCTGCCAGGGCATGCCAGCTGGCCTCGATAATGTCCTCTGATACCCCGATGGTACTCCAGATGTTATCTTGATCCCGTGACTCGATAAATACCCGCACTTTTGCTGCGGTTCCTTTGCGGCCATCGATGACGCGGACCTTGAAGTCGATTAGGCGCATGGCCTTTAGCTCCGGATAAAATTTGTCCAGGGCCTTGCGAAGGGCATTGTCCAGTGCACTCACCGGACCGTTTCCTTCTGCCGCGGTAATTTCTTCCTTACCGTCCACAGATATTTTGATAATGGCATGGGCGGTGCAGGGACGATCTGCATCTTTTTCGATGGCGACCCTAAAAGATTTCAGTTCAAACAAAGGTTTGTACTGATCCGTAAACTTTTCCAGCAGAATCTTGAAGGACCCATCAGCGATGTCAAACTGATACCCTTCCTGTTCCATTTGCTTTATTTCCGTAACGATTTTACGGCTGTCGAATCCGTTGGCATTCAGTTCAATACCCAGTTCTTTGGCCTTGTATTCAATGTTGCTTTTTCCAGAAAGGTCTGAAACCAAGACACGACGACGGTTGCCTATTAATTCAGGCGCCATATGTTCATACGCCCTGGAAACCTTCATAATTGCGCTGACGTGAATGCCACCCTTATGGGCAAAAGCACTGATTCCGACAAAGGGTCTGCTATTCAAAGGAACGATATTTGCTGTTTCACTCACATACCGGGAGAGAGATTTCAGTTTTTTCATATTGTCATCGGAGACAGAAGATCGATTCATTTTAAAATGAAGGATCGGAATAATGGAGGTTAGGTCGGCATTTCCGCACCTCTCTCCGTATCCATTGATTGTTCCTTGAACCATCACAGCACCGCACTCGACAGCCTCTATGGTATTGGCCACGCCCAGACCGCTGTCGTTGTGGGTATGAATACCGATATTTACCGGTAGAGCATCCGGTTCGGTACTGTATTTTTTGGCCAACGTGCTTTTAACATCGCCAATGATTGACCTCACTTCAGATGGAAGCGTGCCACCGTTGGTATCACAGAGCACAAGGAACTCTGCCCCTGAATCTGCGGCGGCAATGATCGTCTTCAAGGCATAATCACGGTTATCCTTATAACCGTCAAAAAAATGTTCGGCATCATAAACAACCTCACGGCCGTCGTCCTTCAAGAAGGCGACAGATTCTCGTATCATGGCAAGGTTTTCTTCCATGGTATTGTTCATGACTTGCATCACATGAAGATCCCATGCTTTTCCGAATATGGCTACCGCAGGCGTATCGGCAGCAATCAGCGCCTGCAAGTTCGGGTCGTCCGCCGGGTCGATACCCGGTTTACGCGTGGCGCCGAAGGCCGTTATTTTTGAATGTTTGAAGTCGACGTCTCTGGCCAATTCAAAAAATTGCATGTCCCTGGGATTGGAACCCGGCCAACCTCCCTCGATGTAATGAATGCCGAAGTCGTCCAGACGCTGGGCAATCTGGATCTTTTCCCGGGCGCTGAAGTTGATGTTTTCTCCCTGGGTTCCATCTCGGAGCGTGGTATCATATAAAAGAATTGGTTCCATTGTATTGTTCTCCTATGATAATGAGACCTTTGAAAAACACCCTCTTTTGTTCAATCTCTGTGTCAGGTTCAAATTTTAATCTGCGGAATACTCAATGTATGCCTGTGGTTAAAATTTAAACCTTCCTTGACCTCGAATAAAATTGAACATTTTTCAAAGGTCTCCTATTGGATTTTAGCACTTGCAACTTAACTTCCTTTGCAAACGTTCTATAGAGGTCGTTTTTTTTGGCTGCGGTCTTTAAAACAAACGCAAAACAACAGTTATCGATTTTCAGGTCTTAAAGCCCGGACAGCTGCTCCGGCTCGCCACATTTCAGAATGTTTAATCTCATCGAGTTCTTTTTGCAGTTTTTCAAGGTAGTCAGGGGCACTGTTGGCTTCTAATACCCTTTTGGTTTCTTTTCCGGTTACAACCCTTTCATACAGCTCGTCAAACAGTGGTGCCACGGCATTGCGGAACTTGGGCGCCCAGTCCAGCGCCCCGCGCTGGGCGGTTGTACTGCAGTTTGAAAACATCCAGTCCATGCCGTTTTCGGCCACCAGGCGAATCAGGCTCTGGGTCAGTTCCTCAACGGTCTCATTAAATGCCTCGCTTGGTGAATGTCCGTGCTTTCGCAATAGATTGTACTGGGCTTCCATAACACCTGCGAGACAGCCCATAAGAACACCGCGTTCACCGGTAAGATCACTATAAACTTCTTGTTCAAAAGTGGTGGGGAAAAGATAACCCGAACCGATGGCAATCCCCAATGCCAATGTTCTTTCCATTGCTCTGCCGGTAAAGTCTTGGTAGACTGCAAAACTGGAATTGATGCCGCTGCCATCCAGAAAATTCCTGCGTACATTGGTTCCCGATCCTTTTGGTGCCACCATAATTACGTCAACATTATCAGGGGGTATGACACCGGTTTGCTCCTTATAAACAATTGAAAAACCGTGAGAAAAATAAAGCGCATCCCCTTCG
>CP070768.1:361469-366945 GCA_020345745.1 Desulfobacterales bacterium
ATTACCTATAAGACTCAACCACAAGCCATCTTTTTTTAAATTAGAAGCAACATTTTTTGCAAACCTTTTGCGCTCCTTATCAGAATCGAAAGTATGAAAACAGCCCCTATCAAACACAAAACCAAAAGGTGCACCTTCTATTCGGTTTTTTAAAAAGTCAACCACAAGGAATGTACATTTAACATCGCTTTTTGAAGCTTTTTCTTTTGCCTTTTCTATTGCAATCTCAGAAATATCAGTTCCTGTTACTTGAAAGTGTTTTTGTGCAAGCCATATGGAATTATCACCGGTTCCACAACCAATCTCCAACGCTTTACAGTTCTTTATAGGTTTTTGGACTACAGTTTCAATAAGATTAAAATCTGGTTTGCCAATATCCCAGGGTGTATCTCCTGTTTTGTATCTTTTTTTGAAACGATCTTCGACTGACATTTCATTTCCTAAAAAACTATATCAAAAGATTATAAAATTAATCTTTTTTATCACTACGCAAATATTCAGTTTTTATCGATCCAAGATACTGCCAATGAGTTTTACGAACACGAGGCATACGGACATCAACGTAACAATCCTCACACAATATTTTTAAATGATCATTGTATTCTTTTCCAACCTGAATTTTTGTTTTGCACTTACTACATTTTGTTAGCATTTTCTTTGAACTTTCAGCTTTCGTAATATTTAACTATTGGCATGTTTTTATACCGTATTCGGGTGTTATAATCGTCTATATCTAAAAATCCTTAAAAAATCAAAAAGGCAAGCCCTCGTAAAAGGATTTACCCTTATAGAAAAATAATATCACACGGTTTTCAACGCTCTGATATTTACTCTTTTAAAGCAGATACATGCTATTCAGGGGCAGGGCATATGTAGGAGGTATCTGAAATCTTAACGATGGCGATCACCGTTTGGCAAAGACAAATGAAGCGAGGCCTTTGACAATAAGATGAACTGCTGGATTCGGTGATCCCTTGTTCACAATGACCACGGAAGAACCTTGTTCTTTCCTCCACACTCAGGGCATGTCTCGCCACCAATCTCGCTTAACCCTGCTGGACCTTGGCAGTCCGACCATGCGATGAACATGACGAGGATCACGAAACAAGTTATACCAAGAATGATCCATTTAATCCAGCCGGAACCAGCAATGAAAAGACCGATGGTGGTGACGCCAAGGAGAATTGCCAAGGCGAAGAAACACCCAGGAGCGCTACTACCTCCAGGAGCAGGCTGGGCGAATGCCGCCGAGTACTTATAGCCACAGTGTTGGCATTTCATGTCTCTTAACCAAACATTGATATTATCTTTTCCCAACTCTATTCAGATGTATATTGGAGTAAAGCGTAACGACCATTACTATCGGGCTGGTGCTGAGCGGCAGAGCAGCATCAGTCCGAGTAAAGCATGAGGTTGGGCAATCACTTCCTTTTTCTAATTTTCAGATGCTCTTTTCTAATTCGCATATGCTCTTCTGGACCAAAACGGTCAAGAACATAATGTACAATTTCAACATCCTGAAGATTCCAAGTGCATGAATCAAAGCCCAAATGCCCTGGTTGTGTAATATTCGGCTTTCCAAATACGGCTTCAAAATGGTCTTGGAATTCTTGATATGATTTTTTTTGATCTGAATAAGATCTGCGAAAGAATTCTAATTCGTAAAGAAAGTCTCCGGATCTTGGCTCAAAATGAAAGCCAAGTTCATGCTGCATGCCACCCATGGATTTACATGTTATTGTAAAGTAGCCTTTAGTGATGGGCCTGAGGCCATGCTCCGAAAGCAATTCACGTAATTGTGACTGGCTAACCGACCACGGGACAAAAACATTTGGATCTTCGATCTGAAATCCCTTAGCTATATCCATAATTTTATCACAGCCAACGCTGCACTTCAGTGGATGTGGTTTTTGCGATCCGCTGATAGAGTATTTTAGCAGTTTTTATTTGTGAGCTATAAAAGACTCTTTATCCGTAGCCGTGTGTTCAACAAGCCAATCTTTGAACGATAATTGGTAATTTGAAGCCGTGCTTTCATATTCAAGTATGGTTCCGCGTAAGCATCTTGAACATGGCAATGGCAAATTCAAATCATCAAGCACTTCAGGATATTTACCATGTTTAGATTTATAATAAGACAAGTATATCCTAACCTGCTCACCATTTTTTATACAGGAGTTATAGGCTCGGGAGAAAGAGATGTCGCCCATATAGAAAGCTACCGCATAAAAAACGATAAATAAAAAGCCAATGATTGTTCGATATTTCCACTTTTTGGACATTAAATAGGGTATTGTTGCTATCCCAATTAGTCCTATCACGCAAGGGAAAATTTGAAATAATCCTTTCCCTGCCTCGCCAAGCCAGAAGGCCATGATTAGGAAAAATATTGCACATAAAAAGGCAAGGACTCTATTCATAAGTTTGGCTGCTAATACTAATATTATTTAGCCATCTATTTAACATTTCCATACGCCCAAAAAAGTATGTTAGCCGGCCGTGAAATTTAGTGCAAAGCTTATACATATGGCAAAATCGGAAGTTATTCCAGTATAAAATAACAGGAAGAATTTAGACCATTTTGTCCTTACAGATGAATATTATCACAGTCCAACTCCATTCAGAAATATGTAGGAGATATTGCAGGATTTAGAACTGTAAAATAGCCTGTGCTATATAACAGATATTCAAACCCCAAAAAGGCAGAGACAAAATGACTTTGCCCTCAGTATCTGATACTTGTATGATATTTAATTTCAGGGGTTATCTTTTACATTATCGCTTTGGATTATCGATACTCAATCTTAAAGATCTGCTGGTCGGTTTCGTCAGATTGACTCCAAGTGATGATGGCATCACCGTTGTCGTCCATTGCCACCCGCGGAGAACCTGCACCATACCAGGCATGCTGTATCATATAGTCCCAAAATATATGGTGTAAGAAAACAACGAAAAAATATATTGCAATAGATGAATCAATATATTGTATTCATTGTTGACACCCACAACAACATGTTGTAGGAATATAAAGAATTATATCTTTATCAGACCTTTCCCGCTTCAAGCGATTTTAGAATTCTTAAAAAATCTCCTCCACATATGAAAAATGACAGAATGATTCTGAGCCATGGCAATAAATAGGAAGAATATGGATAGAAGGAACTTTTTGATAAAAAGTACCTTTCACCTCTTCAGTAGCTACGTTGGTTTGAATATTCTTTCAAAAGCTTTTGGTGGAGAGAAATCTTTCACACCGCGCCAATTCCATCCCAAGATAGCCTTAATTATAGATGATATTGGTTACAGCATCACATCTGTAAGGCATTTTCTAAAATTGGGAATTCCTCTTTCCTTTTCAGTGTTGCCACACTTACCCAATTCTCAAGATCTTGCTTCTGAGTTAAGGTATAAGGGACACGAAATAATGCTACATCAGCCCATGGAGCCTTACAGCTCTCATTTTGACCCAGGACCTGGGGCCATCTATGTCGGATACAACGCAAACCAGATAACTCAGATTGTGGAGGAAAATATCTCATTTGTTCCATATGCTGCTGGTGTCAACAATCATATGGGGTCGAAGTTTACTTCGAGCCAGAGAAAAATTGAAGAAGCCCTATGGGTTGTTAAAAATAAAGGACTTTTTTTTGTAGATAGCCTGACTTCCCATCATTCCAAAGCATATCGAACAGCCAGAAGCCTGCAAATAGCAACAGCCTACAGAAATATTTTTCTTGATAACATACTTAATGAATCAGCCATTCTTTTACAACTTTATAAGCTTAAAAATCAAGCACTTAAATATGGACGGGCAATTGGAATCGGCCATCCTTTCCCAGAGACGGCAACAGCTATTGCTAAATTTTTGTTCTCAATTAATGAGAAAGAAGTTTCATTTGTTTACGCTTCAAGGATACTCTCAACCTGAAATTTTGGCTGATTATTTTTCAGGCCCTTAAATAGTGGAGAATTATTTTGGGAGAAGGGGTAGTTTGGGCGATAAGTATATCCAACAAACACAATAATGTGATTCGATTTCCTCGGTTAAAAGTACGTATAGCTTGCTAGTATTTGGACTATAGAACTTTGTATCCGGTATTGTGATATCTGTTAAGATTTTAGGGTTGAAATTTTTGCCATATATAGCAGTTATCAAAGGTCGGGATATCCCGAAAATTCAAATTTATTTTGTCTGAATTTTTATTGTCAACAGGCAATTATTTATACCGGAAGATCCAATTTGCGTATCTCTTTCCATCGTTTACCCATGGAGGTCTTAATAACTTCGATGAGCTGGAGAGTTTCTTCGTACAACTCGCGCCCAAGATCACGACTGACCTGAAAATGCAATCTTTCATAATCTTTTTTTCTCTTTTCCAAGCGATGATTGATGATGTCGTCCATGGACAATTCCTTACCGCCAACCATCATTCCCCGCAGCATTCCCATCAAACCCAATCGGTCAAGATCGTCTGCATCATAGACGACCTTTTCGGCAACCGTCTCCGGGGGTAGCATGGAAGTCTCTGAATGTCGGACTACAATCCGCACGATTTGCTCCCGGGTTTCATTATCTATATCGATAGCCTTCAGGTATTCTTCTGCGATGGTGGCTCCTCGCAGCCCATGCAATCTACCTGTATTGGTGCCGACTCGACCGATATCGTGAAACAGAGCCCCACAGATAGTCACGAAGGGATCAACAGGTTCTTGTATTTTCCGGGCAATTTCTATGGAATAGTGGGTAACGGCTAAAATGTGAGAGTAGTCATGGCCCTGCAATTTGTCGTGCTTGTCTCGAATGAATACCTCAATATTGTGAATAATCTCTATCTCCTCGTCAGTTAAGTTCCTGCTAAACATTGAGAACCTCCCTTTGCTAAGTCATCTTTCGATCCAAAGTATTACAATAGTTCTATACTTTAAGCACATAACGAGGCACCAGCTTGGCCACCAGTTCGCATAGGTTAAGCTCTAAAGATTTGAGAACAACTTCTCTACCCCGGTACAGATAAGGGATTTCCTTCGGGCTAGAGATTACCTTTTTGCCGCGGTCGTTATGTAGATCCACCTCAAAGTATCTCTGGTCGTCATGTTCGAAAATCCGACAAACATTCAACAAGTCTGGGAAAGTATACCCCGCCCCGTGGGGTATGATGTTAGCTTGCTTCAATCTATTCTCCACTCCCAATCGCTGTGATCGTCTAGTAAATCCCAATGACTCAATTTCAGCATCTCCAAGATTGGGTTTACCTTTCACGAGATAAGCTGGAAGATCCGCCCTCAAGACAAAAGGCAAAATGTTTTCCGGATCGTCCTTAGGTAATAAGTGACAACCCAAAGCAATCTCGTTCATATTGACCAACCTTTGATGCGTTTCATTGGAAATGAATTGAAAATCTCCAAAAAGCGCTTCAGCCGCTAGAATACGCTTTTTTTTAGAGAATTCATCCGCGTAATTGTGAAATTCATAATA
>CP070768.1:367045-374540 GCA_020345745.1 Desulfobacterales bacterium
CTTTCAAAGGTATATAAAAGGAATTCTGCTTTGTTTACCATAACAGAAATACTAGATATAGCGGTGAAAATCGAAAAAAACGGTGAGACCATCTATCGAAGTGCTATGGAAAAGATACCTGTCCCCTCTCTCGTTCCCCTGCTGGAATGGATAGCAAACGAAGAAGCGAATCATGCCCAATGGTTTTCCAATTTAAAACAGAAGACCGAAACGAACGTCGAGAATCCATTTGGCCAAGACATACCTCACAATATGTTAAATGATATCATAGGCGATCAGAGTTTTTCACTCAAAGAGATCGATTTCTCCCAAGTTGACAATATCGAGGATCTGATCAATATTTTTATTGAATTCGAAAAAGACAGCGTTCTTTTCTACGAAATGCTGCAAACGTTCATTCAATCTGAAGAAACACTCTTGCAACTCGATCAAATCATCGCAGAAGAGAAGCGCCATATTGAAAGGCTGAGAGAATTTGTGGAAAACCCATCTAAAATTGAGAAACTTACCTTTTCAACATGATAACATCGAAATACCGGATACGGTAAATCGACATCCTTTGCTCGCCGAAAGCAGATGGAGTATTCCTAAATAACCAGAAAGGAGCGAGACCTTTGAAAACCCTCGGGGAAATATTGCTAAAAGAAAGCCCCTTTTCTGAGATCGTCATGGGCAATACGGCTCTGGTTCGAGCCATGATCGAATCTCACACCCGCGTAATCACCTCATATCCGGGTTCACCAACACCGGAAATTGCCGAAGCCGTCAGGGCGATTCCCCAAGCAAAACGTCCGTTTTATTTTGAATTTTCGACCAATGAAAAAGTGGCCACCGAGGTTGCCTACGGTGCGGCGGTCAACGGGCATCTGTCAACCGTCTTTTTTAAGAGTGTTGGGCTCAATGTAGCTGCCGACACATTTGTTCAACTCAGTCTCATGAACATCATTGGCGGTATGGTTGTGGTCTTGGGGGATGACCCGGGTGCAAACTCCTCACAGAACGAGCAGGATAATCGACATTATGCCCGCTTGAGTTACACCCCGATTTTAGAGCCGTCATCACCGTCCGAAATATACACGTATTATAAGGCAGCCGTGGATCTTTCCAGAAAAAACAATATGCCGATTATCTTGAGACTGACCACCCATGTCTGCCATGCCAAAGAAAAGGTTCACTTTCAAGCCTGGAAACCACAAATCCTGGACAAAACCTCACGTTTTGATGTTAAAAACGGACCCTATGTACCTATCGCAGCCGATGTATTTCCTCTGAAACGTTCAGCATTAGAAAACCTTGAAGAAATAAAAACCTATGCCGACCGATCGCCATTAAATCAAACTTTTGATAACAACAATAAACGCCGCGGCATCATCACCATGGGCCTGCCGTTTCTATCCTTGATGGATGTCCTTGAAAAGACACAAGAAAAGCCTGATATTCTAAAGCTTGGCGTGGTCCACCCGATACCCGAAAACACCATTAAAAGGTTTCTCGAGGATCATGCCCAAGTTAAGATTATCGAAGAACTCGATAATCTTATTGAGAAAGAAATCAAATCATTGGCTTATGATCATCAACTTTCGACCCAAATCCTGGGAAAAATGGGTACCGAAGATTGGATTGGAGAATATACACCAGATAAAGTTCACGCAATCCTTAAAAAAACCTGGAACGATATACTGCCGGATCAAACACCGATCCATATTGATGAGATCGACATTGCTCATCGACCGCCGCAGATGTGTCCGGGATGCGGGCACCGTAGTGCGTTTCATGCCATTAAAAAGGCAATCAAAGATACCGACATTACCGTAGCGGATATCGGCTGCCATACCCTCGGGTATCTGCCACCTTACAACGTCGGCGAACTCATGATGTGTATGGGGGCATCCACTGCCATCGGCTCGGGACTGTCATTATTCAATGACATCCGAAACGTTGTTGTTTTTTTGGGAGACGCGACCTTTTTTCATGCCGGCCTTCCCGGAATAATCAACGCATTGTTTAACAAACATCGGCTTACGTTGATCCTGATGGAAAACGGAACAACCGCCATGACAGGCCACCAGGATCATGCAGCATCAGGAAGGAATTTTAACGAGCCAACGGACAAAATTCCCTTGCGCCAGGTACTGGAGGGTTTGGGTGTTAAACATATCTACAGTGTGGATACCTACCAGCAGAAAAAACTGGCGGATATTGTTAAAGAAGCTATAAATACCAATGGGTTAAGTGTTGTTATCGCCTATCATCCGTGCATGCTCAAATTCATGCGGGAACAGCGTCGAAAACCCGGCTTTCAACCACGTAAAGTCGATATTGACCAAGATACGTGCCAGCGGTTGCACGAATGTATTGAAAATTTCGCCTGCCCCACCTTTACACGCAGAGATGGCGGGCGAATCGAGATTAATCCAGACCTTTGTATTGGCGACGGATCCTGTATTCAAACTTGTCCGACCCAGGCCATAACCTCGCCACAGATTCGCTAACTCGGTCTCAGCCTGGACTAAAAAATAGCGTGTGACATATGGACACATTCAACATCTTTATGATCGGTACCGGTGGCCAGGGCATCGGTCTGCTGAGCGAAGTTCTGCTCAGAGCAACCGACCATGCCGGGTTGACGGTAAAAGGCGTGGACACCCATGGCCTGGCACAGCGAGGGGGCATTGTGATTTCGCAGCTTAGAATCGGCGCCAACGTATATTCCCCATTAATACCTCGAAACGAAGCCGATCTGACCATCGCACTCGAGAGACACGAAGCCCTTCGAGGTATGCATATGGCGCTTAAAGACGGCGGCACGTTAATATATTACAACACGGCTTGGCAACCGTTGGACGTTCGTCTCAAACTGTCCGAGCCCGTCAGTGAAGATACGATTCACCAACAGTGCCGAAACCGGAACATCAAGCTGATCAAAGTGTTTAAAAAAGATCTTAAGGATGCACGCATGCAAAATACGGTCGTACTGGCCAAAATCTGCAGATATGAACTGATTCCGGTTGTAAAAAAAGAGCACTACCTTCAGGCCATGGACGATTTGATGCAGGGAACCTTGCTCGAAACCAACGTCAATCTTTTTACAGAGGAGATCCTATAGCCTGAAATTTGGTAAGTCAGTTTAATTGGTTGCCGGAGCCTCTTACCCCGCCTTTCATGGATCCTACGAAAACCGTCGGCGACAACTGCCAAAACCGTTCAGATGGTTTGGGGGATGATGATGAATCAAGATATGCCTTTTACGCCTTTACCATTAAAAACCTTGTCCTCAAAAACCGAATTGGGTCAACGATATTTGATCAGGAAAAGCGCTGTCGTTGTATGCATCAAAAGAAGCGAATATCGCCTACACAGATGAGCTATTGCCTTGACCGATTCAAGACAGCGATGCACTTGAACCTTATCTGCATTCGGCAACGTCCGGTTTGATATGAAACGAAATGGGAACCAACTTATCAGGTTATCTTTGAAATTTGGAAATATCGACTAAAGGTATTGAGCTTGTCGTAACGGTTCTTATAGGAATTCGATATTTTTTGTAGCTGATCTGACGACAAAAATACGTTCGTTATTACCCTCCACGTCACCAGGTGTCATGAAAAATCCCTGGCGATCCGGCGAATAGCCGAGAGCATACCCAATAATTGACTCGTTATCATTGAAATCGACCTTAATCTTACGCCCTGCCCCGTGAACCTTATCATCATAACTTTTCTGATGGTATTTATTGCCTTTGAAATTTTTGACGAAAAAGACCGCTTTTAGTGCTCCAATGTCAATTTCTTCAATTTTGCCATCCAAATGGGTAAGATGAAAACGATTCTTGTTGGGAAAAAAATCGCTGGTATTACCTTTCAAGATACGTCCGTCGTTAAACCGTATGACTACTTTATTGGGTTTCATGTGTCCCTCTCATCGGTTGTCGAGTCTATTATAGGGAGTATTACTGAAAGAACCGGCGTATACCGTTTGTCTCAATTCTATACTATGGCATGATGTAACTTAAACCGTTTAAATATGAAAGATCCATATTCTAAGGATATACTGTAGAGAGATGAATTTCAAGACTTATTTTATAAATAAATCTGGATGGTTGAAGTCGATTGGTTGCAGTTTGAACAGCTTCTCCTGAATGCGTATGACCATGCCGGCATTTTATACATGGTAGCGAAGCGTTATCTCTGGAAACCCATACCATGCAAAAGGCAAGGAAACCCCAGCTTTTAATTTCTCGGCTCTTTGGGGCGTAAAATTGTAAGAACCTTCAATCAACCTTATGTTTAGAGTAAAAAAGAAGTGGAGATAAAGATACATTGAGATTATCTCAGTCCAACCCTATTCAGAAATATGTTAGAGTAATCACAGCCTTTACAGCAGACATAATGACCCCACGAGGCTACAATATTCTCAAATCATGCGAAATTCAGGTATTATGAGAATCGAAAAAGAACTTCTTCAAAATTCTTTACTTTTTCTCCGTGGAACTCGATCCCTTCGTTTTTGAGCATTTTCATTTTTTTCTGTATAGCGGTTCCTGATGTCTTTCCTTGAAATCCCCCAATCCGACCGGATGTGGCAACAACTCGGTGTCAGGGAACCTCGTGCGCATAGGGGTTTCTTCGCATGGCCTGCCCGACTCCCCGATAGGCTCTGGTTTCCAGGGCATGGGCAATTTCTTTATAGGTCGTTACCCGCCCTTTAGGTACCTTCCTTAAAAGATCGTACGCTTTATCGGCGAAGGTTTTCATTTTTTCATCCCCTCTTTGATACATTGAGATTATCTTATAAAAATCGAGCTTGTTAAAACCTGTGTTTCCTTGCCATCCACACAACATGGAATCAGTTCTTGTTCATTACATATATCAACAAAATTGAAAAAGGCAAACCCCCTGATCCGAGCTTGCCCTTATTGAAAATGTGAGTCGATGATACCGTCCTTATCGGCAAGGGCTAGAATCTCGTTGTATTCGGAAGTTGTTAGTTCGCAGTCATTGATGGCTTTTTTGATCAATTGAGCGAGTTTTTCACCTGTGTCACCTGTTTTCATTTCTCCTCCAAATCATCTTGAATTTAAGTTCTAATATTCATGGATTAGCTTCCGGTGCTGTTGCGTTGATACATCAACGGATTTCGTTTCCCGCACATCAACGTTATCCATTTCAAGCGAAAGTTTAGGGCATCGAGGCAATTATGTCAATCTGCAATTATAGGGGTTTAACTATTTAAAAATAAAGTTTTATGTATCTTTCTTTAAATAATATTCTCTTTCTAACTTCTCTAAATCTTCATCACTCATTCTGTCCCATTTCCAATGTTTATATAGTTGATGTCGCATACTTAAAGTAAAATCATAATTATGAAATACCCAAGATATTATTTCCTCTAATCCGTGACCGCCAGTTTTATCTATCTTTATAATACACTTTCTACATATATTGGTTGGCTGTCCAAGTGCTTCATACCAGACTATATAACCCATATCTCTATCATTATTACATTGAACACACCTTGTATGAATATTGTGATGTGATTTCCTAAACCACCACATATAATCTCGTGTCCCTTCCCATCTATTCATAATTCTTTTTAAATCATTATGCTCTTTAGTCATAACCGATTTGCACGATTTACATTGTGAATTTAATCCATCTTTACGAGACTTATCCCTGTGAAACCTTGTAACAGGCAGGCTCTCCTTACATGCAGAACATACTTTATTATCCATCTTGCACCTCATTCATTGTGATTGTTCAATATTGTAACTGCTATTTAACATTAGAATGGTACTCATTATGTCAAGTTCTTGAAAAATACGGATTTAATTCCAGAGTAAATTTATAGCCTCTGTGTAAAATTAGCTTTAACCTACTGTAAATTATACTGTTGCATATAAGTTATATACGCTGAATTCTTCTTAGCATGAATCTTGGATTGTTGTAATGAAAAAAAAGGAAGATCATACCATGCAAGAAGGTATGCTAAGATTAGTGAGAGTTGAGTACGGTAATGATGGTAATTTTTTAATACGGCTCATCAGTAAATAAGGCAAATTAGATGCTCATGTGTCAAGTATTGAGGACCTTATTCTGAAAATTGAGAAGCTCAATCCTGATGCCGTTGAGGTTGATATGAGTCTGCATGATCGTATTGGAGGAATTGATACTGTACAAATGATTAAGGATCGACTTGGTGTAAATGCTTGGTTTGAGTGATATCACAACCCCCAACATCGCTTTTTCAGCGGTGGATATATAGCAGATAGTACAGGTTTCGGATAGATGATTTGGCACCCCAATCTA
The DNA here is from genome assembly GCA_020345745.1 of Desulfobacterales bacterium. Lineage (GTDB taxonomy): Bacteria > Desulfobacterota > Desulfobacteria > Desulfobacterales > UBA11574. The sequence continues at coordinate 373,351 of CP070768.1, forward strand.
CACATCTACCGGACCGAAAAAGTGTTTTGCATGCAGGATTGAAGGCAGACATCATGTATTGCTGAAATAAAGGTCGCAGCACTATATATTGGATTACATTGTCGGCACGTTTTTTTTGTCCTTTTCCCCTTCCTGTTCCATCCTGCTTTTTACCAGCTCAATTATTTGAGCTGGCGATTTCTTTAGCAGTAACTTCCTAAACTGTGCCCGGTAGTTCAATACGGCGCTCACACCACTGACGACAACATTATAGGCCTTCCATGTACCGTTACGCTTTAACATCCAAATATCCACTGGGATTTTCAGATCATGCCATAAGACTTTGGTTTTTATTAAAGCCCTGGAATTAGCAAAAATGTCTTGGCTCAAAAATATGACTTTTTCATCACTGTATTTTTCTTGCAGCCTGCTTATATAATATTTGGCCAAAAATCTGGAGAACACATCTGTGAATTCTTTTCTCTGCTGTGAATTGAAATTTCTCCGGCTGAAACCGAGGGCCAACATGGAGAATTTTGTAAAATCGAAGACTTGTTGAGCAATTTCCTCAAGCTTTTGTTGAAGCGCGTCTCTCTGGGCAGTTCCATGGTATCGTGGATCTTTCAATATACTGATAGTCTTATCAACGCTTTCCTGTAATATCTTTATCGGCTGATCATCTTGAGCCAGAGAGGGCGTGCTGATAAACATCACAATAAGTATGAGAATCGTTTTTCGCATATAGTTTTCCTTCGACAAGAATTATATTTACCTTATTTCCCACAAAAAGCAAGACTGAGATTGATAGCTTAAAATATGGATTAAAATTGAGTAGTATAAAGAAATGATAAGTAAGATCGGAGGCTTGTTCTACCCTGTGTTAGGTGGATAGAATATACAATATGTAGGAATTTTTTTAACAACTTCCATTAACGATTTCTTGCCTGAATGGTGAATCGCGCAAAAGTGAAGATTCAGAACCAACATCATGAGAGCAATTTTTTTCACTAAAAGTCGATGATGAATTGTTGTGTTATCTTGCCAGTCACACAAGCTGGACCCAATTCTAACTTATTACATATATCATCAAAATGAAAAGGGCAAACCCTGTAAAAAGGATTTGCCCTTTTGAAAAAATGATATCACACGATTTTAGGGTACTGATATCTACGGTTTTATAGGAGTATTCAAAGGTCGGATAATAATTACCA
>CP070768.1:374640-380454 GCA_020345745.1 Desulfobacterales bacterium
ACCACGCCTTATAGGGACTCAAAGATCATAGCAGAAAAGCTTGGCCATGTTGATCTGCTTACGACTGAAGGCTTGGGCCATAAAAACATTTTGCGAAACAGCACCGTGATAAGCACCATCCAAAAGTACATCTTTGACCAAAGGGTAAATGCAAGGAAACAGCAACACGCTCAAATTTAACATCGAACATATTCTTAAAAAGGAGGATCATATGAAAGACTTTAAAACCATTACAGAAGAATATCAAAAAGGAGATTTTGAGAAACGCCTGAATCTTTTTTTGGAGTGTCCAGAACTGCGGGATGAATTTATGCGCATCGAGCAAGACGAATCCGCGGTTCAGGGCGCACATGGGTCACAGCCGGATGCAAATCAGCTCCGTGGAAAAAAAACCATTTTCTATCCCTGCACACGGTTGTTAAAACGCTGCCATTCATTAATCAGCTAAACTGTCATTTGAATTTTGAACGGGTCGGAGGCTTTATGCCGTTTTCGGTAAATACCAACCTGGCCTTTTCAAGATCCTTTAATTTTTCTTGTCAGACAGGAATCATAACCAACGGTAGAACGATGAATCATTAATATATGGGGTTAAAATAAAAAAAGCAGGGTTTTATGAACCCTGCTTTTTGGTCCGGTTGAGCCTTCACCCAAAATGGGTGTGGAGTCGCCCGAACCTGTCATATGTGTTGGTATGCAATAGCAATACTTGTATTACATACCAAGGGGTGAAACATCTTTTATGTTCAACCTCTTTTTTGTAATGACTTCCAAAATGCGGCAATGTTGTCTGGTGCTAACCTTACTTTAAACTATTACAGATACACGCCCATCCGGGAAGGCATATTAAATGCTGCCACAAACTCTCTTTTTAAGTTTAACCATTGGAGGCCCTTGGGCATCACATGGTTTTTTGTTTAGGTGTTAAAGTTGGGCAGCATTTAATAGCGTTACCATAATATTATAGCAAGAATTAGGCCAAAATCATCAGAAAAATGTATCGGCAAATATTCTGAATAGTTATCTCGCCAAGTTATTTTTTCTACCCCAAAATTTCCAGCAGAATACCTGTCAAAACTATGACTTTAATTTCACATTCGGAAAAGTTTTCCATATTTTTTTAAGCAGAACTGGCAATGAAAAAAGAATGGATTGAAATACCACAGGACAAACCGGTGAATTGAGCCAAAGCGGTCGGTTTTAAAAGGTTTCTTACTTTATTTTTCATTAAATAGAGATTGCCACCGATACAGTGCAATCCATACCTGATAATATGCATCTTTCCGCAGGTCATCGCCAGCGGAAATTATATTGTCCTTTACATTCGCATAATCGACGTCAAACGCACAGTTGGTTAAATAGTCTGCCCACATGTGCTTGCTTATCTTCATTCGATAGCGATAATCAGCACGTTTGGTTTCCAATATTTGAGCATCGTCGCAATAACCGCGCAACTTTTTACATAAACGGCTAAGGTCCTCTTTACGCCGGGATCGAATCATCAACTCGCCACGGTTACAATATCTGTCGAACACTGCTGAGAAAAATCCGTCTTTGTTAAATACCCACACAACCTGCCTCCGAAATTTTATTGTTTGTAGAAAACCGGGTGCCTTGCACCCGGTTACAAACGCAACGATTAAATCACTAACGTGCTTTTGCCTTTTCGGCCTATGGCCGAAAATTGGAGCTCATCGCTCTAAAGAGCGGGCTCCCCGGTAAGGAACTTAACATTTTTTACAGCTTCCCTCGATCCTGCCCTGAAGGTCAGTTTCTGCGGGAAGCAAGCCGGTCAAGCCACCCGCTATGCGGGTGGTCGTTGACTCATTAAGGTCTATATTATTTTACCGGTTAAGCGCATGATATTCAGCTCAAATATTTCACGAAGTGTTTTCAAAAGAATATTATTTATAATAATATAATATGGTTAAGTATTTTTTGATGGATAAAATTTCCGCGTTAGGTTTCATCCTTTTGTGTCCAATTCTAACACCAAGCTCGCTTGCCATTTATTTGATTCTTTGAACGTTGTTAATCCCTCGCTATTGAATATGTCCGCAATTGCTGAATACGTGTATCCTTCCGACCATAGTTGTCTAATCCTGCGAATAATTTTTTGCTGCTCGGGTGGTCGTTCGCTGGTTGTATCTAGGCTGTCGGGTCTGCCTTGTTCAAGATAAATAATCGCTCGATTGATGATATGGACATAAGGTTCGCCGGTACGTTCCTTTTCCCGAATGAGAATCTTTTGCGCTTCTGGCGTCAGCATGAGTTGGATCTGTTTGTTTCCATCCGCCAGCTTCTTTTTGCGCCAGCGTTTAAGACGTTCCCTGTCTGCTTTTCTTCTTTGCTCTATGGTTTTCACAATTTTTTGAGATGCGTTACATATTAACGTTGATATTAAACGTTCAACACGCTTTATATCAGCTTTTTTGACATAATGCAACTCTTGTTACGGACGGTTTCATGTTTTGGGATCAATTTTTAAGAGGTTAGAGCAGAACATGCACACATTCATTTTTATTTTGTCGGATCCCGGTTGATTTGAATCCTTAGAGTAATATTGAGTGTTGTTCAAAAATTTTCGCGGAATAATGATCCAGCTAGTCTTTTTTATTTGGCGGCCTGAGCTTTAATCCAAAAACCAAAACAAATGCAATGCCAATCAGCAAGATAAGACCCATGGATCTCATATATTCCACCGGAGGGTAACTTCCCCACGATCTCGGGATTCTCGGATCCATGCTCAAAGCTTTCCGGTGATCCGTATACGCTTCATGGTTTCTTCCGGTTTCCCAAAAGACTTTGGCCCTGGTTCTGTATGCATCTGATGTGGTGATGGGATTGCCCCGTATTTCGATGGCTCGGTTGGCATCGACTATAGCATTTTGGTAATCTCCGTTGAGTCGATACGACTCTGCCCGGTAGGCATAGGCACCCGCCAACTCGGGATCTAGTTCGATGGCCTGCGTGAAATTGTCAATGGCCGGTTCATAGAGCCTACTTTTGAGGTATCCCATACCTATCATTTTATAGGTTTCGGCTTTTGCAGGTGCCAGTTCGATATACGTCTGGAAATCTTCTATCACCCTATCGTATTGGCCTAAAAAATAATAGAGCAAGCCCCGTTTTTCATATGCCTCCGCAAATTTAGGCTTTAGCTCCAGCGCCTTGGTGAAGTATTCAATCTTTTTGTGGGTGGTCCTGTTTTTGAGTCCAAGGTTGAAGTATTCCATTGCATCCATACCATAAGCATAAGGCATGGTTATCCAAACAAATACAAATAGGTATATGGCTTTTCTTTGCATGTTGTAAGATCCTTTTATTTGGCTCTAAGACCATTTGGAATAAAGCAATATATTTATAATATTCAAGAGTTTATCCATGGTTTGATGGTTGTTTGCAAGTTGCTACTAGCACGGTATACCTCATAGTAATCACCTTTGAATCGTTGACAAGATTTTGGTGACAATATCTTGAAACTTTACCAATAAAGTTCGGTGTTGCTATGCATACGCTTCAAAGACCCAGCTTTGGTGAGCGTTCATGGGTGGGAAGCTCGAATTTATTTATTAGCAATTGGGGTTGACAAACCGAAAAGCTTTGTTTAAAAGGTCTCTTTTTAAAAAACAGGAGAATAACCGTGACAAAAACAACCCAATATAAACGTTTGAAAAGAGCCTTTGAACATCACTGCGTGGTTACAGGATTATTTTCACCGTTTAAAGCAAATGTGCTGATATGGCTTGAAGCGACCCATTCGACTCAATCTTATTCATCAGAAGAGCGAAGCCAGCTTGTCGATTATATATGGGATCACTTGTGGCAATTAAATTAACTAGAGCCTATCTCAAAAATAATCTAAGTGCCCATAGCGGTGCTGCGAATCGATTCAAAATGCTCACATACTACGTGTATGCTCCGCTTTCTCACCGCTTCGCGCCTTCCCCTGAACCCCAATCTTATTATTTAGATAGGTTCTAGATATCTCATGCAACGGATCTTTTAACGGCTCAAGCCATTTCTTGACCAGCGAAGACATTTGTTCCTCATCTTTTACAGTAAACGCTTGTGGATAATATCTGTACCGGTAATGAAAATCCTTTATCTGTCGAAGGGTTTCAATATTTCCCATCACACTTTTGGAGAGCTCCAGTCGATCGATCCAGCACGCAACGGTTTCCCATTCCTGGCGGTAAAAGCCCATTTCTTTTAGCCGCTCTTCAATCAAAGAAAACCCTTCAGAGATGCTTCTTATATCTTTTAAATCCTTTTCGTTTTTCTCTGTTCCCGGTATTCTCTTGCGACCCCGTTTTTTTGACAAGATTCTAACGAGCATAATAACCACTAGTGGCAGAAGCACCAATATGAGGTACGTCTTTCCAGCAGAAGCATCTTGGCGCCACCGCCATTTGGAAAATCCAAAGGTCATCCAAGACCATAGGTCCCCTATACGACGCCACGGCGACGCTCGACTTCGCTCGACTTCCAGCCACACCCCGGGTGTCGTATCCAAATCGACCCAATGACCGTTAACATAGGCATGAGCCCATGAATGGGCGTGCTGAGAGCGAACCAGAATCCATTCTCCCATTTTATCCCAGGTATCTACGGCATAACCGGTGACATACCGAGCCGGAATCCCGACACCTCTGAGCAACAAGACTGCCGCTGAAGCAAAAAATTCACAGTGGCCGGTCCTACTCTTGGTGAGAAAATTTTCTATTACGGTTCCATTGCCTTTTAAACTTTTCTGTTCAAGTGAATATGAAAAATTGTTTTTGAAAAAACGTGAAACGGCATTGAGAACTTCAGACGACGTTAGGGTTTCAAGCTTTAGGTTACTTACAATTTGTTGAATCGTTGCCGCTTCGGCATTGGGTATGCTTAAATCCTCCTTGCTTGGCGGGTTTTCTGTGGACAGTTTTGAACTATAGTGCGCAGCGTACGTCACCAATCCTTTTCCCTCAACCTTTACCGAACCAAGTGGGCTCCGCTGCATCCTATCCATCTCAAGACTACCTATCATCGTCGTCCCGTTGGGCAGTTTTAGTAGACCTTTCCCGTTATTAAGAGGCATCGATACCGTACAGGTTTTGTCCGGCTGGCTATCTGGTAAAATCTTCCAGTATCCACCACCTGTAACCGGAGCGATAGATGAAAAGTTTCTATTTGAAGCAGCCCAGTTGGCAGCCCCGGACAGGTATTTGTCATAACTTGCCTCTCTTAGCAGTAAAGATCCCGGGTCCCATCCGCCGGGTTTTACCCGGAATACGACTCGGCTGGAGAGCTTGATTTCTCCAATCTCGCCCATATGCGTGTAAGCTCGGTATGGATCTCGGTCTTTTTGTAAAAAATTTACAAACCAATTCATTCCGGCCTCAGTGATCACTCCCTGCAGGCTTGCAAGCCCGAATTGAATCCCATAGCCACAACCACCGGTGATCAAGAGCAAAATGGCCCATTTCTTTAATGATCGCTTCTTGGGCCTCACAACCCAGAGCGTCCATGTAAACAGGATACATATGCCGATATAGAATAAAAGGGTTCTGTGATTAGCTGCCCCGGCAGCTAGAAGACATATGGCAAAAAATGGATAAGACAGATCGACGAGAAGCTTCCGCTCGGTATCGGATGGCTTTTTTTTCCTTTTAAATAAAAATAGCACTCTCAGATTTACGCCGCCTTCAGTGCTGTAAAGTTGCGCCAGTAAAAGAGGGCTTAACACAACCGGCAGCCACTTGATTATCATCCAGCTGGCATGTGCATACCAGCCGGTGACAATTCTATAGGCAAAGATACCAATAATGCCGA
>CP070768.1:380554-383460 GCA_020345745.1 Desulfobacterales bacterium
AGGGTAAACGTTATGATATTTTTTAGATGGATTTTTTTGTAATTTGCCGGTGTCACGGCTTTGCCGTCATAAATGGATGATGACACGGTTTTGAGCTGAGTGGAAGGGAACTCTTCAAAGCGGTGACTCCTAAGCCCCCAATCGTGATTGTTTACAGCGAATGGACCGAAAATAATAGGGTTCTCCTTTTTTCTTCTGACAGGGCGATGACCGGGGTTTGTGTAATGCTGAAGGTGGTAGACATGCATCCCCTTTTCTTTTCCCATATCCATCGCGTGGTACCTGAGTTTCATCCTTAAAGTTAGATTAACGTCATTAGCGCCCCAGTAAATCAGTGTCTCATCATAGCCTCGACACTCGCACCACATGTTCCTGTGCATGATGACTGAACCGCCTGGGGCAAGAAAAAATGGGTTGAGTGGTTCTACGGGAATTTCTAGGTCATACCTTTTAATAAAATCATCTAAATATTTTGTTGTGGGTTTTTCACTTACGATTTCCCATGGGATATGTTTTCGACTGAAAATCATCTGTGTTTTCTCAACCGGGGTTGTGATGGTTTTATCACCTTCCAACATGGCAAAAAGGGGCTGCAGAAAATGCTCTGGCCAAAGGATGTCGTTGCCGGTTTGGCAAATAAATGAGCCAAAAGAGCGCCGAATTCCCACATTGAGTGCAATGGAGTCAGGAAAATCGCTGTCCTTTCTGACGGCGTCGTGAACTGCAACAGGAACAAGGATAAATCGGGTTATCCTCCGGGCCGAATTGGTTAAACTCAAAACCGAATGCAGGGGAATTTTACTTCCCCAATCAACCACAACAACTTCCGTATGTTCCAGACGATTTATCTTTTCAAGCTCTGTTGCCAGGAAGTTAATCGTTGTTTCCAGCCGCCAATTTGAAGGTCCCATATAGGTGTCGTTGCGGGAAGGAATAATTAGTGATAATAGTCGATGCGTCATCAATTATTTTTTACCTGTAGTGTGCTTTTTTTAAAACCATCTCTGGTATACAGAAAATAAGCCTGCCGCATTAACATTGAGCCATAATTTTTAATCTAATGTTTTCCTCAACCTTTTAATCTCTTGACGCGCAAAATCCCCAACATTAAGTTTATTGCTGCTAAGTACAGAATATATTCGATTCATGCGTTGGATTCTAACCGTTTGATCAATGTAGGGGGCAACACTGTACCATAAATCTGTAGGGATATAATAAGGGTTTTGTTTATATATGGTATTTTTTTCTCCCCGAAATCGAATTTTGTATATATCTGGATTTTTGTAATATTCACTTCCGGCCGCCAAAATTAAGGTATTGATACCTTCGACAGAATCAATATAATCTTTACAACGAATCATGTTTTCTATCATTTGGTCAACATCGTTATCTGTTTCACCAGGTACTCCAATTACCATATTGACTGTGGTATACATTCCCGCTTTATGGCAATTGCGCAAGTTTTGAACTACTAGCTTCATGTTATAGCCCTTCCTTTGAAGACGAAGTGTATTTTCTGACCAGCCATCGACACCAAAACGCAAATGCCTAAATCCAGCTTTTGCCAAATGATAAAAGTATTCCCTGGTATTCTTTTTATGTATTCGTATTTGTCCTATTAAGCTAAATTTTAACCCGCGCCTAATAATCTCCGAACATATTTCATAGAGTGCTTGAGGGTCACCGTTAACATCGCTTTCATTGAAATGAAAAGAAAAAAAACCTTTGTTAACAAAGAATTCAATTTCGTCAGCCACCAGGTATGGAGATCGTATTCTAAATGGAAAGCATTCGGCGCAAAAACGACATTTCCCCCAACGGCATCCACGACTGGCAGCGATCGGTACAAGATGATTTCCCGTAAAGCTCTGATAAAGAGAAAGATCGATCCACTGATATTGTGGAAAATCTATGGAATCGAGGTCATCTATTAACGGTGTCTCAACCCATACCCTGTTGGGTGAATCATATCGGGAAATGACTCCTGGCATATTTTTCGGTTGTTCTCCACGTGCCAAAGCTTTCAACAATGGCTCGATAGTCAATTCTGCTTCTCCAATTACCATGTGATCATAATCTGAAAAAAGGTGTGGTCCTATATCACTGTATACACAATCATAGCCGCCAACGATAATTTTAACATCAGGCATTCGATTTCGTAGAACGCTAACAAACTTTTTAACTATAGCCCGGTTGTTAGCATGAATTGAAATACCTATTGTACGGGGTTTCTTCTTAATAATTTCTTGAATCACTTCATCGAGCTGAGGCCAAAAAAACTCGACAACTTCAGGGCGATTCCACTCCGTGATAAATATTGTGTCCCAAGGGTCTTCTTTCATTTCATAGCCGTCTTTAGTAATGATAGACCCTGTGCTTTGAAGTCTTTGTGAATGATATCGGTGATAAAAGATGATATTTAAATCGAGTGTTTGAAAACGAAAGGCATGCTTTTTAAGGATGTTGTGAACATATCCTAAACCGTTGGGCATGAAAGGCATATATCGAGGGGGAAGTTCCATCAGAAGAAAATCCAAATCCGAATAAATATCAATGGGCGGAATGTTGATTGGATATATGCTAGTCAATTGTTCTACGTTAAAACCCATTTTAATAACCACATTTTTTATTCTTCTAATAAGAGCCTTACTAATTATATTGCTAATAGGAGGAGTAATTAACAACCTTCGAAATGTTAAGGCTGTCATTTTGATCAATCTTCTCATCCAATCAATTTTGGATAAATGTGAAATCACCGATTTATCACCTTTTAAGATCTACAAGACCTTTGAGAAATGTTTCCCTAAAAAACCAATCATAAAAAACAAATTTCATCAAAAGAGCGGCCGGTGATAGGCATAATTGTAGTAAAAGTGAAGACAAGACCATCTTAACCAAAAAATATC
>CP070768.1:383560-396330 GCA_020345745.1 Desulfobacterales bacterium
GCAAGTACAATGCGCCAGAGCATGAGCCAGCAACAGGCAAGACCTTTGAGTTTCATTGTCGTTGTCGTTTCTTGAAGAGATTCCAGTACGGAATCCTAATAATCGTTCGAACCTATCTCAAAAATAATCTAAGTGCCCATGGCGGTGTTGCGAAGCGGTTCAAAATGCTCACATACTACGTGTATGCTCCGCTTTCTCACCACTTCGCGCCTTGCCCTGAACCCTAATCTTATTTTTCAGATAGGTTCTAGTTGTTTTGTTTACCTGTCAACCGGTATAACTCTCGAAGCGTCGGCTAAAAATCTTCCATATCAAACTCTTTGAAATCGAACCAGTAGCCGCTTTTCATAACATAATCCAACTCAAACTGAACAGCAGCAATGTGTCCTTCTTCAATTTCAAGAAAACGAGCAAACATCTGTTGGCCTTCGCCGCTCATTTCATCAACCATTTGCTGGTAAAAATTGCTCGTTTCGATTTCCGCTTTTAGTGCTCGGCTGAGAATTTCTTTTTCACCGGTTTTAAGTACTTGGGGCATGTGGCTGGCCACCTTTTCTGTTTCTTTTTGAATGACGGCAGCCGGAGGGATGATGGTACTTAGCTTTTCTACAGACAACGTTCCTGTCTTTTTCCACGATTTTAAACGGCTTTTCAGGTAGTGGATATGATTCTCCTCATCGTCTCTGAGCATGGTTAAAATTCGCTGCCCCGCAGGATCCGAAACTTTATCAGCCGCCTCTTTGTAAATATCACGAACCTTTGTCTCATATTCAAGGGCTGTTTTGATAGCCTCTTCAATCGTCATTGTCTTGTTCCTCCCTGTAACTGATGGCTTGATTCGGACAGACGGGAATGCATATACCGTCCAAATCACATAGGTTTTCATCTATTTTGGCCATACCATCTTCAATAGAGATGGCATTCTCGGGACACGCCGCAACACACTCTCCGGAAGCAACGCATTTTTTCGGGTCAACAGCAATTTTCATTTTATCATTTCCTCATGGCATCCAAGAATTAACATATTATACGGCACCACAAATAATCTGGCTCAGCCTTTTGCTTTAAAACATGATGGACTCGATATCCAGATGCTCTGTAACCGTTTCATCAAACAACAGCTTTGCCGTTGCTGCAAAGTCTTCTTAATCTTCATCCCAGACTATTAACATGATGGGAATTCGAGGTAAAGGCCTAAACCACCACGCAAGATCAGTCGAGTGAGTGCCATCGGGGGTTTATCGATTCCACCTATTCGTTTGGCTGCAGCAGGCAACTGGTCGGGTTTATTTCACATGTATGGGCTTTATGGCTTTTGCTTTCAGTCGATATCAATAAAAAACATAAAGCACTTTTGCTCGCAGCTTTTGATAGCTTATTGTATTATTTCATAACAATTTGATATTTCTTTACAAAATCGAAAGGATTGTAAGATATTTTGGCGTTGCGAAGGCCTTCATTACCAAGGTCTTGTTCCCGATTGACGATTCGATGCTGGTGTGCTGATTGTTCAAGGAATATCTGATTGATCGCCTGGTACACACCCTTATACTGCTGATTGCCTTTTTCAAAATGGATGACGATGGTATCTTCAGACAGACTTTCTGCAATCGTATATGCAGCCAAGTCTTGCTCTACCATGATCGCACCGCCGGAGACGGTTTGCAGATTTTCCCAGCTGTTGAGAATCCTTGCGATAGCCCTGTTTTCAGCCGAAAGCGATTCAGATGATTCGCAGTCACGCCACGTACACCAGTCTGCTTGCATGGCCATGGCTTTATTGATCATGTCAATTCTTAAGGGAATAAATTCAAACCGATATTTTTTTAGAAATTGATTCAACAGGTTCTTTTTTTTATGAAACCGATTACCCCTAAGCGAGACGAGTTCATATACATGGTAGAGATAATCCCAATGGTCCCTAACCTCCTCAATGATGATACGCTTCCCCAGCTGCTCTTTCCAGATAAGGGCCAGGTCTTCAGGGATGCGGGTAAATACTGCCGGGCTGGTGAAATAGTCATGCAGCCATCTATCCCAAAACGTCTCTTGCCATTGTCCTACAGGAGCCCAGTAAACGGTTTCCGGAATGGTCTGTTTTATCCAGACAAGGCCATCTTGCCAGGCCCAGTAGAGCCCATATTCTTCAGCCCATCCCCAGAGGTTGACAAAGCTGTAATCCGATGCTTTTTGGGAACATTGAGCAAAATATTTTAAATACTCGATCTGCTTATTTAAACGAATCGGTTCGAAATTTAACGGCATGCTGGAAACTATCCTTGTCAACAACCCATAATCTATATACCTTAAATACGAAACACCAGAGCTTAAAGAAGCAAGCTTTGTGCCAAGGTTATTGAACCGATCGTTATGATCATCGCCTTTGGTACAGATTTTGCTTTGTTTCATGGTATGGAACTGGCGGAACCGATTCAAAAAGCAAAATACTTTAGAGGGGCAAAGAGCAAAATGGAAACACACGACGTTATTATGTTCAAACCGTATCCGTTTAAGATCGGCCAAAAGCTAAACATTGAAGGCGGGTCGCGCAACGGCGACTGGGAGGTTATCGGCGTAAGCGACCGAAAAGTCAAGCTTCGCTGCCCAATCTCGTTCCGGGAGTTTGAATGGACTCGGTTTTGTTACTTTGTCGAGGAAAAATCAAAGGTTGTTTGGCCTAAAACAGAATAGTCAATGGTTTCAATTGGTTAAAACCTAAGGTAACATTTGTGGATATTGTTAACATATCAGCCATTGCTGTGGCTTTGGCTATGGATGCTTTTGCTGTTGCAATCGCCACAGGTGTTACTTTGAAAAATGTCAGCCTTCGTCAAACGTTTCGCCTGTCCTGGCATTTTGGGCTTTTTCAGGCATTGATGCCGGTTATTGGGTGGAGTACCGGCGCAGCGGTTCAGGTTTATATTGAGACCTATGGTCATTGGGTTGCATTTGGTCTCCTGTCATTTGTTGGTATAAAAATGATCAGAGAGGCATTTAAAAATGACGGGGATACAGCGGAAATAAAAGATCCGACAAAAGGGATGACGCTGGTGGCTCTTTCTGTTGCAACCAGCATTGACGCACTGGCAGTGGGTTTTAGCATATCTATGCTGAATGTGGACATATGGACACCGGCATGTGTCATTGGGATCGTTGCCGGCAGTTTTACCATTGTTGGTCTGCAGCTTGGCAGGAGAATCGGTTCAGCAGCAAAGCTGGGGCTTTATGCCGAGGTGTTTGGCGGCGTGGTTCTTGTCATCATCGGATTTAATATCTTGCGCGGGCATGGTGCCCTGGTGTTATAGATCAATTGGGATAAGCGCCGGTGCGTCGTAGGTCGAAAATTTTAAAGCCACTAAATGGCGAAGTGATTCCGCCAATATCGTTACTCCAAAATGGATACCCGTCCGAACACAAATTTAACAATGATTGGAGGTTACAGCGATGTCGACTATTTATTTAGGAATTATTGCCAGTACACTCGCCGGCTTGGCTACCGGTGCAGGAGCATTGCCGGCTCTGGTTTTCAAAAATGTTTCCGATAAAGTTCTAAACACCATGCTGGGTGGCGCTGCAGGGGTTATGCTGGCAGCAACATCTTTTTCACTCATTGTACCGGGAATTGAATACGGTGATCAAATTTTACCCGGATATGGCGTGTATATCGTCGTATTCGGAATGCTGTTTGGTGCTGTTTTTTTGGATCGCATCGATAAATGGTTGCCGCATGAACACTTTAAAATGGGGCATGAAGGACCTTCCAGTTCGCTAAAAAAAATCTGGCTGTTTGTCATCGCCATCACCATCCATAACTTTCCCGAAGGTCTTGCGGTTGGTGTCGGTTTTGGAACCGGAGATGTCGGTGCAGGAACCAGTCTTGCCATTGGCATTGGATTACAGAATATGCCCGAAGGGTTGGCTGTTGCGATGCCTTTAATCGGCTTGGGCTACAGCCGGTGGTATGCTATCGGTATAGCTACTATAACGGGTTTGGTCGAGCCTTTAGGCGGTTTTTTGGGCGTTGCGGCCGTCACTCTCTTTCATCCCATATTGCCTTTTGGGTTGGCTTTTGCCGCTGGGGCAATGCTCTTTGTGATTAGTGATGAAATCATTCCTGAGACCCATTCCAAAGAGAAATCTCGATTGGCAACTTTTGGTGTCATGGTCGGATTTGTTATCATGATGGCCCAGGACAACCTTCTTGGATAAGAAGGCAAAGGTTTACATGATAGCAAGTAGCTGTCTTTCTATTTCTTCTTTCGGGAAACCTCCAGCCAACCGATTGATCATCCGGCCGTTCTTAAAAAAAAGCAATGTTGGAACGCTTTGAACGTGAAATTTAGATGCTATTATTGGATTTTGGTCCACATTCAATTTTGCTATTTTTGCCCTGCCGGCGTATTTTCTGGCGAGGTCTAAAAGTATCGGGGTTAGCATGCTGCAGGTCGTACACCACTGTGCCCAGCAATTGACGAGGGTCGGGCTGAGAGACAAAATAATTTCGTTATGGAAGGTCTGGTCGGTGATAATGACAGGACGGTCATGCATGACCGGAGGAGGTAATGGTGAGCGGCATTTGCCGCATATCGGGCGATCTTGTAATCGGTTTTTGGGAATCCGGTTTTTTGTTCCACAATGGTTGCATCTAACGAGGAGACTATCAGGGTTCATGCGTCCTCCACCGGGTCTTTTCACTACTCTCGGATGGTGCTGCCATGACAAGCTTTCCGCTATTTCTTCCCGCCGGTATCAATCTAACCCTTGCCGTTTGTCCAAATACCTATGATTTGGTATCATTTTCAAGCAAAATCTCACCCTCGCCGGGATAGACCCTGCGATCTTTGCTCGGTGTTGGTTGAGTTACATCCGGCCAATTGCCGGGCTGAGGTTCAGCACCTTCTAAAGTTACGGGTGAGGGATGTTTGTCCTTCATTTTCGGGTACTTTCTGATATTGATGTTCGGTACCGGTGCGCTGAATTCTATGGGGATGTTGTTTGGATCGAATGCATAAATGGAGTGAATAAATCCATGGCTGATGACCTCTGATACCCATATATCAGCTTGTTCCAACTTATCTTTGATCTTCCAGAGATCCTCATCGCTTGCCACCTCCAGTGCCACGTGGTCGAAAACAAATGGGCCTTGTACCGGGACACCGTGGTCCTTTTCAGGAATTTTTTCCACTTCAGGCCATTCGAAGAATGCGATCATGTCATGTTCGGATATCTCAAAAAAATAATGCCGGTACTTGCCATTGCCAAGTCCAGCCACAAGACGCATGCCAAGAAGATCTCTCCAGAATCGGATGGTTTTGTCCATGTTTCTGGTTGCCATTGCCAAATGATTGATACCGCGATATTTTACCATATTTTCCTCTTGTTTTTATCCTTTTTACAACTAGACGAAGCACAATACAACCCTTATTGAGCGGAAACAAAACCGAGAACCATGACAATACGTTTATACCAATCAGCATTTTACTAATTCAATGCCATTGGTTGTGAAACGAAGATCCAGCTATCGGGGCATCAGGGGCATTCTCGAGTTTCGTTCAATTAGCGTACAATAAATATGCCAGTTTGGTATGGTCTATTAACTTGATGTTTCGGAGATCTTATAACTTGTTGAAAGCAGGTGACGGTTATGAGAGATTAACATTTGTCCCGGGCACAGAAAAATGGCGTGGAGAATATGGTTATCAAAAGGAAATTCCCATGCTTTCGATGCGATTCGCGACAACAGAAAAACCTTGTTTTTAAGGCCGCAAGTATCGGTCAAATGTGAGTGAGTGGTCGTCTCGTGAAACAGTTATGTATCAATAATAAACATGAGACTGTTTTCTACTTTTCCGAAAGACTTGATTCGAGCAAGTAAGCACAACCAAATCATCTTTGAAGCAACCGGTTTACGGTTTGTTCAGTTAAAAGAAAACAGAGCTATCACAATATATCGTGTAAATTCATAAAGATAGGTACAACCTGTTTAGGTTTTTACAACTTGGGGTTAGAATGTTCGACTGACATTGAACCATTTAAAGCACAAATGGATACTGAAATTTCAGACGTCACACCCTTTTTCCACTAGGCAAACGAATGGAATATTTAAAATATGTTTTTTTTTCTTTCATGGACACGCCCATGCAGTTAATTATGAAAAAATCATAATTGATAACCATATCAAAAGCTTATTTGTTATATTCATAGGATTCTCACAGCAGTTTCATGCGCTGGCATGAAAATTGAAACTCAAACTAGAACATGGAGGTGAATGGTTATGAAAAAAATGATCGTGGTGGTTCTTTCGGGCAGTCTGTTTTTGCTAACGAATCTGTTATTTGCCGGTGTTGGCCCACCTAAAACAGGTGAGTTGCTGCCGGAAATAACCCTTTCGGTTCCTCAGGAGACCGAGCACCAAAAATATCTTGGATTGCCGGATAACGGCCAATTTACCATACCCCAGATAAAGGCAGAGGTTGTATTAATCGAGTTCTTTAGCATGTATTGTCCTTACTGCCAAGATGAGGCCCCGAGAGTAAACCAATTCTACAGCAAAATAGAAAACAACAGTGATTTAAAGAAGAAAATAAGGCTCATCGGCATTGGTGTGGGCAATTCCTCATATGAAGTCAATGTTTTCAAAAAAAAATATAACATCGTCTTTCCCCTTTTTTCTGATGCTGATTTTTCCATTCATAAATTGGTCGGAGAGGTCAGGACGCCTTATTTTATAGGTGTGAAAATAAAGCAAGACGGTACGCACAATATTTTTTATTCCAAGCTTGGAGGCATGGACGACGTCGATAAATTTCTGAGCTTAATCGTGCAATTATCAGGATTGTAAAAGGAGGTATTCCTTTATGAAGTTACAATTTAAAATAATTCCACTAATAATAGTCATGTTGGCAACAAGCAGTGGTGCGTTCGGATTGTCTGAAGCCTTCAAGAACAATATTTACAATCCCGGACAATTAAAACCGAAAGACAGTATGCTTAAGGTAAAAATCGGTGAGAAGTCGCCTGACTTTACCCTCCCTGCTTTGTCTGGAAAAGCGATCTCTCTTAAACAGTTTAAAGGGAAAAAGCATGTGGTCATTTCGTTCGTTCCAGCGGCTTGGACACCCGTTTGTTCAGATCAATGGCCGGGTTATAATATTGTTCAGGACATTTTTGAGCAAAACGATGCAACGTTGATTGGGATTACGGTCGACAATATCCCCACACTCCATGCATGGACAAATCAGATGGGGGATTTGTGGTTTAACGTGCTCTCTGATTTCTGGCCCCATGGCGGCGTGTCGGATCAATTTGGTGTACTTCGCACTGACGGCGTGTCTGAAAGGGCATTATTCGTGATAGACAAAGAAGGCACAATAAGATACGCCCATGTGTCTGACATTAATAAAAGACCTAATTTGCAAGATCTCATAAAAGTGTTGGAGAAACTAAGCAACCAATAATCGAATCTTTGATGTAATGGAAAGATTTGATCAGTTTTATACTCGAGGAGCATCATATGTGGGAATATACGAATGAAGTCAAGGAGCATTTTTTAAATCCGCGAAATGTGGGCGTTGTAGAGAATGCCGATGGTATTGGCGAGGTTGGATCACTGGCGTGTGGGGATGCTTTGAAACTCACGTTTAAACTCGATAAAGACAAAAAAATCAGCGATGCAAAATTCCAGACGTTCGGCTGTGCAAGCGCCATAGCATCCTCTTCTGCCCTGACCGAAATGATTAAGGGCCTTTCCATAGATGAGGCAGCCGGGATTACCAACGATGATATTGCTCAATACCTTGGGGGTCTTCCCAAAGAAAAAATGCATTGTTCTGTTATGGGTCGTGATGCCTTGGAAAAGGCGATAGCTCATTACAGAGGCGAGCCTGATAAGATGGTTGAAGGTGAAATCGTATGTGAGTGTTTTGGTGTGACTGATATCGAAATTGCAAGGGCGGTCAAAGAAAACAACCTGAAAACCATCGAAGATGTCACAGGTTATGTAAAAGCAGGGGGAGGATGCGGCAACTGCCACGAAAGCATAGAAGAGATTATTGCCTCCATTAGCGGCATACAGCCCAAGGAAGAACGAAAACCGAAAAAATTAACCAATATCCAGAAGATCAGACTCATTGAAGAAACCTTGGAAAGGGAGATAAAACCGGCGTTGAAACAGGATGGCGGAGATATTGAACTTGTCGACTTTGCTGATAATACCGTGTATGTCGAGCTGCTCGGCACCTGCTCTACGTGCACTGCGTCACAGGTGACCTTAAAACATTATGTAGAAACCAAGATAAAGGAGCTTGTTTCACCTGAACTGGTGGTAGAAGAGGTAGAGCAATGAAGACGATATATGTGGATAACAACGCAACAACAAAAGTCGACCCACAAGTGGTAGAATCCATGTTGCCATATTTTGGTGAGCTTTACGGAAACCCATCGAGCATGCATATTTTTGGCGGCAAGGTGGCGCATAAAATTGAAGAGGCGCGTACACAGGTTGCTTCGCTTATCAACGCATCTGCTGAGGAGATTGTGTTTACGGGTTGCGGAACCTAAAGCGACAGTACGGCCATTCACGCGGCCCTCTCTTCTTTCCCCGATAAAAGACATATTGTGACCTCAAGAGTAGAGCACCCTGCCATAAAGAGCCTTTGCGAGCGTCTTGATAAAAAAGGCTATAGGGTTACATTTGTTCCCGTTGACCGCAAAGGGGTGCTCGACATCGATTATCTCTATGACAGCCTTACCGATGACACGGCAATTGTCAGTCTTATGTGGGCAAACAATGAGACCGGTGTCATCTTCCCCATCGAGGAAATATCGAATGTGGTTAGGCAAAAAGGGATTGCCTTTCACACCGATGCCGTCCAAACCGTTGGCAAGATCCCGGTAGATGTCAGCCAATCAAATATAGACATGCTTTCCATTTCAGGACATAAGATTCATGCGCCCAAAGGGGTTGGTGCTCTTTATATTCGTAAAGGCACACCCTTTTCTCCCTTTCTAATCGGCGGTCATCAGGAAAAGGGTCGGCGAGGTGGAACAGAGAATGTCGTTTCCATTATCGGATTTGGAAAGGCCAGCGAGCTGGCAGCAAACCACATGGGTGAGTCCATAAACAGGGTTCAGAAATTACGGGATAAACTCGAAAATGAGTTGATAAGACGTGTTCCAAACGTATTGATAAACGGCGACCGTGACAATCGACTGCCGAATACGACAAGTTTGAGCTTTGAATATGTTGAAGGTGAATCGATTCTGCTGATGATGGATGAACTGGGTATTTGTGCTTCCTCCGGTTCAGCATGTACATCGGGGTCACTTGAACCCTCTCACGTCTTACGTGCCATGGGGGTCCCGTTTACTGCGGCACACGGCTCAATTCGTTTTAGTCTGAGTATTTATAATACAGAAGAAGACATCGATTTTATCATAGAAAGACTTCCACCGATCATCGGCCATCTCCGCAAGTTGTCGCCGTTTTGGCAATGATCTTTGGAAAAAAATTTTAAAGCACAGCGTTACGGAGGATTCAGGACATGGACGCAAACTTAAAAGAAATACAAGAAACGTGCAAAAGCGAAGTGGAATCCTTCTCACAATACAGGGAAAAACTATCCCATGTTCTTGAGAAAATTATAAAAACAAGTGATAATAGCCAATGCTTTACCCATATCGATTACGAACCCATACCCTATGAAGGCTATGTGGTCGATATTATAAACCTGTTGAGAGAAGTGCTTTTTCCGGGATATTTTGCCAGAGAGAAGATCGACCCGGTGAATTTAAAATATAAAATAGGGCAATCGGTTTCGGTATTATTTGACTTGCTTTCTGAGCAAATTGCCCACAGCATCCGGCATGAATGCTTCAGGTACGATCTGCCATGCACTGAGTGTGAGGAACAGGGACAGAAGGTCGCGCTGTCTCTGCTTGAATCGATTCCGTCCATTCGAAAAAAGTTAGCCACAGATGTCCTTGCCGCCTTCGATGGTGATCCAGCAGCAAAAAGCTATGATGAGGTTATTTTCAGCTATCCGGGCATTTTTGCCATATCCGTACATCGGGTGGCCAATAAGCTTTTTGAGCTTCAGGTTCCCCTGCTTCCCCGTATCATGTCAGAGCATGCTCACAGCCTCACCGGCATAGACATTCATCCAGGGGCGAAAATCGGTGAGAGATTTTTTATCGATCATGGAACAGGTGTCGTTATCGGTGAAACGACTGAAATCGGGAAAAACGTTCGAATTTATCAAGGGGTAACACTGGGTGCTCTTTCACTTCCTAAAGATGCCGGGGAAAAGCTGCGAGGAAAAAAACGTCATCCCACCATAGAAGATGATGTTATCATTTATTCAGGTGCCACTATTTTAGGCGGTGAAACCGTCATTGGCTCCCGTTCGGTGATTGGGGGAAATGTGTGGGTAACTGAATCTGTCCCTCCAGACACCAAAGTAATCATGGAAACACCGCGGTTGATATATAAGTAACCAAAACATTTACGTTAGCTTTATGAGAAATATCTATGCAGAATGGAGATAGCGTGACGAATAAGCCCTGTGATAGAAATATATTAAGAACGCTTGAATTGATTTCCGAAATGATTGAGCTGGCGAATATCGGTGATATCGAGAGAGAAGATACAGGTTGTGGTATTCTTTATGGTATGCTTCGTGATTCGGCCTACAAACTAAAAAAAATAGCTGAGCAAGAAAAGGAGAATCATATTAAAAAAGGCTGATGGACCTAACACCATGGATAGAAAACAGGGATGCTCGTCGATAAAATAGAAAAAAATTTAACGAATATAGGGGAAAACTGGTAAACAGGACATTGAGAGAAAGGACGAAAGATAAGACAATTGGCAATCGGCAAAGATTAATATCTATAATAATAAAACAGAATAAAGGAGGAAAAAATGGCAGAAAAACTTGAAGTCTATAAATGCAATGTGTGTGGGAATATCGTCGAAGTACTTCACGGTGGTCAGGGAGAGCTTGTTTGCTGCGGCCAATCTATGGTTCAGCTTGTGGAGAATACCGTCGATGCGGCAAAAGAAAAACATGTTCCGGTTGTTGAGAAAGTTGCTGCCGGTGTTAAAGTTAAAGTGGGTGAAGTGGCTCATCCCATGGAAGAGAAACATTTTATCGAGTGGGTTGAAATCATTGCGGACGGCAAGACCTATAGGCAGTTTCTCAATCCAGGTGAGACCCCTGAGGCATCCTTCAATGTAGAAGCGGAACAAGTCACGGCACGTGAATACTGCAACCTCCATGGCCTGTGGAAAGGATAAGACGATAAAGCGCGGAAGAAAGGAGGAACACGATGTCAGAGAAAAAATATAAAGTGAGGGCCGAGTGTCCCCACTGTGCTTGTGGGACGGTCAGTCATATCGATCCTGAAACGCTAAAAGAAAAATTTATTGGAGATGAGAATGAGATTGACGTTCTTTGTCCTCTTTGCGCCACCGGACATAAAGGAACTATAGATAAAGAGGAAGGGTGATTCCCATCCCTATGTTATAATCGATAAAAAGGATAAATCAGATGCTTTCCAAAAAAGTTGAAAAGGCCCTTAATGAACAGTTAAATGCAGAAATGTATTCATCTTACCTGTACCTTTCAATGAATGCTTATTTCAAATCCACTAACCTTGACGGTTTTGCCAATTGGATGTATGCCCAGGCTCAGGAAGAACTGATGCATGCCATGAAATTCTATGATTTTATCAACCAGCGCGGCGGACGGGTAGTATTGAGCCGGATTGATTCTCCTCCGGTTGAATGGGATTCTCCGCAGGCTGTTTTTGAGGAAACATTGAAACATGAACAGAAAGTGACAGGTTTAATTAATGCGCTGGTGGAAACAGCTTTAAGCGAGAATGATCACGCCACGAATATTTTTCTGCAATGGTTTGTTACCGAACAAGTTGAAGAAGAAGACAGTGTCGGCAGTGTGCTGGAGCAACTCAAATTTTTAGGCAGTGCAAAGGGCGGTCTGTTTATGATGGACCGCGAGCTTGCAAAACGGGGAGCACCCCAAGAGATAACGGACCTGCTCTGATACCTTTGTTTATTGTAAACAAGGTAGGAACCATATGGTAAGCGTAATATTTTTAAGACCGTCATTTTGGAGCATTATTTAAGGAGGTGAAATTATGACCACCTGGAAATGCAGTAATTGCGGGTACACAATGGAAGCGAATACGCCACCGAACCAATGTCCATCCTGTAAGGAGAAATGTGAATTTCTCGATACCACCTGTTATATACCTGACTGTGCACCGACCGGTGTTGATGAGCGTATAAAATAAGGAGAGAATAATATGTCCAAAGCAATAGTCGTTTATGCTTCTAGAACCGGACAAACAAAAACAATTGGAGAACTTATTGCCGAAGGCATCCGGCTCTCTGGCCATGAAGCGAATGTTGTCAAGGCTAATGAGATTAAGAATGAGACGGATCTTCAAGGTTTTGATGCTTATATCCTTGGCTCAGCCACCTACCACGGCGACATGATGCAAGTGATGAAAACCATGCTTTTTCTTGCAGAGAAAGCAGACCTGGAAGGAAAAGTGGGCGGTTCATTCGGCGCATTTGGGTGGAGTGGCGAAGCCCCTGATCGAATTTACAATACCATGAAGAATATTTTTAACATGGATATGGTCAGCGGTCCCCTGAGACTGAAATCGAGTAATCTCGGTGGAGGGATTCAGATGGCACAGGCATATGGTCAGGAAGTGGCTGAAAAATTAGATTAGAATAGATA
>CP070768.1:396430-402695 GCA_020345745.1 Desulfobacterales bacterium
AGTTGTGGGTTCTACCTGAACTGAATCGACGCCGCGAACAATTGGTGAGAATAAGAAGAAAAAGAAGCTGCTGATGAGCAAACAGCGACCTAGAGTCTGTAATCTGTGAATCTTCATTATGGTTTACAGTTCTTTAAAGCAACACATTTTGGGCAGGTATACAACGTTGTCCAGGACAACCCAGTGTCTGCCCACCATGTTTTCGATCGTTTATTGGATATGGGTGTTATCGCTGACTACGTTTCCATTGACGAATGGAAATCAAGGCTAGTTAAAAAAGCTCAGGACGAGAATGATTATATTCTTAATGTTATAGCCCAATCTCTGGGTGACCTTGAGCTATATCTGAAAAACAAAAGTATTTATGATTGTTCTCGCTTTGAAAGGGCGTTGTCGGCAAATGATCTCCAGCAGCCGGTTATCGATTCTGAATATTTCATGAAAATGCATCGCCCATCAGACGGTTGAATTATTCGGTCTGGTATTCGCAACAAACGGTAATATCAATCAGGTCGATTATCTAGATAAGGCGGGCTATCTGCTTTTCGGCTCAAGCCATATGGAATGAACCTGGTTCACTGAATCTTTTACCGTTTGTAATGCATTAAGGATACGTGAGTACATCATCGTCATGCCGATGATTTCCGCCAGGACAGAGAACGCGTCAAGGTCATCTTTTGAGACTTCCCATATCTCGTGATGGTACAGTCTTAGCAAACCGATTACCCTGCCAAAAAAAATGATGGGAATTGAAATCATCGCCATTACACCCTCATTCTTGGTCTGCTCAGGGTATTGCAGCAGGTCGGTTTTGGTAATGTCATTGATAACTATCGGCTCTTTCTCCGATGTCCACCCTTTACTTTTGGTAATCTTGATGGGTCCTTTATTCAAATAATCGATGCTCAGCCCGAAACTGGCCAGCGTTTCGATCTCTTCAGTTTCAGGATTCAATGCAAATATAGCGCTTGCTTTTATTCCCAGAGATCCCACCAACAGCTGAGTCGACCGGTTCCCCATGGTCTCCAGGTTTTCGGATTCGGCAATCGATCTGAGAATGAACTTAAACGTATCCAAATTCATCATATCATGTATAGCCATGGAATTCCTCCTTTTCCATAGAACGTCAGTTAACAACACACACGGTTACACGTTTTACCGTCGATATAATTTTGTAAAAAACACTTCTTGTAAAAAATCGTGTTATTTTAGCTGGTTTACGATTCAAAATAACCACATCAAAGTTGCCTTTTAAGACTTGATCGATAATATCGCCGGCAATATCCTTTTTCAAGGGCTCAAATATATAGCTGACCCGATCACTGGAAAAACCGCTTTGCAGCAGCTTCTCTCTGGCCTTTTTGAGTGCATCCTTCTGCTCATAAATTTGCTTTGAAAGATAATCCAGATGGCTCCGCATTCTTTCCATCACCGGATCACTTCGCACATCAATATCGGGTGCAGGTGTATGGGCATTATATAGGGTAATGTGAGCATCTTTATGATCAGCATACGTGCTAATTGCAAAATCCAGGGCATTATTATCGTGTTCCGTAAAATTAAAGGGCATTAATATTTTTAGATGAGCCATATCCTACCCCCTTTCTTTATCGTTGAATTAAAAAGCCATATCGTTAAAATCGTGGTCAATTATGCTTTAAGGATTGAAGCTCCCCGCCTTAAAAGGCGGGGCTTCCCGGTAAGGATTTTTTTAATTTCATATAGCTCCCCTCGACCCCGCCTTAAAAGGCGGGGCTTGCGGGGAGCAGGCCGGTCATACCGGTTCTTTTATGAAGAACATGCTTACTATTTTCACCATCACTGCAGTGCATTCTGTTTTTCACCAAACAGTTCCAAGCCCTGCTCGAACCCCTTTTCATATGTTCTTTGACAATACGTCCATTAACAGAATTTTGCAAAACATTTCTTAAGGGAAAATCTAAATTTTAGGGTTTGTCTTTTTTGCTTTTTTGTGGACATAATACGCTTGATGCCATAGATTGAACTTGGGTAGGTGTTTAACCAAAATAGATGAATCCTGCAATATTTCATGGGTGGAAAGATGGAAAAAATATTTGATGGTAAAAAGAAGTTGAAGTTGGGTACTGAAAAGAATCCCGCTACGGTGAATGTCAAAACAAAGAAAAGAATGAAGGAAGTTGAAAAGATTTTTAAAAAAAATGACTGGAAATATACCATTGAAGTAGACCGGAAGCAACCGGAGGATATTACCGATTTAGACATATTATTGAATTGGCCGAAACCTCAAAAAGCTGAAGAGAAAATTGGACGCAACGATCCCTGCTCGTGTGGCAGCGGGAAAAAGTATAAAAAATGCTGTGGCAACTAAAACCATACTTGGAAAGGATAAAGTTGAGCAATCGAGCATGTTGCTGTAAATTGTAGCGTACAGCACCTTGAACGATTATTATAGAACAATGTCACATTGTGGTATGTCAAATATAATAAGCCCGGCCGCCAGTCACCTTTTTGATTCAATTTAGCCTAGCCAATTGATCGGAAAATTTAACAGATTGTTAGAAATGTCTGAAGGCGGGAATAACAAGGAGAAGAGGTATTTAAAAAATTATAGTGCCCATTTATCCAGGTTTATCCAGATGATCATGCAGAAAATTGGTCATTCGTGTCCGGGCTTCTGGCGGAAGAGATACATAAGATGCCGTATCTTCTTCAACCATTTTTTGGGTGCGTAAGGTTTTCCTTAAAAACATTAATTGCTTCTCATACCGCGAGCAGAATTTACACATTAACAGATGTACCCTTATCCCTACTCGCTGATGAAAAGGGAGTTTTCTATCTAAAGATTCTGACACCAATCGTGTCGCTTCTTGGCAATTAAACATCATACGGCCCATAAAACGTCCCCTATGATTTTGGATCAAACTCGGCTGATTTCAGACCATCTTATCCGATATTGCGAATTCGACAGAGAACAATTAATCCGTTAGTCGTAATACATTTTCATATCTTACACAAACAAAACATTTTTCGTATTGTCACTAATTATTGTGCTAATGATAACTTTCCATCCCTCTCTTTTTCCTGTCCTGTTTTGTCGAACCACAACACCTCCAGATGTCGCCTGAGCTGACTGCGAGCACGATATAACATCACCCATAGATTATTGGGAGAAATATTCATTATATCACAAATTTCTTTCGCCTCAAGACCGTCTAACTCACGGAGCACAAATACTTGCGACAATCGGGGCGGAAGTTTCGACAAACAGTCGTGAAACACTTTAAAAAATTCTTTTTGCTCTAACGATTTGCTGGGATCGAAATCCCATCTGGCTGGACCGTCTAGCCAATTTCCGTTGCGGTCGAACATTTCGTCTGTAAAATCATTTTGAGTATCCTTTTTCTTAAGGGATTGCCTCCGACTGTCCTTACGAAAATAATCGATAATTTTGTGCTTGAGTATACCGATCAGCCACGTTTTTTCGGATGATCTTCCCTTGAAATTCTTACGCGCATGAAGGGCCGCTAAAAAGGTTTCCTGTACCATTTCTTCGGCAACATCAGGCTTTCGAACCCGGACCAGGGCATACGCATATAGGGCATTACCGTATTGATCTACCCAATTCTCTGGATTTATAGACACACGAGAATCTTTTGCTGGCGATCTGTTTTCAACCATCCTTACTTCCAATTATAAGCAGTTTATTCATAAGCCTATTCAAGTCTACCTTAGCCTGTAGTCATGAACTTGCTATTAAAAGAAAAAAGGGAATTATCTTAAATATATGCTACATTGTGGTATAGTCAAGATGGCGAGAGCTTATTTTATTCATTTTTTTTATTTTAGATTAATCTTTTTCCTCTACGATGAGCATGGCTTCCATTCCATTTTTAAACTGTTTTGCCTTTCTGTTGTTAATTTCAATCATGGCATGGGAGGGTGAAATCTTCCGAACCCGACCACAGGCAATGCTTTCACCTGTCAACAAATAGATGCACGCTTTAGACCCCATTTTAAATCCGGCATTTTTTCCTCGATCAATATAAACGTGCCCTTTTTTTCTATTAATTCTTGTTATCCGTGTTGCCATAGGCTCAGAAGCATGTTTGAGGTGATTTTCATAACCCATGCCCTTATCACCTTTATAACCTTGAGGACCCTGTTTATCATCATCCATATAAACATAATGCCGGTCATGATAACCATACTTGTACCCCCGATGACGCCCTGAATAACCTTGCTTGTATCCATAATGGTATCTGCGTCCATGTCTTGGTCGGATGTTATAGTGCTTGTGGCCGTTCCTTTGTCGATAATAGTGATGGTTGTTTCTATAGCTGTTTTTATGGTGGTTGTTTCTATAGCTGTTCCTATAATGGTTGTTTCTATAGTAGCCGTGTTTATTATGGCCATGGCTGCCGTAACGACGGTTATGGTAATACCCAGAATACCGGCTGTTTACTTGCAGAGCGCTACCCAAATGTCTCGAGCCCGTATCATATGACATGTTGTTATGATATGTTACACGAGAACCCGCCCAACTGATACTGGCAAACAATACCATGCAAATTGCCGTGATCAAAACCACCATTAAATAATGTTTTAGCATTCTTTTCATACGATCACCTCCTTCAATTATTGCTTCCGTACAATTCATTGGTCGTGGCCAAGGAGGGATTCTTACATATTTTGGTAAAAAAGGCCCTTGGGTTTCAAATTTTACAACCAGGCATTACCAACGTTATTGGTCGGAAACAGAAAGGCGAGCTTAATTACACGTTAACCGGCTAAAGATACCCTGCTTCTTGGGCTTAGGTGGCGGGAGGTGCAGATGCTTACAAATGGTACCTTCAAGCTTTTCTTCTGAGACATCCGATCCTTCAACCACGATCTCTTCCCCTACCATCACCGCAGGAGCGACCGGCAGATCAAGCTCAAAATACTCATCAGTGTTATATTCTGCTATAGGTTTGGAAATGGTCTCGATGTCGATGTCGTACTTTTCGCCCAGCCTGGGCATCATCTGTTTGAAATGCCTTCACGGCTTTCCATTGGGTTCATTGAGAAAAAATCTGACGTTTAACATGTCTTCCCCCATTTTGAGAATGATTAAAGGCCTTAAGGATTTGCTTTTTTGAGTTATCCATTTATGCGTCTTTAAAAGCGCTTTTTCGCTTCCTTCATTCGGCTCAAAAATTGATCTGCAGGCAGAAAATCCACCAGGCGAAGGTTGCTTTGTTCATTTCCCTGGTGGTTTAGAAAAACCACCGTCGGAACCCCTATGACCCCGTATTTCCTTAGGAGTTGTTGATGAATTGGATTTCCCTTGCGCGTGAGGTCCACTTTGACCATGATAAAATCCTGTTTGGCCTGTTTGACAATCTCTGCATCATGAAAGGTAACCTCATCCAGTTTGCGGCAGGGGCTACACCAGTCAGCGTAAAAATCAATGATTACCGGTTTCTTTAATCTTTTCGCTGTGGCTAAAAGATCATCGGAATAGGGTTGCCAAGTGACACCGGGTCCTTGCATGATCCATAAGCCAATAAAAATCGTCGTAATAACGACGCTCATAATGACAACACCAGTCCTAACCCATGCAAATGCTCGAAAGCTTGCCTTTGTCCTATCGATCCATCCTAAGTGGATCCCTGCTGCCAAAGCCACGGCTGCAAACAAAAAGACGCCGACTGTTTTGGGAAAAATAGGTCTAATGAAATAGGCCGCCATAGCCACCAGAACCCATCCCATGGATTTTTTTACCCAGATCATCCATTCGCCCGAGCGAGGAAGTTTATCGATGTGTCCTGAAAAGATGGCCAGAAAGAAAAGGGGTAAGCCAAGGCCTAGGCTGAGGATAAAGAAGATGGTGAATCCCAGCCAGGGGCTACCCATACTTGCCACCCACGTAAGCAACCCTAAAATAAAGGGGCCGATACAAGGCGCAGCCACCACCCCCAGCGTTAACCCCATGAATATCGTCCCTAAATAGCCTGCATGCGGTGTTGATGCAGCTTGCATGAGGCTGCTTGGTAGTCGCAATTCCCAGAACCCAAAAAGACTGGTAGCAAAAAAAATCAAAATAGTGGACACTGCAGCAAGCACTAGTGGGTTCTGCAGCATGGCTCCCATAAGGCCTCCGGTTAGGGCGGCAACCACACCAAGGATTGAATTGGTGATCGATAAACTGCCGATGTAACACAGTCCATGACCGATCAATTGGCCTTTACCGCTGCGGCCGCTAAAATAAGATACCGTGATGGGAATCAAGGGATAGACACAA
>CP070768.1:402795-406940 GCA_020345745.1 Desulfobacterales bacterium
GATAATCGAAAAAGACAATCTTTGATTTTTACAGAAAATCGCACTTTTTTAATAAGGGATCGGTTGGCTTTTTTAGTAAGATTGGGTGCACGATTCAAATATAACGGTTAGCCAATGGTTGTTGTAAGATCGAATCGTCGGGATATATTGTTGTTAGAACTTTCATATATATTAGTCCTGAAATAAAAAAAGCGCTTTGAGGGAAAATGATGCCCTGCTTTCTCTTCTTTTCCCCTGAAATATATTTAAAGTTTTACATGATTTTATATTTTATAACTATTTGTTTTATTTATTTTTAACTCAATACGAAATATCATCTTTAAAGCTAAGAATACACCAACAATTTATAAAAAAAGCGTCTTGTCGAGTATTATCATGTTTATTTTAGCTTTTATAATTATCTATTTTGGCCTTGACCTATTGTAAACACAATGATATAGGGTTATCGTAGTGTTGTATATAAACGCTTATATCAAGCGTTTGATATAAACGATACAGGCACAATAATGAAAACTATAGAGCAAAGGCGAAAAAGTGACAGGGAGCGGCGAGAACGCTGGCGTCAAAGGAAACTGTTAGAGGGGTGCAAACAGATTCAGTTTATGATTACACCAGAAGCCCGAGAGGTTTTAAAACAGGAAAAGGAGCGTACCGGGGAGGCATTCGTTCAAATAATTAATCGAGGGATCATTAATCTTGAAAAAAAACCTCCTGGAATTACCGATACAGCGGAGATACGTCCAAGCATTTTAGAAAAGCCAAAAACTCAATATATTACTTCAGTAGAAGCAAAGCCACGATCCAGCACATCAAGTAAAACTAGGATAGGTCACCAGAATCAACTAAACTTATTCACTGAATAATAAAAATAAAGGCCGGTATGGCTATTGAATGATATGTCTCAAGCAGGTAAGCACCGAAATAGATTTACCCTTATGAAAAAAACGATATCACACGAAATTTTAGGCCGTTCGAGTTTGTATATTATGAAGCCTGCCTAAATAGAAATGATGCAACTTATAGTGAGAAATATTTAAAAACCTATCACGGGAAGGCATATATAGGAAAAAGACTAAAAGTAAGAGAGCGTTAAAGAACTGATTTTTCGCTTAGCGAAGAAATTCTTAGCGTCCTTGGCGGCTTGGCGTGTTGGACGAAGGGAAAATCCCGCTGAGAGCGGGGAAACATAAATCCCCGCTCTTCGTTCGGGATCAGTCAAACAATTTCATGGATCTGTCAAAAGTCAAAATCTGCATTTTCGATGTCAACGGGGTCCTGATCGACTCCAATCGGGCCAATGCCCGGGCCATGGGTCTGGCCTTTACCGACGACCCTGACATGCAGCAAAAGATCGAAGCTTTCTATCTGACCCTGACCGGTATCGACCGGGGCGAAAAAATACGCCGGGTTCAGGATCAGATCATCCAAAGGCCCTTTAACGCAAACGAGTTCGAACTGCGTTGGCAAAAGTTGATAGCGCTGACCAGAGAGTCCATGTGCTCGGCCCCCTTAGCAGCAGACTGCAAAACCATTTTAAAAGCGCTGGGCAAGCTCGGCATCACCAGAACGGCATTGTCCAACACGCCTCTGGATGAGCTGCGCCACATTCTAGCGCAACAAACTCTGGAACCGTTTCTGGACATTGTTCGCGGGGGAGGCAATTGGCCCAAAACCGAATCATTAAAGCGTCTGATCGATGAATTTGATTTCAGCCCCGATCTCTGTCTGTTTATCGGTGACGGCAAAGGGGATTTATGGGCTGCCAAGGCCGCCGCGGTGCCGTTTGTCGCTATTGATCCGGACACCGGCGAGTTCGACACTGAAAATGGCTTTCCCGGCCCTTTCGATAGCCTTTCGCAATGGGCCAGGCAGGCAGGGTTGATATAATCAGCGGAACCTTGACGATCAATACGAAGCATAGATTACTATATTGTCATCGACAGCATTAAAAATAGCTAAATTGTATGACCATCCCTGAGGTTAATCATGACAGGTGAGGCAAGGCCTAAGCCTGTACCTCTTCCATTTCTTTAGTGGTTAAGAATGGGTCGAATATCCTTTCTTGGGTGGCTTTGTCCATTCCAAAACCTGTGAAAGTAACCGATATTTTTACATATTTACCGGGCGCTAGCTGTTAGCGCTGTACCTTGTTATCAAGTTGCTTAAGGCTCAAAAATCTGGTGAGCCTATAAATTACATGCAAGGATTATATGGGAGAAAGGGAATTTCGCTATATCGATTTATGAAGCAATTGAAGAGGAAGGTTTGAAGATACCATCCGGTCTTAAGCATAAGGTACGAAAAATATCACATTTGATAAAGCCCTTTGAAGGCTCAATTGATTACCTAAAAAGTTTTGATAAGCGAGCAGAAAATGTAATAGGCTTGATGCATTCACCTTTAAAGTATTGGCTTTCACCAAATCATGGAGAGTTAAGGAATATCCCTAAAACAATAAAAGTGACATCATCACTCATTCAAGTTAAAATGGCTGATTCATAAAATTTTCAAATACTTACTCTTATTTATAGATTCACATGTTGTTACGCAGTGACATTTTATGCCTGACATTGATGTTATAAAATGTTATTCAGTAACAATGCTATTATTTAACAACATGGCTGATTCATAAAATTTTCAAATACTTATCTCTTACTTCTAGATTCACATGTTGTTACGCAGTGACATTTTATGCCTGACTCAAATTGATTCAATCATCTTCGCTCAAATTCTTTTTAAGGCGTTATTTTTGAAAGCTATAATTCAACATTTAGTCAACAAATTGGAGTAAATACCCCCCTATTTCCTTGCTTTCCAGAGGGGTTCCTAAAAATGAGTGAAGGACTTAACTATTTGAAATAATTAAGTCCTTCGCCATCCTTTGTTGCCCTTAAGGTTCCGAATATAAGAGCTTCGAATCCGTAGGCCGTAGGTTCGAATCCTGCCGGGCGTACCATAAGAGACAACAGGGAGATAAACTTTACGAGGTTCACTCCCTGTTTTTGTTGGCCACTAATATGATTCGGAATTAGAGCGCAGGTTGAGACACGGCCGAAATCCTGCCTGATGCGGGGTTCGAATCCTGCCTAGAATACCAATGATTGAAAAAGGTAACAGCAAATCAGGCGTAACCCTATTTTGTGTCCAATCTATTTCTTTGCAGTCTACCGGAAAAACGTGGTATAGAATGGTTGGCAATATATCATATCCGACATAATTTAAGTGTTATGAGTCCAAATGATAAGCATTTGGTACGGTTACATAGTGTGAAGCGGCTGGTCAATATTTTTATAAAGGCAAAATTGAAATAAACTCCTGATAACATATAGGCACCCAAAATCAAAACCCGATATTCCCATTTACAGGACTATTCATCTTCAAAACGACAAATGGTAGCATCAGGTGCCTTATCATCGGGATTTTCTTTATCATTTTGAAAAACGGCAACCTGAACTTCCCCTAATGCGCCTAAGTCCAAAACCCCTGTAAAGTATTTACCTTTCTTACTTTCCTTACGCCACAAAGTACCGATTTTTTTAAGAGCCATGTTACACCTCCTTAAATGAAGTTAAAACAATTACTTCGGATTATATTGCTTTAGTATCTATGTCAAAATCTTTACCCGGGTTGGCGCGCTCTCTTTAATTTTTAGCAACACGCATGCCAAAAACCACTTTCTCAGCATCTATTTTAAATATAGGAAATGCATTTTCGGTGAGACCCTGATTCCACTAGAGTTTCAAGTGAACTTGCCGGAAGGGTTCAATGATGTTGTCGGTGGATGAAGGGGACTGGGCAGTCAAAAAAAAAGAATTAATGTACAAGAACAGGTGCATGCCGCACAAATTTCGGTGCATATTGTCATGTATTCTTTCAGACCTGCAGGATATCTTTTTCATAAGGCAATAATTCACAACAGCAATTATATGTCCACCGAAGAATGCATAGTAGTAATTGACCGCTATTTCAGTGAACGGGAGCAATATTTCAAAGAAAATCCCAAACGGTCAGGAAATAAAATATGGTGCAAGGAAGTTACAAAAGCCCAATTTAGTGATTTTAACAATTGCAAGATCCTCGATATATGAACTGAAAAAAAGACCATATGGATTACAGCTGGTCTAAAAACTGGTGCTTTTTTCCCA
>CP070768.1:407040-413297 GCA_020345745.1 Desulfobacterales bacterium
GCTGCAGCGCCCATGCCGCCGCCGATACACATCGATTCGATACCATACTTTACACCCCGCTCCTTCATATTGGCAAGCAGCGTAGCACACAACTTGGCACCGGTACACCCCAGTGGGTGTCCCAACGCAATGGCACCACCGTGAATATTGACCTTGTCCATGTCAATTCCGAGTTCTTTTACACAGTACACCGCTTGCGACGCAAATGCTTCGTTGATTTCAAAAAGACCGATATCGTTAATATCCATATCAGCCATTTTTAATATTTTGGGGATCGCATATTTAGGTCCGATCCCCATCTCGTCCGCCTTGCAGCCGACAGTGGTGTAAAATTTCAGCTTGGCGAGCGGCTTAAGATCTAAAGCATCGACTTTTTCTTTGCTGACGATAATTGTTGCGGCTGCGCCATCAGTTGTTTGAGACGAGTTTCCAGCGGTAACGGTTCCGCCAGCAGCAAATACAGGGTTAAGATTTGCCAGACCCTCTATGGTGGTGTCGGATCGGATGCCGTCATCATGATCTACCATAAATGTTTCTTTTTGATAGGTGCCATTATGGCCCGGAGTAAACCTTGCGGCCGGTGTGGGTACGATTTCAGCAAACAACTGTTTGTTTACGGCCTCGTCGGCCTTCATGTGTGAATTGTAGGCGAACTCATCCTGTTCTGATCTAGATATACTGTAACGGTTTGCCACGTTTTCCGCGGTAATGCCCATTGAAACGTAAAGGTCAGCATGTTTTTTGGTGTATTCAGGATGAGGCCTTGGCAGGTTTCCACCCATGGGGACATAGGTCATCGATTCCAGTCCGCCCCCGATGGCAATGTCCGACCACCCAGACATCACCCGCAACGATGCCAAAGCGATGGCCTCGAGGCCGGAGGCGCAGAAACGGTTTACTGTGGCCCCGGATACAGCGACAGGAAATCCAGCAATTTGAGAAGCAATTCGGCCAATGTTAAGCCCTTGCTCTGCTTCCGGAAATGCACAGCCGATCATGATGTCTTCAACATCTTTCATTGCAAGATTAGGCGTTTTGTCAATGGCTGATTTCAGAATAAAAGACAATAAGTCTTCGGGTCGAGTATCTTTAAAGGCGCCTTTATTTCTTTTGCAGCCAGGCGTTCTGATGGATTGTACAATGTATGCGTCTCTCATGCTTGTTTCCTCCCTGATTTCCGATTTATAAATGGCTTTTTTGTAACTTTTCAAAACGTTCGAGTTGATTTCATATGTGCGGGCTTCAGGCTTTTTCTTCCAGTCGATATCAATCTCGTCTGAGCCGTGTGACCCAATATTTTATGATTTGAGCGTTTTTTCTGCAAAACTAAATCGCTGTTTAAAAAAAAAATCATAAATATTGGGTCACCGGGTGACGTTGTGTTAAATGAAAAAGATATCTCCTTCCACAAAAAACCTGAAGCCCTTTTGCCCAAAGTTTTTGAGAAAATACGCTTTTTTTCGCATCGAAAAAACATATCATTTATAAATCGGAAATGTAACTTATTGAATCAAAATGGAATGATTTTTGACGATATATTACTACAAGCCATCTCAAAAAAATAGATCGCGCTCAAGGACAAGGCGCGAGCCGATGAAAAAGCGCAGCATACACGGGAGTATGTGAGCATTTTGAAGAGGTTCGCAACGCCGTACTTGGGCGTTAGATGTATTTTTGAGATGGTTTGTATTAATTTCTGAGAGGTTTACCGGTATTAAGCATATGCTCAACCCTGGCAACCGTCTTTTCTTCTTTCCAGAAATCAACAAATGCTTCCCTTTCTAGTTTGAGAATAACGTCTTCTTCAATTTCACTGTTGTCTCTTACGTCGCCACCGCTGATCACATAAGCGATTCTTTTGACCAAATAAGCGTCATATTCAGTAATGAAATTACCGCTCAGCATATTCAAAATTTCTACATCGATCATGCCTTGGGCGGCTTGTCCTAATACTTTTACTTTTTGTTTTACCGGTGGTGCGTAACCGTCATTAACCATTTTCAAAACTTCTTTTTTTGCCTCACCAATAAGATAATCACGATTAAACACAATTCTGTCTTCAGGTCCTAAAAAACCACTGGCCTTGGCATCGGCTGCTGAACTAGATACCTTGGCCATCGCAATAGACATGAGAACCGGAATAAAAAATTTGGCAAGATCGACATCGGTTACGGATTCTGGAATGGTATGGATAAATTTTTTCCATAAGTTCAAGCATCCGCCGCCTGCCGGGAGCAACCCAACCCCGATTTCAACCAAGCCCATATAAAGTTCGGCGTGAGCCACGATTCTATCGGCGGCAAGACATAATTCACAGCCGCCGCCGAGAGCCATGCCGTAGGGCGCTGTCACGACCGGAATCGTTGAATACCTGGCTCTTTGGAGTCCGTCTTGCGCGAGGCGGAGAAAATCGTCCATGTCAGCAAATTTCCCGTCTTTTGCCAGTGCGGCCATATATGCAAGGTCACCACCTGCTGAAAAAGCACCCGGCATCCCGCCGGCTTGATTGCCGACTACGATACCAACACCGTTATTATCGACATATTCTATGATCTCCTGTTGAAATTCGACAATTTCTCTGTTTAAGGCATTCAACTTGGTATGAAATTCAAAGCAGAAGACACCATCACCTAAGTCTATTAAAGATGCAGAAGGGCATGTTTTTACGACTTTATTTGCGTCCGTGAGGGATTTCAATGAAACCATGTTGTCGCTGACAACAACTTCCTTGTAGTCTTGGATTGAAAAGTCATACGCGAGGCGCTTGCCGTTGTCGGTTTTATAAAAAGATGTGTTGCCCGCAGCAAGCATCTGGTCTATTTTTTCAGGTACGGTAAAACCCTCTTTTTCCATCTTTTTCACCGATGCTGCAAGACCGATGGCATCCCAAGTCTCAAAAGGCCCCATCTCAAAATTGAACCCCCATTTCATGGCATTGTCTAGCTCGACGATGGTGTCTGCAATTTCCGGAATTCGGTTAGCAGCATAGATTAAATTGTTCGCCACCACTTTCCATGCAAATCTTGCACCTTTGTCTTCACCATAGACGACAGCTTTCATTTTATCCGGCAGTGTTTTTGCCTTTTGAGCTTTGGCAAGGCACTCAAATCCTGCTGCATTATATTCGGAATATTCAAGGGTTTGCGGATCGATCACTTTACGGATTTTTTTCCATTCCGGCGTTAGATCTGTTTTATAAAATCCGCTCTTGGTTTTGGTTCCCAATAGGTTCTGGTCGATCATTTTGTCCACGAATTCAGGAAGAACAAAGCTATCCCTTTGCTCATCGCCAACCACAAGGGCATGGGTGTTTTTGGCCACGTGTCCCAACGTATCGAGGCCCACAATGTCTGATGTTTTAAACATAGCGGTTCGAGGTCTGCCCATGACCGTACCAAAAAGGGCGTCAACTTCGGGAATTGTCAAGCCGTCTTCTAGCATCAGCTGCATGGCTTTAACGATGCCTTGAACACCGATTCGGTTGCCGATGAAATTGGGCGTATCCTTGGCCCAAACAATACCTTTGCCGAGAATACGTTCACCGAAATCAGCCATAAAATCGAGAACATCTGCCAACGTTTCTGCACCGGCAATAATTTCCAGTAAGTGCATATACCGTACCGGGTTAAAAAAATGCGTGCCCAGAAAATGCTGTTTGAAGTCCTGGCTGAGACCTTCGGACATGGCTTTTAAAGGAAGTCCGGAAGTGTTGGATGATACAATTGCACCGGGTTTTCTGACGCTTTCAATGCGTTTGAAAAGGTCCTGTTTGATTTTAAGGTTTTCCACAACAACTTCGACAATCCAGTCGCAGTTCGAGATTTTTTCAAAATCATCTTCCAAATTGCCCAAAGCAATTCGGTTGATGTCCTTTTGTTGCATGAGAAGCGGCGGACTGGACATGATCACAGCATCCAATCCAGCCTTTACGATTTTGTTCCTGGCAATTGGATCGGTCTTTTCCTCATCGGTTAAATCAAAAGGGACGATGTCCAATAACAAGGTTTGAATGCCGGCACCGGCTAGCAGTGCGGCAATTCCACCACCCATTATACCGGAACCGATAACAGCTACTTGCTTGATCTTTCTATTCATAACAACCTCCTAATAATGAAGCTTCCAACAGCCAATTGCAAAAGAGATGCCTGCTAGCCCTATGAGATGCTTGACGCGTCGATTTCTGGTGTTTAAGACGCCGGATAGCAAACTCCACTAAGGGCCTGTTTCATCGACGACATCTGGGCAGGTCCGTATTGATGAATGATCATTCATTCATTTATCAGAGCTGGGTTCAACCTGTCAAGTAAAAAAGAATGTGTGCTAATATGCGCAGAATATAATTTAATATTTATATATTCAAATAGTTAATAATATATTCATTTGCAATGATTATTTGCTTAATATACTTTTTATGGTTTGATTGCCCAAAAATGATAATGAACAATTATTCATTTTTCATAAAATATACATTTGTCAATGCCACCCATCAATTGCCTCAATTATTTTTAAGGCATTATACGGATTATGCGTTGCCAAATATAACTTGTAAGCGTTATATAATTTCAATCGAGTGAAAACGCTCAGATCGTAAATATTGGGTCACAAGGCTAAGTTTAAATTGTCAGGATGGAAGAAAGAACCAAAAATCCTAAAAAATGAAACCAATCGAATCTTTCTGAGAAATTACCATTGGGACAGCAAGCATGACAAAAGAAAACGATATCGTGCTTATTTACCTTGAAGATGAACCCATCGCATTTGCTAGAATCGAACAAATATTGCCGGATGCTAAGAAAGACTGGTATCATGTCAAACTGCTGATGCTACAGGTGCCCCTTCAGGTGACGACATGGATACTGCGGGATGTTTACATTAGCGGTCAAGCGTTCACCATGGGGGGAAAAAGGGTGCGGCTGGAAAAAGTTGTTTGTCCAAAAGATCCGGATCCTTCTGATAAAAAACAAGAGATGCCTGAAAAACAAAGCAGTGGAAAGGTCATATCTTTTGCAGATTTAAAAAAACCGTGAAACTCGCATGAATAGATATTTCATATGAACATCGGTTCCCTAAAATTAGACAACATCACTGTTTTGGCGCCGCTTGCAGGTATTACCAGCTTACCATTTCGATTGCTGGCCAAAGAAGCGGGCTGCGCACTGGTCTGCTCAGAGATGATCAGCGCCAATGGGCTTGTTTACCAATCTCTAAGGACGCATGAATTGCTCAGGAGTCAGGCGGAAGAGAAACCATTGTCCGTTCAGATATTCGGCCAAGATCCCGCTATCATGGCAGATGCTGCAGTCTTGGTTGTGGCTTCAGGAGCCGACATTCTGGATATTAACCTCGGTTGTGCAGTTAGAAAAGTTCT
Source organism: Desulfobacterales bacterium (assembly GCA_020345745.1). Classification (GTDB taxonomy): domain Bacteria; phylum Desulfobacterota; class Desulfobacteria; order Desulfobacterales; family UBA11574. The sequence continues at coordinate 412,409 of CP070768.1, forward strand.
CAAAACCGGTTCAGGTGCAGCCCTTATGAAAGAGCCTCATAAGGTTGAAAAGATCCTTCAATGCGTCCGAAAAAGCGTCAATATCCCTCTGACGATCAAAATTCGATCCGGATGGGAAGCCTCCGGCAGCCAGGCACTTAAAATAGCTAAAATAGCACAAGCAAACGGAATTGATGCCATTACCGTTCATCCTCGCACGGCGCTTCAAGGATTTGCAGGAAAGGCTAACTGGTCGTTGATCAAGGCCGTCAAGAAGGCCGTTTCTATTCCTGTTATCGGCAACGGTGATGTTGTGCTACCTGAAGATGCGCTTAAAATGACAGCAGCCACCGGTTGCGATGCTGTCATGATCGGAAGAGGAGCCATCGGTAACCCCTGGATTTTTTCCCAGGTCATTACCTTGCTGCAAGGGGGAGAGGTTGCTTTTCCAGATGTGGAACAACGTTTTGAGACGATGGCTACCTATATTACTTCAACGGTTCATTTTTTTGGTGAACATCGAGCCAGTCGAATCATTCGCAGCCAACTCGGATGGTTTGTAAAAGGATTGCGATACAGCAGCCGGTTCCGCGAGTCGATCAAAAAAGTTTCAACGGAAAAAGAAGCGCTGACGTTGGTCAAAAAATATAAAGACTTTCTCCTTGATGGAAACAATAAAGGCATTGGTTTAAATAAATAACGGGATAATTGTTATCAGATGATCAGATTTCGTCAAAACAGGCTTTTATTGAGCATTCCGGTATTGGATGCCTGGATCAGTTTTTATGTAGAATTCTGGTATTTAGCTTGTCATTTTAATGTGATTATGCCATTTTTATTAGGGAGTTATCTACATGCCCAGTCAGTTCGAAAATTCTTCGAGTAAAAGGTTTTATGGTTTTTTCTGAAA
>CP070768.1:413397-418049 GCA_020345745.1 Desulfobacterales bacterium
CAAAACTAGCGCCTCTGAAAGAATAAATACTTTGCGAATCATCACCAACAACCATGACATTTTTATTGATATAAGCAAGAAGATAGATGATTTCAGCTTGAATATGATTGGTGTCCTGGTATTCATCGACCATGATATAGCGGTAAAATGAAGACATTCTAGATCGAACATCAGGATGTTCCTTTAACAACCTCTTGAGAAATACAAGAAGGTCGTCATAATCAAAAAAGTGATACCTAGCTTTTTGTCTTTGGTAACCTTTTGACAACGCAACAATAGTGTCCAGGTAGTGGATAAAATGAGGATAATCGTTTAAAACGACATCTTCAATGGGTAGAGCCTTGTTGACAGAGCGGCTGATTATGTTCATAAGCGTCTGCTTTCTTGGAAAGGAGCCGTACTTTGATGTGAGTCTCATTTCTTTTCTCAAAAGGCCTATGAGATCTTCAGAATCCGAACGATCCATAATGGAAATACCGTTATCGAATCCAATTCTTGAAGCATACCGCTGTAAAACATTATAAGCAAAAGAGTGAAACGTCCCTCCTGCAACCTGTTCACACCGGCTGTCAAGCAAACTTGCTGCTCTTTTCAACATTTCTTGAGATGCTTTTCGCGTAAAAGTCAATAGGAGAATTGAATTGGACGATACCCCCTTTTCTACAAGACGTGCAACTCTATAAGTCAGTGTTCTTGTCTTTCCACTCCCTGCTCCCGCAATGACAAGAAGCGGACCTTCTGTGAAATACACGGCTTCCAATTGAGACGGATTCAGTGCCTTCTTATATGGGATGCGAAAATTGTCTGTCATATGATCATTGTTTTGTAAGCGATCAGGGCAGTATCTAAATGCTTTTCGCTCGGATGTCATTGTTTTTTTTATTGAAATCCACCCCGGACTGAAAACAGCGGAGAATTCCAATTTTAAGACAAACCTATCTGCCATATGCTCGAACGGATGTCAACAGCTCCTCCTAGAAGATAAAACTGTGTTTCCTGAATCTGCATAAAATTTGAGAAGGATCTTTAATTTGCCAAATTGAAGCGGGTTTAAATAAGATCATAAAATCAAACATTTTACTCAAAAAGTATATCGGATAATGAGCACTTTTTTTCTCATAAATTTTCATGCAAGATTCAGGTGTTGCGATTTAAAGGAAAGTCATATCTCTATTATAGATGACGTATAAAATACGCGGAAAAAATTGAAAACATTTTGCAATGATTATATTATTTAGTATTTCTTCATTTTGGTTACGCTTCATTAGCGTGGAAGTTTGTTGACATTAGAAGAAATTAGATGTAGTAAATGGAGTAAAGGTTCAGCAGCGTTTAATAACATGAACTGATCAAGGAGGACAATTACATGAAGAAATTAAAGAGTCAATTGAAAGCAATAGCCAATTCACTGACAGCACTGTCTGCACAGGTCGATAAGGCCGTGATGCAGATTGACAAGCTACAAGCGCCTAAAAAAGCTGTCGCTAAAAAGAAAAAAGCACCGACAAAAAAACCTGTTGCTAAAAAGAAAAAAGCAGCAAAAAGACCTGTTGCTAAAAAAGTCGCGCCTAAGAAGCAGATAACCGTTCTAGACAGAGTATTTAATGCTATCAAGAGAACGAAAAAAGGCGTTTCTGTGGCCAAGCTGAAAGAAAAAACAGATCTTAATCCTAAACAGTTAAGTAATGCACTTTACAAACTCACCAAACAAGGCAAGATTGAAGCAAAATCACGTGGCCTTTACGTAAAAAAATAAGCAGCATATTTTCATGTTATAAATAGAAACCTTTACTCTTCCTGATACATTGAGTCAGGAAGAGTAAAGGCTTTTTGTTTTTCTATTCATTTTTTTCATTTCCAAATCCTAGCTCAAAGAATTTCTTTTCGATATTGCTTATTTTCAAATCTGCTTTATTTTCCAGTTACAATTTTATTTTTGCAGGGAGTGATCCGACAAAATTTGAGTCTGATGCAGAGGTTGGATAATTTGGGACCTTTTTCAAAGGTTTAGTAGAGAACGTTATTTAAATCCCATATAATCTGAACAAGCAAGGGAGAATCATGTTCCAAAAACGATCAAACCTAATTTATATGAGGCGTCCCCTTTTCACTACGATTATTTTTACGCTATGGTTATGCTTTTTTGCGTATCAAAATGCTGAAAGCAGTAGTAAAAGTCATTTAATAAAAACTCTTCCTATATCTGTTTCAAAAATAAGCTCTTCCCATAACATTGACGATTCTCAAGTTGAATGGCCGCAAGCAAACAGCGATCTGTTGCCTGATCCATCCCTTACATTCGGATATTTACCTAATGGTTTTAGGTATGTATTAATGGAAAATCGAATGCCGAAAGACCGTGTAAGTATGCATCTGATTGTCCATACAGGTTCTATGTATGAGACAGACGACCAGCAAGGCTTGGCGCATTTTCTTGAGCACATGCTATTTAACGGTTCGACACATTTTAAGCCGGGAGAACTGGTTAAATATTTTCAAAATATTGGAATGCAATTTGGTCCTGATGCAAATGCACATACCGGATATAAGAAAACCGTTTACGATTTGCTACTACCAGACGGAAGCAAAAAAAGTCTAAAAGATGGTCTTCTTGTGATGCAAGATTACGCTGAGGGTGCGCTTCTTTTGCAATCCGAGATAGACAGGGAGCGCCGTATCGTTTTAGCTGAAAAGCGAACGCGAGATTCAGCAGGATATCGTACATTTGTTGCCGTTATGAAATTCAAATTTCCAGAGGCGAGATTGTCGAAAAGACTTCCAATCGGTCTTGACCAGGTTCTGGAAACAGCAAATCAAAAAGAAATTAAGCATTTTTATGACACATGGTATAGGCCGAAAAACATGACCCTTGTGCTGGTAGGAGATTTTGACATCGACACAGCTGTTTATCTTATTGAAGATAAATTTTCCTCTTTTTCGCCAAGAGGCCCTCCCGGGACCGAACCAGGCATAGGAGAAATCCATCATAAAGGGATAAAACCGTTTTATCATTTTGAAAAAGAGCTAGGAAACACTTCAGTAAGCATTGAGGTTCTTCAGAAGACATTGAAAACAACCGATTCAGTCGCTTTCCAACGCGACCGTCTAATGGAAGATATGGCCAATCGCATGGTTCAAAATCGGCTAAACGCAAAGGTTCGCAGCAAAAATTCGCCTTTCACATCCGCATCTATTCACTCAGGGGTCTATTTGCAAGAAATTAAATATGCTGAAATTACTGCTGCTAGCAGCCCGGAGAACTATGAGCGATCGTTGTTCCTCATTGAACAAACGCTCAGAAAAGCACTAAAACACGGATTTACAAAGCCGGAACTTGAAAGGGTGAAAAAGGATATGATTTCCGAGCTTGATGACGCGGTTGAAAAAGCCTCCACCCGAGATAGCGGCCATTTAGCGCGCCAGATAATATGGAGTATAAATGCCAGGAGAGTGTTTATGTCCCCGCAACAGGAAAAGGATCTTTTTTCTCCGTTAATCGAATCGATACCATTGGAAGATATACACAATGCATTTAAAAACGTTTGGGACACCAGCCACAGACTCGTCTTGGTGACCGGAAACACCAATTTAATGGGAATGGAGAATGCACCCGAGCAGCAAATACTGTCTGCTTACAACAAAAGTAAAAAGATAAAGGTATCAAAGCCGGTAAGCCCCAAGCCAGTTGTCTTTCCCTACCTTCCGGAACCTGAAAAAGAAGGTCGAATTGTCAGAAGGAAAAATATCTCTGATATTGGAATTATTCATATCGATTTTGAAAACGGGGTCCGTCTGAATCTCAAAAAGACAGATTTTAAAGATAACGAGATACTTGTTAATCTTAACTTTGGGTTCGGAAAGTCAGTTGAGCCTCCCGACAAACCAGGACTGGCAGCATTAAGTGAAAAAGTCATTAATGAAAGCGGCCTCGGCATGCTCTCGAAAGAGGAAATCGAACGAGCCACAGCGGGTAAAAATACCCGCGTTGAATATCATATAGGAGAAGACTCCTTTTCGATCAAAGGGAACACCGTTCCAAAAGAACTGGCGTTACTGTTTCAGCTGCTTTATGCCCATTTGCTGGATCAAGGATTCCGAGAAGATGCATACAGACTCTCTATGGAACGATTCAAACAGCAGTACAACACCCTTTCACGTTCAATCAACGGCGCAATGGTGCTTCATGGCCGGCGTTTTCTTGCTGGAGGAGACCATCGTTTCGGTCTTCCCCCGTACAGCATATTTAAGCAATTAACCTTGGACCATGTTCGATCGTGGGTTAACGCATCTTTAACAACAGACACTATTGAGGTTTCGGTGGTAGGAGATTTCGATGTCGATTCAATAATAGCAATAGCATCCAAATATCTTGGCAGCCTTTCAGCAGCTTCAAAAACCGATATCCAACAAAGTTCTGCGTTCCCTCATTTTCCAATAAGCCAGTCAACCACGCTGTCGGTTGCCACAAACATTCCAAAAGGTATGGTCTTTATCGCATTTCCGACTGAAGATCTATGGGACATCAAAACTACACGCCGTTTATCGGTACTGTCGGATATTGTTTCGGATCGGCTTCGAGAAACCATAAGAGAACATCAGGGGTCAGCATACTCCACTTTTGCATTTAACAGACCAAGTAGAGCTTACACCGG
>CP070768.1:418149-430646 GCA_020345745.1 Desulfobacterales bacterium
CAGGCTCTTTATGGTCTGAGGGCCGCACCAGATGACCGCCATAGGGACCTGAAGCCGAAAGGATGCGTTCAAATTCAAGGCTGGTCACGATATTGGGGTGCTTTTTATAACCGTAAGTATCATGGATCTCCGGATTAAAGGCTTGACTACCGTGAGCCAGAATAATGGCACCGACCTCGAGCAATTCTGTTTCTTTTTTTTGTGCGTGGGTTTCTACAGTGACAGCCTCGGGCCCACAGACCTTGATGCACTCGAAACACTCGCAGCATACCATGCAGTTGAGGCATTTTTGGGCTTCAGCAAAAGCCTGCTCTTCGCTTAGACCAAGTTCAACTTCAGTGAAACTCTGTTTCCTTTCGTCCATGGAGATTCTGGGCATTTTAACCCTTGCAACCGTCTCAATATCTCCACCGATCGGGTTGAAGTTTTCCTGAGAAGCTGTAAATGGTTCCCGCCCCTCTTTCAAGTCCTTGCCATCGATATATCTTGCAATGGAAATAGCTGCCTCTCGCCCGGCAGCCACAGCTGCAATTGCTATCCATGGTCCGGTCTGGGCATCACCGCCGGCGAATACACCTGACCTAGTTGTTTCGAAGCTTATGGGGTCAACCGTAATGTTATTCCATCGGTCTAATTCAATCCCCATTTCGCCTTCAAGAAAAGAAGTATCCGTTCTTTGGCCAATGGCAGGTATGATGATTTCGGTGTCAACAACAAATTCACTACCTTCAACAGGGACAGGACGACGCCTGCCGCTTTCATCCGGCTCTCCAAGTTCCATTTTAATGCATTTCAGGCCGACTACACTTCCCTCTTTTTCGACGACCTGCACGGGAGCTATGAGGAACTGAATATCCACACCTTCTTCGAGAGCATCTTCAATCTCTTCATCCCGGGCTGGCATTTCTGTTCTAGTTCGCCTATAAAGGATGCTGACCTTATCAGCCCCAAGGCGCAAAGCGGATCTTGCAGCATCAATGGCAACATCTCCGCCACCGACGATGGCAACATTACCCTTTAAAGCTTTAATGTCACCAAGGGCTAAATCCCTTAAGAATTTAACGCCCGACACGACCCCCTTCGCACCTTCATTCTCGATACTCAGCTCCATGTTGGCGTGACATCCGATGGCAAGATAGACCGATTTGTATCCAGCGTCCATAAGCCCGTCAATGGTGATGTCGCGGCCAAGGGCGGTATTGAATTTAATCTCGACTCCGAGTCGGGTGATCCATTTAATTTCTTTTTCAAGGATATCGGGTGGAAGCCTGTAGTCCGGAATTCCTACTCTGAGCATTCCACCTGCTACGGGAAGAGCTTCGAATATTGTAACCTTGAAACCATCCAGTGCCAGGAAATATGCTGCGGTTAGACCGGCAGGACCTGCACCAATGATTGCAACCTTTTCATCCCTGGGTGTTACATCCGGAAGAGGCAAGTCATCAATGTCTGTCTGATCGGCCGCAAAGCGTTTAAGAGCGCAGATGGAAATCGGTTCATCCACCTCCTCCCGGTGACACATTTCTTCACAAGGATGAGGGCATATTCTGCCGAGAACACCCGGCAGCGGCAAGGTTCTTGTAATGATCTCAAGGGCTTCCGGATATTTCTCCTGGGCAATCATGGACACGTAACCATGGGCATTGACCAAGTTGGGACAGGCATTGGTGCATGGAGAGCGATCGCGCTTGTCTATCGAATAGGCCCCGGGCACACCCTGGGCATAAGATTTGAAAATAGCCTTTCTGGGGCTGAGTCCAAGATCAAATTCGCTGGATAGGGTTACAGGGCAGACCTCTACGCATTCAGCGCATGCGGTGCACTTGTCCAGGCTTACGAATCGGGGTTTCTGTCGGATCGCTACTTTGAAACTGCCCTCCTCGCCGGAAACGCTTTCCACTTCCGACAAGGTAATCAGTTCAATATTGATGTGCCGGCCGACCTCGACCAGTTTGGGCGCGATAATTCACATGGCACAGTCATTGGTGGGGAAGGTTTTGTCAAGCTGCGACATCATTCCGCCGATGGTGCCGGACTTTTCAACAAGGTAAACATAATAACCGGCATCGGCCAGATCTAGTGCAGCCTGCATTCCGGTGATTCCACCGCCAACTACCATTACCGCGCCTGTTTTTTTTGCGGACATTTTTTACTCCTGACTAAAAAATGATGTTAGGCCGCTGACACCGGGCTGATTCCTCCCGATTCCCAATGTCTGATCGTCAATAATGAAGATTATACATTCAATGCACTCTTGATTTGGGTGTAAATTTGATTGTTGTCGAATCCTATAAGGACCGGTGCATCGGAGAAACAAGTTGCCGAACAGGCTCCGCAGCCTTTGCATAATGCAGAGTTTACTTGGGCCGCAGATTGTTCCTCATCAAAGGTAATGGCACCGAAGGGACAAACTTGAATGCACGAAAGGCATCCGGAACAAAGCTCCGGAACGATGTGGGAGATAATACCACCAAGCTTAATGTTTTCCTTAGCCAGAACCGTTACGGCTCTGGCTGCCGCGGCCTGGGCCTGGGTTATAGATTCATCGATGGATTTGGGTGCATGGGCCAGCCCGCAAACGAAAACGCCATCCGTGGCAAAATCGACAGGGCGAAGTTTGACATGGGCTTCTGCAAAAAAACCGTCCTGATTCAAGGGCACTTTATATAATTGTGTCAATGGATTTTCCATTTCAGGAACTATGGCAGAAGCCAGAATCAAAAGATCTGGCCGAATTTCCATCAGTCGGCCGAGCATCCTATCGGAAAACGTCACCACCAGATTTTCTTGATCCACGTCCACATTGAATGCTTGGTCAGAATTATAACGGATAAAATAGATTCCGGCAGATCTTGCTTTTCGATAAAGATCTTCGCGCAAACCATAAGGACGTAAATCCCGGTATAGAATAAAAACCTCCATGTCGGCATTGATCTCTTTGAGTTTCAGGGCGCTTTTTATGGATTGCGTACAACAGATCTTTGAGCAGTAGGGCCGGTCCGGGGTTCGAGAACCGACACACTGGACAAATGCAGCTGTGTTGAGATGCCCTAAAGCAGGATCATTTTCTATAAAGCGCCGCTGCAGATCCAACCCGGTGACCACACGGGGATCCTGGCCGTATAAATGCTCATCCGGCTTAAGTTCTGAAGCGCCCGATGCGATGATGGTTACACCATGCTCCAAAACGCTGCTATTGCCGTTGTTTTGGACAGTGGTTTTGAAATTCCCCACAAACCCTTCTACCTGTTCTATCTGGGACTTCATAAAGATCTCTATATTACTGTCGGACTGTACCGATTCAATCAATCCGGTCAAATGCTCTTGGACGTTTTCGCCACGCCAGGTTTCTTGGAGATTGTTTGCCTGCCCGCCAAGGGCATCGGTCTTTTCTATCAGAAAGGTTCGGTATCCCTGCTCGGACATGTTTTTTGCCGCCGCCATACCGGCAACGCCGCCTCCGATCACAAGGGCCGCCTGATTGACTTTCATGGTGGTTTCCTCTAGATGCTCAAGAAAAACGGCCTTAGCTACGGCCATCCTAAGCAGATCTTTTGATTTTTCCGTGGCCTCTTCAGGATCAAATTTATGTACCCAAGAGCACTGATTTCGGATATTGGCCATCTCGAACAGATATTTATTAATGCCGGCGTTGATTAAAGTATCTTGAAACAGCGGCTCATGGGTTTTCGGCGTACAAGCAGCCACAACTACTCGGTTCAGCTTATGCTCTTTGATGACCTCGGCCATTGTTTCCTGGGTGTCCTGGGAGCAGCTAAACATATTTTCCTCTACATAGGCGACCCCGGGCAAAGTTTTGGCAAACTCAGCTACTGCGGGAACATCAACTATACCGGCAATATTGGTTCCGCATCGGCAGACAAACACACCGACCCGTGGTGATTCGCCACTGACATTCACTTCCTCGGGAATCTCTTTTGTCCTAGTAAGCTTCCAGCGGGCTTCAGACAATCGGCTCCCCACCACACCGGCCGCAGCACTGGAATCAACCACCGAAGCCGGGATATCCTTAGGAGCTTCAAAAGCGCCGCAGACATATATACCAGGTGTGGAACTTTCCACCGGTGCAAAACTGCTGGTGCTGGCAAAGTTATAATGGTCCACGTCAACCCCCAATCTTTTGGCAAGCTCTACACCTTCCGGGCTTGCCATCAGACCCACGGACAGGACAACGATATCAAATTCTTCTTCAACCAGCCTGCCGGCTTCGTCCACATACCGGATGAGTTGTTTTCCGGTCGCCGGGTCAGGGATGACGTTGGTGACCTTGGATTTGACGAAACGAACGCCCATTTCATCCTTTGCACGGTTGTAATATCTCTCAAAATCTTTCCCATACGTACGGATGTCAATATAAAAAATGGCCGCATCCAGATCCTCGCTGGCATGGTCTTTGGCCAGCATGGCTTCCTTGATGGCGTAAGTACAGCAAACTCCGGAGCAATACCCCTGGGCGCCCAAGTGTTCGTCCCGGGATCCGATGCATTGTAGCCAGGCAATTTTTTCTGGCTCTTTATGATCCGAAGGCCGAACCAGATGTCCGCCGTATGGGCCGGAGGCTGATAGAATTCTTTCAAATTCCAGGCTGGTCACAATATCGGGGTGCTTTTTGTATCCAAAGGTATCATGGACTGCGGGATCAAAAGCCTGACTGCCCGGAGAAATGATGATTGATCCTACGTCAAGCTCCACAATCTCATCTTTCTGCGTGTGGTCAATGGCATTTACACCGCAAAACTCTGTGCAGATTTTACAGCCGCCGGTTTTAAAATACGCGCACTTGGTACGGTCAATGACCGGAGTATTGGGTACGGCCTGAGCATACGGTACAAAGACCGGCTTGCGTCCGGCAAGACCCATGTCGTATTCGGAGGGGATCGGCTTTAAATCGCTTTTTGAAATGTGGGCTCGAATTTTTTCAAATGTAATATGTCCGGTAGGACAAACAGAAGCGCAGGCACCGCAGGAAATACACATTTCTGTCTGGGTATGGAAGGGGGTGTCCACTTTCATGTCCAAGCCTCGACCGGTTAGGGCGATGGCGCTGTTGCCCATCCTTTCGCACATGCGGGTGCAAAGTCCGCAAAGGATACAGGTATCGTCTTCGGTTATAAAGCGTGGTGCTTCAATGTCGTATTTAGCGGCCAACTCTTTGATAACGGGAACATCCGGGCAGCGTGCCAGCAGCAATTCCACTATAAGTTTGCGAATCTGGTGAATCTCCTCGGTATCGGTTTGTATCTCCATGCCTTCCCAAATGGGATAGTTGCATGCAGTCACAAATTTCGACCATCTCCCTTCAGAAACCCGCACAGTGCACAAACGGCACATACCGGCCGGCTCCAAGGCTTTGTGATGACAAAGAGTTGGAATTTCAATCCCGTATTTTTCAGCAATTTGAAGGACATATTGTCCTTCCTCACCCTGGACTTCTTCACCGTCAAGCTTGAACGTAATCATGGATTTTAACCTTTTTATGTCCTTAGACTATTTAACAACAACGGCATCGAACATACATGCTTCGTAACAGATGCCGCACTTGATGCATTTATCCTGCTCCAGCTGATGCGGCGCCTTCTGCTCGCCGCTTATAATCTCCTCCGGGCATCTTTTGGCGCACAGGGTACAGCCTGTACAAAGTTCCTGATCTATTTCATAGAAGAACAGCGGTTTGCAGACACCAGCCGGGCATTTTTTGTCTCGGATGTGGGTTTCATACTCTTCGCGGAAATAGCGAATATTTGACATTACCGGGTTCGGTGCCGATGTCCCCAGGCCACATAGTGACGCGTTTGCGACCATATCACTCAGTTCCTCAAGAAGTTCAAGATCGCCCTCCCGTCCGTGGCCGTGGCAAATGCGGGTCAGGACATCGAGCATCTGTTTGAGCCCTTCCCGGCAGGGATTGCACTGGCCGCAGGATTCATCTTGCAGAAATTCTATGAAGTAGCGGGCGACATCAACCATGCAGGTGTCCTGGTCCATAACGATCATGCCGCCGGATCCCATCATGGATCCAACTTTGGTCAGTTCGTCAAAATCGACTCCCAGATCCAGAAACTCCTCAGGTATACATCCGCCGGACGGACCGCCGGTTTGGACGGCTTTGAATTTTTTCTTTTTAAGAATACCGCCGCCAATGTCAAAAATGATCGTTCGCAAAGTGGTCCCCATAGGGACCTCCACGAGCCCCGTATTCATCACTTTACCTACCAGCGAAAATATTTTGGTTCCTTTGCTGCCTTCGGTACCGATAGAGGCATACCATTCCGAGCCCTTATTAATAATCACCGGAACATTGGCCCAGGTTTCGACATTGTTGAGCATTGAGGGATTGTTTCGAAAACCCTTCTCTACCGTATGGATATACTTTGCTCGAGGTCGGCCGGGTTTGCCTTCAAGAGAGGCCATTAAAGCGGTGGACTCCCCACAAACAAAAGCTCCGCCGCCTCGACTAATATGAATGTCAAAATCGAACCCGGTCCCGAGAATATTTTTGCCCAGAAGGCCGTATTTTCTGGCAGACTCCAGTGCCTGTGAAAAGTTGGTCACGGCCAGCGGATATTCATGGCGTACATAAACATAGCCTTCGTTGGATCCTACGGCAATGGCGCCGACAATCATCCCCTCCAGAACACTATGGGGATTCCCTTCCAACAGGCTGCGGTCCATATAGGCTCCCGGATCTCCCTCGTCTGCATTACAGATAACATATCTATCACCATGATGCTTGGCACAGGTCTCCCATTTTCTCCCCGCTGGAAACCCACCGCCGCCGCGCCCCCGCAACCCAGATTTTTTTACTTCATCAATAATCTCTTTCGGCGACATATCAAAAAGCGCTTTTTCCAGGGCCGCGTAACCGCCCACTGAAAAGTAATCTTCGATACGGGTCGGATCGATGATGCCGTTGTTGCCGAAGATGACCCTCTGCTGGAGTTTATAGAAGGGAACGTCTTTTTCGTAGGTAATTTTCTTCTTGGTGGCAGGGTCTTTAAAAATCAGTTTTTTGACCAGATCACCATTTTTAATGGTATTTTCTACGATATCCGGTATATGCTTTTCTTTTAATTGCGGGTAAAAAATACCTTCGGGATGGATCACCATGATCGGCCCTTTTTCGCAGAACCCGTGGCATCCTGAAAGTTTTACTTCCACTTCATTTTCCAAATTGTGTTCGGCCAGCTGCTCCATCAGCGTATCATAGACTTTGGCGGTTCCGTAGGCACCGCAGCCGGAACCCGCACACAGCGAAATTAATTTCTTTTTGCTGTCCCTCAACCTGGCTTCGAATGAACTCCTAATGCTTCTCAGCGCTTCTCTATTCTCTAATGTTGTCATGGTCTGGTATAAGCTCCATTTTGCTAGACCGCAAAAGACGAACTAGCTGTACGAATCAACAGTTTTCACCGCACTGGTACGGTCAAGACCACCATGAGTTTCCTGATTTACATTAAGGACCGGTCCCGATGCACAGCACCCGATACAACGCACACCTTCCAAGGTAAACAGGAGGTCATCGGTTGTTTGTCCTTCCTTAATCGCCAAGCGTTCTTCCAATGCATCCATAATTTTATCTGCACCTCGAACATGGCAGGCCGTACCCGTACAGACGCTGACAATATATTTTCCTCGAGGCTCCAAACTAATGGTTTTATAAAAAGTAGCTACACCGTATATTAAACTTTCCGGTACATTTAATTTTTGGATCAAAACAGGAATCACTTCCGGAGGTACATAGTTATAGATATCGCTGATATCTTGCATTATCATCAGCAAGGCTTCGCGATTGCTCTGATACTTATCGATGATTTCATCCATCTTTTGCCAATCAATCTCTACGGTATTCTCCATGAATATTAGACCTTTTCTCCTATCAATTTAAGATTCATTTGTATTGATTTCCGTTTAAACATCATCCTTTGTCTATTTATGCCATAATATTTTGTGTTAAACAGAAAAAGAGTGAAAGTGACGGCGTTAACTATACCCATGAGCAATTTCCAAGTTGTTCATCAGACCTGAGCTTGGAACACAACCGGGCAGTTTTCAACACAACTACCGCAACCGGTGCAAAGATCCATATCAATGCTGCGCGCATGCTTTCTTACCTTCACTTTGAACTTCCCTTCCTCGCCGGAAATGTTCTCCACTTCTGCGAGGGTAAGCAGTTCGATATTGATGTGCCGGCCGACCTCGACCAGTTTTGGGGCAATAATTCACATGGAACAGTCATTTGTTGGAAACGTCTTGTCAAGCTGGGCCATCATCCCGCCAATGGACCCGGACTGTTCAACCAGGTAGACATAATATCCGGCATCGGCCAGATCCAATGCAGCCTGCATTCCGGAGATTCCACCGCCAACTACCATCACGGCACCTACTTTATCATTTTGCATTTTCTACTCCTGACTCAAAAAAGGTGGCGATATCTGTAATATCAAGTTGGTTCATATGAATTCCCAACGTTTTTTCGTCAATGCCCATACTCAATCCCAGCAACTGTGGATAAAGAACCGAAGCAAAAGGATCATCCCCGTTTTGAGAAACCATCATCTTCTGAACCGTATCAAACTGCAAATGACAGTAGGGACAAGCTGAACACAGGTAGTCGGCACCGGCCTGTTTACCGCTTTCCAGTTTTTTACTGGTCAAATTCATGGACAGGTCATCATTGAAACCCATTACAGGCGCCCCGCAACACTCCAGCTTACGGGTGTAATCGACACTTGCCGCACCGGTTATTTCCACCAGTTTGTCAAATAATGTGGGAGCAACCGGGTCATCAAACTGGGTGATCTTGCTCGGGCGAAGGGCATGGCATCCATATTGAGTTGCAATTTTTAAGTGTTTATATTGTCGGGTAATTTTGCTTTTCAAAAGGTTCAAACCCACATCATGATAGAGCACGGAAAGGAAGTGTTTGATCTGCACATCCCCTGAATATGTCAAGTTTTTTTGCGCCAGCAACTGTTTGACTTCTTCCTGCAGCTCTCCTTCTTCATCAAGGATGTGCGCTGCCTCCTTTAAACTGCCGAAGCAACATTTGCACAAGGTCATCATGTCGAGCCCTGCTTTTTCAGCCAATGCCAAGTTTACCGCTGAAGATAACAGAAACGCTTTGTGGTCCACGTTTCTCAAAGGATATCCACAGCAGTTAAATTCGCGAATATCTGAAAGTTGCACGTCCACCTGCTTTAAAACCGCCCTGGCAGATGCGTCATACTGTTCGACCCGGGCTGGTATGTTACAACCCAAGAACAATGCATATTTCATTGTGCTATTCCTATTTTAGGTTAATATTAATTATAGGTGATATCTTTTGCCATTGGAAAATGGATGCAACGCGACATCAACACTTTCGGCAGCTCAAGCTGACTCTGTATCAGCTGGTATTTCCTCAGCAGCCTTCCTGGAATAATGGACGGCAATATTTTTTAGTTGAAATAAAAGATCGGTTACCTCAACATTCTGCGGGCAGTGTTCCTGGCATTGATAGCAGGTGACGCAATCCCACAGCATCTTTGGACCGGAAGCCATTTCTACCAGGCCCAAACCAAGGCAATTCATAATCTGATGCGGGAACAGGCCAAGGGATTCTCCTGGTTCCTCGAAACAGGCCACAACCGGGCAAACGGTGGTACAGGTCTGACATCCAAAGCAATAAGAAAAGGTGCTGTGACCAGGCAGCCGGCTTAATTCGGAAGCTTCTCTATCTTTAAAAGAAATAGTTGTGCTTTTATCCATCAATTGGTCGAACTCACCGGCCACAGCCTTGTTTGCCTCTTCAAGAGGCTTGACATAATCATTTGTGGGAAGGTTTGCTTTGTTCAAACCTCTGAAAAATGAGAAGGGGGATAGGGTTAAAGGCTCAGGATATCCCCTTTGAATCAAATCCTCCCTGACATTCATCCACAAATCCCTAAGATTGATTCCTGCCGGACAAACCACGGTGCATCGGTCGCAATTGGTGCAAAGGTAAACCCCTTCCTGGATGATGCTTAAATCTTTGTTGCTTAAACCTTTGCCTTTGGCCAACGTTTTAAGCGTAACCATTTTCTCTGATGGCAGAATATTCTCATTTCCTAAAACGTCAAATGCGGTGGAAGAAGAACACCGTAGGCTGCAGGTCCCACAATGCATGCAAGCATCAAGCTCCATCACCTGGCGAGTTACGATATTGGCTGGGTCCGACTGCTCTTTGTCCATGACCGCATTGGAAAGCAGGCTAACTGGGGTAGAAAAAATATGGAACATTTTACTAAAAGGTAGATAGGCCATGCCAAAAAAACAGGCCAAAAAATGGATATACCACAGGATGTTAGAGGCTCCCGCTCGGTCCAATGCTAAGGCGAAGGGTTTCGATAATTTGGCAACTGCATAGCCGGTAAAGGCCCATTGAGGTGCCGAATGACATTCCATACAGCTCGCCTCATGAGCCTCTTGTCCCTGAGCCAATACGTCTTCATCAAAGGGGGCCTCTACATTCGGAGATACCACTCCAAACCCTTGAACCCAGTAGCTTTCAAGTGCCCGTATGTCCTCCTCATCATCCTCTATGGTCATACCGGCATAATCTTCCACCATGACCTCAAATTCGGTAATCGATGTAATTTTTGCTGCTTCTAAAAGTACACCCGAAATCATAATAACAGCCAGGATAATGATCGCATAGTGATCCATGGCATTGGTCTTAAGGCGTGGTACTTTCAGAATAAACCGTCGGTATATGGCAATACCAACGCCAATAATGACCATGAAACCGAACAGATCTCTTAAAAACATAAAGGGGTTGACCGTGGAATAGTAATCGGTGAAAAGGGGCTCGGATATAAAGACCTCAAGCGCATGCATCAAAAGCAGGAGCATAAAGCCCGCATAGATGAGCATATGCATCAACCATCTGAGAAAATCTTCCTTGAGAATTCGTCTCTGCAAAACCACATCGAGAACAAATACCTTGATAAGCGTCAGAATTTTGCCACTAAAGACGACGCCAAGTATCCCTCTAGCAGCTGCAGACACCCTGTCTGAGGTGGAAAAATTTTCAGCTGAAATGCCTATCTTTCGCATAAACCAGGTCGACATTTTGTAGATCAGACCAAGGCAAAAGATAGCCAGAGAGATGTAAAGAGACAGAGTAAACGCCATGATAATCTCCTTTATTGCGCGATGAAAATCCTGCTGTAGCGGTAACCGTTGCAGGCAGATGCCCGAATATACAAAATATGGTCTATTTCATATCAACTCATTGTTTGTCAAGGGAAATATTATAGTAATACTCGGGTCCCACAAAGCTATTTTTCCTATTTGTATCCTGCTATGGCTATCTCACAGCATCTATACATCACAGGTGGCTTTTGTTTTTGTTCGTAAGCTGAATAAGGCTTTTTAATTGACTATAATACACTAATTTGATAGGAAATATTGAAAACAGAACTCAAACTATTATTTCTTCTGACCCGTACCCTGACTAAAACAGGTTGCAGACTACGAGCTAAAGCGATTTTCAAAGAAACTAAGCTATTCCCATAAGCTAGAGAAAGGACTATTTATTCGTTTATTAGAATACAAGGTTTGTTGAATCACCTGAACAGGTAATAAATAGAACTTAGTCGGCCTCGCTTACAATTAGGAATTCTGGAACAATGGAAAATGAGATTGAAAATTTAAAGCGAATTACTCAGCAACTCGAGGAAAAAGAGGCAATTGTCAACGGGATTTCCGATGCTTTAATGTTGCTGGATGCGAAAACCTATGAGATCCTAGAAGTTAACCACGCTTTTCTCAATTCATACGGAATGAAGCGGGAAGAAATCCTTGGGAAAAGATGCTATGAGGTCACCCATCATCTAAACGTACCCTGCCATCATGCCAATACATCTTGTCCCTGCCCAATGGAAAGCAGCATTGAGACTGGAAAATTGTCTTATGCAGAGCATGTTCACCGGGATTATGACGGAAGAACTCTATATTTTGAAATTACGACATATCCTTTGAAAGATGTCAGCGGACAGGTGGATCGTATCATTCATCTTTCAAGAGATATCACCATGCGAAAGCATCTGGAAGAAGAGCTCAAGAAATCAGAAAAGAAATATCGATTTTTATTCAATTCTATACCAAATCCCGTGTTTGTTTTGGAAGCAAAAAGCTTTAAAATAATTGACTGTAATGACGGAGTATCAGCAGTATATGGACGCAATAAAGAAGAGTTGGTGAATAAAAATTTTTTGGATCTCTTTGAGGAATTGGATCGTGAACATTATGCTATTGAAATAAAAACCTCCGATATTTTGAATCAGGTCAAGCATATGAATAAATACGGCCAACCCATTTATGTCAATATATATGTTTCTCCATCCGATTATTTAGGTACTGAAGTTTTGTTATTATCAATTACCGATATTACCGATAGATTGTTGGTTGAACAACAGCTCATCCAGGCAAGCAAAATGACCACACTCGGTGAAATG
>CP070768.1:430746-433296 GCA_020345745.1 Desulfobacterales bacterium
GATCCCATTCCACCACTTTTGCTAATTTTACTAGCCCATGGTTGGAATTGATGATGCGGGATAGTTCAGATCTAAACAAATCTCTTTGTCGGTCTTTTTGTGGCAATTTTTTTGGTTTCATGTCTAAAATTTGCAAGTTTTTGGAGTTGAAAGTTAAAAACCTTGCAAATTCTATAACACATTTTGATAACTTTTACCAGTAATTTCAACTAGAAAGATACTTTTTCAATGGCAACTAATTAACTTTTTAAAAATATGGATTTTTTATAAAAAAGCGCCTCTAATAATCGAGATTTTATCCTATTTATATTTTTTTAAAGCTTTTTCACTCGAAACCTGGAACCCTTGAACCCTTTCCTGTTCATAGCAGCCCTACCCCATGGATGATCGCCCTGCAATACTTACACCGGCTATTCTCTACCCTATTCTTCCTGACATAAAATCCCCATCGATCCATAAGCATTTTTCCGCATTGGTAACAGAACGTTTTTTCACCGTTCTCGCCGGGTACGTTGCCGGTATACACATATTTTAGACCTGCCTTTAGCCCGATATTCCGTGCCGATACAAGGGTTTCAACCGGGGTATGGGGGCGATCCATCAGTTTGTATGTGGGGTGAAACCGGCTGATATGCCAAGGGGTTTCCGTTCCCAGGGACTCGGCAATAAATGCAGCCAGATCTTCGAGCTCCTGCTTTTCATCATTAAGGCCTGGAATAATCAAGGTGGTGACTTCGACAAAAATACCGAGCGACTTCATCTGTATTAAGGTCTCTTTAACCGGGGCCAATTTGGCGCTGCAATAGGTTTTGTAAAAATCATTGGTAAAGGCTTTTAAATCAACATTGGCTGCATCCAGATAAGGGTTTATCATCTCGAGCGCTTCAGATGTCATGTATCCATTGGTAACGAACACATTCTGAATACCTTTTGCGTGTGCATGTTTTGCCGTATCATAGGCGAATTCGAAAAATATGGTTGGCTCTGTATAGGTATACGAGATGCTTTTGCATTTACTTTTCATTGCTGCATCGACAACCTCTTCCGGTGTAACATAACCGCACCTAACCGTGCCTTTATGATCGGAGGGCATCTGGGCAATATCCGCATTCTGGCAAAAAACGCACCTAAAATTGCAGCCAACGGTTGCAATGGAATATGAAAGGCTTTCAGGCCAAAAATGATACAGCGGCTTCTTTTCAATCGGGTCAACATGGCTGGCAATGATCCTTCCGTAAACCAGCGTTTCCAATACACCAGAACGGTTTTCCCTGACGCTACATATCCCCCTGCGGCCGTCTTTTATGACACAACGATGGCTGCAAAGATGGCATTTAACCTGCTTGTCCTTCAAAGATTCATATAGGTAGGCTTCCATTTTCAATGCTCCAAGTTTGTATACTTAATCGTTTTATTCTTGCTAAAGCCATAAATTTAATAGGCAATTATTAAATTCGAAATCCGAATTTCGAAATTCGGATTTCGAATTTGAGCTTTTTTATCCTACAACGGCACCGGGGTTTGCTTGGACTTAATCCTAACGGAAAGTGGCTTGGTTCTGAAGCGGGGAACAAGTGTTACCACCATACCTGCGAACGCCCCAAAAGGGAATTTCTGCAACAGAGAGAATTTTTCGATTCGGGTCGTAAGCATTTGTGGTCCGACGGGCAATTGACACACGGTTCGCCACGACACAGGGACGTCTCCGAGCAGGGATCGGATGATCTCTTTAAGTTCCCAGATACTGAAAAAATGTGCGCGGTTATATATGGTCTTTGTAAAAACGCCTTTGACTCGCCGTTGAACGCCTTTGACCGCATAACGGTTCATCACGCCAATAAACAGTTTGTCTTTGGCCACGCGGCTTGCCTCTTCTATTGCCTTTTGTTTGTCTTCAACAAATTCAAGGGTTGTAAACAGGCAGGCATAATTGAAGAAATTGTCGTCAAACGGAAGATCTTCTGCAAAACCGCGATGCAGATCGACCCGGTGTCCTAAGTTTTTTAATGCAAAATCAAGCATATAAGGGGATGGATCTAATCCTGTGGCCTGCAGCCCAATGTCTATAAACGGCCGCAGACTGGTTCCTGTTCCGCAGCCGATATCAAGAACGGTTTCTCCAGGTGCCGGTTTCAGCATATCCATCATCAGCCGGCACTCTAAATCGGCAGTGGTCCTGTTTCGCTGCAGCTTATACCACGCTTCGTATGCGACGGCATCGTTGAAGTCAAAGACGTAACCCATACCCCATCACTTAAAGAAAAAAACGAATTTTATCAAGAGGAAAACGGTTTACCCATGGCAAAACAATGTTCCCTTGCAACCACAGGTGTTTTTATTTGAAGCAGAAAAAGAATCCCGAAATATCGATACCTAAACAATGTATAAATGTATCGTTTAATTCTTGACTATTAATTTTTTAAGTGTATTAATGAACTTCCCTGCCGCAAGCGACGGGGTATCAAAATGGATTTAATTCTGTTTTCTTAGCCAGATTTCGAAATTACGGCGTGCAGCCTCTTGCAGCTTTTGCGTATCGTTTTTTGGCGA
>CP070768.1:433396-437828 GCA_020345745.1 Desulfobacterales bacterium
ATACCTTCAACCTCAATGAAAAAAATGAGATATTTCAATTTATATTTACCAGGCGAAACGGTATCGTTTGTCGAAGGCATTTCGCTTCATTCATTAATAAAAATCTAATTTGACATGACCGCGTCGTTGCTAGTGTGAAAACGCATTATTTATATTTTGCCTTTTAAAAAATATTATTCACTTTGATATGGTTTATTAAGAAATTGCGCTATATTGTTGCTTAACCTAACGAATTCTTCGATATTCAGGGTTTCAGCTCGTCTCATAGGGTCGATTTCTGAGCGTTCCAATACAACTCTCGCGTCATTTGCCTCAATGCCAAGGTTACTTGCAAATAGCGCATTTTTTAAGGTCTTTCTTCGGTTTCCAAAGGCCGCTTTAACCACCTTGAAAAGAAATGTCTCGTCATCTGCTGCATACTCCGGATCTCTTTTAAACTTGATTTCAAGCACTTCAGAATCGACCTTGGGTTTTGGGTAAAATGAAGATGCATTGATATCAGCAATTTTCTTTATGCCGGAACAGTACTTCAGCATGACAGTGATACGCCCATAGGATTTGCAGCCGGGATTTGCCGTAATACGCTGGGCCATTTCCTTTTGAAACATCAGAACCGCTCGACTCACCATCTTCCGAAAACTGACCAGCCGAACAAGCACTTGAGAAGATATGTTGTAAGGCAGGTTCCCCAAAACAACAATTTTCTGGCCGGTGGTCTTTAACATCGCTTTCAAGTCGAGTTTGAGAAAATCTTTTTCAATGATTTCCACATTTGAAAGACGGTTTGCTATCATCTCAACTTTCAAAATACCTATGATGTGACGATCTTTTTCAATTGCAATCACCTTATGTGCTTTGAGTGCGGCCGGAACCGTAAGGGCACCCAAGCCAGCCCCTATTTCCAGAACAACTTCGTCCGGCAGAATTTCAGAACGCTCCACAATCATTCCTGCAATGTTTGGATCGGTTAAAAAATT
This sequence comes from Desulfobacterales bacterium, assembly GCA_020345745.1. Lineage (GTDB taxonomy): Bacteria > Desulfobacterota > Desulfobacteria > Desulfobacterales > UBA11574. Next base: position 434,374 of record CP070768.1, read on the forward strand.
CTGGCCAAAGTGCTTTTTGGGTCTAATGTTGTGCGCGGCTAGCAGGGCCCTGGGTGAAGTCATATTTATTCCTGAGATTCTAATTTTTTCTGGATGCGGATTTTGGCGAATATTTTGCGCGTGATAAAATAGGCCGCAATACCAGGTATAATTCCGAGTATCAACCCGCCGACTATCATGGCTATGGTAACATCCCATCCCAACTTCATAACTTCTTGAATGGACTCATATTTTACGTCAAAAGAGATGGATTTATTCAGTATAAGCATGCCGGCATAGTAGCTACCCAAATAAAAAAAGGGTATAGTGATCGGATTGCAGAACCAAACCCCGATGGCAGCGGCGGGCTTGCTCCCTTTTAAGATAAAAGCCAAGGCGATGGCAATGATCGTATGAAATGGAACGGTTGGGGTTATACTAACAAAAACCCCGATGGCCATTCCCGTGGCAATGTAGTGAGGATCCCCTTGTAGGGTCTTGGCGCGTTCGATAAACTCGCGGATATTGTGTTTTCGCAACCCATGCCCTTTTTTTCTCGGCGTATGTTGTTCTTTTTTTTTCATGTGAATATCGCTCGAGTCATAAACGTATTTTTGATAAAATTAGCACGAACGATTTTTCTTTTCAACGGTTCATTCAATCTAGTATTCTTATTTACCACTTTATTATTCTATGCTTACTCATCGTTTCGGTGCTCAGCCTTACCTTGACTTTTTGTCTCTTTTTGAGTAATTCTATTAAATAAGTCATCTTTAAAATACGGACCATGTAATGGATGTTAGATGTTTGTTAGATGGCTGGCAATAAACTTTTAGCCTATTTCTTATCATTTTCTTAACTTCCCAATCATCCGTTATCCAAGGAGGACCAAATGGCTAGAAAAAAGGGGAAATCTGTTAGTTTCGATGCAATGATAAAGTTTTTTATGCAATATTACAATATTCCGACCCGGAAAGATATTGACAAGCTGGCCACCAAAATTGATCAGCTCGAAAAACTGATCAAAAAGTCAATGCCGGCAGGTAAAGGCAAATGGATGACAGCCGAAACAGCACCCAAAGGAAAAAAATCGGCCAGGAAGGCAACTTTGACGTCTTCTGATATGGTCTTAGACGTCATTAAACGCTTTAGAAAAGGCGTCGGTTTTGCTCAGATTCAGGAAAGAACCGGTTTTGAAGAAAAAAAACTGCGCAATATTATTTTTCGGCTTCACAAAATGGGAAAAATTGTTCGAAAAAGCCGCGGAATATACACAATTTCTTAACCCATTTTTTGATCATATAATTTTCTTTCAACTAAAATCTGCAATTGTCGACTTGGCTGGTTTGCCCCTTCGCAAAACCCGTTTTTAAAGCGACCCCAGCGAGAGAGTTTCGCGCGAAGGTGGTCTGCGTGGCGAAATTCCACAAGGCATGTGCTGGGATTCGACAAAAAAGGTATTTTTAAAGACTTATGAAAGGATCTATCTATGACGTCATCGTCTGTGGATAAGAACAACTCCGATCTTAAAGAAGGTACTGTCTTTCATGATTACCATATTCAACGGATGGTAAAACTTACCGACATTAACGCTTTTCTTTACCTGCTTGAACATCAAGGTACCGGAGCCCAGCACGCGCATATAAGCAACAATGACAAAGAGAACACATTTGGGGTGGCTTTTAAAACCATCCCTACCGATTCAACCGGCGTGGCCCACATTTTAGAACACACAGCCTTGTGCGGTTCAAAAAAATTCCCCGTTCGTGATCCGTTTTTTTCTATGCTTAAAAGGAGCTTAAGCACCTTTATGAACGCCTTTACGTCATCAGACTGGACCATGTATCCTTTTTCGACACAGAACAGAACAGACTTTTATAACTTAATGGATGTGTATCTGGATTCCGCTTTTTTCCCCAACATCGATGAGCTCAGTTTTAAGCAAGAAGGACACCGCCTGGAAATCGAAACAGAAACCTCGAGCGGCGATTCTCTGAAACTCACTTATCAAGGCGTGGTTTATAATGAGATGAAAGGCGCCATGTCTTCACCACATCAGGTAATGATCAGATCCATATTAAATGCCCTCTATCCCTCAACCACATACCGTTTCAACTCAGGAGGAGATCCTTCCGTGATTCCTACTCTCACACATGAACAACTGCAGGCATTTCACCGAAGGCATTACCATCCGAGCAACGCCTTTTTCTACACATACGGTAAATTACCCTTAAAAGACCACCTTAAATTTATTCATAAAAAAGTCTTAAAACATTTTGATCGCATCGACCCCAAGACCGACGTCCCCTGTCAGCAACGATGGCGTCAGTCAAGAACCGCGAATTACACCTACTCGTTGGACAATAATGAAGACCCCGCAAAAAAATATCAGGTTTGTTTGGCATGGCTTACCGCCGATATAAAGGATACTTTTGAAGTACTTGCTCTCACCTTGCTCGGACAAATCCTTCTTGGGAATCCAGCGTCGCCGTTGCGCAAAGCCCTGATTGACTCGAAACTTGGAACAGCCTTGAGCGACGGCACGGGATTTGATTCTGACAACAGAGATACGATGTTTGTGTGCGGGTTAAAGGATGTAGAAGCTTCTGCCGCAGACAAAATTGAGACCATAGTATTGGATGTTTTAGAGACACTTGTAGAACAGGGAATCGATCATGAGCTCATCGATTCAGCAATTCATCAACTCGAATTTCATCGAAAAGAAGTAACCAACACACCTTATCCTTATGGCATCAAACAGCTGATGATATTTGCTGGAGGTTGGCTTCACGGGGGTGATCCCGCCAAAATTTTACGCTTCGATGATGATCTTGCAAAACTTCGTGACGAAGTATCCCGAGGTCCTTTTTTTGAAAACAAGATTAAAGAATATTTTCTAGACAACCCTCATCGCGTGCTGCTAACACTAACACCTGATCAGTTGATGGAACAGAAAGAAAATGCTAGGGTTTCAGCAGAATTAGACGCTATTCGTGCCGGTTTGTCCGACGCCGAACTTGATAAAATACGGAAAGATGCCAATACGTTAAAGCAAATCCAGGAACAAAAAGAAGATATTTCATGCCTTCCCACATTGGCGCTTTCAGAAATCCCTGCCACGGTCCATAGCGTTAAATCGTCAACATCATTTGGTCAAGTACCGGCCATGTGTTATGACCAGCCCACCTCAGGTATTTTCTATTTCTCGGCAGCTGTCGGAGGCGGTATCGTGCCCAAGCCATTAATACCCCTTGTCCCTTTATTCTGCCATGTGTTTTCTAAAATCGGTACCGCCATCCATGATTACACGGAAATGGCAAGGCTTATTGATGCCTATACCGGTGGCATCAGGCTATCATGCCACGCTCGGACAAGTTTTGAGGGCACAGGCGATTGTTTACCCTTTGTCTCATTTAACGGAAAGTGCCTGGTTCGAAATCAAGAGAAGATGTTTCAAATTATCGAAGAGCTTCTAT
>CP070768.1:437928-441654 GCA_020345745.1 Desulfobacterales bacterium
TTTCGATCTCAACCATTTACTCAAGCCCTATGTTGAAAAAATCGAGCAAGCAAATTATCCAGAAGACACGGCGCAAGAGATGCTGTATAAGGTCCGTGAAAACGCTCTCAACCGACTTATTGAAAAGAAACTTACGGATCAGGAAATCAAACGCACCAAAATGACCATCGGTGAAAAAGAGATCGATGATAGAATTGAGCAAATTAAAAAAACAAACTTTTATACGGATGAAGGTCTGAGAAAGGAACTGGAAAAGGATGGATTATCTATGGAAGAATATCGCCAGCAAATTAAGGACCAGATTCTCAGAATTAAACTGATCAACTATGAAGTAAAATCCAAGATCGTGATTACCACAGAGGATATTAAGAGTTATTATGAAAACCATCAAAGCAAATACGCTGGAAAAGAAAAATACCATCTTCGGAATATAATTATGAAGGTCCCTCCCTTTGCTGACAATGATGATAAGCTTGAGATTAAAAGCAAGATGGATGCAGTGCTGGCAAGGTTAAATGCCGGTGAATCATTTGAAACGCTTGCGATGATTTACTCTGAATCATCATTGGCCGCGGAGGGTGGAGATCTTGGTTTATTTGACCTTGATTCACTTTCACCACAGTTGAAAGCGGCCATAAATGGAATGCAGGCAGGCGAGTTTACGCCCGTAATCGATACCGATCTGGGATATCAAATTTTTTTGGTACAGGACGTGGTCAAAACCCAGGGGAAATCATTGGAGGATGCTTCATCCGAAATCGAAAAAATACTTTTCACTGAGGTCATCAACAAAAAATTTGAGACATGGGTCGATGATCTGCGGAAACAAGCCCACATAAAGATTATCAGGTAATGTGTAATGTATGGTGAACGAAGTAAAATATTAATAGACAGCATCAGACGGTTACTGAGAAGGAATGCTACATCACACCTAAAAAAAATGGTGAACAAAACGCATGCGGCAGACCTGTCCATCGTGTTTCGTTCATTATCTATTCCTGATCAAAAACAACTCTTGGATTTAATAGAAGACATTGAGCAAAAAGGCGTCCTTTTCAGTGAGCTCGATGAAGATACTTTCCTTGACCTTAGTGACGTTATTGAGTTGGATGAGATCGTCGAAATTTTTGAACACATGCCGACTGACGATGTTGCGGATCTTTTGGGGCAACTACCCGAGGAAAAATCCGATGCTATTCTGGCAAAGATGAAAAACGAAGGTTCCGAAGAGATTGAGGACCTGCTCCGCTATCAGGATGACACTGCTGGCGGCATCATGGTCACCGATTATATCGCGTTAAGAGAGGAAACATCCGCACAAGAAGCCATCGAATCGCTGCAAAAAGAACACCTGGATGTCGAGATGCCCTTTTATCTATATGCCATAGATGAATATGGTAAGCTGGTGGGGGTCAGCTCATTGCGGCAGCTGGTCGTCGTCAAGCCAGATACCCCCTTAAAGGATTTCATGACGACTGATGTTTTTTCGGTACAGACAGGTATGGACCAGGAAGAGGTGGCAAAAATAGTGGCCCGATATGACATCTTGGCCGTGCCCGTGGTAAATGAAACCAACCAGCTGGTAGGAATTATCACGGTTGACGATGTCATTGATATTATCAGAGAAGAGGCTACGGAAGATATTTTGAAGATGGCCGGCGTTGGTGGAGAAGAGTTTATTGAAACACAATCTGTTACCAGAAGTACAAGGATCCGCCTACCCTGGCTGTTTGCGAGTTGTATCGGCGGCATCATTGCATTTTATATTATTAACCACTTTGAAGGAAGCTTAGCCAAACTGGCATATCTTGCCGCTTTCATTCCGGTCATAATGGGCATGGGTGGGAATATCGGCACACAGTCTTCCACCATTGTCGTGCGTGGTCTCGCCACCGGCAGACTGAATAAAGGGGATACCTGGTCAGTCGTGTTTAAAGAGCTATGCATCGGCTTTATCCTGGGCGCTGTTTATGGGACGCTAATTGGTTCTGTGGCCCAGCTTCAATACGACACGTTTAAGGTCGCCTTGTCAGTCGGGCTCGCCGTCGTCAGTTCTATGTCTATTGCAGCCCTGGTAGGCTCTTTGGTACCCATGGGATTTGCTAGAATTAATATCGATCCTGCAGTAGCAACCGGTCCTTTTGTAACAACCGCCATAGACATTATCAGCGTTTATTTTTACTTTGCCATTGCAACAGCACTGCTGGGTATATAGCCTGAAAATTATCATGAAGTATCCAGGATAGTCAGATGTCAATTACAAACACGCCTGCCATTCTGCTCCGCCGAATCGACTTTGGCGACTACGACCTAGTCCTGACTTTTTTTACATTAAATACTGGCAAAGTATCTTTAATCGCGAAATCCGCTAAAAAAAGCGCCAAACGGTTCGCAGGAATCCTCGAACTCTTTTCGGTACTTGATATTGTTTTTAGTTCTGGTCGGCGTAAAGGACTGCCGATCTTAACGGAAGCAACATTAAAACAGCCATTCTCAAAAATCAGGTCAAATATTAAAAAAACAGCCTATGCCAGCTACTGGGCAGAATTGATTAATGAGTGGATGGAAGATAGTCAAAAACAGACCCAGCTTTATCGCTTGTTTTTCCATGCTTTGGAAGGATTAGATTTAGACCGCATATCCGAAGAGTCCCTCTCTATCCTTTTTCAGATGAGGTTTATGACCATCGCCGGACTGCGGCCGAATTTAAAAATCTGTTGCATTTGCCAAGCTGAAATAAATCATATGGGGAGGAAAAAAGTTGGCTTTGATCTTGAAAAAGGAGGACTTGTGTGCAAAACATGTGCTTCCGGAATACAGCGAGAACGATATCTTTCAAAAGGGATGATCAAACAACTCCAATGGATCGAAAGCCAAGATCTGAACCGGGCCGCTAGAATCAGGTTCAACCGCCAGGCAATCAAAGAAGGGCTCGAATTTTTAGAAGCTTTTGTTCCGTATCACCTGGGAAAAGAGCCCCGGAGTTTGGCGTTTTTGCGACAGCTTAGGGAATAAAGAGCGGATTAAATTAGGGCCTGTCGAAGCGAAGCATAGATCCCGGTCAACGGGGACACAGAATTGGACAAAAGAGAGGGTTTTGCAAAGGCCGCATCCCATAGAAAGAGAAAACGTGGGCAAACACCTCAGACATATCCTTCAAAAAGGATCAATAGAGGCATCCGCTCCGTGTAGAATCGACATGGGTGGCACCCTAGATATCAGCACGTTTTATTACCCGCTGAGACATCTTTCTCCGTGCACCGTCAATATAGCCATCGGACTGAGAACAAAAGTATGCCTTCTTCCATATCGCGATGGCATGGTGAAGATCTCTTCAAGAGGATTCAAAAGCGCTGAGTACCGTTTGGAAACCGTGCCTTTTGCTCATCCACTGGGCCTTATGTTTGCCATTGCAGCGTATTTTAATGTCAATGGCGTCCACATTGATATTGATTCCTCATCACCTCCACGAAGTGCTCTGGGGGGATCTTCTGCCGCGGCAGTGGCGATGATATCAGCATTTTCACAAGCCCTTGAAAAAAAGGGTGCTGACCCGATTTCCAAACGTCAGACGGCATTATTAGCCCATATGATTGAAGCCAGTGTGGCAGGTGTACCATGCGGACTCCAGGATCAGCTTGCCGCCGTGTATGGCGGTATCAATGCATGGTATTGGCAAGCGGAAATCGGAAGACCACCCTTCAAGAGACAAACCATTTTAAGAAA
>CP070768.1:441754-449297 GCA_020345745.1 Desulfobacterales bacterium
AGGATATGTGAAGGTGCTTTTTGATACTTCTCTTAAATCGGCTGCAGAGGAGACCTTGCATCTTTATCCACAAACCAAAGAGGATATAGAGTCTCTATTCAATTGGAAGTTGCGCGCGAGACCGTCTGTTCTTCTTGTTAACACCAGGGAATACTTTCAAAAAATAGCCGGCGATGCACTGGTGGTAGCGTTTGCGGTTCCTGAAAAAAACCTGATAGTCATTGACTATTCCAAGATGATCAAACACCCCTTTAGCCTTGAAACCACTCTGAAACACGAGCTCGCTCATCTTTTACTTCATCAACATGTCAACGAGGATATTTTACCCCGATGGCTGGATGAGGGCCTTTGTCAATGGGCAAGCGGCGGGATCGGAGAGATTATTAGGGATCCGAAAAGCTCCCTGTTAAATCGAGCAGCCTTTTCAAGGAAATTTATCAAGTTAGATGAATTGCAGCGAGAATTCCCTTTTGACAAAAGAGATAGGCTATTGGCTTATGAGGAGAGTAAAAGTTTTATTACTTATCTCGCCGGCCGGTTTGGAAAGGAAATAATCTTGCAGGTTCTATATCATATGAAAAATGGGAAAACAGCCGAGGCTTCTATGCAAACGGCCTCTGCCATCCCCTTTGCAGACCTTGAAAAACAATGGCATCATTTCCTCAGGAAAAAAATAACCTGGTTTACGTTTCTAAGCTACTATTTATATGAAATTCTTTTTACTTTAATGGCCTTTACAACAGTGGTAGCTTTCATAAGACAACGCATTAAGAAGAAAAGATATGTCGATGATGAGCCCGAAGATGTTTAGGCTCAACATGGGAAATCTGTTCAACTTATGTCCAACAATTTTATCCCGCACAACGAACCTGTCAAAAAATTTACGCAAAACACCCACAACCTCCTCGTGTATGCTGCGCTTTTTCATATATTACATATGACGCCTACGATATCTCGAGCTTTGTTCTAGCAGGCAATCTGCATTGTTGAGGTGGCTTGTAAAAAATAGAGCAGATGATTTCTGCTAGCCGGCTACCGATATCAGTCTTTCGAAATTACCGTGATAGCATTTTGCAAAAAGGGCAAATCTTTTTTCAAGGTTTGCCCTTTTTGCCTTTTGATAGATTTTTAAATATATGCTATTCATACAAATTGTTTTTGGAAAAATGTCCTGGCAAGATCTATAGCAAAGGGGAGATATGGTAAAGTGATCGATGCAGACCGCTGTTTAAAACGAATTGGGTACATCGGACCTACCGAACCCAGCCTCTCTACCCTTAAAGACCTTCAAAAAGCTTTTTTGCTCAAGGTTCCATTCGAGAACCTCGACATCCACATCGGTCAACCGATCAAACTTTCTTCAAAACATATCTACGAAAAGATCGTGTCAAAGAAAAGGGGTGGGTTTTGCTATGAGTGCAACATACTATTCTGCAACCTTATTAATGGACTTGGCTTTCATGCGGAGTACCTCTCGGCCAGGATGGTAAAAGGAAGTGTGACAGGGCCAGAATACGACCACATGGTGATCCTGGTCAATCTTGAACATGACTACCTGGTCGATGTCGGTAACGGCCAATCCTGCAGAGAGCCGCTTCGCATTGACGGAACAAACAGGGCGGCCTCCGAGGGCTACACATACCGTGTGGGCACTTACGGCAAAGGCAACGCATTGTACTATCAGCAGTCTGATACAGCGTGGACGCCACGGTTTATTTTCACTCTTGCACCCCGAGATCTGACAGAATTTTCAGGCATGTGCCACTACCACCAGACATCACCAGAATCTGTATTTACGCAGCGTCGCCTTGCAACCATTGCCACGACAGAGGGCCGTGTTACTTTGACGGATATGCGGCTGACCATCACAAAAGGGGAAAAGATACAAGAACGTGTGTTAACTTCAGAAGAAGATTACCGTAAAATTCTCAAGAAGCATTTTGGGATCGAAATAGACAACTAAGGCGGCACGACCGACAGCGGAACATTTTAGCTACATCTTACTAGATACCATCAAAAAACTTTTTATGTAGGGTCCATGTTATCAAGAAATATTGAAGGGGAATGCTCATGTATGGACAATATGGTAGAATCCTAAAAATCAATCTGTCTGAAAAAAAATATTGGTCCGAATCTTTGCAAGAGGAACTGTATGATCAATATTTGGGGGGTAAGGGGATCGCATCTTATCTTTTGTATGAACTGAACCCCCCCGGAGTCGACCCCTTGCATCCAGATAATTGTTTTATTTTTGCTACCGGCCCCATCTCGGGCAGTAGAATTTGGGGTAGCTGTCGATATGGCGTATTCACGAAATCTCCCCAAACCGGTTTTTATGCAGAATCCTATTCAGGAGGGAAAGTGCCTGAAGCCATCGACTCAACCGGATATGATGCCATTGTCATACAGGGAAAAAGTGCTGAACCGACCGTGCTGTCGATTTATCCGGAAGAAGTGGCGTTTCACGAAGCAGGTGATATATGGGGAAAAGAGACATACGAAACCGAAGATACGGTCATTGAACGATACAGTCGATCAGATGAAGGTTTCAGGAAGCCAGGAGCCGTGGTCATCGGCCCGGCTGCGGAAAAACTCGTCTGCTTTGGGGTGATTAAAAATGATTACTGGCGTTCTGCCGGCCGGACAGGGGTAGGCACCGTGTTGGGATCCAAACAGGTTAAGGCTTTGGTTTTCCAGGGAGACCGAAAACGTCCCTTGTATGATAAAGAAGCGGTTAACCATTTAGCAAAAGAGATTGCCGAAGAAGGCAAAGACAATCCGGGTGTTAAGGGTTATAAAACCATGGGGACATCTCAGCTGGTTAAGATTGTTAATATGGCAAATGCCTTTCCAACCCGGTATTGGTCCCAAGGAACGTATGATAAATGGGAAAACATCAGTTCCGACACGCTTCATCAAAAATGTGACGTAAAACCACGGGCCTGCCTCAAGTGTTTTATGGCCTGCGGCAGGATGACAACAGTTAAGGAAGGGCGCCACGCCGGGCTTAAACTGGAAGGCCCGGAATATGAGACGATCTTTGCATTTGGTGGACTGTGTATGATCGACAGTATCGAAGAGATTATTTATCTGAATGACATCTGCGACCGCTTGGGAATGGACACCATTACGGCCGGCAACCTGTGTGCGTTTACCATTGAAGCCTATAAGCATGGCAAGGTCGAATATAAAATCGATTATGGTGAGGTGGATGCCATAGCAAAATTACTTGACATGATTGCACGTCGGGAAGGCATCGGCGATATTCTGGCACAGGGAATTAAACATGCTGCAAAGGAATGGGATCTCGAAGATATTGCCGTGCACGTCAAAGGCATGGAGCCGGCCGGCTATGATCCGCGCGTATTAAAAGGAATGGGTTTGGCTTATGCCACCGCAGACCGGGGTGCCTGCCACTTGCGGGCAACCTTTTATAAACCCGAACTCTCAGGGATGATCTCACCCGATAAAATCGAAGGCAAGGCAGAACTTTTTGTCGACTTTGAAGATCGCTTGACCCTTTTCGACACACTGGTGCTTTGCCGTTTCTACCGAGATCTTTATCCTTGGGAAATACTTGAAGAGATCATCCATGCACTTACCGGAATAGATACTAGCAAAGACGCCCTGCGGGCACGGGCAACAGCCATATCTACAATCATCCGTCAATTTAATTTAAGGGAAGGTTTAACTCCTGAAGATGAATGGCTGCCGAAAAGACTGTTTAGTAAACTTGAGAAAACCGGTCATAAAATTACATCTGAAGAACTTGCATACATGCTCAAGGACTACTATCGACTCCGGGGCTGGAGTGAAGCTGGAATACCAGAATAAAAAAAACCGAGGGTAGTCCGTTCAAAATGTGTTTTTTTGCCAGAACTCCCTTGTATACCAAAATTTAGTCACTACTGATCGGTTACATGGTCACCTACTTTCCTTAGGAGATTCGCTTACCTTTTAGCACCTTTGTGGCAAATATTATTGGGTTCCGAATCGTCCATCGTCAGGGTTGACCTTTTTGGATAAATATCCGCTTTCTTGCTTTAAGCCAATCCGCCATTTCCATGAAGGTTTTGGACAGATCGTAGCGTCCATTGGCAAACACCCCGTAATCGCCGCCGCAGCCCATGGCTGATGCAAAGCGGATGTGATTGCCATAGATCAGCCAGGTATTGCTCCACTTTTTCTCAATGGCTTCGTCAAAGGGATTACCCGCCGGGCCGGTATCTTTCCATTTAAAATCGGCCAGGTTCAGGTGCCATATTTCATTCATGATGTTGGTTGCACGCAATGTTTTGGTGTTGGTCTCTTGAATGGTGTTTTCAAAGCGGGCCCACTGTCCATTGACCCATGTCGCGGCATGGCAGCTCAAACAAACAGCCTGCATATTTTCCTTACGAATATTCATCTCCTTTTCCGTGATAAGATATTTTGCGGCAAATTCACCGTCAAACGCAGTGGGCAGAGATTGCCCGTTTTTATTCCGAATGGTTGTGGTATCCGGTTCTTTGGGATGGGGATGGGCATAAATTAGACCAAAAATCCGCCATGGTAACCGGCTGTTCATCTGATGCGTGCGTTCAGCCACTACCTCTCCGTCGGTGTTGATCAGCAAACTCACATGACAGGCGGCACAGGTCGGGGCGGTGAAGTCTTGACCAATAGTCCATGGCACAGTGTCAAAATTCCACGATTCATTCATGCTGGAAAAAATATTGCCGTGTTTGCTGGCTGCATAGACCTTAAACGCAGGCACATCGGGACCGGTATGACATTCCTTGCACGTGTAGGGTTTTCTGGCCATTTTTATTGAAAATGTGTGGCGTGTGTGACAGGCCGAACACGAACCCCGTGAGCCGTCCAAATTAATGCGGCCGACACCCTGGTTGGGCCACCCTGCAATAATGGGAAACTCCAATTCGCCCGCAGCCTCCGTATCCCGGGTTTCATATCCCTTGACCGACAATTGGGTTCCGTGACAGTAATAACAGGCTTCAGCCTTAGTTGCATCATTCGGGGGTTTAATAGTGATGCTGCCTTTTTTTTCATCAGCGGGCTCTGGGGTTCCGAGGATGCTGTTCTGCAACAGATGATAAACAGGATTGGCCGCCAGATTATTAAAAGCATGGGCCATGATGTTTTTCGAGTATTGATCCGCTTCCTGGGCATGGCATATGGCGCAATCCTTGGGACTGACCACCACATGAACGTCGTAACCGTTGTGGTCAAAAGTATCGGCGTGGGCCGTGGATCTCTGGGTATGGCATTCAGCGCATCCCACGGCCCTCGTTAACAGGTCATCCGACACCTGTTTGCTTGACACCTTGCGTGCCAACCCATTCACCGCCATTGCTGTTTGGGGCGTCACTTTAGCGTGCTGGCTTTGCTGCCAACCTTCCACGATGCCTGGATGAACCGATGAATGGCATTCTATACATTCTGCTGTGGCATCACTTATTGGTACGTCGGTGGCTATGGCAATGTACGGCATCCATAGAAAAAGACCAATAACAAACAGACATGCAATTTTCCTCATTTGAAGCTCCTTTTTCGTGCAAATCAAGACACGATATTTAAGCCATTGAAGTGTTTTAACTATAGCTCGCCCCAGTTATTAAGCAATGGAACAAATGGAAATATAGCAAATTATGTGGACCAGACGCAATGGTTGGGTGACACCGCCCGCGACGCAATCCAACACCCCCGACCAGGCGATCCGCCAGTCCGCCCACATAGCCGGTGGCACCGGTAACCAAAATCGGTTTAGAATTGTTCAATGGCACCTCTTTTTTATATCTGAAATTTTCACGATTCAGGTTATATACATAAAACCTGCTAAAATTTGTATGCGGATTTTAGGTTATACATGATTGCGCAGTTGTAGCGCAATAGGATGCGGATATAAATAGACCTGTTGCGCCAGATACGGCTGCTGGTATTTTCTGACATAATGGTTGAGTAGGGTCACCGGTACGATCAAGGGAACATGTTCTCTTCTATACTGCTCGATGATTTCAAGCAGCTCCTGCTTCTCGTCCGGAGACAGCTGTTTTTTAAAGTATCCCATGATGTGTTGGAGGACATTGATATTTTTTTTCAACGTGGTTTTCAGGCGCAGCGCTTCCATCAGCAGGCTTTCATACTGGTCGTATAATTCACTCAAAGGCAGGGCTTTACCTTCGGCAACCAGCTTTCCCATCATGCGATGATGCTTGGGACTGTGGGACATGATCAGTAGTTTGTGTTGGGTGTGAAAATCGACCAGGTTCCCCAAGCGCTTTCTTTTTGACAGCATTTCGCGCCAGCGCATCAAAGAAAAAATCTGTTCTATAAATGTTTCTCGGAGTTTGGCATCATGCAACCGTCCGTCTTCTTCCACGGGCATCAAAGGAAAGTGCTCGGAAAATATACGCGCAAAAATGCCGACACCTTTTTTTTGCGGCATTCCCTTATGGGTCTTAACCGGCACATTGAACCGCCCGCTGCTGGGAGATTTCTTTTTAAAAACAAACCCGCACAGATCCTCTTTTTCCAATTCTTTAACTCTTTTCCAGGCCCACGCTTTCACTCTTTGTGTATGGTCGATATTTGTTTTAGTTGTGACCAGATTCGGGTTGTCTGGATCGCCCACAAGACGCAGGGTTTCCCGGGGAACGCCCATCCCGCACTCCACTTCAGGGCACACCGGAACATATTCCACGTATCGCCCCAGTATGTCGGTCAGGTATCGGTCCCTGGCGTGTCCGCCGTTCCAGCGGACTTGCTCGCCTAATAAACACGCGCTAATTCCAAGTTTTATTTTTTCGTCCATCAACTCACCACATGACTTTTATTGATTCGAAACAGAATGCTATAATCTTTTCCTCAAAGAAAAGATGCCACACACCATCTGTAATCAAAACTTATCTGTAAGAAATAAACCTCATTCTACTTTTGGAGGACATGTCGGAATTCCATTTTATGTTCTCTAACGCGTCATTTAATCCAGCACTTTCATCAACTTGGGGACGGTATCTTTTGGGCTGATCTTATACCAGGTATGTTTAATGTTCCCTTTTTCATCGATGAGAAAAGATGAACGAATAATTCCCATAAAGGTTTTGCCGTACATCTTCTTCTCACCCCAAACGCCATAAGCCTCTGCCACATCATGATCCGGATCAGAGAGCAACGAAAAGCCCAGGTCGTACTTACTGTCAAATTTTTCCTGTATTTCAGGCCTATCCGGACTGATCCCTATGACTATTATGTCTTTATCTTTTAGTTCTTCCTGTACGTCCCGCACATTCTTTGCTTGGGTGGTTCAGCCGGAGGTATTGGCTTTAGGATAGAAATAAAGAAACAGTTTCTTTCCGGCACAATCGGAAAGCCTTACATGTTGACCACTCTGATCCTTAAGATCAAAATAGGGTGCCTTGTCTCCTGGATGTAATGTTTTCATCACCAATCTCCTTTTTCAACAGGATAATCTCTTTATCGACGGCTTGTCAAATCTGTAAAATTTTCACGTTCCGGAAGATGTCAATGTGGGTTGATGATTTCA
>CP070768.1:449397-459512 GCA_020345745.1 Desulfobacterales bacterium
CATCACTCAATTGAAGTTAATATTTGGCATTTTAAAAATATGTATTATGTTTGTTAAAAGGGCCTAAAATAATGCCCTTTCGAGTAACATTGAAGCTCGTGCCATTTAGGGCGGGGAGCTTCTCTCTTCAATTGAAGGGGGAGATCTTTATGGAGAAAGATTCGGACACAAAAAAAAGTGAAGAAGAAAGCAGTAGCAGGAACGATTCGTGTTGCTATATGATCGATCCTTGCGGTTGTTACATCGATGCCTGTGGATGCTATGTAAATCCATGCAGATGTGTTGTAACATCCTGTTGTTGCTAAACATAATATGCGGGACCGGAACGACATTGTTCGCGGTCCCGTTTTTTATTTTCCCTCCCCAAACAACTTACCATAATTCTCAAAAATACCTTCCTTTTTTTGCTTGATAATCGAGATTAAAACATCTATCGTTTCAAAATTTCTTAACATAACATATTTAGCTTTAGCTGTTTTACCAGCTCGCTTTAAAGTGGTGAATTTGAATATTTTAGCACACAGCAAATTTCGCTCCATGTCCTACGGCACCCTTTTGTTTATCTTTTGCGGCGTCGCCTTTTGCGGATATTTGGGTTCTCATATGCGACTTCCCGTGGTGCCGTTGTATGCCCAATCCGTCGGTGCGAATACGGTTCAAGTCGGTTTTATCAATTCCGCCTTTCTGCTCGTTGCGGGAATACTGTCCCTGCCCCTGGGTATCCTGTCGGACCGTTTTGGGCGGAAACGTTTTGCATCGATAGGGCTGATTATGCTGTCGGCTACGTCCTTTATGCTCTATTTTAGCAAAACGCCCGCTCACCTCATGTGGATATATCTTTTTTTCGGTATGGGGCTGGCTGCCTTCGGTCCGACGATGATGTCCTTAGTTGCCGATTTCTCCCCTGCCACCCATCTGGGGCGTTCCTATGGCTGGTACACGACAGCCCTTTACACCTCCATGAGCATAGGCCCTGCCATCGGCGGATTCATTGCCCAACACAAGGGATTTCTTCAGGTATTTCTTATATCCGGCATGATGATTTTTATCACCTTCTGGGTGGCTATTTTTTTCTTGCCCCCCACCCATATCATCATGGGAGACAGGCCTGAAAAACAAAAACCTACCATTATTATCAAAGAACTTATGCAAAATCACCCGCTGCTTAGTTGCTGGCTCGTTACCCTCGGAGGATGCTTCGGCCTGGGCATGTTCATTACCTTTCTTCCCCTTCATGCCCATAATCAAGGTCTCAAGGTCGGCCAAATCGGTCTTGTCTTTGCCGCTCAGGGCATTGCAAACGCGATATCCCGGATCCCGTTCGGCCATTTGAGTGATAAAGTTACCAATCGCCGAACGCTTGTGGTGCTCGGACTTATCGGGTTTTCCGCAGCTATGGCCGGTTTTGCCGTATCAAAGCAGACGATCCATTTTGTTATATTTGCTGTCGCATTCGGTACCAGCATGGGATTGGCTTTTACCTCTATCGGTGCGCTCATTGCCGAGGTGGTTCCGATCGAATCCCGGGGGCTTGCTATGGGCGGCTACAATACCTGCATCTATTTTGGCATGCTCATCAGCTCAGCTTCCATGGGAGCGATCATCCAAAACATCGGCTTTGCAAACGGCTTCTTTTTGACCGCTGGAATCAACCTGTTCTTGGTCGGTTTCTTTTATGTTCTCATGAATAAGTTTACCCCTTCCCGACAACATGAATAAGTTTACCCCTTCCCGATAATTTGATGAGAATGTCTATTTTTCTCTTCATAAAATCGTGTTACCTGAATTTTGCCCGAGCCGAGGACTTTACCTAGGCAAGTCGAAAATCTCGGTAGCGGGGTATCAAAATGGATTTAATGCTATATTCTTAGCCCGATTTCAAAATTCCGGCGTGAAGCCTCTTGCAGCTTTTGTGCATCGTTTCTTAGCGAAGCGAAACGTAAAATTGCAAACTGTTTGAGGGCGGTAGCACGAGTTTTTGCAATTTAGTGAAGCAAGCTTAGAAACGATCAAAAGCTGCAAGCCAGCGAATGCAGGATTTTGAAATCGTCATTGTCTGTAAATCTTGTTGAGCAGACATTTGCTCCGCCGTTATCGGACGGGGTATCAAAATGGATTTAATTATATTTCTTTAGACAAACTTCAAAATTCCGGCCTGAAGTCTCTGGCTCGCCTTTTGGGTGAAAATTGATGATTGAAAAAGAACGTCATCCGATATACCATTTGAGTAAAAGGTCGTCGAATCAGCGACATGTTTTTTGAAATAAATATGTTATGATCGTTTTCGCCCTTATTTACGCTCAATTAGGGTTAAGGACATCGTAAGTGTTGAGGAGGTATCCAATGGAAAAAGACACAACGCTCGAGATATTGAAGCAGGCTATTTTGCTGGAGAGAAGAGGTAAGGCTTTTTATAAAAAAATTGCCGAACAGACAGAGCATCAGGCGGTACGTGACGTTTTCGAGCACATGGCAAATGAAGAGCAAAAACATATTCAAACATTGTCAGAGCAGTTTAAGGCATATCATCAAGACAAAAAGTTCGCCCCCAAAACCTACCCTGACACCGAAACCAGCCATGTGGCTTCCGAGGTCTTGAATCAAAAAATCAAGGATAAGATTTCTGCCGCCGGTTTTGAAGCCGCCGCCATTTCCGCCGCCATATCCATGGAAGAACAGGCAATCAAACTGTATTCCGAGAGTGCCCGTACATTAGAGGATCCGGACGCTAAAGCCCTTTATGAATGGCTTGCGCAGTGGGAGCGCGGACATTTGCAACTGCTTTTTGATATCGATCAATCCTTAAGGGAAAATATTTGGTTTGACGCCCGATTCTGGCCCTTTTAATTCGAGCCGATCCCCCTAACCAAGGAGAACCACCTATGTCACATGGCGCTGATCCCTTAAAAAGCATTCTGTTTGCCTTATGTGCCAATCTGGCCATATTTATTGCGAAACTTATCGCTGCATTGGTGACCGGTTCGGGTTCGATGATGGCCGAATCGATTCACTCGCTGGCAGACTCCGGTAACCAACTGCTGTTGTTATTGGGCATCAAACACGCAAAGCGTCCCCCATCCCCTGATTATCCGCTTGGATTTGGCAAGGCTGTCTACTTCTGGTCCTTTATCGTGGCTTTGATATTATTCAGTATGGGTGGGTTATATTCAATTTATGAAGGCATCCACAAACTGCAACACCATGAGCCATTGACCTATCCGTATGTAGCAATAGGTGTATTGCTGTTCGCCATCATTGCCGAAAGTGTTTCCATGTGGGGTTGTCTACGGGAAGTCAACAAAGAACGCCGGGGCAGAAGTTTTAGGCAATGGTTCAAAGAAACCCGTCAAAGCGAACTGCTGGTCGTTTTCGGTGAAGATCTGGCGGCGTTATTGGGCTTGGGTTTTGCGTTCATCGCCGTGCTTGCGACCATTCTTTCCGGCAATCCTATGTATGACGCCCTGGGCAGTATTTTCATCGGTGTATTGCTTGTCGTTATTGCCTTTCTCATCGGCGTTCAGGTTCAAGCGTTATTGATCGGCCAGAGTATCGAGCCGGAACAAAGAGACCGAATGCTGGCATTTTTTGAAAAACGAGAGGAAATCGATCATGTTTTCAACCTGCTGACACTACAGTTGGGCAACGACGTGATGGTTGCAGTTAAAGCCAAAATGGCCAAAATGGACTCTGCCGAGTCCCTCGTGGCGGCGGTCAACAGGTGTGAAGCGGCATTAAAACAGGCCTTCCCCCAGGTGCTGTGGTCTTTTTTTGAACCTGATTTAAAAGACTAGATCAAGAGAAGGCATAAAAAAACATGCCAACGCAAGCAGAAACAATAATGCGACCCAATAAAAGGTTTAAGGGCTGGGGAAAAATAGCCTTAAAAACCGAAGACGGCATGGAGACAGTAGCCGCCGCGCCGGTTATTATTTCCGCCAGCCGGGCGACAGATTTGCCGGCATTTTACAGTGCTTGGTTTATGGATCGGCTGCGGAAAGGCTATCTTATTAAAAGATTTCCCCGCAATCTGAAAAGAACAGAATATATTTCATTTAACAATACCCGCCTAATCGTCTTCTGGACAAAAAACCCGAAGCCGCTGTTGCAACACCTTGACCAAATTGAGCAAATGGGAATCAGCTACTACTTTCAATATACATTGAATGATTACGAAGGTGATGCTTTAGAACCGCATGTTCCGCCGCTCAATGCAAGAATCGCCTGTTTTAAGACGCTGTCCAGAAGAATCGGTAAAGAGCGGGTGATATGGCGGTTTGATCCTTTGCTATTGACAGATGTAATTGACAGTACAACACTGGTCGAAAAGGTTCGCAATATCATGGCACGCTTGTCCGGATTTACCGAAAAGCTGGTTATTAGTTTCCTGCAAGCCGACCAACACAAAAAGGTTGTCAACAATCTTAATAAAGCGGGCATCAAATACCAAGATTTTGCAAGAGACGACATGCAATATATCGCGAGTGATCTAAGTCAAATGGGCAAAACCTTTGGTATTGAAGTTGCAACATGTGCAGCAGAAGTCGATCTTTCACAAATTGGGGTTACCCCTAACAAATGCATTGACGACGGCCTTATCACGCGGGTGTTCAACCACGATGATGCCTTGATGAAATTCATCGGCGATGGCAAAGGTCTAAGGGATTTGGGCCAACGAAAAGCCTGCCGTTGTATAGTAAGTAAGGACATCGGTGAATATCACACCTGCCAACACTTGTGTGTATATTGCTATGCCAATCTATCGGAAAAAATGGTTAATCGAAATGTTGCAATGATTACGCAAACAGGGGAAATGCTTTTGCCGCCCTGTTAAAGATGGAACAACGGCCGGTTGGGTGAAACCTGCCGTATGGCAACGGGTGACAATAATTAAACGCTCGCATCCGCGGACCAACTTAAGCTTGACAGGGGTTTTATTATTGGATTATATGCACGGCTTATCGATGTTCAGGGATGCGTTATATTTTATGCATACAGAAATGAGGAGAAAATTCTGTGAATCTTTATCGTAATTGGTTTCTGGCCAGCCGGCCGTGGTCATTTTCCATGACAGCCATTTCGGTGAGCGTTGGGAGTGCGTTGGCAGCCATCGACGGATCAATTTCGTGGACGCTATATTTCCTTTCATTGGTTAGCGCCATTTTACTGCATGCAGCAACCAATCTGATAAACGACTATTATGACGTAAAAAATGGCCTGGATACGCTGGAGGTCGCAACCGCTCAGTATCGGCCGCATCCTCTGGTACAAGGCCTGCTGCCTGCCGAACAGGTGCGGTGGGTAGCATACGGGCTTTTTGGCTTAGCAGCAGCTATCGGGTTTTATCTCACAATAACCTGCGGTTGGATAGTATTCTGGATCGGTATCATCGGACTTTTGGCTGGATTAACTTACACGGCACCTCCTCTCAAGTACAAATACTTGGCCTTGGGCGAATTGTCGGTCTTTCTTATGTGGGGACCGCTGATGGTCGAAGGTGCTTACTATGTGCAAGCGCAGACGCTAAGCGCCAAGGCATTTTGGGTATCGCTTCCCTTTGGTACCCTGGTGGCTTTGGTGCTGTTGGCAAACAACATTCGAGACATCGAACATGACCGCAGCAGGGATATTCAAACGCTGGCTATTTTACTTGGCCGTCGTTATGGGCTATATGCCTATCTACTGCTCATGATTCTGGCATATGCCGGCATATTAATTATGGCGTTATCAGGAACGCTTACCTGGTGGGTGCTAAGCATCTTTATCACTTTGCCGCTGGCGATAAAGTTGCTGCGTGAAATGGTGAATGATGTTCCTGCTGATGCCGATGCCCGAACAGCCAAACTTGACACGGCTTTCGGACTGCTCTTAGTGGCGTCATTGGCCTTGGAAGGGCTTATTGGATGACCGGAGACATCGTTCAATCGAGGTTTGTTTGGGCGACCGTTGTCCTGGCAGCAATCCTCTGGTTTGTCACCTTTTATCTGACCTGGTCCAACTTCTGGATCAAAATATCCTTTTCCGCGGCTATTCTCGCGTTGTTGTCCCTTCGCATACAACCGCTGCCTTCTGCTCAGCTGCGCTTTGGGCGGCGGGAGCTGTTGCAGGGGCTATTTTCAGCTATTGTATTGTACATCATATTCTGGGTCGGAAAGTGGATATCCACCTTGGTTTTTCCATTCGCCTCGCACCAAATCGGTGCCATCTATGGTAAAGGAGAAGGGTTTCCTCTCTTGCTCATTTTTTTTCTGCTTTTGCTCGTTACCGGTCCGGGCGAGGAGATATTCTGGCGAGGGTTTTTACAACGCAACCTGATGGCTCGATACGGTAAATGGCATGGCTGGTGCATAGCGACGGCCATTTACGCCGGTGTCCATATCTGGTCCTTTAACTTTATGCTCATCGGAGCCGCTGCCGTGGCAGGCGCGTTTTGGGGGCTACTTTACTTGCGATGGGAAAATCTTACACCGGTAATCATCTCCCATGCGATTTGGAGTGCCTTTGTCTTTGCGGTGGTGCCCGTGCCATAACATCTTGCTTAAGGATCTTTATATTTACGGGAAAAAATAAGATAGCACTGGGGGTAAAAAAAGCAGCGCCGTTTCTGACCCTGCTCTTTTCATTCGTTTAATTATTCTTCGATCCTTGGTTTTAATCTTCTATGCAACCCACTTCTTCGATCTTTGCCAGATCTGAGATCAGAATTGGATAGCACATAATCACCTGCCACTCGGAATTGCATTATACCATACAGATTAATCCTGTCTTAATTTTTTTCTTGACAATCAACTGCATTATTACTATGTTTCGATATATGTTGAACAATCAAACTAAAAAAATCGATGAAATCGCCGACATTTTCAAGGCCCTGTCCAATCCCAATCGACTCAGGATTTTCCAACAGTTGGCGAGCTGCTGCAAGCCGGGAACAAAAAGCATAATCGATGCTCGCAGCACGGCATACGTCGGTGAGTTAGGCGAGCAACTCGACATCGTGCCTTCGACGGTTTCTCATCATATAAAGGAGCTCAAACGGTCCGGCCTGATTCGAACCAATCGGAAGGGTCAGAAGATCGAATGCTGGGTGGATCCGGAGACTATAGAAATGGTAAGAGGTTTTTTTTCATTTTAAGGAGCACATTTTTTTTACAATTCTATTTCGATTGTTATCGATATTTTGAAATAACAAGCAAGAGGACAAGATGCTTCTTTTTATAGAAATAGAGTCGTGATGCTTTTTTTTTAGCATAATATTTCGAATTATATCGAATAATTGAAGCAAGGAGGTTACAAATGCTAGACAACAGCTCGAATGAAACCAGGGAATATGTGCGTAAACAATATGGAAATCTGGCAAAAGGGCTATTTCGAAAGCTAAAGGAATCCAAATTTTCACCATGCTGCACCGATCCTTCCCCTATCCAGGGGCACCTATCCAAGATGATGGGATATTCGAAAGCAGACCTGGACATGGTGGCGGGATGTGTCGGCAATACGGAAACCGTCGACCATATCGAGCACTTTTTGCAAGCAACCGGATTCCAACGCATTCGTATCAAACCGTCGGAAGCTAGTCGGAAGTTCATCAAAGATTGGTTTCCCGCACAACAACTGGAAGAATATGTCGCTTCTGCGACCATCGAGGCGGTTAAACCCAATCTGCAACCATCATCTATTGATGGATAATTATCAACAACAACTGAATGCTCATCCATCCGAGGAGAAATAAATTGCCCGTCAAAGAAATTAAAAAGCAGGTATATCAAAACTTTGAATCAGGATATCACTGTGCTGAAGTTGTCGCAAAAACTATTATCGATAATTTTTCCACAGCATCCTGTCACGAGGCCGTAAAAGCCAGTTCCTGTTTCGGCGGCGTCATCGCAGGAACCACAGAGGACCTTTGCGGGGCGTTTACCGGCGGCGTCATTGCTTTGGGTGTGCTGGTGGGCCGGGAAAACCCCGGAGAAGCCATGACAGAAGGTGCAGAGCTAGTAAAAGAATACAAGGCATGGTTTCTCGAACAATTCGGCTCGACCAACTGTCAGACATTGCTTGAGGGTTTCTATGATAAAGAAGGGATGATTGAATGTGTGAAGCTAACCGCAGATGCAACCGCTTTTTTAGCAAAACTGCTAAACGCATTCGAAAAGAAAAAGGAAATTGATATGGATGCATTCTGCAACCAGCCAAGAGAAAGCGTCGCGCTTGGCACCTGTCCGTTCAGCGGCTGTTCGTGTTAGGCATATCCTTTTCTTGGAGTTTGCCCTTTTGTTTTTTATGATATATGTAATCAGCAAGCATTGGATTCAGATGTTGCTCATGGCAGGTAAAGACCGGTTTGACAAGCCCGAAATTCGTGGCATGAGCTCAATGTGTCACCAATCGACGCTAAACCAAGATGAACAAAGCAATTGAAGTATGCCTGCTCAAAAAAAGTAGTTTGCTTTTTTTAGCATAAACCTTCAATGGGTGGAAAATTTTCCACCTCCTATTAATGTTAGCTCAAAAACGATAAAGGAACCACCATGGCCAAACACATTGGCATCGTCGCGTGTAGTGCCGAAGGTGCTGCGTTATGCTATCGAACCTTATGTGCAGAGGCGCCGCTTAAAATGGGTGAACATATGCACCCGGAGGTATCGATGCACACCCACCCGCTGGGTGAGTATATGATTCACATTCGCTCCGGGAATTGGCCGGAAGTTGCCAAACTCATGTTGTCTTCTGCGCGCAAGTTGGCGAGCATCGGAGCAGATTTTGCTGTTTGCCCGGACAACACGATTCACCAGGCCTTTGATATGGTAACAGCAGAATCTCCAATCCCTTGGCTGCACATTGCCGATGCCGTAGCCAGGGAAGCGAAAGACAGTGGCTTTGGCAACCTGGCAATCACCGGCACCAAATATTTGATGACCGGTCCGGTCTACCCGGAAATGATAAAGCAGCACGGCATCTCGTACCAAATCCCGGATAAGGGTGATCGGGAAAAAATCGACACCATTATTTTTAAAGAGCTGGTCAACGGCGTATTTATTGAAAAATCGAGACAATATTTTAATCTGGTTTTCCAAAAGCTCAAAGAACGCGGCTGTGACGCAGCAGTATTAGGATGCACGGAAATTCCACTTCTTGTCGATCCGGATGATTGTCCTTTGCCGACCTTAGATTCCACCCGCTTGCTCGCTAGAGCTGCATTAAATAAAGCTTTGGAAAAAGGCTGACAAGGTCACACTTAACATCGTCATTAATGGTAAAGGAACCGTTTGGATTGACAATATTGTTTTATCAAAAGAGCCTTTGAAATAGAGCTGCAAAAAAGCTAGGGTAAAATCGTAAGGTCATAGTGGCTTTTGTGATGCGCTGTACCGGGCTGGTCGTCCGGCCGGGGAACAGGCGTTAAAACGACTATTTACGATAGGAATTTCAGGCATAAAATCTTATCGCAAGTACCATTCCGGGTACAAAGATCTGCCCCCCGCATGCCGGCAGGGTATCCTCACCCATAGAAAATCTTTTTCATCCAACAAATTATACCACAATGCAGTATATTCTTCTTGGCTTTAGAAATTCACAATTTAATTTCTAAATATAATCTTAAGCAATACAATCCATATGTTGCATATCGAATACTATTGAGCCTTCTCATCATCCTGAAAATTGCTCGGTTAAATAGCAAACAGGATAGAATGTGGTACTAAAATAATTTAAAGGAGGGTGTTGTTATGAAAAAGATTTTTTTACCAATTTTAGCCAACGTGTCAAAATTAAAAGAACTGGTTAGTGATTTTAAGAGTCTCTATTTCAAAAAGAAATAATGTTTTTTGCTTTTTAGGTGTTCTATACCTGCCGGAACATGGTGGCGAAGCAAAATAAAATCGTGTCACGATTTTATATAACGCGCCGTTGTCGCTGCTGAGGCAAAAGGCTAGCATTTCTATCACTGCAGCAAGCTAAAGGGTATTTCGGAATGTTTGCCTCAGTCCTGACTGGGTTCGGTACCGCACTTTAGCCAAAAAATTGGTTTCAAAACATTGACGTTTCCACAACGATTCTATACATATAGTATACTGATATTTTGTTTTAAATAATTCCTTTCTCCTGCATTTGAATTCATC
>CP070768.1:459612-467571 GCA_020345745.1 Desulfobacterales bacterium
AAATGCAGGGCAGCTCATGACGTATCATAGCCACTTCGTAAGGGCTGAATCCGTCTATGCGTTTTAGAATCTTATGGATTCGGCCAGCAAGATCTTTTTTTTTCTGATTTGTAAAGGACTGCTCTATGTGATGTCCCATAAGTAGCGCCTCTGGAGGTGTCACTACCGGCAGGTTGTAACAGCAGTAATGGCAACCTAGTTTGCAATCTAAGGGCTTTGAAAGAGACGCTTGCGACACAAAAGTATGGATTGAGTTGTCGGTCTGCATTAGGGCTTTTAAGGCCAATTCCAAGGGTTTATTGTGCAGATTTTCCATCCTTGCCTTCTTATCACCGGGCCCAAGAGCTGTCAAATGTTGAGCAGAATCTATTATGTATTTGAGTTTTGACAGTATATTAACTTTTTGTTACCCTGAATAAAATCGCTCAAGCGATTTTATGTAATTGGTATCGACTGAAAGAAAAAGCCATAAAGCTCGTATATGTGAAATCAACCCGTATTTATTGAAGAAGTTCCGAATTTTGCATTCGGTTACGAGCGCAACAACCCAGCATTATACCCAATCGCATTGAAAGGAGTAGATCATGGCAAACTATAAAAAAGGACTTGCTTTTGGCTATATGCAAGGAACCAAATATCATCGGGACCGACCCATGAGTGATAATTTAGGCGCCATACCATCACCCGGGCCCTTTAAGCATTATCCCGACAGCGAACGAATCCCATTGCCGCAGCCAGATTTGAGCCAATCCATAAACCTCTGGGATTGCTTGGCCAAGAGACGATCTGAACGAAATACCGCACCTGACCCATTAAGCCTTGAGGAATTGGCACAGTTAATGTGGGCTGCTCAAGGGGTAACCGCTCGTGCTGGCGGTGCTTTTCTGCTGCGTACCGCCCCATCTGCAGGTGCTCTTTATCCTTTTGAAACGTACCTTTATATTGACAAGGTAGAGGATGTACCCAAAGGAATTTATCATTTTAATGTGCAGGATTTTGTTCTTGAGCGCTTAAAAGAAGGTGATTTTAATCGAGCGTTTACGGCTGCCGCATTGGGTCAGCCCATGCTGAGTCGAGCAGCTGTGGTGATTATCTGGACCGCCATGATGCTGCGATGCATGACCAAATATCGTGACCGCGCCATGCGCTATATTCCAATGGACTTGGGTCATGTCTGCCAGAATATACAGCTTGCTGCTGTTGGTATGGGAATGGGTTCTTGCCCCATAGCGGCTTTTTATGATGATGATTTTAATGAATTGTTAGCTGTTGACGGTGAAGAGGAAACGGTGATTTATTTAATTACTGTAGGGAAACTCAATCCGTAATATTCATATCAAAGGTGGCAAAACGTTTAATTTTGGTTCTTCTCTCTTTTAGTTGGAGATGAGGATTCGAGGTTTCAAGGAACCAAGGGGTCAAGTGATTGAAAACAGTTTGGTTCGGGAGACGCTGACGCTTGGGTCTTTTTTGTCACTATTAGTCGTTTTTATAAAAATACATTTTATAAGAAGGCTTCACCAAGGATCAAGGATTTGCCTCTATTTGTCTGTTTTTAAGGTTTTTTCACTCGAATCCTTGGCCCCTTGAATCCTTGCAAATTCATAAACTCTTTTGGCGGTGATTCTCAATTTTTATTCTGCCAGAATTTCGATGATAGGTGGAATGACATTGGTGGCAATGTCGGTTCTGGAACCACCACCCAGAACCACCTCCAGACGACCGCCAGACGCCTCTTCGGCAGTCTGTTTCATAAAATGGGCAATTTCTTGAAAGCATCGACTGCTCAATCCAATACTCCCGTAATCACCCGTGTGGGTGTCAAATCCGAAATACCAGAAAATCAAATCCGGTTTGAAGTCCATCACCCGGTGGTAAAATTCATCTCTTACTATGCTCGCGTATTGGCTGTCGATGTCCTTGTCTTTTTCACCACCACCCAAAAATCCCCAGAACCCTCCAGGTGATCGAATATCCACCTTGGTTCCGTCTTCTGATTCATACTCCATTCCACAGCAGCAGACATGGAGCACGTCAGGATCGTTTTTGAGCAGATCCCGAGTGCCGTCTCCATGGTGGGCGTCTGTATCCATGATGGCAAAACGCCGGATGTTGTAAATCTCACGAAGATAGACGATGGTGATCACCACGTCGTTAAAGCAGCAATAACCGCCAAAATAATCCTTGCCCGAATGATGTCCACCGGCACCGATAAGAGCGAAAGCATTGTCAAGTTCTCCTGTACAGATCTTTTCGCCGGCTAGAACGACCCCACCAACAGAATGCCATGCCGTGGAGCAAAGATGATCCGATTCAACACCTCGTATTAATCCCGGGGTGTGAACTTTTAGGATCCATTCTTCTTCAATGGGCGGTGATTCGTAAAGGACAATATTGTCGCGGGCAATTAAATGGTCCATGGCTTCGGGGAAATCTTCTAGCCGGGCGCCTCTGGTGAGATAACTTCTGCGGCTAAAACTAGGATGATAAAACACACCGGTCTTTTTCATGAGAATCACCTCAATTTATATCAAAAATCGGCTAAAGATGGTTTTCCTAAGACTTTGAGGTAGGAGGTGTCATTCAGATATGAGACGATCCATTGACCGTCTTTATAAACGAAAAGATTGGTACTGGCCGTGTCCTGTTGAATGCGCCAGAAATTACTAAAGTCGATTCCGATAAGGGAACAGCAGATAACTTTGTTGGGCACTCGGTGAGCGACCAAAGCGATATTCTCGTCTTTGTGTTGGGCCACAAGCCGGTGAACCGCCTCCATGGCACGGCTGCCGACCTCTTGTAGTGTTTCGCCATTCGGAAAACGGACGTTATGGGGTTCTTTCAGCCAGAGTTCATAGAGTTCCGGGAATTTTTCTTGGACATCGACAAGGGGTTTCCCTTCCCAGTCGCCATAGCTGATATCAACAATTGCATCAAGGGGGGTAACGTTGGTATTTTGGAATTTAGTTATATTTTCAGCTGTTTCCATTGAACGGGACAATGGACTGCTGTAAACGGCATGGATGGTTTCGTCCTTAAGCGCCTCGCCTGCCAAATGAACTTCTTTTTTGCCAGTGTCATCCAAAGGTATATCCGCCCGTCCACGAAAAACTTCTTCCAGGTTCCATGCGGTTTGACCATGGCGAACCACGTATACTTTGGTCATCTTTTTGTTCTCAGATTCCCTTTATTTGCTGATGCAGCTCTCTGGTTTTTTCCATTCGAGCACGATCACGATCTAGTGCCAGGCGCTGGATATCTTCTTCAGCAGCAAGCGTCTGCTCAGCAGTAACCTTTTTTCCAGGGGCATGGGTGTCGATAAGAATCCGGTAGGCATGAATCATTTTTGCGATCAAGTCCACAGGGTATTCTCTACCCTGAACTTTCAATGTTTGCAGGCCCAAATCGGCATACCCTTTAAATTCTTCGCCGTTTATGGCAAAAGCAACATTGGGGTAACGTTGAATTTGATCATTGATATGGGTAATTTCTTCAGCGCTTTTTCCTTTACGGCGCATCAATTTTTCCCGCTGAGCTTCAGTTAACAGGCAGAAACGGAAACAGCTGCCGCTCCTATCAGGCCACCCTTCATATTCAACAATCTCATTACCTTCTTCATCGTAATAGATCTTTTTGACATATGAATCGCTGGTTATTTCATGAAACAGACAGTTGCCGACCCCTCCGATGCAGCGGTTGCCGTGAATTAATATTTCAGTCAAAACACCAACCTGATCTGCGGATTTTTTGAATTGTCGTAGTTTTTCAAGGTTGTCGATGACGGTACTGGCTACCACCTGAGTGGCACCTGCATCACGGTAAAATTCCATCTCTTTCTTGGTTTGGATGTTACATCCCACACTGGCATGAATGACCAACTCGGGGTAGTTACGGTGGACAAGCCTCATTAGGTCGGGGGTCTTTGCAATAACGCCTTCAATACCCCAAAGCGCCCATTTAGATACCTTGTTGAGCACCCGCATAAAATGTTTTTCCGGAACCTCTGTATTGACGGCTACCCGAATTTTTCCTCCAAAATCATCGGCAATACGTACTGCTTCCCTGATGTCGCTGTCTTCCAGTTCCCAGGCACATTTTCTGCGGCTGAATCCCTTTGCGCCTACATAAACGGCATCAGCCCCACTGGAAAGTACAGCCTCTACCATTGCAAGGCTGCCGCCTGGGGCGAGCAATTCGTTCATTATATTGATACCTCCTTACTGATAGACTGATGATCTTCGGTCCCGAGGTTGAAATTCAGCTGGAAGTGACGTTCAAAAAAACAATAATATGATAATCGATAATAAGCTCAGGAGCAAATAGTTTTTTTAAACTTTCCCGTTGTTACTGTCAAGAGGTTTTTATCCCAAGTGAGTGTTGCAGGTTGATAGTGATAACCTTATGAAATGGTAGGATTATTTTCACTAAAGTTGGAATTAGGTGTCGATGCCGCGCATTTTGTGGTGTAATCGCTCTGCTCTTAGGCAAAACGTCTCTATTTTTGCATCGATAAGTTGTGGAAAAGGTGAGCCATCACTTTCAATGGCCAAAAAGGGAAGATCATCAATATTGGTGAGGATGGACCGAAGTTGCTCATTGTTCGGATCTATGGCAAGTTTGTCTTTACTGTTCATGGTCTCGTTTAGGATGGCTTCAGAGACGCGATTCGGCATGCAGCCAAAAGGGCCTATAGCGATAACGCCGCAAGAATGAGATACGATCTCCGTCAGCGAGCTTCCCACGGTCAATATGGCTTCTCCGGTTAGGTTCGGTGATATGTATGGAGATGCGTTGTTGATGATGGTTTTAATATTGACCGGCTCTGCATGGACAAGTCCTGAACGGGCGAATATGGATTTGAGTCGCTTTTTATAGCGAGCCATGGATCTTTTTTTGAGCATGAATGCCAATTTTTCCATTTTCGACATGGTATAATGGACCAAATTCTGATCGACCAGATAGTCGGAATAGAGCACCCACTCGGCAATCGGTGAACAAATGGTTGCGAATCCTTTTTCCGCCAGACGTTCAGTCAAGTACTGTCGGGAAAGCGCATCCCGTCTGACAAAAATCTCACCAACGAGAGAGATTGTCGGCACCTCTTCGGGTGGTCGTTTCATTGGAATACGACGCAACCGTTCAGCCGTTTGGTTAAGTTTTGCTTCAAGCAGGGAAAAATCGCCTTTCTCGATATTGCTAAGGATTGTATTCCACTCCTTGTCGAAAATTTGAATGGCTTCTTCAGGATCAATGGCGTTGGCGAGTAACATGGATCGGATATCTTCCATAGCGTCGGATACAATGACCCCCCACCATACCTTTAGTTGAAAATCGTTGCCCAAACCTGCATAGGAATTTTCTGATGTCAATGAAAACATGGCAACATTGGGAATACCAAGTTTCTTCACCAAATCTTCCATAAAGATGTAGTATTGGCCGAAACGGCACGGACCTGAGCTGGTGGGCATAGTATAGACCAATATATCGCCGTCTCTTTTTTCATTGCGGATGAAATTTAGCAACGTTCCGGTTGTGAGAAGAAGCGGCAGGCACTCCTTGCAGGAGGTATTTGCTCTTCCCAGTTTTAGTACCGTTTCATCAGACGGCGGATGGACGACAGCGTTATAACCTAATCCGCGAAAGACCGCTCCCAGGGTTTCTGAAGATAGTTTTCCCATAGAAGGAATCAGAAGCTTTACACGAGGATCTTTCATGGGTAATGTCTCACCCGAAGATGTCGTGACCATGGCAGTACCATTTTGTAGAAATACGCGGGAAGGAACGAAAATCTGTTGTTTATGATCAATTTTTTTCTTTGCTACCAGTTGGCGATACCTATCTACAATATCGAGAAACGCCTCAATTCTTGTTTCTAAACCCGCATCGGCAGTATGACTGTCAAGTTCAAGCGTCAACGAAGGCTTACGACCCATAATATCTCTAAAATATCCGATAATAAAGGAATCCGGACCACAGGAGAAATTGGTGATGAATGTACCAAACAGTTGCGGATGTCGCTTGACAAATCTGCTGGCCATCATGATGCGTTGACCCATCCCCCAGTACATATGGCGCTTGGTATTCTCGTTATCGATCGGGAGAAAATCAAGAGGAATGACCATAATACCTCTGGATGCAAGCTTGTGGGGAATCCCCATATGGGCTTCTTCAACAAATCCATTATAAGGCCGCCCAAACAGCACCACAGCCGTCTTATCGGGGTCGGCCTTCAGCTCTTCTAAAGCCTTTTTGCCAAGGGTTTTCATTTCGTCCAAACATTTCATCTGCTGTGCGAGTGCTTTTTTAAAGGCCGTTATCGCTGCCTTGCGTTTTCTTCCCATCTGGATGGCGGTTTGAATCAGCGATTCCCGGCTCATTGCTATGCCCTCTGTCAGATCCAGGAGCGGCGTCAGCAGTTTTGTACCATTTCTCTTTAATGCTTCAATTTTTTCGCGGAAGGCTGCTTGAAGATAAAATGTTTCACCTTGGATAAAAGGGCAAACCTGTGAACCGACGTTTCCATCTGAAACCGGAACAGCTTTAAAGTGCGGAAGAAAAATAAACTCGGGTGGCTTTTTCATCTCAAGCAGGGTGTGGAAAAAGCCGTGCGCCAATTCTCCCGGATAGCAGAAAGCAGAATTTTTCTGGTCAATCCCTTCTTGGGAATAGACATCCGGGATCACCGGCTCGAAACCTAGCTCAGCAAAAAATGTTGAATACAGAGGATAGTAGGTGTTAACGAGAAAACTTCTATTGATAGCGACTTTTTTCCTACCCGTCTTTTCGATGGTTTTTGAAATGCTCAAACCTGTATCAGGTTCGATGTTCGGGGCGTACTTTTCAAATATGAGCTGTTGTCTGACGCGAACGAGATCCAATGTCTGGACATCATATTTTATCTTGTGGCGCAAATTGTAATATCTGTTGCAGGCGCCACCAAAGGCATAAGAACGGCCTTCGAGATCAATTACGGAGATTTCACAACGCCGATCACATTTTTCCTTGCCACCTTTGCATATGAACGATTTTTTGTATTTGACCTCTCGATTGACCAACGTTTCCAGGTCAAAACGGTGCTTTTTTAATAATCCCTTTTCAATTCTTTGTTTAACTTCCAGCGCTACACCAAAAGCACCCATCAAGCCGGGTTCTGGGGGAACAATTATCGGTTTACCGACAAGCGATGCCATGGCAAGAGGAACGGCCCGATTATAGCAGACCCCGCCTTGCATGAACACTTTCTCGCCCACCGGCCGGTTTCCTTTGACGCGGTTTGAATAGTTCATGCAGATAGAATAGACCAATCCGGCAACGATATCCTCGTGCGCGACACCTTCGTGGATAGCGTTTTTTATATCAGATGCGATAAATGCGGCGCACTGGTCATTAAAATTCGGCGGCTGCTTACCCTTGATGGCGATATCTGCTATATCTTCCATTTTCACGCCCAGGGTTTCATAGGCCGATTCTTCTAAAAATGATCCGGTGCCTGCTGAACACGCTTCGTTCATTGCATAATCAGAAGCCACCGAATTGGTAATATATGTGTATTTGGCATCCTGACCACCTATTTCAAAAATGGTATCCACCTGATCATCAAAATATACAGCAGCAGTCGCGTGAGCAATAATTTCGTTGATGACGCCATCTGTGAGTGCATGTAAGCCAGCAATCTGACGACCGGAGCCGCAAACGCCCAAACCTTCGATTGAGAGGGTTGACGGGTCAATGTTTTCTTTGATCTGGTTTAAAATCGAACGATAGCATTGCCGCGAAGCGCCAACCGGATCTCCATTGGTTAGCAGATAAACCGATGCTAACATCGAATTGTCCGAAATGCGCAACAGCACCGCCTTGGTAGTAGTAGACCCCACGTCAAGGCCTAAGATGCATCTATCACTCGGACGGATAGCACCTTTTTCGATGGTTTTGAATTCCACCATATCTTCGAAATCTTGC
>CP070768.1:467671-471512 GCA_020345745.1 Desulfobacterales bacterium
CTACTGAAACATCCAAAAGATGCATTCTGCAGTCAGGATGATATCAACGCCAACTGGAAAGATTTGCATTATAAAGCACGCCCTGACTATAAGGCGGTTATTGAAGAATTCGAATGTTTTGTGGAATTGCTAAAAAAAGATGTCGATCATTTTTATTACCTGCCCAAAGATAGTAAAACCGGCCTGGACGCCATATACACACGTGATCCAACACTTATTACCAAAAAGGGTGCGGTATTGTGCAATATGGGTAAAAAACAACGGCAAGAGGAACCTTTTTCCATAAGAAAATATTTTGACGAAATAGGCATTCCCATACTTGGGTCGATTACCGGAGAAGGACAATTAGAAGGAGGAGATGTTGTCTGGCTTGATGAGCATATCATCGCTGTTGGCATTGCTTATCGAACCAATGAGGAAGGTATCCGTCAATTAAGAGACCTTACCGCCGGTGTCATTAAGGAAATTATTCCTGTTCCTTTGCCGCATTGGAACGGCAGGGAGGATTGCTTCCATTTAATGTCGATCATCAGTCCGGTGGATAAGAATTTAGCTGTTGTGTATTCCCGCTTGATGCCGGTTCCTTTTAGAGAATATCTCATTTCACGAGGGATTAAGATGATTGAAGTCCCCGATTCCGAGTATGCTTCCATGGGTTGCAACGTTCTTGCCATCGCACCACGAAAATGCATCGTTATTTCCGGCAATCCTGTAACCAAACAGAGGCTTGAAAATGAAGGCGTGCAAGTACTGGAATTCAACGGCGATAACTTATGTCAAATGGGCGGTGGTGGCCCAACGTGTCTGACCAGACCCATACGTCGAGAAGATTGAGGTTCTTAGCCCCCATTTCATGAAATTTTTCAATCAAATCCTTGAACCCTTGGTCCCTCGAATCCTTTGCGGTTCACTCCAGCTCTTTTGGAGACGGTCCAATGTTTTTTTTACAAAAGATCATATCATCATAATTATACTGAACCCAATTAACTCAATGATTGACATTCACTTTTCTTTGATCTATTTTACCGGTGTCATTCTTTCATACCATAAGAATCTTCACCGTAGCTGAAGATTTGTTACCACTTAATACAAACGTTTTTTAAAAGGAGGGAAATTATGAGGAAGAGCTATTTTACGGTAATGTTAACCCTGGCGGTTTTTTGCCTATTTATCTCGGCTCCTGTATTTGGGGGGGATATCGAACTCGCCAAGAAATCGACTCTTGAAAAGATATTAAAGAGAGGTGAGCTTCGCGTGGGATTTGAATCTGGATATGTCCCGTTTGAGATGACCGATAAAAAAGGAAAGTTTATCGGATTCGACATGGATTACGCCAGGCGTTTGGCAAAGGCCATGGGGGTAAAATTCGTGCCGGTCAATACGGCCTGGGATGGCATCATCCCCGCCCTCATGACAGACAAATTCGATATTATCATGGGGGGTATGACCATCACCCAGGAGAGAAATCTTAAAATAAACTTTGCTGACCCTTACATTGTTGTCGGACAGACCATCCTGTTGAACAAAAAGCATGAAGGCACGGTCAAATCCTATAAAGATCTCAACGATCCCAAATACATTCTCACAGGAAGAATGGGCACCACCGGCGAACAGGCGATTAAAAAGTATATTCCCAAAGCCACCTACAAAGGGTTTGAATCCGAAGCGGAAGCCGGCCTTGAGGTCATTAACGGCAAGGCCGACGCCCTGGTATACGATCTGCCGTTCTGCGGACATCTATATGGAAGCCATGGCAAAGGAAAGACGGTTTTTCTAGACGAACCGTTTACCTATGAGCCGCTGGCGTGGGCCATTAACAAAGGCGATCCGGACTTTCTTAATTTCTTGAACAATTTCTTAAGACAAAGCAGAGGCGACGGCTTCTATGAACGAACATACAACAAGTGGATCATCGGCACGGACTGGAAAAAAGAACTTGAGTAAACAGCCGATATCGCTTGGTTTCAATTGCCGTTATCATTCAGGCCGGCTATGTCTGTTAGAGCGGACATTGCCGGTCTGTTTCATGAAAAATAGATGGTGATACAGTTATCCCATGCCTGTAGAACCACTAGTTACCTAACCCTTCAAAAAGAAATATAGCCATGAGCACTTTTTCAAAAAAGCGTCCGTTACGAGGCCATTCCCACTATAATCTATGGGTGACTGTCTTCTTCATGTTGGTCCTCCTTGGGTCAGGCTTGTTCTACTATGCCACCCAGAAAATCGCATACACGTGGCGATGGAACCGTATGCCCATCTATTTTGCATACAAAGATAAAATTGAGATTCGGTCTGAAATAGAAGGTGATGTCGAGTCAATCTCGATTAGCGGAAATGAAGCGAGTATTACCGTAAAAGGATTAGAAACCGCCGAGTCTTATACAGTTCCGGCCGACGGCATCAATGTTGAGGAAGGTGAATACATCTCCATTGGAGACACCCTGGCGGCATACAGGAAGTGGAGACCCGGTCTTCTGGTTATCGGTCTGTGGATTACATTGAAGCTTAGTGTAATGGCGACCATTATCGGTGTCTTGATCGGTATTATCGGCGGTATCTGCCGCATTTCTGCCAATCCTGCCCTAAAGTGGTCCACCATTGTTTATGTTGAGTTGATTCGGGGCTCGCCGTTGTTGGTCCAGATATTGATTTGGTATTTCGTCCTTGGAACCGTGATCAATGATTTGCTGGCCGCTTATGGTCTGGGCCGGATTCCGGCTTTCTGGTATGCTGTCGCTTCTCTGGCCTGTTTTGCCGGTGCCTATGTCACTGAAATCGTCAGAGCGGGCATCCAGTCCATCCATCGCGGTCAAACCGAAGCAGCTCGCTCGTCAGGTATGAGCTATGCCCAGTCCATGTGGTACATTATCCTTCCCCAGGCGCTGCGGCGCATCCTGCCGCCACTTGCGGGTCAGTTTATCAGTCTTATCAAAGATTCTTCGCTATTGGGAATCATCGCCATCCGTGAATTGAC
Source organism: Desulfobacterales bacterium (assembly GCA_020345745.1). Classification (GTDB taxonomy): domain Bacteria; phylum Desulfobacterota; class Desulfobacteria; order Desulfobacterales; family UBA11574. Next base: position 470,649 of record CP070768.1, read on the forward strand.
CAAAGCAACCCGAGAGGCGGTTACGGCTAGCTTGCAACCGTTTGAACTCTATTTGTTTTGTGCCGTGTTATACTTGGTGTTGACCTTCGGGCTTTCCATGTTCGTCCAATATCTGGAAAGGAGGACAGTAATTACGTGATCGACGTACGCAATATATATAAAACATTCTGGGTTCCGCATGAAGTCAAGGCCTTGGTCGATGTTTCGACTAAAATTGATGCCGGTGAAGTTGTCGTGGTTTGCGGTCCCTCGGGATCCGGTAAGAGCACGTACTTAAGATGTCTGAACCATCTGGAAACCGCGGACTCCGGTCATATATTCATCGATGACATCGATATCCTTGATCCTAAAACCAATATTAACAAGGTAAGAGCCGAAGTGGGGATGGTGTTTCAATCGTTCAACCTGTTTCCCCATAAAACCGTGCTTGGAAACGTGACCTTGGCCCAAACGGTGGTAAGGAAAAGATCTAAGGAAGATGCAAAAGCTAAGGCCCTGACCCTTCTGGAAAAGGTGGGTATTGAGGACAAAGCCGAGGCTTATCCGGACAATCTGTCCGGTGGTCAGCAGCAGCGTGTGGCGATAGCAAGAGCAATGGCCATGGATCCGAAGGTGATGCTTTTTGACGAACCCACCTCTGCACTAGATCCTGAGATGATCGGCGAGGTGCTCGACGTAATGAAAACCGTGGCCCAGGAAGGGATGACCATGGTGGTCGTTACCCATGAAATGGGCTTTGCCCGTGAAGTGGCGGATCGGATTATTTTCATGGACGAAGGTGCCATCGTAGAGGTAGGGAAACCAGAGCATTTTTTCACCAACCCGACCCATGATAGGACCAAGCTGTTTATCAGCCAAATCCTA
>CP070768.1:471612-475578 GCA_020345745.1 Desulfobacterales bacterium
ATCAAGCAGGATCATAAATAACAAGAACAGGAGGTAAAGTATGCGTATCATACTGATTGGCCAGGCAGCATTTGGAGCAAAGGTATTAGAAAGTCTTTTGGAAAGATCTGAAAATGTTGTGGCAGTCTACGCACCGCCGGACAGACCTGGCGGGCGACCTGATCCATTGAAGGAAGCGGCCGTTACCAAAGGAATCCAAGTTTTTCAACCCGTTACTTATAAAGATGACCAGGTATATAACGAATACCAGGAGCTGAATCCCGATTTGACGGTAATGGCTTTTGTAACAGACATCATCCCCGAACGTTTTTTCGATGTGCCGACGCACGGAACCATCAACTATCATCCCTCCCTGTTACCACGCCATCGCGGTGCCAGCGCCATTAATTGGGCCGTCATCATGGGAGACGACCGAACCGGGCTGAGTATTTTCTGGCCGGATGGAGGCATCGACACAGGATTTGTCCTGCTGCAAAAAGAAATTGATATTGGCCCTGATGATACCACCGGATCGCTTTATTTTAACCATCTCTTTCCCATGGGCGTCGAAGCCATTCTCGAATCGATAGATCTTGTTAAACAGGGCAACGCGCCAAAGATTCCTCAGGATGAGGCTGGTGCGACCTATGAACCCCCATGCGATGATCGTGTTGCCGGTATTGACTGGGACAGACCTGCACAGGAACTTTATAATCTGGTGCGCGGTTGCGACCCCCAGCCCGGTGCTTTTGCGTTACTAAAGGGAGAAAAGGTTCGCTTTTACGGCGCAAGGCTGATCCAGGAATCGGTAGATAGTGCGCCGGGAACCATTCTTGGCATCGATGATCAGGGAATGACTGTTGCGGTTTCGCAAGGGAAGCTGATGGTGTCAAAAGTCAGGCCGGAAAAAGGCGGAAAAAAGGTGGCTTCTGAATTCGCCACTGAAAATGGTCTTAAAGCCGGAGATGCATTCGATACTTAGATCGCTCATATGGCCGGCTGAATGAAGATCCCTTTCGCTTTACTGGACCAAATTTCCGTTGCACTGCAACAAATGACGGACTTCTAATAAATTATATGAAAAAAGGTGATTCCTTAATGATTTTCAATCATGTTGACGCTTGATAATCCAGCATGATGAAATTGTAATTCCAATATGTTCAATATTGTACGGAGTGTAACTTCTATGAAACCGATAATAAAAGTGTTTGTAGCCGTCTGGGTGTTTTTAATTTTCTTGTCACCAATGGTTCTGGCCGAAACCAACTATATCAGCGATTCAATGAAAATAACCATGAGGACAGAACCCGGAAAAGACCGAAAAATTATCGCCTTGCTTAATATCGGGCAGAAAGTTGATGTGTTAAGTCCGGGCGATGATTGGACGTTGGTCCAGCTGCCCAATGGAAAAAAAGGCTTTGTGCTCAGCCGCTTTCTTACCAATAAAACACCGAGCAGCATCGAGCTGAACGTGCTGCAAAACAAACATGAGTCGCTTCAGGCAAATGCAGCATCCTTGTTGGAAGAAAATAATGCATTCAAATCAAAAAACGAAGCGCTAACCACTGAACTTGCCGCCACCCGTAAAGAACTTCAAGATCTAAAAAACGATTTTGCTCACCTTAAAAAAGGTTCAGCTCATTTTTTGGAACTTCAGAAAAAATATAAAACAACAACATCAAAGCTTGAAGAACAGACGAAAAAAGCAGGACAATTTGAAGACGAATTAAATAAACTGATATGGAATCAAAACATTAAATGGTTTTTAAGTGGAGCAGGTGTTCTCTTGATAGGGTTCTTGATCGGTTTAAGCACCAAGCGTCAACGCCGGCGACCGACGTTACTATAAAAAGATTAAGGGTGGCGCCAAGCCATCGCAACATGCAGACTACGCAAAAGAACACGGCGCGATCCAAGGAAAAATACACGGCATACATATGAGAGTATGCGAGCATTCTGCAAAGGCTCGAAGCATCCTAATTGAACGTTGGCCGTATTTTTAGGATGCTATATTGTATTATTATTCCCCGATATAATGATTAACCCACCATATCGATAATGCTTCCCAGCATCTCGTCTTGGGTTTTAATGACTGTTAAATTAACTTCCAAACCCCGTTGCGCAGTTATGGTTTCGGGAATCTCCTCTGCCAGATTCACATTGGACATTTCCTTTTCTGCAATTCCGTCATCATGCACTTCAACAATAGATGGTCCCGGGGTATTGATTTGAGTGACCTCCACCTGAACGTCATTTCGGGAACCTTCTGTTAGAGTTGCCCTGCTTTTTTTGAATCCTTCTGTTTGGGCATTTGCCACGTTACTCGCAGTAACGCCCATCTTTTCACCAAATGCTTTTATGGCTGACAAGGTGCTGCTTATTGAAGATATCATGTTCATCCTCTCAGTTTGGGTTTTTACCAAAGGCCTTGCACCCTACCCCTTTAAATCACAGGCTGTTTTCTTAGTCCAACCATATTGATATCGGACATTTTTAACAAAAACTTTAATTAAAAAACAAAAGGCCGTTGAAAAACATACCATTTTTCAACAGCCTTCAACTGTAAATGTTAGGTTGTTACTTTTCGATCATGCGGCTTTTTCGATTTTCACGGCACAGACCTTTAATTCCGGAATTTTGGCCGCGGGATCAAACGCGGAATTCGTCAGAATATTGGCCGAGTTTTCGGCAAAATGAAACGGGACGAACAGAAGCCCGGGTTTGACCTTGTGGCTGATTCTGGCCGGTACTTCAATTTCACCCCTGCGCGTGGCCAGCTTGACGGCTTCGCCATCGTTCACCGCCAATGCTTCGGCGTCCTCAGGATGGATTTCCACATAGCCGGTTTTCTGTTCGGCATCAAGATGCGAAGATGCTCTGGTCATGGTACCGGTGTGATAATGGGCAAACATGCGGCCGGTAGTAAGAAAGTAAGGGTATTCATCGTCGGGCATTTCGGCAGGATCGAGATACTCAACAGCATGAAACAGCCCCTTGCCTCGGGTAAATTGAGCGGCGTGTAAAAACTGGGTGCCGGGATGGTCGGTGTTGGGGCAGGGCCACTGCAGTCCGTCCAGCCCCAGGCGTTCATAAGTCATGCCGCCGTAGCTTGGAGCGACGGTGGTTAGCTCCTTAAAAATGGCTTCCGGATCTGCATAGTTCATCTCAAAGCCCATGGCTGTGGATAGTTTGGATATGATTTCCCAATCAGACAGTGCATTACCAATCGGGTCGATCGCTTTATGTATCCGCATGCACCGACGTTCGGTATTGGTAAACGTGCCGTCTTTTTCAGCCACCGAAACTGCTGCAAAAACCACATCCGCCTTTTCTGCAGTTTCGGTTAAAAAGATGTCTTGGCAGATCAAAAGGTCGAGGTTGGCCAGGGCCTTGTCAAGATGGTTTTGATCCGGATCGCTCATCTTGGGGTTTTCTCCGATCACATATAGGGCTTTGAGTTTTCCGTCGATCATCGCCTGAGACATGTCGGTGATGGTATAGCCGATCTTATCGGGCAGGGCTTTGCCCCAGGCAGCGACAAATTTTTCGTTGTTGGCCTCAACGGTAACCGGCTGGTAGGCCGGAAACACATTAGGCAGACCACCCATATCACAGGCGCCCTGAACATTGTTCTGCCCTCGCAGAGGATTGACACCCCCACTCTTTACGCCGACATTGCCGCAAAGCATGGCCAGGTTACAGATGCTTTTGACGTTATCCACACCGGTTATATGCTGGGTGATTCCCATGGCATACAGAATCGAAGCCGGTGCATTGGTGGCATACAGTTCAGCCATCTTTTCGAGATCTGCCTGGGCGATGCCGGTAATGGTTTCGACCTTGTCCGGAGTATACGCTTCGACCACCGCCTTGAAGGCATCGAATTCTTCACACCTTTCTTCGATATAGTCTTGCGCATGCCAGCCGTTTTTAAGAATGATATGCATCATGCCGTTGAGCATGGCCACATCGCTGCCAAGGCGCTGG
>CP070768.1:475678-491118 GCA_020345745.1 Desulfobacterales bacterium
GACCGACGGCACCTTTCTTTATGACGGTATCGTTGCAGGGCTGGATATCATTCGCAAGATGCCGGAAAAAGAAAACAAATTTTTGCTTGTGTTTACCGACGGTAAAGATCTCAACAGCTCTGTGTCTACCGAGGACGTTGCGGCGGCAGCAAAAGGCATTCCTAATTTTTTACCTTTTGCTCTTGATTTCACCCGGGATCCTGCCAAAGACCCCTTTCTCAAGTCTTTTTCTGAAAAGCATGGCGGCAAGATATGGAAAGCATCGTCAGCTGCCGAGTTACAGCCCATTTTCAAAACCTTCTCCAGTACGTTGCTGCACCGCTATATTATCACGTATCGATACTTGGCGCCACCGCAAGGTACGCTGACTCTCGAACCGGCAACGATAACTATCCAAGAAGTAACAACCATCGACAGTTCTCCCTTGCTGAGCTACCTGTTCTTTGAAGAAGGTGAGAGTGAAATTCCCGAATTTTATCGAATCTTTACCAATCAATCCAACACCAAAAGCTTTTCGGAGTCAGCGCTCAGAGGAACCATGGAGAAGTATCAGCATATGCTGAACATTATTGGAAAGCGGCTGAATGATCACCCCGACGCCCGCATTACCATTATTGGCTGTAACTCAAACAGAGGTCCTGAAAAAGGCAACCTCGCGCTGTCGAACAGCAGGGCAGCGTCCGTACGGGCTTATCTGCGCTATATCTGGGGAATCGACCCGTCCAGAATGGAAATCAAGGCACAACATTTGCCGACAGCCGCCAGCTCAAGTTACGTGCCCGAAGGCATTGCTGAAAATCAGCGGGTTGAAATCCATTCCGATAACCCGGATACACTCGATACCATTAAAAGTACATACGTACAGGAGGTTTCAGACACCAAAGTCATCCGTATCCTGCCCCATATTGAAGCTGAAGCTGGGATCAGCAGCTGGAAGCTGTATTTAAAGGCTGGCGATCAAGAGTTGTTGACGACTTCAGGTGAGATGACATTGGCTTCGTCGTATGGTTTTGATTTGGAAACTTTCGGATTTAACAAAATCGCCGCGTTCGATACAATTACAGCCGGAATAGAAGTAACCGACCGAGAAGGCAATCGGTTTACAAATGAATCTGCCGCCACTACATCTGTAAAGTTCATCAAGCGAGAAGAACAAATGACCCAGAAAATGGGCCATCGCGTTATTGAAAAATATGCGCTTATTCTCTTTGATTTCAATAGTGCCGAGATAAAAGCACAGAATAAGACCGTCGTGGACCGAATCATTCAACGCTTAAGGCAATTTCCTTCCGCTAAAATAAAAATCGTCGGCCACACGGATAATATCGGAAAAGACGAATATAATCTCAACCTGTCCGAGCGCCGAGCTGAAGCGGTTTTCGATCAGATGCTGGAAACCGGCATGATATCTCTTGAAAATATCACATACGCCGGCGTGGGTCCAAACAACCCGTTGTACGACAATCTGACACCGGAAGGGCGATCGTTGAACCGAACCGTAACCGTAACGCTAGAGCACGAAGAAAAATAGTCTTTTAGGTATCGTTGGTCTATTGCACCCTACATTAATTCGACCGTCAATATTTTGTCATCTAACCTCACGTTTAAAATCATCAACCGTATCATTTCTACGCCTTAAATACGCCAAATCTTGCCCACAGATCAAACCTTAACATTTCGATATTAATATATAATTTGTGTCTTTACTGGCGTTTAAAGAAAATAAGTCGGATTGGCTTATTTATTGCGTAATAACCTATTGTTACGATTTTATGAAGCTTTAGCAGCTATGACTGCGGGATAAAATTGAGGCTTTTGTATAATGTTCCGACTGAATGGCTTCTATGGCAATCCATAACCTTATCTCGAGATTCAATATAACTGGAATCATTAAGAAATATGAGTCAAACCCATGCAAGTTCGTCAACATCTATTGCCAATCCTGATATGGTGATTAAAAACCTTTCCAGCGATTATGGCCAAATTGTTTCCATCCTGTTGCAGGAAAGGTTTCTGACAAAAGAGCAGATCGAATACGCGGCCCGCATCCGATCCAAAATACATTCATCAAAATCCCTGCTGACGGTTATTATAGAGCTCGGATATATCAATAACGAACAAATCCGAGACCTGGTGGGAACGAACCTCTCCAATGTACGCGTAGGAGATCTCCTGGTGGAGCTGGGCCTAATCAGTGAGGCAGATCTTAGGGCCGGATTGGACATCCAGTCAAAGGAAAAACGCAAGAGAAAACTTGGCGAAATCCTGATCGATCACCAATTTGTTGAGGAGAAAAAACTGATCGAGGTGTTGTCTCTGCAACTTAAAATTCCGATTGTCGAACCTGAATTTACAGCGATTGATAGGGAAATTTTCTCCACAGCATCTAGTAAGTTATACGACAAACACCATTTCATTCCTATTCGTGTTGAGGATCAAAGCGTTTTAGTTGCCTTTGCAGATCCGCTGGATCGTCGGGACCTGGATGAAGCCAGCCAGTTTTTCGGTAAAAAAATTGTTCCGGCCATCGCATCAAAAAAATCGATCCAAACTGCCATTCAACAGATGAAGCCCAAATCTATGTCAAAAGGTTTTTCTGATATGGATGTCAGCTCGCCGATTGATATTGTCAATTCGATTATTTTGGCTGCCATCGAGGAAAAAAATGTCAGTGATATCCACTTTGAACCGCTGCAAGATCGACTCCGTGTTCGCTTTCGGATGGACGGTGTCCTCATTCACCACAAGGATCTTCCTTTAAAACCGATCTCTGGCATCACCAGTCGCATCAAGATCATGTGTGAAGCGGATATAACAGAAAAGCGAAGGCATCAAGGCGGCCGTATCTTTTTTGAACATGATGGTAGAAACATCGATCTTCGTGTCTCTTTCTATGTTACCGTTCATGGAGAAAAGATCGTTATGCGGATCCTTAATCGACAGGCAGAACTGCTCAGTATTAACGATATCGGTATGTTTCCGCGCATGTTTGACAAATTCAGAATTGATGCTCTCGATTGCCCCAGTGGCGTTGTTATTGTTACCGGACCCACAGGCTCTGGAAAAACCACAACGGTTTACAGTTGTATAAATTACCTGAATAAACCGGACACAAGTATTATCACAGCCGAAGAACCGGTGGAATATATCATTGACGGTATATCACAGTGCTCCATCAATCCAAAAATCAACCTCACATTCGAAGAAACGCTACGCCACATTGTTCGGCAGGATCCAGATGTCATTGTCATCGGTGAAATACGGGACACGTTTTCGGCGGAGGTTGCGGTGCAGGCCGCTCTGACAGGGCATAAGGTATTGACGACGTTTCATACCGAGGACAGCATTGGCGGGCTCATTCGCCTTTTGAATATGGATATCGACGCATTTTTGATATCTTCCACGGTTGTGTGCGTTCTGGCTCAGCGTCTATTAAGAAAAGTATGTCCGATTTGCGCCAGGCCTTATCAGATAACCCCTGAGGAAATCCTGCGTCTCGGCTACATCGCAAATGAAATCAAAGATGCCGAATTTATAAAAGGGCGCGGATGTTCCGAGTGCCGGCACACCGGATACAAGGGGCGTATTGCTGTTTTCGAATTGCTCACCCTTAACGAAAACGTTCGAGACGGGCTTTTGGCTCAAAAAACCAGTCATCAGATCCGTAAAATCAGCATAGAATCAACCGGTTTGGTTACCCTTTTGGAAGACGGCATTGTTAAAGCCGCCAGTGGTTTCACAACCATTGATGAAACTCTTCGCTGTCTTCCACGGTTACAAAAACCAAGACCCGTGGTAGAATTGCGGCGCCTTTTAGGAGTATAGTTATGAATCCGGAGGGATCATTCCTCGATATCATTGCAGAATATTTAACTAACGAAGAAATACAGCTTCCTGTATTTGATGAAAGTGCTTTTCGTATACAGCAAGAGATGGCGAAAAAGGATCCGGAACTTAAATTAATTCAGAAATGGGTCGAAAATGACCCTTTCCTTAACAGTCAAGTGCTGAGAGTCGCCAATTCCACGTTTTATAAAGGACTGTCAAAAGTGACCACCGTGCGGAATGCTATCATTCGTCTTGGGGCCAGCGAAATATCAAATATCGTCATGCTCATTACACAACGAAAAAATTTTACCTCAAAAGACCCTTTCTGGCACGATTTTTTGAATAAGCTCTGGCAGCATTCCACAGGATGTGCTGTCGGTGCTCAGTGGCTCTCAAAGCAATGCCATTTTCAGGAGTATGCACATGAAATATTCACCGCGGGATTACTTCATGATATCGGTAAGCTATTGATTGTTAAAGTGATAGAAGATATACATCGGTCCGAAAAAATGGATATCAAACCTTCCGATGCACTACTGGACGAAATCATGAATAGCTTTCATACCGAGCACGGCCACTCGCTGTTGAAGAACTGGAACCTTCCTGAGGTGTATTGCCAGATTGCCCATGATCACCATTCAGAAGAAATCGACGAGAGCAATATTCTCATGGTTATGGTTCGGCTTGCAAATATAACATGTAACAAGCTCGGCATTGGTCTGAAGGAAGATGCTTCTCTCATGCTTGCAGCAACACCGGAGGCTCATCTGCTTGGATTATCCGAGGTATCCCTTGCAAAACTGGAAATCGCTCTGGAAGATGCCTTGGAATTATCCATTTAACGTCCCCTAATTGGCTTACGCCTTATCCTTGAACGCGAACGATATTATTACGATGGCTGGTAGATGTAATATAGGAAAATATAGGGGTAGGAATACAAAACAAGGCTGTGCCATTTTATAGACACAGCCTTGTTTTATACTGTTAAGTTCTGTTCTTAATGGGCAGCGCCAAAAAGAGCAGCAATTGTTTCTGCCTGTGGATGCGCAAATAAAAGAATCAGCGCAACAACCAGTGCATAAATACACAGGGACTCTATCATGGCGAGACCAATCAACATGGTAACCGTTACCTTACCAGATGATTCGGGATTCCTGGCGATGCCCTCAACAGCACCCTTTAGGCCAATACCCTGTCCGATGCCACAACCAAATGCTGCGATGCCGACCCCGAAACCAGATGCAATCGCGCAGGCGATAAAGAATTGTAATGCTTCTGCTCCCATAATCTACTCTACCTCCTTTTATTAAGGTTTTTTTGCTTCTTCCATTTCCCCATTAAAAAAAGCAAATCTTTTGTTTATATGCCATTCAGCTTCAACGTCTTAGACTAGTGCGCGTGCTCCAAGGCACCTGTAAAATACATGACTGACAGTAGAAAGAACACAAAGGCCTGCACCAGTGCAACAAATACGCCAAGGGCCATAATCGGCAATGGTGCAAAAAAGAGCCCTGCCAGCGCAAAAAGGATCCCCAATACAATTTCATGCCCTGTCATATTACCCATCAGCCGGATGGAGAGTGACAGGATGCGGGCCACATGTCCAATGATCTCAATGATAAATATAAGCGGCGCCAGCCACCAGACCGGTCCCATAAAGTGCTTAACATATTTGGCACCATGATACTTAATGCCGATAACGTGGGTAAAGATAACCACAACCAGTGCACATGAAAGGGTGGTGTTAATGTTGGCGGTTGGTGGAAAAAATCCAGGAATAAGGCCGATCATGTTGCCGACAAAAATGTAGAGAAAAATAGTGGCTACCAGAGGAAAGAGCCATCGCCCTTCTTCACCTGTGATATCAACCATGAATTCTTCGATCCCTGAAACGAGGATCTCCATCACGTTCTGTGCTTTTGTGGGAATAAGACGAATACCCTTTGTGGCAATATAACTAAAAACGATAAGAATAATCATGGTCACCCACGAATAAATGATGTGGGGGTAGGCATGGGCAAAATGATCTAGACCGAATAACTCAAACAGCTTAACAAAAAAGAGATAGGGATGTTCCACCTTAGGTTGCCTCCTTAAAAATAAGTTTTGTTAGTTCACTCATGGTCGCAAGTATGATGCTCACAACCACAATTGAAAGACCAATGAAGAGACCCAATGGATCAACATAGTGTCCTGAAATTAACACAAATATAATGAAACCGCTGATTATGAAACGGATATAATACTTTGCTAAAACAACATTGTGAGAAACCAGATGGGACGGTCGAAATGCTTTTTTTAGCGTTCGGTAAAGCAAGTGGAAGTTTAACGTAACGATGAGGCCTCCAAAAACAATTCCACTGGCAAAATCTGGCGGTGAAACAACGAGTCCAATGATGCTTGCAACAGAGAACAAAATCCAGTTGGTACGGATAACGAATTTTAATAGACGCTGTTGAATTTCCACAGGGTGCCGATTTCCTGTCAGAGTTTTCTGCTTTTTTTTATAGCAAGCCCGATATTTCTATATCCGGCAGCAATGCCAAGTCCAAGAAAGATAAGCGTAAACCATGGTGTTGTATTGAATACTTTCCTGTCAAGATATACAACGATGGCAAGACCGATAAAAATAGAGAGCGCAACGGAAAGGCCGATACTGCCGTAATATGCCAGCTCCTTTATACTGCGTCGGGTTTCCCTTTTCATGAAAAAGAACGCCTCTTTGGTAACCGAAGGCCTAACATAAAGATAGTGCATCTAACACATGGCTTTAAACAAGTCAATGGTAAAAGCTTAAAAACCGCGAATTTCGTGTGGGTTTATATTTTAAGAATATTTGACTCAAAAACCGGGCCGTCCACGCAAGCATGCATGTATCTCACCGGCTCGTCATGGCTTGCTACCGCACATCCAAGGCAAGCTCCCATGCCGCAGGCCATCATCGTTTCAATGGAAACCTGGCAGGGTATATTCAGCTTCTCAGCAATATGGATAACACATGTCAGCATGTCCCAAGGGCCGCATGCGTATATTATGTCCGGCCGTTTTTTCTCTGCGGCAATTTCAACCGGATGGGTGACCAAGCACTGATCCCCTTGGCTACCATCGTCTGTTGTCATATGGGTTTTCATACCCAACTGTAAAAAGTCTTCCTCGCACAACAGGTCATCTTTTGATCTTCCCCCTAAAAACACCGTGCATCCGGATGTCTCAACCCCTTTTGCCTGTAGAAAGGACGCCAAAAAGGGCATGGGGGCAACCCCTATGCCACCGGCAACAATAAAAATTCGTCGATAGTGATCTGTGAATGAAAAGCCCGTGCCTAAAGGACCCAGGATATCTAAAACATCACCTTTTTGGCACATGGAAAGCTTTTTGGTGCCCTCCCCTACCACCTTGCAAAGAAGCTCAATGCCCTTTGTCCCATCGTTTTTAGAAATAAGCTTGTGTATGGAGAAAGGCCTTCGCAAAAACGGGCCCATCTGATCTTGAAAATGAATCATAACAAACTGACCGGGTTTTGCACCTGAATATCCTGCATTACACGATAGGCCGATTCGAAAATACAAAGGGCCGATTTTTTCATTCCAAAGTACGGTAACTTTTTCCTGCTGCATCATTTCACTTTGCCTATAATAGTTGACAAAAAATCCCCCAGTAGCTCCGCAATAAACACGGCTTGATCTCACTTGACGGACTTCAGGCTTTTTCTTTCAGTCGATATCAATATCGTCTTCGCCGCGTGACCCAATATTTTATGATTTTGACTTTTTTTATGCAAGCCACAAAACCGGTCGTGCATGAAATCATAATATTGGGTCACTGGGTAGCGATTGAGCAAATAAAAAAGATATCTCCTTGCAGAAAAAACCTGAAGCCCTATTACCCGTAGTTTTTGAGAAGCTACCTTTTTCAGTATGAAATATAGCACCCTCTGTTCAGGTCAGCCCGATTAAAGTAGCAAACCTTCCTGTTGTGCCTTCTCCACGAAAGGAAAAAAATTGGTCTGTATTACATTTTGTGCAGATCCGGCTCAAACGGATGTTTTCGATCACTAGACCAGCTTGGCATAACTGATCAAGGCTTACCGACCAGAAATCAAAATGGTTGTCGGCTACTTTGTATTTCCAGTATTTTTTGGGGATTTCGCTCTTATAGTTGACAAACTCAGAACAGCACGGCCCCAAAGACGGACTGATTCCTGCAACAATATCGCTTGCAATGCAACCAAAAAATTTCTCCATTACTAGTACCGTGCTGCTGATGATATTTTTTATGCTTCCTCGCCAGCCCGAATGAACATTTGCCACCACCTGCGTGACGGGGTCATACAACAGGATTGATTGGCAGTCGGCAACCTGGACCACTATGAATTTTTGGGAAATATTGGTTACCAAGGCATCCCCAACAAGCTTCTGTTCGGCATCCGGCTCTAAGCCGCAAACCGGATCCATTAAAACGGCTGTGGGATTACTCTCAGTGGAAAAAACCGAATCAAAAGGCATTTGGGTGGTGTTGTCCCTGGCAATAACCACCACCCGAGTTCCGTGAACCTGATCCATAAAAATAAGATCTTCTCCCTCTATGCAGCGAGAAATAATCTTTCTGTTTTGTATGACATTCTGTTCATCATCACCAATACCAAAACTGATATTTAAACTTTTAAAAGGCTTGCTGCTTTTGCCCGCATGTCTTGTAAAAACAGAATGTTTAATACCGATAAAAGCAGACAGATGAGAAAACTGCAGGAATGAAACACCATCTATTTTCCGATTTATCACTTTCCGCTTCCTTAATAGATGTATCTCCAGCCCGAATATTTCATGATAATTTTCGGGAGGGCTTTTTGTTAGCAATTAAAATGTTTGTTATTTACAATTTTGGTGGCTTCTCAAAAACTACAGGCAAAAGAGCTCAGGTTTTTTTTGAAAGGAGATATCTTTTTCGTTTGCTCAATCGTCACCCAGTGACCCAATATTATGATTTCATGCACGACCGGTTTTGGGGTTTAAATAAAAAAGTCAAAATCATAAAATATTGGGTCACACGGCTAAGACGAGATTGATATCGACTGAAAGAAAAAGCCTGATGCTCGTACAAGGGAGATTAAACCGTACTTATTGAGAAGCTATTGATAACGTTTGACGATTCGCTGTATAATCTGAGACGTTGAAACATCAGGAACCAGGTCAACCCTTACCACCCTTCCACCATGTGCCTTTACAACGTCGGCACCGATGATCTCCGACTCTTTCCAGTCAGCTCCTTTAACCAGCACGCCCGGTTTCAGAGCCATAATGAGCGCTAAAGGGTCTGGTTCATCAAAAACGACAACATAATCGACGCACGCCAAACCGGCCAGAACCTCGGCTCTTTGGTCCTGTGGCACAATCGGTCGGTTTTCAGGTTTTATCAACCTTACCGACGTATCTGAGTTTAAGCCGACAACCAGCATGTCCCCCTCTGACCTTGCCGCAGCTAGATAACGTAAATGCCCCACATGAATAATATCAAAGCACCCATTGGTAAAAACGATGGATTGTCCGGATATCCGCGCAGTGTTCACTATTTGAACAAGATCTTTCAACGCTACGATTTTAGATAACATAGTTTATTATATTGAATAATTTAGCCTTTGGAAATTGTTTTTATAAAAAGCGCCATGGATAATCTTTTTGGACTAGGTTTAGGTGTCGGGGCTCGGGTTTCGGAAAATTGCATAGCTGATCCCTGAAACCATCACATGGCACGAGCCAGTCTCAATACATCAACAAGAAGCGCTTTGCCTCTTAATAACACCTTTGCGCATTCATTTACGGTTGCCCCGGTTGTGTAAACATCATCTACGAGCAGGATTCGTTTTCCCGCTATTTTCGATGAATCGTTGATGCTGAATGTGTTTTTAACGTTTTCAATTCGTTTTTTCCGCACTAAACCAGTCTGTGGCTCGGTCCACCTTGCTTTTTGAAGAACGTCCCTTACGACCGGAATAGTCGGCATGTTAATTTTGAGCTCAGAAGCGAATAATTTCCAATGCCTCACCAGCAGTAGCGATGGATTGAAGCCTCGCATCTTTAGCTTTCTATCATGAAGGGGAACCGGCACAATTACATCCACACTGCGTACATCCCAACAGCTGATGAACGATTTAAAAAGCATCGCCCCAAGCGGTTGTGCTAACTGTGTTTTCCCTTTATACTTAAAACAATGTATCGCATCCATAAGTGGCTTTTGGTAAGTCCCCACAGACCTGGCTATGCGAAATTTTTTGGCAGACGCCATGCACTCTCCGCAAAGATGATCTTCACCCTGTCTGCTTTTAAACATGATACCACACCAAGGACAAATGGGAGGTACGATCGGTAAAAACCCAAAGGCGCAGGTTGCACAAAAAAAGGGGGTGATTACCCTTTCAAAAACATTCTCGCTGTCATGGAGATAAGAATCTTTGCTGGACCGCGCTTTAGCATGAAATAAGGACCGGCATGCCAGGCACCGCGTCGGAAAAATTACTTTTTTTACAGCAAAGGCGGCACGCTTCAGAAGGTTTTGCGGTAAGGATTTAATGACCTTTTCGACGCTTGCGTTCATCTTCTTTTATCTATCACTTTGCATTTTTTCCTTTAACAACAACCGCTGTCTGAACACCTCATACATGGCAATTGCTCCTGCAACAGCAGCGTTCAGAGAACTTATCGGGCCTGCTTGCGGGATGGACATTAAAAAATCGCAATGGTTTTTAACAAGGGGACGTATTCCTTTGTCTTCCCCACCAATAACAATGGCAACCGAACCTGTTAAATCACTAGAAAAAATAGATTGATCGGAGACGCTATCCATTCCGACAATCCACCATCCCATCTCTTTTAACATTTTCATGGTTCTTGCCATGTTCACGACACGAACCAGAGAAATATGTTCCAAAGCGCCTGCAGATGCCTTGGAAACAGCCGGTGTGGGCAAGGCCGACCGATCCTTTGGAATGATAATGCCGTCAACTTGAACACAAAGTGCCGTTCTAATGAGAGCGCCGAGGTTTTGAGGATCCAAAATATTATCTAACAACAGGATCAAACCATTTGAACGACCTTTTTGAATGTTGTCATCGATTTCAGAAAGTTTGGCATAAGCATAACCACTTGCCTTGGCACCGATTCCCTGATGGATTTCAGAGCCTGTGATCGATTTAAGCGCTGAAGGTTTTACGGAAACGATGGGTATCTTTTTGGATTCAGCAAGCGCTAGAGCCCTTTTTACGCGCTGGGACGTTTTGCCCTTTTCGATATAGACCTCATAGATATCTCTCCGGCAGGCGCTAATCGCTTCAACCACTGGATGAATACCGTATAGTATTTCTGACCTCATGCGGCAAGGCGCTCTTTTTCGATAATTGAAACAAGCTTTTCAGCAGCGACTTCCAGCCGGTCATTAACAACAACATAACGGTAAATATCTTTTTTCTCCACTTCCCTCTGCGCATTTAAAAGACGCTTTTCTATGGCAGACTCACTGTCAGAACCCCTTAATCGCAAACGGTTATTAAGAGCATCCATAGACGGGGGCAAAAGAAAAATAGTTATACTGTCCGGAAAGTAGTTTACAATTTGAATCGTCCCTTGAACATCGATATCTAGGAGGATGTCATATCCTGATGATAAACCCTTATTTAAAAAACCGGCGGACGTCCCGTAATAATGATCGTGAACCTTAGCCCATTCGGCCCATCGCCCTGTTTCGATGTTCTTTTTAAAATCGACTTCTGTAATAAAGTGGTAATCAATGCCGTCTTGCTCACCGTATCTCGACTTTCGGGTGGTGTATGAAACCGAATACAGCATGTCGGGAAACTGTTTCAGCAAGGCCTTGTAAAGGGTTGTCTTACCTACCCCTGATGGTCCGGAAATGATAAAAAGTTTACCGGATGTACGGTTCATTTTTATTGATTGCGAACGAGTTGTGTCGGTTTTATTGTGAGACATAAAATTTTAAGCAGAATCTTTGAGTGTCACAAAGCGTTGAGATACTGTTTCGGCCTGAATTGCGGAAAGAACGATATGGTTACTGTCCATGACAATGATAGAACGCGTCCTCCGGCCATGTGTTGCATCCAATAGACGTTTATCATCTTTGGCTTCGTCTTTCAGTCGTTTCATTGGGGCAGAATTGGGAGGCATAATTGCAATCACCCGCTCCGCAACAACCGTGTTGCCAAAACCAATATTTAATAGACTCTGTTCCATGTCGTTCCTCCGTAAATTCTTTACAATTTGGCAATATTTTTTACCTCTAATAATTTATACAACATACTGTAAATAATATAATTTTCGAAGCATATTTTTTTCTTGTATAGAGAAATATTCAATGCTGACATAATTAATTAGCTACTCGACATTCTGCAACTGTTCCCTGATTTTTTCAAGCTCAGATTTAACCGTTACAACGATGTGGGATATATTGGCTTTTTCTGTTTTGGATCCTATCGTGTTGAATTCACGACGAAATTCCTGTAGTAAAAAGTTGAGCTCTCGACCTGCAGGTTCAGTGGAATGTATGAACTCTCTGAATTGCTCGATATGGCTCCTTACCCTTACAATCTCCTCGGAGATATCACTTTTGTCCGCCAGAAAAGCAGCCTCTTGTGCGATCCTTTCCGGCTCGATATCGACCAATCCTTTGGTTAAAATCGTTATTCGATCCTTGAGGTGCTTCTGATAATGAGACAAAAGGCCGCTGGATTCCCTTTCGATTCGATCGATGCCGCTTTCTATAAGTTCAAGACGATGAATAATATCTTGCGAAATAAAATCTCCTTCCTGCTTTCGCATGACAACCAGATCGTCCATACCGTCGTTAATACAACTTTCTACAACATTCCAACAGGCGTCTATATCCCTGTCGATCTCCGCAGGCTTAATCACGCCGCCCGGCGTTACCAGCAAGGCAACGGGTATTTCAGAATGAATATTAAACCGGTCTTTCAGTTGGACAAGGCTGTCATAATATGCCTTGGCCTTGGGCATATTTATTTCAAATGCATATGCTTCGTCCGACGTTTCTATGATTTTAAGTGTAACCTCTATGCGGCCCCTGGTGATCTTTTGTTCAATTAAACGCT
Source organism: Desulfobacterales bacterium (assembly GCA_020345745.1). Lineage (GTDB taxonomy): Bacteria > Desulfobacterota > Desulfobacteria > Desulfobacterales > UBA11574. The sequence continues at coordinate 488,622 of CP070768.1, forward strand.
TTATCTTCTCCTCCAATGCCGCATACCCATGAGGAACCCGCAAGGCAATATCCAAGTGCCGGCTATTGTATGAACGAATCTCAACCAACACAACACGCTGCTCATCTGCTTTTTCTGCTTGGGCATAAGCTGTCATACTGTTCATCATGATTTTTTTCCTGTGGTTTTATCCTTAAATATGATCTACTATCTGTAGGTATTTTTTATATCGGCCACATATTTGCCACGTATCTTTTCAAGGTAGGCCAGCATGTCTTCATCCCTATAATCCGGATATGTCCACGGTAATGCCCGGAATCGACCCTTGGTGTAAATCAGTGTCAAATCAGCATAAATACGTTTCCCAATGTATATTCTATGACTGAAATTCTTCCCGCTGGCCAAAACAAATCGTTCCCGCAACATATACCCCGGATCTACATTAACCGTTCGTTTATTATTTTTTGAATATGTCAATTCTAATTGATTGGTGAATATTTTTATCTCCGGCAAAGCATGCTGCTCAATCAATGATTCAAAGACAAACATCCGTCTAAATAGTGGCGCTCCCATTTCTCTTTCGTAATAGGTGGTAAAGTCAAACGAAAACCAATGGCTAATCATATCCATCGGACCGAATGCTTCGGAAAGATCTTTGGCTACAAGGGCAATGAGACTTTTATCTTTTAAAAAAACGCCAATCACCAGCTTTGCCGGTTCGGGCCTTTGGGGTTGACTCATGATAGCAAATAATCCTGGCACATAGGACCGGGATTTGGTTTATCCTGGAAGGGCATAAGTTACTGTTTAAGGTGTTAAATTTGAACTAACCTAGAGCGCCAAATGTTAATAAAAAATCAAGATTAACTTATCAAACGTTTGGCTCCAAACACTTAGTTTTCATATACTGCCTCATTTCCGATTTAACTGGAAATAGGTTTCGGGAGTTTCCAGATTGAGCTTCATGGAATGTCTATGGGCTTGGCTTCATCAATCAGCATTATCGGAATGTCGTCTTTTATTTCATATAAGAGTTTACAATGATCACATATGAGCCCATCATCTGTCTCATTCATATAAATGTCCCCTTTACACTTTGGGCACGCTAGAATTTCGAGAAGCTCTGGACTAATGGCCATAACTATCCTCCTCTATAAAGACTCGTTCAAAGAAAAAATTGATGGTTACGTGTTAACTCAGAGGTGATCTGAGAAGTTCTTCAAAATAGGCTATGGTTTTTTTAAGACCCTCCTCCAGAGCGACTTCAGGTTCCCATTCGAGATATTTGCGAGCAAGTGTAATATCTGGTTTGCGTTGCATGGGGTCATCAATCGGCATCGGTTTGAATACTATTTCAGATTCCGAGTTTGTCAGATCCATGATTTTCTCTGCTAATTCCAGTATTTTAAATTCACCTGGCTTTCCCAGATTAATGGGGCCTGTCACATCATCATCTGTATTCATTAATCGTATCAATCCCCCAATAAGATCGTCCACATAGCAGAAAGATCTTGTCTGGTTACCATTACCATAAATCGTCAGCGGTTTCCCCTTTAAGGCCTGAACAATAAAATTGGAAATGACACGGCCATCATTGAGGTGCATCCTGGGACCATATGTATTGAAAATACGGGCCACCTTAATCTTGAGGTTGTGTTGCCGATAGTAATCAAAAAAAAGTGTTTCCGCGCAACGTTTTCCTTCATCATAGCAAGAACGCGGACCGATGCAATTTACGTTTCCGTGGTATGTTTCCGGCTGAGGATGCACGGTAGGGTCTCCATACACCTCTGATGTAGAAGCTTGGAGGATTTTTGCCTTAATTCGTTTAGCAAGTCCCAGCATATTAATTGACCCATGGACATTCACCTTGGTGGTCTGAACCGGATCTTCTTGATAATGGATGGGAGAAGCAGGGCAGGCTAGATTATAAATCTCGTCGACTTCCACATACAACGGAAAGGTGATATCATGCCGAACAAGCTCAAAATAGGTATTGCCCAAAAGATGGGCGACGTTCCGTTTGCTGCCGGTATAAAAATTGTCCACACAAAGAACATCATATTTTTCATCGATCAATTGATCGCACAAATGGGAGCCGAGAAATCCCGCTCCGCCCGTAACTAAAACACGCTTACGCAAATGCATGGCATTCTCTTTGGTTTTTTTTAGTATTATCGCATTAAAGCCTTCTGATCATATGAAATTTTCCAAATATTCGCTCATTATCTCATGATTGTCAACCCATCAAAATGAATCTTGAAGGCACGTTTGCATCATACTTTACATCTAATAAACTGGTAACCATTCATGGTATCACGCCTTTTTGTTATATGCCATTGCGTTTCAACACAACCATGTGTTAGTAATTAACTCGAGTTTCGCACCTTCACAATCCATAGTGCAAAGCGGCTGGATAATATTTTTTAATGGCAAAATTGCATAAAACACATAACGCTGCCCTTACACTCTATGATATCACCTGGCGATTGGCGCTTCCTCTTTTGCGCTGGAATCA
>CP070768.1:491218-499868 GCA_020345745.1 Desulfobacterales bacterium
CTTTAAGTTAATCAACCGCCGATTGCACTTGCGGTTCAAAGACAATGGGGTTGGCATAGAAAAAGGTGAGGTTAAAAAAATCTTCAGAAAATTCTACCAGACCGGGCATTCGGATGATATGTCAGCCATCGGCAGTGGGCTCGGTCTCCATTTGGTTCAGAATATCGCACGAATTCACAAAGGAAAAGTGCTTGCCGAGAGCAAAGGGCGAGGTAAAGGATCGGTGTTTACGTTAATTTTACCCTACAAGGGAACCAACGAGTCAACTTAGGTTTTAGCAGGTTATGAAGAAAGTTGAGAACAAACGAATTCTGATCATAGAAGACGAGAGCCATATCGCAGAAGGAATTAAGCTGAATCTTGAACTTCAAGGTTATGATGTAGAAGTTGCTTGTGACGGTATTTCGGGCCTTGCGAAGTGGAAAACGTATGAACCCGATCTGATTGTACTTGATATTATGCTCCCCGGAATTGATGGATTGACCATACTGCAAAATATACGCCTTGAGGACGAACGTATTCCGATTCTAATCCTATCGGCCAAAAGCGGGCTTAACGATAAGGTTAAAGGTCTTTCGTATGGTGTGGATGATTATCTTTCAAAACCGTTTCATCTTGAGGAGTTTTTGCTTCGTACCGAACGCCTTTTGACCCGAGCGGCATGGTCCAAAGAAAAGGGCGATCCTAAAACAGCCGACCGTCATTCACTACCTCGGATATATCAGTTTGGCGGTAATATTGTCGATTTTGATCGATGTGTCGCCGACTGTAAAAAAGGCGTCATTCGTCTTACCGGACAGGAAGCCAAACTGCTGAAACTATTTATCTCCAATAGGGGCAAGCCGCTTTCAAGGGGCACGCTTTTGGAAATCGGTTGGGGATACACCAAGCACACCACAACGCGAACAGTAGATAATTTCATTGTGCGGTTTCGAAAATATTTTGAGGACAATCCCAAAAAACCGGTTTATTTTAAAAGCCTTCGGTCGGTGGGCTATATCTTTGATCATGATTCGCAATGATTTTTTGCTTAGGAAAATGGTAAAGGTATTATGACGTTGAGTCTTAGTGAGAAAAAACAGCTTCTTCCCATTGATATTGATTCCGTTGCGAGCTTGATTCTAGCGTCACAAAAAGAGAGTGGTGAAATACCCTGGTGTATCGGTGAAAAAACAGATCCTTGGGATCTTGTTGAATCTGCCATGGGACTCAGCATAGGCGGATACCTCCTTGAAGCACAAAAGGCCTTTGGGTGGATGGCTAAAATGCAGCTTGCTGACGGAAGCTGGTATGTATCCTATAAAGACGGTGTTCCTGATGATACCACGCGAGATACGAACATGTCTTCATATATTGCTGTCGGTGTATATCACTACTATCTTATCACCGGTGACATACGATTCCTTAAGAATATGTGGCGAACGGTAGCGTCGGCCATTAACTTTGCCCTTAGTCTACAAGCGCCCGGAGGGCAAATTTACTGGGCCGTGAGTCCGGAAAACAACGTCGATACCATGGCTCTCTTAACCGGGTCCAGTTCAGTCTATATGAGTATCAAGTGCGCTTTGGCAATCGCTAGGCAGTTGGGAAACGATATGCCTTCCTGGCGTCGCGGGTTGAACCGGTTGGAACATGCCATTCTGAATAAACCCTACTCCTTTAACATGACCAAATCCCGATACTCCATGGACTGGTTCTATCCGATACTTTCGGGGGCACTTACCGGTGAAAAAGCCAGGCGGAGAATAGAGAGGTATTGGGGAAAGTTTGTCATCGAAGGCCAAGGCGTTCGATGTGTATCTGACCAGCCTTGGGTTACGGTTGCTGAGACCTGCGAACTGGCGTTGGCGTTGTCGGCCTTAGGAGATGTGGATCGTGCAGAGACACTGTTCAGCTGGATTCAAAATAAAACCAATGAAGATGGATCTTACTGGTGCGGATTCACTTGTCCTGATATGACGATTTGGCCCGAAGATAAAAGTACATGGACAAACGCCGTAGTTTTAATTGCAGCAGATGCTCTTTATCATTTAACACCCGCTAGCCGGATGTTTAACCATCAGTACTGGCAAGGTTCGGAAGCATCTCCTAGCCCATAAAGGCGATTAACCTTGAGAAAAGATCATCGTCCCTACTTTATTAAAAAGGCTTACCTGAATTTTCAGAAATTATATGTCAAACATTTCCTGCGTCCCCACTTCGAGACGTTTGGCAAGAATTTTGTTTTTATGCAACCCTGGCATGTAAAGATTTTTGGCTCTCCCATCGAGCTTGGGGACTGTGCAACCGTAATAGCTACCAGCGACCACAAGGTTAGAATTTCCGTATGGTCAGAGCATAAAGGTGAAGGCTGTATCCGTATCGGTGATTATAGCTTAATCTGTCCAGGTGTGAGAATTAGCTCTGCATTAGAAATCGTCATCGGAGACAGCTGTATGATCGCAAGTGGGGCATATATTACCGATTGCGACTGGCATGACATATATAACCGCATCTCTTTGGGTAAACGTCTGCCTGTTAAGATCGAAGACAATGTATGGATCGGTGACAGCGCTATCGTCTGCAAGGGTGTCACCATCGGCGCCAACAGCATTGTCGGTGCAGGTGCGGTTGTCATTAATTCTGTACCGCCCAATGTGATCGTTGCCGGCAACCCTGCCCGGGTCGTCAAACAGCTTGATCCTAACGCAACATTTACAACGCGAGCCCATTGGTTTTCAGATCCGGCCAAGCTGTTTGAAGACATTGATGCGTGGGACAGAGCGTTGTTGCGAGATAATACCCTTTTGGGGTGGCTGAAGGCTATTGTAGTCCCAAGAGACCTTTGAGAAACGTTCCTTTTAAAAAATATTATCCAGCCGTTCTGCGCTATGGACTGCGGTCAACCTGGTGCAAAACTTGAGTTATAATAAAACGAATCAAGGCCTGACTTTTAAAGTTGATCGACGGGGAGTTGAATGTTATCGGGGAGGTCTTTTATCTTTTCGTCATATATCAAAAGGAGAAAAACCGTTGCTAGTGGCTGGGTAAAAAGTGATCCGATAAAAACAGCGTTTCCAATCATAATGATTCCCAAGAATAGGATAATCATCACAGAATGATCTGCTATCGAGCCTTTTATCGACACGGCATAGCTTGTCTTGATGGCGTCGATCAATCCGAGTTTTTGATCGGTCATCAGTGGTAACATATAAATACAGGTAAATGATACGCCTAAAATAACCAAGACTCCGGGAATAAGCAAGAGCATGAAGCCAACCATTGTTGCTATAAAGACAACGAAACCAAATCCCAGCAGGGGGAGAAACAGATTCATCTGTGAAAGTAAATCCTGAAGTTTGGGCTCTCTTCCATCCCTCACCATAAGAAGAATCGACTGCATATAACCGGCCATGGCCACCGGGGCAAGAATACCCAGCGTCAAAATGGATATACCAAACAGCACGAGCGTCAGTAATATCAGCGGGACAATATACTGCAACGTTAAGCTCCACGATGTTTCGAGATAATGTTTAAAGTCCATACAATATTCCTCATCGATCCTTAAGCCAAAGGTGTGGGATGCATGTTAAAGATTCAATATCAGATGCCTGTTTTAAATAACGCAATAATAAAAAAATGTCAAGAATACTATATGCTTATATATCAAAACCGTAATTTATTAAAACTTCGGGCATTAGGGCTTTAGGTTTTTCCTGAAAGGAGATATTTTTTTCGTTATCTTTATCGTCACCCGGTGACCCAATATTATGATTTCATGAAAAACCGGTGGGGTTGGTATAAAAAAGTCAAAATCATAAAATATTGGGTCGCTGGGCTAAGACGAGAGTGATATCGACTGCCAGAAAATGCCTGAAGCGCGTACCAGCGAAATCAAGCAGTATTTGTTGAGAGGTTACCCAAAACCTTATTATGCTTGACAAATTTTACCAGCACAATGTAATTAAATTAAAATATTCTTGGGAGATTGAATATGGGAATTCTGAAAAAGCATCCGTCTCTTTTTGTGGGCTTGACCATAACCATCATCTTTCTGATCCTTGGACTCTTTGGACTGAAATTTCTCGATACGTTGGAGTTAAAACTCTATGATGGGATGATGAGTTTGCGGAGCGAGCCCCAGACCCAGAGCAACATTGTGATCGTAGATATAGATAACGATTCTATTGAAAAGCTTGGCCGCTGGCCTTGGCCTCGTTCTCTATTAGCGAAAGGCATCAGTAAAATAAGCGAAGGGAATCCCAGAGTCATCGGCCTCAATATTATGCTGAGCGAACCGGAGGAGAGCGCCGGTCTAAAGGAACTCATGGTTTTGGAAAAGCTATTTTCCAAGGATGTATTGGATCAGGGCAGCGATAAAGACGCGAAGTTTTTACAGACCTTAAGAAATGCCTTAACCAACATAGATAATGATAAAAAACTAGAAGCGTCCCTAAAAACGTCAAGCAACGTTGTGCTCCCTGTTTTTTTTAAAGTGTCGCCGGCTGTGGTGGAAGAGATGACGCCGACCGATCAGGTGCTGATTGATCAGTCGATCCAGAATGTCGATAACCCCGGTGGGTTTGACATTCCCAAAGCCAATGAAATCACTCTGCCTATCCCCGCGTATTTGAACGCATCCATTGGAATTGGACACATCAATCTTGCATACGATTTGGACGGTACAGCAAGACGAGAGAGGCTTTTATACGAGTACAAGGGCCTTTATATCCCCTCATATACATTAAAGCTGGCGGCTCTCTATCTAAACCTTTCCAACAGTCGAATACAAGCCGATTTAGGCTCGGCCGTCTACTTGGGTACTGAGGAAATGCCGACGACTTTAAATTCCGAGTTGTTAATCGGTTTCAAGGGGGCTCGAGGATCTTTCAAGAGTTTCGCATTCTTCGATGTTATAAATGATAAAATTCCTCCAAACGTATTCAAAAACAAGCTGGTCCTGGTAACTCCATCGGCTGAAGGAATAATCAATCCCTTTAGCACCCCTACGGATAACGCCATGCCCTTGGGAGAACTTTCAGCCCACACCATCTGGTCAATTTTGAACAGAAAGTTTATTAAACAGCCATCTTGGGACTTTATTTTTAAGCTAGCGATGATTCTGGCCCTTGGTCTGATGATTACCTTTATCTTGCCCAGGCTCAAGGCGTTGTTTTCAGGTCTGCTCTTTGTTGGGATTTTATTTTTACTCACCGGTGGAGCAACCTATTTTTTTGTATCAAAAGGATTGTGGGTTCAAGTAACCTATCCGATTATAGAACTGATTCTAGGATATATTGGCGTTGTCAGCATCAAATACTTTGTGACCGAAACCAGTAAAGAGAAGGTGGAGGGTGAGTCCGCAGAAACAAATCGTATGCTTGGGCTTTCATTTCAGAGTCAGGGAATGCTGGATATGGCCTTTGATAAATTCCGCAGGGTGCCGGTTAATGATGAAATGAAAGATGTGCTTTACAATCTGGCTTTAGATTATGAAAGAAAGCGCCAGTACAATAAAGCTGCATCAGTTTTTGGGTACATCGAAACACACGACAGCAAGTTTAAGGATGTCAGCGAAAGGAAAAAAAAGCTGATTCATACCAGCGAGACAATGGTATTCGGCGACGGTCTGCTCAGGCCTCCTGCTATTGATGATACGCTCCTGGCTACGGGCACTGACACACGTCCTACTTTGGGAAGATACGAAGTGATTAAACAGTTGGGCAAAGGTGCTATGGGCATTGTTTACCTAGGTCAGGATCCGCGTATTAACCGAACGACAGCGATCAAAACGGTTCGATTTGCCGATGAATTTGAGCCTGAAGAAGCTGAGAAGATGAAGGAGACATTCTTCAGGGAGGCAGAAAGTGCTGGAACGCTCTCACATCCAAATATTGTTACAATCTATGATGCAGGAGATGAACAGGATTTGGCTTATATCGCCATGGAATTATTAGAGGGTGATTCTATGGACAAATTTGTAAAAAAAGATAACTTGCTGCCGATGCGTAAGGTTATCGACCATGTTGCAGACATCACCAATGCCTTGGATTATGCCCACCAAAAAGGAATTGTTCATAGAGATATTAAACCGGCCAATATCATGCTGCTAAACACAGGCGAGGTAAAAATTACAGATTTCGGCATCGCAAGAATTACCGCAACATCACAGACACAGACAGGTATAGTTAAAGGTACGCCTTTTTATATGTCGCCGGAACAGTTCGCAGGCGAGAAAGTAGATGGACGGTCGGATATATTTTCCGTAGGGGTCATGTTATTCCAACTGTTAACCGGAGAACTCCCCTTTAGCGGTGACAATCCAATGGCACTCATGAATCAAATCATGAATGTCTCTCATCCAGACCCAAGAAAATACAATCCCAAGATAGTAAAACCTCTAGTGACGATCATTAACAAATCCATGGCAAAGGAGCGAGCCAACCGCTACCAGCAAGCCATCCATATGTCCACCCACTTAAAAAAACTTGGAGCAGGAATAGATAAAGTATTGGCCAAGAAAAAGCGAGGCGTTTGAAAACTGTTCAATTTTGCACAAGGTCGAGGACGGCGAGAATTTTAATTCGCCACCGAACTTTGGCGGATAAAAATTCAAGCCTGACACCGAGAATGAGTAAAAGAGGACGTTTTGCAAAGGCCTCGGAGCGATTATCGTAATACCTTCAGGACCTTGCCTTTTGTAAAACAATGAAATGCTTGACCGAATAGTGTTATTATTATATAAATATTTTATTGATTTTTCTATTCTTTGAAGAAATTGTTTACGACAATGAGGAATTGAAATGCCGATTTTGACGCTCTATTTCAAAGAAAATATACTGGAGTCATATCCCCTTGAAAAGGGCCAGTCTTTGACAATCGGCCGGAAGGGAAACAACGATATTTCTATTGAAAATCTTGCTGTGTCAGGACACCATGCGAAGATCGATGCGGAGGGGGGAGGATTTATATTAACTGACTTGCAAAGCAAAAACGGCTCGTTTGTGAACAATAAACCGGTTTCCACGCATTGGCTGCAGCACGGCGATTCCATAACCATCGGAAAGCATCATTTGATCTTTACTTATGGTGATGAAGAAGAGCGGCCAAAAGGCCTTTTCCAAGAGACGGCAATGGACACAGATAAGCCTCAAGATATGCTTGACCAGGCCATATCAAAGCTCGCTGTGCCCAAGGATGATGAAAAACAACGAGTAGGTATTTTATCCTATGTATCAGGCGGCGAGGGCGAAATTAGACTGACCAAAAAGATTACCAAGTTTGGAAAAAGATCTTCTTCGGACATCGTTCTGGGGGGCTTTTTGATGGGGCAGACAGCAGCAGCCATAAGTAGAGCTCCCAAAGGCTATTCTCTCAGTTATGTGGGAGGAATGACAAAACCAAAGGTTAATGGAGAAGTTGTAAAAGATTCGGTTAACCTCAAGGAGTTCGATATTATCGAGTTGGGTTCTGCCAGATTTAAGTTTGTTACTGAAAAATAGTTAACGTTTTCGTAAATTTTCGATAGGCTTGAGCCAGTTTTTATATAACTTCAACACATCCTTCATTCCAGAAATACGAGCTGCAACGAGTATTCCCCGGGTTATTTCATGAACGCGGGCCTCTTCTATCATCATTTCTTCATGCGATGCATCAAAGTTTTGGATAAATTTACTGAATCTGACAATATGAATTAACTCATGGGTGATAATATAGAGCGTAAAGGGAAAAAGTTTTATTTCAGAAAATTGCCTAAGTACGGATAAAATCGCATTGTCTTGCAGGCATATCTTGTAAAAATCGTAGGCTGAAGAGCCAAGCTGTGAATCTTTGTGCCGGCCTTTGTAGCGGATGATTTGTGCAAAAGGGCCTTGTACGGTTTCGTCCGGTTTTAGGTCAGCCAGGGTCTTTACGTCGTATTTTCCGTGCAGCCATTGACTGGCGGACATCTTGTAGAAATCGCTGACCAGCTCTTCCGAAATGGCAACGCTGTTGTTTACGATGTTGATTTGTGCGGGGCTGAATGTCTCGAGGGTATCCATCAGATCAGTTTAAAACCATCCTGCCTGAATCTTGCCTTGCGCATATAAGCATTCGACGGATGCAAAATTATTGGATGCCGCAAAAAAAATATAGACAAAAAAAATAAATAGTGTAAGACTACTATTTTAATATTCAAAAAACCATGATTGGAGGTGATCTGTTGGGTAGCGTTGTCAAAAAGAGAAGGAAAAAAATGAGAAAGCATAAACACAGAAAACTTTTAGCGCGTACACGCCATCAAAGAAGAAAGGGTAAGTAGATAATATCCCCAGACAGCTTTGTTGTATGTATTGATATGGAAAAAGCACCTGTATCCTTTGATACCTATCGGTGCTTTTTTATTTTATCTCCCCACATCCTTAGGATAGCCTTTAAAATATTTTAAGAACTCGGAGTCCGTTGAGAGGACAAGGGAGCTGTCCTTATCCAGCGCCTCGTTGTATATTTCAAGTGTTCTGATGAATGAATAGAATTCAGGATCGACACCAAAGGCTTCAGCGTATAGTTTGGTCGCTTCAGCTTCAGCTCTTCCCTTGATTTCCTGAGCTGTTTTATAGGCCTCGGAGGTGATTCGTTTCAAATCTCTCTCTTTTTCACCTAAAATCTTTTGGGCCTCTCCTTTTCCCTC
>CP070768.1:499968-512342 GCA_020345745.1 Desulfobacterales bacterium
CCATATGATTGAAGCCAGTGTGGCAGGTGTACCATGCGGACTCCAGGATCAGCTTGCCGCCGTGTATGGCGGTATCAATGCATGGTATTGGCAAGCGGAAATCGGAAGACCACCCTTCAAGAGACAAACCATTTTAAGAAAACCATTGTTCAACAATTTTAGACATCACCTCCTTTTAGCATACTCCGGTATTCCGCACGAGTCCAAAAACATTAACAACAGATGGGTGCGACAGTTTCTTTCCGGTGACTTCCGCAGGCACTGGTCTGAAATCATCGATTGCACGCATCAGTTTGCTGAAGCTCTTTCCAACCAGAATTTCGTCGACGCCATAAAGGCAATGAACAGGGACATGGCCATAAGAAGAATAATGACCCCCGAGGTCCTTGATACCATAGGGGAACAGCTGGTCGAGTCAGCTGTGGAAAATAACTGTGGCGCAAGGTTCACCGGTGCCGGCGGCGGGGGTTGCATATGGGCTTTGGGTCACATCGAAGATATTGACAAATTAAAAAGTATATGGGAAAGAGTGCTTTCGGGCAGAAAACATGCTCATCTGATTGACCTAGAGATCGATTCCAAAGGAGTATTGTGAGACTTTTGAAAACTGTCCTTTTTTACTCAATCTCGGTGTCAGGCTCGAATTTTAATAAGCGAAATACTCAATGTATGCCTGTGGTTAATCCCGCCATGGCGGGATCGCCCTCCTTGACTTGAGTCCCGCTTCAGCGGGAAACATTTTTTAACGGTCTCACTGTGCAACCCTGTCAGGATGCAAAAGTATTTAACAATAACCTTTAACCGATAATGAGGAAACAGAGATGAATTTTCAGGATGTCATTATGTCGTTAGAGAACTTTTGGGCAAAAAAGGGTTGCGTCATTGCTCAACCCTATGACCTCGAGGTCGGTGCCGGAACATTCCACCCCACTACGCTGCTCAGGGCACTCGGTCCTGAACCCTGGAATGTCGCCTATGTCCAGCCATCCAGGAGGCCAACAGACGGTCGATACGGCGAGAATCCGAATCGGCTCCAACATTACTATCAATATCAAGTCATACTCAAACCGTCGCCGTATGATGTACAAAAACAGTACTTGCAGAGTCTCAAAATACTTGGCGTCGATCCCCTTGAGCATGACATAAGATTTGTCGAGGATGACTGGGAGTCTCCCACTCTCGGTGCATCCGGTCTCGGGTGGGAGGTCTGGCTGGATGGTATGGAGATTACACAATTTACCTATTTTCAACTTGCGGGAAGCGTCGAACTTTTTCCTATTTCCGTGGAACTGACGTACGGATTGGAGCGCATCGCCATGTATCTTCAGGGTGTTGACAATGTGTTTGACCTGAAATGGAACGATGATGTGACTTACGGACAAGTGCATCATCAGCAGGAAGTCGAACAGTCGACATATAATTTTGAAAAGGCGGACGTAAGCATGCTCCTAGATCTTTTCAATAAATATGAGGCTGAATCCGAAAAAATGATAAAAGAAAAACTGGTCCTCCCTGCTTATGAATTATGCTTGAAATGTTCACACACATTTAACCTTTTAGATGCCCGCGGTGCCATCAGCGTTATGGAGAGGACAAGCTATATAGGTCGCATAAGAAATCTCGCCAGAGCATGTGCAGAGGGATATCTGAGCCAAAGAGAAGAAATGGGTTATCCTCTAATGAAAAAGCATAAATAGACGACAAAAGCCGTTTTGTTTTCACATGATGGTTGGCACATGAACCATGATGGATGATCCGTGAATGTGTATTTTGGACCCTACACCTGATAAAATTAAAACAGAGGTAAACTATGAAAACATTATTGCTTGAGATTGGTACGGAAGAGATTCCCGCAGGTTACATTCAACCTGCATTAGATGTTTTGTTAGCAACACTTCAGAAAAAGATGACCGATGCACGTATTAGTTACGGGAATGCCAAGGTCTTTGCGACTCCCCGACGTCTTGCAGTAGAGATAAAAAAAGTTGCCGACAAACAGACATCCGTAACATCGGAAATTTTAGGACCACCTGCAAGCGTCGGCTTTGATAAAAAAGGTAAACCGACGGTTGCAGCCAAAAAATTTGCTGAAAAAGTTGGGGTTTCCGTCAGCGCTTTAACGGTAAAGGATACCGATAAAGGCAGATATTTGGGTGCGCAAATAGCCGAACGCGGACGCCCAACAAAAACCTTACTGAAACGCATCTTACCGGAAGCCATTCTGGCTGTGCCCTTCCCAAAGGTCATGAAGTGGGCTGAACTTGACATTTTATTTGCAAGACCCATACATTCGATTGTCGCCTTATTGGGTGAACAGATCATTTCGTTTACCCTAGGAGATACAAAAAGCGGACGATATTCCTATGGTCACTACTTTATGGATCCGGCAAAAGTCAAGATTCCTCACCCCAAAGACTACGTAAAAACCCTGCGGTCGAAAAAAGTGCTCGTTGATCTGGATGGACGTAGAAAAAGTGTTGAAAAAGAGGTCAACAAGGCGGCCAAAAAAGTCCGCGGAAAGGTATTTCCTGACGATGAGCTGGTTGACATTGTAAAAAATCTGGTCGAATATCCGATTGCTACGGTCGGCAAATTTGATAAGGAGTTCTTGGAAGTTCCTCGTGAGGTACTGATTACCACCATGCGTGAACACCAAAAATATTTCGCCGTAGTAGACAACAAAGGCAAACTCATGCCCAATTTTATTGCGGTGAACAATACGCGTACGAAAAATATGAACCTGGTATCAACCGGCCATGAATGGGTGTTGAGGGCTCGTCTGGCAGATGCTCAATTCTTTTTCAGATCTGACCTGGAGGTATCCGCTAAACAAAGAGTGGAAAAGCTCAAAGGCGTTCTTTTCCAGGCCAAACTTGGTTCTATGTATGAAAAGATTATGCGTGTGCAGAAGTTGTCGGGATTTCTCGCGAATGCTGTTGGAAAAGATAAAAATCTGAATAACGCGGTGCAACGGGCCGCCTGGTTGTGTAAAGCTGACCTGGTCAGCCATGTGGTGGTTGAATTCCCTAAACTGCAAGGGATTATGGGCAGGGTCTACGCAGCCATCTCCGGCGAACCAAAAAATGTATCCACCGCAATCGAAGAGCATTACCGGCCGATCTATTCCGGAGGAAAGCTTCCCGAAACGACGGCGGGAGCAATTCTCAGCATTGCAGACAAAATTGATAACATCTGTGGGTTCTTTTCCATAGGATTAACCCCTACAGGCGCCTCAGACCCGTATGCGCTCAGACGGCAGGGCATTGGTATTATTCAGATCATGCAGGATAAAGGCTTTACTTTTTCGTTAAGAAGTATGATTGAAAAAAGTATAAAACTATACGGTATCAAAGGCGTCAAAAAAGTCGAAAAAGTCGCTGACAAGGTTAATAACTTTTTACACAACCGCATGACGCATCAACTGTCTGAAGATGGCTTTTCCAAAGATGTCATTGCTGCTGTTGCAAGCGTTTCCGCGGATAATGTGCCTGATGTTTGGCGTCGAACAAAAGCCCTCCAAAATCTCAAAACCGCACCAGACTTCGAACCCATCGCTGTTTCATTCAAACGGGTCGCCAATATTATTAAAAAGGCTAAAGCATTTAAAGCAAAACCCGTAAATATAAGCCTGTTTCAACACCGCTCGGAAACTAAGCTGTATTCGGAATTCAAAAAAGTGAATAAAAAGGTGTCAAGCAATTTAGCAAAAGGGGATTTAGAACAAGCGCTTCATGAGATTGCCTCACTGCGCAATGCGGTAGATGCTTTCTTCGATGGTGTTTTGGTGATGGACAAAAATGCGAAAATACGCGGCAACCGATTAAATTTGCTAAAGCACATTGCAGATCTGTTTGAAACGATATCCGATTTTTCAAAAATATCGACCTAATCCACATGAAAACGAATTTGGCCTCCGGTTTTAGCAGAATTGACTGCAAAACCGGGGGCTAACCGCAATATTACACCTCCTTCTATTGCCTAACCCGGACAAACGGGAATCAGAAAAACAATAAAGGATTAAAACGCCCATAAATTTAATAAGGTATATATCCAATGAAAGCCATGGTATTAAATCAGATTTGCAGCCTCGACGAAAACCGATCCCCTTTGAAACTGGCTGACCTGCCGGTCCCTATACCAAAAGATCAGGAAATATTGGTTAAGGTGTCGGCGTGTGGCGTGTGCCATACCGAGTTGGACGAAATTGAAGGCAGAACCCCGCCACCTCAATTACCGATTGTTCTTGGGCATCAAGTCGTGGGAAAAGTCGAAGACAGAGGCCGAAACGCACCTAGATTCAATATTGGTGATCGCGTGGGGATCGGTTGGATTTACTCTAGTTGTGGGAGGTGTCTTTACTGTGTCAAAGGAAATGAAAATTTATGTGTAAAATTTAGGGCTACCGGTCGCGATGCCAACGGGGGTTATGCGCAGTATATGACGGTTTCAGAACACTTCGCTTACAACATTCCAGATATTTTTTCCGATGCTCAGGCAGCCCCTCTTTTGTGCGCCGGTGCAATTGGCTTCCGATCCTTAAACCTTGGCAACATGAAAGACGGACAACGCCTGGGGCTTACCGGTTTTGGTGCGTCGGCCCACCTGGTGGTTATGATGACCAAATACAAGTATCCCAATAGCCAAATCTATGTATTTGCTAGAAGCGAAAAGGAAAGAGATTTTGCCATAGAACTTGGAGCTGTCTGGGCAGGCGACACCGAAGAAGAATCTCCCGAACGCCTCGACTGCATCATCGATACAACACCGGCGTGGAAACCGGTTGTTGCGGCACTAAACAATCTCAAAGGCGGCGCTAGGCTTGTTATCAATGCCATTCGCAAGGAAGAACGGGACAAAGATTACCTTTTAAAAATAAATTATCCGGAACATCTTTGGCTGGAAAAGGAAATAAAAAGTGTCGCCAATGTCAGCAGAAAAGATATCAATGGGTTTATCGAACTGGCAGCCAAAATCCCGATCATATCGGAAACCCAAGAATTTAAACTGGAAGAAGCGAATAAGGCATTGCTGGAACTCAAACAGCGAAAAATCAGGGGGGCTAAAGTTCTAGTGATAGATTAAAGTAAAAAATATACAGATTATATCTTACACATGAAACCGATGCCGAATAGCAGTTTATTTTCTTTCGATTAACGAATAACGTGTAACAAATAACTGTCAATTGGGTGTAACGCTCAATTGAGGTGTTACGTTTTTACATGTTCTAGTTCAACATTCCTCTTGAGTGTCATTCTTGCCGTCTTTTCAAACTGATCCGTGACATCGGATACAAAGAGCCTGAAAACCCCTTTTTTTACAAGCTGTTTATCAACTTCGGCATGGGTATCCAAAAACGCCTTGACCTTTTTTGCAACCGCAGTAGAGGAATCGACCACATCGACTTTTTTACCGATTTTTCTTTGTATTTTATCTTTAAGCAGCGGGTAATGGGTACAGCCCAGAATAAGCGTGTCTACCTGTCTGACCTTTAGTGGATGCAAGTATTTTTTAATAATCATCGTGGTTTCTGGTTTCTTTACCCAGCCCTCTTCGACCAGTGGCACAAGCAAGGGACAAGCCGTCGAGTACACTTTTGCCCCAGGGCTCAACGCCTTAATTTTTTTTTCATAGATGCCGCTATTCACGGTCGCCCGTGTTCCAATAACGCCGATTCGCAGATGTTTCGAATGTTTAACCGTTAATTCAACGGCAGGTGTTATCACTTCAAATATCGGTACATCGAATTGGTCAACCGCGCTCTCAGCCACCACACTCGATGCCGTATTGCAGGCCATGACAATAATCGCTGAGCCCTTGTTTAAAAGAAAATCTATATTTTCTAAAGCATATCCAACAACGGTTTCTGGGCTTTTGGTTCCATAGGGTGTGCGGGCAGTATCACCAAAATAGACAATATCATAACCGGGAAGATGTTCCATTAATGATCGAACAACGGTCAGTCCCCCTATCCCTGAATCGAATACGCCAATCATCGTTTTACTGTCGGGCTCTTGGAATGCTGGAGTAACAACTCTTTTTTTACGCACTCTCTCACGCTATTTTCAGGAACATCGGTCCGAATACCGGGGCATAGAGCTGCCATAACGTACCAGTTGTTTATATCAATCAAGACGCTCTCAATAAAAGGCCATGCCCTGCACATTCTGGGCTTGACCGGATGAATGATGCAGTGCCCATCCCAGAATATGCAGTAGTCGTCCTCGCGCTGAGTCAGGATCGGCATTTTTTCTGAAGGCTGGCAATACTTTTCAACAAAATCTTTAGGGTCGACATGAATGTGGCCGGCTATGGCTTCAATCTCTTCCTCGTTCACATGAGTCCCGCCATATCCTTTACAACAATCGCCACATTTTTTGCATTTAAAAATATCGGATGATTTCACCGTCTTTACCTTGAGAGACTTTTGAAAATTAGCCTGAAGTTAACTTAAGTTTTTGATATTATTAAAATAATATGTGACTTGAAAATCATCATGAAATATTCGGGTTAATGGCATGTCTGCCTTCCATGGCACGCTTCAATGTAACCATGTCTACATATTTGAGATCACCACCCATGGGAACGCCGGACGCGATTCGCGTTATTTTTATCTGGTAACTCTCAAGTCGTTCCGATATATAGGCGGCCGTGGCCTCACCTTCGACATTGGTACTCGTGGCAAGGACAACCTCTTTCACCTTGCCTTCCGCAACTTTAGAGATGAGCTCCCTAATCCTGATATTTTCAGGTCCGATACCGTCCATTGGGGAAAGAACACCCTGAAGAATATGGTACATTCCTGTATAAGAACCCGATTTTTCAATGGCAACCATATCGGCAGGTTGTTCAACGACGCATAAAATTGCAGAACTTCTGTTGTGATCACTGCAAATATTACACACATCACTGTCACTTAACGCAAAACATCTGGAGCATAACCTTATCTTCTCTTTTACCGCCTTGATACTTTGAGAAAGCTCTTCCGTCTCTTTGGTCGACGCTCTGAGAATATGCATCGCCAATCGTTCGGCAGTTTTTTCTCCAACGCCAGGAAGTCTGGAAAGGTTTTTAATCAATTTCAAAATGGATGACGGATAATGCGTCATTGATGTGTCTTTCTTTACACTTACATTAAACCGGGAATATTCATTCCGCCGGTGAGTTTGCTCATTTCTTGTGCCACCATTTCGTGCGATTTGATTAAAGCATCATTTACGGCAGCAAGAACCAAATCCTGCAGCATTTCCACATCATCCGGATCAACAACTTCCTTTTCTATCTGAATGGATACCAGCTGTTGCTTACCGTTAGCGACGACTTTAACCATACCACCGCCGGCAGTCGTTTCTACCGTCTTTGAAGCCATTTCCTCCTGCAGCTTTAGCATTTTGGCTTGAAGCTGCTGGGCCTGTTTCATCATCTTTCCCATACCTTTCATTAAACAACCTCCTACAAAATCTTAATATCAACAACTTTACCATCGAATATTTCTATGGCATCGGAAACCAAAGGATGGCTCAACGCCTCTTGTTTCAATTGATCCGCTTGACTTTTTTTGTTCCGGGCGTCGTTGGTTTGTTCTTTTTTGATCTTTACAACCACTTCAATATCTTTCCTGAAATAATCCCTACAAACCTGTTTTATGATAGCAAGGTTCTTATCTTTTTTGACCATGTTTATATTAAACTCATTTCCGTTGACCTCGATTTCCAAGCGCGCACCATCCATAAATATTATAGCAGAATTCTTTAGGTTTGCGGCCAGCGAGGGATGTTTGTTTAAAAAAATGACTAAAATTTCTCTCCAGATCTTGTCATAATTTTCATCCCGTGGAATAGATGCGGCAGTAAATTGCGTAACAGATTCTGCTGTGCCTGCTGTTTCTGTTGGGGCCTCCACAAAACCCTTTTCATCGTCTTGATATGCTGGTCTGCTTGCAGTAAGATTCGTATCTTTTGGATCTGTATTAATCTCTTTTTTAAGCGTATCGAGCTTTTTTATTAAAACATCAATGGGTAAGGCAGGTTTTATCTGAAATATCTTAACAAAAACCATTTCAATCGCCAGCTTGGGTTGAACTGAATGGCTAATTATCCCTTCTTCTTGAAAAAGAAGATTAAAAATTTGACTTAAAAAGGTTTGGGAAATACCTTTTGTCTGTCCCTGCATCAAGTCAATCTCATGTGCTGGCAGATCGATGAGTTTTTCGGAATTTTTCCCCATGCTTAATACCAGCAAGTTTCTGAAGTGTTCAATCAGATCGGCATAAAATTTTTTCATATCATGGCCGGCACTGTAAACATCATCCAAGATATCAAGAATTTCCGGAAGGTTTTTATGCAAAATGGCTTTCGACATATTGAAAAGAACATCTCTGTCGAGAACCCCTAAAATATCGAGTATTTGCTCTTGGGTAATATCCCCTTGGGTACAGGACATTACGTGGTCGATAAGACTTAAACCATCCCTCATACTACCACTGGCTTCACGGGCAAGTAACCCCAAGCTCTCAACTGTTATGTTGACACCTTCTTTGGAGCAAATACTTACAAGATGGTTTGCAATCGAATCAACATCTATACGCCTAAAGTCATGGCGCTGGCATCGGGAAAGAATCGTTATCGGTATCTTACGAGGTTCTGTTGTAGCAAACACAAACATGATATGGGGAGGAGGTTCTTCCAGCGTCTTTAAAAGTGCGTTGAATGCGGCTATGCTGAGCATGTGAACCTCATCAATAATATATATCTTGTAAGCGCTATGGGCAGGCATATACTTTACATTTTCACGCAGTTCCCGAACCTGGTCAACGCTGTTGTTTGACGCACCGTCAATCTCAAACACATCAACAGCACTTCCTCTGGTAATCTCCTTACAGGAATTACATCGATTACATGGCTTAGGGATGGGGCCCTCCTTGCAATTCATGGCTTTTGCCAATATACGGGCAACCGTTGTCTTTCCTGTTCCCCTCGGCCCTGACAAAAGGATTGCGTGGGCAACGCGCTGGGTTGAAATCGCATTGGCCAGCGTCTGGGTGACATGTTCTTGTTTGACAACCTCCTCAAAAGTCTGAGGGCGATATTTACGTGCAAGGGCAAGATAGGACATATACAGCAATTTCCTGTGCTGGATTTAAATTGCGATACCCGGTAATCAACTGGCGGAGAGAGAGGGATTCGAACCCTCGGTGCCGCTTTTGACAGCACACACGATTTCCAGTCGTGCTCCTTCGGCCAACTCGGACATCTCTCCGGAAATATTGGGGGTATAAGTCAGATGTAAAGGTTTGCTTTGAAAAAGCGATATAGTTGTGAGCAAATTGCACTAAATTTAGAAAAATGTCAATATGAATACGATATTGAAAATGTTTATTTTTTTAACAATAACGGTAAAATTCTATCAATATGGCCTTGGATAATGTTAAATATCCGTCTGAAATCTTGGATGGAACCTCCCATTGGATCCTGTATAGAGCTCTTTCGAGCTTTATTTTTAGGCCAGGCGCCGAGAAGAAAAATTTTATTGCGGTGCCATGGAAAAAAGGTTTGCAAAAATTTGGTGTGAACAGGCTCCATACATAGAATCAAATCAGCTTCCTGTAACTCCTCCCCTATGATAGGCCGGGCGACATGGGATGATATGTCAATACCTAGCTCTTCACAGACATCTTGGGCATAATCGACAGCCGGTGAACCCGTCAATCCGTGAATACCCATGGATGAAACCATCAGGTCGTTGCGCCCCATTTCTTTATACTGATGTTTGAGAATGCCTTCTGCCATGGGGCTTCGGCAGATATTTCCTGTACACACGAAAGTAATTTTTTGCATATATTCTATCTAATCTTAACGCTAACATTGGCAACCGAGCAGGCTGCCATTACATGAAAGGATTATTTAACAATTCGTAAGACATTCGTTGTCTGAAGTTTGCGCCACAATGCCTTTATGATGACCGATGCGGCATCGAATTTACCACCTTCTTGCCCTACCCTCGATCGACAAGAATCCAATAATTCCGGGCTTACCAGCCATAACCTGAGTTCGTTTTGTAAAGTTTCTTCTAACGAATTATATAAGTCGATTAAATTTTCTTCCGGAATGTTCGCTATCATGGTTTTATCCCTAAGAGACAGCTTGGCAAGTAGTTTTTCTACGGCTTGATCAATGGTCCGTGGGAAGCTTTCATTTTCAATTTTTTCTTGGGGTCTGCCATCGATGGTTGATGGGCCGGGCATATTAGCATGAATGGTGTCGATATAGAATGCGGTCTCCAAAATATCGATCGTTGCTTGATATATATTAGGATCCTTGCTGGCTCTGGGACCTGCTACATTTAAAATGTTAACCCCTTTTTCCGAAATCCAGGATCGTATTCTTTGCGCTGCCTGAAAAGCAATGGTTTCGTTTAGATCGATGTGCAGAAATGGGCGCTGATGGTGCAGGGCCATTTCTCGGGTATAATCCGATCCTCCCGTGAGCTTACCATGAGAAAAGATCAGCGTACCGTCTGAGTCGATGACGTTCTGCTCAGTCCGCCGGTTATAATTGGACGTCTTCATTTCGTTTAGCTTATATTTTTCGTCCAACACGCCGTTCTCTGTTATTCTTCCTTTAGGAATCCATCCCCCGTATGCGATCCCCAAATTTATGGCAACATCCAGTGCCGCTTGGTCAGCACCGGTTTGTCCCCCGGAAATGATTTTTTTCACCATAACGCTTCCCTATTGATCGGCATCCGTCGAATCAATATTTAGATGATTAATTGACTGAAAAATGATAATGGAAATTCGAAACAGTATAGGCGAACCGCCAGCGAGTGTCAATGGAAAGAGCGCCAAAGAAAAAAGGTTGCACAACGGTTCTTTGTGGCAACTAAAATCGCCTGCAAGGAAAACATGTTGTATTTTTTATATCATTTTCATATTCTTATCTCATCTGCAGATAACTTCTCAGAAACCATGGGCAAAAGAGCTTTATGGCTTTTTATGCAAGGAGATATCATCCCGGAATTTTTGAGAGCTTTCATTTTGGGTAAAATGGCTGGTTATAGGCTTTTGTATAAACGCGCTTTAATTAAGGAAACAACCAAACATGAAAATCTTATACACCTCAGACATCCACGCAAATCCCGAACATCTGTATTCCATGCTCCGCTCAGCCGAAGCGGAAGCAGTGGAAGCTATTATCGTCGGCGGCGACATTGTCCCCCACTATTTGCCATACGCCGACACGATCAATATCTTACAGGCCCAGGCTTTGTATCTTAAAGATACGTTTATCCCAGTAATCGAGGAATTTAAGCAACGAAAACAAATCGCCATCTATCTCGATCTCTCAAACGACGATTTCATCTGGATTCGCAGGATTCTGGAAAATGCCACGCCGGAATTATTCAACCTGTTACACATGCAGAAACATAGCCTGACAGATCATGTCGATATTGTCGGCTACATGGCCGTGCCACCAACACCATTTTACAGAAAAGACTGGGAAAAACCGGATTCAGCCCAGTTCCCGTTTGCTAAAAACAACATCGTCACTTTGGATGGATATGCATCAGTCAGCGGCGGGTTAGTTAAAACCGCTATCGATCTGGCATCGGACGACACCATTGAAAACGACCTGATTCAATTGTCGCAATTGATCGACAGGCCCTTTATCTTTGTCGCCCACTCGCCGCCTTATCAAACTGACCTGGATGTTTTGGACAACGGATTGCCTGTAGGCAGCATCAGTATTAGAAGGTTTATCGAAAATTGGTCTCGCAAGGGCCTACTCATTATATCATTGCACGGTCACATCCACGGGTCACCTAAACGGACCAGATCAATTAAGACCACCATTGAAAACACCCCCTGCGTTAATCCCGGTCAGAATGAGGGCCGGGGTTCTTCTCTGCGGTACGTGATTCTGGAATTAGACGATCGGCAATTACCGCCTCAAGTTCGCATCACCTACGAACCAAAACAATAAAAAGCATGTATCTTGATCATCGCTCAACTTTGGTTTAATATCAAGCCAAACCCCATATTTCTCATCCACATCATTACGTTTCCACAATATTATATTACCATTATAGTCCTAATAGGTTTTAATTATCTGAGGAATAAAATCGTGCCACGATTTTATATAACGCGTCGTTGTCGCTGCCGAGGCGAAAGGCTAACATTCCTATCCCTGCAGCAAGCTACAGGGATAGGAATGTTAGCCTTACGCTCAGCAGCGACAACGTCGCGTTAAATAAAATCGTGGCACGATTTTATTTAGATAAGATCTTTATATTTGCTTGGATTCGAATATGTGGCGTTTACTGTAATACTGGAATCTAATATCGGAACATATTGTATGTCAAGCATTATTTTACCACAA
>CP070768.1:512442-518128 GCA_020345745.1 Desulfobacterales bacterium
ACTTATGACTCAAACCTTATAAAAAATGAGGCGTTAAACCAAAATATGGTCACCCTTCGACAGGATGGTGTCCAGAAGGTTTTAAAGGGTGTTTCAACCATAGAAGAGGTGATACGGGTGACGCAAAAATAGAGGCCATTGAAAAACGCTCTCTTTTGACCAAACTCTGCGTCCCCGATGAGCGGGATCTACGCTTCGCTTCGACAGGCCCAAATTTTTTTAGGTCAGCCTGTATTGATTATATTTTCTCAACTAGATAGCAAGAAGCCCATAACCACAAATAGATAATGAATTATCGAGTTTTGATCTGATTAGAGTTTTTGGCATTATGAAAATGACAAGAATAGATTACAGAACCGTTATTGTTATTCTTCTTTTGTTTCTATTAAATGGCAATGCGTTTGCCGGACAAAAACAAAAGATCGAAAAAAACCTTACAACCACAGAACCAGACGCGGTACTTGTTCTTCCCATTCAACTTTATCAAAAGTATCTCTCAAAGGTGGATGGCAATCGCTGTCCAATGGAGCCATCATGCTCGACATTCTGTGTCACCGCGATTAAAAAACACGGTTTTTTGCTGGGCTGGATCATGTGCTCCGACCGGCTCACGCGTTGTGGGAGAGATGAAGAAAAAATATCAATTCCCATTTGGATCAACAATAAGAAGCGCATTTACGACCCTGTCCACCATAATGACTTCTGGTGGTAGTGCCTCAAGGAAGCGTTGCTGCGGGCTGCTCTCAATAATTTTAGGCTAAATTCGATTTGAATTCAATGAAATGGAGACACTTAATAGCAACTTTACGGATACTTTTCTTTGCATTATCTTTTATCGTGCTCCCTTTCTCTCCATCCTTGGCTGGATCAAATCCAAAACCCGATCACCAATCATCGCTTATTATTGATGCTGATAAGCAGTTTGATTTTGCCCAACATCATTTTACAACCCAAGCATATGCCATGGCCATCATTGAATATCAGCGATTTATCTACTTTTTCTCAGAAGATAAAAGGGTGCCGTTGGCCCTGTACCGTATCGGTATGTCGTACTATTTAATGAACCGCTTCCAAGAGGCTGTAGAATCATTTGAAAAAGTGATCCATCAGTATGCTGATACCGACCTTTCCGTAAAATCGTATTTCATGGTCAGCAAAAGCCTGCTGGGACTTAAGGATTCCGGTTCTGCCATTATCAATCTTCACAATCTCATTGCCCTAACAGATGATGTAAATGTCAAAGATGAAGCTAACTACCGGATTGGCTGGATTCACCTTGAAATGGATTCATGGGAAAAAGCAACCGTCTTTTTTGCTAAAATAAGCCCTCATAACAAACCCAAATACAGACTTGAAAGACTCTCTGCTGAGCTGGAAAAAGTAAAATTGCTCCCTAAAAAAGATCCTGAGATCGCCGGACTCTTATCCATCATTCCGGGAGGAGGATACCTTTATTGTGAGAGATACCAAGATGCCCTGATCGCTTTTTTACTCAATGGTGCCCTGATATATGCAGCATATGAGTCCTTCGATGAGGAGCACTACGCCCTTGGCGGACTTATTTCTCTTGTCGGACTCGGTTTTTACGCCGGTAACGTTTATGGTGCCATAACCAGTGCACATAAATACAACCGCAGCAAAAAAGGCCAGTTTTTAAGAAAATTAAAAGAAAGTTCAAAAGTAAATTTTTGGGTCGACATTGAAAACCAAGGGGCTGGTCTTGCGCTTCTATGGAATTTTTAGCCCGAATATTTATAACGCCTCAGAAACTTAAGACAGGGGAGCTTAAGGTTGTTTCTGAAAGGAGATATTTTTTCGAATGATAACCATTACATCATCAGGTATGACAGATATCGGCAAAAAAAGAAAAGGCAACGAAGATGCCCTGCTGGTGGATGATGACTTGAAACTTTATGTGGTGGCCGATGGAATGGGTGGGCATCAGGCCGGAGAAATCGCCAGCCGGATCATCGTGGACTCGATTCACAATGCCATGAAACCATTGGACATTGAAAACAATGGCAAAGAACACTCCGTCATCGACACAACGCTTTCAATAGCGGCCAACCGTCTCATGGCTGCCGTATACCAAGCCAATGGCGACGTTTATCGCACGGCAGAGAGCAATGAGTCATACCAAGGTATGGGATCCACTGTCTCATCGATCTTTTTTACCGACCAAACACTTATCACGGTTAACGTGGGTGACAGCCCGATTTTTCTGCTTCGAGACGGCCATATAGAGACACTTTCCACGCCCCACACCATGATGGCAGAACACGAGGCCATGGCGCCTAAAGGAGCCAAGCCACTGGGTCCCCAGTTTCGGCATATACTTACACGGGCAATGGGAATACATGAAACTGTCGATCCCGATATCTGCAAACGCCAGGTGTTTGATAATGATATTTTGGTTATTTGCTCCGACGGCCTAAGTGACAAGGTCGATCCCGAGGAAATTCTTGGCATCGCAACGAGTACATCGCCTGACGCTGCTTGTCGCTCTCTCGTAGACCTGGCAAACGAGCGCGGTGGGGATGATAATATCACCGTAATTGTGCTGAATGTTAAACATATGACAGAACACCAGCCTGAACACACCACTAAAGAAGACGCAGTGACATTGACAGAGGACATGGTTGCAGGAAAACAACCCGTATCTGTAGAATACGATACCGAAGACGGCTCTTACAAAAGTGTTATTCAAAACATCGGTGCCGACGGTATTTTTATTGAGACAGGAGAATCTTTCTCTGTAGGACAGGAAATTTCTCTAACCTTTTCAATAAGTGATGAGCCGACATCATTCATGATCACCGGTAAAGTTGCTGACAGGCTGCCGCAGGGAATTCATGTCATATTTGAACATTTGACCAAAGACCAGCGCAATTGGATCGATTCTATTCAAAAAAAGATCTAACAGATTGAATTTTTTATTTCTGGAACCATTCTTTGGGGGATCGCATCGGGATTTTGCCGAAGGCCTAATCGCTCATTCCCGACACACCATTGACCTTCTTACATTACCCGCCCGCTTCTGGAAGTGGCGCATGCGTGGTGCGGCTTTGTACTTTTTTAAAAAAATCCCCGCCCTAAAAGACTACAACGGGTTGATCACCACTGATCTGATGAGTCTATCGGATTTTAAAGCGCTTTGCGGATCCACCTGTCCGCCAGCACTTGTCTACTTCCATGAAAATCAGATAACATATCCGCTTGCACCGGGTGAAAGCAAAGATTTTCAGTTCGGATTTACGGATATTACGACAGCATTGGCAGCGGATCGGATTCTTTTTAATTCACATACCCACTTGGACGCTTTTTTTTCAAGCCTTCCGGACTTTTTGAACATGATGCCCGAGTACCGACCAAAATGGGTCATCGACGCCATACGAGTTAAATCCAACGTTCTCTACCCAGGCTGTCATTTTTCGGCAACTGAAAATCCTTTGACATTACCTTATTCCGATTCCGGCATGGTGCCACTGATTATCTGGAACCATCGTTGGGAATTTGATAAAAATCCGCAAGACTTTTTTGGCGCCTTGGACACTGTGCTTAAGCGGGGCTTCGATTTTCGTTTGGCGCTTTTGGGTGAAAATTTTCAGATGGTCCCGAAAGAATTTATTTTTGCCAAACACCGCTTCGGTCACCGGATTGTTTGGTATGGTCATGAAACATCCAGAGATAAATACCATAATTGGCTGATGCAAGGAGACATCGTCATCAGTACGGCAAAACAGGAGAATTTCGGAATTTCAGTGATTGAAGCGATCCGGCATGGCTGTATCCCGCTGTTGCCAAACCGGTTATCGTATCCGGAAGTCATTCCAAAGGGTTTTCATCGAGACGTTCTATACCAAAACCAAAAGGAATTGGTTGACAAGCTCTGCTATTTAATTTCCAATTATGAAACATTGCATAAAACATACGACCATCTTTCTCGATCGATGGCATATTATGCCTGGGAAAACCGAATCCATGAGTATGACGACGTATTGGAAAACCTAGCCCGGTTAAGACCATAAATTGCCAAGGCGTTCCAAACCTACACGGCAGTCTGTTATCATCTGCAGCCTTAGAAATATAGACAGATAAAGTTTAAAGTGCCTAGAATGAACTAAAGTGAACTAAAGTTTATGTTTTTAATGGCGAATTTATAAATTAGATAGCGCGTTAGTGCTCCTTTAACTTTAGGCAATTTAGATCACTTGACACTTTAGGCACTGATAAAAAGACCTCTGCCCGGGCCATACTTATCACCAATATCTTATCGATTTATTAGAAAATGAATAGAATTACAGATCATTCCGCCCCTTTAAAGATTTGTCTTTTGAGTTATCGAAGCAACCCGCACAGTGGGGGCCAAGGGGTTTATGTCGCCAATTTAAGTCGCGCACTCATGGATTTGGGTCATTATGTCCATGTTATTTCAGGCCCGCCCGAACCGAATCTTGACGACGACATTCCCCTATCGCGACTTCCCGGTCTTGACCTTTATAATCCGGGCGATTTGTTTAGAACACCTTCTTTTAAGGAGCTATCCGATCCGATTAACCTGATTGAATGGCTTGGCGTTTCTACTATGGGGTTTCCGGAGCCGTTTACTTTTGGCATGCGGGCATACAGATACTTACTAAAAAACAACATTTTCAAATACGACATTGTGCATGATAACCAGTGTATTTCTTATGGCATACGGGCCATTTTTCAATTTATCCCGGCCATTGCCACCATTCACCATCCAATTACCATTGACAGAGCACTGGCCATAAAAACAGCGTCAAGTTTCTGGAAAAAGATTAAACATATGCGCTGGTATTCTTTCATCGGCATGCAAAAAAGGGTGATTAAAAAATTCTCTCACATTATTACGGTATCCAAAAACGCAAAGAAAGATATCATCAAGGACTTTAAGATACCACAGGAAAGATTTCGAATCATACCCAACGGTATTAACACCAACCTTTTTTATCCTGTTCCCGAAATCAGAAGGGAGAAAAATCGCATCATTGTCACAAACAGTGCAGATACACCGTTAAAGGGACTTCATTATCTTTTAAAAGCATTAAATGCGATATCGAAAACCCGGTCCGTAAGACTCACTGTTATCGGAACACCCAAAAAAAATGGCAGTATCGAGGCACTCATAAGACACCTGGGCATAGGAAGATGGGTCACGTTTACCGGCAGAATCGACAGCAATGAATACCTTCGACAATATGCACGGGCTTCGGTTGCGGTTATCCCATCCCTATATGAGGGGTTTGGCCTTCCTGCCGGTGAAGCCATGGCTTGCGGTATTCCGGTCATAAGCACCACCGGTGGCGCGTTGTCGGAGGTGGTCGGCGACGCGGGCATACTTGTCCCTCCCGCTGATCACGTGGCTCTGGCCGAAGCTATCACGGACGTTCTTGACAATCCTGAACTGGCCCAAAAAATGGGGCGTGCGGGTTATCAAAGAGTACATCAATTCTTTACCTGGAAAAGAGCGGCTGAAATGACCGTAGAAGCATACAGGGAAACGATTCATGATTACCATCGATTTTAATCGGCTCGCAATTGATCCCGGCGATCGAATTCTCGATTTGGGTTGTGGAACCGGTCGGCATACCTGTGAGGTGTTTCGATTTAAAGAGGTCATTGCAATCGGCGTAGATATCAACGCTGATGATGTCAAAGAATC
>CP070768.1:518228-521012 GCA_020345745.1 Desulfobacterales bacterium
GAATGGATATATCGCATCACCCAGGATCCATGGCGGCTCTGGAAGCGCTATTTTGTCGGTTTTTTTAAATTCGGGTTAATGATGCTGCCTGCCGTTTTGTACTATCGATTTAAGCGTCTGCTATATAGCTTATACCATAAAAAGGTCTCAATCCCCACTGATTCGACTTCTCGTACCCGGGAAACTTTGGTGGCGGACTTAAAAATGATAAACGTTCCGGACACCCTGGACGCTGCGGTTGTTAAAACCGTTAGAGATGAATTTGAAAGAATAGTTTCACATCCCACAAATACAGTGTTGGACTTCAGCCAAACCGATTTTATCGATTCATCCGGTATAGGATTGCTTGTCAGCCTTAGGCGTAAGGCAGTAAATGTACAAAAAGAGCTTTTCATAATAGGAATCAAGTCATCAACACGGCGCTTTTTAAAGCTGAGTCGTATTCTAGATCTTTTCAAAGACCGCATATTTAATACTTTAAATGAAGTCACGGCTTTTATAAAGGAAAAGTCAGATTTGCCTTCGTTTTACTACTTCAATATCGTTAGGCCAGAAGATGTAATATTTCACTTGATTGGAATATTGGATGCAGCCCAGATGGCCGCTCTCGATGTTGAAGCCGTCATTAAAGAAATTGGAAACAAGGACTGTATTTTTAATCTAATGGATCTAACGTTTATTGACAGCTCCGGCATCATGTTTTTCTTGAAAATTCAAAAACACGTTGCAAAACAGGAAAAAGTCTGTCTACTTTTCGGAATGCAAGATAACGTAAAGCAAATGTTTCGTATTACAAAATTGGATAGGTTGTTTAAAATAACTCAAGATATGCTTTCAGCCGAAAAGCTTCTGGAAGAAACTCGAAACAGATAATTCTTAAGGATAGCAACATGACATTTGAGAATATTTGGGACCGTAAAAAACCTTCATTTGGATTTATTTCCACCCGGTTTGCCGGATTGGACGGGGTTTCGCTTGAAGCAAAGAAATGGGTGGATGTTTTGACGTCAAGGGGTTGCTCGACCTATTTTATGGCAGGCGAACTCGATACTGACCCTTCGATTTCCCATAAAGCGCCAATGGCCCATTTCAAACATGAGGAAATCGTCCGTCTGCAAGACGCTCTTTTTAGAAAGAAAATGCGTACACCAGCTATCACCAAAAGAATATGGGAAATAAAAGAAGAGTTAAAAGAAGAAATTGAAAAATTTCAATCCAGATTCGGCTTCGATATTTTGGTGGTTCAGAATGCACTAGCGATTCCAGTAAATGTTCCTTTGGGTCTTGCCATTTCAGAATTTGTCATCGAAAACCACATTCCTACCATAGCCCATCACCATGATTTTTTTTGGGAAAGGGAAAGATTTAACAGTGAAGCGGCCATGGACTACATGAGAGCCGCATTTCCACCGGTGCATTCTAATATTCAGCATGTGGTGATCAATTCTCTGGCCGGGCAAGACTTTGCAAGATTTACCGGTGCCAATTGGACATTAATACCGAATGTTATCGACTTCAAGTCGTTGCCTCAGGAAATCGATGACTACAATCAAGACTTTAAAAACGAAATCGGGCTTGATGAGGACTCGCTGCTTGTACTTCAACCGACAAGGGTTGTTTCCAGAAAGGGAATTGAAATTGCGGCTGAACTTGTCAAGCGTTTGGAACACCCTAAAGCTACTCTTATCATCAGCCATAAGGCCGGTGATGAAGGCCAAGACTATTTAATGCGGGTTGAAGAGTTTGCTGACTTTATCGATGTGGATGTTCGTTTTATCGATGACAGAATCGGTCCTGACAGAGGAACTGATGAAAAAGGCCGGAAGATATACTCCCTGTGGGATGTTTACCTAAGCGCTGACCTTGTAACCTATCCTTCCTTGTATGAAGGATATGGAAATGCATTCGTGGAAGCAATCTATTTTAAGAAACCGATTGCTATCAACCGATATTCCATTTTCACAGCTGATATAGAACCCAAGGGGTTCGACGTAATTACATTCGATGGCTACATTACCGATGCAAAATTGGGGGAAGTTAAGATGCTGCTTGATAATCCGGAAAGGATGGCCCGCATGGTCGAAAAGAACTACATGCTCGGCTGGCGCTACCTTTCCTACGAAATGCTCGAAGAAAAGTTGGAACAGCTTCTGATAAATATCTACGGCACCTAGTAAGCACTTCTGTCTTAACCCGAATTTCACTTTCTAAACTCGACTCTACTGTCGTCCCTTTTTCCAGAGCAAAAATGAACGCTGTATATAACTGCTTTCGGTAATCAAAAATAACTGCCAAAATCAAAGATTCTTCCTATGTCACCTTTTCATCTTATCCTTATAAGGTATAAAAAGTTCTGTTAATTCTTAACCATAATTTTGAATTTTTTTCTATACTAAAACGATCTTTGATTTGACATAATGCCTGTTTACCGATAACAACGTTCTCACCTTTTCCAACCTGCTGTAACCTCCTTGCAACATTTACGGGTATCACCGATGACGGTGTAGGCCATTTTATTTCTCAGGTCCCACATTTTCAACAATTGCACGACCTGTATTAATCGGTTATGATATCGTTTAGAAATTAAAACATAGGATAGCTTTGCATAGAATACTAAATTACATTGTCGACCACAATATATGGGTTTAGGTGGATGATGTGGCCATTCTAGATATAGGGCCTCATGCTAGAGTAGTCATCATATTGAATATATTTATGATTGCATTCATAAGTCTAAAATATTTGGGTGTGGCAAAAATTTCAGACTTAGGATCTCAGTCTTAA
>CP070768.1:521112-523764 GCA_020345745.1 Desulfobacterales bacterium
ATGGTTAACTGGTCTTTTTTGCCTAGATAATAAAATTTAAGACCTTCTCCTAGATCCAGAATACCCATGATCAGTTCATAATAAGCGACAGCGCTATCCTCTCCTGGCCGAGCCAAAAAGAAAAGTGTTTTGTCCGAGACATCTGAAAGACGGGTCTCGTTGTTATATAATTCACCAAAACGTTTAGACCAAGGCCCAAAGCCCCTTTGCTCAATCGTTTTGGTTCGGTATGCTTGAAGGTTGACTATTTTGGTCATAAAGGATTATCCAAAAAAAATGATAATTAAAAACAATAAATTTTTCTTGTATTCTAAATATAAAAGGAGTGCAAGGCTTGAATGAGGAACAACGAAGGAAAACAATAACTAATCATTGACAAAAGGGATAATTTAAGCATGAAGCTACGAATAATTTTACTCATATTATCGTTACTTACCTTTTTATCCGCCTCGATAGGAGGGTATACATATTATTCATCTTTAACGAAATCTACGTTTTTAGAAGCGGAACGACGAGCTGTTGCCCATGCAGAGATGATAAAGAAAAATTTGTCTTCATTCCTTTCCGAAAACATAAGCCCGGTAAAGACGCTGTCTGGGATGAAGGAATTCCAGGCGCTGTTGATTCGACCCAGTGCTGATTCTCTTGCAAATGCCAATGCAATGCTGGATCACTTTAAAACAACACTGGATGTAGATGTCTGTTACTTGATGGATTCTTTCGGAACCACGATAGCTTCAAGCAATCGTAATGATTCCGATAGTTTCGTGGGCAGAAATTTTTCTTTTCGGCCATATTTTCAGGAAGCCATTCAGGGTACCCCGTCAACATATATGGCTTTAGGTACGGCATCGTTGAAACGAGGTGTTTATTACAGTCATCCGGTTTATCAAGGGGGCCGCGGTGCCCCCATAGGTATTGTCGTAATAAAGGCATCCATTGACCTGATTGAAAGAGAATTAGAACCAACCTCCGACGAAACGGTGCTGGTAACAGATCCTCAGGGGATCGTTTTTATTTCTAGCCGCCAGGATTGGCTATTCAGAGGCCTGTGGAAATTATCCCAAGATGAGAAAAGAAAAATAGCAGATATCCAACAGTTTGGTAAAGGTCCCTGGAAATGGACTGGCTTGGAAATCAACGGGAACAAGAATGCTGTTGACAAAGAGGGAAACGAATATCTGATGAACAAGCTAGATCTATACAATTATCCAGGCTGGAGCCTCATTCATCTTTACAATCTTGAAGCGGTTTCCAAAATTGTTTCAGACCCCTTGATTAAAGTTACTGGATCCATAGTTTTGTCATTGTGTATGCTGGTAGGACTTTCGGTGTTTTTGCTTTATAGAAAGGCTAGCGAGGAAATTGTCAAACGGAAAGTATTCGAAAATGCATTGATAAAGAGTGAAGAACGATACCGTTCGATATACCACAACACACCGGCTATGCTCCATTCCATAGATACCAGCGGCCGGCTGGTCAGTGTGAGTGACCACTGGATCGAAGTGCTTGGATATGATCGCGAGGAGGTGATTGGACAAGAACTGACCCAGTATTTCACACCTGCTTCCCGTCGCCTCGCCGAAGGGACTGTTTTCCCGGAATTTTTCGAGAAAGGATTTTGTAAAGATATTCCCTATCAGTTTATTAAGAAAAATGGCGATATAATCGATGTTCTTCTTTCGGCCATTGGTGATCGAGATGATGAAGGGAATATCATTCGGTCGCTGGCTGTCTCAATAGATGTAACAGAACGTAACCGTGCTGAGAAAGCGCTCACCCTTGCCAAAGAAGAACTTGATCGATACTCTAAAGACCTTGAAAATCAGGTTGCAGATCGAACCAAGAAGATTACCAGCATTCTCCATCAACTTCGGCAACTCTCCGGAAGTATTATGACCAATCAGGAAAAAGAACGATCTGCTATAGCAAGGGAACTCCACGATGAGCTGGGTCAGGTTCTAACAGCATTGCGTATGGATTCGGTATGGCTATTGGATCGTCTGAAAAAAAGCGATACCGAGGCCTCCCAGCGGGCCTTGACAATGTGTGAACTGATCGATAATACAATTGAGGAGGTCAGAGGTATGGCCATAAGGCTTCGCCCCGGCGTATTGGATGACTTAGGTCTTGTGGATGCGTTGGAATGGTATACATCTGATTTTGAAAAACGTACGGGGATTACCTGTGTGTTTGAACACTTTGATGTTCCAGGCATCGATGATACCCTGGCAACGGCAGCCTATCGGATCACGCAGGAAGCGCTGACGAACGTCGCCCGTCATGCCTTTGCAAGCCGGGTGGAAGTGACGCTGCGCAAAGTGGATAGTGAATTGTCTTTAGCCGCTGTTGATGATGGAAGAGGTTTTAGCACTGTTGATTTAAATGAAGCAGAAGCTTTGGGCTTGGTTGGTATGAGAGAACGGGCCGGCCTTGTGGGGGGTGTTTTAGATGTCGAGTCTCAGCCGGGAGCTGGGACGCGGGTTCTTTTTCGGGTTCCGACTGGTGAAAAAGCTAAGGTAGCACAATGATAAAGGTTTTATTGGCAGACGATCACAGTATTGTTCGTGATGGATTGCGCCGCATTGTGGAAGAGAGTGAAGACATTGAAGTTGTTGCTGAAGCATCTGATGGTAAAGAAGCCATTCAACA
>CP070768.1:523864-528666 GCA_020345745.1 Desulfobacterales bacterium
CACGACCTTGTTCTTTTCTTGCGGATCCATATTGTAAAACACATCCGCTCTGGTTTCGGCCCACCAAAACACTTCATTGGTCTTGGTATCAAAAAATGCCAGTTTAAGTCGACCCTGCTCAAACCACAGATTATCATCCCATCCCCTCCAGCGAATGGTATGTTCACGCCTGGCGCCGCCATACACCAGAATTAAGAAATCCGGAGACTGGTGGGTACTCTCGATTCCTTTAGCTTCAAGGTGACTATCCACCGCAGCTTTAATGCGTGCAGCGTCGAGTAGACTAATCTTGTTAGCGCTGGCATCCGGATGCCAGTCGTAAGTTCTGATGTTGGTAAAATCGGTCGTTACGTTGTAATCGTAATCCACCTGGGTCATGCTTTTTCCCGGCGCCCCGCACCCGGCTAAGGCAAAGCATAGCGTTAACATCAGCAAAAACTGCAAAAATTTCATATTTCGGCCTTCCTTTTTTATTTTTGCGTATTTTGATAGTCAGTCATTAAGATATTATTTTATCTTATATTATGCTAAATATTCTATACAATTGTCAAATTGTTTTCCTTCTATAAATCAGGACCGTTGACATGAGCAATAAATTCATAGGCATTCAGCGGGTGGAATATTTTAAAAAATTCTATCCTGTTGATCGCATAGCAGATGACAAAATTACCAGTAACGACGTCTCACCATCCGGGGAATTGCTGGCCATTGTGCAAAAAGATGGGCTAAATTGGCTTGACCGATTTCACTGGGGCCTGGTTCCCTCCTGGGCTAAAAGCACCGCTTTGGGCAGTCGTCTGATCAACGCACGTGCAGAGTCTGTTGCCCAAAAACCAAGTTTTCGCGAAGCTTTCCGGCACCGCAGATGTTTAATTCCGGCAGCCGGTTTTTATGAATGGGCGCAACAAAAAAATAGCAAAATACCGGTATATTTTAAACTCCCGAACGGAAATCCTTTTGCATTCGCCGGCCTCTGGGAAATATGGCAAAAGGAAGATAAAACTCCTACCGCTTACAAGTCATGCACCATTATAACGATCCGGGCCCGCGGATCAGTGCGCAAGGTTCATCATCGCATGCCGGCAGTATTGAAGCCCGAGGTGTATGACACCTGGCTCGATCCGCACAATCAGGATATCGTGCTGTTAAGTCAGATCCTCAAGACCGACATCATCACCGAGTTCATCAGTGACTTAACACCATCCACCAGGAAAGCCCGCCATCGACAGTTATCCCTGCTGGAATAGTGTTCATTAGCACTGAGACCTGAAACCTATATACACTTCGCATTACAAATTTTGACGGCCGAGTTCAATTTTTTGTCAAATACCAATGTCAAGCACAAACCACCAGTATCATAACCAATTGTTATTATATATATTTTCAATTTTCCGCAACCTTGGCCCAATTATTGCTCAACTACAGGGTGGTACATCGATTTCAAGAACTTATCTGTCAACCAAGATTGTTTGCATGCGGAGATCATTTGATATGGGCGCAATGATAGACACCAATGAGAAAGCATATTTTATTTCCGATATCGGTTTGAGAGACGTGGGGGCAACCATTAATGGTACCCCTGCCTTCCTGTTGAAAAATGAACCTGCGGCGGAAAATTATGTAAAACTGGGTATTGAACCGGAAAAATCCAAATGGCTCGTCTGCCCACACCTATCCGATCCGCATCATGTCTTCAATTATTACATGTCCTCCGGATTGATCATAATAGTGATGGGAAAATGTTTCTGTGAAACATGCCTGGATATGATTATCATGAACGATGACCTGAATGACTTTTTGGGTTCCAGCGTACCCATGACCGATCAGCTTTTTCAGAAAAACATCATCAATCCTTTGATCGACAGCAATTATCATTTTACACGACAGGCGGGCTACATCTCAGAAGATGAACAAACACCCAAAACCTGGGTTACGTGTTCCCATTTTTCCACCAAATCCGGACTGCTGGATGTCTATGCCGGTGGCGGGCAGATATTTATTTTCGAGGGTTATTTCACCTGTCAGGATTGCTTCGACATGATACCCACCTACAGTCTGGTGGATGTCCTGTATGAAGGCAAATCCATGACGGATGAACATTTCCAGGAGCAAGTCATAGAGCCGTTATATACCATCAATTATGAAAGCCTCAAAGCGCTGGGGCATTTTGAGTGCACCCTGAGTTAGTCCCTTAATCTTGATGCACAAAAGGGATTGGACGAATCCGTCCAATCCCTTTTTTATTGGTGCCCGGGGCCAGAATCGAACCGGCACGGTACTTAGTATCGAGGGATTTTAAGTTTGTCGATCGCATAAGTCACACTCCTAATGATTTCAATGAGTTTCATATTTTCGTTTAATTTCATGCTATTATCACGACCGTGATATTTTGTGGTTCTTTGATGGTACCCGCCGGAACGGTGTCACCGTTACAAAATCGTTACAATTTCAAACGCCAGATCCACCTAACGCATGGGACTGTTTTTTCACTGCGTTTTTGATGTCGTCAGCTGTGACAATATCGTACCTGTCAAATACTGGCCGGGTCTTATGGCCCGTGATCTTCATTGCTACATTTTCCGTAACTCCGGACCTGACCAGATTGTGAACGGCAGTTCTCCGGAAGTCATGGATTATCGGGCCCGGCTTTACTGGGCTATCCCGGGGTAATTGGTTAATGGTTTTCTTATTCCAAATTTTGCCTATCAAATTATTAAATGATATACTTTTTTAAATAATCCATATCTAATATTTTAAAGAAAGGAGCTACAATGAAAACCAGATATTCAGTACTTGCTGTAATTATCATTTTCTCGGCTATCGTGATGTTTAATTCATCCATCGCCAAAGCAGATGTTCATGTTTATGACAACAACAATCAATATTTAGGTCTATTAATCGATTTAGGTGATAGTAACCTTGAAATATTTATACCATCTTTAAAAGCAAATTGGAGTTATGATTTAGGTGAACTATCTTCATGTTTATGGGAGTATCCTATTTTTAACAGTGGCAACTGCAGTGGCACGCCATATTCAGATGGTCCTTTGCCGGAGGTCTATGACCTAACCGGCACATCCTTAGGAGCGTTTTATATACCGCAATATGCAGGTAGAACCACATTCACACCAGGGTCATATTATGATGAAAATTGCCAATGCCAGCCGAACGTCTTTTATCCTAACACCGAATATTATCCATTAACTGAGGTGCAAATGCCGTTTACAACACCTGTTGCATTGCCGCTAAGATTTGAAGTTAAAAACAGAGCTGTTGTGATTCCGTTGAATTAATAATAAGTAATTTTATAAACATACGAGGAGGTTCATAATGAAGTCGAAAATGTTATTGGTTTCGGTTTGTATTATGCTCGGTTTGATATTTGCCGTATCTCACACCACGATGGCAGATGTACAGGTTTATGATGACAATGATCAGTATATAGGAATTTTGGTCTACATGGATGAAGGCTGGATAGATATGTTCATACCTTCGTTAGGTGCAACATTCAGATATTCAAATGATTATTCCGGTTGGTGCGGTGATGAGTTAGACATAGTTTTCGAGAGTACTGATTGTAGTGGCACACCATATTCAACATCGCCCTTTCCGATGATATTTGATTTCAGCGCGTGCTTGTTGACAGGAGTTTATAAATCAATCCACAGTGGTAAAAAGACGTTCATGCCCGGATCATATTGGGACTGGGATTATGTCTGTCAACAGACCCCTATTTATCCTTCAGCTGAATATTATCCTTTTGTACAAGTACAACTGCCTTTTACGACACCTCTGGCATTGCCTTTAAGATTAGAGGTTAAAAATCGAGCTGTCGTTATTCCGCTGAATTGAACTTACACAAATTGTCAAAGAGCATGGGCAATGCCTATGAAGACGTTGCCATTTATCTTTTAATAGCCACGAACTGAACGGAACTGCCTGCCGAGAGTAAAAGCAACCGGTTCTTCCAGTGGCGATGAGCGCCTCGATTTTTCTTAAAATCTTTATGATGTATCATGTAATTTGCATAAAAGCCCTCTCACCAGCCATAGGAGGAGTCTGTCTAATCAACAAAAACTTATCTCTTCTGGTATTATCCGATGTTCCATAGTTTCAGAGTAATAATCTTTTAGACAAAATAATGGGGACAGATCGGAAATATTTCTATGGTATAAACTAAAGCAGTGGGTTAAAAAATTTAATCTAACCCACTGCTTTTATTTGGTGCCCGGGGCCAGAATCGAACTGGCACGATACTTAGTATCGAGGGATTTTAAGTCCCTTGCGTCTACCTATTCCGCCACCCGGGCATGTGCAACATTTCCGGAATTTATATCAAACGAACTGATAGCCGAAAGTGTAGCGGATTTCAAGTTAAAAGATAGAGAATAAGCACCAAATTACAAACCCCAAATAACAAACAAATCACAATGACCGAAATTCAAAATCACAAATGTTTTGGTCATTGGTTATTGGAATTTAGAATTTATTTGTTATTTGGATATTGAAATTTGGGTTTTAAATACTAACGTTGCGGGAAAAAATGCAGTATGAAATCATTGACAGCTTTGTAATAATATATAAGCGCTATCGTTAGAGGCTGGGAAGCTCATATCCTTTTACGGAAAACAGGCTTAAACAGGCGTCGACGACCTGGGGATCATACAGTACGGTCTTATTGTGTGAGATTTCCTCCAGGGCTTTGTCCAACCCGATAGAGGGCCGATACGGGCGATGGGATGCCATGGTTTCGACCACATCTGCCACGCCGACGATCCTGGCTTCCAGAAGAATTTCATCAC
>CP070768.1:528766-536811 GCA_020345745.1 Desulfobacterales bacterium
CGGATTGCTTGTTCGGATTCCTTTGGGAATTTTCAAATAGAGTTCATCGGCCCCCACATCAGCCTGATACTCTGAAGAATAATAAGCGCCTTCCTTTAAAACATTTTTCAGCATATACCCACAGGTTGGGCATGAACACACAATGTCGTATCCGTCTTTCACCACTTCAGCCAAACGATCCATGTTGAATTCGGCAAATTTCAATGTGAGTTTACGGTCGCCTTCAAGTAGAGTTGGCATACCACAGCACTTCTGTTCCGGGTAGTACACATTAATTTCGTTGTGGTGAAAAACCTCAACCACCGCCTTGGGTACTTCCGGAAATATATATCCGCCGGTGCAGCCCGCAAAATAGGCCACTTTATTTTTTTGTTTTTTCTTACGTTTTATATGAATGTTTTTATGATTTGCCCATTTAAGAAAGTTCTCTTTTGGAAATCGGGGAATGCGTCGCTTTTTATGAATTCCAGTTCCTTCTTTGAGCAGATACCCGATTCGTTTGCTCTGAAAAAGAATGTTTGTTATCTGCGGAAACGCCCCGCATAATCTTCCCATGCGTTCCACATCTTCTATAACTCGAATGCTGAACTTGAGTCCGTCTCTGTCAATGAATGCGGTCTTGGCTTGTATGATATCGGCCCGAATATTTGGACACGGGCATACCGCACAAAAATTACATAGATCCACAAGGTTTCTCAGTTCTTGGGCGGTAATCTTCCCCCCTGTTTCCACCTCCCTATCATAAAGCCTGTACAGCTCTGGAAAAAAGAAACAGGTTGTATCCATTAGATACCTGCAAACGTCGCAGTCAGCGCAAGCGTTAACAACCTCTCTGACTTTACTTTCAGGTCCATTTTTTTTCATTTTTAATCTTTAAATTTCTGAGACGGTTCAGTTTTTTGAAACAAACCAGTTTATCTTTTCAAGAGGCTAAAAAATTAGTAATTTCCCAGTGTTTTGCAGCGTCGATGGTTGTTGCCTTATAGAGATATATTGAAAAAAACTTAGTGACAATGAGAGAAACATAAATTTTGCTATGCGTCAAGGTACGCCATAATAACGCCCCGATAGTCCTCATTCAATCTGTAATCTACGTCCAGGATGCCTGATAGGCGGCTGCGGGTTAGAAGTTCATTTATGTGTTGGGTCGATATTTGCAGTTCGCCGGCCCATTTTTCCATCACTTGCCGTCTTTCCTTGAATCCAATGCCGACTAGAACGGAAAATCGATCCGGTGTCTTAAGCGCTTCATGAAAAAAAGATCTGACGGCATTATCGGATACACCAAGAGCGTCCTTAAACTTAGCAAAGCCCTTAACAGCGGTCGGCAAGGCCTCTATTTTATCACGCAATTCGCTGATGCGGCGGTACCGGAAATCCATGTCACCGTGAAGCATCTCGCGATCGAACACACCTTCAGGGTACTCTTCTTTAATTTTAACCATCAACTCAAAGCACTTTTTAAGTTGAGTTTTTAATTGTTCGTCCATGACATTTTGCACTAGATTATTTCAGCAATTCCCGTTTATCGTAAGGTTTGCATCCTCCAAGCTATACCTTTCAGAGCGGAATCTATAAAAGCTATATTAAATAAGGTAAAAACTTTTCATGGCTTACAACTCACGTGACAGACACCGGCCGGCGTTTCCACGGCATAGGGAAAATATTTTTTTCGAAAAGCCAGTGCCACGTTGACCAGACTGATCAGCACCGGCACCTCGATCAGCGGTCCAATGACGGTCGCAAAAGCTTGGTCCGAATCGATACCGAAAATCGCCACTGCTACAGCGATAGCCAACTCAAAATCATTACTGCCGGCCGTAAAGGACACGCTGACGGTTTGAGCGTAGTTGGCATTGATCTTGTAAGCGATAAAGAATGTTACAAACCACATTAAAAAGAAGTATATGCCCATCGGTACGGCCACCCGAACCACGTCAAGAGGTTGTTTGATGATGTATTCGCCTTTTAACGAAAACATGACAATGATGGTAAAGAGCAGCGCCACCAAAGTCAACGGGCTGATTTTGGGGACAAAGACATCTTCATACCACTGGATGCCTTTTGCTTTTAACAGGCTGAAACGGGTGACGACACCGGCAATAAATGGAATTCCTAAGTAGATAAACACAGTTTTAGCGGCGTCTGCTATGGATATGCTGACATTTAGCCCCTTAACGAGTCCCAACCAGTTAAGGGCCACGGTGATAAAAAGATAAATGTAAACGGCATAGAACAGCACTTGAAAAATCGCGTTGAAGGCAACCAGACCCACGGCCAGTTCCCGGTCCCCTTCGGCAAGCTCATTCCACACGATAACCATAGCAATGCAGCGGGCAAGCCCGACTAAAATCACACCGATCATATATTCCGGATAATTGCGTAAAAATATGATCGCCAGAACGAACATGACGATGGGTCCGATTACCCAGTTTTGAAGCAGAGAGATAAAAAGAAGTTTTTTATGGGACAATACTTTGCCCATTTCTTCGTATTTTACCTTGGCCAGCGGCGGATACATCATCAATATCAGGCCGACGGCAATAGGAATCGATGTAGTGCCGACCTGAAGACCGGAGATAAATTCGGTCACCGACGGTGTAAAATAGCCGATGCCGATGCCGGCCCCCATGGCAAGAAAGATCCAAAGGGTTAAAAACTGGTCCAAAAACGAAAGTTTCTTTTCTTGTGTATCTGACATGATTGCAATACCTCCTTTTTCACTCGAACAAAACAAAATAACCCTTTAAGCGAATTAGTGAAAGCGATTTCGTCGGTTTCTACAGCTGAAAATATAGATGAAACCGGCTCAAATATTCCGTCAATTTCCTGCTGTTCTTTGCATCCAGCGGCGGGCAGTTTTCAGGGCCTTTAGCGCCTTCTGCTACCTGGGAGGCAAAGACCATGCAGGTGGACTGGCCGCACTCCTTGCAGTTGGATTTGGGCAAAAGTTTGAGAATTTCAAAAACCTGGGGTTGCGGGGTCGCTTCATACAATGGTTCGATATTGTTGCGGTTTTCCCAGGCTGTATTGATTTCCCGCTTCAACCATTCTATGATTTTTGTGGCCTCTTCCTCGTCCTTGAGGGCATTAACAGCGATTTTTTTGGAATGAATGGTGATTAGTTTCCCATGGATTTTAAATCCCACGGACGGCGGGTCTTTTGAGTAAGAATTTCCACCAAGAACCGCATTCAGATAAGGCAATGCATCGCTTACGTCCTGATCCAGGTGGGCAAAACAGTGCACTGCCATAGCCCCAGGACGGCACTCGGGGTTGAAAATTTCAAGGGAATATTTTTCAAGCAGCATAATCATCCTCCCTTTTTGCAGAATGTTTGATTAG
Source organism: Desulfobacterales bacterium (assembly GCA_020345745.1). Taxonomy (GTDB): domain Bacteria; phylum Desulfobacterota; class Desulfobacteria; order Desulfobacterales; family UBA11574. The sequence continues at coordinate 532,112 of CP070768.1, forward strand.
GATCAGCTTTGTGCCCGGCAAAGTGCTTTCGGATCTATGGCCAAAATTTTCTCCAGTTTATCAGCGTCCTGCCGAATAATATCGGTTTTTGGCAGATAACTTCGAACCCAGCCAATAGCATCCAGCACTTCAGCTGTGGCTTCATCGCCAGCAAGGCGGTAATAGCGCCAGCGTCCATCTTTGCGGTTTTCAACCAGACGGGCCTGGGTCAAAATCGACATATGTTTGGACACTGTGGATGGTGCCAGGCCTAACAACTCTGTGATCTGACACACACACAGCTCGCGACCCTCCAACGCCATTAAGATGCGCAGGCGGCTTTCATCGGCTAAAGATTTTGTAATTGATAAAAAAGCAAGCATAAATACTCCTTGTTTATATTTGACCATATGGCGAAGTATAATAATATGTCCCTGTACGTCAAGCATTATTTTTTGAGATCAAGTGGAGAGTGCTCAGCAGTAAACAGGTACTCTTTTAGAACAAAGTATAAATTTTATAAGCAGTCATAATTACGATTAAAACCCCGAAAAGCTGTTTGAGACGATTGCTTGGGACGTAGAGACTGGTAATTCTGGCGCCCAGAAAAGCGCCTGCGGCGCCGACAATCAAAAGCACAACGGTTAATCGCATATCCCAAACGGCCGTTGACAAATGTGGTATCAGTGCGGAAAAAGACGGCGGGGTAACGGCAAAGGCATTGATGCCAGCGGCCCGTTTGGCTTCAAATCCCAGAAGGATAAGCGTTGGCATCAGCAGAAAACCCGGGCCGATGCCAAGAAAACCGGCCAAAATCGAAATGGGCACAGCAAAAACAAGTGCCAGGCGAAAGTTCTCTTGAACGTCCTCTTTTTCTTTGAACGGCTTAAAAAGGCTGAACGCCAGGTAGATCACCACGGCTAGGTAAATATACAGAATGTAGGTTTGGTTGATAAAATGGGCCAGATAGGCGCCAATCGGTGCGGACAGAGTAGTGACAACGGATAAAATAATGGCTTTTTTCCAATCAACAAAGCCGCTTTTCGCAAAACCGAACGTGGCAAACAGGGCTGTCAAACCATTAAGTAACAACGTCAGTGGCTGAACCTGATTGACCAGGTCCGGCAAAAAGAGAGATAAAAACGGTACGGCCGAAAAGGCCACACCAAGACCCAGCATGCCGGAAATGACGGCCAGGATTGCCAAACCAACCGTCATGATAATAAATGCACTCATCAACACATCCCCCTAATTTTCTTCAACAACCAAAGTGATCAGTTTGAGATGGGCCGTAACTTGCCTCAAACACCGGCACTCATGGGGCTACAGCTCCTTTTTCACCTGCTTGGCCAGAATGGTTTTGATAAATGCAAGCGCCTTGTCCCTGTCGTCGTCTAAAGCAATGGACATGACCATCTGAATGTCGGAAATATCCAGTTCAATGTATGGATACCTTTTTAAACATCAATACAACAATCTTGTAAAATTTTCTGTTTTACTTTCTATTATGAAAACCAAGATTTCACATCTTCTTTGCTGGGTATTTTGCCAACGCTCTTGACATCACCATCGACGACCACTGCCGGTGTGCCGAATACACCGTATCCGGCAATCTCCATCACGTCAGTGATTTTTTCTATGGAGGCCTTAACCCCTGCTTCTGATACCGCTTCTTTCACAATACTTTCAGCTTGATGGCACTTGGGACATCCAGGCCCCAGTACTTTAATTTTCATTTTGTTCTCCTTATTCATTTTGCCAATTCGTTAAATGGACAATTTGTTGAGTTGTCAGTTTAATTCGTAGAACCTATTATGTTTAACTTGCTGCTGCCTCCAGCAGCCATTGTTTGAGCCTGTTTTTCGGTGGAACTGACCCTACGGCCTTTACCACGCCTTTGATGATCAATCCCGGCGTTCCCATGACACCGTAATTGGCAATTTCCAATGGATCCCGAACATGCTCAAGCTCCGCGACAATATTGAGCTCCGCCATCATCGTCATGAGATCCTGCTCAAGCTTATCACATTGGGGACACCCCGGCCCCAACACTTTGATATTCAACCCGCACTCGTCTGGATTCTCAAAGGGCTCTCCGACAAACTTCTTGTATTCTCTTAGAAATGCCTGGCCGTAAACCTCCCTCGTATTGCTGCTAACGTAATTTCTTTTGGACAATCGATTTAAGAGCTCTTCTTTGATTTCATCGTCAGATCGGCCTTTAAACTCTTTGGCCACTGCTTCCAACACCGCCTTCAGTCCAACAATTCCCGAGGGATGTTTGCCGACCATTATCTGGGTTACATCATTTGCAGACATGATTTTTCTCCCTTTATCGAAAAAAGTGTCCGAATATCATTCCACTGATCGTAGCCATGATCACAACCAGAATGATATAGACAGTCGTTTTTTTAGTACCCAGAACACTCCGGATCACCAGCATATTCGGCAAGCTCAGGGCAGGCCCGGCAAGCAGCAGGGCCAGAGCCGGTCCTTGCCCCATACCGGACCCGATTAGACCCTGTAGAATCGGCACTTCAGTCAGGGTGGCAAAATACATAAAGGCTCCTGCCATTGAGGCAAAAAAGTTGGCCCCCAATGAATTTCCACCCACCAGGCTGCTCACCCATTTTGAAGAAATAAGGCCTTCTGAACCGGGACGTCCCAGAAGAAGACCTGCCACCAATACCCCGGCAAAAAGCAGCGGTATGATTTGTTTGGTGAAATCCCATGAAGATAGAAACCAGTTTTCGGTTTCTCCCCTGGTGGTGGTAATCATCCACACCAGTCCGATGATGCCTGCGGAAAAAGGAATGAGTGGCTCGTGCGGAAAAAGAAGCGCCAGAGCCAAAACCGCTACGCCGGACAACCCAACCTTATAAGCCTTAACATTAAACCAATTGATTAAAAGTATTCCCAAAATAACTGCAAAAAGACCGGTTATCAGCCACTTGATACTGTATATGGCATGCCACAAGCCTGTGGGGTCGGCCGGGTTTCCCCAAGTGGCAAAAATAAGCACGAATACCATGGTGGCAAAATAGATGACGTTCTGCCACAGAGGCCGCTCGACCTCAGATTCAGGCATGTGCATGGCTGCCTGGGCTTTGGCTGTTTCTTCTTCTCTGAATAAAAAATGCATGATTAGACCGATGATGATGCTAAAGACCACCGCACCTATAGCACGGGCTGCACCGATGGCCAATCCGAGCACTCGGGCAGTCAAGACAATCGCCAGTATATTAATGGCAGGACCGGAGTAGAGAAACGCAATAGCAGGCCCCAAACCGGCCCCGCGCTTCCATATGCCGGCAAAAAGAGGTAAAATCGTACAGGAACAGACCGCCAAAATAGATCCAGACACCGAGGCAACTCCGTAGGCAAAGACTTTTTTGGCCCCGGCGCCAAGGTATTTCATGACTGCGGCTTGGGAAACAAAAACGGCAATGGCTCCGGCGATGAAAAGTGCCGGGATCAGGCATAGGATCACGTGTTCTTGGGCGTACCACTTGGTTAAAGCCAAAGATTCTATAACGGCTCCCGTAAAACGGTTGCTGTCGATTGGTAGCCAGAAGAATATTAGAAAAACCCCTATGATAATACTCAAGGGTTTCCATATACCTTTCCAATCTATCATGCTTTCCTGATCTTGTTCATCGACACCCGCAGAATCTTCTATGGAAACCGTTGTGTTTTTAATTATTGTTGTTGTGTTACTCATTTTGCCTTTCCTTTAGCTCTATAATTTAGTGCAAAACGAATTCGTTACCTAAAGGACCGAATCGGCGGTTTTGTATAAGCATAACATGAAACAGCCGCATATAAATAATTATATAAAAATACAGTTATATATAAACCCAAAAAAAATTATCTATGAAGGATCTTTTCACGATCTAATGTTGGAACCTTCTCTAATAAATCGGCGACTTCCGGGTCATCATCCAACCAGTGTTTCAAATTTCCTAACAAGCTGGCCGCATAGGGGCTCCCTCTTCCATCTGCAAGGTAATAGTTTACCCACAGGCCGTCTTTTTGGAATTCTACCAGGCCGGATTCTTCTAATATTTTCAGATGTTTCGAAACGTTCGGCTGGGATAATTCCAAGGCATGTTGTAATTCACATACACACAGCACCTTCTGTTGGAGCAGCTTTAAAATTTTAACTCGATTCGGATCAGAGAGAGCTTTCATAACTTTTGTAAAAGATTTCATTGTTGAATCTCCTGTCATATATATTCCTAATTGGTAATATATTGGCAGCCTGGCTGATGTCAAGAAATAAAATGACACAGACTGTCACATAAAACCATATACTAAAGAAAGAAAAGGGGGAAACCTGCCAAACGGATTTGCCCTGTTGAAAAAACGATATCACAGTAGTTTTGATGCCCTGATATATGGAAGCAGTTTCAAAAAGCTTCGTGGTATTGATTACATACCTAAACCTTAAATATTTCGAGCTTTGATTTGTTAACACTGAAGGGAGTAATCATAACTTTTTAAAGAGAAATTTAGAATTTGATCATACACAAGATATGGGGGTGCTTGATACTGATTTTATTAGCGGAAAAAAATGGGATTTTTATTACGATATCGATTTGAAGTCTATAAAATTCCAAATTGCTCAAATATTCAAGCTTTTATTTCGCATCTTAAAAAACCAGGAGCACTAAAAAATTTGCTTTGTGATTGTAACCCTAATTTCTCTGGAGAGGGCTTAG
>CP070768.1:536911-539836 GCA_020345745.1 Desulfobacterales bacterium
CCGCCAATGCCTAAGAAATAATGGCAAAAAAATATAATAGTTCTATTGGGGTGGACAGGCCGTATGCAGAATGTGTATACGGCCTTCTCATTTGTCTGGACACACAAGATGATGAGGTGGTGGCATCTGGGATGAAACCGGTGATATCTCCTACATAACCCAAATAAGCCTTAATAGCCGATATCTGCTATGTACCGCAGTTTTTGGTTCCGTTTTAAAATTTGCGATATCTCCAACATACATGTAGATAAGCCAATCCTTTGATCACTGCTACATATCATAGCCACACATAATTCTTTTATAAGAGAATAATACTATAGAAGTCATTCCTTTTGAGATTTTGTACTATGGTATGAATCCACTAAATTGATAGATATTTAATTTGAAATGTAATTATTAATAAAAGGCTGTTTACGGATACCCGTTTTATATCTCGGTACTGGTACTGGTTGGATAAGGAATTGCTAAACCTCGGAAACGACATCAACCCAACCTGTGTCGTAAGTATGTATATCGTTTTTGCGTTTTGTCGTTATTTATCCCCATCGCCAGGGCCTTCCGAGTGCCGACCATTACCACCAAACGCCGGCCCCGAGTTATTGCTGTGTAAATCAAATTCCGTTGTAAAAGAATGTAGTGTTGAGTAAGGATCGGGATGATGACCACCGGGTATTCCGAGCCTTGCGATTTATGAACGGAAACGGCATAGGCTAAAACAATTTCATCAAGGTCAACATATTCATAATCAACCTGTCGACCATCGAAAGCGATGGTCACGTATTGTTCTTCCGTATTGATGCGATATATTCTTCCGATATCTCCGTTAAATACCTCTTTATCGTAATTGTTCTTAATCTGCATCACCTTATCGTTGACCCGATATGCCCTGTTCCCTCGTACCAAGCTGGTTATCCCGGGATTGAGTGTTTTTTGCAGTTCAAGGTTGAGGTTTTCCGCCCCGATAGTGCCTTTGTGCATGGGCGTAAGTACCTGTATATCTTCAATCGAATCAAACCCAAATCGTTTGGGTATTCGATCGTCTATTAACTCCAAAATGATCTTGAGTACGCCTTCAGGATCGTCCTGTTCAATAAAGTAAAAATCATCTCCAGAACCAATGGTTTTAAGTGATGGCATACGGCCGTTGTTGATCTTATGGGCATTAACGACAATCATGCTCTCTTTTGCTTGACGAAAAATTTTATTAAGTCTTACTGTAGGAGCGGCACCGGACGCAATAATGTCCTTGAGAACGTTTCCAGCGCCGACAGAGGGAAGCTGATTAACATCACCGACCAAGATTAATGTTGCTGTTGGCGGGATGGCTTTGAGGAGATGGTGCATCAGGATCGAATCAATCATCGAGGCCTCGTCCACAATTAACAGATCGCAATTCAATGGTTTTTTTTCGTTTTTCTGAAACCCGCCCTTTTGCAGACTGTACTCCAGCATTCGGTGAATGGTTTTGGCTTCATGGCCGGTAGTCTCATTCATTCTTTTCGCCGCTCTGCCGGTGGGGGCAGCTAGCATCATCTTTATTTTGAGTTTGGAAAAAATTTTGAGAATAGCGTGAATTATGGTGGTTTTACCGGTACCCGGCCCGCCGGTGATAACCATGACCTTGTTCTCAACAGCACTCCTTATGGCTTCAACCTGGTTGGTTGCCAAGGTAATGGCCAATTGTCCTTGTACCCACTCGATGGCTTTTTCTGAATCAATTTTTCGGAATGATTTTGAAGTTTTTATCAATATTTTCAAACGGTTTGCGATACTTGCCTCGCACACGTGATATTTGGCAAGGTAAACCGCTTTATTGTTTTCCCTGAATTCCTCAATGGTTTCATTCAAATCTTCGATGACAATCCGGTTATCTTTTTCAATGGCAGCAAATGCATTAACAAAAATTTCGCGCTTGACACCAAGGATCTCCTGACACTTTAAAACCAGTAATTCATAAGGGTAATAGACATGTCCATCCTCTGCAAGCTGGTTAAGCACATAGAGAATGCCCGCTTCAGCCCTTTGTTTAGAATGTTTTGAAAACCCCAGCTTCTCGGCAATACCATCGGCAGTGACAAAGCCAATACCAAAGATGTCTGTTGCCAACTGATAAGGGTTTTTTTTGACAACATCGATCGATTGGTCGCCATACTGTTTAAATATTTTGGTGGCATAGCCTGAGCTGACACCGTGGGTTTGAAGAAAGAGCATGACCTCACGGATCTCTTTTTGATCCTCCCAGGCCTTTCTGATCATATGGATCCGCTTTTTACCAATCCCCTCGACCACAGCCAATTTTTCAATGTCTGTTGCTATGACATCAAGCGTGTCTTTGCCGAATGCCTGGACAATCCGCTTGGCCATCACCGGGCCAATCCCTTGTATCAGTCGCGAGCCAAGGTATTTTTGGATGCCGTAAACAGATGCCGGAACCGCTGTTTTATAGTGTTCAATCTTAAATTGCTGACCGTATTTTGGATGATGGGTCCATTCACCTTTCATCTTAAGAATTTCACCTGGCATAGGATTTATCAGATTGCCAACGACGGTAACCAAATCCCGGTACCCGCGGACCTTGATCTTGGCAATGGTAAATCCGTTCTCTTCATTGGTGAATGTAATTCTCTCAATCTGACCGGATAGGTCGGTAAGCATCACGTTGTCCCTTTTCACCTTATTTCATACCCTAAATGTTTCCTAATTTCTCAATAAGCATGTGTTGATGTCACATGCACGGGCTTCAGGCTTTTTTTTCAGTCGATATCAATCACGTCTTAGCAGAGTGACCCAATATTTTATGATTTGAACTTTTTTTATAAATCCCCAATCCGTTTATAAAAAAATCATAATATTGGGTCACTGGGTGACGATGAAGTAATCGAAAAAGATATCTCCTTGCATAAAAAACCTGAAGCCCTTTTGCCC
>CP070768.1:539936-548105 GCA_020345745.1 Desulfobacterales bacterium
CATGACCAAGCAAAACGCCGGTAATGCCACTCAGGCTAACAACCTTATGAAAGAAGCCAACCAGGTGGTTGCCAAGGCCAACGAATCCATGACCGGCCTGACCGGATCCATGGAAGAAATTTCCAAAGCCAGTGAAGAAAGATCCAAGATTATCAAGACCATTGACGAAATCGCCTTTCAGACGAATCTATTTGCTTTGAATGCCGCGGTTGAGGCGGCCAGGGCAGGTGAGGCCGGCGCCGGGTTTGCCGTTGTTGCAGACGAGGTCAGGAACTTGGCGATGAGAGCTGCAGATGCAGCCAAAAACACGGCGGATCTGATCGAAGGAACGGTTAAAAAAGTTAAAGATGGCGGAGAACTGGTCGCCACAACAAATGACGCTTTTACCGAGGTCGCTGATAGTTCCGCCAAGGTGGGTGAACTGGTCGGTGAGATTGCAGCAGCATCCAATGAGCAGGCCGAAGGAATCGAACAGGTTAACAAGGCTGTGGTTGAGATGGACAAGGTCGTCCAGCAGAATGCCGCCAATGCCGAGGAGTCTGCTTCCGCCTCTGAAGAGATGAGTGCTCAGGCGGAACAGATGAAAGGCTTTGTCGGTGATCTTGCTTCGCTGGTAGACGGAAGTGCTAATGGTTCTAAAAAAGCTTCTTTCAGCGAAGTTAAGGCTAAAACAAGTAGCGGTCTTCCTGCTCACGCTATAGAAGCCGATAACAAAGAAGTAGCTGTTCACCTAGCAAAGGAAGTAAGTCCTGATCAGGTAATTCCGATGGATGAAGTCGATTTCAGAGATTTCTAATTGTATTACTTACATACAAAAAAGCTATTTTTTCCATCTATCATAAATTTTTGTCACGAAGACCTCTTTTTGAATCCGTCGAAAATTTCACGAAAAAGGGAAGGAGAAAACAAAATGAATGAAACTACGGAAGAAAAAATGCAATCCAAATCGTCTGACGTGTGGCCCACTGAAAAAGAACGGCGCCGTCACAAAAGGTATAGCCCCCCTGTCGCAGTGGAATTGAAAAGCAAAGCGTTCAATTTCGTCTTGCAGAATATTTCCATTTCAGGATTCGCTTTTTTGACGGATGAGGATTTTTCTAACAAAAAAAATCTGCGGGTCTCTTTGGGAAATTCAGAGGAGGTTCAGGCCGAAGTGCTTCAACAAAGGAAACTTGTGTTCGATCCGGTTTTTATAAAGAGCCCTCGTGTAGTTCATTGCCGGTTCATGACGCCAATCCTCGAATCCCACATCACCAAACTGTTGGAGAATCAAACAGATTTTAACATTATCTAGTTAGAAAAGCCAGGTAATGTGTAAATTTAATTGAACATATATCCAGCAGCCGGAACTGTAGGGATAGAGCCCAGTCCTGACAAGGTCCGGCTATATCCTTTGTTCAAGATGTTCGATTGAGTCTATTTTTAATATATGGGTAACGATTAGAAGCAGCGAAGAAAAACAAGATCCTTGCAGGAATCAAAACCCCATTCCTGCCAGTTATTCCCGATGCATTTCCTCAAGCTTCAAGAGTTTGCTTCAGACTGTGCTCTGGCAAGTTATCAAGGGTTTTGACAAGTTCGAAATTCGTGAGATAATCTCAATATATCACAGCAAATGCCGTCACATAGATAGAGAGTAGATATCTTTCAATCGAACTGATATGTTTGCAGTTTAGGAAGGTACCCTTAATCTGAACTAATTTGCATCTTTGTATCTTTGCATAAAAACCAAATTATCTTTTTGCACCTTAGATAAGGCTGCCATATATCCACATTTAATTCGCAATAAAAAGAAAAGCCTCCTATCGGCCAACGGCAACAATGTCTCGAAATTTCCCTGACCTTTGACAAGTATCACATCTGCCGCAGTAAACAAATTCTGAAACTCTTCTGTTGTTTCGGGATAAATTGTTCCCGGATAGATACTGCCGCTGGAGATAGTTTTAACAAGACGGTCAAGTCCCACCGCTTTGGCATCCTCCAGAGTAGCATCATTGATGATAGGCTTATCGCGAAGTGCTGCCACTATCTGAAGGTTTGGACACTCTCGTTGTATCTCTTTTATGAATAGCATATCAAATACAATCTCTCCGCAATTATCACAGATGTAAAGAAGTGTTGAAGCCCGCTCCAATGCTCTTTTGAAAGGCTCAATATCATATCGGGCAAAGGGTATTTTATCAAGAGATTGAAACTCCTTGTCCAGATTGATAAAATCGTGACTTTGTTTAACTCCGAAATCTATAATATTTCCTGCTGCTGCAAGCTTAAGCCCTGTTTCCAATGGTGACTCACTATCATCTATCTTCTTCTGAAAACTATCTGCATAGGACATGGATAAAATATTAGATTTATCTTTCACCTCTTTATAAATGTCAAAATTATGAGATTCACCTCGTTCTTGAATAACCGCGTCTGCCACATAACGAACAATATGCTGGCGTAAAAGAGGAGTCGTTTTTGATTTCTTCAACCATACCTTGGCTAAAGTGATAACACGGTTGGCCTGCTCTTCAGAAAGTTCTGCAAAACGTGCCGCCGAGCGTGCCTGACCTATTATACAAGAATGACAATCCGATGCGATACCAGCAAAACGTTCATTATTTTTAACAGTGGTACTCATTCCACCTTTCATCTATAAATTGAATATTAATTCAAAAAACCAATAATTCTAACCGTCAGACTCTTTGGGTGAGTAATATTTACTCTTCTAATAATCGATGCTGCCCATTTTACATATCATGCTGCAATCACACCATTTTGTCAACCTGAGACCAGCAATGAAAAGCACATCAATCTGATCTGACTCAATAGTTTTGATATCTCCTACTTATCGACAACAAAAGATCGGCTTGAAAAGTTGTGATATTTAGAATATCTGTAATCAAGGTCAGCCCGTGGTAATCTCAATATCTCTGAATTTAAGGAATCAATAATTATGACATCAAAAGCATCACTAACTACTGAAGTCATATCGCAGGCTGAATCGTACCATGGAGTCCGAGCCCGAGTCGTTCGTTTAAAAGATGTCTTAGAAGGTTCTTCATATCAAGCTACTTCAGAAGGTCCAAGACACATTGACCAGATGGACGATGTTCCGATTGATAATTGGCCAGCAACAGCCCAAACAGTCTTGGTATTGGGTTTGAATCATCCAGAAAAAGACCCTCGTTTGGACTATTGGGAACGAGGAGATACTTGGGGCAATCGTCGTCTTAGGGAATTATCAGGGTTGATGAAACTGTGGCTACGAGAAAAATACGATTTAGCCGCTCTTCCTCTACCATATCATGTGGAAAAGGGCGGACTATTTCTGAAAGACGCTGCTGTTTTATCTGGTATGGGTGTCATAGGTCAGAATAATCTGTTGTTACATCCGGAATGGGGACCAAGAATCAGGTTACGTTCTATTCTGTTGGAGGGAGATTTCCAAACGACAGAAGCACTCGAAGGATTCACTCCGTGTGAAACCTGTGAGGTGTTTTGCCAAAACGCCTGCCCAGTGAATGCTTTTCCTCAAGGAAAATACAGTTGGTCAACCTGCGTTAAGCAGATAAATGCTAACGTAGAAAATAAAGTTCCCGATGGAGAAATCGGAGAAAATGGGAAACGCAATTTGGTAATTAAATATTGCCGTGCTTGTGAATTGTCCTGTCCAGTAGGAGCTTAAAAGTTTAGCTTAATCCACTATTACCGATTGCATGTTACAGCTATTTATCTTCCATTTAGGCAAAATTTCAATTGGCTGTAATATCAAATTCTTAGGATTGAACTGTCAAGTGATGTCTTGATCCACCTTACAATTCTTTAAAATTAAGTATAGCTCGAGAGGATAAATCTAAAGAAAGACCTCGATGTTAAAAGCTTGATTTAAGGTTTGTGTTAATCTTCATATTTAAAGGAAGAAGCTTCCTTTAGCATTTTTTCTCTAATATCTTCTATGTTCATACCATGTTTTCCAATTAATATCTGCATCCTCAGAGTTTTATTATTGAAGAAGATGTTTATAATTTTGTATGGTATTTTCGAGAAAAAGGAGGTAAAAAAAATTATGGGATCTATATCAGAGCAGGACTATCAGAATATTTTGATGGTATCGGTTGGAGCATGGTTTAGAACCGATGAAGATGATGAGGATGAAAAAAATGGTTTCATCTGCAAAAAATGTATAGGAGATGATTATCGTCAATATGCCCCTGATGACTGGCTTCATGAAAGTAAACTAAATATTGTGCTTAAATATGGTTTCCTAAAATGTGATGAATGCGGAAAAGGAGGAGATAACCTCAGAGTCTTTATTCATGGGGCATAGAAGTTTTTTACACTCACCAACACATCGAGTTGCCTAAAATTGACATGGATGTAACTCACTACGTGCTTCTCCAGTCAATAAGGGCCTGGCGGCCCCAAGGTGAGATGGAGTATAATCATGGTTCATAAACCCATTACTTCGGTTGTTATTTTTCTGTTCATGTCCATCTTTTTAGCCTCATGTATAACCACCAAGTCCAGCAGTATCGGTGTGCCGGGAGTACGGCAGGTGGATAGATATGACGGTGATGTGCATCTTGGTACATCCTACGTGAAACGTGATGGTGTTACCGGCAATTGGTTTGAAGCCGAGAAAAATTCTGCTGGAGAGTGGGAGTATACCGAGAGAGGTAAGAAAGATAAAAAGAGAACATTAGATAGAATGTTATCCATTGGTGAACGTTGAGGTGGCTCCGGTGGCGGATGTGGTTGCCCTTTCTTTGTGGATATCTGCTATAAAAGCGTAAGTATCAGAGCATAAAAAATCGTGTGATATCATTTTTTTGAATTAGGGCGAATCCTTTTTCGGGAGTTTGCTCTTTCTATTTTTGTGGTATATCTAAGTTTCAGGGATCGGCTTCAGCTTGTGCGTTTAAAAAGAAAACACAAATCTGATTTAGGTTAATATTAATGATTGTATAGGCAATAGTGGTAAGGTATCACAAGGTATCACACGATTTTAGCAGTCCGTTTTTCGTGCGATTATCTCAACATATCACCACAATTTACTGCAATTAGATACAGAATGAAATATCATTGCGTAAGAGCTTCCCCTATTGAATTGAATATGTAGCACAATTTGGTATACATAACAGAATGTTTCTCTGCTAAGAAATCAAATCACAGGAAACCGAGTATAAAAGAAATGGTGGAAGCTTATACGAAAGTGAAATCGACCAATTTGAAAAAGGATGAAAAAAGCATGGGATTAAGTGCAAAGCAGCAAAAACAAATCGATGATATTCTCCATTCTAACGATTATACCGATTACAGGTGGATCGATCCCAAGAAGATTATAGTGGCTCAATGGGTCCGCATGAAGTGCATGTTCGGCTGCGGTGAGTATGGCCATGGCGGCACTTGTCCTCCCAACACGCCGTCAGTTTCCGAATGTGAGCGTTTTTTTAGAGAATATGTAGATGCTATTATTCTGCACTTTGCAGGTAAAATGCAAAAACCCGAGGATCGCCATGCCTGGTCAGCACGGATTAACGCAAAGCTGGTCAAGCTAGAACGGGCCGTATTCCTGGCAGGTTTCGAACGGGCTTTTATACTCTTCATGGACTCTTGCGGTTTCTGCAAGGAGTGCACTGGCGCCCGCAAAACCTGTGACAATCCACGAATGGCCCGTCCGTCTCCGGAGGCTATGGCTGTGGATGTATATTCTACCGTCCGCCAGGTTGGGTATGAGATCAGCGTCCGAACCGACTATGATCAGAAAATGGACCGCTATGCTTTTTTGATGGTGTATTAGAATTAGCTCCTGACACCCTGACGCAAAATGTATCTGCTATGAAAATGTAAATATCAGAGCCTCAAAAATCGTGTGATATCGTTTTTTCAAAGGGGCAAATCTTTTCTACTGGGTTTGCCCTTTTCATTTTAATGATATATGTAACTATCAAGAGCCGTCTTAAGCTTGTGTGTTTGACAAGTTATCACAGGTTTTGACAAGTCCGAAATTCGTGAGGTATTCTCAATATATCGCAAGATTAAAGGCTGAAAACCGAACCTCAATATATTGTATCAGCTTTATTTATTTCTTCTGAGGGATACACGATCAAGGTGTGTACACTTCTTCTATTCCGATTTTCCAAAATAGGAGTCAAAATTCTGACATCTGTGTAATTTAAAACAAAATATTCGTCGTTTTATCCGTTTCAAAACCCCACGATACAGCCTATAACTATCTGAAATAAAAACCATTTAAATATTTATCCTATTTTGGCATAGTTTCTGCTCTACAAAAAGAGGTGGTAGAGTGTTACCAAAAAATGGGAATACCATAGACCAAATAAAAAAATTGTTGAAAAGACGTTTAATGGACATCTGTTTTTTTGAATACAATCAGAGGATTTAGTAATGGGCGAAAAACCAACCTATGAAGAATTGGAACAAAGGGTTAAGGAGTTAGAAAAAGGGGCCATTGAAGGCAAACAGGCAGAGGAGGAGCTAAAATCCGAAAGGGACAAATTAAAGGTCCTTCTGGATGGGCTAGCAAGTGCAAACATAGGCGTTGATATTGTCAATACAGATTTTGAGGTTTTGCAGCAAAATCAAACATTGATAGATCGGTTTGGTGATATAGTTGGTAAAAAGTGTTACAAAGAGTACATGACCCTTGAGGAGCCATGTAGCTTTTGCCCAATGGTCAAGGCTTTGGAGAACAAAAGGTTAGAGAAGGTTGAATTGCAAGGTGCTGACGAAAGAGACTACGAAATCCTTGCGGTCCCACTATCAAACCCGGACGGGATGACTGATAAAGCGATTGAGGTTGTACAGGATATCACCGAACGCAAGCAGGCGGAGAAGGCTTTACGGGAGAGTGAAGCCAGATATAAAGACCTGGCATCTTTTTTGCCCCTATCTTTGTTTGAGACTGATGATCAAGGCAATGTAACCTTTGCCAATCCTTTTGCGATTAAAACAACAGGTTATACTCAAGAAGATATAGATAAAGGTCTTCATATGTTGCAAGCGATACATCCAAAAGATCACGATAGAGCAATAAAAATGTCTATGCAAGTTATGCAAGGAGTTCTTACTGATGGTGCTGAATATCTCGTGCAAAGGAAAGACGGCAGCACTTTTGATGCCTATATTAACACAACTCCAACTATTAAAGACGATAAACCAATAGGGTTAAAAGGATATATTTTTAATCTTACAACGCAAAAAATGGCGGAGGAAGCACTACGAGAAAGTGAAGAAAAGCTCGCCAGATCAAAAAAGATGGAATCACTGGGACTATTGGCAGGGGGTGTGGCCCACGATTTAAATAACGTGCTGTCAGGGATTGTAAGCTATCCGGAATTAATGTTAATTGATTTACCTAAAGACCACAAGCTCAGAAATCCCATTGAAACAATGCAGGAATCCGGACACAGGGCTGCTGCTATTGTCCAGGATCTGTTAACTGTGGCAAGAGGAGTAGCCATCACAAAAAAACCTCTAAACTTAAATGATCTTATTGGTGACTATTTAAATTCTCCGGAGTTCAAAAAACTTGAACAGTTTCATCCTACTGTTACGATCAAGACCAATCTCGATACCGACTTGTTTAACATAGACGGTTCTCATGTTCATATCAGGAAGGTGGTAATGAACTTAGTATCAAACGCTGCAGAGGCTATGGAGGGCAGCGGGAATGTCACCGTATCGACCATGAACCGTTATATGGAAAAACCTCTAATGGGGTATGATGATGTAAGTGTAGGTGAATACGTGGTTCTGGCTGTATCGGACGATGGTTCGGGAATATCATCAGATGATCTTGAGAGGATATTTGAACCGTTCTATACAAAGAAGGTAATGGGCAGAAGCGGTACTGGTTTAGGTCTGGCCGTGGTGTGGAATGTTGTGCAGGATCATAATGGCTATATAGATGTGACAACTGACAAGAACGGCACAACATTTGAGTTGTATTTTCCAATAACAAGGGAAGAAATATCGGGTCAGGACCAGTCCATACCCATTAAAGGCTACAAAGGGGACGGAGAGACGATTCTAGTTGTTGATGATGTGGAAAGCCAACGAAAGATATCCTGTAAGATGTTGGATACACTTGGCTATAAAACTAAAGCCGTTTCCAGTGGAGAGGAAGCCGCTGAATATTTGAAAGAGCATACCATCGATTTA
>CP070768.1:548205-557509 GCA_020345745.1 Desulfobacterales bacterium
CGTGTCAAATGAGTTGTTTGCTAATGAGCAAGTGATATGGCTCCGATAAGCTGTACCATCGCGCCTGGTTCATATAAATCGTAATATTTCAATCTTTACACTGAATCTGCTAATATTTTGCCCGTTTGAAAAACATTATTCAGCCTCCTCAGAGCATTAGGGTAAGCATTCAGGGGTATCTATTTTCTTGTAACGATATTGGCAGAGTCGCTTCGTCATTTCAGTTTCAAAGCAGGCGAAGGTTTTAACCACAGACATACATGGAGTATTTCGAGGATTAAAATCTGAGCCTAATGCAGAAATTGGACAAAGGGACCGTTTTTCAAAGGTCTCTGAAATGACCAGCGATGAGACAATCGAGTGGAACGAATTTGGATGTCCCTTGAATGCCTACATCCGATTTGCGCTGTGGATTGCAAGCGTCATTAGAGGATGAAACTTGAGCAATCATTATATGTTTACCTTTTTATTTGGATGGAAAAAATGCCTGGTAATACCTTTGGTAAATTATTTCGGATAACCACATGGGGTGAATCGCACGGCAAGGGTGTCGGGGTGGTTATTGACGGTTGTCCGCCAAAAATACCTCTTGATGAGGGCAGCATCCAGACCATGATCAATCGCAGAAGACCGGGAACATCGGTTGCGAGTACGGCCAGAAGAGAGCCGGATCAGGCGGTTATCATGTCGGGTGTTTTTGAAGGTGTAACCACAGGGACCCCCATTATGATCATGGTGCACAATAAAGATGTGGATTCGAAGGCGTATGAACCCTATGCTAATCTTTTTCGGCCAGGACACGGTGATATATCTTATTTTGCCAAATATGGCGTAAGAGACTGGCGAGGGGGAGGAAGAGCATCTGCCAGAGAGACGGTTGCCAGGGTTGCTGCTGGTGCCGTGGCGAAAGCGTTTCTTGCTAAACAAAACATAGAAATTGTTTCCTACACTGTCGAACTCGGAGGTATCAGGGCAGAAGCACGGGACTTGAATTTAATCAACAATAATATGTTCTGTAGTCCTGATATGGACGCCGCACAAGAGATGGAAAAGCGGGTGGTTGAAGTCAAAAAAATGGGGGATTCCATTGGTGGGATTGTTGAAATTCTGGCAAGAGACGTGCCACCTGGATGGGGAGAGCCGGTCTTTGACAAAATAGACGCTGATCTGGCAAAAGCACTCATGAGCATCGGCGCGGTCAAAGGTGTGGAGATTGGCGCCGGGTTTAATGCCGCAGGAAAATTGGGTTCTGAAAACAATGATGCCATCACACCTCAAGGGTTTTTATCCAATCATGCGGGTGGTATCCTTGCCGGCATATCCAATGGGGATGATATAGTCGTTCGCGTGGCAGTGAAACCGATCCCTTCCATACGCATCGAGCAGAACACCATCGATACGTCCAAAAGACCCGCAACCATATCAACCAAAGGGCGACATGATGTTTCAGCCATACCTCGCATCAACGTCGTTTGTGAGGCGATGGTCAGCCTTGTGCTTGCGGATCACCTGCTAAGGCAGACGGCAATTCAACCCTAAGTGGGCGAAAGCCGAGGATACCCCATCTCATGTGTTGTCAAATATTTATGATTTGGGTCTGTTTCCTGCAAAACCCAACCAGTTTTGAAAAAAATCATAACTATTGGGTCACTGGGTGGCGATCGAGTAAACGAAAAGGATATCTTCTTTCAAAAAAACAATTAAGCTCTTTTCCCCTAAGTTTTTTGAATTTACGAATTATCCGATGGGCAGCCGGGGCATCATTTTGAAATTCGTTTATGGCTTATTCGGTCATTTCGATTGTGCGTCTCTGGCCGACAGATAGTTCAGTAAGGCTGATTCCAATTCTTTAAGGTACCCGCCGTAAAAATGATCGGCGCCATCAATGATGTCAAAGCGGGCATCAGGGTTCCAGGTGGGCAATTCGTGTTGAATGGTTTCTGCAGGTGCGATGTCATCTTCGCTGCCTGTAATGACGAGTCTCAAGCAATCGAGTGTAGTGGTTGGTTTAAACGCCATAAACCCTATCGGCGGTGACACCATCACCATGTTCTCTAAAACGGTATCTTTTCGGATGGCATGTGCATTAACCCATGCGCCAAATGAGTATCCGACCAAATCGATGGCGTTGATCCCCATGTCGTCAATACATATAAGTGCCGCCAGAACATCCATTTGCTCACCGATGCCGTTATCATAACGCCCCTGGCTATTACCGACGCCTCTGAAGTTGAATTTTAATGTTGAGTATCCATTTTGATTGTAGGCATGCGCGATGGTCTCGACAACCATGCTGTACATATCACCGCCGTAAAGGGGATGCGGGTGGGTAATGACCGCCCCCTTATTTTCGTTTTTTCTGATAAACAGCCCCTCTATTTCATAACCATTGGATAAAAAGGTAACCTTTTCTGCCATTTTTCACAGGCCTCTCCATTATGGCAACTGCGCATAAATAAACTTCACTTTTTTACGTGCCGATTAAGCTAAGAAAATAGCGATGAAACCGATCGTCGTCTGTCAGTTCAGGGTGAAATGCCGTCGCCAACCACCTTCCCTCCTGCGCCGCAACTGCCGTTCCATCCAACAGTTCGGCGATGACCCTCGCCTTGCCATTTACGGCAACCAACTTGGGTGCCCTGATAAAGACGGCCGGGAAAGGCCGATGGTCTCCGTCATCGATAGCAGGTATGGTCAAGTTTGCCTTGAAGCTATCTACTTGCCGACCAAAAGCATTTCTTTTTACGATGATGTCCATCAAACCCAGCAGCGGCTGATCTAAATCAGCCTCGCTGGCCATGAATATCATACCGGCGCAGGTTCCCCAGACAGGGTTATGGGCAGCAAATTCATTCAAAGGACCCATCAGATCAAAGTTAACCGCCAGTTTGCTAATTGTCGTGCTTTCTCCGCCCGGTATAATTAGACCATCCAGTCCTTTTAATTCCTTTGGCAGTCGAACCTCGACAGTTTTTACCCCCAAAAGGGTTAGCATTTTGATATGCTCAATGAAAGCGCCCTGTAATGCCAAGACACCGATTTGCATGTTAAACTTCCTTATTACCAACCGCGGGTGGCCAATTGCTCGTTTTCTGACAAGTCGCTGACGTTAATACCCACCATGGGTTCACCTAAATTTTCGCTGACCTTGGCAAGGATTTCCGGATTATTGTAATGCGTGGTCGCTTGAACAATCGCTTTTGCCCTGGGCCCCGGATCTTTGCTTTTGAAAATGCCGGAGCCGACAAAAACACCATCCACACCGATTTGCATCATTAAAGCTGCATCAGCAGGTGTAGCGATACCTCCGGCAGCAAAATTAACCACCGGTAAGCGACCAAGCTTCTTGGTTTCTTTAACCCATTCATAAGGTGCACCGATTTCTTTAGCATAGGACATCAACTCATCCTCGGGCATGAATTTTAGGCGTTGAATATCGCCCAACACGGTCCTTGCATGCATCACAGCCTCAACAACGTCACCGGTGCCGGCCTCACCTTTCGTGCGTATCATGGCGGCGCCTTCGCCAATGCGTCGCAATGCTTCACCAAGATTTCGGCAACCACATACAAAGGGAACTTTAAAGTCGTGCTTGTTAACATGGTGCTTTAAATCGGCCGGTGTAAGCACCTCGCTTTCATCGACATAATCGACGCCTAGCGCTTCCAGTATTTGGGCTTCGACAAAATGTCCTATGCGGCATTTTGCCATCACGGGAATAGAGACCGACTTAATAATTTCCCGAATCATTCCAGGATCAGACATGCGAGCTACACCACCGTATGAACGAATATCGGCCGGTACTCGCTCGAGAGCCATTACCGCAACGGCGCCTGCTTCTTCGGCTATTACCGCTTGGTCCGGCGTTACGACGTCCATAATAACGCCCCCTTTTAACATTTGCGCCAAGCCCTGTTTAACTCTGGTGCTGCCTATTTCTTCTTTTTCATTTAATTTCTTGACGTTTTCTTTTTCCTTCACTGTATAACCTCCAAATTAATTCTTACCCTAAACGGTATGATAAAACTTTCAAAGTTTCTCATGTTTTCCACACTATGGCACATGTCTCAATACCGTTACAATATCCTTTCCCAATTCATTGATTTGCCACTGTTTCATTTCTTGGATTCTGGCCAGTCCTTTTTTGCCTTTAGGGTTTTTTGTGGCGATAGTGCTGATTAATGCCTTATTGCAGAGGAGTCCTGGGTCGATGTCAATCTCTTTAGCCTTTTTATCTCTCCATTTTTTAAGGGCCTTCGCCCGATGGGTAATATGTGCTGGTACGATGGGTGCCTTTTTACGCGGATAAACCGGGAGTTTGTTTTTAGGTAAGCTCAACGCGTGATCGATGATATCGATGATATCGTTGCCCCACATATTGACTTGCTTGGTGCTCAAAACTTTTGATCCTTTTAAGCGCGGTAAAGTCATCGGTTTTTCAATGGCCATTTTCAGCAACGCTTGGTTTCCGATAATCCTAAAAAATGGCTTGTCTTTTTTTTGGGCAATTTTTTTTCGGAACTGGAGGAGAGCTTCAAGAACAGCAAGACTTCTCGAGCTAAGGCGCCCGGCGCCCTTGAACTTTAAAAATAACGGTTTATCATCAGGACCAACCGGCCTTACGTTGCTCAACAATTCGCACTCTTCAATTACCCAGGCAAGACGTCCCATTTTTTCAAGCTCCTGAATGAGGATCTTTGCGAGAGGGATAAGATAAATCACATCCGTTATCGCATAATGGATCATTTCCTGTGGTAAGGGTCGTTTCGACCAGTCTTTCTTTTGATATTTTTTGTCCAAATTGATGTTAAAATATGCGTTCAAAACGGTCTCTAGCCCTGTCTCCTTTAGGCCCAGGAATCGACAAGCGACTTCAGTATCAAATAGATGGGTGATGTTAATATTAAAATCCCGGTATAAAGAGCGAACATCATAATCGGCCCCGTGAAATATTTTTCGGATATCGGGGCGAACAAACAGCGGCTTGAGTGATGATAGATCTTTAAGCTGAATCGGATCAATGACAATATTTCTATTTTTGGTGGCCACTTGAATCAAACAGACCTTTTCTTTAAAATGGTACATGGAGTCCGCTTCGAGATCGATGGCCAGATTTTTTTCTTTTTCCAGGATCTTGGCAATTTTTTTAAGCCCGGGCATGGAATCGATGATCTGATAGTCAATTTCCATTTAATTTTCTCTTGACCCGCAATATTATTTACCCTAAGTAGTTTCCATCCATAAGGGGCTATTTTGCTCGAATCTGCGTTGTTGGCCGGTTTTTGGTAACGGCTTTTACAGGGAGTATGCCTCACTTAAAGCCCCCACATGTAAAATCAGCCCGAGTTTATTGAAAAGTCACGGTACATGAATTATACTGTTTTAACAATTATTAATTTCTTGCTGGTGATGGTGTCATGGTTAACATAACATTTCCTGATGGCAACATAAAGGGTTTTGAAACTACCCCAACGGGTTTGGAGATAGCAAAAGGAATCTCAGAAGATTTTGCTCGCAATTGTGTTGTCATGGAGTTGAACTCTGAGCTGGTTGATCTCAACACCAAGATCAACCAAGACGCCAGGGTCAGATTGATTACCACCAAAGACCCGGAAGCTCTTGAGATTCTACGGCATAGTGCTGCGCATGTTATGGCCCAGGCTGTCTTAAATCTGTATAAAGAGGCCAAGCTGACTATCGGTCCCGCGGTAGAGGACGGGTTTTATTACGATATCGATATGGAGCCGGTCTCAAAAGACGATTTTGGAAAAATTGAAGCCGAGATGAAAAAGATCATCAAAGCCAAGATTCCCTTTAATCGTCAAATCGTTTCAAAATCCGAAGCCATTGAATTCTACAAGGACGAGCCTTATAAGCTCGAGATGATATCAGAACTGGAAGATGAGGAGATATCATTTTACGTTCATGGCGAGTTTACTGATTTATGTCGTGGCCCTCATGTTCCCCACACGGGCTATATTAAAGCTGTAAAACTGATGAAGGTTTCCGGAGCATACTGGCGGGCAGATCAGACAAAATCACAGCTTCAGCGAATATATGGAACAGCCTTTTTTACTAAAAAAGAACTGAATAAACATGTGCGCATGATCGATGAGGCCAAAAAAAGAAACCACAGAAAAATCGGTGTTGCGCTCGATCTTTTTAGTTTTCACGATGAAGCACCGGGAATGCCATTTTTTCACGACAAGGGGATGGTTATTTGGAATGCCCTTTTGGAATACTGGAGAGAGGCACACAGACGCGCTGGGTATGTCGAGACCAAAACCCCGATTTTACTCCAACGATCGTTATGGGAGAGGAGCGGTCATTGGGAAAATTATCGGGAGAACATGTATTTTGTTGAGATTGATGAACAAGAGAATGCCATAAAACCAATGAATTGCCCGGGCGGAATGCTGATGTATAAGACAAAACGGCATTCTTACAAGGATCTTCCCATCCGGGCATCAGAAATAGGATTGGTGCATCGGCATGAGCTTTCTGGGGTTTTATCGGGTCTATTTCGTGTGCGGGCGTTTCATCAGGATGATGCCCACATTTTTATGACGCCGGATCAGATTCAGGATGAAATTTTAGCTGTTTTAAAACTGGAAGAAAGCATCTATAAAACATTTGGCCTCGGCTTCCACCTCGAACTCTCCACACGCCCGGAAAAATCGATCGGTACCGATGAACAGTGGGACGTCGCCACCAAAGGATTGGAAGCAGCCCTTGATGTTTACGGTAAAGAATATAAGATCAATGAAGGGGATGGCGCTTTCTATGGGCCCAAAATCGATTTTCATATCAAGGATGCCCTGGGACGCACCTGGCAATGCGGTACGGTTCAACTGGACATGTCATTACCCGAAAGATTCGATCTCTTCTACATCGATAAAGATAATGAGAAACAGCGGCCCATTATGATCCACCGGACAGTTTTTGGCTCTATAGAACGATTTTTTGGTATCCTGACAGAACACTTTGCCGGTAAATTCCCTTTGTGGATGGCACCGGTTCAGGTGGTTATTTTAGCGATAAATGATGAACTCGTGCCCTATGCAAACGAGCTTAAAGTAAAACTCGAACATGCCGGGCTGCGGATTGAGCTGGACAGCAGAACCGAAAGCCTGAATAAAAAAGTGCGCGATGCCCAGCTGCGTAACATTCCGCTTATTCTTACATATGGTGAAAAAGAAAAGGCGTCCGGACATATTTCTTTAAGGACCCTGGACGGAAAGGTCAGATTCGGCATTCCTTATGAAACGTTTTTAGCCCAGGTTCTGGCGCATATCAAGGAGAGGAGGCTGGATCTTCAGATTGTTTCTGATACCGGTTGATCGATGATCGGGTTTGCCCGATTGGCACCACGCTGTTTTGGACTCAATGTTTAAGGCTACTTAAAATTTGAATCCGGGTTTTAGGTTGAAAAAAAACGCAGGTATAACCACTTACCATACCAAATGGTGTGACTTAAGGTGTGAATCCGCTGATTTTGCAAAGGTTGATGCAATGGATGGAAGCTGTCGAACCTTTCAATCGCTGTGGTGTGAACAGCTTAAGCGGCATGTCACAAAAAATGCACCTTGTGAAGTATTGTTCGGAAAGAGACGACCGACAACCGGTCTATAACCACCGCATCTGAGGCATGGCAATCTCTTTACCTTCAAAGCATAAAAACTTCCTGTGGTATTGGTTTCCCATAATTGTTTATTGTCTACTCATTTTCATTCAGTCGTCCTATCCTTCTCCTGACCAATTGTCCCGCGTTACCAACCTGGATAAGCTCCTCCATGTTATCGTTTATGCATGTCTTGGTGCACTTTTGTTAAGGGCATTCAAGACCATAAGGATGCAGGACAAGCCAATATTAATCCTGGCGCTCAGCATTCTTTTGTCTTCTCTGTATGGTATCAGTGATGAGATTCACCAGCATTTTGTTCCCTATAGACATGCTGATGTTGTTGATGTCTTAATGGATATCGCTGGGAGTATTGTCGGGGTTTGTGCTTATCAATTCTACACGGCAAGACATACGTAAGCGCTCAAAGAACGTTTGCAATGGCTGGCTCTCTTGTGCGGCTGGATAATGTTTTATTTCAATTTTGACTTTAAAAAAATATTATCCAGCTATACTGCCCTGTGGATTGTCATCACCATTAGGGTACGAAGCTTGAATTATACCTTGCCTCCATTTCAATCAGCTTTCTTTTCAGTTCAGCACCACCGCCGAACCGCCCAAAAGAGCTGTCACTTCGAATGACCCTGTGACAAGGTATCAAGATAGGGTAGGGGTTTATTGCAAGGGTGCTGCCCACAAATCGATAAGCACGCGGGCGTTGAATGGCGGCGGCAATCTCTTTGTAAGATTTCAATTGGCCATATGGAATGTCGCCTATTTGTGTCGAGAATATAAAATGACACATGATGGTGCTCTCTGTTCTCGTCGTATTATTCGAGTTCATGGTGAAATTCTTTTAAGTTACTGTATTTATCAAACTGAAACGGTTCCCACGGTGTGATCTGTTCCACATTTGGGTTTGACAAAACGTCCGATTCAAGCGCTTTGGAAACCTGGAGAAGTCGCAGGCTTGAAGTATCTTTTATTCTTACCACCCGGGCCTTTTCCATGGACGTGACACCAATGGTTCTTGCACACGCCTGCATGGCTTGATGATCCGTATCAAAATAGATGGGTATGGCCGCCTTTTCAGGTGAAATCGCCGCTAGGGCATTGATGTAAGTCTTTTGCAGATCTATGGTATCCACGAGTCGCTTCGTGGTTACATCAGCAAGACCAATGCCATTACCGTTACCATCCGAGTTCGGTGATAATTCCCTGACGAATATTCGTTTGACATGTGGGGAGGTGGAGAAATCGCCGACAATATCTCTGTGCCTTCCGGTGACATTGGAATCCATTCCGATCCCGCTGATATCTTTTCCGATCTGATCGATAATTAAAATATCCAAATGATCAAAAGGGATGCGTCCCATCATTGCCGAACTTTCTTGCAGTAGTATTTTTTCGCGGTCTATTATCGAAGTCGGCAAAATAGCTTCAATACGTGCAAGTTTACCACACCCATCCTCCAATAATGCTATGCCAAAAAGGATGTTCAGCTGGCGTATGATAAAACCGGCCGCCTCTTCAATAATGGTAAAAGAATGCTTGACTGCACGCTGGTGAAATTCGGTAGCACCTGCAACCTTACCCAGACCGATGGTTAACATCTTGCAGAGTCCGCTCTCGATGTCGGCTCTAAACTTCGTATGAGGTTTGATCCTGTTGATTGCTATAATA
>CP070768.1:557609-560581 GCA_020345745.1 Desulfobacterales bacterium
ATGCAGCTTTTAATAATTCCTTTTTCTTTCATTTGATCGGCCTGCTTCCCGTAAATCCTGCTTTATAAGGCGGGTCGAGGGAAGCTATATGAAAAGCAAAGTTCCTTACCGGGAGGCAGCCCTTTAGGGCGATGAGCCTCAATTCATCCCGTGCTGCAAGCAGCGGGGAATTCAAATTTAAAATTGAAAGGGTTGGTTGACCATCATTTGGACACCAAGGCCTTCTTCAGAGACAGCAGCGTCAACACGGGCAACGAGCCCTTTTGCTAAAATCCTTATCCCGATTCCCCCATCCCATTTCATATCAGAGTGCAATTCATCCATATTCCATGAAGGCGCTACACGACCCACTTCCACAAAGGGTACAAATTGAATCCATTGTACCCCCAAATGTTTTTGAAGCCATGGCCAACGGTCAAAAGGATTCCAATGGGGGATAAGTCTCAGCTCAGCGGCATAATAGACGGCAGCTTTATCGCTGAAACGTTGTGTCGGATAGCCACGCATCCTCCACAATCCGCCCAGGGTGGACCCGGTGTATGCAGGAGGTCGGTTGTCGACAGTCCCGTCGGGTTGTTCCTCCCAGGTTGGTGAATAAGATGTCCACAGATCCAAGGCAAGAACTTCCTGCCGGAACGCGTCTGAAATTTTCAGCGGGAAATACACATCGAACTCCCCCTCCAAATTGGTCCACGAATCCGAACTGTCTGCCCAGCCAAAATCCCTGGAAACCTTAAGCATTAAGGCATTACCTTTGGAAGGGTTGGCATAAAAGTCCCTGTTGTCCCAAAAAATGGAAAAATCAGTACCATTGGTCTTTTGGTCCTTATCTATATTATCACCTTCGATTTCCTGCGAACGGTAAAAGGGACGTAGCTCAAGAAAGGTTCTTCCGCTGTCCAATGGATTCCATGACGTACCGCCACTTGCGCCGGACTTTAACAGGCCCTCGTCTATTTTATAGGTGTGAATGACCTGGTCCTTACCGTGTCCAAGGGGTAACAGATATTTGAATTTCAGCCGGAAGAAACTGTCCCACCCATCTCCTTCTACGAAGTTGTCTTCGTCTGACTCATTGGACCCTGAACGTTGATCCGGGAATGAGGGATTCCCGTCAATAAAGGCGTCGTAATCCTTAAAATAGCCAACGGAAACGATGGGATCGAAAAACAGCCGCTTGATACCCGGCATCTGAATGTCTCGAGCAATGAGAAATCCCAAGCCAGAGCCCTTGGTCCCCCCCATGACAGTGGCCAGGACCTTGGACTGTTTCTGAGGATATCCGGAAACACTGTGTACGTACCCAACAGCGAACCCGAAGTTTTCGTTATAAAACACATAGGGAATGCTGAGGACTGGTTTGACGTCCTCCTCGCCTTTACTACTGGGATTTTCCTGGCCAAACGATGCTTGTGGCAAAAGTAATAATAAGAAGACAATACAAAAGCTCAACACAACACATTCTTTGAGATTTAGATATTCACCAACCTTTTTGCCTAAGTCCATGCCTACTCCTTTCTCGCCTGTTTTCACATCACATAAAAAAAGTATATTTCCCTAGAAACTATCTCAAAAACAATCTAAGCGCCCATGGACAGCGTTGCAAAACGGTTTAAAATGCTCACATACTTTGTATGGCTTGATTTCGATCTTTAATTGATAGATGAGCATAACATACTCTCCAGTGCAAAGAAAGACTATTTGGGGAGCTTTTTGAACATCTGCGTCACCGCATGGTCCAGACGCGCCTTGACCGTCTGCGTGTCGGGACTCTCCTGAACTTCCGCGGTTGCCATGCCTATCCAGATGACGAAACCCAATCTGCTATCCACAAGCACTACCACCAGTCCACCTTGAGGCACATTTTCAAGAAATTCCATTTTGGTTTTAGTATCCACTTTCAACTGGAGAGCTTCCATATCAACTCCAGCCGCGAAGGCGATGACCAAATCGGGGTTAGCCGTATTTTTCGACATGCCGCGCTTGCGTAGCTCACGATCGATCAGAAACATGATTTCCGCATCCGCATCGAACTGCGGTGGCTCCCATTGACCATATGGGTCATTGACGATTGCGGCTGCCCCTAACCATCTATAGGTTTTGTAGCCGCTGAAATTCGCCTTGGGATCGGATTGTACATTAATCTTAATATCCTTTGTCGGAACAGACGCACAACCTGCAAAAAGCATGAGAACAATGATAGATATCAGTAGATAATTTCTTTTCATGATCATTCCCTCCTCGATGAAATCGTTTCTTAAATGAAAGTTGATGAGAATCTTTAAGCTAATTAATATAAGCGGATTTAAACAAGCTCATATAATTAAATATTATGCACAAAGAGTATATCGGATGATTTTCTTTTTTTCTCATCAATTTTTCTCACTATTTACTCCTTTTTAAAAAACGGACGTTTTACGGCGATCTTGATCCGGGCGCCTTTGGGTAAGGTCTGGTCGGGAGCCAATCCGTTCGCAACGGCGGTATAGTCGAGAGACCAGGCATTGCCGGTGCGTCGGGCCAGGTTTGCCAGCGTCTCTCCGGGGCGAGCCGTGACGATGCGCAGGCGCGTTTCCTTGATCGATTTGCGCTCCGAGGTCGTCAGGGGGCGAAAACTGAGGGCGGCCTCCTTTAGCAACGGCCGATAGCGTTCGGCCCCGAGGCCATCGAACTCGTAGAGCATCCGCTTATATTCAAACCATAGAAAGTGCATGTGCATCACCTCGCGCCCGGTGGTGTCGGCGTAGGTCAACAGGTGGCCTGGCAATGCCCCGATCCGGACGGTCCGATCATCTACGGGCTCAAGACCGTGGTCGTCTTTTAACCTGCGCCGGAAGCTGACGGCTTTTTCATGGGCTGGGACGTTCTGGCCGGCGACCTTCAGGATGATCAGGGCTTTCTTATCCGGCTCAAGCCCCAGAACCACCTTGCGCGTATTGATCAGCTTCCAGTCCTTCGGGAAAATAACGGCA
>CP070768.1:560681-563375 GCA_020345745.1 Desulfobacterales bacterium
GTAGGACTTAGGTCGGGGATGGTTTCAATATCAGGCTTTTGCCTGACTTCAACATTTACCAGCGCCTGCGGTAATACAGTCATGACATTTTTCAGCTCTGATAGGGGTTTTGCTTCGTGCTTCATTATCTCAATCAGTCGTATACCTGTGAGCATGCCGTCTCCTGTTGTATGGCGATCTAAAAAAATCATATGGCCGGAAGCTTCTCCACCCAGGACAGCTCCGGAAGTGATCATTTCTTGTACAACATAGCGATCACCGACGTTTGACATCAAATGCGTTATTCCCATTTGTTTCAAGGCAATGCCCAAACCTGTATTGCTCATGATCGTACTGACCACTAGATTCCTTTTTAGATGCCCTTTTTGTTTCATGTACTTGGCACAGACAGCAAGAATCTGATCCCCTGACAAAACATCTCCGGTTTCATCTATGGCGATCAGTCGATCACCATCACCGTCAAACGCAAGGCCAATATCAGCCTGATTCTCAACCACCATTTGTTTTAATACTTCTGGATGCTCTGAACCACAGCGATGATTAATATTTTTTCCGTCAGGGTTGGTGAAAAGGGCTTCAACTACAGCACCCAACTCAGCAAATATTGACGGTGCAATTTTATACGTGGCACCGTTGGAACAATCGACGATGATTTTGATCCCAGTCAAATCGTCAACAATGGTCATGGATTCCTTTAAGAAATTTTTATATCTGGTATCAGCATCATTGATGTCATAAGTACAACCCTTATCCTGGATAGATCGACCAAAGGCGGCGCTGTTTTTATCTAAAACAAACGTTTCGATTTCAGCTTCCCTTTTATCAGCAAGTTTAAAGCCATTGTTGTTGAAAATCTTTATTCCATTATCGTAAAATGGGTTGTGAGAAGCGGAAATAACAATTCCAGCGTCGGCCTTTCTCAAAGCAGTGATAAAGGCAACGCCCGGAGTGGGAAGAATGCCAGCCAAGTAGGCATCACTCCCCATGGAGCAAATCCCAGAAACCAATGCATGTTCCAGCATGTCCCCGGAAATACGTGTGTCCTTTCCGATGACCACCTTTGTTTCACGTTCTTTCCCTTTGAAAATCTTGGCCACAGCCCTTCCGATGCTCACCGCCATTTCTGCCGTCATCGGATATTCATCGGCTACACCGCGAATTCCGTCTGTACCAAATAATTTACCCATTTTTTGTCGAGACCTTTATAATTTTGTGGAGATAATAACTCATCGGAAAAGAGTCATTGATGAATAAAAACTAACGAAATGATGGAATTATTTCAAGTACTTTCTCAGTAACCGTGTCGACTATTCTTTGAAGCCATTGCGTGCCGGGGTGAGTACCTTCTAGGTCGAGTGATTGGATTACGCGGATATAATCTTTACCGGAATCTTTAATCGTATGATGAAGGGTTTCTAAAAAATTATCCCGGTCAGCGTCTCTAGTATTTAAATGACGTTGTTCGCTAAGATAATCCTCAATTTCCGACCATCGATTATAGAGCTCGTTCTTTTGACGCAATACTAAAGCAGACGCATTTTCCTTTACGTTTTCTTTATAGACTTTTGCAGAATCCGGCATTTTCTGAATGAGTGCGTTGAGCCGTGCAATTCTCTCATCAATAATCATGTTAAGCTTTTCTTTAAGACCGTCAAAAAGTGGTTCGGGAAAATCGTCTGAAATAAATTGCGACCGGACATGATGGTACCATTGTATTAAGGCTAAAAGATTGGCTATATAGACGATATTATTTATTGCCAGTCGTTTAATACCTCGGTACAACCCTGGAACAAACGGTACATTGCTGGCTTTTTGGGGGAGTTCAATCAGCAGGCGACCAGGCCTTAATTCATCCTTTCTGCATATGGAGCCGGCTGCGATAATCGTACCAAATTCGATGCGACACGGGCCCACGATACCGCCCTGCCCTCCCAGAAATATGGGCCGCTGATTCAGCATCACCCCTTTTGGTACATCACCCAATAAGGTCGGTGTGGCCTTGTCTTGATTGGGTGTATAGTTAAAATGGATATAAGAACTGCCGACTTCGCTGTGATCTTTTGAACTTGTTCCACCCGACATCAGACAGTCGCAAAAATTGATAAGGCTGCCCAAAGTCACAAAGGGAAAAAGGATCGTCTGTTTTAAGCCGACGGTGTGTGCTGTCCGCGACGCTTCTTCCAGAATGGTTCCCTCGCGAAAATGAGATCCATGACCCGCATTTGAATTTTTTAAGAAAACAGATTCTTTATAAAAACCCCCTTGCAATTGCACCAACGGTCCGAGCTGACAGTTTTCAATGGTCGCCGGTCCTTCATATCCTATCTTTGCGTCTCGCAGTATCAGTGTTTCGTTACCGTAGATTTTGCAGCCTGAATAGATGACAACCCCATCATCGGAGATTTTGTCAATATCGACCTCCGGTCCGATGTCTACACTCAACGGATTTGGAATGATAACCCCTTTTTGAATCAATTGCTCAATTTTAGATGCACTGTGATGTTTCATGTTCAACTATTTACACTGTGGCCAACAAAGAAAATTACCATACTCTCAAGATAAACATACGATTAATTTGCATGTTGAGGATATATCACAACTTGATGGTATAGGAAATTTCTTTTTTTGTGCAGTAAAACTGCGTGAGGACAATCGAAAGCGACTGAATAACGTTAAAAACAACAAAGCCGCACA
>CP070768.1:563475-569746 GCA_020345745.1 Desulfobacterales bacterium
ATCATGTCCCAGAAAAGAATGGAATTGGGCGTCGGATACAAAAGGACATTGACCACCCGTGTCGGTTGTCCAAGGTCCACAAAGATAAACAAAATACACATGGTCACAGAAGCAACAGCCAGAAATTCTCCCAAAATGGTTACCCTGCCAAACGCTTTATAATTGTGCAGGTAGTAAGGAAGAACCACCATGACCGCCGAAGCCGCCACACCGACAAGAAATGTAAACTGGGCAATATAAAATCCCCATGAAACATCTCTGCTCATACCTGTTATTCCCAGACCAAAACTAAACTGCCACAGATAACAGGCAAAACCAACACCGATAACAGCTAAAAGTGCCGCTATCCACCCATAATATTTTTTACTTCCTGTTAACGCCTTTTCAAGCATAACCACCTCATACAATATAGAAAACTGATGGCCCAGCACCCAGGGCCGGTTTACGACGGATTGTGAAGTTTGATCTTAATACGTCTCTGATTTCCGAGTTCGGGTTATCCAAGTCCCCATATATCATTGCACCATCGGAGACTTCGACACAGGCCGGTGGTTGTCCCACCGCCAGTCTTTCCGCGCAAAAATTACATTTTTCCACAACCCCTTTCATCCTAGTGGGAAACTTTAGATTAATTTCTTTGATAAACGGACGCGGATCTCTGAAATTAAAGCTTCTCGATCCATAGGGACAAGCCGCCATGCAGAACCGGCAGCCAATACACCGGTGAAAATCCATAATCACGATGCCGTCTTGGCGTTTAAAGGTTGCCTTAGTCGGGCACGCCCGGACACACGCCGGTTTTTCGCAATGGTTGCAAAGGGTCAAAAAGGATGAATGTTCGACCTTTTCGTCGAGAAACGCATGCTCCTGAGTTGGAAACGTATGTTTAAACTCTTCTGCCCAGATCCACTTGATCTCATGTCTTTTTTCTTCAAACTCAGGGACATTATGTATCTTTCGACAGATCTCAATCATTGGTTCGAGATCTTTTTCAGACGTTAATTTGCGA
Organism: Desulfobacterales bacterium; assembly: GCA_020345745.1. Taxonomy (GTDB): domain Bacteria; phylum Desulfobacterota; class Desulfobacteria; order Desulfobacterales; family UBA11574. The sequence continues at coordinate 564,485 of CP070768.1, forward strand.
GTATCGATGACCATTCCCCATCTTTTGGCAATAAAGGCTTGTTTGCCCTTCATGGTTTGGGGCTTGGAGGCTGCACCATGTTCATCTGATGCGGCAAACACATCGATGATCGGTTTAGCCCCGAGACCCAGCGCTGAAACACCCGCTATTTTTAAAAAGCTTCTTCTGCTGCTTTTCATCACTTCATCTCCTTTGGATCGATATGGCAATCCCAGCAGTAGGGGGTTACCGAAGCATAATCGTGGCACTTGTCACAAAATTGGGCCTTTTCCACATGACAATCCAAACAGGTGTTGGAAAGACTCATTTCATATTCCTTCCCTTTACTGTTCACATAGACTCTTTTTGCATCCCGAACCACCGTATCTCGCCATACATCGAGAATTTGCATGTGCTCGGCTTTCATGTACGATGTTTCTTCAACGCATTCTTTAGCGGCCTTAGCCTTGTCACTCAGCACGAGTTCGGGTGCCGGAGCCGCCTTTCCAAGGTTGTACCAAACAGGAAATGTCACAAGGATTACAAAGATGCAGAGGCCTACAACAACTTTCCCTTTATCATACATTGTTTGGTTATTCGGCATCATCACCCTCCATCCCCGGCAGCTCCTCGCTGCGCAGGTTCATATCTCTTTCTCTTTCTCCAGGCAGAATCAGCGCATTGCTAACCATTTCGGTCAGACCGGTGACCTCTACTTCGGGCACCCAGTACTCCATGGAAGTGGTCAATGCTGCCCTGTCAATGGCACAAATGCATGCCAGCATGTTGACGTCGTGTTTTTCGTGTACATATTTAACAGCATTGGCTCTGGGCAAGCCTCCCTGCATTCTGAGTTCCATGTTTTCCCCGGCATTCAAACCGGATCCACTGCCGCAGCAGAAGGTCTGTTCCCGAATGCAATTTACAGGCATCTCATAGAAATTATTACATACATTTTCGATAACATACCTGGGTTCTTCCAAAAGTCCCATAACACGGGAGGTATTACATGAATCGTGGTACGTTACCCTTAAATGGTCGTTTCGGCTTGGATCCAAGTCAAGTTTGTCATGTTTGATCAAGTCTGCCATGAATTCGGCAATATGTACCATTTTGGTCGCTTTGGCATTTTCAAATTTCGTCCCGGTGATCGGAGAAACCGGTTCTTCAAGAAAATCAGCAGGACCGTTCATGGTATCCATATACTGGTGAACGATTCGCCACATGTGACCGCATTCTCCGCCAAGAATCCATTTTACGCCCAGCCGTTTGGCTTCAGCGTACATTTTGGCATTGAGCCGCTTCATGGTCTCATGGGAGGTAAAAAATCCAAAGTTCCCCCCTTCGGAAGCATATGTGCTCCAGGTGATATCAAAACCATATTTTTCCTGTAAAAAGTGAAACAGCATCATGTATCCCATGCACGTAAACGTACCGGGATCCGCAAAGACATCACCCGAGGGGGTAATGAAAAGAATCTCGGCGCCTTTTCTGTTGAAGCTGGGATCTACCCGTACGCCGGTGATATCTTCGATGTCATCGGTAAAGAAATCCATCATGTCTTTGTAAGCATGGGGCTGTATGCCAAGATGGTTTCCGGTTCGATAACAATTGGACACCGGAGTTGCCACCCAGTCAATGTTAAGGCCTATTAGGTTCAGCAGTTCCCGGCCAAAAATGGTAATCTCCGCCGTATAAATCCCGTATGGGCAAAACACCGAACATCGCCGGCACTCTGAACATTGGAAGAGATAATACCACCACTCTTTTAAAACATCCAAAGTGAGCTCCCTGGCACCGATCACCTTTTTGAAATTCTTGCCGATAGATCCGATGATCTTGCCGACGGTGGTAAAATCATTCCGGTATACCGACCTGAGAAGCTCGGCCCGCAAAACCGGCATATTTTTTGGATCGCCGGATCCGATAAAAAAATGACACTTATCGGCGCAGGCACCACAACGTACACAGATGTCCATGAAAATTTTTACCGACCGAAATCGGTCGAGCCGCTCCCTGAAACCCTTGGAAATAATCTCTTGCCAGTTTTCCGGCAGCTGCCAGTCATCATCCTTGGGATTCCATTGTCTTGGATAGGGAAGTCCCACATATTCAACACTTTTGGGATTCGAAGCATAGCAATACATCCCTTTTTTAATCTCAACAGGGGTATCCATCCATCCTGTTGCGGAAGGTTTTGGCTCTATGCTGGATAAAAGTTCTTCTGGTGTTGGAACGTCAGACATTATTTACTCCTTTTCCTCTGAATCTTCTGGTTCCTCTGGCGCTACTGGTTCTTCCGGCGGTTCCGGTTCGGGCATCTTCTCTACCGGCAAACCGGCCTCTACCATTTTTTCCCTGAATTCGTCTTCATATTGCTGGTATGTATGAACCTTGACCGGGTAGTTCCACGGATTGGCATGTCTTTTTTCACGGCTGTTGGTTGTCAAGTTTCGTGTGGGGCTCATAAAAATTCCGCCCAAATGCATCAGTTTGCTAAACGGAAAATACGCAAAAAGAATGCTGACAAAAAAGAGATGGGTATAAAAAAGGCCGCCAACACCTTCGGGAATGTGGAAATTAAAGGTTACCAGCCCCATGGTGAACTCTTTGATGCCCACAATGTCCACCTTGGTGAAATAACGCATAAGAATGCCGGTAATAGCGATACCCATAATTAAAAAAAGGGGGAAAAAGTCTGATGCCAGCGAGATGTATCGCACATGTGGGATCCATAATCTTCTCAGAAAGAGAAAAATGACAGCGGCAAGAAGAACCGCTCCGGATAACATGAGCCCCGGCAGGGCGATCTGGAGGAATCCATCCAACTTATCCAGCAGTTGGAGACAAGCCGGTACCGGTTCTAGAAAAAAGCGCATATGTCTTACCAGCACAGTAAAAAAGGCCCAGTGAAATGCCAAGGATCCCATCCACAGCCATTTTTCCCACTCATAAGAGAGCTTGTCGCCTTCTTTTAACTCGCATTTGGTGTTTCTGAATAATGACCGGAAAAAGACGATCTCTAGTATCATCCGCAAAATGACCCCTCCGGTCGTTGAGGGATTGTCTATGTTGGCGGATTTAATCCAGGGAAGAGATTTTTGCTGACCGCATGTTGTGGGGATTCTAAAGGGCACCGGCAAACGCGCCCAACCAACAACGCGTAAACAAAATCCCACGATAAACGTTATTATCGCCAGATAGGGTATGATAACACCAAAAAGCGTCTTGCCTCCCGGCAATGCGACGCCCACATAGGCAAGCAGAAAGAGAACAATAACAACTATGAGGGAATACAAGTAGTTTAAATTCATTATACCATTACCTCACTTTATGGCCTTGTGACGACGATATCATGAGACTGTTGAAAAACATCCTCTTTTGTCCAATCTCTGTGTCAGGCTAAAATTTTAATCCGCGGAATACTCAATGTATGCCTGTGGTTAAAATTTTCGCCTTCCCCTCCGGGGCGTAGGCCCCACGGGCCGGAGGCTTGACCTTGAACAAAATTGAATGTCCTTCAAAGGCCTCAATATATGTGTCCAAAATCGTACTTCCTATTCATGGCTATTCATGCAATACACCCTAAACCATGTCGATTTTGAGCACCTTTAGACGTCGTCTGAGGCCTCCTTCGTAATATGATTAATAGGTTCAAGATTCGGCGCTTCAGCCGGAATCTCACTAACCAAACCCGCCCTTTCAAAAGCTTTGAATGTTCTGTTTTTTATCTCATTGGCTTTGAGTTCAAATAGTTTTTCCTTGCATTGCGTATACAGGTTAAATGCAATCAAGCTCAGCTCATCGATTTTAGACTCGAACAACTGCCAATCTTTAATCAACTGTTCCTGGAATATCTCTTTGCCAAGACTTTTGTTGATTGCCGTTTTTAGAAAAAAGATAAATCGAATGGCTCTTGAAGGTGAAAAGTTTTGAACCGCTCGAATTCTGATGATAGGGTCAAGGTGAGATGTTATGTTTTCTATGTCCATCCCTTTTAGGAGTTCGTCAAACAACGCCTCCAATCCCCGGTAAATGGTTCTACCGACAGGGTTGGCAAACGGATCCTTCTGGCTTTTTAGAAATTTAGCCGTATCTGCTGGATAGGTGTCGATAGCCAGGGCAAACCATTTCTTTATTATAGCGGTCTTTTTTGGGATCAAAAGATCATTCAAACGCATATTCAATATTGCCCAAACATCCTGTTGCTCTTAACGCTGACCATGCCGGAACAGAACCGTGCTAAACGTTTCATTTACAAGGCGCTCGGGATTTAATGAAACCCCAAGCTGAGCATTGTAGCTAAAGGAAGTCATATAAACAACTTGCAAATCCATGTCAAGGATAAATAAATAAAAGCGGAGAATATTGCGGCCAAATGATTCGGAAGCTAAATAACTTATTGGAAATAGAAATACTTATTAGTGAAGCAGACTGAACAGATTGGCTCGGACAATATGAAGAAATAATACGTGTTAGTACCTCTTTAATTTAGTTGGAACAGAGGATTCGATGATTCAAGGGTCCATTGATGAGGGCGTTTTCGCTTAACTCCGACAACCATTTATTTTCGAGCGCTCTTTAGGAGCTTTTGGTGATGATCCTAATTATTCAATCCCAGTTCATTTGTCTTTGATAACAATGTATTTCGATGGATGCCTAGCCGTTCAGCCGCTTTTTTTCGATTTCCGCTAACACTTTCAAACGTTTGGGAAATATACTGTTTTTCAAAAATCTTTACGGCCTGTTTCAGCGTCAAATCCTTAATCAGCTCTTTTTTATCAATATTCAGAAAAGCGAGATCTCTCGCTCTAATGGTCGAACCTTTGGTAATGGTGACTAGTCGCTCCACTAAGTTTTTTAACTCTCTAATGTTGCCCGGCCAATCGTATTGTTGAAAAGCCTTGACAGCCCTGTTGGAGATTTTTTTAGGCGGCTTGCCGATATTTTTGGTAAACATCTCAAGAAAGTGATTCAGGAGCAGTGGAATATCGCCTCTTCTTTTTCTCAATGGCGACAGCCTTATAGGAAAAACATTCAGTCGATAAAAAAGATCTTCACGGAATTTTCCCTGGGCGATCAGCTTTTTAAGGTCCTTATTGGAGGCAGCTACAAACCGCAAGTCAGCCTTGACAACCTTGTTGCTCCCCAATCGTTCGAATTCCTTCTCTTGGATAATTCGAAGGAGTTTTGCCTGCATACTAATGTCGAGTGAATCAATATCATCTAGAAAAACAACCCCTTTATCAGCAATTTCTAGCTTGCCGATGCTCGTATGGTTTG
>CP070768.1:569846-576292 GCA_020345745.1 Desulfobacterales bacterium
ATAATCTAAGTGCCCATGGCGGTGTTGCGAAACGGTTCAAAATGCTCACATACTACGTGTATGCTCCGCTTTCTCACCGCTTCGCGCCTTGCTCTGAACCCTAATCTTATTTTTGAGATAGGTTCTAGTTGTGTAAGATTGTTGGTCATATGTTTTTGTTTAAGCCGGCTTCAGTTATGTATCATAAAGATTCTCATCAATTTTTAGGCACCACGGTTTATTAAGTCATGAAAATTTGAGTATGTTACCAAATCCCGTGCATCGGTGACACAGAGAATGGATAAAAGAGGGTCTGTTTCAAAGGTCTCGGGAACAGGGGATGCAGACGCGTTGTCTGTGTTCTGAATCGACCAGCTTAGTGGACATGGTCATTTCCCCACAATTTGCACAAGCCTCTGATCGTGCTAACGGAGCATACGGGGGCGTAAAAAAATCGATCTCTTTGGTGGTAAAGAAATCATGAAAAGGTCTGGAGAGGAGGTCGGCTGATTTAAGGTGTTTGTGTTGCCATTTTTCTCTTTCGGTCGCCGTTCCTGCAGAGATGGCGGCATCGAGAAGATTAAAAGCCTCTTTGGATTTACCCGTGTAATTATACGATTGGTTGCGAGAAAACCGATAGGCTCGTTTATTTTGCCGGTGCAGTATAGTGTATGCGTTTTTTCCATACTCCTTTAAAATAAGATTTCCTTTACCGATTGACGTGCCCAAAATGACCTGTAGGGCGTCAACCGCACATGAATCGTTCTCACTGATGGCAACGACTTCTTCGTCTATTGACCGTTCAAAACCGAGTAGCTTTATCGCTTCTTTGGCCACCAGGTAACCATATACAAGGCCGGGACACAGGTGCCCATGAAATTCAATACAGTTTTGAAGGTCGTCGGGTATATTGAATTCAATGCTTTTTGTGTGTGGCATAAATAGACTCCAGTTGCAACGGTTTCGCTTTATAAAACCTAGCCAATTTCAGCTATTCGCTTGGGAATTCGAATCCCCCTAGTTCATGGGGATGGGGCTCGGTCATATCGACCTTTTCACTTAAAGATTCATCGGCCTCTCGAGCTTCATCGCTCTGATTAAGATGTTCTTTGAGCAATTGATTTTTAATGATCTCAATGCCTTGCCGCGCCAGCTTTTCGCCTCCTAATTTAAGGTAAACCAATATGATTTTTTGTGTGTGGGGATCGTTCTTTAGTGAATCGGGTATCAGATTCACCAGGTTACGATAGGTCTCTTGTAACTCGTTCTGAACATTAAAGCTCTTTTTCATGATGCCTTCCAAACACGATTTTTTTACCGGGAGCCAGAACTGTTTCATCAGAAGAAAAATGCCTTGAATATCTGGTGGAGATATTCAAAAAGGCGATTCTTTAAAGATGGTCTGACAGGTGTCAAGAAGTCGTTAAACTGAAAATATATCAGGACTGTAAAATGTAAAGGTTTAATTCCCAGAATCTGTTAAAAAAGGCCACCGAACCCGAATATTTTACGCCCCTGAGGGGTTCACTGGCTAGCCAGTCAAGTGCACATCCATAGGGTTGACTACTGTAAGCCATTGATAACGCAGCAATTGGACGACTCAGAGAGCGCCCAACAGGTGAAATGTTTTACCTTTTTCATCAAACAGATGGGTTCCAACCCGAACCGCAATTTTTATGCAAAAATATTTAGTCAAAGTGCCGAGGTTCCTTTTTTATACGAATTGTGGATAAGATTTCATGACATATTCGGGCTTACTTAAAAGATAATACCATAAGAGAATTGAATATTTGATCGTATTTATGTTAAACTGGGCGTAGCGATGTAAAATATTTTGATGAGAAGAAAAGGAAACCACTATACGATGAAAACTCAAGAATTAAACTCGGGAATGTTGCTCCAAACATCAGGTAGTTTTTGGGAGGCATGCACCCTTCATGCCGCCGTCAGGCTAGATGTTTTTACATGGGTCGGCAACCAGTATATTAGCAGCGACAGCATAGCCGAAAAGCTTGGCGGCAATACCAGAGGGGTTATCATGCTGCTCGATGCATTGACTGCAATGGGCATGCTAGAAAAAAAGGATGGTAAATATGCTAACACTGCACTGGCATCAGCGTTTCTTTCCAAGGATTCACCCCGCTACATCGGCCATATCATCAAGCATCACTCCCACTTGGTGGAATCATGGAGCAGGTTGGATGTTGCGGTTACATCCGGAAAACCCGTACGAAAAAGGGCGTCTCTTCATGATGACGAATGGCGCGAGAGTTTCCTTCTAGGCATGTTCAACCTGGCGATGAATTTAGCGCCGGTCATTGTACCCCAAATCGACCTATCAAACCGACGCCATCTGATGGATCTAGGGGGTGGTCCAGGTACATATGCGATTCAGTTTTGCCAAAAGAATCCAAAGCTCAAGGCCACGGTTTATGATTTGCCGACCACACGGTCTTTTGCCGAAAAGACCATCGAAACGTTCGGGTTGACGGACAGGATCGATTTTATGGAGATAGACTATCTCGAAGAAAATATTGAAGGCGTTTACGATGTGGCCTGGCTGTCTCATATTCTTCATGGAGAAGGGCCTGAAGACTGCCGTAATATAATAAAAAAGACGGTTTCGGCTTTGGAGCCCGGAGGGATGATTCTTATCCATGATTTTATCTTAAACGAATCCATGGACGGACCGCTTTTTCCGGCCCTTTTTTCCCTTAACATGCTTCTGGGTACACCAAATGGGCAATCCTATTCTGATCAGCAGATCACTGACATGCTAGCGGAAGCAGGCGTTGCGGACATCAGGCGCATTTTTTTCGAATCACCTAATGATTCTGGAATCATAGAAGGTATTGTTTAACCCGCTTTTTTTAAAAACCACGTTTTGAAAAGTTGACGTGATGAGACCATGTATATTGAAAATATTACTTGTGGTTTACCTTGTGTTGTTTGGGGTAACACCCCTTTGGGGGGAATCATTTAAAGCGCCTGAATCCCCTAGCTTTCCTTCACTCATTTCAAGTGTTCGAATTCATGCTCCACTCGACTTTTGCCAAGAGCCGGTTCCTCTCGATCGTTATGAAGTTCGTGAACGTCTGGAAAAAGAGCTATTGCTTACGCTTTGGGACCGCCCTCAAGTGGTATTATGGATAAAACGGTCCAACCGCTATATTCATCATATTGAAAAGATGCTGAAACAAAACAATATGCCGGATGATCTTAAGTATGTGGCGATTGCCGAGAGTGCATTGAGACCGCATGCAGGATCACGCAAAGGTGCCATTGGCTTCTGGCAATTTATGCAAGGTACAGGCCGAAAGTATGGATTAATTGTTAATAAAGAGATCGATCAGCGAAGAAACATTTTTGCATCGACCATGGCTGCCATACGCTATTTTAAAGAATTATATGCGAAGTTCGGCTCATGGACACTATCTGCTGCTGCTTATAACATGGGAGAAGACGGGCTGGAATCAGAAATTCTAGCCCAAAACACGGATAAATACTACCACCTCTATCTTCCTTTGGAAACGCAGCGGTATATTTTCAGGCTCATTTCCGCAAAGCTCATTCTGTCCGATCCGGAAAAATACGGATTCAGATTCAACAAGGAAGATTTATATCCTTCGTTGAAATTTGACCGCGTCCAGCTGGAGTGTTTTCAAACGACCCCTATTGTTATTGTCGCCCAGGCGGCAAAAACCACCTTTAAAGTGATCAAGGACTTCAATCCAGAGATTCGGGGTCACCATATTTCCATTGGAAGCCATTCCATTTTGATTCCCGAAGGTCGTGCGAAAGGCTTTCATGCTCGATACCAAAAACTACTGAGTAAGTGGACCGATGAGAATCAGCGCCGCGTCTATGTGGTTAAAGAAGGTGATAGCCTTTATTCGATTGCCGAACGATTTAATCTCCCCTTACGCGCGCTCGCCATCTGGAACCAGATTAGTCTCAGCACGCATATTCATCCGGGAGATGAGCTTATTATTTACCCTAACAGGGCTAAAACCAACTGAAAGTGATGACAACGCCGGTAGGACAGCGGTTCATGTTCAACATGATACTCTTCTTGTTCGACCTTTTTGGATGGTTCATACGGTTTGTCTTTTTCAGTTCTTTTTTCTCCAATTGTCCATTTCCGGTTATCTTGCACCAATAAATTAGCTCCTCCTAATGAAGCTTTCCGGAAACCGTGACCGTTGCGATCTTGTCGCTTTTTTCTGTAACCGCATACGTTAATTTGGCAAGGTCAGGTTTAACCTTATGGTTGATGTTAAACTGTTTTTCGACATGGCTTGTGCACCGCTGGGTGACGTTAAACCCATTTCTCATCTGAATCGGATAAAAGCCTCCAGGTTGTAAAAATTCAGTTAACATGATTCTATTTTTTTGCTATATTTAAAATGACTATAAAGAAGACATGGATGAAAGGACGTTTACACTTTACCTAAACCTAAATTGAGACGCTTATCTTAGGTTAAAATCGCATGGAGGATAACATGGTCGAGCCGATTGAACGCTATTGGAACACGAGATTGGCTGATGTAAAGGAGGCGCTGAATGCCAACAACTTTGACGCTGTTGTGGTTAGCAATGCTGCTGAAGCCAAAACCAGGGTACTTGAAAAAATAATTCCAGAGACTGCAGCCAAAAGCATATCCTGGGGTGGTTCGATGACGTTCATAACTGCGGGGATTTATGATGCGATAAAAGAAAGAAGTGATGTAAAGGTGCTGGACACTTTTGCTAAGGAATTAGCTGCAGAAGACATGCTGGAACGCCGCAGGCAATCGCTGCTGGTCGATCTCTTTCTTACAGGAAGTAACGCTGTGACAGAGACCGGGCAACTCGTTAATCTTGATATGGTTGGCAATCGAGTTGGGGCTATCACGTTCGGTCCAAAGCATGTGGTTATCCTTGTGGGACGAAATAAAATTGTTGCGGATCTCGATGAAGCGATGTTTCGTATAAAAAATTATGCTGCTCCGGTCAACGTCATGCGGTTGAGCAAAAAAACACCCTGCAGCAAAACCTCCTACTGTGAAGAGTGCAATAGTCCTGACCGCATCTGCAATACCTGGACGATTACTGAAAAATCATTTCCAAAAGGACGGGTGAAGGTCGTTCTAATCAATGAGGATATGGGGTTTTAACATGCAAATTGACGGTGTATTTACGCCAGATGTTTTAAACGAGCTGTTTCCGGATCATCTCTCTGACACGTTTTTTGACGCCCTTTACGGCGATGCAGAAGAAGGGGTTTATGATATACGTCTGAAATTCAAGGGTCACAGGGAAAACCGGCTTGAATTTGAGTTGCACTTGGTTCAACGTGCGGGGAAATGTCTCAATTGCCATCTTACTTATGGTTTGCCCAGTGTCTTTTCCCGTCATCCGATCATCAATATCAAAGGACTGGTTCAGAACATCAACAAGTTGCTTGACGGATTTGCCTTATGCACCGACTGGCAGCTGGGTAGCACACGGGAAGTGTCGAGTGATTTACATGTTATTCCTTTAATCATTTTTTTGGATAAAGATTGAAAAGTGATACCCTTTTGTACAGAATATCCGTATCCTGCCGTTTGTCTTCGCGAGCCGCCGGATAGGCAGCGCGATGAAACTCCTAATGGTTATGTAGAAGACGAAACTGAAGAGAAAGCAGCGGAAGAAGAAGGTATTCTTTGCCGTCAGTGCCACAGCATTTTGACGAGTCCCACTGAACGGATAGTGGTCCAAGGATCACACCAGCACACTTTCGCCAACCCTCACGGTATTGTATTTGAGATCGGATGTTTCGGAGCCGTTAGGGGGTGCGGCTATGCAGGTCCCGCTACCGACGAGTTCAGCTGGTTTAAAGGTTTTAGCTGGCGGGTTGCTGTTTGTGTCATGTGTCTGACGCATTTGGGATGGGTTTTTGAGTCCCGAGGCGGGGGAAACTTCCATGGGCTGATACTAGACCGTTTGATATCTCCCTGACTTTTACATGACAATTGATGAGAGCTTTTAAGATATTTAACGCAAGTTTCGTTCCCATATCCGATAACCAATGTCGTTACACGAAAATGGATACCCTCTGAATGTTTGCACCGGATCTACTACAAGGCTGGATAATATTTTTTTAAAGGCAAAATATTATCCAGCCGCTTTGCGCTATAGATTGCGATCAAAATTAGAGTGTAAAATTTGAGTCACTGAATCATGCAAGATTTTAAAACATGAGGAAGCTGCATGGCCCGAACGGATGAATTTAAAGAACGGCTGGATGAAATAACGGGTGTTGCCGCAGCGATCCAACGCCACAAGCAGGATCTGCAGGAGGCTGCCGCCTTGGATGCCGGTTTTCCGGTAAAGGTGACATCCGTAGAAATCGATCTGTCGGTTCAACACCTGCAGACCATGGATGAAGAGATCCCTTTGATTGCAAAGGGAAACCCTTATGGAACAGTGGCTACCATATTTCC
>CP070768.1:576392-589388 GCA_020345745.1 Desulfobacterales bacterium
AACCGTGGCCGTGGCGCTTTCAATAAAGTCCCGGTATTCGGCATTTTAGAACGGGACGGGCTTGTCAAAGTCGAAGCTGTTAAAGATGTCAGCGCCAGAACACTGATCGACATGACCATCAAAACAGTCAAGCGTGGATCTATCGTCTATACCGATAAATTTAGAAGCTATGATTCATTGATGTTTTGTGGTTATCGTCATCTTAAACTTGATCATAAAAAGAGATTTTCAACCGGTAAAGTCTACATCAATGGTCTCGAAGGCTTCTGGAGTTATGCCAAAGAACGATTAATCAAACATCACGGTGTTTCGAAAGAAAAGTTCCCTCTTTATTTAAAAGAGATGGAATTTCGATATAACAATCGTAACAATACAATTTTTACTCAATTAGCAAAATATCTGGTTAATTTAGTGCCAGATCTTTTATAATCACATAAATTAATATTTGGTGAATATCCTCCGGATCAATCGCTAAAACGGGTTGACGGTACATACTTTAGGCAAATGGTGCGGCTCTGGTTGTATTTGAACGATGATGTAACCGAAGCAGATCTTTACAGAGAATTTCACCAAGATAAACAACTAAAAAAGGTCGATTACAGACTCTTTAGTGGGGCTAACAAGACAATTGACAACAGCCTGGAAAGAGTAATGGAACAAAAATTCATCAATCAAGGCTTTGGCCAGCAGGACATAAAAGAACTCATAAAAGAACTTGTATTGATTGAAAGCGAAGAACGTGTTTCTTACCATAAGATAAAGCCGATAGTTGGCTATTTACAAAAGAAGTTGGATGTAAACCCCACACGAATACTGAATCAGCGTTCTATTCGCTATGAAAATGGTGAATTAAAAACAGTCTCTAGAAAAGTATTCGACGATGCGTTAGAGCTAAAAAAAAGAACCGAGAGCGCCTTAAATTCCGGTTCCCGGTTCAGGGTCGAAAGAATCCGTGAAGAAATTTATGGAAAAAGAAAGGGATTTACCCTTTACTCTGAGGTAGAAAGCGAGTTGGAATTTTTACAAATGTATGGAAAGAAAGGCGTCAGGAAATTTTTAGGACGAAGCATCAGTTACTACAAGAAATCCAAACTAAAGAGAATCGCTTCTTGGCGAGCTCTGGCGATAAAAGATGCTTGTAATGATCTGATTGATAATAAGCCTGAAATCGCATTACGATCGCTGCCAAAATCCCAGGCTGACGTGAGAATTAAAAAACTCCTCTCAGCGTTGACATCGCATTCAATTGTTAGAGCGATAAGGGAAGACGATGGAACTGAAAAACGATTATTAGCGCCATTATATTATGATAAAAAAGATTTTGAGATAGAAAAGTATGGTTTAATAAGCATGGATAAAACAGCATATTTCTTGGGAATGAGCAAAATGGCCTTCGATCTATTGGTGGCAGTGCATAGTGAAATTTTTAGAAGGATTGGAACCTATAACAAACAATGGTACCTGCCATATTTATATGTATGCAGACTCAAAGAAAAAAAGGGGTTTAATTTAATAAAAGGAAAATATGAAGTGTTGGCCAAAAATCATGAGACATCGCATCGACCTGTGAAACATACGGAACCTTGCATCCCTACCCCTCAAACAAACGATTCTCTGCAAAAGACAGACGGCAAACAGAAAGTGACAATGGAAAATGCGATGTCATGTTTACCTCCGGAAGTATGCTGCAACCTTCATTGAATCCTCAGGCTCGCACTCCCATTTTAATCGCATCCCACAGCGCAAAACAGCTGGGTCATGTTTTTTAAAAGCCAAAATTAAAATAAAACATTTTTCGTACTAGCAACTGCAGCTATTAATATTTTGCCTTTTAAAAAACATGACCCAGCCTTTTCGTAACCCCAGCTTTGTTATCGGATAGGTATGAGAAGCTTTAGTCACATGTTTTGAGAGGTTAAGTAAGGGTGTCAAGATAGGATTGCAGAGATTCGAATCGCCGCGGTTCTTCCATTATTTTATCGATTTCCATTTGTCGATCGCTCTATGAGTTTCATCGAAAAATTATTTAATCTATAGCCAAGTGCCAAGCCAGGCTTTCAATTTCGGATGAAATGGCATTCACGTCTTTTACTTTTACATCGGCAGAATCGACAATTTTGGCCGTTTCAACATCGATGACCTTTGCGGTTACCGAAATAATATCACCAAATTTCAATACACTGCCCGTAATAATAGCCTGCACCCCATGAATTCGTCCAATTTCAGCAATTGTGTCATCATCCATTAAACCGCTCATTTCCAATTGGTGCTCTTCCATAAGCTTTGCAAGCGAAAGCCTTTCATACACCTCAAAGGCCCCTGTCTCATCCAAGGAAGTGGTCATCCATTCCGCAATAATAGCCCCTGCATCTTTGATACCAAGGTCACCCCTTTCAGTAAACTCAACAACGGCTGTTTTAAATACCCTCTTTCTAATTTTTCCTTTTGGCCTCGATGGTATTTTATCATCCACAACTCTAATCGGTGACTCAGATGCAGCAAAATTGAACTTTACTGAATAGCTTTGCTCTTCAACCCTGCTGTACCGGCACTTATACGTTTTATAATACCCTCTTATACCGTGTTCGAGATCGACATCTCCGGAGTGGAGCAGTACCGCGCTGTAAATATTGTTATCACCATCAAGAAGTTTCCAAGGCATATTTGGTTTCACGGTTGCTGCCGGTGAAAATGTAAAGTTGAGGATCCATGGCGCTTTGATGGCGAGTTTTTTATCTGCCGAAGATCTCTGACTCATAGCAAAAGATACTTGCTTGCCGATAATCAGTTTTAATCTGGTTGGACCGTTTTTTATGCGTGTGTAGTAACTGTCAGCACGACTTCCTCGTAAAAAAAAGACCACCGACGAAACCTTGCCTTCTGGAAAATTTGCCGGCAATTGGCCATAATGGTCGATTCGACACCCGCAACACGCGCTACCCCCTGCGAAACTGCTCGACTTCCCCGATGAAAGCTCGCCTGAGGTCAGATAGAAAACTGATTTGGCTTCAGCTCTATTAAACAGAATAAACACAAGGATTACAAAAGAGAAAAGAGCATACACCCATAATTTCTTCATGTCTCACCTTTTCCTTTTATATTGTTTACGTTCTACCGGGGTTACAGCCCGAATATTTCATGAAAATTTAACAAATTTACATTCTATAAAATAATTAGTAAGTCAACGCGTGAGTTAATGATAAATCCCAAGGTACACGTTGTGCTCTGAGTGTTTTCTGCAAGCTGAAAAATTTTCATGAAATATTCGGGGATAGCGTATTGTTTGAAGATGGAGAACATACGAATTCTTTTCGAAAAGGTCGATTAGGTCATGTAATTATTACTAATATCATTGTATTTCTTGTTTGTAAATGCAAATTCTGTTCATTTGAATTGATAGATATAGGGCAACGGGTCGATCTGGATGTTGCAAGTATCACCTCATCTGTGATAATAGCCTATACGTTCACTGAAAACAGAGATTTATTTTCACTAGTGTCCATCCAGAAATGAGAGTTTTTGTATTATGCCAAGCCATGCGAAAAAAAATATCCACAAGTATATATGTAATATTCATAGGGTTCTTTTTTGAGTATAACGTAGAGATTGGTCAAAAGGGTCATTTCTGGATCGATACTCTCTAAATTTATTGAATGAACTGGAGGTGGAAAGAAGTTCGATTGGCAAACGGTTCACATATTGAAATGGACTCAAGATTAAGGAAGGGATGTTATGGCAAAGAAGACGATCGGCTTTGTGGGGCCTGATGGCAGAACCTATATGTGTGCGTATACAGTATCAACCGTAGAAAGTGAAAAGTATACCGGCGCCATAATTAAGGGTATGACAGGGATGGGTCCAATAATGGATGCTGTCAGGGGAAAGAAAAAATGGACGATGAAAATTTTACCTGTAGAGGGAAGCTCGGTTGAGAATTACAAGCAGGTCATCTTAAAGGCATTCCAAGACGGCGATATTGATTACGCAGTCATTATGCCTGAAGATCTGCTTTATGAAGGCCTTGTAAATGAACTCATCGAGGCCGGTTACGGTGATCAAATCATTGGCTTGACAAAAGAAGCGGCATTTATTGAAGGCGATAAGGTTAAGGCAAAAATCTGGATGGAAAGAGCCGGTGTACCTGTTGCCCCGTTCAATGTGGCTGATGCAAAAAACTTGCTTCAGATAAAAGAGATTGTCATCGATTACATGAGAAACCATGGTGGAGCAGTTATTAAGTATCCTTACAGTGCAGGTGGTAAAGGGGCCCGGCCTGTTTTTCGGGTCGAAGATATACTCGACGTATGGAATATCTTGCTGAAAGATTACAGCAAAAATTACAAATTGTTACACGGAGACGATCAATGGCCGCTTTTGATTGAAGCATGGAAATCCGAGATCGAAATCAGTTTTACCTCGCTTGTTGATAAAAATGGCAACTTCCAGATTCTTCCCACCGCTATGGATTATCCGCTGCGCTTTGAGGGCCCTCCAAGCCAGACCAACCCCGTGACAGGCGGCATGGCTGCCATCGGCATGCATCCTGCTGAAACACCTGAACTGCTCAAAATGGTCGGCGATAAAGTTATCCATCCGTTTGTAGAAGAGATGAAAAAGGGGGGTATTTTACGGCCATGTATTCTTTACCCGGGCTGCCGTGTATCGATTGATCCGTTTTCTGGAAAACCAGTCGATATTCTTGTCTACGAAATGAATGTACGAGCCGGTGAGCCCGAGATGCAGGTTGTTTCCAGGCGGCTTAAAAATCTGGGTGAACTGACGGTTGCAGCACTCGAAGGACGGCTCGATGCCGTTGAACCAGATGTTCGATCAGATCAGATTTCTATCTGCTTAGCCCTGGTAACCGGTCCCGGTGGACCCCGGGGGCAAAAGGGATATCCTGATTCATACACAAAATTTGAGCCGATCGACATCAATTTCAAGAGCCTTGCAAAAAGAGGCATTCTCATGGTCCCTTCAAATGTGAGCTGGGATGAAGACAGTCAACGCCTGGTATCTGATGGATCCAGAGTCTTTTACCTTAGCAAAAATGCTACGGTTAAACCCGAACAAAAAAGAGGGGAGGCAGCAGAAACCCTCAGAAATACACTGTTGCAGGCATTTGACCAAGGTCTTGTCAGGGTGATTCCGCGTGAGGCTGAGGAGACCTTCGAAGCAGCAGAGATACTGTATCAGCAAGGCAATATCCCAAAGGCTGAATTTGAAAAAGCGGAAATGACTTTTAAGAAGGCGAACCGCCTTGATCTTCGCCGCGATCCTGGTCGGATCTACGAGGAGTGGGATCAGTTGTACCCTGAGTAAAAGAGACTCTTTTATACAGGTCTTTATGTTCAGTTTTTCAGACGAGGAGATATACTATGAAAGTGTTGGTCAGCGATAACCTGGGAGAGGCCGGTATCCAAATGCTGAAGGAAGAAGAAGGGATTGAAGTGGATACCAACACAGGCCTGGAGCCAGAAGCGCTTAAAAATATTATTGGAGAATATGACGCCCTGATTATACGAAGCGCTACCAAGGTCACCGAGGATCTCTTAAACGCTGCAACGCGTTTAAAGGTTGTGGGTCGTGCGGGAATCGGACTCGATAATGTAGATATACCGGCGGCCACCAAGCGCGGGATTGTCGTAATGAATACCCCCGGCGGTAATGTTATTACCACCGCCGAGCATGCCATTGGCATGTTATTGGCACTGTCACGAAATGTTCCGGAAGGAACGGCTTCGCTAAAGGCCGGTCGTTGGGAAAAAAAGAGGCTGCAGGGTAGAGAAATATACAATAAAGTTCTTGGGGTTATCGGGTTTGGGAAAATTGGTTCTATTGTTGCCGATCGCGCTCGCGGCCTCAAAATGCAGGTGATTGTCTACGATCCTTATGTAACCCCCGAGCAGATCGAAAAGACGGGTTTCGAAAGTGTCTCGCTTGAAGAACTGTACCGTAGGGCAGACTACATTACCGTGCATGTTCCAAAATTAAAGGATACCACCAATTTGCTGAACAAAGAGGCTTTTGAGAAGATGAAGGAAGGTGCTATGATCGTCAACTGCGCGCGAGGTGGCATTGTTAATGAAGACGATCTTTATGACGCTCTGAAATCCGGCAAAATCGCAGGTGCAGCGCTGGATGTCTTTGAAAATGAACCTCCGGGTATATGTCCGCTGATCGAACACGAACGCCTGATTTGCACGCCTCACCTTGGTGCTTCCACCCAAGAAGCTCAGACAAAAGTGGCGGTTGACGTAGCCGGCCAGATTATCGACTACCTCAAGTACGATACCATTTTAAACGCCGTCAACGTCCCATCGGTAACCGGAGATCTTCTTAAAAACCTGAAACCTTTATTAACCCTTGCCGGTCAGATCGGCAGTCTTCAGGCCCAGCTTGTGCAAGGTCCCATAAAAGAAGTTTCCATTGAATACGGCGGGGATTTTAAAGGACTCGACCTGTCACCTGTTTCAACAGCCGTTCTTAGAGGATTGCTGGAACCGATCGTGAAGGATGATGTCAATTTCGTCAACGCTCAAGCCCTTGCAAAGGAAAGGGGTATTAAAATAAACGAGGCTACCAGTGATGAGTCTGAAGAGTATATCAATCTGATTACCGTACGGGTGGACTCCTCTGAAATGTCCAATACGGTATCCGGAACCATATTTGGAAAAAACAAAACACGAATCGTAAAGATAAACAATTTCCGACTGGAGATGATACCCGAAGGCCATTTGGCGCTGATATTCAATCTTGACAAGCCAGGCGCCATCGGAAGCTTCTCTACACTTCTCGGAGATCATGGCATTAATATTGATCAGATGCAGGTGGGTCAGGAAGAAACCGGAAAGATGAACATCATTTTTCTCAAAACCAATGTTCCCATCCGTGGCAAGGTTCTTCGGGAATTGCTTGGTTTGCCGCTGATTATTTCGGTGAAACCGCTTGAGTTTGAAATATAGTCTAGATTTTTAAAGGAAATTGATGTGTGGGTTTACCTTCTTACCATACACGGACAGATGATTAGCGCATGACCAGGCTATTTCAAGCAGCTACTTTTTTTATGGCATCAACCATCCAGTAATGCCGGTGTTTCTTCTCAAGCCTGAAATAATAATCGTTTACCATCTGTGCTATCGTGGCCATCGGCAGCCGAAGCTGTTCATTTCCCACCCATACCGCTATCACGCCATTATTTTGCCTGACCGTTTGGAGAAGTTCAATATCTTTACCGTTTAGCATGCCGACCCCTTTCTTGGTTAATCCTGCAAGCGTTCTGTTTTCTATCCCCCTGTGAGACCTTTGAAAATTGATTAATCCTTGAAGTAACGCACGATTTGAAATGCTATGACAACGGATAAATATCCGCTTGACCTCTCAAATACTACATGCAAAAATCATGCAAAATCAGCATGTTAACACCTATCTAATAATATCAAACAGTTAACATTGTCTGAAAAGAATCGAGAGAAAAAAATATGAACTAAATGTAATAAAATGTATTTACTTTTCTATATATTATGAAAAACTTTTCACAATGATTTGATGATGAAACGGCATCGTATGGGGTAGGTTGTGTCAGTTTTTTTGTCTGAATGTTAAATCTGTTTTTCCATACTAAATAGGCATTCAAATATCAAGGCAGAAACCAATAATCAGATAGACTTTTTTTAGTGTAGCAAACAACCATTGCGTGTTTCGAGGATAGAAGCTTTCCGCCCAAATGGGCGGTCTTCCCGGTAAGGATGTTTTCATTTTTATATAGCCCCCTCGCTCCCGTTCTAAAGGACAGGGCTTGCGGGGAGTATTCCGGTAAAATTTAAGCCTGTTGAAAATCCCGAATATCGGGGACGCAGAGATTGGTTAAAATGGAATACGTTTCAAAGGTCTCTGAGACCCCCGTCCCTCTGGACGGAGGCTCCAGACGGTCGTTCAGTTCGGCAGGGAGCAGGCCGGTGTTGTTCTGTGTAAAATGTCACAGGAAACAACCGGCGGGGTAAACATTTCCAAAAGAGAAAATATCAATTCCCCTAATCCAAAACCTCCATGAGTTTTCCGCAACACGGTGGAATCCTCTCTCCTGTCTTTAACATCACGTATTTATTACACGTGTAACAGAGACATTGGCATTCCTGATCCACGTAGACTTCAGGGTATTCCTCAATGCCTTCACCCTTTTCACCTTCGATGGCAAATCTTGCAAACTCATTCTTCTGGGGAATGTATTCTCCAATCGGCACCAGTTTTTTGTTGAATCTGATGCAGTCGACCATTGTCCTCCATAAAGACTCAAGTTTTATTTGTTCATCGGGACTCTCCGGCGTAAATTCAACAAGATTTTTTTCTATGTTGATTCGCATCTGTTTACCTCCTATCAATAGTATGACAATTTCTTGGGTTTACCCCCGTTAGGTCCTCAGCAGGTTATTATTGTGCTTACCTATGCCCGCGTCAGTTCGCCCCCGATCATGATGCGCCAACTTACCACTGTTGTGATGGATGTTTCAATAATTTTTTTTTCATTTCCTACCTTACCTAGTTTTAACAAACACTTCCTATCACTGCTAAAAATTATTTGATCTACGATCAATTTAGGCACCTCCTTTATCAATTAGTGACTATTTAATAACCTTTAATACATCGGTATTTTGCAGCCTTTCCCATAACTCTTTTACAATGATATAAGATGCCTGCTCAGGATTGATGCTGCTGACGCCGGCATACGCTTTACAAAATGCCAATAACGAATCATTTCCCCAAAGGCGGAATTCATTTCTGATATATACACCGTATGACATGTGAAAGGTTATTAAATCGGATTCCGACATGTTGGCTATCTTTGTTTTCTCCTTAAATGACAATTCAGATATAAGTTTGTCCACCGCTTCATCAATGGTTTTGGGTAGGATTGGAGGTGCTATCGGCTGCCGTTGAGGCGTTGTCTCATTACCGGCAAGAGACGTTGCATTAGAATGCGTTGAATCGAACATAAGCGCACCTTCAACGATCAGTTTGGTGTGCTTGCTCACATCAGGGTGGACAGTCGCCCCGGGTCCAATTACAAAAAGAATCTCGATCCGATACAGTTTAATCCAATCGTTGAGAAGCGATGCTGCCTTAAAGGAGGGGTTTTGCATTAGATCAATCCCAAGCATCTGACGCCTGTGTCCAAGGGTCATCCGCCTGGCAATGTCCAAGTCACCCGTCAGCCTGCCATATGATATAATAAGGGTTCCGTTAGCATCGATGACGTTCTGCTTTATACAGTCTGAATAATTGTAGGTGAGCATTTCCTGAAGGTGATATTTGTCCGCCCGGGAGCGAATGTTTCTGATACGACCCTTCGGCGTCCATCCCCCATAGGGTATTCCCAGTGCAATGGCAACATCCAGTGCCGCCTGATCTGCTTCGGTTTGTCCGCCGGAAATGATTTTTTTTATCATGATCCCTATCCTTATTTTTCATGCTGTTTTTAGGCAGCATTGTTTTTATACTCGACTCATTGCAGCGACCGAACAGCCCTGGCGTAAAAGAAACAAGTGAAGTCCTGCCACCACACAAAGCCCAATTTTGCATCCGCATACCAGGCTGCCACGAACGATTTTTTATCTGCGCTCCAAATTCTCTGTTGGGTGGTGTCAAACACAGGCTCAAAGCAAAACCGATAGGGGTCTGTATGCTTAATAAAGAGAGACATGAGTTCATTTACAGTAGGTAGCCGCCAGTCAGAATAACCTGCGAACCGCTTTTTATTCAATTCGTTCATATATTCTTGAGCCTCATACCATGTCATTGGATAGGGTGTTCCCCCCTTCTCCCATAACAGCCCAGCGGTCTCATCCAAAACCGTACCATCACCCTTATCCTTAAAAACATGGGTTACAACGTGTTTAGGACGCCACATGCCGTCGGTATTAAAAAGGTCTTTTCCTTGTTTCAAACCAACTTTCACGGGTGTCGAACGGAGCCGGGAATGATCGGCAACCTTGGACAATGTTTCCGGTAAAGATGCTTCTTCGATCAATGCACAAGTTTTTGCCTTCTTTTCTTCCCAGGCTTTTGCAAGTCGATCCAACGCCGTTAGCATCTGGTTTGCCTCTGCAAATCTGGAATCGCTAACGGGGTGAGAGGCGATTTTCAAAAATCGATCCCATGCCTCATCCAGATCCGGATTTATACTGCTGGCATCCGTTCTTCCATCAGGAAGACGCCCGGTTAGCATGCGAAAAAGCATAACACCGATCGAATACAAGTCGGAGCGCTCATCAGCCGAATCAGGATTATCTTCCTGCTCGGGTGCCATGTAATACGGTGTTCCCATTTTGATAGACGCCGGCCCTCCCAACTGCTCCCCCCTTATCTTAGATACCCCAAAATCAATAAGTTTGATGGTATCTTCGTCCGTAATCATCATATTATATGGCTTTACATCCATATGAATGATTCCTGCGTAATGCAGCCGGGCCAATCCTGCCAAGGCCTGTCCGCCGTAATGAATGGCGGCATCTACGGAAAGGGGTCTGGAAGGCCTATCTTCATATGTCTCTCCGATCATGGTGCCCAGACTATTACAATAATATTCCATAACAAAAAATGGCTTGCCATTGTCTTCGTCCATGTCCCAGACTTCTGCGATGTTCGGGTGCTTTAGGCGTGCCATGGTGACGGCCTCTTTTATAAACTGACGTCGAATTTTCCCTATCCCCAAAATACTCACCAAAGTATCTCGTGGCTCACACACTTTTAAGGCCACAATTTTTTCCGTATGGGGTATAACCGCCTTGTAAACCGTTCCCATCCCTCCTTTTCCAAGCAATCCGATGATTCTGTATTTTTTAATTGTTTTCACTCTCGTCTCAACTCACCATAGCCTGTCTGCATTGATCCTCGGGAGGCCCAGTGCCATAATCTTCTCAACAGTTATCTTAATGTCGTAAGGCACAAAACGCACCTCAAGTGTTCGGGTTTCGCTGTCCCAGATGATATATTTTGCATTATTGTTGCCGTCTCTCGGCTGCCCCACGCTGCCTACATTGATAATATGTTTACTTTTTTCGTCAAGGATTTGGGTCCCTTCTACGAGGCGCTCTGTCTTTACTTGACCGTCTGTGTAAGAGATGAGAACCAGGTCGTGGGTATGCCCCACCATACAGAGACCGTATTCCATTTCTTTAAAAATTTCAGTCAATTGGATCGGAGAAAGCTCGAACAGGTACGTCCTGAAGCTGTCCGGCGGGCAAGCATGGACCAAGAGACAATCATTGATGAACATGTTAATCGGCAGCGTTTCTAAATAGGCCAAAGATTCATCAGATAATAGCTGTTGGTTCTGCAACAAGGAGCGCCGCGCTTGCGGATTGAACCAGAAAAGACTGCT
Source organism: Desulfobacterales bacterium (assembly GCA_020345745.1). Taxonomy (GTDB): domain Bacteria; phylum Desulfobacterota; class Desulfobacteria; order Desulfobacterales; family UBA11574. The sequence continues at coordinate 587,773 of CP070768.1, forward strand.
TTCATCCACCAGGCCCCACTCATGATTACCCATGAGCGAAGGAATGTTCCGTGAGCGCAGCAGTTTCAAGACCTCATCAGGATCAGGTCCATAGCCAATATTGTCCCCAAGGCACACAATGGTTTCGAGGCCTAAATCGTCAACATCAGAAAGCACAGCCTTAAAGGCCTCTAGATTGCCATGGATGTCGGAAATGATGGTTAGCTTTTTAGATGGCATCTTATCATGATTGTTCTTGAATTGTTTGACATGGTGGTTGTATATTTGCTGGCTTATTTGATGATCCTCAATCGATGCGTTTTTCTCAAATTTTCCCACAGCTTTTCAATGATGACAAAAACGGCACCATTTTCATTTAGGTGATCTTTACCTGAGATTTTTCGGCATGCTTTAAACAGTTCGCCTTTGGCATCTTTCCGTAACCATTGATCCTTGATATAAAAGCCTAAAGAGAAATGGGTCTGTTTGAGATCTTTTTTTTTCAGGTGTGCAATCTTAACTCTATCTTGTAGCGACAGGCCTGCAATGATTTGATCGATTGCTTCGGTCACCGTTTTTGGTAGACTTTGAAGTTTATCGAGTTTTTTTTTATTTCCATAATCAATCGAGTATTCACCGGATTCAGTCTTTCCCAAACCCAACAAGAGAGTGTTTTCGACGATCAGCATGGTTTCCTTGTATATTTCAGGATCTTCACTCGCTCTTGAGCCCGTAACATTGAGAACCTCGATGTTATTTGCCTTTAGCCACGTATGTATACTGGATGCAGCGATAAGAATCGGGGTTTGACTTAAATCGATATGTATACAGGGTCGGCCATGCTTATCTGCCATTTTTTTACAATAACCAGCGCCCCCGGACAATTCTCCGTGTGATATGACGAGGGTTCCGTCAGAATTGATAACATTTTGTTCAATTCGTTTTATAAAACTTGCCGTGGGCATTTCCTTTAATTTATACTTTTCCGGAAGCAGGCCACTTTGCGTTTTGCGGCCTTTTTGAATATAACCACCGTGCGATATTCCCATTTTTATTGCCACATCTAAAGCCGCCTGATCAGCACCAACCTGACCACCTGATATAATTTTTTTAATCATTATATATCGCCTTGGATTCCAAAAATCAGCCGGAACTCAACCCACATGAATTTCCCTTTAAACAATTATAACCGTCTTGATGATCAATTGTCGATCTATTTATAACCAAGACCAGCATAAACAGATGTTGAGACCTTTGCGAAACGTCCCCCTTAACTCAATCTTGGTGTTAGGCTCGAATTTTAACCCGCGAAATACGCAATTTGTATGCCTGTGGTTAATCCCGCCATGGCGGGATCGCCTGCCTGACCTTGAGTCCCGCTTTAGTGGGAAACATTTTTCAAAGGTCTCAAAGATAATCGATATTTTCAACACGTTATAGAAATTCCTAAATGCTTAATTGCAAAAACAAATAAAATGTTTTATTTTTAAATTATTATTAATATTATAGGTATTCTGTATACCTATAAAATACCTATAAATTGGAAAGCATCTTGATTTTACTTGATTTATTTAAAGTTTTCCTCTAACGTATACCCGTCTAAATGTATCAACCTGATGCCATGCCCTTTTTAGTTG
>CP070768.1:589488-593906 GCA_020345745.1 Desulfobacterales bacterium
GAGGTTGGCCTGACCTGATCTCCATAGTTGACGATATCTGTAAATCAATCATTTTCAATATTTCCAGCATACTGGCAAGAAATCACATCCAACGGAACCTCAAAGACTTTTTCGTGACTATCAAATTTGACATCGGGGATGAACATTTGATAACGTTTCGATAGCTTATAGAAGTTTAACAGGACTTATAAAAGAAAGACTGACCATGAGCGATAAAAAAGAATCCCTAATAGAACGACTGGAAAATGATGTTGTCTTGGTGGCTGAAGGTTATATCTTTGAGTTGGAAAGAAGGGGATATTTAAAAGCCGGACCTTTTGTGCCAGAAGTTGTTTTAGAGTATCCAGGAGCAGTCAAGGAACTACACCACGAATTTTTAATGGCAGGTTCTGATGTCATTGTGGCTTGCACATATTATGCTCATAGATCAAAGTTAAAAGCTATCGACAAAGAAGATAGGCTTGAAGAACTAAATCTCAAGTCCATATCATTGGCGCAAGAAGTAGCTCAAAAAGGTAACGCACTGGTTGCCGGGAATTTATCCAACACTTGGGAATTTAATCATAACGATCCGACCGAATCAGGAAAAATTGTTAAATCAATTTTCAAAGAACAAGTTGAATGGGCTTCTCGTGGAAACGTGGACTTCATTATCGCTGAAACATTTAGCCACTTGGGTGAAGCCTCTATTGCGTTAGAAGTTATAAAGGACGCTGGATTCCCGGCCGTGATCACCTTCACAACGGTTCATGAGAAGAGCTGTGACGGTTATAGTTGGGAGGAATCCTGTAGAATACTGGAAGTAAATGGAGCCGACGTTGTCGGCTTTAACTGTGGCCGAGGACCTGAAACCCTCATGCCGATTGTTCACAGAGTTCGGGATAAAGTTCAAGGCCATATGGCCGTTCTGCCGGTTCCTTATCGAACAACGCCGAAAGAACCTTGTTTTTTTGATCTGAGATTAGAAAATTCCAAAAACGCATTTCCGGTAGCGCTGGACCCTTTTTTGTTAACCCGGTTTGAAATGGCAGATTTTACTGTAAAAGTCCGGGACATTGGGGTTAATTACATCGGTATTTGCTGTGGCGCCGGTCCTCACCATGTAAGATCGATGGCTGAAGCTTTGGGTCGAAAAGTACCCTCAGGTGAATACTCTCCAGATATAAACCTGCATCCAGTATTCGGCGATCAAGATATAAAAAAACAACACTATGTTGAATGCCTACTCGGTCCCAATGTGAGTATTGATCTAAATACAACTTAACCCGGACTCCTCGCAGGTCGGACCAAATTAAAAATGCGGGCAATCGATTTGCTTCCACACTTTTCCTTTTTTATTTCCCTATCTTGTGCTTTGGGCTTTTAGTAGCTATTACATGCTATTGATCACCGGGTTTGTATCATAGAGATATTCTGTGTCGTATAATGATATCTGCACAGAAAGCAAATTTCAGATCCGTAATTGAAATCTGAAAAATTTGTAGGCTTCAAAAAATAGTAATTTCTTACCTGTATCGACATTTCCGCCAAAACAACCGATAAGACGCATTATGTCAACTTACGAGCTATTCTAAGAAAATCGGTAAAAATCAAAGATTGCATCATTTCCCAGCCCACTTAATTTCAAACACTTAGGCCTCTAAAAACCAACATATGTAAAATCCGCCCTAATCACCACTAATCGCCGATTTTAATATACCGTGTGATGTACTTTTTATAGTTTTTTATCCAATCCTCTTATGTTGTTTTTGTCTTTATATTATCAATGTGTTATTAGAATATTCATTGCTTTGTGTTATACCATTTTTCACCCTGTATTTGGGTATTATAGTAGCAAAATGGTAGCAACTTTCCGGGGATAGGTTGGCCGCCGAAAGGCCAGTTTCCCTACTGGCTTTCCCCGGATTAACAAAAGGGCCGATTGCGGATCTTGACCTGTTATTAATTCGCCTTTTTCTTCTTACCTTATGTTGATAGAATGTTGATTAGACCGTTTCAAACCATTGATATTCGTGGAGGAACACAGGTTCGACTCCCGCCGCCTCCACCATCTTTTTTCTAATAAAAATCAACCCCATAAACGATGCTTTCTCACCAAGCCTTCCACAAATTTTAGTTTAAACCCAAATAGTTACAAAGTCATAAATTTCATAAAATTACATGCCTCGGTGGATCAGCGGTGGGTTACAACATGGACTCAAGCACCGATAATCGAGGCTTTTTTATTCTGGACGCGGGTTTCAATTTTGAAATTGTTAATAGGTTGGTTAACTGTAAAAGAATTTTGTTTTAAAACCTAAATCGTAAACTTTCGTATGATGATATAGTAGAGCGTTTTTTCTTTGTTATCAATAGTTTTAATTAGCTTTTTTAATATATTGATGTAAGGGATAGGTCGTAACTTTTAGAGCAAAAGTCATGACCGCAAGATATAGATTTTTTGGCCTTAATTTTCCTTGATGAATTATGTTCACACTGATGTTAATAAAAATAAAGCTATATTCCCTCCGCTAACAATCTTTTCGTTCAATACCTTAAGTTTTTTTGTGGATATGAGATTCGGCAAACAATTTCTTAATAAGAAATCACGATAGTTCCTAAAATGCTCACGGCCAGCCATGATTTCGAAGAAAAGAATAAAGGCCTTATACATCCACCCCTTTGGGAAGCGAATCGGTCCACGGTGGTAGTCGATGAGTAAAATCCGACCACCATGTTTCACTACGCGTACCATTTCATTAATTACAGTCGAGCGAATTTGACTCTGCATCTCGTGTAAGGTGAAAATAGCTGTAACCAAATCAAATGAATCATCTGGATATGACATTTTTGATGCATCACCTATGCTAATTTCTGCACGATCCCCCAATTTCATCTGAGCTACCCCTACCATGGCAGGAGATAGATCTATTCCAAATACGTTGCAGCCAGCTTCATGATAAAGCATTAAGTTGGTGCCAGTCCCACACCCCACATCCAGTACATGCATCCCATCCTTCGGGGTGTACATTTTTATACCTATCTGCCTTAGACCAGCCATGGAAGGCTCAACATACCGATCATATTTCTTTGCTATTTTTTTATACGGATCTTTACCCATTTTTCTAATTAAGGAATGAAAATAACAGATTGCTTTCTACTAACAACCTCAATCAACGCAAAACTTCCCCACAGTTGCGGCAAAACCTATCATCTATATCTATCGGGTTGTCGCAATTACTGCAGAAGTCTGTCTTAGATTGTTTTTGGGCCTTGGCATCTTGGATTACGGATCGGTCGGACGTCCCTCGACGGATGGCAATCTGCCAAACAAAGATAATTACTATAATTACACCACCGGCAACAACTACTACAATGGTCCAGTTAATACCTGCACTGGTTTTTGACGTTGAGGGTAATCCAGGTTTTTGCAGGTCTGTACTGGGCGTTGCCAAACTTGCGGCTGATAACTGAGCCATGCTCATTGTATAATCTACGTCGACTGAAAAAGACTGCCCAGCCGGAACAGCTTGTACAGGGAAAGCATAATAGGTAAATCCATCTTGACCCTTTAATATATTCATGCTCGCAGGCTTTGTGGCAAGAAAACTTGCAGATATTGGTCGCTGTACTTTTACTTGAAAACTATTAACAGATAGACCAGCTAACCAGGTAAAGTTAAAGGTTCGCCGGTTGTTATTGGCTTCATAAGGTAGATAGTACTCTACCCTAAAACGAACATCCGGGGTAATGAATCTGAGCCCTCCAGGGACAGGACTGGAAAAGATATCATCTTTCATGATGCCGTCACTGCTATCAATGCGAGCAACTGCATTCAACTGGGCTGTTTCCGGAAGTGGAAGAGTAACAGTTGTAGGCAACTTCGCGTCAGCTGGCAGCGTTCCAGTCAACAGTACCAGGACAGAGGTTCGATCATAATCAGGCCAGAGATCAACGACAAGCGCGTCAATAGCCGTCACCTTGTCTTGGGTATGACCGGCAATTGGGAGTATCATTGCAAGAAGAAATAGCAATAAATAATATTTATGTTTCATTGTCTAAATCCTTTGTCATTATATCGAAAACCGATATCACCAAAAAATTTAAGGTTCTGATGAACTTTCGGGGCAGGCCATTTCAAATACCAACGACTGGTCCGAACATTTCATGAAAAATACCTTAATTTTTTAATAACTCCCGATGTTTTCTCCTTCAGATAGGTTGGGCGCTTTCCGATTTATGACCTTTGCATCAGATGGGTTATAAAATTCAGGATCGCAGGCCGGGTCCAGTCTCTTGGTCCGATAATTCTTTCAATAAGGATGCCATTCTTGTCGATGATAAAGCTCTCCGGAATTCCAGTGGTTCTATATAATGTTCTAATAGTCCCTGCAGAATCGATTAAGGCCGGAAAGGTCAGCTTGTGCTTTTTCATAAAC
>CP070768.1:594006-625650 GCA_020345745.1 Desulfobacterales bacterium
AAAGCAAAACCAAAAACCAAGCCAAAAGCAAAACCGAAACCCAAACCAAAAACCAAGCCAATAGCAAAACCGAAACCCAAACCAAAAACCAAGCCAAAAGCAAAACCGAAACCCAAACCAAAACCCAAGCCAAAAGCAAAACCGAAAGCAAAAGCTAAATAAGCCCTTTCATTTTTATTGATGTGGGTAAATGGTCTGCATCAATCAGGGGATGTTTGTAAAGGTCTCCATGATATTATGAAAGGTATCAAGAATAAAATTGGTAGGTTATTGTTAAATTTGTGACGGTCGATGCCATTCAAACCAAAAATCAATCCTTAAGCGTGCCCGGCAGTATCTAATAGTAATGCTGGGTCTATCCCCATCTTTTTCATAACCTCTGCCCAGCGTGTCTCTATTGGCATGTTAAACATAACCTCTTCAAAGACAGGCGATGTTAACCATGCATTTTGCTTGATTTCTGATTCCAATTGGCCTGGACCCCAGCCGGCACAGCCGGTTGCAATCAAGTAGGATTTTGGTCCCACTCCCATGGCTACCGCTTCTAAAATATCTCTGGTATTACTCATGGCAAGAGAGGATGTAACCAAAAAGCACCCCTCCCAATCAAAAGGAGGGCCATGCAGCACAAAAATTTCGTGGATATGAACAGGTCCACCTATATGGATAGGGATAGATTCTGCAGCAGGCGTATGTTCCATGTTAAGTTCATTAAAAATGTCCTTTCCCGACAGTGACGGATGAACCCGATTGATAACAATTCCCACAGCACCCGCAGAGGAGTATTCGCAAATACACGTGACAGTCTGGTAAAAATTTTGGTCCAGCAACAAGGGCATCGCCGTAAGGAATTTGCCTTTTAATAACGTAGAGGAACCGTTTTCCATCTCTTCCTCCAAGACCTATTTTTTTATTTTCTTAAAGAATATAACTGCTCAAAAAGTCTGGTTTTATGCCATATGCGCGGATATCAGGCTTTTTGACCGAAGTTTTTTAGAGCTTACTAAAAAATTAAATCGAGTAGCGATTTTCTGCGACTCTTGCAAGCAGACTTTTGGTGACAATAGTCAGACGAGATAGTCGCTAATTTCAGACTACTTTTTTCAAAACGCCTTGTCAAGCAGGCATAATAATATATCCTTGCCTTGCTATCATCATTGGTTAATTATGCAAAAAAGCCTGATTCGATTCATCCATCCGAAAAAACAGCAAGACGGGCAAAAATTGCCGGAATGGGTCATCATTGGAAAAATTGCATGATGACGTAATGCGGCCTTGGTCAAACTTCTCTTGACATAGGAATGAATAAATGGGAGTTTTCTTTCAAGGTCCATATTCCACCATTCCATTATTCCTTGCTCTATACAAATATGAATACCTCAAAAAATTCTTTGATTTATACAAAGTGAAGATGCTTTGCAACGTTTAGGTATGAAATTTAAAGCCAAAAGTATTGCCAACATGCGGAAAGATGCAGCCGATATTTTTTATGATGCCGTGGCAGCTGTTGAGCCTACTGCAGCGATCAATCGATATTGCAAATTTGACGGCAAACACTATTGTATCGGAGATTGGGTATACGATATTGACCAGTATAATCGTCTATTTGTGGTTGGTGCCGGAAAGGCAGCAGCCCCCATGGCAAAAGCTTTGGAAGATCATCTGAAACATAGGATCTTTAATGGAATCATTGTTGTAAAATACGATCATATTGTTGATCTTGACCGGATTACAATGATCGAAGCTGGCCATCCCTTACCTGATGCAAACGGTCAAAGCGGTGCACATGCCATTTTGAACCTTCTAATGGAAACCGGAAAACATGATTTGGTAATATGTTTGATTTCAGGAGGGGGCTCGGCTCTACTTCCCCTGCCGTATCAGGGCCTTACCCTTAAAGATAAGCAGCAGACTGTCAAAGTGCTCCTTGCATGCGGTGCCACCATACATGAAATAAATACGGTAAGGAAGCATATTTCCATGATAAAAGGCGGTAGACTGGCTCGTGCAGCATATCCTGCCACGTTGGTTTCCCTCATCATTTCAGATGTGGTAGGAGATGATCTCGATGTTATCGCATCGGGCCCAACGGTTCCAGACCCTAGCACATTTTCCCATTGCATGGAGATTCTACACAAATACTCAATCACAAAAAAAATCCCCAAAACGATTCGGGGTCATATCGAATCCGGCATTTTAGGAAAAATTCCTGAAACGCCAAAAGCCCAAGACCCTGCTTTTGACAACACGCGAAATCTGATTATTGGGAACAACATCGAGTCCATCATGGCTGCCAAGCAAAAAGCTGAAAATTTAGGCTATAACGTCCTAGTCTTATCGTCGATGATTGAAGGAGAAACACAACATGTTGCCCGTGTCCACAGTGCCATCGCCAAAGAGGTCGTAAAAACAGGTCATCCCCTCCCTCCTCCCGCTTGTATCCTGTCAGGAGGAGAAACAACCGTGACGATAACCGGGAAAGGGCTTGGCGGACGGAATCAAGAATTTGCTCTGGCTACAGCCCTCGATATCATGGACGTTGAAAATATTGTCATTTTAAGCGGAGGTACCGACGGTACTGACGGCCCAACAGATGCAGCCGGAGCATTCGCTGATTCATTAACGCTGAGGCGGGCTGAAGCGATGGGTTTGGACCTTTATCGCTTTCTTTCAAACAACGATTCATATCATTTTTTTGAAAAACTCGACGATCTATTTATCATCGGTCCGACAAAGACCAACGTCATGGATCTAAGAATTGTGCTTGTTTCTTAAATTGATGAAATGACATACCATTGAAGCTGAGGGTTAGCTGACTTATGCGAGCAGTCATCCAAAGAGTAAAGTCAAGTTCTGTGGTTGTTGATGATGAAGTCATTGGAAACATCGGCAATGGACTGTTGGTATTTTTGGGGGTTGCAAAGACAGATAAACCCCACGATGCCGAATACTTAGCGGAAAAAATTGTCAACTTAAGGATATTTGAAGATGATAATAGCAAAATGAATCGATCTCTGCTAGACATTGGTGGTGAAATGTTGGTTGTCTCTCAGTTTACCCTTCTTGGAGACTGTAAAAAAGGTCGACGGCCTTCGTTTGTGAACGCCGCCGAACCAAACACAGCCAGCAAATTGTACGAACAATTCGTCGTAAAGGTCAGGGAAAAAGGTGTTTTGGTAAAAACCGGTCGATTCCGTGCGCTCATGGATGTATCCTTAACCAACTATGGACCGGTTACGCTCATCCTGGAAAGCCAATAACCCATTGAATGACAGAATATCCAATATATACATATATTTATTTATAATTTTATTTCCCTTTTTTTGCACAGGAAACACCGCTCATCTTTTCGCCAAAGAACTTGCCCATTTATCAACTCGCATTGGCCGGCAAGACGCTGTTTTGCTTTCAGACCCCAAGGGGCGTATTATCTTTGCAAAAAATGAAGGCATCCCTCTCGTTCCTGCATCAACGTTGAAAATCTTTACATCTCTCGTGGCTTTACATTATTTAGGCCCGGAATATAAATTTAAAACAGAATTTTACATGGATCGCGATGCTAATCTGAAAATTAAAGGCTTCGGCGATCCTTTGTTAATATCAGAAATATTGCTTGAAGTGGTCGATGAATTGAGCATGCGAACCGACATTGATTTTAAAACCATCAACGATCTCATTCTGGATGATTCCTATTTTAAGTCTCCTGTTATCATCCCCGGGATAACATCGTCTTATAATCCATATGATGCACCCAACGGCGCATTGTGTGTTAATTTCAATTCGGTGGCCTTTAAACGGAACAAGAATGATACCTATGTCAGCGCTGAGCCCCAGACGCCGCTTTTACCTTTCGTCCTTCCAAGAATTCATGCATCATCCATGCATGAGGGTAGAATTATACTCTCTTCGAACAACAATGAAATTACCATATATACGGGCCATCTTTTTTCATATTTTATGAAAAGAAAATACGCCGAGTTCAGCGGAGAGATTAAAACAGGTACGGTTCAAAACAAAAGCGATCGATTGGTCCTTCGATACCACTCCAAGTATAAACTTGAACAGGTTGTTGCCAAATTGCTCGAGCATTCGAACAACTTCATTGCCAACCAGTTACTCATCGTTGCGGGAGCAGAGCAGTACGGTCCCCCCGGCACCCTAGAGAAAGGGATTCTTGCCGCACGATCTTATGCATACGACGCCCTTAAAATTGATCAATTCAAGATGTCAGAGGGCTCAGGGATATCGAGAAAAAACCGGATGTCTGCAAAAACCCTTCATAAAATTCTCAGAGCATTTTTGCCGTATCATTCTCTCATGCCGAGGACCGGCAAGCAGCTATATAAAACGGGAACGCTTCACGGTGTACACACAAGAGCCGGTTATATAGAAGATGCCAAAGGGGAACTGTACAGTTTTGTTATACTGGTAAATACGCCTGGAAAGCCGCTGGAGCCAATTATGGATATTATTCTAAGAACAATAGAGTAGCTGGCACCTTAATGAGATGTCAACAAAACCGAGATTCATTTGGTTAAAATTTGAGACCTTTGAAAAATGGTTAATTTTGTTCAAGGTCAAGGAAGATGAAGATTTTAACCGCAGACATACATTGAGTATATCGAGGATTAAAATCTGAATCTGACGAAGAGATTGGACAAAAGGAATCGTTTTTCAAAGGTCTCGACTACTGGGCACTTGTAATAGAGGCATACGCACTATGATTGTGGATGGATTCAAAATTTTCTGCACTAACGGAAAACCAAGTGATGTTATTATCTTTTTTCAATTTTTCGGCGACATCTCGCACAATATCCTCAACAAATTTAGGATTCGAAAAGCCTTTTTCGGTCACATGTTTTTCATCGACGCGCTTTAGAACCGAGTATACTTCGCACGAAGCACAGCCCTCGACCAGTTCAATCATATCTTCGATCCAGATAAATTTATGAAACCGTGTACTCAGACGAACTTGTCCTCGCTGGTTGTGGGCCCCGCCTTGGCTGATTTCTTTCGAACATGGGCACACGGAAGAGATGGGGACAACGACGATGGACACAAGATCTATTTTATCATGTGGATCGCTCGAGCCGATAAAGCTGCATGAATAATCCATCAGGCCAGGCGAATGGCTGACCGGGGATGTTTTTTCAATAAAATAAGGAAACGTCACTTCAATCTGCGCGGAAGCCGCATCTAGGTGCTTTTTCATTTCACCGAGAATAACCGAAATGTTCTTCAAGGAAACTTCCGGACGAAACAAATGAAGCATTTCGACAAAACGACTCATATGGGTTCCCTTGTATTCGTGCGGTAAATCGACATACATGTTAATGTTTGCCACCGTATGTTGAAATTTATTCTGTCGGTCCAGAACGATGATGGGATATTGAAGATTTTTTATACCGACCTTGTCTATAGGTATGTTGCGATAATCTCGCTCATTTTGAATATCTTTCATTTTAACAAGTACTCTGCTTTCACATGGCTCATGGATCTAAAAATGTTTCCTTTAATTTTTCTATTACTTCTGAAAAGCTGTTTCAAAAGCGTCTTCACTTCCTGCCGTTTAGATATTTTTGCCGTAGGGCATGGATTGACAAAATTAGGAAACTTATTTTCTCGAGCAAAACGCCTGATGATCTCTTCATCTACAAATGCGAGCGGTCTGATCAAGGTATACCTTTTCTGGAAAAACGATTGAGAAGGAACCATCGTACTTATTTCACCGGCATAACACATATTCATAAACAGCGTTTCGATAATATCATCTTTGTTATGCCCGAGAGCAAGTTTGTTACATCCGATTTCATCAGCGATTTCAAAAAGACGTTTTCTCCTCAGTCGAGAACATAAGAAACACGGGTTTTCTCGATTGTGTCGGCTGTGCGCCAAAATGCCAAAGTCGGTGAATTCTACCCTGAGTTCAAATCCAGTGCCAAGACAATATTTGGCAAGCGGCGTACTGAATGAGTCCTCGAATCCATGATCGATATATACGGGAAATAGTTCATAATTTATGGGAATACGAGAATGCCGTTCATTTAAAATCCACAAGAGGGTTAGGCTGTCCTTGCCGCCTGATAACCCAACTAAAATTCGATCCCCATCCGATATCATGTTATATCGATGCAAAGCTTTGCCCACCTCCCTGTTCAAAGCCTTGTATGTGTAACTACGCTTTGGCAACGATATGCATCACCTCCTATTCCGCTTCATTGTCCTGTTTGATGGCGATCTTGCCTGCCGCGATTTCTCGCAAGGAAACGACGATATCTTCATTTTTCGGAGAGCTGACCAGATACTCTGATCCCTCCCGAATCTGCCTTACACGTTTTGCGACCATATTGACCAGCAGAAACCGGTTGGGTACCCGTTTCAAACAATCTTCAATTGTAATACGCGCCATAAAAAATCTCCATTATATCAAAATATTAAGTTTTTATAAAATGTCTATAAGCTCAAAAGATCTTGTTCCTCCCGGGACCTGAAATGTAATTTCATCCCCGGGCTTTTTCCCTATCATTGCTTTTCCAAGAGGCGAAGACACAGAGATGCGTCCGTTTTCAATGTCCGATTCATCCGGACCCACAAGCTGATATTCCACATGCTCTCCTGTTTCAATGTTTTCGAGTACAACAAAACTGGCAAATACAACCCGATCTTTGGGTAATGTCTCCGCGTCAATGATTTCAGCACGCGACAGTTTATACTCCAGCTCGTTTAACTTGGCATCTACAAATGCCTGACGGTCCTTGGCAGCTTCAAACTCTGCGTTTTCAGATAAATCTCCATGGCTGAGGGCCTCTTCAATTGCCTTTAAATTCTTGGGGCGTTCAACTTTCTTAAGATACTCAAGATCGTTTTTTAAGGCCTCATACCCTTCTTTTGTAATCGGCACTCGATCCAAATATATACTCCCCCTTTATAAATATTCTCTTGTTAAAATTTCAGCGATTTGAACCGCGTTGGTCGCTGCGCCCTTTCTGATGTTGTCCGCAACGATCCACATATTGATGCCATTTGATATCGATTCATCATTTCTTATTCGGCCCACAAATACCCCATCGTGCCCGGCAGCTTCAAGAGCCATAGGATAGATATTGTTTTGCGGATCATCAACAACTTTAACGCCTGGTGCTTTTTCAAGTATAGATTTAACTTCTGCCGCTGATATATTTGATTTTGTTTCGATATTGATCGATTCTGAGTGACCATAAAAAACCGGCACACGCACGGTCGTTGCGGTAACTCCAATGGTGTCATCCTCCATGATCTTTCTGGTCTCATTGACCATCTTCATCTCTTCTTTGGTATAACCGTTTTCCATAAACGCATCGATGTGCGGCAGACAGTTGAACGCGATCGTGTGCGGATACACCTTCTTTTCAAAATCTTTAAAATTGAGAATCGCCCGCGTCTGGTTATCAAGTTCATCAACAGCTTCTTTACCGGTTCCTGAAACGGCCTGATAGGTGGAAACAACAATTCTTTTTATGCCATATTTTTTATGCAGCGGGTATAGCGGAACAACCATCTGAATGGTCGAACAATTCGGGTTCGCAATGATTCCCTTGTTTGTATACTGTGCAATAGCATGGGGGTTTACTTCAGGAACAACCAATGGCACTTCAGGATCCATTCGCCATCCACTTGAGTTGTCAACAACAACACATCCGTCTTTTGCCGCAAAAGGAGCGAAAGTTTGACTGGTGCTGCCGCCAGCTGAAAAAATAGCAATATCCGCGCCTTTAAAAGAGTGTTCTGTTAATTCTTCAACAACAACCTCATCCCCTTTATACCCAAGTTTTTTGCCCGCAGAACGACCGGAGGCTAAAAACCTTATCGATTTAACCGGAAAATTCCTCTCTACCAGGCAAGTTATCATCTGATTCCCAACTGCACCTGTTGCCCCTGCTACGATAACGTTAAACCTCTTTTTAGACATAAGAACATCTCCTCACACTTTGAGACCTTTTAAAAACGCCTGCTCTTGTTCGAACCCGGCGTTAGGCTCAAATTTTAATCCTCGAAATACCCAATGTTTGGCGGTGGTTAAAATTTTCGCCTTCCCTGGTCCAGAACAAAACTGTGCTTTTTTCAAAGGACTTGCTTTAGCGTTCTTTTATGTATTCAGCCACAAGGTCACCGATCTCCTGGGTGGTGTATCCCATTTTTCCGGCACCAACATCCCTGACTTTTTTTTTGCTATAAAGCAGTCCTCGACTTGTGTACATCCATTTCGGACTTCATTCGCTTGGTATCTTTATAATGCCGAAAGGTGATGAATGGACCTGAAATAACATAAGCGATCCCCAAAAGAAATAAGGCGACAGAGGGTTGCGCGGCGATAAAAATCAAAATTAAAATGATCGCTACGAGAACATTAAAATTCATCTTTCGAAACAGCTCCGGCTTTTTGAAGCTGTTATATTTAATGGTGCTAACCATTAAAAATGAAAGTGCATAAAGCAAGACAAGAATAAATATGGGGTGTATTTTTCCTGTTAAGCCAAACTTGCTAAAGAACAGAACCGTTGTTGCCGACATTCCAGCTCCGGCCGGAATGGGTAAGCCAACAAAGTGATCACTGCTAATGGTGCCGACCTGTGAATTAAAACGGGCCAAACGCAAAGCACCACAGGTCATAAATAGAAATGCAGCCAGCCAGCCAATTCTTCCTAACGGTCTGAGGGCCCACAGATATATCATTAAACCAGGCGCAAGACCAAAAGATATCAAATCTGCCAAGGAGTCGTATTCTATCCCAAATTTACTGGTCGTGCTGGTCGCTCGTGCAATTTTACCATCCAAAATATCAAACATGACCCCAATAATAATCGCCACGGCGGCGGCAACAAATTTGTCATCGATGGCAGCAATAATGGCATAAAAACCGCAAAAAAGGTTGAATGACGTAAATATATTAGGAAGAATGTAAATACCACGACGGGATCTTTCTTTTTTCTGTCTATTTGTCTTTTTCATGTTAAGTCTCCCAAAACGGATGTCCCTGCTTTTACGCTATCTCCGACGTTTACATTCAACTGGGTGTTCGGCGGAAGATAGACATCAAGACGGGACCCAAAACAGATTAAACCATAACGTTGGCCACGGATAACAGTATCACCCTCCTGCAGCTTGTTAATGATGCGCCTGGCGATCAAACCGGCAATTTGCACCACGCAAATATGCTTTCCTTCCTTGGTTTCTATAAACACCGCGTTATGTTCGTTGTGCTTGGAAGCTTTGTCCAGGTTGGCTGAAAAAAATTTGCCGGGATGATATTGGATACGCTTCACCTGACCTTCATGCGGGATACGATTCACATGGACATTAAAAACCGACATGAAAATACTGATTTTTGTGCTGGCCTCTTGAAAACACGGGCCGGTATCCACAGATCCCACCCAAATAATTTTTCCATCGGCTGGTGAAACCACCGCACCGGTGTTATTGGGAACAACCCGATCCGGATCTCTGAAAAAATAGCAGATGAAAGAAGTCACAGCAAGACCTGTCAATGCGAATAGAGTCAGCCCCAAAAGTGCAAATATGGCGGTTGCAAATGCAGAAATTAATATGAATGGGTAGCCAGCTCTTGCCACCGGAAAAGCGTTTTGGCTCGGCGAATCTGCCCAGTTAAAATCATTCATTGTATTGCAGACATGTAAAAAATTTTAAGTGGTTTGCAACACAATGTTCATTGCCAACCACCGGGTGAATTTCTAAACCTAAATTTTTTATTATATAAGTACCATATTCTTTTGTCAATCCTATAGTAATGTGCCTGTAAAGCGCTATTGCTCTATACCGTTGGAAAATGTTCAAATTTACCAATGGTCAAACAGGGGAAATTTCTAAATGCTTGAATATATTGTATGTTTCGTGTTTTAAATCGAGCATGGCACCTAGATTGAGTAAAAGAGGGTGGTTTTCAAAAGTCTTTATGCTGCTTCATGCCATTTCAGCATCAGGTTTTCTGATATAGTACGGCACGAGAGTCTTAATATCGTCTGTATCGTCACTTTCAAAATCGTACATACTTAAATATGCTACAGTTGAAGCTTTAATTGTTCCTTTAAAAGGCGGAATAAAACATGCTGTTTTATTCATCATTTGTTTCAACATCTTTTGGTAAAGCAAAGCGCCACTCCCTAAAAAGACACAGGGTTCATCGAGATATTTAACGACGTCTTCAGGCGGCATTACAGACTCATTCATTTGTCTTTTTAAATACCCGCCTTCAAACTTGTATGTAGAAAAATAGACCTCTTCTCTACGGGCATCAATGAGTGGGCATATCAGATATGGAGATGGCGCCGCTTGCATGGCAAGAGCATCCAGACTTGAAACGCCTACAACAGGCTTGCCGGTTGCCATTGCTAGCCCCTTTATAGCGCTCATACCAATACGAAGCCCGGTGAAGGTTCCAGGGCCACTGGTTACCGCAAAACCGTCCAGTTCTGAGATCGCAAGGCCTGACAATCCAACAATGTAATCAATCATCCCCATTAAATGTTTTGAATGTGTTTGCTGCCTTACCATCGTCGATTCGGCAAGCAGTGTTTCTTTATCAATAACAGCCACGCTACAGCTTATCGTGGCGGTATCAACAGCAAGTATCTTCATATCGTCTGTCCACCCATAAATTGAAAAAATACGTAACTTTTCATAAAGCCCTCTTGTCTATAGTTTCTGAAAAGTTACATCAACCCGATTATTTTGATAGCTTACCGGGTTTTCCATTAAAAACAAGCGAGATGACGTCAACCATGTTATTTACAGGGACAAAATTAATTTTGCGTTTCACGTTCTTCGGAATTTCGGATAAATCTTTCTTATTTTTTTCAGGAATGATGATGGTGCGAATACCTGCCCTTAAAGCCCCCAACGCCTTTTCTCTTAAGCCACCCACAGGAAGGATTCTTCCCCTGAGCGTAATTTCACCGGTCATAGCGATTTCTTTATTTACGGGTTGATTGATCATGACGGAAATGAGAGAAGTTGCCATTGCAATTCCTGCAGATGGGCCATCTTTAGGTATGGCACCGGCTGGAACGTGGATATGCACATCCTTGCTTTCAAAAGCATCTTCCTTAACACCGAACGATTCAAGGTTGGCTTTAGCAAAGCTAAGCGCCGCCCGGGCTGATTCTTGCATGACATCTCCTAGTTGGCCAGTGACAATGAGTTCTCCTTTGCCGCCAATAAATGATGCCTCGATATGTAACACCTCACCGCCAACATGTGTCCATGCAAGGCCGGTGGATAATCCCACCTGGCTTTTCTCCTGATCCACTTCAGAGATATATTGAGGAACACCCAAATACTTTGGCAGATGGTTTTTTGCAATCCTAAATGGTCCTGTTTCTCCCTCGGCAATTCTTCTTGCCACTTTTCTGCAAAGGGATCCAATTTCACGTTCTAAACCTCTCAATCCTGCTTCCGATGTATATTCTCTTATCATCTGTATTAATGCTCCGTTGCTAATGGAAAGCTTTTGCGCGTTCAGACCGTTTTCTTTAACTTGACGAGGGATAAGGTGTTTCTGGGCGATGATTCTTTTTTCATCTTCTGTATATCCAGACAGTGTAATCACCTCCATCCGATCGAGAAGTGCCGAAGGGATGGTGTCGGTCAGGTTGGCTGTAAGAATAAACATAACTTTGGAAAGGTCAAAGGGTATGTTAAGGTAGTGGTCACTAAACGACGAATTCTGCTCAGGATCAAGTGCTTCCAAAAGTGCTGAGGAAGGATCACCTCTAAAGTCGGATCCGAGCTTGTCTATCTCATCCATCATAAAAACAGGATTATTCGTGCCACACTGCTTTATGCCCTGCAATATGCGTCCTGGAAGCGCACCGATGTAAGTGCGACGATGGCCCCTTATCTCTGCTTCATCACGTATGCCACCCAAAGAGATTCGGATGAACTTACGCTTCATAGCTCGTGCAATGGATTGGCCCAAGGATGTTTTTCCAACGCCCGGCGGACCCACAAAACAAAGAATGGGGCCCTTCATTTTGGGATTTATTCTTCGAACGCTCAAATATTCGAGTATTCGATCCTTTACTTTGATCAGGCCAAAATGATCCGTGTTTAGAACATCTTTGGACTGCTTGATATCGATGACATCCCTGGTCGCCTTGTTCCAAGGCATTTCGACCAGCCAATCAAGATACGTCCGGACTATTGACGCTTCGGATGAATCAGGATGCATTTGATCTAAACGTTTTAATTGTTTTGTCGCTTCCTTATCAGCCCCTTTCGGCATCCTGGCTTTTTTTATCTTGCTTTTATAGTCTTCGATCTCTTGTGTTTTATCATCGCTCTCCCCTAGTTCCCGATGGATCATCCTCACCTGTTCTCGCAAAAAATAGTCTCGTTGGGTTTTGGAGATTTCATCTCTAACATCCGACAGTATTTTGGCTTGCATGGAAGAGAGCTCCACCTCACGAGAGAGCAAATCGTTGACTTTTTTAAGCCGGTTAACGGGGTCGATCTGTTCAAGGATATCTTGGGCCTCCTTAATTTTCAATTTAAGGTTAGATGCGACAATATCAGCAAGTTTTCCTGGGTCGTTTATGCTTTCCAAGATCGTGCTGATATCCCCTGTCAACTCACCCCGCAAAGCTAATATTTTTTCAGCATGTTCTCTGACATTACGCATTAAGGCTTGGCTTTCCAAGCCAATTTCTGTTAAATCATCTTCTTTGATAATTTCAATTTTTACTTGATATAAAGATCTTTTTTTAATGTATTTAACAACCTTTGCTTTTGCAATTCCCTGAACCAGGGTCTTTACACGGCCATCCGGTAATTTCAACATTCGAAGGATTCGGCCAACAGTGCCAACTGTAAAAATCTCTTCAGGTTCAGGATCTTCAACGCTTGGATCTTTTTGCGTTGCCAGAAGAAGCAATCCGTCATTTGACATAGCATGTTCAACCGCACGAATCGACTTGTCACGACCAACAAAGAGAGGAAGAAGCATCTCATTAAAAATAACAATATCGCGCACGGGCATCAAAGGCAGCGTGTCCGGAATGTCTGCATCATTTTCACTTTCTTCAAGTAAACTTACTAAATCATCTTTATCTGTCTCGGCCATTGTTTCACCTGTGTTAAAATTTGAATTCCCTTCTGCTTGCAGCACGGGATGAACTCAAATATAGGAAAATAGTGATTTCCAAAAATATATAAAACGGAATCGATATAAGCATCATACTATAAGACAAAAATCGCCTTTGACAATATAAAGCCATGACACCTCAATTTTGCAAGAGGCGAATGTTGCAAAGTTGCGGCTCAGTTTCCACGATATTGTGAAAGATCAGATAAATATCTTTGACAATTTTCTTTCACCGAATCTCATGGGAAGAATAATAACGAGGATACTAAGCATAAAAACCAAGGTAAATGATCCGATGATCCATATCCATTCGAAGCTTGACAAAGCCCTTTTCGTAATTCCTGCCATAAAAATATTATATACAGGCCCTGCTTCTAATATGATCATAATGCCAACATAACCGGCGCATATCATCATAAAGAGAAGCCCCCCCAGACTAGTAACTGTTTGCGCGGGGTTCTCAGATTTAAAATTCGGATACGCTGCACCAAAACCGATCCCCATGGACACAATTCCCGGAACCATAATAAATATATTTAGCGTTGAAAGCCCCATCATAAATGGCGTTACCTTGAGCATTATATTGGTTGCTACGATTAACAGCTCAGTTAAACCCAATAGCGGCAAAAAATATATAAAGAACTTGATCCAAAGATAGGTTTTTAATGATATCGGGACAGACTTAACGATCCAGATCGCCTCTTGTTCAGTACTTACCGCAGGAAAAGCAAAACGGGCTGTTACAGCAATTAGAACAAAACCGGCGAGACCCATATTCAAAAATGAGAGGAGGTTTTGCAAATAAAGGGTTTGTATTGGAGATTTTTCCAGCGGAAGTGCTCTGAAATTGTATATGTATATGACAACCAGGGCTCCGATAAGAAAGATCTGAGTCCATTGGGTTTGATCCCGAAAAAAGATCTTGATTTCCTTTTTAACAAAAGCGATCACCGGGCGCGGCAAAAAATCGAACCGCCGCTTGCCGGACACGTTATATTTAAACAACCGAACCGCCGCTGTTTGCGTCTTTGAAAGCCCGCTAAAATAGACCCTATCAGCAAGAATGATAAGGAGAAATAGAATAAAACCGGCACAGCTCCATAATAGCATCGCATGGAACCATCCTTGTGCAATCTGCCCCATAAGTGCAGCCTTTAAGCTGTCAAATGCCCATGTGCTGGGAAGATATGGAGGTGATGGCGTTTTTAACGCCTTCAGGTAAATGAGTGCATTGGCAAAAACCTCGGGATCTACCAATCGTTCGGGTCGCAAAAACCGGAAGGCGAGATAGAGAAGGAGAAAAAAACAAAGGCCGATAAATACAAATATGCTTTTCATGCGGTTTGCCGGTATGAAAACAACAGCTGGCAAAATCAAGGCAGCGCTGATGCCCGAAGCAATCATTGAAAGGGATAAAAGGATAAGCATGATATTGATATAAAAATATAGTCCCGCCTGATATACAATGCCATATGCCGTGAAGATAGGAACGGTGTATACAATGACCATCCATGAGCTATCGATGGTACTTTCTATCCATCTTGCCAAAAAAATTTGGTAACTTGATACCGGCGTGGAATGTACGAGAGATAGATCTCTGCTAAGATACAATTTGGAAAGCAACGTAATAAGGCTACTGAAAATCAATAGCGAAAAAAAGGTCAAAAGGACCATTGAAAGGAGTTTGTAGGCCAGCAGATCGCCGAGTTCTTCTATACTTTGGAAATAGACCAGGACACGCCATGAAACACCAAACACAGTGGCCCAAAAAAAAATGCCGACAGCCCCGAACAACAATAGTTTCAACAACCGACCTTGGCTGTTTTTTTTCGATAAACCTTGGCTTTTTAACGACCAGAATCTTGGTTTTAAAAGCGTGATGATCGGATTCATTCTTCTGTTAGCCTGATAAATACTTGTTCGAGATTTGCGTCTGCAGCGTGGGTGTTTTGCTTTAGCTCTTCGGCAGTGCCGGTGGCGATAAGTGATCCTTTATGGATAATGCCGATTCGATCACAGACATCTTCGGCAACCTGAAGCGTATGGGTTGACATAAAAACAGCCACACCTTCACTTGCGAGACGCTGAAGCAGATCTTTCACCATTTTGATTGCCACCGGATCAAGGCCCACCATTGGCTCATCAACGATAATAACTTCAGGATCATGAAGCAGCGCAGACGTCATTACAAGCCGCTGCTTCATTCCATGGGAATATGATTCGATCAGGTCATCAGCCCAGTCGGTCAGAAAAAACATCTTTAACAGTTCGTTAGATCTTTGCATGAAGGAATCTTCAACAACGCCATACAAGTCAGCGGTAAATTTAAGAAATTCCATACCTGTCAGTTTTTCATAAAGATATGGTCGATCAGGAATAAATCCTATTTTCATTTTTGCTTTTTCAGGATGTTTCTCCATATCGATGCCACATATTGCCACGGTGCCGGACGTCGGCGAAAGTATCCCACCCATCATATTTATCGTCGTTGTCTTACCCGCACCATTGGGTCCGATGAATCCGAAAATGTCACCTTTGGGGATTGACAGGTTGATATCGTTTACAGCTGTCAAATCACCATATTTCTTTGTCAGATTTTTTAGATCGATCATTGTTCGATTTGTTTAACCTTTAATTGTATCTTTCCGATAATGTTTATTAAGTCAGCCTGTTGACTGGATGCCCCGCTGACCAATCGTATATGAGTTACATCCGCCGGGATCTGGTCAAAAAGAGAATCAACGGTAATCCATTTTCCAAGGTATAACAAATTCCACGCATGATAATAAAATCGACCGTTCAAATATACGAGCCCAGCTTCAACCTTTGCGGGTATACCGGTTGCTCTTGCCATTGCCGCTAGAAGCACGGCGTGTTCATTGCAATCGCCAACTCGATGGGTAAGGGTCGAAACAGCATCAGGTAGAGAAAGAACCGGCCGCTTTGCTATATTTTTATGGATCCATTCGACAATTTTGTTCACTCTTTCCAAAGGGTTGTCATCTTTTGCTATAACTTTATTTACTAATTTCTGAATTTTTGGGTGGTCAGATTGAACAAACGGACTTGGCGCTAAAAATTTTTTTTCACTAGGCTTTAAATTTTCTAGGTATTTGGGAGATGTGAGATCTGTGAGTGTCTCCTTATTTATGACAAGAACGTTTTCTTTGAAAAATTGTCTGCCGCCATCAAGATGGACGCCTTGCTGAGGTATGCCGTTTATTTCAAGTTCAAGCCTCTTGAGGAGTCTCACATCTTTAATTATCACGTGTGATGGTATTGATGCCACCTTTGTAAGGTCTTGACTTGATTCTATCGAAGCACCAAAAAGCGCGTTTTCACGGGTCGCCCTTTCGAAGCTTATTCCCAACATCCCTTTTTCTTTGAGTATTTCATCACCTTCTCCAATCCACACCTGTTGGGTCGCCCCTTTAAATGCTAGAGTTAATTTCTTTGCCTTTTTGAGGGTCCCCATGGTCAGAATCTCTTCTTTCCCAATAACCCTTACGTCAACTGACTCCTTACCCATGGATAGGGGATCAAATATCTGGAAAGCAAATGATTTGCCCGGTTCTAGTTCATCATATCTGATGGCATTCATGATACCGGCCGTAACATATATTTTATCATTGATCCTGATGTCGACCTGGCTGGAAGAATCAGCACTTTGTGTGTTCACAGAAAGCCTGTTATCTTTTACCACGCCATTCATTGAAAAACGGAAACGACCTGAAGCAATTGCAAAATCGAATGAAGAGAGTGAATAATCCATATCCAGCTTGCCGCCCATTTCCATGTTTATATCCTGGACCATTCCCATGGTGTTGATTCGAATAAACAGCGTTTCCTCTAAAATGTACCCCTTTTCCCCTTTTGCCAAAGTGGTGTGGGAATATCCAATTTTGCGTCCGTTTTGGAATATGTTCATCCACGAGTCGCTCTCGGAAAGGGGATTATGAACTGAAAACGGTTTATCTTTCGAAGATAAATAAAACGTTTTAAAGACCCCTAAGCGAGCCGAAAATAGAGCGATAAAAAGAACGCCGAACAGCGCACACAAAAGCCAAAAAGACCTCATTTTTTTACCCAACTGGAAAATGTCACATTCATTGAAGTATAACTATTTTTTCAAAAAATATTGAAATGATATTTTATATTTTATAACCATTCGTTCAGCCTTTGTCGATTTGAAAATTTAACCATGTCGATACAAATCCATAGAGGTTTTTCGGAACACCCTTGAAAAGGGCTCTATTTAGCTTTAAATTTATATAGAATCTATCTAAAAAATAATCTAAGTGCCCATGGCGGTGTTGCGAAACGGTTCAAAATGCTCACATACTACGTGTATGCTCCGCTTTCTCACCGCTTCGCGCCTTGCCCTGAACCCTAATCTTGTTTTTAAGATAGATTCTAGCACTTGTTGCAAAATTTTTCATGCAGTTTTAAGGATAAAAAAAGTATGTCTATATCAGCAATTCTCAATTTTGTGTATGAATACTGTTTGATTAAAAAAACCGAGGATGATATATAAATATATTTATCCAATAGTAACAGGGTAAACAGGCACCATTAACATTTTCTTGAATTTCTTAATTTATGGCTGCTGAGACTTTTCGAATATATAAAACAGTATCATCGCATAAAGCCCAGTTCCGAGGTAGCAGGGCAAAGAGGTAATAATTTTGGCATTAATCAACCCCAGAAAAAAGGAGGTACAGGCCAAGCTTGTCTATTATGGTCCGGGCCGAGGCGGTAAAACAACCAACCTCAAGCATATTTATGATACATACCAAAATCGTATTGACGGCAAATTAACTTCCATTAACACCCATGGTGATCGCACCCTGTTTTTTGACTTCCTACCTTTAGATGCCGGTACAATTAAAGGGTATAACGTTAAATTACAGTTCTATACGGTCCCAGGCCAAGTTAAATACAAAGCAACGAGAAAGCTGGTATTAAGGGGCGTTGACGGCATTGTTTTTGTCGCTGACTCAATGGCTTTAAGGCAACAATCGAATGTTGTTTCTCTGCAAGACCTTCAAGAAAACCTAGAAGATTTCAACAAGGACCTTTTTAGCATACCGCTTGTTTTTCAGTTTAATAAAAGGGACCTATCTGAACAAAAAATTCCACTCTTGCCGATGCAGAAACTAAAAAATGATCTGAACGGAAAACTCAATGCGCCTTATTTTGAAGCCAGTGCCTTGACCGGTGTTAACGTGATAGAAACCATGAAAAAAGCCATATCTTTAACAGTGGCGTCACTACAGGATAGGCTGTAATTTCAACTTTAAAGATATCGTTGGCATGATATATCCGTTGCTACAATGAATTGCCGAATCTGAATAAAATTTCATCTATACTAGAGAAAATTTGGACACGCTTCATATTGTTACAGGACACACCCAAGGAGCGCAATTGATTAATCGATGTTACGATGAAACGGTAAGGAGATGTAATGATAAAAACTGTACTGTTCGTGGACGATAATCAAATTTTGTGTCGTTTTATTCGAAAAAAATTTGATCGTTGCAAAGACACATTTATTGTTATCACCGCCACGGATGGTCTGGATGCCTTAGAAAAGATAAAAGAAAAAAACATCTCTTTAGTGATAACCAACCTGCACATGCCCCGCATGGACGGGTTCGCCCTTTTGACTCAGCTAGCCGAACATTATCCCGACATTCCAGTCATCGTTCAAACCGGCCAAGGTACAACAGAAGCAAAAAGAATCGTATTGGACATGGGTGCAATCAGTTATATTGAACAGCCTTTTAAGGTTGAAGATTTGGGCAATTTGGTTTTATCCACCTTGGAAAAAGAGTATGAAGGTGGCATTCTCAAAACGTTCTCTCTTGATATGTTTATACAACTCATTGAAATGGAAATGAAAACGTGCACGGTTCGAGCTACTGAAAAATCATCCGGCAAACAAGGAACACTCTTCTTTCGCGAAGGTGATCTAATGGATGCTAGACTCAATAACCAGCATGGAAAACAGGCTGCCTTTGAAATTTTCTGCTGGGATAATATTACCTTGTCTATTCAAGACGAGTGCAGACTGACAAAAAAGAGTGTTAACGGAGACCTTCAGTCATTACTATTTGAAGCCATTCGCTTTAAAGACGAAGTGGCAGCAAGTCAACAAGAGATTACGGAAAAGACGGATAAAAGCCAATTATCGGCTTTCGAGGATCAGAAATCGATACCTTCCGACAGCGATATTGAAAGCTCGAATACCTTTTCATTAAAGGACATATTTGAAATTGAAAACGTTGAAGGTGTGATGTCTTTTTCCCTGGATGGAAAGCCTGGTTATCGTAAATTCGCATCGCATCAACCAGACAAGATTGATGAAATAAACTGGTTATCCTTATTTCAAACATTAGGCGGAATCCATGAGGCTGATCTGGTGTTTGAGGACATGAGATTTTTTGTTCGCAGAATTGCTAAAGGGTATATTTTAGTTTTCTTGGGAAAAACCGTTCCTGTTGAAATGGTTCGGCGCAGCTGTGAACGGCTTGTTTTAAAAGATGAACACAGCGTATAAAAAGAATCAAATATGATGGAGGCGTAAAGCAAATGAGCCAAGTCAATGAAAGCAACAAGGTAGATGTTGACTTAAAAATGAAAGAAGCCGAGGTGTATCGATCACAAGGGTTATTTGCAGAATCACTTCATATATACAAAACCATCCTTTCCGAGCCCATTGAAATCGACTCACAAATCCAAGAAATCATCACGGAAAAGATTAAGGTATTAGAAGAAAAAATCGAAGAAATTGAACAAGAGGATCCGCTGCTGTCTGCCCAGGACATCACAGCCTTAAAGAAAACCTGGGCTGCTGAAGAGAGTGTCGAAGAAATTCTAAGCAGCGCTAGCTCTTTCAAAGAACTGGGGCTTTGTAAGAATGCCATTGAAGAATACACCAGGCTGTTTGACTACGATTATCCCATAGATGAGATCGTTCCCGAGTTGGTTGAATGCCTGTATGAAATCCATTCCCCGTCAAAAGTCATCGAACAGATTGACGTGATCTCTGCTGAAAAGCATGTCAGTAGTCAGGATAAGGCTACGATATTTTTTCGGATGGGCATGGAGCTGGAGAAAAAAGGTCACAAAGACCTGGCACTTGAAGTGTATGAATCCGTCGGGAAAATCGATCCGCAACATGCAGGGTTGGAAGGAAAAATCAAATCACTTCAAGACAGTCGTGTATATGATTCCAGATATGGCTATCTGTTGGAGACGAAGATAATTACAACCAGCCAGCTGCAAAATGCCCTGGCGTTGTCCAAAAAATCGAACCGGAGTGTGGAGCATGTATTAATGGAACAAAACAGGGTTCAAAAAGGAGACATCGGAAAATCCCTTTCATTATATTACAATTGTCCTTTCATGGAATTCAATCATAATATACCTGTTCCTCTTGAACTACTGGGAAAACTGAAAAAAACCTTTCTCATTCAAAACAGCTGGGTCCCCCTGAATTGGGAGATGTCGACTAGAGCCGTCGATATTCTGATCGATGATCCTGGAGACCTCACAAAAACAGACAACATCGCAGTGTTGATGAGAACCAAGAACATTAACTTTTCGGTCGGAACAAAAGAGGATATCAGTAAAATTGTCAATATGTTCTATGATCAGAAGAGTGGCAGAGCAACCATCACTCAAGATGAAGCTGAGGATGGTTTTGATATGATGGAGCTCGATATCGATTTCGAGGAAGAAGAGGAAGATTTTGAAGAAGATCCCGAAGGTTTTGATGAAGCATCGAGCCAAATTGTTCGAATGGTGGATCAAATTCTTATTTCCGCTTATCGATCCGATGTCTCCGATATACACATTGAACCATCTCCCCAAACCGGGAAGGCTGGTATTCGCTTTAGGATAGACGGCGTCTGCCAGGATTTTTTACAAGTTCCCATAAAAAATGCCAGAGCCATTTTGTCAAGGTTAAAGATAATGGGTGGACTGGATATTGCCGAAAAACGCCTGCCGCAAGATGGAAAAATAAAATTCAAACGCAAAGGCATCAAACCCTTTGAACTTCGTATGGCTACCCTTCCCACCGTTGGCGGATTTGAAGACGCTGTATTGAGAATCCTGGCCGAATTCGGTGCCATGAAACTGGATGACATGGGCTTAAACGAAAGAAATCTGGCCATCGTTAAAAGAGCCATTTCCCAACCTTATGGGCTTTTTTTGGTTGTAGGACCTACCGGTTCCGGTAAAACAACCACCCTTCATTCGGCGTTAGGTAACATCAACAAACCGGGAATCAAGATATGGACAGCCGAAGATCCGGTCGAAATCACCCAGCCGGGACTCCGGCAGGTTCAATGCCAGTTTAAAATCGGACTCGATTTTGCAAGGGTCATGCGTTCATTTTTGAGGGCTGATCCGGATGTCATTATGATTGGCGAAATGCGCGACGAAGAAACGGCTTCTATCGGCGTGGAAGCATCCCTTACCGGCCACCTTGTCTTTTCAACCCTGCATACCAACAGTGCGCCTGAAACCATTACTCGCCTGCTCGATATGGGACTCAATCCGCTCAACTTTTCGGATGCATTTCTGGCCGTGCTGGCCCAGAGGCTGGCCAGGCGGTTATGTGAAACATGCCGCAAAGAATATAACCCATCAGAAGATGAAATTGAAGTAATTAAAAGTATTTACGGAAAAGATGACTTTGCCGCTTCGGGTATAGAGCTCACAACCAAATCTGTCCTTTATCGTGCGGACAGTTGTGACGATTGCCACGGCACCGGATATAAAGGAAGGTTCGCAATACATGAACTCATGGAAGGGACCGGAGCGATCAAAAAAATGATCAAAGACGAGGCTACTTCCGAAGAGCTCTTTGCCCAGGCATCCGAGGGTGGTATGACCACGCTGGTACAAGATGGTGTGGCCAAATCATTGAGCGGGCTGACCGATATAAATGAGATTCGACGGGTTTGCGTCAGTTAACTTCCATCTATATATGCCTATTTTTCCGATGAGCGGCGTTCTCCGCCAGTTTCCTCCTGCAACGAACCTCTGGTACGCCTCGGGCTGAACCTGGTGAATAGGTCATGCGCTATTCCAGCTCCTCTGACAACAGAATGGCTTCAGATACATAACGCATCGATTTTCTGGAGTCCATGCTCCGTTTTTGAATCCATCGAAAAGCGTCATTGCCACTCATTTGGCGTCTGCGCATAAGAACTTCTTTGGCCCGCTCCACAAGTTTACGGGTCTCAAGCTCTTCCTGAACCACCTTGGTTTTTACCATCAATTCGGTATTGATGATAGCTACAGCTGCCTGGTTGGCCACCGTTGTTATGAGGTTGACCTCTGTTGTTAAAAAATCATGGGGCTTAGCCGTAAAGCAATTAAGCACCCCGATCACTTTTTCACCCTTAACTTGAAGCGGCACACCTACCATCGAAACCAGTCCCAGTTTTCTCGCCATCTCTTTTTCTTTAAACCGAGGCTCTTTGAGCACGTCTTTTATAATCAAAGGTTGTTTGTGAGTGGCTACATAACCGACCACCCCTTCGTCCATATTCAAAGAGCGATCTTTGACGTAGTCAGGTTCAAAGGCTTGTGTCGCCTTAAGCCTGATCTTTTTTGGAGTTACACTTTCGTCTATCAGCCACAAAGAGCAGATTTCAACGCCGGTGACTTTGGCGGTAACCATTACGATCAGTTTTAAAATATCTTCCAGATAAAGATCGGATGTCATTGCCCGGCTAATGTCCATAAGGGCTCTAATATATTTGTCATGTGTTTCGGGATTGATTTTTTCCATATGACGGTCCATCTAAACGATGTTTTAGTGTGCTCAAGCTTGTTTCGCTTAACCCATATGGATAGCATCAAGATGTAAAAGCGTCAAGAGAATGACCGTGTTTTAATCTCATCGATTGATGATGATCGTTTCTCCCAACACCTTCATTCCATTACCTTGTGCCACTATTTCAATTTCTAAACCAAGCGGCACTCAATACTGGCTTGCCGCAGCGTTATAAAAAAAAGATTGACAGCAATTTATCTATAATGTTATGAGTAGATAATCTGCTCGAAAAGGGGTTTGATTTGGACAATCTATTCTCAGGTCTCATCGCATCAAAGACACGCATCAAACTTTTGATACGGTTTTTCTTTAACCCGAAAACCCAGTCATATCTTAGGGGATTAGCCAAAGAGTTTAATGTTTCAACCAACGCCGTGCGAGAAGAGCTCAACCAGCTAACAAAGACCAAACTGCTAACATCTCAAAAAATCGGACGCCAAGTCATTTATAAGGCAAACCAAGACCACCCGCTCTTTCCCGAGCTCAAATCCATGGTCAGCAAAGTTATTGGCATCGATCTGGTTGTTGATGGCATAGTCAATAGACTGGGTGAACTGGAAAAAGCTTATCTAATCGATGATTACGCGGAAGGCAAAGATACGGGCGTCATTGACCTGTTATTGGTGGGAAATATTGACCAATATCATTTAAACGATCTGAGCAGAAAAACTGAACGATATATAAAACGTAAAATCCGTTCTTTGGTTTTGACCCGGGATGAATATAACAACCTTCAATCAAATATAAAGCATCGACCTCGGGTTTTGATTTGGGAGGCAAAACAAGAATAGGTATAGAAACAGGCCAACTTAGAATGTGTCAAGCCTTTCTTCTGCTTTAGATTTTATAATAATATTATTAATTTTAATAAGTTACCTTAATTTTTATAATGTTATTCACGGAGCGGAGCTGGATAAATCCTTGATCGACCCGGCAACTCATTCTTCTTTTACGACATCCAACTTGCATAGAACTTGACCCTTTTTGGGGCTAAATGCGGATTCAGCGTAAACCAGTTGCTCTGTTTATATGAAACTATATTAAAGGTGATAAACATATGAAAAAATTAAATATTTTAGTGACCGGTGGGGCTGGTTATATCGGTGCAATTCTCGTCCCAAAATTATTAAATCATGGTTATCCTGTTACCGTTGTCGATTCACTAATACATGGACAATATCCACTTCTCGAATGTTGTGCAGATCCGAAATTTGATTTTATCAATGGGGATATTTGCGATCACGACCTGATGGCTGAGTTGATCAGAGGGTTCGATTTGATTATTCCCCTAGCTGCTATCGTAGGGGCACCGGCTTGCAAAATCAATCCAACCTTAACCCGACTGGTTAACTATGATGCCTATATGACACTGATAAAAGAGATCTCATCCTCACAAATGGTGATTTTTCCAACCACCAACAGTGGGTATGGGGTCGGGGAAAAAGATTCATACTGCACAGAAGAAACACCGCTAAGACCCATTTCAGAATATGGCCGGACAAAGGTTGAAATAGAAGCGGCGTTTCTGGATAGAGGAAATGCGATCACTTATCGTCTGGCTACGGTTTTTGGCATGAGCCCAAGGATGCGACTCGATCTTTTAGTCAACGATTTTACCTACCGAGCTTATAAGGATCGCTCGATTGTTCTTTTCGAAGAACACTTTCGCAGAAATTTTATTCATATCAGAGATGTGGCCAAAGCTTTTTTATTCGCCATAGAAAATTATGACAAAATGAAAGGGGAACCGTTCAATGTAGGCTTGAGCTCGGCCAACCTTACCAAGCGACAATTATGTGAAAAGATTAAGATGTATATTCCTGATTTCTTCATCCACCCTGCACCCATCGGTGAAGACCCAGACCAACGCGATTATATTGTCAGTAATGAAAAGCTTGAATCTTTGGGTTGGCAACCGGATTATACGCTGGATATGGGTATTGTTGAACTATTGAAAGGGTATCAAATTCTCAAACCAAACAGGTTCGCAAACCTTTAATTTTATGAAGCGGCTTGCTCATATGACAGTGGCCATACTGGCAGGAGGGCTGGGCACCAGACTACAATCTATGTTCCCAGACAAACCAAAAGTTTTGGCCAATATACTAGGCCGCCCCTTTGTAAGCTATTTACTAGACCAATTACTTGCAGCCGGAGCAAGAGATGTCGTGTTCTGTACAGGTTACAAGGCAAATGACGTCTATCGTGAACTTGGGATTTCCTACCAATCGTTGCAACTGACATATTCCAAAGAGAAGGTTCCCCTTGGCACCGGAGGTGCGCTTCGTCTTGCTCTGCCATATCTCAGGTCAGATCCGATTTTGGTTATGAATGGAGATTCCTTCATAGATGTCGATATTGATGCTTACCTGGAATGGTTCTCAAAAAAAAAGCGTTTAGCCTCCATACTTTTAAAAAACGTCCCGGATACCGGCCGCTATGGCCGTGTGGTGTTTGATTCAAATGGTATAATCACCAGCTTTGAAGAAAAAGGCAGCAACATCGGTGTAGGGTGGATTAATGCAGGTATTTATATCTTGCAAAAGTCGTTAATAGCAGACATGCCATCGACAAAACCGTTTTCTCTTGAGCATGATTTTTTCCCCAAATTGGTGGGTCACGGACTTTACGGATATTGTTCTAATGGGGACTTCATCGACATCGGCACACCGGAGACGTATGCTCAAGCCGAAAACTTTTTTAAAGAACGATATTTTTGAGCATGTCAAATATATTGTCGAGGTTGATAGAAAATTAACAAAGATAAAGTAAAAGAAGGGGTTTTCCAAAATCTCAACGGATGATCCGGTAAAAGGAGGACCGGGGCCATGATCATCACTAGAACACCTTTTAGGATTTCCTTTTTCGGTGGAGGTACCGATTATCCGCCCTGGTATTTGAACAACGGCGGCAATGTATTATCTGCAACCATTGACAAATACTGTTACATTACGCTTCGTTATCTCCCACCATTTTTTGAGCACCGGATAAGGGTCGTCTATTCAAAGGTTGAGCTATGCCAAAATTTTGAAGAAATTCAACATCCGGCGGTTAGAGAAACACTCCGTTTTTTAGAGATTGACCGCGGATTAGAGATTCATCATGATGGCGATCTGCCAGCCAGAAGTGGTATGGGATCAAGTTCG
This sequence comes from Desulfobacterales bacterium, assembly GCA_020345745.1. GTDB lineage: Bacteria > Desulfobacterota > Desulfobacteria > Desulfobacterales > UBA11574. The sequence goes on from CP070768.1 coordinate 620,141, forward strand.
TCGTTTACCGTTGGGTTATTAAGCGCACTTTACGCGCTAAAAGGGACTATGGCAAGCAAGAAACAGCTTGCGCTAGAAAGCATTCATATCGAGCAGAACATGATCAAAGAAACCGTAGGCTCCCAGGACCAAATTGCGGCTGCTTTTGGAGGGTTAAACCAGATTGTTTTTCATAAAAATGGAGAGTTTGAAGTTCGCCCCATCATTATCTCCAAAGCTAGAACATCTCAATTCAATTCCCACTTGATGCTTTTTTATACCGGAATTAAGCGTACGGCTTCAAATATTGCAGATAGCTACGTAGAAGATATACAAAACAAAGAAAACCTTCTCAACAACATGCATGAAATGGTAGAAAAAGGGATCGTCATTCTGCAAAATGACAGCGACATCTGTGATTTTGGCAAATTGCTACACGAGGCTTGGGTTGCCAAACGCAGTCTGAGCAGTAAAGTTTCCAATAATATTGTAGACGACCTTTATCAGAGATCCCTCGATGCCGGAGCTGTCGGCGGTAAAATTACCGGGGCCGGTGGCGGGGGGTTTTTGCTTCTTTTTGTTCCTCCAAGCGAACAACATTGTGTTCGGAAAGCTTTAAATGAATTAATCCACGTTCCCTTTCGCTTCGAATTTCAGGGGAGCCAGATTAATCTATATGACCCTACGGTGGAAGACTACAGCGAAGCTGAAAAGGACCGGGCGGGACGATCGATATGCATCAGTCGTGAGTTAGATACCATTAAATCTTGATCAGGAATTTCTTTTATGAGAATTGCACCGAAGAAGAAAAAAGAATTGTTTTATGAAATGCTCAGAATTAGAAGAGTACAGGAGCGCATCGAGTCACTCTATCTACAAGATGAAATGAAAACCCCTATCCACTTGTGCATCGGTCAGGAAGCTATTGCAGTGGGTGTTTGCAGCGTTCTGGAAAAAGATGACTATATTTCTAGTAATCACCGAAGCCACGGCCACTACCTTGCAAAAGGTGGCGATTTAAATGCACTCATTGCTGAACTACACTGCAAGAAAGGCGGGTGTTCAAAAGGTTATGGCGGCTCCATGCATATTGTCGACACTTCTGTTGGGCACATGGGAAGCTCTTCCATTGTGGGTGGTGGGATTCCCATCGGCACCGGACTTGCGCTGTCGATCAAAATGACCAAGACCAAACAGGTGAGTGTCGTCTTTTTCGGAGACGGTGCTGCAGACGAAGGGGTTCTATATGAAAGCTTCAACTTTGCCATGCTCAAGAAGCTACCGGTGATTTATGTGCTCGAAAATAATCAGTGGTCGGTTTGCTCCCACATCTCCGCCCGACAGGCTGATCAGAATATCTTCCACAACGCCAATAATGATCTCATGCTGACCCGAAAAATCAACGGGAACGATATTCTAAATGTATACGAAACAACACGGCGTGCGGTAGCACGAGCTAGGAAGGGAATAGGCCCTTCCTTTATTGAATGCAACACATACCGAGTTCTTGGACACGCCGGATGCAAAACACAAGACGTCAAGGGATATCGGGATATCAAAGAAGTAGAAAACTGGGAAAAAAAGTGCCCGGTCGATAATTTCCGTAAAGTACTTTTGGAAGAAACCATTTTGAACTCCCAAGACCTTGAAGCCATGGAAATGCAAATTGGCGTTGAAATTGACACCGCGTTTGAATTTGCGGAAAAAAGTCCTTTACCTGGAAAAGAGGATCTATACAACCATCTTTTTTGTGAGTAAGCATTATGTCCTGGTCTAAAATTACAGCAAATCTTGACGAACCGGATTTTTATACAGAATCCAAAAATGGCGGACGCCGTATCTCTTACCCCGAAGCTGTCCGGGAAGGCATTCGACAAGCACTGACCCTGGATGAAAAGGTCTTTGTCATGGGTCAGGGTGTTGATGATCCCGGTGGTATGTTCGGCACAACCCGAGGACTCCATGAAGAGTTCGGAAGAGAACGTGTATTTGATACGCCTCTTTCCGAAACAGCCCTTACGGGGATAGCCGTAGGGGCGGCTCTGGGCGGAATGCGACCGGTCTATTTTCATAACCGGCCCGATTTTTTGCTTCTGGCCATGGATCAACTGGTTAACCATGCGGCGAAATGGCACTACATGTTTGGTGGGGCTGTCAGCGTTCCCCTTGTTCTATGGACCTGTATCGGCAGAGGATGGGGATCAGCAGCGCAGCATTCGCAGGCGCTTCAAGGCCTATTTTTTCATGTCCCAGGATTAAAATTGATTATGCCGAGCACATGCTATGATGCCAAAGGTTTGGTGCTTTCGGCGATAAAAGACAACAATCCTGTCCTCATCATGGACCATCGCTTCAACTTCAAACAAAATGGCATCGTACCTGAAAAGATGTACACATTGCCCATTGGCAAGGGTGTTGTCCGAAGGCCGGGAAAGGATATCACCGTTGTCGCCATCTCTCATCTGGTAACCGACGCCTTTCATGCTGCAGAAGAATTGGTCGAACAGGGCATAGATACCGAAATCATTGATCCACGAACACTCAGACCTTTAGACGAAGGGATTATTTTAGATTCGGTCTCCAGAACCGGGCGAATGGTCATCGCGGATACCGGTTGGAAAACAGGCGGAGTTGCAGCGGAAATCGCCGCCCTCGTGGCCGATAAGAAATTCGATGCGTTAAAGGCACCCATAGCACGGGTGACCTGCCCCGACCTACCCACGCCCGCTGGCTACACACTTGAAGATGTCTTTTATGTGGGTAAATCAGACATAAAAGCAGCTATTTTGAAAACACTCCAATTCCGCAAGCGTTCTGGATGATGATGTTAACGGGAGACCCATTATGAATCTCAACTGGCCGTTGATGGAAAATAATATTACCGTGGAAGATTTGAGCGTCCTGATTGAATTTCTCAAAACAAATCCGCGTCTAACCCAGTCCGACAATGTTTTGGCTTTTGAAAAGGAGTGGTCTGAATGGCTGGGTGTCCGATATAGTGTTTTTGTCAATTCAGGGGCCTCGGCAAACCTCATTACCATGGCTGTACTAAAACATCTTTATGGTCTTGGAGAGATCATCGTACCCACCCTGACGTGGGTTTCGGATATTGCTACAGTGCTCCAGAACGGATTTGATCCTGTATTTGTCGATATCAATCCGAGAAACCTTTGTATGAATGACGCGCAAGTCATCTCTAAACTCACCCAAAAGACCAAGGCCGTATTCATCACTCATGTGCAAGGTTTCAATGGCCTCACGGATCGTCTACTCCGAATCTTGGAAGAAAAAGAAATCCCTTTGATAGAAGATGTATGCGAATCTCATGGAGCAACCTTTCAAGGAAAAAAGTTGGGTGCGTTTGGTTTAATGTCCAACTTTTCTTTCTATTTTGCACATCATTTGAGCACCATTGAAGGCGGAATGGTTTGCACCAATGATGAGAAGATTTATGAAACCCTTCGTATGCTGAGATCCCATGGAATGGTTCGGGAAACAATCAACCAAGATATCAAGAAAAAGTATATTTATGGCCACTCCGATCTCTCCCCTGATTTTATCTTTGCTTATCCTGCTTACAATGTCCGTAATACGGAAATCGGAGCAGTTCTTGGTAGAAATCAACTCAAACGACTGGACAAAAACAACGCCAAACGCAAAAAGAATTTCGAACTTTTCTTAAAAAATCTTGACCCGAAAAAATACAGAACCGATTTCGATCTGAATGGAAGCTGCAACTATGCTTTTAATCTTGTGATCAATGAGCCCAACCCTGAATTCAGAGACAAAGTTGAATCGGCTATGCGAAACGTCGGTGTTGAGTTTCGGCGGGGAAGCTCCGGCGGCGGAAACCAGCTCCGGCAACCGTATCTGCAAAACATCGTGCCGGATAAAGCGTGTGAAAAATATCCTGAAATCGAACACATCCACTTTTACGGGTATTACATTGGTAATTACCCTGACCTCGAAAAACGAAAAATTATTGAATTCTGTGACCTTTTAAACAGATTATAATTAAAATGAAACCTTTAAGCGTATTATTGGTACGCGCTCGACCATCCGACATCCAGAACACTCGGTTGCCCAAAAGCCTTAACAGAGAGTTAGGTCACGTTCCCCCTCTCGGGATTGCATCGATTGCCTCTTTATTAAAAAAGCATCATCATACAGTATCTATCATTGATGCTCAGGCTGAAGATCTTGACATGAGCCAAGTTAAACAAAGAATTGATCGATGCGATCCAGATGTTGTTGGTGTGACAAGCATGACACCAACTGTTCACGACGATCTGAACGTAATAAGACTTGCTAAAAAATATGGCGCGGTAACGGTCTTAGGCGGTCCCCAAGCCAGTATAATGCCAGTAGAAACGATGCACCACAAAGACGTCGATTTCGTCATTCAGGGTGAAGGAGAAATACCTATGCTTAAACTTCTTCAAGCCCTGATAGGCAGACTTGAATTTAAGGATGTTCCCGGTCTTGTGTATCGAAATGAGAATTCGCAAATAAAGTCTTCAAGGCCTTATATACACCCAACACTGGATGACTTACCTGAACCGGCTAGAGAATTGCTACCCAATGATCGTTACAGTTCAATTATCACTCAGGGAAGGCTTACCACGGTATGCCCAGGAAAGGGCTGTCCTTTCAAATGCGGATTTTGTTTCAAACAACCTTCCGATCGCGTCGTACGGTTTCGGAAACCGGCCCTAGTGGTCGATGAAATCGAAAATGCAGTCAATACCTTTGGTATAAAGGAAATTAATTTTGTTTCAGACACATTTACCTTTAATCGTAGTTTCATTACTAACGTATGTGAAATTATTTTACAGCGAAATATCAATGTATCTTGGGTAGCACCAAGCCGTGCGGATTGTGTCGATTTGAATCTGCTCAAACTTATGAAACGGGCTGGCTGCCGTAGTTTGAGATTTGGTGTTGAAAGCGGTTCTACAAAAATTCTAAAGCTCATGGACAAAAACATAGACAAACAACAAATCATTCATGCTTTCAGATTAGCAAAGGCGGCCAAAATTGAAACGTTTGCATACATTATTATAGGTTATCTTCATGAAACCGAAAAAACTATTCAAGAGACATTTCATTTTCTCGCCGAACTAAAACCCGATATTGTCGCATTTAATTCAGCCACTCCCTTGCCGGGCACAGTACTTTTTGAACAAGCGGTATCTGAAGGTATTGTACCATCAAATTATTGGAAACGGTTTGTCACGGACGGCTATAATGAGCGCATTCCTTATTTGTTTCCAGATACCGAATTATGGATTTCAAAAGCATACCGAAAATTCTTTTTTTCACCTAGAATTATAAAAAAACACATTTTAAAAGTTCGGCCGGGATCTGCTCGGAAATATTTCAAGGCATTAAGAGGGCTTATTCGTCTATAAAAACATTTTTTGCCAATTTTTCTTTATGGAATTCGAAAATGTCCTGGACACAAGAAATTCGAGCATCCATCATTTGCAAATGTATCGCTCCATGGATAGGTCCAGGAACATTCGTCCTGG
>CP070768.1:625750-628732 GCA_020345745.1 Desulfobacterales bacterium
AGGCAGGTCCATCCGTTGTTTCCTTCACGCAACGTTTTAAAATTCCAATCAATAACTTTAGCATTGGCAGATACTGAAGCTGGAGCAGCACTCATTGCGCTCTTTATCTGGTTATCCGCGAGGGCATTTCCAGTCATTAATATACCGGTGAAAATAATGGTAAATAATTTTAGATACATATGATCCTCCTAATATCCTAAATATTGTTAGTTAAGTGTTGGTTTTGTTTAATCTACAAAAATAAAAGCGTAGAGATCCCGACCCAATTTATTATAACAATGATCGGTGAGAAGTATAAATGAATAGCGGAGAAAATTTCCGAACTCCCCGCTATTCGTATTTCATCAATAATTAGCATTCATCCCCGGGTGTGAGCCCGGGGATGAATGCTAAGGCTAAAAATTGAAAATATCATTATATAAGTGCCACGGGCGTAAGCCCGTGGGTATCTACTTGATATTGCAGCATCTTATTAATGGTTGAAGAGCCACTGCCTTTTGTGGGGGGGTGGTTACTCAAGCCCTAAACTGATGCTTACGAGCCGTTAGCCATGGCATCTACTGCTTCATCTGTCGAAAGGACGGCATTGGCTATATATCCGAAATTAATGACCGCTGCATTGTAGCCGTCACCCAGTTCTGGATGCCTTGCGCCAGCCGTCGCGTCCTTCACTACAGCGACCTCGAAACCTTGCTCAAGCAACTCACGCATATGGGCTTCAACACATAGATTTGCCGACATCCCTCCTAGTATAACCTTGCTAATATTTCGCTTTCGGAGCTGCAGGCTCAGGTCGTTGTTCTCAGGTCCATAGACCTTATGAGGGCTAACCACGACGGTGATGCCATCCTCAATGAGAGGCTTGTAACGCTCGAGCCAATCGGCTCCTGAACCGGAAAAGCCCTCAAGGTTCAAGGCCCCACTGCGATCGAACATCTTGATCTCGTGCATCATATTTTCGACGGTTCCGCCGAATTTCCACGAGTGATCAGTGGGATAGTAGTAGTGAGGTGATATGAAGACGGGGATTCCATTTTCCTTAGCCGTTTTAATTAGAGATTCTATATTCTCAACGGTTTTGTTTTCCCTGACACTGTCACCAACCAGTCCCCAGGTGACGCCCTCCTCACTCAGAAAATCGTTCTGCGGATCGGTTATCAGAACCGCCGTATCGTTTTTGTTTATTTTCATTTTTCTTTTCCTTTATATTGTCATTAGGTGCGATTTGAAGCGAACTTTTTATTTATTCTGGATAATAATAACAGTTTCTCGTTTTCAGTGCTTTATTCCACGGCATCTCTGGTAGCTTGTAATTTGCCTTTTGTTTTCTGTACCGGTGCAACTTGCTTTGCCATTGAATTGTTGTGATTTTCAATAGCTTTATCCCCAACAATTAACGCAGCCAAGGCACTGAATCCCACTACCGCAAGGGCTACTAAATCTATTACTGCATGGGCAGAGGAAACTGTAACGAAGGAAAAAAGCATAATGACTGTAACAATTAAGGTGAGTTTTTTTTGTCTCATGGCTATATCTCCTACATTTTCTTATGTTCTATTTAGATTAATTCGGTATTAGGCATTTCTTCGTTTAATATAATTTATATACCACAATGTAACACCTAATATGTCCACTTAAAAATTAATGTCAATGACAAGATTATATTTTTTTGGTTAATAGTATTAAATTGACATAAACTCAAAAAGGGCAAACCCTCTGAAAAGGATTTGCCCTTAAAAAACGATATCACAAGAATTTCGAAGGCCTGATAATTACGCTAGCAGATATCCCACGATCAGCATGATGCAAGATACGCTGGAGGCATCTGCAATTTTTTCATCCAAGTTTGATGCGAGAAGCGTTATCTTTCATCTCTTGAATATAGCGTGCCGAACGTCGGTTGTATCAAATATTATACAACCTTACCCGTTCGTTGTCACATTTGCAAAAGACCAAACGCTTCACTACCGCGAGAGCATCCTGTTACTGCCATCCAGAGTGAATCAAACCCACCCGAGATCCTTCATGGTCCATCCAGCATACCAGATTTTGGTCAATGGCGGATTTTATCACCGTCGAACTCCATAACATAGACATAATCGGTCTCCGTACTTTTGCCGGTGGGTGGACAAGGGCCACCCTCGCCGGTATGCGTGCCAGAGAACACGGCGAAGGCACAAACATTCTTCCGTTCATCGTCGACGGCAAACGACTTGAGCTCATATCCCGTATCGGTCAAAAACGTCAAAAGTCCTTTCATCCATTCCGTGTACTGCTCTAAGCTCTGCATCTCAGCGAGTGGCTCGGCTTGTGTGGAAAAAGTCGCATCGGCCGTACAGTAGTTTCTGCACTCGTCCCATCCTTTCCCTTCTTCGCATGCCTCAAAGAATTTCATGGCTGTCTCTGTAATTGATGTCATAGGTCCGCCTCCTTTTATCATTAATCTAAAAAGAAAGTATATTTAGGGCTCTTAACAGATTTAAAAAAAACTTAGATATAAAAATGCCCAAGTCAAGAAGGAATATACCACATCGTGGCAGGATCGATTGGAAGATAAAAGTAGGTCATGTATGAAGATACCTTATTAAATTTGAACTGTAAATATCAAGGCAAGTTTGTTTTTCAGATAACAATTCCAAATCGCGGATAATCTTTATCACGTTTAACTACTATGACACCCATATATTCATGGTCTTTGTTATCTTGTTATATCGTTTTTTCAAGAGGTCAAATCTTTTTACAGAGTTTGTCGCTTTTATTTTTAACTCTACTAACAACTTTTATTTCCGCAGATCTTGACCTCTTCATCTATGAATCGCTATCCAACCAGTCAAAAACAGTTTGCCCCTATATACTATAGATAAATGAGATGTCACTTCACAGTATTTTTTTTGTACCCCCACTTGAATATACTGCATTGTGGTATTAATTTCTCGTTATCCTATTAATTCATGGAGACTCTGGATTATGTTAGGTACCAGA
>CP070768.1:628832-635639 GCA_020345745.1 Desulfobacterales bacterium
ACCGCGATCAATGCCGCAACCGTTGCCAAAAATAGGGTGTTGGAAAAACGCCATCCGATAAGATCGTTAATGGGGCGACCATTGGCCAGAGAATTGCCGAAATCACCCTGGAGAAAGTCACCGAGCCATGAAAAATATCGAATATGAGCCGGAAGATCGAGTTTCAATTCTTTTCGAAATGCCGCAACGGTTTCCGGTAATGCGCTTTGCCCCAATATGGCTTCCGCCACATCGCCCGGGAGCAGCTCCACCCCCAGGAAAATTAACAGCGAAATAATGATCAGGGTCAAAAAACCCAGCGCCAACCGTTTGGCCACCATTTTGCCAAGTGAATCCATATATTATAGCTCCGCTTTAATTAAGCAAACCACCAGCGTTCACTGCACCGTTGACCGTCCATTTCCCAATTGCCGGCTACTTTTTCGAATTTCAGTTTTGAAGATCCTGCTTCAACATAGTCCTTAAACACCGGTATGACCACGCCGCCTTCATCACGAACGATTCGCTGGCATTCAACATATAATTCGCGACGTTTTTTATTATCAAGCTCTGCTCGGGCTGCTTTGAGCAGCTGGTTAAACCTATCATGTTTCCAATAGGTGTCGTTCCATTTGGCATCTGCCGCATAAGCGATGGAGAACATCGAGTCTTCGGTGGATCGACCGCTCCAGTAACAGGTGACCCAGGGTTTTTTCAGCCAGACATTGCTCCAGTACCCGTCAGTAGGTTCCTGGACCACGTCAATCTTGATACCGGCCTTGGCTGCATGTTCTTTATAGAGAACCGCGGCATCGATGGCTCCGCCGAATGCCGCATCAGACGTGTGCAGCTTAAAGGAAGTCCCTTCCATTCCGGCTTTTTTCATATGAAACTTGGCCTTGTCCGGATCGTATGTTCTCTGCTCCAGTTCAGAGGCATGGTACCGCTGGGACGGCGCGATGGGATGGTCGTTACCCAGGCTACCGTATCCTCGCAGGATCAATTTCAACATGGCTTCCCGGTCTATCGCGTATTTGAGCGCCAGCCTAACATCATTGTTGTCAAACGGTTTGGTGTCGGTGCGCATGGGCATGGTATAATGTCGTGTTCCGGTCACCCGAACGATTTGAAGATTGGGAACTTTTTTCAAAAGGTGAACGGTTTTCAAGTCGCACCGGTTCATTAAATCAATCTGGCCGGTCTTTAATGCGTTGGTTCTGGCACTGGTATCGGCAATACCAATGGTCTCCACTTCATCAAAATGGGCGCGGCCTTCTTTCCAGTAATTGGGATTCCGTTTAGTCAACGACCTCACACCGGGCTCGAAACTAACCAGCTTATAACCTCCGGTACCGATGCCGTTCTTTGCGATATCGGTTGTTCCATCAGGAAAGATGGTTAAATGATAATCACTCACGATAAAGAGAAAGTCGGCGTTGCCGCCCTCTAGCGTAAACACCACCGTATCTTTGCCGTCAGCCTTGACTTCCGTTATGGGATCGACGATGCCCTTGGCAGCTGATTTGGAATCTTTTCCCCGATGATGATTGATGGAAAACACCACATCTTTGGCATCCAGAGTTTTGCCGTTGTGAAATTCAACGCCTTTGCGCAGCTTGAAAACCCATTTCGCCATGTCCGGCGAAGCTTCCCAGCTTTCCGCTAGCTCAGGAATCGGGTTCCCTTTGGCGTCGATTTCAACCAGACAATTCCTTAGCTGCCATCCGACGTTTTGCATAAAAGCATCTTCAAACAAGGCCGGGTCCAAGGAGTCTGTGGTGGCACCACCGGCAACGCCCAGCCTAAACCGGCCCCCTTTTTTTGGGGTTGCCGCCTGGACCGGTGTGCTTAACAATGCCGGAGATATGGCAGCCATAAGGCCCAAGGCGGATGCCCGGGCCAGAAACTCACGGCGAGATATTTTACCTTGTGTAAATAAGCGCTCAAGTTCCTTCAATGTTGACATACTTACCTCCTTTCAGCCGTAGAAATTGCATTAATTAATCCTAAGGGTTACAATGATGTGTGGTTGCGTCTCATGAAATCGTGAAACGAGTTTATTTGTTATGAAAAAATGATAGCCTAATATTTAAGATTAAAATAGTCAATGCCTAAATGGTGTATAAACGAAACATTAATGATTGAACATTCCGAACGATAGTGATCCGTATATTAATGGTTGGGTCACACCTTTTGTGCTGCCGTCACCATGTTTGAAAGCTTTTCCAGCACGGTTTTTCGGCTCAGCATCCCTAATCCACAGTCCGGCGCAGCCATCAGCCGTTGAGGATCGATATGTTTCAATGCTTGTTTTAGTCTCCGTGTAATTTCGTAAACAGTTTCCACACGGGATCGAGCAATGGCAATCACGCCAAAAATAACGGTGGTTTTTTGGAACTTTTCTAAAAGAGAGAGATCATTATGGCGGTGGGCGTCTTCTATGGATACCGCATTGATTTCAGCTTCATCTAAATCCGGGGCTAATTTAAAGTATGCTTCAGGTGGTGCTTTCGGAAAGCTTTCGTTGTCCACAACATCCGGATATCCACAGCACATGTGCATGACCCGTGTCACTTCTTTGGGTACACCGTTAAAACAGCGTTCCAGATTGTCAATGCCATACGCCAGTGCCTTATTAGACGCTCTGGCAAACAGCGGTTCATCCACCTGGATCCATCGGCACCCCGCTTTAACCAATTCGTGGATTTCCGCATTCAAAGCATCTGCCAGATCCTGCCCCAGTTTCTTTTCGTCGTCGTAATACGCATCAGCAATGGAATCCGTAATGGTCATGGGCCCTGGTAGAGTCATTTTTACCGGATTACGGGTAACCGATTGAGCCATATGCCAATCTCGGGGTAGAAAGTGATCCTTGACCTGGATCGGTCCTGTGATTGTGGGTACGGATCCTGTCCATGACCCGGATCGCATGGTCTTTTGGGTTAAATTTGAAAAATCAATTCCGTTTAAGTGCCTGCAATGATAATGTATATAGTTTTCTCGTCTGATCTCGCCATCTGTTGGAATGTTGATGCCTACTTGTACTTGTTCTTTCACGACGTCACCAGTCGCCTTATCCAGCAATGCTTCGACCTCATCTATACGGGTGCGAAGGTAAGTATCGTAAGCTTTTGTTGGATTCGTTTTAGCGGTACTCTCTTCTCGAAACCAATCCGGAACCGGCACGTAATCTGGTTTTGGGTATGATCCTATGGTTGTGGTTATGAGCGGCATGGTTTCACCCATTTTGTTTCGAAGTTCAGATATTACGGTTTTAATTTTTTATTCTCATGGTCGGGTTCGTGTCCATGATGTAATTCTAAAAATTCGCTGTTAACGCCTTTTGCGTCGATCAGATTGAGAATTTGATTCATTACCAAGGCGAGAATTCGAACATGTTCCGGTTCAAGGTCAGCCAATTCTGAGATCAATCTCTTTTCAATGGGATCAGGCAGCTCACTACTGAGCATATTGCCGCTTTCCGTTAATTCGATGAGGGCGATCCGGCGGTCCCCCTTTTTCTTGGTACGCTCGACGAATCCTTTATTTTCCAGTCGATCGATGATGCCGGTGATGTTGGAAGGCGTTACATAAAGTCTGCGACTGAGAGATGCTGACGAAAGCGATCCTTCCTTGAACAGCGTTCTCAGGACAGCACTTTGGGGGCCTGTCAGTCCGTACTCTCTGCTCATCTTAAACGTATCGAGAGAAACAGCCCTTACAAACTTACGAATGGCACCGACAATATCCTTGATCAACATTTCATTTTCTTCGTACATGGTCTGCCCCTTCTTTAACTAGGTGTGCTATACCATCGATTTTTTTTTATTGGTCTTGCCCAGAATGGTGCTAAAAATCTCCTTATTACCCACAACACCGATCAGCTTGCCGATCCGATCGATTACCGGAAGCGGAAGTCCGACAACAAAGTTTATTTCCACTGCCGCTCTCATGGGTGTGTCAGCATCAGCCGTCACTATAGTTCCTTTGGGAAGTGTTTTCAGGTCAAGGTCTTCCTTAAAAGAGATCATCGAAATATCGTTTCCGGAATGGGTGACTTTTTGCAGGCGCCCCTGATCATCCAGCGTACAAATGGTTTGGTTTTTTGGATCAATAATTTTCGAGTTGGTCTTTCTATCGTCGTTTTCGAGTGTTTCGACAGGTCGCATCAAAGAAGCACAGCTGAGCACTTTGAGCGGGTTCATGGATGCAACGAACTGGGCGACGTATTCGTTTACGGGGTTTGAGACAATATCCTCAGGTGATCCGATTTGAACGATTTTTCCCCCTTCCATAATTGCAATGAGATTTCCCAGCTTCAGTGCCTCGTCCAGGTCGTGACTCACAAAAATGATGGTCTTTTTGAGGTCTTTTTGCAGCTGAATCAACTCATCCTGAAGGTGTTCGCGGATAAGCGGGTCCAGGGCGGAAAAAGGTTCATCCATGAGAAGGATGTCTGCGTCGGTGGCCAGCGCTCTTGCCAGACCTACCCGTTGCTGCATACCTCCTGAAAGTTCACGGGGAAATTTATCGGCCCAGTTGTCCAGCCGGACGAGGGCCAACTTTTCCTCAACAATTTGGTGTCGTTTGTTTTTGGGTACACCGCTCAATTCGAGTCCCAACGCCACATTGTCTCGAACCGTTCGCCAGGGCATCAGCGCAAACTGTTGGAATACCATGGAGATTCGTTCGGTGCGCAGGTTGTGCAGGGTGCTCCAGTCGCATGTTGCCAGGTCGATGAGGGTATCTTTGTGGCGGATATTCAAGTGACCCCTGGTAATCTTGTTCAGACCGTTGACACAACGGATGAGTGATGATTTGCCGGATCCGGAAAGACCCATCAACACACAGATCTCTCCTTCTTGAACGTCTATTGTTGCATCGTGGACGGCGACTAAGTTTTCGGTTTTGGCAAAGATATCATCACGGTTTTTTCCCTGATCCAGCATGTCTACAGCAACCGTGGGGTTGGGACCGAAAATGACGTCAACATGTTCGAAGCTGACTACCGGCATCCGTCTATCCTCCAATATACTCTTTGCCTTCAGGCTGTTTGAGGATCCTGTCAAGAACAATGGCTACAATAACGATGGCCAGACCAGCCTCAAACCCCATAGCGATATTGACTGAGTTAAGGGCGCGAACCACCGGCTTGCCCAGCCCATCGGCCCCGACCAAAGCGGCGATGACGACCATTGATAAAGACAGCATGATGCATTGGGTTAAACCTGCCATGATGGTCGGCATGGCATGGGGTAGTTCGACTTTCCAAAGGAGCTGCCGCTTGGATGCGCCGAAGGCCTTGCCTGCATCGATCAAGGATTCGGGTACCGAAGTGACACCCAAATAGGTCAGACGTATGGGCGCCGGTATCGCGAAGATAACCGTAGAAATCAACCCGGGAACCATGCCGAGCCCAAATAACATGAGGGTCGGAATGAGGTAGACAAAGGTGGGGATGGTCTGCATCAGGTCAAGGACGGGGCGTATGGCCGTGAACAGCCATTTGCGATGAGCGGCAGCGATTCCCAATGGAATTCCAAAAAGGACGGATACCAGCGTTGCATAGATAACAAGGGCAACGGTCTGCAAGGTTTGCTCCCAATAACCGAGGTTGAGAATCAGCAGCATTGCTCCAGCCACACCAATGGTGAGAACCCATTTGCGGTGAAGCCAATAGGCGAGTATGCAGAGCAGGACAATTAAAATCAAGGGCGGGACCTTTGCCATCGACATAATCGTGCCCTGAATGACCCACTCCAGGCTGTCTGAGAAGATACGGAACTCTTGGTGAAAATTGTCGGTTAGACCGTCCACAAAAAACTTTACCCACTTGCCGAATGGTATCTTTTCCAATAAAAAATCAGGCGTCCAATTCATGATCTTTGCTCATTTTAGCAACTTGTTGAAATAATATTCTCTTAGGAACAGAGTTCAGGTGTCAGGTGTCGGGTTTCGGGAGATTGCGTAACCGACATCTGATCCCTGAAACCCGATCCCCGACCCCACAGATATTATTTTATTTTTAGGTGCTTCTTAACCGCGGCCAGTCCCTCCTTGCCGTCAAACGTGGTAACGTCCTTTAGCCATTTTTCAAGGACACCGGGGTTGTTTTTTAGCCATTTGGCAGCCGCTTTGTTAGGCTCCATGCCTTCATCCAGGATCATGCCCATCACCTGGTTTTCCACTGTAAGGGTAAACACCAAGTTTTTGAGAAGTTGCCCAACATTGGGGCATTCCTTCACATAGTCTTTGCGTACGTTCGTGTAAACGGTTGCACCACCTAGGTTGGGCCCAAAGTAATCGTCTCCGCCGGTCAGGTAGTCGATTTCGAAGTTGGTATTCATGGGATGCGGTTCCCAGCCCAGAAAAACGATCCAATCCTTATTGCGTACCGCACGCTTGACTTGGCTGAGCATGCCCTGTTCACTCGACTCGACAAGCTTCCAACCTTTGAGGCCAAATGCATTGGTATCGATGATGGTCTGGATGAGCCTGTTGCCGTCATTTCCCGGCTCGATACCGTAAATTTTTCCATCCAGCCTGTCTTTATATTTGGCGATGTCTGCAAAATCTTTGATGCCAGCGTCATAAACGTATAGGGGTACTGCAAATGTATACTTTGCACCCTGAAGATTGGCCCTCACCCTCTCGACAGATCCATCCTCTCGGTACGGTTTTTCGTCTGCCGCCATGCTTGGAAGCCAAAGCCCAAGAAAAATATCGATATCCTTGTTCTTTAAACTGGCAAATGTGACTGGTACAGAAAGGATTGTGACTTTGGGTGTATATCCCAACCCTTGCAGAACAACCGAACTCAAGGCCGTA
>CP070768.1:635739-644130 GCA_020345745.1 Desulfobacterales bacterium
AGCTACTGCTGATTTTATGGAAACCGAAGCGTATAAAAAACTGATCTTAAGCAGCCAAAATGTGATTAATGACATGGATATAGTTGCAGACTTAGTATTTGAGAGGACAACATGACAGAACATGAAAAACAGATCGTCGTTGTTACAGGAGGCTCCAGAGGTATCGGACGAGCCATTTGCATCTCCTTTGCGGCCCCGAACACACAAGTCTTTTTTAATTATTTTAATCCAGTTGATCCCGATGCAGAACTTGCCGCTGCAATGGAAACGGAAAAACTTATTGCAGAATTACAAGGCTCGGCAAGTAGTCGGAGTGTTAATATAGCAAATGAAAAAGAGGTTGAACGCTTTTTTGCTGAAATAATAGAAAATACCGGTCGGATAGACGTGCTAATAAACAACGCCGGGATTACCAAAGATGGTCTTTTGGTTCGTATGAAAGAAAAGGACTGGGATGATGTTTTAGATGTAAACCTAAAGGGAGCTTTTACCTGCACCAAAATTGCCGCCAAGGCGATGATGAAGCAACGTCATGGTCGTATTATCAATATTTCATCGGTTGTAGGTGTAACCGGTAATGCGGGACAGGCAAACTATTCGGCGTCCAAGGCAGGGCTAATTGGACTGACAAAAACGACCGCAAAAGAACTCGCACCCCGCGGCATCACGGTCAATGCGGTTGCTCCAGGCTTCATCGAGACAGACATGACCGCAGCGCTTTCCGAAAAAGCGAGAAACGCCATGCTAGACCAGGTTCCCCTCAGGCGAGCAGGACTACCTGACGATGTGGCAGGCGTTGTTGCATTTCTTGCTTCCGAAAGTGCGTCTTACATAACAGGCCAAGTCATTCATGTCAGCGGTGGCATGTACATATAACAAAGGAGGTATTTTGAATGTCAATTGAAGATAAAGTCAAAAAGATTATCGTGGAAAAACTGAGTGTGGATTTGGAAGAAGTTGTACCTGAGGCATCCTTTGTCGATGATCTGGGCGCAGATTCACTCGACCTTGTCGAATTGATCATGTCAATGGAGGAAGAGTTTGATATAGAGATTCCTGATGAGCAAGCAGAAAAGTTGATAACCGTTCAGGACGCCCTTAATTATATTCAAACACTTTAAACCTAAAAACTGCATGAAGAATTTTGCAGCGGGATTTCGCTTCGCTTAATTTGCAACTGCGGCGAAATCAACAATTGCAGATTTTAAGTTAAATTTGAATTCACTGCTGCTTGTCCGTTTGAATTGAGACCTTTGAAAACCAGTGAAGAGGACACCCACAGGGTTTGCAGCGTGGTATGAATTCAAATGAAATATTCGACTTCCTAATGTTTCTTATACAATTTATTAAAAATTGTTAGGAGGTTATGTGGACAGACGTGTTGTGATCACGGGTTTGGGGCTAATAACGCCCCTTGGTATTGGAGTTCATGAATCGTGGGCTGCCCTTTGCGCCGGGAAATCCGGCATACGGGAAATCACTCGGTTCGATGCGACGGGTTATGAAACCCGGATTGCCGGAGAGGTCAAAGATTTTCATCCTGAAGATTTTCTTCCAAAAAAGGAGGCCAAACGAACCCAACCGTTTATCTCTTATGCTATTGCGGCAACCCGAATGGCTTTGGATGATTCCGAGTTAAAAATTACCAGCGCCAATGAAAACCGCGTCGGAGTGCTGACAGGTTGCGGCCTTGGCGGGTTAGAGATACTCGAAAAAACCAGCCAGATTATCGAAAAAAAGGGACCCAAGCGGGTAACCCCATTTTTTATTCCCATGATGATAGGAAATATGGCGCCGGGAATGATTTCCATGTACTTTGGGGCGAAGGGGCCAAATTCTTCCATTGCTACAGCATGTGCGGCTGGCACTCATGCCGTGGGTGATGCCTTTAAACTTATCAAGAGAGGCGGTGCGGATGCCATGATTACAGGTGGCATGGAGTCCGTTATTACCCCCACTTGCATTGCCGGTTTTAACGCCATGAAAGCGCTATCCACGCGGAATGACATACCTGAAAAAGCCTCCCGCCCGTTTGACCGGGATCGGGATGGATTTGTGGTGGGGGAAGGTTGTGGTATCCTTATACTCGAAGCTCTCGACAGTGCTATAGAGAGAGGTGCGCATATTTATGCTGAAATACATGGATACGGGATGTCCGGAGACGGCTTTCACATGACTGCACCCTCCCCTGAAGGAGAAGGTGCAGCTCGCTGCATGACAGCCGCGCTGGAGGATGCCAAGATTTCCTACAAAGAGATCGGCTACATCAATGCTCATGGTACGTCAACACAACTTAACGATATTTACGAAACCATGGCCATCAAGTCCGTTTTTAAAGAAAAGGCGCCCTCAATACCTGTCAGCTCCACCAAATCGATGACCGGCCACCTGCTCGGAGGCGCCGGTGGAGTAGAGACTGTCTTCACTACGCTAACCATCTCCGAAGGGGTGCTTCCGCCAACCATTAACCTCGACAACCCTGACGAAAAATGTGACCTTGACTATGTTCCGAACCTCGCCCGAAAAGCACATGTAAAAATGGCCATGACCAATTCTTTTGGCTTTGGAGGGACCAACGCAACGCTGATACTGGGCAAATTCCCTGCCTGAATTTCACACGGGTCGGAAGCTTTTAATTATGGCCGATTATTATCATACGTTTCATATTCCCGTTATGGGAATCGGACATTCCATCAACACGTCTATATCTGATGAAATCAAGACCTTGTGGGAGTTTAAAAACAATTTGGAAGCCGGATTAGATCTTTGCCAAGAGATTGCCAAAAAAGAACCGTATAAGGGAGAAAACTTGGACTCCCTGCATCGTTGCGTAAAACAGCAAAGATCCCGTTTGCAATCGATGATCAGCAGGTTAACAAATTAAGCCGTGATAGACCACATGAAAATCGAACATTTTTGGCATATTCTCAAAACCGAATTCGAATATAAAAGTCCCCGAACACATCGATTGCCTGGCGCAGACCTCCCTGGCTGGCCCACCATCATCTATTACCTCAAGCTCTTTCGAGTCATCCTGAGTGATAATCTGAATGTACGCATGAATATTTACGATAACATAGCCTGGGCAAATGGCTCGCTTGACGTACTTAAACTAGTTGAGTCCGTTGGCGGAAAGTTACATGTATCCGGACTAAAAGCGTTAGTGGATTATCGTGGCCCATTGGTTTACATCGCCAATCACATGAGTTTTTTGGATACCCTTGTTCTTCCCTGCCTTCTCCTAACATTCAACAAGGTCACTTTTGTCATCAAGGAAGGGTTGCTCAAATATCCCTTTCTTGGCTCTATTATAAGGGCAACCGACCCGATTGCCGTGACCCGCAAGAGTCCTCGAGAAGATCTGAAAATGGTTCTAAGTAAAGGGCATGCCCTTATTTCCCAAGGATACTCTGTCGCGATGTTTCCTCAGGCAACCAGAAGTGCCAATTTCGACACGTCAACCTTTAATTCGCTGGGGGTTAAGTTGGCAAAAAAATCGGGTGTACCTGTGGTCCCTATTGCATTAAAAACCGATTTTCAAGGAAATGGGAAAATTTTAAAGGACATGGGAGCTGTAGATCCACAGAAAAGCATCTATCTCAAATTCGGAGAACCGATCGCTGTTGAAGGCGGCGGGCAGAAAACACATCAGAAAATCGTCAGATTTATTTCGGATAATTTAAGAGAATGGGGCGTAGATGTTAAAGGTCTCTAAGCGTCTGTGTCGGGAGCTGCCGGAATGGGAATCTTGAAAAACGGTATACCCTCTTTTTTTAATGTTTTTTCTTCTTCTTTGGTACTGAATCCTTTAATATTTCTTGCTTCAGTAACGCCATAATGCATTTTCAAGGCTTCTTTGGCGAAATCGCAACCCACATCATCAAAATTCTTCTCCACGAAATCGACAACTTTCTCACTTACCCGTTTAAGATCGGCGGGGTCTTCTATAACGTCTTTTACCTCTGGAGATGATTTGATAGCAAAGGTTGAAGGAATTCTGTAAACGGAAGTATCATGACAAACCGGGCACGAAATCAGGCCCTTTTTTTCCTGTGCCTCATAGGCCTTGCCGTCTTCAAACCAACCTTCAAAACTATGTCCGTTGGCGCATTGCAAATCATATGCAATCATCAATCGCCACCATTTTATTTAACTATTTTAAATGCTTTCAATAATCACAACCAACATTTTCTTGCTGGCACTGGTTGCAAAAGAAGATTTAATCGTTCAAAACGGATATATGTTATCATAGCCGTCGATACTTTTAAAGAAATTATTGACATATTAGACTAATTTAAAACAATATAACAACATGGTACAAGAAAATACTGACTTTTTGATCATCGGCAGTGGCATAGCCGGTCTTACTTTTGCCCTTAAAGTGGCAGCGTTTGGTAATGTCGCTCTGGTAACCAAAAAAGGGGTAATGGACAGTAGTACAAAAATGGCCCAAGGGGGCATAGCTTCTGTTTTCGATACCCTAGATTCGTTCGATTTTCATATACAGGATACCCTTGCAGCCGGCGATGGTCTTTGCAACAAGGACGTTGTGGAACTGGTTGTTAAAAACGGGCCTGACAGAATCTGGGAATTAACCGAACTTGGTGTACAGTTTGATCTTAAGCAAAAAAGCCAGAAGGACCCCGAAGATTTCGACCTTAATTTTGATCTGGGGCGTGAAGGCGGCCACTCTCAGAATCGCATTGTGCACGCTCATGACATGACAGGGATAGAACTCGAAAGGGTTTTGGTGAACCATGTAAAACAAAACGAACGCATTACTCTGTATGAAAATCATATTGCCATTGATCTTATCGTTATTTCGACGCGTATGAAGAGGGGTATTTTTACAACAAGACATGAGGACTACTGTTGTGGCGCCTATGTTCTTGACAGACAAGCGGATCAAGTTAAGACCTTTTGTTCAAAGATAACGCTGCTAGCCACCGGAGGTGCAGGTAAAGTATATCTGTACACAAGTAACCCTGATATTGCCACAGGGGATGGCATTGCAATGGGATACCGAGCGGGTGCGACCGTCGCCAACCTTGAATTTGTGCAGTTCCACCCTACCTGCCTATATCATTCTGAAGCAAAAAATTTTCTGATCTCAGAAGCAGTAAGGGGCGAAGGAGGGCAACTGCTTGATAGTACAGGTAAGACTTTTATGAAATCGTACTCTTCTCAGAAAGAGCTGGCAAATCGGGATGTCGTTGCACGTGCCATCGACTCGGAGTTAAAAAAGAGCGGGGATGATTTTGTGTTTCTTGATATCTCACATCAAGATTCCGAATTCATAAAAAATCGTTTTCCCAACCTATATGAGAAATGTCTCACTTTCGGGTATGACATGACCAAGGAGCCGCTCCCGGTTGTTCCTGCAGCCCACTACATGTGCGGGGGTGTGGCAACCGATATATTTGGCAGAACCAACTTACATCGCTTGTATGCAATCGGTGAAACAGCCTGTACAGGACTTCATGGAGCCAACAGGCTGGCAAGCAATTCTTTAATCGAAGCCCTGGTTTATTCACACTTTGCGTCTCAGCAGGCTGTCGACGATTTCAAAAACTTCGATTTTTCATCTACGCCTGATCCTCCGCCATGGGATGAAGTTGGCACAACCGATAGTGACGAAGTTATCATGGTTTCACAAAATTGGGACGAGATCAGACGATTTATGTGGAATTACGTCGGTATCGTTCGATCTGACAAACGGTTGGCCAGGGCCAAACGACGTATTGAAATCATCCAGCAAGAGATCCATGAGTATTATTGGAATTTTAGGGTCTCTGCAGATTTGATCGAACTTAGAAATATCGCTGTGGTGGCTGAACTCATCATCAAAAGTGCAAGTCATCGAAAAGAAAGCAGAGGGCTTCACTACAACCTCGAGTATCCGAATCGTGATGACATTAAATGGCGAAAAGATACACTTCTTAGGCGACCATTTGTGGGCTAAGAAACATTAAACGTAACTAACTTATATAGCTCCCCTCGCTCCCGCCCCAAGGGACATGGCTACGGAGAGCAATCTGGTAAAATTTGAGCCTAACACAGGAGGTTGGGCAAAAGAGGTTGCTTTTCAAAGGTCTCTAAATACCTATTCTTCATTGACAACCGATGTTTTTGCATTATTTTAGTTGAAAAATAAAATCATGTTGCCTGAATATCGCTTGCGGGTGAAGCAGATTTTTTTTAGCTTGATGCCATCCCGCGGTGACCCACCCGGCGGGATTTTCGACACGTTTCAACAAGCAGCGATATTAATTTCACGGGCTAACCACACACCTCAAAAACGAAACCTTTGAAATGTGAAGTTTCACAAATGCAGGCGCCGGGATTGGAAAAGGTGTTTTCAAAGGTCTCATAGCGGAGAGCTTTGAGAATTCAGGATTTTAAATGACAAACAAGCGAGATTACTACGAGGTTCTCGGTTTAAACCATACTGCCAATGATGATGAATTAAAGGCAAGCTATCGCAAGCTTGCATTAAAATACCATCCTGATAGAAATCCTGGTGACAAAGCTGCAGAAGAAAAATTCAAGGAAGCCTCCGAAGCCTACGAAGTTCTGAGGGACCCCCAAAAACGCAATATCTATGACCAGTTTGGTCATGAGGGCCTTGAAGGATCAGGATTTTCCGGGTTTAGTGGTTTTGAAGACATTTTTTCAAGTTTCGGCGGTATATTTGAAGAATTTTTTGGATTTGGTGGTGGACGACGCTCAAGAAGTCGAGTACAGAAAGGTGCTGATCTTCGTTATGACCTAACACTTAACTTCTTAGAGGCTGCCTTTGGTACAGAAACCGACATTCGCCTTGAAAAAATGGAAACATGCCCGTCCTGTAACGGCAGTGCATGTGAACCCGGTACACATCCTGAAACCTGTCGGCAGTGCAACGGTTCAGGGCAGCTATCTCGGAGTCAGGGTTTTTTTACTGTCAGAACCACATGCTCCTACTGTCGGGGAAGTGGGCAAACGATACCGGAACCATGCACCAACTGTAGGGGAAGCGCACACGTTGTAGTCAACAAAAAAGTGGCTGTAAAAATCCCTGCAGGTGTCGACACAGGATCCAGACTTCGTCTTTCAGGCGAAGGTGAAGCGGGTAACTATGGCGGACCCCCGGGGGACCTCTACGTTTTCATCCATGTAAACCCCCATGAAATTTTCGAACGTCACAATACCGACGTCATTTGTCAGGTTGAGATTTCTTTTATTCAGGCGGCGCTTGGTGATACCATAGTCGTACCGACATTAAATAGTGAACAGACATTAGACATTCCGAAAGGCACTCAACCTGGCGACCTATTCCGTTTTCGTGGTGAAGGTATCCCTTCCCTTAAACACAGCACACGTGGTGATCAAATCATCCAAGTGGTCATCAAGACACCCACCCATCTAAACAAGAAACAGGAAATGCTGCTCAAGGAATTTGCTGCCATTGAATCAGGCAAACTGTCCAACAAATTGAAGAACATCTTAAAAAGCGGCAGCACAAGAGCTTCGACGTAGTGTGATGTCTCGGTATTTTTTTCAATTCATTGTCATCAGAAATATTGTACTTTAGCTTAACCACACCATCGATAAAGCCCGTACAAGTGAAATAAACCCGAACGTTTTAAGAAATTACCAACAAAGAATGATTGGGTCTGGAGTTATCGGAACCTGAAAGATAAAATAGGAGATTGAAAATCATGTTCGAGCTAAAAATAGTGACTCACTTTTCAGCAGCACATCAACTTAAAATGGTAGCAGAAAAATGTGAAAATCTGCATGGGCACAACTGGAAGATAGAGGCATATGTCGCTGGAAAATCTCTTAATAATGCGGGTGTACTCATCGATTTTGGAGAGATCAAGGAACATGTATCTGCAATCATGAAACGGTTAGACCACAAGTTTCTTAATGAGCTTGATTTTTTTAATGATGATCATCCTCCATCCTCGGAAAATATAGCCCGTCATGTTGCTACATCTCTTCAAGCCATGATTACGGCACCTGAAATCCACGTTTCGCGTGTAACAGCTTGGGAGTCGGAAAACGCGTGCGCGACGTATATCGTATAATTAATTCAAGTTTCGCATCCCTATCCGATAACAAAGCTGGATCATGCTTTTTAAGAGGCAAAATAATATAGAGACCTTTGAAAAATGCTCAATTTTGCTCAAGGTCAAGGAAGGCGAGAATTTTAACCACAGACATACATTGTGTATTTCGCGGAGTAAAATTCGAGCCTGACACCGAGATTGAGTAAAAGAGGGCGTATTTCAAAGGTCTCTTTTACTGGGCAGTGAGATGCCACTGCGCCACCAACTCATCCCTTGTAATAATCGCAGAAACATCCTTTACATGTTGGCGGATATTGTCGAGCCCCCCCTCCTGACG
>CP070768.1:644230-654901 GCA_020345745.1 Desulfobacterales bacterium
AGCTATGATGACCCTGTTGCTCCCGCAAAAGTATTGACCAAATTTGCGGAAGAAAACAAAAATCTTGAAATAAAAGTTGGCGTCTTGAACGGTAAGGTGCTTGACCCGAACGCTATCAAAGCATTGTCCAGACTGCCGGGCCGTGAGATACTTTTGGGGCAACTTTTAGGTGCATTATCTGGTGTGCCAACGGCTTTTGTACGTATACTTGGTGCTCTACCCGTACAGCTGTTAAACGTTTTGCAGGCGATAAAAGATCAGAAAGAGGCTGCCTAAAGGCCATCTTTACAGGTTCATGGACCAATAATTAGAGCGACGGCTATAAATTAATTGCATTTTTTTAAGACATCAATAGGTTCAAAAGATATAATGGACTTTAAAAGCAAGCTGGAGGAAAAATAAAATGGCAAATATTACCAAGGAAGACGTAGTAGAATTTATATCAAATATGTCAGTGCTTGAATTGTCTGAACTTATAAAGGAGATGGAAGATAAATTTGGTGTTTCTGCCGCTGCACCTGTAGCCATGGCGGCTGCTGCCCCCACTGATGCCGGCGTAGCGGAAGAAGAACAACAAACAGAATTTGACGTTATCCTGTTGTCATTTGGCGACAAGAAAATCCAAGTCATCAAAGAAGTTCGAGCAATTACCGGACTTGGGTTAAAGGATGCGAAGACATTGGTTGATGAAGTCCCTAAACCTGTCAAAGAGGGTGTGTCAAAAGATGAGGCTGAAAAAATCAAAGGCCAACTCGAAGAGGCTGGAGCACAGGTTGATTTAAAGTAACACCCATAAAAAATGGTTAGGGAATTTACAGACTTTTAACTAAAAAAAACAGTTAACCTATAAAATATGGGAGATGCCATGTCGAAAATGCCTTTGGCAAATAAGCGCATAAGGAAAAACTTCGGCAAGATTAAAAGGATAATAGATATTCCTGATCTTATTGGGATGCAGCGGGAATCTTTTAAACGATTTCTGCAAAAAGATATTCCACCGGAAAAACGCAAGGATATTGGTCTGCAGACGGTCTTCAAATCTGTATTTCCAATTAAAGATTTTACCGGAAGTGCTTCCCTTGAGTTTGTATCTTATCGATTCGGCAAGGTTAAACACGGTGTTCAAGAGTGTATACATCGCGGAATGACCTATGAGATTCCCATTCGTATAACCGTCAGACTTGTCGTATACGATATTGATAAGGATACAGGGGTGTCTAATATCCGTGATATAAAGGAACAAGAAATATACTTTGGAACGATTCCTTTGATGACCGATAACGGTACGTTCATCATAAATGGCACGGAGCGGGTTGTGGTCAGCCAGCTCCATAGATCTTCGGGAGTCTTTTTTGACCACGACAAAGGGAAGGCGCATTCAAGCGGTAAGGTTATCTATACGTCAAGGATTATACCGGTGCGGGGATCGTGGATCGATATGGAAATAGATCCCAAGGATATCGTTCATATCAGAATTGATCGTCGACGGAAATTTCCGGTTACGATTCTCTTTAAAGCCTTTGGATATACTTCTGAAGATATCTTGGCTTTTTTCTACAAGACAGAAAAAATCGTTGTTCGCCGAAAACGATTATTTAAAGTGTTTGATGAGGAATTGCTGAAGGGGCAGCGCGCCAGCCGGAACGTCATTGATTCTAAAAAGGGTGAAACGATTGTCAAAAAAGGGCGCGTGTTTACCAAGGCTGCCATAGACCGGTTGAAATCCGCCAGCATCAAATTCATCCCGATTGACCCCGTAGACATCCATAATACGATATCGGCAAAAACGATTATTAACCCTAAAGACGGACTGCCAATTGTTAAATGCAATGAAATTATTAATGAAGAAATACTCGAATCCCTGAGCAGTGCCGGGATAAAGGAATTCGAGCTTCTGTTTATTGATGGCATGACAAGTAGCGACTCTATCCACAAAACGTTACTTTTAGATAAAGTTGAAGCAAAGGAAGATGCACTCATAGAGATATACCGAAGACTTAGACCCGGAAATCCCGCAACACCTGAAGTGGCGCAGGATTTTGTTGATCACATGTTCTTCAAGCCTTCATACTATGATCTTTCCGGTGTGGGTCGAATGAAGATTAATCTCCGCCTCGGCATTGATACTTCTGTCGATTTAAGGACGCTCAGAAAGGAAGACATACTTCTCACGGCAAAAACCCTTATAAAACTAAAAGACACCCAAGGTGCTGTTGACGATATTGATCATCTAGGAAATCGAAGAGTACGCGCTGTTGGGGAACTTTTAGAGAATCAATATCGCATTGGGCTCGTTCGTATGGAACGCGCCATTAAAGAGAGAATGAGTCTGCAAGAGGTCGATGCGTTAATGCCTCACGATCTGGTCAACCCAAAACCAGTTTCCGCGGTTGTCAAAGAATTTTTCGGAACGAGCCAGCTCAGTCAATTCATGGATCAAACCAATCCGCTTTCGGAAACGACCCATAAACGACGTCTTAGCGCTTTGGGTCCGGGAGGCTTGACCCGTGAAAGAGCAGGATTTGAAGTCAGAGATGTTCACCCTTCCCATTATGGAAGGATTTGTCCGATTGAGACACCTGAAGGACCCAACATCGGCCTTATTGTTTCCCTTAGCACCTATGCCAGGGTTAATGAGTATGGGTTTATTGAAACACCGTACAGCATCGTTGAGAATGCCACTGTAACCCTTGACGTCAAGTTCTTAACGGCATTTGAGGAAAAAGAGCACCCGATAGCCCAAGCCAATGCCCTTATCGATGAGAAAGGCAAATATGTAAATCCAATGGTAACCTCGCGAAAAGCGGGTGAGTTTATGATGGTGAAATCAGATGATATTGAACTGATGGACATTTCGCCTAATCAGTTAGTAAGCGTTTCAGCATCGCTCATTCCCTTTTTAGAAAATGACGATGCCAATAGGGCGTTAATGGGATCCAACATGCAGCGCCAGGCAGTCCCCTTAATCATCAACCAAGCACCTCTGGTTGGAACCGGGATGGAGGGTGTTGTTGCAAAGGATTCGGGTGTGACGGTTGTCGCAGACAGTGACGGTGTCATCGCTGACGTCGAGGCCTCTCGTATTGTCCTTAAGCATGAACATAAAGATGGCGACCAAGAGGAATCCAAAATTCCTGTGACGGTTTATAATTTGTCAAAATTTATTCGCTCCAATCAGAATACCTGTTTTAACCAGCGACCGATTGTCAAAAAAGGACAAAAAGTCAAAGCTGGAGAGATCATTGCCGACGGACCCGCTACCGATCGAGGCGAGCTTGCTCTTGGTAAAAATATCACCGTGGCTTTTATGCCCTGGGGTGGTTACAATTTTGAAGATTCAATTCTTGTCGGTGAAAGGCTTCACAGAGACGGCGTCTATACATCTGTCCATATAGAAGAATTTGAAATCGTTGCCAGAGACACAAAGCTTGGCAAGGAAGACATAACACGTGACATTCCGAATGTAGGCGATGAAGCTTTAAAGGATTTGGATGACAGCGGTATTGTAAGGCTTGGAGCTGAGGTGGGTCCGGGTGATATTCTTGTGGGCAAGATTACTCCCAAAGGTGAGACTCAACTATCGCCTGAAGAAAAGTTACTACGCGCAATATTTGGAGAGAAGGCCGGTGATGTAAAAGATACGTCCTTGCGAGTACCCCCAGGCGTCCAAGGAATTGTCATTGATGCCAAGGTGTTTTCCAGACGCGGCATAGAGAAAGATGATCGCGCACGCATTATCGAATATAAAGAGATTGCAACTCTGGAAAAAGATAGGGATGATAAACTTTCCGTCATTGACGACGTGGTTCGAAAAAAACTTAAAACCCTGCTTTCCGGCCAGACCTCTTACTCCTCCTTGAAAAAAGGAAAGAAGGTTTTTATTGCTAAAGGGAGTAAGATAACCGCAAAAATAGTGGATGAAATCCCCGTTGCCCAGCTAGAGGGTGTTGTCTTGAAAAGTCCTCGATTGACTGAACAAATTCACGACATTCTTGAGCGATACAGACAGCAACGGGAACGCTGCAGAAATACTTTTGAACAACAGATGGGCCGATATGAAAAAGGTGATGATCTGCCCCCTGGTGTAATAAAAATGGTCAAGGTCTATGTGGCCATGAAGCGAAAATTGTCTGTAGGGGACAAGATGGCCGGTCGTCACGGTAATAAAGGGGTTGTATCAAGAATACTTCCCCAAGAAGATCTGCCTTATTTTGAAGATGGAACACCGGTTGATATGATTTTGAATCCTTTAGGGGTCCCCTCTAGAATGAATGTAGGACAGGTTCTGGAAATCCATCTCGGCTGCGCGGCCAAAGGGCTTGGGGACCAGCTCAACAGGCTTTTGGAAGAACAAAAAATGGAAACACTTCGAAAAAAAATGGGCCGGATTTTCTCTGAACCTCATATGAAGAAGAAGATCAATAGCTTTGAAGATGATGAGTTGTGCGAATTTGCCAGTCAATACAGGAATGGCATTCATATGGCGACCCCCGTTTTTGACGGTGCCAAAGAGGATGAGATAAAAGCGCTGTTTTCTGAAGCAGGACTTTCTGAATCTGGACAAACCACTTTGTATGACGGTCGAACCGGAGAACCTTTTAAGGAAAAGATTACCATTGGAACGATGTATGTTATGAAATTACATCATCTTGTTGATGATAAGATTCATGCCCGTTCTATTGGACCTTACTCACTTGTTACGCAACAGCCACTTGGCGGCAAAGCACAATTCGGTGGCCAGCGCCTGGGTGAAATGGAAGTTTGGGCCATGGAGGCATACGGTTCGGCGCATGCTCTACAAGAGTTTTTGACGGTAAAATCAGATGACATGGCGGGTAGAACCCGTATGTACGAGAAGATTGTTAAAGGCCAGAACACATTAGAACCAGGCCTACCGGAGTCTTTCAAGGTGCTCACAAAAGAATTAAAGAGCTTGGGTTTAGACGTAACCCTTATGGAGGGAGAATAATTAATGGAAACTTTATACGATTTCTTCACCAAACCAACAGATCCAAGGCATTACAAAGGTGTTAAGATTGCTTTGGCGTCACCGGAGCAGATTCTTAAATGGTCGCACGGAGAGATTAAGAAGCCGGAAACAATCAATTACCGGACCTTTAAACCCGAGCGCGACGGTCTGTTTTGTGCCAAGATTTTTGGACCCACAAAAGACTACGAGTGTAATTGTGGCAAATACAAACGAATGAAGCATAGGGGTGTTATTTGCGAAAAATGCGGTGTAGAAGTGATTCAATCTAAAGTTCGAAGAGAGAGAATGGCGCACATCGAACTGGCGACCTCTTGCGCCCATATATGGTTTTTAAAAAGCCTTCCGAGCAAAATCGGTAATCTTTTGGACATGACGTTGAAAAACATCGAAAAGGTTCTTTACTTTGACAGTTACATTGTCATCGATCCGAAAGATACGGGCTTAAGCCATCGCCAATTACTGTCAGACGAAAAATACCGGGAAGCTCGAGAGGTTTATGGAACAAAGTTTGATGCGGGGATAGGAGCCGAAGCTGTCAAAAAGCTTTTAAAGAATATCGACCTTAATGAAATATATAATGAACTAAGAGATGATATTCGTGCAACGAATTCCGTGGCAAAGCGGCAAAAACTATCCAAACGGCTTAAGATTGTCGAAGGATTTAGACGGTCGGGAGTCGATCCGACTTGGATGATCATGGATGTCATACCGGTATTGCCTCCGGATCTGCGTCCACTCGTTCCGCTTGAAGGTGGACGATTTGCTACATCTGATCTCAATGACTTATATCGCAGGGTGATCAACCGGAACAATCGGCTAAAACGCCTTATGGAATTAAAAGCACCTGATATTATTGTTCGCAATGAAAAAAGAATGCTTCAAGAATCCGTCGACGTGCTGTTTGATAACGGACGGCACGGTAGAGTTATTATGGGAACCAACAAACGGCCGTTAAAGTCGCTGAGCGATACATTAAAAGGAAAACAGGGACGCTTTAGACAGAATTTATTGGGAAAAAGAGTCGACTATTCCGGCCGTACGGTTATTACTGTAGGACCCGATTTGCGATTACACCAGTGCGGATTGCCAAAGAAAATGGCGCTAGAGATGTTCAAACCGTTTATATATTATCGTCTTGAACAGAAAGGACTTGTATCCACTGTAAAAAGTGCCAAGAAGATGGTTGAACGTGAGATCCCGGAGGTTTGGGATACGCTAGATGAAGTGGTAAAAGAATACCCGGTTCTTTTAAACCGTGCCCCAACGCTCCATCGTTTGGGTATTCAGGCATTTGAGCCGATTCTCATTGAAGGCAAGGCCTTGCAGCTTCACCCGCTGGTGTGTACGGCTTTTAATGCTGATTTTGATGGCGATCAAATGGCTGTTCATATTCCGCTTTCGGTCGAGGCTCAGATAGAAGCGAGGGTATTGATGTTGTCTAGCAACAATATTCTTTCTCCAGCGAACGGCAGCCCCATTATCGTTCCGAGTCAGGATATAGTGCTTGGCATTTATTACATGACAAGAGGTGTTGCCGGCTCTAAAGGTGAGGGGAAAGTGTTTGCCAACCCCGAAGAGGTAAGATGTGCATATGATGACAAAGCCGTCGACCTCCATGCCAAAATCGTGGTTCGGGTAAACGGGGAAAGGTTTGATACGACAGTTGGACGTATTTTGCTATGGGAGATCATACCCAAGGGCAATATTATGAAAATGCGTCACATCAAAACCCTGGAGGAAGATATTGCCAAGACCGTTATTGAAAAGTTAACCGCAGGTGCAGATTTCGTTGACATGGTCGCCAAATACTCCCAGGGACTTGATAAAGACAGAGGCGGACTCATTGGTCTGCTAAGAAAAGAAGAGTTTGGGCGTATATTTAATGCTTCGGATGAGGATACGGATGACGTTTTTGCCCTAAAAGAGAAGGAAATCAGTGGTATTGTTTTTGCCGATGAAGCCTATCATATTTTCGAGGTTCTTAACAAACAACCAGAAATACCTTTTTCAGCGGTGAACAACGTCAGGGATAAAAAGACGCTTCGTGAGCTGGTGAATTATACGTACAGGAATCTGGGCCCGAAGGCTACGGTAATTCTGTCTGATAGACTGAAAGATATCGGTTATCGATATTCAACTGAAGGCGGGCTTTCCATTTCCATTGACGCCATGATGATCCCTTCCGGAAAATGGGGTATCCTAAAGAAAGCAGAGAAACAGGTTGAGCAAATCGGTAGACAATATACGGAAGGCCTGATAACGCAGGGAGAAAAGTATAATAAAGTAGTGGATATATGGGCCAAAGCAACGGATGATGTGGCCAATGAAATGATGGATGCCATGCGCATAACCCCTGTAACCGATCGGAAAGGCAAACCTATCTTGGACGAGGAAGGAGAACCTGTTTACGAAGACAGTTTGAATCCAATTTATATGATGACGGATTCTGGTGCCAGGGGGAGTAAGGACCAGATGCGCCAGCTTGCAGGAATGAGGGGATTGATGGCAAAACCATCTGGCGAAATTATCGAAACCCCAATAAGTGCTAATTTTAGAGAAGGTCTTTCTGTGCTTCAATATTTCATTTCGACGCATGGTGCGAGGAAGGGCCTTGCGGATACGGCTCTAAAAACAGCTAATTCTGGATACCTGACCAGGAGACTTGCGGATGTTGCTCAAGATTGTATTGTTACCGAACGAGACTGTGGAACCATGTTGGGTGTTGAAGTTGAATCCTTGATGGAGGGTGGCGAAGTTATTCAGCGCTTAGAAGAACGCATATTAGGACGAGTGGCTATTGAGGATATCCATGATCCGTTCACCGATGAAGTGCTTGTCAAAGCAGGAGAAGATCTAGACGAGGAAGCGGTGCAGGTTGTTGTAGATTCAGGAATTACCAGAGCTAAAATAAGATCGGTCCTAACATGTAAAACCAAGCATGGTGTCTGCGCGCAGTGCTATGGAAGAGATCTTTCCCACGGCACAAAAGTTGAAATCGGACAGGCAATAGGCATTCTATCCGCCCAATCGATTGGTGAGCCCGGAACACAGTTGACCATGCGTACCTTTCATATCGGTGGAACCGCAAGCCGAAGAGTTGAACAGGCCGATATTCGGTCCCGGTCCGATGGCAAAGTTAAGTTTATTGATCTCAATGTCGTAAAAAAGGCCCAAAATAGATATGTCGTAATGAACAGACGGGGGGGTGAAATCGCAATCATTAGTAAATCCGGGCGCGAACGAGAAAGGTCCCCTGTTATTTATGGTGCACACATTGTAGTAAAAAACGGTAATAATGTGAAAGCTGGAGCTCTGCTGGCTACATGGGATCCATTTACAACGCCGATAATTACAGAAGTTGACGGTACCGTTAAGTTTGGGGATATCTTATCTGGGAAGACGATGCAAGAGAAGGTTGATCCTGTAACCGGAAAATCGAGCCGAACGATCATTGAATCCAAGAGTGGTGAGGAACGTCCGAGGATTTCGATCAAGGATAAAGACGGTAAAACAGCCAGATTGCCCGAATCATCCGGTATGGCACGATATTTGTTACCGATAAATGCTATTTTGCTGGTGGAAGAAGACGAGGATGTTAAAGCGGGTGACATCATCGCAAAACTACCTAGAGCCACCACCAAAACCAAGGATATTACCGGTGGTCTGCCACGAGTAGCCGAACTTTTTGAAGTCCGAAAACCTAAGGAGACCGCTGTATTAAGTGAAATTGACGGGTATGTTTCAATATCGAAAGCGACCAAGAAAGGAAAACAGAAAGTTACCGTTACACCGCTTGATGTCGGTGAAAAAAAGGAATATTTAATTTCCCGCGGAAAGCATGTCAACGTTTATGAGGGTGATTACGTAAGGGCTGGTGAGGCGCTAATAACCGGGTCGGCTATCCCTCAGGATATTTTGAATATAAAAGGTGAAATCGCATTGGCGCGTTACCTAGTTGACGAGGTACAGGAAGTCTATCGTTTGCAGGGTGTTCGGATCAATGACAAACACATCGAAGTTATTGTAAGACAGATGATGCGTCGAGTTAAGGTTTTAGATGCAGGGGATACAGACTTTGTTGCAGAAGAACAGGTCAATAAGGTTACATTTGAAGAGGTCAACCAAGCAATTATCGAGCAAGGGAAAAAACCTGCTATTGCCGAACCACTCATTTTAGGAATTACCAAAGCCTCCCTGTCGACCGAAAGCTTTATTTCAGCAGCATCATTTCAAGAAACGACAAAAGTTCTAACTGACGCCAGTATTGCCGCAAAAGAAGATTACCTTAGAGGTTTAAAGGAGAACGTCATTATGGGAAGAATTGTTCCTGCGGGAACCGGACTCGATGAATATAAAGAAGTGGATGTTGTTTCGGGATAGGTAGTTGAATATACAAACAGAATCGCGTTGTCTTGATGTCTGATTTCGATGAATAAAATGCTTGACAAGATTAGGCTATACATATAATAGTAAACATTTTGTCGATTAGCAGGATGTTGTATCAATTTTAGAGGATTTAGGGGATAAAATGCCGACGATTAATCAGCTTGTTCGAAAGGGGAGAAGACGACTCAAGAAGAAGACAAATACGCCTGCGCTGAAAGGGGCTCCCCAAAAGAGAGGCGTGTGCACACGCGTATATACATCAACACCTAAAAAGCCCAATTCTGCCTTGCGAAAGGTTGCCCGGGTCCGACTTACCACCGGTATCGAGGTCACGGCATACATACCCGGCATCGGACATAATCTACAGGAGCATTCTGTTGTTTTGGTTCGTGGAGGACGGGTAAAAGATTTACCCGGTGTTAGGTATCATATCGTTCGGGGTACACTTGATACACTGGGCGTTGAGGGTAGGAAAAAGGGTCGATCGAAATACGGTTCAAAGAAACCTAAATAACTTCATACGATGTGTTTAAGCCTTCATGTCGTCACTTGAAAATTAAAAAGATGGTGTAGTCTATGCCGAGAAGAAGAGAAATACCTGAGCGTATAACTGAGCCGGATTCCAAATATAACAACAAATTGGTTTCAAAGTTCATCAATGTAATCATGCGAGATGGGAAGAAAAGTACCGCCGAATCAATCCTGTATGATGCCTTTGATATCATCGAAAAGAGAACCGATGAATATCCACTGAAGGTTTTCGAGCAAGCCATTGAGAATGTGAAACCGATGATTGAGGTAAAATCGCGACGTGTTGGCGGCTCTACCTATCAGGTACCGACAGAAATCCGGCCGTCAAGACGGATGGCTTTAGGAATTAGATGGATTATCGGTTTTTCTCGCAAAAGATCTGAAAAAAGCATGGCAAGAAAATTAGCAGCCGAAATTTTAGATGCAGCCAATAAGCGGGGTGCTTCTGTTAAAAAGAAAGAAGACACCCATAAAATGGCTGAAGCCAACAAAGCTTTTGCGCATTATCGATGGTAGTACTCAATTTGTACCGGATAAAACAACTAAGAGCTTAATACCAAGCCCTTGTGGGTCTATATTGAAAGAAAGTAATTATTCATCGGCAACCCGCTACACAGGGAGGACGGAAAAATGGCCAAGGAAAAGTTTGAGAGGACCAAGCCGCATGTTAATGTAGGAACGATAGGTCACATAGATCATGGCAAGACGACATTGACGGCGGCGATAACGAAGCACATGGGCATGAAGGGGATGGCGGATTTTAT
>CP070768.1:655001-661440 GCA_020345745.1 Desulfobacterales bacterium
ATTTTAATCCTCGAAATACTCCATGTATGTCTGCGGTTAAAATCTTCGCCTGCCTTGAACTTGAACAATATTAACCAGGCGCTATGGTAAAGCTTATCGAAGGCTAATTCTTCATTCATTAATATAAAATCTTATTTGATAAGTACGCACCGTTGCTAGTGCGAAAACGTCTTATCTGAATTTTTCCTTTTTAAAAATATTATTCAGCCGTCCTGCGAGGTGGATTGAGATCAATATTAAGGTGCAAACTCTTCGTTATTTATTTTAAATATAAACTGGTAGGAGAAGATCATCATGGCAAATGAAACGAGAGCTCGCGCTGTCATTAGCGGCAGAGTTCAAGGTGTTTTTTTTAGACTGGAAACTAGGCAGGCAGCCCAAAGATATGGTGTTTTTGGTTGGGTTAAAAACCAAATGGATGGAACGGTTGCCGCTGTATTCGAAGGTCCTAAAGAGAGTGTTGATTCCATTCTTGAGTGGTGCAAACAAGGTCCGCCTCATGCAAGAGTTGAGCATGTAGCGGTTGAGTGGGAAGACTATACCGGTGAGTTCAATAGCTTTGATATCACCTATTGAGCAATAGGAGACCTTTGAAAAACACCCCCTTTCGTCCAAACTCTGTGTCAGACTCAAATTTTAATCCGCGGAATACTAAATATGCCTGTGGTTAAAATTTTCGCCTTCCTTGACTTTGAACAAAAATGAATGTTTTTCTAAGGTCTCAATAGTTTCCGTCTATAAATGACCCTTTTTGCCCGGATCTGCGATTAGCTATAAATAGAATTGAACGCTTTTCAACGGCCTCATGTTAGGGTAGTTCAACCTGAGCCCTGATCCCTGATCCCTGAACCCTATGACTATAATAGGGCATTAACAAATCGAACCGGGTCAAATTCCTGCAAATCATCAATTTTCTCACCGATACCAATATACTTAAGCGGGATGTCAAGTGTACTACAAATGCTAACAACGATGCCGCCTTTGGCTGTTCCGTCCAACTTGGTGAGTGCAATACCCGTGACGCCGAGTACCTCATTGAATAATTTTGCTTGGGATAGTGCATTTTGACCGGTCGTAGCATCTAATATAAGCAGTATTTCATGGGGAGCTTCTGGAATTTTCTTTGCAATGGTCCGTTTTACTTTCTTAAGCTCTTCCATCAAATTTTTTTTGGTATGGAGTCTTCCGGCAGTGTCTATAAGAACAATATCCGCATTTCTTGCTATGGCGGCTTCAATTCCATCATAGACTACAGCGGCAGGATCCGTCATTTGTTTGTGCTTTATGATGTCTACACCGGCTCGCTCGGCCCATATTTCAAGTTGCTCTACGGCAGCCGCTCGGAAGGTATCTGCTGCGGCAATGAGAACTTTTTCTCCTGAAGCCATGAATTTTGATGCCAGTTTTCCGATGGTTGTTGTTTTTCCAACACCGTTTACACCGATGACCATAATAACGTGAGGCTTAGCATCGATCTTCTGAGGATCTGGTATTTCTCCCACCATTATGGATTTTATTTTTTCTTTGAGAGTCTCTTTGAGTTGTTCTGCAGTAGATATTTTTAAAGATTTTTTTGTAAGGCTTTGAATAAGATCTATGGTCGTCTGAACGCCAATATCTGAGGTGATCAGAAGTTCTTCAAGTTCTTCCAGAAGTTCTTCATCAACCTGCCTATTGCCTGCAAAAAGTTCTTCAATATCTGTTGAAAGCAATTTTCGTGTTTTTGTGAGTCCATTTCTCAGACGATTGAAAAGGCCTGGAGACTTTTCAGAGTCAATCTTTACAGCTTCGTGGGTGTCCGGATCCGCTGAGATCATCATCTCTTTCTCTGGCTCAGGATGAGAAATACCGACATTCTCTTCAGGGCTTTCAACTTGGTTCTCATCTTCTGCCCGAAATATTTCATTGCTGTCACTAGCAATATGATCAGGGATATCTTTTACTTCTTTTTCTTTTTTGGTTCCCTTTTTTTTAAGCCAACCAAAGGCCATAATTTTGCCTCAAGTAAGAAAGATCATTATTTGCAAGTGTTCAGGGGTATCCAGTTTCGTTTCACTCGGATACCCCTGAACACTTACGAAGCTCTATAGTTCCTTTATCCTTCCGCAGGTTGAAAGTTTACAGAAACAACCTTGGAAATTCCTTTCTTTTCCATTGTTATGCCAAAAAGCGTATCGGCAAATTCCATGGTCTTCTTATTGTGAGTGACCATGACGATTTGAGACTTCTCTCTGACAATCTGCAGTAAATCATTGAAACGGAAAAGATTGGCATCATCGAGGGGTGCATCTATTTCATCCATGAAGCAAAAGGAAGCAGGTTTAATTAAAAATACCGAAAAAATTAACGCAATAGCGGAAAGCGCTTTCTCACCTCCAGAGAGAAGGCTCATTCTCGTCAGCTTCTTCCCCTGGGGATGGATCATAAATTCTACGCCAGTCTCAAGAGGATTACTTGGATCAGTTAAGACCAGCCTGGCAGACCCTCCATCAAAAAGCCGCGGAAAAACTTCATTTAACTTTTCATTGACCGCATCAAAAGTTTCAAGAAATCGTTTCTGTGTTACTCGGTTTATCTTCTTAATAACTCGGTGCAGATCATCGACTGCTTTTACGAGGTCGTCACGGTGTTTGCTTAAAAAGTCGAAACGCTCTTTTAATTGCTCATATTCTTTTATAGCTCCAAGATTAACATCTTCCATTTTTATGATCTTGCTTCTGAGTCGGGCAAGGTTGTCTTCCATTTCATCTATTGATGTTTCGGGCTTTTCTGGCATCTTGCGAAATTCAGACCTCAAGGCTAAAATTGATTTAGAGTAGTTTTCTTGCAAGCGGACGGCTATATTCTCACGTTTGATATCTTGCTGGGATTTTTCAAGTTCAAGCAAGCGGATCTTCTTTAGCGTCTCTTCTCGTTTGCTTTGAATGTCCGATATAATCGTGTCACTGTCTTTTAATTTAGCATCAATGGCATCATAATCCGCCTCATTGCCCTCAAGTTTATATTCAAGATGTTTCAGGTCATCGTACATACCGGAAAGCGCTTGCTCAAATTCTTGTATTTTTTGTTCAGAAGCGGCTTTTTTTTCTTTTTTTCGAAAAATGTCTTGTGCAAGCTGCCCTACCCGTTCGAAACTGTCGTGTTGGAATTCTTTGAGACGTCCTAACGTATCGTTACTACTTTCCAAGCTGGCATTTAGCGCTGTCAGTTCAAGCTTGAGATCGATTATCCTCTGGTTATAATCTTCAATCTCAGAAGAAACAG
Source organism: Desulfobacterales bacterium (assembly GCA_020345745.1). Lineage (GTDB taxonomy): Bacteria > Desulfobacterota > Desulfobacteria > Desulfobacterales > UBA11574. The sequence continues at coordinate 658,266 of CP070768.1, forward strand.
CATGAATCCGCTCTAATCTTTCCGAAAGATGTTGCTGGGCGACCCTAACCTGGTTTTCAATTTCAGCCACGACTTTGTTATATTTTTCTATCTCCTGGTCAAGATCACTCTCCTCCCCTAATATTTGTTCTTTTTCTAGTCCAACAATTTCAAGGTGACGCCGGGCGTGCTTGAGTTCCTCTGAGACTCTATACAAGGCTTTTTCTGCTTCAACTTCGTTATGGGTGGCTTTATTTTTTAAATCCAGCAGTTTTTGCAGTTTTCTTTCGATGCTGCGAACTTCGGATTCCATCTTTTTCTGATCTTGACGGGCTGCCTCGAGTTGCCGGTTTAAGTCTGTGATTTTTCGTCGAATGGTTTTGATCTTTCGTTTTTCTGTCAGAATGCCCGACAATTTATCTTTGCTCCCGCCGACCATGACGCCACTACCCGAAATGATGTCACCATCTTTAGTAACAACAGGTTGTCGTGCACCGTTGCCGTTAAATATACTTATGGCTTCCTGGATGTCCTCAGCCACAACAACATTTCCCAAAAGCGTTTCCGCTATATTTTCAAATCCGTCTTCAACATTGACATGACTCAAGAGCTTGTTCGGAAAATCGAACTTTTTCTTTTGAACCGGTGTAGTATTACTAAGATGCGAAACCGGAATGAATCCGCTTCGTCCTGTTCCTGTTGTTCGCAGGTAGCGAATAGACTCGATGCCTGCCTTTTGATCTTTCACAAGGATGTATTGGAGAGATTCACCCAGGGCGGCTTCCACAGCCGTTTCAAAGGAAGGTTCAGGTTCGATGACATTCGCCATCAAACCGATGATACCATTATCATCTCTGCTATCAGATTTTTTATCCGAATCTTTAGCATGGGGGGCGATCTTTCCTTTCATTATTGCCTTAACACCGTCTTTGTACCAATCGAAATTATCCTCCATTTTCTTTAAGGTTGAATAGGTCGATTTAGCATGGGTTCGTTCAAATTCAAGCGTCTGTACACATTTTATCTGCTTTCCCAGCAAACTGTTTTTATCTTTTATCTCCGATTGTAGAGTAACGATCTGTCTTTTTAGATCGTCGATTTCCATTTTATATGATGCCTGTTTTTCTTTGGCTTGTGCCTCTCTTTTCTGTAGACCATTTACTTTCCGGTAGGTGTCAGCTTCTTCTTTATCGATGGCTTTAAGTCGTCTTTGCAGACCTTCTTTGTTGGTTGAAGCATTTTGGTAGACATTTTTGTATTGCGCTTCCTGAGCCACCAGTTTCATTAGCTCTGCTTTTCCGGTTTCGAGCTCATGATCCAACACGGCCAGCTGTTCCTTTATTTTTTCCGATTCTGCCTGCTCCCGGGCAAGCACCATTCTGACGGTTTCCATCTCGCTTTGAATGGTCGAACTCTGGCTTGCAACCTGATTAATTTCGGACACTAGATCCTTATTCTTTTCCTCAATGTCATGGCGGGTCGATTCGAGCTCTGAGAATTCTTCAGTGAGCCTTTGTATATCTTTTCGAAGATGCAACAGATCATTTTCAGTTCGATCGATGCGACGTTGTGATTCAAACCGATGTGTCTTTAAGTTCAATATATCCTGATTTTTTTGGGTGCGTTGGAATTTGATTTCTTCAACTGCTGCATCAAGTTTCTTAAGCTCTGAGGTATGCTCAATGTCTGTATCTTTTAGTTTATCTATGAGATGATCGGTGGTATTTATTTTTTGCGTGTAATCCTTATAATGATAGAGGGCAAGTTCAATATCGAGCTCCCTGATGCGATCCTGATGCTTTTTATATCTTTCAGCCTTTCTGGCCTGTCGTTTCAGGCCGGCCATTTGTCGTTTGATCTCTGTAATGATATCGTTTACACGCAAAAGATTTTGACTGGTCGATTGTATTTTACGTATAGCCTCGGTTTTTCGCTTTTTATACCGGGTAATTCCGGCAGCTTCTTCTATGAAATACCTTCTCTCTTCCGGCCCTGCATCCGTAATTGCACCGATGCTTCCCTGCTGGACAACTGCATAGGACTTTGCGCCCATACCACTTCCCATAAAGATATTATGGATATCCATTAATCGGCAGGGTTGTTTGTTGATGAAGTAGGCACTTTCCCCGGACCTATAAAGACGCCGGGTCAACATGATTTCTGTGAAATCCCTAAGCTCTTCGGGAACCGTACCGTTGTCATTTAAAAGAATAAGGGAAACCTCTGCCATATTGAGTGCCGGCTTTCCGTTTGAACCCGAAAAAATCACGTCTTCCATGGATTTCCCGCGGAGCTGCTTGACACTCTGCTCTCCCATAACCCATCTCAATGCATCGACAACATTGCTTTTACCACATCCGTTCGGGCCAACAACCGCAGAAACGCCAGGTGGAAATTCAATGCTGGTTTTGTCGACAAAGGATTTAAACCCGCTCATTTCCAGTTTCTTTAGTTTCATATAATTCGATCTCCTGTCATGAGGCCTTGAGACCTTTGAAAAACGCCCCCTTTCACCCAATCTCTGTGTCAGACTCAGATTTTAATCCGCGGAATACTTGATGTATGCCTGTGGTTAAAATCTTCGCCTTCCTCGACCTTGGGAGAAATTAAACATTTTTCAAAGATCTCATCTTAAATAGCGTCCTCTTTTGTTCGCTTTTAACCTAAATTTAATACCAGGAAGTTATCGGTTTGTAAAGAAAAAAACACAAGGTAGGGTATCTTTTCGACCTTCAAAATACAAGATGTGGTAGAATTAAACCATTTTCCATTCTTTTTAAATCAAAACAGCATCCATACGACTTTTGCCAAACTTTCAGATCTCTGTAATTCTTAAGCATTTCCCTCGAACCCTTGGACCCTTGACCTCTTGAATCCTTGCACAATTATCAACTCTTTTGGAGATTATTCAATTTTGTTCAAGTTCAAGGCAGGCAAAGATTTTAACCGCACCAGTAGGATCTGCCTGACCTACGGGGCAGGCAGGCATACACTGAGTGTTTCGAGGATTGAAATCTGAGCCTAACGTAGAAATTGGACAAAAGAGAACGTTTTTCAAAGGCCTCTATAGGATTTGGCTGATAAACAGCTTGGTCCTATCATGGGTCGGGTTGGTGAAAAAATGCTCTGGTTTCCCTACCTCTACGATGGCACCTTCGTCCATGAAAATAATCCGATCCGCCACTTCACGGGCAAA
>CP070768.1:661540-664754 GCA_020345745.1 Desulfobacterales bacterium
AGCAGAGTTGATATATCAAGGTACATGTTATTGAAGATTTTGACTCTGCTGAGGGTCGCCATGACTAAGGATCTCCCTGAAGTCTTCGATGGCACCGTTGAGGTTGATGAAACCTATCTCGGTGGCCAATGGAAAAATAAGCGTCTTTCTGTCAAACGTAATTTACCCAAAGCCAAACGTGGCAGAGGTACGAATAAACAGGCTGTTTTCGGTATCCTTTGCCGCAATGGCAAGGTCTGGGCCGATTTAATAGACGGTGTTGAAGCAAAACAGCTACAGCCAAGGATTCTCCAGCAGGTCAAGAAAGGCTCAACTGTTTTTTCAGATACCTGGAAAGGATACACCGGCATCGCTGCTAAAGGCTATGTACATCGCCTGGTTAAGCATAGTAGAAATAACTATGTCACAAACGGAAACCACATCAATGGCCTGGAAGGCTTTTGGGGTTACCTTAAACGTAAACTGGCTGCAAAAGGTGGTATCAGACAGTCACGTTTGAATTTATATCTCGGAGAATATGTCTGGCGATATAACCATCGTTGTCTAAATTTAAAAGAGCAAGAAAAATACTTAATAATATTGTTAAAGAAGTATATAAGGTAGTAAACTAGGTCCGAATTATCGGACTTTACCCAAAATTTTAACACTGAATCTGCTAATAGTTTGCCTTTTAAAAAACATGATTCTGCCGCTTTGCACCATGGAGTGCGATCAATATCAGGGTGTGAAACTTGCATAACGAATCTCATTTAATGCGGTATTAGTGTTAAGGTCTTGCCAGCCTTACCTCGACGATAATCAGTGGCCTTTTTTCAGTATTTTCCAAAACAATGGTTTCATTTTCGACCAGCGTGATGAACTGCCCGGCACCCAAACGTTTGTGTACCGTCTTAGCCGATCCCTTGGCAACGATTAAGTATTTCAGAGCAAAAGCATCTGTTTCTAACTCGAGCGATGATTCGGTATCGATGACATAGCGTGCCACCCGAAAGTCATCTTTTTGTTCCAATACGGTAAATGTGCCCCAAGGATGGTAGGCGGTTTTATGCGACTGGTACTCCTTGCGACCCCTTTCTTTGAGTGTCTCGACAATCGTTTTGACATCCCTGCTGCTTTCCATATCAGATACAAAGACAGCATCTGGGGTCTCAACAACAACCATATGGTTGAGGTTATTGGTTGCAATCAACCGCTCATACCCCATTATCAGGCTATTTTCCGAATGGTTTGCAATAACATCGCCATCAATGACATTGCTGTCGGGGTCCTTGGGAAGGAAGTCGTACAAAGACTTCCAGGAGCCGATATCGCTCCAGCCAAAATCCGAGGGAAGGACAGCCCCCTTATCTGTTTTTTCCATCACCGCATAATCAATGGATATGTTCGGCAGCTGTTCATATGCGTCGTTTGATATAGCTTTTTGAGATGCAACCATACGCTTCATTGTGTTTAACATTTCAGGTTGATAAACGGCCAATTCTTGCAACATAACGGATATTTTAAACGCAAACATTCCGCTGTTCCAGAAAAACGTATTGGTTTGAATATATTTTTCGGCCGTCTTTAGATCCGGCTTTTCAACAAATCGTTTCACCTTACACGCCTGTTCGATCAGTTCCCCTTCACCTTCAATATATCCGTAACCGGTTTCCGGATAATGGGGTTTGATGCCAAATGTTACAATATATCCGGCATCTGCAAGCAATATGGCTGAAGCGAGTTTGTCATGAAAATTAGCATGATTTTGTATGACATGATCCGCTGGGAAAACTAACAGAACCGCGTCTTCTTCATCTTTATGAATCTGCAGCATGGCCAGGAGAATGGCGGGTGCTGTATTGCGACCACAAGGTTCGCTGATTAGCTTCCCTTGCGTTGGGATCTCTATTTCCGTCATATGTCTGGAAATTTCATGAAAGTGTTCTTTGCCGCACACGACCCGAATGTTTTCCGGCTCCAGGACCGGTGTCAACCGATTAATGGTATTTTGCACCAGCGAGTCATCACCGATGAATTTAACGAGCTGTTTCGGATAGAGTTCCCGTGACAACGGCCATAAGCGTGTTCCTGAACCGCCGGCCAACAGCACCGGATAAACATTTTTTTTATGTTTTATCATTGGCTGGTTCCTTTTGCTTGGCTTCTTTTTGGTGCCATCTCCATGCCGTCTGGATGATCTTTTCAAGGTCTTCGTATTGCGGCTTCCATCCCAGTTCTCTCTTAATCTTAGCAGAACTTGCAATCAGGGTTGCAGGGTCACCCGGTCTTCTTCTCGTTTCAGCAACGGGTATCGGATGCCCGGTTATTTTTCTTGCCAGCTCAATCACTTCTCGAACAGAATAGCCCCTGCTGTTTCCAAGGTTGTAAACGGCGCTTTCTTCTTCTGCCATAAGGGCGTTTAGCGACAACAGGTGGGCTTTTGTTAAATCGCTAACATGAATGTAGTCTCGTACACATGTTCCGTCTGCTGTAGGATAATTGGTGCCAAAAACTTTGATAAGTTTATTTTCACCAGTCGCGACTTTCAGGATCAGGGGAATTAAGTGGGTTTCCGGTTGATGTTTTTCTCCGATCTGGCCGGATTCATGTGCTCCCGATGCATTGAAATAGCGAAGACTTATGTATTTGAGACCGTATGCCGAATCACAGTCTTGCAGCATCCGTTCAACGGCTATTTTGCTTGCACCGTATGGATTCGTAGGGTTACTGGGATGATCTTCGGTAATCGGTAGCTCAACAGGTTCTCCATAAACGGCTGCTGTTGAAGAAAAAATAAACCGTTTTACATCATGGCGAATCATTGCTCCCAAAAGTTCCGTGGTCGCGGATACATTGTTTTGATAATATTTTAACGGCTGTTCAACTGACTCGCCTACCAAAGCAAAAGCCGCAAAATGCATGACCACATCAATTCGGTTTTTGGAAAAAATGTGATCAAGCAACGCGGCATCACCCAAGCTGCCTTTGATAAATGTCCCGCCGGGAATCAGGTCACGATGGCCGGTGGAAAGGTCATCCAGAATGACCACTTTATGCCCTGTTTCCAACAGATCTTTTACCATGTGAGCGCCGATATAACCGGCACCGCCCACCACCAATATAGTTTCGTTCTTCATGTTACACCGCTGCAATAAGATTTATCCGACAATTTAATAATAACGATGGGTTCCCTTTTCACAAATGAGCAATTTTTGTCCAGATCAAGGCCGCACAA
>CP070768.1:664854-672215 GCA_020345745.1 Desulfobacterales bacterium
ACGAAATGGTATCACAAATTTCGCGTATCCCTTCAGCAGCCAGCGCCACCATTGCATTGGAAATCCATGGTTTGGAGTTTAGCCAATTAATGGACCTTGAGGACCATTTAACCCGCATCCAAGGGGTCTCCAATGTCACTGCTGAAGAATTTGCCGGGAGCATTCAGAATTTGGAAGTAGAGTTTGACGGAGATGCCATGATGCTGGCTCGGGCGCTAGGCAAATCAGCTTTTTTAAAGGAAATGGGCCTGAAGGTTCGAAACGTAACGAAAAATAGAGTTGTCATTAAAAAATATTAACCTGGTCTTGTATTACGCGACAAGCCGTCTGCGCTTGAACGAAAGGACGAAAATTTCAAGGAGACGAGTATTATGGAACGATTAGGACGTATTGGATTGTCTATCGCGGTACTAATTTTTGCTTGTGTTGCGACAACCTGGGCAAAAGATCGCGTTGCAGTAATGGATTTTGATAATAAAGCCCAGTATGGCGGTTGGCGAGTAGGGCATGGCGCATCTGATATTCTCACAACAGAACTGGCGAAAACAGGTAGGTTTAGCGTCATGGAGCGAGGTAAGCTGGCATCTATAATGAAGGAGCAGGATTTGGGAGCTTCCGGACGATTTGATCCATCAACCGCTGCACGCATCGGAAAGATCATCGGCGTCGAGTACATTATTACGGGTGCGGTCACCGAATACGGGCAAAGTGCGTCTGGCGGCGGTGGCGGAGGTGTTCACGTTGGAAAGAAGGGCTATCATGCCTCGGTAGATGTTCGGATGGTTAACGCAACCACCGGGGAAATTGTGTTTGCCGATTCGGCCAGCGCCAGCAAATCTTCAGTGGATGTCCGCGTGTTCGGCTTTGGCGGCGGCGAGAAATTTAATGAAAAAAAAGCATCTGCTGTTATGCGGGCGGCCATTCAGGAGATTGCTGCCAAAATTACCTCCAAACCGCTAACGTCAACCGGCAAACCAGCAGCGGCTAGCGGTCCTGTGCTTGTAGCAGATGTTGACGGCAATACAATTTCACTCAACATGGGAACCAATGCGGGCTTAAAAGTCGGTCAACAGGTGACCATCTCGCGCAAGGGAAAGGTCATCAAAGATCCCCAAACAGGAAAGGTGCTAAAAATAAAATATAAAAAAATCGGAACCATCAAGTTAACCGAAGTTGAAGAAGCCTATTCAGAAGGTACGGTGGTAAGTGGCGCAGGATTTCAAGTTGGCGATGTCATGAAATAAGGATCCGTTTTTCATAACTTCAGCGCTAGGGATCGTTTTTTGTTTAAAACGTGAAGACTCGTGGTAGAGAATTGTTAAAGAGAGCGCAGGGGTTTACGCAAAAATTCATCAAGCAAATCGACTTAACCTGTTAAAATTATACTAAATAAAAATAAAGCCAACCGTTTTTCCGTCATTTTGGTCAAATCATCTCCAAAAAAAAATGCAAAAAGATTCATTTTTTCATTGAATTTTTTTTTATCATTTAGCATTAATACTCTTTTAAATTTAATCAGGTATAAATGACGCTGGGTAAAACGCACTGCACCAAGGTGATCGACAGACCCTACTTTGACCAGCCTGATTCCATAATTGGGCGGTCGGTGTTGCGGTTTGCGTAAAACCTAAAACGGCATAAAAACGTTTTAAATATATATAACGGCCAATTACACTGCTTTTTGATGAGGAGGATGAGGATGTATAGACGACGACTTGGGGTACTGTTTTTAGTGATGGTCTTTTTCTTTGGGATTTCTTTTGGGATCGCTGCCCAAGAAAAGCAAGGCGGTGAACAAGAGCTGGAAGACATGGCTGTTCCCATGGGAATCATTGTACTGGAACCAGATGCATCGATAACACCGAAAAAAGCGCCGGTGGAATTCCATCATTCAAAACATTTTATTTATGACTGTAAAACATGTCATCACAAATGGGAGGGTAATACCCATGTAGTGGGATGCTCGGCTTCTGACTGCCATGATGTGCTACAATCGCCTAAAAAACCCACAAAATATTTATCCTATACGGAAACGGGGATCAAATATTACAAATATGCTTTTCATCAAATGTGTGTAGGGTGCCATAAAGAATTAAAGGACAACAGAAAAAAGTTAGAGATGTCTTTGACGGTGGTGAAAGATCAGCTGCCTAAGACCGGACCAACCGGCTGTATTGAATGTCATCCGAAAGCAGAGGGGTAATTGTCGCCGGCAAACTGGGTTGCCCCAAAGATGGAAAACCGTTATTTTATTTTCATGTGAACGTCCCGCTGCGCGTTGTAACGAAGTTGAAATCCCGTTTAGCGGGTTCATCGCTTAGCCAAGATCCCATTTCAACGGGATTTCGGGGATTGGAATTTCAGCGATACGATTAAATGATCCCCCTGACATCATTTCAGAGTTCCAATTGTGAATTGCCTGTGCGCACCTCAGACTGCCACCCTTCAATACACCGGCACGGGCGTAATTGTAACGGCAGGCAGGACGAAGCAAAGCACGTTCTTTTATCCCCCATAAATTTTTGTTCAGAATCCGTCTCGACGCTTTTTCAAGCCGTCTGTCTGCAGGCTACGGATTTTTATATGCTGTATAATAAAAGGTAACAAAGATGCCTTCCAGGAAACATGTTGCATCCTTATTCAAAGAGCACAAAACGATCTTTATCATTATCGCTGTGGTTATTTTTTTGATTGAGCTCGAAATATTTGCCTTTGCAGCGATGAAATCGGGAAGGAAATCGTGGCTTCAAGTGCTCGATACCAATGGTAGTGTCATACATGAAACAGATGGTAAAAACCTCAGTGATTTCAATAAATATTACTTTGAAAAGACGTTTGGCCCTTTTGAACAGTATAATGTCAAGCTGGTAACCAAAGAGATCCCTTTTCCGTTTAGAGCTTGGTTTGTTGCGGCAATTGGGATTCCTGTCGGTATCGTTCTTTTATTTGGATTTGTTGTCCGAGCATATATGGCTCTTGTTTATGGAGGAGGAGCAAAAGCGGATGATGTTGACCCCAATAAGGATATATATGAATATCGCTTTGAGAAAATTATCGCCGCAATCGGTCGATTCAACATCTTCACCATAGGTTTTTTGGTACTTCTTGCTGTATTTTCCTATTGGGTTATACCGAATATAATTACTTACATTGGGCGGGTAGGGGTTGACACCTTGATTCGGTATAAATGGGTATTTTTATCGATAGGATTTATTTTTTTGGGGGTGATCCTATGGATCATCTATTTAAGGTACCTGCTGGCAAAAAAGGCTATTGATAGTCAGACTGAGGTCGATAAATACCGCCTACAGCTAGAATACCACCCTAACGGCACCCCTCCTCCTCAACTGGAGCATGATCGGACAGAGACGAGATCCTCAATGAGTTAACTAAAAATGAAGTGATTTCTCAATACATAGGGGTTGATCTCCAATTTTCGGGCTTCAGACTTTTTCTTCCGGTCGATATCAATCTCGTCTTAGCAGAGTGGCCCAATAATTTATGATTTGAACTTTTTATATGCAAACTTCAGTCCGTTTACAAAGAAATCATAATATTGGGTCACTGGGTGACGATGAAGCAAACGAAAAAGATATCTCCTTTCATAAAAAATCTGTAGCCCTCTTGCCCGTAGTTTTAGAGAAGTTACAAAATAAATTAGAGAAACCTTTGAAAAATGTTCAGTTTTATCCAAGATCAAGAAAGACGAAAATTGGATAAAAGAGGGCATTTTTCAAAGGTCTCATATAGAAAGAGCGCCGATGCAACTGATTACAACTCACAAAAACACGGATTTTGATGCACTCGCTTCGGTGGTTGCCGCAATGATTCTTTATCCGAATGCGATCCCCGTGCTTCCAAAGATCATAAACCCCAATGTTAAAGCCTTTTTATCCATTCACAAAGACCTGTTTCGTATGTATTCACCAGGGGAGATTGATATGGATGGTGTGAGGCGTTTGATTGTCGTCGATACGAATCGATGGGGTCGTCTTGATAGAATGGAAGGGATCAAACAGAGAAAGTATGCTGAAATTATACTCTGGGACCACCATCTGAATAGCGGCGACATTCACCCAACCTGGCAATGCCAAGAGGAGATGGGAGCGAATGTTACGTTAATGATTCGACAGTTAAAAAAGGAGAACAAGGTTGTAACCCCCATACAAGCCACGCTATTTTTGGCTGGTATTTATGAAGATACAGGGAATCTGATGTTTCCTTCGTCAAAAGCTGAAGATGCATACGCAGCAGCCTATTTACTTGAGCAAGGTGCAGATTTGAATGTTATTAATTCCTTATTGCGCCCGGCTTATGGAAAGAAGCAGAAAATCGTATTATTCAATATGCTAAAGGCGGTAGACAAAGTAAAGATCGGTGGCCACCATGTCAGCATGTGCAAATTGGAAATCGAAGGCCATATCGACAGCCTTGCTGTTGTTGTTGGTATGTATAGAGAAATTTTGAATGTTGACGCGGCATTTGGCATATTTACGGACAAAACCCGTGGTCGATGCATTATCATCGGTCGCAGCAATGTTGATGGTGTCAACATCGGGTCCGTGATGCAGGGCTTAGGGGGTGGAGGACACCCTGGAGCAGGATCGGCCATGCTAAAGTCTATGAATCCGGATGTTGTGGAGGAAATGATAAAAGCATTGATCAAAGACGATCGGAATGTTTCTGTATTAATAAAAGATCTGATGTCATCCCCTGTTTTTGCTATATCATCGGATACGAGTATGAAAGAAGCTGCCTTACTCTTGAGGGAAAAGGGGTGTACCGGTGTTCCCATCGTTGATAATGGCAAGCTGGTCGGTATCATTTCAAGAAGGGATTTTAGAAAGATAAAGAAAGAGTCCCAACTGAAGGCGCCAATAAGAGCATTTATGAGTACAAGGGTTAAAAAAATAGGCCCGGAAGAAAGCCCTATGGATGCAGCAAGACTTATGGTAAAGTATGATATCGGAAGGCTTCCTGTTGTAGAAGACGACAAGATTGTCGGCATCATCACGCGTTCAGATGCTATGAATTATTTTTATAAAACAGGATCATCTATAAAAGATTTGGCCTGATCTGCATTTTTGCGACGGCTTGTAGTTTTCCTTGACATTTCGGTTATCGTTTGACAAAAAGATTTTAAGTTGTTTAAGGATATAGGCCCGGCTTTACCATGGGTCGATTTTGCTCTGAAAGATTTTTACCATTTGCCAGAGTGACGACCTGAAGCTAGGAGCTGCAATTAGAGATCTTTGAAAAAAATTCAATTTTGTTCAAGGTCAAGAAAGGCGAAAATTTTAACCACAGGCATACAATTGAGTATTCCGCGGGTTAAAATTTGAGCCTGACACAGAGATTGGGCAAAAGAGGCTGTTTTTCAAAGGTCTCAATTGAAAAGGGGAAAGTATTTCAAAGGAGGTCGAGGTTATGGCAAATGGGGTTGTTAAGTGGTTTAGTAATAAAAAAGGGTTTGGTTTTATCGAGCAGGAAGATGGGTCGGACATATTTGTCCACTACTCTTCCATCAATATGGATGGATTCAAGACCCTTGTTGAGGGGGAACGCGTGACCTTTGAAGTAGAGGAGAGCGACCGAGGTCCAGCGGCAAAGAACGTTCAAAAAACTTAGTTTGATAACATAAGGTTATCAAGGGCATTTCATTAATAGTGGTATGGGGATGAAATGCCCTTTTTTATTCTTTACTCAAGTTTTTCATCTTAATTTTGATCGTTATCCGCAACACAACGCTGCTGGATAATATTCTTTAAAAGGCAAAATTGGAATAAAGTATTTTCGCTCTAGCAACGGCGCGGTCATGTTAAATAAAATCGTAACACGATTTTATTTGCTCAGCCAATTCTCCAGGTGTTTAAGGCCTTCTTTAATCGATATCCGGGGGACATAGCCAAGATCTTTCTTGGCTGCGCTGATGTCGAACCAATGGGCGGTTGCAAGTTCATCGGCTAAAAAACGCGTCATCCTGGGCTCACCGTCGATGTTGAACGTTTGATAAACAAATTCCAATACAGCTCCGATCAGCCATGCCATGCGTCGAGGCATCGATCGCTTGACAGGATTCAGGCCGGCGGCTCTTAAGATAGCATTGATCATGTCCCATGCCGGTATCGGCTCATCTTGACTGAGGAAATAGATATTCCCGGAAAGGGCTGGATTTTTTTCCAACATATCTGCGGCCAGCACATGGGCTTCGGCAGCATTGTCGATATATATGGTATCAACGAGATTCCGGCCGTTTCCAACCCTTACCAGCCGCTTGGCCCTTTTAATAATTCGGGGCACGAAATGGGTGTCTCGTGGGCCCCAAATCAGATGGGGCCTTAAAATGACGGTCATTAAGTGGTCGCTGGTTGCTTTAAGAACGCATTTTTCGGCGATCGCCTTGGTCTCAGGATAATGGGCACTATGTTTATGCGGATAGGGGACCGATTCGTCTACGCCTTCCATATCCGTGCCATCGAATATGACACTGGGTGAACTGGTATAAATAAGCCTCGAAACCTGATGTTGGATGCAACCCGATATGATGTTTTGGGTTCCGGTGACATTGGTTTTGTGATAATCGGAATAATGACCCCAAACACCTGGTTTTGCCGCGACATGGAAAACAAGATCAATGCCCTGACATGCTTGTTCAACGGCCATTTTATTACCAACGTTCCCTTGAATCTGATCGACCCCCAAGGACTTGAGGTCTTTATAAAAGCCCCGGGAAAAGCTAACCACATGATCGCCTCTGGCGACGAGTCGTCGAACAATGGCTCCGCCCAAGAAACCGCCTCCTCCGGTGACGAGTATTTTTTGCGGGGAATCTGTTTTTATGCTCGGTTCCATTTGCTTCGCTGCATCTGTTTTTCTGCCCATATGGCCAGTTTTTCACGAAAAATTTTCGAGTTGTGGCGGATGTCAACGGGAAACGACGGATGAAACAACACGATTTTTATGCGTTTGGTTAATTCATTCTGCCGTGCAAGCTCAAGAAGTTCCCTATTAAGTGCTTTTTTATTAGGGATACCTCGTCCTTGGTTTTGTTCGATACATATGATTGGTGTTTGTCGGTTGTGGGGACCAATACCCACCAGGGCGCTTCGAAATACAAAAGGGTGGGTATTGAAAATGGCTTCGCAGGGAATCGTGAACAGCGTTTCGTTTATGGTGGTTACGCGGTGACTTTTGCGGCCATAGAACCAGATCCTTCCCTTGGGGTCGACTCTGCCGAGATCACCCATTCGGTGCCATATTGAATTCTGGTCTTTAATCTTGGCCAGAGCATCGGCTTTGGGCCTTGCAAAGTATTGCCGTGTTACCAGGTCCCCTTTTACCGTTATTTCACCAACATCGCC
>CP070768.1:672315-698424 GCA_020345745.1 Desulfobacterales bacterium
CTCAATAAAAAGAGACGTAGCCACCAGATACTTATTCCAGAATATATGATAGAATGTGACCTGCCCTTGCCCAGTGGCATAGATTTAAAGCCTGAAGATTTAATTCAAATAACCATTCAGCATGTCAATGCCAGAAAAGATAAATTGTCTGTTTTTATGAGCTAGCCTGAAGATTTCCGAAAAATTTTCATCAGAATCAATTTTCATGAAAGATTCAGGTTGTGCTATGTGAAAACCTAAAATCTGCAATTGTCGATTTGGTCTCATTTTCAAGGCACAGGGTGTGCAGCCGTATGCAACTACTGCAAACACCCTGTAACACAGAAAATGCGGTCAAAGGGGCAATCCCGAAAGGGTGCAAATTTGAAAAACTTTTTTTCATTTTCGCATTCAACCATATGATACGCCGGAGAAACCAATGATCAAATTCTAACTATATAGTATAATTATATTTATTTAATCTTTTTAAATTTGTGTGCAGATTTTAGGTGAAAAAGAAAGACAGATACCATGCTAGATGATTTGATACAGTCTATGAAGCAAGCGATTCAAGAATTGAAGCAGTATGCTGGCAAAAGCATTCAGTTGTTTCATCATAATGACTCGGATGGTCTAAGCTCGGGCGCTATTCTGCAAAAAGCCTTTACCAGACAAGGTTTTGCTGTTCACCGCTTTTGTCTGGAAAAGCCCTATCCAGTTGTTCTGAAGAAGGTTTTTCAACAAGAAGGCGGCATTATTGTCTTTGCTGACTTTGCCGGCAGGATTGCTCCCCTGATTTCAACGTTGAATCAGGGGAGAAATTTGGCGTTGATTTTGGATCACCACGTGGCCGAACCGGCCACCGATCCTATGGTTCACAACTTGGATCCGGAACTCTACGGGATGAAAGGTGACAGAGATATTACAGCTTCCACGACGTGTTATCTGTTTGCCATTACCTTGAATCGAGTCAATCAGGACATGGCCCATATCGCGACCATCGGTGCGGTCGGAGATGGATTTTTCGTGGACGGCCGGCTTGCAGATCAAAACCGTAAAGTTGCCTTGGAAGCCGTTCGCCAGGGTCAAGTAGAAATACAATTAATCAATGGCGCAGAGCAATACTTATTAAAAACGGCCAAGGGGCATATGCCTCTGGCTGAATTCGGTGCCTATCTGGACACATTGGGGGCAGCCGGATATTATCAAAACGGTCCGGATATGGGCGTTAGGGTCTGTTTGGAAGGAATATCGCAGGAATCGGATCGGGTCTTGGAAAAACTGAAAAACATACAATCCAAAGCGTTTAAAGAAGAAATCTCAAGGATTCAAAAAGGGGCATTGAAAAAGACAGCGCATATTCAGTGGTTTCACGTGGAAAACCGGCTGGCACCCATGGGGGTGAAGATGATCGGTGCATTTTGTGACACCATCAAAAACACCAAGTATATCGATCCTACGCGTTATATTGCCGGATTTCAAATCATTCCCAATGAAATTCCAAAGTTTGGCCCCATTCAATTTGGTGAGGTAAAAATTTCTATGAGGGTATCTGATTATTTGGCGGAAAAAATCAGAACCGAAGACATTATGGGTCTAGATGTTTTACTTCCTGAAGCAACCGGAAGGTTGGGTGGATTTTCGGATGCCTGCCACCGATTAACGGCGGCGACGACGGTGGCCATGGGCAAGGAAGAGGCGCTCATAGAGGAGATGGAAAAAATCCTCAGAACGGGTTTCAAAGTCATCCCTCGACCCTAATCTCTGTGTTGGTGCGACGGTTTCAATCCTCGAAATATTATATATGTTCCTGCGGTTAAAACCGTCGCCCCGCCTTGATATTAAGATCGATTGATAATTTTGAAACCTGTTCGAATCAATCCAATAGTATTACTATTAAAATAAGTTTGCTGAAAAATTTTCATGAAATATCCGGGTAGGTGAAAGGAGAAAAAGATGGGTAAAGGAACCGCTTTTGGAAAAACGATTCTTATAGGAGATCAGTTTGTTTTAAATGAAGTTCCGGCGATTGTTTCCTCGATTCCTTATGTAACAGAGGCCGTTGTTGAAAGGATTGATGGCAAGGGATGGATTCTGGAAGATAACCGGATGGAAGTTCCCGGATATAAGGAAAAGAAGAAAGAACAGCAGGTGGAGTCGATCAACAGAATTCTCGAGGTAATGCAGGTTGATGCCAAAAAGACCCCCATTAAAATCACTTACGGAGGGGATTTACTGGCCGGGAGCGGGGTCGGGGCCAGTGCTGCCAGCTGCGTTTCTCTGGCCAGGGCTTTAAATGACGAATTTGATTTAGGCTACTCCATTGAAGAGATCAACCATGTGGGATGGGAAGGGGAATTTGCCTATCACGGGATACCCAGTGGCGTCGACAATACGGCGTCAACCTACGGTGGGCTCATGCAATTTCAGGTAAAAGGTGATCAGAAGCGTTTTGCCAAGATTCGGCTGATAAAACCGGTTGAGGTTGTGCTGGGTAACAGTGGCGTTACAGCCAATACAGCTGAATTGGATGGTTTCATAGAAAAAGAAAAAAAGCGAGATCCCACACTGTTTTCATCGCGGATAAATTCCATCACCGCGCAATCTTATGCAATGAAACAGGCACTGGAGGCGTTTGATCTTAAAAAAGTGGGGAAAATTATGACGGAGAATCACAACATTCTCATCGATATGAATCTTTCCCACGACATACTGATTCATTTGTGTGGTTTGGCATTAAAAAAAGGTGCGTTAGGCGCCAAGGTCACCGGCGGCGGCAGAGGCGGCTACATGGTGGCGTTGACCCCAGGGAAAGATTTGCAGAATACAGTGGCTTCTGCCATTGAGAAGGAAGGTTACAAGGTGATACAAGCGACTGTCGGCTGATAAAAAATCCAACCTCTCAACAAGTAAAAAACCGGACTTTCCATTTTCCCGATTTGGCAGATATGCTTTGACTTTGGGTGCAAAAATTGATTTGGTGCAGATAAACAAACTCTCTTTATCAAAACCAACCCCATTATATTTTCACAAACAAAAAGGAGGTGTGCCATGAAAAAGGTCTGCTTTTATGTATTGTTGATTTCTGTTTTTATTTTTACTGCATGGGGCGCAGCTACAGCAGATGAACTAGCCCTGCTAACGTGGAAAGGGTATGCACCAAAGGTGCTCGTTGAAAAATTTAAAAAAGAAACCGGTATTGATGTTAAGGTTACGTACACCAATAATGAAGAGATGATCGCCAAATTGCGTGCCACCCGAGGAGCGGGATTTGACCTGGCTCAACCAAGCCAGGATCGAATATCTTCTGTTCAGGCCAAATACAAGATCTACCAGCCCATTGATCTATCCAAGATTAAAACAGACCAGGTCATTGCCTCCATGCTGGAAGCGGTCAAAAAAAATACCATGGTTGGCGGCAAGCCCCATGCGGTTCCTTTTTGTTGGGGTACTTCCGGATTGGTTGTAAACAAAAAATTGGCTCCAGATGCAAAAGACTATTCTGACCTGTTAAATGCCAAATATGCTGGGCGAGTCAGTTATCGCCTCAAGCGACCCACTTTAATCGCGCTTGCCTTTGCCATGGGTGACGATCCCTTTGCCAAATACAGTGATGCCAAGGCATATGAGGGCCTCATGGAAAAAGTCGGCGCTGATATGATTAAAGCAAAAGGTTTGGTAAAAAATTACTGGACCAATGGTGATGCGCTATTACAGTCGATGCGGTCCAATGAGGTTTATGTTGCAATGGCCTGGGATGGCGGTGGCTGGAAATTATTTGCGGAAAATCCAGATATCGATTTCGTAGCCCCCGAAAGTGGTGCTTTGGGTTGGATCGATACCTTTGCACTTCCTGCCAAAGCGAAAAATGTGGATGGTGCATACAAATGGATCAACTTTATGCTTCGTCCCGAGAATGCCGCTGTTTTCACAAATATGGAAAAGTATGGGACAGCTTCAAACGGTGCCGTTAAGTTATTAGATGCTGATGTCAAAGGGAACTTTGAGCGTTGTTTTCCGCAGAAAGATATTGATAATGTCAAATGGTATCCACCGGTACCGGCAAAGCTTGAAGGAATTGAAGGTAAGATATTAGACAAAGTCAAAGCTGCAAAATAGAACAATTTGTACGTTTTTTTCATTACCCATTCCATTGAACCGTTTAAAAGGGGTGCTCTCTATTATTAAAAGAGGTCCCCTTTTATAACGGTTCTCAAAATAACGTTTCGTATCAACTGTAAGATAATTTCATTAAGCACAAATAAAAGCGCCTATGCAAATCGATTTATCCGTTCGGAATATCACCAAAAAATTCAAAGATTTTATCGCCGTAAAATCCGTCTCTTTTGATGTCAAAGATGGGCAATTCTTTTCTATACTCGGGCCTTCCGGGTGCGGAAAAACAACTCTGCTTCGAATGATAGCCGGGCTTACAGAACCAACAGAAGGAGTCATTGAGATTCGCGGCAAAAGCATGGTCGGGATTCCCCCGAACAAGCGACCGGTCAACCTGATATTTCAACAGTTAGCACTATTCCCGATGATGAATGTGGGAGAAAACATTGCATTCGGTCTGTTCCGCCGTGGAGAAAAAAAAACGATCATTAAAAAGAAAGTGGAGACCATTCTTGAACGCGTCGAACTTTCCGGATTTGAAAACAAAAAAATTGATCAGCTTTCCGGTGGTCAGAAGCAGCGGGTAGCCATTGCCAGGTGTCTGGTGTTGGAACCGGCCGTACTCTTGCTGGACGAACCTTTGGGTGCGCTGGACCTTAAACTTCGGGAGCAGATGAAAGTAGAGCTCAAAAAGCTTCAGGCAAAGGTCGGTACCACGTTTGTATACATCACCCACGACCAGTCCGAAGCGTTGGTCATGTCCGATTTCGTGGCGGTGATGAATAATGGAGAGTTCGAGCAGATCGACACGCCTCAGAATCTATACAACAATCCCAAAACGCCTTTTGTGGCTCAATTCGTAGGCGACAACAACACATGGACCGGCAGGATTCGCCAATGCGACAAATATATTGCAGAAATCGAAACCGACGAGGGCCATCTATTTCGAACCAAAGTCGAAGACGCATTCCAAACCGGCCTATCGGTCGATCTATTTCTTCGGCCTGAGGCTATGTTGATTCAACCAGCACCGAATATTGCAAATTTGAATCGTTTTAAGGTGATCATCAAATCGATCCTGTTTGACGGTGCGAACAGCCAGTTGCTGGCCACTCGCCCTGACTCAAAAAAGGAACTACTTGTTGCGCTTCCCCAAAACCGACAATATGATTACATCCAGGTGAACGATAATATTGAAATCGGATGGAATGAACAGTCTGGTATCTGTTTTCCCAGAAAGCAATTGCCATGAAACACCAAAAACGTTGGGCACTATTTTTTTTCTTAACTCCGGTGATCCTCTGGCTCTTTTTGCTGATCGTTTTGCCTCACATCGATTTACTGATCATGTCGTTTCGCATTGAAAACGATGCTGGCGAGATGGTGTGGAGTTTATCCAATTATGCCCAATTTTTTGAAGAGCCAATTTATTGGCGAACGTTTGTTCGCACGGCAGTTTACTCCATTCTCGTAACCTTCCTTACCTTTGTCATTGCCCTTCCGGTTGCCTTGTATATTACAAAGGTCGTCGCTCCTAGATTTCAGGGCTTTCTTACCCTGCTTCTTTTACTCCCGTTTTGGGTGAGCGAACTTGTCAGAGTTTATGGTTGGATGATTTTGCTAAGAGAAAGCGGAGTAATAAATCATTTTCTGATCAAACTGGGCATATTGAATCGCCCGGTTGAAATGCTTTATAACGACGCCACCATGATCTTGGGCCTGATTTATACATCCATGCTGTTTATGATCGTTCCTTTAATCGCCGTCCTTGAAAGTTTAGATAACAGCCTGATTGAGGCTGCGTATGATTTAGGAGCAAACATGTGGACGATATTGTTTAAAATCATCATTCCGCATGCCACCCCCGGCATTGTGTCCGGCTCCATCGTGGTTTTCATGCTCACCTTGGGGAACTATCTTACACCAAATTTGATGGGGGGCAAAAATTCTCTCTGGTTCACCGAGCAGATTTACAACCAGTTTATCGCCAGTTTTAATTGGAACCAGGGATCGGCTTTCGGGTTTCTGTTGCTTGTTCTTTCTTCAATCGTCGTCTGGTTGGGTTTAAAGTTGACCCGACAAACCTTAAGGACCGTGGTTAAATGATTCGTTCTCTGCCCAAATCCAAAACCTATTCAATTGGTTTTAAACTATACATTGTCCTCTATTTTGTATTTCTGTTCGCCCCATTATTCATCACATGCGTTCTGGCCTTCAACGACTCACAGTTTCCATCCCTTCCATGGAAAGGATTTACCGTGGAATGGTTTACAGCAAACCAGTCAGAGCGAGTGGGTATCTTTAACGATCAAATAAATCTGGATAGTATATGGGTGAGTGCTCAAGTTGCATTTTTTGTCACCTTATTCTCTGTCGTAGCAGGGACGTGCGGTGCGTTTCTGTTCGAACAGGAAGACTTCAGATTAAAGCAGCTGCTTTATTTTCTCATGCTTTCACCCCTGGTCATTCCGGGCGTTATTTTAGGGATTTCCATCCTCCTATTCAGCAACACCTTGGGGACCTATTTTGAGATCTCTTGGAATTTGGATGTAGCCTTGTTTCGACCCGGTTTCTGGCTGGTGGTCTTGGGACAGTTTTCCTTTATTGCAACACTGGTAACCCTGGTGGTTTCGGCACGGTTGAAGAAATTCGACTATACACTTGAGGAGGCAGCATTAAATTTAGGGGCGAATCGTTTCGGGGTGATTTGGCACATCACCTTGAAATTTCTACGGCCTGCCATCGTCGGTGCCGGCGCCGTCGCCTTTCTAATGTCCTTTGAAAATTTCAATACTACGCTATTTTTGGTTGGTTACGAAGCAACGCTGCCGATTAATCTATATCTCCAAGTACGAGACGGAAGCACGCCAGTCATCAATGCCATCTCGTTTTTACTGATTATCGGAACGTCAACGGCCGCTTGTCTTCATCTCTATTTCAGCAAAAAGGAAGACTGATCTTCCAATTCTCACACCCGAAAACATACCTTTAATAACAAGATCTATTCATTTCACGGCTAAATGTTGAAACATGACGCAGAGATTGAGTAAAGGAGGGCTTTTTCAAAGGTCTAGCTTATTCTTCTGTGTCTTCAAACCCATTACGATCCAAATTTTTTCTGACGTTGTCCGGATGGAAGATGCGTCCGTTCATGACGATGTATACACCGTGGTCCAATATTTGAACCGCAGCAGTGGCACATCCGATATTAAAGGCGGCATCGCTGGACTTAAACCTTGACGGTGCCATAGCTCCTGTAAGCACGATGGTTTTTTCGGGTATGGCTTGCAGTTTTTGTGCGGTTTGAATCATGGTGTCGGTTCCGTGGGTCAATACGATGAGCTGGTGTTCGTCAGATGCAACGCGATCAAAAACCATTTGCCGGTCTTGATCCGTCATGTCGAGGCTGTCTTTATGCAAAATTGAGGAAATGCTGAAGTCAAAGTTGACATAGGCTTCTTTTAATATGTCACCGATGGTAGGATCGCCCACCTCGTATTGGCTTTTGCGGTCAAAATATTCTTTATCAATGGTCCCGCCCACCGTATAAATTTTTATCTTCATGCCTGATTATCCTTTTAAACGTTTTATCAAGCCTATGCATTGATTGAACTACCCTTACGGCAAATTTTCAAAAGCTGCCGGTCCATTTCATTATGAAAAATATCGAGTAAAATTATACCATATCCAATACCGTTTTAACACCTTTTGCAACCGTGTTCATAACGCGAAAAACTAGGGCACATCTTCCTTTTTTGAGGCAAAAACACCTGAAAAATGTGGTAGAATAGACTGAAATACATTTAGGTTAAATAAATGTTGGTGTATTAAAAGATAACCGTTTATGAGCATAACGTATTGAGATTAAATTAATTTAGTGATATTATCATGAAACCGTTCAACCTGTGGTGAATTAAAAAAAAATGGTGCAAAATGTTAAATGAATTAAAAAAATGGTGACAGGTTATGAGAAGAAGAGATAGAGAAATCACCGATAACAAAGCCATTGAAAATATTATTTTGAGATCAACAATTTGCAAGCTTGCCATGTGTGACCGTCACCAACCTTATGTCGTTCCTCTCTGCTTTGGTTTCAAAGAGAATACGCTTTATTTTCATAGCGCCTCGAAAGGGAAAAAAATTGATGTTCTTAAAAAGAATCCTAATGTTTGTTTTGAATTTGACATATTAACCCAAGTGATCCCATCGGCCAAGGCATGCAAATGGGGAATGAAGTACAAAAGTGTTATTGGATATGGTAAGGCCAGTTTTGTCACAGACGATGATCTGAAACGCCAAGCGTTTGACATCATTATGAAACAATATGCTGATGGATCGTTTTTATATGAAGACGCATCGTTAAAAGCCACAGTGATCATAAAGGTTGAAATTGAAAGTATGTCAGGAAAACAATCCGACATTTAACTTATAATTCAGTTTCGCATCCTAATTTTGATAGCAATTCATGCCACAAAGCGGCTGGATAAAATTTATTAAAAGGCATAGTTAAAATAAAGCGTTTTCGCACTAGCAAAGGCGCGCGTCTAGTCCTTAAACGTGATCTATATTTTTGAAATGCTTTGAAGTAATTGGTGCTGGAGACCTTATGAAGGCGGCCCTTGATGTTCATTACGCAAAGGGAAAGGCTTATGCTGCGTGTATCGTATTCAACACGTGGCTCGACAACGAACCAACAGAAATCTTTGAAGCAGTAGTGCCCTTCTCTGCGAGGTATCGATCCGGCCGTTTCTATGAACGGGAGCTTCCGTGTTTGCTATCGGTGCTAAACCAGACGAAGCATCGGTATTCAACCATCGTCATTGATGGATTCGTTCATTTGAAAGTATCAGTGGGAAAGGGGCTTGGCGCTCATTTGTATGAATCGCTGCCATATTCAAGCGTGGTGATCGGTGTAGCAAAGAGCAGATCGAAAGCGGCGGATTGTTTTATCCCTATCTTTCGAGGAAGAAGCAAAAAGCCCCTATACATATCTTCGGCTGGCTGCGATGTTGAAAAGGCTGCCAAATCAATCTTGCGCATGCACGGTCCAAATCGAATTCCAACGCTGTTGTTGTTGGCGGATCAACATGCACGGCGTATAAAGAGGATAAATTGCGATGATATATAGATAATCCTCCTCCTTGGCTTTAAAAGGTAGACAATCAGCATCCATTGAAATTACCCGGACGTCATGGAATCATATTTGCAGCGAATCATAAATGACTAGCTGCCAGGAATGAGGAGTTTATATTGAAATGAATATTCGACAATTCAAACCTGATGATGCCGAATCTTGCTTCAGACTTCGCAGCAATGCATTTATACAAAAATTCCATCATGAATTGTCACCACAAGACATAGCTTTTGCGGTGAACGCTTATATGCCAAATGATTATATTCGAATGGCTAAGGAAATGCCGTTTTTTATTGTTGAACACAGCGATAAAATAATAGGGTTTTTTAATCTGAAACAAAAGGATACTACAACAGCTGAACTCCAACAAATCTATATCGCTTTAGACACCCTCGGAAAAGGAATAGGTTCAGCTTGTATTGAATATGTGGAGCAGTGGCTATCTTCGAATTGGAAAGACGTCTGCACGTTGATTGTAGAGACGATTATCCCCCAATATAACAGTGAATTCTATAAAAAGGTCGGTTTTGAACCCATTGGAGACACGTTTTGCGAGTTTCTGGGTCATAAAATAAAGGCTTTGAGATTGGCAAAAAATTTGAGTTGTTAAAACCGATAATACCTCTTCGCTATCTTGAAATTTGACAAAAACAAAAGATTTGTCTTACTATTATAAAAGCCATGTTAAAGAAAAGAACAAAATTGAACATTGTCCGTGTTGGCAGCGATATCACCTTCAGTAGCCTGAAGGAAATCGGACAACGGATTGTAGAGACATTTCCCGGCATTATCGGAGACATTCATCTTTCGCATTACAATACCCCGGTGGTAAAAAGTATCGACGCCCACCTGTTGACCATGGTACTTGATGATGAATTCGGTGGTCATATACTGGGCATCACAGATGCTGATTTAAAGACCAGCGACGATGATGAATTTTATAATTCCATTGTGGGCGGAAAAAACCCCAAAAACGATGTAGCCGTAGTTTCCACCAATAAATTGATCCCTTCGAAGATGCAGTCGGAAAAGGATTATGAGCTGTACTTGCAAAGAACGTTAAAGGTTTCACTGCATGAATTGGGTCACAATTTCGGACTAACTGATCATGCATCCTTTCGAAAAACCAAAGATGGTAACCTTTGTCCCATGAGCAGGGGTGAATTTAATAAGTTTGGCTATCGTGGATACGTCCGCTTGGTGATTGACGGACGGGGACTTCATTTTTGTGAGGAATGTTCATCCTTTTTAAATAGCATATATGGGTATAAACAAAAGCTTGTTAATTTTATGAAAGACGGACTGGTATCCCAGCCTTTGATTAACGCTGTTTTTCAAAATAACCCAATATCACACCACTAACAACAGTCGTGGCGTAATTACCAGTGCGCCACGAGCGCCCCTTAAATCCCGCGTTTCATACCAAAAAATTTGTGCAATACTATTTTTTACAGGGCCAGTATCCAATTCAGAAAAAGACCCTTGCAACTATTTCTTGAATGAAGATCTAATCCAGCATATAGTTCAGATGAGAATCTCCTTTTTTTGATTAGAAGGTGCCTTTTAGATGATGATCACGGCATCTAATATTATCTTCCAATTATACAGGAGCGCGTAAAGAAAATGCTTAAAGTCGATCCACATCCAGATTATCCTCCGGAAGATGGCAGATATCTTCGCGGGAATGATTTTTCTCCAGTTGCCGTGGCGATTATCTTGAATTGTGATGCGGATAAAATTCCCCCCGAACTGGAAAGCCTTGTGCGGGCTGGTATAGAAACGGGAGCAGCTCTGTCTGGAACTGTGCAAACCGAGAATATTGGGTTTGAGAAAATAGTTTGCAACATCACAGCCAATCCCAACATACGCTATATGATTGTCGGAGGGCCGGAATCTGAAGGGCATTCGACCGGGGAAGCTTTGAAAGCTTTGATTCACCAAGGTGTTGATGAGAAGAAACGAATTATCGATACCGATGCACCCCATCCTTTTCTGTTCAATTTGTCGATGGAGATGATCGAACGGTTTAGGAAGCAACTTTCTGTAATTGACCTTCAGTTTGAGGGAGATCCAGACTTAGTGAGAAAAGCTGTCTGGTCCTGTTACCAAGAAAGCCCGGTAGAGTTTCGTGGTTATTCTTTGTATGATCCAGGCGCCTATCCTGAACCACCGCTTAGTGGAAAAATCACCTGGCGAGTTACCGAACCATGGGCTGAGGTTCTTGATGATAAGGAGCGAGCAGCAAAAAAAAGAGCTCAAGAACTTATGGAGCGATTGAAGGCAAGATCCAAAAAACACCAGAGTAACCGGAAGTAATGAGCGCAATAACAGATAGGGTGCCAACTCAAGAGGCACGGCAACCGATGCCACTGCTTCTCAAATGCTACTATAACCTATCTCAAAAATAATCTAAGTGTCCATAGCGGTGTTGCGAAACGGTTCAAAATGCTCACATACTAGGTGTATGCGCCGCTTTATCACCGCTTCGCTCCTTGCCTTGAACCCCAATCTTATTTTTTAAAGAGGTTCTAATAAATGCTTCATATAGATTTCATGGCTTTGAGATTGATGTGATATAGGTAATTGGACGCAATTAGCAAAAGTGTGGTCTTTTGGAAAGAAATCTGCAATTTGAATCATTTAGACGGATAGTAATATTTAATTGTACGATTTTTGCGCTGTTCTTGACCTCATAGTACAAGTTATACCTTTGAGGAGAAAGTCATATGGGACAAATACATTACAGCATAGAATTTGAAATCTATGAAAGTGGTGGTTGTGATATTCATGAAAAAGGACAGAGATACAAATATCCGGCAGATGTAGACAAGTTATGTCCATGGTTACTCGATAGTGTAAACAGCATGGTGAGGGTACTCCAGTTTGGCGGTACTTTACCCTGGAAATATGAAGGAACCCCATATCAAAAGAAGATCGATGTTAAAGGCACAACCACTGAATTTGTTCGATGCCCAGATCCTACATCGTCTGGTGTTGTTGTGAAAATAGTAAGAAAGAAGCTCAATAAACCCAAGAATGTTGGTTGGGCATAGCCGGCAAATGCACGATACAGAAAGATAATCCGATGAATTATGTGAGTGCTAACAACCAAACAACATTTCAATTGAAGGTGGTTTCATGAAAGGTAATCAAAGGTCACTGCTGTTCCCAGTGGTTGTGTTTGCAGTTATCTGTTGGACGGTCATTATGGCAGGTTTATACATCTGGGGGATACATAATGAATCGAATCAGACCTATGAGCTTTCAAAGCAGCAAGCTCGCTCGTTTTTTCAAAATATAGTAACAGCAAGACACTGGAATGCTACCCATGGTGGAGTTTACGTCCCCATTACCGCAATTACCCAGCCAAATCCATATTTAGATGTCCCTGATCGTGACGTTGTAACAGCAACAGGCGTCGAACTGACAAAAATCAATCCCGCCTACATGACTCGACAAATCGGAGAAATTGCAGCTCAAAAAAATTCGGCTTGGTTCCGCATAACAAGTACGCAACCGATTCGTCCGGCAAATGCCCCTGATCCTTGGGAATTGGTCGCACTGCAATCATTTTCAGCCGGATCTAAAGAATACTCAGAATTTATCGATACTGATGCTGGAAAAAAATTATTTCGATACATGGCGCCATTATGGGTAGAACGCCCCTGCCTCAAGTGCCATGCAAAACAAGGTTACACAGAAGGTGATTTAAGGGGCAGAATCAGTGTGACTCTCAAAGCTGATCCGATTTTAGATTTGCAAAGAATGGGAATTATAAATCTGACTTTTGCTTATGGGGGTATATGGATTATCGGTTTAGTAGGGATGGCATGGGGCTGGCGTCGCTTGAATTGGGAAGAGAAACAGCGCATGGAAACCATTGCCCATCTGCAGAATGCACTTGGTGAAGTAAAAACATTGAGTGGTCTTTTGCCGATTTGTGCATCATGCAAAAAAATAAGAGATGATAGTGGTTATTGGAATCAAATTGAAGGTTATATTCGAGATCGCTCCGAAGCCGAATTTAGCCACGGTATTTGCCCGGAATGTGCTAAAAAATTGTACCCGGACCTAAAAATTTACGATAAATGATGATAATGTTAATCCCGAATTGAAACATTACGATGATCTGGGCACGCCGGCCAGATGGATATCGTTATCAAGTATTAGATGGAGCCGATTGCTTCATCTGCTTATCAGAGTTTTCTGTTCCGAAAGATCATGATAATCAGCCAGAGGCCTAATACCGTTGCAATCACATAGCCTGTCATCCCCAAAATTGCCGTTAGAGGAATCTTTTGGCTGCCGAAAAGATTGACGGTGAATACGATCAATTTTTGAGAAGAATTCAAGACCATAGCCCCGGCAATGAGTGAGGCGGAAATGATCAATCCTATGGTCAAGCGGTTAATGCCTTTCATAAACTGATTGCTGATTTCCTTAAAGCCACTATGCTCCAGTTCCAGTCGCTGTCTGCCTTCAGCGGTCTGCTTGAGGATATCATGGGTAAACTTTGGCCACAATTTTATATGGCTGCCCATTGCAATGGCATCTTTTTGAAAATTTTTGAGGATGTTTTTGCTAAGATAGCTGCGTTCGATCATTTTTTTGGCATAGGGTCTGGTCACCTCTAAAAGGCTGGCGTCACTTCCCAGTATTTTGCCGAGGGCTTCGGTCTGAATAAAGGTTTTGAAAAGGAGTAGAAGGTTTCTTGGCAATCGGACCTTATATTTGTAGACGAGATCCATAGCCTGGTTGTAAACATCCTTGACCGAAATGGTCCGTAAGGAGCGTCCGTAAAAAGGTTCACTCATATCCTTTAGATCCCGGCGAAAACTTTTGAGATCCATGGTTTGGTCGTCAATTAGGCCTGCACCGGACAGTGCATCCATTACCATATCATAATCGTGTTCAGCATAGCCGAGTAGAATATGCGCGACGTGTTGCATGGTTTCGTCATCGAGATATCCGGTTATGCCAAAATCAACCAGACTGACCCTGCCGTCATACATGACAATGGTATTGCCGGAATGTGGATCTGCATGAAAAAATCCGAAATCCATCAATTGTCGTGAGAAAGAACGCAGTCCGATCAATGCGATGTCATTGGGATCGATGCCATGTTCACGGATGGCATCCACCTGGTCCATTTTAAAGCCGGGAATATGCTCCATGGTGAGGACCGATTTTGTGGTGTGGCTCCAGTGAACTTTAGGAATATAGATTTCATCAACTGCTTTGAAATTATTGCCAAACTTCTCAATATTTCCGGCTTCTATGAACATATCGAGCTCTTTGAAAATAATCCGTTCGAACTCTTTAACCAGGTTGATTGCACCAATAACACGACCGATTTCAAAAATCTTTTCCGCCCTTTTTGCCATGGCATACATCAGGCGGATATCTTTCCGGATTTCTTTGTCAATGTCAGGCCGAATGATCTTTACAGCGACCTGTTCTCCGCTAAAAAGTTTAGCCATATGAACCTGAGCTACAGACGCAGCAGCCATGGATTCGGGTGTAAACTCTGCAAAAATTTCCTCTAAAGGACGTCTCAGGTCTTGTTGGATGACCGCCTTTATATCGCTGAAAGGTACCGGTGGCACCTGGTCTTGGAGTTTCGTAAACTCTTCGATGTAATCAGGGGGAAAAAGATCGGCTCGCGTACTTAACAACTGGCCGAGTTTAATGAAACTGGGACCCAATTCTTCCAAAACACGCCGAATTCGCTGCGGAGAAGGAAAACCGTTTTTGGCTGCCCACCGCTTCTCCTCAGATTCAACCAGCGTCTTGGCCTCTCTTTTGAATAGCCTGTCAGCAATATCTCCAAGGCCGTGTTTGGTCATAATTCGAACGATTTTTCCAAGCCGCCAAAATTCTCTCATGCTATTATCCTTTTAACCCGTTTCAAAACGTCCGATTTATGCCATTCTCGGGGTCAAGTTCATCCTGCTATAGCAAGATTCGGACGTCTCAATGGTTGTTTGTGGCAAAATCTTCACATTAACTCGGGGCATCCATGCGCCTCGCCCTAACGGGCAGCTTATCAGCTGTCCAATTCCGCAGCCCTGCGGAATTGCCTTTGAGTTTGATCCAATGGGAACGTATTGAAAACGTCTTTGGAAATTTTAAATTTTGGAATGAAAACAATTGATGGCCATTTCGAAAGGTTTGCCTTGGGCCGGATATTTCATAAAATAATCGGATTAGGCTTTTTCTTTCAAAATCTCACTTGATTTGGGCCATTTTTTTGCGATTTCCTCCAGCTTTCCGGTCTCTGCGATATAGCTTTCAAGATAACCACAATCCGCACAAACATAATTGTCCAAGGCGGCGATGGAAACAATACTTACCGGTATGGAATTGCTGCCAAACGGACCGCTTTTCGGCATGATATCAACACCGGAATAGACCTCCTCCGAGCCGCATTTGATGCATTTTCCTTGTTTCAAGACCACACCTCCTTTTGGTGGATTTTGTTTGTTTTAGATAAAATTTTGACCTACTTAATTAAGATATTACTGCATCAAGCCATCATTTTTGTCAAGCTTGCGAAGATGTTTTACTGGTCACAAAGCCAAGTTGACATTAACCCGGATTTTTCACTGGTCCTTAAAAAAAGAAAAAAAACTTTATTTTTTTCTCAGTTATTGTTTTTAATGATATTCAAAATCGTTTCTATCATTTACTCAAGATTTGCACCCTAATGTTTATTACAATTTTCAGCTCAATCCGGATGGATAATATTTTTAAAAAGGCAAATTGGAATAAAGTATTTTCGCATTAGCAACGGCGCGTACATGTCAAGTGTGTTTTTTTAATAAATGAGCGATCTGCCTTCGATAAGGAATACCATTGCGCCTGATTCATATAAACTGTAATAATTCGATTTTTACACTATATGCGATATTATTTTGACTTTTAAAAAACATGATCCAGCCTTATGATAGTTCTGGCCTTTATAAGCGTTCAGGAGGTATCCATTTTCGTGTAACGATATTGGCGGAGTCGGTTCGTCATTTCATAGGTTTAGGTGTGGGGAAGACCGCAGCCATCTTGAGCGAGGCTTGAATAAATACCATATCGCTATTATAGATAAAATGATTATTCGAAGTTTTTTCGTTTTGTTTACGCTCTTTAGAGTTTAGGTCAAGGAAAGGGCCATACGAATGAATAACAAAGCATTGCCAAAAAAAGAATTGGGATTTTTTCCCACTCCCTTGGTAGAACTGTATCGCTTATCTGAAGCGCTAGGGGGGCCGCGTATTCTCATGAAACGGGATGATCAGACCGGCCTTGCGTTGGGCGGAAATAAAACCCGAAAACTGGAGTTTCTTGTTGGAGACGCTCTTGACCAAGGATGTGATACACTGATTACCGGTGGCGCGGCACAATCGAATCATTGCAGACAGACAGCCGCTGCTGCTGCAGCAAGTGGACTCCCTTGCCATCTGGTCCTCGGTGGAACGGCGCCGGATAATTTAGACGGCAATTTGCTTTTAGATTATCTTCTCGGAGCCAATATTCACTGGTCCGGTGAGTTCCGAAAAGGTGAAACGATTCCAGAGGTAGCTGGGCAGCTAAAGCAAGAGGGATTTAAACCTTACATCATTCCATACGGTGGCTCTAACGCAACCGGTGCTGCTGGGTTTGTTTATGCGGTGGCAGAACTAAAAGCCCAGTTAAACGAGATGAGGATCGAGGTCTCTCACGTTTTTTTTGCCTCCAGTTCAGGCGGTACCCAGGCGGGCCTTGTGTTAGGCGCGCGTATGTTTAATCAGCTATTCGTACCCATTGGAATAGGTATCGAAAAAGGTGAGGTTGGAGAAGATTCCCTTGAAGTACAGGTGATGAATATTGCAAATACGACCGCAAAGCGGTTAAAGATTGACACCCAGTTTTCCCTTAAGGATATTACGGTCAGAAATGACTACATAGGAGAGGGTTACGGCATTGTTGGTGAATTGGAACGTGAGGCGATTCGATTAACGGCACAAACCGAAGGGATCTTGCTTGACCCTGTCTACACAGGCCGGGCGATGGGAGGGCTTATAGATATGATAAGACGCAGTGAGATTTCCAGAAGTGATACCGTTCTGTTCTGGCATACCGGCGGTGTACCGGCGCTATTCCCCTATGCTGCCGAACTCATTTAAAGGAAGGTTTGACTGTTTTGAAGGAGGCGTTATGAGAAGTGTAAGATCAATTGGCCCCAGAACCCAAATCTGTGCGGTTATTGGTAATCCGGTTGCCCACAGTCTTTCGCCAACAATTCATAATGCCGCTTTCGAAGAAAGAGATCTCGATTTCGTTTATGTTGCCCACCGAGTGGACGACCTAAAAAATGCATTGGCGGGCATGCGAGCCTTAGAAAACTTTCGTGGTATGAGCATAACCATTCCGCATAAAATTGAAGCCATGAAATATGTTGATGAAGTTGTCGAGGTCGACCGTCATATCGGATCGATTAATACGGTCATTAATGAACAAGGCAGGTTAATTGGATTGGGAACCGATGGGCCGGGTGCGGTTAAGGCCATGGTGACTGCCGGTGTGGACGTTAACGATAAACAATTATTAATTTTGGGCGCCGGTGGTGCAGCAAGAGCCATTTCCTTTACGGTCATCGGTCAAGCTAAACTTGAAAAACTTACCATTTTGGATATCGATGTGATGTTACTTCAACAATTAACGGCCGATTTAAAGGCCGCTACAGATGCTATTGTCACCTCTGAAGTTCTAACCGACAACTCTCTTGGCGTAGCGATGAAACATGCTGATGTAATTATTCATTGTACGCCTGTCGGCATGCATCCAAAACAGGATGTTTCGCTCATTCCCGTCGATTTTTATCGATCTGGTCAGGTTATATTTGATATTGTATATACGCCTCTTGAAACGAAACTGCTTGCCGAGGCCAAATCTTCAGGCCTCAAGGTCATCTCCGGTGTCGACATGTTTATCAACCAAGCGGCGTTACAATTTGAACAATTTACCGGCACTGACGCGCCTGTCGAAATCATGCGAAAGGTTGTAATGGAGCAGTTGGCGTTATGAATATTGTACTGATCGGATATCGTGGTACAGGCAAAACGGTAGTGGGAGAAATAATCGCCGCTCGGCTAGGGATGTCATACCTGAGTATGGATGCGGAAATCGTCAAAAAAGCCGGTATGCCAATTTCGCAAATTGTGGAAACATATGGCTGGAAGACATTTCGCGATATGGAATCTAAAAAAGCTAAGACATTGGGAGGACAAGACAATATCATTATTGACACCGGCGGTGGGATTATTGAACGGGCGGAAAACATGAAGGCACTTCAAGCGAACGCGCGTATATTTTGGTTGAAGGCGTCTGTGGAAACGATTGTCTCACGAATTCAAGATGATACCGAGCGGCCGGCCTTAATGGATGGAAAAACCTTTATTGACGAGATTGAAGACGTTTTGCAGCAAAGGATTCCCAAATATAAAAACGCAGCTCATTACGAAATTGATACAGACAACTTAGCGCCGGAACAGGTCGCAGATAGGATTGTTAACATCTGGAAAAATAGATAGCGTAAAATGGCTTATGGGAATTAATAAAGAAAACGTTCTGATTTTCAGTGCATTACTTATCATCGGACATTTTTTGTCAAGCGATGCCTTTGGTCAACCGTATCCTGTTATTATTAACCTAAATCCAGACTATAAAGAGACCTCATACACCATTCATACCAATGCTCAGCAGCAGATCAGCTTGACGACCTATCAAACGAAGATCAATAGAGGAATACTCCGTTTGAGGTCAAACGCCGATCTCTCTTTTGATCAGCAAATCGAATTCATATCCAAAATATTAAAGACGGTTTTAGAAAAGGTCGACAAAGGAGCCATTCATACGCTGTTTATTGGGAGATTGATCCATGCTTTTGGCAAAAATAATCCACAGCTGTCCATAAGACTGGCCCTGTCGGCCAGCAAGTCTCCTCTATGGGATAATACACAAGGTAAAGCTGTTTCTGTCCACGAAAACACGGCTGTTAAAACGATAGCCAATCAGGCCCACATTTTTGCAGAATTAGCTAGCGTTTTTGCTGACCATAAGCTAACCATTAATGTTTCAGCAGTAGAAAAGGTCCTCATTGGAAGACCTGATGAAACGCCCATCGAACAATCATTAAAAGATGCAGGTGTAGAACCTATGGCGCGGCTTCCGTTTGATTGTCTAACATGGTTCAGTGTCTCAAAAGTTCGACCCTAATTGAGCGCAAGCAAAATGAAAAACTGATTGTTGTATTTAAATTAAACCATTCGTATTCGATACAATCAAAATGGATCGATTCTGAACGAAAATCGTATGCATAACAATGGACTGAAAGAAAATATAAAAAACAGCAAGGTTGATGGAAATGGTTCAATTTGTGTTGCTTGGTCTCGTATCTTCGGCTTTTTTTAGCGCGACATTTATTTTAAATCGGGCCATGAGTTTGTCCGGCGGTCATTGGGTTTGGACCTCTTCTTTACGCTTTGTTCACATGTTCATTCTGCTGATTCTCCTCTTGGTCGTAACCAGAGGGATAGATCATGTAATCGATACAATAAAAATATTTGTCGAAAACATTAAATTTTGGTTGTTAGCTGGAAGTGTTGGATTTGGAATATTTTACAGTTTGTTGTGCTTTGCAGCTGACCATGCACCGGGCTGGGTTATCGCCGGCACCTGGCAGTTTACGATTATCGCAACGCCCATCGTTCTTTTCTTTTTTAAGGATAAAGTTCCTCGTCAGGGGGTATTCTTTTCCGTTCTCATTTTCATTGGTATTGTATTCATTCAGTTTTATAAAGAAGAAAATGGGCTTGCCCTACGATACCTTTTATATGGTATGATACCGGTTGTCATTGCCGCGTTTGCTTATCCTTTGGGAAATCAACTTCTCAATTACGCGAAACATGGCAGTCATCGTTTGATACCCCACATTGACTCGCCAATTCTCCAGGATGCACCGACCTGTGTTCTGCTGATGACCATGGGATCTATTCCTTTTTGGATTCTGCTTCTGGTCGTCTTCACTCCGCCGCCGCCACTCAACAGTCAAATCATCCATACCGGTATTGTCGCCATATCGTCAGGTATTATTGCCACTTCAATATTCTACAAAGCAAGAAACGCAACAAAATCCCCTTATGTAATTTCAGCGGTTGATGCAACCCAGTCAGGAGAGGTCATATTTTCTTTGGCCGGTGAAATACTCCTTTTAAACGGTGCACTACCCGGGTTAACCGGTGGTGTCGGTATCCTTATTGTCGTCATCGGCATTGTGGGATATAGCATGAGGTCCATTTAACCTTAATCAAGCGAGAGTAAAACCAAAAACAGTCATAATATATTTCGAGGATTGAAACCATCGCTCGAACACAGAGATTAGGATCGAGGGGCTGTTTTGAAACCAGTTCTAGTATTGGATGCCCTTAATTATGAAGTATATGCCCAGGGCAATCATCAGCATGGATCCGATCTTATAAATGCCCTCCCTGTATCGCAACCACTCCATGCTTGCTAGCCTGGCGACCAGTAAAAGAGCAGGTATGGTGCCGATGCCAAAAACGACCATCAACCCTGCTCCTGCCAGCGCTGCCTTAAAAGTGTTTTGAAATTCCATGCCCACCCTTGCTGACGCAATTAGGGTTGTGTAAACGGGGCCGCATGGAAGTAAACCGAGCAATAACCCAAGAGGCAAATACGCTGATGTCGATTGCACCTTGGATAATTTGCTAAAGCCGCGGGTAATTATGCCGGTGGAACGGTAATCATCACCAAATACCTTTCCCATATAGACCCATCCGCCCATTCCCAGCCCCATGATGACGATAACCAGACCAGCAAAGATGAGGACGCCTTTTTGCAAGTTGGCAATGCCGGCTGTCACACGCGCAAAGGCTCCTGTGACGCCCAAAATTCCTCCGAGAACACCATATGTCGTAATTCTGCCGGCATGGTAAAACAGATTCGGAATCAGAATTCTTTTTTCCCCTAAATTAAGAGACATGGAAACAACAATGGGGCCGCACATACCGATACAATGTCCGAAGCCTACAGTGAAACCGGTTATAAAGAATATGACGTATAAGGTTTCAATAGATGACATCGAAGATAAACTCTACTTTCCCAATATCCGGTAGGGTGATTTTGGCTATCCAGATTTTTTTTCCGCTGGGGCATCTCACGATAATGCCGGTTCCCTGGTAAGTCCCTTTTCCCATGGGTTGAAGGGATACCCGATTAGGCCCCATTTCCATACCCGGCATTCCGAGATCAATATAGGGTGATGCCTCCGGTTGCTTTCCTTTAAGGGTTATCTTAAAGTTAAGTTCCATCATGGCTTTCACAGGCTTTGGATTAATCTCGAAGGTAACTTGGATGTTTGAAAGCGTTTGAATGCAGGAGCCATGGTGCACGTCGCAGTTCGTCGCTGCAGAACGGCCAATTTCTGCCGCTTGTAATGGAACGATAAACATGGTCAGTGAATAGAGCAATATCCAAATGCATAATGACTTTAGCCAATGCAACATGTTTACCTCCATTAATGCAAACCTCATTTTGAGAACTGCTATAAAAGATGACGCCAGATGACTGAGGTTCATACCATAAGCGTTTTTGTAATGCACGTTGACTATCGCTATAGTATGCCTTGAAAAAGGCATCAAGGCTTATTTCCCTAGTAGCTGTGTTAAAACGGTTAGGTATTCT
The DNA here is from genome assembly GCA_020345745.1 of Desulfobacterales bacterium. GTDB lineage: Bacteria > Desulfobacterota > Desulfobacteria > Desulfobacterales > UBA11574. The sequence continues at coordinate 694,280 of CP070768.1, forward strand.
CATGCATTACCGGTTTTTGATGCCATTTTCGTCCCGGATTACGCTTGATACTCGCCTATCCCTTTGTTATGGTATCCTCGCCTTTTTCCCATTTGTACGTTTAGCTAAACAGAGTGTTTCGAATGAAGAAGAAATCAAAATGGCTTGATGAATATAGTCGTCCCAACCAAAACGCGGGGCAACAACCTAGACAAGAGAAAGCATATTTTGGCTACAGGAGAGTTCCCGCCCATGAAAAGGCTCAGTGGGTCCGGGATCATTTTAATACGGTTGCCAAAAGATACGACCTGATGAACACACTGCTGAGCTTGGGTATTCATCATCTATGGAAGCGCACCGCTGTCAGGACAATGGCATTAAATCCGGGTGACCGGGTCTTGGATGTGTGCGGTGGCACCGGTGATTTGGCGATTCTGGCTGCCAGATACACCGGCGAGTCTGGCCAAATCATTGTATATGACATTAACCGGGCGATGATCGAGGCTGGCAGACATAAAATACATGGATCTTTACTGCGAAAATGCGTCTGGTTCGTTCAGGGAGACGCCGAGCATCTACCTTTTCCAGATGGATATTTTGATGCTGCCATGGTGGGTTTTGGCATTCGCAATGTAACCCATATGGATCTGGGTTTTAATGAGATGTGCCGCATATTGAAACCAGGGGCCAAAATGATGTGTCTCGAATTTTCAAAACCGACGGCACCCCTGTTTCGGTGGCTCTATGACCTTTATTCTTTTTATTTTATGCCATTGCTTGGAGGCATCGTTGCGGGATCTTATAAAGCCTATTTGCATCTTACGGAATCGATACGAACATTTGTGTTGCCCGACAAACTGACGGATATGATCGAACGGGCTGGTTTTTCACGAATCACTATCCGCAAACTGACCAATGGTATTGCGATCATTCATATGGCAACCAAAGACTGAACGAAGACAAAGGGCATCGTGTCTCTATGAAACTCAACTGGGCCGAACGCTGGGTGGTCAACAACCCGCTGAGGGTGTTTCAGCAACGATTGGAAATTAGGTGGCTCAAAAGAATGATGCCCCTTGAACCAGGGGCAACGATCATGGAAATTGGCTGTGGCCGTGGTGCGGGTGCCAAACTCATTGTGCAAGAATTTCAGCCATCGCTGTTACATGTTCTCGATTTGGATATAGAAATGATGTTGAAAGCAAAGAATGTTCTCTCCACGATGCCCAAAGAAAAGGTAAAACTTTATGTGGGAGATTCCATTAATCTTCCTTTTAAGGCTGGAACCCTGGATGCGATATTCGGATTCGGCTTTTTACACCATGTGCCGGATTGGCGCCGAGCGCTCTCGGAGATCGCCAGGGTTTTGAAAAACGGTGGCATATATTATATCGAAGAACTTTATCCTGCCTTGTATCAGAACGTTGTCACCAAACACATTCTCGTTCACCCCGATTATGACCGCTTTACCAGCCATGATCTGCGAACCATGCTGCATGAAATGAACTTACACCTTGCAAGTGAGGTTGAGTTACCCAAAATGGGTATTCTGGGGGTCGCAATCCGTTCAGATCACTAGTCTGGAAACAACAATAATCAACATAACCAAGGGGTAATAACTGGCCATATTAAACAGCGCCATAGCATAATGAGATTCCTGGGTTGTATAAAGCAGTGCGGCAGGTAACAAGAAAAAGCAACATCCGGTTGCAACAGCAGCCACCCAATAGGGGGCGGTAAAATGAATCGGGGAATAGTAAAAAACGACCAGAACAACAAAAGCCGCAGCTATTAAAGATCCAAATATAAGACCACTCGATTTATCAAGACCCAGTCGAACGGGAACGGTTTGAGCATGCAGACGCCGATCTTCTTCGATGTCGATCCAGTCATTGGGGATATTCTGCCCACCGATTTCCCACAAGAACAACCAAAGAAACAGCACCAACAAAAACGGAAAAGAAGGGTTCGGATCAACGGCAAATACGCCGGCAATCGCCCCCATTGTTTTAACCCCACCGCTGACCAGCGTTCGGAGGTGGCTGACCTTTAGAAGTAGACAATAAACCATCTCCAAAGCACAGCCGATGATAAAAATTACGATGCAAACCGGATTGAGGTGAAAAGCCCCGAGTATCGCTATAATCGACCAGACAGCGGTCCACATTAAGCCTTCTTTAAAACTCAAATATCCTTGAGCCATGGGATGACGAACCATCATGGCATCCAGATCACACGTGTTGTCAATGTCGCCACAGAGTCGAATTTTTTCCTTATCCACCCGATAATCGATGACATCGTTTAAGGCATAAACGGCTGTATATCCTGCAAATGACGTTATCAGACCCAGAATGATCACTTCAAGAGATGGGAAACGGCCCAGCCAGAGCAGGGCACCCAGCGCAGGCGTAGCCATATCGATCAAACCATGGGGTGTTCTAGAAAGCGCCCAAAAAAGTTTTAATCGGGACAGACCGCTATATGTGTTGGTAGGTTGTGTCATCCGCGTATCCGACTGAGCCTCGTATCCACAAAGATATTTTCGTAACGGAGCTGGTGGGAACGCTACCCATTAGCATGGTTCCCACATTTCCGTCAAGACAACGAAAAGAAACGAACGTGGATATCCCCCGAACACGACCTTTTTGAAAATAGTTACAATAAATTGGATGCGCAGTTGTTTCAAATCATTTATGATACAAGAATGTCTCACAAAACAATCATTAAATCCTTTGGGTTTGGTTGCTGTTGTAGGAATTTTATGCTCCATAAATATCTGAATTTGCAGCAGTATCATGATGCCGCGCGGTGGCTCGCTCGATAAAATTGATATAAATCACAGTGGCACACTTTTTGCTGTCTATTTTATTCTATTGCTTGGATTAAATAAGAATAATACCATGGAGCAAAGTCATGATGAATTTAAATGATTTAAAAAAAGGCGATCTTATCAATCTCATCGATTGGGAAATGACACCCGCCGATGCAGTTAAACTCTACCTTGAATGGGGAAATAACTGGGCCAGCAGCAATTACGTCATCAGGTCAAAGGATGACGTCACCCATTATTTTGCAGTGAACACATGGGAGGGTCCCCCGGTGATCTATCTTATTCGGCGCAATTCGGAAGAAGCCGTAGAACTGGCAAAAATTGCTATGCCGGATGACATAAAAGACCGATATCTTAAAGAAAATGGCAACCTCAAGGGCGTCTATCCCATAGAAGGGGAAGTAAAAAAGTGGCTCAAAAGGAAACTCGATACAGACGATTAACCCGATAGGAGGAAAGCATGGAAAAAAAGGTTTTGAATGCCATGAAAAAAGCCGGAAAACCGGTAAGACCTGGTGAGGTGGCAAAGATGATCGGTGCAGAGAGTAAGGATGTTTCAAAAGCCATCGGCGTTTTGAAAAAAAAGGGAAAAGTGATCTCGCCCAAAAGGTGCTACTATGCACTCGGCGACGCGTAACTGAAGGGCCGTTTTTTCGTATTTTTAAGTTTATTTGGGTAAGCATAATCATTTGAACATTTAAATTGATTTGAGTATATGTTTTTTGTTAGGCTAAAGTTATCCCTGCTATTGATCACAGAACATATGAAAAAAGGAGGACAGTATGAACTTTGAATCGTTTGAGGAGATTATCGTTTATGCCATTGAAAAAGAAAATGAAGCTGCGGCATTTTATGCAGATGCGGCAACAAAGGAGCCGTTTTCAGGTGTCAGAGAAGCGCTGGAAGAGATGGCCAACGAAGAAAGAAAACACGCGGCAATGCTGGAGAATATCGGAGAAAATAAAGAAGCATTGAAGGATTATGAGTTCAAATGGATACCTGATATAAAACGAAGCGACTATATGGTCGATTTAGTGTATGAACCGGGGATGCATTATTCAGACCTTTTGAAACTAGCCATGAAGCGCGAAGAGAAGGCGCTTGCCATGTATAATGACTTACAGAACAAAACAGACAATGAAGAGTATATTAAACTATTCAAGGTCCTATGCCAGGAAGAGGCAAAGCATAAACGTTTTCTCGAAAATTTGTATGATGACTATATGGCTGAACAGGGTGATTAGTTCTCGGTTATCATAACAATATTTGTCAGCTTTATGGTTGAATTGGGCCCTGGTTTAGCTGGGTGGATAATGACATTAATGTTATTAATAAC
>CP070768.1:698524-704747 GCA_020345745.1 Desulfobacterales bacterium
GCGTGGGGAACAGTAACGCTATGAGTTGTTGTCGTGGCCCCCTCCACAACAACCTTAAAGGTAGTGCCATCTATTGAGTTGACAGTAATCATTGTTGGTTCGCTATTTATTTAATCTGTTCCTAATGGCATTACACCTGCCCTGATTTCCTTAATTTCTCCATTATCTTTCAGCAGATCCTTAATTTGATCGGCTATCTCCGTTTCCAAAGATAAGCTCGATTCAACACTTACAAAGACAACTGCATCTTTGCATGTTACATTAGCTTGAGGAAATTTGTGTACTATGGCTGAATATGCTTTAGCAGCCAAGAACTTATCTTTTATAATCATTCGAGATTCAGAAGTTGTTTGAAAACTAGGTCGCTTTGCTATATCACACAAAATATCAACCGCATCATCCACCTTTAGACTGTCAATTTGCAAGACAACATCATAAAGATCAAAATCCCTCGTATCGATGCCATAAAGGCTTATGCCCCATTTTCGTCTTTCTTCATCGTCTTTTATCAAGAGGTGACGTGCCTCTTGTTCGGGAATGTTCTCGCGTTTCATTTCTTCCTTAACTCTATCCTCAATAGATGCGTTGATTCTCACTTTTAGAATGTTTGGGATTCCGCGAGCAAAATAATGCCCTGCTAATCCATGGTAGATGACGTTGTCTTTTTGAATATGCCCTAAAAAAACTTCGTGAATGAAGGCGGAAAATTTCTCTTTTCCATGTTTGAAACGATCAAAAAAAGAGGGGGCATCATGGAGTGCTCGGATAAGCTTTGCTTCCTTTACATTGAATTGCTCTGAAGCTTGCAAGAGAATCTCTCTTGAAATACAGTCATAGCCTAACTTTTGAGCAAGTTTTTCCGCAATCTCTTTGCCTTTGCTATATGAACCTCTGGAAATTGTAATTACACCCATATATGCCTTCTCCTTAATTCATTATCTTTAATAATTTAAAATATAACCACGACTATAACATTGTTATATATTAATCAAGCAATATAATGGTTATCTCAAAAGGTGAATGTTGAATTGGATGAAATAGGGTGAGCAATGGCTGTTAATGATTTTAAAAGGTGATAAAATTATTTAAAAGCAAATCCGATTTTGTTTTAATTCAAATGATTACACGTTCTCAATTTTCAGGTCTTGGTGGCTCTCACCAGGGGCGCATAAAAGGCTCTAGCGCCTAAAATCAGGGTTTTTTATTTTGCCATTGGGAAGTTAAAGTGCACATAAAGTTAGATAGGAATATGATAATCGATACGGACGTGATATTTGCATCTTAATAGCATGAAAAAAAATTAAGATCACAAATCTAGTCTAATCAAGGGTTGTTATTTTTATAAGGTAGCCCAATCTGGATTCAATGTAACCCATAGCCTCAGACAACGTGCTTTTATCGACCAGATCAAGTCCAAAATGACTCGCCAAATAGCAAAACGCAAATGCCATCTGGGGGATTTCAAAGAAATCGCTCACGGTATCTTTCGTTGCCACAAAGCTTGACAAAGCAGACTCTGTTGCCATTTTCAAATTGTCTTCCGTAGTTTTGATGCCTCTAAATTTAAGGCATAATGACGGCGCAAGATGAAAAAATTCCCTTTCTTCGATCTTATTTTCCGTTAACTTGCCAAACTGCATAGTTTCAAGGGCGTCACGATAGGCCTTTGCTATTTCTTGGAGCCATGCTTCTGGCGTCTTTGGGATTTTCATATTATCTTTCATAGCTGAATATATTCTAAGTTAGTATAAAACCTCGATTAAGCAAGCTAGAATCGGAGTTAAAAAGCAATTTTATTAGATTAACCTAGCCGGAATTGGAACTGCGCCAATAAATAGAAGATAAATATTTGATTTTAAATATTAAATTAAATTCATTGAAAGCCAGTGATCTGCAATCAAGGGTGGTTGCCGATATGTTGAGGATGTCTGATATCTTACATCTTTAAATCAGTAGCGTGAGAATTACCTTTCAAGAAAACAAAATAAGCTAATCAAGCATCTGCTGGTCTTTTTATGATGAAACCTATTTTGATTTAGTGTCCTCACAATCTAAAGAGCTGTACAAATCGATTCTGCCCTCTTCATTATCGAGGACGCTTTGCTACCATGGATGTAACAATGGCAGAAAACACTTCTATATTTTGCTGATTGGAAATTGCTGCCAAAGTTCGGATAATTCCTCGATCTTGCTTAGAATGTGACTCGCGTTTTTCAAGGTATGTAAAGCAACAAGAAAGCGTATCGCCTGGACGAACAGGATGGTGCATTTGAAGTTTATCAAAGCCTAGCGCTGCTAGCGACGCTGTTCGTCTTTGACCATGTGTGGCAAACCACGAAAGAATGGCAAAGATGTGGGCTGAACAGGCAACGAGTCCGCCAAAAACCGACGAAACTGCCGCTACTTCGTCAATATGAAAAGACCGAGGATCCCAATGGCGAGCGAATTCGATGATCTCTTCTTTCTTAACTTGGTATGTTACTGATTTGGTCCTCTTTTTTCCTACCTCAACATCTTCGAAATACATGATATCCATCGGAAACGCTCCTCACTTTCGTGGATTTTTTTCAAGCTACAGTACTCGCTGTGTCAATTCTTCATACCTTGGTTTTTCCGCTAATCTGCAATCGAAATAAATGCAGCGGATACCATATATCGTGGCCCGTTTTTATACCCCCAGCCCTTTATATACTGAGGGTATCTCATAAAGCTCTATTCTTCAAGTCCGTTGAAAATATTTACGATTATTAAAGGAAAGGCTCAACAGCCGCGGCTTTTTGCTAAAATCATAGGCATTGTCATACTAAAAATACTGCTAAATAATATGAATTTACATATTCACCAAAGATCCAAATTATAACCCAACCTAATTTTGCTCTTGTGCCTGTTCTATAAGAGAATTAATCTGAAACACCCCCCTTGACAACAGACTACCGTGTGGTACTTTAGTCTATAATGTTTGGAAAGGATGCTTGCTTTTTTCTGGCAGCTAATGCCCTTTTTTATTGATATAATTGCACTTTTTGGCATCATCGTTTTTACAACCGTATTAGCCAACGCCGATCTTGCTGGAAATTGTTTCAAGAAAAATCAATGTCATCATTCCCATTCAATATATTTGGAGGTTAAATCAATTTGCAATTTCTAGTAAACGGCCTCACAGCATCTTGGGATCTTCTGATTGATTCATCGGTGTATATTGTTTTCGGCCTGATTGTTGCCGGATTGTTACGCATATTTCTGAATCCCGGATCGGTAGCCAAACACCTCGGACAGGGACGGTATGTTTCTGTGCTCAAAGCCTCCATCCTGGGTGTTCCCATACCGTTGTGATCCTGTGGTGTGTTACCTGCAGCCGTGTCGCTGCGGAAACAAGGTGCCAACAATGGGGCAACCACTGCATTTCTTATATCCACTCCGGAATCCGGCGTAGATTCCATATCCATCACTTATGCTTTACTAGATCCCATAATGACGGTTATGCGTCCCCTTGTAGCGTTTGTCACAGCTGCAACAGCCGGTATTGCTGAAAATCTTATGAATGCTAAAGCCGCAAACAACAAAATTACACCCGATCTGACCTGTCCGGTTGATGCTTGCTGCGATGGGGTCAACTGTTCGCCCGAGGTGCACAAGAATCATCACACATTCTCAGAAAAGCTCCGGGCAGGGCTGCGCTTTGCTGTTCTCGATCTCTGGGGTGACCTGGCTGCTTGGTTTTTCGTGGGCCTTTTATTGGCCGGGTTAATAACTGTGCTCATTCCCGATGATGTTTTTGGCAAATATCTGGGAGCCGGCCTGCCTGCCATGTTGCTGATGCTGGCCGTTGCTACGCCCTTATATATCTGTGCAACCGCCTCCACTCCGATTGCAGCTGCACTGATTTTAAAAGGCGTCAGTCCCGGGGCTGCACTGGTTTTTTTAATCGCCGGTCCGGCGACCAATATCGCTTCTCTGACCGTTTTAATTGGTGTATTGGGGAAACGAGCGACCGCGATTTACCTGTTCACTATCGCCGTATCAGCAGTCTTCTTCGGGCTCGTTGTTGATCAGATTTATGTATCGTTTGGCCTATCTGCCCAAGCCATGGTCGGTCAGGCCTCTGAAATCATGCCCATGTGGGCTGGCCTGGCAGGAACATTGATCATTATGTCCATATCAGCGAAACCGCTACTCCGGGCAATCAAGGCGCGACTTAAACCCGCCAAACAAGAACTTCCACTGGTTCAGATTCAGGATAGCGTCGATCTTGCGACGATGCCTGAATCCTGCAATTGCGGCCCTACATGAACTCACTAATCCTGACCGGGCCGGTCTTACCAAGATGTATTCAACATAGCTTTTTGAGAGGGGTGAGGAACCGGTCGGTTGCCATCTGGGACGGTTGACAGCATTACAGTTTAGTGATCGAGTGGGGTGATGCGAGAGGCTCAACGAAAATAAAGCATAACCTAGTATCGGGATTCGGGGTGGCATATGAAAACCACCCCGATCCGAACGGACGAACAACCGTTTAATGAACCGTAATCTGCTTCGGTTTCTGCTCCTCGGGTTTGGGAACTTCTACTTTAAGCACGCCATCTTTGTAACTGGCCTTAATTGTTTCAACGTCCACTTTGCTCGGCAGAGCAAAAGAGCGTTCTAATCTGCCCAGAGCTCGTTCTTGGCGGTAAAAGTTTTGTTTTTTCACCTCATTTTCAGAAGAACGTTCCCCTCTAATGGTCAGCACATGATCTTTAACATCTATCTGGATATCTTTTCTTTCAATACCCGGAAGATCTGCCTTGATAACAAATTGATATTCTTTTTCATAGATATCGACAATAGGGTTCCATTCTGTGAGAGAAGAGTGAAACGGTTGTCTTGCAGTTGGATAAAAACAATCATCAAACATGCGGTTAACGTAATTGTGTAAATTGAAAAAATCTTTTCTTGGATTCCACTTGACAAGTTGCATAATAACACCTCCTTTGAAGAATTTTACTTCGATATTTTCAATAAATAATAATCATCTGATTCGGTATGTCAATAATAATTTTATTACTTTTTTTATAAAGATAACTTAGTAATGTTTTTCGGCAATTAAAAAAGCCGGAGAGATCGTTCCTTGCATGTTCATATCGCCCCCGGCTTAAGGAAATATTTTTTAGGACCTAACTTCGATTCTACGCGGCTTCGCCTCTTCAACCTTCGGTAATGTGAGCCGTAAAACACCTTCCGTCAATCTGGCATCTATCTTACGCTGATCAATGACATTGGAAAGGGAAAATTGCCGATAGTATTTCCCTATTTCGTATTCAATCAAAATATCTTCCTCATGATCTCTTGCAATTATTATTGTCTTCAGTCACATTGGCCAAAGGAAATACACCCGAGGCAGGCATCTGCAAGGCGCCTTCTGTTATGGCACCATACCATTGATCCATTTGCCTTCGCAAACGATCCAGTTCTCTAAAGGAACCCCTGATTCCCCGGGTCGGAAAATCGAATAGCCTTTTGTAAAACATGATGACATCCTCCTTGATGGGTTGGTCTTTTCGCTTTTTAAAACGAATGATCAATTTTATCAAAAAATAATCTATAAAAGGGTGTTGTCAAGATATAAAATTAATTTTTTCTTGAATTACTAATTGATTGATATATAATATAGTAATGAAAATCGAATCTGGAGGTTGAGGCATGATAAAAGACGATAAAATACAAAAGAAAATGGACTTTTCATTGCCCAAAACACTAACTTCTGAACTAAAAAAAAGACAATCAGTGCGGGCGACCTTTCGGTTATCGGAAGGGTGTATCGATGCCATTAGCATTGTCGCTACGCAAATGGGAATCAAACAGAAATCTCTTTTCGATCATCTGGCTGAGGATATGAATCGTCTAAAATCGATCGCTCGTGAAATTAAAGACATGCAAATAAAAAAACCGGGTCGGGTCCAAAAAACCTTTGTGATCAGCCGAAAGTCACTCTCTTCATTAGATGAAATCTCAAATAGATTCAATGCATCAAGAGATACCCTGATTGAACATTCTATGCAAAGCCTGTTACCCATTATTCATAAGGAGCGCGTAAAACACGAGAGACGAAAAGCATTTCTTGTGAAGATAAAAAAGCACTTTCAGCAAGGGGAAAACATACTAAATGACCTCCGAAAACAGCTGGGAGATGACGATCCAATCATCCATAAATTTGCCATGGTCATGTCAAGTTATGAAACGGTAA
>CP070768.1:704847-710373 GCA_020345745.1 Desulfobacterales bacterium
GGCGGCGGTGATGGCGGCGGCGGTTGTTTTATAGCAACGGCTGCCTATGGGTCAATGATGGAACCGCATTTAAAAATACTGTGTGATTTCCGAGATCGGTTCATACTTGGCAATACAATTGGGAAGGGTTTTGTTCGTCTTTACTACACCTATTCACCGGCTATAGCCGACTTTATTGCAAAACATGAGAGCCTGAGAGCGATTGTACGTGTGAGTTTGTTACCAGTTGTGGGTATTAGCTGGATTGCTCTAAAGATAGGCACCTTATCAACAGTGGCATTAATGCTTTTCTTCATTTCTTGTTTTGTAGGACTTGTCTGTTTTAGACGGAGATATGAGGAATAATCAACTAGCAGTAGCAAGTGCTAAGGGCAGTGTCGTTTGGCTCTGCCTTTTGATTATCCGGCCTTTGAATATCTGCTATTTATCAACGGGTTTGATCCATCTAAATATTTTGTGTTTCAAAGATATATCTGAAAAAAAGCCTACCTTTTGATAAGTAATAGTGAGCAAAGGAATTTTGAACGTTTTAAAACCTGCATTATCCTACATATTCAAGGCCCAAATGGGTAATATTCAAACTACACACTACGGCTATCATTGATCACTTGGACCTATGGAACATAAAGCGTGGGTTGACGTTAAAAGTCCGCGCTTTTTTATTTGGAAGGCTATCCAATATGTTGGGGTGATGGTACCTGGCGTGAAACGTGTGATACCTCCAACAGAACACAGGTTCAGCGAAACTGCCGATACCTGCAATATCTCTCAGAACCTGAAGCCGGTTTAAAAATTGTAAAATCGTTCTACGAAAATAGTACTGCTAAGTGATGTCTTGACCCACCTAATAATTCCATCACTCCCTGTCGCTCTCTATGGTTTAATTGACAAGTCCAATTACCATAACTATTTTCCTGTGAGTTTAAATTATTCAATCATACAGATATCCTGACTAAAGGAGAAAATATCATGCTTGAAATTACAAAATCAGCTACAGAAAAGCTTGCTGAATATTTAGAAGATAGAGAGGTCGAAGCAATCCGTATCTTTTTAAATACCGGGGGATGAGGTGGCCCATCTCTTGCCATGGCTCTGGATGAGCCAAGAGATACAGACGATATCTTCGACATTGACGGTTTTCAATATATTGTTGATAAAGAGTTTATGAAAGCCGCGGAACCGATCAAAGTTGATTTTTCCGGATTTGGATTTCAATTTGATTGTGGAATAGATTTTGGGGATGTGTGTTCAGCCTGTCCAACATCAAGTGCCTGTGCCTAATAATCCTGAATATCTAGAGCATTAAGGGTAAGCGGAATTGGTTTCAAGGCTCGAACTATGATTCAAGCTTTGACATTAGATCTTAGCCCCCTCAACTTTTAGGGTTTACGGACAAATACGCATCTATAAATTTGTTCATTAAATCTTTTATACTGTGTCGAACATTCGTTTTGTCTCCATAACCTAAAGCACCATGTATCCAAGTGATACCCTGTAACCTAATAAGAGGATCTCGCCCCAAAGATACATCTTGAATGAAACCAATACTAATAAAGTAAGAAAATATTCCTTGTGATTCTTTAAAGGTGGTAATGCTAACTTCAATAAAAGGCGTTCCTTTTACATTCAAAACTTCCTCTTTAGTCATTACCTTTATTCCTGCTAACCGAAGTTGCGGCTCTATCTCTGCCATCATGTGTCTTTCAAACAAACCAATTTGTTCTGCTCTTTTTGGTAAGACTACACTTACCGCTATACCCTGGAGTCCCTCTAAAGACGCTCGATTTCCTTGAAAATCACGAGTTGCAGGTGTAGCAAAAACAGGCAATGGCAGATTGAAAAGCATGATGAGTCCGATTATAAGGACAGTCTGTTTGTAAGTTTTCATAATTCCCTCATTTTCTTCCTTATGATAGAAATTTGTTGACGATAACCGCTTCCAGTTTTATTTTTAATTTAAGTTTGTTCATTTCCTGCCGATAGTATGAAAAACCTGGGCCGTAAACCGATATCTTGTGCGAGCAAACGTGGCCTCCCACAGATATGGCCCAGGTTTTTACTCATCATTTTCCTTTGCTTATGCTATAAACTTTTTTAGTCTTGTTAACGGCTTGGTTAACATTTTCGAAAGCTGCCATTAAAGCCCACCTTGACGCTAATCGAACGATAAATACCTGATGAGGTATGCGTAAAATGAAGTCCTATCCCAGCAATTACCTATCAATAATCGATTGATCATTTTGCATAAACTACTTAACAAGCTGGTATTACATTCTGAAAAGCGGTTTTATTGGAAAAATCTCTTCCATTGAACTCCCTCTCCTTCTCGTCAATCCATCGCGTCTAATAATATCACAATGTAGCATCTAACTGTTTAAAATAAGCAACAATTTATCGTTTGACATAAAAACTTTCCTATAATATTGGACTTAATATAGATTCTTCCTTGCAACCTGTTCTCTATTTCGAATTAGTTTCCATTGTGCAACATAAATTGTTCAGCTGACGTCGTTTTCTATTCATTTATCAATTTTAGGAAGGAGGTCAACAATGAATTTCCATCTTAGGAAGCCTCGGACATTTAAATTGTTGCTAACAATTACCACATCAATCGTTATTGTATTTATAGTTAATCAGGTGCAGGCAGAATCGCTAAAAATAGGCGAAATTTACAGTTCATTAGATAAAAAACAGGTTATTGAAGTCATATCTGAAAATGAACTGGAAATGAAAAAGAAAGAGGACATATACCTTGTTAATTATAATTTCAAGAACGGCAAGGTGCGCATTGTATATACAGAATCCGGAACGAAGAAAGTTGCATACTACGAAATAGTAACAGAAGGGCTGAGGGATAGAAATGGCGTGATTCTATTTTCTAAGACAGCCAGACTAAAAGCGAAGGCAACCCAACTAAAGGCTTTAGAAAGCACAATCTATTACGACAAAAAGATGGGCCTTGAATGGTTGGCCGGACCTGACAAGCCTACCAACTGGTACGATGCTAAAAAATGGGTTCTGAGTCTTTACGATTTTGCTGGTGGCGGTTGGCGAATGCCGACAATGGAAGAGCTTAAAACTCTTTGGCAAAAGGGCAAAAAATGCAACATTAAACCTTTTTTAATAACCACTGGATGCTGGGTATGGTCTGAAGAAACAAAGGGTTCGTCGTTGGCTTGGGGCTATGACTACCACTATACACACGGCAGCACCTACTTAAGCGGCGGTAGTGGCGACAGCAGCGGTCCGTCTTCGCTCAACCGAGACAAATCTGCCGACTCCACTCGGGGTTTTGCGGTGCGTTTCCACAAATGATGTTGCAAGGCATCTCAAAATTGCCGATCACGCTCAAGGACAAAGCGCGAACCAATGAAAAAGCGCTGCATACATGGGAGAAGAGAATGTGACTATTTTTTAAGAGGTCCGCAACGTAATAATTGGGCGTTAGATATATTTTTGAGATGGCTTGTCGATAATTGTGATATATAAAGATCTGGTTCCATAAGGCAGAGTCAGTAATGGCCTTGCTATTTTTATTTGTGCGGACGACATAGAACTGCTATAACCCTTTAAATATCAACGCCCTAATAATTTTGGGATATCATTTTCGCATGAGGAAAAACGGGGTCAAACTGACCGATAACTAACAGTAAAGGTGAAAAAATGTCAGATAAATCAGAGAATTTCCAGGTTGAAGAACATAAATGCACCATCCATATGTTCGACGGACGAACGATAACCGGTAAGATAAATATTGGTTCGCTGGAGAGGCTTTCAGATGTGTTTGCAAAGGACCAATCCTCATTTGTAATTATTTATGATGCCACTATTGGTGTTGATGATAGAAAAAGGACATTCTTCTTAAACAAAACCGGGATCGCTTGGGCAGAACCTGAAGAACCCGAAAAAGCGTAAGATACACAATGGTAACAAAATCGCTTATAGAACACAGGAATATCATTCGGTGACACTATTTTCCGTTTAACCTCAACCCCGCCTATCACCATATAGGTGGCGGTCTTTTATATTATATGCAGCAAGTAAGAATTGGCTTCAGCCAGTGTGTTTGGCGGGAGATCAGTGGTTTTCAACAAGTTCGATTTCGTGAGGTCCTCTCAATGTTTCAGTAACTGACTGATATCTAATTTCCAAGAATTATTTCCCTCATTTAAATTTGATTTTCGGACCGCTTGCAGCGCAAGAGGAATTCAAGTGAAGGAAAAAGGAGAGAAATCGTCATGATTAACTTTAATCACTCATCAAGGTTTGCCCCTGAATCACTGAAAGTTTAATCTCGGACTACATTTTATTTCCTATTACGGACAATTTGATAAATTTAAAATCCAATTCTCTAGCAAAGACTGGCAATCCGGCCCCACCTGTGACGATTCTGAAAAATGTTGTTGGACAACTAATATTGGACGGCAAGATATCACGAATAAGGGTTAATACAATTTCAAGGTGAGTTAACAACTTAAATAGGAATTCAAATGAGAGAAAAATTTAACATCGGATTTTTTTTCATCTATTTTATCGTCTTTTCAAGTCTGCTTATAAATTCAGCAATTGGTGAAGAAGGGAAAAAAAATATAAATCTTGACACAAAAGTAAAAAGATTTCTTGAAAGCCATAGAGGTCAATGGAAAGACTGGAATATTCCCGAAGTTGATGCCAAGGTTTTATATGACCTTATCATACTGAATAATTATAAAAAAGCGGTCGATATTGGCACTTCTACAGGTCACTCGGCGATTTGGATGGCATGGGCATTAAGCAAAACCGGTGGCAAACTTATTACGATCGAGATACATGAAGGCCGGTATAAAAAGGCACTGGCGAACTTTAAAGAAGCCGGTCTCACCGAATATATCGATGCGCGGCTTGCTGATGCCCATGAACTTGTTAGAAAATTGGAAGGTCCGTTTGATTTTGTTTTTTCTGATGCGGACAAAGAGTGGTATAAAAACTACTTCATAGCCTTAGCCCCCAAACTCAAAGTTGGCGGTTGTTTCACTGCACATAATGTCTCTTGGCGGTCTGACAGCGGTATCAAGGCGTTTCTCAATCATGTGCGAAGTTTACCTAATTTCGAGACCAGGATCGACAGGTCCAGCCAACAGGGCATTTCGATTAGCTATAAGAAATGGTGATCCGGGGGACATTTGGTTTTATAAGTTGCTTGAAACATACGGGAGCCGATGGCGTTGATTCAGGTTGTGTTGATGGCAAAAAATCTGTCGATGAGAAATAGATTTGACCGAACCTATCCAGCCGAACATAATAAGGGGAAAATATGGCTCTAAGAAGCGTATTGCTGGTTTTATTAACCTTATCACTAATTATTGGATGTGCTGCTGCGAAAATTGTCGGAGGCCCGATCTTAGAAAATAGCCTGAAAGATGGTATTTATAATGGTAAAGCTAGCGTTGGACCCGTAAAGATTTTAGCAAGAGTAACGATTCAAAATCAACGAATCACGAATATTCGTTTACTTAAACATCGCGCCTGGAAAGGCAGGGTAGCAGA
>CP070768.1:710473-719400 GCA_020345745.1 Desulfobacterales bacterium
GATTGAATTGGACGTTACCCGTCTAGCGGGCAATCAGGATGAGCTGAACCGACGCCAAAGTATTAAGACCAAACGACTCAAAGTATTGTGCTCTTAAACGAGATGGATGAGATGGGAACCATTCAATACATCTACCTATTTATATATCTGTTTGCGCTTTTGACACTTTTTGTCTATGGCATCAATTGCTACTTCCTCATGGTGTTTTATCGCCTTAATTATCTTAAAGCCCTTAAAAATCACACCCATTTAAAAAAAAAATTTTATAAAAACAGTTCTTCAAAAGACTGGCCTCTCGTAACCATTCAGCTTCCGATCTACAATGAACTATATGTGGTCGAACGCTTGGTCGAATCTGTCTGCAAGATTAACTATCCCAGACAGTTACTTGAAATCCAGGTCTTAGACGACTCAACCGACGAAACGGTCGGAATTGCTAAAACCATAGTAGAAAAGATGAGAACCAAAGGCTTTGATATTACTTACCTTCACCGAACGAATCGAACCGGTTTTAAAGCCGGTGCGCTAAAGGAAGGCCTTAAATCTGCCAAAGGGGATTTAATCGGTATTTTTGATGCCGACTTTGTTCCCAATCCTGATTTTTTAAAAGAAGCTGTTCCTTATTTTGTCGATCCGGAAGTGGGTATGCTCCAGACCCGCTGGAGTCACCTTAACTGGGACTACTCGTTGCTTACCAGGGTTCAGTCAATGGGTATTGACGGCCACTTTGGCATTGAACAGGCAGCCCGGGCTTGGAGCGGTCTGTTTATGAACTTTAACGGAACAGCAGGCATTTGGCGAAAAAAAACCATTGAAGATGCCGGCGGATGGCAGGCCGACACGCTGACCGAAGACCTGGATTTAAGCTACCGGGCCCAGCTAGAAGGGTGGACATTGGCATTTGCGCCGCAGGTCGATTGCCCTGCAGAGGTGCCGGTAACGATTACTGCATTCAAATCCCAGCAGCATCGATGGGCCAAAGGGTCTATTCAAACAGCCAAAAAGAACTTGGGAAAACTTTTTAAATCTGACGTTTCACCAATTGTGAAAATTCAAGCTTTTTTGCATTTGACCCACTACCTGGTACATCCCATGATGATCCTGGTGGTTTTGACTTCCATACCTATGCTGTATACCCATTGGTTTTTTGACCATCTGGCGTATCCAATTATGATTTTCACACTGTTTTGTTTGGCCACGTTCGGGCCTACATCCATGTATCTTTTTTCACAACGCATTCTTTACCGAGACTGGAAAAGTCGAATTAAGTACCTTCCATTTCTCATGTGTCTGGGCACCGGTATCGCTGTTAATAACACCAAGGCAGTCCTTGAAGCATTACTCGGAATAGAAAGTGGTTTTATCCGCACGCCTAAATATGGAATAAAAAGAAAGGGAGATCGGTGGAGAGGAAAACGCTATTCAATCCCTCTTACCTCTGTATCCATTCTCGAATTTATTTTGGGGCTCTATTCCCTTACCGGGCTTTTCATGTTTCTTTTCTTTAGCAAATATCTGGTGAGCCCATTTTTATTCATTTATA
Source organism: Desulfobacterales bacterium (assembly GCA_020345745.1). Taxonomy (GTDB): domain Bacteria; phylum Desulfobacterota; class Desulfobacteria; order Desulfobacterales; family UBA11574. The sequence continues at coordinate 712,017 of CP070768.1, forward strand.
CCATGGGATTCTTTTACGTTTTTTTTCTTTCTGTAAAACATGGATTTGGAAAAACCCAACAATAAAAGGACTAAGGGGCTTAGATATCATTCAATTCATGCGGGAATCGCCGGGTTGGGTCTGATATCCGCAGCCATCTACCTGTTTAATTTCAAGCTTCCTAAACTCTTTCCCGATTTTCTGTTCAAAACCGACATCCACATGTTTTTATTCTTGTTCTTTTTATTGGCGATAATCTACTTAATCGGTGTCTATCTTGTTTTAAATCATTTGCCTCAGGTGGGTCGTTCAAGAGGCCTGGTAATCATAATAGTATTTTTTGCAATATTTTTCAGAGCCTTTTTGGTCGCCACCGATCCAGTTATACTGTCAACAGATATGTATCGTTATATCTGGGACGGACGCGTACAGCAAAACGGTATTAATCCGTATCTTTATCCACCATCATCCGAGCAACTAAGGCCCTTAAGGGATGACAAGATATATCCGAATATTAATCGCAAAGAGTATCCCACCATATACCCTGCAGGCGCTCAGTTATTATTCCGCGCTTTCCACATCCTTGCCGGTGGCCAAATTTTCGGGTTTAAGGGCCTGATGGTCCTTGCCGACGTGATGACAGTCCTTATGTTACTTGCACTTCTTAGGGTCTACGGCTTTGAAGAAACGCGGGTCTTTATTTATGCCTGGAACCCTCTGGTTATTTTCGAAATTGGCTATAGCGGGCACTTGGAAGGGGTTACGGTGTTTTTGATGGTTCTGGCGTTTTACCTGAATGCAAAAAAGAGGAAAACACCCGCGGTCATCGCCCTAGCATTTTCCAGTGCAACCAAGCTATATCCGGCCTTTGTACTCCCTGCGCTGTTAAATCGAGGTGAAAGAATTAAAGGGATAGTTGCTTTTGTTGTCTCTTTCCTGCTTCTTTATCTGCCATTTGTTACCGCCGGGAACAAGATAACTGGGTTTTTATCGACCTATTTAAAAAGTCCCTATGAAAGCTTTAACCTAGGATTAAAATACCTGATGATGCGTCTTTTTCCGGGGTTGAGTTATTTTCTTCTTAGTAAAATTTTTATGCTCGTGTTGATAGTGGCGGGCGTTTTTTTCTTATTTAGAGAAAAGCAAAAAGAACAAGTGATTCGCTGCGGTTATATTTTAGTTGGCTTGCTTATCGTATTGATGCCTGCTTCACTTCATCCTTGGTATGTCGTTATACTGATTCCGTTTCTGGCGTTATTCCCCTCAGTTGCCTGGCTGATTTTCACCTGCACGGTCGCCTGGTCATACCTAAAATATACGACGCCAATGGGTATTATGCCAGTTTGGGTTCTGCTCCTTGAATATCTCCCGCTGTTTACAATTCTTGCAATCGGTTATATCTATAACCAATACACTCAACATAATGGGATTTACAGCCTTTTTGGTGCAAACAAGACCGAAAAATTTGCGGAGGTAAAAAAATGATGAGAAAATATATGATATTCTCAATCGTATTATCCGTCCTCATCAGTATATATCAAAACACATCTGCCGAAACATTTGATCATTCTAAATTTGACCAGATTCTTATGCAGTACGTGGATCGCAATGGTCTGGTAGATTATAACCGTATTGCAAAAGATTCCCGTTTTAAGGAATATGTGGAATCTTTGGCGTCAGCTAAAGTAGATGAACTGTCCAGAAACGGGCAGTTGGCCTTCTGGATCAATGCGTACAATGCGGTAACCATTGACAAGGTGATCCAATGGAAACCCAAAAAGAGTGTGCGTGAAACGCTGGTCCCCGGAGTCTGGACTTCCACCAAATTCTTTACCACCCGGGACCACAACATTGCCGGCAGGCGGTTGAGCCAGGATGATATCGAACATCAAATACTGCGAAAAGAGCTCAAAGAATTCCGGATTCATTTTGCCATCGTCTGTGCGTCTTCTAGCTGTCCGCTATTGGCAAGGTTTGCATTCACTGCGGAGAACGTCCAGGCCAAGCTGGAAGAAGAGACCCGCAAATATATTAATTCTTCGCGAGGAACTCGGATTGATGCTGCAGAAAATATTCTCTATCTCTCTAAAATATTTGACTGGTTTTCCGGTGATTTTAAGTATAAGTCGGGTTCTGTTCTGGAATTTATAAGACCCTACCTCGGAAACGAAGCGGTGAAATTTCTAGAACGGGATCCAAAAATCTCATACATTCATTATGACTGGGCATTGAATGCCAAAGAACCATTGCAGTAACCCGGTTGTTAGATTGCTAAACAGCAACTTTTCAAAAACTACGGACAAGAGGCTTCAGGTTTTTTATGCAAGGAGATATCTTTTTCGCTCGCTTCATCGTCACCCAGTGTCCCAATATTATGATTTCTTAAAAAGCGTGCTTTTCTGACTTTTTACGAAACCTAAAGGTTTTAGACATGAAAATATCGGTTGTCATTCCAACGCTAAACGAAGCCGAGGCCATCGGCGAGGTAGTCAGCGCTGTTCCCAAAGATCGGGTACATGATATTTTCGTTGTTGACAATGGCTCTATGGATGATACCGCAAAACAGGCATCTTTAGCTGGTGCTCGGGTTATCCATGAACCCCGACGCGGATATGGAGCAGCCTGTAAGGCAGGAGCCAAGGCCGCCCGGGACAGCGATATTATCGTATTTTTAGACGGAGACCGCAGCGATGATCCGCGTCAGCTAGATGCTATTGCAACGCCGGTGGTTCAAGATCGAGCCGACTTGATCATTGGCAGTCGTATCGGCGGTGTACTCGAGAAGGGGGCAATGCCGCTTCATGGCCAGTTGGGAAACCATTTAATTGTATTGCTGCTGCACCTGCTTTACAGGGTTAATATTACGGATATCGGTTCTTTTCGGGCAATCAAAACCGATGCCTTATTCGATTTGAAAATGGAGCAAATGACCTATGGATGGCCGGTAGAGATGGTGGTCAAGGCGGTCCGCAAGGGGTTGCGAATTCAAAGCGTGCCAATAACCTACCGCAGGCGGATCGGTGTCTCAAAGGTTACCGGTACGGTAAAGGGGTCAATTATGGCCGCCTATTACATGTTTCTGGTACCTTTAAAATATTTTTGGAAAGTCTAAAGTTAATTGCTAGAAAAAAGAAGGGGAGTTGTCTATGGTTTCATTAGGAATCGGTCTCACCAGCGACTGTGACTTGTCCTGCGCACATTGCTATCGCGACAAAGACCACGTATATAATCTGACTCTGGATGATATAAAACAAGTATGCGAGAGTATTGAAATTAGCTCCATTGGATTTGGCACCGGAGAAAACGGTTTAAATCCTGAATATTTTGAAATTCTTGAATACCTTAATGACAAGCAGATAAAACTCACCTTGGCTTCCAACGGTTACACACTCTCCATCACCCCGGACGATGTCCTCAAATATTTCGGGGATGTTGAATTTTCGGTCGATTTCCCTGATCAAGAACGTCATGACAAATTTCGCGGCAAAGGCAACTGGAAGACAATCATGGAAAGCATCGCAAGATGCAGGCGGCTAGGCATTCGGGTGTCAATTTTAGCGGTTCTCATGAACCTGAATTGCGACGAGTTGGGCAAAATTGCCAAACTTGCCGCTTCATTCGATGCTGAATTTAGAGCCAACGTTTATCAACCCAAGTATACCCAAGAATTTATGCCAAGCTTCGATCAATACTGGCGGGCCTTCGAAACCCTGTTTGCCAACAGTGAAATCATATCGGTGACCGAACCGCTGGTAAACACCTTCCTGGGTTTAAACAATTTAAACGGTACACCGTGCGGAGGTCGGAGTATGCGCATTACGCCTGACAGACTCATAAAGGCCTGTGTGTATTGGCCGTATTCTGATCTTACAATAGAGGATCTTGTTGACAAAAAATCAGCCATCTTTCAATCCTCACAATTCAAACAAACGCATAATATCCCGCAATTTTGTCTGGACTGTGAACACCTTAACAATTGCGGCGGAGGGTGTGCCGCCCGAAGGATTCTCAGAGGGCAGTTTGAAAACCCGGATGAATACTGCCCCATATTTAAGAAGAAAACCATCCATCTGGAAGGCCAGCTCTCCGTAGCGGCTAAACCGCTTAGGGCAGGAAGTATATGTACGACCATCGTCAGAGGAATATAAATTCATGCAGAGGGCTCATGCAAATTTAAAGCTCCCAAAACATCTATATCTGGAAACGACTTCAAGATGTAACCTCAGATGCAGGGGGTGCATTCTTTACCGGGGAAGTTGGGAACCTCAGCGCGACCTGTCCCTTAAAGAATTTATAATGATCTGCGAGCAACTCCCGACACTCGAACGAGTAGCACTTCACGGGATTGGGGAACCGTTATTAAACCCGGAACTCCCGGATATGATCCAATACCTTAAACAGAGGAAGGCGTTTGTATTTTTTAATTCCAATGGAATCCTGCTGGATGAAACATATCAGTATCAACTTATCGATACCGGCCTTGACGAACTGCGAATCTCTTTGGACGCTGCATCCCCGGCAGGCTATAAGATCATGCGCGACAGTGATAAATTCGACCTCATCATAAGTAATGTGCAGGCTTTTTCTGAGCGAATCAAGTCTCTTCACGTTTCTCATCCCAAACTCTCGTTCTGGTATTTGGGAACCCAAGAAAATATTTCCGAGCTTCCTGATTTTGTCCGATTGGCCGCTGACTTGGGTATACCAGAAGTTTATCTGCAACGCTTGGTTTATTTTCAGGAAGATGAGGGATACGGCCTGGCAAAGCCTGAAAAGACACTCATAGATTCGAATACCGCTGTAACGAAATGGATACATGAAAGTCACGAAATTGCCAGACAATCAGGTATTCAATTCAATGCCTCCGGACTTAGCAACCCACTTGAAAGTTTGCAAACCAATACCCTGAATTCCTCTCCGTGGAAACGGTGCTATCGGCCAATAACCCTCATGTACATTACCGCCAATGGCAACGTTCTACCGTGCTGCATTTCTCCTTTCGCCACCTCTGATTACGACGCCATTATTCTGGGCAATGTTTTTGATAATTCCCTTGCCGAAATTTGGTCCGGACACAGATACGAGAGCTTCAGAAAAAAACGACAAACTGAAAATCCCCCGAAATGCTGCAAAGGTTGTGGCAGCCTCTGGAGTCTTTGAATGGATAAACCGTTAGCAAAGTTATTGGTAGTAGTGGCAAAAGAACCGGTACCAGGAAAGGTAAAAACCCGTCTTTTCCCTGAACTTTCTCCGACAGTTGCCGCCGATCTATATCGATGCTTTCTTCATGACAGGATACAGGAGGTCAGCACCATTAATGGGGTGGACAGGGCAATTGCCTATACACCCGAAGATGCCAGAGAAACCTTCATGACATTCGCTGCGGAGGGCTTTGAGCTATTTGCCCAACGCGGTAAACACTTGGGGGAAAAATTGAATAATATTTTTTTGGAAAAACTGTCTCAGGGGTATGAGGCGGTCTCTATTGTCGACAGTGACAGCCCTGATTTGCCCAAGTCTGTAATAAATGAATCTTTCCATCTGCTTTTGTCAAAACAGGCCCAGGTCGTGTTTGGACCGTGTCACGATGGTGGTTATTATCTGGTAGGCATGCGAAGACCCCATCCGGAATTGTTCCGTAACATTCCCTGGAGCACTGAAAACGTACTTCCCGTAACGCTTGAAAAAGCCAGAAAAATGGGGCTCAACGTCAAGCTGCTGTCTCCCTGGAATGATTTGGATACTTTCAACGATCTTCTTGAATTTTACAACAAGTATAAAGACCGCCCACTCTCAAAAGGTTGGGTGGCGAGTAAAACGTTTTCCTTTCTTTCACGATTGGATAAAGTTAACAAGTAGCTATAAACCATCTCAAAATTTTGGAGATGGCTTGTAATTAATTGAATTTCTTAAAAGCAACGGTCGATACGTTTTACCTTCCACTCTTGCAAGATACGCGAGCAACTCTTTTTCCATTTCCGCGGCCAGTTCCGGCTCTTCTTGCAGCAGATTAGCTCTCTCCAAGGGATCTTTAATTGTGTTAAATAGTTGCAGCAGATCCAGCTCTGCAAAGTAAATCAGTTTCCATTCCCAGTTTCTGTATAAAAAATACCTGCGCTTAAATGAGGCTCTTCCGGTAACACTTCTTTTGAGATACTGTTCTCGTTCATTTTTCAATAGTAACGGAACCAGGGAAATCCCCATATGTGGATCATCATACGGCGGATCGACAGAATATCCTGCGAGGTCGGCTATTGTTGGTGCCATATCCGCTGCAACCACAGGAACATTCTCAAAACGGCCGCCAATACCGTGGGCAAGAAGAATTACTGGAATGCGAATTTCTTCTTCATATAGCGTGTGTCCGTGGAGACTGGCACCATGCTCCCAAAACTGTTCTCCATGATCAGAAGTAAACAGAATAACCGTTTTGTCATAAATACCTGCCTGCTTAAGCCAGCTCAAAAATCGCTCCATGGCTCGGTCAATATAAGACAAATTGTTATCGTATAAATCCCTGGGCTTGTCGCCGAAGTCAATCCCGTTTTCTTTCTTGTACAGATCGTTATGCACATCCATTAGATGAAGAAAACACAGAAACCTGCCGCCTGATGGCAGATTACCGATAGCTTTGCGCGCTGAGTCAAAAACTTCATCGGCCGTAGCTGAACGCCGGTCGCTTACCGCTCTTGGTATGGTAAGTTCTATCACTGGATAATCAGGAGGGAAAATAGCTCTTGGGCCAAAGTCCTTCATCACCATGTAGTGTTGGATATTTTCTTTTTGAGCAATTTTGAAGAAAAGGTTTTGCCAATACAGTTGAGGCCCGTATAACGAAAACCGGCTGCGACCGGCAACCAAAAATGGAAAGGCCGCGAATGAGCCGCCGCCTTGGCTGTACGCCCGACGGAAAGAAATTGCCTCTTTCTTAGCCCAGCGATCCAAAAATGACGTAAGATTACGGTGGTATCCGGCTGAATGAAATGCGTCCCCCCGCAGCGCGTCAGCAACGATTACCAACAAATTAAAATCTTTCGGCAGAAGTGATGGATGTGTTTTTTTCAGATGCCACGGCAGCGGCCAAGGATTCGGATGGCTGTTCTGGTTCGGGTTCTGGCCGATGCGAATCCACCTTTCCAACCCCAGCAAATGGGTCACTTCTCTGGCATAGGTAACATCAATTCGGGTAAGCTCATTGAATTGCAATATGTCGGCTTTGACCTCACGGAATCTTTCGAGAGCTCCAAAAGCAAGCAGTCCGACTGTAATAATTGTCACCACAACCATAAATTGCCGGCCCAATGACGGCAAGTTTTTCGATTTGAAAGAGAATAATTGTTCGAAAATCAGCAGCCCGATGCCGGCAGCAACCACCGTTGTGGTTTTCAATATCGCTCCCTTAAGA
>CP070768.1:719500-724937 GCA_020345745.1 Desulfobacterales bacterium
ACTGTCCCATCATATTCGGTACCTGCAGTTCGTGCAACGCGTGGTTTTCGTATACCTAATATACAGTCTTGGATTGAAGCTTAGTTGGCTAAATATAGTGCTTAAGATATTAAATTACTACAATGGTGATGATTTCAACATCCGGCATAGGCATACCCATAGTGAGTATCAAGCACGCCACGGTGTCCGATTAAAATCGGGGCAACTACCTTCGCGCCAGCCCTGTATTTATTGATAACTAAGTTCGATTTCGACCCGGTTATTTGATTTTATAGTGTTTTCATATTTATCGCTGGCGACTGGACTTATAGAGCCGAAACCTTTCGCGATGATTTTTTTGGGTTGGATCCCTTTTCCTATCAAATAGAATTTAACGGTATTAGCTCTGCTCTCAGAAAGCATTTGAATAAAGGACGATGTGCCATTCGAATCCGAAAACCCGTAGACCCTTACTTCTGACGCCTGCCTGGCAATTATGACCTCAACGATCGTGTTGAGTTTCTCAATTGCGTCTTCGGTAAGCTCATTGGTGTTATCTTCAAAATAGATTACAAAGTCCGGTTGCTTGTTAAAAGATTTCCCTAAGACCTCTTGATCTTCTTTGTCAGTTGAAATATCGGTCGGCGATTTCGAGACAGGCGACCCATTTCTCTTAATTAAAGCCGTCGCCTTTGGAGTGGTTTCATTATCTGACGTGTCGATATTTTTCCTTTCTGAATCCGCAGTATTACCTGAGGCCTGCCCGGAGCCAGATGACAATTTTTTGCTGATAGAATCTTGGATTTGTTCTGACACCCTTTTATCCCATACACCAACAACTCCTGTTCTCACCCCAACTTCTGTAAGAGTGGGCGATATTCGCACGACTATGATCTCTACCGGAGTTCCATCCGGACGCGTGGCTTTTAATATTGTCTTCAGATCGTCTGATAAATTATCGGTCAGGGGTATTTTGAATTCCATCAAAGTGTCGCGGCTCGCCTTGACGGATCTATTGTATTCCTCATGGTAGGTTTTTATCAGTTTACCATTTTTATAAACTGCTGTTCCAACTGCAGCACCAATTCCAATCATGGCAACGGCGCACCCGGCCACCGATAATAATGAGGTTAATAGAAAAAGTATTCTAAAGTGCTTCATCATCAGTGAGATAGAATAATTTGGGTAAGAATAGATTGATGATTTTGAAGTTGATAGACTAAATTCTGTATATATAACAATTGTTTATTCGGAATTTTAACAAAAATCAATAAAATATTTGACAAAATGCATGATTGGCTATCAATATACTATAAAAGTTACTCAAATGAATGAGGTGATCATGTACCTTAACCACTATGGTCTAAAACAAAAGCCATTCAACATAAGCCCAGACCCTCATTTCCTCTGGCTTGGAGAACGGCACAAAGAAGCCTTAGCTACCTTAAGATATGGAATCCAGGAGGACAAGGGCTTTCTTCTTTTAACCGGTGACGTTGGAACCGGTAAAACAGTGTTGATCAACCGTCTGATCAAACTTCTCGATGTTAAGGTGATAGTTGCAACTATTCCGGATCCTAACCTTGGTCTTATCGACTTTTATAATATTTTGGCAGACGAATTAAAAATGGGCCGAACATTCACTCAAAAAGGTGAATTTCTGATTCATTTTAAAAAATTTTTAATGGAGGCCCATAATCAGCAGAAAAATGTACTGCTAATCATAGATGAGGCGCAACGGCTTGAACATGGGCTTTTAGATGAAATACGTGTTTTATCAAATACCGATTTATACGGCAGCAAACTTATAAATATATTTTTGGTGGGGCAGAGTGAATTAAGAGAAATGCTGCTGGAGGAAAGGAACAGGCCTTTTAGGCAAAGGATTTCAGTAAATTATAACATTGAGCCGCTGACTGAAAAAGAAACCGCCTCTTTTATCGAACATCGGTTAAAAGTTGCGGGGGCAACGAGAAGGTATTTCACCGCCGATGCCATACGCGAAGTTTTTTTATTTTCGAAGGGATTTCCGCGGTTAATCAATGTAATTTGTGATCATGCGCTCATGTCGGGTTACTCAGCTGGTATTACCATGATTACCGGTGGTGTCGTCAAAGAATGTGCAGACGAACTGCAAATAACTGAAAATGCTATTGTATTACCATTAAAAGAAGATGCGCCGGTCACAGACCGCACACCGACCCAACCACAGGCATCAGCCCAACAGCAGAAAATTGATGAAGACATAGAAGAGGCGGGAATTGCGTCGAAAGTGTCATTTATAAGAGTAGCTGGTTTTGTAGTCATTGGTCTTTTTTTTATTGGATTTATAATATCCTTTTTCAGAACCTCGTCGCCCGAGCACTCCCCCGAATTGGCAAAACTTGATACGCAGACTGCCATTGATCAAAGTTTAGCAGAAGAGGAAACAGAGCAGCGGACGAATTTAGCCGATTTTGAAAAAGATTCGAAGAAATTACCGGCGATTGCACCAAAATCTGAGAATATAAAAGTAGAAGAATATACTGAAGAAAGGGACTTAGATCAAAAACAAGCTGAAAAAGAATTAAAAGAGGTTGGAACAGATCCGGCAGCACAGGATGAAACGACAGAGAAAAATTTTGAAAAAGGAAATATAGAGGATTCCCACTCAACAATAAATGAAGAAAAATCAACCGTATTTCAGACAGCACTCCAAGGTAGCAATACCCAGGCAAAGCAAAGCCAAATTGTCGATCCGGTGAAAAAAATCATTATTTATTTTAAACGAGATTCAACCGAGATTGATATTCAGCAACTTAATACACTTGCTGATATAGCATTCTATCTTTCTAGAAATAAAAATATAAGTATCATTGTGGAAGGTTATACCGATTCTTACGGTGATTACGTTTATAACCGGAATCTCTCCCAATTGAGAGCGAATACGGTAAAGAGCTATTTGGTTGGACGAGGAGCTTCAACTTCACAGATAAGTGCTATTGGATTGGGTCCCCAAAACCCCATAGGTGACAATGCAAATCGGGAAGGAAGGAGCAAAAATCGCAGGGTGGAAATCAAGTTCAAACCTGAAACCAAAGGTGATGCAGAACATTGATGGGTTCTGACATATTGTGATTCGCCCGCAATTTAAAATTTCCAGTATTAAAAGAAGAACATAAGTGTAGATTGCATGATGGCATGCCAACAAAAAATTCAGCCAATCAGGGATTGTGAACTTGTGCCTTAGGTTGAAATTTTGGGTAGTTGAAGATTTGGTAGTTGTGGTTACGCATTATGAAATTTTGAGAGATTGTAGATTGAATTAAATAAACTGAAATCTTGTTTGAGCAGAACTTGGGATATCATGACAGAAAACAAAATATCAGCCGATAGTGATACATTCAGATAATCCACACCCGGCCAAAAGTTTGGATATGCTCAAAATTAGAAACAATAACAAATATTTATCAAACCTGGCATATCTTGCCAAAATCTCAACTTGACGATTTTTCCAGATATGAAATGAATATCTCAACTTTTTTCAAGTTTAAAAATTACGGTAAATAGCAGAAAGCACAACCCTAAACCGAATATTTGGATTTGATGATATCACCCTTTTTTGTGGCTTAATTTTTGCGGATTAGTTAGAGAAATCTGCATTTTTTACCTTGAATTAAAAATGCAGGCACATAGCTGTTGTGAATAGTTGGACTTTTCTAAACCATATTGGGGAAAAACCGACATGATTCTGCTTTAAAAATGAAATGCCTGCTAACCTATTTTCGACTAATAACAGAGATAAAGCAAAGGCCACCGCCTCCCCCACCGCCATTACTATTATCTGAGGAAGCAGGATATAGAAAATTAACACCCGCAATATCATCAGCTGTAGGGTATTCTATGTCACCGGCTCTGGTCTGCATGATAGCCGCAACAGAGTCTTCGTGGCCCAAACCCAGACAATGTCCCAGTTCATGAACTGCAATACGTCTGAAATCATTAATCCCGAAATAAGGATTTCTCCACCATGGTCCAGAGTAGACGTCCCAGTCTTCATCGCTGTTAAACAAAACTCCAGTTTGAACCATCTCATTTGTATTATTGTTAACCCAAATTATAGTAATGGCGATTGTCTGACCTGACCAGACCAAACCGCAAATAGTATCGGAAAAGGCAACTCCATTCCTAGCACCGCCAACATTCGGATCACCACATGGATCTCCAAAACTATTTTTAATTATATTAAATTTAAAGTTTGTTGTATCATTCCATCTAAACATAGCTTCTTCGAATGCATCATCCCAAAGTCCGCTGGCACCAGGAATATCTACATTAAACAATGTTCTCGCATCTGGCCATTTATTTCCTACAAGTACGTACGTACCAACCGGAATTGAAAATAATATGGCCAAAATGACTATTATAAATAAAAGATATTTCATTCCAAAACATTTAGCATCAAACGTAGATTCCGCTTAAACTCTTCAACTGTCAAAGTTTTTCCAGTTTGTAATCGATCTGTGGTCGTTACACCAATAGCCACACCTGTACTAAATCCATAAGACGGCGCTTCCTCTAATGTTGTACCGGTTACCGGCTGTTGATCGGCAGTTAGCACGTGTTCTATGGAGGTATGATGATCAGTTTCAATTAAAAAGTGGCCTTGCTTCCATCCGTAAAGTGGATTGGCATATTGACGTGCCAGCGATTTAACGAAGTAGATACCTCTCTCGTCAAGTTCTGGATATTGCATATTCGCGACCCTGACAGTGTGCCCCCCGCTGATCCCGCCCAAGAAACAAAGATCAACAGTATCTTCCGGGTGGCGTCCTTTAAATATCTCTTTGACTTCAATTAAAACGCACGTGCGTGGAAGGTGACTATTAGGAGGTATAACAGACTCAATCGCTATTACCTGTCCCTCGAAAATAAATTCAGAGTATTGCAACAGCTCTCTAAAGGTGACAACTTGAATGGTTGTTGCAATGGATAGGGAGGGAAATAAGACAAAGAAAAAAACGGAGATGGCCAGAATAATCTTTCTAAACCAAAGAATTTTTATTTCTCGCTTAACCATTACCGTGCGTCCGTATGACCACATTGTATCTCGCAAACAATACTTTTGTCTCAACCATTCCTGCTGCTTGCCCTCATATATCAGTTGTGATACATTTAGATGATCCACATCCGGCCAAAAGTTGTGATATGCGCAAAATTAGACGCAAAAACAATTATTTTTTTTAACTTGGTATCTCCTGCCATAATTACAAGTTGACGATTTTTTCAGATATAAAACGAATATCACAGCATCTCTTCTGGCGTCAAAATCTTTGCTACAAGTATATACTCGCTTTTGCCTATAATCTTAATGGCTAAAAAGCGTATGTGCTATCCAAACTCCACTTTAAGCATTTCGTTAATTTCCTCCGGAAACCCCATGCAGACGCTTTCCCCGAACATGCGGCCCAGGGCGGCT
>CP070768.1:725037-732315 GCA_020345745.1 Desulfobacterales bacterium
CACCTATATCTTCATCAAAAAACGTGCCAATGTCATCCTCTGGACACCAAAAAAACATAAGGCAATACGGGTAATATATCGGCTGTTTCAATGTGAAAGAAAACCGATAGGTTATGAAAAAATCAAAACACCTTATAGAAAATGAGAAAAGGTTGTCGAACCATCCAGATCATTGTGATGAGATAAAAACATATCAATGCCTATTGGAGAGCACATGAATTAGGGCGCGGATGCACAATTTTGCGTGCAATATTTCGTTTGGAAATTTGTGAAGGGATAAGGAAGGAAAGTGAAAAGGTTAAACCAATCCCGCATCGATCATCGCCTGTGCAACAGCCAGATCTTCCCGGGTTGTTATTTTTATATTGGCCTGACTACCTTTGATGACCTTTACGTCTTTCCCCATTCGTTCTACAAGCAACGCATCATCTGTACCAATAAATCCATCACGCTGAGCGGTTTCATGTGCTTTCATGATGAGGCTATAATGAAACGCCTGAGGGGTTTGGGCAAGCCAAACCGCATTTCTGGTCAGGGTTTTTTTAATATACCCCGAGTGCTCGACTTGTTTTAGTGTGTCACTTGCTGGGATAGCCAGAATACATGCACCAAAATCTTTGGTGCCCAAGATACATGATGTTAGGTGTTCAGATTGGATAAAGGGACGCACACCATCATGAATGACGACTGTTGTCGTTTTTTGGTCTATTGCTAAGAGACCTTTATAAACAGACGCTTGACGGTGAGGGCCCCCGGGAACAAGATGGACTTTTTTTTGCAGCTTCAGGGGCGAAAGAATGTTTTTTTGACAATAATCGATATCTTTCTGTGAAACGACCAGACAGATATCCTCTATTTCTTCACATTCATCAAACGTAATTAATGAATGCGAAACAACCGGATGCCCGGCAAGGCTTAAGTATTGCTTTCGAACTGTATCCTGCATTCTGCGGCCTTTACCGGCGGCGACAATAATAGCGGAAACCATATTATTTGAGATAATTCAGCTCCTTTGGAAGCGGAACACCTTTTCCCATAGAATCTTCTCCATAGTTGACACGGGCGAGAATTTCTATATCTCTCAACGCGCGGGCATCCCCCTCAAAGACAACTTTTTTAATATTTTCTTTTTGAATCTTACCGCCTGCCCACTGGATATCAAGTACACTGCTGGCATCAAACCTATCTCTCCCAACACAGAGCTCAACCTGTCCGCCGTAGTGCTGAACGGTTTTGGCAACGAGAAGGCTGGGTCTGCTGTGAAATCCAAGCTTTACAGGAACACCCACCACAACAGCAGAACGCTCTATATTTTCATTTAGTATTTCGGTGGCAAGATCTTTGCCGGTGGTTAGAAAATGACAAATATAAAAGAGTCCGTAGTTGATTGTGCGGTCGAGAAGCGTTTCTGGATTAATCAACGTGGATAGTCGATCTCGCACTTTTTTATATATATTTTTATAACCTGCTTCATGGAGATGTCGCTCATAAAAATGCAGAAGCCGGCCGATCATTTGCAGCAAGTGGAATACGACGGAGAAAAATCCACGAAGCTGCTTCAATTTTCTATTGCCTAGCCTGAAACCGCCGTGTATGACGTAAGTATCAAAAGAAGACTGTAGATTGTGCACAAGCATTTCAAAGCGCCTCATTTCGACTTCGTTAACCCGGTCGGGAACAATCACAAGCATCTCTTTCAACGCATATGGCTTGAAAAATCCAAGAGGTTCAAATTTTGCTGCAATGCTCAAGAATTCACTGGCAATCTTGACGATATTTTTTTTCTGTAGATCCTTATCCATATCGTCGATATCATAATCGAGCATTTCGTTGGTGGTAATACCCGGAAAATGAGATATGCCATAACCTTCTTCAGGCAAAGGGATGCTAAGCCGTCTGGCTTCGTCTATTATGACGGGCGCTAATTGCATAAGGCAAGTGGTTATGAATCCATGCGTTATCTTTCCTTCATTCTCAAAATTCCGGGTATCCGGGAGACCATAAAAAGCAAGGCGGTTTAAAATGTGTAGCTGAGAATAACCACCCAAACTCAGATGTCTTACGGCCGCTGATAGCTCTCTATAGAAATACCATTCCTTGCTGTTTTTAGCACCGTGAAAATCCAAAAAGTCTTCCAGGACCTGGGAAGTCCCAATTAACGTTGAATAGAGCCTTTTGGTAAACACATATTTGGGATTATCAAAACCGGATATATAAGCACAGCACATCAGATAATCGTGCGAAAAGATTTTAACCTTTTCAGAAAAAGAAATATCACATACATCTTCCGGCATAAAACCACACTCCTTACATCATATCCTTTTGCGTTTCTACTACGGCTTTGTCCAGCCTTTCTTTAAGCCCAGCCGGAAGGCCCTCGATATCCACGTTTAAAAATCCACGCACTATCGTTGATATCGCTTCATCTTCATCAAGCCCCCTTGCCATAAGATATTCGATTTCTTGCTGATCGATCTTGCCGACAGCAGCTTCGTGAGACATTTCAACCCCGGGTACATGGCCGGTGAGTTCAGGAATAGCTTTCATCAGTCCGTCATTTAAAATTAACCCTTTGCATTCCAAATGGGCTTTGATACCGGCAACCCTACCGGCAAGATCGCCCCTGGCGATTATCGACCCTCCGGATGCAATACCACGCGAGATGATTTCTGCACGCGTATGGGGCGCATTGAGAAAAATCCGTGAGCCTACATCCAAAAAGCTTCTGCTACCGGCAACAAGAATACTGTTAAAGCGCCCAACGGCACCCTCGCCATTGAGATGTGTGGTGGGAAACATCTGCAGTGATCCTACCGGCCTCAAACAAATGTAGTTCGAAATAATGACGCCACCCTTTTCTACTTGCGCCACGGTCCTGGGGCGAACATTTACCCTTTCCCCCCAGTCATGAATCATTGTAAAGATCAATTTTGCACCTTTTTTAACATAAAATTCGGAGATGCCGATATGCAATCCGGTTATTAGATGCGGTGCTGTAGCACAACCCGTTATGATATGGAGTTCCGAATCTTCTTCAGCAATAACAACATTGTGGACATTTTGAGAAAACCCGTCTTTAGCAATATATAGGCATGACTGAACCGGATTTTTGGTTTTGACACCTGGTTGCGCGTGGATGAAGTATCCCTCGTGAGGCTTTTCTTTAACTTGGTATGTAAACTTGTCGGTTTCGGGAGATATGTTGTTCCACATATAATTTGAAAGCCACTGGTGTTTCTCCATGGCATGGGATATGCCCATGACATCAATGCCGTTTTGTTTTGATTTGCAGTGTATGACGGATTTATCTTTTTGAATAAATGTGCCGACTCTCGCATTTTCCTCTACATCAACACCGATGTCTAGCAGTTGCTTGGCATCGGATGGGTTAATGTGGGATAGACATTCAACATATGCATGATGCTTTGCATCATCCTCGTAGTTTTTTAAGCTAATCTCCTTCTGGTTGTCTATATTGTGCATCTGACGCACTCCTCATATCCGTATTCTCTAATCCATTTTAAAATCTCTCTAGCATTTCTGGAGCAGCACAAAACCCCGTCGTAGAGAACCTGTCCTCTGTCCGCTGATATATAATCCAATATATGACCGGTGTGTGTAATAACGAGAGCAGACTTTTTAAGACCGACAAATATCTCTTTATGTGGTTTATCCTGGGGGCACTTGACGCCTCGATGCAACAGTGAATTTATCGCATGTCCGATAATAGCTATATTTTCAAGGTCGACTCCAGACTCAGGTTCATCGAGAAGCATGAGATCCGGTTGTTGAGCCATCAGTTGCAACAGCTCGGAACGTTTTATTTCACCACCCGAAAACTTGTGGTTTATATCTCTGTCAAGAAATTCCATAAAATTTAGCTCTCTTGCCAATGCTTCAATGTCGCCGAATTGTTTTGCATCACAGATTTCAACAAGCTCTCTTGTCTTTAATCCGTTAATGGTCGGCGGTCTCTGAAATGACACACCAATTCCAAGGTTCGCGCGCTCATTAATGGGAATATTTGTGATATCAGTATCTTTAAAAAAAATCTTGCCGCTTGTGACATGATAACCTGAAAAACCCATAATGGTCATCATGAGGCTGGTTTTACCGGACCCATTCGGTCCAAAAAGAATATGGGTCTCTCCATAAGGAATTTCCATATTAACATTATTTAAGATCGTCTTTCCGGCCACCTCGACCTTAAGTCCTTCTATTTGAAGCATGAAAGTCACCTCTTTTTATTTTCACCAGCGTTGGATCCAATCCCAAGATTCGGGTAAGAAATAATATGGCTCGAGCAGTCCATAAGCCGAATTCTGTGTCCGCAACGAGTTGCCTCAAAACGGATAACGATCATTCATCTAAGGATGCCGGTTGCCCGTCATCTCTTGCGACCTACCCAGGAGCTCGAACGGGTCATTCTCAAACGCTCCACTATTTGGTCTTGCACCGGGTGGGGTTTACAAAGCATCCCCGGTCGCCCGGGGAACTGGTGCGCTCTTACCGCACCTTTTCACCCTTACCCCGCCTAATGCGAGGCGGTTTATTTTCTGTTGCACTTTCCTTCACGTTGCCGCGACTCCACGTTATGGAGCACCCTGCCCTGTGGTGTTCGGACTTTCCTCTGGATCAAGTATTTGAACCAGCGATCGTTTGGACTGCTCGAACCATCACCATTTTTCACTAGCCGTCTCAAAATACATCAAAAATACAATTGGGTTTTAAGATCCCTCCCAGTAAATTATCCTTTGACAGTTGGGACAAAACTTCAAGGTATCACCTCGATAAAGCTCATTGTACAACTGCGGGGGGAGATTGACATTGCACCCATGGCATACAGCATCCTTTACAGGTACGACGGCAAGTCTCCCTTTATTTCTCTCTTTTATTAAATCATACGTTTTCAATAATCCAGAATCGATTTTGCCGGATACGCTCTCCCAGTCGTTTTCTAATTCAGCCAGCCGCTCTTTACCCTGCTCTGCTGCCTTCATAATATCTTTTTTTTCACTAATTATCCGGGCGGAAACGTGTAAATATTCATCCTTCTTAGACACAACTTCTTTCTCTGCCTCATCCATGTTGTCCAGACATTCGATCATCTCGTCTTCAACTTTTGAGTTCCTAACCCTTACGTCTTCAATCTCTTTTAAAAGTGACTGGTATTCTTTATTGGTCTTTACTGACCTTAATTTTACCTGAATCTTTTTTTCCCGGTCAAGATTCATTTGAAAATCGGATTCTCTATCCCGATAATTTTTTTTCATCTCGACAATCATAGCTTCTTTATCTTCAATCTTTTGTTCGAATTCCTTTAGTTCATTATCAAGTGTTCCTATTTTTTTGGAGACATTATTTAACGTTGATTTAATGTTAATGGTTTCCATCTCAATCTTTTGTAGATTCACTAGAGTGTCTATCTGTTCTTTTATATTGCCGGATACCATGCTAGCTCCAGTTTGCTTAGAAGATTGTCAGCGATCTCAGTTTTAATCCACAAATGGGTGAAAAATAGCCATCTAGGAGAAAGATCCTTTGCGGGGTGCAACCACACCGATTATTATAACCTAATAAACGGATCATTTTCAAGCTCACATGCCTCGATATTGATATCTATATCCTTTTGCGATAAAATCTTCTTAAGGCGCCCCACAAGCATCTCAACCATCAAGTGTTCTGATGCAAAATGCCCGATATCGATAAGGCCTAAATCGGCGGCTTCAACTGCTCTGGCATCATGAAACTTTAAATCCCCACTAATATAAACCTCGGCGCCTGATGAGAGAAAGTCGTCCATAAGACCGGATCCGCTTCCAGAGCACACTGCTGCTGTCTTTACGATTAGGTCAGATCTTCCTGCAATTTTGATTGAATTTAACCTCAGCCTTTCCTTGATGGTCTTTGCATAAGATATAAGATCGGTGCTTTTATTCAGCGAGCCGACTCGACCCAGCCCTTCTCTATTTCCGGGTCCTTTGAGTGGATATATGTCATAAGCCATGGTTTCGTATGGGTGGATTGCTCTTAAATGACGGACAATGTTGTTTATATCATCCTTTCTCACCACACTCTCTAGCCTGATTTCGTTGGCAGATGAAATTTCATCAATCTGCCCGGAATAAGGCTTTGACGAAGATCCCGGTCGAAAAGTACCTGTACCGCTGTTTCTGAAAGTGCAACACGTATACGGACCGATTTCTCCTGCCGCTGTTTCGAATAACGTATGCAGGAGCTGCTGTTCGTGTTCTTTAGGAACATACACAACGAGCTTGTATATATCTGCTGGTTTTGCATGCCGTAAGGCTTTCAAATCTTCCAGACCTATCTGGCGGGCAAGAAAATCATTTAGCCCTTCGACCGCGCTGTCAAGGTTAGTATGTGCTACATAAATAGCCAAGTGGTGTTGAATCGCCATTTTGATGACCGACCCGATCGGTGTTTTGAAATCAATCGATCTTAATGGTTCGGATATTAACGGGTGATGGGTGATTAAAAGGTCAACACCGCTTTGACATGCCTCCTGAATAACCTCGAAGGTAGGGTCAAGAGCGACCCATATGCGTCGCACAGGCCAGTCCTTCTGTCCCAATTGCAAACCCACATTGTCCCATTGCTCGGCCAGTCGAATTGGAGCAACCGTTTCCATGATTTCAACAATATCAGCAATTGTAGCCAACATAATACATCTCCGTACTTGCACCTATACAGAATAAAATCGCGTTGCGATCTTATCAAATTCTCTTTAAGTCAACGACCACCCGCATAGCGGGTGGCTTGAATTTTCGGCCACAGGCCGAAAAGGCAAAAGCACGTCAGTGCTTTAAGCGTTACGGTTGGAACCGGGCGCGTAGCACCCGGTTTGAAAACAACCAATTACGCTTGTAGGAAAAATCTGCTTTTAAAAATTAAATAAGAGGTAAAAAAGACGCTATGAGCTATATCTCCTGTCCAAAAAGCAAAGCTGAAAATAAAAAGCACATTGCCATCTGCGAGAAATGCCAGCATCGCAAGTCCTGCTTGTCATACCTGAATTATCGGCAGCTCGAGTTACCCTTAAAAACCTGAGGGGGTCGCTATGACGCACAAAATGATCGTTGAAGAGGAACAGGCATTTTACAGTGATCTCAGAGATGAACCCTGCATCCTGTGCGGGGATCCATACCTCTATGTTTTAGGGAGTTATAAACCCGAGGAACCCAAGGGTTCCAAAAGCCGGGAAGATAAAGCACCTGTTCTTTACTATACCCTGTGCAAGAAATGCTTTAACAATGG
>CP070768.1:732415-737311 GCA_020345745.1 Desulfobacterales bacterium
GGATGGTGCCATTTTGGTAGTTGGTGCTGATGATGGTCCTATGCCTCAGACACGGGAGCACATATTATTGGCTCGTCAGGTGGGTGTGCCGCAGATGGTGGTATATTTGAACAAGTGTGACATGGTGGATGATGATGAGTTGATTGAGTTGGTTGAGTTGGAGTTACGGGAGTTATTGGACAAGTATGAGTTTCCTGGGGATGACACGCCGATTATCCGTGGTAGTGCGTTGAAGGCGTTAGAGAGTGATGATCCTGACAGTGAGGATGCCCGGAGTATTTTTGATTTATTGGAGGCTGTGGACACGTTTATTCCTGAGCCGGAGCGTGATGTAGACAAGCCGTTTTTGATGCCTGTTGAGGATGTATTTAGCATATCGGGTCGTGGTACGGTAGTTACGGGTCGTGTTGAGCGCGGTGTGATTTATGTTGGTGATGATATTGAGGTAGTGGGGATACGTCCGACGATCAAGACGGTATGCACGGGTGTGGAGATGTTCAGGAAGCTTTTGGATGAGGGTCGAGCGGGTGACAACATTGGCGTATTGATGCGTGGTATTAAGCGCGATGAGGTTGAGCGAGGTCAGGTGGTATCGATACCGGGTTCGATAGATCCACATACGAAGTTCGAGGCAGAGGTGTATATTTTAAGCAAGGAGGAGGGTGGTCGTCACACGCCGTTTTTTAGTGGTTATCGTCCGCAGTTTTATTTTAGGACGACGGATGTTACGGGGACGTTGATATTGCCTGAGGGTGTAGAGATGGTGATGCCAGGTGACAATGTGGCGATTACGGCAGAGCTTATTACGCCCATAGCGATGGAGAAGGAGTTGAGGTTTGCCATCAGAGAGGGCGGCCGGACGGTTGGAGCTGGTGTGGTCAGCGAAATTATCGAATAACGGCGAAGGAGTTTGCTGGTGAGAACTATTGTTACACTTGCATGTAGTGAGTGCAAAAGAAGAAACTACACTACGACGAAAAATAAACGAACGACACCTGATAAACTGGAATTTAGCAAATATTGCAAATTTTGCAGAAGACACACTTTACACAAAGAGATTAAATAAATAGTTGATTCTCGTTATAAATGATAGGGGAGGCTGTTTATTTTGAAGAGGATTATGCAGGCCAGTAGCTCTAACGGTAGAGCGCCGGACTCCAAATCCGGGTGATGGGGGTTCGAATCCCTCCTGGCCTGCCAAATTGCATTGAAAGTAAAACGGTTGGGATTATTCAACGGTTTCCAGGTTGTACCGGCTATGTTACCATTGATCTAACCATTATCGGGAGAATAATGGCACGGCTGCAAAGAAAAAAAACTGCGAGTGCAAAAAAAAAGAAAAAGCAAAGCGCTGCACGATCGTCATTAGCTCAAGTAAAAGATGATGCTGTTGCGAAAAAGGCCCCGGTGTTCAAAGACTCCGGAAAGGACTTTAAAAAAAAGCACGCGCCGTCTCAGAAAAAAGCTTTGACTGTGGCAAAAAAGGAGCCTGGAAAACTTAAGGGTTACGTAGATAAGGGACTGCAGTTCCTTAGAGAGGTCAAAGTAGAGCTTAAAAAGGTTACCTGGCCCACACGCAAACAGACTTTGGGATCCACTGCTGTGGTGCTTATCTTGGTTATGATCATTTCAATTTTTCTTGGGGTGGTTGATATTGGTTTATCCAGCGTGATTCGTGTGGTTCTAAAATAGCATAAAACCTTTGAAAAATGTTTAATTTCGCCCAACGTCGAGGAAAACGAAGATTTTAATCCGCCACCAGCCTTTGGCGGATTAACCACAGACATACCTAGGGTATTTCGGGTCCCGCTTAAGTGGGATGAGTTAGAAACCGAGATCGGGTGAAAGATGGCGTTTTTCGAAATTTTCAAAATGAGGAGAAGATAAGCGTGGCTCTTAAATGGTACATCGTTCACGTTTATTCAGGATTTGAAAATAAAGTCAAGGTCGCTCTTGATGAACGGATAGCCTCCTCTTCTCACACGGATAAATTTGGTGAGGTGCTTGTTCCTACTGAGGAGATTATTGAACTTGTTAAAGGTAAAAGAAAGACGTCGTCTCGAAAATTTTATCCGGGATATATTCTGGTTAGAATGGAGCTTGATGATGAGACATGGCATATTGTCAACAATACAGCCAAGGTGACCGGTTTTTTAGGTGGCCGGGAGAAGCCGACTCCCATATCCGACGAAGAGGCTGAACAAATCCTAAACCGAATGGAAGCGGGCAAACTCAAACCGCAACCGAAATATTTTTTCGAGGCCGGAGATGAAATTCGGGTTATTGATGGACCTTTCAAAAATTTTAATGGAACCGTTGAAGAAGTCAACCCGGAAAAGGGAAAGATAAAGGTTTTGGTTAGCATATTCGGCCGCGCAACACCGGTAGAATTAGAGTTTGTTCAAGTAACAAAGCTTTGAAGGTAAAAAACCCAGAGCCGTATAAGTACAGAATGGCCTTTGGGAAAAGATAACACAACAGGAGAAAAAAGTAAAAATGGCAAAAAAAGTTTTGGCGCAGATTAAATTACAGGTTACTGCCGGTCAGGCCAATCCATCTCCTCCAATTGGACCCGCTTTGGGGCAACATGGTGTCAATATAATGGATTTTTGCAAAGCGTTTAATGCAAGGACCGCCAACGAAGAGGGAATGATAATCCCCGTTGTTATTACGGTTTATCAAGACCGATCGTTTACATTTATAACCAAAACACCACCTGCCTCTGTACTTTTGAAAAAAGCGGCTAAAATAGCAAAAGGTGCTGGTGACCCAAAGCGTGAAAACGTTGGTACGGTAACGCGAGAACAGCTCGAAGAGATCGCCAAGCAGAAAATGGTTGACTTAAATGCAAACGATTTGGAGGCAGCCTGCAAAATTATTTCCGGTACAGCAAGAAGTATGGGAATTGAGGTCGCATAAAATGAGGTAAACAGTACATCTGATGCCGAAATATGTAATCAAGGAGTGTATTGAAACATGCCAAAGAAAGGTAAAAAATATATCGAATCAAGTAAAAGGGTGGATGCACTTACAAAGCATAGTTTTGATGAGGCTGTTAAAAAGGCGATCGATTCATCTTTTGCCAAATTTGATGAAACCATAGATGTTGCCGTCCGCCTTGGCGTTGACCCCAGACATGCTGATCAAATGGTTAGAGGATCGGTGGTGCTGCCTAACGGTCTTGGTAAGGAAGTTAAAGTCCTCGTTTTTGCACAAGGAGAAAAGGAAAAAGAGGCACTGGATGCAGGTGCCGATTTTACCGGTGGTGAGGAACTGATAGAAAAAATTAAAAAAGGTTGGCTCGGATTCGACAAGGCCGTCGCCACACCAGACATGATGGGTTCTGTCGGAAAAATAGGAAAACTTCTCGGTCCGAGAGGACTGATGCCAAATGCAAAGACAGGAACGGTTACTTTTGATGTTGCCCGGGCGGTCAACGAACTCAAGGCTGGCAAAATTGATTTTAAGGTCGAAAAGGCGGGAATCGTCCATGCGCCAATGGGCAAGGTCTCCTTTGGGGTAGAAAAAATTGTGCAGAATGCAACTGCTTTTTTAGAAACGATCGTACGTCTCAAACCGGCTTCCAGTAAGGGAACCTACCTGAAAGGTATCGCCATTTCAACGACCATGGGACCAGGCATCAAAATAGATGCAGCCAGTGTCAAAGATTTGATCAAATAGTCTGTTTCCATGAAGGAATTGTTGCAAACTTGATTCTGACATTCCAAGAAAAAATAGATTGAGAGGATGTTGTTGAGGCTGATTGGGCCGATAGGCCTATTTGGGTTGTATTATATTCAAAAAATATTCTGTCGAAGACCGTAGGTGCACTTATCCGTGTTTAATCGATATTGTCGTCCTACCGAGACATTCTTATTTAAATAAGTCGTTGCTTCCGGTTTTTTTCAGATTGGAAAAGGGGGTGTTATCAAGCAGTGAAACTAGAAAAAAAGAAAGAAATTGTTAGGGAGCTGAAAGAAAAGTTTGCAAGATCTAAGGTCGTCATTGTTACAGATTACAAGGGTCTGGATGTTACTACGATTAATGATCTTCGAAGAAAACTCGGAGAAGTTGACGTTGAGTATAAGGTCGTAAAAAATTCTCTGCTCATCCGAGCTTCTGAAAAAACCGATTCGGAATTGATCAGGGACAGCTTTAAAGGCCCGAGCGCTATTGCAGTGAGCTATGATGACCCTGTTGCTCCCGCAAAAGTATTGACCAAATTTGCGGAAGAAAACAAAAATCTTGAAATAAAAGTTGGCGTCTTGAACGGTAAGGTGCTTGACCCGAACGCTATCAAAGCATTGTCCAGACTGCCGGGTCGTGAGATACTTTTGGGGCAACTTCTGAGCACATTCAGCGGTGTCCCAACGGCTTTTGTGCGCGTACTCAGTGCCCTGCCGGCACAACTTTTAAATGTACTCCAGGCGGTAAAGAGTCAGAAGGAGGCTGCCTGAAGATATTGAAGGTGTTATAAAGAATTTAAAGAAAACTGGAGGAAAGCTAAAATGGCAAAAATTACCAAAGAAGATGTAATTGAATTTATATCAAATATGTCGGTACTTGAATTATCTGAATTAATAAAGGAAATGGAAGAAAAATTTGGTGTTTCTGCAGCTGCGCCGGTAGCAATGGCGGCTGCCGCCTCTGTGGATGCCGGTGGCGCAGAGGAGGAGCAACAAACAGAATTTGATGTTATCCTGTTAGCATTTGGAGATAAGAAAATCCAGGTCATTAAGGAAGTTAGAGCGATTACCGGCCTCGGACTAAAGGATGCGAAGACGTTGGTTGATGAAGTTCCCAAGCCGGTAAAAGAGGGCGTTTCTAAGGAAGAAGCGGAAAAGATAAAGGCCCAGCTCGAAGAAGCCGGAGCACAAGTTGACTTAAAGTAAGAAC
>CP070768.1:737411-744131 GCA_020345745.1 Desulfobacterales bacterium
CGTCAATGGTGAGTGTTTCCCTGCTTTCATGCAGCTTCTTGCCCCTTGCTGTCGGCTGCGTAATATTGAATTTAACCGATTCAGCGCCGAGCGTTTCTGCCAGCCGTACCAGAGGTTCCACCTGGTCTTGGTTGTGTTTCATGATACACATGATGATTTGCGGCGCTATTCCGGCGTCAACAAGATTCCTAATGCCTTCCAATGCTGCTTCAAAGCTGCCGGAAACCCCGCGAATCCATTCATGCGTTTCCGCGTCAGCACCGTCCAGGCTGACCGAGACAAAGGGGTTCTTACAAGCCCTTATCTTTCGGGCGATTTCAGTGGTACAAAGAACACCGTTGGTTTCGATGGTAAGATCTATATCTTGGGGCTTGAGGTATTCAAGAATGTTATCAATCGCAGGATGCAGCAAAGGTTCTCCGCCGGTCAATTTAACACTGGAAAGACCCAGAGATTTTCCCTGCTCTATAATGGATTCAAACCGTTTTGCGGAAAGCACCGGATAAAAATGGCTTTGGTCCTGGAATTTGGGTGCGACCCAGCAGTGGCGGCAGCGCAGGTTACATCCCTCGGTGAGATAGAAGTATAGCTGGCTCAAAGGATAGGTTCGTTCTTCTTGGTCTTTACTCATAGTCAAATGTATTTTAGACAGGATAAATAGGATGGATATGATTTTTTCTTTATTTTAAAAGAATATCTAAATCTTGTCTAATTGATTTGAAGCTCAGGGAGCTTTCCACCATCTTTGTAAAATTGCTTGAGGCAGGCATCTGGGCTGGGATGATTGACTTTACCGGTGATGGTGTAGGCAAGTCCCGGGCAGTTTCCGGTGCAGTAATTGCTAAATTCACATCCTTGGCAATATGCAAAGCTGCTCAGCAGGATATGGCACCGCTCGCGCATGTTTGTCATTTCCGGATGGCTTTGCCAGATCTGTTTAAAATCATCTTGGTTGATCCTGCCCAGTTCTATATGGCTCAGCATGGTGCAGGGTACAATGGTGCCGTCCGCGCGCACCGCTATTTTATCCATGACACAGCCGCAGGCTGTAAGGGAGCCTCCCAAAGGAATATGCTTTTTCCCGTTTCGACGAGCCAGTTCCATTTCACTCCACATGGTGGCTTCGGCCAAAGGGCCTGCTTCTGCACTAATACGGTGGTCATATGTTTTGTTTAAATGTAAAAGTGTCTCCATGGCATGCATACGATCTTCAACAGTCAAACCGATCTGATCGACATTCTGCCGGCAAAGGCCCATATATGAAGCCGCATTGGTGGAAAAATCGGGCAGACCCATTTCATCCAATAAGAGCCGCGCAATTGCCTCAAGATCGGAAACATTATGCTTGTGGATGGTAACGCGGACATTAACAGGAACTCGGTATTTTTGGAGACACCTGATGCCTTTAATGGCCCTGTCGAAGCTGCCCTTTCCTCTACACACATCGTGGGTCTCTGGTTTTGAACCGTCAATGGAGACCTGGACGCTGTCGCAACGCTTGGTGGAGAATATAAAGGCGGCCATTTCATCGGTAATGAGCGTTCCGTTGCTAAGAATGGAAAACCTCATCCTGTTTTCCACAATGCCTTCGATGAGTTCCCTTAGGTCTTTTTTAAAAAAGGGCTCTCCCCCTGCAAGGGTGACATTCATTACCGCCAAGTGGTTTAATTCTTGAAAAAATCGGAGCCATTCTTCGGTGGGCAAATCCTTGTCCACATCACCTGGCCCAGAGAAATAATAACAGTATCTGCAGCGTAGATTGCAGCTGTTGGTTATGTCCAGGTCCACAGATCTTGGTGTGCGCATTATTTTCATGAGAAATTCAGGCTAGACTTCGTATCCGGCATATCCTTTTTCTACAAGCTCCTCAATAAAATCATTGATGTGTTGCTCTGCATTTTCAGGCACATCTTCACATTCATCAAGAAGCTCACTGAAAATATCATCAGCGGTGTGTTTACCGTCAAGACGTTTCCAGATGAATACACTGACAGGGTTGAGACCGAAGCCGTCTCCCGTATCCGGATCAAAGAGAATGGCCCAGTCGTCAAACTCCTCCCGCAACACAAGCAAAGGATTGGCTATGGGCTTATCTTTCTTTTTCATTTATTTTACTGTCTCGAGACCTTTGTAAAAAAATAGACGGTTTTCAAATGTCTCGTCGCGAAGCTCCCTGCTCAGTTGAGTTTTTAATTCTTAGATAAAGACGTCTATCCTTTTCGGAGGTTCCGCTTTCTTCGCTCCCTGTCTTTGCCGTAATAATCGTAGTAATAATGATAGTAATAGTAGCTGTCCCAGCCAACACTCACCGCGTTTAAAATTGCACCCATGATATTGGCGTTAACGGTTTTCAGCTGCTCTAAACTGTATTCAATGACCGGTCGGGGGGTTTCACCGGCGCGGATGACCAGCATGACGCTGTCCACCATCCGGGCCAGCACCGCGGCATCGGTTATGGACGACACCGGGGGACTGTCGATAATGATCCGCGCATATTTTTTTCTTAAGGCATTGATGAACTGTCTCATTCGTTTGGAGCCCAGAATCTCAGATGGATTGGGTGGTATCGGACCCACCGGCAGAATGTCCAGGCCCTTTACGGGCGAGGGCACGATAGCGCCTTTGATGTTGCTGGTTCCCGCGAGAATACTCGACAGCCCGATTTCACGATCGATGCTAAACAGCTTGTGAACCCGCGGGCGCCGCATATCGCAATCCATTAAAAGAACCTTGGATTCAGATTTGGCCATGACCACGGCCATGTTTGAGGACGATACGGTCTTCCCTTCAAGCGGGCCGGAGCTGGTCATCATAATTACTTGTGGAGCCGTGTCTACCGAAGAATAAAGAATCCCCGTTCGAATGCTACGGTAGGCTTCACTGGCGGTTGATTTGGGGTCATGAATGGTAACCAGATCCTTGTGCCCGTTCATCGGTATGCCATCCGGAGAAAAGATGGGCACCGGGCCCAGGAACGGAATCTTCAGCTGCTCTTTTATTTCATCAGGTAGTTTGATGGTATTGTCCAGATATTCCAGAAAAAACGCCAGCCCCATTCCCAGGGTCAGCCCCAGAACCACGGCAAGCATGAGATTGCGGTTTTTGTTGGGTCCCACCGGCGCTTGAGGAACCTCTGCCTTGTCGATGACTCGAATGTTTCCGGTCTTCATCTCCTCGATCAAGGAGGTTTCTTTGAACCTCTTGATTAGCAGTTCGTACATGTGCCTTGAGCTTTCGGCCTCACGCTGGAGCACGCCGAACTGAACCGCCTTCTTATTCAGATTTAAACTTTCATCCTTTTGCTGAGCAAGGGCCTGTTTCAAAGACTCTTCCCGGGCAAGGGCCAGCTTGTATTCATTTTTCAGGGAATTGACTACCCGCTTAGCCTCTACCGCCTTGCGCTTTTTCAGTTCCTTAAGTTCGGATGCAATGGCCACCATCTTGGGGTGTTTTCGGCCATACTTTTTGGACAGTTCGGACATGCGGTTAAAGAGTGTTACTTCTATTTTTTTGATTTCATTGACCAGATCATTGCTCAGCACTTCGGGAATCGAGTCGAGCATGTCCGGTGTCCCTTTCAGGGAAATGGCCTGGCGGTAGCGGGTCTCGGCCTCCACCCGATGCGACTCGGCCTCAACTACCTGGTTGTTGAGTTCAGCTAGTTTCTGTGCAGTGATATTTTCAGCATCGCTCGAAAAGCCGGTAATGATCTGGTGCTTTTCTTTGTATCGCAGCAGGGCCTTTTCTGCGACCTCGACTTTTTCCCGCTCTTCATCAATCCGTTCGTTGAGCCATTCCACGGCATCTTTGGCTGCCATGAGCTTGGTCTCCAGGTTCTGGTCAATATATGCCCTGACCAGCTCATTTGTCATACGCGCCGCCATGACGGGATCTCTTGCACTAACCGAGACATCCACCAGCCAGCTCTCTTGTACCGGACTTACCTCGATCCGGCCGATAAAGGCTGAAACCAGGCCGGAATCAGGAGCATCATGATCTGTTGCCTGTTCAACACCCTTGGTTTTAGTCTCCTCTGTCTTGATGATGGATTTAATCCATCCCTTAACACCTTGCAGGGTCTCACGAATCCATCCCTTGATATTGGAGACAATGTTGTCTTGGGGTTCCGGAAAGAACTCGAGGCTGTTTTCCAAATCCAGCCGCTGGATCACATTACGGGCAACAGCCCGGCTTTCGATGATCTTGTACTGGGTCTCGTAGAATTCAGGATCAGTCCATCCATAGGAGACGTCCTGAATAGACAGCAGATTGGGGCGCTCCTTTTCGATCAAGATCCGTGAGGTGCCCTTGTAAATGAGCACTGCCGTAAAGGTGTTGACAGCCACAAAAAGGACCACCAGGGCAAATATCGTCATGATGATCCACCGCCTTTTAATCAGAACTCTAAGGTAATCCCGAAGGTCAATTTTTTTCTCGATGTATTCGTCCATAAAAACTTCCCTTAGCTACAATAATTGAAAATCTTTTCCCCTTTAAAAAAAACTTTCCGGGACGACGATGATGTCCCCGGGTCGAATAACAACATCCTGTCCTTTTTTCCCGGCCTTGGTAATGGCATCTACCTTGACCTCGATGATTTTTTCAATGCCATCCTCCATGCGCACAATTCGCGTCCGGTTGCGGGCGGCGATTTTGGTGAAGCCGCCGGCCTTGCTGATGGCTTCCACCAGGGTGATGTCTTTATCCAAATAGAAAAAGGATCCAGGTCTTTGCACTTGGCCGATCAGATAAAACTGCTTGGCCTTGGGAATATAAAGGAGATCCTTGTCCATTAGAAGCAGGTTTGACGCTTGATCACCTTCGTGGAGAAGCGCCTGAAGATCGACTCGGATGACAATCTTTCTTTCATTTTTGGTGTTAGGGTTTTTGGTGCGGATGATCATCATCTGATTGCTGCTCTTAGCAAAATCGATCCCTCCGGCTTTGGAAATGGCGTCTATAACCCGTTCCTGTGCTCTGAGCGGATAGGCCCCCGGCTCTTTTAATGGTCCGAGCATCATGAACTGTTTGCTGCGGTAATCACTGACAGTGACGGAAACATGAGCATCGATGATAAACTGACCCTTTGCAAGCTTATCGGATATTAGTTTTTCAATTTCGGAAGTAGTTAGCCCGTCCACCTTGTTTCGCCCGATGAGCGGAAAGGAGATGTAACCGTCTGCACTGATGCGGACGTCCGTGCGGGACAGATCCTCTTCCTCGTATACGACGATATCCAGGACATCGTATCCGCCGACCCGGTAGTCCAGAGCGGTGGGGTTGTTGGCATCCGGATGGGAGGCCAGATATTCGGTAACGACATAGTTCTTGGTTTTCTTAATGACATGATTGAGACCATGGCTGTTATTTTTACTGGTTGATGCAGCCTTGATTTGGGCAAGCTTGGCAACCTCCCTTTTGCTGAGCCCTTTGGCTGACACCCCTTCCGTGATCTCGATAACCCGCACCACATCCTTAACAGTGGCACAAGCATTGATGAATAAAAGGGTTACAAAAATTACCAAATATTTAGATATTTCATTCACGTTGATTGCCATACCTCAATATCCTCAAATCGCTCTATTCCCATGCCTTATCCGTTCAGAATATTAGAATCAACGAGTCAGATTTTCTTTGAACTCTGAACCTGCGCTCTGCGCCCCAACAAACTCGAAGCAAAGTAACGGCTGAGAAACCAAATCAAAACGTCGCTTTTACCATAACCGCCACAGTATTGACGGTGTATTCATCCAGTTCATACAGAGAATCGCTGGCCTGATTGTTGTCGTACGTGTATTCCAGGCCGACTTCCAGCCAGTCTTGAATGAGATACCCGGCCCTAAATTTTGCCGTGTAAAGATTAAAATATTTATCTGGAATTCCAGAAGCCTCATCCAGATAATCCCTATATCTATACCCCAATCCAAAATTTGCTGACATCCGTTCGGTGAAATTTTGCGTCAAATCAAGCTTCGCGCTTATCTGCCGAAACGTGGCCGATACATCTGAGGCGATATCGGCAGTCGTGGAAGGCTGTTTGGAAGTGTCCACGGTCAGGGAAAGGCCTGTTTTTTCCCGAAACTGAAAGCCGACATTGGCCACCATTAGCCAGAAATCATTATCATT
Source organism: Desulfobacterales bacterium (assembly GCA_020345745.1). Classification (GTDB taxonomy): domain Bacteria; phylum Desulfobacterota; class Desulfobacteria; order Desulfobacterales; family UBA11574. The sequence goes on from CP070768.1 coordinate 743,538, forward strand.
GAATTTATTTCCGTTAACATCAACGTCGTTTTCAAAGTCGATGGTACCGTATCCAATTTTGAACTCACCGCTCAATTTACTGCGAGGATCAAAGCGAGCCCCGATAAAAAAACCGTTGACGGTGTAGTCCTGGGAGTTTGAAGAATTCCATTCATTAAAGCCGTCATTATCCTCGTCAATGCCGTCGTTTTGGCTGTCGTACTCGACATCGGTTCTCAAAAACTGGCCAAACAAGGAGGTCTTTCCGGTAACTCTGTAAAGAACGGCAACACCGTATTCATGGTGGGTCTGGTCTTGAAATTCATCCTTTATCAGGTCGTATCTTTCAACAAAATTATGGTAGGTTCCCTCTATGCCGTATGTTTCTGCAAATTCGGCGCCTGCCACCAACCGTGCCCGGTTGTTCCACCGCTCGGTCTGGGTTCCGATTCGAAATTCAGATTCGGAGCCAAAAGGATCTTCCGTGTCCTGAAATCGGTTCTGAACCGTAAGATAAAATCCCCTGGGCGTCTTCATGCCGGCGGAAAGGTGCGCCTGGTGATCCTCGTAGTCGTTCTCGTCAAAGTCACTGTATCTGGCGATACCCACGGTGTA
>CP070768.1:744231-750704 GCA_020345745.1 Desulfobacterales bacterium
AGTCAGGCACAATTTCTTCTTTATTTTTATCTATCACAAAAATATCTACCAGAAATGATCCTGTATTGTTCTGATACCAATCATAATTAATTTTTTCGTGGTTTCTCCAATCAGCAACAGCAAGTTCTAATTTCCCAGAATCTTCAGCGATAACGGCAAAATCGAATGTATCAATATGCGAACCAAAAATTGGTTGCGGAAACATATCTTTTCCAATTCTATAAAAAAGACGTCGCCATGCTGAAGCCTTTGGGCGATAGGGGCTAACTGAAACCTCTCCCGAAGCAAAAAAAATAATAATGTCTCCCTTCTGGGCTATAATATTTGTTTTCGTCCATGGAAGTCTTGAAGCATATACAGTTATGCGCTCATAATATTTAAAATGCCGCATAGTTTGTTGAGGCCGATTTTTAAGAGGAGCCGTTGCACAACCGTATATTATCAATAATATAAAAACATAAAAGATTATATAATTGATTGGCTTTTTCATTGTTTATCCCATTCATTTAGAATTTTATAAAAAAAACACTCCTTGCCATATTGTTCTATAATCAAGCCACCATAGCAGACTACGAATGATATTATTGAATTTAAAAAAAATGTAGTTGACCCCACATATTGTGGTTCGCAAATATTCTACATTTTAAAGATATATAGAGAGTATCTCAAAGAAATTGGACTTGTCAAAACCTGTGACATCTTGCCAATCTCACCGGGAGCCTACCAGATCGCAGGTCTTGTGATATCTATAAAACATTAGGTTGCAAACTCCTGTCTAGCATAACAGTATTAAAGGTATGACTGGAGTTCATCTGTGGCCCTGATGTCTTCGAACATACAGCGTACTCAGGTTGGGGGGATTAATTAAATTTTTGCCCAATGGCTTTACCGTAATCCTGACACGCATGAATCCCTTCGTCTGTTTCTAAAAGATGTTCTTTCAGGTCTAATGCTCCTAAATCTGTCATGTCCATTTTAAAAACATATAGCATGGTGTCGTAAATCATGCTTGCAGACTCGCCACTATGCGTGAAAGACCCGAAAGCGCCCCCAATCTTCCCAACTAATTTGGCCCTTTCCGCCATAAAAAGAAATATTTTCATACCTTCCGTTATATCTCTATGATACGTTGGACACCCGAAAACGAATCCGTCATACCCTTCAAAATCTTTTTCACTCTTAATTTCAGAGATCTTCTTGAGTTTGGCAGTATTTCCTGTCATACGCACCCCTTCAGCAATAAATTCCGCCATCTTTTTTGTATTACCTGTTCTGCTTAAGTAGCAAACTAATACATTTTTCATTTTTATCTCCTTTCTAATTAATCAATGGGATTGAGCGTTCCAAGCATACCCAATATATAGATTAGTTTTGATTGAAAATGGAATGCAGGCCTATCACATATGTCTCAATATTGAGTTTTTTGCTTACTATGATCTCTTATCATGTTTATTATAAAAGATCGGGTTTCTTCGTTGTCTTCAATGAACTGGATTCCGGTTCGGAACACGCCAGAATCTTCTGCCCAGCGATAAACGACCTTACCAGCAATCTTGCTTGTTTTATCTTTAGCCTCGAAGGTGGCCGTTAGCACAATATCTTTTGATGCTATCAGATTGCGAGTTTCTATGAGAATACCCCCCACACTTATGTCTAGAGCCTTTCCCATCCCGTGTTCTTTTTCGTTACCTCGATCATCTATGCCAACATAAGATAACAAGTTTTTTGTTTTGGTTCTCGGATGTTTTCTTTTAGTCGTCTCAACTTTCACTTCGACTACAATCCTACCACCGCATTTTTTACAGTTGGCCGAGGTTTTTTTTCCTTCCGAGATCGTATCGCTCGGTATGTTGTAAATGGCATCGCATGAAGGACAAGTTATTTTCATGTTCGATTCCTGATTTATCTGTTTGCATAGAATTGAGGTCTCCCTCAATATTTCAATGAATGAAATATCCTGCCATTAGGTGGACCATAGAACTTTATATCGGATCTTGTGATATCTGAAAATTATAGGGTTGAAGGTTTTTGGGTAAATATTAGATTTCCATGGTCTCTGATGACGATTTCGTTTCCCAATCAATCAAATTTATAGGGTTCCATTTTTCACCATAAATGGCGGAATCAAGCATTCTATAAATAAAGGCCAAAGCACAAGTTATGTTATATTCGAAATTTCAGGTTTTCAATTTTTCCAAAACAACAGGGAGCAAGTTTTCCGCTACGCATTTAGCCCCTTCGCTTGAAAAATGAACCCGATCTACAAAATACTTTTCTTTATGAGGGATGAATGACGCATTATCAACCCAACCTATTTTTTCTTTAATTGCGATGCTTTTTAACACGTCATTATATTTATTGATGCCATCAAATATTGACGATAACTGTAAACCAGGTACAAAATGCATAATCATATCCAATTCAACCTTCTTAAGCCCACTCAATCTCTTGATTTGATCAGGTGAAGTAAAATCCGTATGAGGATTATGCAGTGTTACAAAAGAAGATAATATCACTTTAGAACCTTCAGCCTTTGCAATAGAAATCAAACTTCGAATGTGTTGCTTAAAGGTTAAAAGTGCTTCTTTTGGGATATTGGCCAATCTGTTTTTCCCAAGTTTCATGTTATTATAATTGTCAAAAAAATTTTTCTTGGCAACATACTCACGATATTTTTTTCGGGTTCGCACGTAAAACATACTGTTATTTAAGAGTCGAATTATAAAATCAGGCTTCTGATGAAAACCAAGTGGTGTGTTATGTATATGTGAATAATCAGGATTAAATTTTATATTGGCCCTTATAGCTTTCAAGTCATTATATGCATGATAAATGATCACAATATCAGGTTTTAAAGGCATGACCCGTAACGCTAAATTCCCAATACTTTGCGCAGTGTCGTAACCTGGAACTCCTGCATTTATCACTGTGATGGTATTGTCAGGCAAGGCATCCTGAACAAGTATTCCAAGATAACCCGGCCAGTTCTCTTCATACGACAAATGTACATTTGCGGTAGTTGAACCCCCGATCGTGGCAATCCTGATTTCGTTGGCTGATTTTTCTTTCTTTAAATTTTTGCCTGGCGATAAAAAGCCATACCTATCAACGAGAATCATTGATTTTGTTTTCTGGTTAGGGTGGCTTCCTTTAAAAGAAATATTTGGTCTGAAAGTCACTCCAGTGAATGGATGCCATTTGAACTTACTTTCAATCGTCTTATCAAATGCTTCAAACTCGTGTAAGGATAGCCAAAAACCCTTATTTGTAACCCAGGAAATAGTCCTTGTTGAAAATTCAAGTATTCCTACGAAAAAAATGACAACAAGGGTGCTACCAAGCAAATAATATATGATCTTTTTGGCTTTCAATTAACAAACTCGTTTAAAATTTGCTGTTCCACACAACATATGATCCACCCGTTCCGGTTACATATATCCTAAAATCCATAAAAAATCAAAAAGGCAAATCCCCGAAAATCGATTTGCCCTCAATGAAAAATGGCAGTCCACATCTTCTTATTATAATGAGGTATTACATGTAATAATTGACAGGGATGAAGAATAGCAAATTTTATTTTGGCTTAAAACTAAATTTTTGGCCACCGATGGCTGCTTCATACATTGCACCACCTTTTATGTGTACGAAAATGGCCATGCCTTTTCTATACTTTGTTTTTGCCTGTTTCCCGGTCCGCGGTCCCACACTCGCACTAGCAGTCGCTCCTTCCGTACCTGCTTTTGCCTGAGCACCGGCAGTAATAGCGACGGCGGATGCTTCGGCATCAAACTCGAAGCTGCCGCTGGTAAAATCATTATAAGCTCGTTTGTCTTGGAAAAAAATAATTTGGCTAAAAGCCTGGCCACCGAGCTGAAAACCTATGGTCGCTTTTACTAAAGTTGTTGTTCCGGTGACCTTGCCTTTCCGATATACTTGCCCTTTACCGTATGCACCACCGATAAGGAAACCACCCTTTCCAACCGTCGGAAAAACTGCATAACCATAGGCTTTCTTAAAAAAAGGTTGTACCACTGGAGATTTTTTAAAAACATTAATGGTATTCGAAAAGTTGCCCGCTTGTGCCAAGTTCGAAAAACTTGATGCCAAAATCATCACGGCCAATAAAATATAACAGCGAAAAGTCCTCATTATCCATTCTCCTCACTACTGTTTCCAATCCGGAGAAACCTAACCACGGCTAAGTATAGTCAATTGTTTTACTTTATAAAAACAACGCATATTATCTCATTTTGCACTTGCTAATTCTATCTAAAATTAAACCACTCTACCATTAGATCATCATGGATACAAGAATACCTTGTCACATCCATGATAAAATGCTGCCACTATCGCCCCGGATTGACCTTTGCTTTTTAAAACAGCACACCCGGACCCATAGGCGTTCTACGGCCATAATCTATAAATTATAGCCAATTCGAAGAAAGATGTCGAATTGACGCCACAGATGATATTTGGTATCTGAATTGCAACCGACAGTATCTGGATGCGAACGGTAACTTCACCAAAAGGGATGCTACACCTCGCCATGTATCCTGCTACTGTGAACAATTTGAAAGTTCAGCTTAATCCGCTTGCAAAAAGCAAATTCTCATCAACTCGAGATGAGATATTATAAAGCCATTATGAAGGCTATAAAAAAGAAACATGATCTTGTTATAGATTATTCTTGACATTCGGATGATAGCTTATGAAAAAAATTCTAATTGTAGATGACAGTCCTGAAATTGTTGAAGTGATTCAATATATACTTGAGGCCGCGGGTTATGCGGTGATTGCTGCGGCAGAAGGTCAAAGTGGTGTTAAAAAGGCACTTGAAGAGAGTCCGGATTTGATTATAATGGATATTGTGATGCCCAAAATGTCTGGTGGAGAGGCTGTAAAAATTTTAAAAGCGAATGAAAAAACAAAAGATATACCGGTCATATTTCTTACCGGTTATTTAGGAAAGTCTGATGAAAACGCAGGTGGCAAAGGAATTAATGTAGGTGGACATGTATATCCTTGTATGGGCAAACCAGTTAGTCGAGATGAATTATTAAAGTTTATTAGCGAACACCTCAAAGAGATTTAACTGGCTACTTCCAGCAGCAAAATATGCGCAAATTAAACCAAAATTATACCAAACAGTGACGCCTATATTAAAAATTTCGTAACCCATCCGATACTCCCCGTCACAGCTAATCCTTAATTAAAGGTGTTTTTAGCTTTCTCTTTCTTGTAATGCTTTATCAATTGATCCACGCTCAGGTTATTACCGGCCTTGGCCAATGGATTGATCTCCAGCAACTCTTCCCAAGCCTGGATAGCACCATCCCAATCCTTTAGATCGTGCAGCAACACTATGCCCTTATTAAGTCGAGCGGTTTCGTGCTTAGGGTCAACGGCCACGGCTTTATCGAAATTTGCAATGGCCTTGCGAGGCTGGCCGCTGCGACGGTACATAACTCCCAGATCGGTCAATACGTCAGCGTTTATCGGATTCAGTTCAAGCGCTTTTTCGTAGGCGTTGATGGCTTTTTCGTACTTGTCAGTGTCAAAGTAGACGTGCCCCAGTTGAATCCAGGCCGCTGTATTGTCCGGATTATTCATCACTGCTACCTCTAAGGCCTTGGCTTTTTGGGTATAATTAATGTCCGGTTTCGGGTCGGAAGCAATGTTAGGAACCGAATCTGTTTTATGAACTGTAAAAACCACGCCTGCGAAGAATCCCAAGACAAAGGTGACTATTGCCGCAATCATCGCCGTCTGTTTTGTCACGTTTGGGGCATTTTTTGTGTTTTTCTTATTCATGGTTTTCCTTAATAATTGAGCCCTGGCACATTTAATTCATCTCTTTTTTATTTTAAATAATCAGACATTAGACTTTCATAGACATCATCCGATTCCGCTTCGGCTATTGCATGCAACCTTTTGAACTGTTTCATTAGTTTCTCGGCAAATGGGGTTAACCTTGAGCCTTTTCCTTGCCGGACCACCAGTTGTTTTCCGATCCGCTCTTCTGAGGACCGTATACGCATCCATACCGCTCGGTAACTCATCTGCAGCTCCTTGGCAGCAGCATGCATGGACCCCAAGCGGTGAACCATTTTTAATATTTGAAATCGTCCGAGACCGAATACGACGTTGCCTTCCATGTCCTCTATCCAGATTTTCGATCGGACAGCAAATATCTTTTTTCTTTGGGCATTCAAAACCCTACCATTTAAATATTTTGTTGCGTGTTAACATTTGAAGTAAGTCAACGATCACCCGCATAGCGGTTGGCTTGATTTTTCGGCCATAGGCCGAAATTGCATAAAAAATAAAAAAACAACTATATCATTCTTGACATAATATATTCTCTAAGTTATATTTGCAACAGTAAATGAAACTCTCTTCGTTTACATTCATAATTGGGTGGTTTTTGATGGGAAAACCACCCAATTTTTCTTTTTGTTTGATACCTAGAAGCA
>CP070768.1:750804-753538 GCA_020345745.1 Desulfobacterales bacterium
AATAACCACATGACAGTTGCTCATAAAGCTGTCCGGCATTGCAATCAGTGATTTTAGGGTCTCAAATTCCTTTTCTCCGATTTCCAGGCTGCGATTTCCTTTCGGTGTACCCAGGGACTTAATGATATAAGGTAGTGAACCGACACGCGTGCTATGTTGGGCCTGACCAATTTTTCGATAGTATCGGACAAAACCTTGGAGAACCGCCTGCTCCATTTTCACATACTCCCCAGGATAAATCAGCTTACCCTGCCCATAAATCTCAGGCTTAAGGCAGGGCTGAAAGTCTGTTTGCCGTGCATCAATTATCAAACCCGAATACATGACAGGGGGTTGGGGTTTGGCAACTATGGTTTTAGGGAATGCTGTTTTTTCAGGCGGATCCGATGCAGGCGGTTTCTTGGCCATTTCATCAAACCTGTCGGAAAGGGCACTGATACGTAACTCCTGCTTATTCTGTTGTTCTTTTAAGGCCAACTGATCAAGACGCTTCAGCTGGTCTTCTAGAGCAATGACACGATTTTCCAAGAGACGAATACGCCTTTCCAAATCCCGCGTAGCCAAAGTAGACTTGGGCCTGGTCTCTGGTTGCATGGCTATTCTCGCAAGGATTGTCCCCATTTTTCCTGTAAGAGGCAAACTTACCGTTGCCTCCACCGATCCATTGGGCATGACTTGGTAGCTATCTACATTGGAATTTTTCAGTATCCCTTTAACGCGTGCCACGATAGAATCATCTATCAACATGTAGTTTTTCACCCGGGTCGTTGAGTCGATATGCACCCCCTTGACAACTTCAAAAAGATTTCTGCGAGCCTCGGTTACAGCAGCGCGCAGAGCCAACGGGCGTGCTTGCGGCTTCCCGTAATATTTTTCAGGAGGGACCCCAATCCCCTTTGCTGTGATTCTTTGTTCGAGCCAGTTAATCGTTCCGAAATCGCCCACGGGTTCAACGCCGGGATTCTGTGCGTAACAGGGTTGAACAATAAGTAAAGCGAAAGTCAAAGCCACGATTAACCATCGCCATTGCATTGCCATTTTCATCGATACCTCCAAGGCATTTTCTGTATTTTCCGATTACGCCAAGGAAACTATTGCTGTATGGCTTATTTTGTTGAACAGAAAGCTGGGGGATCGGCCAGCGCCGGCTGCCACACAATGTCACCCAAAAACCAGTTCGCCTCGGGTTCGGAACGACCCCAATAGTTTCCTTTTAAATCGACCTGCAAGGGAGTGTAACTCTGAACTTGAAATGGTTGGTTATGATCAAAAACATTATTGCGAATAACCGGTGCCAGTCCCTCGCCTTCCATGACAAGTGCCCCTTGGCCTTCGTTATAAGAAAAAATTGAACACGATATATTCGGCCTGGCTTTTGCTTTTAAATAGAGGCCGACTTGCGAACATCGCGTAACTGTCAAAGATATTATTGACGGAGCGCTGTTGCTGATTGTGAATCCGGTTGTCGCTCCTTCAATTTTTACATGCCGAAGGATAGATCTCTTGACACCTTCCATAACGATTCCGGCCCATGCACCTAATTCTTTCCTGCCTTCCTTGGCAGCAAAATGGATCGGCTTTTCACTGGATCCATAAGCAAAAAAATCTCCGCCTGCGATAGTTAACGACGAATCTGGAGAAAACAAGATCTCTACACCCGGTTCAATTTATAGAGCACCTTCTTTAGCGATACGCAAGTCGGATAGCACAATATAGGGGCTTTTATCAGCAACCAACAAAATCTTCTCTTTGATGTCCCCGCTCAGAACAGGCCCAGGTTGCGGCAAATCATAAATCCCTTGCTCAGGGAGCGGCACAGTTTCGACATATTTTCCGAAAACGCTTGCATTGGAAGCCTTGTCAACCGCTCTGATCTGGAAATAAATTTTTGTAAAGTTAGGCAGCTTTTTTATGACCGTTTCATTTTTTTCGCTTTTTGATACCAAAGTATAACCGCTTAAAGGTGTGGGGCTTGACCAAATTTCATAGTATAAAAGATCCTGCTCAGAATTCGGTTTCCATTTGATTTTAATCTTATTGTCCAAGGATTCGGCAGTCAGACCGGTCGTCGTTTGCGGAGGCAGGCCGTCAATGTCAACATAGTGTGCGGCATCAATGGCTGTCCTCTGCCCTCCTGCAGAATTAACGAGATAAGCCTTGGCAAGTAAACCATAGGCCTGTTCACCAAACTCCACAGTATAAAAGCCTTCATAAATTTCGCGTGAGATCAGCTCTTGTTTTACTGCAGCAATAAGTTCAGGGCTCAGCGTATGGCCCGTTTCTAGGTAGTTCTTCTTAATGGCTTCCAGCACTTCAGTACGAAGTGCCTTTTTGACGCTTGCAGATACAGGGGTCAGCTGGATATTGGACTTGAAGTCGGCCAAATCCACATAAGCCGAACATTGCGGATCACCGATGATTCGAAAGGCTACTTTCTTACCAGCAGTGAATGGCTGGCCTGAATTTATGACGGCAAACAAATCAATCCTCGGCAGAGATGCTTTAATAAATCGAAATGATTCCGGCAACTCAATTGTTGAAACAATTTCACGGAAAAGCTCATCTGTCTGACTTAACAACTCTGTTGCTCGTAAGTTCCACAAAGAAGCCACGGTTGACATGCCAATACCGATCGGGTTGAGTGATAGCCCACCCGCATGAGCCCGCGAAACTTGTTTGGCTCTCCAGAGAAGCTTGCCGGTTTTGAGATCCCACATTTTTACTTCGCAACCCA
>CP070768.1:753638-757356 GCA_020345745.1 Desulfobacterales bacterium
CCAGGATATGCGCTTCCACTTGCCTTCCCCACGCTTGCCAACACGTTTCATAGGAAAAAGAATTCTATCCGGGTCGTAGAGCTGGTTGATACCGGCAGCCCCTTTGGCACATATTTTACCCTTTCCTCTAATTGAATCAGGGTGCCCTTCGAGCTTGACCAGTCTGCCGTTTTCGACAAAACCGATCATGGAGTCTCTGGTCACGCAGTTCCAACAGGATGAAGGAATCATTTTTCTTTCCGCACCGGTCGCGGGCGAGAAATCCTTTCCTCCCTCAACAAGGTCCGCGGTCCCGGCCAGGGCTTTGGAACCCATTGCGTTTCCGGCTGCCATGACTGCAGCGCCTGCGACGCCAAGCTTGAAAAGGTCACGACGATTTAAATCTCGTATCATTTTTTTCCTCCTTATTTATGTAATCCGGTCTTGGATGGCATCGTTTTTCTCATACTTTTTCTTAGCCACAGTCGTTTTTGCAAGAACGCCTTTGGGATCAATGTAAAAACAGACAGGAGACGTATTTTCACCCGGTCGCAAAGTGGTCTTATCTCGTTTTTCAACCAGGCCAAACGCCTTGTTCAGCTTCGATATCTGGCTGGCAGGATCGTTGAGATCGCCGAAGATTCGTGCCCGTCCCGGACAAATGTTGACACATGATGGTGTTACACCCTTAGACACCCGGTGATCGCAAAAGTCGCATTTGTGGATGCCGTTTTTGGTTTTATCCTTGCCGGATAGAAGCGATTTGTCCCAATTGCGGGCCCCGTAAGGGCAGGCTTCTATACACTTGCCGCAACCGGTGCACAGGTCATTGTCAAACAGAATCAATCCGTCCGGGCGTTTGTAGGTGGCCCCGCCACGATACCGGATCTTTTTCCCGTCAGGAGCAACAAACTCACGTCGATCTTTGGGATATTCCGGGCATTCCTTGACACACGGCGGAACCTTGTCTTCCTTGTTTCCCTCGCAATGGTTGCAGAGTTTGGGCAAAAAGTGCTTTTCAGAATTGGGAAACGTGCCGGTCACTTCTTCGTAAACAGCCGCGCGAAAAGCGCCAAGCGGTACGTCGAACTCGGCCTTGCAAGCCACGGTACAGGCTCGGCAGCCGATACACCGCCGAAGATCAACGATAAAGGCCCACCGCGGCGCTTTGGCCCGTGCTGCTACGGCCTTGCTCGCGGGTACGAGGCTCGCCGCCCCGGTAAGGGTTGCCGCGCCCGCGCCCTTGAGAACCTGTCGCCTGGTGAGGGTGATCTTTTCACTCATGATAACCTCCTTATTAAATGTGTTGTTATTATTGACCTTCTTCGAGATAATCGATCATATCTTCGAATCGGTTTATGGCAGCATCAATAAGCATTATTGAATACTTCTTGTTATGAACCCCGTTGCCGAATTGAACGATCTTTAAATTTTCACGCCCCTCCTTGAGCATCTCCCTTGCCTTGGCCAGCTTCGTATCGGGAAGCTTGGCTTTAGCAAGGGCCGACAACGCCTCTTGTTCGATCTCTTTAGTGTATTTGATTTCATCCGCTAGCTCGGTTTTCCAGTCTTTCAGCATTTGTTTATGATCTTTTGTGTGGCAGCGGACACAGGTTTTTTCTGACGCTTGCAGCACCATTTGGCCTTTGGCGGTGAATTTTTTTTCCACATGGCAACCCAGGCAGTTGGTCCGGGCCTTAAACATGAAATCCGGTGTTTTCGAGACCCCGGGTCGCTTCGGTCCGGTAGACAAAAGACGCTGATAGCGATGCGGCTCTGGATGGCAAGCTGCACAGCCTGGAAGCTGGGGTTGATTTACATCTGCATCAGCCTGGAATGCGTTGATGGGCTGGTTTAAATCAGCATTGGTATGCAAGATCGGCTGGTGGCAGTCGAAGCAGCGAGCGTTTTTAATCGTTACATGTTTCTGGTGCATGAGTTCTATGTTGTCGTTTTCCTTGAGAGCCTTGGCCTGGTCGTGGCAAGCGAAGCAGTTCTCCTTTTTTATTTGTCCGGCATTTAGGGCCAGTGATGTTTTGAGCTCGCCGCCTTCAAAATAGGCCGCATACTGGCCGCCCCCCGATGCTTGGATCAACTCAACATGACAGCCGACGCAGGACACTTTGGCGTCCTGGAGCATCTTATGGGTGATCGGTTTTTCACCTGATGTCTGGATGGGTTTTTGGGGCAGATCGTGGCAAAGGTCGCATTTTCCTCGGTCCACGTTGAACTTGGTGTTTTTAAAATGACAGAGATGGCAGGAGGCCTTGGAAACCTCGAATTTTTTCTTGTCTGTTTCATGCTGGTGGCAGCTGGTGCAGCTGACCTGTTGACCCGGGATCTGGTTTTTCTTTTCCAGGTGGGGTTTGTGTACGTAAAGAACCTTCTCGGCGAATTTAATTTTTTTGGTCTTGAAATCATCATCCGGTTTGCCGTGACAGCTGGCGGTCATGCAGCTGGTTTCGACGATTCTGGGCCTCGTTTTGATTGTCTCACCCCCGAGCTGGACATAGGAGAATCGTTCCGGCGGGTTTTTAGGAATATGTTTTTTCGTCTCTACGGGTTCTGATGTTAATGTTTTACTCTGAACCTCGGACGCTTTGGGTGGATAGTGGCATTCAACACAACCGACTTGGTTGTGTTTGCCCTTTTTCCAAAGTTCGTAGCCTTTCTGAACGATCCCCGGATACGTAAGCACATGGCAGTAACCACAGAACAGCTGGGGTTGAGGGATATCCGGCTGGGGAAGCTCAGTCAACATTTGCTCTTTTTGGTCTGCCCATAATACAGTGCTGGATGTGATTAGAAATACCACTACGACTGAGGCAAGCATTCGTATATATATCCAGCGTCTAGGGCGCGGTTTGATTGTCGGAGACAGCATGATTTTCCTCGATACATTTTAGCCAATAGAACATTTCATCCTGATCGATTGGTTTATTCAGACATGCGTAAATGTGATAACAAATGGACTCTTTAAATTCCGGATTATAGCTGTGTCGGGACATGGCAAAAAAGTAGACTTCAGGATTATCAACGGTGATTTGCCGAAGGCCTCGATTGTCGACAGACGCACTATCCACATCCAAAATAACTGCAAGGCACGTACGTTTTTGAATGTACTCTTGAATACTGTCCAATGAGCGCATCAGAACGACTTGATATCGCTTTGCTTCCAGCAAGGTGCACAGCGCCTTACAATGTTGTTCATCCGTGTCAAGAATGATCACTTTTTTTTCATCCAAGGCGGTGCTCCATGGTTTATGTATATATAAAACGTGTTGAAAAGGGTTTATCTAATACCACAATGTAGCAATTACAATGCCAGGATTTGTGTTTAGCTGAAATTGTTTAAGGAAGGAGCTAGGTCATCAGCGAGCTGTGGACGTAACTATTTGAATCCAAGAAAGAAACGCCTTGAATCAAAAAAACATCTTCATTAGGGTTCTTAAGAAAAAACCATGGGGTTAAAGAAAAAAGACAGTCTATCCAATTGTCATATGGTGTGTCAAATTTTGACATAAAAACGAGATAAATTGTTTTTTGTTGTAAATCAAAATGGTTGTATGTGTGTAAAAATTATACACAGGTTTAGACAGATTGCACGTGAAACAACAGAATTTTCCTGGCTTAACACGTAATAGTGTGAAGTAGGCGGGAATACTAATGGATGGTTCGTTTTTCGATCTGATATTTCTTGAGTTTGTTATAAAGGGTGCTCCGGCTGATCCCTAACCGG
>CP070768.1:757456-761703 GCA_020345745.1 Desulfobacterales bacterium
GCCGTAGCCACTGCAATTGGATCCGCACCGAATGTAAGCCCGCCAACACCGTCCGGCGATAAATCTTTGATTTGATCGTAAACCAAGTGCCCTGCTAAAAACATGCCTCTTGGGCTCAAGGTGGTTGGTTTGCAATTCACATAAAAACGACTCATCCGACCTGAAACAAGTTTAAATACGGGATCTTGACTATATTTAAATGATTTTTTACATAGCAGTTCAATAAGTTCCTGTTTCATATCAGAATCGCCTCTTCTCAGTTATGCCTTAAAGTTAAGCGTGAGGTGTTTGGTTTGCTGAATTTAACTTAATCAATTTTTACAGTATGTTTTATACATATTAAGTATCAATTTGGGCTAAAGGAGATCCATGGCACAAGAAAATATTGATTTTAACGTGCTGTTTTGATAATAAAAGCCTCCACTGAAATGGAAGAAGCCTGTTTAATGGGATTCAGTGGAGGCTCTGAGTAAGGAAAACTGGTAACAGCACTCCTTCAACCCAAAACGGTCATATCAGCAAAGCCCTCAGTGGTCAATCCTAAACCTGCGAGGAAAAAATATAATATGGAAGTTTACAGACAACTATACATGATAATCAAAAGGTCTTTTTTTTATTTTTCAATCCTTTTTGCCCTATGTTGTTTAGGGATCGTTCCTGCTTTTTCTTTTGCCCAGGAGCCTATTGAAATATTTTCCCTTAAACAGACGATTGAAGCCGCCATAAAAGTCAATCTCGGATTGCAATCGTCAATAGAAGAAACCGATGCAGCCTTGGCCGTAAAAAAGGCCAATCGAACCAATTTTTTTCCCTCTTTGAGCGCATCTTACCAATATGATCGGTTGGATGAAGAAGAGAACTTTGGTAATATCGTAACAGGGCCAAAAGAAGAATACACTTTTGTCACTTCATTCAATCAACCGATATTTACCGGGTTTGCACTGACAAGACAGTATGATATCGCTACGCTCGGTCTTGATTTAGCAAAAACAAATGAAAAGCTTAACCGTCAAGATATTATCTTGGACGCAAAAAATACATACTTCCAGTTGCTACAAACTCAAAAGCTGCACAACATCGCTCAAGAAACCGTTATACAGATCCGCTCCCAAGAAGAAGTCGCCAACAACTTTTATCAGGTCGGTATGTCTCCTTTAAATGATTTATTACAGGCGCAGGTCGAACTTGCCAATGCCAAGCAAGAGCTTATTGTAGCTAAAAACAATTTAGAAAACGCGGAGGCCAATTTTAATACCCTGCTCCGCAGACCAATCAATGCACCGGTATTGATAAAAGACATTCTGGACTATTCTCCTTTTGAAGAAACGCTAGACTATTGCCTTGCCGAGGCCGAGAACAACCGCTTGGAAATAAAAGTTGCCGACATGGAGTTGGAAATAGCGGAAAAAGAATTACAGCTCACCAAAAAAGACTATTACCCGTTCATTGACCTGCAAGGAAATTATTTTAAAAGAGGAACCGAGTGGGATGTTGATGGTGGTCAAGGTATATTCGATCCAGACGGTTGGCAAATTATCGCGGCTGCAACATGGACATTTTGGGAATGGGGTCGAACTTCTTACAACGTAAAAGAGAGGCTGTCTCGTGTCGCACAGGCCGAACTTCGAAAAGATGAACTCCTCGATAATATATGGCTGGAGGTAAAAAAGGCATATCTGCGAACAATAGAAGCGGAAAAAGCAATTATTACTGTTGAAAAAGCCATAGAACAGGCAAAGGAAAATTTCAGAATCAACCAAGAACGCTACAAAGAACAAGTGGCTACATCAACTGACGTCCTCGATGCACAAACGCTTCTGTCAAGAACCATGACCAATTATTACAACGCACTATATGCATTTAAATTAGCAAAGGCAGCCCTATACCGAGCAATGGGCCAGGAAATAATTGAATGACTGACGGCAAGGACAATAGTACAATAATTCGGATGTTTCATGTTCACAAGACCTATGGAAACAAGAAAGCGCTCATTGATATCACGCTTGAAATTGCAAAAAATGAATTTCTCTTTATTAGCGGTCCTAGTGGGGCTGGAAAAACCACTTTGCTCAAACTGCTATATCTTGGGGAAACGACAACAGAAGGACAAGTATTGATCGATGGCATGAACCTGTCGAGAATTTCCCACAAAAGAATTCCTTTTTTAAGGCGAAAATACGGGATCATATTTCAGGATTACAAACTGATACCTACCAAAACCGTATTCAATAATGTTGCCGTTGTTTTAGAGGCAATGGGTAAAAAACGACGTTTTATCGAAAAAAAGGTAAAAAGCGTACTCAGAACAGTGGGTATGGAAGAGAGGCTCCAAGCTTTTCCACCTAGCCTTTCTGGTGGTGAACAGCAAAGAATCGCCGTTGCCAGAGCGGTTATCGGTGATCCAAAGATAATCCTTGCAGACGAGCCTACAGGGAATCTGGACGAAGATTCTGCAGACATCATCTTAAAGTTGCTTAAAAAATTTCATACCCGTGGCGCCACAATCATTGTTGCGACCCACGACAAGGAGTTAATTCGCAAAACCGGTGGCCGTGTCATTCACCTCAACCAAGGTTACCTGCAAAAAATAACCGCCGCCTAAAAGATTTTTATGATTCTCTATTACAAGCGAGCCATATCCGATATATTAGACCACAAATTTCTGAATACGGTCACCATCATTACCATAGCAATCTCCATATTAATCGTTAGCGCCTTTATTCTTTTTTTTAAAAATGCAAACAATGTGATGAACTCCTGGAAAAAGGGGATAAGGGTAATGGCCTATTTACAGCCGGACATTCCGGAACCAAAGGTCTCAGAAATACAAATGAAGATCAAAGGTATGTACGGTGTACAGGATGTCAGGTTCATATCAAAACATGAGGCTTTGAACCTTATAAAAACACAAATGAAACGACAGTCTTCACTTTTTGAAAATTTGAAAGAAAATCCCCTTCCCGATGCTTTTGAAATTCGCATGACCACCTCCTTACATAATCAAGAAAAAATTGAGGCGTTAGCGACAAGACTTGAATCGCTGCCACAAATTGACGAAGTAGAGTATGGCCAAAAATGGATAAGAAGATTTACTAGTTTTTTCAATTTGTTCAAATTTGTGGGTTATGCAATGGGGGGGCTTTTCTTCATCGCTGCCGCATTTATTGTTGCCAACACCAGTCGCCTGGTTCTTTATTCGAGGCGTGAAGAAGTCGAAATTATGCGGCTCGTTGGCGCTACCGACAGATTCATCAAGGCGCCTTTCTATATCGAAGGCCTTATCCAAGGAGCGCTTGGCGCTTGTTTTGGATTAGGTGCTCTGTTTATCGCTTATGTGTTTATATCATCCAATGTGGAACAGAGCCTGTCCTCAGGGTTTTTTACCATTCAGTTTCTTTCTGCCGGAACTCTCTTCGGAATAATCCTTTGCAGTACGTTTGTAGGATGGTTAGGTTGCTACATTTCTCTAAAACAATTCTTACAATACTAACAGCTGTCAATATTATCTTTATATTCCATCCTATTGAAGCTAGCGCGGCCAAACCCCGTGAAATTGGGATTGTCACCACCAATAGATTAAATATAAGGCCTGAACCTGGAATTACTAAACCGCCTTTGAAGGTCATTGAAAGAGGAACAAAAGTATATATTCTTGGACACACCAATGGATGGGTTAAAATTAAGCATGGAACTCAGGTGGGATATATTCGAAATCTAAAACGCTTTATACGTATTATTTCGCTAGACATCCCACCGGAAAAACCAACAGGAAACGTTGATCACGACATTAAAAAGTTCAAGAAAAAAGCAAAGGATATCAGCAAAAAAATAAAAAAGAGCAAAGCACAAGTTCTTACGTTTACCAGAAAAGAGGCGTCTATTGTCAGCAGTTTAAACGATATCGATCTGTCAATAAACAACATAAGAAAACAGATATCTGCCATCAAGTCCGAACTTGTCTCTCTTGAAAAAGGAATTGAAGAAACCAACAAATTATCGATGGATCTCAAAAAAAGCGTTGCAATCCATGAAGGCTATGCATCAAGACGATTGGTTGCGCTTTATAAGCTGAGCTGGTTAGGCAAAATACATGTTTTGGCCTCAGCTCAATCTATTTTTGATCTTCTTCAACGCCAAAATACGATCGAGCGAATATTAACCTATGACGACAACATTCGTCAAAATTTTTTAAACAACAATGCCAGGCTGCAAGATCTGCTGGCCGAATTGAATCAGCAAAAATCAAA
>CP070768.1:761803-765118 GCA_020345745.1 Desulfobacterales bacterium
GAATAAAAAGAGTTTAAATGATAAACTATTGGGGCACGCGGCTAAGGCACTATTGCTATCGACTGAAAAAAAGTCTAAAGTCCGTAAAAATGAGGCCAGCTCGTGGGTATTGAAAGATACATTTTTGAGGCGCTAAATGCCAGTATATGAATATACAGCTTTGGATGTAAAAGGGAAAACGATTTCCGGAATCATCGATGCTGAAAGTCCCCGTACCGCGCGGCAGAAGCTTCGAGCATCCAAAACATTTCCTGTCTCCATCAAAGAGGTTCATGATGCGGCAACCAAAAAAGCGTCTCGGTTTCTGTCGGTGTCAGATGCCTTTACCCGCGTCCGGCCGAATGAAGTTGCCATGATGACCAGACAGCTTTCGACGCTGGTCGGTGCCGGTTTCCCGCTGGTTTCCGCAATAGATATTCTGATACCGCAAAGCCGAACCAAGGCCTTTAAAAAAATGCTGGCAAAAATAAAAGATTCGATTGTTGAAGGGAACAGTTTTGCCAGATCCCTGTCTTTATATCCGGGAATCTTCAGTTCGCTGTATATTAACATGGTAAGGGCCGGTGAAACGTCCGGAGCGCTTGAAATCGTTTTAGAGCGACTGGCGGATATCACAGAAAAACAGCAGGCATTGAAGCATCGGATCCGATCTGCTCTGGCATACCCTGTTTTAATGTCTTTTATCGGCGCATTGGTTCTGTTTCTTCTTCTGACGTTCATCGTCCCCAATATTACCACTATTTTTTCTGATATGAACCAGACCCTTCCAGCACCGACACGTATCCTTATCCATACAAGCGATTTTTTTAAAAACTACTGGTGGGTGATGGGTATTGCCATCATCTTTTTGTTACTCGTATTTCGCAGTTTCAAAAACACGACAAAAGGCAGATATCTCGTCGATAAAACCAAACTTTTTTTACCAGGCTTTGGAATTTTAGCAAAAAAACTGTCCGTGGCCCGCTTTGCTCGTACACTGGCATCGCTTCTGGAAAATGGTGTTTCCATGATGCCGGCACTCAATATTGTAAAAAATATCGTGGGCAATGTGCTCATCTTTGATATTCTTGAAGAAGCCTCTAAAGATGTCGGAAAAGGGAAGGGACTGGGTGCCGCATTGGCGGAGAACCGCATTTTTCCCGATCTTTCCATCCAGATGATTCAAGTTGGAGAACAGAGCGGAGAACTGGAAACCATGCTCAACAAAGTGGCTGACGTCTTTGAAAATGAAGTGGAAAACAGCATTACGAGCCTAACATCCCTTCTTGAGCCTGCGATGATACTGCTGATGGGCGTTATTGTCGGCTGCATCGTTCTTTCCATATGCTTACCCATATTTGAAATGAATCAGTTAATCAGGTAGATGGATGATCTTTTTTTTAAACGCGTGAGGAGAGCTGATGAGTACACCTAGTGAAACATTTAAAATGAACCATGCCGGATTCACGTTGATTGAATTGATGGTAGTTATCGTAATATTGGGAATTCTCGCAGGACTTATCATACCGAGGATTATGGGGCGTCCTGAAGAGGCCAAACAGCTCAAAGCCAAAATACAGATCGAAAGCCTGGAAACCGCACTTAAACTATACAAACTCGATAACGGTATGTATCCGGATACCGAGCAAGGGTTACAGGCGCTTATTGAACAGCCTGAAACCGGCATGCTTCCAAAGAAATGGCGCGAGGGAGGATATCTCGAAAAGGGCAAGCTTCCGAAAGATCCTTGGAAAAACGATTTTGTCTATCTTTCTCCCGGTGTCCACAGTGATTTCGATATTACCTCATATGGCGCCGATGGCGTTCCCGGAGGTGATGGCAATAATGAAGATATCAACAACTGGGACATTGAATAACCGCAACTCAAGGGGATATGTTGCTGAAATCCCAATATCTTAAGGCATCCATGCCTTTTTTTCTCATCTTTAGACGAAATAGCGGTTTTACCCTTATCGAGCTTATCGTCGTTATTTCCCTTTTCAGTATTATGCTTTTTTTTGCTATCCCCCGATTTCAAGGCTCTGTTTTTCAAGACAATACCAAACAAGTTTCCCGCTGGATTATTTTTAAAGTACAAACATTAAAGGAAAAGGCGGTCCGTGATCAGCTGCGTTATGTTCTGCATATCAATCTGGACACCAATACCCTATGGACCACCCATGACGCCATGTCTGAAGAAGATCGTCAAGCGGCACAAGCAAATGGATTCCGCCTTCCCACAGATGTCAACCTATTGGATGTGGAATATCCGGATGAAAATAAAGTGCTGGGGGGTCAGGCTGATATCCATTTTTATAAGAAAGGCTATTCTGACAACGCTATCATTCATGTTGAAAACAGCCATAACGAACAGCACTCATTTATCATTGAGCCCTTTCTTACCCGTGTCAGAATGGTTCAGGAATACATCGAATTAAACGATTAAATGCTTTGCAGCGCAATGCAAAGAAAACCATTGATCCCTATGTTTAACAGCAACGGACTCAGTCGATCAAACGCTCGTGCGGGCTTTACCCTTCTCGAAATCATGGTATCTCTTGCCATTATTTCTCTGGTTCTCGTTAGCATATATCGAATGCACGCCCAAACCATCTCTATGAATTATGATACCAGGTTTTATGCAACCGCACCCTTTCTGGCGCAATTGAAGCTCACCGAGTTGGAAAACGAAACCATTGAAAATTGGGTCGATGATGCAGGAGATTTTGGTGACGAATATCCGGGCTATCGCTGGGTGCTTAAAATACAGGATGTCGAGTCCGAGCCATTAGGGGAACTAGCTATACATCTGAAAAAAATCGATGTCGCCATTGTATTGAACCATGATCAGTTATCTTACGATGTGAGAACCTATCGATGGGTTGACAACTGAAACAATAACATAAGCCTTATGACTTGGAAAAAGTCGAGATTGCGTGCTATAGACACATGGATCCAACATCTTTTCATACGCAAAAACAAGATGGCGGTTTTACCCTGCTAGAGATTTTGCTTGCCATTTTTATCTTTGCTATCATCATCACCACCGTATTTGCATCATATAACGCCATTTTTCATGATTCTGGGAGCATCAACCAGGGCATTTCATCTTATGAGATGGCGAAAAATTGCTTGAATCGTATGATCGTTGATCTGGAGTCAGTATATGTGGTCCAGTATCCAAAATACACCCCTCCGGATGTTGATGATCCACCAGATCCATACAGAATGGTTGGCGATAGCACGGTTATTAAAACCGAAGAATTTCCCAAACTCAGATTTTCTTCTCTCGCCCATCTACCTTTGAATGGAAAAATCGAAAAAGGTGTAGCAGAA
>CP070768.1:765218-768599 GCA_020345745.1 Desulfobacterales bacterium
AGCCAGTTTACCCTATGGGAGGGTCGATAGAACATAATTTCCCGCTATCGAGAAATCTGATGACCAGCATTGTCGGGTGTTCGTAATAGTTTGGAAAGGTTCACCATTCAACGTCTTTGCTCTAAAACGCCCCAACTCTTCTTTAATTAATCTCGGTTCTAATACATTTAATCTTGTATTTTTTCTTTACTCTAAATTTTAATACGCAACGTTTTTTTATAAAAAATATGATCAGAGACTCATGTCGGTTGGAAAATCTGGGTGCGAAATTCAAAACTTATTTCCAGACATGAAAGGCATGATTAATTATTACCGTAAGATTGGATCTGACTCCATTATTTGATGTAAGTTCTTCATCAAATTTATGTCCTATAAATAAACCGGTTAGGTTAAAACCGTATTTAAGCGATGCACCTCAAGTTGCACACTGAACCCAGGATGTTTTCTTTTAAGATTAAATATTTTCAAGCTTTAGCGCTGCTTGATGCACCTTTTTCCTCTTCATTTGCGGGACTACGAACTGCTGTGTTATCAAGTGTTGTAATAAGAGACAACGGCCGCGCTCAAGAGTGCCCCGTACCGCCTCGCCATGCTTGTTTGTCTGGTGAGCTTACAAATAAACGCACCAGACGCGTTTAAAATCTGGGTTCATTTGTAGCCTAGCCAGATCAGGCCAGAAAACCAAGCTGGTTTTGGTGGGAAGGGAAAATAATTAAGCTAAACTTAGATATATTAAAGAATTCATATCAATTTGCAACGATTATTCCTTGCCGCCTGCCAAAAGGAGCTCCTATTTATTTTTTATAGATATTCCTAACACGATAATAATTCTATCTTAAGCGACTTGAAAATACATATTCATTGACAATATTTAATAATGT
Source organism: Desulfobacterales bacterium (assembly GCA_020345745.1). Taxonomy (GTDB): domain Bacteria; phylum Desulfobacterota; class Desulfobacteria; order Desulfobacterales; family UBA11574. Next base: position 766,100 of record CP070768.1, read on the forward strand.
TGTTTAATAACGTAATAGTTGATGATTGCCGGAGGCGGTAGGAAAAATCTCAAATTGGAACATATACCCATGGACGGTTCTATGGTAAGTAATGAGAATATAGAGATTCTTAAAAAGCGCATCGATGAGTTGGAAAGCCTGTTGAAGGTGGATCAAGTACTGAGCAGCATTCTTGAACCCATGGAAATATATTCTGCAATGGCCGAGCTTGTTCAGGAAAAATTAGAGATTCGACATCTGACTATTTTCGAATATCAGCAACATACCGAACAATTCGGATTGGTTTACAGTAACGATCTCGACGAATCGACCTTTGCTTTTAAGGCAAATGACGGGCGTCTTTGGCAACAAATCCTAAAAAATGAGCCCTTCCCCGTTAATGGCGATACCGACGCTCCTCTTTATTCGGAATTTCACGAAAATGAAATGCTCAGAAAGCTTAATTCCGACTTTTGGATTCCGTTAATTACCAGAGACAGGATCATGGGCCTTTTGACCGTTGGTGAGAAAGTCGACGGTCAACCTTATGATTATGTTGATTTAGGCTATATTAAACACATCGCCGATTTTTCTTCGATTTGCCTCGAAACATGCAATATTAATGCTCAAAGACAAACAGAAAAGAAAGAGCTGGATAAAATCCTTCAAAACTTGTCCCTGCTTTACAATATTGGAAAAGCGATGACCTATATCAGCGACCTGAAAAATCTTCTCAAGTATATTTTGGGACAGGCCATAGAGGTCACCAAAGCCGAGAAGGGTTCCATCATGCTTTATGATCCTGCAATCGGCCAATTGAGTGTTAGCATCATAGAAGGACTGGAGGACGAGGAATATCAGGAAAAAATTAACAACAAACAAATTGCCTGTAAAAGTTTTAAACCCGGCGAAGGTGTGGCTGGCAGTGTATTTCAGAAGGCGGAACCGATTATACTCAACGAGACAAAGGGAGATGATCAATTTGTCGAGGCAGAATCCTCTTTTGCCCACTCCATCGCATGTATTCCTATGGTTGTTTACAATGAGGTTATCGGTGTAATCAATGTGACCAATAAACGCAAAGGGGTACATTTTACTGAAGTGGATGTTGAGATGTTAAAAGCCATTTCTGATCAAGCTGCAGTAGCGATTAGCAAAGCCCAATTTAGGGAAATGGCCGTTACCGATTTTCTGACAGGACTCTATATCCGACGCTATTTTATGGTTAAGCTTCAGGACGAGCTGATCCGGGCGGAACGATACAACAAGGTCCTTTCCGTTGCCATGGCCGACATCGACAGATTCAAATCGATCAATGACAAATACGGCCATGCAACAGGAGATGAAGTCCTCAAAGCAGCGAGTCATTTTCTACGGGAAAACTTGAGACAGGCAGATATTATCGCTAGATATGGCGGAGAAGAGTTCGTCATTTTTTTTCCTGAAACCGACAAAAAATCGGCGTCAATTCTGGCGGAACGGTTAAGAGACGGCTTTTCTAAAATAAAATTGGATAATTTGCCCCAACTTTCCATTAGCATCGGTGTCGCTTCGTATCCTGATGACGGAAATGATATCCAGAGTCTCATTCACAATGCAGATGCAGCCATGTATACGGCCAAACAGGAGGGGCGGAATCGGGTGGTTATGTTCTAGCCCCGATTGAGCATAAACAAGATACTCAAATCGGGGACATGCCTAAAAAAGCTTCTCATCTTGTAAAAAAATGGAACTATATCGCTAATTTTATTTGTGCCAGTAACTTTAAAGGCCCCGTTGGTTATCCGATAGGGGCCTTTGAGTTTTAAAAAAGCTTAATTATATCGAGATGTTATAAAAATCTTTTTTATTAGATATCCTTTGGTTCTATCCTACCTGAACTTTTCCCTTTGGCACTTATTTGAGGAGCAATTACTGTTAGAACTGCATGGTGATTTTTTTAGCAAACAAATGCAGGCAGAATTACTATCGCAGTCTGAGTCGTTACCGTCGATCAGTCCATCACAATCATCGTCAGGATCGTTGCTACAGCTATCTTCGGTTGCTGATGATTCTCCACAGTCATAAGCACAATTACATTGATCTTCCCTTTCTTCGCAAACACCGTTGCCGTACTCAGGCAGAGAGCCGCAATCTACCTCACAGTTGAAACTGCCATCCGCTCATTGATTAGATATTAATTCGCGACAACCAGTGGAGGCAGAGTCATATCATGGCGCTTGCTTTACTGTTAAGACGTCAATAAAGAGATTATTCCCGCAATTAAGCATTATAAAATTTTACATAAGCATCGCTTGATTTAGGCGCTCAAAAATTTACCAATTTCCTCGGCATGCCGTTCAGCGTCGGTTTCGCCGAGTTGAATCAAATGGTTCAAGTATTTTGGATCAAACATGACCATACTTAGCCCGTCTGGACTTTTTGTCTCTTGTAACCCGAGGCCACGAGTCAGATAACGAAACATGTAGGGTAAATTCGGTTCAAAGCCGCCTGCAAGTTTGCCCAGATCCTGGGAAGGGCG
>CP070768.1:768699-774696 GCA_020345745.1 Desulfobacterales bacterium
ATCGCCCTCAGCGATGCAGGGTTGAAACCCGCTGAAATTAATGTAGTTATTCTTGTGGGCGGCATGACACGTATGCCGGCTGTTCAGGAACGCGTCAAGAAAATATTCGAAAAAGATCCTCACAAAGGTGTTAACCCGGATGAAGTTGTAGCGGTAGGTGCTGCAATTCAGGGTGGCGTGCTCAAAGGGGATGTCAAAGATGTGCTCCTGCTCGATGTTACGCCACTTTCACTGGGTATCGAAACGCTGGGGGGCGTTATGACAAGGCTCATTGAAAAAAATACGACCATTCCAACGAAAAAGAGCCAGGTTTTTTCGACTGCAGCAGACAACCAGCCGGCTGTTTCTATCCATGTTCTGCAGGGTGAACGCGAGATGGCTGCCGGAAACAAAACCCTGGGACGTTTTGAACTTGTAGGGATACCCCCTGCACCGAGAGGTGTCCCACAGATTGAGGTGACATTCGACATTGATGCCAATGGAATTGTGAATGTGTCTGCAAAGGATATGGCGACCGGTAAAGAGCAATCGATCCAGATTACGGCTTCCAGCGGGTTGTCAAAGGAAGAAATAGATAAACTCATCAAAGATGCCGAGCTTCATGCTGAAGAAGATAAAAAGAAGAAAGAATTGGTAGAAGCTCGTAATACCGCCGATGCACTGATTTATTCCACGGAAAAATCGATGAATGACCTGGGTGACAAGATTGATGAAACGACTAAGGGACAAGTAGAATCAGCCTCGGAAAACTTGAAGAAGGCAATGGAAGGAGATAATAAGGATGAAATCAGACGGTTGACCGAAGAATTGACACAGGCATCACATAAGTTGGCAGAAGCCATGTATCAGCAAGCTTCTCAGGAAGATGCACAGCAAGCCGGTGCACAACCGGGGGCGGAAGATCCGGGCCAGGCGGATCCTTCTACAGCTGAAGAGGATGTTGTCGATGCCGATTTCGAAGAAGTAAAGGACGACGACAAAAAGTAAGTACCATTTAAATATAGATTAAAACCGATTTGTCATTTAACCCCGTTCTAATGATCCCGCGCGTACATGTGTACCGCGGGATTTTTTTGCAACTATTCGATAAGTAGCTATTATTGACAACCGTTAGTACGGGTGCTAATTTAATTCATTATATAATCTGTCTTTTTCAGCCTAGATGGTCCTAACCAAAGAAAAGAGGCATATGAAACACCAGCGCCACCATTTTAACCGAATCGTTTATCTTTTCATCCTTCTATTGTCACCAGTGATGACGCAAAAGCTGCATGCTGCAGAGCTCATCTCAAAACAAATCAGTAATAGTGTTGTAAAGATAAGTGTTATTTCACAAACTCCGGATTATTCGATGCCGTGGAATCCAGGCAGAATAGAACAGACCTCAGGTACCGGTTTTCTCATTTCAGGCAACCGCATAATGACAAATGCCCACGTATCCAGCAATGCGCGGTTTATCGTAGTGGAAAAAGAAGGTGATTCAAGAAAATATGAAGCAAACGTCAAGTTTATTGCTCATGATTGCGACCTTGCTATTTTAGAAGTGGTCGACGAGTCTTTTCTTGATGGCTTGGCACCGATGTCTTTTGGCGGTATTCCTGATTTAAATTCAACTGTCATGGTCATCGGATATCCAATAGGCGGTAACCGTTTATCCGTAACGCGAGGGGTCGTTTCCAGAATTGATTATCAGGTCTACTCACACTCTTCAGCCGATAGTCATCTTGCCATACAGATCGATGCCGCTATTAATCCCGGCAATAGCGGGGGGCCGGTTTTACAAAACAATGTCGTTGTCGGTGTGGCATTTCAAGCCTATAGGGGTAATGTCGCTCAAGGGGTAGGATATATGATTCCGGTTCCTGTTATTCATCGTTTTTTAACCGACATTAATGACATGAACTATGATAAATATGTTGATTTGGGTGTCTATCTGTTTCCACTCATCAACAGGGCCTATCGCCGGGCACTGGGACTTAAGCCGGGAGATTATGGCGTGATGGTCAGCCATGTTCTTGCAGCCGGTGCTTCAGCCGGCATTCTCAAGGCTGGCGATGTTTTGCTAGCCATTGAAAATTTGCCTATATACAGTAATGGACATGTAGAAATAGATGGTAGAAGGGTTATGATGGCCGAAGTCGTCGAAAGAAAATTCAAAGGCGATTCGGTTCAATTAAAGATTTTTCGTGATAAAAAATATATGGATGTATCGATTACTTTAAATTCACCTTGGCCATATATGATGCTGGCACATCGACATGATGTCCAGCCGCGATTTGTTCTCTTCGGGGGTTTGATTTTTCAGCCACTTTCTTATGGTTATATTAGGGCGAGTCAGGTTAAGGATGTTAATATTCTATATCACTATTCTCGTTTTCTCGACGATGAAATTTATTTGCGAAAACCCGAGGTCATCGTTTTGAGCAAAATTCTCCCCGATCCCATCAACGCCTATATAAGCCATTCCAATAACTCGATCGTGCATAAAATTAACGACAGGGTCGTCAGGACGCTTGAGGATGTATCGGCGTTATTTAAAGAATCCAAAGATTATTACAAGATCCAACTCTTGGGCAAGGGGCGCCCCATCGTGATCGAACGAAAAGCAGCCATGGACGCCAGAGATCGTATACTTAATCGGTATCGTGTTCTGAAAGACGAGTATCTAGGCGATGCCATTGTACCGGACGAGTGGATATCATCGTCGAACCAAAAGAACTGAAATTGAAATGGCCCATCCTAAATGTAGTGCTCATATGATGAATTCTCGATTTTTTTTGATACCAAAGACAATTAGCGTCGGGAGACGAATACGCTTAGCATTAGTGGCAATATCCCTATTTTTGGTGTTAACCGGGTGTCGTGGATTGACGAAAAGGCCATTTGCCAAAAATATAACAACAAGCCCGAGTCAATCCGTGGTTCGGGTCAACGTCACCAGTCAGGGATATAATTTCCGTCGGCCATGGCAACAGCGAACACCAATAACACGAGTGGGCATCGGTGTAATTATCGAAGGCCCACACGTGCTGGTTACAGCCGATGCTTTGGCAAACCACCGTTACATCGAATTTGAAAAGGTAGATAATGGTGAAAAAAGTGAAGCTGAGCTCGAAGTTGTTGATTACGAGGCCAATCTCGCCCTGCTCAGACCGATTGACTCTCAATATCTTGAAAATATGATGCCTGTAAAACTCGAAACCGGCTCTGTCCAGGGGAATGACCTGGCTGTTTGGCAGGTTAAACCCAATGGTATGGTTACACCTGCCATGGGCGCTATTACATCTATTGAACTTACACGATTTCCCTATCGAAATTTTTTTCTTGCTTACCGGCTGAACAGTTCGCTCCAATATCGTTTAAACCATTTCACGCTTCCCGTAATTAGAAACGGGAAATTGGCAGGCCTGCTCATGCGCTATAACGCCAAGGAGCAGACGATTGATGTCATTTCCGCCCCAGTTATCAAACATTTTCTCGAAGATGCATCTGACGGTACTTATCAAGGTTTTCCTTTACCAGATATGCATCTGGTTTTTGCTGAAGATCCACAGCTTAGACGCTATGTTGGCATCTCGAGAAAAACCGGAGGTGTTTATGTAGACAGGGTGCTCTCGGGAAGTGCAGCTGAAAAAGCAGGGATTCAACAAGGCGATATCATCATGGAGGTTGCCGGATATGCCCTTGATAGTCGTGGCAATTACGATCACCCGACCTATGGTAAAATATCCTTGTTGCACCTTATCCGCTGCGAATTCCATGTCGGTGAAAGCATTGTTTATAAAATCTTTCGGGCCGGTGAGGAATTTACGCTCCAAGTAAATCTTGACCATCGATCATCTAAAGATTATATCGTCCCGCCATATATTATTGATACAGCCCCGCGCTATTATATTCTTGGGGGCCTAGTTCTTCAGGAACTGTCGACTTCCTATCTGCGAGAATACGGCAAGAAATGGTTAGCAAATGGACCTATCTATCTATTGTATTACCAGGTTAATCAGCATACTTTTGAAAAGGAGGGTCGAAAAAAAATCGTGTTCCTTTCAAGTGTGTTACCAACCTCCTACACCATCGGTTACGATCGATTGGCCAACCTTGTTGTGACCCGCATTAACAACAAAAATATCGAAAAGCTCGAAGATGTCGTAGAGGCTTTGAAAGCCCCCACTGATACTTATCACAAGATCGAATTCGAACAACGCCCAAAGGTGATTTATATTGATCCATTAGAACTTCCGAAAATCAACACGCAGATTAAAAAACGATACCAATTGCCTGCGCTGATGAACTTGAACCCTAGTTGACCGAAAGCCGATGCTGCTCAATCTTTCAGCTGGCGCGGTATCTTCAACCCGCGTTATCAAGGGTTGGCAGTAGCTTAACTAAGGCTTCCCCCTGAGCTTTGGATCTGGAATATCCTCGACTGTTGCGCAATAGAGATTGAAATAGAATTACCCTACTTTAGGGGCTGTTGACGCTTTCGAAGCTCGTTTTTCTTTCAATCGATTATCAAATCTGATATGATTGCACTGAATATTTCATGTACAAGCCATCTCAAAAATGCATCTAATGCCCAATTACAGTGTTGCCCCGCATGGCGGGACTCCCTGTCGAATTATATTTTTAGATGTTGGTCGCGAGCCTGTTGTATTGTTTCACAATACTAAAACGATGAAAGCTAACGCTTTCCTGATTTCCCGATTACAGATAGTGAAATCAGAAACTGCTTCGCAGTTTGTTGTTTAAACAAAGTGCTCATCCCGACTCTATGGGCGGGGCTGCGGTTTTCATATGTTACACATGACGCCTACGGCGTCTCGTGCCTTGTCATTGAACGTGATCTACATTTTTGAGATGGCTTGAAGTATGCGAGTTCGCGTTGTGAAAATATAAGGATCGAAGCTATTTTCTAACCGGATCGAATGGTTACTGTTTTCAATATTGTCTACAACCAATGAGAGTATGGGATCGGAGGTTTAACCATGGAACAAAAAGATTCCGATATAAAATTTAAATTAAATTCAGCACCTCAAGAAGACTATATAGACGATGAAGACGATTTGCACTGGAATAAAAAGAAAAAAAATGTCTTTTCCAGGTTATTTAAAATGCCTGAAGATATTCCCTATTCATGGCTGGCCATCGGAGGTCTATTTCTAGTCGTTTTGTTCATTCTTATTTTTTCAAGAAGCGAGAGCAAGGTCAGCGAAAAACAGATTTTAGCGATGGAGACTCGGTTAAAAAGGCTTGAAGAAATGGTCGACAAGACTGCGGATGTTGATGAAAAAGTCACACGAATCTGGGAACAGGCAAAGGATTTTGAACAATTCAAGGCGCGATTCGAACGCTCGGAAGCTTCCTTGTTGTTGAGATTGGATAATCTTTCTAAAAACGTGAACCGTTTACAAAAACGGGTAGCTGAATCAAAGCCGGTTAAGACAGAACGTTCCAAAACGGATAAAGCCGCAGACAGAAACGCAAAACAAAAGCATCACACGGTCAGACCCGGGGAGACCCTTTACAGCATCAGTCGACAGTATGGTTTGACGGTTGCAAAAATACGTCTGATGAACAAACTGGCTGAAGGTACTGCCATTCACCCGGGTCAAAAGCTTTTGGTAAGACCTTAAAAAAGACTTAGTTTCAATTTTATTGACAATGACTGTTCAGTTCATTTAGAATTCATTTTCGGCCGGAGTGGTGAAACTGGTAGACGCACGGGACTCAAAATCCCGCGGGGGCGACCCCATCTCGGTTCGATTCCGAGCTCCGGCACCAAGAATATCAAGGGTTTGGGAGTTCCCAATGCTCCTAACACTTGCACCACAAGGCTTTTGGCGGTCGATACTGCTGAAGCCTTTTTTGTTGGGGATTTAGAAAGGTGTTAATTTTCATTTTTATTCCACTTGTCACAAAAATTGTCATAGACTAATTTTTCAGCCTGTTTTTCAGCGATCCATTTCAAATCGTCAGGGGTCACGATGTTATAGCGAT
>CP070768.1:774796-794640 GCA_020345745.1 Desulfobacterales bacterium
CTGCAACAGCCTCTCAGGCGATTTGATGGTGTAATCTTCCGTCTCTTTCCGGGCTACCGACAAAAAGACCTCGGCCACCGATCGACCGTGATCCGAATGGGCTGCCGTACCGGCTGCCACCATCCGGGCAAAATTACGGGCCGCAATGGTGTTGGGCGTGGCGCCGCACAAACCCTTGCGCATGTCTTCGCCTTCGATCCCCGCCTTGGGCATCGGAAGACGACACGGTCCCATGGCACAAATCTTACAACAGGTGCCCTGGTCTCCGATGTTACACGGCTTCATGGTCACGGCACGGTCAAATACCGTATCAATACCCAAACCCTGGGCCCGGACGATCATCTCCTGAGTCGCAGGATCAATGGTCGCCGCTACCGGATCAGCTACCTTCTTCGGCTTGGCTACCTTTACTTTCTCTTTTGACATTATAATACCTCCTTTTTCGGTATTGGTTGTCATCCTTGTAATATGAGCGAGCATATCAAAGGATTGACAAATTTATTATTTGATGCTATCAGTAACCATTACTAATAGTATTTATTATTACAAAATCCAAATGTCAAGTTCTTTAATTACAATTAAATAAAAAAATAGCATCGATGACACAATCCGATCGCAGGATGACGCAGCAGCGCAAAACGATACTGGATGTTTTAAAGAAAACCAAAACGCATCCAAGTGCTGATGAGATTTATGAAATAGTAAAACAAAAACTCCCAAGGATTAGTCTGGGTACTGTGTACAGAAATCTTGAAGTGCTTTCCGAGTTGGGGATGATTCAGGTACTGGAGCTGAGTGGATCTTTGAAACGTTTTGATTGGGATCCAAATAAACATTATCACATTCGATGTATCCGTTGTGATCGCGTGGAGAATGCGCCCATTGCGCCCATGCGTCAACTTGAGAACGACCTTTACGAGTCAACGGTTTTTGAGATTGTTGGACACAACCTTGAATTCACAGGTTTATGTCCTAGGTGCACGGAAAACATGTCTTGACATACTACATCGTGGTATTATAGTTAGGAAAGGTAAGCATGGAATAATACGTGTTTACTATGTCTCCTTATTCTCCCATTTCTCTTAACGTGGGCGGCTCATTTTTTTGGGCCGCCCTTTTTTTATTAAATCTCAAATCGTTACGACTTGTTCATAGAAAATAATACCCTTGGATCATCTCGTGAATACGTCTTTAAAATTAAACAAATAACCACACGAAACCCGTATAGACAACGTGAGAAAGACATCAATTTAATTGACATTATATCATTAATGATAATGGTAACTCATCAGGAGGGTTGACCCATGAAACATAAGCCCAGACCCAACCGTCTTATCAGTGAGAAGAGTCCATACCTGCTGCAACATGCATACAATCCGGTTGACTGGTATCCATGGGGGAATGAGGCACTGCAAAGATCGAAGTCAGAAAGTAAACCAATTTTGTTATCCATCGGTTATTCAACATGCCACTGGTGCCATGTAATGGAGGAAGAATCGTTCATGGATCCTGCTATCGCGCAATTGATGAACGATAATTTTATATGTATCAAGGTGGATAGGGAAGAAAGACCTGATCTTGACAAAATATACATTACTGCGGTTTCGGCCTTAACCGGCTCCGCTGGATGGCCGTTAAATGTGTTTTTGACGCCCGAGCAAAAACCCTTTTTCGGTGGCACCTACTTCCCGCCAGCTCAAAAACCGGGAATTTTGGCCTGGCCAGATCTTTTAAGCGTCATTTCAGCAGCCTGGCAGCACCCAGACAAAAGACAACAATTGCTCTCTTCCGGAGACGAATTAACCAAGAACATTGCAAGTTATTTTTCATGGTCTACAACAGATGACCCCATAAATTTCAATTTGATCCATAAAGCCTTTGATAATTTTACATTAAATTATGACAAAAGAGCAGGGGGGTTCAGTCCAGCGCCGAAATTTCCCTCTCCTTCAATACAAAATTTCCTCATGGTATATTACCATTTTTGTGAAAATAAGGAAAACAAAGCACAGCAGAGAGATCAAGCCTTAATGATGAGCAATTTTACCCTTCGTGCTATGGCCAACGGCGGTATCTATGACCATATTGGCGGTGGATTTCATCGCTATTCGACGGATGCCAAATGGCATGTTCCTCACTTTGAAAAAATGCTCTACGATAATGCTCAGCTCATTGATAATTATGTTGATGCCTACCAGATTACTCATGACAGCTTTTTTGCCGATGTTGCAATGGAAACAGCAGATTATGTTTTGGCGGACATGGTGCACTCAGAAGGCGGGTTTTATTCAGCAGAGGATGCAGACAGTTTGCCTTTGAGTTCAGAGGCTCATGAAGGTGAAGGTGTTGTGCAAAAGGTAGAAGGAGCATTCTACGTCTGGGAACAACATGAGATCGATACGGTGCTGGGCTCTCGTATGGGTAAAATATTTGCCTTTCGTTATGGTATAAAGCCTGGCGGAAATGTCGAATTTGATCCACATGGTGATTTTAAGGGCAAAAACATTTTATTTGTCGCTCATTCTTTGGATGAAACTGCAAATGCGTTTGGCATAGCGAAAAATGAAGTCGAGCAAATAATAACGGCATCGAAGTTGAAGCTGCTAAACATAAGAAACCAAAGACCGAAGCCGCATTTAGACGACAAAATCCTTACGTCCTGGAACGGTCTGATGGTATCTGCCTTGTCCAGAGCCTATCAGGTTTTTGGTAAGGAAGAATACCTGCAGGCTGCACAAAAGGCGGCCAATTTTATACAAAAATACCTTTATGACCCCAAAAACAGATTGCTTTATAGAAGGTGGCGCCAAGGTGAAAGAAAAATATCCGGTGTGGCCAGTGATTATGCTTTTTTAATCCAAGGTCTTATCGATTTATATGAAGCAGATTTTGATCCATCTTGGCTTGAATGGGCCGTGGTATTGGCAGACAGGCAGATCGATTTGTTTTACGATGCAACCCATGGTGGATTCTTCATGACAAGCAAGGATCATGACAAACACTTGATAATGCGGGTCAAGGAGGATTTAGACAGTGCGCTACCTTCGGACAATTCGGTTTCGGTCTTAAATCTGTTGCGTTTATCTCGTTTAACGCATGTAAAAGAATATGCAATCAATGCTGAAAAGACCTTAGCCCATGTTCTATCACGAATAAATGCACACCCGGAATCAGCGCCTCAAATGTTGATTGCATATGTTTATTCTCAGGTGAAGCCGATCGATGTCATCATCGCAGGGAAAAAGGATAAAAAGGATACGCAGTCGTTGTTAAAGGCAGCACGTTCGAAATCGATTCTCGGCAAAATGATTTTGCTGGTAGAAAATGAATCTAACCGAAGCCAATTGGCCGAGTATCTTCCATTTATCGCGGCTATAAAGGAAACGGATGGAAAGGCGTCCGCCCATGTTTGCATTGATCATACCTGTACAATGCCGGTATTTGATCCTGATGCATTGATTGAAATGCTGAATTGAGATAAAAAAGACCTCTGAAAAACGTCCCCTTTTACTAAATATCTTAGAAAAGACACAGGGCTGGATAAGCGCCTTTGACGAAATCCTTGTAAAATGACATGAATTATGTTTTAGCTAACAGCTGCATGAAAAATGTTGAATGGGACAAATAAAACGTTTTCCAAAGATATCGAAAATTTAATTTGAAAGGATACGGCCATGTCTGACAGATTGGTCAAAATTTATGCGTTGAGTACTTGCAGCCATTGTAAATCGACCAAGAAATTTTTGGATGATTGCACCATTATGTATGACGTTGTGGATGTTGATCTATTGGGGGGTGAGGAACGGAAAGCGATCTTGGAAGATGTGAAGAAATTCAACCCAAAATGCTCATTTCCCACAATAATCATCGGTGATAAAGTTGTCGTCGGGTATAGGGAAAAAGAGATTAAGGAGGCCCTGGGATTGTAATGGAAACCGAAAAGCTTTACCATATGCTAAAAAAAGTTCAGGAGCCTAAAGGCTATTATTTTAGTAAAGACAAGGTACGTGTTTTTGAATTGCTCGAGGCTCTGATAGTCAACAAAGAACGATACGGCTATATGGCCTGCCCTTGCCGACTTGCAGCAGATGATAGAGACTGGGATAAGGATATTATCTGTCCTTGTATATACAGGACTCCAGATGTCGAAGAATTTGGCAGCTGCTACTGTAACCTCTACGTTTCAAAGGAGTGGAACGAAGATAAAATACCGCACGTTTATGTTCCTGAAAGGCGCCCACCTGAAAAAATGTTTCCTTAGTCAACCCGCTCTGAGACCTTTGAAAACACCCTCTTTGGTTCAATCTCTGTGTCAGGCTCAAATTTTAATCCGCCAAAGTTCGGTGGCGGATTAATCCGCGGAATACTCAATGTATGCCTGTGGTTAAAATTTTCGCCTTTCTTGATCTAGAACAAAATTGAATGTTTTTCAAAGGTCTCTTTCGTTACTTTAGCAATGGAGCGGCAACCCCTCAAAGGTAATGGGCGAGAGGGCTCCGGGTTTTTTATGCAAGGAGATATCTTTTTCGTTTTATTTGTCGTCACCCAGTGACCCAATATTATGATTTCATAAAACATTGGTTGAGGATTGCATAAAAAAGGTTCAAATCATAAAATATTGGGTCACGCGACTAAGACAAGATTGATATCGACTGGAAGAAAAAGCCTGGAGCCCGTGCAGATTAGGATAACCCTTGTTTATTAAGAAATTGTTGGGTAGATTGCAACCAGCCTTAGTGAAACGAATGTGGATACTCCCTGAACGCTAACGAGCTTTGTTATCGGACAGGGGTGCGAAGCTTGTTAGAACTTGTCGTAGGCAATCATCTCAGGCTCCACACCTAAATTGTCGAGCATATCTTCAAGGGCATCAATCATCAGGGGAGGACCGCAAAGATAATACTCAACCTCTGTGGGGTCTTCGTGTTTATTGAGATAATGGTCAAACAGACATTGATGGATATAACCGGTCATACCATCCCAATCTTCCTCTTCTTTTAGTTGGGAAAGGGCGACATAAAATGAGAAATTATGGTATTTTCTTTCCAGAGCCCTGAATTCTTCTGCAAAAAAGAGTTCCAGCTTCGATCTAGCACCATACCAGAATGTGATTTTTCTTTTTGTGTTCAAGGTATCGAGTTGGTGAAAAATGTGACTTCTCAATGGCGCCATTCCCGCTCCGCCACCCACAAAACACATCTCTTTATCGGTCTGTTTGACAAAAAATTCTCCGTAGGGACCGCTTAAGGTCACCCGTTCTCCCGGTTGTAGGTTGAAAATAAATGAAGATCCGACCCCAGGCGGTGCTCCCGAAACACCATGAGGGGGAGTGGCGATGCGAATGGTAAACCGCAATTCGTTTTTTTCACTGGGCGGATTTGCAAGCGAATAGGCTCTAAAAATGGGTTCTTCCGTTTCGGCGTGAAGTCCCCACAGATCAAACGCATCCCATTCCGGTCTAAATCTTTCGTTTACTCTTTTTCTGAATTCTGAAAAGTCAAGCTCGTATTCCGGAATATCGATCTGGATAAAGGCGCCTGCTTGAAATTCCAAATCTTCACCGGGATCGAGTTTTAAGACAAGTTCTTTGATAAAGGTTGCAACGTTTTCATTTGAAACCACCGTGGCCCTATACTTTTTAACATTGAAAATCGCTTCAGGTATTCGGATTTTCATGTCTTCCTTGACCTTTAACTGACATGACAGACGGACATTTCCCTTTTTTTCTCTTCGGGTTAGGTGTCCGAGCTCTGTGGGTAGAAGCCCTCGCCCACCCTTCTCAACCACACATTTGCAAGTGCCGCAGGATCCACCTCCACCGCAGGCAGAGGGCAAAAATATGTTATTTTCCATGAGCACGGACAATAGTGTTCTGCCGCCTGAAACCTTGAAGCTATTATCCTCATCGTCATTGATTACAATCACACAATCATCTTTTTTTACGACCTTGGCTTCAACCAAAAGAAGCAGTCCTATGAGGATGAAAATAACCAGGGTAAATACTGTTGTGCTGATGATGTAGATCATAGTTATAATGTTATACCTGAAAACAGCATGAATGACATGGCCATAAGGCCGGCAATAATCATACTGATGCCAAACCCTTCAAGCCCTTTAGGGACTCTGGCATATCTTAGTTTTTGCCGTATTCCTGCCATGGTAACAATCGCCAGCGTCCAGCCGATTCCCGAACTTGCACCGAAGATGACGGACTCAACAAAGCTATATTCCCGTTCCACCATGAACAATGATACACCCAAAATCGCACAGTTGACAGCAATCAGCGGCAGAAAAACGCCCAAAGCGGTATACAAAGGCGGTGAATACCTGTCGATGATCATTTCCAAAGCCTGAACAATAGCCGCGATCACCGCTATAAAGGTAATGAATTTAAGAAAACTAAGATCGATTGTCGGCAGGCCTGCCCAAGACAAGGCGCCTGGTGCCAACAGATAATGATACACCAGCCAGTTGGCCGGTGTGGTAATAGCAAGAACGAATGTTACGGCAAACCCAAGACCAGTTGCCGTGTCCAGGTTTTTGGAAATGGCCAAAAAGGAGCACATTCCTAAAAAATAGGCCAAAAGGATGTTGCCCACAAATAAGGAATTTAGAAAAATGCTAATGAGGTTTTCCATCGTTTTCTTCTTTTGCAACGGTTTTTTGCAGCCATACGATGAGCCCGATAGCAATAAAGGCTCCGGGTGCCAACACCATAAATCCCATATTTTCGTAGCCGGCGGCGTATAAAGAAGCTGGTATGACTTGATAACCGAGCAGTTTTCCAGCACCAAAAAGTTCTCTCAAAATGGCCACGGTAATCAGAATTTGACTATAGCCTAATCCGTTACCTAAACCGTCCAACAAGGAAAGAAACGGCGGATTGCCGAGGGCGTAGGTTTCAGCTCGTCCCAGAATGATACAGTTGGTAATGATTAAACCAACGAAAATCGACAATTGTTTGCTGATATTGTACAAAAAGGCCCGCAGGACCTGATCTGCAAAAATAACCAGCGTAGCGATGACCGTCAGTTCGATAATAATTCGAATATTTCTAGGAATATAATTTCTCATCAACGAGATGGAAAAATTTGAAAAAGCCAGAACAAAGGTGAGTGCAAGGCTCATAACAATGGCTGTTTTGAGTTGCACGGTGACAGCCAACGCACTGCATATGCCCAAGATTTGCCCGGAAACAGGGTTACTTTCCCAAATCGGCGTAAAAAATACGCGAAAAGCTTTGGTTCGGGTTATTTTCATTATTTGTCTGTGTCCTTCAAAAGTCTTTCAATGTTGTTATTTCTTGGTTTCTGAATCTTTTAGAAAACACTTCATACTCGATAAGGGCCTGTGTTAGTCCATCAGAAAGAAACCTTCCGGTCATTGTTGCACCACTGATTCCGTCAACAAAATTCTTTTGGCGGTGCTTTGGAATTCTCTTTTCTACCGATCCTTTGGCAATGGTAACGGCGACGAAGTTTCCTTTTTCGTCGAGGATTTCTTTACCTAAAAAATTATTTTGAAACCAACTTGTTTCGATTTCTCCTCCTAATCCGGGTGTCTCCGAGTGACTGTAGACCGTAAACCCGGATATTGTCTTTCCGTCACTTTTTATGGCCAGATACCCTAAGATTCTTCCCCATAGCCCGTTTGAATCGACCGGTATGATATAGGATAAAATCTCATGCTCTTTTACATACAAGTAGATGGGAAGGTCATGCTCGCTTTTCAGTTGTTCGGTAATGATCTTCCCATCTACATTGATCCATGCCTGTCTGATATTCTCATCATACAATTTTTCAATGATGACAGGTGTAAGTGCATAACCATCATCAACGACCCGAACAGACTTTAAAATATTTATCTTTTTATCAATGGCCACATTCCTCAGTTGATAATCTTTTAATCCTGTAGCAGCCAGGGTCAACAGGCTGCTGCACACAATGCTAAGCATGGTGACAAACAGGATCGATTTAACCGTACTAAACATTCGGCACCCTTTTCTTTAAACGGGCTTGTATTTCATAGTGATCCAGCAAGGGAGAAAACAGGTTCATAAATAAAATGACCAGCATAATTCCTTCGGGAAATGCCGGATTGAATATTCGCATCAAAACCGTCAAAGCCCCGATGGCAAATCCATATATCCATTTTGCCGTATTCATTCCAGGGGCTGAAACCGGATCCGTAGCCATATAGGTTATGCCAAATGCAAAACCTCCCAGCACCAAGTGATAAAACGGATGGAGCGACAGCATCGGTGCGGCTGGATTCCCTTTAAATAGACTCAAAACATATCCGGGATACGCAACAGCCAATACACCCAAAACACCGCCCAGCATAATCCTATAACTGGCGATACCGGTAACGATCAAAAATATAGCGCCGATCAGACACATCAAGGTGGATGTTCCACCAATAGTGCCCGGATAATTTCCCCAAAACAGCTTCAGATAGGTAAATCCAGCCTCGGCCAAGGAAGATTCTACGAGATCAGAAGCCCCTTTTATACCGGCAATGGCAAGGGGTGTTGCTCCGCTGACGACATCAACAGATGCGGTCTTCATTCCACTGACAAACGTCCAGACCGTTTCACCGGTCATATTTGCAGGATAAGCAAAAAAGAGAAATGCTCGCCCTGTTAAAGCAGGGTTTAAAAAGTTTCTTCCGGTTCCGCCAAAGACTTCTTTTCCAATGACCACCCCGAAAGATATACCCATAGCCACCTGCCATAAAGGAATCGTTGGGGGAAGGGTAAGCGGAAATAATAGGCCGGTAACCAGAAAACCTTCACTGATGTAATGTTTGCGAATTGAAGCAAACAGTATTTCCCAAAAAAGTCCGACACCATAGGAAACCAATATAACCGGCAATACAATCGTAAGTCCTTTAATAAATGCGTCGGCAAACTTAGGAGTCAGCCCGGATGCCAAGTTGGACTGGTATCCGGTATTGTATATGCCGAATAAAAGCGGTGGTAAAAGGGACAAGATGACAAAACTCATCAAGCGTTTCAGATCTAAATTGTCGCGAATATGGGGTCCTTTTTGGGTTACGGTTCCCGGTATAAAAAAGAGGGTTTCTAGCGCCTCGAAAAAGGGATAGAGTGCTGCTAATTTTCCACCTTCGGAAAATTGCTTTCGTTGGGTATCGAAAAACTTTCCTAATAGCTTCATGGTCACAACTGTTCCAAGTAGTAGGCCATTTTTGTGGTTTTCAAAACATCAAACAATTCTATTTTGGATGGACAAACATAGCTACACAATCCGCACTCCACACAGTCCAACAGGCCATGCGCTAGTGCTTCTTCGATTTCGTCAGCCAAAATACTCTTGTAGGTGAATTGCGGCAAAATATCTACAGGACATACATCTGTGCAATACCCACAGTTTATACAGGCCCGCTCCTCCCCATGATAGGTAGCGTCCATAGGGAGGTCGGATGGATTAAAATAAGATAAAAATGCTCGAGATCGGCTCGGTTTATTAAATCCCGGTCTGATGAACCCAAAAAATTCTTTTTCTGCCCCCCTCGGAATCATTAACAATGAGGTTTCGTAGAATCCCGCATAGGAATCCCCAGTGTCAGCATATCCGCTTAAGATCCCTCCAACAATATATCTAACGGTTTTTTCATCAATTGGATGCCGTTGGGTCAGATGGCGCAAAGGGACTCCCGCTCGGGTTCGGAAGTGTTTTTTTTCCGGAGCTAAAACACCGCCTACCGATATCGTTCTCTCAATGGGGTATTTTCCGGTTTTTAGGAAGCTGGCCAGCAGCAGCACGTCCTGGCCGTCAATAAACCAGGATGTATTTTGAGCCGGATCTGTTTTAGTATGATATACAAGAACACCTGGATCATCCGCCGGATAAGGCCCTTTACAAAGATGAGTCACATAGCCGCTAAGGGTGTCCAGATCAGCAAAATGCTTAGCAGACGAGCTGACGATGACGGTATCGGACAAACGTTTTAAAATGGTTATACCGAAATCGAATAATTGGGCTTTTTCTGTTAGATAGACAGCAGGTGATGGTTGAAAAGGTTCAATGGAATTGAGACTGACGATGATTGCAGGTGGCGTAACATTTGGATCTGCAATATTACGGAAGGGAAGTTGCCGAAACAATGGCCACAGGCCAGCAGACATGATGGCCTTAATCAATTCAAATTTTTCAACAATTTCGATCTCTGTTTCGTCTAAAGCAGAAAAGTCCTCAAACGCTTCTTCACGGTCGAGTTTGACGACAATTTTTTTAATGATCCTGCGGGGACCAAAATGAATGTCGGTTATTTCACCTCCGCCGGGTGAAACAAATTTTATGTCTGGATTGCGTTTGTCTTCAAAGACGGTTGACCCTATTTTAACTCTGTCACCGACCTTAATCTTTAACCGGGGTTTAATAAAAGGGATCTTTTCCGGCAATAGAGCAACCGAATCCGGTTTCTTTAAGGTTTCAATTTCTTGCGACGGTTTTCCTGCAACATGCAGTTCATGGCCTTTTTTAACGAGGACTGAAATCATAGATATGGGGTCACACTGCTATCCTGGTATTTAATGAAAATTTTTCAGCAAACTTTTTTATATAATACTGTTATTGGGTCCAAACTATTAATAGCGTCAACTACACTGTTATCCTTTGTACCCTGAGCTTTTTCTATTTAAGCTGAAATATTTTCACCCTCTGGACGCTGTCTGATGCACTCATTCGCTGCTTATTCCCGCCATGGCGGGACAGTAGAAAACTGCGGCCGCGCTTCTGCGTGCCTTGCAAATGACCGCATCAGGTTCGTGAAAAATCCGGGAAAATTATCATTGGTAAGGCGGAAGAAAAAGCCCGAAGCCTGAACATATGACACCAACACTAACGTTTTATAGTTTCCTGGCGTGTCTGCCACATTGAATTTCAAACAATTATCATACCGCAACTTATTGTCAATAGCCAGACTATTCGTTGCAATAATAAAAATGTCACATCTCAAGTTGAGCCATAAAGGGGAGAAGCAAACAAGATTATATATTCTGTATAACCGTCTTACCTGTCGATTCAGTCTTGACATCAACACTTTTTCAGCTTAGGGAAATAGTTGACGAATCGAGACTGATCGTAGCTTGACAGGAGATAGCATTGTTAAAAGAAAAAAATCTTAGGATGACCACTCAGCGCAAGGTTATTCTGGAAGAGTTGCGGAAGTTAGATACCCACCCCAGTGCCGATGAAATTTATGAAGTGGTGCGTCATCGTCTGCCACGGATCAGCCTCGGTACGGTTTACAGGAATCTCGATGTTTTGTCTGAGCTGGGAGAAATTCAAAAGCTCGAACTCAGTGGATCCCTAAAACGTTTTGATTGGGACACCAACAAACATTATCATGTTCGCTGTATACGGTGTAATCGGGTAGAAGACACCCCTGTTGCACCGCTGAATCAGTTGGAAGACGAGCTCTACGATACCACGGTATTCGAAATCGTCGGGCACAATTTGGAATTTATCGGATTATGCCCCAAATGCTCGAAAAAAGATCCCGGAAAATAACATCCTGTAAAATTGATCCCTCAGTCCGGCCATAAATCAATACCCCTTTCATCCTCATGTTTCTGATACATATGTGTATCAAGCATGAAATATGAGACGTTTTATATTCAAATAACATGCTTTTTTTTAGGGCAAATGCTGGCAAAAAAGAAAAAATACAGCAAAATATATTTATAATACCCTGAAATAAATACAATATTATGAAATGGGGTCTGTTCTATTTTATTTGGGTTATGATTTTTTCTGTTTCAAAATCTGGCACGAAACTTGATAAGTATTATACTTTAAGAATATTTATGCCCATATAAAACAATAATGATTAAAAACGGAGGTGACCAATGGAAGAATGCAAACCAATTTTAAATACCGGCCTCCGGGGTTTTAAGGTGGCATCCACTAAAATCAGCGATGTGGATGGTAATGCCGGAAAACTCGTTTACCGGGGGTATCTCATCAAAGAACTCGCAGGAAAAATTTCATTTGAAGAGGCTGCCTATCTTATTTTGTATGAGAAATTGCCCAGCCAAGATGAACTGGACCGTTTTAACGCATTGCTGGTTGCAGAAAGGCAGGTACCGCCCGAGCTAATTGCATCACTGGAGAGCCGCCCGAAAGATGCTTTGCCCATGGATATTCTTCAAGCAGGTACGGCGATGCTGGCCAATCATGATCCTGATGCAAAAGAACTATCCTTGGAAGCGGTAAATCGTATGGCCATCAAGCTTATCGCCAAGTTTCCAATAATCGTAGCAGCATGGGAACGAATACGAAATAATAAAAAGCCGGTTGAACCCGATCCCGATCTTGGTCATTCTGCCAACTTTCTCTATATGCTCAGCGGAACGGTCCCTGATGATGAGCTGGCCGGTTTTTTTGATGTCTGCATGGTTCTTCACGCCGAACACTCTTTTAATGCTTCGACTTTTGCAGCCAGAGAGGTCGCATCGACAAGGGCACATATCTACTCGGCTGTCGCAGCAGGTGTCGGTTCATTGTCGGGGGAGTTGCATGGCGGTGCAAATACACGAGTCATGGAGATGTTGATGGATATCGGTTCGGTGGAAAAGGTTGAGGAATATGTAAACCACCTGCTCGAAACCGGAGGAATAATAATGGGGCTAGGACACGCGGTTTATAGTACCGATGATCCGCGCGCCCATATTCTCGCTCCCATGTCTAAGGTCATGGGAGAACGATTGGGCGATACCCGATGGTATGAGATGTCAAAGCGGCTCGAACTAACGGCCAAGGAAGCGTTTAGACGAAAAAAAGGCAGAGATATTTACGTGAATGTTGATTTCTACAGCGCCTCACTCTACTATTATATGGGAATCCCAACAGATTTGTTTACACCGATATTTGCGATTTCCAGAATTGCCGGTTGGACTGCCCATGTTATCGAGGAACAGTTTGGGGGCGCAGCGCCAAAGCCCGTGCTCTATCGCCCGGACTCCCAATATATTGGCGATTATTGCGGTCCGGATCTGTGTGAGTTCGTACCTATGGAAGAAAGATAAAATGACATTTTAAAAGGGTTAATGCGAAAGGAATCAGGATGAAGAAGTGGAAGTGTACCGTGTGCGGTTATATTCATGAAGGTGATGAGCCACCAGAAATATGCCCGGTGTGCGGAGCCGATAAAAGCAAATTCGTTGAGCTCGATTCTGCAGAAGCAGGTGAAGAAATAGCCGATCAGCAAACTATTGAAGAGAAAGAGTTAGCATCAAAGTCGGAAGCATCAGTGTTTGTTTCAACATTTGATCGGCTCTTTGATCTTATGGTGAAACATCATGTACATCCCATCTCGGTTCACATCCCCAACGGCGTGCTGCCGGCTTCTGTTTTGTTTATCGTTTTGGCAGCTATATTTAATATCAGCGGTTTGAGCCAAGCGGCATTTTATAATCTTGTATTCGTCGTTGTTACCATGCCTTTAGTCCTCTTTTCCGGATACCTTGAATGGCAAAAAAAATACGGCGGCGAGTTGACAAATCGGTTTATAATTAAAATGATATGTGCTGGCATTGTCACTTTAACCGCTATCATCCTCGTCGTGTGGTTTTTGATAGATCCCAAATTGGCAGCTGAACCGTTATATCGAAAAGGGATGTTTCTTTTTATAAATGTTGTTATGCTTGCGGCAGCCGGCGCTGCAGGTTTTATTGGAGGAAAGCTTGTCTTTAAAGATTAATTGAAAAAAGCAACACTCAATTGATATTAGGAGAAAAATTTATGGATCAGATTGATGAAGCTCAGATACAGCAGGTTCAAAGGGAGATTTCCCAATTGCTCGGCGGGATTATCCATGAAATTCCTATTTTTTTGTTTGCTCAACCCGGCGTTAACGATGTTTTTAGCGATGCCGCCAGGCAAGCCCTGCGCTTTTTTCGCCAGCTGACCGATAAAATCGTTTTACGCGAGTTTGGCTTTGATCATGAGTTTGCAAATAATTTAAATGTGCAATATTCACCGACCCTGGTATTTGATCCGGACCGTTATAATATCCGGTGGCTGGGCGCTCCCTTGGGAGAAGAAGGACGCATCTTCCTTGAAGCGCTGGTCCTTATCGGAACCCAAGACAGCCATCTGAGTGAATCGTCTTCTCAAGTGATCAAGAGAATTGATACGCCGAGAAATATCAAGGTGTTTGTGAGTGCAACATGCCCTTACTGTCCGCAACAGGCATTGAACGCGCTGAAGGTTGCTGTTGAAAAACCCGACTTGATTTCGCTGGAAATCATAGACATTCAGGCCAATCCGGAGCTGGCCGACCAATATTCAGCCCATTCGGTACCCCAAACATTTTCGGACGATATTCTTATCGCCCAGGGCGCCCAACCAGAAGAACTCTTCATGGTTTCGTTGGAAAAAATGGAAGAGCAAACGGTGTTTATTCCTGAAAGCGATGAGGAGGAAGTCGAAACAGATCTGGTCATCGTGGGCGGAGGTCCTGCCGGATTAAGTGCTGGAATATATGCGGAACGCAGCGGGCTCAAATCCGTTGTGGTTGAAAAAGGCGTACTCGGCGGTCAAGTCGCTACCACTCCTGTGGTAGAAAATTATCCAGGTCTTAAACAGGTCGGTGGGAAAACACTGGTCGATATCATGGTTACTCATGCACTTGAATATATACAGATTTTTCCTGGCGAAGAGGTTGTGGAAATTCGTCCAGGAGAGCCGATAACCGTTCATACAAGCAGACGCAAATTCCGAACTAAGGCAGTGCTTCTGGCAACCGGTGCGATGCACAGAGCGCTAAAGGTTCCGGGAGAATCACGACTCTCAGGACATGGCGTCAGCTATTGCAGCATTTGTGATGGCCCCCTATTCAAAGGCCGAAAGGCCATCGTCGTCGGGGGCGGCAATAGTGCTGCTACGGAAGCCCTCCATATGCACAATATCGGTGTTGATGTAACCATCGTGCATCGGAGGGATACCTTAAAGACACAAGATTTTCTCGTTAAGAATCTTATCCAAAACAACATACCGATTCTTTTCAATACCGAAGTTAAAGAAATAAGAGGAGAACAGAGGGTAGAAGAAGTCTTACTCTTCAATAATCAGACCGATGAAATGTCAGCCCTTGCTGTAAATGCTGTGTTTATTGCCATCGGCTATGACCCATCGGTGAATTGGCTCAGCAAGTCGGAATTGAGCTGACAGAAGAAGGTTACATCAAGCACGACCAGTACAGAACCAATATTCCGGGTATTTATACAGCCGGAGATGTGTCAGGTGGATACAAGCAAATCGTTACAGCTGCCGGACATGGTTCTGAGGCAGCATTAACTATTTTTGAGGACTTAATTAACCCATACTGGACACAAAACCCTAATTAGCTTCCATCCATTAATGGCTATTTGTCCGATGCGAGGCATTCTCCGCGGGTTTTCGCCTTCAATGTAACATTAGTAAGCCTTGGGCGAAAACCCCTATGCGGCCTTGCCCATCGAAAAAATCCCTCATTTATGAATTGGAAACGAATTAATAATCAAATGTATTTTTGCGATGGCTTGTAATTAAATGAATAGGCTATTTCAAATTCTTAGGATGAATATAAAGACTGTAAGACCTATGAAAAATGTTTCCGGCTAAAGCAGGACTCAAGGTCAAGGGCAATTCCGCAGGACAGCGGAATTGGACAGCTGACAAGCTGCCCGTCAGGGCGAGGGGCATGGAGGCCCCGAGTCAACGTGAGAATTTTAAGTCACCACCGAACTTTGGCGAATTAACCACAGACATACATTTAGTTTTTCACGGATTAACTTTCGAGCCTGACGCCGAGATTGAATAAAAGAGAGCGTTTTCAAAAGGTTTCACTGGAGGAGGTGCAGAATGGGCAATATCGTTCACACATCACATATAACCATTACCAGAGATAAAGGACCGACCCGTATAGCGCAAATCAAGGGCTTTGCCGAACCGGTTTTCTATGGTGTTCACGGTGGCATCAAAGACTTTTACAAAGTTGATCCTGAAAAGGAGCATGCGGCAACTTTGGATCACATTGTGGGTGCTGTAGGCGGGTGAATGATGGGAACACTGGCCGCGGTGCTGGCCGGAAAAAAGATCAAAACATTCAAAGATTTGTTCAAGGCTACCATAACCGGTGATATTGAAGATGTAGAGGGTGTTTTGAAAATTACGCGTATTCACGTGCATTACAATCTTAAAGTGCCGGAAGAAAAAAGAGATGAGGCAAACGAAGCCCTGGGCACATATCTTTCTTTATGCCCGGGCGCTCAAAGCGTCATCGGCTGTATCGATATAACACATGAATTGGTTATGGAAGATTTGCCAACATAAAAATAGTACGACATGTCAACCATGACCCATGGAGGTTTACGTTGAAAGAGATATCAATTCTTATAGGTGGAAAAGCGGGAGATGGTATCCGGCAGGCGGGGCAAACCGTATCCACCCTGCTGAATCGAATAGGGTATCGAATTTTTTTCTACGATGATTATCCATCGCTTATACGTGGTGGACATAATTTTTCCATCATCAGGGCATCTGAGAAGCGAATCATCGCCCATAAAGACAGTGTTGATATCATCGTGGCGTTAAACAAGGACACAGCGGAAAAACACAAAAGCCGCCTTAACGCCGAAGGGATGATTCTGTACGATTCTAAAGCAGTAGATACAGAAGGTGTTGGCATTGACTTTATGCAGATTGTCAAGCAGCTGGATGGACTGCCGATTATGAGAAATACGGCCGCTATTGGGGCATTGGCCAAAGTTTTGGGGATCGAGTGGCCGGTTGTGGAAAGGGTCATGAAAGATACCATAGAAAAGCAGGTTGCGCTAAATCTTAACATCGCACAGCTGGCATATGAAAAGGTCGGAACATCGAGATTTGTCATTGAAAAACTGGATCAAAAAAGCCTGCCACTGGTATCAGGTAACGAAGCCATTGCTTTGGGGGCGGTCCGGGCAGGACTTAACATGTATATTGCCTATCCGATGACCCCGGCATCTGCCATTCTGCACTACTTAGCCGCTCATGAGGACGACCTGGGGGTGGTGACCGTACACCCGGAAAGCGAAATCGCAGTTGCTCTCATGGCTTTAGGCGCTGCTTATGCCGGGGCTAGATCCATGGTTGGCACTTCAGGTGGGGGATTTGCACTGATGACCGAGGCGTTGAGTTTAGCCGGACAGGGAGAATTTCCGGTTGTTTTCATAGAATGCCAGAGACCCGGTCCCAGTACAGGCGTTCCGACGTATACCATGCAAGGTGACCTTTCATTTGTCGTCCACGCTGGCCATGGTGAGTTCTTAAAAGTGGTGCTAGCACCTGGGGATGCTGAAGAGGCCTTTTATCTGACAGGTCTGGCCATGAATTTGGCCTGGAAATTCCATATTCCGACATTTGTGCTTTCCGACAAACACTTAAGCGAGAGCATTTTCAGTTTTGCTGCGGATCCGGATAAAATCAAACCGGAACCACCACTGATCTGGGATGGCCAAGGAAAATATAAGCGGTACTTGGACACTCAAGACGGTATCTCCCCGCTTGCGTTTCCGGGGGATCCGGCGGCTACCGTAAAGGTAACATCGTACGAGCATGATGAGTATGGCATCACCACCGAAGATCCTGATCAAATCGCCAGGATGCAAGAAAAACGGTTGCGTAAAAAAGAGGGTTTAATTGACGAACTAGCCAAAAATGAACAGGTGAAAATTTATGGAAATAGGGAGTCAAAGACCGTTCTTCTTTGCTGGGGTTCTACAAAAGGGGCGTGTATTGAGGTGGCCGAACAATTGGGCCTTAAAGTGGTTCAGCCGCTTGTACTGAAGCCGTTGCCCATAGATCCGTTAAGGCAAGCCTTGTCAGATGCTGATATGATTATCGGGATTGAAGTGAATGCAACCGGACAGTTGGCTAAACTGCTTTCGGGCCATGGTTTCGGCATCGATCATATGATTCTGCGATATGATGCGCGTCCTTTTACCGTCGACGGATTGTTAGATAAAGTAAAGGAGGTTATCTCGTGACCACTCCGAAAAAAATAGAAACCTATGCGGTAAACACATGGTGTCCCGGATGTGGCAATTTTAGCATATTAACGTCCATAAGAAAGGTGTTGGCAAATCTTAGCAACGAAGGATTTGACCTGCATCGCGTCGCCATGGTTTCGGGGATAGGATGTCATGCTAAAATTGTAGACTATGTTGATGTGAACACCTTCTATTCTATTCATGGCCGCGTTCCACCCGCCATGACAGGAATCAAGCTGGCCAATCCAGACTTAACGGTGATCGGCCATTCTGGAGATGGAGACGCCTATGGTGAGGGTGTGGAGCATCTCATTTTCAGCGCCAAAAGGAATATTGATCTCACTTATATTATACACAATAACAGGGTTTATGGTCTCACCACCGGACAGTTTACGCCGACCAGTCCGACCGGCTTTAAAGGTCGATCAACGCCGATGGGAAGTCCGGAGGAGCCGTTGAATCCCATCGAGCTGATGATTGCTTCGGGGGCAACGTTTGTTGCCAGGGGTTTTTCGGGTAAAATTAAACAGTTGCAAGACCTGATCCGTGCGGCCATCGACCACAAGGGATTTTCTTTTATCGATGTTCTCCAGCCCTGTTATACTTTTTATGATACCTACAACTTTTATCGAGAAAGAGTATATGAGTTTACTGGTCAGGAGCATGATGCGTCTGACAGAACCGCTGCTTTGGCCAAAGCCGGAGAATGGGCGTATAGGGAGGGCGAACGGATTCCCATCGGTATTTTTTACCAGGTGGAAAGGGCCACATATGAAGAAACCCTACTGAGAGGAAGGATTCCGGTTAAGTTAAGCCCGAAAGATATCAGGCCGGTACTTGAGAAACACATCTAATCTAAAATCTGCAATTACCCCATTTACCGCACCTGCTGTGTTGCAGGGTGTTTGCGGTAGGCATACGACAACTTCACACCCTGCGCCTTGCATCTGCAGGAAAATCCGCAATTGTAGATTTTAGGTATAAAGCCGTTTAAAAATATTTCGACAGAATGTAATTTGCGTTAAGCACTGTTTATGGAGGAAATGATGTTACTTAAAGGGAAAAAAGTTATTATTTTAATAGAAGAAATGTTCAATGTTTTTGAATTTTGGTATCCATATTACCGGTTGAAAGAAGAAGGCGCGGAGGTTACCGTCGTTGGCTCCGGAAGCGCTGAAATTTATAACGGTAAACCAGGCACCCAGGCCACGGCTGATACCACGGCTGATCAGGTGTCTATAGAAGACGTCGACGGGGTCGTTATTCCTGGCGGGTATGCACCGGATATGATGCGCCGGTATCCTGCCATGGTCAATATCGTGAAAGAGCTGTATCATGCCGATAAACTTGTCGCCGCCATCTGCCACGCGGGATGGATGCTGGCATCTGCCGGAATACTTTCCGGACGGAATACAACCTCTTTTTTTGCCATCAAGGACGATATGATAAACGCCGGTGCAAAATGGGTGGACCAAGAGGTGGTTGTTGACGGCAAGCTGGTGACCAGCAGAACACCGGATGATCTTCCGGCTTTCATGAGAGCTGTGATCGGAATTTTGCAATAGGAAATGGAATGAACCAAACCGTCGTCATTATCGGTATTGGAGAGTTGGGCGGTGTTTTTGCGAAAGGATTTCTCCGATCGGGGTACCCGGTTTATCCGGTAACGCGAGACATGGACATTTCCGAAGCAGCGAATCGCTTTCCGGAACCTTTATGTGTTCTTGTTGCTGTCACAGAAAAAGACCTGCCCGATGTTTTGGGGAAAGTTCCGGTTCAGTGGCAAAACCGCTTGGGGTTGCTCCAG
>CP070768.1:794740-797740 GCA_020345745.1 Desulfobacterales bacterium
AATGCACTTTGCTCTAAAAAAATTCAGAGTTGGCTTGGGGTATGCGTTCCGCCGTAAGTATCCTTCCTAATGTTTTAAAGAAAGCAATTAATAACATTATGCTTCCTACAGTTGTACAGACTTTTAAAATCAAGCTTGGAATATCTCGAAATCGCAGCCCTCGGTAAAAAAGTATGGCTATAATGATTCCATAGACTACAGCAACCGAGGCCCCTTCAGTTGCCGTAAAGATTCCGGTGAACATCCCACCAACAATTAATATTGGCATTATCAATGCGGGAAAAGCCACAACAAAGGCTTTTGAGAGTTTTGGAAAAGAAAATTTTTCTTTGCTTCTGTATCCTCTTTTAAAAGAGATCCAATGGGAAAGCGCCATCAATGAAAACCCCACCAGTATACCTGGTATAATACCAGCGGCAAACAGCTCTACAATGGAAGTGCCTGAGATCCAGCCATAAAGAATCATATCGATACTCGGTGGGACAATAATGCCAATGATGGAGGAAGTGACAGTAACGACGGTTGAAAATTTCGGATCGTAACCTGCTTTCATCATGGTTGGTATGAGAACAGATCCGATGGCTGCTGTATCTGCCGTGGCAACGCCGGATATGCCTCCGAAAAACATACTTGCAACGATATTTGCATGGGCAAGTCCACCTGTGACCCCACCTACAAGTCTTTCAGAAAAGGCAACCAGTTTTTCTCCGCAGCCACCGCGATTCAGAATTTCGCCCATTAAAATAAACAATGGAACTGCCAGCAATGGGAATGAATCAAGGCTGGTTGCGGTCCTCTGGGCAATGAGCATCAAGGTGGTTTCACCTGTCCAGAGCAACACTGAGAGACAACTCAGTGCAAGAGCAAATACCACGGGCACCCTAATAATAATAAAAAAAATAAAAGATCCGAAAAGAAGCAGCGTCATACGGTCTTCCTTTTGGTAGTAGAAACCATTAATTCAGAGATCCGGTAAATTGTCTCACAAATATATGAAGCCAACATTAATCCTGAAGCAAAGGGTACGGCGAAATAAACATAACTCATTCGGATTTCCATGGCGGGAGACATTTGAGGGTGTACAAGCACCGTCAACTTGAAGCCATAAAGGACGAGAACCGTCAAAAGAGCACAAACCAAAAGGTGAGAAAAAACCGATATATAGTGTCTCATTGTCTTCGGAAAGCGGTTAAAAACTAGGTCTATGTCATGGAGTTTTTTTGATTCAAGAGCAACACTAGCTCCAGTGAGCGAAGTCCAGATAAAAGAAAATCTTGCAAGTTCTTCAGGCCAGCTATAACTAAAATGGAAAATATATCGCGTGAATACCTGAAGAAACACACTGAAGGTCATGATAATTAGAAATGTACCGGCAAGACTCCATGCGATATAAAGCAAAACCTGTTGAATTTTTTCCCCGAATTTTTTCGTCAAGATAATATCCTTAAATGGTTGTGGCAGAAGGAGCTGAAGACTGCTTCGAAGGGTGCTCCTTCTGCCGAGCCCAAAAGATTACATTCCTTGAATTTTTTTGATGTGATCCATTCCACCAACTTTATCAGCATTGCTTTCATAGACATTTTTTATCTTCTCTCGCCATTTGTCTAAATTGGGCGGGGAATAGATTTTGACACCATAATTTGTTTTGAGATCTTCGAAAAGGCTCTTTTCGGTGTCAACAAAGAGTTTCCGTTCATATGCCTGGGCAATAGCGGCCGATTCCATTACATCTTTCTGAACATCTTTAGGGAGTTTATCCCAAGTAATCTTGGACATCATAAAGTTATGCCAGCTGAACACATAACTAATCCGAGTGTAATGCGGTGAGCTGTCAAAGAATTTCATAGATCGATAGCTTGCTCCGGTGCCCTCACCACCGTCAACAACACCCTGTTTAAGGCTTAAATATACATCTCCCCATGGAATTGGTGTGGCAATGGCTCCCAGGCTGTTCCAAGTGTTTACCAAAATTTTGTTTTCCATGGTTCGGACTTTTTTACCTTTTAGTTCGTCAAGATTACGAATAGGTACACTTGAATATAGATCTCTTGAACCTCCGTAAACATAACCGAGTTTAATTAGCCCCGCTTTTTCCATCCCCTTTACAAGATTTGTTCCAATTTCACTGTCCATGACACGAAAGAGGTGATTGGCGTCTTTGAATAAAAAGGGAAGACTGAAAACCTTAAATCCCGGGACAAAACCCGCAGTAAGAGCTGATGTAATCGTGGAAATGTCGACGGAGCCTATCTGCAAACCTTCGACCAAATCACGCTCATTGCCTAGCTGCTTTGCAGGAAAAATGTTAACCTTTACGTTTGGTTGCCTTTTCTCAAGTTCCTCTTTAAATTTAAGCGCCATTTTATGATACGGGTGATCCATCTGAAGCACATGCCCAAACTTCAAAGAGATTTCTTTTGCGGCAACAGAAGCAGGATGAATGATAAAAAGGATAAAGGCTGTAGATAGTAGCATAATTTTCCAAAACGTTAGTTTGTGACGATTCATTTTTTGTTCCTCCTTTTTTATGTGGTTTGTAGTGATTTAATGTTGCCTTGTAAAGCAGTTATATCGCTATTTGAAACGAGCTTTCTTTCCAAAAAAATACTTTTGAGCCCTCGGGTGGACCGGCAAAGTGATTTCCCTCGAGCTAAAATAACAACAATAAGAGAGGAAATATCGATATCAGCAGAATAAGAAGTGTTTCACAATGGAAACCGATTCGAGATAGAGTGCATATTTCAAAAGAATCTATATTGAATCCAATATTATAAGAAAGTTTTTATGTCAAATGATAAATATTTAATATTTCGGATAGTTAGATGTTACATTGTAGTATTAATAGGTGGGATGTTTTGATGGAAAAGGAAGGGTTGTTGATTGCATGTATCTTGCCACAAACACAACCACGGCTGAATTACAGATACCTTACCAGTAGGCCAACCTGAAGCCGATTCTAGAAACTTACATATACCATAATAATCTAATATCATTTACGGA
>CP070768.1:797840-800922 GCA_020345745.1 Desulfobacterales bacterium
CAACATACTCACCATTGCTATAGACGGAATACATATCACAATGTCTGTGGGAAATACAAACGATAGGATGAAAAGAAGGAACCTGGATCTAATTCAATATCTTGTGTTTGTGCGATTATCTTTAAAACTAAAGACACAGGGCCTCATACAAAACTATCTAATTTGACAAATAATTATAAGGCTTTTTTCGGAAACCTAGAATATTTTGAGCTTTGATTTATTAAGTGTGAAGGGAGGGAGTAGTCATGAATTTTTGCAAATAAATTTAGGATTGGTGCATATACAATATATTGTGCCGTTTAGCCATAATTACATTCTAGCGTTGTACGTGGATAATCATAGTTTCCAGATAGCGTGATTTTACTTGCTGGTTGGCAAGGGCTTGCTTGAATGGCGGAAGTTTCAAAATAACACCCAGAACTCCAGCCAAAGCTCGGTGACTCCATAGTACCTGATTATCAAAAATCAGGTTTTGTAAGTTACCACGTTCGATGGCCATAACAACAGCCCTGTGGGTTGTATTCAGTGGCGTAATCACTCTCGTTGGGCGAGATTTAAGACGAATATTGTCGTTCATACAAACTCTAACGCAAAGGCCGCATCCCAAACAGAGGTCTTCATTTAGATTTGATTTTTTCATCTTTGGTTTATCAGGATGATTAGCAGAGATCAGTGCCATTGCCTCAACTGGACAGGCAATCACGCACTTTCCACATCCGATGCAATTTTTATTGTCGATTTCAGGAATAAAATTGGTTGTGTGTATCGGATTAAAAACAGCAAATCGACGGGCGGCAATCATAGCTTCGCAACAACACCCGCAGCAGTTGCATATAAAATTTACTTCTTGTTTTACATTTTCACCGAACTGGACCAAATTGTTGTCATAAGCCAACTGTAAGAGATCCAGACCCTCTGTTACATCCACCAAGCGGGCGAAACCATGTTTAATCAGTGATGATGCTGTTGTATTAAATGTCATGCATATATCCATTGGCGCATCACAGGCTTTACCCACATGGTGCATTTTATGACGGCAATAACACATACTAATCGCCCTATGAAAAGCAGTTTTTACAACATATGTAGCGCGTTCATAATCTAATACGTGCAGTGCATTTTCATTGGATAAAGTCGGCTCGTGGACAAAAGTACGCCCCAGATGGGTTTCGCCCCTAGTAAACAGATCACGGATAAAATCTTCTTCTACGTTCAAATACTGATAAAACAGTTCACTCAGTATTTTCTGATCAACATCATCCCGCACACGCATCAAGGAAAATTCAAAAAAGCCCGCCATTGGGGGAGGAAGCGCATATACGGACTCCCCATTTTGATCTAAATCAACTAGTATCGCTCGTCCAGCCAGTTCATCTAGAACCTTTTGAGTGCTAACCAAGTCCATTTGCCAGATGCGGCTTGCTTTTTTTGTTGTAAAGGGCTTTATAGGCAAAAGTGAAACCAGTTCAGCCTCTTTTTCGCTGAAAAGCATTTTCAGTATTTTGAATAAGAGCTCCGAAGGAGGAGCACCCTCTGGATAACGGTTTAATCTATCCACTAGGCGGGAATAGCTCGATTTGATTGTGGTGTGTCCCATAATAAAATTACGGCCTTTTTAGCAAGTAAGGAGTCCGTATCCGTTAAGAAAAGTCTTCAATACACGATAAATAGTTTTAAGTTTTATTGAAACAACTCACGATATACAGCACGTTTTTCTTTACTCCATTTTGGACAATAGGCGGGTTTACCTTGCATTACCAGCTGCAAACACGCATCGCATTTGGGACTACATTTCAAAATTGATCGGTCATCTCCTTTACGTGCCTTCTTTGGCC
Source organism: Desulfobacterales bacterium (assembly GCA_020345745.1). GTDB lineage: Bacteria > Desulfobacterota > Desulfobacteria > Desulfobacterales > UBA11574. The sequence continues at coordinate 799,676 of CP070768.1, forward strand.
ATTCAGGGTCAACCCACAGCATACGAGCCAATCCGATAAGATCTGCTTTTTTATCCGCTAGAATTGACTCGGCCCGAGCAGGGGTTGATATTCGTCCTGCAGCAATGATCGGAACTGACACTTCTTTTTTTATAGCAGCAGCTAAAGAAACCATGTATCCTGGTTTTTTGGATTTCTTAATGATTTCTGGAAGAAAAAATGATTCATAGGTCCCACCCATTGTTGATATATATGCGATACCCTCTTTCTCCAAGCTTTTAGCTAAAATAGCAGATTCTTTAATGTGAAGCCCATCAGGCAGCCATTCATCGACCAAGAAACGATACCCAACTGGAAAATCTCCTACAACATCTTTGACACGTTTTAAAACTTCCATGGGGAATTTGATTCGGTTCGCAATTGGTCCGCCATATGTGTCGGTCCGTTTATTGGTTCTTGGTGATACAAATTGAGAGAGAAGGTAGCCGGTTCCTCCATGAAGCTCAGCCAGATCAAAACCTGCCTTTTTAACTCTTAAGGCTGCATTTGCAAACTGCTTCTGAATTGTTGTAATTTCTTTTTTTGTTAGCGCTCGAGGTATTCTTTCAAATGTTGGTACTGCTGAAGGTGCCACTGGATCCGAGACATACGCGAATCGTCCTGCATGGTTAATTTGAAGACCAGCAAGGCTCTTTTCTCCCTTTATCGTGCTGGCAAGTTTTTCAAGGCCGCTTAAGTATCGATTATGATCACACTTAATGGTCCGTGGCGATCCGCTACCATTTGTTGTAATGCTCGCATTTTCAACCATAATCATCGCAGCTCCGCTTTTAGCCATCTCTCTGTAGTAGTGAAGTAATAGGGGTGACACCTTGCCTCCCATAGCTGCATAGCCCAGATATAAAGGTGCCATTGTAATACGATTTTTCAATCTAAGACCATCCAGTTTCAGTGGTTTAAATAAGTTTTTATAAACAGGCTTTTTCATTTTTCATCTCCTTGTGCTGTATCGTGTGATAGACAACTATATGGTTTTATGTAATATTTGATATTAATTTTCAAGTATCATAGACTTTCTTTCAATGCAATTTCGTGTTTTTTATTCACCCACAAACAAAAGGAGGCTCATTATGAAAGTTCAGCAAGCTGTAGACTATTTTATCAATTATCACAAAACCAATTCTAAAAAAAAATACGATCAGGAATCAGGTTTTTGTATTAACCAGATTTCTCGATGAATTCGGTTACAGAAAATTAACATCCATATC
>CP070768.1:801022-808585 GCA_020345745.1 Desulfobacterales bacterium
CAGAAATTTTAAGCGCTTTAGCAACTTCAGCGGCTGGTTTTGGTGTGTGTAGAATATGTCGTCCTGCAAAATTACCTGGAGGGGCAACCGCAAAATATCTTTTGACGATTTCAGCCCGATCTTTGCCTAATGCTTTCTCCAGTTCTTCAGGCGACCAGGTAAAAAAGTATCCTTCCTCCTGATGACCCTCTGGATCCAGACTGTCGGCGTCTGTTGCTGAATAAAATGCCCCATTTGGCGACGTCATATCCCGTTCAATATAGTTAAGGATCTCTTTGACAACCCTTTTGAAATTTTCATCACCTGTCGTCTGATAACCTTCAACATAGGCCATGATCAATAAGGCATTGTCATAGAGCATTTTTTCAAAATGCGGAACAAGCCATTGCCGGTCTGTGGAATAACGGTGAAAACCCCCACCAACATGATCATAGATTCCGCCTGCCGCCAATTGTTCAAGGGTGAATTTGGCCATATGTAAGACTTCTTGATCTCCGGTGCGTCTGTAATACCTTAGAAGAAGTCGAACAGGGAGACTGCTCGGAAATTTTGGCGCTCTTGCTAGGCCACCGTAAATCGGATCAAAGGATTGCTTATAATACTTAATCGCCTGATGCATGAGATCTGCTGAAGGCAAGCGGTCGCCGGTTTTAACGTTGAGGCTGTCTTGAATGATTCGTGTTAGATTCTGACCGATTTCCTCCACGCGGATTTTTTCGGCGCCATAAAATTCTTTGGCCCTGCTCAAAATGGTAAGGAATCCAGTTCTGATCCCCCGATCACCGTCTCGGGCAGGGAAGTACGTGCCGCCGAAAAAAGGCTTCTTTTCATGGGTAAGCCAGACGTTTAATGGCCATCCACCTCTGCCTGTCATGGCCTGCACTGCCCTCATATATATCGCATCGATATCCGGTCGCTCCTCCCTGTCAACTTTAATAGCAACGTAGAATTTATTCATAAACCGGGCGATTTCTTCATCTTCATATGACTCCTCTTCCATCACATGACACCAGTGAAAGGTAGAATACCCAACACTTAAAAGTACAGGACGGTTTAGTTTTTTCGCGGTTTCAAAGGCTTCATCACCCCAAGGATACCAGTTTACGGGGTTATGAGCATGTTGAATGAGATAGGGGCTCGACTCAAGAAAGAGTCGATTGGTGTATTTTGCCCAACCATCGGGCCGCAGGTGTTTTGTCCTAAGGGTGTAACGCTTTCCGCGGCTTTGTTTCATCTTCATAAATTCTCGCAAAAGCGCTGCGTCAAAATCCTCAATTCCGGGAAGGTTGTTTTTGAATGTCTGTTCGGTTGGTTTGTCAAACAAGCTCCAACCATAAGCAACAAGCATGGATATGATCACTATTGGCACAATAGTGAGTATGGATATCTTGCGCCATTTTTTGCTGTGATGCTGGCTCATTCTGTTTTGCCTTTACCCATACAACGCGCGAAATATCACCGCTAGGCATAACTTCCGACGTTCAGGTGTCTGGGATTCACATTGCTGTTAGATTTTAACCCATTAGAGGTTAAGTAGTTCTATTTAACATCTAGTACTACTTTGTGGCATTGTCAATTTTTTTAAAACAATTATATTTAAAAGCGCCACTCGGCAGTAGTGGAGATGGTGTAATCGGCTTAAGAAAATATTGACATATTGAATGAATGATATAAAAAGACTACCGCTTGACAAAATTAAGCGCATGCTTTAATTTTTCTATGATTAAATTTATATCTAACTGATATATATCTCTTTTTAATTAGGTTTAAAATTGACGGTGCTGGTTCTACCCCAGTGGAAATCCTACATAAATAGGATTGAAGGCCTCTATTTACCAGGTGATTACAGGAGAGAAACAGATGATTCATGTCGAAAACCTAACCAAGTATTTTGATGGTCTATGTGCGGTTGACCGCATCAATCTCGATATCCAAAAAGGTGAAATATTAGGATTGTTGGGACCCAATGGAGCGGGTAAAACCACCACCCTGCGGATGCTCACCGGTTATTTTATGCCGACATCTGGGACGATTCGAATCAAGGACCATTCCATTGCAGAAAATGTGGTGGAAATCAAAAAGCTGATCGGTTACCTACCTGAATCCGCGCCCCTTTACCACAATATGCTGGTGTATGACTACCTTGACTATATTGCCAAGGTGAGGGGGTTCGAGAAAGATGAAAAAAATGCCAGGATCCGATTTTTAGCGGATATCTGTGGTTTAAATGGCATTATGCATAACACCATTAATGAACTGTCCAGGGGATTAAAGCAGCGGGTTGGCATTGCACATGCCATGATGAGCGACCCGGAAATTTTGATTCTTGACGAACCCACATCAGGACTCGATCCGAATCAAATCATTGAGATTCGGGATATCATACGACAGGTCGGCAAAGAAAAAACCGTCATCCTTTCCACCCATATCCTCAGCGAAGTTGAAGCGGTTTGTGACCGGGTGGTGATCATCAACAAAGGGAAGATTATCGTTGACGACAGCACGGACAATCTAAAGCAATCGGTCGGAAAAGAACACGTCATTCACATGTCGCTTTTGCATGCGGACTTACCGTCTGTAAAGGCACAATTGGACGCAATTGACGGTATTGTGGGTATCGAACAGGTCAATGATGAAAGAGACGGTGTGTTAAACATTAGGCTCATCGGCAAGTCGGATACCGACCTAAGAAAGGATGTGTATCAAACCATTAAGCAAACGAATTGGGTTATGGTCGAATTCTATCAGAAGACGAAAACCCTCGAAGCGATATTCCGTGAATTAACCAAGGAGAATTGATATGAGTCAGATCCTCTACATACTGAACAAGGAATTAAAAGATTATTTTATCTCTCCCATCGCATATATCGTGATATCTATTTTTCTTCTGGTAACCGGTTGGTTTTTCTTTACGACCTTTTTCCTTTATAATCAGGCCGATTTGAGGAACTTTTTCAGTCTGCTTCCGATCATTTTTTCATTTGTCATACCCGCTATCACCATGCGGTTGTTTTCCGAAGAATTGAGTGTTGGATCGTACGAAATTTTACTTACCCTGCCGGTTACATTCACAGATATTATCATCGGTAAATTTTTGGCTGGGGTTGTTTTCGTTTCTGTTGCGCTAATTCCAACGCTATCCTATCCTATTTTCATTACTTTTCTCGGACAGCTCGACTGGGGGCCGGTGATGGGAGGGTATATCGGGGCTGTTTTGTTGGGCGCGGCGCTCACAGCGGTTGGATTGTTTGCTTCATCATTAACACGCAATCAGATTATTGCCTTTATCGTGGGCATGATGATCTGCTTTTTTCTCACATTAATTGATAAAATGCTCTTTTTCTTTCCTGAATCCATGCTAGGGGTCATTGGGTATCTTGGGGCGGATTTCCATTTTAAAAATATTGCCAAAGGGATCATCGATTCGAGGGATATCGTTTATTATTTAAGTATCATCTTTTTGGGGCTGTACGGTGCGCATATTGCCATGCAGGAAAAGGAGTAAGGAGAAACCCATGGGCGCCAAGGATAAATTTTCTAAATACATAAAATTATTCATTTATCTTATCGTCGTTATACTCATCAACGCGGTTGGCCTGACCTTGTTTTTCAGACTAGATCTTACCAAAAACAAGATCTTTTCTTTATCCAAGGCCAGCAAAATGGTTGTATCCAACTTGTCGGAACCCTTAACCATCAATGTTTTTTTCACCAAGAATCTTCCGGCGCCACATAACAATACCGAGCGCTATCTACATGATCTGCTTGAGGAATATGCAATCCACGCCAATCAATATTTTAATTACAGATTTTATGATGTTAGCTCTGAATCTGATCAGCTCAAAAAAGACTCGGAAAGCAATAAAGATCTGGCCAACAATTATGGGATACGGCCGGTACAGATTCAAGTGTTTGAAAAGGACGAAGTGAAGCTAAAAAATGCGTATATGGGGCTTGTTCTCATTCATGGTGATTTGGTCGAACGGATTCCTACCATTACGACCATCAATGGTTTGGAATACAAGCTCACGACAGCCATAAAAAAACTGAACAACAAGGTCAGTGCGTTGTTGAGTCTGCCAGATAACATACAGGTTAAACTGTTTCTCTCTTCTTCTTTGCAACGTGTGGCGCCGTTTATGGGACTCGATGAACTCCCAACATTTCCAAATAAAATCAAGGAGATCGTAAAGACCATTAATGCAAACAATTACGGGAAACTGGAATATACCTATGTAGATCCAACGATGCTGCAAGGTAATGAAACCACCTGGAAAAAATATGATCTGATGAATTTACAATGGCCGGCCCTGTCTAACGGTAAAATTGCAGCCGGTGAAGGCGTCATCGGTTTGGTCATGGAACACCGGGGCAAGGTAAGGGTTATGCCGCTCTTAACCGTTCTTCGCATCCCAATTATCGGAACACAGTATAACTTGGCGGATATCGATCAAGTGGGGGAGATGATCAACGACAATATCGAAACACTAGTCGATATTAACGAAGATTTAGGTTACCTAGCAGGTCACGGAACACTAAACACCTTGTCATTGCCGTCAATGGGGCAGCAGACTCAAGAATCGATGTCCAGCTTTAACACGCTCGTTGCACAGAATTACACCCTAAAACAGGTGAATCTTAAACAAGGGGCCATTCCGGACAGCATCAAATGCCTCGTCATTGCACGGCCAACAGAACCATTTAGCGATTACGATCTGTACCAGATTGATCAGGCGCTGATGCAAGGAAAAAACCTGGCGATATTTTTAGATGCATTTAATGAAATTGCCCCGCGCAGCCAGGCATCTATGGGGTTTAACCAGGGCCCAACATTCGTGCCGATAAAAACCGGCCTGGAAAAGTTATTGGAGCATTACGGGGTTCGCATTAAAACTTCATTGGTCATGGATGAAAACTCTCATAAACAAAGGGTGTCTCAACAGTTTGGCGGCGGTGAACGACCGTTTTATTTTGTTCCCATCATCAAAAACAAATTCATCAATAAAGAGCTCGATTTCATGAAAAACATCAAGGGGTTAATAACAATAAAAATATCCCCTTTGGAGTTGGATGAAAACCGCATTTCAGAAAACCAATTAACGGTTCATAAGTTGTTTTCATCTTCAGAAAGATCCTGGGAAATGAGAGAGCGGATCAATCTAAATCCAATGTTTATCACACCGCCGCCGTCAGATGAAGAAATGGCCAGTCTGCCGCTGGCGTATCTTATCGAAGGCGAATTCCCCAGCTACTTTGCTGATAAACCCATGCCGGAAAAAGTTACGGAGCCGGCTGCAACAGACGAAAAAACCGGTGAAACCACACCGGAGAAGGGGCAGAAGAAAAAGGCGACCATCGATTTGTCCAAGATTGCAAGTCAAGGTGCTTTTTTAGCCAAAGGAAAGCCAAGCAAAATATTTCTGATCGCTTCATCGGAAATGCTTAAAGACACTGTAATGGACGCCGGTGGTGGGAGCCCGAATGCCATGTTTGTTATGAATGTTCTCGATGCACTCAATGATCGGGAAGATATTGCCACCATGAGAAGCAAAGAGCAGCAATTCAATCCTTTATATGAGAGCGGTGCGTTAACGAAAACCTTTATCAAAACATTCCATATCGCCGGTTTGCCGGTTCTGGTCGCGCTTTTTGGTGCGGTGATTTGGATGCGCCGGCGTTCAAGACAGAAGACGATCCAGATGATGTTTCAAAAATGACCGAAAGAACTACCCGGATCTAAAAAAGGTTTGCTGAAAAATTTTCATGAATATCCGGGTTAACACCCGATTCCGGTGCAGGTGTTTTGCGGGGGAAATATGAAACTGAAAAAGGAATATGCCATACTTTTTATCATTATATTGGTGTTAATCTCATATCTAATATTACACGAGAAAGACCGAACTCACTTTCAACTTCCGGCTGTTTCCGAGATTGCCAAAAATCGAATCACCCAGATTGAAATCAATACAACCAAAGAGACCGTTATTCTAAATCGGAAGGACAAGACATGGTATATCGGTCCGGAGGACTACCCGGCGGATCCAGAAAAAATTAAAACCATGCTTGATGTCATAGAAAAACTGACCATAACAGCCCTGGTGTCTGAATCAAAAAATTATATCCGATACGATTTGAACGACGGCCAAAAGATAACCATCAAAGCCTGGGATGGAACCACCAGAATACGCCAGTTTGATATTGGAAAATCAGCAACCACCTTTCGACACACATTTGTTAAGTTAGAAGAAGATCCAAAGGTATATCATGCCAGAGGCGATTTTAGGCATAAATTTGACCGAACCCTCGATCAACTTCGGGATAAAAACGTGTTATCGTTTGAGACCGACCAAATCAATGGCATGCATATCTCCGAGGACAATAAAACCCATGTAATAAAGCGAAACACTCGATCCGAACCATCCTCTAGCAAAGAACCGGATTTGACCTGGCAAACAGCCGATGGTCATTTATTGGAGGCATCCGCTGTAAAGAGCCTGCTCTCATCGTTATCAAGGCTCGATTGTGAAAAATATATCAGCAACCAAAAAAAAGAAGATTTCGACGATCCCCTTTTCGTTATTAAATTAAAAGGGGAAGCAAAAGAATATACCCTGGCCGTGTTCGCAAAAACAGATCAGAATGCAACGACGTATCCGGCAGTTTCTTCAGAAAATGGGTATCTGTTTTTGTTATCGGAATCTCATGTGGATGGTTTTAAGAAAAAGATCGAAGAGATTCTGAAAAAAGCAAAAACCTAAGGGGAGTCCATTGCAGACAGAATCTCGTCCAGGGTTTTTTGATACAGTTGGCTCAGAGGGCCGCCCAATTGAATTGCTTGCCGGATAGAATAAAGGGCCTCTTCAACCTTTTTCTGCTTGAATTGAACTTGAGCCAAGTTGTTGAACAACACGCCTTCCTCCGGAAAGCGGTCAATGGCCTTCTTGAGCGAAACCGCTGCAGCCTCCCATTCACCCAAAGCATAATAGGAATTGCTTACCCCCATGTAAGCCCCTAAGCTATCGGGCCAACGCTTTAACGCCGTCTGGTATCCTTTTAATGCGCTATCCCAGTGACGCGCTTTTTCAAGTCCGATAACCGCTAGGATGTATGCCTTTTCATCCGCGGTGACTGGTATCTCATGGGGAGATAGTACGAGTAAGCCCCAGTATCCGCTGCGAGACCACGTTTTCGCAAACGTTTTCATGGAGAGACGCTTGCGGGGTGTTGTTCCGGAGTGCAGAATAACCACATTGTCTGAAAGATGATATCCAACAACTATGCTGTAGTGCCAAACAGGGAGCCAGCTAAATCCAAGATTTTGAAGAATAATTACCGGATGTCCGGCAACCAGCTCTCTGAGGAGCATATCCATCCCGTGGATCGGAAACGCGATTCTGCCATGCCGGCGTGTGGACCCAATGATGGCCGACTGCAGGCTTCCTTTGAGCGAGGGCGTAAACACTTCCGGCATCACCTGGTTCGGCGTTACACGGATGCCAGACCATCCGAGCGCCATGGAAAGTGTTGCAGGGCCGCATTGATAGGCTTTTTGCGGAAAAAATG
>CP070768.1:808685-811514 GCA_020345745.1 Desulfobacterales bacterium
ATCAGGCTTTTGCAATAACATGGTAGCCCCTGATTCAACCACCGCCAGTGGCCCCTTAAGATCATGGATAAGCAAATCAATTTTTATTCTTTTTCGGTCCATTGAATCGTTACCTTTCGATTAGACAATTTATAATTTCTGATCCTTTCAGTACTATTATCAAATCATTCATTATAAGGTGGTTATAGATCCGCACTGAATCTGATTGAAAAAACGCTGCCACCGGATGCAAAGCATCCATCTGCATTGGATATGAATCGGCATGCGGAAATACGTCCCGGACACAGGTCCTTGTCGGTGGGTATGTATCCACACCGTATGCTATTAAAATCGACAGAAAATCCGTATCTTTCAGAAAACACTTGTGTTCTTAGCAGATCAGAACCGGTTCCGCCGGCATTAAAGTCGTATGGCCTTTTGGAGGAATATAGCATGGTATCCTGTGTATGAAAAAAACCGCCAAAAATCATTTTCTGGTTTTGAGGTGTAATTCCCACGCCGTAATCATGAAACGTTATCTCTCTTTCATCATTTTCTTTTTTCGAAAAAATTACTATCTTCCCCCCATCGGGTGTGTTTTCGATGGCATTTTTTAGCAAACCCTCACACACTTTTCCTAATACCTCGCTATTCGTAAATAAGCGGATGTCATTGTCGAAATGTCGAATGATATTAAGTTGTCTATCTCCCATAGAAGATTCCGCTTCATCGCATATGGTATCTAATATTTCTTTGACCGAAATGTCTGCCTCGCCCTGAGCATGGTCAAGGGCGAATAATGATTCGAGTCGATCAGATATCTCCTTCAGAATGTCTGAATATCGATCGTCGAATTCTTCCATCATTTCTCCTGTAATCCCATATGCGCTCTCAATGAGGTCCATAATTCGATCTTTTTCTTCAACAGACTGTTGGTTGAGGATATCATCGATTTTCGTTTGCAAGTCGATTAATCGCTTAACATTCCGCTCACCTCGATCCAATGTTTTGTCCATTTTTGCGAGGGCATCATCTTCGAGTCTGCTACGAATCCGACTCAATACGCCGGTGATGATGGATAGCGGTGTTTTCAATTCGTGAGACAAATGGTTGATAACCCTTTCCTTGGCTTTGTCCAAGACTTTAAGATCCTCGTAAAGCGTGGCATTTTCTAGGGAAATGGCAATATAATGGGAGGCTGAAGTTAGTAATTCCAGGTCCTGATGACTAAAATCTCCTTCTTGTTTGTTTAGTATTTGTAATGTTCCGATGCATTCCTGATTGCGGTTGATCAGTGGAATGCACAGTATATTTCTTGTTCGAAAACCGGTTTTCTTGTCAACATCAGGTAAAAAGCGTGAATCTTGATAGGGGTCGTTGATAATTAGAGGTGTTTTATTTTGAAAAACCCAGCCTGCTACACCATAACTTGTTGGTATGCGGATTTCATTTCTTTTAAGCTCGGTCGATACTAAGGACCACAATTGGTCTTTCTTGTCATCATATAAGAACACCGAACACCTTTCAGTCCTCATAAATTGGTTGATTTGTTCTATGATCAACTCAAATAACTTATCGAGGTTCATCTCGGAAGTGATCATTTGACCGAGATCGAACAACATTTTATGCCGATGAATCTGGTCTTGGATGATTCGGTCTATTTCTCGACGATCAATGGCTCTTTTTTCAAAATAGTTATTGCTTCCCATAGGTAATACCGCCCTTTTCAAGGCTCTCCTTGGTTTGTTTTGCTGACATACAGTTGCATTAATGAAACATTCATCTTTGACTACAACACAGAACCCAGTTCATCTTTTGATACAACAAATTGATTGTCAAAATCTTGCCAAAACACTTTGTCTTTTTCTTTCCAGCCCGGACCGAATTTTTCATCAAAAAAAGGTTTGAGTTTAGCAAACCAGCTGCCGCTCTTTTTAATTCCTTTTTCAATGGCAATGAAAAGATCTGCCATATAGATATCGATTTCAACCATCTTGTCTTTGGGTAAATATGCGCGTGCCCCCGACTTTATGGACTTGACAAGACTAAGAGGATTCAGCGCGTGTGCGGTAAGCATTAATGCGGGGATATTGTTTTTTTGAGCCACTGTCAGAAGTTCATAACCATTTACACCCATGATATCGAAAATGGCGGCGTCGTAGGTTTTTTCTTCAAGGAACTGCTTGGCGGATTCAAAATTTTGAGCGGTATCAATGAAACACATGTCCAAAATATCTACAAGTGTTTCCAGAATATCCGGTTCGTCATCAACAATCAGTATCTTTTTGCCCTGTAATATGCTCACATCAACCATGTCCACCTCTCAATGAGACTTTTGAAAAACCCCCTTTTTTACCCAATCTCTGTGTCAGGCTCAAATTTTAATCCGCGAAATACTGAATGTATGTCTGTGGTTAAAATTTTCGCGTTGACTCGGGGCGTCCATGCCCCTCGCCCTGACGGGCAGCCTGACTGCTGTCCAATTCCGCTGTCCTGCGGAATTGTCCTTGACCTTGGATAAAACCGAACATTTTTCAAAAGTCTCTCAATCAGGAAAAACCATAGACTTACTTATGAGAACATTAAGCAACCGATATAAATCATATTTATAAAAGGTTTGGTACTGCCGTCACCTGAGCGACTAAAGTGACAAGTGATCTAAAATGACAAAAGTTGAAGAAGCGCTAACAATCTGACAATCTTATAAAAATTGCGAGGATACCATAACTATAGCTCACTTTAGTTCATTTTAGGCACTCCACCCTTTTCAATATTTATCATCACAAAGCGTTGTAAAGAAACATCTTGCCTGATAGGTTTTTATTTTTTAGTAATAGAGCGTTTTTCACA
>CP070768.1:811614-819435 GCA_020345745.1 Desulfobacterales bacterium
GACAGTGGCAACCTGCGGTGTTCGTCCCCGATTACAGCGGCGGGCCCGTCCCCGATTTTAACGGGGTTCCCTAATAAGCTCTTGACGAGCATCTGAACATTCACTCACCCCATAAATAAAAAGCGAATGAAAGTCAAGGTTATATTTTGGCCCGAATCGTCAAGCTGTCAGCAATGTCTGGCACGTAGGGTTATCTCATTATACTCTTTTAATCGGGTTCAGAATCCAACGGTTGTATCTTTCATAAAAATCGATCAAAATCTGTAAATCATATAATTGCAATGGGTTAAACAATATCAAACGTGAACATTTTACCCAAAACAGCCCAAGGCTGAAATGGGTAAAAAAATAGCCGCCAAAATGCGCTTGCGACAAGGTTGGCAGACTTTACGATTATATTGACTAAACATCGATGAGAAAGGAAGCTAGGTATATGCTGCAATCACCTTTGTTTCGCACCGTGTGCTTTATCCCGGCAGTTATTTTATAGGTCTCAAGATTGTCTTCGACCAGGGTTATCTTTTGTTCTCCGGATGATTCGTCAGAGACCTCAATCTCACATATTCCTTTGCCATCAATGATGGTGATAACCTCATCCTGAAGATGGCTATGATTGCCACGAACAGCACCGGGTCGCATAGAGGCGATATGAAGATTTTTTTATTGAAAATTGATTAAAGCTTTTTACCCTCCCTCTGGAATCTTTATAAACCGGGATATGATTTTCATCTAGCTTGTCTATTAATCTTTTCATTCTAGCCCTATTAAACCTTTTACGCTCAATGTGCTAAATCGTTTAACCCCATCTCTGCGTTTACCCAAAATAGCCCAAAGCTGAAATGGGTAAATGCTAAAAGGGTCATTTTCACCAAATCGCGTTGGAAATGAAAGTGCGATGCCATTCGTGCGAAAAATTACCCATTTTTGCTCAAGGCTGAAATGGGTAATGGGTTTTGATGGTATCTTGCCAAAGCGTGACGTCCACGATGCCGAGCAGCATGACAAAATAGACACAATTGGCGGGGATCTGAAGGTTAAAGTCAAAAAAGCTGTGAAAGGCCATGGATACCAGGCCGCTCAATGCGCCAATGGCCATGAAAAACCGAAACGGGTTATCTAGCAATTTAATAAGATCATGATTGGGCATGTAGAAAAATTTCTCGAACCTTTTGTCTAATTTCTTCTTCAGTCCAATTCGGGTATTGTTTTCGTAACCCAGCAGCCTTGAGTTTACGTGCTGAACGGTGGAGATCATTCAGCAACCTCAACTTTTTCTCAGGTGTCATGTTTTGGAATGAACGCTTTTGTTCGGGATGCATGGCACTTTGTCCCAGTGAATAGTGACGAGTGAATGGTTAAAAGTATTGGGGCATTAGGCTCATTATTTAGGTTTTAAGAACTCTTTCAGAAACTGGGAAGGGTTTACAATTTTTATTTTGGCGTAGGATTTGAGGCCTAATAAATGTTGATCGCCTGAAATTATTACGTCAGCTTTTCCGGCTTTGGCACAATAAATAAATTTATCATCCGAGGGGTCTTCTTTTATTATTGCTCGCCCAAGTTTATGGACTACGACATCAAAATAAGATAATATTTCGTTGTAAAGGATATAATTAATCTCTTCTTCGGATAATTCAAACTTTGGGTAAGCCAAGACCTTAACGTATTCATCAATTATTTCCTTCGAAGCTAATGGTTTAATACGTCCACTCTTCCATAAAGGTATCAGCTTTGCTGGTATGCCGCCAAACAAGATTGCAGATAAGACAACATTCGTATCTATGACGACTCTGATTGCTTTGACCTTACCCATTCTATAGCTTCGGCAACACTGTTCTCACTAAGTCCGAGTTTTTTTATCTTTGACCTAATCTGATCCAGATTCGTGTTAAAGAACTTTATGGGTTTGAGTATGACTACACCATCTTTATATTCAACATCAAAATGTTCAACGCCGGGCATTTTTTCAATTATTTTCTTAGGGATAGTAATCTGATTTTTCGAAGTCATCTTGGCAAGCATTTCTTTAATCCTTACTTTATTACATTCTTATTTCCTTATTTAACTATAACAGCCCAAAAAGTCAATAAATAAATTCTCATTTTATGGCAATGGGTACGGTCATGAAACTAGGCGTTTCCTATTAAGGCACGAGGTGTTAGGCATTGCATGCCAGCATAGTTCAAAGCGGAAAGCACGCAACCAGCTCCGCCTTTTGGATTACTGTGTCAAATCAATCTTAAATTATTGTTTTAACTATATTTTCTGTTAAAAAAGCGTCGATATCCTGATTGCTGCTTTAAAAAGCTACCAAAGCTGTAGCAATTTGTCCGGAAGAACGCCCGTATCTTTTGACACGGTTTTCATGTCCACATGATTGCCGTCAATTACCAGGGCGATATCATATTGTTCAGTGTCATATGCCTTGAGGTCTTCCAAATCCGTGCAATAACCGACCATGACCAGATTTAATGCATGTTCCTTTATCATTTTTCCGACAAAATCCTTCACAATTTCCGGCCCCACAAGGACAATGTTGACATGACCCTTGCTCTCAATGCTGGTCAGTTTTTCTAAGGTTTTATGTTTAATCTGACTGTATTCTTTTAACTTGGAAACGACAAAACGGGCCGCCAGCCTTGACTTGGCTTCAAGCCCCTTGGGGGTTAGCAGATACTTATACCCTTTTTTATTAGGGCTTTGATAAAAATTATCGATCTTACCAGGCCCCTTTTCAAAAGGTCCTTGAGAACATAGTTCACATGCCCGAGACTAATACCGGACCTTTCGGAAAGTTGTCTCTGGTTGGTAATCTCGTGATCGTCGAGAGCATCGAGTACAAATAAGCCTTTGGTTGAAATTGGCATGGTTCTTATCCGTCTTTTCTGTTGAGTTTAGCGACTACACAGCATGTTCGCATTCGAACACTTTTATTGGTAATATGATCTATTTGTGAGGACAATTGGGAAACCTATGAAAAACCTCCTCTTTTACCCAATCTCTTCGTCAGGCTTAAATTTCAATTATCGAAATACTCAATGGTTGTCTGTGGTTAAAATTTTCGCCTGCCTTGAGCTTAGATAAAACTGAACATTTTTCAAAGGTATCTTTAGATTGCTTAAGCAAAACGTGCGCAGGATTACCACTACATCACAACAATCAACAGGGAATTTATATTTAAAAAAGTTAAACAATTTGAGATTTAACCGTCTCAGGCGTTTTAAAATCTGGGTGAAACGGCATTGCAACAGCTGATGAATGTCACGGGGCAAACAGGGCGTAGAGCTTATCGTGAAGGATAAAGGGTGAAAGGTCAGGTGCATCGGCTTAAGCGCACTTGTGAAAGCCACAGGAGTGGCATGTCATACAGCCTTCTTCAAAGGTTACGGTCCGGCCGCATTCAGGGCATCGTTCGCCAAGGAGACTGTTACCGTATCCGTTCTTTTTATAGATTCCGTCCTTTAGGTATCTTTTTTCTAAAACGCGCCCGATGGCATCGGGTATGGACAATACCAGCCCACCTTCTTGAAATACCGGGTGCTCACCACCGATACCCTTGAGTTGTTCAATGATATATTCTACCTTAACACCGGCCCTCAGCGCCAGTGAGACAAGCCTGCCAATGGCTTCGGTTTTGGCGGTGGTGGACCTTCCGGATTTTCCGATGGTGGCAAACACCTCAAAAGGCTTTCCGTCGTACTCTGTAACCGTAACATAAAGCTGGCCCATACCTGTTTTTATTCTGGTGGTAAAGCCGTCGAGGGTCTCAGGTCTTGCCTTGACTGCAGCAAGTTCAAGGCCCGTCAGATGATCTTTTTCCATCAGCGAAAGCACCTGATTTTCCTTACTTCCGTCGCGGTATATGGTGACCCCTTTGCATCCCAACTCATAGGCCATATTGTAAATCTTTAAAACATCATCCGGTGTGGCGTCTTTTGGCAAATTGACTGTTTTGGACACCGCGTTATCGGTGTACTTCTGAAATGCGGCCTGCATACGGATATGCCACTCGGGCGTAATGTCATGGGCGGTGACAAAAACCTTGCGTACATCTTCAGGTATTTCGGTTATCTGTTGAATGCTTCCCTTGAGAGCAATGGTATCCATCAGGTCGGTTTGATAAAATCCTCGTTCTCTGGCTATTTTTTCAAAGTGCGGGTTGACCTCCAACAGCTTATCATTGTCCATGACGTTTCTGATAAAACTGAGGGCAAACAACGGCTCGATCCCGCTGGAGCACCCGGCGATGATGCTCAATGTACCGGTGGGTGCAATGGTCGTTACGGTGGCATTTCGATAAGCACACCCATCTTTGTCTTTAAAAATGCTTTGATCGTAGTTTTCAAAAACCCCTCTCTCACGAGCCAAATCTTTGGATGCTTCATGGGCCTCTCTTTGAATAAAGCCCATGATCTCTTCCGCTACCTCAAGGGCGTCTTGTGAGTTATACGGAATTTTCAGCTGATATAGCAGGTCAGCAAAACCCATAACCCCAAGACCTATCTTACGGTTCCCTTTCACCATTCTATCGATTTCCTCAAGGGGGTACTTGGACATATCGATGGTATTATCTAAAAAACGGACACTCATTCCAATGGTCTTTTGCAACCGTTTATAGTCGATACCAGGTTCTTTGCCATTAGAAGCTACAAACTTGGACAGATCAATGGAACCCAAGTTGCAGGATTCCATGGCAAGCAACGGCTGTTCGCCACACGGGTTGGTACTCTCAATATCACCCAATGCCGGCGTAGGGTTGTCTCTGTTCAGTCTATCTAGAAATATGATTCCGGGATCCCCATTCTGCCAAGCATTTCCCACTAAAGACCGGTACACGTCTCCAGCATGAAGCTGTCCGACTTTTTTCTGATTTCGGGGATCGATCAGATCATAGTTGTCATCTTTATTGACTGCTTCCATAAAGGTATCCGTAACACCAACGGATATGTTGAAGTTATTCAAGGCATTTTGATGCTTTTTACAACCGATGAATTCCATAACATCAGGATGATCGACGCGCAGTATGGCCATGTTGGCGCCACGTCGGGTGCCGCCCTGCTTGACCTGTTCAGTTGCCGTGTTGAATATTTTCATAAACGATACCGGTCCGGAAGCAATACCGCCGGTGGTTCCGACCCTGCTATCCTTGGGACGCAGACGAGAGAACGAAAAACCGGTTCCTCCACCCGATTTATGAATGATCGCCGCATTCTTCAACGCATCAAAAATACCTTCCATGCTGTCCTTAACAGGAAGCACAAAGCATGCCGCCAATTGACCCAGTCTGCGCCCTGCATTCATCAGTGTCGGAGAATTGGGTAAAAATTTAAGCTCGGCCATCATGTTGTAGAAAATATTCTCCATGCGTTTGACATTGTCGCTGTTACCGTAACGCTTTTCCGCCTTTGCAATGTGCCGGGCCACCCTTTTAAACATCATTTCCGGGGTCTCAGTAACCTTGCCTTTACTGTCTTTTTTAAGATACCTTCTCTCTAAAACATTTTTTGCATTGTCGGAAAGCGACAATACCGTCCGCACAAAAATGGACATGTCCAAAGGAATCGGAAAATCTTTCGGCAAACCAAATTCGATCAACCTGTTTTTAATTATTTGATCAATATCCAGAAGGGTGGTTGGATGATGTTTTAAATTGGCGATTTCCTTGCGCATAAAACGACTGATGTCCATGGCTTGTTCGGTGTCAATGGAATCACTCTTTGCCAGAATGTCCGAAAACAATTGATCATCCCATTTGTATTGCATTAAATCGAAAGACGCTTCTTCTGTAACAAACATGTTTTGTTTTTTCATAAAGACACTTTCAACACTTGTTTATCCTGTGGCATTATCCATTGATAACGAGGAAAAAGTCGAACATATTTCAAATCTCTCGAAGCTCCTTGTCCTAACAGGTGGGGGGTCTCCCTGATGCGAGCGCTTCGCGGCGAGAAACAAGCCGGTCTATACGCATAAATTTATGTTTCTCACACTATATGCAGTGTGTCAAGAATAAATGAATACAATATTTTCTGTTTTTTTATTTTTATGTAAGACTCAGGTATTATTTGACATTAATTACAAAGATTTGATAATGATTCATCGAAATTGCAATTATCAATAAAAATGTTTGATGTGAGAGGTAAGTATGTCACTTTTGACTTCCATCTTTGATGAAAAATTCAAGAAAAACTTCTTTGTCCTTTTTGTTTTGTCCTCAACAATACCCTTGCTCCTAATGATATGTATCATTTATTTGTCTGTTATCCCTAAGCTCCTGCCAGAGCAGATTACGGATCTCAAAACCGTATTTGCCTATGGGGTACTGCTTATGCTTCTACCTGTGCTTCTCAGTTTCTTTTTGGGATCAAAATGGGTGGGCTCCGTGGAATCCATTTCACATGAGATTCAATCGAAATCAATTCAGGTCATGGGGGAACAAAATCATATCAGTGATGATAATGAGTTTTCGGTTATCCATCAAAGCTTTAATGATTTGCATAACGAACTGCAAAACAAAATGAACAAGCTCAATGAGGTTTCAAAAAAATTGATTGATTCCAACCTCAAGCTCAAAGAGCTTGCAACAACCGATGACCTGACGTCGCTATATAACCGGCGGCATTTTGATCAAAGACTGGCCGAGGAGACCAGCCGTTGCGATCGACACAAACAGGATCTGTCTCTGATTATGATCGATTTTGACGATTTTAAAAAACATAACGATACCCATGGTCACC
Source organism: Desulfobacterales bacterium (assembly GCA_020345745.1). Classification (GTDB taxonomy): domain Bacteria; phylum Desulfobacterota; class Desulfobacteria; order Desulfobacterales; family UBA11574. The sequence continues at coordinate 818,352 of CP070768.1, forward strand.
AAACAGGCGATAAGTTGCTGGGTGAAATGGCGGATATAATACGACAATCCATACGCCAGTCGGACATGGTTTTCCGTTACGGTGGCGATGAATTTGCTATCCTGGTTCCAGGATGTGATATACAGAAGGCTGCGTTTGTCGCCAAAGGGTTGGCAAAAAAAGTGTCCAAGCATCCATTCAAAAATCATGAAGGAGAACCACTGGAAAGAATAACCATTAGTTGTGGCGTATCCTTTTATGAGGGCAATCGAGTAGATTTTGTGGCCAAAGCGGACAGACATCTTTTTGCGGCAAAAACCGAAGGAAAGGGTGTTGTTGTGGCCCAGACATGATGAAACCTTTGAAAAACGCCCTCTTTTGCCCAATCTCTTCGTCAGACTCAAATTTTAATCCGCGAAATACTTAATGTATATCTGTGGTTAAAATTTTCGTCTTTCTTAATCTTGGACAAAATTGAACATTTTTCAAAGGTCTCATAAACCTTAGCCACCCGATTGTCCATAAAAAAGGGCGATTCAGAAGAATCGCCCGGTGCAAAGGGTGTAAGATAAGGTTGACCATCCGACAAAGCCCCTGCCAAAACTATTGGCTTCCCGAAATGCCGTTGTTAATACCGAAGCATTTCAGCAGATTCAATTTTATTGAAATCAACGGGTAAAAAGATGCACGTGCATCCGAGAAGCCGTGTTCAACGGTTTTTTTTCGACGGATACCCATTTATAATGATAAAATGATGCCATGTCAAGCAAAATTATGTATAATTAATATAAAATTTTAATGAATTAAAATATATTGTAGTATATTAGAATCAATTACCATATATTGTGTATCAAATTCATCCTAAAGCCTTTGCAAAAGGTTCAGTTTTATCCAAGATCAAGGGCAATTCCGCAGGATAGCGGAATTGGACAGCTGTCAAGCTGCCCGCTAGGGCGAGGGGCATGGACGCCCCAAGTCAACGCGAATATTTAAACCACACTCCGCTACGGTTTTTGGTACCTACGAGATCGGCAGCAATCCGTGGCACATCTCGCAGATTTATCCGGCACTAACTTTGGCAGATTAGCATTCGGGATTGCTGACC
>CP070768.1:819535-833432 GCA_020345745.1 Desulfobacterales bacterium
GTCCATCCTCGCCGCATCACATATATCCGCCTTTATAAAAACATATCGATCCTTAACCTCGTTTTCAATGTCAGACAGATTCTCCGGATTGCCGGCATATGTGAGTTTGTCCACGTTGATGATTCGTCCAGTAAAATCAGAGGCTGTTAGCATGTACCGGATAAAATTGGCCCCTATGAAACCGCACCCGCCGGTAACCAACATATTTTTCATAAATTTTTCCTTATGTGGTCTCGTTTAACAAACGATCACGAAAATTGGCAATAAATTGGTCTACGTCATCTCGCCAGTCTGGCATTATGTTGATTCCTTTGGCCTTAAGATGGCGGTTTTCCAATATAGAATTTTTTGGCCTTTTTGCTGCTGTAGGGTATTGCTCAGTGGTACATGGAATGACCGTATGCGTCACATTCATCTTTTGAAGAAAATACGTGGCCAATTCGTACCACGAACAATGCCCCGCGGAAGTGGCATGATAAACGCCGCGCCCATTGGCTTCAATAATTTTTGAAATCTGGAGTGCCAGCCGATGGGACCATGTTGGTGAGCCGAATTGATCATTCACAACCTTGATCTGTCTCTCGGGATGTTTCAGGGCCAGTTTGAGTATGGTTTTAAGAAAATTGTTGCCGCTTATGCCATACATCCATGCGGTCCTTACGATTACGTACCGATCGATTGTCCGCTTAACTATTTGTTCACTCTCATACTTGGTTATCCCATAATATGAAATCGGGTGGGGATGATCCGTTTCCACGTATGGTTCCGGCAATCCTTTTTCACCGTTAAAGACATAATCAGAAGAAATATGAATCATCAAACCGTCCCGTTTGTTCAGGCTGAATGCAATATTTTCCGAACCTTTGACATTAGCCCTCCAGGCCAGGTCTTTTTCTGTTTCACAATTGTCCACGTGAGTATAGGCAGCACAATTGAGGATAATGTCAGGCTCAAATGTGTGAACCAACCTTTCAACTTCAGATAATTGGGTAATATCGGCCTCATCCAAATCGACAGATGCGACCTCACACGCTTTTCGAAAGACACGGACACAGTCCATACCCAATTGACCTTTTCCTCCGGTAACCATAATTTTCATAACCTGCGTGTTCCTTTCAACATTCACTGGACATCTTACCCGAATAGCGTAAAAATGGAAGAGAAAATTTATCCCTTTTTAAAACAATTTGACTCTATTTGTAAAATCAGTTTATTAGATTCAAATGTTTATCGCAATCTACAGCTTGGTTCAACCGGATAATCTTTGATTAGGTGTGAAGTCAACCCCATGTCTTCTTTAGATGATTTGTCAGACAAGTATTTGAACTTTTTGATTTTTGAAAAAGGGCTTTCGAAAAAAACCATTGCATCCTATAGCAGCGATCTCGCCAGATTTTTCGAATTTCTCAAAAACAAAAGCGTTTCGAATATTGTTGATACCGATACGCCCTTGATACTCAAACATCTTATTTCCTTGAGAAACGAAGGCCTTAGCCCGAAGTCAAGTGCAAGACACCTGGTGACATTGCGGGGGTTTTATAAATTTCTTGTCCAAGAAAAAATCCTCGAATATGACCCGGCAAGGCTTATTGATCTTCCCAAAAGTGGGTTAAAGCTTCCTGATGTCTTGTCGCCCGAAGAGGTGAATCTTATTTTAAACATGCCCGATACAACAACAGCACGCGGAAAACGCAATGCAGCCATGTTGGAAGTCATTTATGCTGCGGGCTTGCGGGTGTCGGAATTGGTTAATCTCAAAATGCTTGATGTCAATTTGGAAGCCTGTTTTGTCCGCGTATTCGGCAAAGGATCAAGAGAAAGAGTTGTCCCCATCGGTCTTTACGCAAAAGAGAAAATAGACGACTATATCCATCATGCCCGACCGCTGCTTTTGAAAAATAGTATCAGTCGATACCTGTTTATCGCTCGGGCTGGAAAACCGATGACCCGTCAAGGATTCTGGAAACTGTTAAAACAGTATATTCAACAAGCCGGAATTAAAAAAAAGATAACCCCCCACAGCTTTCGGCACTCTTTTGCCAGCCATCTTCTGGAAGGCGGGGCTGACCTGAGATCCGTTCAGATCATGCTCGGACATGTGGATATTGCCACCACGCAAATCTATACCCACGTTGCACGTGATCACCTTAAACACATGCATGAAAAATTTCACCCAAGGGGGTGATGAATGCAGTTACCATTTTACCGGCACCCGAACCGTCTGTTTTGCCTTGTTGGTAAATAGCAGGTACCCGTTTTCTCTCCCATAATCGTAAAGATCTCTTGTAATTTCCACATCGGCCTTACAATAATCGATAATGTCACGGATTCGTCCCTGTTTCCACCACCGCAGCGCCTGCAGACCGTCTGCCGTCTTTTGCTTACCTAACGTCACCCTTGCGAGGTGTTCCAAAGACAATCGGTAACCGAGACGGCTATGGATTTCCTCAAGAATATCGAGTGTTGGAAGTGTTCTAAAATCGAAATCCGTATAACCACTCAGCACCCGAAAATCAAAGCGTTTGATATTGAAACCGACCACAAGTTCAAACTGTTGGAGATGTTCGACAAAGCGGGGTATTTGCGTGTCTGAAAACTCGTAGAATTCGTCATCTTTTGAATCATAGAGGACGGCACAGCTCATGCCCATTAAATCGGCCCGATGCCAACCGCCAACTTCCTGGGCAGAACGTTTGGTCTCGACATCGAAAACGCCAAAACAAATGTCTCGCGTCTTGTTCTCTGAAGCTTTCCGTGATCTTCGTCTTACAGCAGCCCTTTTCCTTAACCTCCCTTTGACATTACCCGAATGTCTTGCTGGTCTTTTCGCAGTTTGCACTCCCCTACGCTGAAATGATCGATCATAGCTTGCCTCTCTTGCTGTTTTTCGCGCAGCCTTACCAACAGTCACCCTTTGCTCTTTTTGTTGGTCACCACTACCTGGTCCTTCACTGATTCCTGGATGAAATTGCGGTGTTGCTGCTTTTCTCACCTCACGATCATACGATCGCATGGCTTCATGATCATCATATCTTTCCATTTTGCTGAGAAGAAAAGCTGCAGCATCCTTATCAATGGGTCGGTTGCCGGAACCGCATTTGGGTGAGTGTACGCATGACGGGCAACCACTTTCACATGAACAGGCGGTTACCACATCTAAAGTGACCTCAAATAGTTCTGCAACCCGAGCAAACGCTTGCCGACTCATCCCGGCGCCTCCAGGAACGCCGTCGTAAACAAATACGGCTGCACTGGCTAACTGAGGATGGAGGGTTGTAGATATACCGCCAAGGTCATTTCGATCCGCCATCACAATCAGGGGAAAAACACCGATGAGTGCATGTTCGATGGCATGAATTCCCCCCATAAAATGGAGGTAATTCCTTTCCGCTTCTCTTTGAATATCAAGCGGAATTTTAAACCATATGCCTTCTGTTTCAAAAATCTGGGGAGGCAGATCTAAAGGAACAACGTTGAGTCGTTTTTGGGCATGTATCCGCCATCTTTCATATCCCGTCACCTGATCGGTCACTTTGAGCCGTCCATTACAGATGATGGTACCCCAGACGGATTTTTCTTTATATGTCTCCAAGATTTCCGTATGTTTTTGAGACCTAACGCGGGTGTAGTAATCGACGTCCGCTTTTGACACCACCACCGTTTGGGTGTCAAGATCGAGCCTGTCCACAAGAAATGTATCGCCTTTATGCAGATAAATGGCGCCCGGATGTGTCTCTTTAAAGGCCCTAAAACCGTCAATTTCTCCCTTGCTTGCATCGGCTTCACGACCAACTATGTGGAATCGGCTCCCGGTACCTCTAAGGTCGACGCTCCGATGCGGCGCTCGCCGACTGGAATAGACTGCTTCGCCATCGGCACTCCTTAAAAGAACACCCTTGTGCTCTAAATCCATCAAAGATTGTTTGGCAACGCTGTCAGATATGAATGCTTCATCAGATCTTAATGTTAGCTCGGCAGCGGCGCACACCAGATGTTTTGCTAAAATATCTGGATTGAAAGGATTGACCACCGCTGCTTCGGGTTCGCGCTGTATAAAATCCTCTGGATGGCGCATAAAATACTGATCAAGGGCGTCCTCCCCGGCGATGAGTACCAAAGCAGCGTCCTGTGCGCTGCGCCCGACCCTACCGCTTCTTTGCCACGTTGCAACAACTGTTCCCGGGTAACCCACCAAAAGACACAGATCCAAATCACCGATATCTATTCCCAGTTCAAGCGCACTGGTAGATATTACCGCCAAAAGATCTCCGTTGGCCAGTTTAGCTTCAACCTCTCTGCGCTCTTCTGGAAGAAATCCGGCGCGATAAGCGCTGATACGGTTGGCAAAAGATCCTGACTGTTCCTTGGCCCATATGGCGATCAGCTCGGTAAGCTTTCTCGATTGGGTATATACAATGGTGCGTAATCCCCGATAAAGAGCAGCTTTTAATAAAAGAATGGATGTCTGTGCCATGCCTTGCACAGGGTTAATAAATACAACATGCTTTTTTCCTGCCGGAGCACCACTTTCCTTGATAGCATCGACCTGCAGCCCGGTGAGCTGTTTGGCAAGCTGGTCAGGGTTCGATATGGTGGCAGAGCAGAATATAAATGTCGGCGCTGTCCCATAGTAAGTGCATACCCTTTGAAACCGCCTAAAGACCTGCGCCATGTGTGAACCCATAATTCCTCGATACGTATGAACTTCATCCACGACAACGACATCCAATTGAGAAAAAAATGCGGACCACTTCTGGTGATGGGGCAGCATTGACAGATGAATCATTTCAGGATTGGTTAGCAGGATATTCGGTGGCGATTGTCTTATTTTTTTACGATGCCAAGCCGAGGTGTCACCATCGTAAATGGCAACACTCGGCTGAATCGTTGTTGCATGGGTGGCAAGCATTTCAAACGTACGCAGTTGATCTTGGGCCAGGGCCTTCAAAGGGAATATATATAGGGCTTTGGACCCGGAATTGTACAGTATATTCTCTAAAACTGGCAGATTGTATATCAGTGTCTTGCCGCTTGCGGTTGGTGTTGCTACCACTGTATGACGCCCGGATCGAATCAAGTCAATGGCATCCACCTGATGCGTGTAAAGGTTATGGATCCCGATGGACCGTAGGATATGGTTTATCTCTTTCGGTAGCGGCTGATCGGGTTTTGACCATCTGGGGGATCGATCGGACAATAGGGTATGATGAACAACCTGGTTGCCAAGGCGCTGCGAAGACTTGAGCGACTGGATGTATTCTTGTACCTGATTTTTGCCTTGCATCATACTTTATTTACTTGAAAAAATATAAATTTGCGTTATATTATAGGTAAAATGAATAACTGTCATATGGCACGACACAACGGCCATTGCAAGAGGAACCAACAAATATTGGATGATTCGTTTTTATCGAAAGCCCTCCTAATTGCGACGCCACGTCAATGGTCAGATCTCACATGGGGTTATCGCCACACCCTGTTCTTACCCTTTCTTTTCAAAAAGGTCACATTAAATCAGGAAGTTGCAAATCATGGTTGATCAGATTATCTTATTGATTGCTTTGCTCTTACTCTCCGGCTTTTTTTCATCTGCTGAAACTGCCCTGTTCTCCATCAGCAAGACCAAGGCCAGGCATCTTGCCAAACAAGACGTTAAATCCTTCAAGCTTATCAGAAAAATGAAAGAGAATCCGCACAAGCTGTTAACGACGATTTTGATCGGAAACAATATCGTGAATGTCGGGGCGGCGGCCATGGCCACTTCCATCACCATCACTATTTTTCCCAACTATGCGGTAGGTATAGCCACCGGCGTCATGACGTTTCTGATTCTTGTTTTCGGCGAAGTATTGCCGAAGTCGTTCGCAACGCAGAATAATATTTTGATCGCGAGAATCGTTATTTATCCCATATACTGGATTTCCATTCTGTTGTTCCCGGCTGTCAAGTTTTTAAATTTTATTCCAAGGCTTACAGGCAGAATTAAAAAAACCCCGGCAGTAACAGAAGAGGAGCTCATGACATTTGTCGAAGTGGTTGAAGAAGAGGGAGAAATCAAGGAAGAAGAAAAAGACTTGATACACAAAATCTTTGAATTTGACGACACCAATGCGTCTGAGATCATGACACCCCGGACAGATATGTTTGTTATTGAGGCTGGCAAAGAGCTGCAATTAGAACAAATTGTCAACTCCGGCTTTACAAGAATTCCCGTGATTGAAGGTACCATTGATAATATCATCGGGATTATTAATATCAAAGACCTCTTTTTACAGAAGATCAATGCCGTGACCACGATTGATGTTCGAACGATTATGACTCGACCCGATTTTGTTCCTGAAAATAAAAAATTGGACAAACTGCTCAAACAATTCAAGGAAACAAAACATCACATGGCCATTGTTGTGGACGAGTATGGCGGTGTATCCGGGTTGATTACGCTGGAGGACGCCCTCGAGGAAATTGTCGGAGAGATAAGGGATGAAAGCGACAAGGAAGAACCCCATATCGTGAAGGTCCAGAGCAAGGAATGGATGGTTCTTGGAAAGTCTGATATCGACGAGGTCAATGAAACAACAGGGATGGATATCCCCGATTCAAAAGAGTATGATACATTTTCCGGTTACATTCTGAATGCTATCGGCCGCATTCCCAAGGAAAAGGAAGCTATTACCATTGGCGCATATACGATAACCGTCGAAGAGATTGATGGCAACCGAATAACGGAATATAGCATCAAGCAAAAATAATGAATTATGATCAGATACTTGAACGCAGGCGGTCAATTAGATCCTTTGATTCAAAACCAATAAAGACAAAAGACCTGCTAGCAATCATTGAGGCAGCCCGCCTGGCGCCTTCGGCTTGTAATAGCCAGACCTGGCGATTTATCGCCGTAACCAGCCGAAAACATATTCAACAGATTTGCGATCAGGCGATGCGACCGGTCATCCCGAACAGATGGATCGCACAGGCGCCGCTGGTAATTATAGGATGCTCCCAGTTAGATGTCATAGCCAATCGTATAGGTTCCGGAGTAACCGGTATAGAATATTACCAGATCGACCTGGGGATTGCCATGGAACACATGGTACTCAAGGCCACGGAACTCGGTCTTGGAACCTGTTGGATCGGCTGGTTCAAAGAAAACAAACTAAAAGAGATTCTTGAGATACCTAAAAAAATTAAAGTGTCGGCGATGTTGGCCGTCGGTCATCCGAAAAGCGAAATAACCAAGAAAAGAAAAAGAAAGCCCATGGAAAAGATTCTGTTCTACGAAAAATGGGGCCAATCGTTGAAGATTGACGAATGACGATTCACACCTCAATTCCTTTTTGCCATTCCCAAACGCCAAACCGGCATCATAATTTTGACGCCTGACTTCATTTTGACCGCCTATCCGCACCTCTCAAAAAAAGCAAATACAAGCGCAATCGTCTTAATTCATACACAAATTTGGTAATTTCCAGATTCTGACCACTTTGGCATGGATTCTGCTTATATATTCCTTTCATAATGCTAATTGTTCAATAAAATTGTGAGCTACACGCCCTTTAGGCGAGGATTCTCCCATGTGGGAGTGCTTCGCGACGAAGATCAGGTCGGTCAAAAACCGTGCAAACGTTGCATGAATATGTACAACATATCAAAAAGATTTGAAAAACAAAAGCTGATCGGAGAATAAGCGGCAATGAAAGGTAAGCCATGAAACTAAAAAGCAGATATGTTCTTTTGTCAATTTTGGTTTTGTTGTTTGGATATATGATCTTTTCAACTTATGAAGAAGTGAAAAATAAAACGATAACTGAATTCAATACTCAGCAAATGGTTCTGGCCAAACAGGCTGCAAAAGGCATTGAAAGTTTTTTTAATAATTACTATCGCGACCTCACTTATCTTTCAGGAATTAGCGACATTATTTTTTTTAATGATCATGGAAAAAAAATGATGACGGCTTTTTATAACAACAACGCGAACAAGATTCGAGCGGTTACCCGGGTTGATGCCAACGGCCGAATTATTTACACGATTCCTTTTAACGAAAAGGCCATTGGTGCAGACATATCCTATCAAGATCATATGCGTGTTATCATGAAAATCCATCAACCCGTCGTCAGTGATGTGTTTACCGCCGTGCAAGGCTACAAGGTGATAGCTTACCATGTTCCGGTGTTTGCTAATGAGACCTACAAAGGCAGTTTAGCCGTATTAATTCCTTTTGAAAACTTATCAAAAGATTATCTGAAAAATATAAAGATTGGAAACCAAGGATCCGCATGGGTGATCAGTCAAAAAGGGGTTGAGCTGTATAGCCCCATCTCCGGTCATATTGGAAAAACGGTGTTTAATACCTGCGGGAAAAACCCCTCAATCATGTCCATGGTCAAAAAAATGATGCAAGGTAAAAGTGGTACAACGACTTATGATGACGAAAAAACGAAAGGTGAAGAAATTTCTACTATCTCCAAACATGCGGTGTATTTCCCGATTCGACTGGGCAATACCTTTTGGTCTATAGTCGTGGCTACCCCTGAAATAGAGGTATTGTCTACGATGAAGGGATTTAGAAACCGATTATCTTTCATTGCAGCCTTGTTATTGGCCGTGAGCTTACTTTATTCATATTCTGTTTTTCGGGCATGGGCAATTTTACAGGAAGAAACCAATCGCAAGCAGGCCGAGGCGGCTTTGCGCGAGAGCGAAGAAAAATATAGAGGGCTCATAGAAAATTTAGTGATCGGGTTTGTCAAACGACGAAAGCGGGTAAATTTATCATGGCCAACCAGAGAATGGCCGAAATATTCGGCTACGCATCTGCCCAAGATTTTTTAACCGCTATTGATAATATCATTGAACTTTATGCGTATCCGGAAGAAAGACAAGAGCTTTTACAGACACTCGATAAAGCTGGCATGAGTAATGGCAGACAGATTCAATTTAAGAGAAAAGATGGTCAAAGGATTTGGGTAAAATTGAACTCAAAGGTTACATCCACAAGTAATGGGCAATATATCTATGAAGACTTGATAGAAGATATCACTGACTTCAAAAAAATGGAGGCCCAACTCCAGCGTGTGCAGAAAATGGAGGCCATCGGTACGCTGGCAGGTGGAATAGCCCATGACTTCAATAACCTAATGATGGCGATGTTGGGGAATATTTCTTTGATTTTACATGATATGAATCCGATTCATCCACATCATGAGAAGTTGAAAAATGTTGAAGAACTTATTCAAAGTGGCTCAAAATTGACCAATCAACTTTTGGGTTTTGCAAGAAAGGGTAAATATGATGTTAAACCCATACCCCTGAATAACATCGTGCAAGAAAACGCCGAAACATTTGGCAGAGCAAGAAAGGAGATAACGATCCATGAAGATCTGGATAAAAAACTCTTTGCCGTGATGGGTGACGAGTCTCAGATCCAGCAGGTTTTGTTAAATCTTTATGTCAATACTGCTGACGCCATGCCCAGTGGAGGAGATCTTTTCCTGAAAACAATGAATGTTACACACGCTGAAATGAAAGATAAGTCGTATGACCCCAAACCGGGCAACTATGTGCTGTTGAAAATCTCGGATAACGGTACAGGCATAAAGAAAAAGATCATTGATCGTATATTTGATCCCTTTTTTACCACCAAGGAGATGGTCCGGGGCACGGGGCTGGGCTTAGCCTCTGTCTATGGAATTATAAAGGGACATGGCGGATATATTGATGTGGATTCAAAAAAAGGTCATGGAACAACCTTTAGTATTTATCTGCCCGCATCAGATAAAGACATTCTTGAAGCACCAGAGATTTCCCATCAAGTAAAAAAGGGAACAGGAACTATCCTTCTCGTGGACGATGAAGCAATGGTTCTTGAAGTCGGTGTGCAAATGATTAAAAAGCTTGGCTATACCGTACTTGAAACCGAAGGAAGCAGAGAGGCTATTGAAATTTACGAAAAGCATACAGACGATATTGATATGGTTATCCTTGATATGGTTATGCCGACCCTGGGTGGTGGTGACACCTATGATCGATTAAAAAAGATTAATCCTGACATTAAAGTGCTGCTTTCAAGTGGATATAGAATTAACGGCAAAGCAGCGGAAATATTGGAAAGAGGATGTGACGGCTTTATCCAAAAACCATTCAACTTAAAGGATCTTTCACTGAAAATAGGGGAAGTTTTGGATACCTAATTCATATCAAGCTTTTTGGCTTAAGGTTTACATGTTTGTGAAACATGTTTATTTTACAAAACCTAATAAAAGAGATTTAAATTAGGGCAAAAAAAGGAGTAGCTATGTGGGAAAAAACCATTCGAATGTTGCTGATGGGTTCCATGTTTGCTGTACTGCTGTCAGCGTGTTCGTCTGAACAAGGAAGGCAAGGGCCGCCGTCTGCCAAAATGCTCAAACCAATTTCATTGCAGTTGCAATGGGTAACCCAGGCCCAATTTGCCGGATATTATGTGGCTCTGGACAAAGGGTGGTATAAAGAGGAAGGCCTTGACCTGACCATTAAACCCGGTGGCCCTGATTTGGTGCCCGTAGACCTTGTGGCAGCAGGTGCTAGTGATTTTGGCACGACGCTACTGGCCGATCTTGCAGTGGCCATACAAAAAGGGAAACCGGTAATCAGCATCGGACAGATTCAGCAGGCCAATGGACTTCTTCTAGTTGCGAAAAAAAATTCCGGCATTAGCGGCCCCAAAGACTTTATCGGAAAAAAGGTCGGTGTTTGGCTGGGAAGCTGGGAGGCGCAGTTCAACGCACTGCTGGCCAAAGAGGGCATTGCAGAGGAAAAGGTGAATATTGTGCCCCAGGGCTGGAGCATGGAGCCGTTTCTCAGGGGAGATTTAGACGTCGCTTCAGCAATGATATACAACAAGTACCATGTCTTGCTGGAGCGTGGCGTTAAACCTGAAGATTTGAATATCATCGATTATGCTGATTTTGGATTGGGGTTTCCCGGGGATGTCCTCTTTAGCTCTCTTAAGCAGCGTAAAAAGGATCCTGATCTGTGCGTGGGAATGCTCCGCGCCAGCCTGAAAGGGTGGCAATATGCAACCAAACACCCTGAAGAGGCCGCGGAATTCGTTCTCAAATACGATAAAACCGGTGTTCAGACTCTCGAGCATCAGCTTGCCATGATGAAAGAGATCACCAAGCTTGTCAAGGTGCCGGAACGCCAACTGGGAGAAACGAATGAGGTGACCGTTGAGCAGATGGTCGACCTGCTGGTTCGCTACAAGATCCTTGATACACCCGTTCAGCCCAGTGACATATACACCGAGGTATTTTTAAACAGCTTCAGTTTGAAATAGCGTAAAAGGAACATAACAAATGCTTGATCAGTATCTACGGAAATTGTCGGTAAGTCACCGGATCGTCGGAGGATAACTGATCCTGGTCCTTTTAATGGCCAGTGCAATACCGGTAATAATCGAAGACCATAATTATATCACAACTAGATTAGAACATGTCTCTGAAGTTGAAACCCGTTTCCATCGATCGCTTTTGCTTGCTGAAACGCGAATCATGTCCTCACGGGTCAACTTTCTGCGTTATTTCCAGGACTACCTTCCCAGCGTGTCGTTTGCTGTTGAAGACATCCGCCAAGCAAATGATCTGCTAATTAGAGCAAGCGATTTGGTTGACCAGCCAGATGGGAAACAGGCAATCACGGCCGTTTCCAAGCAGCTAAACGACTACAAAACCTTGATGTTAAGCGTTCAAAGCGATGTCTTGGAAGGGAAACAGTCTGAAGTCACACGCAAGGCATTTCTGGCGCTTAAATCCGGCAACGACATTACCCAACTCATCGAACGAATCGTCCATGACAGTGAAAACCGGATGGCCATAACCACCCAACTCACTCGAACTGAAATAAAAAAAAGGTTGATGGTTATCATTGCGGGTGTTGTCTTTGTGCTGTTATTAAGTTTACTTCTGGCCGGATTTTTGTCGCGAAGCATTACGCGCCCTGTATCCGATCTTCGGAAAGGCGCCGAGGAATTTGGCCTGGGTCAAATAACAGCTAGAATTCCCTCTTATGGAAAGGATGAATTAAGCCTTCTGGCACGCACATTCAACACCATCGCCGAGCAGTTACAACAGTCGTTTTCAACTCTCCGACAGAGTGAAATAGAACTGAGGGCACACCGCGACCACCTGGAAGATCTGGTAGCAGAGCGCACCACAGAGATTAGCAAAGCCAACGAACAGCTCAAACTGGAAATCACACAACGCAAGCGGATTGAAGAACAACTGCGTGAGAATGAGAAAAGAATGCGTTCTGTGCTGGAAGTCTCACCTGTTGGCATATCCATCTATGATGAGACCGGAAAATGTATTGAAGCAAATGATTCTCTGGCAAATATCCTTGGGGCTGCAAAAACACAGGTCATTGGGCAAAACTATAATGACCTTGAATCGTGGAAAAAATCGGGCCTACTGAAAGAAGCAAAGCACGCCTTGCAAGAAAAATCGATCAAACGGCACATAATAAACGTTGAATCTACTTTTGGTAAAATGGTGCGGCTTGATTGTCATTTAAGTCCTTTTCCATCAGGAAATCTTCTGCTAATGGTAAATGACATGACAAAACAGCATGAACTTCAGGATCAACTTCAACAAGCCCAGAAACTGGAATCTATTGGTATGCTTGCCGGCGGCCTCGCCCACGATTTTAACAACCTTTTATCTATTATCGCGGGCAATATTGATCTGGCAAGATATGACATAAAACCTGAAAATCAGGTTTATGAATATTTAAAAGCAGCGAAAAATGCGTCCCTTCGTGCAGAAGAACTGACCAAACAGTTGATTACATTTTCAAAAGGGGGCGAACCTGTTAAAACTGTTGGTTCCATCACAGACTTGCTTAAAAACACAGCAAGCCGCACCATTGAGGAATCGAATGTCGCGTGTGATTTTTCCCTTTCAAAAGATCTCTGGCTCGTAGAATTTGACAAAAGTCAGATGAGACATGTTATAAAAAACCTGATGAATAATGCCATGGAAGCCATGCCGAGTGGTGGATCAATCCATGTAATGGCAGAGAATTTTGAGATGGATACTGGAGCTAAAAAAACGGATCTGCCATTTTCAGAAGGCAATTATGTAAAAATATCTATCCAGGATCAGGGAGTCGGTATTCCTGAAGCGTCTCTTTCTAAGATATTTGACCCTTATTTCTCTACCAAGGAGATGGGGGCACAAAAAGGTATGGGTCTTGGACTGTCAACAACCTATTCCATTATCAAAAAACATGACGGGCACATTACTGTTGAATCTGAGATTGGCAAGGGAACCATTGTTACGCTATATCTTCTCGCATACCAAAAAGACATAAAAGACTTAAAGCATGTTGAGACGCCCGAACCAGAAAAACCGGCAAGCCCTACAGGAAGAATCCTTGTTATGGATGACGAAGCGATGATCAGGAGTCTTTCAAGGCAATTGCTGAGCCGTTTGGGCTATGATTCTGAAGTAGCCAAAGATGGTAATGAAGCTGTTGAATTGTATAAAAAAGCAAAGGCTGTCGGCAACGTTTTTGATGTGGTTATTTTGGATTTGAGTGTAAAGATAGGGATGGGAGGTAAAGACGCTGTAAAACAGCTGATTGCGATTGACCCTGAGGTAAAAGTCATTGTGTCAAGCGGTTATTCCAATGATCCTGTCATGTCGAATTTTGAAAAATACGGTTTTATTGAGAAGTTGGTTAAACCTTATGCAATGAAAGACTTGAACGATATAATCAATAAGGTTTTGATGGGAATTCCAGGTAATCATTGAATGCACGGTTTCAAATGGACACCATGGATCGTTGTTTCACTCTTTGACACGCTCCACATACTCACCGCTTCTGGTGTCGATCCGCACAAGCTCACCTTCCTCAATAA
>CP070768.1:833532-836853 GCA_020345745.1 Desulfobacterales bacterium
GACAGAAGCAGATTTCTTGGAATATCAGGGCGGTCCCGAAAAATACAGATATCTCTTGCTGCCGAAAAAGGAATTAAGGATTATCCATGTCCGGCAGGAGGTTGCCTCCTAACAGACAAAAACTTCTCAGATAGAATTCGAGATTATTTTTCACATACCGAACATCCATTTATCAAAGATATCCTACTGCTTAAAGTCGGGAGACATTTTCGGATTGACAGCGCCAATAAGGTTATCGTTGCTCGAAATGAGCACGAATGCAAAGTGCTCAAAAAGCAGTATCATGAAAAAGACCATCTGCTTGCTCCCTTAAACTTTCATGGCCCGGTTGTGATTCTTCAGGGAAGTTCCCTGAAAGCTGCTATTGATAAAATGGTGAGATATACAAAGCGGTATGCCCCTGAAGCCGCCCGGATAACTCATTCGTTTAAGGGAAAAACCAAAATCTTATCTATTAAGGATTTCATTGTTAACTAAGAGAACAAAAGTTGTTGTTGGATTGAGCGGAGGAGTCGATTCCTCGGTTGCTGCCGCTCTGCTGAAGGGAAAAGGCTTTGACGTCATCGGAATTGCCATGGAAATATTTGACGGTCTGGTGGTTGATAAAGATACTCGAGGCCATGCCTGTTATGGTCCAGAAGAGCAAGAAGATATCGAGGAAGCCGCATCTATCTGTAAACAATTGGCAATTCCGTTTACTGTAATAGACTTGAAAGGGGAATACCGAAACCATGTCATTGACTACTTCAGGAATGAATACCTGACAGGGAGAACACCGAATCCATGTATAGTTTGCAATCAGAAGCTCAAATTCGGCTTTCTTCTGGAAAAAGTCAAGGCGGCCGGGATTGATTTTAGATTTTTTGCAACCGGTCATTATGCCAGGGTGGCGCAAAACGACGGGCGTTATTTGTTAAAAAAGTCTGCTGATCGTTCCAAGGATCAAACCTATTTCCTCTACCGGCTTACCCAGGAGCAGCTTTCTCAGACACTCTTTCCGTTAGGTTCACTCACAAAGCAGCAAGTCAGAAAAATTGCCTTGTCTCTAAATTTAAAAACAGCACACCGTGCTGAAAGCCAGGATTTTATCGCCGGCGGCGACTACACCAAGCTTTTTGATAACGATGAAATAAAAGCAGGGGATATTGTGGATGATCGAGGTAATATCCTCGGAAGACATCGTGGTATTGTCCATTACACGCTGGGACAGCGCAGGGGGCTTAGCATCGCATCAAAGCGGCCACTATATGTTAAGAAAATCGACACCGAGACAAACAGAATTGTTGTCAGCGAGCAAAATAACCTTTTTTCCAAAGGCCTTATTGCTTCTGATTTAAACCTTATTGCCGTTGATAGACTCGACAGCCCATACAAAGTTAAGGCAAAAATTAGGTTTAGGCACAACGAAGTTGATGCCACGGTTTCCCCCCTTGGTAAAGACAAAATGAAAGTTGTGTTTAACACTTCCCAGATGTCGGTGGCACCAGGACAGTCTGTAGTTCTTTACGCAGAAGATTCCGTATTCGGCGGCGGCATCATTGAACAAGCCATATAAAATGCTAAGGAAAGTCGATTAGATGATTAGGCATCCAGAAGAATATAATTTAGCGTGATAGGCATACAATCGTTTTTCTATTTAAACGATCCTATCTATATATAAGGCATCCTATGCATGATCAATTGAACTACTTGAGTAGAAAGTAGATAAAAAGATGAAAAGAACGATAGAATTTCACAGAGACAATATAAGGGAAAAAATGGGGTTAAAGAATAAAAAAATAAACCTCAGAACTCACCTTTTATCACTTCCATAATCAAGGATCACTATGGAAGCCAACTCCAATGTATAGAGAATTAACCAAAAATAAAACCAGTAACTGATACAAAAACCTTGGTACCACATTGTAGAATTTCCTTTGACACCCCACGCTTTTCTATCGTATTGATATCGTGAAGAAACCGATTTTGGATTGTTGAATTTTACCAAAAAGACACCCTATTTACTAACCTTATCAGCACCCTTAATTCCAATTTTACAGATTAAAATATTTGCGGTTCTAATTCTCTCATGCTATTTTAATATCTCGAACATAATTTGACATATTACTCAATTCAGGGAGTAAGCCCTATGTAATGTATAAAGGCTCATGTTTGGTATTTAAGCTATACCGTGGTGTGAGCCCTTTCGCTTTTTTAGTTGGAGAATCTCATAATGACCGAAAAACAAACCTATGAAGAATTGGAACAGATAGTAAAAGAGTGTAATGTAATAAATATAGCCACCAGACATTGTGATATACTGCCTAAATTAGGCCTGGTATGAGCTACCGGACTATCGTCAATCTGTGAAGGGTGCACTCAAAGGGTGGACTTCTTTCTTCTGGGATGTGCTGATCTTCTCAGCAAGGAGGTTGAGAAATGATTATTAAAGAAATAGATCTTTTTAAAGGGATAGATTTGGAGGTATTAAATAAGATCGTCGATATTTGCTCTGAAGAGAACTATACTAAAGATACTGTACTATTTAATAAGGGTGATGATGCTGAGAGGTTGTATATTCTGGAGGAGGGAACTGTTAAACTTTTAATTCAAAACGGTGGTACTATATCTAACAGTCTAACAGAGCCCGGAGATATATTCGGCTGGTCGTGCATGGTAGAATCCGGTCGTTACACAGCCTCGGGCATCTGCGCCACGGATGTAAAAGCGGTGATGATTGAAAGAAATAAATTAAACAACATATTTGATCTCCATCCTGATATAGGTCTGAAAATTGTCAGGCGACTTGCAGGTGATTTCTCTAAAAGAATCTCAAATTATGAAAAAGAAACAGTCATTAATAAGCTGTTGCGCTATTCTCTTGAAGATATGCCCATTGAAACGCTGCTGGAACGGACCCTACAAATGATTCTTTCAATTCCGTGGCTGGCATTGAAAAAACAGGGCTGCATCTTCTTGGTCGAAGACGATTCCAAAATGCTGACCATGAAGGCGCAAAGCCGGCTGGCCGAACCGATCCAAAAAGCGTGCGCAAACCTTCCCTTTGGCATGTGCCACTGCGGTCGGGCGGCTTTGACTCAAGAAATACAGTTTGTCGATTGCCTGGATGAATCCCACGATATCCGCTATGATGGAATTATGCCCCACGGTCATTACTGCGTTCCCATTTTGTACAAAAAAGAAACCCTCGGGGTGATCAACCTTTATATCAGGGAAGGCCATCACCGCGACCAGCGGGAGATCGAATTTCTGGTCGCCGTCGCCAACACGCTGGCAGGCATCATCCGACGCAAGCGGTTGGAAAAGGAGCTGAAGGAAGCC
>CP070768.1:836953-844229 GCA_020345745.1 Desulfobacterales bacterium
GCCTGGTTTCAAAACGATCCCGTTACTGCTGCTCGTTTTTTTCGACAAGCTGTATTGCAAGACGTTTTATACATAGATGACTGGATCTGGTTATCTCAGACCGAGTTGCTTTTAGGACGTGCGGATAACGCCCGAGGCATATTGACATTTATGCAGCCGTTGACCGAAAATATCTATCGCTGGAAATGGCGCCAGACGCTTCTGGCCTATGACTTAGGGATAGCAGAAATGGTTGTTCGCAATATCAATTTTTTGCTGAGCCACAACAAGATGACGCAAGATGCTTTCCAGTTACTCGATACGCATGTATCCAAAAACATTGCAGAAACAATCGAGGCGTTGCATAAGGACAATCTCATACCTTTATTGGAATGGTTGATGAGCTGGGGCCGTGTCGAGGATGCTGAAAAGGTTTGGAACATAATGAATACATCGGTAATTCTTGAAAAAGATATTTTTTTGAAATATATCCATTTTCTTATTAACAACAAACGTGTCAATAGAGCCGCTGAAATCTGGCGAACCCAGACGGGCATCGAAGGTTTAACGAATGCAGGATTTGAAAATGATATTACCGGACGGGGTTTTGACTGGCGATATACGCCCGATAATGATGATAAATGGACCATCCGCCGGACAACATCCATATCGTTTGCCGGTGAACACAGCCTAAAGATTGTTTTTGAAGGCAAAGAAAATATTTCATTTGCTCATTTGTATCAGATTGCCAGGGTCGATCCATTGAAGACTTACCGGTTAACCTACAGTTGGCGAAGCCGTGACATTAGCACCGATCAGGGACCGTTTATAGATATTTATGGGTATGACTGCAAAGGCTTTTATTTTAAAGGCCCCATGATATATGGTACCAACGACTGGAAGGCGCAAGATATTGAATTTACCGTGCCGGAAAATTGTCAATCTATCGTTATTCGTCTGCGCAGACAGAGGAGCCAGCGGTTTGACAATAAACTTGCTGGTACCTTGTGGCTGGATAATTTCGGGCTGCAGGAGTTGCACTCTCCGATCTGAACCAAAAGAGCCCTCTGTTCCATAGGTTATTGGCCCACAGGGCTGATTCACCTTGCTCGGAGGGTGGGCGAGCCGGCAAATGAACCCACAAGATGCGTGAACATCCGGTTTGAGAATGATTGGCAATTGACCCGTCTTGAAAAAAGATAGACAAAATTATACAAGTTTAGTAATCAATTAAGCCATGTCAGACGATATCATAAAATTAACAAAGATCGCGGGCAACCATCACGCAAGAGCGGATAGCACTGGACTTCCCTCAACCGAATTGCGCAGGGATATCCCGGCGTGGGATACCGAGGACGTCCATTTGCGTGATTATCTGGATGTGGTCATTCGACGCAAATGGCTCATTTTAAGTGTTTTATTTTTGACCTTTATCACCACCTTGGTTTTAACACTGTCCTCCCCCAAGCTCTACAAAGCAACGGCCTCTATTGAAGTCTATCCCAAAGAGCAGAAGGTGACCAAGTTCGAAGAGGTGGTAACCGCCGAAATGCGGGCGCAGGAGTTTTTCCAAACCCAGGTGGAACTGTTGCAAAACAACGCCCTTGCTCTGCGGGTGATTGAACAGCTCGATTTGATCGAGCATCCGGTGGTCAAAGGGTTGTTGTTCAGCAATCAACATCCCGGGCCCATCGCACGATTCAAGTCCATGATAAAGAATCTGGTGGAAAAGCTTATCGAAAAGCTCAGGCCCAAAGACCAAACAGCGGTGGCGGTAACGCCGCCTATTGGAGAAGAATCGCTTAAAGAGCGGGCATTGTTGGGATTTTTGAGCAAGAACCTGGAAGTGTCTCCGCGGCGGAATACCATGATCATTCAAATGGGTTTTACATCTCCGGATCGCCATTTATCCAGACAGCTGGTCAACGCGTTTACCGAAGAGTTTGTGCGCTGGAACATGGAGAAGAAGCTGGAGGCCTCCCGCTTGGCCCGCGAGTTTTTAATGAAGCAGATCGACCGTGCCAAGATTCATCTGGAAAAGGCAGAAGAAGACTTGAACCGGTTTGCCAAACAGGCCGGGATTGTCTCTCTCGATTCGAAGCTCAACAGTGTGTACCGCCAGCTTGAAGAGCTTAACTCAGCGTTGGCCCAAGCGGAAGCCGACCTCATCAGCAAGGACGCCATTTACAAGCAGGCCAAAATCGACGGCCCCTCTCTGTTACCGCAGGTGATTAACAGCGAAGTCATTACCGACCTAAAAGCCAGCTATGCGCAGCTGCGATCGGAGTACGACGATCTGACGTCCACGTTTCACGACGAATATCCTTCGGTTAAAGCGTTGCGGATGAAGATGAACAGTATTGCCGAGCGTATCAAAAGCGAAGAGGAAAAGATATTTTTAGCGGTGGCCAATGAGTACCATTCCCTGGCGATAAAGGTTCAAACCTTAAGATCCAGGGTAGAGCAGCAGAAGCAACTGGTTATCGATCTTAACGAACGCGCAACACAGTATAAAATTATGGCCCGTGAGGTGGAGACGAACAAAGGGATTTACCAGAGTTTACTACAGCGGACCAAAGAGATCGAATCGATCATCGGTGTGTCGTCCAGCAACATTCACATCGTGGACAAGGCCATGCTGCCGATCCGGCCTTTTAAGCCGAATATTAAGTTGAATCTGCTTTTGGCCCTGGTGGTGGGATTGACCGGCGGCATCGGTCTGGCCTTTTTTCTGGAATATTTTGCCGATAACATAACGAATCCGGACGAGATTTCGGATCGTTTCCATATCCCCATCCTAGGCGTGGCGCCCTTGTCCAAAACCAATGGGTTTCCGATCGAGAAAATGTATGCCAACGATCCTCGGGCCCCCTTGTCAGAAGCTATCCGGAGTACCCGGGTGTCGATTCAGCTGTCGAGTGCGGCTTTTCAGGACAAGAGCTTTCTTTTGACCAGCACCAGACCGTCTGAGGGAAAAACGACCATGGCGGCCAATCTTGCCATGGCTTTTGCCGGCGCGGGCGAAAAAGTGATTCTTGTGGATGCGGATATGCGCAAGCCAAAACTGCATAAATTTTTCTCTGAAAATACAGAAACGCCGAGTCCGGGGCTGTCCAGATATTTAGCAGGGATTGGCAGCAAGGGGCTGATTTGTCATGATGGCGGGAACTTGTGTTTCATTCCTGCCGGTCCTGTACCGCCCAATCCGGTCGATTTGCTGGTTTCCGATCGTTTTCCACAGCTGATGCAAGCATTGTCCAAACGGTTTGACCGGGTCATTGTTGACGGTCCCCCTATCTTGGGATTTGCCGATCCTCTGGTGCTTTCACGAGAGGTTGGGGGTGTTGTGCTGGTCATTAGCATGGGTGAGACCACGCGGGATTCCATTCGCCACTTTAAAAAGGGAATGCTCAACGCACAAGGAAAAATATTGGGATGTATCATCAATAAAGTGAGTCTTAGCAAGCGCTTCGGGTATCAGTCTTATTATAAGTACTATAGATATTATCAATATGGAGATCGCAAAAGCGCACGAAAAGAGCAGCGAAAAACTGCCAGGATATCCCAGGATAATACTTAATAAAAAAGAAATGATAAACTATGTATCTCTCCCACTATGATTTAAATGCTTATCCGTTCCAGATGAGTACCGATCCTAAATTTCTCTGGTTGGGTGAAAAGCATAAAGAGGCACTTGCAACTCTGAAATATGCCATATTCGAGAATAAAGGCGTGATTGCCCTAACCGGAGATGTGGGCACAGGTAAAACAACGCTGATCAATGCACTTATCGAAGATCTTGGCGATGATATCGTCGTTACTACCATTTACGACCCCGGGCTTGAAATGCTTGAGTTTTTTAATATTGTTGCTGTTGCATTTAGCATGGGGGTGACGTTTACAAATAAAGGACAATTTTTAATCCACTTCAGACAGTTTTTGCAGAAAGCTCGCGAGCAGAAGAAAAAGGTATTATTGATTATCGACGAGGCACAACGAATCGGGCCTGAACTTTTAGAAGAGGTACGGTTGTTATCAAACCTTGAGGCTGAGCATATCCGACTATTGAATATATTCTTTATCGGTCAAAATGAATTTGTCGACATCCTGCAAGAAGACGTCAACAGAGCGTTACGGCAGCGAATTGCCATCAATTACGAAATCCAGCCGTTGACGGTCAAGGAGACAGAGTCTTACGTTAAGCACCGACTCCGAATTGCAGGAGCAAAAACGTCTATATTTACTCAAGTTTCGATTCAAGAAATTTATGCCTTTTCCAGCGGATATCCTCGCCTGATCAATATTATTTGTGACCATGCCCTGTTAAGTGGGTTTGTCAATGGGGTTAAATCTATAGATTCGGATATCATAAGAGAATGCAGAAAAGAACTTCAAATATCAGAATGGTCTTCGGTTCAGGATAGGCGAATTGCGGAAAAAAGCATGGGAGAAGAACATACCCAAAAACACAATTTAGGACCATCTGAAGACCAGGATGATGAAAATGGATCCGTCCGTCTAGCCAGGGGCCTTTACCGGCAAGCACCGGTGACCCGGCCCGATAAAAAGCCTGTGGTTCTATCGATATTAAGTGTTGTGGTGCTTTTTTTGCTAGCTGTTGTTGTCGGGTACTATTATTATCACAGCAGTCAGGTAAAAGTGAAGCCACTGAACAATATATCACCCCAAAAAAATAGAGCGTTCGATTCAAAGCCGTCGGATTTAAAAGACGAAAATCAATATATCGTGCCCTTTATCCCTGAAGCAGGAGAAAAAGGAACCAGCGAAACTGCTGAGGATGTTACGGCGCCAAGTGATTTAAAAGCAGAGTTAGCTAAAGAAAGATCGTTCAAAGAAATCACGCCTAATGACGTTCAAAAACCGGTTGTTGCGTTATCGGATAAGCGTGCTGAAGACACCGGGATAAACATAACACCGGATGGTAAATGGGATCCGTGGAAACACAGTCAAATCCAGGATAATAATGCAGTTCGGCAAAGCGAGCCGCCAAATGAGAAGAATACGGCGCCGAAGATAGTTGCTGGGTCGGGAGCTGCCAATAAGCAAGAGAAAAAGCAGATTCAGAGAGAAAAAGTGGTGGAAAAAAAAGCTGTCAAATCTAAGAAAAAAGCGACTAAACTGCCGGTTACACCCAAAGACAAAGCTTCTAAAAAGAAAGTATTAGCAAAGGAAAAAAAACTTACAGCTCATGTTGATCAGAAAGCCGGCCTACAGACCACTCCGAATATAGGTGCTAAGACAATTGGTAAGCAAAAGCTTTTACAAGAAAGCCTGGAGCCTCGTCTGAAGACGTTTTTAGCAGACTACAGCCGTGCCTATGAAAACAGAAAAATTGATCAGTTTATCGCTTTTTTCGCACCTGATGCCATTGATGACGGTAAGCCATTTAATCAACAGCTGCCGAAATATCGCCGTAATTTTGAGAGATTAGATGCTTTGGATTACGGAATTAAGATGAATAAATATTCAATCCAGAAAGAAACCGGGTTTATCAGCATCGATGGAACGTATTATGCTAAGGTACAGTTGGCCGGTGGCGATGGTGAATGGAAACAGAGTAGCGGCAGAATTTCCATGGCAATTGAGGCGTATAAAGATACGTTTAGAATAAAGCGACTGAGATCAACAGATCGAAGCGCGCTTCAGGCAGCGACCGCCTCAGGTGATAATTTGCTGGACCGTCTGAACGCCTTTTTAAAGGAATACAGTAGCGTCTATGAAAACAAACAGATAGATGAGTTTGCCACATTGTTTACACCCGATGCCACGGAAAAAGGGGAACCCTTTCATTCACTCCTACCGAAGTATCGTCGGAATTTTGAGAAAATTGATTCAATGGATTATAGAATCGAGTTAAAGCGATATTCAGTTCTAGAGGGCTCTGAGCTGATTAGGATCGAAGGGGTTGCCAATCTTCGAGCCAAATTAACCCGTGACAACCGAGTATGGCGCGAAACCAGCACGGGTATTTTCATGGAGCTTGAAGATACCGGTGATTCCTTTAGAGTCAGACGGTTGGATTATTAACCATGATGCTGCATCAGCGGGGTTCGTTTAGAGACCTTGCAAAGGTGGTGCCCGCTCCTGCGGGATTCAAGCTCGAAGCAGGCGCAGAGATTGGGCAAAAGAGGACGTGTGTCAAAGATCAAAGTTATTGTTCCGGATCTGCGTATCCCACACCGAGTCCGGGAATTCCGATGTTGATTCTACCGCCATGAACAATCTTACCCCAGGTACTCGCTTCAACGATAATAATATCATGATCGTGTATTTCCATCTTTAAATGCTCCGGGTTATCATATTTCAGTTCGAAGATTTTGCGTCCTTCGCCTTTAACATGCCGGATCAACACAAGATGCTCTTTATCTGCGTAAGGTCTGGTGCCTCCTGCGGCCAACAGTGCGTCCTTGATGAGCATTTTTTTTGTTATCGGATAATTTCCGGGCGAACGAATCGCGCCGTCAATAAAGAAATGGCCAGCCGCAGGAACAAAAATGGTATCTCCACCTACAATCTCAATGTTTAGTTCCGTCCGCCCTTCCTTGAACAATTGATCACGGTCAATTAGGAATATATTTGACTCTCCGGGCTTTGTGCTTTTGCGTCTCACTTGAATGGTACGTCCGGCCTTTTCGGAAAAGCCACCAGCCAGTGCCATAACGTCCAGCAAGCGCTGTCGTGAAAAGTAGTCGTAGGTGCCGGGTTCTTTGAATTGCCCTACCAATGTGACCCGCTGGCTGATATGTTCTTGGACAAAGACACTGACGTGAGGATCTTTTATATATTTTTGTCGATACAGCGCTTCGATTTTCATTTCAGCCTCGCGCGCTGTCAGTCCTTTTACTTGGATTTGGCCGAGCAAGGGAAGGGTAATATATCCACGCGAGCTGACCCGGGTCTTGGTGTTCAGCGTATCAGCCTCAAACACCGTGATTTGCAGCAGGTCACCCGCTCCCAGTAGGTAGTCGCTGGGGTCTTCACCTATCTGGGCTTTGGCAAACAGCTGTTCATTTATCCGGGTGATCTCTTTATTTTTGACCGGTGCTGCTGAATATCGGTCAACCAGACTGCTCTTTTTACTGCAGTTCAAAACACCTATTGAAAGGGTTATCAACAAGGCTGCGGTAATCAGAATAGATTGTGTATGGGAAGGTCTTTTTTGCATTTAAGATTTTCGTAAACCTTGAAATTATATGATAGAAAATAAAAGCGGTGGGTCAGCAATCTTATGAGCCACCGCCATATATTACCGTAATTATGTGTCTGTGTTAATAAA
>CP070768.1:844329-849943 GCA_020345745.1 Desulfobacterales bacterium
TGAAATTCACATGGGATGTTTACTATCACTGGATGCCAGGAAAGAAAAAGGATGAAGTAGATGCTCTTGACGATCCCTCTTTTAAACACCCATCTGCACCCTATGTGCACCCAGATAGCCCACAAGCAAAAAAAGGATTAGCCCAAATTGGCTAACCCTTTGAAATAAATGGTAGGCGGAACAGGACTTGAACCTGTGACCCTCGGCTTGTAAGGCCGATGCTCTCCCAACTGAGCTACCCGCCCGTTTAGACCGTTGAAAAATGTCTTCTTTTGTCCAATCTCTGTGTCAGGCTAAAATTTTAATCCGCGGAATACTCATTGTATGCCTGTGGTTAAAATTTTTGCCCTCCTTGACCTTGAACAAAACTAGACATTTTTCAAAGGTCTTCCTTATCCTGTTAGCAATTTATTTTTGAAACAGACGTGCTTGCTAACAATTTAAATAGATTAAGTCAAGTTTAAATTGGTGTGGGAAAGGCCAGAACCAAAGCGATAAATTAAATTAACGCTGATCTTTGTTCCTGGCTCACCTCTTCAGGCATTATTGGAAATGGTATATCTTTTTCGTCCTTAAAAAGCCTGCCGCCCTCTTCAATAATCAACGCATGGGGCAAGACCTCGTCCATGTGTTCAACAAAAATTATCTCAAGTTGTTTTAAGACATTTGCGGGTATATCCTTTAAGTCCTTTTCGTTTTCTTTGGGTATGATAACTTTTTTTATACCACCCCTGTGGGCAGCCAGAATCTTCTCCTTTATCCCACCTATCGTCAGCACGCGACCTCGCAGGGTGATCTCTCCCGTCATGGCAATATCGCGGTAAACCGGCCGTTTGGTGATGGCCGATACAAGAGAGGTACACATGGCAATCCCTGCAGAAGGGCCGTCTTTTGGTATGGCTCCTTCCGGAATATGGATATGAATGTCTTTTGTTTTATAAAACTTGTTGTCAATAGCGAGACGTTCGGCACGGGAGCGGACATAGCTAAGCGCTGCTTGAGCAGATTCTTGCATGACCTCACCCATCTTTCCGGTGGTGATCAGCTTTCCTTTTCCAGGCATTATCAGGGTTTCAACATAAAGCAATTCCCCGCCCACTTGTGTCCACGCAAGACCCGTAACGATGCCTACCTGATCTTCTTCTTCAATCTGAACTTCCTTAAAGCGAGGCGGACCTAAGTATTTTTGTACTGATGTTGCCGTTACTTTAAAGGTATCGGACTCTTTTTCCTGCAATACTTCCCGGGCAATCTTACGACATATGGAAGATATCTCCCGTTCAAGATTTCTAACGCCGGATTCTCTCGTGTACCGGCGAATGGCCGTGAGCACCGCATTTTTAGAAAACTTGACATTTTTTCCTTCAAGCCCGTTCATCTTTATCTGTTTGGATATGAGAAAATCTTTGGCTATATGGTATTTTTCATAATCGGAATAGCCGGGCAAACGAATAATTTCCATCCTGTCCTGTAAGGGGAGCGGTATTTCCGGAAGCGTGTTGGCCGTCGTAATGAAAAGGATATCCGAAAGATCATAATCGACATCAAGATAATGATCATTGAAGCCGTAATTTTGCTCGGGATCTAGCACCTCTAATAAAGCGGCTGAAGGGTCACCTCTAAAATCCATGCTCATCTTATCGACTTCATCAAGGCAAAATACCGGATTGTTAACGCCGACTTTTTTCAGGGACTGTATGATTTTACCTGGCATTGCACCGATATAAGTGCGCCGATGTCCCCGAATTTCAGCTTCATCTCTAACACCTCCCAAGGAAAGACGAACAAATTTTCTGCCTGTGGCCCTTGCAACCGATTTGGCCAAAGACGTCTTTCCAACACCTGGTGGACCCACAAAGCAGAGAATGGGGCCCCGGATTTTTCTAACCAGGGTCTGTACCGCAAGGTATTCCAGGATTCGTTCTTTGGGTTTCTTCAATCCATAGTGATCTTCTTCCAGTATTTGGTCGGCTTCTTCAATATCTTTTCGAACCTTGCTCCGATCATACCATGGCAAGCTGATCAGCCAATCGATATAGCCGCGAACGACGGTTGCTTCTGCCGACATAGGTGTCATCATTTTTAATTTTCTGAATTCATGCCTTACCTTTGCCGCAGCCTCCTTGGACATTCTTTTACGCTTGATTCGCTTTTCGAGATCCTTAAGTTCGTCACTCGGGTCCTCTTCACCACCGATCTCCTTTTTAATCGCCCGCATTTGTTCGCTCAGATAATAATTTTTCTGAGTTTTTTCCATCTGATCTCTGACACGGGTCTTTATCCGCTGATCGGTTTTGAAAATATCGGTTTCCATTTTTATCAAGCGCAAAAGGAGCGCAAGCCGGTCCTCCAATGTAACAATTTCCAGAAGTCGCTGTTTGTCTTCCATTCTAAAAGACAGATGCGAGGCGATGGTATCTGCTAATTTGGATGGTTCCGTGATAGAGGCGACACTGCTCACCAGGTCTTTTGAGATGTTTTTATTCAGCTTGGCATATTCATCAAAGCTTGTGTTTATCGCTCGAATAAGGGCAACTTTTTCCGCCTGGGAAATATCGGTTTCAACGACCAAAGACAGCTCAACCTGAAAAAAATCCTTATTTTTTATAAAGCGCTCGATGGAGGCTCTATTCTTACCTTCTATCAGCGCTTTTACCGTTCCGTCGGGAAGACGAAGAATCTGAAGAACATTGGCTATGGTGCCGATATTACTGATGTCTTTTTCAGTAGGGTTATCAATCCCGGCCTTTTTTTGAGTGGAAAGAAAAACCCGTTTATCATTGTTCATTGCCTCGGTGAGGGCATTGACAGATTTCTCACGTCCCACAAAAAGAGGTGCGACCATGTGAGGAAATACCACAATATCCCTTAAAGGCAGAAGAGGCAGCATAAACCTTTGGGCATCTGAATCATCATCTTTGAAAAATTTCTGCAAATTTATCATTGTTTTTCAATCATACTTTTCTGAAAATGTTTTTCTTATAACTATCTTTAATACCTTGATTATCTATCTTGAGCCTGTTTTTTAGGCTGCTCAAATAATAGAATCGGATCTTCATTATTAATGACGGTATCTTCCCCGATAACACACTCTTTAACATTTTCCAATGAGGGAATTTCATACATAATATCGATCATACAGCTTTCAAGGATTGCGCGCAACCCCCTGGCACCGGATTTTCGTTTCAACGCTTCCTTGGCAACGGCGGATAGCGCACTATCGGTTAGTCTCAAGTTCACCCCTTCCATTTCCATGAGTGTCTGAAACTGCTTGATGAGCGAATTTTTCGGTTCTTTAAGTATTCGGATCAGCGTTTCTTCGTTCAATTCATCTAGAGTAGCAATGACGGGCAGCCGACCGAGAAATTCGGGAATCAAACCGAATTTGATGAGATCTTCAGGCTGAACTTCCTTCAGAATTTCACCGATATTTTTTTCTTTCTGTTTTATGATGTTGGCGCCAAAACCCATAACTTTAGATCCGAGGCGTCGCTGGATAATCCGTTCGAGGCCGGTAAAGGTTCCGCCACAAATAAAAAGAATATTCGATGTGTCGACTTTGACAAAATCCTGTTGCGGGTGCTTTCGTCCCCCTTTGGGAGGCACACTGGCCGTGGTTCCTTCTATTATTTTGAGTAACGCTTGCTGAACACCTTCTCCAGAAACATCTCGGGTAATCGAAGGATTATCGGATTTGCGTGCTATTTTGTCGATTTCATCAATATAGACAATGCCCCGTTTGGCCCTATCCACATCATAATCTGCATTCTGGAGCAAGGAAAGTATTATGTTTTCAACATCTTCACCAACATATCCGGCTTCTGTAAGACTCGTTGCATCTGCTATGGTAAAGGGTACATTCAAAAATCTTGCAAGGGTCTGCGCCAAAAGTGTCTTCCCACAACCTGTTGGTCCAATAAGGAGAATGTTGCTTTTCTGGATCTCCACATCCGTTGTTCTGAGCGAGCTATCAAGGCGCTTATAATGGTTATAGACGGCTACAGCGAGAAATTTTTTAGCCAATTCCTGTTCGATGACATATTCGTCGAGCATCGATTTGATCTCTTTTGGGATAAGGATCTGATCCATATCCTCTGAGTCTTTTTCTTTCTCCTCTTCAATTATTTCGCTGCAAAGTTGAATGCATTCATCGCAAATATAAACCGCAGGACCTGCAATCAGTTTTTGGACCTCTTTTTGATTTTTTCCGCAAAATGAACAGAAGAGATTGTCGTTCACATCTCCTTTTTTTGTCATCTTAAGTCTCCATATTTTCTATTTTATCAAGATCGTCTCGATCTAAAATGACATGATCGATGAGTCCGTACGCCTTGGCCTCCTCACCGGTCATGAAAAAGTCACGATCCGTATCCGATTGTATTTCCTTCAATTTTCTGCCTGTATGTTGTACCAGTATCTGGTTGAGGGTATCTTTCATGCGAAGGATTTCCTTGGCTTGGATTTCAATATCCGATGCTTGCCCCTGGAAGCCACCCATGGGCTGGTGGATCAGAATCCTCGCGTTGGGCTTCGAGTAGCGTTTACTCTTTGTGCCGGCTGTCAGTAAAAGCGCTCCCATGCTGGCGGCCTGGCCGATACACACTGTGGCGATATCGGGTTTTATGTATTGCATGGTGTCATAAACTGCCAAGCCTGCGGTAACTAATCCGCCCGGTGAATTGATGTAGAAATTGATATCCTTGTCAGGATCTTCGGATTCGAGAAAAAGAAGCTGTGCGATCAAAAGGTTCGCAATTTCGTCATTCATGGCCGTACCCAGAAACACGATCCTGTCCTTGAGGAGCCTTGAGTATATGTCATAGGCACGCTCGCCCCTGCTGCTTTGTTCAATGACCATCGGTATTAGTGGCACGTATGATCTCCTTTAATTTATTCGTTCTTATCGTTGGAATCCTTTTTTAACTCGGGTTCCGATTCTTCTAATGTGCTACCATCAATAATAAGCTTGATAGCCTTTTTTTCAAGTAGTGCGTGTTTAAAAAACTCCAACTTATCATCATTTTGGTCGTAATACAGTTTGACTTGCTCAACCGGCTGATTAACCGCCTGTGCCATGTCCTCGAAACCATCTTCCAATTCCTCATCTGTAAGCGTGAGGTTTTCTTGTTCGACAATTTTACCCAACAAGAGATGGCGTCTTACTTTATTTTCTGCGGTGTCATGGTATTTTTCCGTCAGTGATGACTTTGAAAGCCCCAACTCTTCCATGGACTTGTTATGATAAGCCAATGACTGTTCTGTTTCTTGAATGATGCCTTCAAGTTCATATTCAACCATCGTTTCAGGAAGCTCAAATTCTGACTTTGCGATTAATGCTTCGAAAATTTGTTCATTCAGTTCTTGTTTCACCCGTTTGGCATAACCCTGATCTAAATTGGCTGTTATATCCTTTTTCAAGTCATCCAGTTTTTCATATTTGCCGAATTGTGCGGCAAAATCGTCGTCTATTTCCGGGCGTACTTCTTCCCTGATTTCAATAAGTCTGACTTGAAAAGCGATGTCTAAATTGGCCAGCTTTTTATTGAAATAATCTTCGGGAAAATGGACGTTAACCTGTTTGGTATCGCCCGGCTTCATGCCGATGAGTTGTTCA
>CP070768.1:850043-854363 GCA_020345745.1 Desulfobacterales bacterium
TCTATGTTATAGGCGTCGATCATGGCAAAGATATGCTCTACGGTTTCATCCATACTTAAGTTGTCAATGGGTATACCAAGAATTGCGATGCTGTTATGCGGCATGTGAATTCACCTGTAAGCCTTATAGGCCGAAAATTAAGGTCATCAACCCTACCAGCCAGCAATAGGGTGCAAAAAAGTGTAAATTTCCTTTTTTAACGATGTGCATCAGAAATGTTAAAGCACAATACCCTACAACGCCCGATGTCAATGATCCGATTATTAACAAACCAATTGGAAAGGCGCTAGCGTTTGAAATATCTTTTAGTATCAAAACTCCAGCACCTAGTATCGCGGGTATGGACAAGAGAAAAGAATACGTGGCTGCCGCCTCATGATTCAAACCCAAAAAGAGCGCTACTGCTATGGTAGAGCCCGACCTGGACACCCCCGGTATTATGGCCAGGCCCTGTACAAATCCAACAATAACGGCTTGTTTTATGGTAAAAGAAGAGAGGCTTCGGCCCTCTTCCTTAATCCGGCAGGTGCCCCACAAAAGGCATCCGGTCATAAATAAAATAATACCTGTTACGACGAGCATGGAACCCACTATAGTAATTGATGAAAAAATCCTATCTGATACCTTATAAAGCCACAAGCCGAGTATGGCCGTGGGAATAGAACCTACAATAACAAAAACCGCCAGTTTAATATGGGTATCTGAATAAATGTCTCCTAAAGAAGACTCCCCTTTAAAAAACAAAACGCTGCATTTAAATATAGCATTTATGATGGCCTTTAATTCTTTCCAAAAGTAAATCGTGACCGCTACGAGGGTTCCCAGGTGAACGCTGATATCAAAATAAAGCTCCGATTCTTTCAGCCCGAACAAATGCTGGGCAATAACAAGGTGTCCCGAACTGCTTACCGGTAAAAATTCTGTAAGCCCTTGAATGGTTCCAAGTATGATGGCCTGAAATGGTTCCATATAGTTTCAATCTTATCATGAACAAATATGTTCATGCAGCTCGGTAAACGGGTAAAAATTTTTCCGGTATTTGGCTTAATTCAGGGTTTTGTTCATCCTTTTTTGAAAGAACCGGGCTTTCTATCTTCCAGTCGATATTGATGGTCGGATCTGCCCAAAAGATACCATATTCATCACCGGGAGCATAGAAATCCGTACATTTGTAGATGACGTCGGCGGTTTCGCTTAAAACAGAGAAACCATGGGCAAAATTAGCAGGTACAAAAACCTGGCGTTTATTCTCTGAAGAGATTTTAGTCCCGGTCCACTTTCCGAACGTAGGGGAACCACACCGAATATCAACCGCAACATCGAACACTTCCCCCGATATCACGTAAATCAGCTTACACTGAGCATGCTTGAGCTGATAGTGAAGACCGCGAAGGGTCCCTTGCTTTGAATGGGAGTGGTTGTCCTGTACAAATACACGGTCTATGCCAGATTCAAAATATTTCCTTTGATGGTAGGTTTCCATGAAAAACC
The DNA here is from genome assembly GCA_020345745.1 of Desulfobacterales bacterium. Taxonomy (GTDB): domain Bacteria; phylum Desulfobacterota; class Desulfobacteria; order Desulfobacterales; family UBA11574. Next base: position 851,535 of record CP070768.1, read on the forward strand.
CACGGTCGTCTTTGAATACATCCGGCTCAATATGAATAATACCTGGGAGCGGTGTTGTATGGCATTTCATAGACATTTTATTAATCCTTTATTAATATCAGCTTATCCATAGTGATCTTCCATCCAAGACAGATATTCCCCGCTCTTCACCCGATCGACCCAGACCTGGTTCTCCATATACCATTGAATGGTATCACGAATTCCGGTTTCAAGAGATGCTTCGGGGCGCCAATTCAATTCCTCATATAACTTAGTAAAATCAATGGCATATCTTCGATCATGACCCGGCCTATCTTTTACAAAGGTAATCAGATCTCTTCTGGATCGCCTGTTATTCAGTTTGCCAATCTCATCTAAAACATCGCAAATCATCTTCACGATTGTAATATTCTCCATTTCATTGTCGCCACCAATGTTGTAAGTTTCTCCATTTTTCCCATCTTTCATAATAGTCCAAATTGCCGTACAGTGATCCTTGACATACAGCCAGTCTCTTACATTGCGGCCGTCGCCATATATTGGTAAGGGTTTTCCTTCAAGTGCATTGAGAATGATAAGCGGTATAAGCTTTTCCGGAAACTGATAGGGACCATAATTATTCGAACAATTGGAGATCGTCATTGGCAAGCCATATGTCTTGTGATAGGCCCGAACCAAATGATCAGAAGACGCCTTGGATGCTGAATACGGACTGTTGGGCCTATAAGGCGTCGTTTCGGTAAAATATCCTTCACTGCCTAGACTGCCGTAAACTTCGTCAGTACTGATGTGGTGAAAACGTACCATGTGGTCCATTTGTAATCTTGCCGATTCTAAAAGAATAAATGTTCCCATGATATTGGTCTGTATAAAAGCATCCGGTTTAACAATAGACCGGTCCACGTGGGATTCAGCAGCGAAATTACATACGCTATCAACTTTGTATGCCTCGAATATTTCAGCAATCTTTGCGGAGTCACATATATCGGCTTTGATAAAAGCATATCGATCTTTAAATTCATCCTCAATACCGGATAGATTCTCTGGATTACCGGCATAAGTAAGCTTATCCACGTTTATAATTTTCCCCGTAAAATCGGATTCTTTTAGCATATACCTAATAAAATTGGACCCAATAAATCCGCATCCGCCGGTAATCATCATATTTTTCATAAACGTATTCTTTCTTATGTCATCTCGTTTAACAAACGATCACGAAAATTGGCAACGAAATGGTCAACATCATCGCGCCAGTGTGCCATGATATTGATTCCTTTCTCCTTAAGGTACCGATTTTCCAAAATAGAATTTTTTGGCCTCTTAGCTGGAGTAGGATATTCTCCACTCGTGCATGGATTGACCGAATGGGGTATGTCCATCCTGTCAAGAAAATAAGTTGCCAAATCAAACCACGAACAGTACCCCTCTGCAGTGGCATGGTAAGTGCCATAGCCCTCTGTGTTAATTATTCGAGCAATTTGGAGCGCTAGTCGATGAGACCACGTTGGTGAGCCGAACTGATCATTCACAACTTTGATTGTATTCTTAGGATTCTTCAAGGCCAGTTTAAGCATAGTTTTTAGAAAATTGTTGCCATTGATGCCGTACATCCATGCTGTCCTAAGTATCACGTGGCGGTCGGTTGTTTGCTTGACAATCTCTTCACTCTGATACTTGGTCTTCCCATAATACGAAACAGGAAAGGGGACATCCGTTTCCACGTAAGCCTCTGGAATTTTTTTCCTGCCGTCAAAAACATAGTCTGTAGAGATGTGAATCAATAACCCACCATATTTTTTCGAGCTTTTTGCAAGATTTTCCGGTCCCTTTACGTTTACCTGCCAGGCCAGGTCTTTTTCTGTTTCACAATTGTCAACCTGGGTATAGGCTGCACAGTTAATGATAATTTCTGGCGCGAATGTTTGGAACAACGCCTCTACTTCAGATAATTTGGTAATATCAGCCTCGTCTAAATCAATTGATATTACCTCATGAGCTTCACTGAAAACTCGAACACAATCAGTGCCCAACTGTCCTTTACCACCAGTAATCATAATTTTCACATTTTGCATTCCAAACTGCCTTTGTTTATCTTTCTTTTTCAGAAATTATATCCATCAGATACTGCCCGTAATCGTTTTTCAGCATATCAGATACAAGTCTCTTGACTTGTTCCTTGTTTATATAACCCATCCGATAGGCAATTTCCTCAGGGCATGAGATCCTTAGCCCTTGGCGTTCCTGGATTGTCTGAACATAACTAGCTGCTTGCTGAAGAGCCTCCTGGGTTCCCGTGTCAAGCCATGCGAAGCCCCTTCCCAAAAGCTCCACTCTAAGCTCATCTCTGCGCAAATACGCCATATTGACATCTGTAATTTCCAGTTCTCCTCGAGCGGACGGTTTGAGGTTTGAAGCGATATTCACGACATCATTGTCATAGAAATAGAGACCGGGAACAGCATAATTCGATTTTGGCTTTTTCGGCTTTTCTTCTATACTGATAACTTTGCCGTTAGAATCAAACTCCACAACACCGTATCGTTCAGGGTCTTTTACCATATATCCGAAAATGATACCGCCCTTCTTTAGTTGAACCGCTCTCTGCAAGGTACGAGACATATTGTGGCCATAGAATATATTATCCCCAAGGATAAGACAGACCTGATCGTCTCCTATAAATGATTTGCCGATGATAAAGGCCTGGGCCAGCCCTTCGGGTCGCGGCTGCTCTTCAAAAGTGAGGGAAAGCCCCAGCTGAGAGCCGTCACCAAGGAGTTTTTTAAATAAAGGCAAATCGTCGGGAGTAGAAATAACCAGTATCTCCCGGATCCCTGCCAACATTAAAATAGA
>CP070768.1:854463-857691 GCA_020345745.1 Desulfobacterales bacterium
CATGTTTGGAGAAGAGAACAGGGCAAAACCGAGACCAAGAAGAATAAGACTGACAATAACATAGAGCGTCGGGGTTGAATATTTATAGCAAATGTCACAAATATGTTCCGATTGAAAGAGTTGGGTGTTGCCGACAATTAACAGCGTAAACGCTTGAAAATAAATCAGTTTTAATTGGTCACAGCTAGTTGAAATTGTTGTAAAAAAATCTAGACTTTTTCGGAACAATGTGCCATATAATTATTTATGGCGCGAACGTTACTTATTCCCAATCCGGAAAATGCGACTATTCAAGAGTTAAAAGATGTCGCACGGATCGGATCTAATGAAACAGCAACGCGGTGCACGGCTATTCAAATGCTTCTTGCTGGTGCCAGCAGAGCGCTTGTTTGCGATGCACTTTTAGTAACGAATCGTGCACTTAGAAAATGTATTAATCTTTTCAATCTTTCCGGTGTTGATGGTCTTGTTACACAAAAACGACCGGGAAGAACCGCAATTATAAATGGAACCCAGGCTTCCCAGTTGGTCGGCTTGGTTGAGCATCCTGAGGAAGCGGATCGAACCTTTTGGACTGCAAAAGCCTTTCATGGCTATAACCGTGATGTTTATCAAGTCGAATGCAGTTATGAGACTATCGTTCGTTTTTTTCATCGTAAAGGTTTTGCGCTGAAAGTTCCCCAACCGTGGTCAGATCGGCAGGATGAAGCTTTAAGAAAGCTTTTCCTACAGAAACTTGAACAACTCTATAACGACAAAAAAATCGACATTTGGTTTGCAGATGAATCCGGTTTTGAGGGAGATCCGCGCCCTAGACGCCGATGGGATCGAAAAGGCAATAAAACCCGAGTCACTAAAAACGGTGATCACATTCGAATGAATGTCATTGGCATGGTCTGCCCGCGTACTGGAGAATTCTTTGCTATTGAAGCTTCTCATTCAGACTCAGACACATTCCAGGCATTTTTAGATGAAGCTTCAAAATTTATTAATTTTCAAAGAACGGATAATATTTTGATCCTTGATAATGCTTCATGGCATAAACGAAAAACAACAAATTGGCACGGATGGGAGCCGATGTATCTGCCACCGTATTCGCCGGATCTAAATCCCATTGAGCGAATCTGGCTTACAATGAAAGCCCGCTGGTTTAATAATTATGTATGTAAAACTGTCGATCAACTCATTGAACGACTTGATGAGGCAATCTTCGACGTAATTAATAACCCAAACCAAACCAAAAAAACCACTGCAATCGGAACGTTATTTTGACAATCACTATAAACTATTCCAACCCGAAAAAAAAGAGAATAAAACTGAAGAAATTGAAGCATTTAAAAAATTGTACAGGCACTTTGGTACGCACAACTGCAGAGGGTTTAGCGATTCGTTTTGACAGACCAATCGAACTGTTTGTTTAAATGCCTTCTACATCCCAAAAGCAGAGGCGGGATTTTCTGTTTATGATATATGCAATAATTTAGAATTGGTTTCAACCTGCGCTTATGGCACCCATTAAAAGGCCCCTGTCAAGAGAAAACACTTCTCCAACGCAAAAAATGATGTTTTATATTTTGCAGGATCATTATCCAGTTCAGAAGAAAATCCTTTGTTTTGTCTGCTCCCGTGCTTTCAAATGTTTTGGTGCGGACCTTTAGTTGATCTGCTGCCAGGCACCCATCAGGATCAAGGTCATTTGAGAAAAAACAAAATTGATGGTTGCGTAGCGGAGAGACCATAACTGTCTCGCAGCGAGGCAACCCACCTTAATTTTCTTTCGACCCCTGGTCCGGAGAGCGGACCCCAGAAAAACATCGGTACCTTGCCACGTCCAATGGGTTGTTGACAAAATAAAGGGCTCCAAGAGGGCCAGCCATAGAGGGCTCATGACAAGGGCAGATCACAAAAAGGACATCCGCCTGGATTTCGTTTAAGGGAGTGCAGCGGTGTGCCAACCAAGATATAGGGTTGTTAGCCACCATTATCAAAGGCTCACCGTTGCAGTCCCCGGTTTATTAACAAAACAGTTCCTCTTGAAAAGGCACTTGATCTTTCATGATGTAATAACAGATGCGAGCCAGTTTGTTACCGAGTGCTTTCGTTGCGAGGCTGGTATTGGCCTGAGCAACTTTTCGGTTATAGTATCTTCTGAATCGTTCGTTGTATCTACGCCCTAAATGAGCCGCTTCGGTGAATGCCCAGCTCAAATACCGATTGCCGTTTTTGCGGTTGCCATGCCCTTTACTTTTACCATCGGACAGCCGCTGGGAAGGCACACACCGACAATAGGATGTGAAATTGCCGACTTTGGGAAAACGTTTGATATCACCGACCTCCAACATAATGGTCAGTGCTAAAATGTCGCCAATGCCCGGGACCGTCTTTAATTTATGAAACGCCTTTTTTAACTTGACCTTCTTTCTAATGGCTTTTTCTAATCCTTTAATTTTTTGCTTGAGAAAATTGATGCTGTCTAAATTGGCCTGAGCAGAGAGTACTAGATGTTCTTCTTTTAACCACTCTTCTAATTCTTTGACAGTCAAATGTCTCATATCGTTGGCCCTGACTTTCATGGCACAGCATCGGGCAATTAATGACTGCAGGCTTAAGATGTGGGCTGTCTTATGCTGAACCAAGAACATCCGTTTACGGGCCAGATCTCGCACCGGACGATCTTTCTTGGGATAAATGTATCCTTGGGGTAAAATACCCAAAATAAGAAGTTGGGCCAGAAAGAATGCATCGTGCTGATCATCACCATACTTCAAGCCTTCATACTGTTTAATAGCAGCTGGATTGGCCAGATGAGCAGATAAATATCCTGCATCCATAAGGCCGTCTACCAGCCAATACCAGTTATAGGTTGACTCAACCACAAATCCTTTGATTTGATCTCTAAAAGGATCTAGTGTCTGTACGATGAGTTCAAGATGATTGGGAACTCTTTTCTTGAACACACGATTGAACTCCTTGTCCATAATACCGATGTAAGTATTTCTTGAATGAAGATCTAATCCGGCGTATAGTTCCATTGAGCACCTCCTGTTGTTAAAGGGTTGTTAATGTCCTTAACCACCTATAACAAATCGCATCTTTTTTTGCGATTGGGAGGTGCCTTTTAGATGATTATCAAGATATCTGAAAAGAGATTATTTCCAAGTCTTAACTATTGTTTCAAATGATTTTATTAAAGGTTAAAATTAAACTAGAGGCGTAATGAATAATATA
>CP070768.1:857791-873632 GCA_020345745.1 Desulfobacterales bacterium
CATCACATTGGACATGACAAAGTACCGATGTTTTTCTGGGGTCCGCTTTACGGACCAGGGGTCGAAAGAAAAATAAGATGGGTTGCTTCGCTACACAACTATCAATTTTATATTTTCTTAAATGACCTTGATCCTGATGGGTGCCTGGCAGCAGGTCAACTAAAGGTCCGCACCAAAATAATTGAAAGCACGGGAGTAGATAATAAAAAAGAGTTTTTTCTGAACTGGATCTGACCCTGCAAAAGATATTATTTAGAGATCAAAAGGGGTAAATAATCTTAAAAAGAAAAGGAAATATGCCTATATCGCAATATATTGTAATATTACTTTTCCCATCTATTTGGCTGCCGAGTCAAGGTTTAGGGCCTATGGTTTAGAAGTCATCATATTGAAATCATTTAAGATTGCATTTATAAGTCTAAAATATTGGGGTGGGGCAAAAATTTCAGACTTAGGATCTCAGTCTTAACGATCCGGACTTTCAAGGTTTAGAAACCAAGTCTATATTCCAAAGCATAAAACCAATTCTCGGTTCAGGGCCTAAACTTTAAATCGGCATCAGGCCAATTTCATTGAAGGTTTAATATGTAAATCATAAAATATCATGCTTAATTTCTTTCAAAAAATCTGATTTTTATCAAGTTCACAATGAAATGAGATGTTGAGGGCTTTTTAGAAAAATATAATTAGCTATTCCAGGTGGTTACTTCAAAATGGGAGCTTTTTTGTATTTATTAAGTTTAATAAAATTTACGCTTTATGTTAGAAATAGGTTAGAAAAATTAAAATGGGTCACGAATCTAAATTCGTAACCCCTTGTTTTATTTGGTAGCGGGGGATGGATTTGAACCACCGACCTTCGGGTTATGAGCCCGACGAGCTACCAGACTGCTCCACCCCGCATCAAATTGTAGCAGCCTCTCTAACTAACTAAACATCCAAATCAAGTCAAGCTGTTTTTTAACGCCCTATTAAGGAAATAACCCGTTGTTTTATGCGATCCTGTTCTGCGCGGGTCGCGTTGTTTTCACGCGTATATCTAAGGTGTATCCGCTTTGTACGGCTGTTGTGACCGGATACGATCTCAATGGATTTCTTTGGCACTTTAAAGCATTTCGCCAGATATTCAATGCACATTTTGTTGGCAGCATTATCTACCGGTGGTGCGGTGAGTTTTATCTTAATGGCATCACCATGAGGGCCTATGATCATATTTTTTGAGGATCTGGGCTGAATATAGACCTTGAATGTAATCCCGTCGGTATCTTCTTTAATAAGCGCCATTTTTGATATGATTGATGATACGCGTTGATGACACCTGTTCGGTAATCGGAATCAAAACAACATGTCCCCCAAACTGCTCAACCAGCTCCCGGCCCAGCACCTCTTCAGAAGTGTAATTGCTGCCTTTGGTAAGAATATTCGGCTGGATAACCTCAATGAGATTTTCCAGTTCTTGTGAAGAAAAGACCACAACATAATCGATAACATCAAGGGCGCTTAATATGCGAACGCGCTCTGTGGCACGGATCACGGGGCGACCCGGTCCTTTCAGCATTTTCACGGAATCGTCATCGTCGATGGCAACAATGAGCACATCTCCCAACTGCTTTGCAGCCTCAAACAGTTGGATATGACCCGCATGCAAAAGATCGAAACAGCCGTTGGTTAATACGAGCCGTTGATTTTTTCTTCTCAGTTCTTTGATCAACACAGGAAGTTCGTGCAAACTTTTGTGTTTGGCTAGCGCGTCGCCATCATAAGGTTTTAGGGCGGCAGCCATTTCATTTCTCGAAACCGATGCCGTGCCGATTTTTCCGACAACGATACCGGCAGCAGTATTGGCAAGCCTTACACTGTCCTCCAATGAACAGCCAGACGCTATGGCAAGCCCAAGAATGGCAAGAACCGTATCACCGGCACCGGATACATCATACACCTGACGTGCATCGGCCCTGACTTTATAAGGCGCTCTATTGTGTCCAAATAAGACCATACCTTCCTTGCCGCATGTTATCAACAGCTGGTCAAGGCCGATTGATTTAAGAATTTTGTTTCCGGCTTCTTGAAGCGTCGATTCATCGGTGATTTCTATCCCGGAAGCCAAGGCAGCTTCCTTTTTATTGGGTGTGAGTATCGAAACACCGGCATATTTTGAAAAATCGAGTCCTTTGGGATCGGCGATAGTCATCTTTTGATGGGTATTTGCGGCATCGATGAGAGCAGATAGCAAGGGTTTCGTCAGCAGCCCTTTGCCATAATCGGAAATAAGTACCACATCTGCATCGCTTATTTTTTCATTGATGAATCCGGCAATGCTTTCGAGCGTCCGGTCGGATATATCCGTTTTTGTTTCTCTGTCTATCCTGAGGACATGCTGATTGGCTGCGATAATCCGCGTTTTCTGCGTCGTGGGCCTGTTGGGATCCTTCACAATACCAGTAGTATCCACATCGGCCTCTTTAAACTGATCGATCAGCAATTGTCCATTTCTTCCGGCGCCAACCACCCCGGCAATCGAAACATTTGCGCCCAGAGCAACAATATTGCTGACCACATTGCCGGCACCGCCCAGGGCATAGTTCTGGTCTTTGATCGAAACGACCTGAACCGGCGCTTCCGGGGATATGCGGTCAACATCACCCCACAGATATTCATCCACCATTACATCGCCAACAACCAGGACATGGCATTTCTCAAATTTTGGAATATCGACAAGCATGGACAACCTCTATGTTGTAATAAGACGTTTTATTCCGAAGCAGAATGTTCTTTAATCATCTTTAACAAAAAATTCGGTGGGCGCACCAATTGGCCATCGCGGTCCACACATGCATGTTTGGTATACCCCTTGGCAAGGACCTTCTTACCATCTTCGCTCAAAACGCGATAGTCAAACTTTAGCCCTGCTTTGACGCCCGGATCGAGAGACGTCTCTATGACCAATATATCGTCATATTGGGAAGGGGCATTGAACTCACAATGGGCCTCAGCCAGCGGCAAAAAAAATCCCTTTGATTCGATAGATTTATAAGACATGCCTAAATATCTGAACATCTCCGATCGGCCCATTTCAAACCAGCGAAAGTAATTGGCGTGATAGACAAAACCCATTTTGTCAGTATCGCCATATATGACCCTGCATGTGGTCCGGTGGGTAATCATTAATCTAAAAATATCTTTCGAAGAATATGCTTTAACTCATTATAGCTGTATGATAATGGAAATTCCGGGAACTCGTTTTTCACATTTTCGGGCGGGCAGAAAAGGATGCCGTTATCGGCTTCTTTTAGCATGGTGATGTCATTATAGGAGTCTCCAATGGCAATCGTGTCGTAATTCAGCCTCTTTAATGATAGGATTGCTTCTCGCTTGCTGTCTTTTTGGCGGAGTTTATATCCGGTAACCGAACCGTCGGGCGCAATGGACAGGGTATGACAAAAAAGAGTCGGCCAACCGAGTTTTTCCATTAAAGGGCCTGCGAATTGTACAAATGTATCAGAAACAACAATGATCTGGGTACGTGATCTGAGCCAATTTAAAAATTCCATCGCTCCTTCAAGCGGATTCATTGTTGCAATAACCGCCTGAATATCATTTATTTTAAGTCCGTTCTCATCGAGGATAGCGAGACGTTTTTTCATCAAAACATCATAATCTGATATATCTCGGGTTGTCAGCCTGAGCTCTTCAATGCCTGTCTTTTCAGCAACATTAATCCATATTTCCGGTAAAAAAACACCTTCCAGGTCTGAACATACAATATGCATCGCTCCTCGCTCTCTTGAATTAGATTTGTTTAACCCTCCTCCAATTAAGTTGTAGAAAAGGATTCGAGGATTAAAGGGGTCAAGGGTTCAAAGGTTTATTATTCAATTATTTTTTAGCGCTTTGAACCTTTTATCAACTTCTGATGTGCTAGCTTTTTGGGTCTATAATTTCAGATCTTTGTAATCCTTAAGCATTTCACTCGACTCCATGAGTCATTGGCTCCTAGAGCCCTTTGTTAATCACTCCGACTCTTTTGGAGATAATGTTAGAATTTAAACTTGCTGAAACATTTTCATGAACCATCCGGCATAGATGATCAATCATCATACCCGTCCTCATCCTCGATTCTGATGAGGACAGGCTTGTCGCTGACAACTTCAAGGTTATAAATTTCGGATAACGCCTTTTGGACATCCGCTTCTCTGGCAAGATGAGTAAGCATAACGATGGGAACTGACCCTTTGGTCTGTCGCCCCTTTTGATGAACGGACTTGATGCTGATCTCATAATCTCCCAGTATACCTGATATCTTGGATAAAACACCTGGTTGGTCTACCGCAGCGAACCGGAAATAATAATGAATTGAAATGTCATCAATCGGCATGACTGGCACGTTTCGGATGTTTTCCATCTGATAGGACAGCATGGGGACTCTTCCCGTAGCGCCGGATAGAATATTGCGGACAAGATCAACGGTATCGCCCACCACGGCACTCCCCGTCGGCATCATGCCCGCGCCGTGCCCATAAAGCATCATATCACCAACGGCATCACCGGAAACGATGACGGCATTTAAAACACCATTGACGCTTGAAAGCGGATTATCAAAAGGTATCATGGTAGGGTGAACCCTGGCCTCAACGGCATCACCCGTGTTTTTACTGATGGCGAGAAGTTTGATTGTGTATCCGAATTGCCTGGCAAAGACAATATCCATTGGGGTAATACTCGATATACCCTCGATGAATATATCGTTAAAATTTATTTCCATGCCATACGCAAGAGATGTCAAAATAGCTAATTTATGGGCCGTATCGATTCCTTCGACATCCAACGTCGGATCTGCCTCAGCGAACCCTATCTTTTGGGCTTCGGCCAGGACATTTTCAAAAGTGCTTCCTTCATCAGTACTTCTTGACAGGATATAATTGCAGGTTCCGTTGAGAATGCCGGCTATCGATTTTATGTGGTTCCCGACCAGGGACTCACGCAAGGACTTGATAATCGGCATGCAACCGCCCACACTCGCCTCAAAGGCAAGGTCAACGCCTTTTTTCGTTGCAGCTTGGAAAATTTCAATACCGTGGTTGGCCAGCAGCGATTTGTTGGCCGTAACGATATGTTTGTTGTTGTCAATGGCCTTCAGGATAAGGTCTTTGGCAATATCCTCTCCCCCGATCATTTCAATGACAATATCGATATCAGGGTCATCAACGACGTGGTGTGCATCGGAAGTGAACACGCCAGCATCAAACCGAATCCCCCGATCTCTTTGCAGGTCAATATCAGCAATCCGTTTCAGATAAAGATCCGCTCCAACCCTCGATCGAATAAGATTTCTGTTTTCAATTAGAATTTTAGCAACGCCCGTACCGACCGTACCGCAACCGAGCAAACCCACATTGATTACTCTCATTTAAAATACCCCTAAGAGAGACCTATGTTAAACGTCCTCTTTTGCCCAATCTTATCGCCGGGACTCCAATTTTAATCCGCCAAAGTTCGATGGCGGATAAAAATTATCACGCTCCTTGACCTTGAATAAAATTGAGCCTTTCTCAAAGGCCTCTATTCATTGATAAAACCCTAATTGAGCGCAAACAATATGAAAATCAAAAATAAAATATATCTTTATTAAAAATAACTTATAAAATGACGAAAACACTGAACACTTGTTGCAACGATGATAGTTTCTATGTTTTCTTCATTTTTCTTACGCTCAATTAGGGTTACACCTGATTTTTGCACGTGCCAGAGGCTTTCATATGCAAGGCGCTTAAGGGCGAAGCCATAGTGAACTATTGCGAGCCCTTAATAACGCAGCAAATGAAAGCATCCGGCTCGCCCTTCGGGTGAAAATTGATGAGAAAAAATGTCCATCATCCGATAGTCTATTTGCGAAAAAATTTACACAAATAATTTTATTTAAACTCATTTCAATTAAGTAACTTAAATATTCTCATCAATTTTCATGCAAGATTCAGGTTACAGAATTTTACGTATCCCCCTTACCGCCTGGTTAATTCGCATGTTGTTTTCGATCAAGGCAAACCGTACAAAATCATCGCCATACTCGCCAAATCCCAGACCCGGTGCAACAGCAACCTGAGCCTCATTGATCAACATTTTCGAAAATTCCACAGAGCCCAATTCAAGATAGGGGTCGGGAATTTTACCCCACACAAACATGGTTCCTTTTGGACTCTCAATTTCCCAACCCACCCGGCTGAGTCCGTTGATCAGGGCATCCCTTCGCGTTTTATATGTCTCACAAATTTCTTTAACGCAATCCTGTGGACCGTTGAGCGCAATAATAGATGCAATCTGGATCGGTTGAAAAATACCATAATCAAGATAGCTTTTAATGCGTGCCAGCGCACCGACAACCTCTCGGTTCCCTACACAAAAACCGACCCTCCACCCTGGCATGCTGTAGCTTTTTGAAAGTGAAAAAAACTCCACACCCACATCCTTGGCACCTTTGACTTGGAGAAAACTGGGCGGTTCATAACCGTCAAACGTCAAATCTGCATACGCAAAATCATGGATGATCAACATGTCGTGTTCTTTGGCATAGTCGACGAGTTGTTCAAAAAATTTTATATCAACGACCTCGGTTGTCGGGTTATGGGGATAGCTTATGATCAATATTTTAGGTCTCGGCCAGGTTTGTCTTGTGGCGTTTATCAGATTTTCGAAAAAGTCGCTGCCCGGTCCAACCGGTATGCCCCGCACATCCCCACCGGAAATGATCGCCGAGTAAGGATGGATTGGATACGTGGGATTCGGTGTAAATACGACGTCTCCCGGACGAATAGTTACAAGGACAAGATGTGATATTCCTTCCTTGGCACCAATCGTAACGATAGCCTCCGCCTCAGGATCGATGTCAACATCGAATCTACGTTTGTACCAGCTAGCAATCGCCATTCGAAGCTTGGTAATTCCCATGGATGCTGAATACCGGTGATTATGAGGCTTTTGGGCTGCATCGATGAGCTTATCTACGATGTGCTGAGGCGTACCTAGATCAGGATTTCCCATTCCAAGATCAATAATATCCTTTCCTTCCCGCCGGGCCTCCATTTTGATTTTGTTGACGGTTGCGAACACATAAGGTGGAAGACGGTCAAGTCGGGCAAAACTTTTCATAAGAATAACCTTTCAATAAAATTAAACGTCTCGGAATTTCTATAAATTATTGAAACCATTAATATTCTAATTTCCACTTTCGTTTGCCAACGCATGGGAATAATAGCACGGTAAAATAATGAAATATTGATCTATTTACAATACAAAGTTTTTTATGTCAAAAATTTTGTTTTGACTTTTTCCCCAGATCAATTTATTTTCCATTATTTTCTCGTCAGTTAAGAACATTTATCAGGAGATCCCTATGAAAAAACCGCTAACCTATGCAGACGCCGGTGTGGATATCGATAAGGCAAGTGGTCTGGTCGAAAGTATAAAAAAGATCGCGCAACAGACTCCCAGATCAGGGGTCATGGGTGAAATCGGTGGTTTTGGCGGCCTTTTCTCACTCAATATCGGCAACCTGACAAGCCCCGTTCTGGTGAGTTCGACCGACGGCGTTGGAACAAAGCTTAAGATCGCTTTTATGACCGGAACGCATGACACGGTTGGCATCGACCTGGTTGCCATGTGCGTCAATGATATTATTGTGGAGGGGGCTAAACCGCTTTTCTTTCTCGATTATCTTTCAATGGGAAAGCTCGACACGGACACTGCCATCGCGGTGGTCACAGGGGTTGGCGAAGGGTGCCGACAGGCCGGATGTGCGCTTCTTGGTGGCGAAACCGCAGAAATGCCCGGTCTTTACAAGGATAATGAATACGACCTGGTGGGTTTTGTTGTGGGTATCGTAGAAAATAGCAAAATTATCGACGGAACGGAAATTCGTGTTGGCAATCAAATCATCGGCATTGCTTCGAGCGGACTCCACAGCAATGGATATTCGCTGGTGCGTAAAGTCTGTTTTGATGTGTTAAAACTTGATGTCGATACCTATGTCCCTGATTTCGGCCAAACCGTCGGGGCAGAACTGCTCACACCCACAAAGATATATTCCGATACCCTGCATCCTATCATCAGGGACGGTCCGATCTTTGGCATGGCTCATATCACCGGTGGCGGCATCACGGATAACATTCTTCGTGTCATTCCGGAAGGATGCGGTATCCTCATGCATAAAAACAGCTGGGAGATTCCGCCTGTGTTCAAATTTCTTCGCGAGGCCGGTAATATCGCCGAACCGGAAATGATGCGAACCTTCAACAACGGCATCGGCTTTGTCGCAATTGTTCCTGAAGATTTCACACAGGAGGTTGTGGAGCGGCTTATTGCAGTAAACGAAAAAGCGTACGTCATTGGAGAAGTTGTTGAACGAAAGGACGCAAAAGAGAGGATGGAGTGGGCCTAACCGGTTTCTATCTCCAGCCCGAACATATATTCACCGAGAATCGGTGGGTCGGTCATTCCGGGTAATCTTAAATGATGTGTATTACAAACGCGCCTAGCGAAAAGAAAAAGAAACGGCACCCCAACTTTAGCCCCTTCATAAAATTATTGCGCCGGATAGAAAACGCCCAAAAGAAACACCCGATTTGCAAAAGTTGAACAGGCAAAACCACCGGCTCCGTGCGGGTCGACAGCAAATGAGCCAACGAACCCGGATATTTAATGAAAACTCTTCAGAAGACTTATTTTATATAATACAATGATTACGTTAAATACTATAACCTATCTCAAAAACCAATAGAAAGGAGGCTTCAGGTTTTTTATGCAAAGAGATATCTTTTTCGTTTTATTCATCGTTACCCAGTGACCCAATATTATGATTTCATGAAACATGGGTTAAGGTTTGCATAAAAATAAGTTCAAATCATAAAATATTGGGTCACACGGCTAAGACAAGATTGATATTGACTGGAAGAAAAAGCCTGAAGCACGTACTGATGGGATCAATCTGCTTCAGGCGCTTGAAAAATCCTGGCCAAAGCAAAAACGATTATGATCATCCTTGGCATTGAAACATCATGTGATGAAACCGCAGCAGCGGTGGTTGCAGAAGGCACAAAGATATTATCATCCGTGGTATCATCCCAGGCCGCTGTGCATCATCCCTACGGTGGTGTAGTTCCTGAGCTGGCATCAAGAAAACATATTGAAACCATTGTTCCTGTTGTGGACCAGGCCCTCCATTCTTCCGCCGTTGCATTAAAACAGCTCGATGCCATAGCGGTAACCCGGGGACCCGGACTTGTCGGGGCATTACTGGTCGGCTTTTGTTTTGCCAAATCATTTGCCTATGCACTGGACATTCCCTATGTGGGTGTCAATCACCTTGAAGGTCACATTAATTCTGTCTTCCTGACAGATGATCCACCCCCCTTTCCTTTTGTGGCACTCCTTGCCTCAGGTGGTCACACCAGTATCTATTATGTCACATCGCACACCGGATTCGAACTTTTAGGTCAAACCCGCGATGATGCTGCTGGTGAAGCTTTTGATAAGGTTGCCAAGATGCTCGGTCTCGGCTACCCGGGAGGGAGTCGGATCGATCAGCTGGCAAAAGAGGGTAATCCGGAAAACATCAAATTTTCCAGACCATACTTAAATAAATCCACATTCGACTTCAGCTTCAGCGGGCTCAAAACTGCTGTGTGGCGGTATCTTCAAAAAAACAATGATACGTATCATGATCAGATCCCGGATATTGTTGCGGGCTTTCAGGAGGCGGTCGTGGATGTCCTATGTTATAAGATTATTCATGCGGCATTGGCAAAGGACTGCAACCATATCGCTTTGGTTGGCGGAGTGGCGGCAAACAGCCGGCTCAGAGAGAAAGTCAGACATGACGCCAAAAATGATGGAATTAAGGTCCATATCCCGTCTATGGCGCTTTGTGGGGACAATGCCGCTATGATTGCCGCCATGGGCTACCATTATCTCAAGGCCGGAATCGTATCAGGCCTGAGTGATGATGTGTTTTCTCGGGCCAGGTATTAGCCCGAATATTTCAATCCCTCAATCTCCAAATATTCTCTTTTTAATTCCATTATCCTTTTGACTGACACTTCCCCTTTTGCCTTTAGCAGACGAGAATTATCGAGGATATTCAATATCTCCTCAAATGATTTTTCAATATCCGGTCCCTTATGGCAGATCAGCGCGATGTCGATATCTGCAGTCAGCAGTTGCCGAATCACCGATTGGATATTATAATGCTTCTTGATGGCGCCCATATCCAGATCATCGGTCATAACGACACCGCTAAAATTCATACGACTGCGCAGCAAATCCCTGGCAACGGAAACCGAAAGGCTTGCGGGCCATTCGGCATCAATCTTTTTATAGCGAATGTGAGAAAGCATGATTCCGGCAACACCTTTGCTTATGGCAGCTTCAAACGGCACAAGATCCGTCGACGCCAATTCGTTGATGTCGATGTCGAGGTTCGGCATGTCAAGGTGTGAGTCGAGCGTTGTGCGACCGATTCCAGGAAAGTGCTTAGCAACCGACATGACGCTTCTTTTTTGCAAGTTATCGATAACGGTTGCGCCCAGTTCAGAAACACGAGAGGTGTCAGATCCGAAGGATCGTTCGGCCATAATGCTATGTATGTCTTCAGGAGCAATATCCAGAACAGGCGCCAAATTCATATTGATCCCAACGCCCTTAAGCTCTTCGGCCGTCACCCGGGCAAAATACTCAGCATCCTTAATATTCTTCATCTTAGCGTTCCCGGGAAACTGGGTAAATGGCTGCCTGAGTCTGGCCACCTGACCGCCTTCCTGATCAATTGCAATAAAAGGCGGCGGCTGACCGCATGAACGGGCGAATGCATTGACCGAGGCACACAGATGCCCTATCTGTTCTGGATTTTTTAGATTCCTGGCAAAGAGAACAATTCCGCCCACCTTGATCGTATCGATAAGAAACTCGAGATCCTTGTTGAGCTCAGTCCCCTCGAATCCGACCATCAACCGCTGTCCTGCCATCTGCTCCAATGAAAAGTCTTTGATTTCCATTTTCAAGAATAACCTCTTAACTTTAAAACAACACCATTTACTATATGCAACTATTTCTCAGTAGGGGAAGTTTTTATCATAGGGGTCAGGGGTCAGATTTTTTAAGCTTAAAGCCGATCCCTGACCTCTGGACCTTGGTTCATGAAATCCGTTTTTTCAGGCCTGACCAAACACCAGCCCTGCCCAGCCTTTCTCGATGTTTTCCCAAACACATCTGAAATGTATTTTCCCATATGCCTTCACAAGGTCTGGAACTTCATCGCCTCTTACGCCTGAAACAACAACAACGCCTCCCTTTTCCATTTTTTCCGCAATCAGGGAAGAGAGCTTTTTCAGGGTCGGAACCCTTAAATTGGCAATAACAATAGAAAACACCTTGTCCAGTTGTTCGAGTGATTGGTCGAGTATGTCAATCTGATTCTCAAGATGGTTTAGGGCTATGTTTTTCTTTGCCTCACTTCTCGCACAGGGATCGATATCGATTCCCACCGCTGTTTTCGCGCCGAGCAATACAGCAATGATGGCAAGAACCCCTGAACCGGTTCCGATATCCAATGCCTGCAGATCATTATTATGATGAAAAACATTTCCTGTTGAGAATAACCATTCGATCCCCCTTGCCGCAAGTCTTGTGGTTGGATGATCTCCGGTTCCAAATGAAGCACCATGCACCAATTTGACGACAATTTCACCTGATACCGGTTGATAAAACACATCCGGTGGCTTCAGGATAATCTGTTTGGATATCCGTACCGATCGGTTAAAGGATTTTTCAAGAAACGAAGAGCCGAATGTGTACGTGTAAACCAGTTCACCATCGGCCACCAGGTCATTGACAACTGCTTTAAATGTGCTTTTGGAGACCGAAAGTTGTTGCCTCAGTCTTTTTTCGAGCGCCCCTTGCGTCAATCGGATTTCTGATTCGGACACCATGTCAAGCAGCACTTGGCGGAGAGTCTCGATTTGCGTAAGTTTATCTTTGCCGGTTGATTCAGATATTGTCATGTATATATTTTATGCTTTACTTAAAAAATGCACAAAGGCTTCATTTGCCCAGTTGATACTTCCTCACCGCATTGTTGTGGTCTTTTAGATTGGTCGAAAACTGATGCGTGGTATCTTTTTTTGAAACAAAATAAAGATATTTCGTATCTGCCGGATAAAGGGCCGCTTCAAGAGAGTCGGTTCCTGCGTTGGCAATCGGCCCCGGTGGAAGACCTATGATGGTATAGGTATTATAGGGGGTCGGTTGGGCAAGATGCTTTCGATTGATGTTGCCGTCAAAATTTTTTATACCGTATATCACCGTTGGGTCGCTCTGCAAGCGCATGTTGCGCTTTAAACGGTTGTGGAAAACAGAGGATATAATCGGTCGTTCTCTGGCTGCACCGACCTCTTTTTCGATAATGGACGCGAGTGTCACGACCTCATGAATCGAAAAATCCAGAGCCTCTGCACGGCGTTTCCACTCCGGTTTAAATGCAGACCAGAATCGTTTCACCATGGTGGATATGATCTTTTCGAGGGTTTCACCTTTAGGGAATAAATAGGTGTCCGGGAAAAGATACCCCTCAAACGTCTCGGCCTCGATTCCTAAACGACGCACGAAATCAGCATTGGTGGCAACTTGTAAAAAATCTTCCCGGCTGCCAAACCCCGATGTTTCCACAACCCGCGCAACCTGCCGAAGGTTGTAACCTTCAGGCACCGTCAATCGGTAAAAGTAGACCTTTCCGTGGACGATAATATCAAGGATTTTTTCAGGTGTCATTGCAGAAGAAAGGAGGTATTCTCCGGCCTTGATTTTTGTTTCATATCTTTTCATGCGGGCAAGCAGCCTGAATTTAAATGGATGCTCAATAATCCGTTTTTGATATAGATATTCTGAAAAGGAGTTAAATCCTTGGCCGGGATTGATTGTCACCATATGTTCCACAATATCGCCATCAGGGAGTTTCTTGGCATAACGAATAAGATCCAGATATGCATAGGTTGTCATAGCAACCAGTGCAAACAGCAATAAAATCGAGGCAATGGTAATCAGCCTTTTCAAAACAGGTGTTACTCCATACAAATCGTTCAGTTACCGGAAAATTTAAGGGCCAGCATATTCCATCTATAAACAAATTGTCAAAGGGGAATGAATGTTTCTTGATTTTATGGCAGCCATGCTTATGATGAACCAGTGGAAATTGCATAATGGACAGAGAAATGGCTGAAATGAAAAATCAAAATAAAATAGAACCCTACGCTGGATTTGAGCAAGGACCCATACGTCCCCCCAGTGAAGCATACAGTCTTCTGATCCGTGTTACGCGCAACTGCCCCTGGAATCGATGCACATTCTGCCCTGTCTACAAGGGATCCCGGTTTTCCTTGAGACCGGTCGATCATGTGAAAAAGGACATCGATGCCATACACAGCAGTGTTGAGATGATACGACAAATAGCCGACGAGTCCGGCCGTATCCTAAAGACGGACATCCGTAAAACACCTGAAAAATATGCCCATACAGACCCACAGGCCTTTAATGCTGCCTTGAACTGGGCTCACGGTGGCATGCAGTCTGTTTTTATTCAAGATGCCAACAGTCTCATCATCAAACCGTCTGATCTGGTAGAGATCCTCCTTCACCTGAAACATTGTTTTCCCTGGGTAGAGCGAGTTACATCGTATGCAAGATCCCATACCATTGCCAGGATCAAGGATCATGACCTGAAATCAATCAGAGAGGCAGGATTGAATCGAATTCACATCGGCCTGGAATCCGGGTCCAACGAGGTCCTTAAAATGACGAAAAAAGGGACAACCAAAGAGACCCATATAAAGGCTGGCCTTAAAGTAAAAAAAGCGGGGATGGAATTGTCGGAGTACATTATGCCGGGCCTGGGTGGTAAAACATATTCAAAAATCCATGCCCTTGAAACTGCCGATGCCTTGAACCAGATTAATCCTGAATTCATAAGGCTGCGCACCTTGGCAATCCCCAACAGCGTGGCGCTGTTTGATGACTGGGAGTCCGGTCGTTTTGAAAAGTGCAGCGATCGAATGATGATCAAAGAGATTGAGCTTTTAATCGAGTCATTGGATGGTATCACCAGTGTTTTTCAAAGTGACCACATCCTGAATCTGTTCCAGGATTTGGAAGGAAGACTACCCGGCGACAAGGAACGGCTGCTGGCAATCCTACGCACGTTCCTGGACCTGGAACCCGCGCGTCAAGCCGTCTATCAAGTGGGAAGAAGGCTCGGATTTTTTTCGAGTCTAAACGATATGGAAAGTCCCCAACGGCTTGCCAGAGCTGAAAAAACCTGTCAGGAGCTCGGTATTACACCGGATAATGTGGATGACGCCATAGATGAGATTATGAAAAGATTCATATAATGAGACCTTTGAAAAGCCCCCTCTTTTGTCTCCTTCCAACGGCGGGATGTCAGACTCATCCCGCTTAAGCGGGACCCGAAATATCAAACATGCACTTATTGAGCCTGGCTCAATTAGGGTTTACTGGCTCTTCTCCAATTTATTTGGAGCAAAAGAGGTTTTCAGAATGTCGCTCGAACCCTTGGACCCTTGACCCCTTGAATCCTTACAAAATCATCAATTCTTTTTGGAGATGATCCGGTTTTATTATCCAGAAAATATCTTAAAGATGAGCGGTGCCGTCAAAACGATAAAAACGACACGAAAGAAGTGAAAACAAACGATGAGCGTAGCATCTGCCTGACTATCGAAAGCCAGGGGTATTAAAGCGCTCATGGCCCCTGGGCTCGTTCCCAGATAAGCCGTACCGATATCTAAAAGTCCCAATTTGGTGAAGATGAGTGACAATATAATCCCTGCGACGATCAAAACGATTGTTGACGAAACCACAGGAAGTGCGATTTTGCCTAACGTTTTAATGATAGATGGATTGTATGTTGCGCCAACCATAACGCCTAAAAGAATTTGAATGACGAATGTGAATTCTTTGGGCATTTCCCAATAAGACTTCAATACCATTTTAGTGAGAATTACGGCTAACATGGCACCGACCAGCGTACCAGCGGGAATTTTAAGCTTTGAACCACAAAACCCTCCCAATGCGCCTACACATAGATAAAAAAACAGCCCTGCAATCGAATTCATGTCATCACCTCTTTAACGCCTTTGGTCACAAAGACTAATGAGCTCATAATTATTTGAACATGAAGCCAAAATGATTTCCGACAGTATAAGCTGGATTGACTTGATTTTTTTTACTACTTCTGTATCAAGCCTAAAAAACGTGATTCCGTCTCAGTGGAAAAAAACCGAGGAATCAACAATGAATGTTTTTCTCCTTATACTACTTTTTTGTTGGTACTATGAATGAATGCCTTGCCTTGAATATGGGTGATGATTTTTGCCTTTCTTCCGGAAAGGCAAAAATATCTTGTTTATCCGTAATCCTGTCCAAACATTAATGCTCTTGCTAGTCAAAACGCTTAGAGGGGACGAAAATGTTTTTCAGGAACGAGAACATAGCCTTCCATCAACCGCCGTGCGGTTCTGCCCAAGGCAGCTTCAACATAAACTGGCGCGTCGTTCCTCTTTTCAATCTTGGCACCCACATCGATGGTTCCCCCAGGATGACCAAGGTGAATAAATTCGCCTTCAATCGCCTGCTTCCGTCTCAAATTGAAGGCCACCGTTCCTTCGATCATCGCCGCACCGGCGGCGGCAATTGCACCACTGACGGCAACGGATCGATGCAGCGTCCCCATAGACATGATCCGGATTGTCAAATCCATATCGTCGGCTTGCACGGGCCGGTTGCC
>CP070768.1:873732-880830 GCA_020345745.1 Desulfobacterales bacterium
ATCTTCTTGATAATGGATGGGAGAAGCAGGGCAGGCTAGATTATAAATCTCGTCGACTTCCACATACAACGGAAAGGTGATATCATGCCGAACAATCTCAAAATAGGTATTGCCCAAAAGATGGGCGACGTTCCGTTTGCTGCCGGTATAAAAATTGTCCACACAAAGAACATCATATTTTTCATCGATCAATTGATCACACAAATGGGAGCCGAGAAATCCCGCTCCGCCCGTAACTAAAACACGCTTACGCAAATGCATGGCATTCTCTTTGGTTTTTTTTATTATTATCGCATTAAAGCCTTCTGGTCATATGAAATTTTCCAAATATTCGCTCATTATCTCATGATTGTCAACCCATCAAAATGGATCTTGAAGGCACGTTTGCATCATACTTTACATCTAATAAACTGATGACCGTTCATGGTATCACACCTTTTTGTTATATGCCATTGCGTTTCGACACAACCATGTGTTAGTAATTAACTCGAGTTTCGCACCTTCGCAATCCGTAGTGCAAAGCGGCTGGATAATATTTTTTAATGGCAAAATTGCATAAAACACATAACGCTGCCCTTACACTCTATGATATCACCTGGCGATTGGCGCTTCCTCTTTTGCGCTGGAATCAACGCATTGCCGTGGGATTTAAGGAACGGACACTGCAGGAAGTAATGTTGGCAAAAGCAGACGTGTGGATTCAAGCTGCTTCCGCCGGTGAATCTTATCTGGCGCAGGCTATTCTTGGAAAATTAAAACCCAATAAGGTGACCTCGGTTTTGTTAACCTCCAACACCCGCCAGGGAATGGATATTTTAGCACGTGCCATAGTCGATATTACACCGAACGCAAGGGGTGTAAACGCATCCGCAGCCTTCTGCCCGTTTGACAAACCCGCTATAATGGAAAGCGCGGTAAACATCGTCCAACCACGCGTCATGGTTCTTTTAGAATCCGAAATATGGCCGGGTCTTCTTGCCGCTCTGAAAAAATACCAGTCAAAGATCCTTGTTTTAAATGGCAGAATGACCCCTAAAAGCCTATCGAGATATCTCCTCTGGCCGTCTATTTGGCATACGCTAAAACCGGATAAAATTCTTGCCATTTCAGAAGAAGACGCCGAACGCTTTGCCAGAATATTCGGCAGAGAATATGTCGACGTGATGCCGAATATCAAGTTCGATAATGTGGACAACACCAATCACGGGATTGAAACAGAAAACCGTCTCGGAAAAATGATCCGGACCGACACACCATTCATTGTCCTCGGATCCACCAGACGAGAGGAAGAACGGTCAATAGAAAAAATTATCCTCGATATTCGTCGCCAGCGCTCCGAATCGGTCATTGGGCTCTTTCCGCGGCATATGCACCGCATCAATTATTGGAAAAAAACACTGGATCGACTGGCGATACCATGGGTGTTGCGATCTAGCATTGAACAGCACGTCCCTAGCGGTACCGTTATTCTTTGGGATTCTTTTGGAGAACTATCTCCCGCCTATAAGCTAGCAAAAAGCGCATTTATAGGAGGAACCCTCGCGCCATTAGGTGGCCAGAATTTTTTGGAGCCGCTCACCTGCGGCGTCATACCTGTCATCGGACCTTCATGGGAAAACTTTGCCTGGATCGGAAAGGATATCGTGGAACAGGGTCTTGTTCATGTAGCAACAGACTGGCAGGAGGTTTCCGACTTTCTTGTTGCAGGATTAGAAAAAGCGTTGCCGCGTGAACATGTGCGTAAAGCAGCGCTTAAATATTTGAAAAACCGCCAGGGCGGCACATCTAAAGCTTGCCATCTAATAACAAAAACACTTAATGACATGTAACAACATACGGAAAAATCATAAAATGCCTGAGCTTCCAAGATGTTATGGAATTATACCCGCGCGTTATGGATCCACACGCTTCCCGGGCAAACCATTGGCTGACATTTTGGGAAAACCGATGTTCTGGCACGTTTTTAAACGGGCAAGTCAATGTAACGAAATAGACCAAGTGGTTCTGGCCACAGATGATAAACGGATTGCTACAGCGGCTAAAACGCTGGATGTCCCCGTGGTAATGACCCGATCCGATCATGCATCCGGTACCGACCGGGTACTGGAGGCGGCTGAGAAGCTTAACGTACCTAAAAATGCGGTTGTCGTAAACATACAGGGTGATGAACCGGCTCATGAGCCTGCCATGCTAACGGAACTGATCTTACCTTTTACTGATCCGAATGTAAACGTGTCAACGCTGGCGCAAAAAATCGATCTGAATGAAGCAAAAAATCCGGATCGGGTAAAGGTCGTTTTAGCAAAAGATGGTCGTGCACTCTATTTTTCCCGTTCGCTGATTCCATATCATCGTGATCAACAAGGGTGAATTTTACGGACACATCGGACTGTATGCATTCCGCATGAGCACCCTGAAGCGATTTGTTAGCATGGGACCGAGCGATCTGGAGCTAACGGAAAGGCTGGAGCAACTTCGTCTGCTTGAGAGTGGCATTCCCATTCATGTGGTGAAAACAGAACATCGGAGCTTTGGTGTTGACCGGCCAAGCGATATTGAAATAGTGACTCGAATCATTATGAAAGGCTGATGAATAATTTTCAATATTGACAAAAATTTTGCTTTCGATCATACTCCCAGCTCGAAATAGAGACTCAATCCGTAAGCTCTCAAAAACTTCGGGCGAAAGAGCTTTTATGATTTTTTATGAAATCAACCCGAGCCTTTTTGAGACGGTACCTCAATCCAATTTAACATCGTATAACCTCTCATGAAAAAAAGAATCGTTCAGGTTGGAGGCATCTCTTGTGGCGCTGATCAATTATTCCTAATTTCAGGGCCCTGCGTCATTGAAAAAGAACGCATCATGTTTAAAACAGCAGAGGCCTTAAAACACGTTTCCGAAAAGCTGAACCTGCCGGTTATTTATAAATCGTCATTTCAAAAAGACAATCGTAGCACCGCCCAAAATTACAGAGGGCCGGGCCTAGAAAACGGTATTAAGCTGTTATACAAGATAAAGCAGGAATTCAATCTACCCATCGTTTCCGATGTTCACTATCCGGCGCAGGTTGCTCAGGTGGCAGAATATCTTGATATTATACAGATACCAGCCTACTTATGCATGCAAACAGATCTACTGGAAGCAGCGGCCAAAACAGGAAAGGTGATTAACATAAAACACGGACAATTTTTAGCCCCGGAGAATATGGCAAAATCGGCCCAAAAGGTTATGGATAGCGGAAACGATCAAATCATATTAACTGAAAGAGGATATGCTTTCGGATACAACGATCTGATCGTCGATCCCAGAAGCTTTTTTCATCTGAACCGAACAGGATTTCCTGTGGTATTTGATATCACCCATTCTGTGCGAAGATACGGGATCCCCAGCGCAGATCCAAAAGGCGGATCCAAGGAATTCCTCCCAACGTTGTCCAGAGCCGGTGTCGCCGCGGGAGTAGACGGCATTTTCATAGAAACTCATCCTGAACCTCAACATGCTTTATGTGATGCCTCAAGCCAATTGCATGTTGCTGAATTGGAAGCGTTTTTAAAACCGTTAATAGAAATTCATCAGATAGAAGTCGCATCTAGAAACTCATAAACCGAAAATTATAAGAGCAAACCATTATGGAATTATATTTAGACTCAGCGGATATAAATGAGATAGAAGAGGCGTTTCAACTCGGTTTTATTGCAGGACTCACCACTACTCCCACGTTTATGCATCGACATGGCATAACGGACGTCGATGATACCGTTCTGAAATTGGCCGATATTGTACCGGTACTACAGATTGAAGCACTGGGTAATACATGTCATGAGATACACAAGGAGGCAAACCGTCTCTTAGATCTCGGGTTGGACACTGAAAGAACCGTATTTAAAATACCGGTCTCCATCGAGGGCGTTAAAGCATGCAAAATGCTAAAAGATGAGAATATAAAGGTGAATATCCATCTGGTTTACACCTTACAGCAAGCCTACATGGCGATGGCCGCAGGGGCCGACTACGTGACCCCGCTGGTGGGACGCCTGCAAGACCAAGGTCATGACGCCCTTGAACTGATAAGACAGTGTGTGCAGGCTGTTGACCATTATGAATACCATACAAAAATCATGTTTTCTTCAGTAAGGCACCCCGAACATGTCAGAAATGCCATAAACCTTGGTGTACACACCTGCACGGTACCTTGGAAGGTGATGCAACAGTTGACTGAAAATACATTTACAACCATAGGAACTCAGCAATTCACAGAACATACTCAGTTAATGACCGTCAGAGTTAAAGAGATCATAAGAAAGGCCAATCCAGCTGCAACCTTGAATGATACGGTGTTGGATTCCATAGTGCAAATGACCGAATCCGGATTGGGGGCTGTTGCTATTGTTGATAATGGAAAAGTCCTGGGCGTATTTACCGATGGTGACCTCAGGAGACAGCTAAAGCAGGATGGAAAAACCATCTTAAACAAAAGAATGTCTGATTTTGACTATAAACCACCGATTACCATAGATGGAGATGCTCTGTTATACGATGCCGTTGAGGTATTCAAAGAGAAAAAGGTCGACAATATCATCGTACTGGAAAATGATAAGCTTATTGGCATGATTGATGTTCAGGACCTGATTAAGATGAATTTGATTGTTTAATTAATATAGAAAGCATTTTTTCAAATTTGGGGGGTGAATTCGTCACTCCTTATAACAAAATCACCGAGAAGCTTGGTCATATCAAAGCCTATCTGTTTGACTGGGATGGCGTATTTAATGCAGGAATTAAAGGCGAGGATGCAAGCAGTATATATACAGAACCGGACGCCATGGGAACAAACCTGTTAAGGTTTGGACACTTTCTGAAAAATAAAGAGCTACCCTTATTTGGTATTATTACCGGCCAAAACAACCCATCTGCATTTCAATTTTCCAAAAGAGAACACCTTCACCTTGTTTATTACAATGTATTGAACAAAATAGAGGCATTCGATCACATCCAAACAACCCATAACATTCAGCCGGAACAGGTGGCATTTATCTTTGACGATGCTCTAGACCTTTCCATAGCCAGCCATTGTGGCCTTCGATTGCTCATCAGGAGAAAGGCCAACCCGCTTTTCGAAAATTACGTTAAAGAGAAAGGACTGTGCGATTATATCAGTGCCAACAGTGGATCATATTACGGCGTTCGGGAAGTTTGTGAACTTTTGCTCGGAATACTCGGTGTTTTTTCGCAGGTCATCGATGAAAGGGTTGAATTTGGCAACAAATATCACCAGTACCTTACAAAACGAAACGATATTAATCCTGCTTTTTATACAAAAAAAGACGGCGCTATTGTTGAAAAATAGGCTCGTTCCGAGACCTTTGAAAAATGTTTCCCGCTAAAGCGGGACTCAAGGCCAAGGAGGGCGAGAATTTTAACCACAGACATACATTACGTATTTCGCGAATTAATCCGCCACCCGAATTTTGGCGGATTAAAAAACCAAATAACTCCGGATACTATATATATTTGATTTTGCACCTTGGTAGAGAATATTCATTTATTAACAAATCAATGTACTTTGCATCTCAATTAAAATGAGCGCCATTAGTGGATTAATCATCACCTTTAATGAAGAAAATAACATTCACGCTTGCATCGATTCGCTTCGTCCAGTGTGCGATGAGATTGTCGTCGTTGACAGTTACAGCATTGATAATACTGTTGAAATAGCCAAGGCAGCCGGAGCAAAAGTAATATTGCAGCAATTTTTAGGTGACGGCCCTCAACGATCATACGGGTTACAATATTGTAAATATGACTGGGTTTTAAACATAGATGCTGATGAACGGTTGGAAGAAGATGCCATTGACCAGATTAAACGTTTGAATTTAGCAGATACCCCATTTGAAGCATTTGAGTTTCGGAGAAAAAATATACTACATGGCAAATGGATCAAAGTGGCAGGCTGGTATCCGGATTATGTAAGAAGACTGTTCAATAAAACACACACCGATTTCTCTCAGGTCCAAATGCATACCAAAATAATAACCAAACAATCGAAAAAACTAAATGGCCACATCATACACTATTCATTTCGAGACTATTCAGATATGCTGACCATTCTCAACCGATATTCTACCCTGAAAGCAATGGACCTTCTTGAAGAGAGAAAGAAAGTATATATTATCTCTCCGTTTACCCACGCATTTTTCTCTTTTTTAAAGCACTTTTTTATCAAACGTGGATGTTTAGCCGGTCTTGACGGATTTGTCATTTCCGCTTTAAATTCGTTGGGGTCTTTTTTTAAGTATGCCAAAGTCCTCGAACAGAATCGGGAAGAAAAAAAAGCACGGCACTAATGTAATCTACTTTGAGGAAGTTTTTGCAGGTAGGCCATCATTTCATGGCCCTTGCCCAGCCAAGCAACCGGATGCCTCAATATATTTGCAAAAAATCTACTCGTTCGATAGAGAGCATAAGGCAGCATGTTTTTTTCATAAAAATTAACCTTCCGGGTCAGGATCCGGTCGACCTTAAAACCGCTGCGGTCTGCAAGTAGCTCCAGTGAATATGGATTAAAAAAGCTGATGTGCCCGCCGTGGAGTGTCATGTCGAAATACTCCCATCGGTTTCGCATCATTCGCGCCGTGAGGCTCTGGGTATTGCCGGTTTTAACAATCACAATATCGTCGGGCGAAAGAATTAGATGACATTCCTTGAATAACTGCAAAGGATCCTTTAAATGCTCGACAACCTCAAAAAGCGTGACCACGTCATAGGACTCCGCCGTCAATTTCAGGTCTTCAACAAACCCCTGATGCACTTTTAGTCCGTATGATTTTGCGGTCTTCACCGGATTTAGCGAAGGTTCCACCCCTTCTGCCTTGACCCCGACGGATTGTGCGGCATAAACCAGGGCCCCGCTTGAACAACCGACGTCCATCAGACGAATGGCGCTTTTTTGCTTTCCCAATAACTTCTCACATTTTGCCACCATCCGCCCTGCACGTCTCACCAGGCGTCTAATTCCCTTAGGAGATGGCCACGTCCCCTCAGGTGAATCGAATTCTTGCATGGTGCCCCAGTACCTCTCCTCACTGCATGAACTC
>CP070768.1:880930-886164 GCA_020345745.1 Desulfobacterales bacterium
GAGACGCTGTGGCCGTCAGAGATATCTGCACCGGAAGTCAAAATTGAGGGACTGAACAAATGGTTAAGCAAAACAATCTCCCATGACATCGTCTTTCCGCGAGCCACCTTGCCAATTCATGAGTTGGCGCAGCACGCCAACGTTCTCGGTAATGTACATCTCGATCCGGACCCCGACGGTATCTATCGAAGGGTCAAACTGTTTGGTGTCTTTGATGATCAAGTGATGCCTTCCTTAGGCTTGGGTAATTATCTGGCAGCTCATCCCAAAGTGCGAATTGAAATCGCGCCCCAAAAGCTGAGCATAGGAGAACATGTTGTGCCTATAGATCGGCAGGGGGGCGTTGTTTTACGTTTTAGAGGACCTTCAGGCACCCATAAGGCATATAGCGCGGCTGCCGTGCTCCAGTCTGAAATCCGGATCCTTTCGGGTGAACAACCGACCATCCAGGATGAAAGCGCTTTCAAAGACAAATACGTTTTTTTTGGTTTCTCGGCACCAGGACTGTATGACCTTCGTTCGGCACCGGTGGACGGGGTGTATCCAGGGGTGGAAATCCAAGCAACGATCCTCGACAATTTTCTGTCTGAAGATTTTATGCGTGTGGTCCCCAACGGCTTCACTATTACCCTGGTCATCTTATTGGTCCTGACCGGTGCCGGGTTGGTCTCTGTTTTCAGCAGTGTAATCGGCAGTGTGGTAATCAGCGGGATATTCATTGTTACGCCGATCCTGATTGCCTTAGGTGCGTATGCAAAAGGGTTTTGGCTACCGCTGGTTGTTATGGAAACCGGTGTTGTTTTTTCAATTGCCATTGCCGTTGTGGTCAACTACGCCACTGAGGGAAAGCAAAAACGGTTTATAAAGAGTGCCTTTAAACAGTACCTGAGTCCTGCAGTGATTGACCAGTTGATCCAGCATCCGGAACGGTTGAAACTGGGGGGTGAACGCAGGGTTTTATCTATCTTCTTTTCAGACCTTGAGGGTTTTACTTCTATTTCCGAAGGCTTAGCCCCGGAGGATCTCACCACGCTTTTAAACGACTATCTTTCAGCTATGACCGATATCATTCAAGAAGAAGGCGGAACCGTAGACAAGTATGAGGGGGATGCGATTATTGCCTTCTGGAACGCGCCATTAGAAGTTCCTGAGCACGCCATTGGGGCCGTTAGGACGGCCCTTCGCTGTCAGGCGGTATTGGCAGATTTGCGACCGGGATTCAGAAAGCGAATCGGTAAAGATATGTTCATGCGCATCGGCATTAACACCGGGCCTGCCGTGGTCGGCAACCTGGGTTCATATAACCGATTTGACTATACAATGCTTGGTGATGCCGTTAACCTGGCAGCACGGCTCGAGGGTGCGAACAAGCAATTCGGGACTTACACCATGATATCTCAGTCGACCCGGGAAATGCTCGAAGACGCCTTGGCGGTAAGAGAGCTGGCACGTGTGGCGGTTGTGGGCCGCAAAGAACCGGTGACCGTCTATGAGCCCATGTTCCACGAAGAATATGAGACCCGAAAGAATGAATTGGAGATGTTTGCGAAAGGTTTGGGTTTGTTTTACATTGGCGATTTTTTCGAGGCGCTGGAGCATTTCTCTCCACTTCAGGACGTTGATCCTGCTGCGGCTGCATATAGGGGAAAATGCCTGACCCTCATCGATACGCCACCACAGGAATGGCAAGGGGTGTGGATGATGACGAGCAAATAATATGACCTTAGAAAAAAGCTTCTTATCTCCAATTTTTGAAATAGGATCAGTTCTTATACCGTATTCACTTATTCTTTGGCAATATCCTTTATCCATATGTCATAGCCCGGGTATATCATCAAGCTCACGACGTTTTTCAGGGGTCTGTTAAGAGATGTTATTTTTTTGTTAATACATCCGGGTCAGGCCAATTGATTTCCGTAATGATTGCGCCTATGCATGAAACAATGGAAAAAATAAAGACTCTCCACACCGAGTGGATTAAAACATCGCTCACTAAAATATCCGTACCATAAACAAGGATTGCAGAGACTGTGGTGGGAAGCAAACCGATACCGACACCGCAGACAGCAGCCCCTATGATCCGTTCTGGCATTTTGGCGCCGCCATAACCTAAAGTAACGATTGCGCCGCACATAAGCGGTACAAGTACACAGAGCCACCAGAGAGCCTTCAGTCCGGGAAGCATACCGGTATTCATAAGGTGGATAGCATCTGAAATACCAAATATTGCGGCGCCGAGAATTGTGCAAACACCTATGTGCCAGTATCTTTTCTGAATAGATTCCCTTGACTTCATACGCTGTTGAATCCGGCGGCGTATCGTCAACGGCCAATTATAGAATAAACGAAACACCCAATGCTCCAGCAGTGCTCCGCTTTCACCGAACACCGGTACGATATGCACCGATTCATTCGCCCAGTGACTTGCCATAAATCTGGCCAACACAGGATATCGGTCGGTCATTTGGATGGGGAAAGCCAGATAGCCGATATACTTGAAAAATCCTAAAAATACGGCGATATTATAATCCTTGAAGTTGCGTTCTTTGACCACTAGATATACAACATAAAGCCCTCGCACCAGGGAACCCGGTGATACGGGCACCACCTGGAACAAGGCGATAATTCCTAGGCCGATCCCCCATGCCTGTGCCCGGGGCAGCTCAGGATGAAGAGCAACATATAAGATCGCCACAAAAATCGAGACAATCTGGGTTACCGGCAAGGTACAGACATGCACTGCCAGGCTTTTCAGATATTTCTGAATAAACGGTTCGTTAACCTGTAAAAGGATCGTTTTTGCATCCTCGTCACTCAAAATGCGTTTCTTTTGTCCTTCGGTTACCATTTCACGAAGCCATTGCTCTCGCAACGTGGCATTGAAATACAACCGGATCGGTCTGACAAATAAATAAACCAGACGCTCTCTAGCATACGCCCACTCGGTCATAAACCGATGCATGCCCACAGGAAGCAGCGATAGTGATTGATGCCCCATATAACGTGCGAACGATCCGGGTATTTTTAAAGCCTCATTACCGTTAAATCTTCCGGAGCGATACCAGACAATGGCCTTTTCAACAGCCCTTCCCTTGAAAGCTCGTCTCAAATAACCCCAACGGGTTAACATGTTTTTATAATGTTTTCGCCAATCCCAATGGGCCATGATTCGTCGAGCAGGCGTTCCCACAAAGGGGATTAACCCTATTAGGAAAAATAATAGGGTTAAAACCGTGCTGCGTCCCAGCTTGTTAGCCCCGTCATCATCAATGATGTTGCGAATTTTCCACCCCTGTATGGTGCTGCTGATGATCGTCGACCATAGCTGCCGGTGATATAGCAGTCGAACATGGTTATGGGTTATATCGGGTATTGAATGTCGATAAGCGGACTCAGCTATTTTAAGTTCTTCCAGCATTCCTCTCATATCCGCAAAATCATCGTTATGATTACTGATAAAGCTTTCGAGTTTCTTTAAACTGCCTCGATCAAACTGCACCAAGCTCCCACGTTTCAATCCATTGAAAATAAGCTTAAAATCTCCGGGGCTCATGGGCAGAAAAGCTAAAAGCGCCAGGCCAGCCCGGAAATCTACGGCTGTAAGTCCTTCTGCTGGGTTTGTTTCTGAGTCCTGCCGTTTGAGGCAGTTGGGCTGACTTTTACATGTGGACCATTCATATTGCCTGGCAAATTCGTAACCACCCATATCATGCAACAACTTAACAAAGTTTTGCATAAACTCATACTTGGCTCTATATTCAGGTGAGCCTAGCTGTGGCGTTGCAATCGCCTTACCTTTGCGCCACTGCTTTAACAGATCGAGCCGATCATCAACCTCCAGACGCCAGGTACGACCATCGATCCATTCGCTTAACTCACCGCAGCTGCCCAACGTAGTATCCACAAATGTTGCATGGATATCCACGACCGTTCTCTCGTTACCAAAGCGAATCTTTGCTCCTCGCCTGATAAATTTTTGCCATATCGCACCTGCTCTTGCTGCTGAAGGATTGACCTGAAGTTGAAATGGTCCCTGAAAGCCAATCCAATAGGTCGCATTGCGGAAAATTCGAGAAAAGTTCGATGGAGGAATAAGAATCTTCATTGCATAGATACCACCAACTTCGAGTCCACCGATGATCCCGCCTGGCGTCTGAATATCGATGACTTTTACTTTGTATACCTGTCCGGCAAATCCTCCACCCACAAACGAGTCAACAATGAGACCAACACTGCCTTTATTCGTTCCTTCCACTGCTGTCATATTGTAGACAAGCTCTGCACCGGCGTCATACCGCGCAACTCTCATGGGTCGGTACAACGCTGCCTCGCGAAACAACGCCTCGAGTTTTTTGCAAATCTCGGTAGAATATTCTGTTTTCATAAATAACTAATTGAATTAATGGATATTCTCTTACTTATATAAAACGTCAAGTGAGTATAGAGATATGAAGCTGGTGTGTCAAGGAGGTAAGTTGACGGTTTTGGCATAAAAGAGATGTTTATTTATTTTTCATTCATATTGATGTATAAATATCGAGAGCTCGGGTAAAAGCGTGTGTTATTCAAAGGCCCTGTGGCACTGTAGGAAAGGAGAAGTTAAGATGAATCCGGAAATGTTCAGAGAATATGACATCAGAGGAATTGCCGGTAAGGATATGAACGATGATGATGTTATGTTAATTGGGAAAGGTGTCGGTACGTTTCTAAGGGAACATGGTCGTTCAAGGCTTACGGTAGGGCGTGACTGCCGGCTGCTGGAGATATTAACAGATACCGGCAAGACCATCTCTCAACTCTTATCGGGTCTTCCCGAAACATATTCTACCCCTGAGATTCGAGTCGACTGTCCTGATGATAAAAAGTTTTTGGTTGTAGAAAAAGCAACCGAATTCTTCCGCGAACGCTTCCCTATCATCGACATCGACGGCGTTAGAATTTTATTTGACGATGGCTGGGGACTGATTCGGGCATCCAATACGCAACCTGCCCTGGTACTGCGTTTTGAAGCGATGTCAGAGCCAAGATTGTCGGAGATCAGACATCTCGTAGAATCCGCATTGGAGGATATTGAAAAAACCTGAGAACAACAAGGTTTTTGGTCGCAGCGCCTTAATCTTTATTCAGGATGTAAATCTTTCAAAATTAGGTGTGCAAAATTCAATTGCCAAGCCATTCCCGAACCGGGGATGGCGTTTTATTATTCGACCTTAACATGCAAAAACTCGACAAAA
>CP070768.1:886264-889247 GCA_020345745.1 Desulfobacterales bacterium
CGACCACGACTGCAAAAGAGGCCATCTATGCTTTCTTCTTCGACCAAAAGGGGCTGATGGCGGGACTGGGTCTTCAAGGTTCCAAAATTACCCAGATCACACCGGATTAAAAGCAAAAATATTGTCCGGAATCGGGAAGCGTTTTTTTGGCGTTTATCTCTCGTGCTTGGTTCCTTTCGGGACAACTGTGGCTCAATCTACCCCAAAATATAATTTTCTTGCGCCATGGCAAACACCCTATTTAGGAGGTATTTTTTGATATGAAGAGATCTTCGTTCATTGCCTGCCATGAATGCGACTTGATTCATCAGGTTGGCCATGTGCCGGAAAAAAGCACGGCCAGGTGTTCCCGGTGCGACGGGCTATTGTATCATCACAAACCCGACAGTATAGATCGTACACTGGCACTGACGGTGGCGGGCCTTGTTCTATTTATAGTGGCGAACGCCTACCCATTCCTTGGCTTCAAAATTAGCGCCCAGATCCGCGAGACAACCCTCATTACCGGCGTTAAAGAGCTTTACCTTCAGGGGATGTGGATCTTGGCAACTGTCGTACTCTTGACGACCATTGTAGTGCCGGCGTTACAACTGACAGGGTTGCTGTATGTGGTCGCCCCGCTCCGGATGAACCGCCTCCCATGGAAGCTGAAAACCGTATTCCGGTTCATCCAACACCTGCAACCCTGGGGCATGATGGAAGTGTTCATGCTCGGCATTCTGGTTTCATATGTCAAATTGGCCAAGATGGCGACCATCATACCGGGTATTGCGTTGTTTGCGTTCATGGCCTTGATCTTTATTCTGGCTGCATCCATGGCTGCGTTAGATCCCCATGATGTCTGGGAACGAATACAACCCCAAACATCTCCCTATCACACCGTTGCTCGACGTACAAACCTGATCGGCTGCCACACCTGCCATCTCATGTGCCGTGTACCTTCCAGCGAAGTTC
Organism: Desulfobacterales bacterium; assembly: GCA_020345745.1. Classification (GTDB taxonomy): domain Bacteria; phylum Desulfobacterota; class Desulfobacteria; order Desulfobacterales; family UBA11574. The sequence goes on from CP070768.1 coordinate 887,219, forward strand.
ATGGATCGACCTGCCCGCGATGCGAAACGCCTTTGCACCGTCGAAAACCCAACAGCATCGCCCGTACCTGGGCCCTGGTACTGGCAGCCTTTGTTTTTTACATTCCGGCCAATGTTCTACCCATCACCATTGTCACCTCTTTGGGGCACAAGCAGGCCGATACAATCATGAGCGGCGTCATATATTTTATCTCAACGGGTATGTGGCCGATTGCGCTGGTGATCTTCGTGGCAAGTATTTTGGTGCCGATGTTAAAGCTGCTGGTTCTCAGTTATTTATCTTTTTCAGTACAGCGCAAATCGAAATGGCGACCGGTAGATCGCACCAGACTTTATCGAATAGCCGAGCTAGTGGGCCGCTGGTCCATGGTTGATGTGTATGTAGTAACCATATTGGTTGCCCTGGTCCATTTAGGCGCCCTGGCAACCATCGAGGCCGGTCCTGCGGCCATCTATTTCTGCGGTGTGGTGATTATCACCATGTTCGCCGCCACGAGTTTCGACCCCAGGCTCATCTGGGATCAAATGGAGGATAAAAATGAATCAACAAACCATTGAAGAAATGAGTCCCTCTGGTACGGCTCAGGCCGTTGTCAAAACCAAAAAAGGCATCTCCATAGTCTGGGTCGTGCCTTTGGTTGCCATCTTGATCGGCGGCTGGCTGGCATACAAGGCCATTACCGAAAAGGGCCCCTCGATTACGATCACCTTTGAGGACGCCGAAGGGCTGGAGGCCGGAAAAACCAAGATCAAATTTAAGAACGTGGAAATCGGTCAAGTCGAGTCCATCCGTCTAAGTGATGACCGCGGGCAAGTGATCGTCACCGCCGACCTGGTGAAGGAATCCAAAAGTTATTTAACTGAAAACACCCGGTTCTGGGTGGTGCGCGCCCGTATAGCCGGCGGAGAAGTGTCCGGTCTTGGGACCCTTTTTTCAGGTGCCTATATCGGCATCGACCCCGGAAAACCCGGCAAGCCTGCAAGGTCCTTCCAAGGGTTGAAGACGCCACCCATCGTCACCACGGATCTGCCCGGTCGCCATTTCATGATAGAGGCAGAAACACTCAGTTCTTTGGATATCGGTTCGCCCATCTATTACCGGCAGTTCAAAGTGGGAAAGATCGTCGCTTATGAACTGAAAGAAGACGGACAAGCTTTTAGTATCAAGATCTTCATCCACTCCCCATATCATGAGTACGTTCGAGAAAATACGCGTTTTTACAATGCAGGCGGATTGGACGTATCTCTTGATGCCACCGGCATCAAGGTTGACACGGAATCTTTCGTGACCCTGATGATCGGCGGGATTGCCTTCGAAACCCCGAAAGATTCAGGACCAAGCCCGGCTGCCATGGAAGGTGACACATTCCGATTGTACGAAAAACGAGCGGAAATCTACGAGAAGACTTACGTGAAAAAGGTCCGCTGGCTTTTAAACTTTGATGGCTCCGTAAGAGGGCTTTCCGTCGGAGCACCTGTGGAGTTCAGAGGAATCGAGGTCGGAAAAGTAGTAGACATGAAATTGGAGTTTGACTATGACAAGATGGCTTTTCGAATTCCGGTCGTCATCGAGCTGGAACCGGGTAGGATCAAGACATTTGGCAAACAAGAAATTGACAGACGTCGCGGCAATGAGATTCTTGTGGAAAAAGGGCTCAGAGCACAGTTAAAGCAAGGAAGTCTTTTAACCGGTCAGCTATACATTGATATAGACATCCATCCTGATGAGCCTTCCCAAAAGATCACATATGGCGGGGAGTATCCTGAAATTCCCACGATACCTACGCCGTTGGAAGAGATTACCAAAAGTGTTACCCACATTGTCGAAAAGTTGGACCGAATTCCGCTGGAGCAGATCGGCAACGATCTGAGAGATACCATGGCGCATTTGAACAAGTCCACCGAACAGTTGCAGAAGCTGATGAAAAACATAGATGAAAAGGTTGCACCAGCGGCCACCGCAACGTTGGCAAAGACCGAGACCACACTGACGAAGGTAGACAGACTTTTGGATGCAGAATCTCCCACCG
>CP070768.1:889347-895190 GCA_020345745.1 Desulfobacterales bacterium
ATCCATACCCGGCCGGAACATCCAGATAGACCATGAACTGGTTGCGTTCCGCGTCAGGCATGAACTGCTTTCGAACGATACCCATGAGCAACACGGCCCCCACCATCAAGGCGGCCACGGTCCCTAAAAAAAGGACCCTTCGCCGCAGCACAAATGTCAAAAACCCCTTGTACCTCACATACATGGGGCGCTGGTACTGGGCCTTGACTTCTTCCTCCGTCAGGGGCGTGGGCTTTAAAAACCAATAGCACATAAGGGGCGTCACACAGTTGGCAAGGACCCATGAAGTCAGCAGAGTAATGGCGATCACCTTGGCCATGGAACTCAAGTATTCTCCGGTAACGTTGGGCGCCATGGCCAGGGGGACAAAAGCCAGGATGGTGGTCAGGGAAGAGGTCAAAAGCGGAAGCGCCAGGGTCCTTCCGGCATTGACGGCCGCATCCTTGCGGTCTTCGCCTTCCAGCATGCGCCGTCCGATCTCTTCGGCAATAACAATCCCGTTGTCCACCAGCAGCCCCAAAGAGATGATCATGGTGGCCAGGGTGATGCGATGGAGTTCCAGCCCTATGACCCGCATGACCACCAGGGATATGATCATGGTCAGGGGAACCACGGAACCCACGATGAGGCCGGTGCGCCATCCCAAAAAAAGCATTACCACGACCAGAACCGTCGCCAGGGTCTGCAAAAGATTCATGGCCACACCGTTGACAGAGTCCTCCACGTAGTCCGCCTGGTAGTGGGCAATGTCAAGCTTGTATCCGATGGGCAGCTGATTCTGCCACTCCTCCACCCTTTGCTTCACGCGGGGGCTGAAGTCCAGGACATTCACCCCCTTTTCCATTTGCTCCACAGCCAGGATAATGGCAGGGCTCCCCTTGAAATAGGCCTTGTTCTGAGGGGGGTCGATGTAGGCCCGTTTCACGGTGGCAATGTCCTTCAGATAGGCCACCTCTTTTGATTTCGGCAATTTGATGACAACGTTTTCGATGTCTTCTACACTCCGGAAGTTCCCCGAAGGCTCTACCACCAGTTCCACGGCCCCGGTGTCAATTGACCCTCCGGGTAGAATAATATTTTGTTCCATCAGGGTCCGGCTCAACTCCCTGGGACCGAGGCCGTACTGGGCCAGGCGGGCATTGGTGATCTCAAGAAACACCCGTTCTTCCTGCACCCCGTGGAGGGTCACTTTCCGAATGCCGTCCAACGTGTAGAAATCATCCCGGATGTCCCGGGCCACGTCGCGCATGTCGGCCATGGAAAAACCCTTGGCGGTAAGCGCCACCAGCACCACCGAGACGTCTCCGAACTCGTCGTTGACAAAGGGGCCGATGGTCCCTTGGGGCAACTCGGCTTTGACATCATTCATCTTGTTACGCAGGTCCTGCCAGATGGGTTGCATGTCAAAAAAGCTGTCCCACACCTTTACGTAAACGATGGACATGCCTGTGGTGGACTTGACGTCGTAGATGTCTTCCACTTCCGGGATCTGACGGATGTATTCCTCCACTTTTCGGGAGATGAGATCTTCCATGCGTCGAGGAGACATGCCGGGATAGTAGGTGGTCACTACAGCGTCTCGAATGGTAACCACCGCGTCTTCCTTGCTGGGAAAATTCGTGGACATGGCAATGCCGGTGACGGTCAAAAGGCCCACCAGCAGCATGACAAATCGGGAATTGTTCAGAGAAAAGCCAGTCAGGTTCATGCTCCCCCCTAATCGGTCTTTTGCATCAGCTTGACTTTCTGCTTGTCGTTTAAAAATTCAACACCGGCGGTGACAATGATGTTTCCTGCTTTGAGACCGGACGTGAGAATCACGTCATTGCCCTGAATGGTGACCCCGTCCACCAGGCTTTTTGTCACGCTAGACGTCTGCTTGTCATAGATAAATACATAGTACGTGTTATCCGCTCCGGAGCGGATGGCCGTAACAGGGACTTTGATGCCCGTCTTGATAACATCCCCACTCAGTGAAGTTGACTCATATTCAAAGGCGACCTCCACGGACATGCCTGACCGGAGCTCAGAGAATTGCTCGCCAAGCCTCACGGTTACAGGGTACGCATTGGCGGTCTGTGACCGCGTGCCCACCTCTCTGATCGCTCCGGGGACCTTCCGATTTTTCAGGGTCGGAAAAAAAACCGTGGCCTTCTGACCCGCGGCAACATGAAAGACCAGCGTTTCAGGCACAGCAACAGCAACCTCGAAACCGCTTTCCTCGCCGTCCAGCCCGAAAACCGCTTGACCGGGAGGAACCTCCACGTGCGGTTCGATCTGTTTCACGGAGATCACCCCATTGTAGGGGGCACGGAGAATCGTCTTTTCCAGGTCGCGTCGAGCCAGCCCGAGCTGTGCTTTCATGGCCTTCACCTGGCCCTTGGAATTGTCAAATCCGGCCCGGGCCTCGTCCAACTCGGCCTTGCTGGCATTGTTGGACTCATACAGTGCACTGGTCCGCTCGTAGTTGGCGCGCCGTTCTAAAACCTTGGCTTGTGCTTTTTTCAGCTCTCCGTCAGCATTTTGCACCGCCAGTTGGAAAGGTTTCTTGTCCAACACGGCAAGGACGCCATTTTTCTTAATACGGTCGCCCAAGTCGACGTTGACCGACTCAACGGTCCCGCCCACGGCAAAGCTAAGGTAGGTTTCGTCGACGGCCTTGACCACGCCGGAAATCTTTCTGACTTGGGTGGCGCTGGTTTCACTTACTTCCATCCATTTTACAGTACGGATAATCTCAGGCGGTCTTTCCTCCTCCCCACAGCCCAACAATGCGGCAAGGGGCAACAGCAACCAGGCGGCGCGTTTAAAAAGGCCATGCCGTTTGCTACGAGAATTCAAGGTAAACATGAACACACCTCCGATAGCGTTATTGGCGTTGGAACAGGGCTTAGGGATAATTCAAGCCAATGATTTCCCCGTAGCCATTCTAATAATCCGATTTAAGAATCTGGCCCATAGGGTCGGGGTTTATAAATCGTGTTCCATTCATAATAATAAATACCTGAGTTGTCAACTGCTCTTCTGCATCTAAAAAATCGAACCTGCCCCCACTTTTAGTACTACCTTTTAATTTAAATCCGGGTAATACTTTCCAATGAAGACAATAACCAAAAAGGATCAAAATGTGAAAGTAGTATAGATAGGGAAAAAATATCTCAAAGGTATTATGTTGAATAGAAGGTGCGAGTTCAATTGATATTCCAGTGTTATTCTTGTAGCCTTCATGCTTTTTAATACCCTTAAAACATATATGGTTTTTCCTTAAATAACCTGTTCACCCTATTAAATAACTTTAACATTTTTTTCTGCTGTGATAGTAGGTTCTATATTGAGAACAAATCCACATTCGTTAAAGGAAGAAGGTTTTAAAATGAATTTTCTGAGAATTTGTGTAGTAATCATCTTTCTAACTTTAGGCGTTGGCTTTATAGGATGTGGTGGAGGGGGTACCGAAGTCAGAGCCCGACAGTCGACAATAGGTCAAGAGTTAATTGATCTCGATAAAGCATATAAAGATGGTATAATCACTGAAAAAGAGTATAAGAAATCCAAAGAGAAAATTTTGAAAGGAAAGTATTAAACCGCAATGAACCATACTTGAATTGAAAAAATGCTAAAACGGGGTTTAAAGCTTAACTGGTAATCTGGAATTTTTCTAAGATTTACCCATCTTAATATTAAGGCATAGGCTCACATCTTTATTCAATATATGCTATGAAAATGCAAATATCAGTGTCATAAAATTCGTGTGATATCATTTTTTAAAAGGTATCCATCGGCTGATAATACTGTTCAGCTTACCCTCTTGTTTGTAAGTATCAATGAAATTATTTGCTGAATTCAATAGCTCTATATCGTTTTTTCTAATTCCCCATGCCAAATATTCTTCTGTCAAATGAGACTTAGAAGTTGTCAGACCTTTTGAATCGTTTTCAGACGCCAACATGAGAATAATCGGTCCATCATGGATTAATAGGTCGATATTGTTATGAATCAAAGCGTCAACGGCCTTTCTAGAAGTGTCAAAAGGAGATATTTTTTTAGCATCCCCAAAGTTGTCGAGAACAAATGTTTCTCCTGTCGTGCCTTTTACAACTCCGATTCTCAACTTGATAGAGAGTCCTTTAATTCCATAATAATTTACCGGAAAGCGGCCCTGGTGTCTTTTATGGAGCAAAGCCATTTGCCCTGTTTGGTAATAAGGATCACTGAAAGATATTCTGATCCGCCTCATTTTGGTGACTGACATGCCGGACATAATGATATCAGTCCGGTTGTCCAATAATGCGGGGATCTGATCTTCCCAATCAACCTCAATAAAGCGAACTGATTTTCCAAGATATTGTGCAAATTCCTGAGCAAGCTCTGCTTCAAGGCCAACAACTTTTTCACCTTGTTTGTAAATTAGGGGAGGTGCGTTTGTTGAAACGCCGACCCGCAAAATATTTTCATCAGGTTGGACAATGGAAGAGTCAGCGATACTTTTTGAGCTGGTTGTTCCACAAGCAGTAGTCAGGCTTAAAGTTATTAAACAATAAAATAAAATCCAAAATCTATGATTGAACCTATTTTGAAACATTCACATATCCTCCATTTTGGGATAAACTGCGAGTCGATATGACTTCCATTCCCAAGTTTCCGTTAAATTGTCTTGCTAATTTTCAGTCTTTTCCTATTTCTCATTTTTTCGATGATATCAGTGTCTCCGAGTGCTATAGAGGAATCTTTCTTGAAGAAAGAGGCTGGGCAAATATGGGTTAAGATTATAAATAGCCGATTATTTTGTCAAGCATATTATGCGGCTATAATTGATGATAACATCTTGTAGTTATTACTTTAATTGAAACATGCATTTTCTTAAGCAATTATTTCAACCAACTTTTTTATAAAATTTAGGTTTCTGGTTTCAGTTTCAAAGTTTGATCAATCTCATATAATTTGGATCTTGATATTAAGTAACAAATCCGAAACCTGTATTTTCTGATATAAATGACAGGTTTTTTGAGGCTCTAAATAATTTGGAATATCGCAGTTGCAATAAAGGCAAATCCATTTCAAAGAATTTGTCCTTTTCACTAATATGGTGTATGTAAGTTTTAAAAATTGGCTTCAGCTTGGCCTTTTGACAAGGTATGCCCAAATTGATTTCAATTTAGCCTCCACTTCTAATAGGTGATATATGAATGCCTTGAAATTAATGCTTTCCCTACTTATAATATTATATATAGTTTCTTGTGCATCCTCTCAACCTTCCGCAACCGAATCTGACCACATAAAAGGTTATAATATGGCTAAGGAGTTTGCTAAGAAAGATGCTATGAGTCACACTTGCTTTGGATACCGAAGATACAAAAGAGTGGGGTTTGCTGAATATGAAGCAAGGAAATACTCTAAGCTTTTGCAAGATCAGAACAGATCGGAAAATTTTATCAAAGGTTTTTATGCTGGGTATGAAAGCTATTATCGTGAATTCCTCGATTTGTATTGTGGACCATAATACCCCCTCTTGCTAGGGATTTATTTTTCACAATTTATACGCCTCATACATTCGGTAGTGCTTTAATAATAACAGGAAGTAAGCCGGTCAAGCCACCCGTTTTAAGGGTGGTTTCATTCAACTACTTTTTAGTAGTTTACTATCGGAGATTTCATGAAAATTTATAAGCGAATATTTTTAGTTTCTGCATTACTGGTAGTTCTTACGGGCATATCTGTCCCGACAGGGGCGGAGGGGATAAGTATCCAAAAGGAAAAAGAATTATCTCGCGAGTTTTTATCTTTTGTTTTCAGATATTACAAAGTGATTGATGCACCAATAGTTGTGAACTACATAAATGACC
>CP070768.1:895290-910208 GCA_020345745.1 Desulfobacterales bacterium
CATTTTTCTAATTTTTCCAAAAGATCCCATCTTTTGGATTCTGATATATTGGCAATTATCATGGGCAGTAGTTGCCGGCTTTCTTCGTCAGACAGGTTGGAAATGATTGATGACTGAAGCTCCTTTCTTTCGGATTCTGACATGTATTTGATTATTTCAAATAGACGGGTGATAACATCGTATAATCTATGTTTTGAATCGTTTTTTGCCACAGGAGAGGTCCTTGTTGAGAGGGGCAGTCGAGTTCAACATTATTTATGACGTTTACAGGACATCGCCCAATCGGGTATCACATATAAAATCTGCTGTCAAATTTTATGCAAGATTCAGATTTTACGCTTCCATAAGTACCTGTATATGCGTCTTAACCGAATCTCCCAGAGCTTTTAAATTATAACCCCCTTCGAGCACGGAGACGAGTCGGCCCTCAGCGTGATCGGCGGCCATACGCTTAATTTTTCGGGTAAATTCTCCATATCCTTTTCTGGTGAGTTGGATGTGGGCCAGAGGATCCGCCTTGTGTGCGTCGAAGCCAGCCGAGATTAAAATAAACTGGGGTTTAAAATCTTTCATCTGTTTATCAACCCGCTCGATGGCTTCAAGGTATTCTTTTTCACCTGCATACGGCGCCATGGGAAAATTTTGAGTGTACCCTTTTCCTTTACCATTTCCGGTTTCTTGGACCCATCCTGTCCCGGGATAACAGGATAAAGGGTCTTGGTGAAAGCTTACATAAAATACAGTGGGATCGTCTTCAAAAATATTTTGTGTGCCATTACCGTGGTGCACATCCCAGTCGATTACCAGGATGCGTTCTAAGGCGTATTGATTTTGCAGATACCGTGCAGCGACTGCGACATTGTTGAAATAACAAAATCCCATAGCCTTCGATCGTTCGGCATGGTGGCCAGGAGGTCTTACTGCACAGAAACAGTTGTTCACCAGGCCTTCCATCACCCTGTCTATTCCCTTTAATACACCTCCAACAGCACATAGGGCAACTTCGTAAGTAGCGGGGCTTAAGGGACATTCGGGTGTGTGAAGAAAGGGATGAGAATTTTCCACAGCTGTCTTAAAACTGTCGATGTAGTAGGGGTCGTGGCAGAGTTCCAAAACATCCTTTTCTGCTGGCGCAGGTTCTATCTTGAGGAGTTTGTCGAGAAGTTGCTCCTCTTTAAGGGCTTCAATAATGGCAGTCAGCCTTTCGGCTGTTTCCGGATGGCCGGAACCGGTATCGTGGTTCAAATATATCTCTCCATATACGAGTCCTGTTAATGTCATGTGAATTCACCTTTCAAAATTTTTATAAAGCCGCTCTCTTTGGTCCATTATTATAAGCCATCTCAAAAAGACATCTAACGTCCAATTACAGTGTTGTGAGCCCTTAAAAAAAATGTTCACATACTCCCCTGTATGCTAGGCTTTTTCATATGTTACACGTGACGCCTACGGCCTATTACGCTTGGTCTTTGAACCAGATCTATAGTTTTGAGATGTTTTGTCGTTGTGTTCAAGTCCTCAGCTGCGCTACCATAACCTCTGCTGCCGGAAGTTTCGGTTCTGTTAGCATTGTTTTCATTTGGCTTAGAGAAAACCTTGTTGTTGTACAAGGCGGGAGTTCTCCATGCCCGGAATATGACTCGTAGGACAACAAAATGGTTAAAACGCGGTTTTGCCTGTTTTTTTTATTTCATCTTCTCTCTTTTTGGCCTCTAATCGCTCTCTTTGTATTAGGTTTTCTATGCTAGGTACGTAGTATATCGTCGTGTGGTATTCAGGGTTTCCAAATCGGTCATTTTTAATAGATATAAGCATTTTAGATCTGTTTTTTGTCCAATATAATGACGTTCCTTTTTCCATTTCCCAAGTAATAGTGTTTGCCTTGCCGTATTTTTTTGTAATGACGTCAATAATACCCGCCCCTTCTTGTTTTGATTTTATGTAAAATAGCAGAGGTTTTTTTGTGTAATTTGAAAACACCAACTCGACATATTCAAACGGCACCTTCTTTTTTCGTGCATACCGGTAAGTTAATTTAATTGTATTGTGTTCGATTCTTTCGCCAACAGGTGAATTTAGCTTTTGATTTAATGCATTTAATGAAGGCAAGTGTTTTTTTAAAAACCCTTTATAGTTAATGGACAAATCCAATGGAGTCCTCTTCTCAATGGCATCAGAACCAAGTTGCTTTCTTAGATTATCCCTGACCTCATCCGAAAATTCGGTATTTTCACCCAGGTTCAAAAAAGTAAACCCTTCCGATTCTGTATCCGCCTTATATTCGTCATATTTGTTTGATTTTTTACCACAGGTGGCAAAAACCACAATTAGTACCAATATGATTAAAGATAAAATCAGCAATAAAGCTTGAAATTTCTTATTCTTTGCCAAAGACATAAAACATCCCTTCAGGCGTCATTATATTTTTATGATTAGATATCCATATTTATCTCATGAATCGAATTTTTTTTCAATGCAATGGAACGATTTTACATGGTTCAATTGAGGAAATTAAATGGCTTTAAACTGTGTGGATACCAATGGACTTCAAATTATTTTATGCTCCCTTAATCAAGCAAAACATGGTATAATCTAAATCTTGCATGAAAATCGATGAGAATCTTTAGGATATTTAATTGAGGCGTGTTTAAACAGAACCATATATGTAGATAAAAATGAGACAAATGGCAAAGAGATATGGATGTTTCATACAGATGGCGCTTCTACTTTGTGGTGTTTCTATTTTTGCTGTACCGGCGTTCTCACAAGAAAAGAAGGATATAACATCTTTGCCAACAGAAAAGTTGACACTGGGTCATGCTGTCATGTGTGAAAGCATAAAGGACTTTATGCCTGAGAACGCCGCTGTTGTCTTTTCCATTACTATAGGAAAAGTTTCTTGTTTCACGGCCTTTGATGTCGTTCCTGAAAAAACATTTATTTATCATAAATGGTATCACAAGGATAAGCCCAGCACCGAAAAAAGACTGACACTGCAACCGCCAAGTTGGGCATCCTACAGCAGTATTCAGCTTCGAGAAACCGATAAAGGCCCCTGGCGCGTCGAAATCTACGATCAGGAAGGCAATCTTCTTCATACCCTTAGATTTAGCATTACGGATTGATCAGCCATGAACATGTTTTTGTCTTTTCTTGCAAGCATTCGGTGGCAGGATCTCGTTGATATCTTGTTAAACAGCTACATCCTGTTTCGTCTCTATGTTCTTTTCAGGGGAACCTACGTTTTCCGAGTGCTCACAGGAATTGCAATTCTTTGGATCATTCAGCGGATAGCGGCCTTTTTCGGTCTAATTTTAACAAGCTGGGTGATGCAGGGAATTACAGCGGTAGCCGCACTTATCATCATTATTGTTTTTAGAAACGAAATCCGAAGTGTCCTTCAGGCAAAAAATTTAAAGGCGATATTATGGGGGTTCCCCCACACAACGATGCTCACACCGATAGAAATCATCGTAGACAGTGTCAGCGCGCTTTCTCGAAGAAAAATTGGCGCTTTGATCGTATTCCCTGCGAAAGAAGATCTGCAGGACTTCACCCAAAGCGGCATCCCTTGGCGTGGATTGGTATCAAAAGAGATGATTTTGAGTATTTTTTGGCCTGATAATCCGGTTCATGATGGTGCTGCAGTAATTCAGGGCGGCCAGATTACCGATGTCGGCGTCATCCTTCCTTTATCATACAGTGAAGAACTGCCATCACAATATGGAACACGACACCGGGCTGCTCTCGGATTGGCTGAATCGACAGACGCGTTGGTTATCGCCGTCTCCGAAGAAACAGGCAAGGTGGTTGTGGCTACAAATGCCAACATCACCACTCTTGATGAGAAGACTCATCTCATAAGCATATTGCGGGAGCATCTGGGCTTGCAAGAAGAGGAGGGTGAGTCTCTGAGAAAAGAAAAATTTACCTTCGGAATCGCGGCGTTGGTCTCCATTTTATTTGTAACCGTTATTTGGTTCAGCTTTTCCAAAGGCCTGGATTCTATGATTACGCTTGAAATTCCCGTGGAATATACGAAGCGAAACCCTGAAATGGAAATTGTAGACACGTCGATTGATGCAGTAAGTCTCCATCTGGCAGGATCAGGGGCATTAATAAAGTCGATACGGCCTGAACAGGTTCAGGTGCGTCTTGGTCTGGAAAAAGCTGTCGTCGGTGAGAATATTTTTTCCATTACCCAAGACAATATTACGCTGCCACCGGGTATTTTTTTAAAAAAGGTTGTTCCGCCTGTGATTGAAGCAACCCTTGATAAAACCATAAAAAAGAAATTGCCAGTACAGGTGGATTGGGTGGGAAAATTACCTGACAATTTGATTCTTTCGGATGTTGCGATGGATCCAAAAACCATTGAAGTGGTGGGGGGAAAAAGAATATTGCAAAACATATCAACTATTTATACAGAAAAAATTCAACTCGATAATATAAAGAAGTCAGGAACTGCGACAGTTAATCTAGCCCTTAATCCTGCATCTTTAAACATCTCGCCAGGCTCAAAAGACAAGATAAAAGTAAGTTATGTGACGGAAAAAAGAATTAAAGAAAATGAAAGCGGTTTGTAGCTTTGTAAAAATAGGTGTGCAAAGCAAGAATAAGGTAAAATTAAAATCTTAAAGCTGTTCGACGCTCGATATCGTTAAAAGGTTTAAAGGGTGCTTCGTTTCTGCGATCTTCCCCGCTTCTTCGTTCTAAGCCCGACCTTCTCTCCGGGATATGGACGGCGTACAAAAACTCGCGCCTATCGATACCTAGTCGTCTACCACCATTATCTATACTCGATTGCGCCATATAAACCTTAAATTCAAGCATCGCATGTTCTTTTGGATTAGGAAATGAATGGTTAATCAGGACGTTGTACCTCTGATCAGCAAGGTCTTATCCTCCAGATTAGATCACAGGTATCGTATCATACCTTATGCTTATCAGGGCAAAATGTCAAGCAAAATTATATATAATTTATATATATTTCTTATAAATTAGAATATATTATAATTTATTAAGCTAAATTGCGATATATTGAAAACCCTTGATATTTTTGCTATCATCGCACCGGTACCAATGAACGGAGGTAACTCTGCAGCCTGGCGAAGATCCTCACGCTCCGCGCAGGTGTTTCAGGGAAAGGAATGTTGCTTTGCAAGATGGAATTATTGCCAACGAGTCGATGAGTCCCGCCATACCATTTCTTCGTAAACATGGACACGAATCCATCGTCAGCTTAGGGTGTGGGCCGTCTATTAATCGAATTGATAACCATTTGCGCCTAATGATAGGTTTAGAGCTTACATACTATGTAGGCATAGATTGTCAGCCTTCCATAGAATTGGGCTATGAAGAATTGTTTATGGACCCCGACGACGCCAATGCAAGGCTTTCGCAATATTACCAAGGTAAACCTAACCGGTTTCTGTATGATGCCGTGAAACGCTTTCCGAATACTTTTGTCGAAGAATTGGTTGGTTTGCATTGCGCTGTTATTATCTGCCAGCGCATTTTGCCTGACTGCCGTTGGGAAGAAGTGATTATTTCCATGTCTCCAAAGCTTGTCCTTCAGGAAGATTTACACGGCTGTGAGCGGCAACAACTTCGTGGCAAGCAATATGTAAGGACGTTATCGAAAATCCGTCGTTATGGTCTCCAGCCTTTCCGTGCTTGGCCCATTTTCCCGTGGGAAAATAATTTGCTGCTTTGGCGACGTCGTGATTTTGACAAAGAGCTTGAACCAGGGGCGAAAAATAGATGGTGGAGGCGCGCCGGGCGAGCTTTCATCGGCTAACATAAACCTAGATTCAGTTCTTGAGAAGTTCGAGACAACGTGTTTAATGCGAGTTCTACCAAATTCCTGTCAGCCTGGGTTCCCATATGGCCTAGCCGGAAAACCTTGCCGGCCAGTGGACCATAACTACCTCCAACTACCAATCCATGCTGTCGAAGCCGGGTGTCAAATTCAGACCAGGTGAAGGTTTCAGGCATATTAACCGCCGTGACGGTGGGAGACGGAATGGCATGATGTGCAGGAAAGAGCGAAAAGCCCATTTCGATTAATTTCTTTCGGCAGTAGCTGGCAACCGATTCGTGGCGATCGTAGCTATTGTCCAAACCCCCTTTCAAAATTAGCCCTGCCCCGGCATATAAACCTGCTACGCCATGCCAACTGGGCGTATAGGGAAAGTAATGCTTTTTCTGGGCATGTTGAAACGGTTGAAGCGCGTCGTAGCCGACATATTTCACCTGATTGATGATTTCCCAAGCGATATTACTGACGGATAAAAAGGACATGTCAGGTAATGATGAGAGACATTTTTGAGATCCACCCAGACACAAGTCGATATGCCAGGCATCACTTAAAACAGGCGTACCGCCCACGCTTGCGACGGCATCGACATACAGTAGGGGAACCTGGTATCGTTTCTTTATTTGCCCCAATTGTTTTATGGGATTTAAAGTGCCTGATGGTGTTTCACAATGCACGACAGTTATCATTTTAGGTTTGAATGCTACAATGGCCTCTTCGATTTCTGACATATCAGAAATAGTTTCATTATACGGTCGACGTATTTTTATAACCTCAGCGCCGATGGATGATGCCATATCACCGATTCCATCGCCAAAAACACCTGTGGCAATGGATAGTACGCGGTCACCCGGCAGAAGACAACTTTTCAAGGCGCCCCATAATGCCAGCATGCCTTCCCCGGATTGAATTACAACCTGGTTTTTGGTTCCAAGGATTATTTTCAAATCGGCTTCGGTTTTGTTGTACAGCTCCAAGAATTCGGATTCCATATCAGCCGATCCATAGTTGGCTTGATAGGCATCCAAAACCGTTTGGGGCAGTTTTACGGGTCCAGGAACCATTGGAATAGGGTAGGTGCGCATGTTGTTATCCTTTCAGAAAAAGATGTGGCCTCATCCGTTCATTCGTTATAATAAATATATAAAAAAAATGTTTTGGTTGTCAATTTAGAAGGATTTGATGCTATAATTCGATCAGCGCGTAGTTTCCACTCCATAAATGGGAAATTTTTTCGATGAGAAAGCCCGCGTAGAACGCTGCCCATTGGGAAAATAGCCATTTCAGGAAAAATCGCACCTCATACAGGCGTTTGAACCATACGCCAAGCGATTGGCATATTATCGGGGTGTAATATAGGTTGAGTAAGACACCGAATGTACGCAAACAAAAGGAAGAAACTTGCGCTCGATCAGGGTAGAAAAATATTCATGGCTGTTGACTTAAAATTTCAATTTGCTTATAAAAAATAAAGTCGCGTTACGGTTCTATCCTTTATAAAAAACCTGGATCTCTGGGCCAGGATTTTTTAATTAAAATATAGGAGTAAGAAATGGTCCGAACAGAAATTTCACTTTTTCTAAAAAATGTACCGGGGGAACTGGGAAAATTATCATCCCTATTAGCCAATGAGGGCATCAATATCGATGCGCTGACCATCCAGGATGCATCAAGCTATGTGCAGAATCTTTTTCAGGCCAGAGGAAAATCATTAAAGCGAATCGCTTCGGTTGCGAGCTACAATTCCATGCGAAAGGATTCTGCAGAATTTGCATTGATCCGTCTTCTCGTTGACCAAACTGACAAAACGATCGACCTGCTATCAAAAAATGATTATCTTTTTGATATCATGCCGGTGATGACCCTTGAACTCGAAAACAGGCCAGGTTCCTTAGCCGCGATCTCAAATAAGTTTGGTGAGGAAGGTATTAATATCAACTATGTTTACGGTTCAGTTTCGTCTCCTGAAGAAAAATGCTTGTTTGTTTTCTGTCCGGAAGACATCGAACTGGCGGCCAAGATATTCAAGGAATAACCAAATATATTGGAATTCTCATTGATTGGTTGTAAGAAGAGTAACTTCATAGAAACTATGGGCAATTTGATATTGACTGGAAGAAAAAGCCATAAAGGTTATGAGAGTTTACTAAGAGAGCGTTTCCCAGCGGTCTCAAGTCATGGGCGACGCTTATCCTTCAATATATGATTGGAGATAACGACCCGCTGTATCTCAGAAGTCCCCTCATAAATCGTAAAGACTCGCGCATCTCTGTAAAAACGTTCAACAGGATAATCCTTAATAAATCCATATCCACCATGCATTTGTAAGGCCTTTGCCGTAACCCGATTAACCATTTCAGACGCAAAGAGTTTGGCCATTGATGCCTGAGCGGTATATTTTTCTCCCCGGTCTTTCATTGCAGCAGCGGATAACGTCATTTGTCTGGCAGCCTCTATTTCTGTAGCCATGTCCGCAATGATCCAGCGAAGGCCTTGAAACTTGGAAATCAACTGACCAAACTGCGCCCTATTTTTGGCGTATTTAACCGCTGCATCAAAGGCTGCCTGGGCAACACCCACCGATTGTGCAGCAATGCCGATGCGACCACTATCGAGTGCTTGCATGGCAATTTTAAAACCGTCTCCTTCTTCTCCTAATACATCTTCAACAGGAACACGGCAATCCTTGAAGATAAGATCGGTTGTATCCGAAGCCCGCAAACCCATTTTATCCTCATCGTTACCCACAATTAATCCTGGTGTCTCTTTTTTTACTACAAATGCGCTGATGCCTTTATGGCGCATGGTTTCATCTGTTACTGCAGTAACAATGATTAACCCGGCGTTTCTTCCCGAGGTAATAAACCGTTTGGTGCCATTGAGAATATAGTTGTCACCGTCACGGACAGCAGATGCCGACTGCCTGACAGGATCGGACCCTGCATGAGGCTCGGTCATGGCAAATGCCCCGATAATATTTCCCGTTGCCAAAGGTTTTAGCAATTGTTCTTTCTGAGCTTCCGTTCCCAGTCGATAAATACTTTCACAGACAATGGAGTTATGAACAGACATGATAACGGCGGTTGATGCACAAGAATAGGCAATTTCTGAAAGCGCCAGAGCATAACTTACGGTATCTGCCCCTGAGCCCTCATATTCAAAAGGTACAGTCATTCCCAAAAGTCCCAGATCGCCCATTTTTTTTAAATTTTCAGCAGGAAACTCCTTGGTACGATCCCGTTCGGAAGCCGTGGCTGCCAAGACTTTTCGTGAAAACTCCCGGGCCATGGTTTGAATCATGATCTGTTCATCGGTCAGTTTAAAAAACATACATTGCTCCCTTATTAAATTTGAATTTCCCGCTGCTTGCAGCGCGGGATGAATTCAAATAGAGGAAAAAGGTCTCGTGTTTAAGGACCATAAATAACGACCAAAAGCTCTGCTTTTTCAGCAGCGATATTTTTTAGCTTATGGCGAATTCCGGAATTAAAATGGAGCGATTCTCCGGTGTCAAGAATGTTGACATGATCGCCGACGGTCAACTCGATTTTTCCTTTCAATACATAGACAAACTCTTCTCCTTCGTGGTGATATCCCACACCTTTGTGGTCCTGCCCCGCTTCAATAGCGACCTTAAATGCTTTAAGATGTTTATTCTCTGCACCAGGTGTAAGCGTCTTGTAGGCATAATTCTCCGTTCGCTTGGTGTATGCTTTAATTCGACTCTTGAGGCTCGACTCCTGTTCTTTGAGAAAGAAACCCGAGTCGATCTTCAAGGCCCTGGCAATCTGCAAGAGGGCACCAACAGGAGGAATCTTTTTGCCGGCTTCTATCATTTTCAAATAGTCGATGGAAAAGCCTGTTTCATTGGCCACATAATCGAGAGACATTTTTTTTCTGTTGCGCTCTTTCTTGATTTTCTTTCCTACCGGAACCAGGGCATCGGCCTTTTTTTTAGCCATGTTGCCTCCTTATTTGTTAACCTCTCAAACATATTTTTCATCCAAATTACATATTTCTCCGATACTTCCCCCCCACGTCATATAATGCTTGGGTAATTTGACCCAAAGAGCAAACCTTAACCGTTTCCATCAGTTCAGCAAAAATGTTGCCCCCTGATAGGACAACATTTTGCAGCCGCTCCAATGCCCTTGGCGCCGCTTTTTCATTTTGCTTTTTAAAGGCAACGAGTCGATGAAGTTGTGATTCTTTTTCTGCCTCAGTTGCTCTTGACAATTCGATATTTTCAGAGAGGTGTTCCAAATTGGCGTCAGGATCTCGAAAGGTGTTTACACCGATGATAGGCAGTTCTCCGGTATGTTTTACGTTTTCATAATGCATCGATTCCTCTTGGATCTTGCTGCGCTGATAACCCGTCTCCATAGCCCCGAGTACACCGCCTCGTTTGGTAATTCTATCAAACTCGATGAGCACCGCCTCTTCAACCAACTGTGTCAGTTCTTCAACAATAAAGCTTCCGTGGTTCATGTTTTCGCTTTTGGCCAGGCCCCACTCTCGGTTGATGATCAGCTGAATGGCCAAAGCCCGTCGAACCGATTCACTGCTGGGTGTGGTGATGGCTTCGTCAAATGCATTGGTGTGGAGGCTGTTGCAGTTATCATAAATGGCACAAAGGGCCTGGAGCGTTGTTCTGATGTCATTGAACTGGATATCCTGGCTATGTAAAGAGCGACCAGAGGTTTGGATATGATACTTTAACATTTGAGAGCGGGCATCTCCGCCGTATTTATTTTTAATGGCGATCGACCAGATGCGTCTGGCGACCCTACCGATAACCGTATATTCCGGGTCCATGCCGTTTGAAAAGAAGAAGGACAAGTTGGGTGCAAAGCTGTCAATGGGCATGCCGCGGGACAAATAGTATTCAACATAAGTGAATCCATTGGCCAATGTCAGGGCCAGTTGGGTGATCGGATTGGCACCTGCCTCTGCAATGTGATACCCGGAAATGGAAACCGAGTAAAAATTGCGGACATTATTTTTTATAAAATATTCTTGAATATCCCCCATCATTTTTAGCGCAAACTCGATGGAGAAAATACAGGTATTCTGCCCTTGATCCTCTTTCAAAATATCGGCCTGGACCGTTCCACGAACTTGCGATAAGGTTTTGGCCCGGATGTTATTATAGTCTTCTTGTGTCGGGGGTTTTCCTTTTTCTTTTTTGAAAGCGTCAATTTGCTGATCGATGGCGGTGTTTAAAAACATGGCCAATATAAGTGGCGCCGGCCCGTTTATCGTCATGGATACGGATGTTTGGGGCGCACATAAATTAAAGCCACCATAAAGAACCTTAACATCATCTAGCGTGCATATGCTTACGCCAGAGGTGCCCACTTTTCCATAAATGTCAGGGCGCCTCTCAGGATCATGACCGTATAAAGTCACCGAATCGAAAGCTGTTGACAGGCGTTTGGCCTCATAGTTTGCAGATAAAAGCTTGAATCTGCGGTTTGTTCTGGCTGGATCGCCTTCCCCGGCAAACATACGGGTCGGATCCTCGTCAACTCGCTTTAAAGGAAAAACACCGGCGGTAAATGGAAAATGGCCGGGCACATTTTCTTCCCGTAACCAATGGTATATTGAGCCCGGATCTTTAAACTTGGGGAGGACAATTTTCGGTATTTTATTATTCGATAAGGATGTTGTGTAAAGTGGAACCCTGATTTCACGATCCCTGACCTTGTAGGTGAGTTCATCCTTGTTGTATATTTCTTTGATTTTTTCCCAGCTGCCAAGGAGATCTGACGTTCCAGGGTCCAAAGCAGCTTCAGCTTTGTCAATTTCGGTCTTGAGTTGTTCGATAACCGCTGGCGTGCCTTTTTTGCGTGTATCATCCTTTAAGATAGATGTTGATTCTTTGAGGTGCCATATTTTTCGAACAGCATCGGCCTGCTCTTGTGTGTGTTTGTGATAGTCTCTGACGGTATCCGCAATTTCTGCCAAATAACGAATGCGTTCAGGGGGGATAATGATCGTTTTTGAAGAGGATGTTCGGGTTTCGGACCTCGGCAAGCCTGAGTCAAAGGAAACACCCGTCTTTTTAGCCAATTCGTCCATTATGGCATGATATAAGGATGTCACGCCATCGTCGTTAAATTTTGAGGCAATCGTGCCAAAAACCGGCATTTCTTCTACCGGCATGTGCCATGCCTTCTGGTTCCGTTGCACCTGCTTTCGTACATCCCGCAAAGCATCTTCACCGCCAAGCTTTTCATATTTGTTGACCACAACAAGATCAGCAAAGTCCAGCATATCGATTTTTTCGAGTTGCGTCGCGGCCCCGAATTCACTTGTCATGACATAGACCGACAGATCAACCAGATCGATGATATTTGAATCCCCTTGTCCAATACCGGCTGTTTCTGCGACCACAAGATCAAAACCAGCGGCCTTAACAACCTCTAAAACTTCGGCCAAAGCAAGAGGAATTTCCGTCGATGATCGACGTGTTGCAAGGCTGCGCATGTAAACCCTTGGGTTGTTGATAGCGTTCATTCGTATTCGGTCGCCCAAAAGCGCCCCGCCGGTTTTACGTCGTGATGGATCACAGCTGATAATAGCCAACCTGATATCTTTTAGATCGAGAAGGATTCGTAGAATCAGCTCATCTGTCAAAGACGATTTTCCGGCGCCGCCCGTACCAGTAATGCCAATAACGGGTGTGTTATGATCGCCCATCTTTTCTAAAAGCTTAGCTCGGATTTTGGCCAGGTCTCCATTATTTTGTATTTTTGCCAATTCAACCGCTGTAATGAGATTCGCAACCATAAGCCCGTTATCTGGGGAAAGATTAGAAAAGTCGAAACGCATATTTTCGATGGTAGAAAAATCCATAATTTTGATCATGTGGTTAATCATGCCTTGAAGCCCCATTTTTGCGCCATCTTCGGGAGAGTATATTTTTGTTACACCGTATGCTTCAAGCGTTTTGACCTCTTCCGGGACAATAACCCCTCCGCCGCCGCCAAAGATCTTTATGTGTGAAGCACCCTTTTCTCGAAGGAGATCGACAATATATTTGAAGAATTCCTCATGACCGCCCTGGTAACTCGATACCGCTACACCCTGGACATCTTCTTGGATCGCAGCATCGACGATCTCTTGAACCGAACGGTTGTGCCCGAGGTGTATAACTTCGCCACCGGTATCCTGGAGCATTCGGCGAATGATGTTTATGGAAGCGTCATGACCATCAAAAAGCGATGTTGCAGTAACAATTCGAACGGGGTGTTTGGGTTTGTATACTTCAATTTCAACACTCATGCTTCCTCCTTCATGTCGATTTCGGGTTTTGGGCTTTGGAATCATGGTTCCATTCATTATCTGCCCTTACTTGAAATCCCAAGGATAAATTGAATCTGAAGGTTGATATAGTCTTCAATGCTGTAATGTCGTGCGAGAAACCAACGTCTGAACGTCCACATATGTCCGAGAACGGATATATTGTGGGCAACAAGTTCAATAGAGCGTTCATCCAGATGGGGTAAATCTCCGCTTGAAATTAAACGTTCCAGCATTTCCATAAAAATACCCGTAATACGCACTTCGTTTTCCAGAACTTTTTTTCGCCATTGCAATGGTAGAGATTGCGTTTCCTGGTATAACAGTAAAATATGGTCGCTCATGCGGTGACAGACCAGGAAGTATTCCCGGATCGCTTCTGTTAGAGAATAGCTGCCTTCTTCCGCTCTCTCCATGGCTTTGGACACACCCCGTTCAACCTCGGCATGGATCGCATCGCAAACCAAAAACAGAATATCCTCTTTGGAAGAGATATATTCATAAAGTGAACCGATGGAAACTCCAGCTGCTTTGGCAATTTGCCGAGTGGTTGTCTTGTGAAATCCATGCTTGATGAATAATTGGACTGCAGCATCAACAATCTGGCGATGTCGCTGTTGGACCAAGTCCTGGTTTTTTACCTGGGTGGATATACCTTTTATTCTGGTCATGGGGCCCTTTTAATTTTTAACTTACAAGAAAATGAATGAAAGCTTTTTTATACCAAACTTGTTATGCGGGGAAAAATCGATGTTTATCTGAGTGAGCGCTCGCTCGAAATTAGTAGCATTCATGGATAATCATGTCAAGTCTTTATATATAAGCCCAAATTCTGAATATCTAGATTGACAACTTAAAAGCCAAGGGGTATGAATTAGGGAATTATTGTGACTGAGCGCTCGCTCAAAACAGTGTGTAAGATACGAATCGTATGGCGCGTGATGTTGTCGTTTTAATTAATCATTCAAATTTCGCATCCTATTTTTTAGAGCAATTCACGCTACAAAGCCGCTGAATAAAATTTTTTATAAGGCAAAATTGCAATAAAGCGTTTTCGCTCTAGCAACGGCGCGTACAGGTCAAATGAGATTTTTATTAATAAATGTGCGTTCTGCATTCGATAAGCGATACCATTGCGCCTGATTCATATAAATCGCAATATGTCAATTTTAACACTGAATTCAATAATATTTTGCCTAAAAAAAAGATTATTCAGCCTTATGGTAGCTCCGGCAATTATAAGCGTTCATGGGGTAGCCATTTTCGTGCAACGATATTGGCGGAGTCGCTTCGTCATTTCATAGGTTTTGCTGTGGGGGACACCGCAGCCATCCTGAGCGTAGCGAAGGTGGAATGCCGGAGGGGGAAGTTTCCCCCGCTGCTAAACCATTGAAATGACCAGTGACGAGACACTCGAGTGAAACGAATGTGGATACCCCAGAAGGCATACAAAATTGGTTATCGAATATGGGTACAAAACTTGAGTTAATTATTATTCTGTAGTAATAAAACCGTTCAGGATTCAGGTGTAACGAATTTATTGAGATCTTTTAGAGCCCAGCTAGGATGGGGTTTTCACTTTGCTTCGTCGAACAAATAATTCAAATTTATAGGAGAGTGCGTCATGAAAAATAAGCCAATTACTACTGACAAAAAGGACATGATCGGGGTAATAACTTTGAATCGTCCCGAGGCAATGAACACTTTTAACGTTCCTTTTGCCCAAAGTTTGAATAACGCCCTGCGGGATATGGACAACGATGAGGATGTCCGCGTCGTCGTCATACGTGCTGCG
>CP070768.1:910308-925948 GCA_020345745.1 Desulfobacterales bacterium
CAGACTGTGAGACCTTTGGAAAGCGTCCTCTTTTGTCCAATCTCTGTGTCAGGCTCAAATTTAAATCCGCGGAATACTCAATGTATACCTGTGGTTTAAATTTTCACCCTCCTTGACCTTGAACAAAATTGAACGCTTTCAAAGACTTCCATATTTAACTTTTTAATAACTTCGGGCAAAAGAGCTTCAGGTTTTTTATGGAAGGAGATATCTTTTTCGTCTACTCTATCGCCACCCAGTGACCCAATATTATGATGTCATGAAAAACCGTTTGGTGTTTGCATATAAAAAGTCAACATCATAAAATATTGGGTCACGCGGCTAAGACGAGATTGATATCGACTGGAAGAAAAAGCCTGAAGCCCGTATAAGCGAGATCAAGCCGTGGTTATTGAGAAATTATTTTAATGTTAAAAAACCATTGAAAACGTTTAATTTTGTTTTAACTCAAAGGTCTCGCAAATAGCCCGTAAATCCCTTAATACTATTCTTCAAAAACCCCTTTTCTCTTTCTTGTACCGCTCTGTCCATATGAGACAAATGTTTTAAGCATGAATCTTCTTTTAAGAGTCTGCTCAAGCAGTTGTCAACGACATCTTCGTCGTCGATTACATGCAAACGAGCCATTTCATCTTCAATGATGTTTCTCCATAGTACCAGCTGTTTTCGATGGGTGTTTAACATGCGGACGGGATCTTTATGAACTCCGAAATGGCTGTAGCATATCATCGAGGGCTTGGCCTTTATCAGTTTGTCAACGCTGTTCATATACGTTTCAAAGAAAAGCCTGGGAGGCGTTGCAGGTCTTAAATAATCATCGCTTTCAGGCACTTGAATAAACACGCCTCCTGCTTCACCTGCAAAAAGACAGGAATCTATGAAATAACTCACATGATGCGGCGCGTGGCCAGGCGTCATGACCGGAAAAACGCCCTGTTCTGAGATGCTGGATGCATCATTTAAGCATTCTGCAGGAACCGGTCGGAAAGGGCCATAGGCCTGAGCCGTTTTGCCAAGGGTTTTAAGGCTCCCTTCCCAAAGACGGGAAGGATCCACCAAATGCCGGATGCCTGTTTCATGACAAACGATGGGCGTGTCAGGAAAAAGAGCTGCCATTTCTCCGATCCCTCCTGCATGGTCGATA
Source organism: Desulfobacterales bacterium (assembly GCA_020345745.1). Taxonomy (GTDB): domain Bacteria; phylum Desulfobacterota; class Desulfobacteria; order Desulfobacterales; family UBA11574. The sequence goes on from CP070768.1 coordinate 911,453, forward strand.
TGTATGTGGGTCAACAGAATAGTATCCGGACGTTTTACCCCCAATTCATTTAAGGATCGAACGAGCAAAGGGATTGTGGCCGCCGGCCCTACATCAACCAGAATGGTCTTTTTCCCTCTATATATCCAAGCGCTGATAAAGGAGGTGAATCCGGGCAGGTCCTGATCAAGGGGAAGGAGGTAAAGATCTGGTGCGACGTTAATCAGCTTCATTTATTTTTACTCAAGCCCCATCTCTTTTTCGAGTTGCTTAATCTTCAAAAGAATATCGTTTTTTTCTTGCTCATTCAGATGGTCAAGATGAAGCTGTCGCCTGAGGCTCAAAAGAATCATTTCAACACGAAAGTCGGCACATGTATAATCCATAATTTTATTATAAATTCTAGCGCCTGGGTTTTCACGCGCCTGATGCTTTCATTTGCGAGGCGCTCAGGGGCGCAGCCGTGTTTTCTACTGTCCCGTCATGGCGGGAATAACGTAGAAAGTGGACGCACCAGGCACGTGAAATTCCGGACTAGATCCTTCCGGTCTTAATAAGCGATTCCCTTAAAACACGATAAAAAGAAGCGTAATCAGCCACACCCCTTTTGAGGATTTTTTCGATATCGTTTATATTTTTCAAGTTAACGATCAGGTTGACACTCTTATTAAAAGCCACCATATAGTCCATGGTTCGAAAACGATCCGTTAACAGGACAACAAAGATGTTCCGCCTGATGGATATGGTAAGACGATCCAAGTATTTGAGAATGTTGTTCATATCTGGGTTCCGAGTGCCGAACCGTTCGTTAAGCACAACGATATCAAAGGTATGGAACCGCATCTGTTTTAGAACATCCTTGGGGGTGTCGGCTTCCATGGTATGATATCCAAAATTCTCCAAGGTTGCTCTAATTTTTTCCCGTATCACAGGATCTGGTTCACAGATCATGGACGTCTCCACGCCTTCTTCCACGAAATCAAAAGGTTTATCTCCAGCATCGTATGCGCCTGAGTCGACTTCATCTATGATCGCTTCCTCATTGGTTGTTTCGGGCTTTGAAGCACCGTCGGGAACCTCCTCTGATGGCGGTGAGGCTTTTTGGCGGGTGTCGATGGAAATCTTGTTGTCGCACTTGGGGCAAGCCTGGTAAAAAACCTTTCCTTTAGGAATTTTATCGTCCGGTATTTTAAACTTGCCCTGGCACTTTTCACATGTGATAATCATGCATTAACTCCTCTAATCGCACTCTCTGTCAGGGATTAAAACGACGGGCGTTCTTTTGTTTTTCCATAATCCATATCGACTTGAAGATCTTCGATATCGGTCGTCGCCTCTCCTCTTGCAGCCTTGACCGCATCGATACCGCGTCCGACGATACCTTTGCGGGAAGCATAGGCATATGCTGTTTGTTGAGTAATGAGGTCTTTTTCAAATAATCCCACGATATAATCGTCAAAGGTGGTCATTCCAAAAGCTTTTCCTTCTTGAATGATCTCATAAAACGTTTTACCTTCCGATTCCCCATGTAAAATTGAATCCTGAACCCGCAAGTTGGTTCCCATGATCTCAAAGGCTGCAATCCTGCCGCCGCCGACCTTGGGAAGAAGTCTCTGGCACACCACCCAACGAATGGTGTCGGCGAGCCTAATTCGGATTTGATTTTCTTCCTCTGTAGAGAACATACCGAGAATTCGGTTAATTGTTTGACCTGCATCCATGGTATGGAGTGTGCTCAATACCAGGTGGCCGGTTTCGGCAGCACTGAGACCGATCTCTACCGTTTCCCTGTCGCGCATCTCACCCACAAGAATCACTTTTGGGGCCTGGCGTAGAGCTGCTCTGAGGCCACTGGCAAAGGTGTCAAAATCATTTCCCATCTCTCGCTGATTAAAGGTCGATTGCTTATGGGGGTGGTCGTACTCCACTGGATCTTCAAGGGTCACCACGTGAACCGACTGGGCATCATTGATTTCATTGAGGACCGCAGCCAAAGATGTCGATTTCCCGCTGCCGGTGGCACCGGTGACCAAAATGAACCCGTTTTTTTCCTCGGCCATTTTTTGAAAGGCCTCAGGTAGCCCCAGCTCATTGCACGTCGGAATTTTGGTGGCCAGCTTTCGTAACACCACCGAGTAATTCCCCCGTTGAGAAAAGACGTTGACCCTGAAGCGAGCCTTGCCCGGAAGTTCATATGAAGTATCACATGACCCTTCAAGCATGAGCGTCTCTGTCAAACGGCGATTTCGATTGATGAGATTAAGGGCAAAAATTTCGGCTTGAAACGGGGTAATCTCATCAAAAGAAGGCTCCATTTCCACCTCGGCAAGCACGCCCGAAGTTTCAACCTGAAACGGTTTTCCTACCGTTATGTTTAGATCTGAAACATTATCGTAGGCATCAAGCATTCTTGCCATGATATAATCGATTTCCTGTCTTCTCATAACAATACCTCATACAATGGCTAGGCTTCGGTAAAATCGGTGGGCGGCGTTTTTAAAAATGGCCTAAATCTTGCTTTGTCGTTCGATTTAGAATAAGCGTCATCAGGGCTTATCATGCCTTTGTTGAGTAAGTCCATGATGGCATCATCTAAAAGTTGCATGCCGTATTTCTTCCCTGTCTGAATCATAGAGGGTATTTGATGGGTCTTGGCCTCTCGAATGAGATTTCGAACAGCAGGGTTGGCAATCAAGATTTCGAGAGCAGGGATTCGACCTTTTTTGTCTATCCTTTTAAACAGAACCTGTGCAACGACAGCCCGCAGACCGTCAGACAGGGTCGATCGAATTTGCGCTTGTTCCGATGCGGGAAAAACTTCGATGACCCGGTCAACCGTTTTGGGTGCACTCGATGTGTGTAAGGTACTAAAGACCAGGTGGCCGGTGGAAGCTGCTTCGATAGCAAGTCTAATGGTTTCCAGGTCTCTCATTTCACCCACTAGAATAATATCCGGATCCTCCCGCAGCGCCCCTCTTAAGGCCGCAGTGAATGTTTTGGTATGTACACCGACTTCACGGTGGTTGACGATACAGCCCTGGCTTTGATGGACAAATTCAATAGGATCTTCCACGGTGATGATATGATCCTTTCTAGTGCGGTTTGCCACATCGATGATAGCGGCCAATGTCGTCGACTTGCCGCTACCTGTAGGCCCGGTAACAAGTACCAAGCCTCTCGGCAGTGTCGCCAGCTTGGTGATCACCTCAGGTAGTCCAAGCTGCTTGGCCGTCATTATTTCTTCAGGAATTAGCCTGAAAACGGCCGCCACACCGTATTTCTGCTTAAAGAAATTGGCCCTATACCTGGCAATACCGAGCACGTCATATCCGAAATCAATATCCCCTGTTTCCTCGAATACTTTCACTTTATGTTCTGGCGCTATTTCATAGAGCATACTTTTGAGTTCATCATCATCCAGCACTTTGTACTTGATCCTCTCCATTTCACCCCTTATTCTGAGTGCAGGCGGCTGGCCAGACACAAGATGAAGATCTGATGCACCCTGTTCATTCATTAATTTGAAAAAAGCATCGATTTTCGCCATTTCTTGCTCCCGTCTTATTTAGATTGCTTCAATAATTTCAATTTTTCATCTTCCTCTTCCATGGTTTGAGTCTCTTCTATTCCTATTTCAAGGAGTTTGGCATGGCTTTCAATGACGGTGCGGATTTGAATTTCGATTTGCATACGCTGTCGTTTTAATTCAGCAATATCCTCGTGCAGCTGAGCAAGTCTATTTTGCGCCCTGTTGAGAATTTTTTCTGCTTTCACTTCAGCTTCGGCAACAATCAATTCAGCCGATTTTTGAGCGTTTTTTTTCATCTCCTCCAAAATCTTTTGAGAATTGAGCATCGCGCGTTTAAAGGTTTCTTCGCGTTCCTTGTATCCCTGGCTTTCAAGTTTGAGTCTCCGAATTTCTTCATGCAAGCTTTCATTTTTAGACAGCGCTTTTTCAAAAGCACCACTCATTTGCTCGAGAAAGGTATCAACCTCTCGGACGTCAAAGCCTCTGAATCTGGTTTTGAACTGTTGCTGCTGAATGTCAAGGGGTGTAAGTTTCATGATTCGTCACCTTATATTTAATGTTTAGGTTACATAAAAGACGCTGACAATCTAATGAGACTGGTAATCATAAAATGTTGCAGAAACACTACAGCCAGAATAACTACAATGGGTGAAAAATCGATCCCCCCAAAGTTAACAGGTATTCTCGTACGTATGCGATACAACACCGGTTCAGTCACATTATGGATAAAGCGAACAATCGGATTATAAGGGTCTGGATTCACCCAGGAAAGTACGGCCCGCGCAATGATAATCCACATATAGAAAGTGAGAACATAGTTGAGAACGATTGCCAGAGCCTTTAAAAAATTTCCGATGATAAACATATTAAAAAAGGCCTCATTAAATGGTCATGCAATAAACATCCTGTTTAAGAAAAAAGCGTTTTATTTCCTTAAAATTAATTATATTCTTCATGATAAGTCAAGAAATTTCATGCAAAATCATTGACATACTAAATATTGAAGCGATAATAATACGTCTGTATCTCACCAGGCATTTTATGTAAACATGGCTGCACAGAATAAAATGAGTCAACCATTTTACACCATGTGAGTCTAATTGGAGGCATATCGCCGACCTTGATGCAAGGGGGAATATAATTCATGTTAAAAGACAAAAAAATCAGTATTATCGGAACAGGAAATATGGGAGAAGCGCTTGTCAGCGGACTCATTTCTTCAGAGTCGTCGAAACCTGAAAATATCATCTGTACGGATATTCGGGAAGATAAACTTCGTATGGTCAAAGAAAAATATGGCGTCGACACGACTGAAAACAACCTCCAGGCAGTTGAAGTATCGAACGTTGTTATTTATGCTGTAAAACCCCAGATCATTGCTTCAGTGCTAAAGGAAACATCCCGAGTTATTGACATGTCTAAGCTTATCATCTCAATTGCTGCAGGAGTGCCTTTGGCCGCAATCGAGTCTTGCCTTAAAAAAGATCTGCGCCTTATTCGGGTGATGCCCAATATTGCCGCATTCGTAAAGGAGAGTGCTTCGGTCCTTGCAGCGGGCAAAAACGCCACCAAGGAGGATATACAACTGGCCATGGCGATCTTTGATTCCATGGGAAAAAGCATCTTTCTCAAAGAAAACATTCTTATGGATGCCATCACCGGGCTTAGTGGTAGTGGGCCCGCGTATATCTTTTTAATTGTTGATGCTTTGGCAGATGCGGGCGTAAAGGTAGGCCTGAGCAGAGAAGATGCCCTTTTTCTCTCTATACAGACCGTTTTAGGATCTGCAAAATTATTACTGGAAACAAGAGAACATCCAGGGAGATTAAAAGACATGGTTACATCGCCCGGCGGAACAGCTATTGCCGGAATACATACATTGGAAAAAGGGGGCCTTCGGACAACGCTGATCAACGCTGTAGAAGTCGCTACGGAACGATCCAAAGAACTTGGAGAGATCATGACGAAAAACTTTTTAAATGAAGAAGGTTAATATGATGACCGAATACAAAATCGAGACCATTCATCAGTTAGACTACACCAGGCCGACCATTGAGAAAGGATATGCCAACCAAACACTGTCAATAGACATTTCCCAAGTAGATATTTCAATACAGCCGCTTCCGGAAAGAGTTAAAGCGGTATTTATCGGCGGAAAAGGGTTTGATCTCTGGTTACTTTGGAATGCCGTTCAGGGCAAAACAAGATGGAATGACCCTGAAAATGCCATATGCATTGCATCAGGCCCTATGGGCGGAACCCCCCTTTATCCGGGCTCTGGGAAAAGTATCGTCACAACCATATCGCCTTTGACAGGATCTGTCATCGACTCTAATGTTGGCGGTTATTTTGGTCCCTACCTTAAATTTTCCGGATTTGACGCTTTAGAAGTGAAAGGTAAAACATCGAAGGATATAATCATTTTCATTGATGGCATTGAAGAAAATATTCAAATATTACAAACATCCGGATTACCCGATGACTCTTACGATCTTTCCGCCATTTTAACCGATCACTTTGGCAAGGGAAAGCCGCGTCATATTTCTGTTGTTTCCACAGGTCCTGGTGCAAAAAATTCCCGGATCGGATGTCTTAACTTTACCTGGTATGACTTAAAACGAAAACGGGCCAGATACAAACAGGCGGGGCGGGGTGGCATCGGTAGTGTTTTCGCTGACAAGCGAATAAAAGCCATTGTCGCTCGATGGGATTCTGTCAAAGCAGATTCCAACAACCCGGCGGATATAGCCGCCTTAAAAGCGGTCGGGAGAAAACACTCCCGGGAAATCGTCGAATTGGATCCGAAACAAAACGAAATGGCTAAAATAGGGACCACCCATCTTGTTTCTATTATGAACGATTTTGACTTGCTACCCGTCAACAATTTTCAGTACGGTCAACATCCAGAAACAGACAATGTCAGTCAAGAAGTTTATCGACGGATATTCGATGCCGGGTTTGACGGATGCTGGATGGGATGTACCGTTGCCTGCTCCCATGGTGTCAAAGACTTTATTCCGCTAACAGGACCATACAAAGGGAAAAAAGTTTTTGTGGACGGTCCGGAATACGAAACCATTGCCGGTTGCGGGTCCAATATCGGCATTTTTGATCCACACACCATTATCGAGATGAATTTTTACTGTGATACGTATGGTCTCGACACCATTTCAGTCGGCACGGCAACTGCCTTTGCCATGGAATGCTTTGAGATGGGGTTGATCAATGAGCGGCATACCGGCGGAATGGACCTTTCCTTTGGTAACCGGTTCACAGCATTGGAAATCCTACATCATATGGCCAATGGGGAAGGGTTTGGTCAAATGGTGGGTCAGGGAGTTCGCAAAATGAAGTCCATTTTCGCCAAAGATTTCGGTGCCGACCCGGATATCATGCAAGATATCGGTATGGAGGCAAAAGGACTCGAGATTTCAGAATATATGACCAAGGAGTCACTCGCACAACAGGGTGGCTACGGACTGGCCCTTAAAGGTCCTCAACATGATGAGGCCTGGCTCATCTTTCTTGACATGGTACATAATTTTATGCCCACCTTTGAGCAAAAAGCGGAAGCGCTCCACTGGTTTCCCATGTTCCGAACCTGGTTTGGCTTGTGCGGGTTGTGTAAACTCCCCTGGAACGATATTATCCCTGAGGATAATAAAGATACACCGGAGCCTGCAAAAGTCATGCAACACGTTGAGTGGTATGCCGAGTATTACACGGCAGTTACAGGAAAAAAGGCGACGCCTGACGACCTTATTCGTATGAGTGAAGGCGTCTATAACTTTCAGCGTATTTTTAACCTGAAAATGGGCTTTGGGCAACGGGAGCATGATAATATTCCATATCGTGCTGTTGGACCTGTCACAGTAGCCGAATATGAATCACGACAGGAGCGGTATGATCAACAGCTGATAGAAAAACATAAAATTGACATCTCGGACAAATCGACGGAAGAAAAAATAGCACTACTGCGTAAATTCCGAGAGGAACTTTATGAAAAGTTAAAAGATGCCGTCTATAAACGGAGGGGGTGGAATCACAACGGTATTCCGACCCCTGAAACCGTGAAACGGCTGGGTATTGACTTTCCAGAGGTTCTCGATCTGCTTAACACTCACGGAGTGGAAACTTAATTGTTGTACTGTAATTTCAAAGATTTAATGAAAAAATAGGTAATTTCTCAAAAACTTCAGGCAGGAGGGCTTCAGGTTTTTTATGAAAGGAATAATTAAAGTCAATGGGAAACAACATCCGTGGTTTGAAGGAATGACGGTTGCGGATTTGATCAAAGGCTTGTCTGATTCACACCCCTATCCTGTTGTACGCATCAATGATCAATATGTCTCCAGACCCAATTTCGATAAAACGATGATTCCTGATAATTCAGATATCTTTCTTCTTCCCATGATTGTAGGAGGATAAACTCTTTTTTTATGTTAACCGAAACCATATCGTTCCCAGCCGCCTTCATAGCAGGACTGCTGTCTTTCTTTTCGCCTTGCATACTACCGTTAATACCTGGCTACTTCACGTTTATCACCGGTTTTTCCCTGGAAAAGCTGACACAAGTTGAAAATACGGAAATTAGAAAAAAAGTTGTCCTTTCAACGTTGTTATTCGTGCTCGGATTTTCTTTTGTTTTCATTTTGATGGGTGCTTCAGCATCTTATCTTGGCGGCTTATTTTACCAATACCGTAAATTTATTCGAATCACCGGCGGTCTTTTAATTATTGTGCTGGGCGTGCATTTAATGGGTTTCATCCGTATTCCCGTCCTGGACATGGAAAAGCGTATCCACTTGGATCAAAAGCCTTTACACTTTTTAGGAACATTCATCATTGGAATGGCTTTTGGTGCCGGCTGGAGTCCCTGTATCGGCCCGCTATTGGGCTCGATACTTATCGTTGCCGGCAGCCAGGAAACAGTTTGGCAGGGCACTGTACTTCTGGGGGTTTATTCTACCGGACTGGCAATACCCTTCATTATTATGTCCGTATTCATCAATTTTGTTCTCGTATTCATCAAAAAAGCCGTCAAGACCATGAAATAGATTAACGCTGTTGCAGGCATCTTGCTAATTGTTATGGGGCTGTTCCTGGTTACCAATAAGCTATATGTATTCGTTGGATAATATCGTTATACGATTTTAGAAAAGATATTTTCTTTTCTTTTAAAATTAGAAACGCTCAATCTAAGACCTCGAGAATCGATGACGGGTATACCTTTTGATAAGTCGGATGATGGTGGAAGCGATCACCAGTCCGCTTAGTACAGCGAGAAGAACGGCAACCCACATATGCGCATGATACTCGACGTTCTCACGTGCTACAGAGATTCCCACCAAGCTAAACAAAAAAACAACAACCAAGAATACGATAACAATCAAACACGCGGATTCAGAATCATACCACGGAACAATGGCTTTTCTGAATAATGGGTTTTGTCCTAAACGCATCATCTCAACTGTCTTAATTTTTGGTTCTTCTCCAATTTAGTTGGAGAGGAGGCTTCTAAGATTCAAGGGTTCCCCAATGACGGAATTTTCGCCATGCTGTGACAATATTTCTTTATTGCTGAATGATAATAAAAAATCAAGTTAATGAAAAAAAATCTTTTTATTTAACAGCTCGATTTATCTTGCATAATACCATATATTGATTTTTATCTTGACAGATAACAATATATTGGGTTAAAGATAGCACTGTGACACTCTCTCTTAAGTACGGAGATTCTCCCCGCTTGCATCTAGGTTTTTAAGAGACCCTTGAAATAAGATTTATCCACAAAAGGCGGTTTGGAATTTGAGCTCGGAATGAGCTTGCCTTAAGGAAACGCGCCTTAATGGTCTAAAAAATATTTTGGCTTATAGAGGTGTATTCGTGTTTATAGAAATTAAAAAACGAGATGGAAGAACTGTCAAGTTTGATTCTTCCAAAATAACAGCGGCCATTTCCAAAGCCGGAAAGGCGACCGGTGAGTTTGCAGAAAGAGAGGCAAGAAAGCTTACCCTTCGGGTTCTCACCCTTGCTCATGAGCTACAAATGGGCAAACTCCCTGAAGTGGAAGGGATCCAGGACATTGTAGAAAGAGTGCTCCTCGATTCTCCATTTTACAAAACTGCCAAGGCATATATTCTATACAGAGAACAGCATGCCCAGATAAGAAAGATTGCCACCAAAGCAAGCGTAGACCTTGTTGATCACTATATCGAAAAGTTGGATTGGAAAATAAAGGAGAATAGCAATATGTGCTATTCCCTGCAGGGACTTAACAATTACATATCTTCGGATGTTACCTCTGAATATTGGTTAAACAGAATCTATCCTCCTGAAATCAGAGCTGCCCACAAAAGTGGAGATTTTCACATCCACGACCTGAGCCTTCTCTCTGTTTACTGCGTTGGCTGGGACTTGCAAGATTTACTCAAGAGAGGCTTCAAAGGTGTGGAAGGTAAAGTGGAGAGCGCCCCACCCAAACATCTTAGATCCGCTTTAGGCCAAATCGTAAATTTTTTCTATACATTACAGGGTGAGGCCGCAGGTGCCCAGGCATTTTCTAACTTCGACACCCTGCTGGCACCTTTTGTACGATATGATAATCTCGATTACAAAAAGGTAAAACAGGCGTTGCAGGAATTTATTTTTAACATCAACATCCCAACCCGTGTCGGTTTTCAGACGCCGTTTACAAACATCACTTTGGATTTGTGTGTACCATCTTTGTTAAAAGATCAGCGAGTGATTATCGGTGGCGTTGAGCGTGAAGAAACATACGCCGAATTTCAGCATGAATTGGATATGATCAACAATGCCTTTGCCGAAGTCATGATGGAAGGCGATGCAAAAGGAAGAGTATTTACGTTTCCCATACCAACCTATAATATTACGGCTGATTTTGACTGGAACAATTCAAGTTTTGATTCGATTTGGAAAATGACCGGAAAGTATGGAATTCCCTATTTTTCTAACTTTGTAAACTCCGATATGTCACCGGAAGACACACGATCAATGTGCTGCCGCCTGCGTCTGGACAACCGGGAATTGTTAAAAAGAGGCGGTGGTTTATTCGGTGCAAACCCCCTGACAGGCTCCATTGGCGTGGTCACCCTGAACCTGCCGCGTATCGGATATCTTGCTGATACCGAGCAGGTCTTTTTTTCGCTATTAAGAGAAAAAGTGGAATTGGCAATAGAAAGCTTGACAATAAAAAGAAAGGTGCTTGAAAAATTTACCGAAAGGAATCTGTATCCGTATTCAAAATACTATTTAAATGAAATCAAAAACGGTAACGGTCTTTACTGGAAAAACCACTTCTCTACCATCGGAATCATCGGCATGAATGAGGCCTGTATAAATTTTGTGGGAACAGATATCGCGAGCGACTCAGGTCAAATATTTTCGCTTAAGGTTATGGACTTTTTACGGGATATGATTTCAGAAGCACAAGATGCCTCGGGCGATATTTTCAATTTGGAGGCAACCCCAGGAGAAGGTACGTCGTATCGTCTTAGCATGATCGACAAAAATAAATACCCTGAGATTATTTGTGCAAATGAGAAAGACTACCGACAGGGATTCGCCCCATATTATACTAATTCGACGCAGCTTCCAGTGAATTACTCGGACGATATTTTTGAATCCCTGATGCTGCAAGACAATCTGCAAATAAAATATTCAGGAGGAACGGTCTTCCATGTGTATTTGGGAGAACGGGTTAGTGATATCAAAACCATAAAAGATCTTATTAAGAAGATAACCTCTCAATTTCGCCTCCCCTATTTTACGCTCACACCCACATTCAGCGTCTGTCCATCCCATGGCTATCTAAGCGGAAAGCAAGAAAAATGCTCCATATGCCAGCATGATACTGAAGTTTATTCAAGGGTTGTTGGCTATCTAAGGCCGATCAAGCAGTGGAACAACGGCAAGCAGGCCGAATTTGCATTGAGGAAGGAATTCAAAGTCGATCTGACCTTAGAGAAAGAGCATCAAAAAACGCTTCCGGCAACTGGCGACCTTTTCCTAGATCTTCCTTCCGAGGAACAATACAAAATGTTGCTGCAATAAATATAAGGTTTGTGCTGGGCGTTTCATCCCCCAGACGGTTAGCATGTATATTGATGGTTATCGGCGGTTGGCAAAAAAATTCTTTCATCGATTATCCGGGAAAAATCAGTTGTGTTCTGTTTCTTTCAGGATGCAATTTTGACTGCCCTTATTGTTTTAATCCCGATCTTGTGAAAAACAGTCCGAAAAATGTTATAGACTTAAATCGTGTCTATGACTTTTTAAAAAATCGTAAAGGACTGTTGGACGGTGTGGTTATTTCTGGAGGAGAGCCCACGCTGCATGAGGAGCTCTTTCTGCTTTGTGAAAAAATACGCCAAATGGGCTTTTCTATTAAATTGGATACCAACGGCAGTCGGCCACATGTCATAAAAAAACTCATCCGCAAAGGCATGGTCGACTACATTGCCATGGATATAAAAACAGACCCTGTAAAATATCCCTTTTTCATCCAAAAAAATTCTAATCCAGATCATATCTTATCAAGTATCAACATCATCATGGAATCGTCATTAGATTATGAATTCAGAACAACATGCATAAAACCTCTGGTGGATGCAAAAATTATTGATTGTATCTCTAGGCGCATTAAAGGTGCCACGCTTTACGCTTTGCAGCAATTTCAACACACCAAGGTATTGCATCCCGAATTTTTTGCGGAAAATGAACGCCGTTATACTGATACTGAGCTCTTTCACCTAAAGGATATCGCTAAGGTGTGGGTTAAGAAATGCATCGTTAGGTAACCACAGGTCTCAAAAGGTCAACAATGAACCTCTTTGTTAAAATTATTTCATGGGCGAGCTCTTTTTATCTTATCTATTGTGGCTTACTTTTCTTGCTACAACGACACATGATGTTCCCACGTTATATGATTGATGTTCCACCGTATAAAAGCCATGTTGCAGGTATAGAGAGAATTTGGCTAGATGTGGGTGGTCATAAGGTCGAATCCTGGTATATGCCTCCAATGGTAAATCATCGTATGAAACCCTCTCCTGTTGTTATTTTTGCTCACGGAAATGGGGAAATTATCGATTTCTGGCCCCATGAACTTCAACAATTCAATCAGCTTGGGATAGGGACCTTGCTCGTCGAATATCCGGGATATGGACGATCAAAGGGCGCTCCTTCTCAAAAAAGTATCACCGAAACATTTATAAAAGCTTACGATATTCTGCTAGCGCGTAAAGATATTGACCCTTCAAAAATTATCCTTTTCGGACGCTCTTTAGGCGGTGGCGCCGTGTGTGCGCTTGCCGACAAGCGGCCCTCTGCAGCACTCATTTTAATGTCAACGTTTACGAGCGCCCGGTCATTTGCATCGAAATACCTTGCCCCTTCTTTTCTTGTTCGTGATCCTTTTGACAACCTTTCTGTTGTCGGTACATATCCTGGACCCATTCTCGTCATCCACGGCAAGTTTGATGAAGTCATTCCTTATTCCCACGGAAACGCCCTGTATAAGGCAGCAATGCAAGGAAAATTGATAACCTATAACAGCGGGCACAATGATTGCCCGCCTCGCTGGGATATCTTTTGGCAGGATATGGCAACGTTTTTAACTGAATGGGGCTTTATTTCGGTTGGATAATATTTTTTTTGCCTTTTAAAAAACATGATCCAGGCTTGTCATAGCTCCAGCATAAGTGTTCAGAGAGATTGTCAGCAAAACACCTTTTCGAGCAGTTCGTCAGAAATTCCGTCAATGAAACGGGACGGACGGTTCATGGGCATATTAGAAATTCTATCATATAAATGCATCGGAAAGATAAAAAAGAGATTTTCTTTGGCCCGAGTTGCAGCAACATACATGAGTCTCAGCTCTTCTTCAAGTTCATCATTGCAATTCAGTGAGTGAACTGACGGAAAGCGTCCGTCAAGTGCCCATATAATAAAAACCGTTTGCCATTCAAGGCCCTTGGCGGAATGTACAGTAGAAAGGACGAGTTGGTCATCCTGAGGATATTCAGTTAGAAACGTGTTGTTTAAGCTTGTATTTGGCGGCTCAAGTGCCATATCCGTCAGGAACTGTTCGAGGTTCGAGTAGCTTTTCATCATTGCAATCAATTGCTCTATATCTCTTATGCGGCGTGGATAATCATCATACCTATCTTTTACAATGGGAGTATAATATTTTAAAACCGTTTCACCTATTTCCTCAACAGGGAAGGTTCTGGGGTCGATTATAGTATAAAGATCCATAAGGTGTTTGAGGTGCTGTTTCCGGATGGGCTTGATTTTGATGTCTAAAAGCCCTTTATATCCTATCTTTTCATCCCGAATCGCTTGATAGATGTCAAGAGCGGTTTTTGGTCCAATCTTATTGATAAGAAGGAGGATTCTATACCAGCTTATTCTGTCATATGGATTTGTAAAAACTCTTAGGTGAGCCAGCACATCTTTTATATGAGCAGATTCAACAAATTTAAAACCGCCCACTTTAATAAAAGGTATGCTTTCTCTATTAAGTTCAACCTCCAGATCAAAGGAATGAAAGCCGGCTCTGAAAAGTACGGCGATTTCATTCAACGCAACACCATCCATCCTTAGCTTACGAATTTTTTCTATGACAAATCGAGATTGACTTTTCTCATTCTTCGCATAAACAAGCGATGGTAGTGATCCGCTGGTTTTTCTTGTGTAAAGGTTTTTTGAATATTTTCTTTCTGCCCGATCAATAATAACATTGGTTAAATTTAATATGGGTTGAACACTCCGATAGTTCTCCTCCAGCTTTATGATTCGAGCTTCAGGAAATTTTTCAGGAAACTGCATTATATTCTCAAAACTAGCGCCTCTGAAAGAATAAATACTTTGCGAATCATCACCAACAACCATGACATTTTTATTGATATAAGCAAGAAGATAGATGATTTCAGCTTGAATATGATTGGTGTCCTGGTATTCATCGA
>CP070768.1:926048-931261 GCA_020345745.1 Desulfobacterales bacterium
ATTAAGTTTGTTGAGTTCCTGCTTGATTATGTCTACCTGTTTGGCCTCTTTTTCTGCAGCCGCCAGTTCTATTTTCGTACTTTCTATTTTATCCGTCATTTTAACGATAGTGTTTTTGAGGCTCATATGATAATAGGCCATGACCATCATAACAAGGATAACGGAAAGGATAGCAATCGTAACTTGACGACGGATGTTCTCTTTTTTTTCTATTTCACGAAAGGGTATCAGATTAATTTTTATCATTTATCACCAATTTTTCTTAAAGCAAGGCCTATGCTGATAGCTGCCTGGGGTGCGATTTGATGAAGAAAGGAAGAATCTATGCTATCTTTTATGCTTGCAAACTTATCAAACGGGTTTATAGTAGCGACTTCTACTGCTGTTTCCGCAGCCAAGAGCTGGCGGAATTCCTTAATATTGGCACCACCCCCGCTCAGAATAATCTTTTTTATTTGATCTTCGGGATAGGTAGCGTAATAGAAGTCAAGGGCCCGCTTTATTTCAGTGCACCAATCAGACACCACTGACGTTATAATTTCTTTTAAGTCTTCATTGGAAATTTTGTCAGACTGCTCACTATGTTTAATTTCTTCTGCTTCTACTAAAGAACATCCAACAATGGAAACAATCTGTTCATTTATCTGGCCGCACCCGAGCGATACATCACGCATGAATACAGAGGCGCTGCCTTTAAGGATATTCAATGATGTCTTACTGGCACCGATATCAATTAAGGCAACATTTTCGTCCGCTGGTGTATAGATAAATTCGAAGCTGTTTTGTAGAGCAAAAGCATCAACGTCGATGATATGTGCAGAGAGCCCGGCCATTTCTACTAAGTTAATATATTCATTAACCATTTCTGTTTTGGCTGCGACGAGAAGAATGCTCATTTGATTGGGATTGTGTTCACTTTCTCCCAATATTTGAAAATCGAGATTGACATCTTTGATGTCGAAGGGAATATACTGTTCTGCTTCAATACGTATGGTTTCATGCAATTCATCTTCGGTCATGGTCTGGACATTGATCTTTTTAACGATTACCGAATATCCCCCGATGGATATGGCAACATTCTGTTCCTTGATATTGTTGTCCTTGAAGAGTTTGCGTATAGATGTTGCAACGGCTGCCGGATCTTTTATCGTTCCTTCTTCGATTATTCCCGGATCAATATCGATGACGCCAAAGTTTTTCAGTGTGAGGCCCTTTTTCGCTTCAACAAGTTCAGCCGCTTTAATGGTTCTAGAGCCGATATCTAGACCGACAAGATTTGTTTTTTTTCCAAAAAGCATGATAAGCTCTTAATCGCCAAATATTTTGGTTTTTTCTGAGAGATCAAAGCCAAGCGCCAAAAGAATCTTTCGTTGCGTTTCCATGCGACACGGCAAGCCCTTTTCTATCCTTGCAATGGTAATTGGGGATACATTCGCTTTTTTAGCAAGTTCGGTTTTGCTCATTAACAATGACTCTCTAATTTTTTTTAATGAGTTGGCTTTCATTTATTAATCCAAAAATTGAAATATGTGCAAGAGAAAATGAATGAGACGCGAGATTGACCAGTTATTAGAGAACTGGTTACGTATAATTAGTATCATACATTTTTATCAAGTCAAGAACTTTTATGCATAATTATAGATAAATTTAAATTAATTAGTTTATATTGTATCTTTTTTATTTAAATTACTATATATTGTGTCTAAAAAAATCATAATATCAAGAAAAAGGACTTGTTCCAAAAGGAAAGGACCACTAATGTACCTTGACTTTAACCCTAATTGAGCGTAAACAAAATGAAGAACCCTTTTATTATATTAAAATTAAACAATACTTTTTGCTTTGGTTGACATTTTATTTCTGTCAGTGAACGATGATACCTTTAAAAAACACCCTCTTTTGCTCAAACTCTGTGTCAGGCTCAAATAGGGTTAAATAATTTTCCTGGTAGGGTTTCAAGGGTATGCTTTATTCGGGATTTTTATTTGCCGAAAAATCTTACGGATGACATTGTAGCCTTGGTTTACAAACACCTCCTCCCTGTAACTAAACATCTGACATGAACCTTTATCCAAAAGAAGAAAAAATCAAGCCTTTTAGACTAGTCAAATACTTTACTTTTTCAAGCCTTATCCTAATATTTGTTGGAACCATCGCCCTTTCTTTCTTTAACACCTACGGCGCCCGAACGATGCAGCAAAAGAAAAGTGAGGAATATGCCCGGCTATTAATCGAGAATTTAAACCATCAAGTGTTTTTACAGTTCATCATTCCGGTAGCGTTGAAATTTGGGAAAATCCAACTCCGGGAAAAAGAACAGTTTGAAATAATGGATAAGGTTGTCAGAAGTACACTTCATAGTTTTAAGGTAGATATGGTTACCATTTACGATATGACGAATACGATTTCTTACAGCTTTGATCAAGAGACGATCGGCAAAAAAGGTATCGGCGGCAAGGGTTATCAGGATGCCGTCTCAGGAAAATCGACTTCAACGCTGCTGCAAAGAGGGAATTGGTTGGAAATATTTTTAGGTTTTCCAAAAGATAGCCGACTCGTTACCATTGCTCCTCTTCGTGCAGAGAAACCACTTTCTGTGATATCGGGTCCGGTGCTTGGAGTTGTAGAAATTGTGCAAAATTTATCAAAAGATTATAAAACAATTTTCGATTTTCAAGTACGAGTTATTCTTACCAGCACTGTGGTTATGGGCATGCTTTTTTTTGTTCTTCTCCTGGTTGTTAAGAGAGGTGAAGCTATCATTGAAAAGCGAGCTTTGGAGAGGCTTCGGCTCAAAGAACAGTTAAATCGAGCTGAACATTTATCCTCATTAGGTGAAATGGTGGCTGTAATTTCTCATGAAGTTCGGAATCCATTAGGGATCATAAGGAGTTCGGCTGAGCTGTTAAACAAAAAAATGGCTAATTACGATCCTAATAATTCAATTCCTAGTATTATTATTGAGGAATCCGCCCGTTTAAACACTATTATTACAGATTTTTTAGAATTTGCAAAGCCCAGAAGCCCACAAGTGGCCGAGTGTCGAATTGAAAACGTTCTTGAAAAAAATATTACCTTTCTGGAATCACAGATTGATGAAGAAGGATATGGCATTGAGAATCATTACCAAAACGATTTGCCAACAGTTAAAGCCGATTCTGATATGCTATATCAAGCGTTTCTTAA
Organism: Desulfobacterales bacterium; assembly: GCA_020345745.1. Classification (GTDB taxonomy): domain Bacteria; phylum Desulfobacterota; class Desulfobacteria; order Desulfobacterales; family UBA11574. The sequence continues at coordinate 929,235 of CP070768.1, forward strand.
TATTCTGATCAATGCCATGCAGGCAATGCCCGATGGTGGCAAAATTAATATTGAGGTCCATTCAGCAAACAATGCAGTAACCATATGTTTTGAAGATGAAGGCACAGGGATACCTGAAGAACACATGGGAAAAATATGGGATCCTTTTTTTTCAACCAAAGAAAAAGGCACCGGATTGGGGCTTGGTATTGTGAAAAATATAATTGAATCTCACGGGGGAACGGTTCAGATTGCCAATAGGACGGATTGCGGTGCCCGTGTGACGATTGAGCTACCTGTCGAATACGGAGTCTAATGTGGTCATGGAAACAGTCCTTATTGTAGATGATGAAAAAAATTACCCGCCTATTTTAAGTGCCGTTCTAACGGAAGAAGGATTTAAAACCTCTACTGCAAATAGCGGGCATAAAGCGCTAGAAATTCTTGAAGACACCGATATCGATTTGGTGCTTACAGACATGAAAATGCCCTCTATGGATGGCATTGAACTTTTGGAAAATATCAAAGCAATAGATCCGGATCTCCCGGTCATTATGATGACGGCTCATGGTACGGTGGACAAGGCCGTGGAGGCGATGCAAAAAGGTGCCTATAGTTACATTCTCAAACCTTTTAATAATGAACGACTAGTGATTTATGTTAACAAAGCTATTGCCATGTATCGGGTAGTAAAGGAAAACCGACAGCTCAGAAATGCAGTGGAATTGCAATATGGTTTCGGAAATATCATTGGAAAAAGTAAAGCGATGCAAGATGTTTTCGAAACGATCCGAAAAGTTGCGCCAGTCAATACAACGGTTTTGATCGAAGGGGAGAGCGGGACCGGAAAGGAATTGGTTGCCAAATCGATCCATTTTAACAGCGAGCGACGAAATAAACCCTTTATTGCAGTAAACTGCAGCGCACTCGCAGAAACATTATTAGAAAGTGAGCTGTTTGGTCATGAAAAAGGGGCATTTACCGGAGCGGTTACCAAGAAAAAAGGGCGTTTTGAGTTAGCAAATAATGGGACACTGTTTCTTGATGAAATCGGCGAGTTATCACTCAACCTTCAAATAAAACTTTTACGGGTTCTTCAGGAAAAAGTTTTTGAAAGGGTGGGGGGTGTTGAGCCGATATCTGTCAATATTCGTATTATTGCGGCGACAAACAAGAAGCTCAAAGATGAGATGATACAAGAACGATTTAGGGAGGATTTGTATTATCGGCTCAATGTGGTCCATATTGTCTTGCCTCGCTTAAGAGAGCGCAAGGAAGATATCCGCCTGCTGGTTAATCATTTTATCAATAAGTATAGGGATGAGGATAAATCTGAAACACCGGTAGAAGGTTTTGCTCCTGAAATCGAACGGCTTTTTTATGATTACAATTGGCCTGGAAATGTTCGTGAGCTGGAAAATGTGATTGAACGAGCGATGGTCATGTGTCAGGGAGATACCATCCAGGTATCCGATCTTCCTAAGGAGTTTAAGGATAATGTCTACAATACGTTGCACCTTGACGGGATACCTGCAAATGCAAAATTGGATGAAACCCTTTCAATGATAGAGAAAGAGATGATCCAAAGAGCGCTAAAATTGACAAACAATGTTCAGTCCAAGGCAGCAGAGCTGCTTGGTATCGGCAAGAGCGGACTTAACTGGAAAATAAAGAAGTTTAAATTGGATGCAGGTTCGAAGCATTGAGACTTTTGAAAAACCCCCTCTTTTGTCCAATCCCACGTTCCCACTGGGCGAGATCTACGCATAGCTTCGACAGACTCAAATTTTAATCCGCCAAAGTTCGATGGCAGATTAAAATTTTCACGTTGACTCTGGGTGTCCATGCTCGTCGCCCTAACGGGCAGCTTATCAGCTGCACAATTCCGCTGTCCTGCGGAATTGTCTTTAGCCTTGAATCCCGCTTTAGCGGGAAACATTTTTCAAAAATCTCACATTTAAGGGTCGTGTTAAAAAAATTGAATCGGACGACAAGCAGTATAATGTTAAGTTATTTTAACAAGTTATATTGTGAAGTTAATAACAGGG
>CP070768.1:931361-935742 GCA_020345745.1 Desulfobacterales bacterium
AATAGTGCACAGATAGTACCAGCCCCAGTGAACGACCTTGAACCAGGTGAAGTCCGTCTGCCACAGCTCATTAGGGGCTTTGGTTGGATGGGGGAACTTATCCTGTGCCGTTATTACTGTGTATACCGGGCTGGTTACCAGATCGTTGGCCTTCAGTATCCGGTACACGGTTGATTCAGATATATAATATCCGCGGGTATCCGTAATGTACCAGGCCAGCTCACGAGATGATTTTTCCGGGTGTTCAAGAGCCGTTTCAACCACACGCTGCTTTTCCCAAGAGATCGCATTCCAGAACTGCTTCGGTGGGCGGTATCGGTTGGTCAGGGCTTCAAAGCCTCCTGCCTACGGATTCGAAGTCTGTTTTTAATCGTTACAAATATTTACCAACAAGTAATAACATATAAGAATAAATAAGAAAACTAATCATGATCTTTTTCGTTCTTACATGGTATTCGTCAATCTTATTTGTTATTATGGAGACCAAATGGAGACCTGATAAATAACCATTTTTCAATATAGACAGGGGAAGGATTAACCCATGACCTTCCCCTTGTCTTCCTTTACCCCCCTCGATCCATCTTAAAACCCCCTTTCGATATTATGTATGGGATATCGACCACACAATTTTACCTGATTTTTTCCGCGCGATCATTCATCAAACGTGTAATTAATATTCTTGTATCAACGAAGGAGAAAAAGAGTTCTAAGTGTCAATAGTTTCTATGGAATTGATACCAAATGGTTGCCTGCTATTAAGTATGTATAAAAAACGATTTTATGGCAAAATGTCATCAAAATTCAATGAGCATCATTTCTATGGTATTATTCTCCTGTACGTAACAAAATGGTAATTGACTCATAAGTATATGGAGGTCATTATCTACCTGTTTTTTCTATAAAAAGAGAAAGGAGGTAGTGATGAATCTCGAACAGATCCCTTCAAGATCGAAGCGTCATTTTTCACGGAATCTTTTCAGCTGTTTTGCCCCTGAACCGTCAGCACCTGTAGCTGATGATTGGCCACTCCACTTAACCCATCCACATTCTAAGCTTCTGTTTATCAACAAAGCCTTACAAAAATTTTGCGATCATCAATTGTTTGGCACCCGGTATGTACAAGAATATTTGTTGGCTCAGTACCGGCGCAATCGCAGCATTAACACTATTAGGACTTATTTTGGCACTATTTTTCAGTTTTTCAAATTTCTGGAAGCTCAGGGATACCAACGGTTTGAGATGATTAGCTGTGAGGATTTAAGCGCATTTATTGAGCATCTACAGGACCGAGGATTAAAACCGACGACGGTGTTCAGCCGACTGCTTTCTTTAAAAGCATTTTTCTACTATCACATTGATGCTGGCCGTATTGACCCCGCTGTACTTAAACGCAAACTTCGAATTAAATTGCCGCAAACACTGCCGCGTGCCATCAATCCTGAAGATGTCCGAAAGTTGCTTGCAGTGATCGACAATGTAAGGAATCGAGCCTTGATCGTGACGTTGCTTCGAACCGGCATGCGCATCGGCGAGTTGCTTAACACTCAAATGAGAGAGGTCAACCTGTCGGAAAAACGTATCGAGATCTATCAGGCCCACAAGGATTTAAGCGGCCGAGTGGTTTATCTCAGTGAAGATGCCCGGTGCGCATTACACGAGTGGATCAAAATAAAAGCGGTTGATACCGCATATTTGTTTTATGGTCACAAAGGACGACCACTATGTTACGAAGCCGCCCGAGAGATGTTCGTTAAATATCTTGCGAAAGCCGGATTATCGCAAAAAGGTTATACACTGCACTGCTTGCGACACACCTTTGCCAGTGAGCTTTTAAATGCTGGAATGCGCCTTGAGTGTTTGCAGCAGCTATTAGGCCACAGCGACATCGAGATGACCCGGCGCTATGCCCGGTTGACCGACAATACCCGCAAAGAAGAATATTTTAAAGCCATGGAGATCATCGAAAGGGGGCATATCAATGGCCATTACCGACGCGATTGTTCAGTATCGTAGGTTTTTGAAGAGAAGAAACTGCTCGATACATACGGTAAAAAATTACATGCATACCCTCAGACAATTTGTTTTATGGGTTAACGTACCTATCGAGCAAGTCATCGGTAAAGAGATACTAAGATATATCGATCATCTGCGAGCAAGAAGGCTTCAGCCCAAGACGATCAATTGTCACCTGGACAGCATCCGTGGATTTTACAATTATCTGATCCATGAAGAAGGCGTGAAGATGCAAAACCCGGTTAAGCGCAACTATAATCTGCGCCTGGCCAAACCTCTACCAAAATATTTGAGGGATGAAGAGATCGTTCAATTTTTTGCTCAAATCAAAAGCAGCAGGGACCGGGCGATATTCACTCTGATGCTGCGTTGCGGGCTTAGAGTGGAAGAAGTTGCCAAACTGACGCTACGTGGCGTTGATTTGCCTCGGGCGCAATTGTTTATTTGTGAGGGTAAAGGTAATAAGGATCGGATTGTTTACCTAAGCAGCGATGCCTTGAAAGTCTTGTCCACATACTTAGAAAAAAGACCATCATCCCGGATCCAAAGGGTCTTTTTAGTAGAAAAAGGCGTTTACAAAGACCAGCCTTTGTCGGTGCGTGGAATCCAGAAACGCATGGAGTATTATGCCCGAAAAGCAGGGCTTAACGTAAGCTGTCATCAGCTGCGTCACACGATGGCTACCCAGTTGCTGAATGCCGATGCCGATCTGGTTGTCATCCAGGATCTTCTAGGCCATAGCCAGATCCGCACCACTCAGCGCTATTGCAAAGTCTCCAACCTTAAGGTGCAGCGGGATTATTACAAGGCTATCGACACGGTGATGCAACGCCATGGGCTGTGGCCTACAAAAAGCTTGACATAATTGAAAAATCAGGAGATAAAACTAACGATAACCAATTTAAATTAATAGAAAAAACAGCATTTGTTACGTATAGTATTCTCTTATCAAAGGTTTGGATAAGGCGGTGATCTCCATTTCATATCACTGTTTCGTCCCTTTTTTGGTTTTTCAGCATATTGCATAATTAGTGATGTCAAACCGAAACCCTGAAAATTTCGTGCCTTGATTTCTCAAGATGTAGGCCCTAAGTCACAACTTTTTCAAATTCCTCTGCCACCACAACATCTTGTGGTTCATATTATATTTCCCTTTCTTCCTCTGTTATTCGCCTCCGGTGATTTCTAAATCGTATCACAAGCTATTGACATTACATATTATGACAAATAATGGTAAGATATCTCCAATTGGCTCGCCCCTCCTTTTCCATCAATGCATTCCAATTATTTATACCACAATGTATCACTTAACTGATTGATATAATTAATATTTTTGGACAATTTGCTTGACAACCCCATAGTTTCTGTGTTGGATTAGTACAGTACCTAACTCTCCATAATGCAAATCACCTGTTTACACCTCCTTTGATTTTCTTCTTCAATTGAAAAGGGTACTTAAATAGCCAGCCTCCACATTTGCACTAACCAGTAGATATTCATTGGATATCTTCATAATTATTTGGTGTTTTATCATGGCTAACATGAAAGAATTGATTGAAAACAGGAAGCACAAGCAATTCACAGGAAAAAGCTATGAATAAACTGTATAAAGTGGCTAATGCTTTGTTTGATTGCAGTCCTGAGACTATTTCTATCGATATTGATTCAGCAAGATTTTCTCACATATGCAAGCAAGAGTTTTATTGGAAAAGAATAGTTATTTCAATTCTGTGTATTGTAACATATTCTCTTACAGCGTTATCCTCGATTTATGCAGGAGAAGAAATCGAAATTACTCTCAGAAATTTTTATGATGTAAGAACTTTTTACGGAAACTATGAATATTTCCCTGTTGTAGAAAAAGGTATCCCGGTAAGCAAGCATATTTTAATTGTAAAAAGCTGTCACTGTCTTGATGATGCAAAAGATAAAAAAGGAAATGTTTATTATTTTTATATGGTCGACCGCCCTAACGGTCTGAAAGCGTTAATATCCACAAAAGAACTATATCCTGTTGATAAGTTAGATGAAAAAACAAAAAAATTTGTTAAACTCGTAAAAGAAGAAATAAGAAAAGATGGTGGCATAGAGGCCATTATAAAAAAATTCAAAAAATCAACACAGTTGCCAAGTCAACACATTTGACAGGCGAACAATACGGTTATAAGCCTTCAATTTGGCATCAGGGCCATGCTGAAGGATATCAGTTCTAAGGAACACTTTTAAAAGTGTCGAGTACATGTAGCTATTATTCCGTAAATATCAGGACTTCAAAATTACTGTTATATCGTTTTTCCATAAGGGCAAATCCATTTTGCAGGGTTTGCCCATTTCATTTTTATGGTATATGTAACTATCAAGAATCAGT
>CP070768.1:935842-938405 GCA_020345745.1 Desulfobacterales bacterium
AAGGAATAAGCAATGATTATTAAAAATGATCAATATGAACTTGAGATATATCGAGATTCAACTGTTTATTTAGGGTCTAGAAAAAAAGGGCAAGCTTTCAAAAAATGGACTGAAATTGATGATAACCTGAAAGTTGAATTAGAAAGAATCATGAAACAAGCTGATAGTTTGCTCAAGTATTCAGAGGAGCTTTTTTTTATGACATCAAACACGGACGCTTCTAACATGAAGAACATATCCTCAGATAATGAAGGAAGACGTTTTAGAATTGAGCGGCGTCAATTACTCTATAATGGACATATACCTGAAAGAAGGTCTGGAGAAGACCGAAGGAGTGGATATGATAGAAGAAAGCTAAGAACATCAAAAGAATAAAATATTTTAAATAGGCCGAGTCAAAAATGGTTCAGTCTTTTTTATTTTCATATGTTGTAGTTTGGGCTTTCAGCACCTATTGCATGTATCTCCTATAAAAATGTATATATCACGTTTATAAAATTCGTTTAATATCATTTTTCAGTACGGGCGAATCCAATTCACTGGGTTTGCCCTTTTCATTTTTATGGTATATGTAATTAACAAGAATCGGCTTTATGCTGTGCTCTTGACAAGTAATCCCAAATTAATGATCAGGTTATTGCCCAGAATATGACGGTCCAGATAATAAGGCTGAAAAAACTTCCAATAACAAGGCCTTTGTAGAAAAACATGTTTTCATCATGAGGTTTTTGATCTGGAACATTATAAATCTCTTCATTGAGTTGAACTGAATTAATGGTGCCCATTGAGTATCACCTCCATTTTACTAAGAAGCAAGACCTATGCCATAGTTTTTTTCGACCAAATTCGTTACAAATGCTATTTATTTTAAGTAAGTTAGGTAGAACTTTCCAACACCATCCCATTGATAAAAACGGGTAATTATTGCCAGATAATATTAAGCATGTGTCAAAAAAATATCATATCCAGGTGATTTGAAAGGTCAAAACTAAAGACAGGAGGCAAGAGATGGCCAGTGATCACGAAAGTTGGTTCTCTCGCTGCCTTAAAGTCAATAGTTACCAAACTTATCAATTCCCGTATATAATATCTGTAATTCGTCTAGTTTTTTAATGACTGTCCTATTGGCAAGAAATATGAACTTTTTATGGTCTTAGAGAGGTATTTTTACTTTACAGCAATTTAAGGTGTGGTCACTCAAACTTGATCAGTTAACATGCATCGGATTGCCTATTTTATAACTCCTCACGGCCTTGGCCATGCAGCCCGTTCCTCAGCAGTAATGGAGGCCGTTAATAAAATCGATCCTTCCATCTCATTTGATATTTTCACAACAGTCCCTATGTGGTTTTTCGAAGATTCGATCTCTAGTCGGTTCAAATACCACGAATTTCCAACGGATGTCGGACTCATCCAGAAAACGCCGTTTTCACATGATCTTGAACAAACGATTGAGAAGTTGAACCAATTTATCCCTTTTGATCCTGCATTGATTAGTAATACAGTGGATCTTTTGCAACGGTTGGCATGCCAGTTGGTCATTTGCGATATAGCTCCCATAGGAATTAATATTGCGACAGAAGCCGGGATTCCTTCAATTTTAATAGAAAACTTCACATGGGATTGGATTTACGAAGATTTCATACACTCCGATGCCCGTATCGGGACATATGTGGATTTTATGCGAGAAATATATCGAACTGTTGACTATCACGTTCAGGCCTCTCCAGTGTGCAATCCGCAGAATGTTGATATGATCACTAATCCCATTAGTCGAGAGGTCAGGGTGCCATCCGTGCGGGTGAGGGAAAAGTTAGGTATCCCGACAGACAATAAAATCGTCTTGCTAACTTCGGGCGGGATTCAAGGGAAGTACCGGTTCCCTAAAAGGCTTTTAACGCAGAGGGAGATTTATTTCGTCGTTCCTGGCGGGGGTGAGCGTCCAGAAAGGCATGGCAATTTAATTCTTTTGCCGCACCACTCTGATTTTTTCCTTCCTGATCTGGTTAATAGTGCGGATGCAGTAATCGGTAAAGCAGGATATAGTACTATCGCCGAAGTCTATCATGCGGGAGTGCCGTTCGGCTATGTGTCTCGATCGAATTGTCGTGAAACGGACAAACTAGTTGCATTTATCGAAAAAGATATAAAAGGACTCAGTGTCGGTATAGAAGATTTTCAAGCTGGTAAGTGGCTTCGAAAAGCTTCCCAATTATTGGATTTTAGCCGAACTCAACGTCATAATAGTAATGGATCCCACCAGGTAGCTGCTATGATTACAGACTTTTTGAAACGAGAGCAGAAATAAAGGAAAATTCCTTTGTTAGAGAAATGGAGTGAACCCATCCGATTGGCACAAAAAGTGGGGGCAGGTCAGTGGGAACAGCACCAAGTATATGAACCAATGGATCAGGTTAATTGGGTATAAATTATCGGATGTCCAATCTATTCAGCTTGAATTTGGGTATGATGGTATCAGGAGGGCTGAGGATCTGGATAAAGCATCCGAAGGAATATCCAACGCATTAACTGAAATGGGTTTTCAAACTAAACGTACCTAAAG
>CP070768.1:938505-965880 GCA_020345745.1 Desulfobacterales bacterium
ATGGAAGTACATAGGAAGTAGATAGCTTCCTCAAATAGGTATTTTGGGGGGTTTTCAGGTAAGATTAGGTATAATGTAAAATTAGTTAACTTTTTGAAATATTTAGAATATGTAATATTTTCCCACTCTTGCTCGATTTGTAATTTTTTGCCTTTCACGCCGGCAGCAGGGGTTCAAATCCCCTTGGGGACGCCACAATAATTTCAAAGGGTTGCGATATAACATACCCACTCGTTTGCTTTTATTTTTCAAAGAATACCTAAGTGTGAGTATAGGGTGATTATAAATCGTTAATATAAATCTCCGGCAAGAAAGGAATCATTTTCCAAGATACAACTCAATGAATTCATGGTAATAGTTTTCGTATCCATCATAAAAACCCTTGGTAAAAGTTTCCGATCTACCTTGATCTTGCAAAAGCTTATTGTATTTCCTTGCTTTCTGTTTAATATTTTTTGGATATCCTCGGGAATTCATAGCATCTTTTTGGGCAAAATCTCTGGCCATATTATAACCTTGTAGGTAGTCAGGTCCGGTTTGGGAAGATTGTGAGGTTGCACAAGAAACGATAAATAATATTATAAGCAAGGAAAACGTTAATTTTAGAGCATTCATATGTCACCATCAGAAGTGGAAGTTAGCATTATGATTTAAAGATTATCACCACAATATATAATAATATTGGTGCAAAACATCAGATCTTAACCACTGTTTAAGGTAATTCATCAATCCATGAACCGCCTTGAAGCCACTTCGCACTCATTTCTTTTAATTTACCTTCGGCCTCGAGATCTACCTCTGCCACCAGAGCTGCGGCCTCGAAATCCACCTCTGCCACCAGTGCTGCGGCCTCTATATCTAGTTGATCTCATTGATCGATGCTGTCTGGTGCGGTAACTTCCCCGTGATCGTGCAGATCGGTTCTTTTGCAATCCAGAATATGTGCTCCTTGAATTGATATTCCGCGCACTTGTTCCATAGCGCCGAGGCTGCGAAACAGAAGACCTGGAGCCGGTGCGTTTTGAAGAAACATTTCCAAGATTCGGTTTTCTTGATGATCCTGTCTTTCCCGTCATCTCGCTGCGCTTTGACTGCACCTCGCTGCGCTTTGACTTCAGGGAGTCGCGACTACCGGCCAGGTCTGTTGGGGATGTTCTTTGATCCCGACTGATCTGGTTCCAATTTCCGCCTTCGCGTTTAGACCAGCCGTTTTCATCATGCCGATACACATTTCCATCTCTGCCCACATAAAGATTATTGTCCCCGGCCCTGTATACACCCGATCGATGTTCGCCGTCGCTGAATCTCACACCTTTACCGCCCTTGGAGGTCTCGATGCTGCGAACGGTTTTGCCCTCGCTGGTTTTATGCCAGGTCTTTGCCCAATCGTCTCCGCGGCGGATCTCTGATTCACCCCAGTGGCCGTATGGGCCTGTATACTGTTTGGTTTTGAAAGTTGCATCTTTATATTTACCAGCGTAATGCGTCTCACTGTATTGGCCGTAGTGGTATGTATATCCGGATCCGTATCTCCCCTGATGATACGTGGTATATCCATAATAGTATGAGGGATAGTAATAGTAGGGGCCCCCGTAATAGTAGTAACTATACCCCCAGTAAGAGTAGGTATACGGGTACCAGTAATAGTGCGGATAGCCGTGATGATAGTAAACATAGGATGGATAGTGGTAACCAGTACCATGGACTACGGTGTCGCCACTCACATAGGTGCCCGTGTAACCCGCCGTGTAACCAAAAGTGACGGTTTCGGAATCGTATCCGTAAACAGATACGTATGTAACGTAATACTTGGGGTTGTCCGGAGGGATTGTGTAGATTTCATCCGGAATCGAATCACAGACTTTCCATGAGCCTTTTGGTTTGTTCGAAACAAACCAGACCCCTTGAAAGCAGCAGTAGTATTTATTTCCGAATCTGATCACATCTTTTGTCGTATTTACCGCATAAGACATTCCGGTCTTTGCAATAGGCTTGAACTTGGGTTCTCCATGATACGTCACACTCAGCGTCGTTTTTTTACGATCGACTGTTATTTTTCTTGGTATGCTCGCTTCAATGACGGCTTCTTTTGATTCAGATGTCCCTGGTACTGAAACAAGGACAGAGGATTTGGGGTGTTCTTCAGGTATTTTGCTAAAATCTTTAGGCAGGTCATCGCCAACCGCAACCCAGGGGCCATTCATCCTCCTGGCTCGGAACCAGCGCCCTGACGACATGTAATAGTACAACCCTTCCGATCTGTGGACGAACAAGTTCTGCTCCGTGTTTGTCACGTACATCAAACTGGTTCCCGGGATGTGCGACATTGACGGTGCTCCGTTGATTACAATTAATTCGGCCGGTGGTTTTGCCAATAAGACCGCAACGGTTTTATCCGATTTTACCTCGATCAAGTCTTTGATATAGGCGCGCTCGTAATCGTCAGGAATTTCTTTAAAAATGTCGGGGGGCTTGATGTTGTTTTGCCAGACTCCTTTAAGATCTAATGTGGAAAGCCATTGTTCGCCAATGAAGAGATAGTATGTCTTCATGGCAGGATAATAAAACAAATCCATGTTTGCATTGGCCACAAAGTTCAACCCTGTACTCCCGATGGGTTGAAGCAGAGGATCACCATCAATTGTCAGCAGTACGGCAGGTGTTTGGGTAACAATAATGTTAGGTGGTTTTAAATTAACATGTATTGATTTTATCGATACTGCTTCAGGAACGCTTGCAGCACTTGCAAGAAGTCTGTCCAATGATACAACCTTCGTCTTATTTAGAAGAATAGTATTGATAAAATTTTCCAACTTTTTAATGTTGTTTGGGTCTGCTGACGGAATTTCGATTCTGGATACCTTGAAGTTTTTCAGCTGCACCAATCGTTCTTCAAAATCGGTATCTGTAGTTCCTATAACCCACAATGCGCCATAAATGGGCGACTCCTCATCCTTTAAAGTGATTTCAATGGCCATACGGTATTTAATGGCATCTTTGTCCCATTGTTCGACCTGGGGCTGATAAATCTTGAGAGTACCTTTCTCATTCTCGATGAATCGAGGCCACTTCAATTGTCCCGTTGGAGTTTCAGGTGTTACAGATTTCTGTTTTTCAGCGGGCATATTTTGTTTAACTTCTTTTGTTTTCACCGTGGGTTGTGTAGAACCACAGGCTAAAAGTAATAAAACACAGAAACTTAGAAATGTGATATTGAACAATTTTTTCATTACCTTATCCTTGTCCTTTTAAGATCGGTTTTTCATTGATTCATCAACCATTGAATAGATGCAATGATTTAACTTAATCATTTTCCTGTCTTAAAACCCATCGGCTTGAGTATCCCGACATCATTAGCATCAAGTAGATGCATTATGCTTTTTATAATTTTTAAATGTAGCGGCTTCAACACGAGTCGCACAGCAATAAAGGCTTGTAGAACTGACGATAAGTCACCTCAACATCCAGTTTACTATTCGTTTCAATAGGTCGGGTTCACTAAATTTCATTCGATCGGACATAGTCTTAAGCATCCGGTCTTCGTGATGTTGAGGCCACCATTCCACAGGTCTGAACGAAAAAGGCGTACAATCTTCAATGGCAGGTAACAGATCCTTTTCAATGATGGTTTTTTCATAACCGCTGAGATGCCGAACGTGAACCTTCATTTCCTGAATGATCCATTTTTCTATTTCTCCTAGCTCATCCAATGACAGGAAAACAATTTTTTCAAGATTATCTCCCATGAAGGATTTAATGTGAGTCTTTATCGGTTTTCCGAAATACGCCTGCAGCGTTTCTTTTTGTATCCTGTTATCTGTATCGATTAAAAAAGTCAGGCTCAGATACCCACCCGACGGCGGCTTTAAGACTGATGCGATTTTGACGAAACCCTCCTGGGTTTCCGACTCCGGTTCTAAACTTTTGTGTCGTATGTCGAAAGTCGCAAATGCCAGCATGCCCTCAAGGCGCTTAACGGATTTCATTGCTTTTTTGGGGTCGAAAGATGTTGTCATTTTTTCTATCCTATTTTTTTCTAATTTAGGAGTCAGGATTTTATAAGCCAACCCGACTCAGCGCGTCAGCATCTGGAACGATTTAAGGGTGGCATATGCTTTATTGAGGGCTCATTTTCTTTCGCTTGGTCTATTTCTCCCCCGATTTCTTTCTGTTTCGTCAGCCGCGACCTACCCCATATGAGATCCGTATGCAGGGTTATATGGAAGGGGCGTTCAGGCATGGGCACCTCTATCTGATAGGTCTTGATTTACCCCCTCTTCCGGTTGGATATTCGAAGAGTTTCCATACAGTTCTGAATATCATTTCGGATGTAAAGCTATCCTGCTTTAGGCCAGCTTTTGTTATCCTACCAAAACCGTTGATTATAATCTGTTCATTTCAATCATAAATATCATAAAAATGAAATGAACAAACTCTGTAGAAAGTATTTGCCCTTAAAAAGTGATATCACACAAAACTTATGGACATGATAGCCTTTTGGGAAGTTATTCATAAAAGGTAAGATGGGTTCAAAGGTCTCTAAAAGGTTTGCCGCATTCCTTACACTTACCGTCAGGACCGATGACGCCGATGCAACTTTCATCAATACACAGCGTGCGGTTTTCCCAATCGATATCCGCTGACAATTCAGATTCGTCGTCTTCCGAAGGGTCTATTTCGTTGGCGGATTCATCTATGTCATGTGCGGGTGGAATATCTTCCTTGTGTTCACTATCAAAAGGTTTGCCGCACTCTTTGCACCTTCCGTCAGGACCGATGACACCGATACAGCTTTCATCAATGCATAGGATTCGATTTTCCCAGTCGATATCTGTTTGTGATTTTTCCTCTTCGTGTTCCATTGTATCTTCTCAATTTGAAATGTTTTTTTAATATTAATCTGTTTGCAGGTAGTTGTAAAGGCCTTGTTACAACCATCTCAAAAATACATCTAACGCTCAATTACAGCGTTGCGAGCCTCTGCAAAACCTCATCTCGCCTATGGGGCGAGACTGCGTTTTTCATATGTTACACATAACGCCTGCGGCGTCTCGCGCCTTGTCCTTAAACATGATCTATATTTTTTAGATGGCTGGTAGCTAAAATTCAGGTTACAGCTCTTCCGGCGTAAATGCCACCACATCATCAATGGTTGTCGTGTCTGCAAAAATCATAACCAATCGATCTATACCGAGTGCGTTACCTGCGGCTTCGGGCATTCGTGGCAAGGCATCGAGAAATTTTTCAGGCAAGGGATAGATCGGCTTTCCAAATTGGCTGCGAATGCTTAGCTCTTGTCCAAATCGCCTTTTTTGTTCAATGGCATCCGTTAGTTCACTGAAAGCATTGCAAATTTCTATACCACCCATATAAAGCTCAAAGCGTTCGGCGAGCGATGGATCAGCCGTCTTTAATCTTGCTAAAGAAGCATATGCTTTGGGGTAATCATAAAGAAAGAGGGGTTTTTTGCGACCCAAGTTCGGTTCGATCTCACCGGCTATCACATCGTTAAAACGGCCCTGTGAGAGGGCGTCTTTCATGGAAGTTGATGCATACCTGTTAAAAGCCTCCGAGACTGACATTCTGGGCCACGGTGTTGTAAGATCAATGGTTTCGCCTTGATATTGTAAGGAAGCCCCAAAATTGACCTGAAGGGCAATAAATTGTATCAATTCTTCACACTGTTCGATCATATTCAAATAATTATGACCTGCCGTATACCATTCCAACATGGTCAATTCAGGTAGGTGCCTGCTGCCACGTTCGTTTTGGCGAAAGCACTTGCAGATCTGGAAAAGACGCGTATATCCGGAAGCCAGCAGTCGCTTCATGCAGAGCTCGGGTGAGGTGTGTAAAACCCATGCGCCGGAAACTTCAGCGTCAATATGAGCTTCAGGGGCTGGTGAGGGAATGCGGTACGGCGTTTCGATTTCTAAATAATCATTTGTAATGAAAAATTGTCGGACTGCTTGAATGATTTGGGCCCTTAACTCAAGGTTTTTTTTTATGTTTGATTGTCGATATGTCACCATTTTAAAACTTAAGTTTCGTACCCTTATTTTGCTATAAAAAAGATGAAAGAAAATGACTCGGTGGTTGATGCCGAACGTTATTTTGAAGCGCGCGTGTTGAAGTTATTTTCTAATTTTCCTACTTCTCAGCGCTTCTTGAAATCGCTTTCTCAAATGATATGCCCTATGCCTTTCATTGCCATTAAGTGTTTCTACCTCTATAGGCATATTTCCTTTTATTTTAACCTTAACGAGTCTTTCTTGTTCTTCGATGAGCCGGTTGATTTCCACAACCTCTTTCTGACTGTTTAAAGGAATTCTGTTCAGAATTTTTTTTATTTTGCTGTTTACCCTTTTTAAAGCTGCTGTATTTTTTTCACAATGGTGTATGGCGGTTTTTTCACCGATGCGTTGGGTGCCCGATGATTGATCAGGATTATTGAAGATTACCATTTTTCCCCTTTTTTATTTGACAGGTTGAAAGGTTTTTATTGGTGCTCTTGTCGCGTCTGTATCTGAAACTTAATGATTTTAATAAAATCTTAAATCAAGATCAAGCCAGCGGGATAATCTTTAAAAAGGAATCGACGAATTCCGGATTGAATACATCTTCCGGGGCTTCGCTAAAAAGTAAATGCTGGCTTTCGAAATCTTCGTCAGATTCAGATATATCATCAGGGAGTTCCACCTCATCATCGCTCCAGAATTCACTTTCAGATAAAATATCACCTGAATTTATCATCCATTCCTTCCAAAAAGGTTGGGATGTCGGCACAAAATCATCCCAGTATCCTTCTGCGTAAATTTCGATTGATTCGTTTTTTTCAAAAAGATCGGTAAGGGTTAGTGTGCTGATATCTGATCTGTTTTTACGAATGGTTTTAATTTGAGAACGTATGATATTCTTTTCAGCCTTGCTAAGATAATTTTCGAAATAAGATTTTAAAAAAAAGAGTGCTTCTAATTTATTATCAAAGACATACACCATATCTGATTCTGATGTGGGTCCTAAAAAGAAAGAGGTTTCAGGGTCGGCTGAATCAATAATCTTTCCGGAAGCGTTATCTATTTCTTCCGGTTCATAAAGTTTCCTGCCCATATTATCCCCCGCGTCATAACGATGTTATAAGCCATTTTAAATTCACCTAACGCCCCATTACTGCGTCGTGAGACTCTCCAAAATGATCACATACCCTCTCTCTATCTGTATGCCGCACCTTTTCAGCGGATGGTTCGGTTGAATCCCATTTTGTTGGGTTCGTGCATCGCAATTCAGCCGGCTAACGATTTACTCTTACACGCAATCGATCATTTTTGAGATTACTTGCCGGCGAATCACATATCAGAGAAGATAATTATCACAAGCGTAAGGTATTTAAAATTAAATTTCAAGAGGATGAAAACAAAAAGCTTTTTAATGTGTTAACTATGTTACACACATATTATACCGTTTACACTCTATTCGTCCTTTCGTATCATTATTTTTTTGAAATCAATAGAAAAAATTAAATTCCACTTCTATCATGACTTGCTTTTTTGACTTTTAGTCTATTTATAGGATATATGTAGTGCAATTTAATTGGCCTTGCCCTGCAACGGCGTGTCGATACACCGTGCAATTGCAAGGATTTGTTGGTGGTGAAAAATTAGCAAAGAAAATTGACAGCAAAAAATATAGAACAATATTTGAGAGATGTAGATAAAATAACCTAAACGACGCCTTTCGAATCGTATTTGATTTACGTCGAGTCAAGGGGTCATTCTGGTTTATGGATCCATTAGGTACAGGAGGACAGGATGATTTATGAAACATATGATGTGGTTATTCTTGGTAGCGGCCCTGCGGGGTTGCAAGCGGCGATCCACGCTGCCAGAACCAAAGTATCGGTACTGGTTATTGGAAGCGAACGTAAATCCAGTCTCTATAAAGCTCATGTTGAGAATTACTGTTGTGTGGCGGGTATTTCAGGAGAAGAGCTTCTCAATCAAGGCGTTCAGCAAGCTAAATATTCCGGAGCGCATTTTCTCAACGAAGATGTTATAAAGACGTCACAGCAAAATGATGGGTATGTCATCCAAACTGAAAGTGATCGGGCCATAAACGCTCGAGCTCTAATTATGGCGATGGGAATAAAACGCAACCGATTAGGTGCCCCTGGTGAGAAGGAATTTATTGGTAAAGGGGTTAGTTATTGCGTCGATTGTGACGCTAACTTTTACAAGGGTAACAGTGTCGCTGTAATTGGCGACGAATCTGCTGCGGTTGCCGGTGCCTTAACCCTCCTTTTTTACGCTGCAGAGGTAAATCTTATTGTGGGCCGATTTCAGGTCTCCGACAATCTTGAGTATCAAATTCGACAATCTGATGTTAAATTGCATATCGGCCGAAAGGTCAAAGAAATATTTGGCCATGAGCAGGTTGAGGGTTTGATCATGGATGACAATCAGCGGCTAAATGTAAGTGGTGTGTTCATAGAGAAAGGCGCCAAAGGCGCCATCGAACTGGCTGCCTTGCTCGGTGTTGCTTTGGATAATGAAAGCTTTCGATATATTGTTACGGGTAAACAGCAGGAAACAAATGTAGCAGGCATTTATGCTGCCGGCGACATTTGCGGTCCACCGTGGCAGGTGGCTAAGGCTGTAGGTGAAGGTTGTGTTGCAGGGCTTGCTGCAGCCAAGTACGCCAAGAAGGTTCGATAAATGATCGTGGGCGCAAGCTATCTTAACCTTTGGAATCAATTCAATCGGAGATATTATTAACAACAAGCATAGGTGAAGACTGTGAGTCGTCGCTACAAATTTGATCGTTTGGAGTTTGCAGGCTCGTTAGGAGATCTGGGCACACTGCTTCCTTTGGCGATAGGGATGATCCTTATCAACAATTTAAACCCTTCAGGGTTATTTTTATCAATAGGACTCTATTACATAATTTCAGGGTGTTATTTTGGGGTACCCGTACCGGTTCAGCCGATGAAGGTCATCGGTGCTTATGCCATAGCAACCGCCATGAACCCATCTCAAATAATGGCATCGGGTGCACTCATGTGTATCGTACTTTTTATCGTTGGTCTGACGAATATCGCTACCATCATGGGTCGGTATACACCCAAATCGGTCGTTAGGGGTGTTCAACTATCAACCGGTATACTTTTAGTGGCGGAAGGCGTAAGATTTATGATCGGCACGTCAAAATTTCAAATCCTCAGCAAAGCTGCTGAACCATACCTGAACATGCAAGCCATCGGCCCCGTTCCCATAGGCATTCTGATCGGAACGATCGGTGGTCTTTTAACCCTTCTTCTACTGGAAAACAAAAGACTTCCCGCCGGTCTCTTTGTGGTGTTCGGGGGAATTTTATTCGGTATCGTTCTTGGCACACACCATAATCTCGACAAGTTGAGATTAGCCATACATTTGCCAAATGTTTTACCTTTTGGATTCCCTTCAGGTGCTGATTTCACCTTTGCTTTATTTGCCTTGGTGTTACCTCAAATACCGATGACCATGGGTAATGCTGTAATTGCCTATTCCGACCTGTCAAAAGAGTATTTTGGCAAAGATTCAAAGAGAGTTACGTATCGGGGTTCGTGTATCAGTATGGCCTTTGCCAATTTAATAAGTTTTTTTTTGGGGGGAATGCCGCTTTGCCACGGCGCAGGGGGATTGGCAGCGCATTATCGCTTCGGCGCACGTACCGCGGGATCAAACCTCATCATCGGTTTGATTTTTTTAACACTTGCTGTCTTTCTTGGCACTCAGGTACTCTCGGTTGCAAATTTGCTTCCGATGTCGATACTGGGTGTTCTTCTTCTTTTTGCCGGAAGTCAACTTGCCCTTACGATCGTTGATATGAATGAAAGAAAAGATCTTTTTGTGGCCTTTGTGATGCTTGGAATAACACTAGCAACAAACTTGGCAGTCGGGTTTATCATCGGTTTTTGCCTTGCTTATTGCCTGAAATCAGAAAGGCTGAATGTTTGAAATTGAAAATAGGCCTACTTCCGACAGGGCAGGAGAAAGGATGCTTAGTGAAAATGAGCTGGATGCCACACGTTTTCAGGAAAAACGTGGCAACGATTGCTGCAAAACTGAAAGCCTGGGGTTTGACGATGGAATATTTAGATTCAGCATTTAAATATGAATTCCCCGCTGCTTGCAGCGCGGGATGAATTCAAATAGAAAAAGATAAGAACCTTATTTAGGCGAAAGTGCGGTGCCGCAGCCCGAAGGGTTGTGGCAAAAATTCCGAAATACCCCGTAGCTTGCTGCGGGGATAGGAATTTTAGCCTTTTGCTCCAAGAGCGACAACGTCGCGTTTCATAAAATCGTTACACGATTTTATTAGGATGCAAATAATTTCTGAGATACTTTTCTTTAGCTCAAGGCGTATTAAATAAGGGAGGGATAATGATTGCAGCCAAAAAATGTCCGAAATGCGGGTTTGCTGCCGATACCGATTTTAGCGATTGTCCCAAGTGTGGTGTCATTGTAAGCAAATATTTACAAAGAAAAAAGGAACTGAAAGAATTTGAAAAATCAGAAGCTAAGGAAATAAGAAATACCTTGGAGAGGCTGAACAATGCCCAATCGCTTGTCATAAAGCAAAAGAAGGAATGGGGAGAAATTCTTACCGGATTTGAAACCAGGAACAAGTATAACATTATGGACGGCTGGGGCAATCAGGTCTTTGAGGCCGAAGAAGAAAGTGGCTCTTTAGCAACCATCCTAGCAAGGTTTTTTCTTACCTATTTACGCCCTTTTACCATGAGCATTTTTTCTGCAGATGGAAACGAGCTTTTTACCTTAAAGCGGCCCTTCCGGTTTTACTTTCACGAACTCGACATCTACGAATCAGGCGGCGTATTATTGGGAAAGATCAAGCGGCGTTTTGCCCTTTTACGAAGGATCTATGCTGTTATGGATCGAAACGATAGAGAGATTTTTCAAATCTTCGGTCCGATACTCAGACCCTGGACGTTTCTGATTAAGAAGAACGATCAAGAACAGGGAAAGATCGTCAAAAAATGGAGTGGCCTGGGCAAAGAGATCTTCACGGATGCCGATAATTTCGGAATTAACTTTCCTAAAGCGCTAGATGCCAACCAAAAGGCCGTTTTCCTGGGGGCTTTGTTTTTAATCGATTTCGTACATTTTGAGAAAAAACAAAATTAGCCTGAACTGCATCTGATCTTTTGAAAGCGAATGATTCACGTTTTTACAGATTCATATGGGGTTATGCTATATTTCAGTCACTTCAGCAATTTTTTAGAAACAAAATATCGAATCGGGCATTTACAATAAACACTATTATCAAATACAAATGAGAAAGTGCATTCACCAGGGTTTTCTTCCAAGCATTCTAGCATCGATTCAATGCCAACATCTTTTGCTTCACAGAGCTCAATCAAGTCGGATTTAAGGCATAAAAAATCCTTATTGCATGTTATCCTGCTCTTTATTTTTTCTATTTCTTTGCTAATGTTTTGATCCATAGGATTGACACCTATATACATTCACCCGGATATTTCATAAAATCGTTACACGATTTTATTATCACAATGTTGTTGTATTTTAAAGATTTTTATTACCGGTAGAAAAGTGTGAAGTCAGCTTCATTGGAATTTATCTTGGAACTTGAAATCATATTGAGCCAGAATTCTTCATCCAACCTTAAAGACGATATTTTGGTTATCTTGCCGGTCATGTGATATACTTTCGCAAGGGTATAAATCATTTTAAACAGATCGACTGGAAAGAGAGCTCCGAATATTTGCCGTAAGGAGAACAAAAATAAGTTATTCATCAGGAGGAGGATATTATGTTTATCGTTCATGTCTTTGTTCATGTTAAAGAAGAACAGATCGAATCTTTCAAACAGGCCACAATAGAAAATGCCCGTAATAGTGTTAAAGAGTCAGGGATTGCTCGTTTTGATGTTGTTCAGCAGCAGGATGACCCGACCCGATTTATTCTTGTTGAGGTTTACCGAACGCCAGAAGATCCGGTAAAGCATAAGGAAACCGAACATTATAAAAAATGGAGGGATACTGTCGCCGATATGATGGCAGAGCCGCGCACCAGCATCAAGCTAACCAATGTATTTCCAAACGATAATGGGTGGGATTAATGATGAGGTTTGAATTCGCAACAGCGACACGAATTATTTTTGGACAAGGAACTGTAAATGAAGTTCCACGTTTCGCTTCAAAGATGGGGAACTGTGCCATGCTGGTCACGGGTCGAAATGTTGACCGTGCCCTTGGATTATTGAAAGGGCTGAGGAAAACCGGCATGAAAGCGTTTGTTTTCAGTGTTTCTGGCGAACCAACAGTCAACCTGATCATTGAAGGAATACAAGCTGCCCGTCAAAATGCCTGTCAAATTGTGATGGGTATGGGTGGGGGCAGTGCCATTGATACTGCCAAAGCCATTGCCGCTCTTCTGACCAATAAAGGAGATATTATAGACTACTTGGAGGTCATTGGCCAAGGCAAGCCGTTAACCAACGCTCCGGCTCCTTGTATAGCTATACCGACAACTGCCGGGTCAGGTGCTGAAGTTACCAAAAATTCAGTACTGACGTCATTGCAACATAAGATAAAGGTTAGCCTGCGTAGTCCCATGATGCTGCCGGATCTGGCTGTAATCGATCCGGAACTGACCTATTCAATGCCCCCAGAAATAACTGCCAGTACAGGGTTGGATGCCCTAACCCAGATTTTAGAATCTTTTGTTTCTGTGGAATCAAATCCTCTTACAGATGCCTTATGTCTCGATGGTCTAAAGCGTGCCGCCCGCTCATTGCCTCGAGCTTTTGAGGATGGAAGCAATGTAAAAGCCCGTGAAGATATGGCTTTGGTCAGCCTTTATGGCGGCCTAGCTCTTGCGAACTCAAAGCTCGGGGCTGTTCACGGATTTGCAGGCCCAATGGGAGCCATGTTTCCTGCCCCTCATGGCGTAATTTGTGCCCGCCTCTTGCCTTTTGTTATGGAAGTAAATGTCAAGGTTTTGCAGCGGCATTCTTCTCAACAATTTTTATACCGTTACGATGAAGTTGCCAAAGTTTTGACCGGAAAGTCAGGTGCTAGAGCCGAAGAGGGGACTGCCTGGATATATGATCTTTGTGAAACATTGGATATACCGGTGCTCGCCAATTATGGAATTACTGAAGACCACTTTTCTGAACTGGTTGCCAAATCGAAAAAAGCAAGCAGCATGAAAGGGAATCCAGTTATGCTAACGGATGAAGAACTAACAGATATTTTAAAAAGAGCTGTTTCATAAATTGTTCCTTTATCGATTTAAAGGTGAATTAGAAAGACTACTGATAAAGACAATAAAAAAAGAAATCGTTTTTGAAAAAAGGAAATTTTTTTTATTTTACATATCCTAGTCAAACGATAGGCCCGAAACACCAACAAATACAACAAGGGCGTGAATGACCAAAAGAATGACCATTGGGCTCAGAACCCATAGCCTGGCCGTCGCCTCCATGTCAGACGGATTTGACTCCTTTTGATCCTTAAGACGATCTTGCATGTGATGACATTGCCAAAAGGAGATTATGATTGTGGAACCTAGCACCAGAAAAATGACATTCCATCCCGAGAGCCATAGCGGGTAAGTTTCCCAGAAATCCATCATTGCTTGAACATGGAAAAGATATGCGCACGTCACTGCAGATCCTGTTAAACCGAATATGATTGCAGCCAGTGATGCTTTATATTTTTTTAAACAACCGACCCATGACCAATCACCTGATGGACCGGGCCTTAACCCGATGAGGGTCAGAATGCCGATGATACATGAAGCAGTATTGATTACCATATCCTCGCTGCCGTAAAATCGACCCGGATAGATTCCTTGTTCAATTTCATCGAAGATTCCCAACATTATAGCGCAGATAAAAACAAGCAAAAAGATACCCTTTCCTTTATAATCGAGAACAAGAGCCTGATAAAGCATCCAACACAAAATGATGTATTCGGGAATATGGATATGCTTATTGGGATTGGGCTCCAGAACGATGATGGCATAGACGATGAGGGTAGATGGGATTAAAAATAATACGTATCCAGTTCCTCTTTTGAGTAAAACAGACGAAGCAAGATAGGCTATTCCCAGAAGGATGATGATAACTAACGGAACTTTTCCTGCGACATATGTTGAAAAGTGTTTCTCAATACTCCTGTAAATGATAATTGCATGAGGAAGGGCAATGGTATATGCGGCAACCAAAGTCCACAACATTATCCGCTGCAAATCGGTTTTTTTATTCTGTGCCATTGACTCTGCCCAGCGGGCATATTCCCATGCCACTTTTCCTACCGATCCTGCAGACCAGCCGATTTTATGCAAACAAAAAAAACTACAGTATTCTTACCCATAGTTTTTCAAAAGTCACATCTTTGGTAAGTAAGGTGTTAAATCTTTGACGTATTCTGTCAACACTTTAAAGCCGCCGTCACTTAATGCTGTAATCGCTTTTTCCCCATCTTCAGCACCGACTCGCATGACCAGCTGGTAGACATTCGGTTGTTTTTTTTCCGGCAAGGTAACAAAGCTGCGAATGTTGATCTGTTGCTCTTTTAAAATCCTGGAGACTTCTGCAACAACGCCGATACGGTCCTCAACCAAAACGGTAAATCTCGCACTCCCATCTCCGAAACCGATGGCCTGCAACAAAACTTCCATGACATCGGTGGTCGTAATTATGCCTACGAGTTTTTCATCATCGATTACAGGGAGCGCACTGATACGATTTTCCTGCATGATCAAGGCAGCACGTTCAACGGTGGTGCCGGGGGGTATGGTAATGATCTTTTTGGTCATGATCGTTTCAACGGTGAGTTCTGATAAGAGGTAGTTTAGCTCGTGGACGCTGAGTGCTGTAGCGGGTGATGCCCAGCTTTGCTTCACATCCCTATCCGAGACCAGCCCGATCAGGTTCTCTTTTTGATCCACGACGAGAAGATGATTAATCTTTTTTTCCGCTATGATCTCCTTTGCTTTGACCATGGTGGTGCTTGGGGAAACGGTAACCAGGTGTGTATGCATAATACGTCCGACGAACATGGGAATACCTCCCTTTCAAAGGTCTCAAGTCTCATGCTAGGGGATAAAAGTATCTATGCCAGGTTTGGCAATAGTGAAAACCAATGATTGAACATATGAGAAAGATTGACCAGGTGTCAACCAAAAAGCAAAAGCTGTTGCATCTTTTAGGGGGCTTATTAACCAAACGATTATGAGCGAATAAGACGTGCCAGGACAAAGGTAACCCATCGCCTGTCCTAAGTCTCTAACGGATGACAGCAAGAGATCAGCAAGTGACCGGACACTATGTTCAACAAATAATGTCCTTGCTGTTCAAACGAAACCGTCCTTCATCAGCATAATCTATGGCAGGAGAGATAAGAGAGTCTTCCATTGAGATGTGGTAAGTCTGTAAGGCATGCAATATTTCACAATCTTCTGCACATATTTCTTTAGGCTGATTCTTCTTCTGACAATTTGCACATGGAGAGGAAATCATTTTGCCCTCCTCTGTTATGCTAAATATATTAAGAAAAAACAATCTATCTAAGAATAAAACACAAATCATGCATTGATCTGCCTAAAAAAGAAATTGGCAGGGTCGTTGAAAAAAAGTAAAGTTACGATACCTCTCCAGTAGGTTTATTCTGATCCTGAAAAATTTCACATGTCTTACACCAGCTGCGCAGGTTTCCTTTGCGAAAAATTTCTACACAGGCTTCCCGATAATATTTCATTTTCGGGTCTTTCGGGCATTGTATAAAAGCCTTATTCATCCATGCTATCCTTGTCCGCTTTTGAAATAAATTATTGAAATATTAGAATATGTTCTGGAAACTCTGTAAGATAAAATATCTTGTGTGTCAAGCAAAAAGATACCACAATATCTTGGGATAATTTCTAAAATTATAAATAACTATATATAATTAATAGATATTTTTATATAAATTATATAATATTATTTTTATTGAGATTTAATTATAATCCAAAAAAACCCGCAAAAGGAGCCCAAAACGGGTTTTTGGTGACGCCGAAACGGCTGTACGGGCTGGAAACCATGTTGAGTGGGAGAAGGATGGAATATTGGTATAGCGTTGGTTACAGCGTTTGGAATCAACCACCGGATAATTTCATTGAGGCCGGCAAGAACTCATTCCGCTTTCAGCGGGACCAACCTAAATGCAATCGTCCGTCAGTTTTTTAACATCCATAGGCGCTATTCAACCAGAATATATTTATGGCGATGACTATCAGTCATTGAAAATGCGAAGTAACTCAGCTAATTATGTTACGAGAAAACAACTACTCTCTGAGTCGCTATTTTTTTTGCATCACATTTTTTAATTTTCGGGACGTTAATTGAGTCTTTCAACAATCAGGGCAACACCGTTACCGCCTCCGATACAGGCGCTCACCAGCCCCAGTTGTGCATTCCGGTCCTGCATAGCATAGAGAAGGGTCGTTAAGATTTTGGAACCGGTTGCCCCCACTGGATGCCCCAGTGCAATTGCACCGCCATGTACGTTGACTTTATTGCGATCGATATTCAATTCGCGTTCGCAGGCGATGTACTGTGCAGCAAACGCCTCGTTCAGCTCGATCAAGTCGATGTCGGAGAGGGTCATTCCGGCCTGCTTCAAAGCCGCCGGGATGGCATTGACCGGCGATTTGCCGAATCGCTTGGGTTCATAACCTACGAACGAATATCCACGAATAATAGCAATAGGTTGTAATCCCAATGTTTTGGCTCTCTCATGTTCCATGAGTATCTGAGCGGCCGCTGCATCACACAGTGCACAGGCGTTGCCGGCAGTAATAGTGCCATCTTTGTTAAACACCGGCCTGAGTTTGGCCAAAGATTCAGCGGTTACACCTGAGCGAAAGATTTCCTCGTCCTTGAAAATCTTTATTTGGCCTTTGTGTCCCGGCACTTCGATTGGAACGATCTCTTGGTTGAATTTGCCGGCTTTTACCGCTGCTTCGGCCTTGTTTTGGCTTTCCGCGGCAAACTGATCCTGCTCTTCGCGGCTGATATCCATTTCTTTTGCCACAGCATCGGTTAACTCGCCCATAAGACCTTCGCCCAAAGGACATAAAAAACCGTCCTTGTGCATGATGTCCAGTATTTCACCCTTTCCCATACGATAGCCCCAGCGGGCTTTGGGGAGAATGTAAGGAATTTGGCTGGTGCTTTCGGTTCCACCGACCAATACAGTGTTTACATCTCCGGCTTTTATGGCCTGGGCGCCGAAGATCAATGCCTGGATACTGGATCCACAACGGACATTGATTGATACCGCGGGAGCGTCAATGGGGACGCCACCCTTGACGGCGGTAATACGTGCCGGGTTGGGCCCAACACCCGCTTGCCATGCGCTGGCAAAAATGGTTTGGTCTATTTCTTCGGGCGGGATTTGTGAACGTTTTATTGTTTCTCCAACCACTGCCGCACCAAACTCCGGGGCAGTCATTGGGGCAAGAGACCCGCCAAATCTTCCACCCGCTGTGCGGGCAGTTCCCAATATTACGACGTCTTTCATATATTCCTCCCTGAGATCTTTGAAAAATGCCATCTTTTGTCTCCCGCCAAGGTGGGATGTCAGGCTCAAATTTTAATCCGCCAAAGTTCGGTGGCTGATTAATCCTCGAAATACTTGATGGTTGTCGGTGCTAAAAAATTTCGTCTGTTCCTTCCCATAGCCCGGAATCTTCGACTTGCCCTTAAACAAAATTGTACATTATTCAAAGGTCCCTGCTACAATATTTGCTTAATTTTGCTTAAAATCTTTACAGCCTGCTTTTCCGAAATAGTAAAAACTATGACAAAAAGGAGGTTAAGTGTCAAGATGAGAGTGCAGCTTCTCTGTTGACGGACGAACGGATATTATTGAGATTTAATATGGCATCTAATATGTGAGTATTGGTGACAGAGACAGCGTAGTGAAAGGAAATTAACTGCCCCTGAACCCTTACCCATATATGCCTTGACATACAATCCAAATATGCAATAGTTTTGGGCGTTAAAGAGAGGAGAATACAAGAAAGGAGGGTTGCTGACAATGTCCAGAAAGGAATCGGTAGCTAAATACAACATTAAAATTGAAGAAACGTATCGGCAAAGAACTTTGAAATCAAGAGAGATAATTACAAATGCCAGTAGGTATGTGCCGGATGGTGACTACCGAGTCTCTATTTGGTTTGAGCCCTATCCCACGGTCATGGAGAGAGGAGACGGCTATTACCTGTACGATGTGGATGGAAATGAGTATCTAGATTTTTCAAATAACTGGACTTCGATGGTCCTGGGAAACAATCATCCCAAGGTCGTTGAGGCCATCCAGCAACAGGCGCCGTTGGGATCAGCCATGGCAGCTCCGCATACAAGCGCATATGAATGGGCGCAATTGATTTGTGATCGAATTCCATCGGTCGAAAAGGTCCGCTTTTGCACTTCTGGGACCGAGGCAGTCATGTTCGCCGTACGCGCTGCTAGGGCCTTTACCGGGAAAGACAAGATTCTGAAAATGGAAGGAAACTACCATGGCAGTTACGATCCTATGGAGATGACGACCGGTTGGCGAAAGCTACCATTGGGCCTGCCCAAAAGTGTAGAAAAAGACGTTCTTGTGACGCCATTTAACGATAAGGAGACAACGGAAAGAATTATTAAGGAGAACAAGGATGAACTGGCTGCGGTGATTGTGGAGGGAATATTGGGCGCAGCGGGGATGATTCCCCCGGAAGACGATTACCTGAAATACCTTCATTCGGTGGCAAGTCAGAATGGTCTGCTGCTTATCATTGATGAGGTCATCAGCTTCAGGTTGGCAACGGGCGGCGCTCAGGAGATTTATAATGTTCAACCCGACTTAACTGTTTTGGGCAAATCCATTGGCGGTGGCTTACCAACAGGGGCTTTCGGCGGCCGTGAAGATGTTATGGCGGTGTACTCCCCTAAACAAAAACGTCCGGCGCACCACGCCGGAACCTTTGTGGCCACGCCCATCGCTGTGATGGCAGGTATAGCTAGCCTCAAAGAGCTAACCGCAGAAACGCTCGCTAGAATTAACTCGCTGGGTTGGTCACTGGCAAACGGTTTGCAAGGGGTGCTTGATGAACTTAAGATCAAAGCGCAAATCAAAGGCTACGGATCGCTGCAGCAGATCCACTTCACACCGGAACCAGTATCCACCGCATCTACCGCTTATTTTACAATGGACAGGGATGTGCTCAGATTGTTCCATTTAGCCATGATGAATAAGGGTCTATTTATCGGAAGCAGAGGCTTTTTCTCAATAACAACTCCTATGACCGAGGCTGAAATCGAAACAGCGATTGAGGCTACCGCCGCGTGTTTGTCGGAATTAAAACCCCTAATTGAGGAGATTGCGCCTAAGCTAGTAGGATAGCGATGTTAGATTTTAAAACCACTCCATGACAAGTGGCTTATCATACTATTGGTAGTTGCGTTGGATCAGTATAGGCACTT
The DNA here is from genome assembly GCA_020345745.1 of Desulfobacterales bacterium. Lineage (GTDB taxonomy): Bacteria > Desulfobacterota > Desulfobacteria > Desulfobacterales > UBA11574. The sequence continues at coordinate 958,042 of CP070768.1, forward strand.
TTCGTCTAAAATCACCCGGGAATCCACAATAGACGCGCTTTCGGCGTGAACGATGACCGGATTTAAATCGATCTCTTTGATTTCCGGGTTGTCGACGGCAATTTCTGAAAGCTTGCTTAAAATCATTTTTATGGCTTCGATATCCTTTGGCTCTTCCCCTCTTATGCCGGTTAAAATCGGATAACCCTTTATCTCCATAATCATATCTTCAATATCTTCCGGGGTAAGGGGGGCAACTCTGAAAACAACGTCTTTGAGGATCTCAACAAATATCCCTCCCAACCCAAACATAATAACAGGTCCGAATTGGGGATCACGTATCATTCCGGCAATGCATTCCTGGCCTTTCTTCGCCATCGGGGAGACCAGCGTACCGATGATTCTCTCCTTTCTGGTCAAGTTACGTGCTGCATGAACGATCTCCGCAAAGGCGTTTTGTAAGTCCTTTTCATCTTGTAAATCAAGCTTGATGCCTCCAGCATCCGATTTGTGAATAATATCAGGGCAAACCACCTTCATGGCGACTGGATAATCTATCTGGTATGCAACCTCCTTGATTTCTTTTGGGCCATTGACCAGTACCGCTTCTGGAAGAGAGATTCCATATTCAGACAGCAAATCCCTTGATTCAGTCTCTAACAGGTTGAGCCTTTTTTCATCTATAGCTTTATTAAATATCACCTTCACCGTGGGCCTGACCTCGCTCTTTTTATGGGGGATACGAGCCTGGCTCAACTTTTTCTGATTAGAGGTAAATTTCATCAGTGCACTCATACACCTGGCTGTTCGATCTGAAGAGTCGAATACAGGTATGCCGGCGGCTTTTAATATATCGAGGGATTTGATGGGCTGCCTGGCAAAACTGGTTTGCACAAAAAGGGGTTTTTTGTATACGTTTACCAAATCGACCAAGTTTCGTGATGTCTGTTCTTCCAGCTCGGCCACATGGGCGGCGATGATTTCCTTGAAGCCGCCGAAAAATCCCGTTACCTGGATTCCGTCGATCTGATCATCTTGCATGCAAACTTTAACGCATTCAGTAATCATGTGAGGATTTTCCTCAGCCGTTCCCCCATAGTCAACCGGATTTGAGGCCGGCATACCCTCGAGCAAAAAAGGTTTTATTTTTTCTTGGGTTTCTTGACGAAGAACGGGCACCTCCAGGCCATATATCTCGGCATTATCCGCGGCAATCGAGTTGTCGCCACCACCTTCCGACAAAATGGCTACTCGATTCCCCTTGGGTAGTGGACAGTTGCAGAATACATCAGCCATATCGAACAACTCATCAATATTGGCTACCCGTATAATACCCGTCTGTCTGAAGGCTGCATCCACAATTAAATCATCACCTGCCAACGATCCAGTATGGGATGCAGCGGCCCTAGCACCGGCACCTGATCTGCCAACCTTAAGGGCAATGATCGGTTTCTTTTTTGACGTTTCGCGAGCGACTTGCACGAATTGATTGCCATCTTTTATGCCTTCTAAATAGGCTATGATGGCCTTGGTATCCGGGTCCGATTTTAAATATTCGATGTATTCAGGAAAACTGGCCCCTATGGCATTGCCCAAACTGATTATTTTGCTAAAGCCGATCCCTCTCATCCCCGCGTAATGGGTCAGTGAATCAATCACATTACCGCTCTGGGCAAGAACAGATATAGGGCCCTTTTGAAGGGGAGGAACACCTAAGAGATTCATTTGGGCTGAGGCGCTGAACATACCGCTGCAATTGGGTCCTATCACATAGGCACCGGTTTTTGCCGCTTCGTTTAAGATGGCCGTTTCGATCCTTTTTGCTTCATCTTGCTGATTGCCCAGTCCAGCGGTAATGATAATGATCCCTTTAGCACCCATCTTTACACTATCGGCAACCACGGATTCCAGGAATCTGGCAGCCACGATAACTAGAACCAAGTCGACTTCTTTATCGACCTCGGTAATATTTGAATAGGCCTTTTTTCCGAAAAGTTCTGATCTCTTGGGGTTAATAAGGAATACGTCTCCTGCATATCCACCCTCAAGCAGGCTCCGTGTTCTTCTCTCCGAAGCTTTTCCGGGAACCTCGGAAGCGCCGATTATGGCAATCGAACGAGGGTTGAATACCTTTTCTAATAATTTTTCCATAGTTATTCTTCGATCCTTTTTCTAGAAGGGTGGACGGTTAACACCTTTTTCAGTTTTTTGGCTATTCTCTGCAAGAGCCATTCCTGAGCTTGTGGGTTTGCTTGGTCTGCGATTTGGTCGGCCAGAGTAATATCTCCAGCCTGGTAGCGCATGTATATTTCATTCATATGCATCTCCAGGTCGGTTGACAAGTATTTTGCATAGGCCAGTGCTATTTGCCAATGAGCATATGTCCCTGATGCATCACATTTTTCTATGGTAGTTTGAGCATCACCTATTTTAGACTGGAGCTTGATGATAAAGTTAATTGTCTGTGGCAGTTCCAACCACTGAGGTGCGGATCTGTTTTTAGGGCGGCCGACGGCCTTCCAAAAATCGGTTAGACAGATGAGATCGTTCTTTAGATTGATCTTCTGCCCTCGGTAATTGAGGTTCATATGTTTATTCTGCATGTTATTTCGGCTGTTTTATTTTTTTTAATCGAATAGCTCAGGTTTCGCATTTCTATTGGACCACAAAGCTTGGTAACTATTTACAAGCCACCTGAAGAATACATCTAACGCTCTTGGTGAATCCTGCTCTTTGGAAAAATGCCCATTTATGGGTGGAAACTAAATAATAGTCAATAATGGTTTGATGTGTCAAACAAGAAAAATTCTTTAAATGATGGACTATCTGACTTGACACATTACCAGTGTCATTTTAAGAATAAACTGTCTTGGAACCTTCATTTTGTTTACGTTTGGTTAAAAACATGAAAAGGTGAGGAATATGCGCAAAATCATTTTTCTTCTATTTATCCTTTTGTTAACGACTTTGGGTTGCAAAGAAGACGTTCTCAATCTAAAGATCCGATACGACCATATCCAAGGCCTGCAAAAAGGGGATCGGGTCCTTTTTGAACAGAATCATATCGGTGTAGTCAAGAGCGTGGTTTATTCAAAAAAGGGCTTTTATATGGTCGATATTGCTATCTTGAAAAATTTTGCCAACACTGCCACTGAACATTCCCGTTTTTTTATTGTTACAGATCCTCAAAACAAGGAAAAAATGGCTGTTGAAATGACCCATGCGCGTAAGGGTGGATCACTTTTAAAAAACAACACCGTGCTAGAGGGTGCCACCAAAACCTCGGCATTTTTCGATCAATTTTTCGAAGGATTTGAGGGCCTAAAAAAAGAATTTGAACAGCTTGCCAAGGACTTTAAAGGCATTCCGGAGAGCGAAGAATTCAAAAAACTTGAGGATGAATTAAGACGCCTAAAAGAAGACATGGTGGAATCAAGGGAGGAGATAAAGGAGAAAATACGGACCGAATTCCTGCCTCGGTTAAGAGAGGAAATGGAAGCGTTAAGAGAAAGGTTACGAAAGTTGGGCCGTGAGGACGAATTGAAGCCTCTGGAAATCGAAATACAAGATTTGGAAAAGATATAAACGGGGCTAAAGGGAAGCGGCAAGGAGTAGTTTTTCAAAACGTCTGAAGCCCATTTGCCTGAGGTTTTTTCGAGCTTGCGTCAAGAAGGAAAAAACTGATGACGAGACGATTGCTTTTGATCATGGTATTTATTTTGCCAATGGTATTCGTTTCATCATTGGTAGCGGCTGCAACAGTAAAGCTTCCGTCAGGTCAAGTCTTTGATCTGACTTCAAAACAGCTGGAAATGTTAAAACATAGGCCCGGGGTTGCTTTCTTTCCTTATCAACTGCCGGATGAAGGGGCCAAAGATCAGATTTCACCCTTAATCCACATCCAACTACCCAAGGTGCTTGGGGCAGGATTCCTTGTGGGGACGCCTGAAAATCTAACAGCAGGGCTCCATGCTGTGGGTGCTCAATTGATAAAAAAGAAAAAGGCAGACAATGATACCACGTTAAAATCAACGATTCAAAAACACGAAAACGGAGTCATACAGTCAAACGTTTTATTAAGCGTCGGTTATCGGATGGATGACCTCGACTGGAATATCGCAGGAGATACTGCAGGAGAAAATCCCAATATTTTGTCTGAGCTGACCTGGAGCGATTTAGAAATTTATCAGGCAAAATTGCGTAACGTAACGATCATACGGAAGATAATTTATTTTCGAGGTGCATTGGCCTATGGTTGGATAACCGGCGGCGAAAACCAGGATTCTGATTTCATTGGAGATAATCGCACCCAAGAATTCTCGCGCTCGAACAACAACTCAGATGATGGTAATATTTTTGATGCATCCCTGGGAATCGGCCATCCCTTTACATTTGGAAATGGCAAATTTCGTGTGACGCCCTTGCTGGGCTATTCGTATCATGAACAAAATCTGACCATCTCGGATGGCAATCAAACCATACCGCCATTAGGGCCGTTTCCTAACCTTGATAGCACCTACGAAACGGAGTGGGATGGACCGTGGTTGGGTTTGGATTTGGTCTTTCAATTCAATAAAAAATATACCCTGTTTGCTGAAATTGAATATCACTGGGCTGATTTTTATGCTGTAGCGGATTGGAATCTAAGGTCTGACCTTGCTCATCCAAAAAGCTTTGAGCACGTAGCTGACGGCAACGGTATTGTGGTATCCACCGGCTGGACCTGTTTATTTCACCGTCACTGGGCGTTGAATATCGCCTTTGACTATCAAACCTGGTCTACAGATCATGGTATTGATCGGGTATTTACCGCAGGGGGGGCGGTAGCTGAAACCCGCTTGAATGAAGTCAACTGGGAATCGTTCACTGCTATGATAGGGCTGGCTTATCACTTTTAATGCGTTGAGATTAAAGGTTTTTCAAGCCAGGAATAAAATTACTATTGGAACGGTCTAACTGCTTTTTTTCAAAGAAGGCTTTTTCGTATCGTCCTGATCACTTGTCACCTGACAAGATTTTTTAAATCAGGTGGAAATTCCCAATTTCGGAAATATATACGCTTGCAACAGAAACCATATTCCTATAAATATCAAAAAGATAACGATTTCTTTCATTACGTTATTCCTTTGTTTTGGCTGTATATAGTGATAACCGTTTTTGTCTAATCGATCAGCCCGTTTCCTGAAAGGGTGCCTGAGAGAGGGGGCTTTTACCCTTTTGGGCATGGTGCTTCACCATGTTTTGTACAGCTGATAAAATGGTCTGTTCTCTGTTGAAAATTAAGCCGAAAAGCCGATAATGTCAAGGATCCCTATCGGGGGTTATGATTTATTTCATTTTTCATATATTAAGGGTTAAACAATGAAAAGTCTGTGGAGCGACGAGGAGGCAAAAACCTTCGGAGAAGACCCTTTCCAGCTGCGAATATATACGTCCCGACTCTTGGGTAAAGAGCCCGGGCTCGTATTGCACGGTGGAGGCAATACCTCTGTTAAAACAAAAGCCAAGAATCTATTTGGAGAAGATGAAAACGTAATTTTGATAAAAGGAAGCGGATGCAACTTGGCAACGATTCAGGCTGATGAATTTGCATCTATTAAATTGGATGTGCTCCATCGAATCATTACCCTTGATACTCTTTCTGATATGGATATGATTCGCCTCCAAGGCTCGGCAATGACCGATCCAGCCGGTCCCCTTCCTTCTCTTGAAGCTGTTTTACACGCAAATATTCCATTTAAGTACGTCGACCACACGCATGCCGATGCCGTTGTGACCATAACCAACCATCCAAATGGAGAGGCGTTGATCCGCAACATCTACAAGGATATGGTTTTGGTTATACCGTATGTAAAACCCGGTTTTATGTTGGCAAAAAAGATATTTGAAATGACACAGAATATGACGTGGCGTCGTTTTGAAGGAATAATTATTTTACATCATGGTGTATTTACGTTTGCTGATGATGCCCGAACCAGTTATGAGCGAATGATACGTCTCGTTTCATTAGCAGAAAATTATCTTGAACAGCAGGGGTGGCTGGAGAAGATTGCCAGAGCAGAAGCCAAAGAGGATTTGCTCACATTGTCTCGAATTCGCCGCCATGTTTCCCTGGCAAGGGGGTGTGCCCTGTTGGCAAAACTGGATAGAAGCTCCCGGGCCTGTGGTTTTGCAAACCTTTCCAATGTTAAATCGATTGCCACTCGCGGCCCTTTAACTTCAGACCATCTGATACGGACCAAACCGAAACCGGTTATTTTAGGAAAAAATGTGGAGCAGGACATATCTGATTATGCGCTGTCGTACAAGGCATACTTTGAAAGGCATACCGACGACACACAGACCTGCTTTGATTTGGCCCCCAGGTGGGGGGTATGGCCTCTTCACGGAACCATTGCCTTTGGGCGCAATATAAAAGAAACAACTATGGTTTCAGATATTTGCCGTCAAACGATTCAGGCCGTCCAATGGGGAGAATCGATCGGCGGATGGCAACCTTTGTCGGAAAAAGAGATGTTCGATATGGAATATTGGCAGCTGCAACAGACCAAATTACCAAAAGACGATAGGCTTTTACCGCTACAAGGAAAGGTGGCCATGGTTACCGGAGCTGCCAGCGGAATCGGGTTCGCTTGCATGGAGATGCTGCATGAGCAGGGTGCTGCGGTGGTCGGTTTGGATATCAACCCTAAAATTACTCGACGGTTCAACCAGGATGACCGGGTTGGCTTTGTCTGTGATATAACTGAAGGTAAGGCGGTAAGGGAGGCTGTTGAAGAAACGATTCGGCGTTTCGGCGGGTTGGATATCTTAATCCCCAATGCCGGGATTTTCCCTGACAGTCAACGAATCGAAGATATTAATGAAGCGATCTGGACCCAAAGCATGGATGTCAATCTGTCCAGTCAACAACACCTGTTGAAAATATGTATTCCCTATCTCAAACAGGGTATTGATGCAGCAGTGGTCTTTATTTCGTCGAAGAATGTACCTGCCCCTGGTCCGGGAGCTGCAGCGTATTCGGTTGCCAAGGCAGGGCAGACCCAATTGGCCCGAATCGCCGCCATGGAGTTGGGGGGTGACGGTATCCGGGTCAATGTTGTTCATCCCAACGCTGTTTATGATACCGCACTCTGGACCCAAGACATTTTGGAGAGCCGTGCAAGCCATTATGGGTATACGGTAGAGGAGTACAAGAAAAATAATTGTTTAAAGACCGAGGTATCGTCAAAAGACGTGGCGACTCTGGTCTGTGCCATGGTGGGTCCTGCTTTTGCAAAGACAACCGGGGCCCAGGTGCCGATTGATGGGGGGAATGTTAGAGTCATCTAACCCGGATATTTCATGAAAATTTTTCAGCAACTTTTATTATATAATAATCCTTTAAGTTTCAGCAAATAATAGCGATGACTTTAATGGTACAATTTGTACACCAATTTCATTCTTTTTATGCTGAAATATTTTCACCCTTTGGGCGCTGCCTGATGCACCCATTTGCCGCGTTATCAGGGGCTCGCGGTAGCAAACTACAGCGTCGCCCCTGAATGCCTTGCAAATGAGTGCATCAATCGCGTGAAAAATCCGGGTTAATTCAGAGTTTGGGGTTTTTTTATAAAAGAGCTCCATGGTTGATCTTTTTAGAATCAAATCATTTCCAATTCGTAAATGAGGATTTTTTTGCAAGGTCAAGGAAATCAAGGAATTGTGCGAAGGCATACCTGGAGTATGTCGCACAATCAATTCCGCTGATTGACACCGAGATTGCGGGAAAAAACCATTTTCGAATGAAAATCAATTAAAAAGGAGATAAGTAATATGGCAGATATTGACGAATTGAAGGATGCAAAAAGATTTTATATC
>CP070768.1:965980-969728 GCA_020345745.1 Desulfobacterales bacterium
ACAATGAAAGGCCTTGGTCTTCCTTGGTCGCGCTATGGTCAGCTTACAACAGCCATCTGAGTGATGTGATCGAATGCATTCCAGAGGAAGCCAGGTCCTCTCTGTGCAACATCGGGAAAAGAGAGCCGGTCACTTTGGATTTCGTGATAAAAGACTATCTTCAGCACTTGCAGCAACACCTCAAGGATATTTTGGACAACCAGGCATAACAATAGTTTCATCTGGCCCCTATGTTGCTGTACTTCATAGCGGCGAATGCAGTATGCCCGTTATGTGCCAAGTTGAATTAAATTATAACTATGCTTGCTCAAGACATATTAGGAAAGGTAAATTGGGATTTTGAAGCTCCTGATGACGCCGCTCTTGCGTTGTCCGTGTTACAGGACTTTGCCGAACAAAATCGAAAGCTAGCGAGCGATCGGATATTAAGGTGTATTATTTTTGTAGCTAAGGGCGATCTTGATGTGCTAGACAAAGCAATAGGTTTGGCCAAAACAGACTACAGAGATTTGATCGTTTGGGCAGAATATGATGAAAAGTACGAGCGAGTTCGTGACTTGTCGACGCCATTCTCTAGATAGTTGCACCACATAAGAACATAAAGGGTAATTGGATGCTATCACCAGCAGAGAACAAATTGCTGGCCCTACTGGCCAAGGAATGTGATCTGACAGGACCACCCGGTATAATGGATATAAGCGACGTTGTCATCGCTCTTCCTTTAGCTCCCAGTGAAACATTGGGCAGCATAAAGGATTTGTTTTCAATAGGCCTGGTCGATATGAACACATTGAAAACGGCTGTATTTCTCACGCCAGAGGGATATGAAGCAATGGAGTGCGAAAGAGAATTAGGAAAGTAGGAAAATACGTCTATGAAGTCTGGTAAATGGTTCATCCTGATTGCATTATTGATTATTGCATTCGGTTGTAGCTCACAACTCGCTGCTTTCGAAAACGCCTCGGATGTCCAGATGATCTTTTGAGAAATCCAGTCATGGGAAGTGGGTGGAAGCAGAAGTCGTCTTACCATCTGGGCGAATGGCAAATCTGAGGTTATGGTGGTGCCCGATGCATATTTTCGGCAAGGGTCAAAAAAGTTTCACCTTCGGGACGGCTGGGTAATGAAAAAGAGCCAGGAAGGCATCTATTTTTTACGCACGAATGTGTTTTCAGGGAAGGTTGCGAAAGACAAATTCAATCAGGCACTGGCAGCAGGAATCCACCTGCTGAAAACGTTTAGACCCAATTATGTGGATGGGGGTGGCACGCTGGTTGGTGTTCAAATAAAGGGTGAACTCAAAGAAACAGTTATTCCGATGTTTCTTGACCAACACACAGGATCGGCAAATCATCAACGTTTTATTGCAGTGTCGAAGGTTCTGTCTGACTTTGACAGGCAGGCATACGACATTCAAGAGTGATGGAGGGTGGAGAAAATCTGTGGAAGGCTCAGAATTTAAATCCAAAAGAATAACCAGAGAATATCGCCAAACAATCCATGCAACACCAGAGAAAGTGTTTCCATTGTTGTGCCCGGTGCGTGAAGCTGACTGGCTCGATGGGTGGCGGTACAACATGATCTATTCAGTATCCGGTCTAGTTGAAGAGGGCGCGGTATTCAGCACGCCACATGAAGATGAAGCGGATACGATCTGGATCGTCACGAAATATGATGCTAAAACACATGAGGTTGAATTTGCCCGCTTTACGCATAACCAAAGAACATGTTTGCTACAAGTTGCGGTCAAACCCAAAGAAGATAATCACTCCTACGTGGATGTGTCCTATACGTACACGGGCACAACTCAAGCAGGAAATGATTTTATCGATAATTTCACCCAAGAGACATTCCTTGAGGCTGTTACCTTTTGGGAAGCATCGATGAATTATTTTTTGGAAACCGGCAAAAAACTAAAAAAGGCATAATCATGCCCTGCACACGGACCGATATTCCGCTGGACGCCATAGCCACAGCTGATGGTCACGCTGGGTGTTCTAAAATATCATGAGAAAGCCGATAATCTCTAGATATCAGGTCGATCAAGTGCCGATTGTCATTCGATCGCAATTTTACCTTTATGGCTACGGTTTGGGGCTGTTGTTGTTTTTTTTCCTTTTAATCCTGAGAGTTACCACTAAAGTAAAGATTTCAGGCCAAGAGAATATCAGGCAAGGTTCAAATCATATCTTTTGTTTGTGGCACAGCTTTGTTCCTTTGGCGCTGATCACTGCAGCGCCGCGGATTCCTGCTGTTCTTGATGGTGCCCCTCAGGCATGGATGCAACATCCTGTCTGGTACATGAAACCCATACATGTTCTGCTGCGTCTGATGGGCGTCAAAAAAATAATTTTGGGCTCAACGGGGCATTCAGGTCGCGATGCAGCGGAACGACTCGCAGATCTTTTGCGGCAGGGGTGTTCGACCGTTCTAAATCCTGATGGACCCTACGGTCCTGCTTTTGTTCTAAAAAAAGGGATTCTTCATTTGTCTTTGAAAAGCGGCGTGCCGGTTGTTGCGGTGCGATTTTCGTCGTCAAGCTCCCGCGAATTGAGAACCTGGGATCGCAAAAAATTGTCTTACCCATTCTCTGAAATAGAGTTGAAAATTGGCGAACCTATTCAGGTTACCAACGACAATTTCGAGCACGCATATGCTTTAATAGAAAGAGCGTTGGGGTGAAGGTGCTGTATGAGACGTACCAAGAGTTGGCGGGAGAAGCTGCATGACAGCAAGGACTTATCCAGGGTTGAAGTTATAACTGAGAAAATGCTGACAGATATCACGCGTGTCGACCCAGTGTTATATGATGATGAATAAACCAGCCAAAAAAGAGAAATTAGCAGCAATTATTCTTTTTTGGGGTTTGGTTGTCCCCATCATATTTGGCGTATTTTTTAGAATTTTTTTTATCCTTTTCAACTTTGTATATGGGTTCATGGTGCTTAAGCTTTTAGGTCAAGAATATACCGGCATGGTTTTCGGTATATCTCTCATTACGTCGTTTTGTTTTACACTAGGCGTGTTAATTTGGGTTCATAAGCAGTATAAAAAACATACCTTGGCAACTTTAATATAAAGAATTTACAATTAAGTTAATATGCTTCAAAAAACTTTATCTGGAGCATGCTGAAGGTAAATGGCAGTAACGTAAAAGCCGAAAAAGATGCATCAAATGGCAGGGCCGCTGCTCAGGTGTCCGTAAGACCTGCAATTTCCGGTGGTCGGATAGCATTTTCAAAAGTCGCGACTCAAACAAGGTGGCTATGATGGATTTCGTCAGTACAAACAAAACAGCTGGGATTGTAAATTTGGTACTAAACAGGGGTAAAGTCAATGCACTGAATGTGAAAGTGGTTGAGGAAATGCACAGTGCGTTGGCTGATTTTGAAAATGATGCTGATACAACAGCAATATTAATGACAGGCCAGGGTAAATTCTTCTCTTTTGGATTTGATGTCCCTGAAGTTCTTTCATATTCCGAGCAAAATTTTGCGGATTTTCTAAACCAATTCACCCGTTTGTATACCTATATGTTCCTGTACCCAAAGCCAATTGTGGCAGCACTCAATGGCCACACCATTGCGGGGGGAGGTATGTTGGCTTTGGCTTGTGATTATAGGGTCATGGTGTCAGGGAGGGCTAAGATTTCTTTAAACGAAATTTCTATTGGATCGTCAGTTTTTGCCGGCAGTACTGAGATGCTGCGTTTTTGTGTTGGTAACAGAAACGCAACAGAAGTTCTTTA
>CP070768.1:969828-982685 GCA_020345745.1 Desulfobacterales bacterium
GGATAGAAGGGAATAGGTCTCAATATATTATGACTGTTCTTGTTTTTGGTTACCCTCGATTAGGGTTTATTTCCTAGCCATAGTATGAGCGGGAGTATTAATAATGCTAACAGGATGATTATTCCCGGCGTCGAAAAATAAGCTTGATACCAAGGTTTTCCTTTCATCCGCACTTCCCTGACTTCTGCTAAAAACCAATTTCCAACCAATATAGCAGCCACCAATATGGCGATGAGTTTAAGAATATCAATTAGTGTTGACACGTTCATCTCCATTTTTTGCGTTAACCGAATATTCAATTATTACCCGCTCTCAATTAGCGTATAAATCATAACTTGTCAAAATTGGATTTTTCATATTTGAATTCCCCGGTAGCTTTGCATCATAGGATGAATGGATTTCACTCGGAACCAATTTTTGAGAATTGCTAAAGATTCGCTTATTTGATAAGTTATGATCAGATTTCCTCAACTATAGAATTATTACAAATAGTTGTTCTTGAGACAATCTATAAGACGTAACTTGAAAGGTTAATGAACTGAAAAAATTGGACGAATATAAACTCGGCAGATTAAGATTCCTTTTAGCCATTTTGAGTGGTTTTTTACTCACCATGGCCTTTCCTAAGATCGGACAATCATGGCTTGCCTGGGTTGCCCTGGTTCCTCTGTTGGTTGCCATCAAAGATTTAACTCCCAAACAGGGTTTCTATATCGGCTTTTCTACCGGCCTGGCCCATTACCTTACTCTCGTATATTGGCTGGTATATACGATGAATACCTACGGCCATCTTCCCATCTATTTGTGCGTGGTGATTCTGTTGCTTTTATCTGTTTATTTGGCGCTTTATGTCGCTGTGTTTTCCATGTCCCTGGTCAGACTATGTCCGCATCCATATTGGTGCCTCCTGATGGGCCCTTTGATATGGGTTTCATTGGAATATATCCGCTCGTTTCTACTCTCCGGCTTTCCTTGGGAGCTCATTGGGTACACGCAATTTGGTCAATTGCCTATTATACAGATAGCAGACATTTTTGGTGTATATGGCGTCTCGTTTTGTATTCTCTTGAGCAATGGCGTTATTTTCCTTATCTATCTTTTTGTTACGCGAACCAGATGGCAAGGATATTTGGTTCGCCCCAGACTTGTGGCTGGATCGACGGTTGCGCTTGCATTGATTTTTAGCCTTGTCTGGTTTTATGGAAAATTACGAATACAATTTATACAGGATCTGATCTCGGCGTCGCCATCAAAACAGGTTGCCATCGTTCAGGGGAATATAGACCAGGATAAAAAGTGGGATCCGGCGTTTCAAAAAGCATCGATAGAAAAATATATTAAACTTTCTTTGTCTGCTAAGAAAAACAGCCCGGATCTCATTGTTTGGCCGGAAACCGCTACACCCTTTTACTTCTTAAAGCAGGTTGAATTGTCGAAAATGGTACAAAAAGGAATACATGGCATCGGCACCGATTTTTTGTTCGGAAGCCCGTCTTTCCAACAAAAAAAGAACCGTATTGAATATTATAACAGTGCTTTTTTGGTGAATCCAGAAGGGAAGGTTTACGGCAAATACGACAAGGCACATCTCGTCCCGTTTGGGGAATATGTGCCACTGAAGAAATGGTTGCCGTTTGCCGGTAAAATGGTGGAGAGTGTCGGTGATTTTCATCCGGGTAAAAAAGGTCAAACGCTCCAATGGGGAAAGGTCAAAATAGGCATACAAATCTGTTATGAAATTATTTTTCCCAATCTTTCAAGGGCGATGGCCAAAAACAGAGCGGCATTATTGTTTAATATTACTAACGATGCTTGGTATGGCACATCGAGTGCTCCATATCAGCATTTTTCAATGGCTATATTTCGAGCTGTTGAAAACAGACGGTCGCTCATACGATCGGCAAATACGGGTATCAGCGGATTTATAGATCCATTGGGTAACATTGTCGTTGCCACGCCTCTGTTTCAGGATGCCGTTATAGCGCGCGATGTGCCCATTGTTCACGAAACAACGTTCTACTCCCGCTACGGGGATGTGTTTGTCATAATCTGTCTTGTTTTTACAAGCATCGTTGTATTTTATCGTCTTATAAGAAATTAAATAAAGATAACATTGAAGAATGATAAAAAACGAATTATAATCAAAAGTATGTTGGTTGCCTTGCAGCAGCATGGTCGTATTTAATAAAATCACGACTCGATCTTTTTGCAGGAGGAAAAAAATGACATTAGAACTCAAGGAAGATATCAAAGGACTTTTCCTAAAATTAGAACAAATTAAAGGTTTTCTTTGACCTTCCAGATAAAGAAAAAAGACTTAAGGAGATTGAACGTATCATCGCCCATAAGGATTTTTGGGACAAACCAGAAGAAGCCAAGCCGATCCTAAAGGAACGGACACTGATCGGCCAAGCCGTCGATAAATTCAAGGGCATCCATCACGATCTCGAAGAAACCGAACTGCTACTTGAGCTTGCTCTTGAAGAATCAGATAGCGATACTCTGGAGGAAGTGTCCCAACAAGTTCGGATCATCGAAAAAGGGGTACAAAAACTTTCTCTCGACCTGATGCTTGGCGGGGAGGATGATCCGAATAACTCCATTGTTTCCATCAATGCTGGAGCTGGTGGCACAGAGGCTCAGGACTGGGCTGAAATGCTCTTTCGTATGTATGTTCGCTGGATTGAGCGGAAAGGTTTTAAAATCGATATCATCGATTTCCAGCCAGGTGATGAAGCAGGCATAAAGAGCGTTACCTTTACGGCAAATGGTAAATATTCATACGGCTATCTCAAGACGGAAATCGGTGTACACCGGCTGGTTAGAATTTCACCGTTTAATGCCAGCGGCAAAAGACATACCTCGTTTGCCTCTGTATTTGTTTATCCGGAACTTGACGATGAAATCGTCATTGCGGTCGAAGATAAAGACCTTCGTATCGATGTATATAGAGCCAGCGGTGCCGGGGGGCAACACGTAAACAAAACCAGCAGTGCTGTGCGAATCACCCATCTCCCCAGCGGAATTGTTGTACAGTGCCAGCAAGAAAAATCCCAGTACAGAAACAAAGAGATGGCGATGAAGGTCCTTAAAGCTCGTCTCTATCAGCTGGAAAAGCAAAAGCAAGAAGAAAAGATCCAGGTACTGCACGAGGGAAAGGATGAAATTGCCTGGGGAAGCCAGATCCGATCCTATGTCATGCACCCCTATCAGATGGTAAAGGATCACCGCATAAATCTTGAAGTCGGTAACGTGACTAGTATCCTGGATGGTGCACTCGATCCTTTTATTGAAGGGGTTTTGCTGGCAGGAAAAGCATAAGACAATATGGATCCTATCAATATTATTGCTGAATTTTACGACCCAGACTCGAAAGGGTACAGGCTTCTCGTTCAGCATGGCAGACAAGTGGCAGGTAAGGCGTTAACCATCGCGTTAAAGATGCCTCATTGCAATCCCGATCTCAACTTTATACAGGAAGCCGCCATGTTACACGATATTGGGGTTTTTATGACCCATTCTCCTGACCTGGGATACAACGGTGGGTATCCTTATGTTTGCCACGGCTATTTGGGAAGGAAAATCCTTGAGGAATGGGGGCTACCGTTGCACGCGCTGGTGTGTGAACGACACGTAGGGGTTGGGATAACCGCCGAGGAAATAAAACAACACCATCTTCCACTACCTGTGCGCGATATGGTTCCGGTTTCCATTGAGGAAAAGATCATATGTTTTGCGGATAAGTTCTTTTCCAAGAACGGAAATATGGATGCAAAGGAAAAATCGACCGAAGAGATCTTAAGCAACCTTAAGCGGTATGGACATGACAAGGTAGAATGTTTTCAAGAATGGATTCAAATGTTTATGTGAAAAAGCGTTAACTTTTCAATAAACACGGTGCGATTTCATTTTTTCGGGTATCAGGATTTTTCTTTCAGTCGATATCAACTCCGTTTTAGCCAGGTGACCCAATATTTTATGATGTTGACTTCATTTGTGAAAATCCCAAAACCGGTAGTGCATGACATCATAATATTGGGTCACTGGGTAGCGATCGATCAAACGAAAAAGATATCTCCTTTCAGAAAAAACCTAATACCCACCAACCCGTAATTTTAAGAATCTCCAAAAGGTGTGCAATTCCCTTGACTTGTATCACGGTTTCCGATATGGACGAACATAATCTTTGATAGTATAAAATCACAAAGCGTTTTTATTTCTTGAGTTATGTAATAGGCTCGAGACCTTTGAAAAACGTTCAATTTTGTTCAAGGTCAAGGAAGGCGAAAATTTTAACCACTGGCATACTTTGAGTATTTCGAGGATTAAAATTTGAGCCTGACGCAGAGATTGGACAAAAGAGGGTGTTTTTCAAAAGTCTCGCTCCAAGCCACCCAGGCTCAACCGGGTGGCTTTTTTATTGTTTGAAAAGACGAATAGATCCTAAAAAAGATCATGCACAATCTGCTTGTCATCGATAATTACGATTCGTTTACCTATAATTTGGTCCAGATGTTTATGCATTATGACCTTGAAATCCAAGTGTATAGGAGCGACAAAATTAACCTAGAGGAAATTGCAGCACTGAATCCGGACTATGTACTGATAAGTCCGGGGCCCAAGGATCCTGCGCACGCGGGAATATCAATCCCGCTGGTTCGGGCGTTTTGTAGTAAGATACCTATCTTGGGCGTATGTTTGGGGCTGCAATGTATTAACGAAGCCTTTGGCGGCATCACCGTCAGGGCGCCTGTACCGATGCATGGAAAGACCAGTATGATCCAGCACAACCATTATGGGATCTTTAAAGGGATTAAATCCCCTTTTCTCGCGGCCCGATACCATTCACTGATGACGGAATTTAATGAGACCGAGCTGGTGGTGACATCGAAAAGTGAGGATGGGGTTATTATGGGCATGTCTCATCCGGAGTACCCGCTTCATGGTGTTCAGTTCCACCCTGAAAGTTTTCTTACTGAAAACGGGTATTTGCTTGTTGAAAATTTCCTCAGGCTGGGACCACTCGCTGTTTCGGATTCTGGAATGCTCAGTGCCAACGGAATGTTTCTGGACGCAATGCAATATGGATGAAATCAAAAAAGCAGCCGGTAAAATTACCGGTATTCATGTCGAAGCAATTGATCTGGATGAGTCGTTTCTCGATCTTTCCGCTCGATTTGCCTCGATGCCGGGTACGGTGGTTCTTATGAGCGGCGGTGATCTTGATTGCGCAAAACACCATATTCTCGGGATTCGACCGTGGCTGGTACTTTCAGGAATCGGAGAGCAATTATCCCTAACTTGCAACGATAAGGGGTTTGATTTTCATGGAGATCCTTTTGACACCCTACGCATGGTATTAAGCTCATTTAGCCTGAATGATCTCAACCTAGATATTGATGAATTGCCAAATCCGATTGCTTCAGGGGTTCTTGGATACCTTGCGTATGACCTCAAGGACCGTCTTGAAAAACTGCCACGCACTTCAATAGATCGCTTGCGACTTCCGCACATCTATTTCGTTGCCCCTTCAATCATTGTTGTTCATGATAAAATCACCAACAGTACTCGTCTTTGTATCACCAAACGAACCGATTCGAAGCAGGGCAACGTTGATGTGGATCTTGCTTTTTTTAAACAAACCCTGTCTGCCCGAAAACCGACATACAGAAGTTTTAGCGGTGATCCGGAAGGATTTAAATCCAATTTCATAAAGTCCAACTATATCCATGCCATTGAGAAAATTAAGGAGTACATTGTTGCCGGTGATATTTATCAGGTCAACATGTCCCAGCGGTTTGAAATGACATTTGAGGGAGAAACATTCAGTCTGTTTAAGGCCCTGTATGAGAAGAATCCAGCCCCATTTTTCGCATACATCAATGCTGAGGACCACCAGATTGTTTCTACTTCTCCTGAACGATTTTTACTGCAAACAGGAAATAAGGTGGAGACCAGGCCGATCAAAGGGACGAGGCCCAGGGGAAAAACACCGGATGAAGACAAAAAGCTTGGCGAGGAACTGAAACAAAGCAAAAAAGATGATGCCGAGCTTTCAATGATCGTCGATCTGTTGCGCAACGATATCGGTAAGGTCTGCAAGGCCGGTTCAGTTCGAGTCGCAGAGCATAAAAGACTGGAAGCATATCAGAATGTTTACCATTTGGTATCCATCGTTGAGGGAGAGCTTGACACAAGGCGTGATTCGGTCGATCTGCTCAAGGCCACCTTTCCCGGTGGATCGATTACAGGATGTCCCAAAATTAGAACCATGGAGATCATCGATGAGCTGGAACCGGACCGACGTCATATATATACCGGCTCGATTGGTTACATCAGCTTTCATAACACCATGGATTTATCCATCGCTATCCGGACAGCGACAATATATAATGGAAAAATTTTTTTCTCTGTAGGCGGAGGAATTGTTTTCGATTCCAACCCAATTGATGAATATGAAGAAACCATCCATAAAGGCCGGACATTAATGGAGGCCTTTATGGGCAAAGATAGAAAAACCGCAGCGAAAAGTTACGTTTGGTTAAATGGAACGATAGAACCTTTGGATCAGGCCGGTATACCGGTTAATGATTTGGGTTTACAATATGGATACGGTTTTTTTGAAACCATCAAGGTGGACAAAGGGATACCCAAACACCTCAACGCACATATCAGCAGGTTTAATAAAACCTGGGAGTATCTTTTTTCTGAGGAGCCGCCTGATTTAACCTGGGATGAGATCATCCATCAGGTGATATTTCAAAATCGATTATACGACGTGACCGCAGCCGTAAAAATAGTGGCCACAAGAGGCGATAGGGAAACGCCGCCTTACAATCATTCCATGCTGGTTGTCGCTAGGCCATATACCCATCGCCTGAAAGATATAAAAAAACAGGGACTAGATTTGGCGACATATCCGAAGCCCCGGTATACGAACTTGGCAGACCATAAAACGCTCAATTATCTGTATTATTTTCTGGCCGGCAAATGGTCTAAAACACAAGGTGCTGACGAGGCATTGATACTTAACCCGGATCATACGATTTCCGAGACCAATACAGCGAATATCCTGTGCATCAAAAATAATAGAGTGGTTAAACCATTATCATCCCATGTACTGCCGGGTGTCATGGAAAATGTGGTCTGCAAGGTGCTTGTCCAATGGGGTTTTCGAATGGAGAATATACGTGTGAGGATCGAAGATCTTTTTGAATTCGATCACATGATGGTTACGAATTCTCTCATGGGGGCCGTTCCGGTACTGAGTATAGACGGAAAAAAACTGCCCGAAACTTCGGACTTGTGCGCGAAAATCAACGAGGTTATTTAAAACAGCTTTTAGTTTTCCTGGATATGGCCGACAATATGCCCCAGTTCCGGAAAGATAAGGGCCTTGCAGGCAAGCTTGCACGCTTTAAGACTTCCGGGCATGCAGAACAGGACGGTCTTCCCTACGACACCGGCCGTAGCACGGGACAAGAGCGCGGCAGAATCGATGTCCTCAAAGCTGAGTTGGACAAAAAGGGGGCCGAATGCGGTGAGCTCCTTATCAAACAACGGACGAACCGCTTCAATGGTCACATCTTTGGAACCAATACCGGTACCACCGGTCAAAAGTATGACCTGTGGATTGTAGGTGTTGACGACATCTTGCAAAGTTTGGCGAATGGTTTCGGCGTCATCAGGAACCAGCCGGTGAAACAAAACATCGTGTTTTTCCTTTTTGGCGCGTTTGCTGATCCAATGGCCGCTTTTATCTTCTGCCAGGCTTCTGGTACTGGAAACAGAAATTATTCCCACCTTCACACGCTTGGGAGCTTTTGCTTTATGCCTTTTTGTACCCATGTTTAATCTTTCAATTTAATTCATCTCAACAGGTCCCTAAAAGCGTAAACAAAATCGAGATAGGGAATCAACATATCTTTGACGACGGCTATAGGACAACCCTTTATATCATGTGACCAACGAAGATCAAGATTTATATCCGTCCAGGTTAGCTTCAAATTGCCTTGATTTTGTCCAATATTTTTCCTATTGTACAAACAACAATATCGAACCCGTTGTGGAGAGGCCTATGGAGATTACTGTTGAGAATCTTCAAATCGATCCATAGCTTCAAATAATATCATTTTAAGAACAGCCATGTTTGGCGATTAATTATGAGAAACAACTTAACTGGTGTCATATTGGCCGGTGGAGAAAACAAACGCTTTTCCGGTATGAACAAGGCATTCATTCGAATTGGCGAAAAGCGTATGATAGACCGAGTATATCGTATTTACAACGACCTTTTTAAAGAGATTATTCTCGTTACAAACGATCCTGTCAGGTATCTTGAGTGGGATTTTCAGATCGTTACCGATCTTTTTCCTACAAGAGGTTCTTTGACCGGAATACATGCCGGCCTTTTTTATATGACGACGCCGTATGCATTTTTTATTGCTTGTGATACACCCTTTTTAAAAAAGGAACTTATCACCACAATTATTGATGCCCTTGAGCCTCGATTTGATATTATCATTCCCGAAACAGACAAAGGATTTGAACCTCTTTGCGCTGTATATTCCAAGGCGTGTCTGAAACCCATCGAACAGCAGCTTATCGCAAATGAATTAAAGATCCAAAAGTTCTTTCGTAAAGTTCGCGTTAAAACACTTTCTGAAAAAAGTTTGCGCGGAAGCGACCCTGATCTAGTATCTTTTTTTAATGTGAACACACCGGATGATGTAAACAAAGCTGAAAATATTGAGTCACAAAACCGAAGGCTAAATGCCTATAAACCTCAAGGTATATCAACATAGAGTCTATATGAATTTGATCCGAATGATCGATAAAATTAAAAAACACCCGGATTATCATCAGACAGGAATGATTCTTTGTCATAATGGGGTCGTCAGAAACGCGTCCCGTGACGGCCGCAACGTGTCAGGGTTAACGATTGCGGTTGACCATGAAAAACTGCAACGCGTGATCAAGAAAAATAAAGCAAAGCCGGGGATAATAGAAATACTCGTTGAAATTGCCGAAAACAGGAATTTATCTGTGGGCGATGATGTTATGTTTATAGTGGTTGCCGGAGACATCCGTGAGCATGTCATCGCTGTCATGAATGACACCCTCAATGCGATTAAAAAGACAGTCACCAAGAAAACGGAGTTTTTTATATAGGAGGAGTTTTCAATGCCCAAGTTAACTCATATCGACCAGGAAGGGCGGGTGCGAATGGTTGATGTGACCGATAAAAGCCCGACGATACGAACAGCTGTGGCCCAAGGCGTTGTTTCCATGAAACCGGCCACCTTTGAAATGATTCAGAATCAAACCATCAAAAAGGGTAATGTTTTTGAAACAGCACGAATTGCCGGAGTGATGGCGGCCAAAAAGACTGCAGACCTTATCCCCATGTGCCACCCTTTGAATATCACGCATATCGCAGTCGATTTTTTTCCTGATAAAGAAACAAGTTCCATAAGGATCGAAGCGGTTGCACGTATTTTTGATCAGACCGGTGTGGAAATGGAGGCTCTCTCGGCGGTAGCTGTGGCTGGACTGACCATCTATGACATGTGTAAAGCGTACGATCGAGAAATGACCATTTCCGACATAAGCCTTCTGAGAAAAACAGGAGGGAAAAGCGGCTCTTTTATCAAGGAATAATAACCCTATTTAAACAGAGAGGTAACGATTATGTCAAAACTTACCGTTGCCGGTGTAGCTTCATGGTTAATTGCTGGTTTGCTGCTCGGCTTTCAAGCCATATCAACACTGATGCAGACAGGAGATGAATATGTTTGGGAACGTTTATCTCTCGTGGAGGTTTTTGGAAAAGATAATTTTAAGTGGATCGAGGAGATTTCGTATGCAAGCATTCAAAGTGCAGCAAGTTACATTAGTACAATGCCTTTATACCTCTTGCTGTTTGCTGTAGGACTCTTATTCTTCGTCATAAATTTTGTTAAACCAAAAGTATAAATGAATTTGTTAATAAAAGAATACATATCGGCGATTTTGATTACTTTGTTGTGTACTCTCCTGTTGGCAAGGTGTGCCATATTTAAAGAAGCGCCGGTAAAACGAATAGATACGGCACTGGTTCGAATGGATCCATCCGAATTTCCTGAATTTTCGGATGATATGGAATATGATGGATTGGCATATAGCATCCGGCAGAGCATCGCATATCTTAAAAAAATTCCGACAAATAAACGATTTAGGTTTGGAGAAGAGACCTTTGATGCCCTTCACATGATAAAGTCCCTAGAACATTTTCTTGATTTTATAAGCACTAAACCTTCAAAGAAACATTTAAAACAATATATTGATTCCCATTATATCGTATACACATCTGTCGGAAGGGATACATTTGGCCAGGTTCTTTTTACTGGATATTATGAACCTTTTTTAGAAGGCTGTGTTGCGAAGAGCGAGCAATGCCGATTTCCAGTTTATTCCCTGCCGGATGATCTGATGAAGATCGATCTTTCCTTATTTTCGCCACGGTTCAAAGGGGAAACGATCGTTGGCAGATACAGCAATCAAACAGTGGTGCCTTATTATAACCGCCATGAAATCGAATATGGGGGGATTCTCGAAGGTAGGGTTCAACCCATTGCCTGGCTAAAAGATCGGGTTGATCTCTTTTTTTTACAGATTCAGGGCTCCGGGAAAATTCATCTAGATAACGGTAAAACCATTCATGTTCATTATTATGGAACCAACGGTCAGCCTTATAGAAGCATTGGCAAGCTATTGATTGATGAAGAGAAAATACCTCGATCAGAAATGTCTATGCAAAAAATTCGTGCCTATTTATACGAACATCCCGAAGAGATTGAAACTGTATTAAGCTATAATCCCAGCTATGTCTTTTTTAAGGTAGAAAAAGATGGGCCATTGGGGTATTTAGAAGTCAAATTGACGCCGGGAAGATCAATCGCTTTAGATCGTCATTTTTTTCCGTTATCTGGGCTGGCTTTTATCGAAACCCAAAAACCGGTTGTTGATGGTACCGGGCAAATAGATCGTTGGGTAAAGTTTAGCAGATTTGTTTTGAATCATGACACCGGCGGAGCCATTCGAGGCCCGGGTCGTGCCGATCTGTTTTGCGGCAATGGGCTCTATGCTGAAATTGCTGCCGGACATATGCAACATACCGGCCGGCTCTATTTTCTTGTGCTTAAGCCTGATGCCGTTTAGCCCGAATATTTCATAAAATCGTAATACGATTTTATCGTCAAAGGAGTTACCCATGTTTGGAATCGGCATGCCCGAAATGCTGCTGATCTTGGCCGTTGCATTGATTGTCATCGGACCCAAAAAACTTCCAGACCTTGCAAAATCTTTGGGAAGGGCATTTGCTGAGTTCAGAAGGGCGACAACAGAGATAAAAGAATCTTTGGAAATTGAAGATGATGACTTAAAAGATATTAAGACAACTTTTGATGATATGCGTGATGAGCTAAAGGAGGCCGTTGACATCACAGCCGATATGACACCTAAAGATCAAAGCGATGCCATTGCAGATGAGACAGAAGAAGAAACCAGACCTGCCAACAAAAAATCGGAAGGCCCGTTAATTGATGGATGAACATGACAAAATCCCTTTCACAGCGCACCTGGAAGAGCTCAGAAAACGCCTCGTAGTCTGTTTTATAGCTGTCGGTATTGGTTTTGTATTATCCTACGGATTCAAAGAGAAACTGTTTACCATCTTAACCAAGCCGCTCATATCCGTAATGGAGACCGGCGACAAGATTATTTTCACCGGTCTCCCTGAGGCCTTCTTTACTTACCTGAAAGTTGCCTTTCTGTCAGGAATCATTTTGGCAGCGCCTGTCATTTTCTATCAATTTTGGATGTTTGTTGCTCCGGGACTGTATCAAAAGGAGAAAAAGCTTCTCGTTCCTATCGTAACCCTTTCGACCCTTTTCTTTATCGGCGGTGCCCTATTTGGATATTTTATTGTTTTCCCTTGGGGATTTAAATTTTTTCTTGGTTTTGCCTCCGAAACAATAAAAGCCCTTCCGTCGATGCGTGAATATTTGAGCTTTTCCGCCAAGTTATTGCTGGCTTTTGGACTTGTTTTTGAGCTGCCATTAATTGTTACATTTCTTGCAAAACTGGGATTGGTTTCCGTCGAATTTTTAAAGAAAAACAGAAAGTATGCCCTGCTCCTATTTTTTGTTGGTGCAGCTATTTTAACCCCTCCGGATGTTGTTACCCAAATCATGATGGCGCTCCCTTTGATGGTGCTGTATGAAATTAGTATTTTTGGCGCTAAAATATTCGGGAAAAAGCAAATCGAAGAAGACGACGTTGATCACGATTAAATAAGAATTTTATTGATTGACAGTTTTTATTCGTCTTGATATAGATCATCTTTTTTTAATTAATTGAAAGGAGAGAATAGGGGATATGAATAAGAGACGTTTAGTGCTGGTAATCATAATTGCAATGGCAATGCTGTTTTTTTCTGTTGGGATATATGCTGGAACCGAAGTTGATGATGTGGTCAAGATGGAAAATCCGGCATATAAAAAGCGTCAATATAAAACGGTTATGTTTACCCACAAAAAACATGTTGATGAGTACAAAGCGAGCTGTGGGGAATGCCATCATGATGAAGACAATAAGCCCTTGGATCTGAAAGAAGGTGACGAGGTACAGAACTGTATTGAATGCCATAAAATACCCGACTATATCAAAGGTAAATAAGCAAAAGGGCTGACGCGCGAACAAAAGCGGGAATATCATGCCAATGCTATTATGGACAATTGCAGGGATTGCCATCGAAAGTTCAACAAAGAAAAAGGATATAAAACCAAAGACGAAAAAGCGGCGCCGACCACCTGCAA
>CP070768.1:982785-986530 GCA_020345745.1 Desulfobacterales bacterium
AGCGCATGATCAACGCCGGTATGAATATCGCAAGAATCAATTTTTCGCACGGCACCCGCGAAAATCATAAACATACCTTCAAACGTTTGCGACACGCCTCGCAGAAAGCTAAACAAGAGATCGCAATTCTTCAAGATCTGCAAGGCCACAAAGTGAGAGTAGGCCGTTTGAAGAAAGGCGATGAGTTGAGGCTTGCTACCGGTGGCATCGTCCGAATCGGTTTTGGTGAATGGGTCACCGCCGAACGTATTGGCATCGATTATCCTAAAATCGCGGACTTCGTTGAAACGGGGCATCGCATTTTTTTGGATGACGGAATGATAAACCTCAATGTTTTAACAAAAGGAGGAGAAGATCTGATATGTGAGGTAATTATTGGAGGTATGCTAAAAAGTCGCAAGGGTATCATTTTTCCCGATTCAAACCTAGAATTTCCCTTGCTTAACAAAAAAGATATGGATGACGCTCAATTCGGCGCACATCTAGATGTTGACATGATAGCAATGTCTTTTGTTCATTCCGCAACTGAGATATTTGAAATGCGAATCCGGTTAGGAGAATGGGGTGTAAAAAATTCTTTCATTATTGCCAAAATTGAAGATCGAATCGGAGTCGAAAATATTGACGAGATCCTCGATACCGCCGACGGCATTCTTATTGCGCGTGGAGATATGGGCGTTTCCCTGGCTCGAGAGCAAGTACCAGTCGTTCAAGCCCAAATCATACAGAAGGCCAATACTCGTGGTGTGCCCGTCATTACCGCAACTCAAATGTTGGAATCGATGATCTACAACCATTACCCGACCAGAGCAGAAGTCAACGATGTTTATAATGCCATCATTTCCGGTAGCGATGCGGTTATGCTTTCCGGCGAGACGGCAACGGGTCGTTATCCGGTTCAGGCGATTGAGGAGATGGATCGTATTTGCCGTTCAGCCGAAAAAGAGTTAAGACTACGTCAAACGGAAACCATTCGAATTGATGGTAAGGAAGGGCTCCACGACCGAATGGCCGAAGCTGTTACCACACTAGTTAAAAATATGAAGGCAGCGTGCGTGATCGGCCTGTCTTTATCAGGATCGACTCTTCGATCCCTTTCCTCTTGCCGTCTTGCGGTTCCGATTTTCGGAGTGGTGGACAACATTTCATTGTTACGACAGCTTTTACTCCACCGCAGTCTTTTTATCGTTACCATGCCCCGAAGTAACCGGCTTTCTGATCTTGTTGATCCGCTTCTTGATCGACTCAATAAAAAGGGTATCATCCTAAGTGGAGACCGTGTGGTGGTTGTATCTGGGGAGATTGACCAAAAAGGTCGAAATACCCATTTAGCCAAAGTCTATGAAATCAACTAGATCGCTTATCGTAAACAAACACTTTTTCAAAGTTTTTGAAACCAGAACATCAACCCATTGGTTCTTCGAATGTAAACGTCCTCCATCCATGCCGAAATTTTTGATAGATAAAAATAATTTGATGCAGGTTATTGTTAATTTAATCAAAAACAGTTATGAGGCCACCGACGCCGTGGAAGATCACGCTGAAAAGGTGATCGCTTTATATTCTTTTTCAGAAAAAGGAAGCCTTGGCTTTTAAATCAAAGACAGCGGCACCTGCATCGATTCGCAGCAGATTGGCAAAGTTTTTGAGTTCGGTGAGTCCCACAAAGAATCGTCCGGCTTTGGACTGCACTATTGCAAAATGTTTGTGGAAATCAACAACGGAGCCCTTAGTATCAACAGCTCCGGCAAAGGTAAGATACAACGGTAAGGGTGGAATTTGAAATCTGAAACTTGAAACTGAATATAGGACTTGAATGAATGCAGATTAAAAAGAAAGATATCTTGAAAATTCGTCAAATCCGCGTTCCATTCAAAAAAAAGTAAAACAATGATCGAAAATAGCAGAATATTGGTTATTGATGATGATCCCGGAATCAGAAATACATACCGGGATCTACTCTCTCCATCTCCCAAAACGGATATGCTCGCCAAAGGTGCTTTACTGTTCGAAGAACCTGGCGAGAGACCAAAGCTGATTGCGAACAAACAATATGAACTCACCTTGGCTGAAAAAGGCGAGGATGGCATTATGGAGGTTGCAAAAGCCGTTAAACAGAAAAATCCTTTTGCCGTTGCTTTTATCGACATGAAGATGCCAGGTATAGATGGCTCTGAAACCTCGCAACGTATCTGGGCAATTGATCCCGATGTAAAAATAGTTATTGTAACGGCTTATAGTGAGTTCACGCCAGATGATATCGTACAAGTAACCGGTCGGGATGATATTTTTTATCTTCGTAAACCCTTTAATGCTGAAGAAATAAGGCAATTTGCTCGCGCTCTTACAAAAAAGTGGAATCTTGAACACGAAAGGGAACTGTTGTCCAGAAAGATGGAGGATATGAATAGAAATCTAAAAAAGAAAGTGGAGGAACAGACGAACTTGCTTATCCAATCGGAAAAGATGGCCTCAATGGGTGTTCTCGCAGCTGGTGTGGCACATGAGATCAATAACCCCATATCCTTTATCCAGGGGAACCTGTCGTCTATTAAAAAGTACTCTACGCATGTCAAGGACCTTTTACTTAAATATAAAAAAATAGAAAACTATCTAAAAAATGGGTTAAGCGACGATGTTCCCACATTACTTGATGAATTAAAAGAATTTAAAAAAGCACGAAAGATCGATTTTATCATAGAAGACATTGTAGATCTGGCAGATGAGTCTCTGGCCGGGACAAACCGGATAAGTGATGTTGTCAAAGATCTGAAATCCTTTTCACGGTTTGAAGAAGCCGAACCCAAATACGTCGACCTGAACAATGCCCTGGACACCACACTTAATATCATCTGGAATGAACTGAAATACAAAACCAAAGTTGTTAAAGATTATGGCAATTTGCCGGAAGTTAAGTGCTATCCCCAGAAAATAAGCAAGGTTTTTATGAACATTTTGATAAATGCGGCACAGGCCATTGAAGAAAAGGGAACCATTAAAATCGTTACCCAAAATATTAAAGAAGGTCTCAGGGCAGAAGATGAAAAGGTAAAGATAACAATCTCTGACACCGGCAAGGGGATATCCAAAAATCACCTTGTTAAAATATTTGATCCTTTTTTTACAACCAAACCCGTAGGTGAAGGGACTGGCCTTGGTTTAAGCATAACTTATGAAATTATTAGGGCTCACGGAGGGGAAATTACGTTTGAAAGCGAAGTTGGTTCGGGAACAAACGTTACCATAATATTGCCCTTGAAGGCAAAAATATAAAATCAATAATTACTATAAGCCATTACGTCAAGTTCGTTACCGGTGTGAGAAATAAATATGATTGCCAATAAGGATGTCTACAGACAGCTGTCTAATCGCATCGGAGAAAAACACCTGAGCAAAAGGTTGATTCGGCAGGTAGACCTTGCGGCTAAATTTTATGCCAAAGGTGGTTATGCATCCTTTCACCTGGAAAATACGGAGCTGGTTTATGTTATTTTGAAATATCTGCTAAAGGCGATGGGGATTTATCAGCGGGGACTTGACAATGCTCTTGATTACAAAGTCGAAGTGGTAAATGTTTTTCTTGAAAAACTTCCGCCACAGTTTGAGGGTTACAAAATCCTCCAACTTTCGGACATCCATGCCGATGTAATAAATGACAACGGGCAGAAATTGATTCATATTCTTAATAAAATAGAATTTGATTTATGTGTCATAACCGGTGACTTTCGTTTCCTGACACAGGATA
>CP070768.1:986630-992574 GCA_020345745.1 Desulfobacterales bacterium
GCTATGATCAATGTCGTTATTTCCTTGTACTACTATCTTCTGGTAGTCAGAGCGGCATATTTGTTGAAGCCCGCAGAGGAATTACCGGATCTAAACATATCATCATCCACCAAGGTACTCACCGGAACATTGGTCAGCGTCATGATTGTAGCGGGCTTCTTTCCCGCCCATCTAATCGATCTGGCACAAGCGGCTGCCAAGGCTTTGATGTGAGCAATCTCGGTTCGGTTTATCTCTTTTTTCGATGCCAGCCCCAGTTTTCATAGTATTCCCAACTGGCAATTTTATTCAACTCTTTTATCTGACGATCTTGTTCCATCAGGCTGGCCCTGAGGACATCGCCGATGGAAAGAAGGCCGACGAAATCACCATCTTTTTCGACGATAATATGACGGATAAATAACCCCAAAAACATTTCCTTGATTTTGAGAATTGATGTGTCATGCGAAGCGGTATGAAGTGACGTAGTCATATAATCGCCGATCAAATGAGTATCTGGATCAAACCCCACCTGATTACTATTGTACAACAAGTCCCGCTCTGTCCATATGCCAACAATCTTATCGTTTTTTTTGACAAGCATCGCCCCTATTCTATTGGACGTCATCAACCGTATCGCCTCACGGATCGTCTGATCAGGAGATATACAAACCGTTTCCCTATTTTTTTCTTTTAAAATGTCTTCTGCGGTTTTCATTTTGGCTCCTATGATGGCGTATTGTTGTCATGTTGCACCTTTTTATATTCTTATATTATGTTTACACCCGCATCGAGTTAAACAACCACGGGCAAATGCGAGTATTCGTCTTATTAAGTGAAAATTATACCAATAATTCAAAATGTCAATCGCTACGGTTGCGTTTGGATGAATTGGGGTTACATTAAGCATGGGCTTTTTTTATTGTTAAGGATAGATGGCAAAAGGGGTGATAAATTATGAAAAATCAAAAACAGGATTCAAAAGATGTTAGCGACTCAGAATATGAAGCGATTATTCGTCGCTGGGAAGCATCTGAACCGGCAAACTGTGTTAACGCTGACCCAAGCGGATGTTATACAGAGCCTTGCACTCGATACGATTTAAATCCTAGAGACTGCATGGAAGATCCTTGCTGCTGTTGCTGTTAATTCTAATTTGGCCTGGGTTCGAATGATATTTTACTATTTAAATGACCTGTATTATTTATAAAGATTTATTTTTTTGCGGGCAGCGATAATGTTGAGAAAGCAGTTAAGGTTGCTCAGTTGAGAAACTCGTTTCCATAAAGGGGGCACAGGAATTGCTTCGGAATTAGAATAGCAGAGAATAGTACAAGGCACGGCATCTATGCCTTGCCTTTGCATAATAGTTGAAAATATTTTTAGATGACCTCACAAAAATCGAACTTGTCAAACTCTTTGATCTCTTGCCAGCATCGCCAGATATCACAGCTTACAGTAAAACTTACCAATCCCACATTACAGGGTCATCATCTAAATGATCAGTGACCATTTTTCCTATCCTGTTTATTTCTGCAAGGTCATGACCCGACAAATGGATGCTTGCAGTCTCGGCATTTTGAGTGGATTGTTCGGCGTTACGGGCACCCGCAATTGCACATACGCCTTCTTGTGAAATGATCCATGCCAGAGCCAGTTGCCCTAAAGTGATATTATTAGCATTTGCAATAGGAAGAAGATTGTCTAATGCCATCTGGACACGATTATAATTTGACGGCTGAAACAATTTGTTTCTAAAACGGTGATCTCCTTTAGCAAATTTATGGTTCGGTCCGAATTTTCCCGTTAAAAGCCCTTGGGCCATGGGAGAATAAGCGAGTATGGTGATATTGTTTTTAAGACAATAAGGCATGGCATCTGTTTCAACCATACGCCAGAACAAAGAATAGGGCGGCTGCAGGCTATCTATTCTTCCATATCTTGCAGCTTCTTCTATCAGCGCTTGTGAGAAATTAGATACACCAATGGAGCGAATTTTGCCCTGTGTCATCAAGTACGTCATGGCTCTCATTGTTTCTTCTAAAGGAACTTTTTCACTGCCAAAAGAGCCTGGAGGCCAATGGATTTGATAAAGATCTATGAAGTCAGTCTTGAGGTTTTTTAATGATCTATGGCATGCATTTATTACTTGTTCATATTTCAGGTGATTTGAGAATACTTTGGTCGCAATCACGACCTTATCACGAACGTCACGAAGGGTATTTCCTAGTATTTTTTCAGAATGTCCGTTACCATAAACTTCTGCTGTATCGAATGTGGTTATACCCGAATCATAAGCCGCTTTTATCGCCCTTATTGATTCGTTGTCATCTATGCCTACCCACATTTCCTTGCCAGTTTGCCATGTTCCCATAATAATAGGAGATATTTTTATCTCAGAATTACCAAGACTACGAAGTTCCATATTTATACTCCTAACAATGATTTAAGATTTATAAATTCTACAGTTAATTTAGGTTTTTGAAGCTAAAGAAAGAATATGTATTAAACCACAAGCCATTAAAAATTGATTCTTTTTAGTTAAATTTATAGGCCTTATTATTTCATTATTATAGAAATTTCTTCAAGAAAGCAAGTCGGGTATTAAATGGAAATCAATTGAAATGTATCTGGAATGTTTTAGGAATATTCTCAGTCCGTATTCAAAGCGGTTATCTTATTATAGATTTACAATTGATAGAAAATAGAAAAATCGTCAGATCATTGATAAGTTGTCTTGAATGAAATTCCTTCGGCTATTTTTTTAACTCATCCTTAATCTGTAAATTAGATTTTTTAGAAATGGGGTCTCATATAGTTTCAATGGTTAGATACACCAACTCATTTACATTTACCTTCACGTACCCACTCTCTTAGACTCTCTTTTTCAAAACGCCATTTGTTAAGAACTTTTTTTGCGGGTATCTTTCTATCCTTGGCAAGTTTGTAAATAGACTTTGTTCCAATCTGTAAATATGAAGAGGCTTCTTCAATGGTCAGTATCTCTTTTTCCATTATTAATTCTCCTTTTATTATTTTTGTGACCCTTTTTTTCTATATCTTAGTATTTTTTACGCATTTTCTATGCCAATTGACCAAGAAGAGAGGTATTGTAATAATTACAAACAATTAATCCGTGTTGCATCTATTTGCAGAAATATTTAGACATAAATTTTTTATCAGAAATTTAACGGTGTGTTAGAAATATGACGGCCTACAAATGGATGAAGAAGAAGGTTATTGAAAAACACAATATGTGGACATAGATAAAAGAGGTGACCCCTTAAAGACTTAGGACCTTAACTGCAACTACTTAATTTAGCAAATATATTCAAGATTTATTTCGTAAATAGCAAAAATTTCAGCCTCGAATTATTCATACAACAAGGAATAAAATCATTACCTACTGTTAATATTTAACTTCTCTTATAGTTGATGCAATATTTCTCTAATAGTTTCAGTGTCATTACAGTTAATTTCCACAATTTAGTTGACATGACCCTTTATCGACATCATACGAGTCAGTATTGCAATAACAACGATCAAAAGCGAAGGCAGCCAAATCCAAAATATCTCACTTATAATAACCATTAAACCCCAATTACTTAATAATCCTTTTACACCTAAAGGGGAAACGATTATTGGTGTCCACGGGAAAAAGTATCTCGTATTAGCAAAAGGTGATAGTAAAGCAATCCCCAACCCACCATTGGTAAAGGCATCGAAAATACCTTGGCTTGCTGATAAAAGAAAAAAGAAGATAAAATAGAATAACCTTGGTTTAGAAAATATCGTTTCGTTATTGAAGAAAATACCAACAATAAAAATGCTTAATAATAGACCGAAAAATGGTGAGTGGAAGAAACCTCTGTGCCCGAAAAAATGGCCGTAGGGAACACCCAAATAAAACCCAATAACGTCGGCATCAGGAATAATTGAACAGATTATTGAAAGAAGCCAAAAATGGATGGGAACATCTTTTGGTGCGAATGTTTTTCCAGCAGCGACCGCAACAACTGTATGCGAAATTATCGTAGGCATAATTTTCTCCTGGTCAACCCTGGTCTGTACCATACGCTCTATTAAGACGTTCGTTTAATGCTTGTATTCTCCTCGCTAATTCCTTCCTTTCAGTTTCAACTAATTCTTTCAAATTATTTTTGCCTTTCCAGTAGGGTGCTGCATATATCCAAAAGTTATGCAAGTCTTCATTATTTTGTTGTAATTGGTCAAAATCAATTTTGTCTTTATCATCATCCCCCTCTTTGGCTTTTCCAATAATATTATAAAATCCTACATTGAGGCGTTGTAATATCATTGATGCAAAATATTCCTTTTTCGTTACTTCGTCTTTATATGAATGATAATAATCAGCTTCAAGATCGTTTATATTAAATCTCAGCACCTCAGCCCATTCTTTGAGCTTGTCTTCCGGGACCAGCTCCCACTTAACCTTTTTCATTTTTCATCTTCCTTCGATGTTTCTTGTGGCAGACAACTATATGGATTTATATAATTTTTGATATTAAGCTTCAAGTATCATATACTTTCTTTCAATGCAATTTCATGTTTTCTAACCAATAAACATGGAGGCAGGTTATGAAAGCTTAGCAAGCGGCAGGCTATTTTATCAAAAATCACAATACCAATTCAAAAAAAATACGATCGGGAATGAGCTTTTGTATTAACGAGGTTTCTGGACAAATTTGGTGAAAGAAAATTAGAAGCCATATCAGCGGATAAAATTTTGTCATAAGCACTTTCGATATC
Source organism: Desulfobacterales bacterium (assembly GCA_020345745.1). GTDB lineage: Bacteria > Desulfobacterota > Desulfobacteria > Desulfobacterales > UBA11574. The sequence goes on from CP070768.1 coordinate 991,380, forward strand.
AAGTTCAGCAATTCAAGTAATACGACCGCTCGCACCCCCAACATCTACCTCTCAGAAAGATACCAGAAGTCGCATGTTTTTGATAAAAAAGGCTAACCACATGATGTAGATTTTTAGCAGTTTGATCATGTGTCCATTTTTTATTGTTTGTAACCGGGTGCTCTGCACCCGGTTACAAACGCAACGATTAAATCACTAATGTACTTTTGCCTTTTCGGCCTATGTCCGAAAATTCAAGCCACCCGCTATGCGGGTGGTCGTTGACTGACCATTAAATTTGTCATCAGCCCTGTGAATCATGCAAAGAAATACTTCATCAAATCTATTCCGTGCACCAGGCTATTGAGAAACAAATACAGACAGACTCCCATGATCGCAAACCCGAAAGCATAAAAAACCATCCGTAACGTGTGCGGCGCACCGGCAACCAGAGCCTCTTGTAATGTGCCTTGCTTACGCATCCGATCCATCCATGCCGGTCGTTCGTGGTGGACGTGTGCAACATCGGTACTACCTTCGAATATGGTCAAATCCATGGGAAAGTTGTGACGCCTGAGGTGTCCGATGAAAAAGTGAATAGTAAAAACATGTGCCATGGCCAGAATTGCTTCGATGCGGTGCACCCACAACACCGCGTTAAAAACCCAACCGGGCATGTAGCGGCTGGAGAAAACCGGATTATAAAGAATCAAACCGGTGCTGCCAAGGATGCAGACGCCCCAAAAAACAGCCCAGTAATCGAACTTTTCCCAATAGGTCCAGCGATCGAATTTAGGATGGGGGCGCTTCCCCGCCATCCAGCCCAGATGTTGAAGCGCCTGGCGCACATCCGCAAAGCAGGGCAGAAGAGAATCGGGGCCGGCAGTGCTGCCGGGAAATCGCCGCCATTCGATACGGCCCAGCATATAAATGACGTGAATACCAAAAGCAGCAAGCATAAAAAGGCCGGCCCACTTATGGATTTGGAGGGCCATATTGTAGCCGCCAAAAAAAGATGCTAAAGATCGGCCCCACGCTGTTCCGCCGAATAGTCGCGCCAACCCGGTAGCCGTCTGGGTGACAAAGGCAACGATCAAAACAGCATGAAAAAATCGCTGCGCCTTCGTAAAACGCCTGATCCGCCGACTTCCGTCCGGCTTATCAGGCTTTTTCGCGCAGCGAAACTCTCGCCAACCCCAAAAAATAGAATGAGGCA
>CP070768.1:992674-997180 GCA_020345745.1 Desulfobacterales bacterium
GCCTCTGGGAGCAATCCGGGTTCAAGAGCAAAAGCCACTCAGCTGCTGGCATCCGGACGGTTCTGGATCATTGCGACGATTTTTTTCGGTATTTACGGCACCCTGGTGACCCTGCAGGGACTCTGGGCAACGCCGTTTTTGATGACAGTCCTTGGAATCGAACGGATCTTTGCCAGCAAGCTGAACATGCTAATCCCCGTGGGTGTCATCATCGGAGCACCCTTTTTCGGCTGGGTGACCGACCGGTTTTCACTTAGCAAGAAAAACGCCCTGATCGTGATTCTGACCGTGTATACCCTAACCTGGGTGGGAATCATTTTCTTTTTCAGTCAGCTGGGGACTAGTGGTTTTTCTATGATTCTGTTAGTGATGGGTATTGCCACAGGCGGGTTTATCAGCACGCTGTGGGGGATTGTCCAAGAGATCACGCCTGCGGAAATTCTGGGCTTGATTTCAGGCATGCTCAATCCGGCGCCGTTTCTTGGTGTTGCTGCTTTTCAGGTCCTGACGGGCGCTATCCTGGACCGGGCTGTCCGTGTCGGTAACCTATACCCGCTGTCGGGGTTCAAGAACGCTTTTTTGATCTGCCTGTTCGGCATCGTCATCTGCCTTGTGCTGTCGTTTTTCCTCCCCAAGTCCAAGGGATCTAAGGCTTCCTGATCGACCCTTACTGCCATCGTTCTTAAGGTATCCGCGCCCATATATTATGTGATCGCATTTTTTCTAATAAAAGCAAATTGTTTTTCGAAAGGTTTGATCTTTTTGTTTTTATGGTATATAAAAAAGTTAGACTTGATTGTTTGTAGAAAACCGGGTGCTTTGCACCCGGTTACAAACGCAATGATTAAATCACTAATGTACTTTTGACTTTTCGGCCTATAGCCGAAAAGGCAAGCCACCCGCTATGCGGGTGGTCGTTGACTCACATTGTGTTTATAGCAAGATATCTTAATCACTAAATTATACCTGCCGCAATGAACACTTTTTCTTGACTTGGGCGATTTTATATTTACGTTCTTTATAATTGGGTAATTCGCTATTGTTGATAGGTTTATCGTGAATTCCAACCAAAAAGGAATTATCAATGAAACAACAACGTCAATATAAAAGGTTTTCGACTAAACTTCCCGTAAGCCTGGAAGCTATAACGACAAACGAATTAAAGCTTTTTAATGTTGAAACCAAGGACATATCTGCCAACGGTGCATTCCTTTATACAAAGGAGGCTGCTTTTATTCCAGATGATACGCAGTTTATTCTAAACTTTTACAACCCGGAAAAGAAAAGAATAAGACTGAAGAAATTGAGGCAGTTGAAAAATTGTACAGGCACTATGGTGCGCTCAACTCCAGAAGGTATAGCGATTCGTTTTCACAAACCCGTCGAACTATTTGTTTAAATACCTTTTAACACCGAAATTCATAGTTGTTTCAGCCTAAAATATCAAAGGGGTTGGGCTGTTTTTATCATTTCCTCAGAATGTTAAATGGATGACCAACTGCCCAAATATGGAATCCTTGCAGGGGTATGGATTCTCTATTGCACTATACACAGTCTGATGATCTGCACATCGGCAACCCATTGGGTTCGTAAAATTCCCTGATGGCCATCGATACTATCGACTCATCTTCAATATATTTTCAATCCTTACCACCATACCCGTTGTCTTTTATTCGCTTTCTATAAGAACCTCGACTATTTTCCGCTGGCATGGAAATCTTCGCCTAATTCAGGCGGTTCTCATTTTAATGAGCTTTATACTGATCATCGCCGGAGCAGCTAAATATGATTTTAACCAGCTCTTAGGATTCTCCCAAATCCGAAAGCGAAACATTTGCTAAGGTATCAGTGCAAATTGCGAACTAAATCTGTCCACTTTCCTTTGAAACGCTACACTGCTTTTAAGGCTATCAAAAATTGATTCTACTCTGACGTACAATTTATTTAACCTTTCGCATTCTTAAGCTTTTTTGCTACAACCTCAGTGAAACTAAAAATTCACTAGGGATCTAAAGGGCAGATCTTGTGAAATGGACTTACCGTTCTGAAAAAACGATGTCACAAATATTTTAGGCCGCTAATATTTGCATTTCTATAGCAGTAAGCTAAGGTATAGGCTAGGGGCTTAAAACGAAATAGTGGCCTGTAATTTCAAATAAGCAGGGAGGGCCATTTTTGACCCTGCCTATTTGCCTTGAAAGCTTCTTTTGTTTCAAGGCTTCAATTGATTCGGTTGAGTCATCACCCTTATCGAGTTTGGAGTCGTCCGAACCTGTTACGCTTTCTTAATTTGTTCTTTTCTTAAATGATATACGCCAACGAATTTTAGGTGGTGGCTTCCAGAAATGCCGTTATTAATACCGAAGTATTTCACCATTTTAAATGTAGGTTGAAGATACTCGAATAAAAAGATGCACGCACACCCGAGAAGCCGGTTATTAAAAATGGTGTCCCAAATTCCCTTGTTAAGCGAAAACATTAATAGTACTGGGTATGGATCTATTTTTTAAATAGATAACACTTTGTTTGTTTAATGGTGTGCTGGACAGTTGCTGTTCAGACTCACCTAAGAAATCATTTATAATACCGCTAAACTTACTCTGGAACATGGAATACGAATAGTGACGTGAAGCAACATTATAATTAAAATTTACCATTTTTTCCCTTTGTTCCCGTGACTCTAAAATTTCCCTCACCTTATGAATTGTTTTTTTGGAGAGGAATCCGTCCATAACAACTAGATCAAAACCTTTGGGTTCTATGTCCTTGACAAATATGGGATACCGATTGATCAATAAGGGCTTTTTAAAATAGATTGCTTCAAGAAAGGCATTGCCAAATCCTTCATAAAGGCTTGGGTAAGTGATAAAATCAGCGTGGGGATAGATGTCCCATAGAGAATATTCTGTTTGGTTTTTTTCATTATTGATCCAAGGATCCGCGATCTGTGTTGTTACTATGCGAAGATCTACCTGTTGTTCGAATGCGTATTCTTTAATCCATTCAGCGTATTCATACCCCTCGTCACCGGCTTCATGAGATACTACCAGCTTATAACGAGGATCTTTCAGCTTCTTTATCAATTCAATGGCTTGTTCAATTCCTTTTCGACGAACGATGCGTGTAGGTTGCAGAATTATTATATTGTCGGGTTCTACACCGATGGACTCCCGGAAGGCATGAGTCCCTTGGATATCCACCGGCGGTGGATTATCGAAGTCCAGAATATTGGGAATGACGATTGATGTAATCCCAGTACGCAGGGCCAACTGTTCTTGGGCTACAGAATTGATAACCACATGCTTTATATTGGGCAGATTGGGGGGAAAGGCCATTCGCAGATAATCGTTCACGGCATTCATTGAAAATCTGACTCTTTCCCAGTAGAAATCGTGATGGTGGGCAATAGTGGGTATATCTGTTTCTGCAATGGTTTCCGTCAACGCCAGCCCCAAGGGTATATGCATCGGTATGGCGAGAACATTTTCGGCAATCAAAAGGTCAATTTTGAACTGATCGATGAAATTTTTGAGCTGGACTTTCAACAACGATCTCAAGGCATGAATTAGCTCAGTTACAGAAGGCTTTCGCTTTTTTCTACCTATTATCTCATTATTAATCCATTGGTTTTGCGCATGCTGAAAATGAGCTTCGTGGATAAGGGAACTCTTTTCTGGATTTCGATCCAGTTTGCCGGCGAACCAGAAACAGCGGTGCCCTCTTTGTTCAAAAACTTCTGCCCATTTGCTTGCTTCTAACGAAACACCGTCGATTCCAGCAAAACGCGTTGAAACAAATCCGATGTTTTCAAACTTCATTTAAATTACACCCAATGATTCACTTCAAGGATATTTTTGAGTTAACTGCAAAGTATGGAACCCGACTGCTATCCGTCATGACAACTATCCAAATATAAAAAATAAATCCGACAGTAAAACCGCGAGATTTATAATTATCCATAAGTTATTCATTTTAGGTCAAGTAAAATTATATATAATTTATATATAATTTCATTGAATTAGAATATATTGTTGCTTATTAGATTAAATTACTACATATTGTGCTCCTAAAAATCAAGAAACTGAGTAAAATCGAGCGATTCTATTACAATGCCTATTTAAGTACCTCAAAACAGTAAACCGGTGAAATTAAAAAAATACACCAATTTCCATAGGTTTTGGATACAACTCTATGGTAAATTCAGCCCAGATTTATTGGGGGTAGGCTCCAATAGAAAAAAAGAAAGCAATAAGGGTAAACCCTCATAAAAGGATTTGCTCTTATTGAAAAACGGTATCACAAAATTTTTAGCACCCTAATACTTACACCATCATAGCAGTAAGAGAAAATTAAGTGTCAGTACATATATGTAGGAGGTATCACAAGAATTGAAACGGGTCCGAATCGTGTGCTTTTTATTTCAGCATTAGGTCTGGACAGTTTAGAGTTCACATCCTTAAATTTGCATTCTATCTGCCCCATATATTCCTTTTAAAGATACATATA
>CP070768.1:997280-1013544 GCA_020345745.1 Desulfobacterales bacterium
ATTCATTTGGCAAAATGGTGGCCAAACGCTTGGCGCTGGGCCTTTTGACCCTGATCATCATTTCCCTGCTGATATTCCTCGGCGTAGAGCTGCTTCCGGGCGATGTGGCGGAAGCTATATTGGGACAAAGTGCACTGCCGGAAACCGTTGCTGCATTTCGCAAGGAATTGAAACTCGACCTTCCGGCACACATTCGATATTTTTCCTGGCTCGGTGATCTAGCCAAGGGTGAATTCGGCAATTCTCTGGCCAACGGGCGCCCCATTGCCGACTTGATCGGATGGCGATTCTCCAACACCCTATTTTTAGCCACCGTGGCGGCATTGATTGCGGTGCCGGTTGCGATTATTTTGGGGATACTGGCCGCACTTTATCGGAACAGCTTGTTTGACCGACTCATTTCTATGGCCACGCTCAGTACTATATCGTTCCCTGAGTTTTTTGTGGCCTATATTCTCATTGCTTTGCTCTCGGTGCAAATCATTATATTTCCCAGTATCTCCAACATCAATGAACAGATGTCGCTGTTTGAAAAGATTCACGCCATTTTTCTACCCTGCCTGACACTGACACTGGTTGTGGTGGCCCACATGATGCGACAAACCCGCGCAGCAATCATCAACATCATGGCGAGTCCGTTTATCGAAATGGCCAGACTCAAAGGACTCAATCGCACCCGGATCATTGTTCTGCATGCATTTCCCAATGCCCTCTCGCCGGTGATCAACGTGGTTGCCATTAACCTGGCCTACCTGGTGGTTGGTGTTGTGGTGGTTGAAGTGGTATTTGTATATCCCGGTTTGGGCCAGTTGCTGGTGGATTCGGTATCGAAGCGTGACATCCCGGTCGTGCAAGCCAGCGGCCTTATTTTTGCCACGGTTTACATCGGGCTTAATCTTTTGGCTGATGTGCTGTCGATTATTAGCAACCCCAGGCTTCGAAATCCCAAGTAGGAGAATATTTGATGGCCTTTTTCAAATTACTCAGACAATCCCCGTTAAGCGCCCGTATCGGCATGGCAATGATATTGATTAATATTGCTGCTGCTATTTTTGCGCCGGTTATCGCGCCGTACGGTGAAACGGAGGTTGTGGGGGATGTTTGGCTTTCGGCGAGCAAGGACCATCTGTTGGGTACGGACCACATTGGCAGGGATATGTTAACCCGTCTAATTTACGGCGCCCGCAATACCATTGCCATAGCATTCGTCACCACTATGCTGTCGTTTTTAATCGGTTCGATATCCGGTTTTTTTGCAGCAACGATCGGTGGATGGACCGACCTGACACTCAGTCGCGTTATCGACATTTTGATGGCCTTCCCTACCCTTATTTTTGCCCTGATGGTGCTGTCGGTGACCGGGACGTCTATAACCGCCTTGATTTTTGTGATTGCAGTGCTGGATTCGACGCGGGTGTATCGCCTGTCGCGGGCCGTGGCCATGGATATTGAAGTCATGGAGTTTTGCGAAGCAGCGAGGCTGCGCGGTGAAAGAACCTGGTGGCTTATGCGCCACGAAATCTTGCCTAATGCCATGCCGCCGCTGGTTGCGGAATTCGGCCTGCGCTTCTGTTTCGTATTTTTATTCATTGCCGCACTGAGCTTTCTGGGGTTAGGCATTCAACCACCTACGGCGGACTGGGGTGGCATGGTACGTGAAAATGCCGGTGCCATTACCTTTGGTATTTTTACGGCATTATGGCCGGCAGGAGCCATTGCCTTTTTGACAGTGGGCGTCAACTTGATTGTTGACTGGTTTCTACATATTGCCAGTGGATTGAAGGATTAATAATGGGGAAAATACTCGATATTAAAAATTTGAAAATAGAAGGATACAGTAACGAAAAGTGGGTGGAGATCGTCCATGGTATTGATCTAACGCTGGACAAAGGCGAAGTTCTCGGTTTGATCGGAGAGTCCGGAGCGGGAAAATCGACCATCGGCCTTGCGTCAATGGCTTACACCCGACAGGGCTGCCGCATCGCTTCGGGCTCAATCGTTTTCGACGGCATGGAGCTGTTCGGCGCTTCAAAGGAAACCTTTAGAAAGATAAGAGGCTCACGTATCGCCTATGTGGCACAAAGTGCCGCAGCTTCATTCAATCCCGCGCATCGGCTCATCAAACAGTATGCCGAAGCGCCGGTCCAGCACGGCCTGATGGACTTTGCCGAAGCTGAACAAAAAGCAATCGACATATACCGGCGCCTCCTGCTGCCGGATCCTGAAAAGATCGGCTATCGCTATCCCCATCAGGTCTCCGGCGGCCAGCTGCAACGCGCCATGGTGGCCATGGCCATGTCCTGTCAACCCGATATTATTGTGTTTGACGAGCCTACTACAGCATTGGATGTGACCACGCAGATCGAGGTTCTCGCCGCCATCAAACATATTACCGAACAATTCGATATGGCGGCCATCTATATTACCCACGATCTGGCGGTGGTGGCGCAACTGGCCGATCGCATTATGGTGCTAAGATACGGGAACCTGGTCGAAGAAGGTGAAGCCAGAACGCTTTTGGATAATCCCAAAGAAGCATATACCAAAGATTTATTATCCGTCCGTACCTTCAGGAAACCGACCGATCAAAACGACCACAATCAAAATATTATTTTGAAAGTTCAAGATGTCTCGGCAAGCTACACCGGCAAGGAAATGGTCCTTGAAGATATTAATCTTAAAATCAGGCGGGGTAAGACCGTTGCATTGGTTGGTGAATCCGGCAGTGGCAAAAGCACACTGGCCAGGGTAATTACCGGCCTGCTGCCGCCCCTTCAGGGTCAAATCATTTTCGAGGGAAAGGAACTGCCGCCGGATTTGAAATCACGCAATCGTGAACATCTCAGACAAATGCAAATGATTTACCAAATGCCGGACACCGCCGTCAACCCGCGGCAAAAGATACGAAAAATTATCGGCCGCCCCCTCTCTTTTTACTTTGGCATGGATAGAAAAAAACGAGAAAACAGAATCATTGAGCTGCTTGAAATGACCGAGCTGCCTGAAAAATACATTGAGCGATATCCTGGGGAACTGTCAGGAGGCGAGAAACAGCGAATTTGCATAGCCCGGGCACTTGCAGCCAATCCTAATTTGATTATCTGCGACGAAGTGACGTCTGCATTGGATCAACTGGTCGCAGAGGAAATTTTAAAACTATTGCAGCGCCTTCAAAATGAGCTCGGTGTATCTTATCTTTTTATTACCCATGACCTGGCAACCGTCAAAGCCATCTCTGATGAGATTGTTGTTATGTTGCAAGGAAGAATCGTTGAACAAGGCGAAAAGCAAGAGATCCTAACCCCACCGCATCATGAATACACCGATTTATTGCTTTCTTCAGTTCCGGAAATGAATCCGGACTGGCTCGACAATCTTTTAGCGGAACGCCAGGCTGCCCAGTCGTTGTAACGTGTTTTAAGATCTTCTTATATCTTTGAAACCGTCTTTATCTCACTGCGCGCCAAAAGGATCACTGCACTAAGAATCATCATACCCCCCAGAATTTTGACCGGCGTCATGGTCTCCCCAAGAATAACCGTAGCCAGTACAACGGCGATGACAGGGTCCATGGTAAGGATTATGGCGGCATTTGATGGTTCAATGCGTTTAAGTCCGGCAAAAAGCGTTAAGAAAGCAAGAGCAGTCGGAATCAGTGCCACAGCAACAGCATACGCCCAACCGGCCGTTGTAACGGGAAACTTTACCCCCTTTACAGTCGCTATACCACCAAAAACGATTCCCGCAGATAACGTAACCACCGTTGTTACTGAAAAGGCACCGGCCTCTAAAATGGGTTTACGGACGAGAACTAAAAAAATCGCAAAACCCAACGCCGCCACAATCGCCAATAAAAAGCCGAGGATTTGCCCTTTGCTACTGTCCAGGCCAACCATACATACGATCCCTATAAAGCTTAATAGAAGTGCGACAACATGGAATGTTGTCACCGGCTTTCTTAGGAATACGGCTGCCAGTAGTGTAACAAAAGAAGGATAAAGATAAAGCAGTATCACACACAACCCGGCAGGCGCCATTGTCAGCGCTGTAAAAAACGATAGAGACAACGACACGTAAAAAAAGCCTCCCATAGCAATGAGAACAATCAAAAGACGGCCTCTGGGAAAACCGATCCCTTGTAATGTCATGACGAGAATCATTAAAATGGCGGCAATTGAAAATCGGAGAAAAAGCAATGTGATAGGATTTGTTCCTGCCTGATAGGCCAGGCACGCAAATATCGCCAAGGTACTGGAGAATAGAGCCGATAGAGCAATTAAGAATACACCGAAAAAACGATCCATCACTTTTTACGCTCTATTTAAAGCGAACCTTAAAATACCGTTCTGTATATCCATCATTTTAAATTCCATTGAGAAGCAAGGTTGTTTTCATGAAGGGCCTGCATGATGCTTCTTTTTGCCGCTCGATCGTCTGCCCTTTTTCTTCTGTGGTTGCTTCTCATCAATTAAAGGCTTTAAATTGTTCTCGGTTTCCGGTTTCGGTGCAAAACCGAAAAAGCTTCCGGGAAAGGATTTGGGCTTGCCATTTCTGACAGTTTCTGGACGGGATGCCCCTTTTACTTTTCTTTTTCTGCCGCCCCGTTGAATGGGTTTTCTCTTTCGCCCTTTTCGCCCTGTCTTCATTCTTTTTGACCGATCTTCGACAAACCAGTCATCTTCGGGCCACACCACGGGGATCTTGTAATCCAGCATATCTTCCAAAGGCTCAAGATGAAAAACGTACTTTTCACAGGCAAGGGATAATGCCTTGCCTGTCTTGCCGGCCCTGGCGGTCCGACCGATACGGTGAATGTAATTTTCCACATACTGGGGCAGATCATAATTGACGACATGGCTGATATCTTCTACATGGATTCCCCGGGACGCCACATCCGTTGCCACCAAAATTTTGATCTTTCCCTCCTTGAATCGTGACATTAATCGCAATCTTTTTGACTGATGCAGATCGCCGGTAATGGCTTCAGCCGGCCAACCATTGCCCTTAAGCTTCAAGGCAAGCCACGCCACCTGGACTTTGGTGTTCGCAAAGATGAGTATCCGGTTCCATTTTTCCCTTTTCAGCAAACCCAGAAGAAGAGAGAGCTTCATATCCATACTGACATGAAATAGGCGTTGTTCAATCCCTTCCACGGTGATCTCTTCAGGCGTAACCGAGACAAACTCGGGCATATTCATATAATCGTAGGTCAATTCCATCACACGAAAAGTAAGGGTGGCCGAAAAAAGCATGGACAACCTTTTACTGTAATGGGGAAGTTTGCGCAGAATATAGCGCATATCCTTGGCAAAACCTAAATCCAAGAGACGGTCAGCCTCATCAATGACAACCGTTTTTATACCCGTGGTTTTTAGAATGCCTTGCTTAAAATAGTCGATTATCCGGCCGGGTGTACCGATGATAATATCCGTACCTTGACGTAATATTTTGGCCTGCTTACGATATTCAAGACCGCCGATGATCTTTGCTACGTCTAAGTGGGTATGTCCGCCCAGCAACCTGGCATCGTCATAAATCTGCGTTGCCAGCTCCCTGGTCGGCGCAACTATTAGGGCAGAAGGATTCCCGGATTTGTTTTTGGGTAACCGCAACAGCTTGGCCAAAATTGAAACCAAGAATGCCGCTGTTTTGCCTGTTCCGGTCTGAGCTTGACCGGCAACATCTTGTTCGGCCAGAGCTATGGGCAGGATTTGAGCTTGAATGGGCGTACAATATGTAAAACCGGCATCTTTCAATCCAGCTAAGATCTCAGTTGGAAGATCGAACGTTTCGAAACTGGTTTGAGTCAGAAAATTAGGTTCTTCTGGACGTTTAATGGGTTCCAGCATTGCGTTGTCGTTGAGCATTGTCGTAAAAAAAGTATTGAGCGAAAATGTGGCGATCAGATTCCGCATGTTAAGACAATTATACGCCCTTTTCAAAATTTTGCAACAAGCTTAGTAATTTATATAAACACCTCGTATTTATTGACCTTTTTATATTAGCATTTTATGTGTTTAATTTGTGGTAAAAGATCAAAGACGATGCAAAGCTGCGTATAAAAAAGAAGTCGAGTCATTCAATAATTAAACAATGGCGTGCGGTGAAGGAATGTTGACAAAAAAAACGATTTCTGTTTTTTGGGGTTTTATTAATTTCCAGTTGCATGAGTCGTCAGACGCCGGACATCAATCTTAATGGTGTCAGAAAAGATAAAGTCATTGCGTTCAGGGTGACGGTTGAAGGGATAGTTAACTTGTGTCAATTTATTGACAATAGTTATAAGAGAGTCCTGACCGCAGCAGCGTCTATTTGGGCAAAGGTAAGTATGGTTACAGTAAATTTTATTCGGCAAAAGGAACCTTTTATTTATTTAACACCTGTAATACATGGTCGGGATGAGCGTTAAGAAGTGCGGGCATCCCTATCCATACATTTTTCTTAATCTCTGCAAATGACCTGCAGAATGAGGCCCTCAAGTATGGAAGAGTTATTCAATAAAAAATCGTGAGCATTCAGACTTATACATACAAAATAGTCCTTGGAAATTTTTGAAGGGACCATCTGTCTTTGTGGAGGTAGTAATTTTAAAATGGTAACCACATGATCGCCTCTCCTCTTTGGAATAAAGAATATCATATCTATTTGATATGTTTAAAAGCAGCTTTAAGCAGAAGACAAAAGTTAGGTTTAGGTTTGAAAGCTTAACTTTTCGATAAGTTAAGATGCAAGCCCTAAACCTTCAATCGACGACATCATTCAACATTATCTACATATTGTGGTTTAGAACAAATCTTCACATCTTCTTCGAGGCTATTCACTTTCTTTGATTTCTTAGTCAACGACCACCCGCATAGCGGGTGGCTTGATTTTTCGGCCATAGGCCGAAAAGGCAAAAGCACGTTAGTGATTTAATCGTTGCGTTTGTAACCGGGTGCAAGGCACCCGGTTACAAACAATAAATATTTTATGATAGCCTAATTATCAAATTAGCTGTCTCCTTTTCGCCCCACAATGCGCCCTCTTGTTTGAATCTCAAAAAAAAATGATTGCATGTGTATTTTCCTTTGTTAGAGTTATAGTGAAACACCTAACAAAAGAAATATTTAAAAATATTTATGAGGCGTTGAATTGAACCCAGAAGATAGAATCAGAGATGTTTTGGATGCTTGCGCGGACTGCGATATTTGCAGGTACCTAATGGATACAACCAGTTTCTTATTTCCAGAGCTATACAGGCTTTATGACAGGGAGGTAGAAACAAAGGAGAAGATTACAGCCGAAAAACTGAGAAACCTTGTCGATCTTTGTAATTTTTGTGCGGTATGCCCGTGTCCCAATATCCGGGCGGATATCATACAGGCCAAAACCGCATTCATTGACAGAGACGGGCTCAAGTTTAGTATTCGAATCATAGAAGATGTGGAACTTATGGGAAAATTGTGTGGAGCGATTCCACAGCTAACAAACATTCTTTTTCAGAACAAACGGATCGGAGCTCTATTCAAGGAGGCGACTGGAATTCATAAAAAGCGAAGCATTCCCCAATTTCCAAAAGAGAACTTTCTTAAATGGGCTAATCGTAAAAACATTCATGTAAAACATAAGAAAAAACAGAAAAATAAGGTCGCCTATTTTGCCGGCTGCACCAGTAGATACTTATTTCCAGAAGTACCAAAGGCGGTGGTTGAGGTTTTTCAGCACAACGGAATTAATGTGTACTATCTGGAGCAGCAATGCTGCGGCATGCCAACCCTACTTGAAGGTGACCGCAAACTCACATTGAAATTTGCCGAATTCAACATTGACCGTTTGGCTGAGGTTGTGGAAGACGGATACGACATCGTATGCTCATGCCCTACATGCGGATATATGCTGAAAAATGTTCTAAAGGAGGGTGCCTATTATTCTTCAGAGTATCAGGCTGCTGTGGGGGCCGATGAGTTCTATTTGAAAATTCCAAAAGGCATCCGAACAAGCAATCCGGATAAAGACGCTTTTGTATGGCTTAAAAAATCACTGTATCCAGGCCTACTAAAAGATGAGGGGTACTTTTCTTCCATCAGTGCGCGAAAACGAATTATGGTAGCGGAAAACACCTATGACCTGGGAGAATACTTGGTAAAACTCAACGAGACGGGCGAGCTGAAAAAAGCATTCGGCCCAATACCCGAACGCGCCGCTTACTATCCACCCTGCCATTTGAGAGAACAAGAGATCGGTCGGCCGTACCAAAATATTCTGGGTTTAATACCGGAGTTTTCAATTGAAACAATCGGAGACGCGTTTTACTGCTGCGGGATGGCAGGAATAATGGGACTCAAACAAGGATTCCATTCGACTTCCATTAAAATGGGAAGACGACTGATTGCCAAAATTAAAGAGATACATCCTGAAAAGCTAATTACCGACTGTCTGAGCTGCCGTATGCAATTTAATCAACTAACGCCTTACAAGGTGTTTCACCCCATCGAGATTCTTAAGGAATCTTATTCTGTTTGTATAGCTCAAGAAAGATAAATATCGGACATTCTATTAATTGGTTCATTTCCAGCTATTCAGGGTACTTCCAATTTGGCAAATATTACCAGAATAAAAAATGCCATTATAAAACCCTCAAAACCTTTATTTTGGCACTCTTTTTATTTCGCAATATTAGGGTTGCATTTTTTATAAGGCTCTGATATAGATTCTTCCAAAATGTTATAAATAAACGTTAATATATAACAAAAAAAGGTGACATGTGGCGACAATAGAAGAAAGACGAAAAGCTGACAGAAAAAGGCAGAAGCGCTGGCGTAAAAGGAAGTTGGCGGAGGGTAACAAACAGACTCTACTAATGTTGACCCCAAAAGCACAGAAAGTTTTAAAGCGTGAAAAGGGGCTAACAGGAGAGTCTTATGTTCAAATAATCAATCGTGCTATTATTAGCATTGGAGAAGGTCATCTCAGCATTTCAAAAAAGCCAATTTACGGACCCATGAGCAACCAAAACTAATACTAAAGATCAGAAAACTAAGTTTGGAAGGATATACGATAATACAGCGCCAGCACTTATTTATTGCAATGAGATGACCTCCTCAAATAGCCAAGTTGCATCTGAAAAAAGGTGTTTCAAATTAAATTTACAGGCTTTATATTTTATCTGAACGTAAAAACTTGGAGGGAATTGCAATGTCGAGAGAAGAGGGCTTGTGTCATCTCGATAAACTTCAACCGTTTATCCTTATTTCCAGTGTTTTTTTAGGGATTTTTCTTGGAACGATCTTTCCAGAATTCGCCCATTATTCCGATGCCATTCTATATGTGATCATCATTGTGCTGGTTTACAGTGTGATGTTGGGGGTTCCGCATCAAAAAATCTGGAAGGCCTATAGGAATTGGCGATTCTTTGGTATTGCCTGGTTTGTCAATTTTGTTATAATTCCTTTGATGGCATGGGGTTTGGCCGCCCTTTTTCTATCTAGCTATCCTCCAATTTATGTGGGATTTATCCTATACCTAGTTACCCCCTGTACGGACTGGTTTCTGGTGTTCACCTTAATGGCCGGAGGCGATGTTCCCCTGGCTCTGGCCTTGCTGCCTACAAATTTAATCTTACAAGTGGTGCTGATCCCCGTCTATCTTATATTGTTTGCAGGGGAAATTGTCTCTTTTCAATTCCGTGCATTGATTGAAACTATGCTTATTTTTATCCTATTGCCGTTTATCTGCGCTGGTCTTACGCGGTTATTTTTGCGCAAACTAAAGGATGCCGACTGGGCAAGAGACTTTATCGAAAAGATCCTGTCTCCGCTTCAGTCAGCCACCTTGACGATGGTACTTTTAACCATGTTCGCCGGACAAACTTTTACGATCCTAGACAATATCGGACCACTCTCTATAGTATTTGTCCCGCTGGTTGTTTTTTTTCTGTGTCGTTTGTTTTAACAAGATTCGTCAGCCAATGCTTTCATCTTGCTTATAAAGAGTACGCGTTGCTGACCTGTACAGCGGCTGCCAGGAACTCTCCGCTGAGCCTGGCCGTCGCCTTCGGTCTATTCCCGAATCAACCGCTAATCCAGGTGGCCATAATTATCGGCGTACTTATTGAACTTCCTATTTTAGTTCTGATAGTGCGTTTATTGCAGCGATTAAATGCGGTTGAATTTTCAATATGTGGTTCAAGATGTATTGAGGGAGACCCATAATGCTTTGAAAAACAAATTGATTTGACATACGCTTTACCTTGAATGCGCCCGAGCTGCTTAAGAATCAAGTAAGAATTCACAAATTCTTAAGTGTAATAAATATAACAACCTTCAGTAATAACCACCGGTATGAATACCGAACTAAAATTATCCCTGACTTCCAGACAAAATATCAAAAGATTACCATTTCAAAATCTTACTTGCTCAATGGAGATTTTTTCTATATGAATGGAAGTAATTGGAATTGCGATTGCGGTTCTATAATTCTAAGCACCTGCCTGCCAAAAAGGATAATCTTGAAAATATTTGTGAAAAATATCCAACATCAGAGAAAATGGTTAACATCCTATCTTATAAAGAACTTGAAAAAAAGAATTCAACCGAATGAGTTCATTAAAGTTTCAGTTTCATAAAAAAATTATATCTTTGGCTGCTTTATAACCATGGTAGAGGAGAGGATGTATGAAGCAATCAATCCACCTATTAGATTTGATTAAAAAAGAGAAATTAGACGATATTCTTAGAGTATTCACTGAAGTTACGGGCGTTGCATCTATTATCGCAGATGTAGACGGTCAACCCATTACACAACCACACAATTTTTCAGCTCTCTGCCGAAATTACTGTCGTTCTTCAAAATTAGGGAGACAAAAATGCCACGAAAGTGACAGTTACGGAGGACGGCAGTCTGCTAAGTTAAAAAAACGTTTTATCTATAAATGTTTAAATGCCGGATTATTAGACAGCGCATCGCCAATTATTGTGAAGGAATACCATCTAGCTACTGTTTTATGTGGTCAGGTTCTGGATGAGCCAATTCCAACCAGCACTGTCTCTGAACGCGCTCGTTCTATCGGTGTCAGCAATATCGAGGGCTATTTGAGCGAATTCGAAAAAATTCCACTGATGAGCGCGGAACGCTTCGAGAGCATCGTGAATCTAATGGAAGTTGTAACCTTGACAATCAGCGAGTTGGCACTGAAAAAATACTTATCCTTTGAGTATTCTCAGCATTACCTCGATAAACTTATCAACAGTGTTTCGGACGGTATTATCTCAATCAATCCGGATACCTCTATATCAATGGTCAATGATGCTTGTACTAATATGTTTGGCCATGAGAAGAAAAAATTGATTGGCCAATCCATATTTTCCCTCTTTTCAGATTCGGCATCCATCAAGGCCTATCAAAAACAGATGGAATTGAGTTTGAAAGGAAACGGGCGAGCCGAATTGACTGCTGTCAACGCTGACAAACAGTACTTCCCGGTTCAAATGTCCCTCTCAAGTTTCAAAACTGACAGTAATAAAAATCCAGGTTATGTAGCCGTACTCAGAGATATTTCTGAAGAAAAAAAGACCGAACGCATGAAAAATGACCTCATCGGAATGTTGACCCATGATATGGGAAATCCAATACTTTCGATTCAAAAAGCGATAGAGCTCATGGTGGACGGTACTTTAGGCCAACTTAAACGGAGCCAGATGGAAATCATGAATTTAGCTTTAACCACCAGCAATCAACTATTGGGAATGGTGACAGACTTTCTGGATATTTATCGAAATGAGAACGGACAGTTTCTGCTCCGCAAACTTCCTATCGACATGAATCAAACTCTTCAAGACAGCATCGATCAGCTAAAACTTTTGGCTCTAGAAAAACAGATTTTTGTGAATTATGAGCCAGCTCCAACACCTTTAATGCTCAATGGGGACCAGAATCGCCTCATGCGAACGATCATTAATATCTTGGACAATGCCATTAAGTTCAGCCCAGAGGGTGGTCGAATCGATGTATCTTCGATACTGGTAAAAGAAAATGATGGGAAAAAAGCCGGCGCAATAATCAGCTCTGATATCCTTGGTCAACTCAAAAGGGATCAGCAATACGCTCTGGCAACTATTACAGACCATGGACCAGGAATACCGAAGTATTACCAAAAAAATATCTTTGAAAAATTTTTTACCAATAATCCCCAACCCAACAGAGGGAAAAGAGGTCTGGGATTAGGTTTAGCTTTTTGCAAACTGGTTGTTGAGACTCACGAAGGTCTCATTTGGACAAACTCACCCCTTTATGACGATGACGGAGAAAAGATCAATGGGTGTCGCTTCAATTTCATCCTGCCAACAAACTTCAGTCAATAAAAAAATGAAACTATTGATGATTCTAGGGAATAGAAGATCATGAAAACAAAAGAATCAATCCGGGTTTTTCTGGCAGATGACCATCCGTTACTGCGGACCGGTTTGAGATTAAGCCTTAACCACAAAGAAGATATCGAATTCATAGGAGAAGCCGAGGATGGTTATAGCGCTGTTGAAAAGATACAAGAATACCAACCTGATGTTTCTCTAATCGATGTGGATATGCCGAGGTTGTCGGGTATCGGTGTCATTCGGATTTTGCGCAAATCGTTTCCCCAAATGAAACTCATTGTTTTATCCACTTATAACGATGAAAATTATATTCAGAAGGCGATGGAGGCAGGGGCTGACGGTTATGTGTTAAAGTGCGTAGGGATTAATGAACTGGTAAAAATCGTCAAGTCGATTTGGTTTGAAAAACCGGTGATATCCCCTTTTCTTGTCAATTTGGCCTTCGGATATACGAATATCGATCAGGAGGAACAAAAAAAACTACACGCTCACCTTACTCAGAGAGAAAAAGAGGTTTTGCAGCTCATTGCTGAAGGAAAAGGTAATAAAGAAATCGCTGATATGCTTTGCATTAGCACCGAAACCGTGAAAAGTCATGTAAAGAACATTTTTAAAAAGTTCAGGGTAAAGAATCGTGTTGAAGCCACTGCGGAAGCCAGGAAAAGGAGATTGGTAAGTTAACTTTGTTTATTCGCCTTCCCAGAATACCCTGAAGTTTATCGAAGAAAAGTAGTGATCCCGCTTCAGCGGGGCTGTAGGAATGAAAGGCAAAGTGAACAGCGTCGGAGCTAGAGAGAGCGAAGACGGGTTACCTGCGGCGCAATTTCGCTTTGATACCCCGAAGCTTGCTTGAGGGAGCTTTTTTTTGACACGATACGGTTAGATCTTCCTTGAACGTGAACAAATGAAGATCTAAAAAAAACTCGTAATTCGCTGACGCCAAAATCCAAATAATCAGATCCCATACACCCCTCATCCCCCCCGAAATTCCCTCCAATTGGGGAGTATTTTTCACCTTTTTGCGGGATTGTTATCCTTGCCAGGATCTGTTCTAATCCGCTTCTGCGGACATCTCTCGGTTCAGTTTAACTTCTATAATAACCCTCATTTTTTACGAAAAAATTTTAGCGAAATTTTCATAACGATTCTTGGTACTCCGTCCGCCAACGAACGGAATAAACGGCAATAATATACTACCATTGTTATTAATAGCGAAAATATTTCGCGTGTATAGTGCATATAAAATCGTTGCCATATTATATTCATAACCATCCGAATTAGTATGGATTTTTATGAAGGGTCATATAAGGACGCTAAACTTCAAATCATCTACCACAAAGGAGGTATAAAATGAGTCGGATGTTGCTTGCACCTGGGCGGTATATTCAAGGGGTCGACGCCATCAATGAAATCGGTACCCACGCCGCTAATATGGGGTCTAAAGCCCTGCTGACTGGAGGAAAGAGAGCCTTGTCTTTTTGTAGCCAGGCAATTCAAGCCAGTCTTGGGGAAAATGAGATTGGTTGTCATCAGGAAGAATTTATGGGGGAGTCCTCTGACAATGAAATCAATCGGTTGGTAGAAGTCGGCAAAGCCAACGGGGCGGATCTTGTCATCTGCGCCGGAGGCGGCAAGGTAATCGATACCGGAAAGGCGGTAGCATATGAAATGAAAGTTCCGGTGATTGTTGTTCCCACGATCGCGGCTACAGATGCCCCCTGCTCTGCCTTGTCTGTTATTTACACGGATGACGGAGTTTTTTCAAGATACCTGGTATTACCCACAAACCCGGATTGTGTATTGGTTGATACGGGTGTAGTAGCACAAGCACCGGTGAATTATTTGGTATCGGGTATGGGCGACGCCCTGGCGACTTTCTGGGAAGCGGATACGTGTGCTAAGAGTTGCAAACCCAATGCTTTAACTGGTGCAACTCCTCCTACCCTTTCTGCTATTGCTTTAGCTCGTCTCTGTTACGATACGCTTTTGGAGCATGGCCTTCAAGCCAAGCTCGCTGTCGAGAGAAAGGCAGTAACACCATCTGTTGAGGCAATTGTGGAAGCCAACACGTTGCTCAGCGGTTTGGGTTTTGAAAGCGGTGGTCTTGCCGGTTCCCATTCAGTGCACAATGGCTTTACAGTTCTGGAAGCATCGCACGGTAAGCTGCACGGCCAAAAAGTGGCATTTGGGACACTTACCCAGCTTGTATTGGAGGGACGCCCGTTAGAAGACATTCACGAGGTGTTAGATTTTTGCTTCAGCGTAGGATTACCTATTTGTTTGGAGGATTTAGGGCTTCCAAACCCAACACAGGAAGAGATTCGACAAGTGGCTGAAGCGACAACGGCAGAGGGCGAAACCATTCACTCAACCTGGTTTCCCGTAACAGCGAGCATGGTAGAGGCGGCAATCTGGGCCGCAGACGCATTGGGACAGGAATTTAAAAAGGAGGTGAAATAATGGCGTTACTTCCGGTGTCAATATCAATCGGTATTTTGTGCGCACTTTGGTTTCAAATCACCGTCATGGTACCTTGGCTGATGGCTTGGGTTGGGTATGCCGCCTGGGCAAGTTTCTATTATGCCGGAGGGGACAAAGCGGCCCTTCCAAAATCTATTGCAGCCAATATTGCAGGTATGTTGCAAGGAGCTATTTTCTTTTGGCTGTGGTTGAAATTCGGCGGTGGAAACATGTTGCTCCTTTCAGCCTGGATCGGGGTTTTCTGCTTTACCATGACCATTGAGGGGAACATACCTATTCTTGCAGCAATCCCAGGACAATTTGTGGGCGCTGCCGTATTTTTTGGGAATCTCGGGGCTCATAAGGGTGATATTTGGCTAACTTTATTGAATACATGTGTCTGTATGCTAATCGGAAATTTTGCCGGCATATTATCCGCTAAATTGCCCGATTTATTTAAGAAAAAAGAAGCCGCTCCAGAAGCCGCCGAAGAGTAGCTGAATGGACAAAAGCAACTTGGGTGTTGGGGGCCCACTCAGGGCTCACGACACCCTAATGTTCCACGATTATAAAACAGGAGGATGTTCAAATGGTTAAAGAAGCTTTAGGAATGATCGAAACAAAAGGCCTGGTCGCCAACATTGAAGCATCGGATGCAATGGTTAAGGCAGCCAACGTGGTTCTAATCGGACAAAAACAAATCGGAGCCGGCCTTGTGACCACTATGGTCCGAGGTGATGTAGGGGCAGTCAAGGCAGCCACCGATGCAGGGGCAGCGGCAGCTGAGAAGGTGGGTGAAATAATATCCGTACACGTCATCCCCAGGCCTCATCAGGATGTTGAAATGATTCTGCCCAAAAAACCTTCGGCTAAATAGAGGTTTTAGTACCATTCATAGATTAATCGGACAAAACCAGGAGGAATTACCCGATGGAAGAACAATTAATCGATAAAGTCCTAAAAGAAGTAATGAAGCGGGTGGGTGCCCCTTCTACTGGTAAGGCGACCCCCCCGGTACCAAACAAGAACAATCCTGCGGAAAACGCGAATGATTTTGCCGTTTCAGCCGGCCTAGCGCAAGTAACCGAATTCGTGGGTGTAAGCATGGGAGACACAATGGGAATCGTTATTGCCAACCTGGATCCCGCCATTCACGAGCTGCTGGAATTTGATAAAAAATTCAAATCTATTGGTATCATTGGTGGGCGTGTTGGTGCGGGACCTCAACTGATGTCTGCGGATGAGGCGGTTAAGGCCACAAATACAGAAATTATACGTGTTGAAATGCCACGGGATACAAAAGGTCAGGCAGGCCACGGTAATTTAATCGTTTTTGGTGCAGAGGATGTTTCTGATGCGCGTCGCGCGGTAGAGGTAACCCTTGATGTTTTGCCAAAGTATTTCGGTGATGTTTACGCCAATGATCAAGGTTATACTGAAAACCAGTATTCTGC
>CP070768.1:1013644-1016302 GCA_020345745.1 Desulfobacterales bacterium
AAGGGCTATGCCGGAGCCCATTTTGTTGTCGGCATGGGAGAAACGGAAAAGGAAATGTGCGAAGCCATTCAGAAAACAAGAGATATGAGTGGCAGAACTCATTTATTTTCTTATTTTCCCGAAGAAGGATCGGCCATGAACAACCACCAGCCGCCTCCCATGGATCAATACCGCCGCATTCAACTGGCCAGATATTTGATTGATGAAGCACTCAGCCGGAGCGATCGATTCACATACAATGAAGCACACCAGATAGATAATTATAACCTGCCCGAAAGCGATCTAAACAGTATCATAGACGGTGGAGAACCGTTTCGCACATCCGGCTGCAGTGGATACGACGGCGTAGTCGCATGCAATCGTCCCTATGGTAACTCCAGGCCCGGTCCGGATATCCGGAATTTCCCATTTGCCCCCCTGATATCTGATATATCACATATAAGAAAACAGATGCACCTAGAAAAAAGAAATTAACATGCTTTTCTACTCTGACATCTAATATATCACATCATTGCTGTCTAGGATAATTTGGATTTTCGAGTTTCAGTATAATAAAAACAGTTAGTTACACAATAAAATTGGTCTTCTATGGTTCAGGTTGTATTTGTTACTAGTAAATGCTGTCCAACTCCGATCAAAGGAAGTGGGTATTGGACAGACTTGGGAACGATGGGTAAAACATCAAATGGACGATCAATCCAGTCCCATAAGTTCCTGTAAGTAAAAAGATTCCATCGCAGAAACGCCACAAGATTCGATAAGGACCACTGAAATTTTGATTTGAACTGTAGGTACTTGATGAGCAGCATTGCAATCAGTGCTGTCCAAATCTGGATATATAGGGCATTTTCACTGGTACCGACAAATGTTTTGACTTTCAAGTTTTGTTTAAGGGCCTTGAAAAAAAGCTCAATCTGCCAGCGGTCTTTATAAATTGCCGAAATGGTGCTGGCACCAAAATCCAGGTGGTTGGTGAGCAGGACGATTTCTCTGCTGTTTTCTTTATCCCAAACCACTACTCGGCGTAGAACATGCGGACAGTTTTTCTTAGCAGTGTAGCCTGCAAATACAATGGATTGATCTGCCAGAATATTTCGATTTTCTGGAACCGCTTGCTCAGCGATTACGATATAATCTGCATTGTCCTTTAGCCGGGTTACAAAATAAATGCCGTTTTCGGTCCAATCGGCGAACAATTTGTAATCGTTATAGCCACGGTCCATGGCCACAATAGAGCCATGAGCCAATGGAATTCTTCGAGCATAAGTGACGTCATGCCGACTTGCATTGGAAATCAGGGCATAGGTAGGCAAGTATCCATCATGGTCTAAAAGCAAATGGAGTTTCACCGCTCCTTTGGTTCGACGGAATTTGGCCCAAGGAAAAAGGGATAAACACAGTGATATAGTGCTACTATCCAGAGATAACAGTTTATTCTTGAAACGGAATCTATGTTTGCCGGGTGCCGCTTGTTTACAAAAATCGAGAGTGTCGTAAAATAAATCTTGGAACATATGCCAAGATCGATGGGCATTGGCATACGACAGCGTCGATCTGTTTGGGGCGTTTCTCATTCCCAAATGACGCAGTTTTCCCATGCAACAGGCAAGGCCGCCACAAATCTCTCTGAGGCTCTTAGCTTGTGCTAATTGACAGAACAACATGGCTACGAAATGATCCCACGAACTATATTTTTTCGCATAACGCTCAGTTTGATGCCTGAATACCAATTGATAAAACTTTTGCCGATCGAACAATGTAACCAGTTGACTGAAAAGGCTTGCATGTCGTACCATTTACCAATCCTCCTTTTTGGGGTGTCATCGTTTTTGTTGTGGTGACATAACGATGCCCTATAAGGAGGATTCTTTTCAATGACTAATATAATTACTCGTTCAAAAATCGTTCTTGGACAAATCTGATTCCAAATATTTTATAAAATTTGAATCGTAAGATAGTTTGAATATTATATTAGCATATGAAGGTGTGAATAAATCGTAATTTAAAATATTCTGATTCGGTTGCTTAGATTGGACCCCAGATTAAAGATTTCATTTGATAGTCGAAACTGATAGAGAATACGGGAAAGTAACGATAAGGATACGTAGTTCTATATTCCCATCCGATTCAATTAACCGTTATTTGTTCGGTCCCTTAGATATTTAAAATTAAAGTGGCAATGTGCGAAGGGTCATATATGATAGACAAAACCGGCAATAAAAGGAGGGGCCACTGGTGCCCATTTTGCACCGGAAACAGAAAAAACTCATCTTATTGAATATGCTATATGTGCGTGAATAAGAAAAGACGACAGCTACGACTACAGTGATCCTTGTACGATTCGTTCTTCAGACTTGCTACAGATATCGCTGTGTTTCGAGGAAAGCTCTTCGTCATGAGATCCCAAGGCGTTTAAGAATGCGTGTTCGTTTTTCTACATTTTCTTCAGATACCACCTCTTCTTCAGATACGACCTCTTTGTCTTTGATAAATGGCAAGTTCTTTATAGTCTTCAGCATATCTATTCTTGTTAAGGCCTCTACGATTTTAGATTTGTGTTTAGAGACTGACTTACATATCAGTCCCAATAATAAAAAAAAGAATATCGCTACACAAGCACCTCCGAAGGAAAAATCACCCGTGAAAGTAAAAACCAAA
>CP070768.1:1016402-1021839 GCA_020345745.1 Desulfobacterales bacterium
AATTTGTGCTGATGATGATGAACTTAAAGAAATGAATGATACAGAAGAATATACAAAATGGTTTATAAATTTAACGGAATTAGAAAAAGAACATGGAGATTTATTTAAATTTTGGGGGGTAGCACAACCATATTGGGCATATAAAGATAAACTCAGTGAAGTAGCGTTGGAACCATTTATAAAGGCCTTAAACTCATATCTTGTAAAACAGTATGGTATTTAATCAGTAATATACACCATATCAGCGCTTCGGATACTGCAACGGATATACTCGAAAAACGGTACGCTCTCGGCCAGATCGACAAGGAGGAATATGAGGAAAGAAAAAGAACGTTAACAGATACCAAAAATCAATAGTTGAGAATAATTTTTCGAAGCGTGGAATAATTTTTTTCTTGACATGTGCAATTGTGTGCATTAATGTATGACTATGGACACAACACTAACCCACAAGCAAATGAAAATCGCAGAAGAACTGGTTGATGTTTTGGATTCAAAATTTTTTAAAACCCTAAGTGAACCGGTTCGAGTTCAGATTTTAAAGTTCATTATGCTTAACGGGCGCGCAGATATCGGAACTATTGCCGAGCATCTCCCCCAGGACCGGTCGGTTATATCAAGGCATTTGAACCTTATGCACGAGGTCGGAATTTTGAAAGGTGAAAAGGAAACTCGACACATGTTTTATGAAATCAACAGCCAGGTCTTTCTCGACAAGATGGTAAATATTACGGAAAAAATAAAAAAGTGCATGGCCGAATGCTGTCCTTCATGCGAGCTGTAAACGTTAGGCGATTTTTTTTAACCATAAACATGCATATAAGCGCATGCAAACATAACAATATTGGTCATATACGGAGGAAAAAGTGAAAACCAGAAGTAAAGAAGAAATTCGGCAAGCGGTTCGAGAGAGCTATGGGAAAGTAGCCAAAGCTGGAGCAGTTACGTTAAAAACAAACCAGGCAGCATCCTGCTGCAGCCCTTCAGACATTTCCGCTGATACTATGCAGACGGCTTTCTGCGGATGCGGTGAACAGGAATTTGCTCTTGAGCAAATGTCCTCGGTAATGGGTTATTCAAAAAAAGATTTGGACAGTGTTCCGGAAGGTGCCAACCTGGGCCTTGGTTGCGGCAATCCTGTGGCCATTGCTACGCTGAAAGCCGGAGAGACGGTTGTTGATCTGGGAAGCGGCGGTGGTCTTGACTGTTTCTTGGCATCTAAGAAGGTAGGTGAAACCGGACATGTCATCGGTGTGGACATGACAGCGGAGATGGTTACGAAAGCCAGAAAGAACATTGAAAAAACAGGGGCAAGTAATGTTGAGTTCCGTTTGGGTGAAATTGAGCACCTTCCCATTGCAGATAACAGTGCCGATGTGATCATGTCCAATTGTGTGATTAACCTTTCGCCTGATAAGCCAAAAGTATACGGCGATGCCTTTCGGGTGCTCAAGCCAGGGGGACGCTTGGCCATATCGGATATTTTGGCTACAGTGCCTCTCCCCAAAGAAGTGCAGACGAACCTGGCGCTGGTATCTGCCTGTGTTGGAGGTGCAGCAACCATTGCCGATACTGAGAAAATGCTTAAAGAAATCGGTTTTCAGAATATCAAAATTACACCTAAGGATGAAAGCCGTGAACTTATTCGAGCGTGGGCTCCGGGCCAAAATGCCGGGGACTACGTTGTTTCGGCATATATTGAGGCCATAAAGCCTTCCACCGATATTTCATGAAAAATTTTGGTCTTTTTAACCTAAAGGTAAAATAGTTTTAAGGATGGATTGAAATGGGCAAGCTTGAAAAAATGTTCGGACTGCTGGTAGTACGGCAACGCTGGTGGATTATTGTCGCCACCCTTCTGATTGTGGCGGTTGCAGCCACCGGCATGCGGTTTTTAACATTCAACAACGATACGCGCGTATTTTTCAGCAAAGAAAACCCGCAGCTCAAGGCCCTGGAAGCCCTGGAGAATACCTACAATAAAACCGACAACGTTCTTTTCGTCATTGCTCCAAAAGACGGCAATATTTTTTCGCGAAAAACGCTTGCGGTTGTTGAGGAGTTAACCGAGCTCTCATGGAAAATGCCGTATTCCAGCCGCGTGAATTCCGTCACCAATTTCCAGCATACCCGAGCGGAAGAAGACGAGTTGATCGTCGAAGATCTGATTCAGAACGCCGGCAGTCTGGCGGATACAGATCTTGAGCGAATCAGGCAAATAGCTCTTTCCGAGCCTTTGCTGGTAAACAGACTGATTTCCCCTGCCGGGCATGTGACCGGAGTCAACGTCACTACTCTTGCACCTGGCAAATCGTTAAATGAAGTACCGGAGGTCGCCGCCTTCGCCCGCAAGCTGGCAGACAGCTTCCGCAAGAAGTTTCCCGGCATCGACCTTTATCTTGCCGGCGGAGTCATGATGGATAACGCTTTTGGCGAGGCTGGCCTGAAGGACATGACGACACTGGTTCCGTTGATGCTTCTGACGTTGATCGTTATCGTTGGGCTTGCTTTGCGTTCTTTTTCAGGAACGGTTACTACACTCATCATTATTCTGATTTCCATGGCTACCGGGATGGGACTAGCAGGATGGCTACGAATTATTATTACCGCTGCATCCTCCAGCGCTCCAACGATTATCCTCACCCTTGCCGTAGCCGATAGCGTACATGTCCTGACGACGATATTCCAGCAAATGCGTCAGGGCAAATCGAAACATGAGGCCATTGCCGAGTCTGTCAGAGTCAACCTCCAACCAGTGTTCCTTACCAGCATCACAACCGTGATCGGCTTTCTGACCATGAACTTTTCCGACGCTCCGCCATTTCGCGACCTGGGCAACATAGTGGCCATGGGGGTCACGGCGGCATTTGTATACTCGGTTTTATTTCTTCCAGCGCTGATGGCCGTCATTCCTGTGCGGGTAAAACCAAAAGTGGATGAAGCCGTTTGTCCCGGTTGCGACCGATTGGCGAATTTCGTGATCAACAGGCGCAATTTAGTGTTCTGGGGAGCCCTGGTTGTCATCGCAGCACTGACCGCCGGGACGCTTCGAATTGAGCTCAACGATGATTGGATCAAATACTTCGACAAAAGTTACGATATCCGCCGGGCCACCGATTTCGCAGAAAAAAACCTGACAGGGTTTCATGTCATAGAATACTCTCTGGAATCCGGTGAAACCGGTGGAATTAACAACCCTGATTATCTTCTTACGGTAGAAAAGTTTGCCGACTGGTATCAAAAACAGCCTAAGGTGGTTAACGTGAATACGATCACCGATACCATGAAGCGTCTGAACAAAAACATGCATGCAGATGATGAATCCTACTACCGAATCCCCAAACAGCGTGTTTTGGCGGCACAGTACTTGCTTTTGTATGAGATGTCGCTCCCCTTTGGCCTTGATCTTAACAATCAGATCAACGTCGACAAGTCGGCTACCCGAATGATTGTAACCTTAAAGGACACGACCACCAGAGAACTGCGTAAAATGGAAGAAACAGCGCGTGCCTGGTTGAAGGCGAATGCACCAGAGAGTATGTTCACCTATGGCTCTGGCCTGTCGGTTATATGGGCGCACCTGTCCGAGCGCAATATTAATAGCATGCTGGGGGCCTCTTTTGGGGCCCTGGTGTTGATTTCAATTATCATGATATTTGCGTTGCGCAGCTTCAAGTTAGGTGTTCTCAGTCTGATACCCAACCTTACGCCGGCCTTTATGGCCTTTGGGGTATGGGGCCTGATTTCTGGACAAGTTGGGTTAGGATTGTCGGTAATAGTGGCGATGACCCTCGGCATCGTGGTGGATGACACCGTACACTTTATGAGCAAGTACCTTCGCGCCAGACGCGAGCACCAAATGAATCCGTCCGATGCTGTGCGGTATGCCTTCCATACCGTGGGCACGGCCATGTGGATCACAACACTGGCGCTGGTGGCTGGCTTTTTGGTTCTCACATTTTCCGGGTATAGTATGAATGCTGACATGGGGCTGCTTTCGGCTATAACTATATTACTTGCATTAATTTTGGACTTTTTGTTCTTGCCAACCTTACTAATGAAAATTGAGGGTAAAACATATGAAACCGATAAAAAAACTGATGAAACTCTTATTGACCGGCATGATAGTGTTTTCGCTCCTGTTACCATTAATGGCGACAGCCACGACGCCTGAAGAAAAAGGGCTGGCCATAGCAAAAGAGGCAGACAGGCGTGATACAGGATTCGAAAATTCCACCGCTGATATGCTCATGGTTCTGAAGAATAAGCATGGACAGGAAAGCATCCGCGAAATTCGTGTCAGGACGCTTGAAGTTGAAGGGGATGGTGATAAAAGCTTGACCATTTTCGATAAGCCCAGAGATGTGAAGGGAACCGCCTTTTTAAATTTTACTCACAAACAAGGCGATGACGACCAGTGGCTTTACCTGCCAGCTTTAAAGCGGGTGAAACGGATTAGCTCGCGTAACAAATCGGGTTCCTTTATGGGCAGTGAGTTCGCCTATGAAGACATTTCCAGTCAGGAAGTGGAGAAATACACCTACAAATGGATCCGCGATGAAGTTTATGATGGCCAGCAATGTTTCGTTATCGAATTTTACCCGGTTGATAAAAAGAATTCTGGATATATCCGACAGGTGACCTGGATAGACAGGAAAGAGTATCGAAAATTGCAGGTAAACTATTTTGACCGAAAGAACTCACATTTAAAGACTCTCACCTTCACAGGTTACAAAAAGTATCTGGACAAGTATTGGCGGCCAGATGAGATGAACATGATCAATCACCAAACGGGTAAAAGCACTCAGCTTGTTTTTTCGAACTACAAGTTTCGCACCGGGCTTAAAGACCGCAATTTCAACAAAAACAGCCTTAAGAGGGCAAGGTAAGAAAGCAGGTATCAGGAACCAGAAGAAGATGGCATGATAATAACATTAAATAAAATATTGTTGATATTTGGCCAGGATAGAAAGCTAAAAACATTATTATCGATGGCGGCCTTTGCATTCATCCAATGTATAGCGAGCGCATCTCTGGCTCCGGCCCATGATTTTTCTGGATACGTGGCAGCAGAAGGCAGGTTTTTCCTATACGATCCCTTATATCCTGGCCAAAAGAAGAATAATGCATCACTTGCCATACAGCCAGAATATTACTACGAATGGGAGAACGGCTCCAGCTTCATCTTTGTCCCCTTTGCAAGGATCGGCAGCGCTGACTCCGAAAGAACTCATTTTGATATCCGTGAGTTGAACTACCTGTGGCTCAATGATCTATGGGAACTACGCGTTGGTATCGGAAAAGTGTTTTGGGGAGTGACTGAGTTTGTCCACCTGGTAGATATTATAAACCAGACCGATCTTGTTGAAGATATCGACGGCGAGGATAAACTCGGCCAACCTATGATAAACCTTTCTATTCCCAGAAATTGGGGTGT
>CP070768.1:1021939-1024952 GCA_020345745.1 Desulfobacterales bacterium
GCTTGTTGAAACATAAAAGATCAATCATATCAATTATTTGAAAGTTTAATGGGCCCCTGGAAAATGCTAAATTTCTGGGGAGAACGTTCAATTGTCTTGATAATTGACAGGGTAAGAAGGATAACTGTCGAAAAAATAACGAAACTTCAGCTGGATGTGACTCGGCATATGTTGTGTGCGAGGTATGTCAGGGGCAATTTTATGGTAGAACCGAGCAACTTTTGTAAATATAACAAGGAGTTATTAAGAATGAAACTGACATTCAGCTCTATCCGCCACCCGACGGACATCAGGTAAACATCACTTACCTTGAGGGTTTTTGCTAATGCATTGGCACTGGCCAGATTGCTTTGCGGTCTTGATCTTTCCCATGATAAGGCTTATACCGTTTTCCTCAACATCTTTTACGATGTCAGCTTCTGTGTAATTAAAACAGAAACATATCATGGGGCTTTCTTTCATGCATCCCTCATTTCTTCTTTTTTCCGGAAGGCAAACCCTAAATTCCCTTCAATTGGTCGCAATTTTTGCTATAAACTCGGTTGCGCCCAGTTTCGGAGGAACTGGATCAAGCGCTTTAAGTTTGGCAACTAACAACTCAACGTTAAAAAAAGCGGGAACTAACTCCTTGTGGCGAATTAAATTTGCCATAGCCTTTGAGGCTGTTTTTTTTGCCCCCTCATTTCTACCATGTTCGAGATGGATATACGTGCATGCTGCACGAATCAATGCTTGCGATTTAATTTTTTCAGCTCCTTTGCTGTTGAGCCATTTTTGCTCAAGCCATTCGTGGAATTCAAAAAACAACTCCTGATCCCATAACAAGAGGGCAATGATATATGTTTCGTGGATCTGTATATTGGCTGATTGGATCTGAGAAATAATTGCCTCATAACGTGTTAAACGATTATTTATATAGCTATTAATAAATGGTTCGGTTTCTTTAGACAGATATTTCTCTGCGACAGCACGTGATGGTCCAATATCTCCGCTATGAATAGCCATAATGAGGCTTTCCGACAGTTCATTTCTGATATCACGGCACAATCGGCTTTTAAAAAGGTCGAAACTCGTCATATTTAGTGAATTTGATTGAGATTCCATACTTCTTTTTCAAGTTAATGGTTGACTAAGCCCTGCTGCTTTTTAACGTTTCTTTTAATTCAACAATTTTAACCACTCGTTGCAGCGGATGGTATCAATAGGTGCGCCTATAGCTTTTGCTCATTGTCTAACATTAATCTCATTCATAATATGCTGTCTATAAATTACAATAATTGTATCTTGGTATAGGTCAAGTGCAACACGACATTTTTTGTTGCCATGAAGCCGTCAGTTCCAATCAGCCAAAGGCTGATGAGTCAATCGCTTCACCATGTTTAATATCAATCGGTCTGCCGCCCAGTAAAATATTTTACCGGATAATGCATTTTTTTCTTGACAAGAACGAACGATCGTACTATTTTATTTCCATGACAAAAGGAAAAGATACCAAACTCAGTATTCTGGAAGCCGGTCTCGACATGGCCAGCCAGTTGGGCCTTGAATCCGTAACGATTGGTGCCCTTGCCAAAGCAACCAATATGTCCAAAAGCGGGTTGTTTGCTCATTTTCAGTCCAAAGAGAATCTGCAGGTTGAAATACTGAATTACGCGGCCCAGCTTTTTTCAGAAGGTGTCATCATTCCGGCCTTAATCGCTGAAGCCGGAATCCCGAGAATCAAGGCACTGGTTGACAATTGGATCAATTGGACAGCTGAATTGAAGGGAGGCTGCATTTTTGTTTCGGCCAGCACAGATTTTAGCGATCGGCCCGGAAAAGTGAAAAAGGTTCTGCTGCAGCAACAAAATGAATGGATCGATAGCCTGCGGCGCATCGCTCAATCCGCCGTCCGCACCGGTGATTTCAGGGAAGATATTGATTATGACCAATTTGCCTTTGATTTGTATTCACTTTTGTTGGGATTTCATCTTTACTATACCATGCTCGACGATACCCAAACCAGAAAACATCAGGAAACCGCCCTTGATCGGTTGTTGGACAACTACAAGTAGCCCGTATTTAAAGCAGAATTTTTGCTGAAAATATGGGTGCCTTTCGACAAGCTCGGAAAAAATAACAAGAGGTTACCATGAGGGAAGAAACATTAAAAATAAAATCAGCAAGCACGAACGTTCGTAATATAAAGCTCAAGAAGCGAAGCACGCACCTGTTGATCACGGCCATGTGGCATCTGCTACCGACATTGACCCGGCGCATTTTAAAAGAGCATATTTTTTCTCCAAAGCGCTACGATTTGACGCCTGGCGAGCGAAAATACCTTGAGACGGGTGAACCGTTTCGTATTTACGTTCACGGTAAAACCATTCGATGCTGGAAATGGGGCCGCGGACCCGGCATTCTTTTTGTGCATGGATGGAATGGCCGTGGCGTTCATTTCAGACATTTTTTTGATACATTCATCAACGCCGGTTACACTGTGATTGCTTATGATGCACCAGCCCATGGTGAATCAGACTGACAAGACACCAGCTACTTCGAGCTCACCGACGTGGTCAGATCTTTTTTAGATCCATCTCTGAGTCTCGATATTCAGGGTATCATCGCCCATTCCCTAGGTGCATCCGCGGCGATTAATTGCCTTGCAAAAGAGAAGCCTGCAATCGATGCTGTCCTGATCGCTCCTGCGCTTAAACTCAGAGAACTCGTATACAATACCTTCGACAACCAGGGCCTGCCTGAAATGGTGTACCGGACAATGATTGGAGAGCTGGAATCGTACTACGGGTATAATATGTATGAAGACAACCCCTACACACTGTTAAAAACGATCGCTTCAAAGATTTTCATTGTGCATGACAAAGATGACCCCACCACGCCTTATAGGGACTCAAAGATCATAGCAGAAAAGCTTGGCCATGTTGATCTGCTTACGACTGAAGGCTTGGGCCATAAAAACATTTTGCGAAACAGCACCGTGATAAGCACCATCCAAAAGTACATCTTTGACCAA
>CP070768.1:1025052-1029748 GCA_020345745.1 Desulfobacterales bacterium
ATACGCGCGCAGACAATGGTCCCTGGTGGATAACCCTGCGCTTAAGTATCGTTTTCTTTCACGCTTTGACCAAGACATGATCGCATTGGCCAAACGTTTTTGCATACTGGAATCGTCGGAACCGCATCTGTTGTTCGAACATTCAGCGGATAAGGTGATCGTATTTAGGCGGGCAAGTCTATTATTTGCATTCAATTTTCACCCCGCACTTTCCCATTCGGATTATTGCTTTGAAGCACCA
Source organism: Desulfobacterales bacterium (assembly GCA_020345745.1). Taxonomy (GTDB): domain Bacteria; phylum Desulfobacterota; class Desulfobacteria; order Desulfobacterales; family UBA11574. Next base: position 1,025,294 of record CP070768.1, read on the forward strand.
CCAGGAAAATACCGGATGATTTTCAACAGCGATGGTCCTGAATACGGGGGCCACGACCGGTTGCAACCAGACCAATATCATCTGACACAGTTCGATACCTCAATGCAACGGACCCGAAATCTGCTAAGTCTTTATTTACCTACACGGACGGGAATGGTCTTGCTACTTGAGGGGCAGCGTGTCTAATGGATTGTTTCCCTCCAGGCCGACCGGTGCCGGAATTTCCAAAAGACGCATGGCGATGGGAATAAGATCGAGTGTTGAGGCAGCTGTTTTAATGGTATGCCGGCCGGAAACGACGGCCGATAATCCGGGACCGGCAAGCCAAAAAGAAACCACCGTATCGTCCGGGTAATAGCTCCCGTGATGACCATATTTGTTGAGATCTCGTTCAAAATAAATCCCTTTTTTGTTGATGAGTTTTATGTCCGGCGCTGTCCTCCTGGTATATTGCCGGTTCAAACTTTCGGAGATATACTGTTTTAGCTCAAATCGCCGGGCCATTTCTTCCAGCGAGTATAGGGCTTGGATAAAATCAATATCCATTCGTGGACCTTTGCGATAATCTTTCCATTCAAAAGCCCACCACTGTTGGTTCATCTCGGCCGAATCCTCTCTTTCACCGGGGTACCGACTGATAACGATTTCGTTCAGACCTTCTTGAATATCCGGATGGTCGACCAGCAAGTCAACCGCTTGCTTGACATCCAATAACAAGCGTGGGGGATCGAGCCAGTCTCCTGTCTCACGGTTTTTCAGGTATATCTCTTTGGTACAGGCGCCTGGCATGATGATCGCATTTGCCTCTCGGTTACTGGTGATAAGGTTGGGAAGTTTGAACGTATCCTTCAGGCTATCTGCAACCGCTTGGTCCGGGATATGTTTTTGAATTTTTATGGTCCCCTGCTGTGAAACGAGGATAAACATGGTCTGGCTGTAAACGCCGTTGCTTTTTAAAAAGTGCATCAGACGCCCCATCAAAGGGTCCAATATATGTTGGGTGTAATGGGCTTGAATATCATCCATAGATGCGTTTCGCTGGATCAGTTCTTTTTCTGGATAGTGCGAATAAATATCTGTTCCCAGCAATTGAACAACCGTTAAGTCCGGCAGTGTGCCTCTTTTATCCAGTACACCCTTTAGGCTTTTATGATAAGCAAAAACATGACCGGTCAATAGTCCGCTAATGGTTTTGTAATCCATGTACCAGGGATCCGGCAACCAGCGTCCATACCTCGCCAAACCCACGACTGACGCATTACCCCAAAAGAATATCCCGGTTTTTAATGAAACGTCTGTTCCCTTATCAATCATCAACATGGCACTCAGGGAAGTCTTGCCGGCCTCTCCAACATAGTCAAAAATGGTTTTAATATTGTTCCCTATAAGTATCCGGTTGATGCGCTGTTGGAAATAAGAAATCATGGTGCGGATCTTTGTTGTCTCTCGATTAAACCAAATGGTTGAAACAACGCCGGTTTGTTGCGGATATAGGCCGGTATACATGGATGTACACGCAGGTACGGATGCAGCGGGTATCGTCGTGAATACTTGGGGGATGTAGATATTCGCCTGTTTATTTGCAGGACCTTGAATGAGTTCTTTAAAATAAGGCAAATCATTTAAGTTGTTTTTGATAATCTCTTTTTTCAGGCCATGGAACTCAATGATCACAATTTTAGGGTGGGTATTCAGCCGCGAAGCCCCTTTTGCGCTAGGTACGGTCGCTAGACAAAGCACCGGTAATATGAGGTGAAAAAATAGACATCTTTTCAGATTCATGTACATTCATTACCTATCTTATCTTTTTTTCAATCTTCTGAAGATATTTACGTATCATCGCCGGGTTGATACAAGTGAAAGTTGTTGCCCCCTCTCTTTTTGGCTTGATACATCGCCGTATCGGCGTTTTTTATGATGGTATCCGTATCCCCTCCGTGGTCAGGATAGAGACTCAGCCCAACACTAGCTCCCAGCTCACACCGTTTTTCATCAATATATAACGGGGAACAGATTTCTTTGATGACTTTGTTGGCAACCAACTCTGCACTCTTTGGGCTTACAATGTCCTGGAGAACAATGACAAACTCATCACCGCCGACCCTTGCAATGGTGTCGGATTCGCGGACACAGGATTTCATTCTTTCCGCTGTAGTTATGAGAGCTTTATCTCCCGCCTGATGGCCAAAGGTGTCATTGATCGGTTTGAATTTGTCCAGATCGATATACAAAATAGCCACCTTTTTCCGATGGCGCTTTGCCAAAGGGAGTGCTTGCTGGATCCGTTCCATGAGAAGATTTCGATTGGGCAAATTGGTAAGATTGTCGTGATGGGAAAGGTAGATCACCTGTTCTTCGGCCTTTTTTCGTTCAGTGATATCACGCAAGCTGATGAGAGCGGAATCTGTATCCTCCCACCGGATGACGGTAGCAGATAAATCAGTAAAACAGATGGAACCATCCGCCCGGTTAAATGGTTGGTCCTGGAGTACGCCGTCATAGAAGGTAATATCATCGATGGGTTTATCCATCTTATCAGAGAACAGATCGGAAAAAATCTTGCCATCCAGCTCATTGGGTGAGTAACCGAGAAGCCGACAAGTGGATGGATTCACATGGATAATAGCCCCTGTTTGCATTGATACGATCAGAATTGCATCTAACGCATTATTAAAGATTGCTTCTACATTTTCATTGGCTTGTGAAACCATTTCTTTCATCTGCTCGCATTCATACCGCAGTCTATTCAACTCACTGATTTGGCGGTTCAGATGATTCACCTGTTCGATGAGCTGATTTTTTGACATCGCTTCGAATTTCATTCTTTTTCAATTCATCTATTTTCTTTGGTCAAATTTGAATCCTGCCCATTTCGATTGGTCTCAAATATTTGCAGGATTTATCCAACACAGTAACTATGAAAATGTCAAGCAGATTGATCGCTGACTCCTTTCGAATGTCAAGAGCTCGGTATAATGCAATGGATTCATAGTCAAAATATTGACGGAGATCTGATTTGTCCATTTTTTAAGCAATGGTGATAAATTTCTATCAGTCTGAAATTATTTGATATTCTATACAGGTATTGTTGCCGCAACTTTATTCAAAGTGGCACAGAACTTGCAGAATAAAAGGAGTGCCCTTCTTTTCTTTATCGGACTTATGCTGGTTCCGATGGCCTGGAAAAGAGATAAGCCCAACTTTTGGAAAAAACGCCCTGACCTAAAGAAAGAATAATAATTTTCACTTTTAATTATAGAATACAGCTTTTTTGAAACCATGCAATCTGATTACATATTAGCTAGAAAATCGCAGCTTCACTTTTATAAAGACGTTCCGCTTTACACTAAAACCAGCAATGGGTTTGTTCTGTATAAACCGGAGGGGATGACTCTCGGCGGCATGCGCCTCAACGAAGCAAGGCACCCTCATAGAATGTATATGCTAAAAAAGGACAAACTCAAAGGGCTTCAGGAAGCCCAAAAGGGGTTCAACCATCAGTTGACCAAAAATATCCAATCAGGCAGCAAAGAGCAAATTAAAGAGACCCTGGTGACGATGATGGACGAAACTTTAGCCGAGCCTCGCAGCGGAAGCCTTGAAGGTGTTTCAGAAACCATCGATATTCTGATGAGCGATTATGCACAGGAATCGCAAGTGGTAGAGAGTTTATGGAAAGTATCTTTCCAAGACTATACGACCGCTTTACATTCTATTAATGTCATGGCCTTTGCACTTGGCTTTGCTGCGCATACCGGCTTTAACTCCCACGATATGAAAATTTTCGGTTTAGCAGCGCTGCTGCATGATGTCGGCAAAACCAAAATAGACCCTGAGATTCTACAAGCTGCAGGGAAATTATCAGACGAAGAATTCGAAGAGATGAAAAAGCATACCACTATTGGTTTTAATATCCTGGATAAATGCCAATTCAACGACCAGAGGATTAAATTAACCGCTTTAGACCATCATGAAAAGCTGGATGGCAGCGGTTATCCCAACGGTAAAAGCAATTTGTCGGAAATTGCTCAAACTATAGGTATTATTGATTGTTATGAGGCATTGACAAATGACGACCGTCCATACAGAAGCGCCATGGATCCCTTAAAAGCCTTAGAGATAATTAAAGAGGATGTTGTCGTTAGCAAGTTCGATGTAAAAAACTTCGAACAGTTTGCCTATAGTCTGACTTAAACGAAAAAGCATTCGCTTTTTGAGATCGGATCAAATCAAAAAAACCGATCCCTAACCACCGCCATCCAAATAAAGAGCCAAATACAGAATGAAGATCGTAATATCCATCCGGCAATTGGCTTAAAACCTGCTGGAAATAATCGATTTTGGCTATAAGAAGCCCGCCATATCCACTATTCGATGATATGGTTATGGTGCACTTTGAATTTGAATCCAGCAGACTACCCGAGGATCACCCCATTTATATTAGAACCTATCTCA
>CP070768.1:1029848-1032762 GCA_020345745.1 Desulfobacterales bacterium
ATCAAGCCTTTGGGATTTTCATTTTGAAGAAAGTAATGAAAAATTATTTAGGAAGATTATAGAAATATATGATGTAGATGTTTCAGATGTTAAGGATGGGAATCTTGTTAGGATTTTCCGTAGGTTGTCAACACAAAAGGGCATCTAACCCATTTGTTGGAAAGAAATATGGAATAGCTGTAACCTTTTTTAGTTCTTTTGGCTATGAAAATTTATCTTTAATTCAATGAGTAGGCATGGAAGTGATAATTTATTATCACGTGGGTGCTTGTACCTGACAATATAGGCGGTGAACTATGACATGGACGATGAAATGCATGAAGTGTGGTGCCGACCTTGGAGGTCTCGAGAAAAAGGTAGCCTCCATTCACATTCGACCTATGGGAGACGAGGAAATCCGTTCCTACTTCCTATGCCAAGAGTGTGACGTATATTCCGTGTGGATCTGCATTGAAGATTTTTTTACTGACAAGGACACCTTTTTCGCAAGAGGCCCAATCCCTCGAGAGAAGGGCGACAAGATCATAGACAAGATAAGGAAGTGCTCTGATCCGGACAACGTGTTGTGCAGGTGCTCCATACATAAGGAAATGAGACCATTTACCTACGACTGAAAAGTCTTTCGCCAAAATAGATATCAAATTTATCCTTAACTTCATAAGGTTTTGATTTCCATTTGAAATTTGGATGGATATTGATATTATAATGGGTATCGATTGATGTACAAGGTAGGAAATTTTATCTTCGTTTACCAGTGTTTAATTGTCGGCCAAGATATTATTTATGCAGGATGAATAGTGAAATTGGTGCATAGATTATGGTTATAGGATTAACAATAACCGGTGTTTTTGCCATTTTAATTATATATCTCGGATACCGAGATTGGCGCCACTCTAAATTACCAAGCCCCGAGTATGCTTACGTGAAATATAGCTCTCCGGAGCTCTATATAGTTTCTATTTTGGGAATATTGACAGGCGTATTTATTTCTTTTGGGTTAAAAATAACATTAGTGGTTATTGTAATATTTATACCTGTTTGTTATCTCCTTTTAAAAATATTTTCACCATATTTTTGATCTTATTTCATTCCAATCTTAAAAATAGGGTAACGCGCAGAATCAGTAGCGCGGATTATCTCTTCCAGCTGCATCCTGTTGTTCGGCAATAAATTTTCTTATAAATGTTTCCTGAGTCTTGTTCAGCCCAATTCCTGGCCTGACTTTCTTAAGGAGGGAGAATCCACCCTCAAATGAGTCTATCTTGCTTTGGGTTGATAGCAATGCCAGCGCAAACAGACCCGTCCTACCATGACCTTGGGCACAATGAATGTAGGTGGTTCCGGTATGGATTCGGGAAATCGTTGAGGTCAACTCTTGCGCCAAAGGTACACTTCCGTCAAGAATTGGCAGACATTGATAGTTTATGGTTTTTCTTATCCTTTTTGGGTCTTCAAATTCCGCTGTTAGATCCACATAATTATCAACACCGGAAGGTAGTTCACTGGCAAACAAGCGCCTGCCTAAAATTAAATCGTCTCCAAGCCTATCAAACGGATTCTCCCGGCTCATAATCCGTGCAATATGCCAGACGATTTTGGAATAGAGGAAAAAAGGGAAGTGAATGATTTTGACCCACAATGGAATTGTCCCCTCAGGTTGCTTACGAAAGACTCTCGGTCCAATACCGCCGTATCCTACCGACAGAGTAAAAAAACTGATACCTAACCAAAGAAAGAGGTACCACCAACCACCCAAGGTTACTGACAAGTAGCAAGTAATCACTCCCATCATACCGAATATAACTGAGTATTTCATTGTTTGATTCTCCTTGCTCTGCAATCACAATGAGAGAACTTGTAAGCAGGTTTTGGTCAAAAGTAAAAATGGTATCATAACTTGTTGACATTATAAACCGTATTATGCCTTGGCAATGATTCTAACGTTTTGAATCCATTAAATTTAAGGTAGATTTCTTGCATATCACAAGATTTATTGTTAAAAGGAGATTCTCAATGTGTCACCGCAAATTTTAGCACGAAGATACGGGATGGAGAAAATGGGCCGAACTCTTATTACTGGATTAGCCTTAACATCATTGGTATTTGCTATAGGTTTTCTCATGGCCTCAGAAGATAAAGACCCTTTGTACAGATCTATAAAAGAAATAACGTATCGCTTCCAGGATGCTTCAGTACCACCTGAGTACCATCGAAGTTATACAATTACAATTGATAAAGACAAGCTGAAGATAATGGTGGATAGCTATGGTGATATTCTCGCCGAAAAAGAATATCAGATCGCAAAAAATCAGTTTGAAGGATTAATCACTTCATTAAAAGAGAATCACATAATAAAGGTAGAATTAGGGGATGATGATGGATGCACAGGTGGGACAAGTGAAAGCATCTCATACTCAAATTTATCCAAAGAAATATTTTCTGGTACCGTCTATCATTGTGGAGGAAAAGATTTCGGGAATCTAGGTGGTAATGTTAAACGGTTTGCCCAGGATATAAGGAAGATTGTTCCTGACGTCAAAAAACTGATTTACTGATTGAGTAAAAAACGAGGAAATGTTTAAACAGCCGTTGGACGAAAATGATTTAACAACGATCAAAATTTGGATTTACTTGGCCTGGTGCTTTATTTGTTATTTGTATATTAATTATTGCTGTAAATAGTGCCGATACTGACAAGATATGTCAGGTTTTGAAAACCTGTTTTTTACAGATAATCTCTATATATCTGTATAGGCAAATATTCTCTATTCTTAAATATTATTCTATACTGGAAAAACTTCGGCTTTTGCCCTATAAAAGAATTATTTCCGCTCACTTACTAGTTATCCTGCACTAAGAACATGGTGCAAAATAGCAATAACGTGAAACGCGATGCCTGATTACGACGACAAAT
>CP070768.1:1032862-1039384 GCA_020345745.1 Desulfobacterales bacterium
AAAAGTCCCCTTTTGCGCTATCTCTGCGTCAGACTCAGATTTCACTCCTCGAAATACTCAAAGTATGTCTGTGGTTAAAATCTTCGTCTTCCTTGATATAGAACAAAATTGAACGTCCTTCAAAGGCCTCTTGTAAATCTCAATGCTTCTCTGCGTGTTGTAAATCAGTGAAATCCCACCTACAGAAGTCAAAATTGTGATTTGATGCCGATGAGCTGAGCAGCAAGGAATGATTTACAATAAAAGACAATAACCTTTATATAGAGGAAGTGTAATATTAAAATATAAAAGTGGTCTCATTGCACTTTCGCAAATGAGAGCGGCTTGGCCGCTTTAAAAAAATCGTTATACGATTTTATCCGTTTTTCTTCTTAAATTCTTTCATGAAATCGGTGAGTGCCTCTATGGCGGCTAATGGTGTCGCATTATAGATTGACGCTCTGCATCCACCCACGGACCGATGGCCTTTCAAGCCGCCGAGTCCATTTTCCACTCCTTGTTCAATGAATTGTTTTTCCAGAACTTCATTGGGAAGACGAAATGTTACATTCATTAATGAGCGGCTATCAGTTTCTGCCGTGCCGTTGTAAAAGTCGCTGGAATCAATGGTGTCGTAAAGCAGACGGGCTTTTTTGCGATTGATCGCTTCCATATTCTCGAGCCCGCCGATATGGTCTTCCAGCCATTTCATAACCAGTTGAAGCGTATAAATTGCAAAGCACGGCGGGGTGTTGTACATTGAGTTCTTGGCAACATAGGTGGTATATTTTAGCATAGATGAAAGGGTGTCCGGCACCCTTTTGAGCATATCCTCCCGGATGATGACCATGCAAACGCCGGCAGGCCCGATATTTTTTTGGGCACCTGCATATATGAGCCCGAATTTATCAACATCAAACGGTCTGCACATGATATCTGAAGACATATCTGCAATTAGGGGTATGCCGCCGGTATCAGGGAATGCGTCCCACTGGGTCCCTTTAATGGTATTGTTTGATGTGATATGGGCGTATACGGCGTTGTTGTTGAATGAAATATCTTTAGGGATATAGGAAAAATTCTTATCTTCCGAGGATGCGACAATGTTGATCTCTTTGCCTAGAATCTCGGCCTCCTCTATGGCTTTGGTTGACCAGGTTCCGGTGTTGACGTAATCGGCGGTATCTCTTTCCATTAGAAGATTCATGGGTATCATGCAAAATTGCATGCTGGCACCACCCTGGACGAACAGAACATGGAATTTTTCACTTAATTTTAACAATCGTTTTGTTCTGGCGATAGCATCATTGATAACATCGTCAAACCATTTGGACCGGTGGCTTATCTCGGCTATCGACATGCCGGAGCCGGAATAATTTAAAAATGCCTCCTGGATTTCTTTAAGAACCTCAAAGGGAAGCGCCGCAGGCCCGGCGTTAAAATTGTAAATTCTATCGTCGCTCATTGGTGTCCTCCTCATGCAATTCTATCGCGTGACTGTATTGTTGGTTAAAAAAGAGATTATTTGTTCAGATCAAATGAAATATGTCAATCAGTATTTTTCGCGATATGAGAACTATTGACAACCAACCCTTGTTCACAATAAAAATAAAATCATTATACGATTTTATAAAACATGTCGATGGTAGATTTTCAAAAACCACGGGCAAGAGGGCTTCAGGTTTTTCTGAAAGGAGACATCTTTTTCGTTTGCTCAATCGCCACCCAGTGACCCAATATTATGATTTCATAAACAACCGGTTTTGGGATTTGCATAAAGAAAGTCAAAATCATAAAATATTGGCTCGCGCAGCTAAAACGAGATTGATATCGACTGACAGAAAAAGCCTGAAGCCCGTCTATACAGAATAAACCCTAACTTGAAGTATTTCAAATCCCGCTTAAGCGGGATGAGTCTAACGTCCCGCCTTTGGTGGGAGACAAAAGAGAGCGTTTTTTTAAAGGTTTCGAGGATTTTCTTATGAAAATTTACAATTATCCCTCTAAATCGGCCGAGAAAAGGGTGGCATCTATTGTCGGCCGCGGTTCGGACTTTAAGAAAAAAGATGTTCATGCAGTGAATCGTATTCTTGAGGACGTAAAGAAAAACGGCAACAAGGCCCTTATTAAGTATACCCGTCGCTTTGATTCACCCCGTATGACTGCGAAATCGATCCAGGTCTCCCGTCAGGAAATCGATACGGCTGTGAAGAGCGTCGATAGATCCTTTATGCGGGCAATAAATCGAGCGATAGCTCAAATCGAAGCATTCCATCAGCGGCAGGTCAGGCAATCATGGTTCAGCACTGAAAGAGACGGCACCATACTGGGCCAGATCATACGTCCTGTTGCTGCTGCCGGTGTTTATGTGCCGGGCGGTGTGGAAGGAAAAACACCGCTGGTATCTTCAGTGCTGATGGGTGTTATCCCTGCCAAAATAGCCGGTGTTAAACATATCGCAATGGTTACCCCTCCGACCAAGGACGGGACGATCAATCCCTACCTTTTGGCAACCGCCAAAAAGGTGGGGGTGGATACCATATTTAAGGTTGGGAGTGCTTGGGCAATCGCTGCGCTGGCATACGGTACCGAGACGATCCCCAAGGTCGATGTGATCGTCGGTCCCGGGAATATTTATGTTACCCTTGCCAAAAAAATCGTCGCCGGAATCGTGGGCATTGATATGCTTGCCGGTCCTAGTGAAATCCTTGTTATCGCAGATAAAACGGCAAATCCGGCCTTTATTGCTGCAGATCTGCTCTCCCAAGCCGAACATGATACTCTCGCCTCTTCCATTTTGCTGACGAATTCTGCTACAACCGCCAATGACGTTATCATTGCCCTGAATGATCAGCTTGCAAACCTTTCGCGAAAAGAGATAGCAAGGGCATCCCTTTCTAAGTATGGCGCAATCATTGTCGTATCCGATATTGAGACAGCCATTGAACTTTCAAACAGAATAGCACCCGAGCATCTTGAGTTACATGTCAAAGATCCTTTTACATATCTGGGTCAGATACAGAACGCCGGTGCCGTGTTTTTGGGAGAATATACACCGGAGCCAATTGGCGATTATATTGCAGGTCCCAATCATGTGCTCCCCACTGCAGGAACAGCAAGATTTTCCTCAGCGCTTTCGGTGGACCATTTTGTAAAACAGACGAGCTTGATTCAGTATTCCAAAGATGCTTTCAAACGTGAAGCCAAAGACATTATCCGCATCGCTGAAATCGAAGGCCTGGAAGCTCATGCCAATTCGGTCAAGATACGATTGTCCCATCGATCCTGAACAAAATGAGACCTTTGAAAAATGTTCAGTTTTATCCAAGGTCATGGACAATTCCGCAGGACAGCGGAATTGGACAGCTGGTAAGCTGCCCTTTAGGGCGAGGGGCATGGACGCCCCGAGTCAACGCGAAAATTTTAACCACAGGCATACATTGAGTATTCCGCGGATTGAAATTTGAGCCTGACACAGAGATTGGGTAAAAAAGAGGTTTTTCAGAGGTCTCTAAGTGGATACTTTTGACCCATCAGGGTAATTATATGCCCAATATGGATACTATTTATCCGCCAATGATCCACCCGGTAGGAATAGGACTTCTGATGTTCAAGTTGACCCTTGTTCTGTTAGATCGGTTGACTCAATCAACCATCATTTAGCGCAACGGACATCCTGTAACCCGTTGAATACAAAATTGTTTTATGATGATCATTGTTTTAACACATAAATTCATTCATCCGTAACACCAACACGCCAGCATTCCAAAATGCACGAAGCAAAATTAATTTTGCCTTTTTTCGGTTTTGCTGGCATACGGCTTGCTTTATTGGATAGCTGTAATATTATAATGATAAAAAAAGCTATGATAAAAGGAGGCTATCAATGAAATTTTTTGCAAACAAGTATCTAGCTACAAGAAAAAAAACGCTGATCGTCGTAGCACTCTTGACTGTGGGGATTTTTTCGGCAACCAGCGTTTACTTAGCTTCGCATACTGAGGCAAAAACGTATCCTATCCATTCAACACCTGAAAGTTTCAGCCAACTAGCTGAGATGGCCAGCTCGGCTGTCGTCAACATCAGAACGGTAAAAACCATAAAAGGCGGCGGCCGTGTTTTTCGTCATTTTAAAAGAGGGCCATTTGGAGAGGATGACCCCATGAAGGAATTTTTCGACCGTTTTTTTGGGGATGAGCGGCCTCGGGATTTTAAACAAAGAAGCCTTGGATCCGGATTTATTATTGACCAGGAAGGTTATATTGTAACCAACAATCACGTTGTGGAAAACGCAGACAAGATCGAAGTTATACTTGAAGACGAAAAGGAGTTTGATGCAGAAATCGTGGGACGCGATCCCAATACCGATTTAGCTTTGATCAAAATAAAGACAAAGCAAAACCTCCCTGCACTGAGGTTCGGAGATTCCGAGGAACTTAAAGTTGGCCAATGGGTTATGGCTATTGGAAATCCATTCGGCTTGGAACACACGGTTACCGCAGGAATTGTGAGCGCTAAGGGACGTGTTATTGGATCAGGACCCTATGATGATTTTATTCAAACCGATGCATCCATCAACCCAGGCAACAGCGGAGGGCCTCTCCTCAACATGGACGGTGAGGTGGTTGGTATAAATACCGCAATTGTTGCTGGAGGACAAGGTATCGGGTTCGCCATTCCTGTAAACCTGGCCAAAGGGATTATCGATCAACTCAAAAGCAAAGGTGAGGTTACCCGGGGCTGGCTGGGCGTCGGTATCCAGGATATCAGCAAGGAGGTTGCCGCGTACTACGGGATCGAAGAACAAAATGGAGTTCTGGTTATCGAAGTTTTTCCAGGCGATCCTGCTGATTTGGCTGGTATCAAACCCAAAGACATTATACTTGCGGTAAATGGTCAAAAAGTGGGAACCACACGCGAACTCACCGGTCTGATCGCCGATATCGGTGTCGGCGAGACCGCTAAAATAAAGGTCTGGCGAGACGGCAAATTCGAAACATTTAAGGTAAAAATTGCCAAAAGGGAAGATGAAAAGATTGTTGCCAAGGAACAACGCAAGGAACGTCATGACGAACTCGGAATTCGTGTCGCGGACTTGACCCCAGAGCTGGCCCGTCGTTACAACCTAAAAGACGATCAAGGGGTCATTGTTGTTGATGTAGAGGCCGGCAGCAAAGCAGAAGATGCAGGAATCCGTACCCGTGATATTATTAAAGAGGTTAATCATAAGAATGTTGCAACGGTTAGTGATCTTGACAAGGTTATCGACGACGTCAAAGACGGCGAAGCTATCGAGATGTTCATTTGGCGAATCAATAGAGGATTTTTGGTCATAAAAATGGAAAAATAAAATTTTGTAACGGTTTTATGAAACTCCCGAAGGCATTATTTGACCGGGGGTAATTCGATATTAATACGGCAGAGTCAAACCGGCTCTGCCGTATTTCTTTCATATGCTTTTGATTAAACAGCATCTATCTTGCTTGCAAAATAATATTCCGTATCTGCCGCCGGATAATTTCATTTCGGACGGCAAAAACTCGCCAATAACAGTGCGTAAAATCAAACATTGCCCTACGATTAAAATGGCATTGATAAGCAGGGATTTTTTCGATGAGCAAGGCCGCACAAGGGTTTTCGCCCGAGACGTACTTGAGGTACGTTGAGGACGGAAATCCGCGGAGAAGGCTGTTCATCGGAAAAATAGCCATTTATGAATTGGAAACCAGTTGACAAACCCCATATCATAACAATGATTACACAAGGTAACAGGTTAACAATACGGATAAATTTTCTCTATAGAAAGATAAGACCTAATGGAGGTAACCATAAAATGGCGAGCGAAACATTCTCAGTCCCAAACATATCATGTGGTCACTGTGTAGCGTCTATAAAAAATGAATTGGGTGAGCTTGACGGCGTGAAGGCTGTTGAAGGGAGTCCAGAAGACAAACAGATTACTGTGAAATGGGAACCCCCGGCCACGCTGGATAAAATTAAAGAAACATTAATAGAAATCAATTATCCAGCTGCTTAACAAGGGTTAAAATCAATGGCTGAACAGATAATAATATTGCCAATAACCGGCATGACGTGTGCCAGCTGCGCGTTAAATATCGAGCGTGGTGTAAATAAGCTCGAAGGCGTTCAACATGTGAACGTTAATTTTGCCGCCGAACAGGCCACGGTTTCCTTCGATCCGAAACAGCAGAAAATTGAGGACATTGTGCAAAAAGTTGTCGACTCAGGCTACGATGTTACAACCGCAAAGGCCGAATTCCCCGTGACCGGAATGACCTGCGCCAACTGCGCAATGAATATTGAACGTGCACTGAATAAAAAGACCCCAGGCGTTATCCGTGCGTCGGTCAACTTTGCCAGCGAACGGGTGTCTGTTGAATATATTCCAGTAGTTGTAACAGTTGACAATATCATTGCTGCCATAAAAAAAGCAGGCTTTAATGCCATCTTGCCCGATGACGCCATTGCAGAAGAAGATGTCGAGCAAAAAGCCAGAGATGCGGAAATAAAAGACCAGACCAC
>CP070768.1:1039484-1056912 GCA_020345745.1 Desulfobacterales bacterium
AATTAGCTTGCGTTATGATTAAGAGATCAAATGAAGCGAAAAACATAAAAAAATACGGAAATATTTTCTAAACCACAATATATAGTATTTTTACTTTCCCCGTCTATTCGATTTTCCGGTCTAGACTTAGGGCCTAAGTGTTAAATCTTTGAATTTTCAAGATTTAAAACCGAAATCGCAACATCGAATATCCCGTTCATAAATGGAAAATACCCAATCATTGGGTTCAGATAGGTATAGGTTTATATGGTTTTCATTTTAAGACAAATGTTTGTTACGAAATACCACTTTTTACTCTGATTTTCATTGATCATGTGGGGTATAGTGTGGGGTGTGAACTTTTTAGGAAGCAGAAAAGGGCACAGATATCTTTATAACTATTTAATATTATTGTGGTACGCCCGGCTGGGTTCGAACCAGCGACTTTCAGCTCCGGAGGCTGACGCTCTATCCACTGAGCTACGGGCGCAAATTGAAATGTTGGATGTCGATGTGTATGGGTATGTCATTCTCGCCGATAAGTCAAGTTCGTGCAAACTCTCAAATGCCGGCCGATTTCACGTTTATGGGCTTTTCGTTTTTCCTTTCGCCTTCCAATTAAAACCGAGCCGAGCAACTAGCTATTTTTTCTTATAAGAAATGGATGTTTCTCGAATGTTTCTTTCGCCTCTCCCACCACATAAAGAGAGCCGGCAATACAGATCGCCTCCCTTTCCGGTGTCGTCTCAATTGCCAATTTTATGGCCATATCTACATCAGGGACTATATCTACATCGTTCTTCAGCTCTTTTGCTATGGGGAAAAGCCTTTCTGGAGCCAGTGCTCGATCAATGTTTGGACGGGTCAAGATGACTTTATGACAAAGAGGGACCAAACATTTCAGCATGGATGCATAGGGCTTGTCGTCCAATATGCCGACAACCAGAGTTATGTTTCGATTCGATAGATGTTCAATCAAATATCTGGACAGATTCCGTGCGGCAATGAAATTATGTGCGCCATCGAGAAGTATCAGCGGCGATGTCGGAATAATTTCCAGTCGGCCCGGCCATTTATTCTGTTTGAGACCATCTTCGATGTTTTTTACCGTCAAGCTGGTGTTATCCTTGTTTAACACCTCACAAGCGGCCAGGGTCAGCGCTGCGTTATCGACCTGATGATTTCCGATCAACCCCGTACGCAAGTTTCTCCATACATGTTCGATTCCAAGATAGTTAAACGTTCCGTTTCTGTTACGCCTTACACGAAATGCATCGCCAAAACGATAAAACTGAGCAGACTGTGACGAGGCGATGGTCTTTAGAATTGCAGTAACATTTTTTTGTTTAACGCCAGTTATCACAGGAACATTTTTTTTGATAATCCCCCCTTTTTCCCGGGCGATCTCTGATATCGTATTTCCAAGATAGGCTTTATGCTCTTGCGATATATTGGTTATCACAGCAATCACTGGGTTGATGATATTGGTAGCGTCAAGCCGCCCGCCCATACCCGTCTCTACGACAGCCCAATCAACACCCTGCCGGCCGAATTCATAGAGTGCCATCGCTGTTGAAAATTCAAAAAAGGTGGGTTCGCGTGTGCCGAAATGGGCACCTTTTACTGCTTCATAGGATAAAACAACATCTTCATTAGAAATCATGCGGTTGTTTATACAGATTCTTTCATTAAACCTGACCAGGTGCGGTGATGTATAAAGACCGACATTATATCCGGACAAATGCAAAATAGTAGCAAGCGAAGATGCTACCGATCCTTTTCCATTGGTCCCAGCCACATGGATGAATTTAATGCCATCTTGAGGATTGCCAAGGCCCTCTAGAATTCTGGTTATAGTGGATAGGCCGAGTTTAATCCCGAATCTTCTAAGACCATACATGGTCTCAAGGCAATCATTATATGCACGTTTTGGAGCCATATCTACGACAAAACCCGGTAAAATGGTTGATCATTTTCCGGGTTTTATTTTTTTTATGTGACCTTATCTTCTATATCTATTTCTTGAAGCAGCAATTCTCTGTCTCCTTAAGGCTTCACGCTGCTTCCGGCGTCTATATTCGCTCGGTTTTTCATAGGCCTTTTTTAACTTTAAGCGTTTGAAAAGACCATCGTTTTGAACCTTTTTCTTCAGTATACGCATCGCCTTTTCAAGGTCATTATCAAAAACTTTGACCTGAATTTCCTTCACATTACTCGCCCCCTTCTTTCCATCATCAGAAATTAACAATATTTTGGATGGTTATTTTATTATTTCATAAAGCTGTGACTATAACTAATAATTAATCTATTGGCAAGAAAAAATATTTTTTACGTGAGCAATTTGTCCTTTGTGTTCGCGATTTTCTCTTAATTCATCAAACCGCGTCTATTTTAAAAAAAATGTGTCCGGACTGAACAATCAGTTCACGGACACATTATTGTTTGCGCTGGATTTGGTTTATAACTTTGAAACCAGCTCGGCAGTAACTTCCTTTACACTGGGGCCGCCATCCAGCGTAACATATTTCATACTGGTACCTGTCTGAGCAAGATCTTTAAAATAATAGGCAGATGCCAATGTACCTTCATTGGTGTCATAGTAGATGTTATGACGTTTATTGATGGCTTCCTCATCCTGATCGTCGTCTCTGGTTTTCAAATCACCACCGCATACACGGCATTTGTCCCCATCAGGTTTAATGACATCGATAAAAATGTTATTGGGATGATTGTTATCGTTTACGCAGAGTCTTCGACCCATAATTCTATTTTTTGCAATTTCGCGGTCCAAGAGGATTTCCACAACGATATCGAGCGCCAAACCTGCCTCTTTCAGTGACTCATCAAGTTTAATGGCCTGGTTCTTGTTTCTCGGGAACCCGTCAAGCAGCCAGCCATTTTTACAATCGTCCCGTTGTAGACGGTCTAAAATCATCGGTATGGTGATTTCATCCGGCACCAAATCACCCCTATCGATATATTCTTTCGCTTTTGCTCCTAACTCGGTGCCCTTTGAAATATTTTCACGAAAAATTGCGCCAGATTCGATATGTGGAGTATTATACTTATCCTTCAAAATGGCACCCTGAGTTCCCTTGCCACTGCCGTTAGGCCCAAAAAATAGAATGTTCATTAATAAATCTCCTTTCCTTTATTTTTTTATATTTTTTTTGCATCTATATCTTCATTTCTCATAAACGTAAGATAAGCGGCTAACGTAAAAAAACTCACCCTCGGCCTTACTATATAAATGGACAATCATTGTCAAGGGGAGGCCTAAAAAATGATCAGGGTTGGCTTTGGTTGATCTGGATTAGAGATTATTTAAAAACTTTTTAACCAGGTTCAAGGCCTCTTCTCTGTTATGAATTCTGTTTGCCAATCTTGCTTCCTCTATTCTATTGAGTATGGTTTTAAATAAAGGAGAAGGCGTCAGCGCAAAAACATGGATAAGATCATAACCGGTGACGAGGCGTGGTTTTTCGCTTTTGGGTTTAAAATGGTGAAAAAAATCATTCATGATCTCTTTGATAAAAGATATGAGTGCCGAGTCTGTTTTGGTTTCTCCAGTCTGTTTTGCCTCTATATCGGCCATGGCATGAAGCAGCAAATACGGGGTGTTTTCTCCACATTTAATAAAGAAACGTGTAACGCCCGTACGTTTAAGCGTTTTCTTTTGATGGGCTGTAAACAGAAAGAGCGGTCTCAGGTGATTGCGGATGATAAAATCGATGAATCGAATTTCACGTGTGGCAAATGACAGGCGATGACTGATCTTTTGCGCCATATCCGCACTTTTTTTCGCATGACCGTAAAAATGGGTGTGGCCGTTATGATCGATGGCTTTTACCCAAGGCTTTCCGATATCGTGAAGCAAAATTGCACATTTAAGGAGCACCGCAATCGTGTCATCCATACTTTGTTGCAGTTGAATGGCAATATTTGGCATGAAACTGCCGATATCGTTTATAATGGTTTCAAGATGTTGATAGGCTTTCATCGTATGCTCAAAGACATCGTGAATGTGGTGCCCATTCTGAATACATCCTTGTAAACGGCTTAAATCAGGAAGCATGGCTGTCAACAGCCGGGATTCGGCCATTTGTGAAAGATAATCATACGATTTTTTCGTACCCAGTATTTTAAACAATTCGACGCGGACCCTCTCTCCAGCTGAATCTTTTATTCGTTCTGCTTCGTTTTTTATAGCAGTGACAGTATGTTGATCGATGTCAAATTCCAAGCACGAACTCATTCGATAGGCGCGTATTAACCGGATCGGATCTTTTTTGAAAACAGCCGGAGAGACCATACGGATTTTACGATCATCCAGATCTTGAAGGCCGCCCACACAGTCGATAATCTCTCCCGAAGACAGGTCATATGCCATCGCATTGATGGTAAAATCTCTTTGTTTTAAATCGTTTTCAATATTGACACCATTAATGGCAGCAATATCAAAAATATGTTGCCCTAAAATCACACGAAATATTTTCTGTCCGGCTTTCCCCATTTCTACGACGCGCCCTGCTCTTTTTAAAGCCATCTCTTGTGCAAATTCTTCTGGATTTCCTTTGACAGCAATGTCATAATCCGAAGGGGTGCGTTCAAGAAGTATGTCTCTTATAGAACCACCAATGATGTAAGCGCCTTTCGTTTTTGGGAAAATATTTGAGTTGAATGGAATCACTGAATGGTTTTATTAACTAAAAAAGGTTGCTAAAATATTTTCATGAAATATCAGGAATATAAACGAGATCTTTGAAAAACGTTCAATTTTGTTCAAAGTTAAGGACAATTCCGCAGGACAGCGGAATTGGACAGCTGATAAGCTGCCCGTCAGGGCGAGGGGCATGGATGCCCCGAGTCAACGCGAAAATTTTAACCACAAGCATACATCAAGTATTCCGCGGATTAAAATTTGAGCCTGACACAGAGATTGGACAAAAGAGAGTGGTTTTCAAAGATCTCTAATTTAATATCACTAATCCAGAACGGTGTCCATCTGGAAACGAATATGAAAACATCGGCAAGCAATATCATTAAAGTTGCTGTAACCGGAGGGGCTGGCTCTGGCAAAACGTCTGTTTGTAATCAGCTAAAGAAGCTGGGAGCCCATGTCATCAGCTCTGATGCCATCGCAAGAGAAGCCGTTGCCAAGAATTCGCCTGCATATAAAAACATTGTTAACTATTTCGGAAAAAAGGTATTATTAAATGACGGGGAGTTGAATCGCCAAATGCTGCGGCGCATCATTATCAATAATGATACTGACCGCTCGGCACTTGAGAAAATTATGCATCCGGAAATAACAAAGAAAATGATGCTCAAGGTCACTCAGGCAAAACAGGCTGGCGATCCCATTGTCTTTTTAGAGATTCCACTTCTATTTGAACTCGGCATGGAAGACCAATTCGATGCGGTTATTATGATAAGCACTGAGCTTAAATTACGTATCAAACGACTCATGGGTCGCGATAATGTTACCCATAACGAAGCCGAAACACTGATCAATGTCCAAATGCCTGACGAGGTGAAGGTTGCATGCGCCCAATTTGTCCTGACAAACAACGGCTCAAAAAAGCAGTTAATAAAAGCGGTTGATGTTTTATATAAAAATATCCTCAAAATGAATAAAAAAGACTTGAAACCCCTTGACAGTCGCAAGATCATGATATAAAGTCTATACCAAACAAGGTTTGGAGCACTCCTGTTTGGATCCCGCCTATTGGAGATGTTGCCTGTTTAATTCTTCAATACTTAATCACATAACACTCAACTTTTTCGATTAAATCCAACATTGTACTGCCAGACAAATCGAGTTGGAAGGTCGAAAGGAAACATAACTAATTTTCAATTTACGGAGCAACTGTCATATAAATTCTGATTAACCTGACCAAATATTCCTATTCAGACACCTGAACTTACCCCCTCAATGAAGCAACATCAATGGTTTTATAATATGTTCATACCAGTCAGGTCATTTAGCGGCGTGCGTTGTTTGAACCATAGAAATTGCGGAGGGAAACAGGTAAATTCGTTTAAATTCATTTGGTTATTTAGATTTGAAAATGGCAAACGGCTTATTTGGCAACCGTTAAAAGAAGGCCTTTGAAAAATGTTCCGTTTTAGCTAAGGTCTCAAAATCATAATGAGTGAGGAATATATCCATGAACATCGTCGAGCTTAAAGATAAGAAAATCAGAGAATTGAACGTCATGGCAAAGGATTTTAAAATCGAGGGTGCTGCTGGCATGAGAAAACAGGATCTCATTTTTGCCCTTTTGCAGGCAGAAATCGAAAAAACCGGCTTGATCTTCGGCGAAGGCACTTTGGAAATTCTACCGGACGGTTTCGGGTTTTTACGGGCACCCAACTACAATTACCTGCCCGGCCCCGACGATATTTATGTATCACCTTCACAAATACGCCGTTTCAATCTGAGAACTGGAGATACGGTTTCCGGGCAAATCCGTCAACCCAAGGAAACAGAGCGCTATTTCGCCCTATTGAAGGTCGAGGCCGTCAACTATGAAGACCCGGAGGTGGCTAGAGAGAAAATACTCTTTGACAACCTCACACCACTTTATCCGCATCGAAAATTTATGCTCGAAGCAGATTCTGAAAATTATTCAATGCGGATAATGGATCTTCTGACTCCGCTAGGATTTGGTCAAAGAGGGCTGATTGTGTCTCCACCCAGATCCGGTAAAACCATGCTGCTCCAGTCCATTGCCAATAGTGTAAGCGCCAATCATAAAGATATCATACTGTTTGTGCTTCTGATAGATGAGCGACCTGAAGAAGTCACTGATATGGAACGATCCGTCGACGGCGAGGTCATCAGTTCAACATTTGACGAGCCTGCCGAGAGACATGTTCAGGTCGCTGAAATGGTTATTGAAAAAGCCAAACGCCTTGTTGAACATAAAAAAGATGTGGTTATTCTTCTGGATAGTATCACCCGACTGGCTCGGGCGTACAATTCTGTGATTCCTCCCAGCGGAAAGATACTCTCGGGCGGCGTTGACTCAAATGCGCTGCAACGCCCGAAACGCTTTTTTGGGGCGGCCCGAAATATTGAAGAAGGTGGCAGCCTTACCATCATAGCAACTGCCTTGGTTGATACGGGAAGTCGTATGGATGAAGTTATCTTCGAAGAATTTAAGGGCACGGGAAACATGGAAATTCAGTTGGATCGAAGACTTGCAGATAAGCGAGTGTTCCCGGCTATCGACATCAAAAAATCAGGGACCCGGAAAGAAGAACTCCTCCTCAATGAAGAAACCCTCACGCGGGTGTGGATCTTGAGAAAACTTCTTTCGTCATTGAATCCAGTTGACAGTCTGGAATTTTTACTTGATAAAATGGATGGAACCAAAGATAATAAGAATTTTTTGAATTCCATGAATACCTAGAATATATACCGCTGTCGATCCGGTATTTGCATCTTTCAACAAACGTGTTATACTTGAGACCTTTGATTAGACAGGAGGATCAACATCAATGAAACCTGACATTCACCCCGAATATTTGGATACAACCATCAAGTGTGCGTGTGGAAATGTGTTGGAGGCGGGTTCAACCAAACCGAATATACGAGTTGAAATCTGTTCAAAATGTCATCCTTTTTTTACAGGCAAACAAAAACTTGTGGATACTGCTGGCAGAATTGAGCGTTTTCGCAAGAAGTATGAAAAATTTAAGAATAATGAATAGCCTGTTCATCCCATTTTCTTCTTTTCCATAGAACCTAAAATCTGTAATTGCCGGTGCCGCTATCGTTGCGAGGTGCGTGGCGTGAAGCTCCAGTAAGTCAACTCGAACGCCTTGGAAATCGGCAAAAGCTGAGAAAGGCAGGGGACCTGCCCATAGTTGGGTTTAAATCCGGGCAAGGCATTTTTCCAATTTTATACACCTCTCTCGATCCCGTCCTAGATGACGTGGGGTTTCTTAAACAGGACGCATTCGCGGGGGTAAGCAAACTGATTGAATAAACCCATGTTTGAAAAACTATCAGGTGTCGAAAATCGCTTTTTAGAAGTCGAATCGCTGCTGGGTGATCCCAAGATCGTCAACGACAGGGAAGCGTATCAAAAATACAGCCGGGAACATGGCGAGCTTAACAAAATTGTATCCGTGTTCAGGAATTACAAGCAAGTCATAAACGAACTGGAGGAGAGTAAGGAGCTGTTAAAAGACGATGATGCTGATATAAGACATATGGCACAAAACGAAATCGATACACTCACCCGCCAGATGGAAGACCTTGAAAAGAAACTCAAAAAGCTTCTCGCACCCAAGGACCCCAGCGATGACAAAAACGTTATCCTCGAAATTCGTGCCGGAACGGGTGGCGAAGAGGCCGGCTTATTTGCGAATGATCTTTTCAAAATGTACACCAGGTATGCGGAAGGAAAAAATTGGAAGGTTGAAGTCTTAACCCATCACCCAACGGGCGTAGGTGGTTTAAAAGAAGTCATTACGATGATCCATGGAAAAGGTGCCTACAGTCATTTAAAATTTGAAAGCGGCATCCATCGTGTTCAACGCGTCCCCATAACCGAGGCCCAGGGAAGGATACACACATCCGCTGTCACCGTTGCGGTCCTGCCCGAAGCTGAGGAGGTCGAAATTCATATTGATCCAAACGAAATTAAAATCGATGTATTTCGGGCAACCGGTCCGGGCGGGCAAAGTGTAAACACAACCGATTCAGCCGTGCGTCTGACTCATCTTCCCACCGGAATCGTTGTTACGTGTCAGGATGAAAAGTCGCAACTGAAAAACAAAAACAAAGGACTGAAAGTGTTACGGGCCCGTATTCTCGACCAAATGATCCGGGAACAAAACCAAAAACGATCTGAGGAGAGAAAAAGTCAGATCGGAGACGGAGATAGAAGCGGGAGAATCAGAACGTATAACTTTCCCCAAGGAAGAGTTACAGACCACCGAATCGGGCTAACTCTTTACAAACTGGAAGATATCATGCAAGGTGAAATCGACGATATTATCGATGAGCTTTCCACCTATTACCAGTCTCAGGCTTTACAGAATGCAGAACCCTTCGAAGTCTCAAGATCCTGAGTGGACGATACTCAAACTTTTAAAGTGGACAACGTCTTACTTTAAAACCCACAATATTGACAGCCCAAGAGCGACCGCCGAAATACTTCTCGCACACGTATTAAAACTCAAGAGAATCGATCTGTACTTAAGATTTGACCAACCGCTGGTCGACAAAGAATTGTCCCGGCTCAAAACATTAATAAAACGAAGGATTAAAAGGGAGCCGGTGGCTTATATTGTGGGCATCAAGGAATTCTGGTCTCTGGAACTAGCGGTAACAAAAGATGTGTTAATTCCACGACCTGAAACCGAATGTTTAGTTGAAGCTGCGCTAGATCTTTTACCAGAGATACCCCCTTCGAATCCGATGCTGAACCCGAAACGAATTCTGGAGCTCGGAACGGGATCAGGCGCAATTACCCTGGCCCTGGCGTCGATGCGGCCGAATCACCTGTTTTTTGCAAGCGATTGTTCGATGAATGCTGTTAAACTGGCCCAAAAAAATGCCAAGTACCATGGACTAGATACATCCATCCATTTTTTTTGTGCGGATTGGTTTAAGGCATTAACAAATAACGCTGCTGGATTTGATATAATCATATCAAATCCACCGTATATCCCAACCCAAACCATCGCCCACCTCCAGCCTGAGATCTATCAGTACGAGCCGATTTCAGCCATGGACGGAAAACAAGATGGACTTGCCAGTTTAAAACATATCATAAAAAAAGCGCATGAGTATTTGCACCGGCAGGGGCGTCTGCTGATGGAAATTGGGCATGATCAGAAAAATGCGGTTCAAAAGATCATCGAAAGTTGCGGTATGTATAAAGATGTAATTTTTTCAAAAGATTATAGCGGATATGATCGAATTGTTCAGATGCAAAAAAAATGTTGCGAATCAAAATTTAATTTGTTAGGTAAATCAGTTTAACTACCTCACACGCCCCTGGACCTGTGTCTTGGTGCCCCGCATCGCGGGAAGGGACTCAGGGTTGAGAGAGGCGGCGGAATAACCAAAATACGAAAGGATAAAAAATGGCTTACATCACAATGAAAGAACTCCTTGAAGCAGGAGTACACTTTGGGCATCAGACAAAACGATGGAACCCAAAAATGAAACCCTATATTTTTGGGGCCAGGAACGGCATTTACATTATCGATTTACAAAAAACCGTGCGCATGTTCAGAACCGCCTATGATTTTGTCGTTGATAGCGTTGCAAATGGCAAATCAATCCTGTTTGTGGGCACCAAAAAACAAGCCAGCCTAACGATCTATGAAGAAGCGAATCGATGTGAAATGTTTTACGTTCACAACCGGTGGTTAGGCGGAATGTTGACCAATTTTCAAACCATAAAGAAGAGTATCGATCGACTCAACTATCTCAACACCATCCACAACGACGAGACCATCAACCTTTTTCCTAAAAAAGAACGCTTGAAGCTTGGCAAAGAGCGTGTAAAACTAGATAACAATCTGGGTGGCATTCGTGCCATGAATGGACTGCCGGGTGCTATTTTCGTCGTTGATCCTAAGAACGAGTCGATTGCGGTTCGTGAGGGGAGACGACTGGAAATACCGATCATTTCCATTGTTGACACCAATTGCGATCCCGACGAGATCGACTATATTATACCTGGTAATGATGACGCCATTCGAGCAATCCGCCTTATTACATCCAGAGTTGCCGATGCGTGTATCAAAGGCAAAACCCTGTTAGAGGAAAAAAAGCAAGCCGAGGCAGACAAAGAGACGGAAGAAGTATCTGAAATCGAAGTCGCCAGTGCTGAATTAAAACCAGGGGAAAGGAAGGTTATTGCAGACGGTTCAGAGGGCCCTGTTGTGGAAATCATAAAGCGAACAACGCCTGGAGAAGAATCAGAATCAGAGCCGGCAGCAGATCCCAAAAGCAAGGCGCCGGAAAAAACGGATGAAGCGGAAACAACAGGAGAATGATAATGCCAACAATTAGTGCTGCTATGGTTAAAAAGCTCCGTGATAAAACCGGAGCCGGAATTATGGATTGTAAAGAAGCCCTCGCCGAATGTGACGGGGATGAAAATAAAGCATTCGATTTCTTAAGAACAAAAGGACTGGCAACAGCTGCAAAAAGAGCCGGACGCGCCATGTCAGAAGGGGTTGTCCAAGCTTATATTCATTCAGACAGTAAGCTTGGTGTGCTGGTCGAAATCAACTGTGAAACCGATTTCGTCGCTAAAAATGATGATTTTAAAGCGTTTGCAAAAAATATCGCTATGCATATCGCTGCCACAAATCCTTTAGGAATCCGGCAAGAAGATGTCCCTGAAGAAACCATCAACAAAGAAAAAGAAATCTACCGCAGTCAAGTCTTGGAAATGGGAAAACCGGAAAATATTTCAGATAAAATCGTCGCAGGCAAGTTACAAAAATATGTTAAGGACAACTGCCTGATTCATCAGGCGTATGTACGTAATCCAGAGTTAACCATTGAAGATCTTGTTAATGAAATGATCGCTAAAATCGGCGAAAACATCACCATCAAGCGCTTTGTCCGGTTTAAGATAGGAGAATCCTAATCTGTGAAACGGCCTCGCTTTGAAAGGGTCCTGTTAAAACTGAGCGGTGAAGCTTTAATGGGAGACCAGAGCTTTGGCATCAGCCCTGATATGATCAGGTATGTGGCTGAAGAGGTCCGCTCGGCATTTGACCTCGGACTTCAGATTGCCATTGTTGTGGGTGGTGGCAATATCTTTAGAGGAATTGCCGCCTCAGCATACGGTATGGACAGGGTGTCTGCCGATCGAATGGGCATGTTGGCCACGGTGATCAACAGTTTGGCCCTACAGGATGCTTTGGAAAATATAGGGGTCATGACACGGGTGCAATCGGCCATTTCAATGCATGAAGTCGCCGAACCGTTTATCCTCCGAAGAGCTGTTCGGCATCTCGAAAAAGGGCGGGTGGTCATCTTTGCCGCCGGCACGGGCAACCCTTATTTTACCACAGATACAGCTGCGGTGCTTAGAGCCCAGGAAATACGTGCAGAAATCCTTATGAAAGCGACCAAGGTTGACGGGCTTTACGATTCCGATCCAGCTGTCAAAAAGGATGCCAAATTTATTAAAAATATCAAATATATGGAGGTCATTGAAAAACAACTCCATGTGATGGACATGACAGCAATATCTTTAGCTATGGACAATGGGCTTCCGCTTGCTGTTTTCAATTTGTTGGTCAAGGGGAACGTCAGAAGGGTCGTGAACGGAGAATCAGTCGGAACACTGATCAACTTTTAAAGGAAAGATCAATGATTGAATCGATATATCAAGAAACCAGAGATAATATGGGAAGGTCGATAGAAGCGCTTAAAAATGAATTCAAGAGGGTAAGAACCGGAAGGGCCTCCTTATCGATCCTTGACCCTATCCGCGTTGATTATTATGGAACGCTTACGCCTCTGAATCAAATGGCATCGCTGTCAATACCCGAAAGCCGCCTGATGACCATACAGCCATGGGATGTTTCTGTGATTAAGGATATCGAAAAGGCGATTTTGAAATCCGACTTGGGATTAACACCGTCAAACGACGGCAAACTGATACGAATTGCCATTCCGCCCTTGACTGAAGAAAGAAGAAAGCAGTTGGTCAAGTCCATACAAAAAAAGACCGAAGAATTCAAAATAGCGGTGCGAGGTATCAGACGTGATTCCAACGAACTGCTAAAAAGCCTAAAAAAGGATGGTGAAATTTCGGAGGATGATGCCTTTAGGGCGCAAGATCAAGTTCAAAAGATAACCGACGAACACATCCAGCTGATCGACGATATCTTCAAAGAAAAAGAGAAGGAGATCCTTGAATTCTAAATCGTCTTCCTCTAGTCACACCCTTGAACCTTCTAATATTCCATCGCATATCGCCATTATCATGGACGGTAATGGCCGATGGGCCAAAAAGCGCCTGTTACATCGGGTTAAAGGGCATGAAAAAGGTTCAGAAACAGTTCGAGCCATTGTACGATCCTGCCGAGAAATAGGGATTCCCCATTTAACCTTGTATGCATTTTCCACAGAAAACTGGCAACGGCCTAAAACAGAAGTCGCGGCCCTGATGACCCTCCTCAAAAAATTTTTAAAATCAGAACAACAAGAGCTAACAGAAAACAACATTCGCCTGAATACCATAGGTCAAATCGAACGTTTGCCGGCAGATGTTCAGGAAACACTCAGTCAAGTGATGTCTGCAACCCAAAAAAATGACGGTATGCAACTGAACCTGGCGTTGAGCTATGGGGGACGGGCCGAAATCGTCAAAATGGTTAAAGATATTGCAAAAAAAGTAAATAGTGGTAAAATCGGACTTGACGTAATTACACCCGAATTTATATCTGAACACTTGTATACAAGCCAATTACCTGATCCGGACTTGCTGATTAGAACCGGCGGAGATATGCGGGTAAGTAATTTTCTTCTTTGGCAGATCGCGTACACGGAAATCTATGTTACGAATACGTTATGGCCTGATTTCGAGAAAGAAGAATTTATAAAAATTCTTATTGACTTCCAACAGCGTGAACGTAGATTCGGCAAAATCAGATAAAACCTAGCATTAGCACGCATTGAGACCTTTGAAAAATAATTTTATTGTTTGTAGGAAACCGGGTGCTCTGCACCCGGTTACAAACGCAACGATTAAATCGCTAATGTACTTTTGCCTTTTCGGCCTATGGCCGAAAATTGGAGCTCATCGCTCTAAAGAGCGGGCTCCCCGGTAAGGAACTTAACATTTTTTATCGCTTCCCTCGCTACCGCCCTTAAGGACGGAGCTGCAGGGAGCAATCCGGTAAAATCTGAGGATGACGCAGAGATTGGAAAAAAGAGAGCGTTTCTCAAAGGTTTCGCATCTAAGGCGATGGGTCACCGTCCTTGTGTCCCTTCCGCTTGTTGCCTTGCTGATAAGCATGGGGGGACCTCTTCTATTTGCCGTTTTTATTGGTATTGCTTGTATTTTAGCTCTTTGGGAATATTTTCGTATTGTTTTCGACAAAAAAAGCAAGGCGGAATTGGGCCTTATTCAATTATTGGGTTTCATTACCAGCCCGATCATTATATGGGCAGCCTACATCAACTCATTTAAAACCCTATGGGTTACCATCATCTTGAATCTAATGTTTTCCGCCCTTATTTCTTTGCAGCAGTCCAAAAATAATTCCTATGTATCTGAAATCGTGGCAAAACAAATTATGGGGATCATATACATTCCGCTGCTGATCTCCCATCTGGTGCTAATTCGAAACGGAATCGACGGCATTATCTGGATTTACTTCTTGTTGGTTATTGTTTTTTTCGGCGACACCGGCGCCTTCTATATCGGCTCCTATTTTGGGCGCCACAAGCTTTCTCCGATCATCAGCCCGAATAAGACCATAGAAGGGGCTCTGGGGGGAATCGCTGCTAATTTGTGCGGTGGTGCATTGTTTAAATACTTTTTTATACCGCGGTTGCCTTGGGGACTCAGTCTACTTTTTTTTCTCTTATTAGGTGTTGTCGGGCAAGTCGGCGATCTATTTGAGTCTAAATTAAAAAGAAACAGTAATATAAAGGATTCCGGATCGTTGCTTCCCGGTCATGGGGGTATTCTGGACCGAATTGATGCCTTGCTGTTTGCCGCTCCATTGGCTTATCTGTTCAAGGAATATATACTGTTAGGATAATATGAAAAACCTTGCAATCCTCGGCTCCACGGGGTCCATCGGTCGCAATACCTTGGAGATTATCGAATTGTTCCCTGAACGATTTGCGGTTAAGGCACTCGCAGCCAAAAGCAACACGTCTTTGTTGGCCAAGCAAATCGAACGGTTTGCCCCTGAAATAGCTGTGGTCATTGATGAAACCCGAGCCCTTGAACTGAAGAAAAAACTCTCTGCAAAAACACCTGTTGAGATCCTGTATGGGCAATCCGGTTACCGAACCGCAGCCACCGACCGTGCTGTCGATATGGTGGTATCGGCAATGGTGGGAGCAGCAGGACTGATACCAACACTGGATGCAGTGGAAGCAGGAAAAGACATTGCCTTGGCAAATAAGGAAACCCTTGTCATCGCCGGCGAGATTGTCGTCGAAAAAGCCAGACGCCATAATATCCGGATCTTCCCCGTCGATAGTGAGCACAGCGCCATTTTTCAATGTATTTCGGGTAACCGCCGGCAAGATCTGGATAGAATCCTTCTGACCGGTTCCGGTGGTCCGTTTTTAAGCGTTCCTCAAAATGAATTTTTTAACATAAAGCCCCGCGACGCACTGCAACATCCCACGTGGCAAATGGGCAAAAAAATTAGCATTGACTCAGCCACGCTCATGAACAAAGGTCTTGAAGTTATGGAGGCCAAATGGCTTTTCGACGTTTCTACAGATATGATCGAGGTTATTATTCACCCCCAAAGCATTATCCACTCCATGGTATCTTTTAAAGATGGGTCTATTATCGCCCAACTTGGCATTCCCGACATGAAAGGGGCGATCGCATATGCTTTATCCTGTCCGGAGCGTCTTTCACTAAACCAACCCCTGCCCGACTTCACCCATATTGGCGCGCTCACGTTTAAAAAACCTGATGTAAAAAAGTTTCCATGCCTTGCCCTGGCATATGACGCCTGCGAAATTGGACAAACACTTCCGGCCGTGCTAAACGCCGCGAATGAGGTGGTTGTCCAGGCGTTTTTGTCGGAACGCGTGCCGTTTATTGCCATACCGGATGTGATTAGAAAAACCATGGATGGGCATATTGTCGTGGCCCACCCAACCATATCCGATATTCTAGAGGCAGACCGTTGGGCCAGAGATGAAGCCGCAATGATATTAAGTGGAAAGTGATCGAAAAATGCTTATAGTTGGGGATAGATAACATTCAGAGGGTATCCAAATTCGTTGCCCTCGGGTGTTTTGGTCACTGATAATGCCGGATGATGTTTTTTTAAAGCAGAATATTAAAAAATATTATTCAACCGATTTGCGCTGTGGATTGCAATCAAAATTAAGGTGCAAACCATAGGTTATCGGGTTGTATTTAAACATCATCTATGATAACTGGTTGTTATAATTTATATTACAATCATCTTGAGCCCGGATATTTCACGAAATTTTTTCAGTAATTTCAGCAAATTTATTTTTTATAATAAATTTATTGGGTTAAGCCAATTAATATTGATGACTTCTAGGTTACTCTTGGTACCCTGAGTTTTATCTTTCAAGCTGAAATATTTTTCTGAAATATCCGGGCAAGTACTGTTTAGGAATTATTGAGAAAAAGGAACACCAAAACCAATGGGTTTCAGTATATTTGCATTAATCATCGTCCTGGGCATTCTCATTTTTTTCCATGAACTGGGACACTACCTGGTTGCCAGGTACTTTAACGTCGGAATCGAAAAATTTTCACTCGGCTTCGGCCCAAGACTGGTGGGTAAAACCATCGGTATCACCGATTATCGAATCTCCGCCATCCCTCTTGGCGGATATGTCAAAATGGTCGGTGAAGAACCCGACGCCGATATAGAGCCCGAGAATATTCCCATCTCCTTCACCCATAAACGTGTATCAAAACGAATATGCATCGTTGCCGCCGGCCCTATTTTTAATGTCCTTCTGGCCGTGATTATTTTCTTTTTTATTTTTCAAATTACAGGCTTGACGATTTTAAAACCTTCTGTAGGAGACGTTGTAGAAGACGGTCCGGCCTATCGGGGCGGGTTGATAACAGGCGACCTGATTACCGCCATTGATGGAACAGAGGTTGCGACCTGGGAAGATATGGCCAAGATTATTATTGCAAGCAAAGGGAACACCCTGACGATATCAGTCCGTCGTAACGATGAAGTCCGCGTGATAAAGGTTAAACCGGAAACAAAAATATATAAAAACATTTTTAACGAGGATGTGGAACGCTATGTCATCGGCATAGCAGCTGCAGGCGATACATTTAAAAAGAACTTGAACCCGTTTCAGGCATTATCGGAGAGCCTCACACAGACCTATACCATCACCGTTTTGACCATCAAGGGTGTAATAAAGCTTTTACAGGGAGCGATTTCACCCAAAACGCTCGGAGGCCCAATCATGATCGCCCAAATGGCCGGCGAGCAGGCCCGGGAAGGAGCTACCAATCTTTTATTTTTTATCGCACTGATCAGTATCAATCTGGCTATTCTGAATATTCTTCCCATACCGGTTTTGGACGGCGGACATCTGCTTTTCTTTTTTATCGAAGCCGTCTCCGGTCGCCCGGTGAGCATAAGGGTTCGCGAAATCGCCCAACAAGCCGGCATATTCGTTTTAATCCTTCTGATGATTTACGTGTTTTACAATGACATCGCAAAGGTGTTCTTCAGTTAACTATTA
>CP070768.1:1057012-1100158 GCA_020345745.1 Desulfobacterales bacterium
ATGCAACACCTGACAAAAAGAAAAAAAAACAAAATGAAACCGATACCAAAGACAAAAGAGACGTTTCTGAAAAACCTGACCCGGACAGTCTGGAATTGAATGAAGATCATCTACAGCTTGAACGCCTGCGTTCGGACAATCAAGTAATGCGCGCCTTGGATATCCTTTTAAGCTATGACATTTTTAAACGTATCCATCCGTGATGGTGTGACTCCTCAAAAACTTACGGACCTGGACGAGATTTTTTTTAGATTGCTTAAATGCCTGAAATATCGAGTCACGCGATTGAATTTATATGGCTAAAAAAAAACCATCACAAAAAAAGCGACCCAGAAAAACCGCTTCCAAGACACGTAAACAGAACCATTTAACAACTTATCTTCTCAAAGCGTTCACCGGTATCGGCGTTTTAATCGTACTTGTTGTTCTTGCTGCCCTGGTCGCTCATCATATGATCTCACGAAAATCTCCTCTGGAGCCTGTTGCAAAACCGCAAACGATTAACATTCCAAGGTTTGAGATCTATCCGAAAGAGGAAATAATCCCTCGCAAAATCATACCCAAACCAACACCGACATTACCCGAACAATTACCTAAAATAGCAATTATTGTTGATGATTTAGGTTATGACAAATATATCGTTGAAAAATTTCTAGCGCTCGATGCAGCGCTCACATTTTCAGTGCTTCCCCACATCCCTTATCAAAAAAGAATCGCTAATGCGGCATTTGAAAAAGGATTCGAAATCATGTTGCATTTACCAATGGAGCCGGATGAATTCCCTAAAATCGACCCCGGGCCGGGAGCACTTTTATCGTCAATGTCTCCGGATGAGCTGATCGATCAACTCAATAAAAACATTGATACCGTCCCTTTTGTAAAAGGTGTAAACAATCACATGGGCTCAAAAATGACGAAGATTTCCACCCAATTGTATCAAATTTTTTCTGTTTTAAAAAAAAGAAACCTCTTTTTTATCGATAGTCTGACAACAACCGAGTCCTTGTGTAAACCGTCCGCTCGCCTATTGCGCGTTCCGTTTGCTCAACGGGATGTCTTTCTGGACCATATCCAAGATCCTGATTTTATCCACCAGCAATTTAACCGACTCATACAGATTGCCGAAACTCACGGTGAAGCGATTGGTATTGCGCATCCATATCATGTCACCTTCGAAGTTTTGAGTAAATTAATCCCTGAACTGAAAAAAAAGGCGATACTGGTACCTGCCTCAGAAGTGGTGCACATCATCGGCTAGCCTGGATATGCTATGGATATTTTTCTATATAAACCGAAATTTATCTACAAGCCACCTCATTGCAACGCATAATAGGGTTTTGGAAATGTAAATCAAAATAATTGAAATCATAAATCCGGTATGGAGGAAAAACACTGACGGTACGTATTTCGTTTTTGTTTGACAGCACTCGGTGACCATTGTATTTTCAAATGGTAATGTCTGGATGTGAGGTGCTTCAAAAAAGCAACATTTACGGACCCCTTCATGAAGATAAAAATCAATTCACTTGTTATAATCACGCTCATATTTTATCTTGTCGGTTTTCCATCAGTTGCCGCGAAAAGCGCTGGCCATATCCGAAAACCAGCATACGCTGGGAGCTTTTATCCTGCCGACCGATCAGATTTAATCCAGCGTATTCAGCAGTTCGACCATCAGGCCAAAACGACCCCTGTTCAACCCCCTGCTCATACCTCTTTGAAAATTCTAATCATGCCCCATGCCGGATATATATATAGCGGGTTAACCGCGGCACATAGTTCTTTGGTTCTGCGACAATATCAATTCGATAAGGTCGTCCTTTTAGGACCTGATCATCGCGTCGGTTTCAAAGGCGGCGCAATCAGTGATTCGATCGCTTACGAAACACCTCTGGGCCAGATTAAATTGCATGATGAAGCAGCAGCATTGCGACAACGCTCAAACCTTTTTCAGGCCATTCCTGCTTCAGACCGCTTGGAACATTCACTGGAGGTTGTCCTCCCGTTTCTGCAATTCTACCTCAAAGAATTTGAACTTATACCGATTGTTCTGGGCCGTGAAGACATCAATCGCTATGCGGATGCTATCGACCCCTTGCTGGGCCATAAAACCTTACTGGTAGTGAGTTCAGATTTGTCCCACTACCTTTCCTATGCAGAGGCCGTCGCTAAAGATCAAAAGACGATCCAAGCTATTTTAAATTTAGATGACGGCAAACTTTCAAGATTAGAAAACGCTGCTTGTGGTAAGATACCGATACGAATCGCACTAAATTTAGCCCGCCGACACGGCTGGCAGCCTATTCTTCTTCACTATTCAAACAGTGGGGACACAGCCGGAGGGCGCTCAAGGGTAGTCGGCTATGCTGCCATTGCTTTTTATGGAGGGACAACAATGCAAGACCCCATGGAATCACCCCAACAATTAAATAACCATCAGGGACAAGTGCTGTTGAAAATAGCTCGGCAAACCATTGCAGGCAGGCTCGGTATAAAATCGGTTGATGTGGATTCAAACGAACTAAGAGATATGGCTTTTCAAGATCGCCGCGGTACTTTTGTAACACTCACCATTGACGGCCAATTGCGCGGTTGTATCGGCAATTTGGACGCCACCGAATCCTTGTTGTCTGGTGTACAACGAAACGCCATCAATGCCGCTTTCCATGATCCACGCTTCAATGCGCTTGACGCCGAAGACTTCGATAAGGTAGACATCGAAATCAGCATCCTTACCGAACCTCAACCCCTTAAATACCGCAATAGTAAAGACCTTTTGAACAAATTGCGCGTAAATGTCGATGGTGTTATTCTCCGAAAAGGGCAACATAGTGCCACTTTTTTACCCCAAGTATGGGATCAACTGCCCCATCCCAAGCAATTTCTTTCCCATCTTTGTGTAAAGGCCGGCCTTGCTGCCGACGCTTGGAAGAAACAAGACATAGACATTTCGACCTATCAGGTTCAATATTTTGAAGAGGATAAATGATAGGGCCATAACATGGGTGGTCATCGCCACGGGTATTTCCTCTGTGGTAACTCAATTATTGATCATTCGTGAATTTTTATCACAATTCCAGGGAAACGAATTTGTTATCGCCCTGATCCTCTTTAACTGGCTTACCTTGGGCGGTATCGGCACCCTCCTTGCCCAATGGGTCACCCGGCGCTTTCTGCAGGCCTCGGCCAACCGACTCGGATGGCTTTCCCTTGTCCTTACCTGTTTGCCGACAATACAAATATTTGCCATTCGCCGGTTACGAGATGTTTTCTTTATCCATGGTAGCTCGGTCGGATTTTATCCAACGTTGGCCTTTACGTTCTTGACCATTGCTCCTTATTGTCTCCTTATCGGTTTCGTGCTTCCTTATAGCCTATTTGTCATTAGAGCCGAAAATCCAAATTATCCAGGCATTCGCATCTACATCACGGATAACATAGGAGATGTAACCGGTGGGGCTTTATTCTCCTTTGCCCTTGTTTATCTGGTTACGCCGTTGCAGGCAGTATTTTTAGCCAACCTTCCTCTGCTCGTTGCAACAGCTTTGCTCTTTTCATCGACATCTCGCCTTCTCCCTCTTAATGTTGCAGGGGTTGGACTGGCATTCATAATGATCATCGGCGGAATGATTCTGGAACCGTCATCTATGGAACCGGCCGAAGGGAAACTGGTCTATTACAGCGAATCTCGTTACGGCCGAATTGTGGTTCATCAAGACCAGGAGCAGTTCACGCTTTTCGTGAGCGGCAGCCCATTATTTGGAAGTCAAAACTTGAGTATAGCTGAAGAAACCGTCCATTATCCAATGTCCCAACTTTCTCATGTCCACAATATACTGTTGATATCTGCTGAGGGTGGGATGATGGCTGAAGTACAGAAATACAAACCGGCGTCAGTCGACTACGTGGAGCTTGACCCGCAAGTGGCAGCTGTTCATTTTAAATTTGGGCTGATTAATAAAATTCCCGGTCTCAACGTCATTCACCAAGATGGCAGGGCTTATCTTGAAACCTCGAACAAAACCTATGATGCAATCATCGTCAATTTGACCGAGCCCGATACATTTCAAGTCAATCGATTCTTTACCGATCACTTTTTTGCTCTGGCTAAAAAGCGTCTTTCAGAACAGGGGGTGTTAAGCTTCTCAATGAGAGGGTTTGACAACTATTTGGCCGAACCCCAACGACAGAAACTATCATCCTTGTATAATACGGCCACTGAATATTTCAGATACGTTCTCATGCTGCCCGGACAAAAGATATATTTTTTGTGCCGTTCCCTTCCTGTTGCAACAGATATTCCATTGAACTTAAGCAACAAAAAGATTCAGAGCCGTTATATCAGCGGTTACTATTACGGTAATTTAACCCCTGCAAGGATAAAATATCTCAATACGCTTGTGGATCCAGATACACCAAAAAATCGTGATCATTTTCCTCAGTTGATGCGATTGATGTTTTTACAATGGTTTACTAAATTTTCAACATCTCCTACTCTTTTTATTGTTGTTTTAATGACTCTTTGTCTGGTCTACCTGGTTCGCATTTCCGCAGAAGAGTTTGTGCTTTTTTCCACGGGCTTTACGGTTATGGGAACCGAAGTTCTTGTCATCTTTTCATTTCAGATTTTTTTTGGGTATATATATCTGCAAATCGGTATTATCATTACGATCTTCCTTTTAGGCCTTTTACCGGGAGCCTTGTTTGGAGAAAGATTTCGCGGCCAGGGCCAAAAGACATTAGTGATTACCGACATGCTGATGATTGCATTGTTGGGACTATTAATTATTATTATTGAATACATGGGCCGCCCTCTTCCGGCCCCTTTTTTTATGACGTTTGGATTATTAATTTCACTGCTCTGCGGTTTCCAGTTTCCAGTGGCACTCTATCTGCGAGGTGGCGATGCGCCTGCAGTTACAAGAACATTTTCTGCCGACCTTATAGGAGCAGCCTGTGGAACACTTGTAACGAATATTTGGTTGATTCCATATTTTGGTATTATCTGGGCTACCGCGGGATTAATCGGTTTAAAAATGTGTAGCCTAACGGTATTGATAGCGAACCAAAAAAAAGAACACACCAAATAAAATTGTGTTATGATTTTACAAAAGTCCTGCAGTCAAGACTGCGGGATCAGAGATGGTACAAAAATATTGACAATTAAAAAGAGCGTCTTAGCTTAAATCTTCGTAACTTCTCAAGAATTAGTGGAAAGAGGGCGTTTTTCAAAGGTCTCGAAACGTTAACCTATCGATAATGGAGAATATTTGATGGCATTTGAAACCAAGGAACAAGTTTTAGAAAAAATTCTTGCCCAAAAAAGACCTGCCTGCCCGCATTGCAACGCAGAAATGAGCATTTGGGAGGTTCCGCCGTTTAGTTTCAGCGATGGTCTTGGCTGGGGGGTACCCTATCTTTTTATCTGTTTTAATGATGAATGCCCGACTTATGTTCAAGGGTGGGATAACCTGATGGAAAATTATGCGCATAACGCTTCTGTCAGATGCATGTGTTATCCGGGAAAAAAGAAATTCGAATATATTCCTGTTTTCAGCGCCATGGGGGCCAAAGGGCAAATCATCGACGATCAGGTTTTGATCGAACAGGAAATGATGAAAGAACGAATAAAGAAAGGATTTTCGATTCTCACCGATGCCTACATTGCAAAAGATTCAGTAACGGTTGTCAGCATACTTTTGGATGCAACCGAACCCCAACGAGTCAGGTTAAAAGCAGCTGAAATGATAGGTGATATTGGAGAATTGGAAGCCATAGAGCCCATTAAAAACGCCAAATTTGGCAATGCAATCGTGCAGAAAGAGGTTGATGAATCCGTCGCTAAGATTCATCAACGCCATTTTACAAGAGAGTGCCCCTTTTGCGCTGAAATAATAAAGAAAAGGGCTAAAATATGCAAACACTGTAATTTGGAAGTCGCAGGGCAGTAGACGCGAGTTTTAGCGACCGATATGAAACCATCCGATGGCTGAGACAAAGCATTATTTTGCAAGCTCCTGTCAAATCTCTTTGCCCTGCTTAACCAGGTTTTCTGCCTGAATCTTTTTCGCATCTATCCAAAGACTCTCCAGATCATAGAAATCGCGAATCGGCTCATAAAATATATGGATAACCACATGGCCATAGTCGAGCAATGCCCAATGCCCTTCCCTTTTACCTTCCACGCTCAACGGCCTGATGTCATTTTCTTTAAGACTCACCTGAATATTTTCTGCAATGGCCGTAACCTGTCGATTCGATCGCCCGCTGCATATGATAAAAGCATCGGTAATAGAGGTTAATTGTCGGACGTCAAGGATCACGAGATCGAAAGCCTTCTTCCCCAAAGCAGCCCTAACATATAGCTCAAGGGATGAGTCCAGGGGAGGATTTGACGCTTTTGTCATAAATACAGTCCTTTGTTTTTAATAAAACTATCGACGACGTCCGGCACCATTTGTTTAATCGATTTTCCTTTTTTAATCCGTCGGCGAATATCCGTTGATGAAATGTCAATGGGTGTTACATCAAAAATAAAGACGGGTTGCTTTTTTTCATGGGAAAAACATGAACGTAGCGCAGTATAATGATAACCCATAGACACCCTTGATTTAAGAAATTCTTCCAGGCTTTTCCATCCATAACCCGCCTCGTTTTGTCTGTTACAGCTCCTCATCATAACAATAAAAGGAACCATTATAAAAAGATCCGAGTAGGATTTCCAAGTATCGATTTCGAGAAAAGCATCCAATCCTAAGA
The DNA here is from genome assembly GCA_020345745.1 of Desulfobacterales bacterium. Taxonomy (GTDB): domain Bacteria; phylum Desulfobacterota; class Desulfobacteria; order Desulfobacterales; family UBA11574. Next base: position 1,063,772 of record CP070768.1, read on the forward strand.
GGAGGTAAAGCGCCGTATTCTCATCCATAATACCTTTAAAATGGCGGATCGTGTCGATGGTATATGAAGGGCCCGGGCGCTTGAGTTCAACATCTGAAATGTCTAAACCTGGGTAACCGCTAAGAGCCCGATGAATCATTTCCAACCGATCTTTTACATTCACGACATCTCCAGGTTCCTTGTGCGGCGGTAACGCCGACGGGATAAATAAAATTTTATCTAAAGAAAACCTTTTGACAACCTTCAAAACAACTTGAATATGTCCCATGTGAATCGGATTAAATGTACCACCAAATAGTCCTATACGCATGATTATCTACCTGATTTAGGCATTGTTACGAGACCTTTGAAAAATGTTCAGTTTTGTTCTAGGCCAAGAAAGGCGAAAATTTTAACCACAGACATACATTGAGTATTTCGAGGATTAAAATTTGAGCCTGACGCCGGGATCGGACAAAAGAGAGCATTTTTCAAAGGTCTCGTTACTCTCTTACCTGCCCATCGCCATACACCACAAATTTGGTGGTGGTGAGCTCCTGAACACTCATTGGGCCGAAAGCATGGAGCTTTGAAGTGCTGATGCCGATTTCTGCTCCAAGACCCAGTTCACCGCCATCGTTAAAGCGAGTGGAAGCGTTAACTAACACAACGGAAGAATCGACACTTCGCACAAAGTGCCGTGCCTTTTGATAGTCCCGAGTCACAATGGCCTCCGTGTGCTTCGAACCGTAAGTTTCAATATGTGATATCGCTTGATCCATATCCTTAACTACTTTCACGGCCAAAATAAAATCAAGATATTCTTCCGGCCAATCCGATTCATCGGCCTGTTTTGCCATAGGTAAAATTCTGCTGGTTTCTTCACAACCTCTAATTTCCACACCAGCGTCAACCAGTTGTTTTGCCATTTGCGGCAGAAATTTTTGCGCTACCGCCCTATGAACCAACATCGTCTCCATGGCGTTACACACCCCGGGACGTTGTACTTTGGCATTGAAACAGATCTTACGAGCCATTTCAACATCTGCCATTTCATCAACATAAATATGGCAGACACCCTTATAATGTTTTAAAACAGGTATTTTCGAATGTGTCACAACAAAACGAATCAACCCTTCTCCACCTCTCGGAATGATAAGGTCGATGCATTCATCCTGGGCCAATAATAGGTCAACAGCTTTACGATCCCTGACCGGCACAATCTGAACGGTTTCTTCAGAGAGGCCGGTATCCCTGAGAGCCTGTGCAATGGTTAAGGCAAGAGCCTGATTCGAATAGAGTGCCTCTGATCCGCCGCGAAGTACAACAGCATTTCCTGCTTTTAGACAAAGGCCGGCGGCATCGATGGTTACGTTCGGGCGGGATTCGTAAATAATACCGATAACCCCTAAAGGTATCCGCATACGTGAGACTTCCAAACCATTGGGCCTTAGCCAGGCCTTGGTTATCGAACCAACAGGATCACTAAGGAGAGCCACTTCCCTCAGGCCTTGGGCCATCGATTGAATGGTCATATCCGTCACGGTGAGCCGGTCGATCATGGCGTCAGAAAGACCAGTCTTTTTTGCACGGGATAGGTCTTTTTGGTTTTCTTCCTGGATATGGGATGCTCGATCTATAATTCTATCTGCTATATTAAACAGAACATCATTTTTTTGGCTTGACGAGCATTTGGCCATCTTTATGGAAGCCTCTTTTGCCGACTTTGCCATCGTAACAATGGTTGATTCGATCGACATATTGCTCTCCTTTTAATAGTCCTTTGCAGTATGTGTTTTGAATTCTCGCGCATATTAACCCGAATATTTCATGAAATATTCGGGCTATAGGTCGCATTCATGGGTTATCGCCAGATTATCCCTATGGATGACATAATCATAAGGCTTATATCCTAACCGACTTTTAATCTGATTCGATTTAAGCCCCATAATTTTGCGAATATCGGTCGCGCTATAATTAACGAGACCTGTCCCCAGTGGCTCGTTGTCACACGTCCTAAATGCTACTGGATCACCGGTACTGAATTCACCTTCTACGCTGACGATTCCGCTGGGCAGCAAACTTTTTCCTCTGTTGAGAATTGCGCGCGCAGCACCATCATCAATATGTATTATCCCTTTAGGCTTAATCGTAAAAGCTATCCAGCACTTTCGGCTTTTAAGCCTTTCCTTTTTTGGCACAAAAAAGGTTCCAACATCGTTTCCTAGAAAGAGCTTTTTTAAAATGTTCGGTTTATTTCCGTTCGCTATCACCATGGGGATCCCTGCTGACGTAACTTTTTGGGCTGCATTTACTTTACCGAGCATTCCACCGGTTCCTAAAGGGCCGGGAATATCGCTGGCGTACTTTTTAATATCCTTTCTGATGGCCGATACGATCGGAATCATTTTTGCGTCCGGGTGGGTACGAGGATCTTTGGTATATAGTCCATCAATATCCGTAAGATTTATGAGAATATCCGCATCCATCAATAGGGTAATCATGGCTGCAAGATTATCGTTGTCTCCGAATTTAATTTCTTCGGTCATCACTGTATCATTCTCATTCACAACCGGAACCACTTGCCAGGTCAAAAGCGTATTGAGTGTGTTACGCGCATTTAGATATCTTTTTCTGTTATTCAGATCGTCGCCGGTCAACAGGATTTGAGCAACTTTTCTTTGATGTTTAGAAAACGCCTTTTCATATTCCAGGATGAGTCCGGCCTGCCCCACAGCGGCAACGGCCTGCCTTTTCGGAATTTCTTCCGGTCTTTTATCAAGCCCTACTTTTTTTACACCTGAAGCCATCGCTCCAGAAGTGACCAGAATAACTTCTAAACCGCTATCGATGAGATGGCAGATCTGTCTGCTGATGGATCGAACTGATGTTAATTTCAATCCGTGATCTTCGGTCAAGACGTTACTGCCTACCTTGACGACGATTCTCCTGGCACTTGCAAAAATGGATTTTCTAATCTGGGCCATTTTGCTTGTCCAACAATTGCATGGTTTGCGACAATAAATCCTCAATGCCTTTACCGGTAAGTGCCGAAATTAATATCACTTCTTTACCCTTTAATGCAGATTGAAACGATGTTGCCAGCTCCCTTACTCCGGGTAGGTCAAGCTTGTTAAGAACCACTATTTGTGGCTTTTCCATCAACTGCTGATTGTACATGGAAAGTTCTTTGTTCACAGTATGATAGCTCTGGAGAGGGTCGTCGGTTTCGATGCTTGATGCATCCACCAGGTGAACAAGGATTCTGGTACGTTCTATGTGACGCAAAAATCTTATCCCCAAACCAGTTCCTTTGTGCGCACCTTTAATTAACCCGGGAATATCAGCAATGACGAAAGGTTCTCCCCATTCCGTACGAACCACACCGAGAGAAGGAGAAAGGGTGGTAAAAGGATAATTACCTATTTTAGGACGAGCTGAAGAAACAGTGGAAATGAGGGTGGATTTGCCGGCATTGGGTAGACCGATAAGACCGACATCGGCTAGAAGTTTAAGCTCCAGCCGAAATGTTTTGGTTTCTCCTGGCTCACCCGGTTGGGCAAACCGAGGGCTTCGATGGGTTGATGTCTTGAATCGCGTGTTACCTTGGCCGCCTCTGCCGCCCTTAACTAAAACGAGGGTTTCACCGGGTTCAACCAAATCTTTTATGGTTTGACCGGAATCGGCATCTGTAACCACCGTTCCAGGCGGTATGTCAATGATGAGATCTTGACCGTTTTTTCCGGTTTTTTGTTTCCCCTGACCGTGAGCGCCATTCTTTGCTTTAAAATGTTTCTGATATCTAAATTGATACAATGTGCGTTTTCTCGATGTTGTCGCTAAAACAACATCTCCGCCCTTGCCTCCGTCTCCACCGTCCGGTCCTCCGCGAGGTATAAATTTTTCTCGCCTGAAACTTACACAACCTCTACCACCGTTACCGGACTGAACGGTAATAACCGCTTCATCGATGAATTTCACTCTACATAAACACTTACTTTTTTTCGAGATCGACCCATTCTTTCAAAAGCAACGATACCATCAATTTTTGCAAATAAAGTGTAATCCTTGCCTATCCCGACGTTAGTCCCTGGATGTATCTTTGTCCCAAGCTGACGAACCAGGATATTGCCGGCCTTTACAGCTTGCCCACCATATCGTTTCACGCCCCGGCGCTGTCCTTGGCTGTCACGCCCGTTCTTAGAGCTGCCAGCTGCTTTCTTATGTGCCATTATGTATACTCCTTTAATCAGAAATGATCTCTATTAGGCTTCGATACTATCGATTTTTATCGCCGTATAGCGCTGTCGATGTCCCTGTTTCCGACGGTACCTTTTTCTTCGTTTATATTTAAAAACAATAATTTTTTTAGCCTTTCCTTGCTCGACGATGTGTCCTTTGACCGCTACTTTATCTAAAACCGGTTGTCCGATGTTGACCTTTTCACCGTCCGAAAACATAAGAACCTTGTCAAAAGAAACAGAACTGCCAATTTCACCCGGTATCTTTTCTACCCTTAAAATATCACCCTGGCTGACTTTATATTGCTTGCCGCCGGTATTAACAATTGCATACATCTTCTATTCAAACCTCCTAAAGGTCGCGTTTTATCCTCTCTGGAACTTGTATAAGGAACCTGATATTTTGAATATATCTTAAGGATTTGTCAAGAAAAAATATTTCTTTATTCATTTCTTTTCTGAAAATAACCACCCATTAGTCAAATAGGCGTTAACCATCCAGATAGTTTGACATGTGAACACATGAACATATATTAAGGGAACGGTTTGAATTTACGCCAAGATAATATTTTCATCTTGAAAATATAAAGCCGTCGTTATAGCCGGACAAGTTGTCGAAATATTTCCAGGCTAGGTAGAATTTGGTTGTGCAGTCATTTTGGCAACCCTTTTGGTCATGGCCATAATGAAAGAATATAGACAGCGCAGCGCTGATAGCTGCTGTTGATATGAGGAGATGTTTTGAAAAATTATTTGGATCACGCTATTACCCACTGGGATACTAAGGCCATCTTATCTAGTGAGCACAAACTTATTAGAGAAGAACCGCTGTCGATTCGTATTGAAGGAAAGCCTTACTCAGTTGTCATGCGCACTCCGGGAATGGAATTGGCTCATGTTGCGGGATTTTGCCTCGCAGAGGGAATCGTTGATACGATTGATGACATTGGAACCATCGCATGCTGTGACGATACCAATCCCAATGTAATTACCGTTACGTTGGAGAAATCACGTAAAAAAAAAATTTCTCAACTGTTAGACAGACGAAGTTTTATCAGTCAAACCAGTTGCGGTATCTGCGGCAAGGAAATCATCGACGAGCTCTTTCAACACATCCTTCCTCTATCCGATAATATTCAAATAGACCCTAAAAAGGCAATAAAACTTTCAATAAATCTTTCCCGCCTTCAGCCTTTACGAGATAAAACCTATGCTTCCCATGCTGCCGCTTTATACTCAAAGGAATATGAACTGTTATCCGTCGCTGAAGATGTGGGACGCCACAATGCTCTCGATAAAGCCATAGGAGAGCTATTTCTTAAAGGGCAGCTTCACCAGGCGTCTCTTTTGATCCTCTCGTCTCGCATCAGCTATGAACTCGTACAAAAAGCTGCCAGAGCCCAGATTCCCATTATTTTCGCAATTTCGCGCCCCACATCGGTTGCCGTAGAACTGGCATCTAAACTCAATATAACCATTGCTTGCCTTGCTCAACAATCCGGAATATTCATTTTCTGCGGAAAGCATCGTTTTATGTAAAATATTGATAGTTGTTCATCTGTTTTTTAATACTCTGGAACCTAAATATTGCAGAAAACAACTCGTTATGATAGTTGTTTAAAGTTACTGTTAACCAACAAATTTATCAGACTATTGTTCTAGTATGACAGATTACACGGCAAAACGACGTGACGTTACCCGATTACAATAATGAATCAGAAGCTAAAAACAGATAAGAACTATTTTTATAAAATTTCGATATCCATTGCCGCAGGCTTAATTGGATTCTGGTTCAACTTCCACCCATTCAGTTCTTCACTTCCCCCTTATCATTTTAGTTTTCAAATCGGTTTGGTATTTCCAATGATCATATCTTTGCAGTGGGGATGGACCTACGGATTACTTTCCTCCACCTTCGGTTTGGGCTGTCAGACCATGTGGTTCAAAGGCGGCTGGGAGTCGGTGGTTGCGGTTTCGATGTTTACATTATGGATTGTGTGGCATGGTTGGTGTGCAGCTAAATTCAGAAAAACAAGACAAACAAAATGGAATTCTTATGTTACCGAAATTCCATTTCGACTGTTTAACATACTCATATTGTTTACGATATTCAGGTGGGCATTTGGCTTGAATCCAGCACCATGGGCACCTGAAATGACAAAAGTAACCATCCCTATCTCATTGATAAACTATGCCGCCGCAGAAGCTACCATTAATGGTTATCTCGTTTTATTGCTTGCAGATATTCTCATCATTTTTGGGCCCGTTCGAAAGCTATTCCACTTAAAAATCATTCAAGAACAAAAGCAGACCAATTACCTTTTAACCGCTGCCATTTTAATCAGTTGTATTTACTGGATAATTGATAGTGCCTATTATAAATATATATTTTTCAATTTTCCAAACACTATGGTCTTCAACAAACAAAAAACCCTTATAGATTTACTCTTTTTCAATGTACCGCCTTACACCTTGTTTGTACGAATTTCGTTTTTTATAGCTATTTTAACCGGTGTTTTGTTAGCCTCAAAATTTATGTCCAAATACAGGGAAACTGAAAATTTTCTCAGAAAAATTGTAGAACTCTCCCCGTATCCTATTGTGGTCATCGAATCTGATGGTCGGGTTGAGTATGCAAACCCCACATTTGTCCAAACCTTCGGTTACGCTCTGGATGAGATACCAACCGTAACCGAGTGGTTTAACAAAATCTTTCCGAACGTTTTTGATCGTCGAGAATTTATCCTGAACTGGAAAGAAGACTTAAAAAAGGCCAAAACACAGGCTGCTGAACCTCGTATGTTCAATGCGACAAACAAGGATGGAAAAGTACAGAACATCATATTTCGCCAAGTTTTCGTCGAAAACGACAAGGAGGTTATCATTTGTGAAATTGTAAGTGAGCGCGTACAAGCTGAGAACAATTTCCGAACACTCCATGATGAGCTTGAACAGCGCGTGATACAGCGAACCGCTCAACTTGAGGCGATAAACAAGGAATTGGAAGCGTTTTCTTACTCCGTATCCCATGACCTTCGTGCCCCCTTGCGCAGTATCGACGGATTCAGCATGGCGCTCTTAGAAGAATACTCGGACAAATTGGATTTAGAAGGACAAGACTATCTTCAGAGGGTACGATCAGCGAGTCAGCGTATGGGACAGATCATAGATGATTTGCTCTCGCTGTCGAGAATATCTCGTCGCGAACTAAGGAAACAAGATGTAAATTTGAGCGAAATCGCTGAAAACATATTAACTAAATTGCAGGAAAGGGATCCTGATCGCACTGTAGATATCGTTTTAGGACATAAAGTGGTGGCATATTGCGATCCTAACCTGGTTGAAATCGTGCTAGAAAATTTACTGAGCAATGCATGGAAATTCACCACCAAACAAGAAAAACCCTGGATCGTTTTCGACCAAATAATCCAAGATAACGAGATGGTCTATTGCGTCCGTGATAATGGTGCAGGATTTGATATGGCTTACGCAGACAAATTGTTTGGAACTTTCCAACGGCTACACAAAGATACCGATTTTGACGGTTACGGCATTGGTCTAGCTACCGTTCAGCGAATTATTAACCGGCACGAAGGTCGTATTTGGGCGGAAGGGTATGTTAACCGAGGCGCATCATTTTATTTTGTACTATAAATTAAAGGAATAATAACATGGATTTAAAAATTATCTTGCTCGTTGAAGATAACCCCGACGATGAGCTGTTGGCCATTCGCGCACTCAAAAAAAATAACATTATGAATGAAGTGGTCGTTGCTAGAGATGGGGCTGAAGCGCTAGACTATCTGTTTGCCACGGGAGCCTATGAGGGTCGCGACACCAGCGTAATGCCTCAGGTTATTCTCCTGGACCTGAAACTTCCAAAAGTAAGCGGATTGGAAGTTTTAAAACGTTTGCGCGACGATGATCGGACAAGGCTACTTCCCGTCGTTATCCTCACTTCATCTAGAGAAGAGCGGGATTTAAAGGAAAGTTACCGCTTGGGAGCGAACAGCTATATTCGAAAACCTGTTGATTTTACTCAATTTTCTGAAGCTATCAGGCAATTGGGGCTGTACTGGCTAGTCCTGAACGAAGCACCACCCACTAAGGATGCAAATTATGAGTAAATCCATCCGAGTTTTATTCGTCGATGACTCTGACGATGACGTCATGCTTCTCACCAAGGCATTGAAAAAGGGCGGTTATCTTCCGAGTTATAAGCAAGTCGATACCGCTGACGCCATGAGCGATACCTTAGATAGCCAAACATGGGATGTCATACTGTGTGACTATGCCATGCCCAAGTTTAGCGCGTTTTCTGCATTAAATCTTTATAAAAAGAAAGGGCTTGACCTGCCATTTATCATCGTATCGGGAACAATAACGGATGAAACGGCTGTCGAGGCAATGAAAGCCGGTGCTCACGATTATATCATCAAAGACAATCTTGCCAGATTATGTCCTGCCATCGAGCGAGAAATACGCGAGGCAAAAGTCCGAAAGGAGCGGCGCCAGGCTGAATCCCAATTGAAAAAGAGCGAAGATAAATATCGAACGTTATTTCAAGATTCTAGAGACGCAATCTATATTAACGCCAGCCAAGGCGCGTTTATCGATTTCAATCAGTCAATGTTAGATCTCTTTGGTTATTCCAGGGCAGAAATATCTCGAATGCAAACAAAAGATGTTTTTGCCAAAGAAGATGAATACCTCAAATTTCAGGATGAAATTAACCAAAAAGGATCTGTCCGAGAGTTTGAAGCTAAACTTTGTAGGAAAGATGGAACTGAAATGGATTGTCTGATCACCGCCGCTGTTCGCCAGACGAAAGATCAAAGCATCATCGGATACCAAGGGATAATCCATGATATCAGCGCGCTCCTGTCAAGCCGACAAACACTCGAAAAATCGCTGAAAAAATTAAGAAAGGCCTTAGGCGGAACCATTCAAGCGATGGCGGTCACTGTGGAAACCAGAGATCCTTATACAGCGGGTCACCAACGCGGGGTAAGCAACTTGGCCCGAGCGATAGCATCAGAGTTGGGAATTTCAGAAAATAAAATCCAAGGCATCCGATTTGCCGGTGTTATCCACGACATTGGCAAAATATGTGTGCCAGGGGAAATCCTCAGTAAACCCGGAACTATCAGTAAAAATGAATTGGGCCTGATAAAAGAACACTCTCAAGTTGGCCATAACATTTTGAAAACAGTAGATTTTCCATGGCCGATTGCTAAAATAGTTTTACAACATCATGAAAAGATGGATGGCACGGGATATCCTGACGGCATTTCAGGTGAAAACATTTTGCTCGAAGCAAGAGTTCTTGCAGTGGCTGATGTTGTTGAGGCTATGGGCTCTCATCGACCGTACCGTCCATCTTTAGGAATAGATATGGCTTTAAAGGAAATTCAAAATCATAAGAATATATTTTATGATCCCCAGGTCGTCGACGCATGCTTGAGACTATTTAACGAAAAGGGTTATCAGTTATAACCTTATCGCCCGAATATTTCACGAGAATTTTGATCCGCCACCGAACTTTGGCGGATTAAAATTTGGACCTGACACTGGGATTGAATGAAAGAGAACGTTCTGCAAAGGTTTCTTCATAAAATATTCAGGCCATGTTGACATTTCTAGGTCATTATATTATTGATTTCGATTTTTGGCGGGTTTCAAAACGCTCAAGTTTACATGTCAAAGCGAAGATTGACAGAATTCAAGTCTTTGGAAGCCAACGTCTTTAAATCATTATTTGAGGTACGTACCATCGAAATAATTACAACAGTAAAAGCAATGCAAGAACGCTCCGGGCAAATTCGGAGCCAAGGAAAAAGGATTGTTTTTGTTCCAACAATGGGCTTTTTACATGACGGCCACCTATCGCTGATGAGGGAAGGAAAACCCTATGGGGATGATTTGGTGGCCAGTATTTTTGTCAATCCAACCCAGTTTGCCCCTGGAGAAGATTTAGCGTCTTATCCCAGAGATGTAGAAAGAGACATCGAACTTACCCAATCCGCAGGGGTAAACGCAGTATTTATACCAAACACAAGTGACATGTACGATAAAAATTATCAAACGTATGTCAATGTGGAACAACTGTCAAATCATCTTTGCGGGATCTCTAGGCCGATATTCTTTAGAGGGGTTGCAAGTATTGTCATAAAGCTATTTAATATTGTCAAACCACATGTGGCTGTTTTCGGACAGAAGGACTATCAGCAACTGGTGGTTATCCGTCAAATGGTTCAAGATCTCGATCTTGATATAGAAATTGTCGGCGCCCCTACGATTAGAGAGTCTGATGGCCTTGCCATGAGTTCCCGAAACACTTATTTGACAGCGGATCAACGAATTTCTGCACTGACGCTATATCAATCATTGAAAAAGGCCCAGGAAGAAATCGCAAAGGGAGAGCAAGATGCAACAAGAATTATAGACACAACAAAAGAATTTATTCAATCCCGGCCAGATACAGAAATAGATTACATATCCATCTGTGATCCTGACACGCTTATCGAAATCAAAACTATTGACAAGCCGGTGCTGATGGCTCTTGCCGTTAAAGTTGGAATAGCCCGCCTAATCGACAACATGATACTTAGCCCATAGTAATCCTATCATGCTACTATTTATTATATAGATATTGCTATTCTCACATCAAAGGAGATCATTTATGAGTAATGAATTATTTTTATTTACATCGGAATCAGTAACCGAAGGGCATCCCGATAAAGTGGCTGATGCTATATCGGACGCCATATTGGACGCAATTCTCGAAAAAGATAAAAAGGGTAGAGTTGCCTGTGAAACTTTGGTAACCACCGGACTCGCATTTATTGCCGGTGAAATTACCACCAGCTGTTATGTGGACATGCCGGAGATTATTCGAAACACGATCCGTGACATCGGATACCAATCATCGCAAATGGGATTTGACTGGCAGACATGCTCCGTTATTACCAGTATTGACCAGCAATCTTCGGATATTGCCCAAGGCGTAAATATTGGAGAAGGGCTTTTTGAAGAACAAGGGGCGGGCGATCAGGGCCTGATGTTTGGGTACGCTACGGATGAAACCCCGGAATTGATGCCAATGCCTATCATGTATGCCCATAAGCTAAGTAAACGGCTAGCAACTGTTCGAAAAAACGGCACACTCGATTTTTTAAGGCCTGATGGTAAAACCCAGGTCACCATTGAATATGAGAACGGCGATCCGAAACGTATTGATACAATTGTCATTGCGGCTCAGCACAAACCACACATTTCCTACGAAGAGTTAAAAGAAGCTGTTGTGGAAGAGGTCATCAAAAAGGTTGTTCCTAATGAGCTTACCGATGGCGACACTCGATACTTCATTAATGCTACGGGAAAATTTGTGATAGGAGGTCCCATGGGAGACTGTGGACTGACGGGCCGAAAGATCATCGTTGATACTTATGGGGGTCAAGGGAGTCATGGCGGTGGATGTTTTTCCGGGAAGGATCCGTCCAAAGTCGACCGCAGTGGTTCATACATGGCAAGGCACATCGCAAAAAATATCGTTGCTGCGGGCCTTGCAAAAAAATGTGAGATTCAGATTGCTTACTCCATAGGTGTGGCACAGCCCGTCTCTGTAATGATCGACCTGATGGGAACCGGCATAATTCCAAAAGTTAAGGTGCAAGAAATCGTCAAGGATGTATTCGATTTAAGACCAGCAGCAATCATCGACTACCTTGATCTGTTGCGTCCTATTTACAAAAACACGGCAGCCTATGGACACTTTGGACGCAACGAACCTGAATTTACCTGGGAAAAGACCAATATGGTCGATATCTTGAGGGAAAAAGCGGGTTTGTAATTCAAGATTTAAGGATCGTGACATTAAAGGAGGCACATATTTTATGGATTATGATGTAAAAAATATAAAACTTGCCAAAGCAGGTCGGCTTCGAATCGAATGGGCCAATCAGAGCATGCCGGTTCTCAATAATATAAAAAAAAGATTTGCGAAAGAAAAGCCCTTAGAAGGCAAGCGTATTGCCGCATGTCTTCATGTTACGACCGAAACCGCCTCTTTAATACAAACATTAAAGGCTGGTGGCGCCAAGGTTGTGCTTTGTGCCTCCAACCCGTTAAGCACTCAGGATGATGTAGCCGCTTCATTGATAAAACATGATAAAATATCCGTCTTTGCGATAAAAGGTGAAGATAACAAAACATATTATGATCACATTCATTCAGCGCTAGACATTCAACCGATGTTCACCATGGATGATGGTGCCGATCTCGTTTCGACCATCCATTCCGAACATTCGGAACTCCTTAAGGACGTACAAGGCGGTACCGAAGAAACGACCACCGGAATTATTCGGCTCAGGAGTATGGCTGCTGACGGCGTCTTGAAATACCCTATCATTGCAGTGAATGATGCTCGAACCAAACATTTATTTGATAATCGATACGGTACCGGCCAAAGTACAATTGATGGAATTATTCGCGCCACCAACCGCCTTATGGCTGGATCTTACTTTGTTGTTTGTGGCTATGGATGGTGTGGTAGAGGACTTGCGCTTAGGGCGCGTGGCATGGGAAGTAATGTAATTGTTACAGAGGTCGACCCCATCGCTGCCCTAGAAGCTGTCATGGACGGGTTTTCCGTGATGCCTATTCGTCAGGCAGCAAAAATCGGAGATTTCTTTTGTACGGTTACCGGCAATATTAATGTCATACGCAAAGAGCATTTCTTGTCCATGAAAGACGGTGCTATCGTGTCTAATTCAGGCCATTTCAATGTTGAACTCGATCTTGCCAGCCTTGAAGCCATATCAACATCGCGTAGAATCATCAAGCCCTTTGTTGAAGAATATGTACTAGCAAACGGCAAGCGAATCAATGTACTTGCCGATGGAAGGCTGATCAACCTTGCTGCTGCCGAAGGCCACCCTTCAAGCGTTATGGATATGAGCTTCGCCAATCAGGCATTGTGTCTTGAATATATGGTAAAAGGTAAAAAAAGACTCAATAATGATGTCTACCCAGTGCCAGAAGAAATAGATATGGCTATTGCCAAAGAAAAGCTATCAGCCATGGGCATGAAAATTGATCGCCTTACCGCTGAACAGAAAAAATATTTGGCGTCATGGAGCATGGGAACCTAAGTTGGGTGTCGCCCTGCTTGCTATCCAAAAGGAGTGACCAGGGGCACGAGTCGGAAGGTTCTATTTGAAATACTGGAATAAAAAGCCATAAAGCCCGAGCATAAGAATTCAACCCGAACGATAGGAAAGTTACCCTTTAAAATATCTGAAACGTTTAATCATGTGCCTTGCTATTCCGTCTAAAATTGTAAAAATAGAAAACCATATGGCAACAATCGACGTTGATGGGGTTAAAAGAGAAGCCAGCCTGCTGTTGTTAGATGAACCGAAGGTTGGTGATTACGTTATCGTACATGCGGGCTTTGCCATCCATAAAATTGATGAAGCAGATGCCTTGGAATCGTTAAAGCTGTTACGTGAAGCTGTCTCGATATCATTCGAGAAAAAGCCTTAGACCGGATTTTTTCCGGAATAAAAGCTTTTATCATAAAAACACCTCATCTGTTCAAATAATGACCATGCCAGAAGATCATATTGCCAGAAGAGTCGAAATCAATGGCATCGTTCAAGGCGTCGGCTTTCGACCTTTTGTTTATCAATTGGCATCTCAGTATAATATCAAAGGAAACGCTGCCAATACCTCCTCCGGCGTATCGATACACATCCAAGGAACAAAAAAAAACGTCGAATCCTATTGCCGCGATCTTTCAGAAAAAAGCCCTCCGCTAGCCCGCATCACGGATATTTCCTTTTATAACGAACGGTTAAATGAATACCAGGATTTTAAAATTCTATCTAGCAAAAAGCCGTCGGTCATGAATACACTGATATCCTCCGATACCTCTGTCTGCGATGACTGCCTGCATGAACTATTCGATCCTCATGATCGCCGCTTTAAGTATCCGTTTATCAACTGTACCAACTGCGGGCCTAGATATACAATTATCGATGATATTCCGTACGATCGACAGAAAACATCCATGAAGCACTTTGCTATGTGCCGAGCTTGCCAGACTGAATATGAAGACCCTGCAAATAGAAGGTTTCATGCTCAACCGAATGCCTGCAAAGCGTGTGGCCCCCATGTCAGCTTATTCGACAACACGGGGAAAATGATATCAACTTCAAACGCCATTGAAAAGACCGCAACCCTTTTAAAACAAGGACATATTGTCGCCATCAAAGGGCTTGGCGGGTTCCATTTGGCATCAGATTCGGAAAATGATCGTGCTGTTGTAGCTTTACGCAAGCGAAAACATCGAGAAGAAAAGCCTTTTGCTATCATGTCGTATGATGTCGATCGCATTCGGGAATATGCTCACATTGAACCCGAAGAAGAAACGCTCCTTACATCACATCAGCGTCCCATCGTCCTTTTAAGAAAAAAGCTGCCGAATGTGATTTCACAAGCCGTAGCCCCTCGAAATCGGTATTTTGGCACCATGTTGCCTTACACCCCACTTCACTATCTACTATTGAGCCATGATTTTACCGCACTTGTATTGACTAGCGGCAACTTAAGCGAAGAACCGATCGCCATTGATAATGAAGAGGCGTTTAATCGACTCTCCCATATCGCTGATTATTTTTTGACCCACAATCGGGATATCTATTTGCGCAGCGATGATTCCATTGTCAAAAGAACCGCGCGCGCAACACGGTTAATCAGACGCTCAAGGGGATATATTCCGGTCCCGGTCCCGCTTTATAAAACGGTCCCTCCTATATTGGCTTGCGGAGCTGAAATCAAAAATACCATTTGCCTAACCAAAAAGAACCAGGCATTTTTGAGCCAGCACATTGGTGATCTTGAAAATCTAGCGTCTTACGATTTTTATCGGTTGACGATTCGGCATATGAAAAAAATATTGGACATCAATCCACAAATTATCGCTTTCGACCTTCACCCGGATTATTTGAGCACCCGATATGCCCAGGAGCAGCAAGATATTAAAAAAATTGAAGTTCAACATCACCACGCCCATATCGTCAGTGCCATGACCGAAAACATGCTGGATGATCAAGTCATCGGGCTGGCATTCGATGGTACTGGATATGGAACAGACGGGACCATATGGGGCGGAGAAGTCCTTGTTGCTGAATTTGGAACGTTTTCCAGGGTAGCTCACTTTTCATATGTGCCTATGCCTGGCGGCGCGGCAGCCGTAAAGGAACCTTGGCGAATGGCTATCAGTTATCTTTACGAAGGCTTTGGAGATGGGCTTTGGGACATGGATCTTCCATTGTTGCGAGAGGTAGACCACGGCAAGATCAAAATCATTGTCGAAATGATGAATAAAAAAATAAACGCCCCATTAACTTCGAGTCTTGGTCGACTTTTCGACGGGGTTGCAGCGATCATCGGCATCAGGAATAAAAACGTATTTGAAGGTCAGGCCGCTATGGAACTGGAAATGCTTGCCGATAAAAATATTAACGCCGTTTATGACTATGACTGGTTAAACGAGGACAGGCATTACATCCCTACCGAGCCGATTATTAGGGGTATTGTCAAAGACATAAAGCAGGGTATTTCCCCGGCGGTAATCAGTGGCAAATTTCATCAAACATTAATTCATTTGTTTGTCGACCTGTGCGATGTTATTCGAAAAGAGACCGGCTTGAACCGTGTGGTTTTAAGCGGTGGCGTATTCCAGAACGCTATTTTGCTGAACGGATTAATTATGGCGCTTGAACAAAAACATTTTCAGGTCTTTACGCAAGCCTTAGTCCCAACGAATGACGGAGGCATTTGTCTCGGCCAGGCGATGGTTGCAGCCGCAGTCGCATCCTAAAATAAAAAGGTGAAAAAAAGTGCCCATTAAACATTTAGAAGAGTACAGAGATCCTGCGATTGCTCGTAAAATAGTCGAACAGATAACATTTGCTGGCCAAAAACCGATACGCTTGATGGAAGTTTGTGGTACGCACACCATGTCTATTTTTAAACACGGTATTCGAGGCCTCTTGCCAGAGACTATCTCGCTGTTATCCGGCCAGGGCTGCCCGGTGTGCGTAACCGCTCAAAATGAGATTAATTCATTTATCAGATTATCCCGGTTTGACGATGTCATTATCACTACTTTTGGAGATCTTATCAAGGTCCCTGGTGCCGATTCATCTCTGGAAAAAGAACGGGCTGACGGCAGAGATATTCGCATCGTATACTCGACATTTGATGCACTCAAGGTCGCTCAAAAAAACCCTTTAAAGAAAGTTGTCTTTCTGGGAGTGGGTTTTGAAACCACGGCCCCTACCATAGCCGCATCCATACGGTCTGCGGTTGAGATGAAACTTGACAACTATTTTGTCTTCTGTGCCCATAAGCTGCTTCCGCCGGCCTTAGCTTTTCTAATGGAGGCCAAGGGCACGAAAATCGACGGCTTTATTCTTCCCGGTCATGTTTCCGTCATCATTGGTATAAAAGCATATCTTCCTTTTTTTGAACATTATCAAACCCCTTGCGTTATCGCCGGATTTGAGCCGGTAGATATTTTGCAGGCAGTCAACATGCTCGTCGTTCAGATAAAAACCAACCAACCAAAACTATCTAATGCATATCAGCGAGCCGTAACATTTAACGGAAATCAAAAAGCCCAAAACATTATGAATGACGTCTTTGAAACCACTGATGCCAGATGGCGCGGCATCGGTACAATTCCGCAAAGCGGGTTAAAGATTAGAGACGAATTTGCAATCTGCGATGCATCAAAGATGTTCGAAATTAATATGACAGCGTCGTCAGATCCCAAAGGATGCGCCTGTGGCGAGATCCTCACCGGCCAAAAAATACCGACCGATTGCCTACTTTATAGGAAGGCCTGCACTCCAGAAACGCCCATAGGTCCTTGTATGGTATCCAGCGAAGGGACCTGCGCAGCTTTTTACCGGTATCACCCGATGTGATCCGAGGTCATAATATGAAAACAGATAAAATTCTTTTAGATCACGGCAGCGGCGGAAAAATTGCCCATCGATTGATCGCGGATATGCTGATCCCTAATTTTGATAATCCAATTCTGTCGCAACTGGACGACGGTGCTGTATTTGATATGGGAGAACAGCGCCTGGCTTTTTCCACCGACACCTATGTTGTGGATCCCATTTTTTTTCCCGGAGGATGTATCGGTGATCTTGCCATAAACGGAACCGTTAATGATCTTGCCATGTGCGGATCAACGCCGCTTTATCTTAGTACCGGACTGATTATCGAAGAAGGTTTTCTAATAAAAGATCTTGAAAAAATATTAAATATGATGCGTATTGCCGCCCATAAAGCGGGCGTACAGGTGGTAACAGGGGATACAAAGGTCGTCCCCAAAGGGGCTGCTGATAAGATTTTTATCAATACCTCGGGGCTTGGAGTGATATCTGAGCAGGTTAACATTTCCAGTCACAGGGCCTGTATCGGTGATAAAATCATACTCAGCGGAAGTATTGCCGATCACGGTATGGCAATCTTGACACAAAGAGAAGGGCTGGCCTTTGAGTCTACCATTCAAAGCGACACAGCGCCGTTAAACCGAATGGTAAAACGTATGCTTGCCACATATCAAGATATTCATGTCCTTCGGGATCCTACTCGTGGCGGAGTTGCCACTGCTTTGAATGAGATTGCGATACAATCGAGCGTCGGGATATGCGTCTTTGAAGAAAAAATACCGCTTAATGACAATGTTGCGGGAATTTGAGAATTGTTAGGGTTCGATCCCATGTATATCGCTAATGAAGGAAAATTAATTGCATTTGTCGATTCGACTCACGCCGAAGCGGTCTTAGACGCCATTAAGGAAGACGATTTCGGTAAAGATGCATCGATCATAGGAGAGGTCGTCTCAGATCATCCACGTCAAGTGATCATGCAAACCCGTATCGGCGGAACCCGAATTGTTGATATGTTGACAGGAGAGCCGCTGCCGAGAATCTGTTAGTTTCCGATTCAGAAATAACCCTTTTCCGCAATCTCTGTGTAAACCGTAATTTCTTAAAAACTACAAACAAAAGGACTTCAGATTTTTTCTGAAAGAAAAAGCCTGAAGCCCGCATATGTGATATCAACCCGTGTTTATTGAAAAGTTACTGTTAATCATCGGAATTACTAAAAATATTATAAGGGATAAGCCGGTTATGGTTCAAAACTCGCCCCTATTCAACGGCTCTTTTAAATTCATCAATATTGCTTTTCTAGTCTTTTTTATGCTGCTGTTTTCTAGCTGCGGGTTTCAAAAGGAGGTTTTGCTAACAGGAAAAACCATGGGTACCACGTATCATATTAAGGTGGTTATCGGCTATTTTGAAGACTCCAACGAATTAAAGGATAGAATTGAACAAAAGCTAAAAGAAATCAACCACAGCATGTCAACGTTTATACGAGACAGCGAGATAAGCAAGTTTAACGCACTTCGTCGCTCCGGAGAAAAATTTTATATCTCTAACGATTTTTTTCATGTTGTAACCGTTGCGGAAAAACTGTTCAGGTTAACGGGTGGTGCATGGGATGGTACCATAAAACCACTAGTAGATCTTTGGGGTTTTGGCAAATCCAACATACCAAACAAGATCCCATCAGAAAAGGAGATCAAAAATGCATGGTTAAATACCGGATTCCATCATATCGACATCTCTGCCAATCGATATCTTGTCAAAAAACAAGGCTCAATATCTCTTGATCTGGCTTCAATCGCAAAAGGATTTGCCGTCGATCAAATGGCAACCATTATCCAAAAATACGGTATTCAAAACTTTCTGGTAGAAATAGGCGGTGATGGATATGCTTCGGGATTAAGAAATGACGGTAAACCATGGAAAATTGGTATCAATCAGCCACATCCGGACGCACCCGCAGATCAAGTATATAAAGTATTAACTTTACAGAACAAAGCCTTTGCGACAAGTGGTGATTATAGAAACTTTTTCGAACGTAACGGGAAACGTTTCTCGCACATACTGGACCCTAGAAATGGGTTTCCCGTTAGCAATGGCGTCGTGAGTGTTTCGATACTGGCCGATACATGTACGTTCGCAGATGGGCTGGCAACCGCAGTGATGGTCTTGGGGCCTGAAGAAGGTCTTGCCCTGGTAAACCGAATTGATAATACGGAATGTTTGATTATCGTTCGGAAAAACGACGACACTCTTGTCGATTATTATTCAAAAGGACTTCGGCCGGATGCCTAATAAAGAATATAGAGACCTTTGAAAAACACCCTCTTTTGTCCAACCTCTGTGTCAGGCTCAAATTTTAATCCGCGGAATACTCAATGTATGCCTGTGGTTAAAATTTTCGTCTTCCTTGATCTTAAACAAAATTGAATGCTTTTCAAAGGTCTCACAAATTTAACAATGAAAAAAGAGAGACCGTTCACCTTTTCAAAGCCAGCAACTCTTCGCTTAACATGGTGATATGCCTCATTTCTTCTTCGATAATTTCATCGACTTTGCTCCTTCCCAGACGCTCAGGAACAGTATTTTTCATACCCAAATAAAAGACGATTGAATCTTTTTCCGCTGTAATGGCTGCTTTTAAAATCTCTTCCAGCGATGAGGCATCGATCTTTTTTTCAAAAAAGATACGGATATCTGCCAGGGCGCGAAGATAAAGTTCGACTTCACCATCCGGATCAAAGACCGTCATTTCTTTCTCCTGATCCGACAATTGGCTTCTAATGGATGCAAAATATTTTTCGTGTTTACTTTCCATATCTGCCAGTTTCGACAAAAAATCTTTTGCCCGAGGATCAGTAACATTTTCCGCGGCGGCGGTGTAAAACTGATATCCGTTTCTCTCTATCTGTTCCGCCATTTTCAATATTTCGTTTGCATTAAAATCATACGTCATTGTTCAAACCTTTCTTTTTATAATACCTTTGAAAAACTCCATCTTTTATTTAATCTCTGTGTCTGGCTAAAATTTTACCGGTTTGCTCTCTGCAGCCCCTTCCTTTAGGGCGGGAGCGAAGGGAGCTATATAAGAATGAAAACATCCTTACCGGGAAGCCCGCCCATTTGGGCGGAAAGCTTCAATCCTCGAAATACTCAATGTATGTCTGTGGTTAATCCCGCCATGGCGGGATCGACTTCCCCTCCGGGGCGTAGGCCCCACGGGCCGGAGGCTTGACCTTGGATAAAACTGAACATTTTTCAAAGGTCTCTTTGTATTATGACCAAAATAAATGACCAAGCCAAAACGGTTTTCAAAATTACCAATCGACTTTAAAGTCAAGCCGGAGCGGCGGCTTTAAGCGCTGGAATATATAGAATAATTCGAGGATTGAAACCATCGCTCCAACACAGAGATTAGGATCCAGGGATAATTTTGAAAATAATTTTAGTATTCTTTGGGCATTCGATTCAACTGATCCAGCGTAAACACCGGACCGTCTTTACAGACATACTCGGTTCCGATATTGCAGCGGCCGCATATACCGATGCCGCACTTCATTCGCATTTCAAGCGACATAATAATGTTTTCATGTGAATATTTCAATTTATCTAAAACCGGTTGCGTAAATTTGATCATAATTGGCGGGCCACAAACAATGGCATAGGTATCCGCATTCCCTTCAGGTGCCTTTTGATCGGTAATTGTAGGCACAAAACCGATATGATATTTCCAATCCGGATCATCGGTGGCATCCACGGTAATGTGCATGTAAATGTCGTCCCTTTTTTCCCATTCAGTTAATTCATCCCTGTATAATAACATTCCTGGTGTTCGAGCACCGTAAATGACATGGATATCTTTAAATCTGGATCGGTTTTTTGGGTGTAACATATAAATGATGGATGAACGAAGTGTGGTAAACGCAAAGCCGCCACCGATAATCACAACATTTTTTCCTTCCATACGATCCCAGGGATAGTAGTTGCCCAAGGGGCCTCGAACACCCATAATATCGCCAACCGTCATGTTATGAAGGTGAGTGGTTACCCGCCCGACTTTGTTCACCGTAAATTTCAAAAATCCTTTCTCGCTTGGAGAAGAGGCAATCCCGATAGGAATTTCACCCTGCCCGGCAATAGAAAGTTCTGCAAACTGCCCGGCTTGAAATATGAATTTCTCTTCATCATCAGTATTCAAAAAGACCAGTTTATATGTCTTTAAGTTTTTATCTTCGGTTTCTGTAATGATTTCGTCGATCCGAACCGGATAAGGCAAATATGGATTTTCCAATGGTAACCCCCTCTTTATATGGATTTCTGCTCAGGTTCGAAACCGTTCATTGCTTCGCAAATTTTTCGAATATCAATATTTACCGGACAAAGATTAATGCATCGGCCGCAGCCGACACACTGAATTCCATCGTTATATTTATCCACATAATACTTTAGTTTGTGCATGAAGCGCTGTCGCAACCGTTTTGTTTTGGCATCTCTAGGGTTGTGCCCGGATCCATGCAAGGTAAACAATGGATACATGCAGCTGTCCCAGTTTCGCATGCGTACGCCATCGGTTCCCCTAACCTCATCCTGAATATCGAAACACCAGCAGGTTGGGCAAACATATGTGCAGGTCCCGCAGTTGATACATGCAAAAGCAACGTCCTCCCAAAACGGCGCATTAAAAAGATCTGGCACGCCCTTTTCTTTTAATCTATCTGTACTTATTCGGGCGGTTATCCTGTTTTCAGCCGCCTGTTTTAGGTTTTCGATTGCCAACTCAGCATCTTTTGTCTCAGTTTCTTCCGACCAGCCGGAATCCTTCAATATCTTTTCCCCTTTTGCAGTATTCACCCTGGCATAGTAGTACTCCCCTGCATCAATTAAGAGAATATCAAGGCCAGCGTCATTAAACGGACCACTTCCTGCATCCACACAAAAACATGTACTGCATGGGGTATTGCATGCAAGCCCAATGAGAGCAGTGGTTTCATAGAGCCTAATCCAGTAAGGATCCTTGTATTCGGGTGTTTCGAAATTCCGTTGTACCAGCAAAAAGGCTTTGGCATCGCATGGTCTGATCCCGAATACGACCTGCGGCGAATATTCTACCTGGATTTCTTTGATTACATGGCAATCATCCCTTGTTTCGTCCAAAGAATATTCGAACATCACCTCGGACTGGGGATATATAATCGATTTGGGTGAAAGGCGCGTGTTCAACATGGAAAAATCCGGTGACTCACCTTTTTCGAGTGCTTTAAACTGATAAAAATCGCCATCTTTAACAGGACCGATTAGCCGGTAGAATCCTTGTAAGCGCCCGATTCCTTCGGTCCAAGTCTTTTTGTCAATCTTTATGACGTTCATATTATTTGGCCTTGTTGAAACGATGGTTGGTTTGATGATCCCTATCTAAACGTATCGTCAGGATCGTTCGGGTTGTAAGTGGTCAGCGGAGGACGCTGTTCCAAATCAATGCCCGCCTCCCAGTTAAACAGTTCCAGACAATCCTTCTCCAGCTTTTTCGTCAGTGTCCTTACCTTTATTCCCATTGGGCAGGCACGTTCACATGAACCGCAGTCCGTACACCTACCAGCACAATGAAAGGCCCTTAAAAAATGAAACGTTCTAATATCTGTCGGGTCTTGGCTTTTTCCCACCCACTGCGGCTGAGATCCGTCCACAAAGCATGTGTCACAGTAACAAAGTGGGCAGACATTTCTACATGCATAACAACGAATACAGCTTGCCAAAAGATCGTCGAAAAATTCAGCTTTTTCTGCAGGCGACAGACGCTCAATACGGCGGATATCTTCGTACCTATTCACATCTTTCTGCTCTGCAACAGGTTCGGCAACCAATTCGTCGTATATCACCGGATTGCGATGCGTGCATATGATACAGTTTTCTTGCAGAACATCCGATAATTTCCAGATTTTTTCAATTCCACCACCGGTTACAACGATCTTGTCACCGTCCTCTTTTACCTTTTGAATCTCCTCTTCAAATTGGGATGCTATTTTGTGCCTGTCGATCATTCCCTTGCAAGGTACACCGATGATAACAAGCTGTTCTCTTTTTATTTTATTTTCGATGATATGCGTAATGATGTTTCGCGAATCACACCCTTTTGCAATGATGCCTATTCTTTCTTTGCGTTGAGTGAGATAGTTCGTTAGGTTAATTCCGCAATGACGGTCCCATATCAATCGGGTCACATCCTCGGGGTGTTTAATAAAACAGGGTTCATTGATCATCGGCAGGGTTCCTCGGCGATAGCCGATAACTATCTCGACCTTTCCTTCTGCTAAAATCTTTTTTGCAATATGTCTTATTTTCTCATTATATGACAACATCTTAAGCAGCCTTATTTTTTGCAGTGGTCAAAGGGGTCTTTACGAAGCTTTTTCGGGGTCCCAGGGCTTTGACCGTTGACGTCACCTCATTGACAACATCAACAAACTTGGTTGCTTCCGCGGAGGATATCCACGAAAAGTGTATACGACCCGGTTCGATACCCATATATTCCATAAGATTATTAAAAAGGACGAATCTTCTTCTAAAATAATAATTACCTTCCAGGTAATGACAATCTCCGGGATGTCACCCGGAAACCCAGACCCCATCCGCTCCTTCCCGCAAAGCGGTTAAAATCAACATAGGGCTTACCCGACCGGTGCAAGGAACCCTGATAACACGGATATTCGGTGGATATTCCAATCGCCCGACACCGGCAAGGTCGGCAGCACCGTAACTGCACCAGTTGCATAAAAAACTAATGATTTTGGGTTCCCAATCAGACATTATGACCATCTCCTTCAATAATTGTTGTCGCCCTTAATTAGCGAGTCTTTCAAGCATAATAAATTTGGTTCAAGCTGTTTCAAATATCTATAGTATCCTCATTTGTCAACCCACAAAATGGCAAATTATTCTTCAGCAGCCAAATTTTATCGGCAAATGGGACCGCACGACCCTGCCATAATTCTATTGACAACAAAATACCAGTTATGTACTTCTACATGTCACATAAAACCTAAATACAAGTTTTAAAAGGATTAAATAAATATAATTATACTATATAATTAACATTTTACCCCTGGTTTTTTGGCGCATCTTATAGCTGAGATCCAAAAAAAAATTTCAAATTCGTGCCCTTCGGGATTGCCCTTTTGCCCGTATTTTAACTGTCAGATAGAGCGTCATCCTCTTTTATAAAGGGTTTTTATTACTTTTTGCAGCCGCTCATAAACCACGGGAAAACGAGCTTTTGGTTTATTGTTTGCTTAACACCTGACGACTACAGACAATAAGGAAAGGAATGCCCATTGGAAATCATTGTATTGTTAAAACAAGTACCTGCTACTGAATCATTAATCAGGATCGACGACGACGGTGCATCTATAAAGACCGACGACATTAAATGGGTTGTCAATCCTTATGATGAATTCGCAGTTGAAGAAGCGCTTCGAATCAAAGAGGCGCATGGTGGTTCTGTTACCATCGTTTCGGTAGGACCCGAGAAAGCATCCGAGGCCATCAGAACCGCATTGGCCATGGGAGCCGACAAAGGTGTCTTGATAACCGATCCGGGTGTATCAGATTTCGATAGTTTAATTGTATCGCGGATTCTGGCCGGCGCATTAAAAGAGATTCCTTTTGATTTGATCATCGCCGGGCACCGGTCGGTTGACAAAGACAACTCTCAAGTTGGACCGGCTACAGCCGAACTGTTGAATATTCCTCATATTTCCATGGTCATCAAGCAAGATATCACTGATTCTAAGATTAGATGCCACAAAACGGTTGAAGGGGGCACTGTGGTTTTGGAAATGTCGTTGCCCGCCCTTATCACGACCCAGCGGGGATTAAACGAACCTCGCTATGCTTCACTACCGGGAATCATGAAGGCAAAAAAGAAGCCCATCGATGTTAAAACCATCATGGACTCCGGATTCGACGGTGACCCGATCGGTGAGTCAATGGTAAAGACTATCGTGATGAAGCCACCTCGAGAGCGAAAAGACGGCATCATGATAAAAGGTGATTCAAATCTTGCAAAGGCTGCGGAGCTTGTCAGGATATTACACGAAGAGGCTAAAGTGCTTTAAATAGGATCCATTCACCATTGTAAAATGGATACGTTGTGTTTCCTATTCATAAATGAACAATTTTTGTCCAGACCAAGAGCTCACAAGGGTTCTTTGTGAGGCTTACTCCCAATACATTGCAGCTGCAAACCCGTAAAGAACCAAGATCCGGACAAAAAAGGGCCATTTATAGATGGAAATAAAATAGGAGATGATTATGGCACAAGATGTACTCGCAATAGCTGAACAGACAAATGGTGTTTTTAGAAAAGTGACTTACGAAGTATTAAGTGAGAGCAGACGCATCGCTGACAGCCTTGACTGTGATCTCACTGCGCTTGTCATGGGTTCAAACATGGAAAATGTTTCAAAAGAACTGGGGCAATATGGCGCTGACAACATAATCGTTGCCGAAAACCCGGCCCTTTATGAACATGTAGCGGACGCTTACACCAATGTGATTGCTGATTTTGTAATCAAAGAAGCACCCGCAGTTGTTGTCATTGGCGCTACCACCCACGGCAAAGATGTATCGGCACGTCTTGCGGCACGTCTGAATGCCCCTTTGGCCATGGACTGCGTGGCAATTCGTTTTGATGAAAAGGGTCTGATTGCATCCCGCCAGATGTACGGCGGAAAGGTTTTAACAGATGTCCTTCTTGAGGGAAGTCCCCAAATCATCGCTCTTCGACCGAACGCCATGGCAATTGCCAACGTTGAAAGGGCTAGCTCGATCGAAAAGGTCGATGTAAATGTTGGAAAAACGAATGTTCAGTTTATAGAAAAACGCCTCGATACCACCAAAGTTGAGCTTACTGAAGCGGATTCAATTGTTACTGGAGGCAGAGGGATGGGGGGCGCAGATTTTTCCCTGATTGAAGCGCTGGCCAAATTGCTTGACGGTGCTGTTGGTGCTTCCCGGTCTGCTGTTGACGAGGGCTGGCGTCCGTCATCCGATCAGGTCGGCCAAACCGGCAAAGTTGTTTCTCCTAACCTTTACATCGCCTGCGGGGTCTCTGGGGCAATTCAGCATCTTGCCGGAATGTCGTCTTCCAAAGTAATTGTTGCCATAAACAAGGATCCTGATGCACCGATATTCTCCAAGGCTGATTATGGCATTGAAGGTGATCTGTTTGAAATCCTTCCGCTTATTATAGAAGAAGTTAAGAAAATAAAAGGCGAAAATTGATACCGCTTGAAGACAGAAATAATGAAGCTGCATTTGGTAAGTTTAGGCTGCGCTAAAAACCTTGTTGACAGCGAAGGCATGCTTGGACGGCTCACTCAAGCAGGATACACCATCACGCCTTACCCTGAAAACGCCGAGGTTATTATTATAAATACGTGTAGCTTTATCGAACCTGCTATCAATGAATCGATTGACACTATTCTTGAGCTGGCAAGATATAAAAAGACCGGTTCATGTCAGCGTCTCTTAGTAACCGGATGCCTCCCCGAACGTTTTCGAGAAGCGATTACCGACACCTTGCCTGAGGTTGATTTCTTTTTGGGAACCGGCGCTTTTGATCAAATTATACCCGCTGTCGTAGAAACGTTGAATGATTCACGGCTCTATTTGCCGCATCCGGATGTGACACGTTTTCAAAAGCAACCACCCCATAGAATTCTAAGCTCTCCTCATTTAGCCTATATTAAAATTGCTGAAGGATGTGATCGGCACTGTACCTATTGTATTATTCCCAAACTCCGCGGGAGACAAAAGAGTCGTTATTTGGAAGATATCGTCTCTGAAGCACGCTCCTTGGTCTCGTCCGGAATAAAAGAGCTTCTCCTGATTGCCCAGGATACCACAAACTACGGCAATGATTTGAATCCGCCCATCTCTCTGGGCCGTTTGCTCGAAAACATATCCGATATATCTGACAACATATGGGTCAGACTGCTTTACGGTCACCCGGAAAGTATCGACGAATCTCTCATCAGAACAGTTGCTAAACACCGAAACATATGCTCTTATTTCGATATCCCCATTCAACATGTGAGTTCCAGCATATTGAAAAAAATGGGCAGGCATTATTCATCTGACGACCTTTACAGGCTCTTTGACAGCATCCGATCATTGGTTCCTGATGCTGCCATAAGAACAACCCTGCTCGTCGGATTTCCAGGAGAAACCGAAACACATTTTAAAGAACTATTAGCCTTTGTAAAAGAAGTTCGCTTCGATCATCTCGGCACCTTCATCTATTCTGACGCTGATGATCTTCCATCTCACAAGTTTTCTAACCCCGTTCCGTACAACATTGCCAAGGAACGCTATGACCAGCTCATGTCGAGTCAGCTAGAAATATCTTCACAAACGAATCAAAAACATATTGGAAACGTATATGATGTTCTTGTAGAAGAAACCGTTGGACCCAATCTTTACAGCGGACGAACGTTTTTTCAAGCCCCAGAGGTCGATGGCACGACCTATATTCAGTCCGAACAGTTAAAAATCGGGGCTTTTGCCCGCGTCAGAATCGTAGATGCCGCCGAATATGACCTAACCGGAGAAGTTGCATGAGTGACCTTAAACATAAAATTCTCCATTTAGTCCAAAATGACCTTGATAAAATTGAAGTCGCTCTTAAAGAGAATTTAAACCCACACATAGATATCGTATCCAAAATCGCCAGCCACATACTGTTCAGCGGCGGCAAACGCTTAAGGCCGTTGCTTATGGTTCTGTCTTCCAGAATTTGCGATTACGATAGTAACGATTACCACACGTTATCCGTCATTTTTGAATACTTGCATGCCGCTACCCTCTTGCATGACGACCTTGTAGATGAGGCATCATTGCGTAGGGGTCAACCCGTAGCCAATTTAATATGGGACAATCCGACGGCAGTTCTTGCAGGGGATTTTCTTCTTGCGCGTTCCCTTTCGATAGCCGCCCAAACAAATCGTCCAGATGTGATTAAAACGGTAGCCCAAATAACCGAATATATGTCTCAGGGGGAAATCTATCAACTCATGAGAAGGGGATCTTTGGACCTCGACGAAGAAGAATACATGGAAATCATAAAATGCAAAACGGCCGTTCTCTTTCAGGGAGCATGCCGTGTTGGCGCCCTTATTGCCGATACATCCTATAAAAAGGAAGAAGAACTGTCAAAATATGGCTTCAATCTTGGGATTGCTTTCCAAATGGCCGATGACCTACTAGACTACACATTAAACACCACTACACTCGGAAAAGAAGTCGGAGCAGATTTAAAAGAAGGTAAGCTGACCTTACCGGTCATATATTCACTGAAAGCAGCTGGTGCAAGGGATCGATCTCAGATGCAACAAATCATAACCAATAAGGCTTTTTCTCTAAAAGATTTTAAGCTATTGATTCACATGATTCACAAGCATGGAGGACAAAAATATACTCAAGACCAGGCGGCAATTTATGTTAGAAATGCCAAGGAGGCCCTTAAGATCTTTAAGGATTCAAAAACCAAACAAGCCCTTTTGATGCTTGCGGATTATGCACTGGTTCGCAAAGCCTGAACATGTTATTATATTTAAAGCCTAATTTTTATCTGCTTTTTATTCTTGGACCCGTTGAATGATAACGCCTCTTATGCACGCTGTTTCATATAATGTATTTGAACAATCTAAAAATTTTTCTTATAAGTAGCTTTCTGCTGGAAAATAGATTCGCCATTTTAGGTTGATAAATCTCTTTTTAAATGGAGAATAGAAAGATATGTCCATACATTTCAAAATTATCAGTCGTCTTTCTCTTACTATTTTTTTATTATCGGTGGCGCTAGCTCTACCAGTAGTAGCGATAGCTGAAAACCATGCTGGCACAAAAACAATTATCGTAACAGGATCAGGTAAAATTCATGAAGAGAATGTTGCTTTAGCGAGGATGGAAGCCATCGAAAACGGTCTGATTGCCGCCGTCGGCAGCGTCGCAATAGAATTCTTGCCTGTGGAGTCAGTCATTCAAAAATTTCAAACCTTCAATGAAATCCTTTATGGTCAAACCGGCAAATTTATTCAGGGTTACAAGGTATTAACAGAATTTCCATTTGAAAATATTTACCGGGTAATGATTGAAGCTACCGTGTCCATCAATAGTTTAAAAAAGATTATGTCAAATGCGGGAATTGTATTGGATAAAAAAACCCTTCCTAAAATTCTTCTTTTGGTTTCTGAGAAAAATTCTGAAGACCTATTACCAAAATACTGGTGGGGTCAACATCCGAATGTCTTCGAAGCCTATTCAACGAATGCTTTAATGAAAGCTTTGCAAATGAATGGATTCCCCGTGTTTGATCATCGTCATCTGCTAAAAGACTTACGTATTGAGGAAAGATACGACAAGCACGATCTTAACAACCATGAGGCAATCGAACTGGGCCTAAGTTTACAAGCAGAAGTTGTCGTCGTTGGAGAGTCGGTTTCAGATAAAACAGCAAATATCATGGGAGATAATGTTAGATCGTTCAAAGGAATGGTATCTGCACGAGCCATTCGGACAGATACCGGGGAAGAAATGGGTTCTACGAGGCAAGCCATCGTAACGGCAAATACAGATGAAATTGTGGGAAATCGGGATGCACTCTTCCAAGTCGGGACTGTCGCAGGCCAGGAACTCGCTTCTAAAATCGCGGCTTTTTGGCAAAAAGCTACCCAAACAGGTAATATCATCGAAATCATCATTGAAGGAACCGACAACTTGACAAACTTTGTCAAGTTTCGGCGTTTGATTCATGATATGCCCGGTGTAATGCATTTACAGATGAAAGAGATGACCCTGAACCAAGCCAAAATTATCGTTGATTTTCAAGGAACTCCCGAAGATCTTGCCGGTGCCTTAATGTTGAAAACATTAGATACAATTGGCATCAATATATACGAAATATCACCCAACTTTTTAAGGATAGAGCTCATATCTGGTTAGCGTGAATGGCCTGCACTGAGATGAATAACGTTGCCTATTAATATTCCCAACATATTAACTGTTATCAGGATACTGCTTACCCCTTTATTTGTCATCTTTCTGATAAAAGATTTGCTCGCTTCTGCCCTTCTTGTTTTCAGTATTGCGGCAATCAGCGACGGGTTAGATGGCCTTCTGGCCAAGTATTTTAACCAATACAGTCTATTGGGAGCGTATCTTGACCCGATCGCTGATAAGCTTTTATTAACCTCTGCCTTTATAAGCTTGGCTGTTCTTAAAATCATCCCTGCGTGGCTGACTGTCATTGTGCTAAGCCGCGATATTTTGATTGTGACGGGTATCGCTGTTTTTGCTATTAGCAATATACACATTGAAATAAATCCAAGTTTTGTCAGCAAGTGTACAACGGTTGCACAGGTTTCAACTATTATTATTGCACTTCTTAACACACAAATTCATAGTGTTAATATAATTAAATGGCCACTGCTCTGGCTAACAGCCGTTTTAACGATGATTTCCGGATTTCACTATATCTATATCGGATTAAATCTCCTCCAGAATGCCTATGGAAATCAGAAGTAGTTTCCATCCATAAATGGCTCTTTTCGACCGGATCTGAGTTTTTCGCAGGTTTTCGGTTGTAGCTTACAAGTAGTACGCTGCAATGCAAATCCTTGTGCGGCCTTGATCTGGCCAAAAATTGCTCATTTATGAACAGGAAACTCACCGTATCGATTTCACAATTTTGGACGGGAACTGAGTAGTGTTGGTATGATTTAGACGTTTGACAGAACGCAATGGTTTTAGTAGTAATCGGAAACCACATTAAATATTTTAACATTAGGATGCAACCATGTTCAAAGTCATGATTCGGGACAATATGGCTCCCATCGCAAAGCAGATACTTGAGGCATCAGGAAAAATAGAAGTTATTGTTGATAATGATCTAAAAACCAGCAAGCCCGATGAATTATCTAAACTTATTGGTAAATTCCACGGGCTTGCAATTAGAAGTACCACCAGAATTGACGAGAGCGTATTATCTGCTGCAAGGCAGCTCAAGGTTATCGGTCGTGCCGGGGTTGGCATTGACAATATTGATATACCTGCAGCGACAAAACAGGGAATCGTTGTTATGAACGCTCCGGGTGGTAATACCATTACAACGGCTGAACATACGGTTTCCCTTTTGTTGGCCCTGGCCAGAAATATTCCTCAGGGAACGGCTTCTATTCGTGAGGGAAAATGGGAAAGGAAGAGACTGTCAGGCATTGAACTTACCGGAAAAACATTAGGTATCATCGGTTTGGGTAATATTGGCCGAGTGGTAGCAGACCGTGCAAAAGGCCTGAAAATGAATGTCATTGCCGCTGACCCCTATGTCAGCAAGGATGCTGCCAGAGGGCTTGACGTTGAACTTGTCCCTATGGAGGAGCTTTTTTCGCATTCAGATTTTATCTCACTTCATGTCCCGCGCCTAAAAGAAACAACAAACATGATCAATAAAACGACGATAAGAGCGATGAAACCCGATGTCAGGATTATCAACTGTTCCAGGGGTGATGTGGTAAATCTTGAAGATCTTTATCAGGCAATTCTAAGCGGGCATGTTGCAGGCGCAGCACTTGATGTGCTCCCCACGGAACCACCGGATCCAACCCTTCCCATACTGCAACATCCAAACGTCATCTTCACGCCTCATCTCGGAGCAAGTACCGATGAAGCTCAAATTAAAGTAGCGCAAATGATTGCACAACAGATCACTGCTTATCTCATCGACGGTATTATTACCAATGCAGTCAATTTTCCGTCTTTATCCGTTGAAGCAATGAACCAGCTCCGGCCCCATTTTGATCTGGCCGAAAAAATGGGGTCCTTGATGGGCCAGCTTATCAATAAAATTCATGATGTCACCATCAGCTATAGTGGAGAGGTGTCAATGCTTGACACCCGGCCGTTGACGCATGCTGTATTGAAAGGATTTCTCAGCGCGTTTACCGACCAACCCATCAATTACGTCAATGCCCCTGCCCTTGCCAATGAAAAAGGTATTCAGGTAAATGAAACCAAAAGCCAGGCAAAGGATGATTTCACCAGTTTAATGCGGGTAAGACTCGAAGGCCTCACAGAAGGTCCTGAAGAAATCTGGGGAACGGTTTATGAAAAAAAATATCCCCGACTGGTCAGGATTGGAGAAATATATTTGGACGCAATCCCGGAAGGATCGATGATCGTTATTCAAAATTTTGACAAACCCGGCGTTATTGGAAATGTAGGGACAACCCTAGGTCGTCATAATATCAACATTGCCCGCTTCCAGTTAGGTCGGCGAGGTGACAGGGCAATCTGTTTGGTCAACATTGACTCTTCAGCCCATGAAGCGGTAATTTCAGAGCTAGAATCCCTGCCCAATATTATCTCTGTTCGTCAGGTGCATTTGAGTTAGCCCGGATATTTCATAAAAATGATGGTAAAAATGTTAAATTATATTCAGTTCGGACTAGGCCCGATTGGTGAAAAAATAGTATCTTATGCAATAGACAGAGAAAACCTTTGTTTGGTCGGGGCCATTGACATTGATAAAAGCAAGGTCGATCAAGATGTTGGCCAATTAATTGGAACCCGTCCGCTCGGGATAAGGGTGAGCTCTGATGTAGATGATGTGCTTAAAAACGCTGAAGCAGACATTGTATTGCTTTCAACAGTGTCCAGTTTGGCAGCGTTAGAAGAACAGATTCTTCGATGTATAAGATACGGAAAAAATGTCGTTTCTTCTTCAGAAGAATTGGCCTTTCCTTGGATAGAAAACCGAAAAATTGCAGAAACAATTGACAAGGAAGCCAGAAAACACCGTGTAACGGTTATAGGCACAGGCGTCAATCCAGGATTTGTTATGGACGCACTACCCATTTTTTTGACCAGTGCCTGTCAAAAAGTTCATTCGATTCGAATTGAACGATATCAGGATGCCTCGATTCGAAGGCGCCCTTTTCAAGAAAAAATCGGAGCAGGGTTATCTTTAAAAGAATTTATGGAAAAGGTGTCAACGCAATCCATTCGCCATGTCGGATTCACCGAATCGATTCAAATGATCGCTTATTCTATGGGATGGGAACTGGATCGCACGGAAGATATCGTTGAGCCTGTAGTCGCCGATAATGATGTTGCCAGTCATTTTATTAAAGTCAAAAAGGGAGAAGTTGTCGGTATTTGCCAGACGGGACGCGGATTCATCAACGGTAACACCGTTATTACGCTGGAGCTTCAGGCGTATTTAGGGCACACTGCGCCGAAAGATGCGGTAATCATTGAGGGGGAGCCTTCTATGCAATTTGAGGTAAAGGGTGGGGTGAATGGGGATATTGCGACCTGTGCAATGGTGGTAAATGCTATGCCGAAAGTGCTTCAGGCATCCCCTGGCTTAAAAACCATGCCTGAAATTGGTTTGGTGTCCTGGTTTAAGGGTTACCGATAACTTTGGTCATACTCAGAAATAGAGTGTCACTTAAACTTTCCTTTCACTCTTTGCTCTAGCCAATCGATCCAGGAATCAAAACCGTCTTCTGTTTTAGCCGATATTTCAAAAATTGCCATGGAGGGATTTACCTGCAGGATATTTTCAATAGCTTTTTTTATGCTATAATCGAGATGCGGCAACAAATCAATTTTATTTAACAAGGCCACATCACAGACACGAAACATCAGTGGATATTTTATCGGTTTGTCTTCCCCTTCCGTAACGCTGAGAACCACCACCCGTAAATCCTCACCCATATCAAATTCCGCCGGGCAAACAAGATTGCCGAGATTTTCCACAATCAAAAGATCCACGTCGTCAAGATTAAAGTTGCCAAGTGCTGATTTGATGACATGGGCTGCTAAATGACAGTCACCGCCGAATGCATCTGTATTGATCTGTACCGCGGGTGCACCAAAACGAGAAAGCCGGTCAGCATCATTGGAGGTACAAATATCCCCTACGATCACCGCACTCCTCACTTTTTTCACAATTCGCGACAGCAGCTTTTCAAGGATCGATGTTTTTCCCGATCCGGGAGAGCTCATTACATTGAGTACAAAAACCCCTTTTTCCGCAAAGAGGTTGCGGTTCTCTTTCGCAATGGTATCGTTAACATCCAAAACCTTTCTAACAATCTTAATTTCCCGGGTATCGGGTGTCTTACTCTCTCCAACAGCACGGTTTTTTTCATGATAATGGAAGGTTTCCTGAAATTCTTTATGGTGCAAATGGCGCTGCGTTTTATTCATAATTATCAACATGTTGGAAACCCTCATCGTTAGTTCTTGTTCACTTCGGGCAAAAGGGCTTTATGGTTTTTTATGAAGGAGATATCTTTTTCATTTGCACCAACTTTACCCTGTGGCCCCATATTTATGATTTTTTTAAAAAATTTATTTCGTTTTGCAGAAAAGACGCCTAAATAATAAATATGGGGTTACACGACTGCGACTAGATTGATATCGACTGACATAAAAAGCCATCAAGCCCGAATGTTTGGAAAAGTTACTCTTCATCAACGATTTCGATGGAATGAATATCGAGTTCCCGCCCTGAAACAATATTCACCGACCCACCATAGCAGGCCCGGCAAGTAAATATCGGTTCGTCGATGGTCCATTCGTCCTGGCAATCGGAACATCGTATAACAAGTGGAATCTCTTCGATATGCAGCGTGGCATCACAAAGGGGTGTATCCTTGGAGACAATGTCAAAACAAAAACGAAGGCTCTCCGGCACGATCGCCGTCAGTTTACCAACCTTTAGATTAACCTTTTCAACCTTTACATTTTTCATGTCTTGAGGAATTGAAGCAATTGCAATCTCGACAATCTCCATTGCAATGCCCATTTCGTGCATAGAACACTCATCTAATAGTACTTGAACGAAAAGAACGGTTTTCAGTCAAGCATTAATTAAATAAAAACGGTTGATTCCCTTTTAAAATTTGAAACGCTCAGCTTAGGTGAAAATTTCGCGGCATAATTCTCCAAAAGTACCCAGATTTTCACAGATATGAATGCCGCTGGCCTTCATGACATCTATCTTGCCTTGGGCTGTGCCGCTGCTGCCGCTGATAATCGCGCCGGCGTGCCCCATCCGACGTCCAGGGGGTGCCGTAAGGCCTGCAACGAATCCGACAATCGGTTTGGTCACGTACTCGGTTATGAATTCAGATGCCTCTTCTTCGGCAGTGCCGCCAATCTCCCCAACCATAACAATCCCTGTTGTCTCGGGATCTTGTTCAAAGGCATTCAAACAGTCGATAAAATTGGTGCCGTTTATAGGATCGCCGCCAATGCCGATACAGGTCGTCTGCCCGATCCCTTGCAGCGTTAACTGATGGACCACCTCGTAAGTCAGGGTTCCCGAACGGGAAACCACCCCAACCGGACCACCGGTTTTGTGGATCGGGCCTGGCATAATACCGACTTTACACTGGCCTGGCGTGATAATTCCCGGACAATTGGGGCCGATGAGGCGAGATTTGGCGCCTGTAAGATAATTTTTCACCTTCACCATATCCATCACCGGAATCCCTTCGGTGATGGCGACGATCAGATCGATCTCAGCATCAGCTGCTTCCATGATAGCGTCGGCTGCAAATGCCGGCGGTACAAAAATCATGCTGCAGTTGGCACCGGTATCGGCCACAGCCGTCTCAACCGTGTTGAAGACGGGAACATCGTCCATTTTTTGCCCGCCCTTGCCGGGTGTAACGCCAGCGACCACATGGGTTCCGTAAGCCATACATTGTCGGGTATGAAACTGGCCTTCTTTGCCGGTGATACCCTGAACCAACAGGCGCGTTTGGCTATCGACAAATATACTCACTTTGAATCCCTCGCTTTATTTTCACTTATCATCCGCAACAAACTCTGCCACTTTTTGAGCGGCGTCCTTCATATCGGTTGCAGTGATGAGGTTGAGACCCGAATCCGCTAGGATTTTCCGGCCTTGCTCTACGTTCGTGCCTTCCATCCTGACAACCACCGGAACCGTCATCCCGGTCTTTTCTGCTGCTTTCACAACTCCTTCAGCCAGTACGTCACAGCGTAGTATTCCGCCAAAAATGTTAATCAAAATCCCTTTGACATTTTCGTCGCTGAGCATAATCCTAAAACCGTTCTCCACCATCTCCGCGCTGGCACCGCCGCCCACATCCAGAAAATTG
>CP070768.1:1100258-1103797 GCA_020345745.1 Desulfobacterales bacterium
AGTCGGTACACTTAGGCATACATCCGAGAGTCCATATGTACCAGTTTGTAGAGAGCTCACAGGAAGCATCCTTCTTTAATCCAACACGATAGCGTGAACGAGAGCGGCAATAGCCGTTCCCACAGCCCAACCCGCACCACCTTTCAATCTAATGACCTCAGCCCCACTCTGGCGCGTCCGTTCAAAAATTTTAGCTTTGGTGGAGGAAGGAAGATCAGGATGATCCTTCAGAGAAAATCCACTGCAGGTGGCTGACGACCAAATGGGCACCATTGAATCCCCGTGTTCTCCCAATATCATGGCATTTATCTGGGTGGGAGCGGCTTTAATCTTGTCGGCAATTAGAGAGCAAAAACGGGATGTATCCAGAAGGGTACCAAGCCCAATAACCTGACCGGAAGGAAGATCGGTATATTGGATGGCAAGATGTGTTAGAATGTCGACCGGATTTGAAACCACCACTATAATTACGTCTTCCCTGAGGCCTGCTGCTTTTAAATCGTTGATAATAGATAAGAAAAGCGATACGTTTCGATTGATCAGATCGAGTCTTGATTCGTCCGGTTTTCGGCGTAAGCCGGCGGTAATGATGATCAGGTCGGATTTTGCCGCCGTTGTAATGTCTCCCGAATATATTCGCTGGTCGTTTAAAAGAGAGCTGCCATGTAAAAGATCCAGAGCCTCTCCCTGCACTAGAGATTCCGCAATATCATACAAAACGATCTCTGAAATAATACCACCATACTGCAAAGCATAAGCTGCGCAACAACCGACACGACCACCACCACCAACAATAGCTGCTTTCATTTATTATCTTCCTATAAAACGAATTGGTTCAAAGCAAAGTTTATATCCAGATTTTTTTATCGGCTTTCTTGAATCTTGTCCAAAGCTGTTCTTACAGCCATCTGTTTGCCGAAAATGGCAAGCATTTGGATATGTTGAGGGCAATTGCCCATTACAAGTGCCGTTTGCACGGTGCTAGCCTTTTCGGCTATATCGGAAGCCCAATATAAGTCGATAAGTTTAGCCTGAACAAGGCCTACCGCTCCCCATTGACCACCCTCCAACCGCTTGCGTTCTGGTACGCGAATATTATTTAAAATCATTTCCAGAAAAGAGGCTGTGGGGGCTTTTATTAGTTTTACTTTCACCAATTAACCTTTTAAAAAGGCGCCAAGGCGTTTAACCCCGGCCGTGGCACAGAGAATATCATCCTCAACACTGCCGCCGCTGACACCAATGCCTCCGATAATCTCGTCTTGTTGTTTTAAGGGGAAACCACCTCCAAAAATGACGATTCTACCGCCATCTGCATTGTGAATCCCAAAAAGGGCCTGACCGGGCTGAGATGCAGATGCCAGTTCATGGGTCGGCATTTTAAGTGCCACAGCTGTGTATGCCTTGTTGAGTGAAATATCGATACTGACCAAAAGGGCGTTGTCCATTCGTTGCTGGGCAATCAAGTTGCCTCCTGAGTCTACAACTGCGATGACCATAGGAACACCGATTTCTTTTGCTTTTTTTCGAACCTCCGCGATTAACTCTAAAGCGATATCCAGGTTAATGACCATAGTTACCCCCGTCGTTTATGAAAATATTAAATAATCCGGCTTTTTTATCAATGGGCTCCCTGCCAACCACCCACTACTATATTATCCTGAAAGATTCCACCAACGCGCAACGCCGTTGCCGAGTATATGTCCTGGCAGATGTTAATCCCTCTCCGGTTGGCCCTGCAATGGTGAAGGCGGTATGTCCTTCTCCGCCAAATCCAATACCTGCGTACGAAGGCCCGTTTTTTACAAATATAGTGGTTTGAACAGCCCGAGCGAATGCAGTCATATTGTCAACATTCGTGGAGTGCATGACTGCCGTGTGTCGGTTACCCTGCTCCACTTCCACACCCAATCGAATTCCTTCCTGTACATTTTCTACTCGAACTATCGGCATAATCGGCATCATCTGCTCCAACCAGAAAAGCGGATGGTTTTTTGATGCCTCGAAAATAGCCAATCGATATTCCTCGGTCAGGTTGATATCTACATCGCCTAAAATCACCTGGACGTTCTTACCAATATATTTGGGGTTGATATGGCCTTCCGCTGTAACAACTAGTTGGGTCACCTTTTCCGTTTCCTCTGGAGTAAGTAGATACGCCTTTCCGGTTTCCTGCATGAATTTGATCAAGGCATCGGCCACTTCATCGACCACAATGACCTCTTTTTCACTGGTACAAAATACGTTGTTGTTAATACTTGCACCATTTACAATGGAGTCCGCCGCTTTTCGTATGTGTGCCGTTTCATCTACCAACGCCGGCGGGTTACCGGCCCCGGCGCCAATCGCTTTTTTACCGGAAGACAGCACTGCTTTAACTACCGGTCTCCCTCCTGTTGCCACGAGCATATCGATTTTAGGGTGATTAATAATCTGCTCGGCTGTTTCCAGTGTGGGTTCACTCACACAGGAAACAAGGCTCGAAGGACCCCCAGCAGCTACGATAGCCTGGTGAATGATCTGGATGATTTTTAAACTGGTTTCCCGGGCGGAGGGGTGTGGATTGAACACCACGGCGTTACCTGCCGAAATCATGCTTATACTGTTGTGGATAAAAGTCCCTGTAGGATTCGTGATTGGTGTTAGAGCCCCGATGACGCCCACGGGTGCATATTCAAGTAAAGTAAGCCCATGGTCCCCGGAGACGACTTCCGGTTTGATGTCTTCAACGCCGGGTGTCTTTGTGGCACAAAGGATATTTTCTCTGATTTTGTCTTCATACCTGCCAATCTTTGTCTCCTTTACCGCTAGCTCAGAGAGCATCTCGTTATGATTTAAAATAGATTTTCGAATGGAAGCAATAATCTCGCTACGAGACTCCAAAGATAATATCCCCAATCGTTTATATGCTTCAACACCATTATTTACGGCTTCGTCAATTGTATCATAAATTCCTGTGAATTCATCCGTCCCATGTTCTTTTCTTTGCACCAGCTCTTCCATCACTTTCTGTACCACATGGGCGATAAATTCGTTATTGGCAGGCATAATCATTCCTCCTTAGACAGATTTCAGGTTTGATGGATTGAAAGACATATCGCACCGGTCAGAATGAATATATGGCCCGTCGGAAGAGGATATCGCATTTGCTCCAGAGCCTCTTGCAATTTGTGCCCTAACTGATTAATCTGACTTTCCTGTATGTAGCCGGACGGTAACGATTTCTTGATATACTTTGACCACTGTTCCATTGTTTTCAAAGCCTCGACAACAGCTTCTGCTATCTGAATGTCTTCTTCTACGGTTCCCCCGCTAATACCGACAGCGCCCACCACGTTTCCGTTTAAACGTAACGGAAGGCCTCCTCCAAAGAGTACGATTTTGCCATCGTGCGTATGCTGAATACCATAGAGAGGCTCTCCGGGTTGAGCGAGTTTTCCCACCTCATGGGTCGATTTGCGTAAAACCGCAGATGTATAGGCTTTTGAAACGGCAATTTCTGTACTCGCAGGCAGGGTTTCATCCATACGCGCAAAAAA
>CP070768.1:1103897-1107427 GCA_020345745.1 Desulfobacterales bacterium
GAAGAGGCTGCTCACAAAAATAGAAATATATGAACAGATCGGCCATAGTGTTTCATTGTTTCGAGCTATTTTGAGATATATTGAACGAATTAATCTGCAATAAGGTGTTTAATTGGACTCTTGAATTCAACTCATAAGTGCAACGTATAAGGTGGTGAAGAAATGAGCTAACTGCGGTATAGTAAGCGTTTCTTAAACCACCACGTAAAAGGAGCGCTTATGGGTCTATACACACAGTTAACTCAGAAACAAAGATATCAGATTTACGCATTTTTGAAAGCAGGTTTTTCACAATCAGCAATAGCGTCAGAAATTAATGTCCATAAATCCACGATTTGTCGTGAATTAAAACGTAATAAGGGCCAGAAAGGATACCGCCCTAAACAGGCACATGTAATAGCAACCAATCGGCGTCAGAAGGCTGTTAAATACGTTAAACTAACACCAAAACTTATTATCCTGGTCAACAATCTAATCCGGCAGGATTTTAGCCCTGAGCAAGTTTCCGGAACCCTTAAGCGAAATCATGGCTTGATGATAAGCCATGAGACAATCTATAAGCACTTGTTAGTCGATAAAGCCAATGGCGGCACTTTGTACAAACATTTAAGACGTTCGAATCGGAAACGTAAAAAGCGATACGGCTCTCGTAACCTTCGTGGCCAGATCACTGGCCGTGTTAGCATTGATCTCCGACCAACTATTGTTGACAACAAAGAACGAATTGGTGACTGGGAGATCGATACGATTATTGGTAAAAACCATAAGGGCGCTCTGCTAACCATTGTAGAGCGTAAATCTAAATATACGCTGATACAAAGATTGTCTTATAAACGGTCTCAGCTGGTAGCCGATGCAACTATCAATTTGCTGGCTCCTTACCCGGAAAAGGTCTTTACCATTACATCTGATAACGGTAAAGAGTTTGCTGAGCATCAACGAATCTCGAAACAGCTGACAGCAAAAATGTATTTCGCTCATCCATACCATTCATGGGAACGTGGATTGAACGAAAATACAAATGGACTTATCAGACAATATTTTCCAAAAAACACGGACTTTAAAACGATCACTAATGAAAGCGTTGAAAAGGTAATGGATCGGTTAAACAACCGGCCAAGAAAAACCCTTGGGTATGCAACCCCAAATGAGGTATTTTTCGGTAAACATTTTAAACATGCAGCTTAATATTGATAGTTGCACTTATTGTTTGAATCTACGTATCTTTTTGAAATACTTCTGAAACGTTTGTTTTTAATGGGTCTATTTGCGAAAAGCCGCGGAAAAAATTTACCAGTTGTGACAGTGTTTTTACGGGTAAAACTAAAATTTTGTCCACAACCGAAGCTTCACGTCCATTTTCATACGGTACAATGATACCTGTATAGCCCGCATTTTTAGCAGCCAATGCCATAGGAAGTGAACCTCTAACAGGTTTAATGCGGCCGTCTAGGGAGAGCTCGCCCAAAACAAGGTATTTGGATATTAATTTTTGGGAAATGATACGGTTTGCTGTGAGGATCCCTAAGGCTATGGGTAGATCAAACCCGGTTCCTTCCTTTTTAATGTCAGCAGGAGCAAGGTTAACCGTTATACGATCATCGGGAAAAGTAAAACCGGAATTATTAATCGCAGATTTGACTCGCTCTTTGCTTTCTTTTACCGAGGTTTCTGGAAGCCCGACTGTTGTAAATGTAGGAAGCCCTGATACTATATCTACTTCCACTTCTACCAAATAAGCATCGATACCAATGACGGCACTACTCAAAACCTTTGCAAGCACCCCGCCTCCTTATTGTTTGTGGTCCGAGACCTTTGAAAAATGTCCTCTTTTGCCCAATTTCTGCATCAGGCTCATCCCGCTTAAGCGGGACTCGAAATATTCTAGGTATGCCTGTGGTTAATCCCGCCATGGCGGGATCGCCTTTTTTGAACTTGAACCCCGCTTTAGCGGGAAATATTTTTCAAAGGTCTTGCTTCATTGAACTTGTAGAGAAGTTCCAATGATTTCAACCATTATATTTAAGATGAAATAAAGCTGGGTGTTTAAGTTGGCCGATCATAGCAAAAGGGCTTTTATAGAACAATCTTTTTATATTGAAGGCCTTTGTATAAATTTTGAAAAGTAAAAATATTAGAATCTTTTTCAATCTAGTTGGAAAAGAGAGTCCAAGGATTTAAGGGTGGAAGAGTTTATCGTTCATTATCTTAAAACCGATTGGTAAAGATGTTAGTCACCAAATCCATATCACGAAACTTTCTTCAAGCTATAAGATGGTTGGGATTATTAAACTTTTCACTCGAATCCTTGGCCCCTTTAATCCTTTGAGGTTCACTCCAACGCTTTTGGAGACAATCCAAATATTATTATTGTAATTTAGTAAAAATAAATGTAAATAATAAAGTTTATAGAGTGGCTAAAAAATTTAGACCTTTATTTTAATGCGTTTATGTTTACAATGCAAAATCGAAATTCGAACGTATTTCCATAAAACAGGTTATTCTTTAAAGGAAAGAAGGCTTCGATTCTTATGTATTTTAAACAGAGAACCCTAGCAGATACGGTCCGTTGCTCAGGTGTTGGGGTGCACTCAGGACAGCGAGTCAATTTGACCATTCATCCTGCACCTCAAAATCACGGCATCAAGTTCTTACGAACGGACTTGCCAGACTGCCCGTGCATAGCCGCCCACTTTAATATGGTTGTTGACACGAGTATGGCAACGGTTATCGGTTACGACGGGTTTATTATTTCAACTATAGAGCATCTTATGGCCAGTTTTACCGGTTTATCCATCGACAATGCCTTGGTTGAGCTCGATACTTATGAGATGCCGATAATGGACGGAAGCGCAGGGCCTTTTACATCTCTGATAAAAGCCGCGGGAATTACAGAGCTTGACGCCCCAAGATATTTTTTTGTAATCAATGAGCCCATTGAGCTGGAAAAAGACGGTAGATCCGTTGGTGTCTACCCATATCCATCATATAAAATTACCTGTTCCATCGAATATGACCACTCACTGATTAACCGGCAATCTTATACCATTGATTTGTCTGATCAAGTATTTGAAAGTGAAATAAGCAGAGCCAGAACGTTTGGTTTTCTGCAGGAATACGAATATTTTAAGCGTTATGGTCTGGCCCAAGGTGTTTCCCTCGAAAATGTCGTTGTTGTTGGTGAACATGAGATTGTCAACGAAGGTGGACTCCGTTACGAAAACGAATTTGTGAGGCATAAAATACTCGATTGCCTGGGAGATTTTTCACTATTGGGTATGCCCATTCTCGGCCACGTTATAGCAAACAAATCAGGCCATGCTTTCAACCACGCCTTTCTTAAAAAATTCTTTGCTCAAAAAGATTCTTGGGAGGCGCGTACGGTTAACGATATAAATGATCTGCCCGCCTAATCATCAAAATCACTTGCCATTTAAACATGTATTCGATAATAATT
Organism: Desulfobacterales bacterium; assembly: GCA_020345745.1. Lineage (GTDB taxonomy): Bacteria > Desulfobacterota > Desulfobacteria > Desulfobacterales > UBA11574. The sequence continues at coordinate 1,107,355 of CP070768.1, forward strand.
AGCATTTGAATTACATATCTAGGATCCTACCCGAATTGAGCGAAAGTTGAGGATGCCCCAGATCCAACGGGCA
>CP070768.1:1107527-1112354 GCA_020345745.1 Desulfobacterales bacterium
TAGTGCTTCTTCAAATGGACCGGAAAATCCAGAGGATAAATAGCGTGTGGCACGATTCCTAAAGGAAGAGAATCTTGGATCTTCTGCCAGTCCCGGGCGTCCAATAATCTCCATCAGCGTGCTAAAGGCTTCATCATTATACGCCACTATGAACGTAAAACCTTGCTTGCATTTGATAAATGTATAGGGGAAAACAGATGGATCAAAGTTGTCTAGCCTTTCCTTGACCTTACCGTGGAGCAGGATATTAATTTTCTTGAGAAAAGTTTAGAGGAAATGAAGCAGGAAATCGAAATGGGCCGATTGGCCATAGAAGCCGACGTTTCCTTTCACATGGCCATTTCCTTTGCTACCAAAAACCCCGTCTATGTGCATATCATTCTTTGTTATGCTTTGCCCGTTCCATAACACTTCTGCAACGCGCCAGGATCGATAGTACTTCGAAGGGTTGCTCGATTTCCGGAAACGTCGGCACACCGCGCTTCTCAAGGTATTCTTTGCACTCCTCCATGTATTGTTTTTCGCCACTAAAAGTGACAAAGATCGGTTTATGCGGATACTTGCGGGCGAGCTCGACAATAAAGTCGTAGGATGGGATACCGGATTCTTTGGTCAGCATAAGGATTGGCACCACAGCATCAATATTAGAATCTTTTAGTACGGCCTCCATACCTTCTCGGTAGCCAAACTCGACGCCTTTGGTTGATGCAGCTGCCCAGATATCTACCGGGTTTCGCATACGTATAAAGGAGGGGCTGATGTCCTGGATCCTTTGCAGGTTCTGGGGCTCTAAGGTCGGCACTTCGAGGCCAAGGCGCGTGCAAAGATCTGTAAGAACCACCAGCATCGCCCCTGATGGGGCGAGAAAGCTCACACGATTCCCTTGCGGTAAAGACGCCATGGAGAGTGCTTTGCCAGCCAGGATCAGATGGGTATAATCCCAGATACGAACGATGCCGGCTTGTCGCAACATGCCGTCAACCAAACGGTCTTCTGCTGCCATTGCTGCAGTGTGGGCGATAGCAGCGCGCTGTCCCGCCTCGGTTGAGCCGCTTTTTAACATGATGACAGGCTTCACCGGTGTCACCTCCCTGGCGATTTCAAGGAATTTCTTCGGTTGTTTGAAGCTTTCCAGGTAAATAAGAATGGCATCGGTTTCTAGATCACCGGCTAGATACTTTAGCGCCGCACTTTCATCGATATTTATGGCGTTGCCCAGCCCAATGACCCGTGCAACGCCGAAATTTTCGGCTGACAGGATGTATTTCATCGTATGGGTAGCAAAGTTGCCGGTTTGGGCGATGTAGGAAACCCGTCCGCGCTTTATTTTTCCCAAAGGAAAAAAGGTTGACGTGAAATGATACGGTGTTGAGATGTGACCGGAAGTATTCGGACCCAACATGCGTATGTTATGTTTTTGCAGGACCGCCAAAATATCTTGTTGAATTTTCGCCCCGCTGTCATCGACTTCGGCAAAGCCGCCGGCAGAAATAACCACGTGTTCGATACCTTTGGCCGCACATTCGCGCAGGGCCTGAGCGCAGATTGCAGCCGGAAGAATGATTATAGCCAGGTCTGTTTTTTCCGGCAGGTCGCCAATTGACGCATGCACCGGCATGCCTAAAATTTCACCTGATTTGGGATTAACCAAATACAGTTCGCCCTGATAATCGTTGGCCCGGATATTGCGTATCACCTCATGGCCGGGTTTGCCTGGAGCAGCTGAGGCGCCCACGATGACAACACTGTCAGGCTCAAATAAAGGGATTAGATTATCTTCCATGCTTGGATAGGAAGTTTCTACTGTTATAGGCTCATTGAAATGATCCGGTGCATCGTCACGCTGATCGGATAACACAACTAAAGCATCCACCGCCACTAGCTGACCATCGGGCTTGATTTTCATTGGGTTGATGTCGATCTGTAACACCTGCTCGTATCGCAGGGCGATCTTACCCACTGCCACCAGGACCTTGGATAACATATCCACATCAACAGCAGCCTCTCCCCTGAAGGCATCGATGAGTTTTTGTGTCCTCAACTCTCGTATCATTGCGTTCGCATCTGCAAGTGTTAATGGCGCCATACGAAAAACAGCATCATCAATAAGTTCGGTAAAGATCCCGCCAAATCCGAACATGATACACGGACCAAACTGTTCATCTCTGGTCATACCGCAAACAAGCTCACGACCCCCGCTTACTATTTCTTGCACCAGCAGCTCTTCGCAAGCGTCAATTTTTAACAGCCGCTCACTGGCTTCTCGAACGTCTTCCACTGTTTTTAGATTTACTGCAATACCACCTACCTCGGTCTTATGAAAAAGGTTGGTACCGCATGCCTTCAAAACAACAGGAAAGCCAATTTGTATTGCTTCAGCTACTGCTGAATCTTGGTTTTTTGCGATGGTTTCTCTACAGACCGGAATCCCAAAACCTGACAGCAAGCGTTTGGCGTCGTATTCGTTTAAAGCCGTTTCCCCACTTGTTATCGCTTTTTCAATAATATCGGTGGGTTCTAAATTTTCCATAATTATCATTTCCACGCTTTAAGGGTGATTTCCGCGCTGCTTGTAGTTATGCATTGGAGGTCCCGCCTCGCGGGGTTATAGCGTAGCGAAGATTCAGCTGTACAGGGCAGCGCGAGATGGATGCAAGCAGGGTATCGATACATCTTTTTGAAATAGGTTATAGAGAACATGCGTATGATTACGCAGATGTAGCGGTTGCCCCTGACAGACGGTTTCCCATGAATTAAAAAGGCAGAATCCTATTTCTTTCAACATTGCGGTATTAGATTCTGTCTTACGCAGAGATCGGGTAAATGAGAGCGTTTTTAAAAGGTTTCAAATGGTTACCAGTTTTCCCCGAGGAGTTCAAAATACCCTTTAGGGCTTACGCAGGCCGGGCATTTATCGGGTGCTTCTTTATCCGTATGGAGATAACCACAGTTTATGCAGCGCCAAACAACCACTTCTTCCCTGGAAAAGGTTCTATCGGCCTTAATATTGCCCGCCAGGTCACGGTATCGTTTTTCATGCTGTTTTTCAGATACGGATATGGCCTCCCAGGTTTCAGCTGCACGCTCGAATCCCTCTTCCCGCGCTATTTTTGCAAATCCGGGATACATTTCTGTGTGCTCGTATCGTTCGCCAGCTGCAGCAGCAATCAGATTTTCATAGGTACTCCTAACGACACCGGTCGGAAAGCGATACGTCATTTCCAGGTCGCCGCCGTTAAAAAATTTAAAAAACCTTAGCGCATGCTCGCATTCTTGATGGGCCGTTTCATCGAAAATGTCTGCAATCTGAATATACCCGTCTTCTCTGGCCTTTCTGGAAAAATAGGTATATCGGTTCCTTGCCTGTGATTCACCGGCAAAGGAGATGAGTAAATTTTTGGCTGTTTGACTTTCCCTAAACTTCACCACATTGCCTCTTTTTATTGAATGATTCTTGGTAGAAATGATTCGATGCCTGTGGTACCATCGAAATGACCGCTAGGCGTCCTCACCTTCAATTTCAATAGCGTCGGCACCACACTCTTCTGCAGCTTGTATGACCAGTGCTTTATATTCTGCGGGAATTTCATCAAATTTGACGGTAGATTTCAACTCATCTTCATCATACTCAAAAACTTCCGGGCAAAGTTCGTTACAGCGTCTGTCTCCCATACATTCTTTGGTCACAATGGCCTTCATGCTTACCTCCTTATCAAATAAAATAGTTTCAATATACAAAGCATTCCATAATTGACAAAATCTGACCACCCACATTACCTGTTTATGGCCAGAAAAACAAGGGGTATATTTGCATCCACCCTAATGACTTTTGCCGCGATCAAGCTTATATTTCATCAAGCTTGTAAGATCCACATGGTCCGAATATTTCATGAAAATGTTCAAGATATCCTGTAGTTTTACGGTACTGTCGGAGAGGGCTTAAAAAAAATGAATCTTGAAAAATGGAAGGTTTCATGAAATATTTTGAATAGCACGCAAAATTCGTTTTTTTGAAACCCGAATAATGGTGCGAATGCGTGCGTGCACAGCTTGTTTTTTGGGACATGGCTGGACTGATATTGCCGACGTGCGAAAGCCTTGAATGCTCGAAAACATGAATTGCGATGTAATTACGAACAAGAGAGGTGCAGCTATGAAAAATTTGGTTAAAACCATAGTTCAAGCATTGGTTGATCATCCTGATCAGGTCGTCATTACAGAAATTGAGGGCCAACAGATTACAGTATTAGAACTTAAAGTGGCTAAAGAAGATATTGGTAAGGTTATTGGAAAGCAAGGCCGAACAGCCCATGCCATACGATCGATACTAGGCGCTGCCTCTGCTAAAGCAAAAAGACGGGCAATCCTTAAGATCATAGAATAGGCAACATATTGTACTTACTAACATAGAAAGACTTAAGAAAAAGGTTCAGTTATATCTTTGCCTCTCAGTTTGATCTGAAGATGTGTTATATTTAGACCGGTTATGCTCGAACACGACCATAAAAAGATCGATTACAAGCGGACATTCAAAATTGCCGTAACACTCAACATCGGCTTCGTTATCACTGAGGCTGTATTCGGGTATTCACGATCTACACATATGGGGTATGAGCACAACCGATGTCGCCCTAACGGCTCACCTGGTAAAGCAAAGTTCGAAAGATGACGACCAGCTCATTGCCAGGATGAAAAAAGAGCTAAAGGCGCAATTTGGTATCGGGCATATTACCATCCAATGGGAAAGGGGTGATGGATTACACCCCGATAAAGATCCCTGTGAAAATAACACGTAACGATTGCAGAGTAACGTCACATGTAATAAAA
>CP070768.1:1112454-1118734 GCA_020345745.1 Desulfobacterales bacterium
GATTCATAACCCTCATCTCGAATAGAAAGTGCGGCGTGCACACAGCAATAGTCGAACTCTATCCCCTGTCCAATCCGGTTCGGTCCACCACCGAGCACCATGACTTTTTTTCGATCGGTCACTTTTACCTTGTCCGGGGCATTATAGGTGGAATAATAATAGGCAGCATTTTCTACCCCGCTGACCGGAACCGGCTCCCAGGCCTGAACCAGACCCAAAGAGATACGCTTTTCTCGGAAATCTTTTTCGGGAATATCGAGAAGCTTGGCCAAATATTTATCCGCAAAACCGTTCTTTTTGGCCTTGACCAGCAAGTCATCGGGTAACTTCTTGCCCTTAAATTCTAGGACTTGCTCTTCAAACTCTACCATTTCTTTCATCTGCTCGATAAACCACGGTTTAATATGCGTTATATGGTAAAGCGTCTGAACATCGGCACCTTTGCGCAGGGCTTCGTACATCAAAAACTGCCGTTCGCTGGTAGGCATTCCCAGCATATTCAACAATTGGTCCAAGCTTTTGCTGTTAAAGTCCTTGGCAAAACCAAGCCCATAACGGTTGATTTCAAGCGAACGGATCGACTTCTGAAAAGCTTCTTTATACGTCTTGCCAAGACTCATAACCTCGCCAACGGCCCGCATCTGGGTGCCAAGCTTATCTTCTACCCCCTCGAACTTTTCAAAGGCCCACCGCGCAAATTTGACAACCACATAATCTCCGGATGGGGTGTACTTCTCAAGGGTTCCGTCGCGCCAGTAAGGAATTTCGTCCATCGTCATTCCTCCTGCAAGTAGCGATGAAACAAATGCAATCGGAAAACCGGTGGCCTTGGATGCCAGCGCTGATGACCGGGATGTTCGCGGGTTAATCTCGATAACGACCACCTTTCCGGTTTTGGGATCGTGAGCAAACTGGATGTTCGTACCGCCGATGACCTCAATGGCTTCAACAATATCATAAGAGTATTTCTGCAGCCGATCCTGAAGATCGGGATCGATCGTCAACATGGGGGCAGTGCAATACGAATCACCAGTATGGACCCCCATGGCATCAACATTTTCAATAAAACAGACGGTAATCATTTGGTTTTTGGCGTCCCGGACAACCTCAAGTTCAAGCTCTTCCCAGCCCAGAACGGATTCTTCTACCAAAATCTGGTTGACGATACTTGCCGCAAGACCTCGTGCCGCTACGGTGCGAAGCTCTTCGACATTGTAGACCAGTCCTCCCCCTGTACCCCCCATGCAATACGCCGGTCGAATCACAACAGGATAGCCCAAATCTTCTGCGATCCTTTCGGCATCTTCTACGCTGTTCACCGTCTGGCTTCTCGGCATATCGATGCCGAGTCGATCCATGGTATTTTTAAAAGCGGTCCGATCTTCTCCGCGTTCGATGGCATCGATATTCACACCGATGACCTGAACGCCGTATTTTTCAAGTACGCCGTTCTTTGCTAATTCTGATGACAGGTTCAAGCCGGACTGGCCGCCCAAATTAGGCAGCAGTCCATCCGGTCTTTCAACTTCGATAATATCCGTTATGGTCTGAACATTGAGCGGTTCGATATAGGTGATGTCCGCCATGCCCGGATCGGTCATAATTGTCGCCGGATTGGAGTTTACCAATACGATCTCATAGCCAAGGCTTCGCAATGCTTTGCAAGCCTGCGTACCTGAATAATCGAATTCGCATGCTTGGCCGATAATAATCGGCCCTGATCCAATAATTAATACCTTATTAATGTCATCACGTCTTTTCATAAGAATTCCTTTTTCGTCCAAATTAAATCGACATATTCCCTGTCGCAAAGCCCGCTTTTTAAGCGTAAATCTCTAATACTTCCGTGCTTCCCTATTAAGCCTGACTTTCATTGTCAAGCCTTTGCAAAAATACTGCGAACACCCCATTGCGGTGTAGCGCCGCTGCAAAATGGACTGCTCATTCCTCCTAAGATGGCGGGACTGCGCTTTTGTATATGTTACACATGACGCCTATGGCGTCTCGCCCTTCGTTCTTGGTCACATTCTGCATTTTTTGAATTGGCTTGGTGGTAAAATAAGCAGGGTGGAATTTAAATTAAAAACAACTAGTTCCATCCCAACAATGGGTGCATAATTTATCTTTGGGAAGCCCGATCGCGTCTACCAGATTTTCGAGTTTTTGATATTTTAAAGACGTCAGCCGTAATCGCTGTCTTATCCTTTCAACCATAGCCAAATTATGCTCGGAACTTGACGTAGCATATTTATCAATTGCTGTATCTTCCGTGCCTTCCAGCTCTTTAATAGCCTTTCTCCCGGCAAGATCCAGCGTAGATCGAGATGTCGAAAAATTTAGGAATTCACATGGATAAATCAGCGTGGGACACGCCGGCCGCATGTGAACCTCCAATGCGCCAAAGTCGAATAAGATTTGGATATTATCCTGGAGCTGTGTTCCCCTTACAATGGAGTCTTCGCAAAAAAGGATCTTTTTCCCTTCTATCAATGAGTTAATGGGTATTAATTTCATTTTAGCTACCAGGTCTCTGATGCTCTGATCTTGCGGCATAAAACTTCTCGGCCACGTTGGTGTATATTTTACAAAGGGTCTCAGGTATGGGATGCTTCTCCCATTCGCGTAGCCGATGGCATGTCCAGTCCCCGAATCCGGAATACCGGCCACAAAGTCAATGTCAACATCATCCTCTCTGCCTAGGGCCAAACCGCACCTGTTTCGTACATATTCGACATTAATTCCTTCATAATTTGAGGCTGGATAACCATAATAAACCCATAAGAACGCACAGATCTGCATCTTCTCACCGGGCTGCTTTTTCTGTTCGTAGCCATCTGCAGTCATAAAAACGATCTCACCTGGCCCCATGTATCTATCGATCTCAAAACCAAGATTAGGAAATGCGCAGGTTTCTGAAGATGCCGCATAAGCCCCATCTTTTTTACCGATAACAATAGGGGTTCTTCCCAATTTGTCCCTGGCAGCATAAATGCCGGTCTCCGTTAGCAGGAGAAGTGACAATGAACCCTCAATGGTTGCCTGTGCATGCTGAATGCCGTCTACAAAAGATTTTTCTTCACAAATTAACGCCGCAATAACTTCTGTTGGGCTTAACTCACCACTATTTGTTTCTGAAAAATGAATTTTTCTTTGAAATGCCTTATCGGCAATTTGTTCAAGATTGTTGACTTTTCCAACTGAAACGATACCGAATTTTCCTAGATGAGATCCGAATATTAATGGCTGGGCGTCAAAATCGCTGATCACGCCAATACCCATGTTGCCTTGCAATTTTGGCAGATCTGATTCAAATTTGGATCTAAAATAGTTGTTTTCGATGTTACGAATTGATCGTGAAAATCCCTTGGGACCTATGGTGGCCAGACCACCAATTTTTGTCCCCAGATGTGAATGATAATCCGTCCCGTAAAATAGATTATTGATACAGTTATTGCTGGAAACGACACCAAATAATCCGCCCATAAAAATGTTCCTCCTGTCTCAGAAAAAAATAAAATTATCTCAGTCGCTATAGTTTTTCTTAAAAAAAATATCAATAGTTAAGTAAAGCTAAAATAAGTTTATCGGACAGATCCTCCAGGATATACTTTGCTGATATCCTTTCGGAGGTCTGAGGCGTGAAACCTTAGCAGGATAGTTGAAGGGATCCTTCATATGATATGCGATTGTTATAAAAGGGATTTCTTAAATCAACATGGTGTTATTCTTATCCCATTTGGAAAAGTCGGGAAAAGACGGTCAATCTCACGGAATGCCCATTAATTTAAGCACTTCATCAATCTGCTCGGTAGTTATATACCCTTTTGCCCGTAATATTTCACCAATTAGACGGTGCTTAGTGCCTTCCAGGTCTTCATAAACCTGAATCCTCACTGCCTCTAAAAGCTGTTCAGGAGTAATGAATCCACTTTCTATCGCGACGATACCGAATTGTTTATCAAGCTTTTCCACGACCATTTCCCATTTCCTGTATATTATTCTTACTTAAACGTTTAGTAAAAAAACAGATTGTCTTATAACAAAAAAATTAGATGTTGAGCTTATGTGCGGGTTTCTGTGACCACCATTTGAATCTTTAAAAACCGCCTTTTAACCCTATCTTGTTGCTTGCCCCGTGAAATGCGGTGCTATTTATACAACGATGTTTCATTTAGGCTCAAAGATAAACGTCTGACCGCCGATGGTAGCTTCGGCCATAGCCCCTGCTTCAGGTATTGTGAATACCGCCATGCCTTTGTTGTAATGGTGATCTTTTGAAGCTCCCTCAGTAACAAAAATCGCAGATGCCTGGGCTGAAAATTGAAAGTTATCACCTTTAAACTCGTTCAACGCTGCGCGGTCTTTGAAAAAAATGATCTCACTGTATGACTGTCCCCCCACCTGAGCGCCTGCAGTAAGCTTGATGATACGGGAATGCCCAATGAAATTACCCTGTTCGTAAACCCGTCCTTTCCCATGGCCGCCGCCGATAATGAATCCCCCTTTCCCAACAAAGGGAAAGACAGCATAACCATACGAGTTATCAAAATATATCTGCATGGTAGAATCAGCTTTTTTGAAACTGGCTATGGTCGCTTGTACCGCGGTCTCTTCCTTTTGTTCTTGTTGCGGATCCCATCCTCCACAGGCAAAAAGCATGGGAAAAGCGATCAGCAAGGTCAACATTAACATTAAAACCAAACGATGTCGCATCAATCATCCTCCTTTCGAGCTAACGGGTTGCAATGATTACACCAGTTCCCACCAAAACAGTTCCGGCACCTCTGTTAAGATTCCGAGTCGCCCTACGGCTGGTGAATAGGCGTCGTGCATGGGCTGCTGAATACGAGTAAATCGCCATAACACTGGTCAATACCATCGCGACAACGCCGGCGACTATAGCGATGTCGACAGCGTCCAAGCCCCTGAGATCCATAAATGTAGGTAAAAAACCACAATAGAAAAGTATCACTTTCGGATTACTGAGCGTTATCAACAAGCCACTTATAAATCTTTGCCATCCATTTTTCTTACCAGCGCTCATGGCAGAATTGATAGTGATCGTTTCAGCCGTCCACATTTTATATCCCAGCCAAATCAAATAGGCACCGCCGATGATTTTCACAACAAAAAAAAATTTTCCTAATGCATAGGCTATAGCGGATAAACCAAAAATAGCAAGTATCAAAAGTAAATAATCCCCGCCTTAAAAGGCGGGGCTTTTTAAAATAGCTCCAACTGTTGAGGCGTTTTTTCCTTATGTTTATGGTACTCGATATATTTTTTGATAAGATCTTTTGTTACTTTGTCCCCAACCGTCCGAACAAAGTAACCATCTTCCCAAAATTCGCCTCCCCACAGTTCCTTTTTTACATCCGGGAAGACCTGAAAAATCTTTCTCGCAGATTGCCCCTTGAATCTTTGCACTACTTGAGAAATCGAATATCGAGGTGGAAACCCCAAAAATATGTGCACATGATCTTCAGCAATTTCCATAGCCTCTATCTCAAAATCATTCGCCAATGCTATTTCTTGGAAAATGGTCTTGACAAATTCTCGAAGATCTCCCTGCAATATCCACTTCCGATATTTAGGAGCCCATACCAAATGGTATCTTGTGTCGTACACCGCATGACTAGTTCTTTTGATGGTCATGCGAATATCTTAGTAGATTTTAAACCGATTTTAAAGGATGACGTTTCATCCCCGCCATAAATGGCGGGGTATTCACGTCATATTTTTCATAAAATGGATAGAAAGTCTCGCTTTCGGCCCTGATGGTAATTTATATGTTTTAAGTCGGGGAACAAGTAGTGTTGTGCGATATAATGGTCAAACAGGAGCGTTCATAGATATTTTCGCCACCATACCTGGGATTTATAGTTCGCTTTTTGATATGGCATTTGGCCCTGATAATAATCTCTATATAACTGATGCAGGTACCAATAATATTGAATATTATAATGTTCAGACAGGTGATCATTTAGGCACTTTTATCCATACAGGTAATTCTGTCAACGACATAGATTTTGGCATGGATGGCAACCTCTATGCCCATGAGGGAACAGATAGAATTTTACGTTATGATGGACAGAGTGGAAATTTTATTGATGTATTCGTATCTGTGAAGGCGGGTGATTTTGTATTTGGCCCTGATGATGATCTCTATGTTTCTTTAGCTAGTGGATACGGAGTTAACCGCTATAATGGTCAAACGGGAACATTTATAGAAACTTTCAACGGTGGTATTTGTCCATCCCCAACAGGCTTAGCCTTTTCC
>CP070768.1:1118834-1129380 GCA_020345745.1 Desulfobacterales bacterium
ATTGACACCAACTAAACGGCAGCAAATAATCATTACTACCAATAATATGGATGGCGTCGATGCCAGTACCCACAGTTGAAGCTTGGGCAATGCCATGGATCATAGTGATAATAATAATAAGATTGCTGCTTTTCCGGCCATAAATAGATTTCACGGCTCCGAATTTTTAAATGCGGATGGGGAAAACCGTCGATTTCCAACGTAACTGAACCGACGACAACACCTGCAACGGTAATTTTTCGATCTTTGCTATAAACCTCAGGTTCTAAATATCCCTTATGGTCGACGATGAATCTTCCCTCTGTATGATCCTTTGACTTCGGCTCTTGTCCGAGCCCTAACAGTGATTGTAAAATCACCAGCGTTGATCCTGCAACCGAATTTTTGGTTTCCAGGATGTGCCCGCCTATTATCACGGTATTTCCAACATGTTCATCTGCTTCCTGCAAAAGTGTCTTAAAATGAGCCGGAGTAATGGATTCGTTTCGAACGGGTTTTGAAATAACTGAACAGGATACGATAAACAGCGTCGTTAATATGAGTGAGCACGTTATTTTTAGGCCGCCCATAATACCTCCCAAATTGGTTGGCTTCGCCCCGCATGCCTTTACAAATATGGATGAGGTGAAAAAGACCCTGCTTGATATGTTATCTATGACGTTGTTGCACGCCTGTATGCATGCTGGAGTTCTCTGGTTATAGGACCCGGTGTTCCATTCCCCACCTGCCAGTCATCCACTTGAACAACGGGAAGGATTTCATAGGTTGTCCCTAAAACCATGGCCTCATCCGCATTTTTCAATTCATTTTCAAGAATAGGGGATTCTTTGAATGGAACGCCCAGTTGGGTGCACAGGCCCAGCACTACTTGTCTTGTAATTCCCCCTAATATATGGTTGTTTGCAGGATGCGTAAAGAGCTGGTCATCAAACACGGCGCAGAAATTGGTATGCGACCCTTCGGTTATAAATCCGTTGCGGATAAAAACAGCCTCGACAGCCCCCCTTTCTTTTGCCTGCTGACAGGCAAGCACATTCGGTAAAAGAGCCACAGATTTGATGTCGCAACGGTCCCACCGGATGTCAGGAAGTGTTATGACTGTGATCCCGTTTTCTCTCTCTTTATAAAGCGGCTGGAAAGCGGATGCATTGGCATATACCGTAGCCGGTGTTGCCTTTTCTGGAAATATATGCTTTCGGGGAGCCGCGCCGCGGGTCACCTGAATATAGATCATGGCATGGACGTCAGACAATTCGTTTCTTTCTATCAAACCTTCTGCAACGGTTCTTAGGTGGTTTATAGGGGGCCCTTCAATGCGAAGCTCACCCAAACTGCGTCTGAGACGTTCAAGGTGTTCATCTATTTTGAACAAATTGCCGTTATATGAACAGATGACCTCATAAGCTCCATCGGCAAAAAGGAATCCCCGATCCTCGGGTGATATGGCTATCCTATCTTTTGGAATGAATTTGCCGTTAATATATGCTATCATTTTTTTCCCTTAGCTTGAAAACAGAAAAAGAGTTATAGATAATATTACCATGAATCTAACTTCGACGGCAAGAATCTATCCAAATCAACCTGTTGCCGGGGCCTTGTTCGTCTTGGGTTCTGCTTTCACATTTGCGGTGTTAGGGGCAATGGTAAAAATCGTCTCTTCTTCACTCACCAATGAGATGGTTGTTTTTTTTCGCAACCTTTGCGCCCTTTTGTTCATTTTGCCCTGGATCGGATATAGCCAGCCACCTGAAGGGATCAAAACAGCCTATTTTCGACTCCATTTGTTACGCAGCGCATCGGGGCTTGGGGCAATGTATTGTTTTTTTTATGCAATCGCTCATCTGCAGCTCTCTGAAGCCTTCCTGCTCGCTGCCACCTCTCCTTTGTTTATCCCGTTGATTGCATTCATATGGATCCGTGAACCCGTAAGTCAGAAGTTACAGGGGGCCGTGGTTGTCGGTTTTGTCGGCATTGTCCTCATTCTCAAACCGGGCCTGGGCGTATTTCAGCCGGTCGCGATCGTGGGGTTGGCCGCAGGTGCATTCGCTGCCTTCGCCATGGTGAGTATCCGCAGGATGTCCGCCTCTGAGCCAACGATTCGCATCGTTTTCTATTTTACGGTGTTGAGCACGATATTTTCAGCTGTGCCGCTGGTCTGGTCATGGCAGTCACCGGAACCGAAAATATGGTGGTTCCTCATCCTTATCGGTTTTTTGGCAGCGGTTGGGCAACTCTTACTTACCAAAGGGTACAGCCTTGCACCGGCAGCGCAGGTGGGTCCATTCACCTATGTGAACGTCGTTTTTGCAACGTTATTCGGTTGGCTATTTTGGGAAGAATCTCTTGACGCATTGACATGGATAGGCGCTTTTTTGATTTGTGTTGCTGGTATGGTCGCCACTCATCGAACAAAAACGCATTCGCTTTTAGGTTCGACAGTAAAGGCATCACCCATGGCTGCCGGGTCGTCCAGCCGGGAAACCCCTTGAAAGCTTTATTCTAAATGTCGCCAGTTCAAGACCTTTACTCGCCGCCGATTTTTTAAGACAGCTCCCCATTTAAGGATTTCTTTTTCAATCCCTGGCATGTGGGCAGCTCCCCAAGGAACCAATAGATTGTCATATTCCGCCTGCAAGCGATGCATACACTCTAACACACGGCGATTTCTCATCTCAACCAAATCCTGCCAAAGCAGGTTTGGATCAGGTCTTGGTGAAAGCATACTTGCTAAAAAAGCTGTGATTCGATTCCCTGATGACCACTGTTTCATCGACCGGCGAACGGCATTAAGAAACGAACGCGTTTCAGGAGAAAAATAGCTGATATCGACGTCGCATCGCTGCACCGCATGCCAAGCCAAAAAAATACGGTTGTCCTGTGCTTCAAGTCCGAACCGACGAGCCAACTGGCGGTAGTTCAACCCGGTTGGGGCCAAACGATGTTTATCTGTCACTCCTTCTAATATAACTGCAGTGCTCGATTCTGGCAAAGATTCAATCAAGGTTCTGAAAAATGTAGATTCAGCAATGTGAAACGTGGGCAAAAGGTACAGGTGTCTTCCTTGATGCGTATATGTCCTGGCCTCAATGGAAATCCCATCCATATCGAGGCGGATGAATCCTCGAGACAGATGTGAAGTCGCGAGACTCATGCACACAGCAAGGTAGACAATGATAAGCGGGATAACAACGATGATGTTGGCGGTAGCAAAACCGAACACCCGCTTGAATTTAAAAACCATATGGCTGAAATCAGCTGATGTGAAAAACCAGGTCTTTTTTTTTGTCGTTTGATGCAAATAGATAAAGGCTGTGATGGAGATAAAGAGTTGGATTGAAGAAAGCAAAAGATTGGTGTGTTGCATTCCAAGATAAATCGGTAAAGGGAGAGCCAAGAAGAGTCCGCACCAGATCTGAAATAGAGCCATGGGTAATAGGATGCGTTTCGGAAAACCGGCCACGGTGCCGGTTAAAAAGTATAGCGGAAAAGAGAGCGCAAAGGGTAGAAAAGCAAAAAAACTTCTCAGGGTGTGCAAGGTGTTTGCACCAAATGCCTGTATAACAACGTCATCTGTCAGTGAGATGACACTGTCGAAAAAGAATAAGAATATGAATAGATTAGCAAAACGACACATAATGGTGTGTGATTTAAAACAAGTTTAACGATCTTAAAAGAAAAAAATATCAAGTACCACAAAACGGGTTTTCATGCAAATAACCCCAAAAAAGTAAGCGTTCAAGCGGTATCCAATTTTGTGTAACGATGTTGGCGGCGTCGCTTTTTCATTTCAAAGTTTAGCTTTGGGAAAGCAACTTATCAAAAACTACGGGCTAGAGGGCTCCAGGTTTTTTATGCAAGGAGGTATCTTTATCGTTTTATTCATCGTTACCCAGTGACCCAATATTATGATTTTATGAAACATGGGTTAAGATTTGCATAAAAAGAAGTTTAAATCATAAAATATTGGGTCACACGGCTAAGACGAGATTGATATCGACTGGAAGAAAAAGCCTGGAGCCCGTATAGATTACCTAACCCCTGTTTATTGAGAAATTATTGGGGACACCGCAGCTATCCTGAGCGCAGCGAAGGTGGAATACCGGAGGGGGAAGTTTCCCCCCTGCTAAACCTGTGAAATGACCAGCGACGAGACACCCGAGTGAAACGAATTTGGATGCTACCTGAACGCTTATTCAAAATAGGCGTGCAGGGATTGGCTGACATTGCAAGTCAATGAATCGTGATTATGTTGTTGGCAATTCAATCAACGTTGTAATGGCTTTGAACAATGAACCGAAGAGCTTTCATACAGAGAATATTTATCAATTTACAAGCCTTGTTTCTTATGCGTTTTATTCATCCCGGGGTGGTGTTGGCGGCTTTTGGAAAAATGGAAAACAATAAACTGCACTATAGACCCTTAAACGGTCGCAACTTAAAGGACATCTCTTTCAAAAAAGAACATCACGGTAATGGCAGATTCATCAATCCTGTAGGATTTCCAAGAAAGGGAAGATATCTGCAGTTATTGAAATGGAAACTCAGTCAAAATCGTTTTAGCTCTTATCTAAAAGAACAACCCTTAAGACCCATTACCATTGACTGGAATCCGATCCAGGAGAACCAAGGCGTATCGGTTACTTTTCTAAAACATGCCAGCATCCTGATCAAAGATGTCGATAATTATCTTTTAGTGGATCCTGTGTTTTCGGATATTTACTGGTTTATCGAGGATTTTTCACCTTTCACCTTCGATCCTCAGCAAATCCCATTGCCGGATCATGTTCTGATCACTCACGGACATTATGACCACCTGGACAAGCCCTCTTTGGCTTCCTTAAAGAAAACTACTCATGTGATCAGTCCACTTGGTTACCATAACGTATTCAAGGATTTAGGCATGACGGATCGGACTCAGCTCGACTGGTATGACATTTACCGTGACGGTGATCGGGTCATAACGTTTCTGCCCAGTAATCACTGGACCATGCGAAACCCGGTGCGAGGCCCCAACCGATCTCTTTGGGGTGGATATATGATCGAAACTGCTGCCGGATACACGATTTACGTAATGGGTGATTCGGGATACTTCGACGGATTCGAGGAGATTGGGCAAAATTTCGATATCGATCTGGTCATCATGAATCTCGGTGCCTATGAGCCCCGATGGTTCATGGCTTCCAGTCATATGAATCCACAGGAAGCGGTACAGGCATTTAAAGAACTCAATGCCGGAAAAATGATGATCGTTCACTGGGGAACGTTTCGTCTTGGCGATGAACCGGTTCACTTTCCGCCAATGGATATAAAAAAAGAGTTAGAGAAAGAAGGCATGTTGAACCATCTGGTCGACATCCGACACGGTGAGACGTATTTTATGAATTGATCCCTCTTTCATTGCCGATAAATCATATAACCAATCCCGGTTTCAGCTAACAACAAAACGCCACTTGCAAAACATATTTTCAGGATGAGAATCAGGCGGGGCAAACAAGCACTCAGTTCGAATACGCTCATCTATGACCCGCGCAAAGCTTTCAAATTCTCCTCTGTGCATTTCCTTGCAATTGTACTCTTCCAAGCCGCGCTTGAGTCTGGCTTCCTGGGTTGGACACGACGGCACCGTAATGATGACTTCATTATCTGTTTCTTGAATCTGATATCCGACCAAAATGCACCAGGGGAAAAGCCGCTGGGCCTCCACAAAACCCTTAAGCCCCTTGTTATCGATGTTAAATCGGGAGATGATGTCTTTGGCAGCCATCCCGGAAACGCGATCCCATACCTTTTCATTGATGTGTTCAGCGGTGGACTCATCAAAGTGCTCGGCGACATATATAAACCAGAAGGCGTCAACGACGCGGTAATGCCAGAGCAGAAATTTAATATATTTTTTCAGTTCCGGCGCTTCCATTTGATGAAAAATCGCCAAATCCATAAATGTCCTCCTGTATGATAAATTATCTGTAGTGCCGGCCACATGCCAGGTTCGAACTACCGGTGAAAAACAGACGATGAACCCCGTTTTTATATGGTGCCGGGGAGGTCGAATTTACCTTGAATGATGTGTTAAGCGTTGTTCCGGCTTTCAACTCTCATCTCCATGACAATCCGTCCCCAACCATCGTATTCCAACCCGACATCAAAGCATGCTGCCCGTTTGAACCTCATTTCATTGGGATCAATACCGGCAAAAAGGAGCTCATTTGCAGCGAAAATTTGAGGGGTTATGGCATTTAAGGCATAAATGCATATTTTTTTTGGGGACAATTTGGTCAAAAGGTTTCCTGCACCATCAAAATGAAAGCTATCCCCGAGCTTATGCTGACTGTTACACCCGTGTGAATCGACCACTTGTACGATAATTGTTTTCATCATCAGCTCCGGTGCCTTGGATAGGACGTCATCATTTCTCGGGTTGGTCTTAAAGATATTCATTTGGGCATCCGTATATTTCAACCGTCTTTTTATAATATGCCATTTCATTTTGGCCCAAATCTTGTCACGTGCGCTCATGTTTTTCTCCTAAGAAATAGGGCAAACAGCTATAATTAATAAAATCCTATCGATCTTTCGGCAATTCTGGCGCTACTATCAGCGATATGTTACCTTCGAACAGCATAAAAAGGATGAACGTATGCAGAGAATCTTGACAATTTTAAAAAGATCGATCGGTATAATATAATTTGCGCCACACATCACAGCAATAGTACCAAAAGGGATTTTTTTAGCTATCCGGGCTATTTTTTATCTGGTCAATATAAAAATGAAGCTGGGATATGGTCTGCTCCCAAACACGGGGATCCCTACTGGCGATATATAAAGGGGCCGCTCCATTGAGCGAAATAACGATAAAATTGGCTACCGGTCGTAAATCGACCCCCTCTTTTAACATACCCTTCTGATCGGCCTCTTTTAACCATGCATATAACAGCTTTGCGAATGCGGTGAATCCCTTTAAGATATGTTGGGACATAGTAGAGGATTGCCCGGATAATTCAGCCAGCATATTAAAAAAGAAGCAACCACCGTCAAAAATATCTGCCCCAAGGTAATTTTTCATATCGTTTTCAATGGTTTTTTTAATCCGCTCCATCGGATTAGAGATACTGCGCACATTTTTCAGAACGATATTTCGCCAAATCGATAGCGCTTCATCATAGACCGCATACCAGATATCTTCCTTGCTTCGGAAATGACCGTAAAGTCCGCCTTTGGTCAAACCGGTAGCAGAAAGGAT
Organism: Desulfobacterales bacterium; assembly: GCA_020345745.1. GTDB lineage: Bacteria > Desulfobacterota > Desulfobacteria > Desulfobacterales > UBA11574. The sequence goes on from CP070768.1 coordinate 1,126,075, forward strand.
ATCGTTAATGGACGTATTAAAATAGCCTTTAACAGAGAATATCTGTAAGGATTTCTGAATGATATCTTTACGGGTCTGATTGCCTTTTGTGTTCATCATCTTCTCATAAAAAATACCGACCGGTCCTTATTTATCTTAGAATTTGAATCCTGTCAACCCATTTGTTATCTTCGATATGTTCAGCCGGATGACTGCTACTCAGATTATTTCTGAAATGGATCCGGTAGCTAAAACCTTGGTATGACTTTGACCGGCCTGCTCCCCGTCGCGAAGCACTCCCACATGGGAGAAACCCCGCCTTAAAAGGCTGTGTCGAAGGGGGCAGGCAGGTCAACACAAAGATTTTAATCCGCCAAAGTTCAATGGCGGATTAAAATCCGAGCTTAACACTGCGATTGAGGAGGAGGGGGCGTATGTCAAAGTACTCTTATATAGGGTTAAAGCCGGGGATCGATATGTCCGGGGCCGCCACAGTCCGGAGTATAGCAGCTAACATTCAAAAAGTCGCATTTCTCATTGCATTGTGAGCAGGTGTCCGGTGGTATGGCAGCTGTGATGAGAAACCCGCACTCGGAACATTTCCAGTAGGTTTGGTTGCATTGAGGGCAGATATCTCCGCTAAATTTCCCATCAGCGGTATAACCACAGTGCGCGCACTCATATTCTCCATGTTTACTTTCCATGTTGGTGCCTCCTTTCATCTATTTAAAACGATTATCTGATATGGATGTTCTCTCTTGTCTAAGTGCATTTTCCAGCCAACCTAAACGCACGGTTGTCCGATCATCGAATTCGATAATGTATGGTTTTATGTCCAGAACAGGCGTTTTATCCACGATGTCGAGATCCAAGACCGACAGGACACTTCCTTGAACGTTTTCGAGGCGAACGACTGACAGTCCGATAGGATTGGGACGCACTGGGGCACGCGTGGCGAACAATCCCCTGGGTACGGTGTCAAGGAACGGAACAATTTGTAGTCGGTAATCCGTCACCATGTGAAAATGGTACAATAAGATAATGTGAGAAAAGCCTTCCAGATCATTCAAGCCTTCTTGAAATTCGTCAAATATTTCTACCGTCCCTGATGCGCCTTCTGATCTTGATGGTTGAATGGGCATGCCTTTCAGTTCCTTGAAAGGACTATGAACCACACCAATAGGATAATATTCGATTTTCATGACACCCCGCTCCGATAAAATGCGCTTTTTAAATAAATATACTAAACCACCTTTTATGGCAACTGATCAACAAATGAAATGAAAACGCGTTTAAGCAGTGTTTCAAAATTGGGTGCTTTGGGCTGAAGTATTGGTCCGTAAGATCCTTGAATTAAACCCATTGTCAAGGACTGAGCAAATCCTTCCACAACCTTATCCTTGTTGTCGAAAACAAGTGATCGACGGTTTGAATCACGTTCCTCAAAGGTACAACTCCAAGCAAGCAACGCATTTTTTAGATCGTAGATCTGAAACGATACTCTGATGGTTCTTGTTGTTTCAAATACAGCTAAGATGTCTTCAGCATTTTTAGGCTGATCTTCATCGAATGGAGTATGTATGGAATCCCTTGCGCTTTCCTCTTCATACTGATCTTTCTCCACTTCGTTGAGATCAATGCTGCCCAACAACAAGTATCGGAAATCGTCATTTTTGAGTGTTACCTTTTTCAATGATTGAAGGCGGGATGTAGGGTATTCACTATATTCCTTCATTATTTGGTTGTGGGTCGTATTTCCAATTGGTTCGATAACTTGTCGAATAGGTACGGCAACAGGAATGTGCCCTTCTGCATTAAGAACCTCATATAATAGATTGGCAAACGCTGCACATTCAGATCGATCGAATTGGTGATCAATAGAGATGATGCCAGCGATACCCAGCCGACCTTTCACAAGTTTGGTTTGAACGAAGGATGGATCCATATGAACGATTGTTCGATGAGGCTCGTGGCTCGAACAGCCGTTAAATAGAAAAATAAATGGAAAGATATAGGAAATAATTTTCGGCTTGGCAAATGTCTTCATCGACTTCAAACCTTGTCGTTTTTTGCGCCGTAACGGTAAGTGCTTCGATTATTAATTAGCATATGATCATTTTGGCTGCAATTTATTTCAAAGAGGACGCAAAATCGGTGAACCCGCGGGGTGGATCCATATTCGGGCAACGATTCTATCGATGTTGCGTTGTCATTTCAGCTGACCAGAAAAACAAAAACAGCCGCAAATTATGTCCAATGGCAATGCCTTAAAAAAAGGTTGACACTGCCACAAAGTGGTATTACATTATATTGCCGTAAAAACGTAACGCGGCATTATTAATCCATTTTTAACTTATTCCTCATTATATCATCATTGTTATGAAATAGATAATGGCTTGGCACATTAAATTGTTAGTTTAAAAGGCGTTCGAGCGGCATTTAGGCGATTGAGCATCGATTTTTCGATGACTTTGGATTGGAATGAATTTGAACGCAATGAGTAAAGTGCCCAATTGATCAACGTCAATTAAGGAGAAAGAATGGATCAGAATCAAAATCCGGTGCATATGAATGGCAGTCGAAACGTTTTTTGTCCGTATTACAGCGATTGTTTAAGTTATGCTGCTAAGCTTCACTGGGAGTATTGGGCATGTTTTGAATGTCAATATCAACAGGAACAGAATTTTAATGCAGATGTTCGGTTGTTCTCCGTAAACGACACAACGTATTATTCACTTTCACCATCGTTTTATCAGAAAGGAAAAAATTGTTCCTTATAACGAGGTGATAGACACGATTATTTTTTGCATAAAAAGAAAGGAGATGATGATGAAACGGTTTACGATACCAAGGGTTGCCCACTGTAGTGATGGTTGCCGTTGTTGGTCCTGGATAAGACGTTAAACTACCCATTATGATATAGGTTTTAAATACCGGTTGACATGTACGACAAAGTAGTATAAAAATTTTCGTTGTGAATTTTTAAATGATCTGGTTATGAATTCATTCCCTCGAAAAATTGCCGTGTGCCTATTCGTCCTGGTGTTTTGTTTTAATCTTTTTGAGGCAACGGCGAATGTCATCGATCCGTGCGAAATCCGACCGTATTGCTGTTGTAAGGCAACGCCGATGGACGGCCAGGTACCGTCATTGACAGGCGATCCGATTGGACACATGTGCTGTTCTTCTCCACAGAATACACCATGCCATATGAACAAAAACCGGGTGCCTGAGGCGCAGGCCGTCATTGTAGCGAGTTCAGCAGAGGACCTGCAGAAGAATGATGGCAGTAAGGCAATCGTAGCCGAAAACACCTCTTTATTACAG
>CP070768.1:1129480-1134947 GCA_020345745.1 Desulfobacterales bacterium
ATAAAAGGAATAAAGAAATGGGTCTCTATTTGCCATGGTTTGGTATCCCAGATGCATCAGGCACAGAAACCGCTGCTTGCTGCCCTTCGTGGCATTGCGGCAAGCGGAGGCTTAGAGATCGTTCTTCACTGTGACATTCGTTTCGCCGCCGCAGACGCTCGACTCGGCCATCCGGAGATAAACATTGCGTTCATACCTACGATAGGCGCAACTCAGGCCCTCATAAGACTTCTGGGACGGACTCGTGCACTCAGACTCCTGTATGAAGGGAACCTTGTGTCTGCTGAAGAGGCACACACTATGGGATTGGTTGACTTTATTTTCCCCCCCGAGCGGATACACGAAGAGGTTCAGGCCTATGCTGGCTTGCTTGCGCAGAAACCTGCCGGGGCTCTTGCTGTAATAAGGCGTACGATTATAGAAGGCCAGACGGTTCCACTCGACAAAGGCCTGAAGATAGAGTTCGAAAGCGCATTAAAGCTCGCTGGAACGAAAGATTTTTCAGAGGGGATCAGTGCCTTTGTAGAAAAGCGCAAACCTTCCTGGGATTAGCAATTGATTTGAAATTGCTTGTAATAATCAACGTTACAGCGGCCAGGTTCTTATGACTTGGCAACGGATCAGACCAAATTCGGCCGCTACGAAAACGGTGCATATTGAGTCGGACAGCGAGACCTTCTTTAAATCCTCAGTTAAGTTGTTTATGGGCTATCTTTGTTGATGATTCGAAGCTTTACCTGTCCGATCAGTTCCACCAAAGGTAACAGATCGGAAATATCCTCTCCTTCAACAAATTTGATATGAGTTGCGTCGGCCGGTATCTGGCCAAACGTTGGGTCTATTGCAATCCAATGACGGTCCACCAAGCTTTCGGCCCAGGAATGGTATAAAAAACCTTGATACTCAGGGGCATAAGCAATTCCGTTTACCACTCGAGTAGGAATCCCCACAGCCCTGGCAAAGGCTGTATACAGGAAAGCATGTCCCTGACATTCTGCTTTTTTACCGTCCAGCACATCCAGAGCTGTAAATACATCTACAGGTTTTTGTTCGATATTTTCCTGGATCCAACCCACAAGCAAACGGATCTGTTGATTGGCGTCCTTCGTGTTTGTCACTATTTTTTTTGTCGTTTCAATAATACGGCGGTCATTAAAAGGAATAATGTATGACGGTTGAAAGTATTGTTTAAGACTTCCGTGGTATTCGTACCGGGCTGAGCTATTATTATCCTGGCGTTGTGAGACGATTCGGCAAAAGACTTCTTTCCCATTGCGTACACAGTGCTGACGTTCATCAGTTGGTATACTTATGCTTTTTTCTGTCCCTGAAATGGCAATTTCCAGGAACTTGGTCTGGCGAGGATTCTGTATTGAAACACTGCTTTTAATCAGGCTGAAATCGATAAGCGATTCTACTTTGTTTATCGCTGCCTGAGCTAGATATTTCATTGCTGTCGACTTACTTTCCAGCTCTGAAATGATAATACCCCCAAGTGACATTTCCAGCAATGGCATGCCTTTGGTGTCCATCCAGGTTGTGACTTCCTGGCCATGAAAACGGGTCTTAATCTTATACGCCTGTCCTTGAAAAAAATCGCTCTCTTCGTAACTCAAAACCTCTTGTTTTACCGTACTTATGGTCTGGGTTTCTCCATCATAAACCTTATAGGTGTATTTCCGACCAACTTCCAATCCATGCATTGCCGGGTAAAGGCCGATGATACTAGTGGGGTATAATTTTCCTTTAACCGGTATGGCCTTCTGGCGCTCTTGGCCCTTTGTTATGATACTCACTTCAAGTTTGTTATCCTTCTTGCGGCCTTTCAGCTTCAATTGATTTCCGTCAAGGTCGTATTCGTACATAAAACTTTCCATAGAGAGGTCTTCGGCCACCTGATCATGAGATTTTAAGTTGACTGTTTTATCAAACATTAAAAAGCGAATATGAAGTGCGGCTTCTGAAACGATGGCAAAATGATTTGGATCTGATGTTGATGAAGACAGATTGAAACGGGAGAAACCAATTTTAGCTCCGTTGAAGATAATGCCGGTCCAGTATTCTTCATAGGGCCAATCAGAGAGCACAAACTTAGGTGGCGGTAAGGGTGGTTTACCGGCATCGCGGAAATATTTTCCTGCACAACTGTTGAACAGAACAATCAGTATAATTAGCAAAATATATCTATAACAAACATGGCGAGTCATGATGATTTATTGGCTATTGATTAGAAGCAACTATTTCATGGTTAACAAAGTGAAAGTTTAAAATGGTAAAGTGAACGGATGAATCTAAAGCTCTGTTAGCATTCGCTTCAAAGTAACAATTATATTAAGGCTTGGGCGCACATTATTCAAGCTTTTCACTCAAATTTCCATCGCCATCTCTAGTGGAAAGCGGCTGGATAATATTTTAAGGCAAAATTGAAATCAATTGTCCCCGCCTTTTTAGGTGGGGGTTATTTATTTCTTTTATTTATTCATACAAGATTTTTTTTGGACGTGCTTGACATGAATTGTTTATGTTTTAGCATGTAGTTTAAAGGTTGAAATAATCATGAAGAGTGGCGTTAGGGAACTGGCCCGATAATCGCCCGGCAACCTGTGTTCCGCAAGGTGCCAAATCCAGCCCGCAAAGGGGACATGTGGTCTCAAGGACAAAGGACAATTGGCCCCTCCATTGCGAGAGGTTTTTTTTGTACTCACCATGGCTCTCTAACGGCAGGTACTTTTGTCAGAGACAGATTCGAATAATTTTGTCTAAACATAAAAACAAAAAAGGTATAAAATGATAAATATAAAAAAAATCGGACTGCTTAACGCTCTGGACAAAGGACCTGTCATCTGTGCTGAAGGTTATTTGTTTGAGATGGAAAGGCGGGGCTATTTGAAAGCCAACCTTTTCGTGCCGGAAGTTGTTTTAGACAATCCCCAGGTGGTCGAACAGCTGCACCGGGACTACGTGCATGCCGGCAGCGATGTGGTTTTAGCGTTTACCTATTATGTGGATCGAGAAAAACTGAAGGTCATTGGCAAAGAAAAACTGCTGGAACCCATGTATTATGACGCATTGAAGATTGCCCGAAAGGTTTCGTTTGAAACCCGGACCCTTTTCGCTGGCAATATTGGTCAATCCAATGTCTGGAAACCCGGTGATAAGGAGGCAGAGAGAAAAACCATTGCCATGTTCGAAGAACAGGCCCAGTGGTCCAAACAAGGGGGTGTCGAATTTATTATCGCCGAAACGATATCCTTTTTTGGTGAAGCATGTCTGGCTTTAAATGCGATTAAAAACGTTGGGCTGCCGGCAATAGTTAATCTGGCCATTGATGTTGACGGTCTGTTACGTGACGGCTACACACCAGAAGACGCATGTAAGCGCCTAGCCGATCTTGGGGCAGATGTCGTTGGCCTGAACTGTTACCGCGGCCCCAGAACATTGCTGCCCGTCCTTAAACAGGTAACCGAAAAAGTGAAGTCCCATGTGGCAGCATTGCCCGTTGCTTATCATACGACAGAAAACGAACCAACCTTTGAGGTGTTGAGTGATGGAAAAGGAAATACCGTTTTTCCCACCCGGCTCGATCCTCATGTGGCAACCCGAGATGAAATGGCATACTTTGCACAGGAAGCATATAAGTTAGGCGCCCGATTTATCGGCGGTTGTTGTGGCACAGCGCCATACCATGTTCGTTCTATGGCAGAGGCATTGGGACGAAAGGTCGCGGCCAGCAAATATTCACCTGCGGAACTGACCAAGAAACAGAAACAATATTTTATACCAGTAGCTACCATGCATAAAAAGGGTTCCCTTGATGACAAAACTGCAAGGTAAAATGTTTTGAACTCGGAAAGAACTGGTTCATAAGATTCCATCTGATGGTGCGAGATGGGGCTTGGGGTTACTGTTTAATCATGAGAAAAAACAGTTTTTGCCGGCATTGGAAATGAGTCGTGAAAAAATTGTGTTTTGTTTTTATACAGATTCTCACTTTTTCTATTATAAATATATATGCACAGGAAGGGGGGAACCAACCTATGAAATTGACATCACAAAGTTTTGTGAACCAAGGAGATATTCCTATAAAGTACACGTGTGATGGTAATGATATTTCACCTGCATTGGCATGGAGTGATGTACCGGAGGGAACAAATAGTTTTGCATTGATTGTTGACGATCCGGATGCACCTGATCCTGCGAATCCAAGAATGACATGGGTGCATTGGGTCCTCTACAACATTCCTATAACCGCTGTTTCCTTGCCTGAAGGAGTTCTCAAACAGGATCTACCTGCAGGGACATTGGAAGGCCTGAATGACTGGAAGAGAACGGGCTACGGCGGCCCATGTCCGCCCATTGGCAAGCATCGTTACTTTCATAAGCTGTACGCATTGGATACGGTTCTTCCGGATCTTGGGCTTCCGACAAAAGCTAAATTGGAAAAAGCGATTGAAGGGCATGTTCTTTCCCAGGCAGAGCTGGTCGGATTGTATCAGCGACAATAAGTATCAGCCATCTCAAACATGCATCTAATGTCCAATTACAGTGTTGCGGGCCAAGCATCTTTCAGTAATATAATGAATGTTGGAATGCGTGTATATTTTCATTTCTGATTCTATCCACGGTTGCCATGTCCACTGCAAACGGTATTTCCGGTAAAACTGGTGCCGGCAATGAATTTCTATAAAAAGGCGTATGCTTAATTTTAGAATTGTATGAAATAACCATCAAATTCTCCAACGTTAGAACATCTTGGATATTATATGCCAACAAGGTCTCCAAAGCCTTTTGATTGCCTGTCCTGTGGTAATCGTGCCAAAGATGGACTGCAAAAAACCCGTCAATACCTTTTAAACTCCCTCGGTCAATCCCCAGTTGGGTTTCGCAGCTTTTTAACCCACCCTTGTAGCCCAGGCTCCTGAGAGTATATCTTAAGTCAATATGGGAGTGATCCAGTTTGGTATTGAAATAGTTTTCAATGAACGGGACATCAAAACATTTTCCATTATAAGTTACAATGACGTTGTACTTGTTGATGTCATCCAAAAAATTACTAAGGTTCAGGCCATTAACATAATATGATATGGAATCGCTGTCATATAGCGCGATGGTTGTTATTTCGTTGTGCCAGCTATCCAGTCCGGTTGTTTCGATATCCAGATATACCGTTGAATCTCTGAATTCAGGAAAAAACCGCCAGTGGAGATTGACAGGCAACAGATCAAAAAAATAATTTGGGTTGCTGGATTCGATGTGTTGTTGTGATTCTTCAAGGTATGAGGTAATGGTATCCTTTCTGGATTGCGATAGACGCATGGGGCAATTCTGGTTAAAGTCTTCCCAACCAAGAATTCCAGAGCCCCAGAAACGTTGTTCCGTTTTACTTCCGATACCGGGTATATGGATAAATGTGTTTTTAAGCATTGAAATTTGATACGTTTATGAAGAATTTGACCGGCCTGCTCCG
>CP070768.1:1135047-1147711 GCA_020345745.1 Desulfobacterales bacterium
GCCGACAGGCGGCCGTGTATCAAATCGCCTGCGACCCAGCCAAAACGATCTTTAGAAAACGCATTGAATGTAAATTAAATCGTGCCACGATTTTATATAACGCGACGCTGTCTCTGCTGAAGCGAAAGGCTAACATTCCTATCCCTATTTGAATTCTTCCCGCGCTTGCAAGCAGCGGGGAATTCAAATTTTAATGCATCCTCCGGTAGCCGTGACGATGCGGATTTCGCGGTCTCCCATGCCAGTGGGCATGATGACGATACGAATGCCGTGGTCTCCCATGCCAATGAGTATGATGACGATGCGGCTTTTTATGACCATAGTGATTCCGATAATGCGACTTCCACCTGTCATGACGGTGAGGTGATGAATAATGGTAAATATGAACGTGCCTTTTTGGCGGAGAACTATAGTTGTTTAAAAGTACGCTCCCGACAACGGCAGCACCGAGGCCAATCGCTACCCCTTCCCATCTATGTCGTTCCTTGGATCCGGCCCAAGAGTAAGGAATAACAAGAAAAAAACACAACAGGATCGTGAGGAATATAATCGTTATTGTCTTATTTTTCATTTTTGACCCTCCTTTCGAGTCTATTTAAAGCATAAGACGAATGACCTGGTCATTTTGTTTACAAACAGCGAAATTACCTTCAGGTTTTCGTTTGACAAAAATCCACCATTTTCTTATAAGTTTTATTACATACTTTAAGCGTATAGTAACATTCGCTATGACAGATTGAGACCCTGGCGAACATTTAAACCAATAGGAGTGAACGTGTGATGCAAAAATCCTTCAGTGACCATTACGAGAATTTACAAGTCAGCCCGAACGCCGATACTGAAACCATCGAACGTGTTTTCCGGTTGTTAGCCAAGAGGTATCATCCGGATAACGATCAAACCGGTGATGCCGATAAGTTTAGTGTTTTGTATGATTCTTATCGTACCCTCTCTGATCCTGAAAGACGTGCAGCCTATGACGCCAAATACGAGCACGATCGTGCCGAGCGATGGAAAATCGCTGAAGAAGCATCTCATTCCGAGGGTTTCGAGGACGACAATCGGATACGCCAGGGCGTTCTCTCCCTGCTGTACGTTGCCCGCAGACAAGATGCATCTAATCCGGGCATGGGTATCATGGAGCTGGAGAGGCTTCTTGGATGTCCCGAACACATCATGGAGTTTCACATCTGGTATCTTAAGGAAAAAAAGTGGGTGCAACGTACCGATACCGGCGCGTTCTCCATCACCGCGGACGGCGTTGACAAAGTCGCAGAGCATGATTTGATGCTAAGAAAAGACCGGTTGTTACCGGAGCCTGAAAGGGCTCCAGAGCCAAGCAGCGAATCCAAAGATTTAGAACCCCGACAATGAGACCTTTGAAAATCACCGTCATTTACTAAATCTCAGCTTTTTAAAAAAATTAAAACCTGAATTTTGTAACGAAAATTGATGGGAAAATATCGACCCCCACCTCCTCTGCCAGTTTCGCACTTGCCAGATTCTTGTCGATAACGGTACCCACACTTATCGGCTCCAGCGATTTGTAGATCCAAACACGATCATACTACTAGAACCTATCTCAAAAATAATCTAAGTGCCCATAGCGGTGTTGCGAAACGGTTCAAAATGCTCACATACTACGTGTATGCTCCGCTTTCTCACCACTTCGCGCCTTGCTCTGAACTCTAATCTTAGTTTTGAGATAGGTTCTACATACGCTATATTTTATTCCTTGCGATATGGACTACAATAAAATATATCATACCTGAATCAAGCGTTTTAAATCGCGAAGGGAGACAGACAATGACCATTAGTAACGAACTTGGCACCATGGATTTAACCGTAAATCAAGACAGTCTTTATCTTGAGGAATCCTTTACCGATCTCAATGTGGCCTCCATCCGTCGCCTGACCCCGGTGAAACCCAATGGGTTGAAGGACAAGAGCCGAAAGCCTATCTTTGTCGGACATACCCAATTAATGACACCCCAAGGTCCATTACCGATTCAGTGCGAGCTTGGAACAAAGAATCTCAAGGAGGCGATGGAGGCATTTCCCGAAGCAATGAGAAAAGCCATAGAAAAGATGCTCGAAGAAGTAAAAAAAATACAACAAAAGGAAGAGTCTCGAATTATTGTCCCCGGACGATAGCCCAAACATTTTATGATAATTTTGCAGAAATATTTATATATATTTAAAAACCTATCAATAGATGATGGCGAAATCCATTGCGCTTGCGTGTAAAGTTCGTATCTAAAATACCATCTATTTTTCTGAAAAATTATCACCCTCCGGACGCTCCCTGATAGGATCATTTACTTGATCTGAATTCATCCCGCGCAGTAAGCAGCGGGGAATTCAAACTTAAAATGAGCATAAACAACATGTTTTCACAACAGGATATCAGAATTTTACTGCAAACCTCATCTTCCCGGCAACAGGAGCTTATTGAGACCTATGCACGTCTACCGAAAACCCAATGCCGCCGTGAAGCCCGCTGCTGCTCATTGCTGCCTGAAATGACGCTTTTGGAGGCTTTGGCGATCATTCAGAGCATGATGGATATGCCGGCTTCTGATCGAAAAGGATTGATACAAAAAATAAGTGGATATTTTTTCATAAATCCTATAGAGATCACGTCTTGTCCGTTTCTGAATGGTCAGGATTGCCTGATTTATTCAGATCGCCCCTTTGGGTGTCGCGCCTATGGGCTTTGGTCACCTGCGTATTATAAAAAAGTGGCCGAACAGAGCCGTCAGGTTAAAACAGATCTGCAAAAGCAATGGGAACGCTACGGTGTGCTATTGCCCAAAAAGGTTTGTGATTTTTTTATGCCCTATTGCCTGTCTATAAAAATAGCAGACAGCGCATGGATAGACGATAAGATGCTGCTGAAAATATCAAATGAAATAGAAGCGATATCCGAAGGTTTGGAGCGGTGGCACCACGTGTTTGCTCAAATCTATTTTTGTGATTTTAGTTTTCTTGCGGCTGCAATGATGTTCGGTACCACCGAATCCGTCCGCATGAAATTTAGATTGGTGAATGATATCATTGCTACCGGTGAAAAAACAGCGCTGGATAAAATAATCAGAACGGTTCCCGATTTTTTTGAAGAATAAAACCTAATTTTATATTAGGTATGATTTGACCTAAATAAAATACAAAAGGAGAAATTTATGGAATGTATGAAAGATCAAAACATCAGCTTTTGCAACTGCAGCTATGAACCCTGTTCGCGGAAAGGGGTCTGTTGTGAATGTATTCAATACCATGTAAAAATGCGACAGCTGCCGGCCTGCTGTTTTTCCGACGATGCTGAAAGAACGTATGATCGGTCTTTTGAGCATTTTGCTCGTTTGGTTAAAGACAACAAATTATAACCCAATATATCCTTATATCTATTTTAAGCCACACGCCCGCTATGATAAGGGTTGCCATCGTGTTTATTCTTCTGCTGGTATTGATCCGGAAGAAACTTTTGGGCCGGTGGCACCGATTATCCCCTTTGACTCTGAAGTAGCGGTGTCATCCTCTGTAAAGAAACGAAATCACTCCGCGGTTACATAATAGAACATTTCGTATTCGGTTTTGCCACCAAGTAAATCATCTATTCTCTTTTGGATCTTCTGTCTCTCTTTATTTGTCAACCATTTTTCCCATGCTACAGGCGAATTCCAGGTGCTGATGACGAGAAACTCATCAGGATTGTCCAAACTCTTTAATGTTTCTCCTGAAATGTAGTCGGACTGGTCTGTCGCAAGAGATCTAATCTGCTCGAGCAAAGGTATCAGTTCTTTTACTTTTTCTTCCGCCACAGTTCTTCTGATGATAATTTTGACGATCATTTTCATCTACCTCCAAGAATTACCCGTCCTTGACCAGCCTGTATACCATGGCTGAGTCGGAGGAGTAAATGCCTAGGGCTGTCCATATTAAAATGAAAGTTATTATTTGGGCGTTTGAAATCGGCTCATTGTATAAAAAAACACCCAAAAGAAACATACAGCTCGGCGCAATATACTGCAGAAATCCCAGAGTGGATAGGGTCAACCGCCTGGCGCCGAGAGTAAAAAGAAGAAGCGGGATGGCGGTGAGAAACGCCGCTCCCATAAGAAAAAAATCAATTTTGACACTTATGCGAAACAGGGCGCCTGTTCCTTTACTTTCCAGAAATAAGATATATGCCCATGCCGGAACTGAAAGAACGAGCATTTCTACTGAAAGGCCGACCAGAGAGCTGACTGTGGCCATCTTTCGGATCAGTCCATAAAATCCAAAGGCAAAGGCTAGAGACAAGGATATCCAAGGAAACTCTCCATAATGAAAGGTTAGATAGAGTACACCGATTCCTGCCAGAATCAATGATATTGTCTGGAGGGGTCTCAGCCGTTCCCGGAGAAAGATCATCCCCAGCAGGACATTGATCAGCGGATTGATGAAGTATCCAAGGCTGGCTTGGAGAAGATGGTCGTTGTTAACCGCCCAGATGTAAATGAACCAGTTAAACCCAAGAAGCATTGTTGTGGGGAGTAGGACCAGAAATGTTCGTCGACTTTTTATTGCTGTCACGAATTCATTCCAGTGATTCTGAAATATAAGTACAGCAAGGAGAAAGAAAAAGGACCAGACCACCCGATGCATAATAATTTCAAATGCCGGAATATTATGCAACACTTTCCAGTACATGGGGCTTAAGCCCCAGATCAAAAATGCAGACGATGCACAGAGTACACCTGGTAAGGACGCCTGTTGCGATGTCAATTTGTTGTAAGGTTCCATTTATATAAATATATATATTATGACTGTTCTCGGTGTTGTTTACGTCTGATTGGTTTTACTACTGCTATAGATGATATAACGGCCGGTGTCAAAATATCGTCACATGAATCTTACATTTTCTTTTTTTCATTTTCATAACAAGACCAAGATCATGATATATTTATTGCGGTGCATAAAAAAAGGCAGCTTCTCGGCAATTGAATTGCCGAGAAGCCGCCCTGCGGATTTTGAAAAACAGGATTAGACAGCGTCTTTGAGTTTCTTACCAGCCTTGAAGGTTACAACATTCCTTGCCTTGATTTTAATCGGTTCTCCTGTCTGAGGGTTGCGCCCCTTACGAGCTTTGCGACGTACTTTTGCAAAGGTCCCGAACCCCACCAGCGTTACCTTGCCGCCCTTTTTCTTTAATGCTTTTGTGACATTGGCCATAAAAGAATCCAAAGCCGCCCCGGCTGCAACCTTGGAAACGCCCGCATCTTTTGCCATCGCCTCCACTAATTCAGCTTTTGTCATCTGCCCCTCCTTTGTTATTATGGATTGCGCCTTTCTAATAACCCCAGCTTTAATTCAAAATACAGAAATTCAAGTAAAAGTCAATAGCTAAAAGCCTATTAATCAAGGATGTAGAGTGATTTTTAATGAAAATGCAAAATCTCAAAACTGATGAGATCAACCCTCCTTTTCCCATTTTTCAATATATTTTTTTACCGTCCGCCGATCAAGTTTAGATCTTCTGGCAACCTCTTCATAAGTACCGTGTCGCTGATACAGAAGAAAACAGTAAGTGGATAGAAGATGCTGTGCCCCGATGGTTCCCGTATCGATCCCATGCTTTACCTGCAAGGCCAAATCAATAATTTTCGAATCAGATCTTCCCTTATAGGTTCGATTCAAAAGAACGCTTCTGACACATTGTTCCAACTCTCTAACATTCCCCGGCCATCTGTAATCCGCTCCCAACTGTTGGTTGACAACGTCGCGTACCAGCATCACGACATCAGGAGAAGATTGACCCAACATACGTTCAACCAGCAAGCTCAATAATTCATCCAATTCCCCGGGATCTTCCTGAACCCTTTGTCGCAGGGGTGGAACGGTAATAATATCCGAAGACAATCGGTAAAAAAAATCATCTCGCATCACACCCGTATCTTGGATATCGTTAACCGATCGGTTTGTGGCGGCAATCACCCGACCATGAAATCGGTACTTCTTATGGCTGCCAACCGGACTATAAATTCTCTCCTGTAAAACCTGCAAAAGCTTAATCTGGATCTGCGTCGAGACCTCACCAATTTCATCTAAAAAAATAGCGCCAAATGGGCTGCAACGGCTAAAAATTCCTTTGTAGTCTTCAACTGCACCGGTAAATGCGCCTTTTTTATGACCAAACAATTCAGATTCAATGAGATTTTCAGGAAATTGGGATAAATTCAGCGAAATAAATGACTGGGTAAAACTTTCAACAAAAGACCCTTGTTCTTCATTAAACGGGATGAAACCGGATCGCCCAATGGCCGCAGCCGCCGTTCCTTTTCCCGTACCGGTTTCTCCCAAAATTAATGTGGAGAAGTCTTCCATTCGATCCCATAGGTACTGATTATACAGATCGATGTCATGGGTAAAGACATTGTTCCACAATTTCCGCCTTAACTCTTTCATACAGGGGCTGCGGCCGATGAGACTTCGATAAATAAAAAAGTACGCGCGACGAAGCTGAAAAGACAACTCAAAATACCTGCCGATGTCTGGTTCTTTGAAACCCTTTTTTATCAGATAAGCATAAGCTTCACGGACAAAAGGAACCTTTAATGGCGTATCACCCTTCTCTATTTGATCCAAAATAAATCGATCGAATTGTTCGATAAATTGATGGAAAAAATCGAACAGGAATGATGTCTCTGCCAAAACCCGATCACGTCCCGAATAAAGATTGATATCCGCCCGTCTTTGCTTATTCAGCCGTTCGATCCGGACGGCAGTTTCATGGATTACCTTTTCAATGAGCTCTGTCTCGGAAACCTTTTGCGATAATCCGGAAATCTTAACGTCGAGTTCTTTTCGCGTTTCGCTAAATGGATTGGCGTAAACAGCTTGGTTGACCAGAGAAAAAAAGTCGCGTTCATCCGAGGTTAAGCGGCTTTTTGTTTTCATCATCAATCTCCCCAAAAAGTCTTGTTACGGTCTTACTCACGTTTCGCACCCCTATCCGATATCAAGTTTTGTAGGCGTTCAGGGGTATCCACCTTCGCTGCGCTCAGGATGGTTGCGGTGTCCCTAATAATTTCTCAATAAAAAAGGGTTAGATAATCTATACGGGCTCGAGGCTTTTTCTTCCAGTCGATATCAATCTTGGCTTAGCCGTGTGACCCAATATTTTATGATTTGAACTTTTTTTTATGCAAACCTCAACCACTGTTTCATGAAATCATAATATTGGGTCACTTGTTGACGATGAATAAAACGAATAAGATATCTCCTTTCATAAAAAACCCATTTGACATGAACGCGCCGTTGCTAGAGCGAAAACGTTTTATTAATATTTAGCCCTTTAAAAAAATATTATCCAGCCGCATTGTGAGTAGATTTTGGTTAACGTTAGAGTGCAAAACCTGAGCTTTTATTAATTTTTCACAAATATCTATATCCTTTAATCAAGTACATATCAAGAACATTAAATATACATTTTTTGTATATGACAAGTTCGATTCCCCTGCTCAGAAAATACTGTAAAGCTCAATTTTTTGCCGTAATTTCAGACCTATATACACATCAAGTACATTTGGCACGGTTTTTGGTATGTTGTTTTACTACAACCCACAGATATTTCTTTATTCAATGAAACCGTTGAAAACGTTTCCCGCTAAAGCGGGATTCAAGGTCGAGGTAGGCGATCCCGGCATGGCGGTATTAACCACAGACCTACAATCGGTACTTCGAGTCCCACTTAAGCGGGATGAGCCTAATATCCCGCCTTTGGCGGGAGACAAAAGAGGGTGTTCTTCAAAGATCTCCTAAGGAGGTTGAGCAATGGAAGCAAACATAAACAGCCCATCTCACCTGATAAAAAAACCAGTGGCAATCGATCAAGCAGCAGCAGCATACCAGTGCCACAAAACGATCAAATCCTTGGGTATATGCATCGGAGCCTCCACCGTTTCTATGGTCCAATTGGAACAGGAATACAGCATTGCAAAAGAAAGCTCTGATAAATTAAATAAGACCCCTGGTGTTATTGAGTTCTCGGTTCATCCCCACAACGGAAACCCAAGACACACCCTGCTTTCCGCACTCGACAATATCGATCTAACAACTTTTGACAGTATTGCCGCTACCGGTCGTAATTTTCGCAAAACTGTCAATTTAGCCTCGATTTCCGAACCCGAAGCTGTAGAATATGCATACTCGTTTGTTAAGCCGCCAGAGGTCTCGTGCCCGGCTGTTGTGTCCGCTGGCGGAGAAACATCTATGGTATATATCCTGAACCGTTCCGGCCGAATATCAAGCGTCCGGACGGGAAATAAATGTGCTTCAGGAACCGGTGAATTTTTTCTTCAACAACTGGACCGAATGAGCGTTTCTTCTAAATTGGCGGCCCGGTGGGCCGCGGAGGAAGAACCCTATCACGTGTCAGGGCGTTGCTCGGTTTTCTGTAAATCAGACTGTACGCACGCCATCAATAAAGGCATCCCCAAATCCAAAGTAACGGCCGGCCTTTGCAAAATGATGGCGGATAAAATTCTGGAACTTTTAAAAAAGGCAAAAAAAAGAAATATTATGGTGGTTGGTGGCTCAACGCAAAACCACATGATGATCGAATATCTGCGTAAAGAGATACCCGGTTTGATTGTTCCAGAACAGGCTCCATATTTTGAAGCATTAGGGGCTGCACTCTGGGCTCTGGAGCACCGAACCCCGCCGATGCATGACATATCGACATTATTCAAAAGAAATAAGACATCTTTTGACACCCTTCCTCCATTAGAAAATTTCAAAGATAGGGTCGAATTCAACACCATGATCATGGGTGAGATCCGACCAGGGGATATCTGCATACTCGGCCTTGATGTAGGCTCAACAACAACCAAGGCAATTCTTCTCCGAAAAGCAGATAATGCCATGCTGGCGTCCGTCTATCTGCGTACCGATGGTGATCCTATCAAGGCTTCACGGCAATGCTACCAATCGATATTAGAGCAGATGAAAAAGCATGTTGATCCTTCAGATATCACCATTGAAGGGCTGGGTGTATGCGGGTCGGGTCGCCAGATCGCCGGCCTGCATGCACTTACCAGTGGCGTTATCAACGAAATCATCTCCCATGCAGCCGCTGCCGTATATTTTGATCCGCAGGTCGACACTATTTTTGAGATAGGGGGCCAAGACGCCAAGTATACGTATATCACCAACGCAGTCGCTTCAGATTATGCCATGAACGAAGCCTGCTCAGCCGGTACCGGATCATTTTTGGAAGAATCCGCAAGAGAGGCGCTCGGTGTAAAGATGGAAGAGATTGCAGAATTGGCACTCAAAGGAAAACATCCTCTCAACTTCAATGATCAGTGTGCCGCATTCATCGCTTCGGATATAAAAAATGCCATTCATGAAGGAGGCAAACATGAGGATATCGTCGCCGGTTTGGTATACTCCGTCTGCATGAACTACAACAACCGGGTGAAAGGAAATCGACCGGTAGGAAAAAAAGTCTTCATGCAGGGCGGTGTCTGCTATAACCGGGCGGTCCCACTCGCCATGGCGTCCCTGGTAGGGAAACCGATCATCGTTCCACCAGAGCCCGGACTTATGGGCGCTTTCGGAGTTGCGCTTGAGGTGCAAAAAAGAATCGAAAGCGGATTGCTGGCCAAACAACGTTTTGATCTAGAAATGTTGATCAACCGAACGGTTGAATATGGAAAGTCGTTTATATGCAATGGCGGCAAGGATAGATGTGACCGGCGATGCCAAATAGCCATCATCAAAATAGAAAAAAAGACCTTTCCATTTGGCGGTGCCTGTAACCGATACTATAACATGGTGAACAATATTCAACACGACATCAAAGGTCTTGACTACATTCGGGTTCGGCAGCAGCTCGTATTTGATACATGCGGCACCCAAAGCCAAGCGGATGCCAATCGCCGGTCCATTGCTACCTCCAAAAGTAAACAGGCAAAAGACCTCGTGAAGACACCGAGAAAGAGAATCGGGATCAATCGAAGCTTTCTCGTCAACACTTACTACCCGCTATACTCAACCTTTTTCACTGAATTGGGATTCGAACCGGTTATTTCCGACAGCTTTTCTCAGGATGGCATGGACCAGAGAAATGCAGCTTTTTGCTACCCGGCCGAACTTTCACACGGCTTTTTTCAATTCCTCCTAGACACGGAAAAGCCTTTGGAATATATATTTTTACCGCACTTTAAAGCGGTTCCGGTCCTCAACGGCAACTCAAGTTCCCAGGTCTGTCCTTTTGTTCAAAGCGAAACCTTCTATCTGCAAACCGCTTTTCACGATATGCTCGAAAAGCTCAAAAGAACAGGCACAAAGGTTTTGTCTCCACTTATCGACCTGACCAAAGGCCTGGTGATGGCAAGACAACCGCTGCTTGAAACTGCCATGGAAATGGGCGCGAGCAAACAAGCAGCAGATACAGCTTTTATCAAGGCAAAGAAACGCCAGCAAGCGTGTCTAACCCAAATGAAAACCATCGGCAAACAGGCATTGAGAGACCTTGAATCCGACCCGGGCAAGATGGGCGTAGTCATTTTCGCACGCCCATACAACGGGTTCGTTGAAGAGGCTCACATGGGTATCCCGCACAAATTCGCAACACGAGGTATTCCTGCCATCCCTTTTGATTTCCTCACCTTTGACGACGAAGCCAGTAAGCGCCATATGTATTGGGGAATGGGACAACGAATCCTTAAGGCGGCCCATATCGTCAACAGACATCCTCAACTGTTTGGCACGTTTATTACCAATTTTTCCTGCGGGCCCGATTCGTTCATCATCGGATATTTCAGGGAATTAATGGGTCGAAAGCCCTCCCTCACGCTTGAGCTTGACAGCCATACAGCAGACGCCGGTCTGGAAACCCGCATCGAGGCGTTTCTTGACATCGCATCCGCCTATCGACAATTAACCAAGAAAAAAAGGTGGGTTCCAAAAAAACAGACATTCGTGCCCTCCCAAACATTCATGGATAACAAAGCCGTCAAAGTGATCGCGTCTTCCGGCGAAAAGTTTCTCATGACTGATCCGCGCACCACCTTGTTGATTCCGTCTATGGGTAAGATTGCCACAGAATGTATGGCAGCAGTATTTCGTGGCAAAGGTTTTAACGTCGTGCCGCATCCACCCTCGGATGAAGCGGTGTTGAAACTGGGACGTGGCAACACATCCTGCAAGGAATGCCTCCCCCTAATACTGACCACAGGAACCCTGCTCAATTATATCCAAAACAGAAAAAGAGACGACGAGATTGTGGTTTATTTTATGCCCACAAGTTCCGGTCCCTGCCGATTCGGTCAATATCATATTTTCATGGAAGATTTGATAAGAAGACTCGAAATACCCAACGTGGCCATGCTCTCTTTAACGTCCGAAAACAGTTATGGCGGATTTGGCAATGATTTCCAGATAAAACTGTGGCGTAGTATCGTCGTATCCGATGTTTTGGAAGATGTCCGATCCATGTTGCTAGCTAACGCGACAGATATAAAGTCGGCAATAAAAATTTTCGATAAAGAATTGGAGCTGATAAAAAGTAAATTGAAAAAAGGGGACTCGCATCTGTTGCAGGAGCAATTGGTTCGGGCAGTTACAACGTTTCGCCAGATCTCTTTGAGGCGACCTCCGAGCAAAGTGCCGACCATTTCGATTGTTGGAGAGATATTTGTCAGAAGAGATGCCATGTCACGCCAGTATCTGGTTCAACGTCTTGCAAAAAAGGGTTTTGCCACGATCTGCTCCCCCGTATCCGAGTGGATCCTCTATTCCGACTATCTAGTGGATAATGGACTGGTCGATTACACCATGTCATGGATCGAAAAAATCGCTTTTATGATAAGAAAAAAAATCATGCGCCGGAATGAAAAGCGACTGAAATCGATATTATCCTCATCAGGGCTTGTCCAGCAAGAACCGCTCGATGTGGCATCGATAATTCGCAACGCTAGACCTTATATCTCTCCCGATTTCACGGGTGAGGCTATCCTTACCGTAGGAAGCTCTCTGACAGAAGTGGCTTCCCATTCGTGCGGCGTAATTGCCATCGGACCGTTCGGATGTATGCCCAACCGTGTCTCCGAAGCGATACTTAACGTGGCAATGACGCGTAAAGGAAAACTGGCAGTCAATCCAAAAGACACAACGGTGCAAGACACCTTGACCGGTATGACAGATCTGCCTTTTCTAGCAATTGAAAGCGATGGCTCTGCCTTTCCCCAGCTCATACATGCTCAGCTTGAAGCCTTTTGTCTTCAGGCAAAGCGTCTTCACCAAAGGATGCTTGAAAGCCATAGCGAGCGCAACCATTAGAAAAAAACACCAATCCAAAATGTTGGCGTCTGAACTTACCTTTCAAGTTTCGTACCCATATCTGATAACCAATTAGGCGTTAAGGGGCATCCAAATTCGCTTCGTTCGGTCTAGCTGCGGTATCTGCAATAATTTCTCAATAAACTTGGGTTAGGTAATCTATCCGGGCTCCAGGCTTTTTCTTCCAGTCGATATCAATCTTGTCTTAGCCGTGTGACCCAATATTTTATGATTTAAACTTTTTTTTGCAAATCTTTACCCATGCCTCATGAAATCATAATATTGGGTCACTGGGTAACGATGAATAAACGAAAAAGATATCTCCTTGCATAAAAAA
>CP070768.1:1147811-1153077 GCA_020345745.1 Desulfobacterales bacterium
AAAATTCTCGCCCTCCCCTCCGGGGCGTAGGCCCCACGGGCCGGAGGCTTGACCTTGAGCAAAATTGAACATTTTTCAAAGATCTCACAGCAACGCTCATAAAACAAAAACGGGCTGCCGCCCGTTTCGTTTAAAATTAGGTAGATCTTTTGTTTGATAGAAAAACTTTAACTGTTCATGTTAATAGCATCCAGAATAAAAGTTAACTCCAAGCAACATATACCTAATCAAAAGTTCTACCCCAAACAACCTTTTGTTAACCAAAAGGCGGGCTTCCTATGGAGCGGGCAACGAGATTTGAACTCGCGACTCCAAGCTTGGGAAGCTTGTACTCTACCACTGAGTTATGCCCGCTACGCAAAATAAAATAGGATAAAAAATAGGCCTTGTCAATATATTTCAAGAATTAATTTGAGTGCAGGAGTGAACTTCATTGGCTCTGTCTCGCCTGGTATTGCAAGGCGAGAGCCCAGGGGCAAGGACCATCCGATAATCATTGAAATGATGGATTGGGGTAAAAATTACAGAAAAAGGCCGTTTTCGGATGGAAACTAGCTGATGAGGTTACGGATGTTCTCGAGCTCCGAGCGGATTTCATTGAGTGTTATTGTTTCAATCTTTGCCTTTCGAGCGGCGCTTTTCGCCTTTAAATGTTGTTTGGCGCCTTGAATCGTAAACTTTTTTTCATAAAGGAGGTGCTTGATTTTCAATATCAGCTCGATATCGCTTTTTCGATACATCCTTTGTCCTGATGAGGTTCGTTTTGGGTTTATTCTTTTGAACTCCGTTTCCCAGAACCGAAGAACATAGGCCGGAACCCCCAATATATCACTGACCTCTCCCACCTTAAAGTATAATTTATCCGGCAATTCTATCTGAAAAGGCGTATCGTGTGGCATTTTGCTGATGGTTCCCTAAAATTCATGTGAAGGTGCTAGCTATTATATAGTATAAGATTCAGTGGTTGGCAAGGTTGCATTATACGCTTTTACAAGTTTTGTTGTGATGTTTTTATGAATGCGATTGATCCTGTCATCTTCCAGGGTTTCATTGAAAGACAGGTAGGTTATTCTAAATGAAATGCTCTTTTTTCCTGCAGGAATGGGTGGACCTTGAAATACATCAAACAGGTGTAACTGCTCCACGAGGTTTTCATCAAGCAATACAACACTTTCGAGAATACTCGACGCTTCGATATCGCCATCAACAATGAGAGTAATATCTCTTGATGTCGACGGAAATTTCGAAATCGGACGGGCGGATGTTATGCTCGGAATTTTGACGATAAGATCAGCAAAATTAAGTTCAAAGATAAAGGCGGTTTGTTTTAGGTTATAATTTGTTAAAACGCGAGGATGTAATTCTCCGATAAGGCCGATAAGCTTTTGATCTATAAATATCTGCGCTGAATAGCCCGGCTTGGTGTAGAAGCAAGATTCTGGAGGCATTCGGGTAAATACCGCGTTAGCGATGCCAAGACTATTAAACAGTTCCTCTACAATGCCTTTTAAATCATAAAAATCACAATTGAATTCTTTGGCATGCCAAGCCAGATTAGACCTTGCGCCGGTCCACAGGCCTGCAATCATTTCAACTTCAGCCGGTTGCGTATCTTTTTGCCCGGAGTTAATGAAGACGTTGCCTATCTCGAACAGTTTTAAATGGCGGTTTTGAACCGACACATTGAAATTCATGATTTCAATGAGTCCGGGGATCAGTGACGTTCTCATCACGGATTGATCCTCGGTCAACGGATTGAGGATATCAACCATCTTCCTTTTCGGATCATCCGGTTTCAGGCCAAGACGGTCACAAGACAATTGGTGGACAAAACTGTAGGTTACCGCTTCGGTAAAACCCATCCCTGCCATCAGGTGCTTGATTTTGTTTCTGGATTCGATGGTATATGAAGGCTGCCGACCTGTGGCCGGTATCATTGGAAACGTTGTTTTGATATTGTTGTAACCGTATAGCCTGGCCACTTCTTCGGTAATATCCTCAAACCTGCTGATATCAACCCTATAGGAAGGAGGCAGAATCTGGAGCTGGTCATTTTTAATCTTTTCGACCTCAAATTCGATCGATTGCAAATAATTTTCAATATCCTTTGCTCTAAGACGCGTTCCCAGCCGACGATTTAGCGCCTTTACGCTACACATGATCAGGTTGCTGGGTATGGGAAGTGGATGTTCATCGATGATGCCGCCAATGCGTCTGCCGCCGCCAATTTCTACAAAAAGCTGGGTTGCTTTCTTGAGTGCCCTGACGGTACCGTCAGGATCGACACCGCGCTCGAAACGGTGGGACGCATCTGTGTTTAATCCGAGTTTTTTTGAAGTTTTTCTAATACTTGTCGGATTAAAATAAGCGCTTTCCAAAAGGATCCGCGTGCTAGAATCTTCAATCTCCGAATTCAGCCCTCCCATTACACCTCCGATAGCAACCGGTTTTTCACCATCGCATATCATCAGCATCTCAGGGTCGAGTTGGCGCTCTTTGCCGTCTAAGGTCGTGAAAATTTCGCCTGCAAGTGCCTTGCGAACGACGATCCTATTTTCCGCAAGGCGGTCGAAATCAAAAGCATGAAGCGGTTGACCGGTTTCCATCATAACGAAATTCGTAATGTCAACGATATTGTTAATCGGCTTCAATCCGACGGATAACAGCCTGTCTTGCAGCCAAAAAGGCGACGGTGCAACCGTAACCTCAAACACGAGGCTGGCAGCATATCTAGGGCAAAGGTCGGGGTCGATGATGGTAACGGAAGAATAATCCAATATTTGGTCAAATGATTTTGAATGCGGTATTTTGGGGTAGGTCACCCGGGTTTTTTGCAGCGCTGCGACTTCCCGCGCGATGCCAATTATACTGAGACAATCGGGCCGATTGGGCGTCAGATCTATTTCGAGTACCGGATCTGACAACTCAAGGCTTTTATTGAGCGGCTCTCCTATGGCACAGTTCCCTTTGAGCTCCATCACGCCATCGCTGTTGTCTCCAAGTCCCAATTCGGCTTCACTGCCGAGCATGCCTTCAG
Source organism: Desulfobacterales bacterium (assembly GCA_020345745.1). Lineage (GTDB taxonomy): Bacteria > Desulfobacterota > Desulfobacteria > Desulfobacterales > UBA11574. The sequence continues at coordinate 1,150,849 of CP070768.1, forward strand.
ACATTTCTCCCTGTATGACACTTTTTTCGAGAACAACCCCTTGGGGCAGATACGTGCCAGGCATAACACAGGGAGCAAGCATATCTTTTCTAATATTGGGTGCACCACAAACCACCTGCACCGATCGAGACCCAATATCCACCAAGCACAGTTTCAGGTTTTCGGCATTGGGATGCGATGTTATCTGATCGATTCGACCGACCACGACGGTGTTAAGATAGTTGTAACGATCTGAAACAGCCTCGACTTCGAGCCCGACCATGGTCAGAGCATCGGCCAGATCCTCAACAATCATGTCAACCTTGGTATATTCTCTTAACCAGCTTAAACTGACCTTCATGCTAAAATTGCCTTAAAAACCGCAGATCGTTTTCAAAAAACTTGCGAATATCATCAATTCCGAATTTCAACATGGCAATCCGTTCAACACCCATGCCAAATGCATACCCCGTGTATTGAGTGGTATCGTAGCCAACGTTTTCAAACACCGCAGGGTGCACCATGCCGGATCCCAGAACCTCCAGCCATCCGGTTTTCGAGCATACCCTGCAGCCATCTCCTTTGCATATAACGCACCGGATATCGACTTCAGCGCTCGGTTCAGTGAAAGGAAAGAAGCTGGGCCTAAATCTCAGGCTGGTCTCCTCGTCAAACATCTGGTGCACAAACGTCGTCAGAACCCCCTTGAGGTCACCAAATGACACCTGTTTGTCCACGAGCAGACCTTCAACCTGATGAAACATTGGGGTATGCGTTAAATCTGAATCACAACGGTAGACCTTACCCGGGGAAATAATTCTTACCGGCGGTTGCTGTTTCTCCATGATCCGCGGCTGTGTGGGAGAGGTGTGTGTTCGAAGAACAATTTCCTCGGAAATATAGAAGGTATCCTGCATATCCCTTGCAGGATGGTTTTTGGGAATATTGAGGGCTTCAAAGTTATAATAATCGGTTTCGACTTCAGGGCCCTCAGCAACATCAAAACCCAGCCGAATAAAAATGTCGCAGATCTGCTGGGTAATCTGTGTAATGGGATGCAGCGAGCCCTGGTGAATGCTTCTCCCGGGCAGCGAAACGTCAATGTAGCTATCTTCCAGATAAGATATTGATGCAAACTGTTTGGAAGCTTTGGCAAATACGGCGTCGAGGTTGTTTTTTGTTTGGTTTGCTGTTTTACCTGCCTCAGGTCGCATCTCTTGGGGAAGATTGGATATATTCCTCAAATATTGCGTCACCAAACCCTTTCGGCCAAGATATTTGACAGACAGGGCCCTGACAGCATCACTATCCGTTGCCGCCTCGAGTTCTTTCAGTGCGTCCTTTTCGATCTGTTCTATGGTTTTTGCCACGTTCTTGATCTAATGTTCGACATACCTATTGGCGTTTTTTGGTCTGCATCTTTTGCGAATCGAATCGATTTTCTACGAGCGATGCGGCCTATAATTGTTTTAGGGCCAGGTCAGCGATTTTTGCAAAGGCGGGAGGATCGGATATTGCCAGTTCGGCCAATACTTTTCGATCGAGCTCCACGCCAGCGAGTTTTAACCCGTGGATGAATTTGTTGTAAGATAGATTATTCATTCGTGCTGCAGCATTAATCCTGCTAATCCAAAGTTTGCGGAAATCGCGTTTACGGGCTTTGCGGTCCCGGTAGGCATACATGAGCGCCTTATCAACCGCATCCGTCGCGGTGCGGAATAGTTTGCTTCTACCCCCACGATACCCTTTGGCTAGTTTTAATACCTTTTTTCGTCGCCGTCTTGCCTTAAAACCTCTTTTTACTCGCATGGTTCTTCTCCTATCATGAAAAAAATGAATTCAGCCTAAAAACCGCTGGAAATAACCACGCTAGTATTTCCTGCTTGAGGATAAACCGGGCGCAGGCACCTTAACCGCTCAATGAGGGGAAAACCAGCATGGTGTTTCCTTAAAAAGGCTGATTACCTAGCAGCGGAACTTTTTAAACATTGGATTATTTGTTTGGAAGCAGTAGCTTGAGTTCCTTTCTATCGGATTTTTTAATGATCTGGCTTTTTCTTAAACCGCGTTTCCGTTTGGTCGTTTTCTTGGTAATAATATGACTGGCATGCGATTTTTTAGAAACGAATTTTCCTGTACCCGTTTTTTTAAACCGCTTTGCAGCAGCTCTATTTGTTTTTATTTTCGGCATGTTACATTTTCTCCATTCAAACATCGATGGCGTGAGTCAAAGGCAAAACAGACCCACGC
>CP070768.1:1153177-1162152 GCA_020345745.1 Desulfobacterales bacterium
CTGTTAAAGTTTGGTCTTCGATGGCTAAAAGACGTTCTGTTCAAAGAGGGCGGATTTAAATTGAAAGAAGATAAGGGTTCTTAGGAAAGCGGTAGTTGCAAAATGGATAAGATGTGTTTCCTATTCATAAATGATCAATTTTTGTCCAGATCAAGGCCGCACAAGGGTTTCCGGTGAGGCGTAATCCCTGTACACCGCAACCGTAAACCCGCGGAGAACACAGATCTGGGCAAAAAGGGCCATTTATGAATGGAAACTAATATTCTTCGTAGTACAGCCCCTCCCAGTTGGATGGATTGTGCAAACGATCTGCAATATCCACATTAAAAAACTCAGCGATCGGTTGGAATATTTCAGGATTATCCGTTTGAACTTTGCGCGCGGCTGAAAGAACCGTTTCCAGACCGTTCCGCGACATCTTCCCCAGAGGTTGTCTGCACCCCCCGCTAGGCATGCCCAAAATTGACATCAGCGTCTTAACCCCTAAAGGATTTCTAGCTCGGCATACAACTTCACCATAGGGTGTCTCTTCCATGGTCTTAACGGTTACGAGGTTAAAAACGGGTTCAAGGGCTGTCTGCAACTTCTGAGCTTGGGAAGCGTCTCCCTCTAAAAGCAGGTTGACCATCTCAGTTACTGGTCCGGGTGCAACATTTGAAGCGACCGAAATAACGCCCACGCCACCAATCTGCGGATCCTGGATCAAATCAAAGGTCATTCCATCATCACCCGACAGGATGGTAAAATCAGGGCCGCAACATGCTCTGGTTCTTCGCATATTATCGAGACTGGCTGTAGCTTCTTTCACTGTGTTAACATTGTTAAAGTCTCTGTTAAGGATTGCGAGATCTTCAGGTAAAAGCTGTGCACCTGTTCTCCCTGGAATAACGTAGGGTATAATTTCAACATCAGGAGCCGAGGCTGCAACAGGTGCGACATATTCCCGACGGATTTCTAAAGAGCTTGGGCCGTTATAATAGGGATCTACAAGCAGAACCGCATCAGCGCCGACTTCCACGGCATGCTTCGCTCCTGCCAAAGATTCCTTGGTATTGTTGCTTCCTGCACCAGCGATGCATATGCATTTACCCTTGGTTTTTTCCGCAACCACCTCAACAACCCGGTTATGTTCATCCCAAGTTAACACGGGGCTTTCCCCCGTCGTACCCACGGCGAGGATCCCGGTTATCCCATTTTTTATCTGGAAATCGGACAGGCGGCCAAGGGCTTCATAGTCGACAGCATCTTCTTTAAACGGTGTAACAATTGCAGTGAAGCATCCTTTAAGCATAATTTCCCCCTTTAGTACAAAATATGGTTACTTCTAAAAATAAAAAACCACTCAAACAAAAATATTTAACAAAAAAAGGTAAAAAAAAAGAGAGTTTATGTCAAGGAAAAAGTATGTGGTCCCTTTTATCCTTTATTTGGACAATCTGATCGACCTAACATTTATCTTCAAGTTCCATGATTTTATGGTCATTAAAAAAATTATGATTATAGAAATCTATCCAGAACGACCTCTTGTTGATAAAATTAAAAGTATATGATAGTTATTCCTATTTTTTCTTAATGAACAAGACGGAAAAGACTGATTGTCATATTATAAACATTCAAATTATAAACATTCAAATCTATTAATATTTTTGATCTTCCCATTATTCTCGCGTCTAACTTTATTTTGGAGTAACCGATCGAATGGAATTTAAAAATTACGTCAGAAATGAGTTTGGCAAGTGTGACCTTCCGGGCAATACGATTAACAGAATAAAAGACGGGTTACGAAAATTGAATTTCGATGTGGGATACTCAACCTTTCAGGTGTCGGACAACATTTACTGGGGGCGTGCATGGATTGATTCAATACGGATCGTCTGCAATGGAAAAGGCATTACACCGGCGCTTGCCGAAGCCAGTGCATATGCAGAACTGGTCGAACGTCTAAGTGCCGGGCTCTTTTATCCGGTTTTTGAAGAACAGGTGAGATTTAACGCACCCGCGCTATACAACGAGGAAACCCACAGATTTTTAAATTATGAATGGATGGCGGGATATACCCATGCCCATCAGGATGATCTGGATAATCCCTTACGCATCGAAGAACTGCTGGCAAACGAACACCATCTGACGGAACAGGATCTTGAGGATATAAAAAACAGCCGGATGGCCAGCCATTGGGTGGACGGATTTTCAGTATTTCACCAGAAAACGGTAAAAGTTCCGGTCAATTTCATTGCATATATTCATGCATCCAACGGGATGGCGGCGGGAAACACCATCGAAGAAGCCATGATTCAAGCATCATGTGAAATTTTTGAACGTCACGCCCAAATACAGATCATTAAACCTGAAAAAACAGTGCCTTCAATTGATTTGAATTCTGTGGACAATCCAGACATCCAGGAGATGATCCAGTTTTATCAAAGAAACAATGTTGATGTTATCATCAAGGATTTTTCATTAAACGGGCTGTTGCCCGCTGTGGGTGTTTTGTTCATCAACCACAACCTGCGCCCGGACCGCCTGGAACATAAAATATTGATACCGGGAGTATCTTTCAATCGAGACGAGGGTTTGACCCGATGCTTTACGGAAAGCATGCAAGGACGGGAAACGCTGTCGGTTTGCCGCCCACAATTGGATAGACCGGTTGTGCATCGATCTCAGGTAAGCGATTTATATCTGTTAATGAAATGCTGTGTTTCTTTAAAAGACATCTCATTTCTTGAGCAAGGAGAGATGACAACCTACAAGAACATCATGGTTAAAGATGTTCTTGGCGAGATAGAGGAAATAAAAGGGATTTGCACACAATTCAATACCGACTTGATCCTATTGAACCACACCCATCCGATACTCGACTTTCCGGTTGTAAGAGTAGTGATTCCAAGGATTTCTGACTTTTTGCCTTTTTTAAGACAAGACATTCTGACAGCGGAAGCAACGCGACCTTCCGCTGCATGGAGCGGAGAAGAGTTTAGCAGGATAATGGAGAGTTTTTTTCTTGACAACACAAGGCCGACAGTATAATCCCAGAAAACTTTTTTTCTGCTATTTCGGTGTAAATGCGTTGCCTTTTATCGTAAAATTCCTTATTTTGAGACTATATTTGGACATTTCACAGTTCTGAAAAGTGAAACCGTGCCACCTTTTTCTATTTTGCAGCGTGGTGTACACTATGTGTCCAGGTATTTTTATGATTTTATGCTCAAAAAAAATGTTAATTAAAAGGATTGAAACCATGACAAAACAAATACCCAAAAATGTGGATGAATATATTGCAAAACATCGAGCCGCTGTTCAAAGAAATCCGGATTGCGGCGTGTCCCATTACAACCTTGCGGTGGGACTGCTGGGTTTAAAGAAATACGATGAAGCTGAAATTGAGCTCAGAGAGGCGATCGGCTGCAGCCCGACCCTTGCGGAAGCATACGTACAACTGGGAGGGATCTGCCTGCACCGCGGGGACTTAGACGGCTGTCTCGAATACAACAAAAGGGCTGTTCGAGCGAGAGCCGGATTTGCCGAAGGGTGGGGAAATATTGGGTTTTGTGAACTGCAAAAGGGAAACGTCGACGAAGCGATTCGGGCGCTTCGAAAGGCCATTGTCTACAACGACAACTTTATTCAGGCGTATGCCACATTGGCAAACGCGTATCTCATCCAAGGACTGGCGGACGAAAGCATAGCAGCCAGCCTGAAGGTTATTGAAATCGAACCGAATTTTCCCATTGCTCACAATAATCTGGCCATTGCCTACCTTGAAAGAGGTGAAACCGCAAAGGCTGTTGAACATTGCGACAAGGCTGTTGAGCTCGGTTATGACGTGGCGCCTGAGATTTTAAAAGAGATCGAAACACTTCGTTAGTTTATAAAAAACAGTCAATTAGAATATCCCGTCTTATTCAGGGAGTATTATCAAAGACCACCACGAAAACACCCAGTGAATCCTGTTTCGTGCTTTCGTGGTCCTATTTTGAGTTTTAAAACAAAGGACCATGTCAGGCAACCCGCTGTTCTCATATTTCCTCTCAAATCCAATCTGTCCAGTCAACCCGGATCGAAAGATCTGGAAAACCCCCTTGCCACTCAGTAAAAAAGATGTTCATAGATACCCGGAAGAAGAAAACAATTTGTCTATAAGCCATGGAGACTATTTTTCTGCTGTCCGATCCTTTTTAACGCAGAACCGGTTTGAAGTCCTTACATCTACGCTGACTCAACATTTTAATCAGGATATCCGCACCGATGAGATAAAAGAAATTCGTATTGTTCTCGAAAAACACGGTGAATTTTACCACCCGGCCAGAATTGAAGTCGTTGTGTATGGGAAGGTTGCTTCATTTGTTGTCAATGTTGCCGTATCTGATGTGGGCAATGAATATATTTTAAAAGATTTCAAATTGATGCAGCGACTGAATACCGAATTTCCGCAATCTTTTATTCCCAAGGTTTATGGTAAAGGCGAAGTCCCGGTAAAAGACGGGGATATCGTTCTTCGAATGTTTTTGGGAGAATGGTTTGAAGGATTCAATGAGTTCCACATGACCCGGAATAACAAAGATGAAGAACCTAAACTCATTGTCTGGTACCCGGATGACGACAACGTTTTTCTGTCCGAAGATCAGGCCAAGGAACTCTACAGCCAGGTGGCCATGATACTGACATATTACTATAATATCGAAACATTCGAACAGATATCCCTCTGGCATCATGCGGCCGGAGATTTTGTGGTTAAACTTGACGATGAAAAGATGGAAACAAGACTTGTAACCATACGGAAATACATCTCTATGTTTGATGGTAATGATGCTGAAGAACAAGCCCCCGAGGCTTCTGTTGTGCTGAATGCATTGCTTGTTTTCTTTTTAAATCTTTCTATTCGGACGCGCCTTGACAGATTGGACGGCATTGGCGATATGGTCTGGTCGGACAACATCGCCATTGATGGAACCCTGAACGGATTTTTCAAGGTTTGGTGATAAAATCAAAGGACGGTTTGATACCCAGGCAGTTGGCGGATGTTTTCAAAAACTATCTATTGAAATGTACAGAAGCAGACCTGTTTGAACTGGCACAGGCCATTGTTGATCGATACAACCCCCGTGACCCGGAAATACCGATGATAACAGAGAATTTCAAAGAACATATCTCGGTTTTGTACCGGGCGATTCACCATATATAGTATAATTGATATGTAGCATATACAAAATATAGTATAGGCTGATGAACCCATCATTTTTCAACCATATAACAGCCTTAAACCATGCTTTTTTATTGACAAGGGATATGATTAATTCTATAGATATCTTTTCTGACCCGAATCTGACCCGAAAATTCGCAATATATACGAATACACTTAAATCATTGAAAAAATTTAAAACTTAAAATTGAGAGGAGGTGACCTGCACAATACCGAATAGAGTCAAACCAAAATGTCTTGTCAAATAAAATGGTTAATTTTTAATTTTTGGAGGTAAAACAATGGCAAAACACGAAACCCCTTTGTTGGATCAACTTGAAACCGGCCCGTGGCCGAGTTTCGTGACCGACATAAAGCGGCAAGCCGAATACAGACATGCGAACAAGGATAAGATCGAATACCAGATTCCGGTGGATGTGTGTGACGACCTTCTGGGTATCCTGGAACTGACCTACATCCACAAACGGACCCACTGGAAGCACGGCGGTATCGTCGGTGTATTCGGTTATGGCGGTGGTGTCATCGGCCGGTACTGCGACCAACCCGAAATGTTCCCCGGTGTAGCCCATTTTCACACCATGCGGGTGAACCAGCCCGGCGGCAAGTTCTACACCACAGAGTATCTAAGAAACCTTTGCGACCTGTGGGACTTTCGCGGCAGCGGTCTCACCAACATGCACGGATCCACCGGAGACATCATCCTTCTCGGCACCCACACTCCCCAACTGGAAGAAATCTTTTATGAGTTGACCCACAACATGAATCAGGACCTGGGCGGTTCCGGCTCCAACCTGCGGACACCGTCGGATTGCGTCGGCGAAGCCCGCTGTGAATGGTCCTGCTACGATACCCAGGCACTTTGCTACGATCTCACTCAAGAATACCAGGACGAACTTCACCGTCCGGCGTTCCCGTACAAGTTTAAATTCAAATTTGACGGGTGCCCCAACGGCTGCGTGGCCTCTATTGCCCGTGCAGACATCTCTTTTATCGGTACCTGGAAAGACGATATCAAGATCGACCAGGAAGCGGTTGCCGCCTATGTCGGCGGCGAATTTCCACCCAACGGCGGATCCCATGCCGGACGCGACTGGGGACCGTTTGATATCGAAAAAGAGGTGGTTAATCTCTGCCCTACCGAATGCATGATGTACGAAGATGGAAAGCTCAAGATATACAATAAAGAATGCACTCGGTGCATGCACTGCATCAATGTCATGCCGAGAGCCCTGAGGATCGGAGATGACAGAGGTCTGTCCATCCTGGTCGGTGGAAAAGCCCCGATTCTGGACGGCGCCCAGATGAGCACCCTTTTGGTTCCGTTCATCAAGGTCGAAGAACCGTATGACGAAATCAAAGAAGTTATCGAAAATATCTGGGACTGGTGGATGGAAGAAGGAAAGAACCGCGAACGGGTCGGCGAACTCATCAAGCGACAGGGTTTCCAGAGACTACTCGAGGTAACAGGGATTAAACCTGATGCCCGACATGTTCAGGAGCCGCGCACCAACCCGTACATCTTCTGGAAGGAAGAAGAAGTCGAGGGCGGTTTTGATCGTGACATTAATGAATTCAGAAAATACCATCAGAGATAGGGGGTAAAGACCATGGCATTTGTATCATCAGGTTATAATCCTGACAAACCGATGGAAGACAGAATCACCGACATCGGTCCAAGACATTATGAAGATTTCTATCCGCCGGTCATCAAGAAAAACAAGGGCAAATGGCTCTATCACGAAATTTTGGAGCCCGGTGTACTGGTTCACGTGTCCGAAACCGGTGATGAAGTGTATACTGTACGTGCCGGAGGCATTCGCCTCATGAGCACGGAATTTATCAAGGAAGTATGCGACATCGCAGACAAACACTGTGACGGATACTTAAGGTTTACCACCAGAAACAACATCGAGTTCATGGTGGACAGCAAAGAAAAAGTCGAGCCGTTGAAGCAGGATCTTATGAGCCGGAAACAGGCCGGCGGCTGTTACAAGTTCCCGGTGGGCGGCACTGGCGCCGGGATTACCAACATCGTCCACACCCAGGGCTGGATCCACTGCCACACCCCGGCTACCGACGCATCCGGACCGGTAAAGGCCACCATGGACGTGCTGTTTGACGACTTTGTCGACATGAGGCTTCCGGCACAGCTTCGTGTCTCGTTGGCCTGCTGTCTTAACATGTGCGGCGCGGTGCACTGCTCGGATATCGCTATTCTGGGATATCACCGCAAGGTTCCCATGCTGGATCATGAGTACCTGGACAAGCTGTGCGAAATTCCCCTGGCCATTGCGGCCTGCCCGACATATGCCATCAAACCGGCAAAGGTCACCCTTGAAGACGGTACCAAGGTCAACAGTGTGGCACTAAACGTGCCACGGTGTATGTTCTGCGGCAACTGCTACACCATGTGCCCGTCCATGCCCATTGTGGATACCGAGGGCGACTGCATTGTTCTTATGGTTGGCGGCAAAGTGTCCAACCGGATCAGCGCGCCCAAGTTTTCCAAGGTGGTTGTGGCGTACTTGCCGAACAATACGCCCCTCTGGCCGGAGACGACAGAAGCGATCAAGAGAATCGTCGATGTCTATGCCAAGGAGGCCCGAAAGTATGAACGCTTGGGCGAGTGGGCGGAACGGATCGGATGGGAAAGATTCTTTGAAAAATGTGAACTCGAGTTCACCCATCACCTCATCGATGATTTCCGTGATCCGGCGTACTTTACCTGGCGACAGTCAACGCTGTTTAAATTTTAATTATAAACAAACCGCAGGGGACACATCACGTGTTCCCTGCGAGAACAAAAAGAGGCATAATAATGGATCAAGAGGAAGCCGTAAAATTAATTACAGAAAAGCTTTCAAAGAAAAAAAGCAAAACCAAGTTTTACTTCAGTGACCTGGCTAAAATACTGGATATGAAACCCCGATTGGCCAAAAAGTTGATCAACAAAATGGTTCAGGATGAAGTGCTGGAATACTGGTCCAGCGGAAGTACGTCACTGTACGGCCTTAAAGGCGCCGGAAAGCAGCACGCGGCAGACGGCGAAGATTAAACAATTTTATTCTGAGCAACATTTCTTGTAGCCGTTCACAAGCAATCCAGACAATCTTTACTTCTAAAAGGTACCATCAAAAAGACCTTCCTTTTCCAGAGTGTCTTTAAAACAAGGTACCCCCTTTGAGAAGAGAGTGTTGCCATCAGGATTGGTGAACGGTTACGGTATTTTTGGGCCCTGGTTAATAGATTAGCTATTTATATTAAAGGTTTGTAAGAACATTTGTGGTTGTGTTTTCCGATTTTTTCCGGTCCATACAGCCGGATTGGTAAAACGGCCTTACAAATGTCCATGCAAGGGTCACCCATGGACGTTCCCAGAATCATAATATCAGCCCTGCGCGGTGGATCGGGGAAGACTATATTGTCCATCGGCATTGCCGCAGCATGGAGAAAGCTCGGCAAACAGGTCGCTTCTTTTAAAAAAGGTCCGGACGATATGGATACGGGCTGGCTCGCCCTTGCGGCAGGCCGGCCATGCTACAATCTGGACACCTTCCTGGTACCCAAAGAACAGGTCCTTCACTCATTTCTTACCCACGCATCAAATTGTGATATCTCTGTTATCGAAGGAAATCGGGGTCTTTATGACGGTATCGATATTGCCGGAAGCACCAGCACGGCCGAGTTGGCCAAACTGATCAAAGCACCGGTGGTACTCTGTATTGACGCTACAAAAACCACGCGTACCATGGCTGCAGCTGTCTTGGGATGC
>CP070768.1:1162252-1168576 GCA_020345745.1 Desulfobacterales bacterium
CGGCCTTGAAAATAGACTCAATGATATGGTGTTCATTTTCACCATAAGGTACATTGATATGAATATTCATGCCAAACCGGTTGGCAAATGCTCTGAAAAACTCTTTGGTAAGAGGGTAGAACGTATTTCCTTCCGCTTTTAGCCCAGCAGGAATATTGTATATTAAGAAAGGCCGTTTTGACAAATCAACGGCCACCGAGGCCAATGCATCATCCATGGGCGTTAGGGCATGTCCGTACCGGTTAATCCCTTTTCTATTTCCTAACGCTGTGTCAAAAGCATCACCAAGAACGAGACCGACGTCTTCTACGGTGTGATGGAAATCGACATCGATATCTCCTTTAGCCTGGATGCGCATATCAAAAAAACCGTGAACCGAAAATAACGTAAGCATATGATCAAAAAATGCAATACCTGTGGATATTTCGCAGGTTCCGGCGCCATCCAAATTTAGCTTGACCAAAATATCTGTTTCTTTTGTTTCTCTTTTTACTTCAGCTGAACGTTCCATAATTTCTGCGCTACCTTCCTTTTTCGTTTTCCGTCATCACTGAAAACTTACTCCGGTTCACTCAAATTTAAAACAATAGGTAGAAATTTATTAAATTACATTGTTTTATGTGAAAATCGACTTAAATTATAATTTCAAATAGAGCATTAAAATAGGACTTAAGATAATATGCAATAAAAAGAAGGTTGATTTTGAATACAATTTTATGCACGTAGCGGAGTCTGGACAAAATTGTTTCCCGATTGTGTATATGACGACGCTGTCGCTATTTGAATTTATCCCGGCTAAATGCAGCGAAGAATTGAAGAGTCCCCTGCAGCAAGCTGCAGGGAATCTTCCCGGTAAGGAATTCTGTAATTTTTATATTCGCTCGCATTCCCCGCAGCAAGCTACGGGGAATGCGCTCGCTGTTGCCGGTTCAAATATTAGCAAGGGGGTAACACCCTATTTGAAATAAGATTGGTGGAGATGACCGGAATCGAACCGGCGACCTCGGCATTGCGAACGCCGCGCTCTCCCTGCTGAGCTACATCCCCACGAAATAACTTATATTTTATAGCAAATCGAAAGTCAGCGGTCAATTATAAAAAAAGAGAGGACCATATGTCATACAGAATCAAATTGAATGATGCTTTTAAACGTTTTACCCTTGATCAGGACAAAATTTTGCCACCCGAAGAAACCGTTCGCCGGTTCAAAGACAAATTGGAAAAGCTCGACCACGACATTCTCGAACGAACGATTAGAATCGACACCGGAAGACTCGACATTCCGGTCTATTTTAGCCTCTGTGGTATGGACGCTGCCGAGATTATTGGAACAAAAAAACAGATGGGCAAAGGAGCTACTCCTCAGCAAGCCGAGGCTAGTGCAGTGATGGAGCTGGCAGAGAGATATAGTTTTTTCAGTTTTTGCAAAAACCCTGATAATTTTTTTGTTGAAAAATACCGAAACATCCAAAACGATGCCCTCCCTTTTGACATGATCGCTCAGTCTGTTCATGATACGTCGGAAGAACTTGAGGTTTCTAAAAAAATATTTGAAGAACTAGCTTTAAAATGGACCTGGGGGTATAATCTGACCCGAGATCAAGAAGTAGCCATTCCTTTTAACTGGTTTTTCACTATTAATGAATTTAATGGCCCTTCTGCCGGCAATTGTATTGAAGAAGCCCTCAATCAAGGTATTTGTGAAATCGTCGAAAGGCACGTATCGTCAATTATTAGTCAAAAAAGGCTAAACGTACCGGCAATTAATCCGGATACGGCAACCGATCCGATGGTAGTGGAAATGATAACCAAATATAGAAATGCCGGTATAAAACTTTACCTTTCGGACTTCTCTCTTGACACCGGCATTCCCTCGGTCGGTGTATTGGCCTATGATCCTTCAAATTTTCCTGAAAAGAGCGAAATTGTATGGACAGCCGGAACAACAGCTGATCCGGAAAAAGCATTAAGTCGAGCCCTCACAGAAACAGCACAACTGGCTGGTGACTTCAACACTAGTTCAAATTATGTGGCTAGCGGTCTCCCCAAGTTTACATCAATCGAAGACGCACATTTTATAACCAACGTTGAAAAAGAAATCGATATCAAACAGCTGCCTGACCTCTCAAACCAAAATATTAAGATAGAAGTTCTCAACTGTATTGCAGCGCTGAAAAAGAACAATATGGAAGTGATTGTCGTCGATACGATGCATTCTTTACTTAAAATACCGGCATTTTACACCATCATCCCAGGAGCGCATTTCAGGGAACGTGCCATTGGAACCAGTGTGGGAATGTTTTCAGCCAAAATTATCGCCGAAACCGACCCACCCAGGGATGCTATTCATAAGCTGGAAAAAATCGATACCACACTTACCGGCAAATACTATGTTAAATTTTATCTTGGCTCATCCCACCTTGCCCTCAACAACCTTGAAACTGCATTAACCTATTTTAATCAATCTTTGGAACTCAATCCGACCGAACAAGATATGCCAAGCATTTACACTTATATGGGAATTTGTTTCAAAGAATTGGGGCAGCACCGAAAAGCACTTGAAGTTTTAGAGCATGCGGAATCGTATGACAATGAAAGGCCGGATATTTATAATCTAATGGGATTTAACTATTTTATGCTTAAAGAGCATGAAAAGGCGATTGCATGTTTCAAGAAGGTGCTCCAGCTAGACCCCAGTTCAGCCATCGATTATGCCAATATCGCCTCCAACTATAGAGATATGGGGAAAAAAGAAAAGGCTATCGAATATTATGAATTGGCCCTAGCCCTCGATCCTTCAATAGATTTTGCACGAGACAGTCTGGATAAGCTGCAGCAGTGAGAAACCTTTGAAAACCGCCCTCTTTTACTCAATATCTGCATCAAACTCAAATTCTACCGGAGTGCTCTCTGCAACCCGTTCTTTTAGATGGAGCGAGAAGGGCCATACAAAAATGGGTTAAGCCGAATGCTTTGACATCAGCTCTTTGGCCAAATCTGTGTAGTCCATGGAACCGTAACTATTTTGCCTGTAAAAAATGACCGGCTTGCCCACCCCGGCGCTTTCTGCAATCGTGGTATTGACTCTGATCACGGTTTCAAAAAGCAAAGGGCCGTATCGGTCATCATTCTTTAATTTTTCTAAAATGCTGTGACTGACTCTCGTCCGGGTGTCGAATAAAGTCGCAAGAACACCGATAACGCTTAGGTGTGGGTTGATATTCTTTTTGATGGTTAAAATTGTATCAAATAGTTCCTCCAATGCAGCATAGGCATAGGGATGGGTCTGGCAAGGCACCAGAACTTCTGTTGCATATGCCAGCACATTTACAGTCAACAATGAAAGGCTGGGTGGAGTGTCAAGGAGAATGAAATCATATGCGTTGTTTATGTCATCGAGGGCATCCTTTAGCTTATTTTCTCGGCCAATCTCGTCGACAAGCTCCACCTCTGCGCCGGCTAGATCCACATGGGATGGAATAAGATCGAGCCCATGCCATTTTGTCTTCACTATCGTGTCCGGTGCCTTGATCGATTCATCACCTTTGATGAGATGATATACGGTCGGCATTTCTCCTTTTAATTCGACGCCGAGACCTCTCGTCGCATTAAACTGCGGATCCATGTCAACAATAAGGACACTTTTTCTTTCCTGACAAAGCGCCGCTCCAAGATTCACAACGGTTACGGTTTTTCCAACACCACCCTTTTCGTTCGCCACTGCGATAATTCTGGCCTCTTCATTACCCATCTTAACCTCCCCCCTTAACGGTTTATAACCCTAACTCGGATATTGCATTATAGTTTTCAGCAAATGAGCATATCAGATGCGTCAAATACCGGGGTTAATTGATGAATGGATGTCGTGTTAAATCCTTTTTATTAATACGATCCATTAGAGTTATCATTAAATGGTCAATTTGATATTTTCTCGATTATTTCTGATTCTGTTTTTAATATTTTTGGATATCAACCCCATTTCTAGCAAAATGTCGGAAGCATGTTCCTTGTCAATCTTCTTATTGTCTATTAGGTCTACGATATCTGAAAGATCAGAAGCATGGGACTGGAAACGATTGAGCAAGGCTTGATAATGGCTATTTGACACGGCCTCAACAAGCTTGAATATATATTGAAATTTTATGTTTTCGCGATAATCTTTAAAATGAAAAACAACAGATCTTTCTGTTTCACGCTTCATTCGCAAAATACTATATTTTAACGCGAGCAATTCTTCTTCGTTAGAGTCTCTTATGGACTTTTTTAATAATTTTTTAAAAACTTTCAAAATTGTATAAAATCCAAGGCGCATAACAGCTTCGGTTTTTATCCCGGCAGTGTATCGCATGGTTGCAACTGCAGGAGGAATCGTCAAGCCTGTGATGTCTTTAATTGGATCAATAGCTGGTAGCTCAATCGCAACATTATTTTCATGGGTACGATCGATTCCAAAACTTTTTATCATATGTTTGTATTCGACAATAGCCTCTTGTACCAAGGCATCGAATGGGAATGAAATCGAATCTAAATGTTCCAAGATTCGCTTCTCTTTCTCATTTACAAACCGGATGACCTCAGGGTTGATGGTTTCCGCCATAAACGTATCGAGCGCCTGTTTGAATTCCTGAAAAACGTAATAGAGGGTATTTGAAAAACCCGATGATTTAAGGCTTTCTTTATACTTTTGATATGGTATTTTGTAGTGTTTAATGAACTCAACGATATCTTTTAAAACCTTTCCGGACCGGACATCAAAAAAACGATCGATATCAGATCTTAATTCGTTTTTAATTTTTTGAATACTACCTTCCAGGGTATTTTTTATCATGGACTTGATATGGTCTACCCTATTCTGATGTTGTTTTACCTTTTCAATGACGTCACTGATATTCAAGGCATCCTGGGCAATTATATTTTGATGAACATAAATCCAATGATCCATTCCCGTTGCAATCACATCAAGACGTTCGAGGTGGTTTTTTAGCAGCAAAGCATAACGTTCTTTCGTAAGCCTATTATTGAATGCTGTTTCAAATCGTTGGGTCTCTGATTCTGAAAAGTCTACAAGGTCATGCTCTTTTTGCCATTGCTTCAGTCGATTTATATTTTTCTTGGATAAATGGTCAAGTTGAGCTTTGAATAAGTTGAAAAGTGCTGAAATGGAATAAATGTCAGGGTCTGTTTTGATGGTTGACAATTCTTCTCTTATTTTTTCTAGCAAGCCTTGAAGGTCATCAATTGATTCATGTTCGCTGAAATCACAATTTATGATAAAGAGTATATTGTCAATAATCCCCATTTTTTTAATCATAGATAAAAACTTGATATCCGCCTCTCTGATCCCGGTTCGGCTGCTAACTACATAGACAATGAGGTGTGTTGCGAGTAGATAATCCTGAATCATGGCTAAATGAAGAGGATTAGAGGAATCGCTGCCCTGGCAGTCTGCAAGTTCGATATTGGTGTCAATGCCATTTGAATCGATCTGCAACTCAATGTCTTTCAGATAGACCGCCATATATTCATTACCGACGAAACTCCAGTGCTTTTCAAATTGACCTGGATCATACCTGTTTATCAAAGCGTGTGTGGACATTAAATCTTTAACAACATCGTATCCTTTAAGATAGGACGATAATAGAACACTATTCGCGGTACGGCTATTCTTCGTAATCAGCTGATCTGTAGTAAGGGTGTCAAGTGCCTGTTTAAGCTCGACACGCTCCTTTTTTCGTCTGATATCAAACCTGTCCCTTTCTGTTCGCCAGTTCAAAGATGGAAAAAGGACCAAGGCCTGGTCCACTTCAGTGTTCACTTCATCCCATGATTTTAAAAAAAGCTTTGCTTTAAGAAGTTTTCCTTTGCGTACCCTGGTAACAATCGATGTAACAACTCCCGCCCCTCTTTTTAAATAATCGCCCTTTAAAACAGAATTTATGAATGTGCTTTTCCCTGATTTAATGGGTCCCACGACGGCAACGCGGATCATCTCTTCTGACAATTGCTGTTGGATCTTGTTGCAGGTGTTCTTCCAGTCGGAAAATGAGTTGTCCGTCTTTCCAGTTATTAACGCTGCTTCTTGAAACAGCTTTAAAATGTCCTGGTTAACCTGTAATAGCTCTTCTTTAATAGATTGATAATTGCCCATAAATAAAAGATTAGAATTAATTTAATATCGTTGCCAGTTTACTTGGGATAGGCTTTGGTTTCAGATGATTTAATATTTTTCGGGAATAATGATTATAACTTGCCCTCGACTGCCGCGGTTTTTAATTACAATGTATCCAATGAATTGTCAAAACGATTTCCTTATATATTGTAAAA
>CP070768.1:1168676-1171580 GCA_020345745.1 Desulfobacterales bacterium
ACCGAGTATGAATTTTTCAATACCGGCGCAATGCTTAAGATTGTCAAAGATAGAAAAGTCCAGCTTCGCCTTTTTCCTCAAGCAGTTCTTAAAGAACTGGAAGTTCTGTCTGTCAAGGTTTTAGAAGAGGAAGCCTCCCGCGATGCAATCTCTCGCAGGGTGCATGACGCCTATACCAGTTTTAAAAAAGATATAAGAAAATTCGCTTTGCTTAAAGGGGCCAAAATGAGAATTTAATAAATTGGTCAATGAAATAATCGACGATTACTAATAGTA
Source organism: Desulfobacterales bacterium (assembly GCA_020345745.1). Classification (GTDB taxonomy): domain Bacteria; phylum Desulfobacterota; class Desulfobacteria; order Desulfobacterales; family UBA11574. Next base: position 1,168,953 of record CP070768.1, read on the forward strand.
TCAGTATGAAATTTAAATTAAATAATACGATTATTTTACCTATTATTGCACTTTTTCTATGTGTATCGGCAAGTATTGCGATTATAGCTTATAATGTCAATGTAAGGTCACTTGAGCGTATCCAAACTGAAAAAGAGAATGAGAAATCAGAAAGTATTAGATTTACAATCAATGCCATTATCGAAAACCATGTTAAAGCACTTCAGGCTCTTGCCAAAACACTTCAAGAGAATAAAGAGTTATCAGAGAGCTTAGCATACTTTAGTGCATCAGGATATTCTAACCCCGTCAACGATGTAGTTACCGGTCTCTTCCCAACTCTCAATGTCGATTTACTCCTTATAACCGATCTCGAAGGCAATGTTGTCAAGACAGATACAGCAAACACTGAGGGGTATTATGCAGTGCCAGGTGTGCAAGAGGCACTCAACGGTCGGTTATCAATAAAAGCAGAGGATGGACCTGAAGGGTGGGCGATTCGTGCAATAGCACCAATTTACTGGCCGCTGCTTGCAGACCTTCATGGAACAGTTATCGTTGGTATAAAAATTGGCGATAAATTTGCCAATCAGATTGCAGATTCCGTTGGGGCACATTTATCTTTTTCCCACGGAGATGGCAATCTTCTCGCCAGTTCAGCAACGAAGGATTATTCAGAATTAATAGATTCAAATTCAATATTGCAAAGTGTCAAGACTGGACAATCAATCTATCATCATGCTGATTTTCTACCGATTTCCACAATTTATTCTAGACTAAAAATAGCGGACAAAACATTTTGTCTCATTATTCAACAAGACATAAGCAAAAGCTTTGAGCAATTACAAAAAGAACGTAGAAACCTGTGGTGGATGTTATTGACAATAGTTGGGCTGGTTCTGGCATGTGTGTTCTGGTTGATCTATTTTGTTGTAAGACCGCTTAGAAGCTTGGAGACCAAAACCCAAATAATGATAAATGACTTCTCAGGCACTTATACATATACTGGACATGGCAACGAAATTGACCGGCTAACCAAATCATTTGATTTCATGATGGCAACTCTAAATGAAAGTGTGGACGCTTTGCGTAAAAGCGAAGAAAAGTACCGTACAATACTTGATAGTGTTGAGGCTGGCTATTATGAACTTGATTTGGCTGGCAATGTTGTCTGGTGTACGGAAATAAGCGCAAAAATTCTGGGTATGACCACAAAAAAAATAATTGGAAAAAATTACGAAGATTTTTGTGAAAAGGAGAACGCGCGGAGTTTAAGGAAATCTTATAAAAAGGTGCTTGATACAGGCAAGGCAGCTACAGAATTGGAATGGGTAATTGATAATCCAAATGGATACAGTATATCTGTGGAAGCCTCGGCAGCCTTAATGATCAATGAAAAAGATATTCCCATTGGTTTTAGGGGGATTATCCGTGACATTACCGAACGCAAGAAGGCCGAAGAGGCACTCAAGAATTCAAGACGTCGCTTGGAAGAAATTATCGACTTCTTACCAGATCCTACTTGGGTTGTGAATAACCTTGGTCGTGTTGTAGCCTGGAATCGTGCCACCGAGAAGCTTACCGGGATTAAAGCTAATAATATTCTTGGTAAAGGCGATTATGAATATTCCATCCCTTTCTACGGTGAAAGACGGCCTATCCTGATTGACTTGGTTCAAAACTGGGATGATCGTTATAAAAATAAATATACATCTTTGAAGAAATCCGGAGACGATTTAATATCGGAAGAAGTTTTTATCCCTCGGCTTGGAGAATCAGGCATATATTTAGCTTCTTCTGCGCGAGCCCTATATGACTCCGATGGAAATCCGGCCGGAGCAATCGAAACCGTTCGTGACATTTCAGAAAGCAAAAAAGCCGAAGCTGCTCTACGTGAAGAGCAAGGCAAGGTGGAGAAAGCCTACAGGTTGCTCTCTAAATATGTAGCACCACAATTAGTAGATACAATATCAGATGGAGAGATTGATCAGATTTGGAAACATAATAGGAAAAAATTAACTTTGTTTTTTTCTGATATTAAAGATTTTACGAGCATCACTGATACGTTGGAACCAGAGGACATGGCCAAGGTTTTAAATGAATATCTAACAGAAATGAACACTATCATAAACAAATACAGGGGTACTCTCGCTCAGGTGATTGGTGATGGATTATATGTCATTTTTGGAGCACCTAAAAGTACCAGTGATAGGGATCATGCTATTCGATGTGTAAAAATGGCGATTGATATGCAACGCAAAATGAGCGCACTGAACAAGAGATGGTTTAAGCAAGGCATTGATGAAGTTTTACAAATAAGGTGTGGAATAAACACAGGTATGGCAACAGTTGGTGGTTATGGATCATCTGAGAGAAAAGAATACACGGCTATGGGCATGCAAACCAATATTGCTGCGAGGTTGGAACAGACTTGCACACCGGGAGGGATCTTTATTAGCCACACCACTTGGGCTCTTGTTAGTGATGACATTTCTTGTTCGGAACACGGAAAAATTAATGTGAAAGGACTTAATAGACTTATAAGAGCTTACAGTGTTGATGCTCTGTCAGATAAAAACTTAATTCAGAAAGAATAGATCACGGGATGATTTTCAACTCGTTCCAATTCAGATTGTGGATTGAGGTATC
>CP070768.1:1171680-1175853 GCA_020345745.1 Desulfobacterales bacterium
ACGGGTTTCAACTTGTCGAGCTGAAAGCCTTTCTTTATCCCCATGTGGATTTCTTGATGCGACTGATCGAGAACCCGAACCTCTTGGAGCATGAGAACTTCACGCAGCTTCTGCGTGCTGTCTTCCACCTCTCCGAAGAACTGTCATATCGAGACGACCTCGAGTCGACGCCCGAAGCAGACTTGCGCCATCTGGCTGGAGATATAGAGAGGGTATATGGACTGATTGTGCGGGAATGGGTTCTTTACATGATCTTTCTCAAGCGTAATTTTCCTTTTCTATTCTCTCTTGCAGTTCGAACGAATCCCTTTGATCGAAGTGCCGTGCCTACCGTTTCAGACTAGAAGGGACAGCCCTACAAGCTAGATTCAAGAGAAGTCCAAGAGAGTATAAATAGTTAGGAGGAATAGTGTATGGATACCAAATTAGATCATTAAGTATTCCGAGACTTAAGTTATGGCTTGTATATTGTTACATCTCACTCAATGCCCCAACTTGCACAGCGGAAAAATAAACCTATCAAATAAAAAGACCTTTCTATAAAACTCTCATATGCTGTGGTCCCATAATTTTAATGGTTTAATTCATTGATGTAATTAATGATATCCGGCTTCAACCGGTGTTCATGGCAAGTTATCACAGGGTTTGACAAGTCCGATTTTCGTGAGGTAATATCAATGTGTAGGTAATCAACCGATATTTACTTTTTGGCAAAGGACCTTCAAATTTTAGATTTATTCATAGCTTATAAAGTATTGAGGCAGATATCAGGACAAAAATACGGAGAGTTAAATTGAATAAGAAAGGGTTTATCGAATTTTTGGAGAAAAAGCGGGGATTAAAACCGCTAAAGATATGCTTTATGCGGGCTTGAATAAACAGAAAAGAAAGGAGCTATCCCGAAACACAGGTATCCCTCTTGAAAATGTTTTAGAACTTGTCAAACTTTCCGATCAGGCCAGGATAGGTGGACATAAAAAGGTTCGAGCACGTCTATACCATGAAGCTGGTTTTGACACTATCGACAAAATGGCCGTCTGTGATTCAGAAGAAATGCGAAAAATATTAGCTGACTATATAAAAAAAACAGGTTTTAAGAGCATACCACCCACACCAGGCGAAGCTCAAAATACTGTAACCATGGCAAAATACTTAAAAAGATTAGTTCAGTATTAGCAACATGGAACTAAAGGCTGCTTTTAAGATTCAATGATCAGTGGCCTATAGATTTTAGATATCGTTTTTTCAATAAGGACAAATCTTTTTTAAAGGGTTTGTCCTTATTGCATTATGTAAGCAATATTACATGGGCTCATGACAGTAGTGCCGCTCGTTTAAGGTGTTTATAATTGGTGATTTTACGGCAATGACTCTCTCCCTTTTAGGGCTCTGTCATAAAAAGGAACATCGTTTGTTTTCAGTTTTCCTGCCGAAAAGATTGAGGTTCCAGATATTTCATGAATTCTTTTTTGCAACTTGAAAATGGGGGAAAGATTTTTGAATTTGCGATGTCGCATCAATTCATCATGGTGGTCGAAGATGAGAAAATCGTCTGGGAATCCCTTTTCTTTTTGGTTTTAAAAAAAACAGGGAGGAGGAAATGGATGCACACTTCATTTTTTGTCTGATACTGGTAGGTTTTTTCTTCTGGTTATGCTTTAAGTTCAGACATGAAAACAAAAAGAACAAAGAGAAATGACCACTTACGATAAGCCTAAATTTGCAGTCAAGTACAGCGGGTAACGATAAATATACAGAAAGAAATGGCTTCTGATGACACTTGAGATGGCCTTGACAATGATTGTTTTGGTTTTTTCTATTGTCCTGTTTATTTTTGAGTAGGTAAGAGTTGGTGTGGTCGGCTAATTATTTCAACCACGGATAACCTGCAGAAACACAAAGAAGGTTTTTTTATGAGCCTTCGTGTTTTCGTTATTTCGATAAGGAATATTTAAAATGGCAATTTTAACCATTTCAAGGGGATGTTTCAGCCACGGCCAGGAGATCGCTGAAAAAGTGGCACACATGCTGGGATATGAGTGCTTGAGCCGCGAGGTTTTGGTCGATGCGGCCCAATTGTTTGATGTTTCAGAACGAAAGCTGATCAAATCGATTCACGATGCGCCCAACATCCTAGAACGAATCACCAACGGACGGGAAAAATATCTGGCGTATATAAAGGCAGCGCTTCTGGAGCGGGTAAAGAAGGACAATGTAGTTTATCACGGCCATGCCGGTCATCTTTTACTTGCAGAAATCCCTAAAGTCCTAAAAATAAGGATAATGGCTGAAATTGAAGCGCGCGCTGCTATGATGCGACAGCGGCAAAACATATCAAGAAATCAGGCCTTAAAGTTTATTGAAAGCGAAGATAAGCACCGGACCGACTGGACGCGCTATCTGTACAAAATGGATTTGAGTGATCCCCGACTATATGATATTATTATCCATATCGACCAATTGAAGATCCAGGACGCCTGCATACTCATTTGCACCGCCGCGCAAAGCAGCAACTATGAAATGACTGCGGAAAGAAAAAAAATGATTAACGATCTGGCCATTGTCAGCCACCTCAAAGCGGCACTTCTGGAAATATGTGAAGCCAAGATCAGTTCAAATGGCGGTCATGTTCATATCAAAGTTGCAGGGCAAAAGCTCCGCAAAACCGGGCAATCAAGCCCGGCTTTACAGAAGAAGATTTTTTCAACCATTCAAGAGGGTTTGACCCGACAGATACTCGATATTGCGCACAAAATCAATGGTGTCGTTGATGTGGAATGCGATGTGGAACTGCCATATTATACCTGATCTTTAATAAAAATCCCATTTTTTCCGCAAATTAGCCCTTCCTGCATGATGAAATCCTCCTGTTTTCTCATTACATTAATAAAAGACTCATGCCAAAAGGATGGATGATAAGGTTTTTAGTTCTGATGGTCTGATATACAAGGATTCAGGATTGAGTCTGGAGGATTGACTCGATCCTGCGGGTTGGTAATTTGCACATTTTTATATGCATGGATAAACATAATTCAGTGCGGCGCTATGAACAATCATACGCAATCAGGACATCATATCTGATACAATTCAAGTTTCTGTTTAAAAAGGCCGATAAAATTTAACGAAGGGCTAATAGATGAGTAAAAGCTATATAAAAACAGATACAACCCATCATATTCGCAAGCTATAAAGATAACCTTGGATAAAGTAATCGTGACTGGCCTGGCAAAAACTATAAAGAAAGAAGTAAGCTAATGAAAATTATTCAAAATGAAATAGATGGTATTGCCTATGTCACTGTAAAAGGTCGGGCGGAAACTCAACTTACCCATGAGTTTGAAGTAGCGATCAAGGAAATTGTCGAAGGTGATAATAGGAACCTACTCTTGGATTTAGGTGCCTTAAATTACCTCAGAAGTTCAGTGCTGCGTGTGATTTTAAATGCCGCAAAAGATATAGAGCGAAAAGGCGGAAAAGTCGTTTTATGCTCTTTAAACGCATACGTTAGAGAGGTTTTTGAAGGGAATTGCTTTGAAGATGCCATTGCAATTTCCGATACCGTTGAATCAGGTCTAAGTGCACTTTTAAGTCTATTGAAAGCAGCGTAACACTACAATTTAAGCCTGTCTTTCTGGAATTAATAATATCACAATAATCCGATGTGCTAGAAAACAGCTTTCAAGTGTTTTGGCGTGGATCTTTAGTTGATCTGCACAGTTCCTCTCGGAAAGGAATCTGATCTTTCATGATGTAATAACAGATACGAGCCAGTTTATTGCCAAGCGCTTGCGTTGCAAGGCTGGTATTTGCCTAAGCAACTTTTCGGTTGTAATATCTTCTGAATCGTTCATTATGTCTTCGACCCAAATGGGTAGATGAATATCCTGCATCCATAAGGCCGTCCACCAGCCAGTACCAGTTGAAGGTAGACTCAACCACAAAACCTTTGATCTGGTCTTTAAAAGGATCTAATGTCTGTAAGATGTGTTCAAAATGATTGGGAACTCTTTTTTTGAACACCCGGTTAAACGCTTTGTCCATAATGCCGATGTAAGTATTTCTTGAATGAAGATCTAATCCGGCGTATAGTTCCATTGAGCACCTCCTGTTGTTAAAGGGTTGTTAATGGCCTTAACCACCTATAACAAATCGCATCTTTTTTTGCGATTAGGA
>CP070768.1:1175953-1178541 GCA_020345745.1 Desulfobacterales bacterium
GAGAAATACACCTATAAATGGATCCGCGATGAAATTTATGATGACCGGCAATGCTTTGTTGTTGAATTTTACCCGGTTGATAAAGAAAATTCCGGTTATACACGACAGTTAACCTGGATAGACAAGAATGAATATCGTACATTGAAGGTTGACTATATTGACAGAAAAAACTCACATTTAAAAACTCTCACCTTCACTGGTTACAAAAAGTATCTGGACAGGTACTGGCGTGCTGATGAGATGTATATGGTCAATCATCAAACGGGTAAAAGCACCCAGCTTCTTTTTAAAAACTACAAGTTTCGCACTGGGCTTAAAGACCGTGACTTCAACAAAAACAGCCTTAAGAGGGCAAGGTAAGAAAACAGATGTCGGGAACCAGAAGAAGATAACATGATAATAACATTCAATAAACCATTGTTAATATTTGGCCAGGATAGAAAGTTAAAAACATTATTTTCGATGGCGGCCTTTGCATTGATCCAATGTATAGCGTGCGCGCCTCTATCTCTGGCCCATGATTTTTCTGGATACGTGGCTGCAGAGGGCAGGTTTTTCCTGCACGATCCCTTATATCCTGGCCAAAAGAAGAATAACGCATCACTTGCCATCCAGCCGGAGTATTACCACGAATGGGAGAACGGCTCCAGCTTCATCTTTGTCCCCTTTGCAAGGATCGACAGCGCTGACTCCGAAAGAACTCATTTTGACATCCGTGAGTTAAACTACTTGTGGCTCAATGATCTATGGGAACTGCGCGTTGGTATCGGAAAAGTGTTTTGGGGAGTGACTGAGTTTGTCCACCTGGTGGATATTATAAACCAGACCGATCTTGTTGAAGATATCGACGGCGAGGATAAACTCGGCCAACCTATGATAAACCTTTCTATTCCCAGAAATTGGGGTGTTTTTGATTTTTTCGTATTGCCCTATTTCCGAGAGCGAACCTTCCCGGGCCGTGAAGGACGTTTAAGGTTGAACCCGGTGGTGGACACGGATAATGCAGTGTATGAAAGTGCTGACGAAGAACAACACGTAGATTTCGCTTTAAGGTACAGCCATTCAATAGGGAACTGGGATTTCGGCATATACAATTTCAATGGCACAGGGCGCGAACCGACACTTCTTAGTGGTCTCGACGAAAATAGTCAAGCAATTCTTATCCCCTTCTATGAACAAATCAACCAGACTGGACTTGATCTACAGATAGTGCTGGGGGAATGGTTGTGGAAACTGGAAGCTCTTTATCGAACCGGCCAGGGTGAGGCCTTTTTTGCTGCTGTAGGTGGTTTTGAATACACGTTTATAGGTATAGCCGAAACCCACATGGATCTTGGTGTATTAAATGAATGGGCTTATGATGAACGCGGCGACAAGGCTGCTACTCCTTTTGAAAACGATGTCATGTTCGGGTTGCGCCTGACTGTAAACGATGCCGCCAGTTCAGAGCTTTTGGCTTGGTTTAGTCAGGATCTAAAAAGTTCCTCCCATACTATAGGCCTTGAGGCCAGCCGCCGTTTCGGCGATAACTGGCGACTTTCCATTGAAGCTCGGGCCTTAATTGATCCGCCTGAAGACGACCTCCTTTATAATATACGAGATGACGATTTTATGCGGCTGGAGATGGCTTATTATTTCTGAAACCAAAAATTAGCCAATCTGAAAAACTTTAGATGAGTATTTTTGTTAAAGGTGATTGATAATGAGCAGTGAGATTGACTTCAGCCAAATTTACGAAGAATTTAAACCGAAAATACTCCATTATTTATCCCGGCTGACAGATCAACAGGAGGCTGAGGACATAGCACAGGAAGTTTTCGAGAAAGCGAGCCGGGGTTTAAAGAGTTTCAAGGGTGAATCAAAGCTTTCGACATGGTTATACCGTATCGCTACCAACACTGCTATTGATAGAATGAGATCTCCTTCATTTCGACGTTCATCCGAGCATACCAGCCTTGACGAGGACACAAGGACTGAAGATAGGAATGTCTGGACCGGCCATACGAAAACGCACATCGACCAGACAGTCATTCGCAAGGAGATGAGCGAATGTGTAAGAGAGTTTATCGACAGGCTTCCTTCCGATTATAAGACTGTTATATTGCTAAGCGAACTTGAGGGATTTAAAAACAAAGAGATAGCTAATATCCTTCAGGTTTCACTTGATGCTGTAAAGATAAGACTCCACCGTGCAAGAGAAAAGTTAAAAAAAGAATTGAATGATGGCTGCACTTTCTACCATAGCGAACAGGACATTCTTGCCTGCGACAGAAAGCAATCCCCGATATTACCAAAGATCCCCGATTAAATGGTTCTGATAGCCTATTTATCGAAATAACACTCTCATGTTCCACACATAATACGATCTCTTTTTTGTATCTATCCAAAAAAATGACTTCATGTGTATCCTTTTTCTTCTCTATCCCGTCTGTAGAGATAAAAAGGAGGAAAAACACATGTACGCTTCAGTTAAAAACACAAAAGTTCAGTTGTCTGAGGATATCTTTCCTGCCGAAGCATGGGAAATGATATCAAACAACAGGAAAGGCAAAAATTTGGTCATCATAGATATCAGCACCCCACAGGAA
>CP070768.1:1178641-1181907 GCA_020345745.1 Desulfobacterales bacterium
ATAATAAAGGAGCGTTTCAGTGACTGACACCGGGAATGAACTTAGCGTACATGAAGTAAAATCGCGTATATTACAGAATATCAATGATATGCCGGAAATCGATAGGCAAAGACTTCCGTCCATATTGTTTGACAATCAATCCGAAGCTGAAAATAAAAAACTCTTATCCATAATTATTGCCGTGTTACCTGAACCCAACCTACGCAAACTTTGGGCGCAATTAGAAGATTGGCATACGTTTAGACTCACAGAAATGAGAGGACATCCTCGGAGGCCATCTTTTATTTCGGCAGAGTGTTTAACCAAAGGCATCCTTTTTTCTGAATTTATAAAGGATATTAGCAACGGTGGTGTTTTTATTCAGACCGATGGCAACTTTTTTATCGGCCAGCAGATCTCACTCACATTCTCGCTTCCGCATACCAAAAAAGACATCGCCGTTAGCGGTGAGGTCGCCAGGATCGATTCGGATGGGATCGGTGTAAAGTTCAATGAGCCTTTGAACTTATTATAGTCAACGTTGAGAGAGTATCCACATCTTGGGTCCCTTACTGTGGTTTCACCCGGATATGTCATGAAATTTTTTGCAGCAAATTTATTTCATATAATTAAACAATCAAGTTAAGCAAAAAAATGACAACTTATTTCATGTTGTCCTTTGCTCTCCGAACGTTTTCTTCTTAAACCAAAAGATTTTCATGAAATATCGCTGAAGCAGCGAGAGGACCAATGGAAAAGATAGCTGGATAGGTTAACAAAAAGCAATAAAAATAATCCTTAACATACCACTTTGTAGTGTTATTTTGGTATTGGCATTATGGGTTCGAACGTTTAGCCCATAATGTTCCTCATCAACCTTCTTTCAAGCCTCCGAGGCTAGCCGACCTAGGGGGCTTCTTTTTTTAGTACATCCATATTCTAGCTATCCGGTCAGAACGTTTAAACGTCGACCATTAACCTTTATTGCCCCAACGATCTTTAATAAACACAAAAATGAGGTACGCCGCCCCTGCCAAAGCAGCCAGTTTAAAAATCCAAAATTCACCTAAATAAGCTTCCATGATAGAGATCCCCCGCTGTTGACCAGAATTAAATCTTCTTAATCCATCTTAGGTCGTAACCTTTGAAAAATGTTCAATTTTGCCCAAGTTCAAACAAGACGAAAGTCCTAACCACATGGAAACATGGGGTTTTTCGATGATTAAAATCTGAGTCTGATGCAGAAATTGGGTAAAAGAGGACGTTTTTCAAAGGTCTCTTGCCATCATGCATATCATATCGATTGGGGCTTTGCAATTCATCCGAAGCTACGAGGGTAATCCATTTGCGATTAGATAAAGCAATACCATGAATCACTCACCAGCAAGCCGCAGGGTAATTTATTTTATAAGCTTCCTGAATAAAATTCAATTGTTGAATAAAATTCTTGACATACTACCCTGTGGTATTATATTTACCATACGACCAATGTCAGGAGCATGGTCGGCATTTATTATAATCCTCCATTCTTTACTCTCTTCCTTAGCCCTTGGAGTCTGATGCCTCTCCAAGGGCTTCTTTTTATTGTTTTCATGTGAACAATCACCCATTAGGGTCGCAAAAGATTGATAGCCGCTTGCAGTTCTATTTTCTATTTAAGTTTTTCAGACTATTTGTCGATAACATGGATGAAAAAGACATTTTTACTTTTGTATCCCCATAGGAGCCTAAAAAGTACAAGCCCTCCGGTTCCGGCTCCCCGGAGGCACAACTTCTTTAAGCCCTTGGAACATCCGGTTCCCAAGGGCTTTTAATTTTTCTGCGATTGGAGCTTATGTCATGCAACATTAATTTATTTATATATTTATATAAATATTACCTCAACCTTTTTTTATTGATTTGAATATATGAATATAGTAAAGATTATTCATGGCACGAAAAAACATGACAACAAGCATAGAAAGCGATCTCCAAAAAGAAGTTAAAAAGCTCGCTATTGACTTAGAACGACCTCTAAACGACCTGCTGGAAGAAGCCATGCAAGACGTTCTAAAAAAGTACGAGAAGAAAGACAATAAATAATGCTGCCCCCTATGACGAATATTAATTCTGAAGTTGACGATGTACGCCATCGCCTGTTTGAGCTAATTTCCAAATTGTCGTACGATGATATACTTAAACTCGTGGATGAATTGGAAAGCAGGCTCAACTTCAAAGCTCAGGATAGGAGAAAGCATGCTAGAAAATCCACAAAGATCGAAACAAGTATTACAACCCGGGATGCTACCCTATCGGACACCTCCCTTCATGATATTTCTTTTAAGGAATTCATGCAAAATATAAGCAACGAAGGCGCTTACATCAAAACCGCATATCCATTTCGAATACATCAAGAACTGTCTCTGATTTTTCCTTTGTCTGGAGTCAAAGACCCTATCAATATCACAGGTACGATAGAGCGGATTGATCCTGAAGGAGTCGGTGTAAAATTCGATGAAATTATATCTGATGTGTAAATGCACCATTAAAGGACAAAAACATGTCGACGCAAAAAATTGACAAGCGTTTTGGCACTATTGCTATAGAAAAAAGATTTATTGCACAAGAAGAACTTCTTGAAGCTTTGAAGATTCAAATAGCGGAAGAGTTGGCAGGTAACGAGCGTCGTTTAATAGGTCAAATTTTAATTGATAACGGGCATATAACCGTTGAGCAGATTGACGAAGTTCTAATAGCAATGGGTCTTTTATGAGGTTTAAATTAATTACATACCAAGCATCCACAGCCAATCAATCTATTATCATATTCAAGGAACCAACCCCACCAATCCTCTAAAGCAAACTCACATCAAGAATAATGACATCGGGTTTTAACTTTATCTTGAGGCAGCCCATATCTCCTTTTTAACGATGGCTCAGCGTTTGGGGTTGTGAATGAAGCTATAGACAACAATTGTGATCATATGGTGGGCACTCTGGATTTCTTTTGGATATAGGTATAGCCCTCTAAGACTTTTCCTCCAAAAATATCTCTACCTTGGCTTTGCCTTTCAAATTTCCTATGTAAAGATTGACTTCTTCCTGTACTTTCTGCTGCTTTAGATAATTATGAAGCTTATCTTTTATCTGATCATATCCGATTATAGATTCAGGCTTTTTATCAATAACTTTAATAAGATGGTATCCAAACTCGGTCTCAACAATACCGCTCACTTTGCCTGGAGATAAAGCAAAGGCAGCCTCCTCAAATGATTTTACCATTTGCCCTTTGCTAAAATATCCCAGATC
>CP070768.1:1182007-1190317 GCA_020345745.1 Desulfobacterales bacterium
TCGGCTCGCAATTGATCCCGGCGATCGAATTCTCGATTTGGGTTGTGGAACCGGTAGGCATACCTGTAAGGTGTTTCGATTTAAAGAGGTCATTGCAATCGGCGTAGATATCAACGCTGATGATGTAAAAGAATCGAAAAGCAGGTTGCAAGAACAACAGAACCAGAAAGGTTGTGACGGGAGTATATGGGGTGTTTCCGTGGCTGATATGCTTAAACTCCCTTTCAAAGATGACACTTTTGACCTGGTGATTTGTTCAGAAGTTATGGAGCATATCGATGATCACAAGAACGCTGTCACCGAAGCTGTTCGGGTGTTGAAGCCTGATAAAAACATGGTCGTCAGTGTCCCAAGCTATTTCCCGGAACGTATCTGTTGGACCCTTTCCAAGGAATATCGCAAAACCGAAGACGGACATGTTCGCATATATAAAAAACAGGCGCTTATCGATCTTCTAGAAAGTGCTGGTGCTAAAACATGGAAAGTTCATTCTGCCCATAGCCTCCATACACCCTATTGGTGGCTGAAATGTCTTGTCGGCCCCTCAAAAAAAGATAGTCGTCTGGTCAACAAATATCACGACCTTCTGGTATGGGACATGATGAAGCACCCGCGTCTCACCCGCTGGTTTGATCATCTGCTGAATCCGATCATCGGAAAGAGCACGGTGGTTTACCTAAGAAAAAAGAGCGCCTAACACGGAGGTTGGACAAAAGAGGGTGTTTTTCAAAGGTCTCAGTCACCTGGTAAGTCGTCGGGCATATCCCCACAACCATAGCGTTGTAGCACACCCATGGTATCAATCATAGAAAGTTCTTTAAAAAGTCCCGACGCAACGGCCAGTTTGTAAACATGATAGGGTGCCTGGCCGCCTTTTTCAGGATCCTTAAAGATATCATGGATCAACAAGTAGCCACCCGGCATGATATGACGTGCCCAAGCGTTGTAATCTGTGAATGCTGCTTCGTAGGTGTGGCCGCCGTCGATAAAAACCAAGCTAAGGGGTGTCGCCCATACGCGTGCGGCTACTTCAGACCTGCATACAATGGGAACCACGATATCCTCTAGTCCGGCCTGCTCGATGGTCTTTCTAAATTCTTTAAATGTGTCTACACGACCGGTTTCAGAGTCATAAAGTTCGGGGTCAAAATAGGCCTCACCGGGTTGCTGTTCTTCTGAACCTCTATGATGATCGATTGAAAAGAGAATACCGTTATTCTTTTTACAGGCGGCACCGATATAGATGGTCGATTTGCCGCAATAACTTCCGATTTCAAGGCAGGGACCCATCTTGCTGGCTTCCAGCGCAACCTCATATAGACCCATACCTTCCTGTGTATCTAGAAAACCCTTAACTTCATCTAACCGTTTCGAGTCGAAAGTCATGTTAACGTATTTCATCGTACCCTCGTATCAGCACCTCTCTGGGCTTGGCACCGTCAGAAGGCCCGACGATCCCTTCTTTCTCCATCACCTCTATAATGCGAGCTGCCCGGTTATAACCGATACGAAGATGACGCTGAATCATAGATATGGATGCCTGCCTTGTTTTGGTAATGAGCGCCACAGCCTCGTCATACTTTTCATCATATTCTTGATCATCCGGACCATCTTTATCCTTAACAGGAACGTCAACGACAGACTTGTTGTATTCTGGTTTTTGCTGTCTTTTTATAAATTCCAGAATCCTTGCAAGCTCTGCCTCTGATATAAATGCTCCGTGAATACGCTGCAGCTTGGCCGTGCCAGGAGGCAAAAAAAGCATATCGCCATTTCCCAAAAGGTTTTCTGCGCCAATGGTATCGATAATCGTTCTTGAATCGGTTTTGGAAGAAACCTGGAAGGTAAGACGAGTGGGGAAATTCGCCTTGATGATTCCGGTCAATACATCCACCGAAGGCCTTTGTGTTGCAAGTATCAAGTGAATTCCTGCGGCCCTTGCCATCTGCGCAAGACGTGTCAAAGCAACTTCCACATCTCGAGAAGCGGCCATCATTAAGTCGGCAAGCTCATCAATAATGATAACAACAAAGGGCAATTTCTCTTTGCCGTCTCCTTGGCCTGCCTTAATTTCTCTGTCAACCTTTTGGTTATATTGCTTTATATTTCTGGATTTCTTTTCCGACAGCAGCTCATATCTTCTTTCCATTTCCTGCACCGCCCAAAATAGTGCATTGGTCGCTTTTTTTAGATTGATGACCACTGGAGTGATGAGATGCGGTATGCCGTCATAGCTCGAAAGCTCGATTCTTTTGGGGTCGATCATAATAAGCTTTACATCGGCAGGCGTCGATTTATATAGCAAACTGCATATCATGGCATTTAAGGCCACACTCTTGCCGGTTCCGGTTGCACCGGCAATTAATAGGTGCGGCATCTTGTCGAGCTCCGCAACGACAGGATTGCCAACAATATCCTTTCCCAGACAGATGGTAAGTTTAGATTTCGATTTTTCAAAAACACTGGAGGCAATGATCCCTTTAAACCTGACCAGTTCTCGGGTAGCATTCGGCAACTCAATACCAATCACTGCCTTACCGGGAATAGGGGCCACGATTCTTATACTCGTTGCACGTAGGGCAAGCGCAAGGTCATCTGAGAGGTTGACGATTTTATTAATTTTTACACCAGGAGCAGGCTCATATTCAAATGTCGTAATCACTGGGCCCGGAAGTACCGTCACCACTTTTCCTCTGACCCCAAAATCGTCAAGCTTTTTTTCGAGAAGTTTTGACTGCATGCGTAAATTTTCGTCATCCGCGGAAGAAGGCGTATCTTTAAAGTCATCGAGAAAATTGACCGAAGGCAGTTGAAATCCTTTGTCATCACGCATGAAGGCGAACACCTCCTGCTTTGGGGAAGGGACTTCTTTAACCGGTTTAGGGCTGGGTGTTTTAATCTTGATTTTCTTTTCTCGCTTTTTAGCTTTTCCCTTTTTCATCTTGGAATGTTTTTTTGTTTTTTCCCTTTGCTCTTTCCATTTGATACGCAATGTGCGCAATCTATCTGCAGCAAAAAGAATCGCCTTCCAGCAACGCTTTCCGAATCGTATAAGGGAAAAGCCGGTGGACATGATCAAACCGATAATCCAAAAAATAACCAATATGATAGCGCTTCCCGTAACATTGGAATACTTGACAAGAAACGACTTTAAGGGAATTCCGATGATGCCGCCGGACGAAAATTTACTGCCAAAAATAATAAAATGATTTTGTTTAAACGCCAGCAAGCTTCCTGTTGTGATAACCAGAAGGATACCTCCGCCAATGGTCAACATAATGGCTTTACTCGAGTGATCACCAAAAAAATGGATACTTGTCAGGAGAAGTATAATCGGAATCCAGAATGCACCAAGTCCAAACAAGCCAATTAAAATGCCTGACAGGTGGGCCCCAAATAAACCAAAAAGGTTGTGGATTTGCCCTGTGGGTTTGGCATTATGAATAGAAGGGTCAGTCGGGCTGAAAGATAACAGACTAATGAGCGTTAAAATAACAATAAAAAACAATAAAATTCCAATAATTTCTCTACGCATTCAAAGGTCTCACTTAAATAAATTGGATGAACGAGAAATATTCATAACCAAAACACGAAGTCGAGCGTTTTGAATTTGGCTTTTAGACTTCTAAAAGAAACGGTAGTATAACCGGATGCCGTCTGATGGTAAAGGAAAAATATTTCCTTAAATCCCTTTGCATCCTTAGCCGGATCTCGTTGACACGGTCTGGAACATCAGCGCCAATTTCTTCAACGATTTCGAGGATCACACATTTGGCATCTTCCAAAAGATGTCCGGTTTCGGTTTCGAAGACAAACCCTCGGGATACAATTTCAGGTCCATAAACGATAACTCCCGTCTCTTCATCAAAAGCCATATTAACGATTACAAGGCCATCTTCCGATAGATTCCGTCTCTCTTTAAGAACACTCCTTCCCACATCACCGACCCCCTTCCCATCTATTAGCACTTTCCCTGTAAAAAAACTGTCGACAATCCTTCCCCCATTGCTATCAAACCCAACGATTTGACCGTTTTCAGCAAGAAGAATATTTTCTTTAGGGATACCGACCTGCTCTGCCAGACGTGCATGAAGAGTGAGATGTCTATACTCACCATGGATCGGAATAAAGTATTTCGGCTTTGTGAGGCTGATCATGAGTTTGAGTTCTTCCTGAAAGGCATGACCCGATACATGAATTTCTGATATCTTCTCATAAATGACATCAGCACCTCTTCTATAAAGATCATTAATAATTTTGGCAATTGCTTTTTCATTTCCGGGGATAAATTTGGAAGAAAGGATAACCGTATCCTCTTGTTTTATCTTAATCTGCTTATGTGTACCTGTAGCCATCCGGGCGAGGGCTGCCATCGGTTCTCCCTGGCTGCCTGTGGTTATGATGGCGATCTGATCGTCGGGGATGTCATTTACCTGTTCGATATCAATTTCTAACCCTTCAGGGAGCTTTATGTAGCCAAGTGCCTTGGCAATGTTAACACTCGTCTCAATACTCCTGCCATTGAAAATGACCTTTCTTCCGACGGATTCGGCAATATCGATCACCTGTTGTATCCGAGAAATGCTTGAAGCAAAGAGCCCGACAATGATTCGCCCCTTTCTTCCTGCAGTAATTCTTGTCAGCGTTTCTCCAACCTCCTGGTCCGTGGCTGTATAACCTTCTTTTTCAACGTTTGTAGAATCTGATAACAAAGCGAGAACACCCTGTTCCCCGCACTGCGCAAATTTGTTAACATCGGTTGCCATATGGTCAAGAAAGGTATGGCTGATTTTAAAATCGCCGGTATGGACAACCATCCCTACAGGTGTTTTGATGGCAAGACCTACCCCATCCACCGCACTGTGACATACGCGGATAAACTCAATATCAAACACCCCCAATCGAAGTCTTTCTCTTGGTATGATTTCATGCATCAATTCTGCTGCAAAAAAGAGGTTTTGCTCTTCGAGCTTATTACGAACGACGCTCATGGTAAATGGGGTTCCAAAAATCGGCACACTGATCTCTTTCAGTAAAAAAGGTAGCGCTCCAATATGATCTTCATGGGCGTGAGTTAAAACAATACCTAAAAATTTAGATCGATTCTGCTTTATGTAGTTCATGTCGGGAATGACATAATCGACACCGAGCATGTAGTCTTCTGGAAACATGAGTCCGGCATCAATGACAAACGCTGAATCTTGGTATTCAAAAACCATCATGTTAAGGCCGATTTCTCCCAACCCGCCCAGTGGAACTATTTTCAACATAACGGACTGCCCTTTTCAGCTTCCTCAAAGGTTTCGGTCATGACGTGTCTGACACTTTCCATAAGGTCATCTTTGGTTTTCCGGGAATAGTCTGAGGTCTCAATCGGCTCAGCAATGTTTAGAACAACATTACCAGATCGAATGAGGATTCGGTCTTTTGACATGATATTCCATGTACCATAAATGATAATGGGAACGATGGGAACGCCGGAATCGACTGCTAACACGAATCCTCCCTTTTTGAAGGGTTGGATGTTGTGTTCCAAGTTACGGGTGCCTTCGGGAAAGATTAAAATAGATGTTCCATTCCGCACATTTATCGCTGCTTGATGGAGACTTTTTATAGCGGATTTTCGATCTGAACGATTGATGCTAATATATCCGGCCCTTTTCATGGCGTACCCGAAAACGGGTATCTTAAAGAGTTCAGCCTTTGCCAGCCATCTGAATTGAACAGGAAGAAAGGCCAATAGGACCGGAATATCAAAATTGCTCAAGTGGTTGGACATGTAAATGTACGATCTTTTGGGGTCGATATTAGCGTATCCTTTGACAGAGACCTTGATACCACTCACTAGAAGAAGGCAGTTTGCCCACATTCTGGCGACTCGATGCGGCGTATCACCGCTGCTGCTGATAAAAGAGGCGAATATCGTTGCTGTGGCAAAAAACCCGGTTAACAGAATGGTCCATAAAATGATGAACAGCGTTCGTATCATTTAAATGTTGATCTTAAGTGTATTGAACATGGCGTCGGCAAATTCGATAAGCCAGTTTCTTTGTTTCTCGGTCGCGTATCCCATACAACTGCACCGCATTTTATTTTTTGTACGTACCAATAACTCAAAGGCAATGAATTTCGGTTCCAAAGCAATGGCAAAATAAAACGGTTGGCAATCGACATGCTCTGCCTGGACATTGGTGAGAATATCCTGATCAAGCGGTGTCCAGTAAATTCCACCCACATCAGAGGGGGTAAAATTCTCATCCAAATAGGTCTTAACCGTTTCGTGATCCTGAGGTCTAAGCTCATCAATAACATACTGTTTCATAGATGAGTAAATTATCACAGTTTGTTTGATGGCGCAAGCTGTATATTACCCTGGATAGTGATTTTTTTATAATATTTTTGATTGTTTAAAGGACCTAATCCATTCCTCATAGGGCACTTGTAAGGCCTATTTTGGGCGATTGTCGAGCTTGCCTAAGATGCAAGGTACGAGGAATGCAGCCGTTGTATTCTACTGCAAATGACTCATAACGCAGTAGAATCAGTAAAATCGACAAGCCCAAAGGGTTTCAAATAGTAACACTTTTGGTCGCAAATATTCAGCCAACAAGCATGACTTTTTAATAAATTGAGTTTATCCATCCAATTAAATGATTATATTTTTTAATGGAATGCACTATTTGAAACACCCAATTTAGAGAAGAGTCACTTGATTATAACAACGGACCCGGATAAAATAGACGTTAAATGAAAATGATACCATTTAATATTTATTTATCGGCCTATATCGCCATTTATGTTACAAGTTTTGCCCTATCTGTGTTTATCGACTGGCTAAATGTTAAATATCTCGAAAAGCATGGTCGAAAGGTCCCCGCTGCCTTCGAAGGTATGATCGATGCCGGCGAATTAAAAAAGATCAGTCAATACACCACAGATAATATCCGTTTTAAACGGGTTGAAAGCGGTATGGGTAAAATGTTTTTTCTTTTTATCATCCTCTCCGGCATTCTCCCTTGGCTAGCTGAAGCTGTGAACCAACAACATTTTTTGCTTGCCGGATTGCTTTTTTTCAGCGTACCGGGTCTCGTTGAAGCCATCGCCAGTCTGCCTTTCGACTATTATCACAGTTTTGTTCTTGAGGAAAAATACGGTTTTAATACGAAAACGTTGACCATCTGGCTTGCCGATATCATCAAGTCATTTCTTATCATGATCGTTCTGGGAGCTTTTCTTCTTTCCGCGCTCTTGCTGATGTTGAAATACGCGGGGCCGTCCTGGTGGATTTGGGCCTGGATCGTTCTATTGATGTTTCAATTGCTCATGACCATCCTCTACCCAACAGTCATAGCACCCATTTTCAACACGTTTACGCCGGTTAAAGATGGTGATCTGAAAACCGGAATAGAAAAACTGGCAAAAGGAGAAGGCATTAACGTTGCGGGCATATACCAAATGGATGCAACCAGAAGAACCCGGCATACCAATGCATACCTTGCCGGACTTGGGAAAGCAAAGCGGATCGTCCTGTTCGACTCGTTAATTCAAGGCCACGACCATGAGGAAATTCTGGCAATCTTAGCCCATGAAATCGGGCATTTGAAAAAAAACCACATTAAAAAGCAACTTGTCGTTGTCAGTCTTGTGTCCCTATTGCTTTTTTATTTGGCATCAAAGTTGTTGGTGTGGGATGTGATGTATACCACTTTTGGTTTTTCAATCATGCCGCAATATGTTGGTCTATTTCTGGTCGGTATCCTTTGGGGGCCTTTGAGCTTTTTTCTGTCACCTATCGGGATGGCGCTTTCAAGAAAATATGAACGAGAAGCCGATGACTATTCTCAACACGCTTTAAAAACGGCAAAACCATTGTCAAAGGCACTGAAGAAAATGGCCAGAGAAAATCTTTCCAACCTTACACCTCACCCGCTTTACGTCTGTTTCAACTATTCTCATCCACCATTGCTCGAAAGGGTTGAATCCCTTGATAAATTAGATCTGAATGAAAAACCATAGGCTAAGCCCTTTAAGGACTATTTCCAATTTCATCGACACATCACATTGACTTCCCATAAAATTTCATTTATCTCATCCTTTTGAATTTAGCGGTTATATTAGAACCTATTTCAAAAATAAGATTAGGGTTCAGGGCAAGGCGCGAAGCGGTGAGAAAGCGGAGCATACACGTAGTATGTGAGCATTCTGAACCGTTTCGCAACACCGCCATGGGCACTTAGATTATTTTTGAGATAGGTTCTAATAATAAATATAAAGAGAGTCATAGACATGTCTTTTTTATCCAATGCCAAA
>CP070768.1:1190417-1195409 GCA_020345745.1 Desulfobacterales bacterium
ATCCAGTTTATATCTTTAACCTTACATTCGCGGGTGAGCAGGTCCTTTTTAAAGCCGACGCTCAGACGATTTTCCTTGGAATCGATACCGACCACATAGTAGGGTTCAGCAGCAGGGCAGTTGATACCGCGCCGCTGGCCGATGGTAAAAAGATGCAGACCCTTATGCTGGCCTAATATGTTGCCGTCAACGTCTTCTATTGGGCCGGGTTTTTTTTCAAAGCCGGGTTGCGCGGCAAGGAATTCTCCGTAGGTTCTCCCTTTGATAAAGCAGATATCTTGGCTCTCTTGTTTTTTTGCCGGCTCAAGTCCTTGTTGTTTGGCCAGTTGTATAACTTGGGATTTGGTCATTTCCCCCAGAGGGAAACAGGCGCTTGCCAGATGTTTTTGAGACATGCGTGCGAGGAAGTAAGATTGGTCTTTTTTCGCATCAATACCTTTTAAAAGACGGTATCGACCGTTTTCCTCTTTGTGTATCCTGGCGTAATGACCGGTAGCCATTGTTGCAGCGCCCAATGTCCGGGCAAAATCAAAAACCGCCCCATATTTTATCGATGGGTTGCATACCATGCACGGATTTGGGGTCTGACCGCTCTGGTAGGTGTGAATGAAGTAATCGATGACCTGATGTTTGAATTCTGTGCTGCAGTCGACTCGCTTTACATCGATATCCAGTTGATCCGAAATATGAGAGACAACGTCAAGCGCATGCATATTCGCTGCATCCGGTCGGGTATCACTAGCGCTTGATAAATGCGCATGATTGTTGTTGTTAATTACCTGGGGTTCATACCCGGTGATAAAGTGGATTCCGATAATGTGGTGTCCCTGCTCTTTTAACAGGTAGGCAGCCACAAGAGAATCGATACCGCCACTGACAGCGATGGCTAATAAAGGCTTCATTTAAAAAAAGGCTTTGTTGGTAGGGCGGACTTCCATGGCGCGGGTTGGGCAGGCTGGTACACACAGTTCACATACGCTGCACTTTTTTTGATCAAAATCGACACTCATGTCAGATCGCTGAATGAAAAGGGCACTGGTTGGACAAACTGCCGTACAGGCACCACAATGCGTACATTTTTTCATGGTACGTTTTACCTCTTGGGACGCATTTTGAACGTGCACCCCTTGTTCCCTGAGGTATTTCACGCCTTCCTTGAAGTTTTTTTTGGTTCCGGAAAGTTCCAGCACCATGATTCCTTCTTTTCTTGGAAGTACTGCGGCATTGAGGATGTTAAAGATAAGATCGTAATCTTTGACCAGGTAACAAACAATGGGTTTTTCTACCTCGGTCTTGGGGAAACGAAGAATAAGTATTTTTGAATACACGACGGACCTCCGGAAAATCCTTTATTTTTTGGTTAAAAGATAATAATCTAACTATAATTGGTAATCCTGTCAATATCAATTCAAACCTAAACAATACCCAGCATATCATGAATCGTTTTGCTTATCGCACCACTGGCCTTGCCGTCAAAACGTTGTCCGGCCTGTTAAAGGCTAGGATTCAAATTCATGATCAAGAGAATATCCCTGAAGGGTCTATTATCTTTGTCATCAACCATTTCACACGGATTGAGACGCTTTTTCTGCCGTACCATATCCACAAGATCACGCATATTCCGGCCTGGTCCCTGGCAGATGACCAGCTTTTTGACGGTCCCCTCGGTCTGTTTTTGGATAAGGTCGGTGCGGTTTCCACCCGCAACCCCGATAGAGATCTTTTGATTATAAAGAGCCTCTTAACCGGCGAAGCGGTATGGATAATATTTCCAGAAGGCCGCATGGTCAAAAGCAAAAAGATCATTGAAAAAGGGCGTTTTATGGTCTCCTATGCCGGTGGTAAACATCCGCCGCACACCGGAGCTGCTACCCTTGCGCTTAGAGCAGAATTCTACCGGCAACGGCTGCGCATTATGGCTCAAAAAGCACCTCATGAAGCCGACCGGTTGCTGCAGCTTTTTCAGATCGATTCCACAGAACCTGTGCTTGAACGCAACACCTATCTTGTTCCTGTAAACATCACATATTATCCGCTCAGGGCGCATGAGAACGTCCTCAGCAGCATTGCTGCGCGGTTGCTGGAGAATATATCGGATCGTATGGTGGAAGAGCTGATGACAGAGGGTACCATGCTGCTGTCAGGTGTTGATATGGATATCCGATTTGGCAAGCCGATTACAATAAAGAAATTTTTACAAAAAGCTGCGATCCAACGAGATATTCACTCAACAGCGAACATTGGGTTTGATGATCCTATTCCCTCAAGGCGCATCATGCGAAAAAGCGCGCTGAATATTATGGAGCGATATATGTCTGATATATATCGTATGACCACCGTTAACCACGATCACATTTTTGCCTCGATGCTCAAGTTTTATCCCTTTAAAAAAATCAATGATGCGGATTTGAGAAGAAGGGTATTTCTCGCTGCCACGCACCCCATTACCAAGACCGGAGTGTACCTCCATGACAGCCTCACCTCAGATCAGATACACCTTTTAACCGACGATAGGTTCAATAAGTTTAAAGACTTTATCACCGTGGCTGAGGAGAAAGGGGTGGTCAAAAGGGTCGGTAAGGCCCTATTCAATAAAGCCGCAACCTTTTTTTCTCCTTTTGATTTTCATCGCATACGGATCGATAACCCGGTGGCTGTTATCGCAAACGAAGTGGAACCATTGACGTTGCTGCAGCGAAAAATAAAACGTATCGCCTGGCTTCCAGGCTTTTTGCATAGGCGAAAGGTTATTAGATATCTCATTGCAAAAGATCTGCATGAATTTAACCAAGACTACCAGGCGTTTTATGTTGACGGAGAGTCCAAGAAAAAAGATGTTGGCAAACCGTTTCTTGTTAAAGGGACCTCACGAGATATGGGCGTGGTCCTTGTTCACGGATACATGGCCGCCCCCCTTGAGGTCAAAAAACTCGCTGCCTTTTTAGGACGCAGGGGACTGTGGGTCTATGTTCCTCGTTTAAAAGGACATGGCACTTCGCCTGATGATCTTGTCACCAGGAATTATATGGATTGGGTGGAATCGGTTGATGCAGGTTATGCTATCATCAGCAATATCTGCAGAAAGGTTGTGGCGGGAGGGTTTTCAGCAGGGGCTGGTCTGGCATTGGATCTGGCAGCTAGAATTCCTGACATAAAAGGTGTTTTTGCCGTTTGTCCCCCACTGAGACTGAAAGATTTTTCCGCAAAGCTTGTGCCGGCCGTCGATGCATGGAACCGCATGATGAAGAGAGCCCGGCTGGATGGGATTAAAATGGAATTTGTAGAAAATAATCCCGAAAATCCCCATATCAATTACTTTCGGAATCCGATATCCGGTGTATTGGAGCTCGAGCGGTTTATGGAGTCACTGGAAGTCAAATTGCACAACATACATGCGCCCGCCCTGGTGATTCAATCCCGTGGCGATCCGGTGGTCAAACCCAGCGGTTCCAGGCGAGCATTCGAGCGCATAGGATCGGAAAACAAGGCTTATCTTCTCTTTAATTTTGACCGTCACGGCATTCTCCTGGGTGATGGGGCAGAAAAAGTGCATCTGGCGATTGGGGATTTTATTCAAGATTTAGCTTAATATTATAAAAATTTAAGGCGTATTTGGAGATAAAATGAGGGATGCTTATATTTTTGATGCGGTCCGGACACCAAGAGGTTTAGGGAAAACCAAAGGAAGTCTCTATGAAGTTTCTCCCATAGAGCTCCTTATGACGGTGTTTAAATCGTTAAAGGAAAGAAACCATTTAGACACCTCGCACGTGGAAGACGTGGTTTTGGGTTGTGTGACGCCTGTCGGTGAGCAGGGTGCGAACATTGCAAGAATCGCAGCCTTATATGCAGGATGGGACGTCAAAGTTGCGGGGGTAACATTGAACCGCTTTTGCGCATCGGGATTGGAGGCTTGTCATCTCTGTGCAGCTAAAATTATGGCCGGGATCGAAGATCTTGTGGTTGCCGGCGGCGTGGAATCCATGTCCAGAGTGCCCATGGGATCTGACGGCGGGGCATGGTATCAGGACCCCAAGGTCAATAACGCCATCTCTTTTATTCCTCAAGGCGTTGCGGCGGATCTTATCGCTACCTTAGAGGGCTTTACCCGAGAGGATGTCGATCGATTTGCGTTGATTTCTCATCAAAAAGCGGCCCATGCCACGCGTGAGGGATACTTTAATAAATCGATGATTCCGGTAAAGGATATGAATGGGATCGTTATATTAGATCACGATGAATTGATCAGAGATGATGCGTCTTTGGCAGCAATGGCGGATTTAAATCCATCCTTTGCTGTTCCCGGGCAAATGGGTTTTGATGATACTGCGCTAAGAAAGTATCCATGGCTGGAAAAAATTAATCACGTTCATCACGCGGGCAATTCCTCGGGAATAGTGGATGGCGCGGCGTTATTTTTGATCGGCAGCAAAGAAAAAGGGAGGATGTTGGGACTTAAACCGCGCGCGAAATTCAAATCCATGGCGGTTATAGGAGAGGAGCCGACAATTATGCTGACCGGCCCCATTCCTGCGACCAAAAAAGCATTGAAAAAAGCAAACATGACCATCAATGATATCGATCTTTTTGAAATCAACGAAGCATTTTCATCGGTCGTCCTAAAAACAATGCAAGACTTAGGCGTTGATCCTGATAAAGTAAATGTAAACGGGGGTGCCATTGCCATGGGACATCCTCTTGGAATCACCGGGGGGATGCTGTTGAATACATTGCTGGATGAACTGGAAAGGAGAGACAAGCAAACCGGGCTGTGTACTTTATGTGTCGGTGGCGGCATGGGGATAGCGACCATTATCGAAAGGGTTTAGCCTCTAAATAAAAAACCTGAAGCCCTTTTGCCAGTTGCTTTTGAGAAGTTGCTAAGTTGGGTCTGGTTTGAGCGAGGCAATATGACCATTCACTACAGAAAAGATGATCACGATATTGTTGTTTTGAGCATGGATATGGCAGGGCGTTCTCAGAATGTTATTA
>CP070768.1:1195509-1201954 GCA_020345745.1 Desulfobacterales bacterium
CCTGAGGGCACGCCCGAAGAAAGAAATGAATATGTCATAATAGATGATAAGGGCATCTTCGGATGTTCGCTAGAGGGATGAGTCTGTTGATACTTTGAACAATTTTGATTTAATATCGCCAATCGAAGATCTGTAATATCTGCTATATATCTTGAATCCGAAAAGAAATCTCGGAAGTTGTGATATCGTCTATACACGATATAAAACGAAACTACCATTTTATTCGGTAAAATGGTTAAAAGTCCTACCTGCTGTGGTCCGTCCTCGACTATTCACTCGATTGTCTACGTTGATTTTTCAGCCTCATATTGGCCTATGTTACAACGTCAACGGTATTTTCCGGCTTGTCGTGTGTCCTAAATGGGAACAATGGAAAAACCCTCAGCAAGTTCGTCAAATATCACACGGTGAAATTAATCCCTGGAAGTTTACCATCTGAGATTTCATCTTCACGTTTTTTAAGTAAGCGTTTGGCATCCGCTTCTTTTCTGCTCTTGCTTGACTCATAGTAAGGTTTACTGTTTCGATAATACTTAATCCAGTAAACGTTACCGCGTTTGTAGATCATTCCCATATTAACCTACTTTCAAGGACTTTTGGTTTCTTCCTGGGTTCCAACATAATTATAACTTCCATCACTATTACGACTAAAGTGATAAATTAAACTCCTGGGTTTTTGAACCACCATAATAGATTCATTTTCACCTAACCAAACATCATGTGGACGATCTTCTCCCTTGTATCCCCAAAATAAACCAATTATAAATCCAAAAATAAACATCATTAACATCTTCTTTTTTATGTCGCTTTCAGACACTATATCCATAGGCCCCTCCTTTCGCTCTTTTTGGGTTTTACCATGCTTTCCTCTTTCCCCGCGCGCGTGGGGGTATTAGCCTTGATTGAACCCATCCCTGTAACCCTGTCCTCTATCAGCTCTGCCTTTGTCGGTATCGCCGGCCATTGACATCCACTTTTCGTGTTCGTCGTCGGTTCCAAATTTTTCGCCGTGGTATTTACGCAGCAAACCGCGCTGATACCCAGCCCAGTAGTCTCGGTTTTGGATGTTCATCATAGTTTTAACTCGCATCATTTCACGTTCGAAAGTATCTCGATCCATTGTGACCCCCTTTTTAGCCTGGAGCGTTACACTCAGGACCGGTTTTCGCTTCGTCAAGCTACCCCGCGGGGCTTATGTTAAAGTTTTTCGTCTGTTTGCCGATAATATAAGCAAGAGTGAGATTAACACCCCAATTACACTTCCTTTCAGCCCCTGGAGATAGATCCTTCACGGGCTTTTTAACTTCCAGGCAAAAAGGTCGTTTCTTTCACAAATTTTATCTTGTATTTTGTCTGTAATTTGATATGGATATTTAGGATTGCCATTCTTTCGATTCCCTATCTCGTATTAACCACCAACTCTATCAATTAGGACTCTGTCATGAATATTAATGATCGTATAGATAGATCCACTGAGATCAAGCGCCGTATATTTGATATTATTGACAGTATGCACGTATTAGAAATGAGAAATTTTCTAATAGGCTTAGAAAAATGGAAGCAAGCAAAACTTAATTGTAAGCGAGAACACCCCAGAAAAAATACCTTCATTTCCGCACTCGTTAGAATCAATGGTCGTTCTTATAAAGGACTCGTTACAAATATAAGTGCAAGTGGATTATTTGTTGAAGTTAATCTTCCCAGATTTGTTAGAGATGGTCTTTTCATTCAATTTGATCATACCGTCTCCGATTATCCTGTCAAAGTTAACTGTGATATTGTAAGAAACGCTCCAAATGGCATCGGAGTAAAGTTCGACCAGCCTCTCTCCATATAGTTTGATCTTATTGTCAATTAGCATAACCTATATTTCTCAGGCTTTTTTCAACCAGGCCAAGCAAGCTGAGCTTAGGCGGTCCGTTAATTTTCCTTACCGATATTCAAAACTCCTTTCAAAAACAGAAGCGCCTAAAGGTGTGTCCCGGCCCCCAGCAATAAACCGCCTACAACGTTACCACTATGAGTACTTTCAAGCGCTATTTTTGGTAATTGTTTTTCATTTTACTGTAAATTTGGGCTTAAGAATAAGCATGTCAACATGTATACATGTATACTTTCAATTATTCCATTTGTCAAACTTTTTATTTTGAAAACATAAATTTTATGTTAATAAATAGCCATGAATGATCAAAAAAAAATGTTTTCCACCAGAATAAGCAACCGTCTTCAGAAAGAATTGAAGCATCTAAGCGTAGATACAGAAAAATCTATATCAAAACTTACTGAAGAGGCCATTCAAGACCTTCTAAAAAAATACAAAAAGAAGGAAAAGAAATCAGTGTAAAATTCAATGTAATTTTAATGGAAGGATACCAAAAATGTCTACACAAAAGATTGATGACCGTTTTGGTGTTACAGCCGTAAAAAATGGATTCATTAGCCGAGAACAGTTATTCGAGGCGTTGAAGATTCAGCTTGCTGAAGATCTAAAAGGTTTAAAGCATCGTCTAATAGGCGAAATTTTGTTGGTAAAAGAATACATAACAGAAGTGCAGATTGATAAAGTGATTGAATCTATGAGCTTTTAATTGATTTACTAACCACTCTTCTATCAAATACCTCAACAAAAGGAATCTGAAATGTCTATGGAAAAATTTGACAAACGTTTTGGTATGATAGCTATAAAAAAAGGATTCATTGCTTTTGAACAGGCCTATGAGGCCCTAGTAACTCAGGTTACAGAAGAATTAGATGGTGATAAACGCCGCTCTTTAGGTGAGATTTTACATGAAAAAGGGCTTATGACAACTACTCAAATTGATGGTGTGTTAGCATCTATGGGTCTTTTGTAAGTTCCGCATTACCTAAAAACCATTTCTTTGTCTCACTCAAACCAAACAGAAGTATCAATGTATGATTACACTTTTCCTATAATCTCAACCCCCCACTTATCAGCATAGAGGTGGGTTTTGTATTTACGATATATGCAATAGACAAGAATTGGCTTCAGGTTGTGTTTATGGAAAGATATCAAAGGTTTTGATAAGCCCGTTTTTCATGAGGCACTCTTAATTAATTACTACTGAACGTCACACAGAGATATTAGTTAAATACAGAATTTAAGGTGAATGATTTAAACGCATCTTATTTTGATGTCGAAGAAAGGATAAATGAATTATTAGATTAATGCATGCTTGACTTAGGCTCAATGTTGATTATTTTATCTTTTAAATAAGCGGCTAACTTTATTTGCAGTTTATTTTTTAGGAAAATCAGATTATTAGAAAGGAGGATTACTCCAATGACTTATACAATAGAAAAAGATAGTACAAGCGAAGGTAAATGCCAAGGTCAAGAAAGAGGGCCCACAGCAGAACAACAGGCTGTGATCATGGCTGATCCGTATCCAAACTGGACGAAACTTAGAGCACAGTGGAAGAGTTCTATGGATAGACAGCGGAGCATTCATGAAGGTCATGTGGTTGAGCATTTCGATTTAATTAGATAAATTTGGAATATACCCTTTTCCACAGGGGTAAATTTTATTAAAAGGATATGAGCTCATGTATTTTCTATTAAGATGCAAGTATAAAACTTAATAAAAAATCCTGATGAAGGATACTAAATAAAAAGGGTAGCAAATTCGGCTACCCTTTTTTCTTGGGAACTATAGGGGGACTTTGAAGATACCGGCCTCCATGTCCGGCAAGTACGCCTTTTATGCGATTCCTGTTCGTCGGGCCAGCGCTTTGCCTGCGACTTCCTTCAGATTCCACCTCACGGTATGCCATTATTGTTCGGATAGTGGCTTCTTTGTCTTCACCTATGAGGCGACTTTAGCCTTCGACATCCGTACTGAGGATAGCGGTGAGCTTATGTCTAAATTCTTTTGTGTCCATTGGACTACCTCCCTTTAGCTAGCAATTGATTCAAAAACGAGTTTCATTTTTCTGTGAATTTGCAGCATCCCGGAGTTTCATTCAATAGTAGCTGCGTCATCGCATGGTTGAAAAAATGGCAAAATTATATGTTTGTAGCTGTTTTGCTTTGCAATATTAATATAATTTGATATGAATCTCCATGGTGAAACAAAAACCATTAACAACATCAATTAGAGAAGATATGCTTATAGCTACCAAATGGGCTATTGGTCTGGATGAAACTGCTGATGACTTACGGGTATAGGCTTTGGAATGCCTAAAAAAATATAAAAAAGCGTAACCATAAGGATTCCACCGATGGCAGATAATAATGACCTTCGTTCATGCGAAGTAATCACCCGTCTTATTGAAATAATTACGAATATATCAGAACCCAATAGGCGACAGCTGCTGAAAGTGTTGGAAAAAAATATACAATCTAAATTCTCCTTAAGAAGAGAGCACCCGAGGGAACCTTACAAAATTAACATAGACTTCACAATTGATGAGTTCCCCTTTAGGTTTTTCACTCACAATGTAAGCAAAAGTGGCGCATTTATCGAAACTGATCTACCGTTTTTAAAAAATAAAGCGCTTTCAATGACGTTTGAATTGCCAAGCTATGAAGCTCCAATCAGAACCACAGGTAAAATCGTTAGAACCGACTCGGCAGGAATCGGCGTTAAGTTCGACGAACCTTTAAGTGATCTATAAGATTTTGCCCTTATCCGACCAAGAAGAATAACTATTTATAAGGCCCCTAACCCTGATTTTTCACGCGCTTCATTGCGTCCATATTCGGAAAATACATTTGCTGAAAAATGTCCATGAAATATTCGGGCCAATACTCATCAACAAGGCATAGGTGGAAAAATGGAAGAAAAACTTTATGAGGTTAACGAGTATAAATGCACCGTCCATATGTTCGATGGACGCACCATAATAGGCAAAATAAATATCAATATTATGGGAAGGCTTTCCGATATGTTTACCAAGAATCCGGCACCATTTGTGGTTGTATATGATGCTACCCTTGGAGACGACCCTAGTCCCAGGACACTGATTTTAAATAAATCTGGAATTTCTTGGATTGAACCGGATGAACCGGAAAAAACAAGTAAATAAAACCTCCTCATTTATACCAAACCTGATTCGCCTGTTAATCTTTATTTATTCCCTTTTTATTTGAAGTAGTTACCTTGCGTTGAAAAAAATCGTCTTAGGGTAGCATATGAACGAAAATGATCTAAATAATTTGTTGATAAACATCGAATGTCCGTATGGCAGGCATCCAAAAGGATGTCATCTTGATAAGCTTAAGGGTTTGGATGTTTAGGAAAAAAGAGCACTTATTAAAGAGATGGCGGATGATGAAAAAATTAAAAACTGGCAGAAGCACTTAGAGTGTTTTATGCATAGTATGATCAGATAACATGTCGCTTTTTGACTTTAAGTTAAAGGTATTATTACAGAAAAAAATTCTGAAAATTTTTTATGAAATATCCGGGCTAAAGGTCAGAGGGCGCCGATAGGCGCCCTCTGAATGGAAAGGAGGTGGGGGAATGAAGAAAAGAGTTATCGCCAGCAGGGTCCACCGCCGTAGCCGCGTCCTCTTCCAGATCCGTATCCTTTGCCCATGTTGGGGTTGATCTTCTTCATTTTAATCATATGATCAATCCGCTTTTGTTCGATCTTTGCTTCAAGATCAGAAATCTCTTTTTGTATTTTTCCGGCCTTCTTGATATCCGGATTTTCCTTAGCGAGTTCGCTTCTCAATTCAAGGTCATTTCTATAAATATCTTGTCTGAGGTTTTCGGTGGCTTCAATAAAGGAATTTCTTTCTTTTTCCATCGCTGCGATTTCATCATCACTCAAGTCACCCATCATGTATCCGTATCCGGGTCCTCCCCAACCGCCGTGGTGCCATCCAGGGCCATGATGTCCCCGTCCAGAACGGTGGTAATCCATGCCCCATCCGGCAAACGCATAAGTCCCGAACCCAACGATAGCGAGTATCGTTACTGCCACAATGGTCTTTCTTGTCATATGTTTACTCATTTTTTCCTCCATGTATCAAAGGTCTTGTTTATATTGTTTTGAATTTCGTATCCGGGAAAAAACCAGTTCGCTTAACGTCTTGCCCGGCCTTGAGATTGCACCCTCGCTGCAGGGTGCAACCCGTGGTTTCATAACACGGTTTTTGCTGATCACCCCCCTTAGTATGTTCTGTTCTTTTATATTGTTTGCTCTTTGTATGAGCAATTCGCGTGCCAACGTTGTTTATAAAGATTTATTTAGGACATAATATATTGAAATTTAACATTATCTATAAACCTCGGTTGTTTAATACCTACCAGACGAACACAGACAGTGGGTACAAATTATCCATTTGGATGTTGAAAAAGAAAAGGGGATGGATAAAAAGTATCCAATTGATAACCATGCCATGATCACCTGGTAGGGTATTTACATCCTTAAACCGTATATGTTACCTAAATTAAGCGTTTCAAGTTGCGACCCAATTA
>CP070768.1:1202054-1208078 GCA_020345745.1 Desulfobacterales bacterium
ATGGGTGTGAAACCGAACACCATATTTGAAAGATCCGGGGTCCCTACGGGACCGGATGGCGGTATGTTGGTCAATTCCCATCTACAGAGTACAGTCTATCCTGAAATGTTTGGCGGGGGCGATTGTATTTATTTTCAGGACCAACCTCTTGATAAGGTGGGAGTATATGCCGTTCGTCAAAATCCGGTTTTATACAACAACCTGATGGCCATTTTGGAGGGAGAACCACTTCAGGTATTTTCCCCGGGTGGCGATTACCTGCTGATATTTAATATGGGCGGTGGTAAAGGGGTTTTGCGGAAAAAGTGGCTTATATTCAGTGGAAGACTCTCATTTATCATAAAGGATTATATAGACAGGAAATTCATGAAGAAGTTTCAAGCGATTGAGTGAAGAAGTTGAAATGATATCCTTATATAATTTTGCGATCTACTCCCCTTAACTAATGTTACCACTTATATTAAAGCTTTCGAATCGAAACCTAAAATTTTTAGACCTTCAAATATTTAACTCTAAAGGGAGAAATCATTAACTTTTGTCAATAAGTTTATGATTGACGCACATACAATATATTGTGCCGTTAACCATAATTTCATTGGTGAAAAAAATGGAATTTTTATTAAGATTCATGTTTGAAAGCTGAAAAATCCAAACGACTCAAATATTCCAGGTTTCCATCATACCTATAATTAGCTTCTCTTGCAGATATCATTGTGCGACACAGAATATTTTGATGGTACAAACACCATGGTTAAATTTGTGAAAACGAGCATGGTGCAAGCTGAATGTAGTAATTTTATTTTAATAAAAATTTTACCAGATTGACAGTTTTTAATAAGTCTGGGAGTTTGATCCTCTTATCTCACCCCTCAGAGAAACATTTAACCAGTCGGTTTTGCTTTTGGGTGATATATCCATATAGTCCAGAGTTTTCTGAGCGATCTTTCTAAATACCGGAGCAGCAACAATACTCCCGTAATGCTGTCTTTTAGGCTCGTCAATAACGACGAGAACAGAAATTTTTGGTCTTTCGGTAGGTACAAATCCCACAAAAGATGATACATATTTCCCACTCGCATACGTACCGTTTTCACCAATCTTCTGTGCCGTTCCTGTTTTGCCGCTAACGGAATATTCCTCAAGGGCGGCGTTAACACCGGTGCCGCCTTCGATTGTCACGGTCTGCATTATCCGATTTAGGATGCTGGCGGTTTTTTCTGAAATTGCCCTTCTGACTCTCTTGGGACGGAAGCTTTTTATCAGTCTTCCTTTCTGGTCGGTAATTGCCTGAACAACATAAGGTTTCATCAGTATCCCTTTATTTGCAATGGCAGATGTCGCCGTAATAAGCTGGAGGGCAGAAACCGAAATGCCCTGCCCAAAAGATATTGTTCCGGCATCAATCTTTGTCCATTGTATATAAGGTGTTAGGCTGCCGCTAGTTTCACCGGAGGAGTCTATCCCGGTCTTTGACCCGAAACCAAAATTACGAAGTGTTTTGTAGAGAAATTCCGGCCCTGTGATTGTGCTGAATTTGACGGTGCCGATATTGCTTGAATATTTAATGATTTGCTGGAGGGACAGCCATCCATACTCGTGTGTGTCGCGAATAACCTGCCTTCCAATCCTGTAAGCACCGTTTTCGCAATAAAAAATGCTGTTTGGTGAGGAGGTGCCGGATTCTATTGCCGCTGCAGCACTGAAAATCTTCATGGTTGAACCCGGTTCAAACGAGTCGGTTAAAATCCTGTTTCTCCATAGTTCTTGACTAAAGTCATTGAATGCATTGGGGTTAAAAAAAGGATAGTGGGCCAGCGCCAATACTGCCCCTGTGTTAGGAACCATTACGATGGCTATTCCGGATTTTGCCAAAAAATTTTTCACCGCTTCTTCGAGAGCTTTTTCAGCAATGAATTGGATAGTGCTGTCAATAGTGAGGACAAGATTTTTCCCGCTGGAATCCAATACGGTCATGTTTTCAGAATTAAATACACGGCCGAGAGCATCCCTTAAAACCGAAAATTTAGCGACAGTACCACTAAGATAGTTGTTATAATAGAATTCGACGCCTTCCAAACCTTGGTCATCCATACCTGTAAAGCCAATAATCTGGGCGGCAAGTGTTTTGTTCGGATAAAAACGTTTGTGTTCGGGTATGAAATCCAAGCCGGCGATTTTAAGATTCCTAACAACGTCTTCTTTTTTCGGTGACACTTTACGTTTTATCCATACAAACTGTTTGTTAGAAGAAAGTTTTCTGGCAAGAATATTACGATTAATTATTAAGGTCTTTGCAAGTGATTTTGCTGCAACCTTTGTGTTTTTAATCAGTTGGGGTTTTGCAGCAATAGAGGTTACATCGATACTAACGGCCATTTCTCTGAGCTTCTTATCATATATTGTTCCGCGTTTTCCTGAGGATTTGTAAGACGCTTTATATTGGTTTTCCGCTTTCTTGGACAGAATTGGGCTATGAAAAATTTGAAGATAAACAGCCTTGGCTCCTATGATCGTAAAAAAAAGGCTAAAAAAAGTCCCCACGATAATCGCGCGAAATCTTATTTGTTTTTTCTCAACAGGTATCATGGAATAACAATCGTCTGATTTTGAGTGGGTGCTATCAGGCCGAA
The DNA here is from genome assembly GCA_020345745.1 of Desulfobacterales bacterium. Classification (GTDB taxonomy): domain Bacteria; phylum Desulfobacterota; class Desulfobacteria; order Desulfobacterales; family UBA11574. The sequence goes on from CP070768.1 coordinate 1,204,685, forward strand.
TTGGTTTTTTGCAATTTTTGCGACCCGTTCCGGTAATTTCAGGCTTGCCAGGACAATCTTATTTCTTGCTTTTCATATCGTCAGTTCTGTTAAAATCGATATATTCACATTGCCAGGTTTTTCTAAATAAACTCTTACGTGCGCATGCCCATGCTTTTTGAGCAGACAGAACGGAATCGGCATTGCGGTATCCATCATCTCCAAAACCATAACTCAATACAGTGCCAATGAAGCTATCTGCCTTATCTTTTGGGGTTAGCGGCAACGGTGGTTCACTCATTTCAAATTCAGCCGCCGTTATGCTCCATTTCATTCTTCGATTCGCTTTCCGCCAGGCTTTAATTTGCTTATCTGCGGACAGAATTACATTCCTCCTATCCACAGACCATTCCTTGAATAAAAGCATGATTATTTGTTTCCCTTAGTTTCTACTGGCCCCCAATATCCTCAACAGCATCAGAAACAGATTGATAAAGTCCAGGTATAGCGTCAGAGCGCCTACAATAGCCCCTTTTCTGATGACGCTGGCATCAAGACCGGCAGGCTGAGAAAGTGCCATGGTTTTAAGCTTCTGAGTATCATAAGCGGTCAAGCCTACAAAAACAAAGACACCGATATAGCTGATGATCAGACTCATTCCGGAACTGCGTACGAATAGATTAACAACAGATGCAATGATAATTCCGATAAGTCCCATGACCATAAACCCACCCAATGAAGTCAGATCCCGCTTAGTGGTCATTCCGTATATACTGCATGCCACGAAGGTTGCAGCGCAGATAAAGAAAGTAGATGTGATGGATGAACGTGTATAAATCAAGAATATGGCAGAAAGGGTCGCCCCATTTAATGCGGCATAGAGAACGAACATTCCGGTTGCAGTTGAGGCCTGCATCTTGTTGACCCTTGCGGCTAAGGAAAAGACAAGCACAAGTTCACTGATAATCAGGCCGAAAAATACTAACTGATTTCCAAAGATCAGCCTTGATAAAAACTCACTGTTTGATACATAGTATGCTACAACTCCTGTAAGAGACAGCCCGACGGCCATCCAGTTATAAACGCTCCGGATAAATTCATTTACCCAAATCTGGGTTTGGGTTCTTGTAAGTGGTATTGACTGCATTATAACCTCCTGATTTTGATTATTTACTGTTGGGTATTACTGGCGGAAATCTTTTCGTTCAGGCACCTTTCTAGACCTTCAAGCTCCTCACTTTTCCTCTCTATTAGAGCTTTATCGGTGTTACCGGAACGCAACAAAGAAGACAGTTCTTTTCTTTTTTCCTGTGTCCGGTTTCTTAATGATTCAATTTCCTCCTTGCGATTTGAATAATTACGATTATATTCTTGCGGACTCTGCCTGGATTGGTCCCATGCATCAAGGCCGTATTGATACTTATCACTAGATTCGTACACCTCCATCATACCGTGCCCTGTCCCGTATCCGCCCATACTGTAAGCTCCTCGGGAGCCTCTGCCGGGTCCATCGACGTATACGGCTATTCCAATTAATACTATGATGAAAATTACTAAGGATATTATTTGGGTCTTAATTTTCACATTAATTTCTCTCGTCAAAAGGATGGCATCGGCATTTGTCCCCAAAGATTTCGATTAAGAGTCTTTTCCAGTTCTTGTACAGAATTCTTTTCAAGATCTATATCCACTTTTAGCAGAGGTAGATGTTTTACTGAGAAATCCAACGCCCTATCAGCCGGGGCGTATTTTCCGTCAGGCCATGTGAGTTGCGAAAAGACCAAACGCACTCCTTTATTATTCATCCTCCCCATCCTCTTTTGATGACTGTGGCGGCTGAGAAGGGGAAAAACAAAACGCACGACACTCCTCCATGAAGATATTCTAATAGATCTTGCTTCAGAGGTAAAAGGTGTTACAAAAAGTCCTTGCATCATGTAATCGACAGGCATCAGATGAACCAGAAAACCTTTATGGCCTTTTTGCCTGTAATTTGAGAGGATGGTCGTAATTAAACTGTCTTGATATGCAACATCCAGAGCCTCCTGTATGGCTTCATCGGAGTGTGGAAGAATAGAAATTACCGTTATCTGTTTCTTTGGCAAATAAATTGTAGAAATTTGAGATATTGTATAATGACGTAAGCCGAATGCCATCAGGAGTGCAAAAAACAAGGTAACTCCATAACCCACTGCCAGAGCCAGCGTAGGCGATTTGATCCAGCCGAAAAAAGCGCGAAAGATCTTTCCGCCTGGTTCTCCCGGCACGAACATAGCGGTACGCTGCATGTACACAGCATAGCTATCGCCATGTTGCTTGAGCATACTATCCTCTTCATTCCTGGCCAGGATGTAGTAGACAAACAACATGCTGATATAGAGGACAAGAATTAAAAAGCGGGGCCAGAATAGCAACAACCCCAGCCCTGATATGGCGAGAAATAGATATTGTGGGTGGCGGACCCAACGGTACAGCATAGAGGAAACGATCCCTTTTCGGCGGAATTTTGCTGAGTAAACTTGCACCGCTCCAACTAAAAAAGCAATCAGGCCCAAGGAAAAAAGGCTCCGGCCCAAGGCATTCAAAAAATTGAGCGAATTATTTTTGGCGTAGACGGCATGAGGAAGAAAAAATCCTGTTAACCATGCGGTTGTTTTGATGCCGTAGAGAAAATCGAGTAACGGTCCATACCCGGCATAGAAAAAGCCCGCAAAAGGGCTGATCATAATGACAATTTCTAATCCGATTAATAAATAAAAAAAAGTAACGGATCCTTTTATCAAACCATCAGTTGTAGCCATAAGGTTGTTCCTATGAATAGCACCGGAGATCACCGATTATGATCCCCATTAAGTATAAGTGGAAGTGGTTAATCTTTTCCAATTGAATTATCCCTTTTGGTTTCGGGAGGGTTCATCGACTTTGGTTGACAGAATTGAATATTCATCTTCTTGAAGATCAATAACTTCTCCTGTGTCTCTGTGAGATGGTATGTGCATTTTTTCTTTTTGATTTTGATCTGATTGACGACCCCCGTGACCGCCACAGCATCCCATTCCGCCCTTTCTGGAAAACATTAGATACACTACCAGGCCGACAAAAATAAGTGATATTACGTTTTGCATGATTCTAATCTCCTATTATGCGTAGCAAGGATTATACAAGATATGGGTTTGTCCACATCAAATCAGGCTTACAGATGATGGTATATTCAGCTACGATAACCATTAACACACAATGTGATTTTCTCTATACTCCCATCCCAAAAAAGGAAATTTTTATTGGCTCAACTAAAATTTACTAACCACTGTCCCGCCGGACCTCTTTTGTGTTGATATTACTGTTCTGTAATAGCGGATTTTCCGTTTTTTCCCGCTTGGGAGATGAATCGCAACAGGACATCTTACTTTTGTGA
>CP070768.1:1208178-1220486 GCA_020345745.1 Desulfobacterales bacterium
AAGACGATGCCTAAAATCAGGGCGATTCCGCTGAAGACAAAGGAATTTTGTATCAAAAGCGGGCTTTCCAGAAGGATTATCCTGAAATTTTCAAGGGTCCAGTGGGTCGGAAACGGCTCGAGGACCCATTTTCTGGAAAAAGCGGCCAACCCCAGCACAACCGGAATCAGCAGGACAAGGGCGGCGATAAAAATCATGTAAGTATACGAGCCAAATTTTACCAGCGGGCTCGGCTCGATCACCCTCCCTTCAGCCGTTGTCCCTTTCGAGAGACCCGTATACTTTTTCTTCTCTACCCACCACCTGGCGAGCAAAAAGAGGAAAATACAAACGCTTGAAGAAACGACCACCGCCACGATCCCCATGTACTTGCGATGCATGTCGGTAAAATGATAGGCGATGTTGATATAGGCAACTGTGGGAAGAAAGTCGACTTGTCCTAAAATCATTGGCGTAAGCCAGTCCGTAAAAGGCCACAAAAATACGATGACGGCGCCTGCCAGATAGGTTGGCGTGCAGAGGGGTAAGGTGACGGTGACAAATCGCCAAAAGCCGCTTGCCCCCTCGACTTCAGCGGCTTCTTCAAAACAGGGATCTATGGTTGTGAAACCTGCGGAAAGACTGAGCACGATAAAAGGGAGCATGTGCAGAGCTTGAACGAATACCAGCCCATGCAGCCCATAGATGAAGTTTATAGGTGTCTTGATCAACCCCCATTCCGTGAGGAGCAGATTAAGGGTTCCGTACTTTCCGAAAAAGATGATGAATGCAAAAACACCGGCATAAGCGGGCAGCACAATCGGTAAAAGAATCAGGGCGGTAAAAACGGTTTTTCCCCATTGCCTGTATCTTGCCAGAATATACGACAGGGGAATCCCAAATAATGTGGTCGTCAAAAGCACCAGTGTGCTCAAAAACAGGGTATTTCCAAAGGTTTTAAGATAATAGGTGTCCTGGAAAAACTCAAGGTAATTGTTTATGCCCCAGCCTCCGGTTGCAGCGATTTTAAAGCTTTCCTGCACCAGAATAGAGAGTGGATAAACGACCAGGAAGGCAATGACCAACCACAGGAGTGCTGCCAGAAAGATATTGCCGCGAGACATATTAATCCTTTACCATGCTATCTTTAATGTACGGGCAAGCCAACGCTTGCCCGTACATCAGGCCAGGAGAATGTTCCATCAATTCAGAATCGTTCGGCTAACCAGATCGTCGTCGCAGTGCGATGACCACTGCTACAACTGAAATTATAACAGCTATTACTACTGCGAAGAGTAAACCAGCTGGCAAACCCGTTGCGGCAGGGAGAGCACGTGCTTCAGTTGCCGCCAAGCGAGCCGCTGCATAGGCGCCATCTACCTCAAAGAGTTTTCTGGCTTCTTTTATTTTCGCCTCAGCTTTTGCCACGTTCATTTTCTGGTCTTTTGCTGCTTGAATTTCTCCTTCGACTTCCTCGATCAAAAAGAGACTGCTTTTCAACTCGCCCCACTTTCGGTAGATCTCGTATTCATATTTGCGGTTGACTTCGTCCCATCTCTTTGTTGCAAGATCCAAATCGTACTCAATGAACCCGACCTGAAGATCCCAGAAAGAATCAACTCCCAGCGCCTTCTTGGCGTGTTTGGCCATTTCGACGCCTTCTTTTTCCCACGCAGCGAATTTAACGTCTGTTCCAGCTGCAAAGTAACGGCCTTCCAACACGTATTTTTGTCCATCCTTGCTGAACAGCCAGTCCAAAAAGATCTTTCCGATCTTCTCATTGGGTGCGCCTTTTAGCAACGCCACTGCCTCTGGTACTAGGATGGTTTTTTCCGGGAGTAAATCTCGAACAGGATAGCCATCTTTGCGTGCAGCCATTGCGTTCATTTGCGGCTGTGCGACTCCGATGGGCACTTCGCCGCGCTTCACTAGATTGGTTGTATCTGTGCTGCCGGTGGAAAAGCGGGCCAACTGAGCTGCCAGCAATCTGAGATATCTCCAAGCTTCCTTTTCTCCGAAAGACTGCAGGAGAATTTCTATGGTTTCATGCATGGTTCCGGAGGCGTATGGTAGCGTATGCACGATGTTGCCTCTGTAGATGGGATTGAGCAGATCGTTCCATGTTTTGGGCGGCGGCAGTCTCAGCTTTTTCAACACCTTTTCGTTGTACAGATTGGTGACGATCCAGGGTGCAAAACAGGTCCAATAATCATCTTTATCTTTTACCTTCATCCCATGCCATGCGGCCGGAACCTTATCCCAATTCTTGGGTCTATAAGGGACAAGCAATCCGTCTTGCTTTAAGATTTCATGGGCTGGAGCACCTGCGCCAAGAAAGATGTCGGCATCAGGTTTGCCCTTCCATATTCTCACTTTGTCCACGCAGACCGGCCATCCACCCGGCCGTACGAACGTGATGTCCACGTCCCTCGCATAGGCCTCCTTATAGTATGCTTTGAAACCCTTGTTCAGACTTTCGGATAATTCTTTGTAAACAGGGCCGACCCAGCCGATTTTGTCTGCGGCCTGCGCTTTTGTTGTAAAGCCTGGCATTAGCAGCAGCGCAGTTGCAAAGATAGTGATAACTGTGGCCAAGATTCTGTTCCTCATGTTGACCTCCTTTCTAGTGACATTGTGATGTCTAAAAAATATTTATTATCAATTACCTCCCCCCCACATATATCTCTTTTGTCAGTCTATAACACGTCATATCTTTTCCCATTCGATTTTGTCATCACCTCCTTTAGAAAATGGTAATTGTCTTTCTTACATGCCAGGCACATTAGGGATAAACATCAAAAAACACAAGTTTTTTCCACGTGCTCTGCAAAATTATCATCAAGCCATCTCAAAAATACATCTAACGTCTAACTACTGCGTTGCGAGCATGTTGTATTGTTTCACAATACTTAAACAATGAAAGCTTAGGCTTCCCTGATTTCCCGATTACGGATCGCGAAATCAGCAAACTGCTTCGCAGTTTGTTGTTTAGGCAAAATGTTCACATACTCCCATGTATGCTGCGCTTTTTCATCGGCTCACGCCTTGTTCTTGAACGCGATCTATATTTTTTAGATGGCTTGACGCAACTCCGTCCACATTTTATAAAATCATCCGACATCTTATGAGAGAAGCTGATCCGTCATTTCTGCAAACCCATATCCCCCTTCATGTTTGGTTATCCATACCGGTCGATAATCAATCTTTTCTATAAATTGTGAAATATTTGCTACCCCAACCGAGTGCGGAAAATATTGAAACATGGGCGCATCATTGGGAGAGTCCCCTACAAATATGACATGATCCTTGATTGTTTCCAGGTCTGATCTGAATTCTTCTTTAAAGAACACGTGCGTCATAGCCAGCTTGTCGTAGTCGCCAAACCATCCGTTGACATGGATGGAACTTATCTTGGCCCTGGCGCCTGCTATGATAAAGCAGCGGACGATCTCTTGCACAGTACTCATGGGAAGGGGTGTCACATCTTCACAAAAATCGATGGCCAGATCCGCCTCCCGATAGGCCTGGTCTGATGCAACTTGACACCCGGAAACTTTATCCAGAATTTCCTGTTTGATGGTTTCAAGTCTTTGCCGGTCTTGGTTTCGCTGGTCTTCTGTTTTCCAATATCGCCGGGTCATTTTTTTGTTTCGGTTATCATACCTAAAATAAAAAGCGCCGTTTTCACCGATAAGCCCGTCCACCGGCCACATACGTGCCATGTGGTCACACCAACCGGCCGGCCGTCCTGTGATGGGGATGACCCGGATGCCATTTTCCTGAAGTCTCTCCATAGCAGCAAGGGACAGCGATGAAAGACGTCCCTTATTCGTCAACGTGTCGTCGATATCTGTAAGAACAAAGCGGATCTTTTTTTTATCATCTTCTGGAAATTGTGCAAATGGTTTCATTGCTAGCCTGTATGCGTTGGTTGTTTAGGTGAATTGTATTTAAAAAAACCAGCATGAACCGGCATTTGATTTTAGTATTAATATTTTTGGTTCTTCTCCGATTTAATTAAAGAAGAAGGGTTAAGGACTCAAAGAATAAAGGGTTCAAGTGATAGTTTGCCAAAGATTTTATCAGCTTTTTGAACAACTTTTCAATTTCTCCGTCAGCATCCTTGATAGCCTTTCATTTTTTTATTTTTATTGTGCATCAATCATATCTATAAATGCGTTCACTGCTTTGTATGCCGTAGCAATTGCGAGCCCTGAGCCGCACTTCATGCGTATCCAGTCCTGGTGAGCCAGGATAGACCCGATGGCAAAAAGCCTCTGAAAAGCCGGATGTCCGGATCGATCAAAAGGTCTAAATAAATGATCGGTTTCAAGACCTGCGCGATTGATGGGATGGCCCCTGGAATCGAGAAAGTCCTTGAGGTGCCATCTGGACCTATCCCCTGTTTGATAAACCGGAAGATCAAAGATGGTTTCGTGAATCTGTTTTCTGTCTGCATGCAGACCTTTACCGATAAAACGCCCACTGGCAAGGATAATACCTTGAGCCAATACCTTGAAATGTATCTTGTCGTCACCAACTTTTGAAACGAATCTTTTCCCTGAATCGATAGTATCCACATCGAGGACCCGCTTTTGTGTAAAGAGACGAACACCTATTTTAGGCAGATACTTTTCAAATGCTTCTTTAATACGGAGTCCGGTGACAGACGGCGGCATTGTCGGGATTTCGAATATCGGAACACCAATCTTTTCTTGAAGATCATTCAGAATGTCTTGCGTATGATATAGCCCAAGGATTGCCGGTACTCCCACCACATGGTAATCCTTAACAAAAGGTCGAATAACCTTGGCAAGCTTTTCACGGTTTGATGCCAACTCAAGGGCGCGAGCCATCTGTTCCGGGTAGACCTCGCTTAGGTGACCAGTGTCCGGAAATGCGATGCTGGCCGAATGAATCCCCGGCCAGTACTGCTTCACCATAACAGTGATTTGCCTGGCATTGAAGCCTTTCAATCCATGAATATCGACGATCAAACATGGCTGTTGATCCTCCAAGGCTTTTACACCGGCCCACATAGTATGGGGTACACAGTACGTCGGCTTTATGGTTCCCACTGGGGTAAGAACGCGTACGTTTCGATTTTTATATGAAGAATAGCGAATACCTGCGGAAGTGAAAAATGAGAGCGTTTCTGCAAAAGCGTTTCGAATATCTTTTTCGTTCAACTTGGCATAAGGGTGGCCGGGGATGTCTTTACTCACCGTATCAATTGCCGCCCAGGGGTTATCCCAGATGCGTTGTTTTTGAATCGGATGAACACCCATCAAATCCAATAATCCGCTGGCGAAAATGATCTCACTGATAATTCCGACCTGAACAACGGACACTCCTCGATTTGCTGCAAACAAAGCTGCAGCACTACCTGCCATCCCGGTTCCGATGACCAATAGATCGCATTCTATTATTTTAGGATCGGTCATTGCTTCATATGTTTATTTAGATCGTCACCCAAGTTTCCTACCCTGTCCGATACTTAAGCGGGGATGAGCGTTTATATGGATACACCGTGAACGCTTATAATAACCGGAGCAACAATAAGGCTGAGTCATGTTTTTTAAAAGGCAAAAATATTATTGGGTTCAGTATAAAATTGACATATTACAATTTATATTAACCAGGCGCAATGGTATCGCTTATCGAAGGCATATCGATCATTCATTATTATAGTCACTTTTGATCACTTTGGGCATTTTAAACTATTCATTGCTATCATTGTAAAGCTCCAGCCCAAAAAGGCCGCAGTACAGGGCTTCTTGCATCTCTGCTTGAATAAGGGGCATATCCCAGAGAAGGGGTCTTACTCCCCGCCATCGTTCTCTTAAAAATTCTCTAAGACTTTTCAAGCCCTGGTCTGTATTCAATTCGCCCTTGTGATATAAATATGCCAGAAGCCGAATTCCGCAAATCGTGCCTTGACAGGCGCCCTTACCGATCCGGCTGCGAACACCAATGGCCTTAAGATCCGGTTGACCGTTTTGTTGATGTATGGAATCGATAATACAGTCAACCGTACTTTTGGGAACCATTTCACATTCACAGATTAACACATCTTCTGGCTCATGGTGTTTTAACCACAACCGAGGCGCCAGCCCGGGTTCCGTCCATTGAGCCGCTTGGGCCGAAGGAAGGGGGTCTGCTATGGTGCGACATGGTGAGGTGACATTCAGCCGACGACACACCAGATCCGCTGTCTTTTCCGCCATCAGCCGGTAGGTTGTCAACTTGCCTCCCGTGATGGTAACGAAATTGTTCAATCCTTGACCTTCATGGTTTATAAGTGCAAATGCACGACTCACACCTCGGTCGTTTCCATCAGAAGATGATCCGACAAGTGGTCTAACCCCGGCGTATGCTCTGATGTAACGGGTTTTCTCTAGAACCGGAAGCATCTTTGCACCTTCTCCAACAATCATGTCCATTTCTTGGACGGTGGGTCGGATATCTTCGATGGCGTCAATACGAATCGAAGTGGTGCCAAGAATGGAAACAGTTCCTCCGGGTACAAGAATGTCTGCGTTGGAGGAAGGGCGCAGGCGGTTAACAACCTGTTTGGTGATTCTGCTATGAGTGACGAGAAGGCTCCCTTTGGAAAAAAGAATATGAATATCGATGCCCGCCAGTCCGGAAACTAATCCTGCCCAGGCTCCTGTCGCGTTAACAATTTGCTCGGCTTCTATTAGGAAGGTTTTACCGGTTAAGCTGTTGCGCATGCGGGTTGCCTGAATTCGACGATTATCTTTGACAAACCCGATCACTTCAGTATGACGCAGCATATTACATCCAAATTCACAGGCCTGGAAAATATTCTCCATGGAAAGTTTAAAAGGGTCGATTGCGGCATCTTCCACCTGATATACGGCAATAATTTGATCGGAAAGGGCAGGCTCCATCTCATGGGCATCTTTTAGGTCAACTTCCCGAACGGGAATATGGCTTTGAGCACAAAGATGCGGAAAGTCCGCCACGTACTTTTCGTCGTCGCCCACAACTGCAACAAAAAGCCCGCCTGTATTATCAATGCACTGAGGCGCCATGCGTTTAAGAAGACTTGCCTCTTCCCAGCACTCTTTCGCTAAGGCCAAGTCGGACGAAACATATCGAGCACCGCTGTGGAGAAGCCCATGGTTAGCACCTGAAGCACCCGCATTGATGTCCAGCTTTTCAGCTAGAACACAATTAACACCGCGCAGCGCCAGGTCTCTGGCAATACCAGCACCTGTAATCCCACCACCAATAATTAATACTTCGGTCTGCAATACGTCTCCTTTTTTTCACGGACAGACGGTTCCAAATCTTTAGCTTTGTCATTTATTATAGCACTTCTGTCCGCCCGGCCTAATTTGTCTGGCGGACAAGCTTACAATAGCGGGTAGAAGGCGGCGATAAAGTTTTAATATGTTTATATCATTAATGATTTGTAAATCAAGATATCTTTTGCCGCTATAGGCCTCAGAAATAAATAACTGAGACCTTTAAAAAATGTTTAATTTTGTTCAAATTCAAGGCAGGCGAAGATTTTAACCACAGGCATACAATGAGTATTTCGAGGATTAAAATCTGAGCCTAACGCAGAAGTTGGACAAAATTAAACATTTTTTAAAGGTCTCTTGGTATTTGGTAGTAGGTGTTCAGGTAGGAAAAATTAAGGTTGTTTTTGATCGGTAGTTTGCGGATAAATCATTCCGCAGGTAATCTGGCCTCAAGTCTTCTGTCGAGCCCGCTTCTTCGGTCTTCTCCAGATCTACGTTCAGGGATATGAATAGCATACGAATATTGGCGGCGGTCAATTCCTGCGCGCCTCCCCCCATTATCGAATACAAGCTGGCTCATGATACAATCGTCCATTCCTTTCAAAGCAATTTCAAAAAATCGCAATCCATGGAACACCATTCTAGTTTCATTCAGCTGCGTATCCTATACAAGGTATGCAAAAATCATGCAAGGCCCGGCGGCATTTTTTCACTTCTAATAATTTCAAAGGGTTAGTTTTTTCCTTTGAATAACTGTAGGACAATTGTGTAATAAATTACCAGAATTGTTATGTAAAGTTTTACATATTGTGTAATTCATGTAACAACTCTGGGTAAAAAGAAGCGATGAGATGCCAGCCTCGTCCGTTGAAAGACTACTTGCTCCCTTTTCGCCAGAGCCTAAAATAGCATAAGAGTAACTGCTTGCGGCCCAAGCTTTCTTCTTAGTTGTTTGATTCGATCTTCCTTAAACGTATAAATCGTTTCCGGTTTTATGACTTGCTCAAGAAGAGATGTTACAAAATCGTCTTGATCAAGGGTATTGAAAATACTCTCTATGCCACGGTGGGTATCCAATTCGACAACACTATCCATGATGAGGTTATAAAGTCCTATCCCTTTGAGTTTTTTGATGACAAGTCTTTCGTATTCCCGAGCGGAAATGGATCTTTTTTTCGGATGGTCTTTTATCAACTCCCGATGCAACGGCTTGGAGTCAATGATAAAAGAAGGTGAACCGAATAGGAAATAACATGAGACAGCCTTTTCGATGCGACCTATTCTTCGAAGCTTCTTTAGCGCCACGCGTCTTTCGCTAGAAATGATGATGTCACCTTGCAAACATGGAACTTTCGAAAAAATCGAATGCTTTGTAAATGTTGATAAAAGATTATTTATCTGATGGTATTCAGGGAAAAGGACGCAATTTAATGGTTTTGAATCGTGGACTGTGCAGCTTGTCTTATGTAGAAAATGGCAGGGTTTGGCCAGCTTTAAAAGCAGCCGTTTATAGCGCGGATTGAATTCAAGGCCCTGAATCCCTACACAACAGTAATTGAAAAAGAGGCTGGACACCGGCATGTCAAGCACCTGGCTCAGCCCGATCAAATCAAAGGCTGTGACTTCAACAATGATATCTGAAGACCAGCATCCAGGTGCATCACACGTTTCCGGACACTGAAGAAGACAATGGGCTTTAGCAAGGTCGGTCCGATAATGAAAATAACTTTCCAACATGAGCAAACCCAGGAGTGCTAAAATGCTTCAAAAGCGTCATGACTCAAAGACTATTCCTGCCGCTTCATCAGCAATATTAGCCCGGAGGTTTTATGAGAATTTTTGAGAAACTGAACCAGCAATTTTTCGCTATAAACTGTCCCATATAACTTGAAGCAAAATTGTAGATGACAAAGGGTTTTCATAACCAATAAAAAAGGGTTTTCGAAAATTTTTCATGTAATATTCGGGATAGGGCTCCAAATGCTGTCAACAGGGGGCTAAATTTCGGATATCGTCTCATCGAATTCAATGGCCACGCCATCTGAATCGACTCTCACAATGGTCCCACCGAGTTGTACGGCGTCTTCTTTACCGGCAAGTTGTATCGCCATTGAAAGTTTCTGGCCAACGCTGAAGGATTGTGTCGTTTCGATAAGCACGCCAGCCTTGCTAATGTTTTGAATGCAGTTTTTAAGTACGATTTCGTGCATCAGAAGATCCATATTCATTAGTGGTATGTTTCTATGATGTTTCCTTCTTTCCTTGCGTTTGGATGCGTGCATAATCTCCAACACTTCCAAAAGGTCCTGCTTTTCAGCTTCCGGCATAGATGAGATGAGTTCAAATAAACGGTTACTGACTTCGTCCGTATCGAATGCAGAATTATCATTTCCCATCTGAGACACATCCTTGTTTAAAGAGTTAGTGGGGCGATATGGTTAAGATCTGCTACAGTACTACCTATACACCATGTGCTACCTTATCAAATTTCTAAATACATTTCAATGCTCTAGCCCGGATATTTCACGGGTGCTAGATGCGCACTTGTAAGGCATTCAAGAGCGCAGTGGTGGTAGACTACCGCAAACTCTGGATACGCGGTAAATGATTGTCTCGCACATGTGAAATATCCGGGCTAAGGTAATTGCGCCTTAATCGTCCGGTATTCCCTTACGGTTTTCTCCATGATCTCTCGAATAGATAAAATCTCTTCGATAAGACCAATTCCATGTCCTGCTGAAAAGACGGTTTTATACGAAGCCTTCGAATTCACATCACCCAAAAGCGAACGTGCAGCCCGGCTGAGTGAAATAAATCGTTTAATTCTTTTATTTTTAGTCACTATTTCTTCTATCAATCCCTTCTCCAAACCGATGGCCTCTAGCTCTTTGGTTCGAATAAAGTTGCCGGGGAAGCCATCCACTCGATCGGTATTCACGATATCTTCTGACATGGCGCGGACAATTTCATTTTTATATCTTTTTGAAACTTCCGCTTCCTTTGAAGCGATAAAGCGCGTTCCCATATAGACCGCACACGCACCCAGGGAAAACGCTGCCGCCATCCCGGCGCCGTCAACAATGCTTCCGGCGGCAATAACGGGTAATTTAACCCTTTTAACAAGGTTTGGAACAAGCGCTAAAGGTGAAATATCTCCGGCATGACCACCCGCTCCAAATCCCACCGCAATCAACCCGTCGGCACCTAAATCCGCGACTTTTTTCGCATGCTCAAGCCCTGTTACGTCACAATACACCCTGGTATCAACTTGATGAGACAGCCGTATCACTTCCTTTGGGTTTCCCAAAGACGTAATGATTAGAGGAACGCTCTCTTCAAGCGCATGATCGATCTGTTCATGCTGATACTTGTTAGACTTTTGCACGATAATATTAATTCCAAATGGTTTATCCGTCTGTTCCTTTATCTCACGGATAGCCTGGCGATATCTTTCAATGGGACGATAATTGAGGGCAGGGAAGGTACCTAGACCACCTGCCTCACTGGCAGCAACGACCATGTTAACCGAGCTAACAAGAAACATGGGAGCACAAATGATTGGATATCTTACTTGAAACTGCTTTGTAAAATCTGTTGTTATGGAATCCATCAATATCTATGCTCTCTTTTTAAGTGATAAAAGCAACGTAAATCTGGCTACAGGTTCCTCTCCAAATTTATCAGGTACCTTGGCTGTGACGTTTACCGGCATTTCTACTCTCTCCAATGACGCGATGGATTCAGCAACCAGTTCGGAAATTTCACGACCTTGATCACAAATAAAATACACATCGCTTTCGGCGCGTTTGAGAAACTCGGCTTCCATGCGTTTAAATATTAACGATATATTCTTTGAGCTGTTCCGAATGAGTTTCATGGCAATCAGTCCTGCCGCACAATCGGCCCCGATGGTCAGGGCGCCAAAATACATTGAACCCAGATGATTTCTTGTCCGGCGTCGCAAAGGAATTCTCACCACCACTCTTGTATCCGTCAATTCAATGACAGAAGGTCTGACAAAACACAACAGAGGAATTTTAAAAAAACCAAAATAGCGCAACAAAACAGTGGCCTGAACATTCTCCGGGATGATATTAAACAGACGCTTCATGTTCTAACGCTCCTTTTCTAAAAGACACTAGAACCTATTTAAAAAATAATCTAAGTGTCCATAGCGGTGTTGCGAAACGGTTCAAAATGCTCACATACTACGTGTATGCTCCGCTTTCTCACCGCTTCGCGCCTTGCCCTGAACCCCAATCTTATTTTTGAGATAGGTTCTACTAAAATTCCGAGGCTTCGGGAAATTTTTTCAAAGAAGAGATTCATGATAAAGGACTTGTAAAGATGAACCAAGATCCCTTTTTAACCAGGTTGTGGGGATAGGAATTGGGATCGGATGAGCAGGTCATACAGCAGAAGTATATGGGTCATGTCAGTTCTTTTTGCCGCGCCTTTTCCTGGCCCTTCGTTTTCTATAGTCGACATCAGGCGGTGCTGGAAAATATTTATCCTTACCCACGCCACAAATGGGACAGGTCCAGTCATTCGGTAGATCCTCAAAGCGTGTACCCGGCAAAGCGCCAAAAGGATCTCCCTTTTCAGGGTCGTAAACATATCCACAAACAGAACATTTCCACTTGCCCATTTTTGGCATTCCCATTATGAATTCAGAAAACCAGTATTTACTTATAAGGGAAAAGATATTAATAAAATAGAAGAAAAGCGGTCAACCTGCTCAATAGATTGACCGCTACTAAAAAACTGACTGTCACAAAACTGTCACAATTCCCGATCAAGGAAAAGTGCCAGTTTATAACTTATTAATATCATTGGTCGGGGCGAGAGGATTTGAACCTCCGACCCCTTGAACCCCATACAATCCCGGGGGTTCGAGCTAACCTGTTGATATCACCTAACTATTTAATATTATTAGATCAGGGCTGTATAAACAATAGAAAGAAAATAACCCAAAAAAACAATTTTTGTCACAAAACTGTCACAATTTTTTAATTCTGGCAAGAAAAATAAGATTTTGAAGGACCATCATAACCA
>CP070768.1:1220586-1242362 GCA_020345745.1 Desulfobacterales bacterium
TGATGAAATGTATAATGAACACTACTATCGATATAATAGCGCGTTAAACATCGCTAGACAAACCGATGTATTGATTATTGTCGGAACTTCCGGTGCCACCAGTTTGCCCAACCTTGTGGCATGGGAAGTAATAGAGAATAATGGTTTCCTTATCGACATTAACATTGAAGAAAATACCTTTTCAAACCTGGCTTTAGCAAGCCAGCGGGGGATTTTCATCAAAGGACCCAGCGGTGAGGTCTTGCCAAATATATTGAATCTGTTGACGGATTACTAAGAAATACAAATCCTACTCGACATTTTTTACTGATATGCTGATTTTGATATTAAAACCGATAAAGTTACAAGTGCCTAAAGTGATCTAAAATGAGCTAAAGTTAATGATTTTTAACCAATTATATTTTGCTGGCAGCGTGTTAACGTATCCTCAACTTTAGTCACTTGTGAAAAGACTTCTATAACATTTCCATTGATAAGTGCTATGTCGAGTATCTAATTTGCTTGGAATAATAAACGGATGAAAGAAAACATTAAAAACATTCACATGATTGCCGTTTGCGGAACAGGTATGGGTGCTCTGGCAAGGATGTTAAAAGACCAAGGGTTCGAAATAACCGGTTCGGACCATAAGGTTTATCCTCCTATGAGCCACTTTCTTAGGGATGCGGGGATTGAGATATCCGACGGCTTTAATGAAAAGAATGTTGCTTACGGTCCTGATCTGGTGGTCGTGGGTAATGCCGTTTCAAAGGACAACGCCGAAGTTGTCAAAATGCATCAAATGGGACTGGCTTACTGTTCCATGCCCCAGGCGATTAACCGGTTTGTTGCAGCTGGTAAAAAGCCGCTGGTTGTCACCGGCACCCACGGTAAAACCACCACCGCTTCCATTTTGGCGTGGATTCTTCAGGCAGCCGGTTTCGACCCTAGTTTCATCATTGGGGGTATCCTAAAAAACTTTAACAGTAACTATCGTCTCGGAAGCGGTGAGTACATTATTATCGAAGGGGACGAGTATGACACCGCATTTTTCGACAAGGGACCCAAGTTTTACCATTATCATCCATGCATGGCGGTTCTAACAGGAGTTGAATTCGATCACGCAGATATATTTAAGGATTTAGATCATGTAAGGCAAGCCTTTGATGGTTTTTTATCCCGTATGTATCCAGAGAGCGCATTATTTGCTTTTACTGATGACAAAAATGTTGTCGAGCTTATGAGAGAGAAATCATGCCGCATGGTAACCTATGGAAAAGACGCAAAGGCAATGTGGCGCCTTGGTGCTATATCCGTTGATCCACCGTGGGTTTTCTTCGAAGTGATACAGCAAGGCTTTCAATTTGGCATCTTTAAAACAAAACTTATAGGTGAGCACAATCTTGTCAATGCTTTGTCGGTCATCGCCATGGCCAACGAACTTAAAATCCCGAAAGAGGCCACCGCTGCTGCCCTAGAAACGTTTCAGGGTGTTAAGAGGCGACAAGACGTGCGCGGCACAAAACGGGGGATTACGGTCATGGATGATTTCGCTCATCACCCGACAGCGGTTAATGAGACGCTGCGAGCGGTCAAGCCATTTTATCCTTATGGACGAATTGTTGCCGTATTCGAACCGAGAACCAACTCTAGCATGCGCAACATTTTTCAGAAAGATTATACGCTTTCATTCGATGATGCCGATCTCATATGCATCCGCAACCCGTCTCGCCTTGATAAAATACCCCCTACCGAAAGATTTTCGTCCCGAAAACTTGTCGCCGACCTTATCCGGCGAGGAAAGAATGCGCACTATTTTTCGGACACGGAATCGATCATCAACCATTTGGTCAAGGAAGCAAGACACGACGATCTAGTATTGATTATGTCCAACGGCGGCTTTGACAATATCCATGAACGGTTGTTGCAATCATTATAGCCTCCCCTCCGCTTAAACACTCAATTCATTCAGGTTGATATTGCCTATGTGCATTTTAGTTTTTGGAAGCTTACGCCATCTCTCCTTGACATCACCAGCGGATTGGCTTAAATAGCATGTCTATTTTAGCTATATCAGTTCTCAAAAATATGTTCCCTATGAATAAACCGATGCCAAAGAACAGGCAACGGTTTCGGCGCTCCGATAACGACATTTTGAATTACACCGTATTGAATCGGAACAAAATAAGACCTTGGAACAAAATTCAATGTTACCAAAGGTCAAGGGCGGCGAGGATTTATCTCAGGAATATATAGAGTATTTCGCGGATAAATCCGCCATCGAACTTTAGCGGATTACTGTCGAGCTTAAAACCGAGATGGAGTGAAAGAAGATGTTTTGCAAAGGTTTCGAAATGATGAGAACCGGTACAGTTCCTGATCAATCGCTGTAAGACCGATAGAGCTATATTATGATTCTAAAACGCCGGTTATTTTGTTCGATGTTAGTTATTATTGCCATAACCATGGTTTGTATGGTTTTATTCAATCAGCCCATGCGCTTGCTGGCTTTGGCTCAAACCGACAAAAATGAATCTGTTGCCGGTACAGATACTTCCGGCAAGTCGGTCGTTCACCTATATTTTTCTGACAAAGAGAGTTCGTTTCTAACCGCTGAGGAACGGATCTTTTTGCATGCTGATCGTCCGGTTGATTTTGCTAAAACTATCATTGAGGCCCTCATTGAAGGACCACGCAAAGACCTGGTTAGAACAATTCCTGACAAGACCATCTTAAGGGCCCTCTATATTACCCAGGAGGGGATCGCTTTTGTCGATTTTTCCGATACAATTAAAGATGATCATCCCGGGGGCGTTCGATTAGAACAGTTGGCCATATTTTCAATCGTTAATTCACTGGTTCTGAATATGTCCCAAGTGGATGCCGTAAAAATCCTTATCAATGGAAGTGAGTCGACCACGCTCGCCGGTCACCTTGATCTTCGTTTTCCCTTTAAAGCAAACATGCTTCTGATACGATGAAAAAAAAGAACCGCATAAACCATATACGAAACATCGGTATTATTGCCCACATCGATGCCGGCAAAACAACCGTTACCGAAAGGATACTCTATTATACCGGACGGTCCCATAAAATCGGCGAGGTTCATAATGGCGAAGCGGTGATGGATTGGATGTACGATGAACAGGAACGCGGTATAACGATTACGTCAGCCGTTACAACATGCCAATGGAAAGGCAATGAGATCCAGATAATCGATACCCCAGGGCATGTCGATTTTACCATTGAAGTCGAGCGTTCATTACGAGTACTAGACGGCGCGGTCGGCGTGTTTTGTGCGGTTGGTGGTGTGGAGCCCCAATCGGAAACCGTATGGCGACAAGCGGATAAATATCTTGTTCCAAAGATTGCTTTTGTTAATAAGCTTGACCGAATTGGGGCCAGTTTTTTTGGTGCCGTTGAAATGATGAAGGAAAAGCTGGGCGCCAATCCGTTGATAATACAGCTGCCGGTTGGCTCCGAAGATGACTTCGCCGGTGTTATTGACCTGATTCATATGAAGCAGATCTTCTGGGAAGATGATACATTAGGTGAGATTTACGCGACTGAAGATATACACCAGAATTTTCTTGAAGCAGCCAAGGAATATCGTGAAAAGCTCATCGAGGCCGTTGCTGAGGTTGATGATGATATCATGGAGGCGTATTTGTCAGAGTCTCCGATGACTCCGGAAATGCTAATTGCAGCCATTCGAAAGGCAACCATCGCTTTGCAACTGGTTCCCGTCTTGTGTGGAAGCGCTCTCAGAAATAAAGGTGTCCAACCGCTTATTGATGCGATTATTCAGTTTCTTCCAAGTCCTGTTGACATTCCTCCCATTAAAGGTGTGCATCCTGAGACGGGAGACATCATTAGTTGCGCAGCGAAAAGTTCAGACCCGCTTGCGGCACTTATATTCAAGGTCGCAATGATCGAAGGACGCAAACTATCCTACGTAAGGATTTACAGCGGAGAGATCACTGCTAAGGGAGAGACATATAACCCTTTCCGCAGGGCCAGTGAAAAGATTTCTCGTATTCTGAGAATGCATGCAAATAAGAAAGAACGAATCGATACTGCAGGGGCGGGGAGTATTGTGGGAATCGTAGGGTTGAAAGAGTCCTCAACGGGTGAAACGCTCTGCTCTGTCGAGCATCCGGTTTTGTTGGAAAGAATTGAATTCTATGAACCCGTCATTTCTGTGGCCGTAGAGCCAAAAACGCATGCTGATCAAGAGAAACTTGACGATGTTATCGAAAAATTTTTAGCTGAAGATCCGACCCTGAGACATAAGAAGGACGAGGAGACCGGACAATCCATTTTATCCGGAATGGGAGAGCTTCACCTTGAAGTCATCATCAGCCGCATGCAGCGTGAATTCAAAACCAACGTAAATGTAGGAAAGCCACAGGTTGTTTATAGAGAAAGCATTGAAAAAGTATCCGAAGCTTCTGCGATTTTTGATAAGGACGTCAGTGGACACCGGCACTTTGGTGAGGTCAGATTGAAGCTCATTCCCCTTGACCGTGGCGCTGAAAACAGGTTCAGATCTGCTCTCAGTAACGAGCAAATACCGGACATCTTCATTCCTGCCATTGAGAAGGGGGTTATGGAGTCGTTGCAGAGCGGGACCTATATGGGATATCCGGTGGTGGATGTTGAGGTTGTCCTGACCGGCGGTTCGTACAAAGATTCTTTGGGTACGGAGCTGGCTTACACGGTAAGTGCATCCATGGCGTGTAAAATGGCTCTCACAAAAGGAGAACCCTTTCTCCTGGATCCTATCATGCATGTAGAAATATTTGTTCCAGAGGATTTTATCGGAGATGTTATCGGAGACCTTAATTCGAGGCGTGGAAAGATCGAGTCTATCGAGCATAAGATGGGCGCCCAGGTCATCAACGCGATTGTACCCTTGGCGCAGATGTTTGGTTATTCGACGTCATTGCGATCGGCCACCCAGGGTCGCGGGACATTCACCATGCACTTTTCTCACTTTGATCGCACCTGACGGACCTGCCTTGGTCTTCCTTTGGTTTTTCTATCGTTTTGAGCTGATTTAATTTTTTTTTGAATTTTTCCCAACATGGTTTCAATGGTTGCTTTTTTACCCGGATCTGTTGTTTTCTCCAAAGCTCGATTCAGGTGAAAAAGAGCGTTTTTAACCTTCCCTTTTTTGTCATAATAGATGCCAAGATGAAAATGGGCATCCCCTAATTGTCCGAGCTTGCCATACGTTTGACCCAGGTAATAATAAGTCTGTTCATAATTAGGTTTAAGGGAGACGAGATCCTCAAAAATGGTTGCTGCTTTCCCAAGTTGCCCCAGCTCCATTTGAGTACGCCCGAGATAAAATAGGCACTCTGGATCGTTTTTAGCGATATTTATCGTTCCTTTTAGAACATTTAATGCTTCGGTGTAGCGGCCTTCCAAGAAGTATACTCGTCCCAGGTCTTTTAAAAAATATGGATCAAAAGCTCTATGCACCAAAGCTTTTTTAAGCTGACCTATAGCGTCTTTCCGGTTACCACTCCTGGCCAGAACCAACCCGTACCCATAATGTCCGAGTGGATCTGACGGATCTTCTCTAACATCTTCTTGGAACTTTTTTACGGCCGCGTCTGTATCTCCATGCATGGCGATGAGCCATGCATGCGACCTGTCAAATTCATAGGGATTAGTACTGGGTGCGGCGAATTCATTTTGCTCAAGCCAGGTGTCGATAAATGCCATTCTTTCCTTTGACGTCGGGTGAGTCATAAGATAAGAAGGGATCTCATTTTCGCCAAACCATTGCTTGCTTCGAAGTTTTTTGAGCACTGCAATGAGCCCTTTACCTTGGTATCCAGCCCGTGTCATACAATCGAGTCCAAGCTGATCTGCCTGGCTTTCGTCCTCCCGGCTATATTTGAGTGCAATGGATTGACCTGCAGCCATGGACCCAGCGGTGACTGCGCTGGCAGCCTCTCCCGCCCCTCCTGCACCAAGCAAAATGCCTGCTGCGATCCCGGCAAGCGTCGCCATTCCGATTTTTTTCGATCGCTCAATATTTTGGGATATATGACGAGACACCACATGCGCTATTTCATGGGCGATGATTCCTGCCAGCTCTTCTTCGTTTTCCAGCGCCATCAGTAATCCGCTGTAAAGAAAAATATGGCCTGCCGGGCTGGCGAAAGCATTATAATCGTGTTGTTTTATTATATAAAACTTATACTTAAATGGCTGAGGAGGAAGCGTTGCGATAATTTTATTGCCAATGTTGCTGACATGATTGACAATTATCGGATCATCGATTAGCTCAAAACGTTTAAAAATAACCTTTAAGAATTCACGGGATAGCTCTTCCTCCTGCTGTATGGTAATAGCCCATCCTTTGTCAGGTGAAAAAATGCCGGCCACGATAATGAAAATTACCGCCCATGCGAATGTTTTTCTTATACATTTCATATGGTTTGCCAAGATATTCGTAAGTTGTCATAAATATAAAGTTTATATCATTTATTACATTATTTCAATTTTACTGCAAGGTTATTGTTCTCTTATCCTTTTCAAAAATCACGATTTATGGTAGAGTCTCTGGCCATGGCACATATTATATGTATAGCCAATCAAAAAGGTGGTGTAGGGAAAACAACCACGGCCGTTAACCTGTCGGCGGCTCTGGCAGTTTCGGAAAAAAGGACCTTGCTCGTCGATTGTGACCCTCAGGGAAACGCCACCACCGGTCTTGGCCTGGATAAAAATAGCATTTATAGATCTTTATACCACGGAATGATAGGTGAGGTTACGGCTGAAAGCCTTGTTGTAGACAGCGAAATAGATACCCTGAAAATCATTCCATCCAGAGTAGAGCTTATCGGTTTTGAAGTAGAAATGATGTCAAAGCCAAAACGGGAGATGGCATTAAAGCACCTGTTGGCCAATATTATCGATTCTTTCGAGTACATTATTATCGACTGCCCGCCATCCTTGAGTCTTTTGACGGTAAATGCACTGACCGCAGCCGATTTTATGCTGATTCCTTTGCAGTGCGAATTTTATGCATTGGAAGGGTTGGGGCAGCTGCTTGAGACCATGAAACGTATCAAGCACAACCTCAACCCAAAACTAAGAATCGCTGGTATTCTTCTAACCATGTTTGATAAAAGAACGAACCTCTCACACCAGGTCGCGCAGGATGCTGAGCGATATTTTAAACATTTGGTATTTAAGACCATGGTTCCCCGAAATGTTCGACTGGGGGAAGCGCCCAGTTTCGGAAAGCCTATTTTACTGTATGACGCCACCTCAGTAGGTGCACAAAGTTACTTTAATCTGGCCAAAGAGATCATGAACAATCATCTTACCTCAATAGGGCAAACATCGCGTCGCCAATCGCAACCGTCATCATATGATTAAGCGAATATAGGTCTTGGCGTTTTGTTATGCTCGACGGGGACCTTATGACAAAAAGATAGACGATTATGGATAAGCCAATAGTCAAAAAAAAGGCAGGTTCAATGCCCAAAAAAACCAAAAAATTGGCTCTGGGAAGAGGCCTTGATGCCCTAATACCTGATATCGGTCCCATCGAAAACGATATAAAGGAATATTTTGAGTGTGATATCGAGCTGATCAGACCCAATCGTTATCAACCACGCCTTAAGTTTTCAAAAAATGAGCTTGATGAGTTGACTCGATCGATTGAAAAGCAAGGGATTATACAGCCCCTTGTGGTTCGAAAAGACGATAATGGGTATGAGGTTGTTACGGGTGAGAGGCGCTTGCGGGCGGCTAAAAATGCTGGTTTTAATCGCGTACCCGTTGTTATCAAACCTGTTTCAGATGCAGATCTATTGGAATTGTCGATCATCGAAAATGTGCAGCGGGAAGACCTGAACCCCATGGAAGAGGCTGAGGCATATCATCGGCTGATGACCGAATTCGGTCTCACTCAAGAGCAAGTGGCTGAACGAGTCGGAAAAAGCAGATCCGCAGTAGCTAATTTATTGCGGCTCAGACAACTGCCCGAACAGATTAAAACCAGCATATTGGAAGACATACTGAGTATGGGACACGCACGGGCATTGCTGGGCATTGAGTCTTCAGCGCAGCAGAATGCGGCCTTCCGAACCGTTGTTGCAAAAGGGCTCTCGGTTAGAGAGACAGAAAATCTTATCAAACGTATAAAAGGAAAAAAGAAAAAGCCGAAACATGCGTCAACCCGTTCCGAGGATAGGTATTTCTTAAGCCTTGCAGATGATCTCTCACGTCACTTTGGGACCAAGGTTCAAATTAAAAGACGAGGACAAAAGGGTAAGGTTGTATTCGAATTTTACAATAATGATGACCTCAACCGTCTACTCGACCTTTTAAAACAAAATCTCTAATTGCATACGAACCAAACGAAGAATGTCGATACATATTATCGTAGATGGATATAATCTGATCCGGCAGTCCGACACTTTGAGCCGTTTGGATGATGAGGATATTCAGCTTGGAAGAGAAGCCCTTTTAGACCGGCTCGCAGCATATAGGCGAACCAGACATCACAGGATAACCGTCGTTTTTGATGGAGCGAATGCGCCCTTGTTTTCACAGCACAAAAAACAAATTAAAGGGATCCTTGTCAAGTTTTCCCATAGCGGGGAATCGGCTGATGCCGTAATTGAACGAATGGTCCACCATGAAAGAGAGAAGGCTTTGGTGGTAAGCTCGGACTTGGCTATTGTCAACTTCGCCGCTGCTCGGGGAGCGGCCACCATAAGTTCTCCCAAGTTTGAAGAAAAAATAAATTTGGCGACTTACATAACACCGACAAGGAATGAGGACGAGGGGCAAGAAGGCTGGGTTCCCACCACAAAAAAGAAAGGTCCCAGCAAAAGACTGTCAAAAAAAAAGAGGCGAGACAGAATAAAAATAAGAAAACTATGATTTTGCTCTTGGGATAATGTCGGACTCAGGACACACATGTCATATGACGAATAGAATAAAACATTCACGATTGATGAGAATTTGCGTTATAGACGGTCAAGGTGGTGGAATTGGCAGCACGGTAATTAAAAAACTCAAAGAGATGTACGGAGAAAACATTGAAATTATCGCTTTGGGTACGAATGCAATAGCTACCTCTCAGATGTTAAAGGCTAAAGCCAATCGTGGCGCCTCGGGAGAGAATGCGATTGTTCAGACAACCGGAAATGTCGATGTTATCATTGGAACGATTGGAATACTGATGGCTCATTCTATGATGGGGGAAGTGACGCCGAGGATGGCAGAAGCCGTTGCATCCAGTGCGGCAAAAAAAATTCTCATACCGATTTCCCAAGAGAATGTTGAGATTGTAGGCATATCGTCAATGCCGCTTCCCCATCTCATCGATGCACTGATTCAAAAGAATTTAAAATTTCTCGATGAAGGATTATAAAAATGTGTGAAGCAAATGCATATTTGGTTAAAGGAGAAGAAAAAGAACTAATAATGGAGGCCGTTGATACGATCGAACCAGAAGATGACGGTTTGAGACTGATCAGTATATTCGGGGATCAAAAATTCATAAAAGCCCACATTCATTCATTGGCTCTTGTAGATCATCATATCTTTTTAAAGATCTAATTTATCGCAAACAAAAAAGGCTAAATGAAATGACATAAAAGGTCTTATCCCACTTTTTCGCTGAATCTTACCGGTTACGGGTATATTTTCCCAACCGGTGCAGGTAAAGGCGATCTTTCTGCAACGGTAAACCCCTAACATTAATATTTATCTGAGATGAAAATTATAATTGCTAAGACGGCAGGCTTTTGTATGGGTGTTCGCAGAGCTGTAGAAATGGTTCTTGACGCACCCCAAGAGCACGAAAATCCTATTACCACCTATGGGCCCCTCATCCACAACCCTCAGGTTCTGAACCTTTTGGAAGAAAAGGGTATAGTGGCGATAACCGAGATTCCAGAAAAGGGATCTGGGACGATTTTGATCAGGGCTCACGGTGTGCCTCCCGAGGCCAAGGAACTTCTTGAAAAAGCGGGTTTTAAGGTTATTGATGCCACATGCCCGCGGGTTATTAAGGTTCAGACGATTATCCATAAACACGCCAAGCAAGGTTATGCATCTATCATTATTGGCGACAAGGATCATCCTGAAATTACGGGTTTGATGGGATATGCCGGAGAAAAGGGTTATGTCGTTGACTGCCTTGAGGAGCTTGATAGCATCCCGCTATTGGAACGAGCGGTCATTGTTGCTCAAACCACGCAGAATAAGCATTTTTTTGATAAGGTAAAAAAATGGGCTGCGCAGCAGGCACCGCACTATAAGGTTTTTGACACGATCTGTGACTCTACTTCGCGACGGCAGTCTGAAGTACAGCGCATCGCCGATGTTGTTGATGCGGTCATTGTCGTCGGTGGTCATAACAGCGGAAATACCAAAAGACTGGCCCAGATTGCATTACAGACCGGAAAACCGACATATCATGTTGAAACCGAGTCAGAGCTTGACCCAGATGTACTTGCGTCTGCTTCACATATCGGCGTGACAGCCGGCGCATCTACGCCGAATTGGACCATAAGAAGGATTTACAGAGCCCTGGAGACATTTCCTTTCAAAAAGGGGCAAGGCTTATATAGGCGTTTTTTTACTATCCTGCGTCCTTTACTTCTTACCAATATCTATGTATCCATCGGTGCCGGATTCCTGTGCTTTGCCTGTATCAAGCTTCAGGGAATGACGAACTATTTTCCGCATGTGCTGATATCAATACTCTATGTCCAATCCATGCACATGTTTAACAATCTTATCGGAACCAAGGCGGACCGGTATAATGACCCTGACCGTGCGTCTTTTTATGATAAAAATAAAATCTTTCTCTCGCTTCTGGCCTTCACTGCCGGCGGTGTAGGACTGATGACTGCCTATGCAAAGGGTTTGCTTTCCTTTTTGATTCTTTTAGCCATGAGCATGATGGGTCTGTCATACAATTTAAGGATCGTGCCTGAACGTTTTGCCCGGGGAAAGTACAGGAGAATTAGGGATATACCCGGCTCAAAAACCATTCTCATCGCTGTGGCATGGGGTGTTGTCACATCGGTTTTGCCACCATTGTCCGTGTTGGGACATATTCAATTAAACACCCTGTTGATATTTTTTTGGTCAACCAGTCTAGTCTTTGTCCGAACCGCCTTTTTTGATATCCTTGATATACAAGGTGATCGTATTGTAGGAAGAGAGTCCATTCCTATACTCATGGGTGAGAAAAAGGCTTTACTTTTGTTAAAATATATCCTGTTGCTCAACTTGGCTATTTTGCTTCTAGCGAGTCTTTTTAATCTCATTTCGAGTCTTGGGTATTTGTTGATTATCTGTCCGGTTTTTGTCTTAATTGTGCTGTTTGCACATGAACGAGGATATATGCTTCCCGGAGTCCGGCTGGAGTTCTTGGTTGAAACCCACTTTGTGTTGGCAGGCTTTGCTACCATTTTCTGGTCCTTACTATAGCTCCAATGAGCGTAAAAAAAATAAGACTAGTAAATATATAAATTGTCGAATCATTTCCAAAAGGGTGGATCATTTTGCAAGAATTCAAGGGGTCAAGGATCAAAGGATTCGAGTAAAATGCTTAAGGCTGCTTTTATCGGATTGATGTGCGAAACTTGTATTAACAATTAATGACAAACGTTGAGAGGTAAAATTAGATGGCGAACAAAAAACGGCTACTTATTGTTGGCGGCGTGGCAGGCGGTGCATCCTGCGCGGCAAGGGCGAGACGACTATCAGAAGGTGCGGAGATCATTGTATTTGAACGCGGACCGTATGTATCTTTTGCCAACTGTGGTCTGCCTTATCATGTGGGAAAAGTGATTCCAAAAGAAAGGTCTCTGCTAGTTGCTTCGCCGGGGATGTTTAAGAAAAGATTCAATATCGATATCCGAACCAACAATAACGTGCGGTCAATCGATAGAACGAACAAGGCGATCGAAGTCGAAAACCTGACGACCGGTGAGGTTTACAAAGAAAGGTACGATGCTCTTGTTCTGTCGCCCGGAGCCGCACCGTTGAGGCCTGAACTTGAAGGTATCGATCTTCCAGGTATATTTACATTGCGCAACATACCGGACATGCGTGCAATTATCGAGTGGATAAAAACGAGAGACGTTAAAAAGGCGGCGGTTGTCGGTGGTGGATATATTGGCCTTGAGATGACCGAAAACCTAAAAATACTGGGTATCGATGTGGCGATCATAGAGATGGAGAGTCAGGTGATGCCTGTATTCGATTCTGAAATCGCAAGTTTTATCCAAGCACACTTAAAATCCAAAAGTATTTCACTCTTATTGGGCAGTCCGGTTGTAGGATTCAAACAGGAGATAAGTGACAGAATTACCGTCGTTCTTGGCTCCGGTGAAACAATCGAATCCGATCTGGTTATTCTGGCCATAGGTGTTCGGCCGGAAGTTGAGCTTGCGAAGGCAGCGGATCTTCATATCGGTGATTTGGGGGGCATCCTGGTTGATGCACAGATGCGCACCAGTGACGATAGCATCTGGGCCGTGGGTGATGCGGTTGAAGTCAACCATGTTATTACCGGTGCCCAGAGCCTGATTCCGCTTGCAGGTCCGGCAAACCGACAGGGCCGAATAGCGGCGGATGTAATTTTAGGGAACCCTAAACCTCATCCTCGACAGTTCCGTGGCAGTCAAGGCACATCCGTATGCGGTGTTCTTGGTATGACAATCGCCGCAACAGGTATTACAGAAAAACGCCTTGAAAACATGCAAAGCCAAAATAATCATGTGCCGTACGAAAAAATTTACCTCCATCCGGACCACCATGCCGGCTATTATCCCGGTGCAAAAACCTTAACCATGAAACTCATTTTTTCTACAGAGAACGGGCGCATCCTCGGCGTTCAGGCAATAGGAAAGGAGGGTGTTGAAAAAAGGGTCGATGTAATTGCCATGGCGATCCAGCACAATGGCACAGTGTTCGATCTCGAAGAGGCTGAACTGTGTTATGCACCTCAATACGGATCAGCCAAAGACCCGGTCAACATCGCCGGTATGATCGCAGCCAATCTGTTGCGTGGTATGGGTTCCGTTGCCCATTGGAAAGACCTTCCATCGTCGGATGCTTTTATCCTGGACGTACGTGAACCTTTTGAATTCAAGAGGGACCATGTGGAACATGCAATCAATATCCCGTTGGGAGGACTAAGAGAGAGAATGACGGAACTTCCCCTTGATAGAGAAATATGGGCGTATTGTCATGTCGGGCAGCGTTCATATTTTGCCGCTCGTATCCTTGAACAGTACGGTTTTACCGTACGCAGTATCTCTGGAGGATATGTGATGTATAACGCCGTAAAACAGATAGGGCTTTGAAAAACGCCCGCTTTTGTCCAATCCCTGTGTCAGGTTCAATTCATAAAATATGGGGTCACCCTTTTATTATGATTTTTTAATACCCTGCACGCTTGTCGGAGTGCAACGGAAATCCCGCCTAGCGGGGCGGCGTGGAGCTTTATTTAGGGTTCCATATTTTAGGTTCCGTACCGGAGAAAAGCCGTTTAATATTATCAGTGTGGCGAAAAAATATAAAAAAGGTGATGATCGCGGCACACCCAGTCACGACGCCAGAACCTGTGGTTTTCCAAATTGCGACAGGCAGTGTTGCAGATGCGGCAAGAGAGGCGACTGAAACACGATCGGACCAGCATATAAACATGATAAAGACTAAAATAGCGACGACACATGCAAAGGGTGATATGACTGCAAAGCATCCACCGGCAGTTGCAACGCCTTTACCGCCATTTTTAAATTTTGTATAAATAGGGAAAAGATGGCCCAAGAATGCGGCCATGACGACAACAGAGACATAGATTTGTCCGCTGAGCGTATTTGATGTTGTGATGGTCAGCCCAAGCCAAACCGGAACAGCACCTTTCAAGGTATCCCCGATGAGGGTTAGCATTCCCCATGTTGATCCGGCCACCCGCTTTACGTTGGTTGCTCCGATGTTTTTACTTCCCAGCTCCCGGATATCCACAGAGGTGAATAGACGGGTAAAAACAAGACCCCAGGGAATAGAGCCCAAAAGATAAGCAAAAAGAGGCAGCACAAGAAAATTAAGCATGCAAACAACTCCAAGCTAGCATTTTGACTACAGAGTTTCTTCATTGTGTTTACGATCAATTGAGTCTATACCTTATTCATACAAGGATCAACCCAAAAGGAGATCATTTTCTCGTGAAGCCTGTAAAAATGCCGATTGAAGATATCCTCGACCTTCATACGTTTAAGCCCAGAGATATCCCGGACCTTTTAACCGATTATTTTACGGCCTGTATTGAAAAAGGCATCTATTCGATACGAATCATTCATGGCAAAGGTAGGGGGGTTCTCAAAAAGCGGGTTCATGGCCTATTGGAAAAAAATGAGATGGTGGAATCGTTTCGACCTGCGCCTTCTGAAGCCGGTGGATGGGGCGCAACGCTGGTTGAACTCAAACGGAAATAATTACGTTTTTACGGTTGAAAGGAGCCTTTTTAGCTCCTCGAGCATGCGATAAAAGGCGTCGGGATCGGTGAGCTTGAGGGCTGTAAAGGTAAATTCCACATACTTAATGATTAACAACACCACTATGATAGTGAGAATCAGGCAAAGATACCCGATAATTAGCCCTACCAATGCCGTGCCACTGCCTAACAGCTGTGGATTTTTCTTGCACTCCGAACGTGCCGCATGACCAAAAATAATGCCGGGGATATATCCTATCGGGCCGATAAGCACCGATAGGCATGAAAGGCTTAAAGAAATCACCGCCATAATGGAGTATTTCGATGTGGCGGGCGGTATCGACCTTGATCCAATGGCGTTTGTTGATTTTCTGTCGGATGATTCAGACATTTCGCTCAATCAGGGTTAGGATTTATCAGCTAAGGTAGCACAACTTGTGAAAAAAGACGAGCCTTTTGAACCGGCAACAGCGAGCGCATTCCCCGTAGCTTGCTGCGGGGTTAGCGAGCGAATATAAAAATTACAGAATTCCTTACCGGGAAGATTCCCTGCAGCTTGCTGCAGGGTACTCTTCAAAAATTCGGGCCAGGGTTTTTATTCACGTTGACATATCATATTTTATGCGTTAACCAGTTCGTTAAATAAGGTTAACAAGATGAAAGGGCAGATTCTTAACATATTCAGAAAAGAAAAGAGGGTCATTTCCGGAGAGACGCTGAGCGATCAATTAGGGATATCAAGAGTTTCCATTTGGAAGCATATAAAAAAGCTTCAGGAGCTGGGCTACCAAATTGCTGCAACGACCAAAGGATATCAGCTGATACGCTCCCCGGATGCGCTTTATCCATGGGAGTTCACAGATAGAAGGTCGACCGTTCATTTTTTTGACGAGATACCCTCTACCATGGATGTTGCAAGGGACTTGGCAAGGAAAAATTGTCCGAACTTCACGGTGGTCATCGCTGGGCGTCAAACAGCGGGTCGCGGACGTATGCAAAGGTTTTGGCTATCGTCCGAAGGCGGTCTCTATTTCACCATTGTGCTGCGCCCTCCTATACCGCCTGTTTTGAGTTATAGGATTAACTATGCAGCTTCGATGGTTCTGGCTAAAACCATCAGGCAGCTGTACAACATTGATGCCATGGTGAAGTGGCCCAACGATATCCTGGTCAATGGCAAAAAGATTGCAGGACTGCTTTCTGAAATGGAGGCGGAGTCCGATCGGATTACCTATCTGAATGTCGGCCTTGGTATTAATGTGAACAATGATCCGACGATTACCGAACCCGGGGCATCGTCATTAAAGATCATCCTTGGCAAAGAGCTATCCAGAAAGCAGTTGTTGACCGAGTACCTGGATCGATACGAACACCGGATCATCAACCGGTCTTTGGAGCGTGTCGTTGCTGAGTGGAAAACCTATGCAGCGACCCTAAATCGCCGGGTCAAAGTCGTAACCAACCAAGAGACATCAAAAGGCCTTGCTGTAGATGTCGATGAGAATGGTGCATTGGTTTTGGCGCTTGATGACGGGACCATTAAAAAAATTATTTATGGGGATTGTTTTCATTAATTGTCGATCTTAATTAAAAAAAGGTCATTGAAAGATCATCATGGTTTCTGCACCACCACTCCGTAAGACCGTATACGCCTCGCTTCTGGCAGCACTCATTGCTGCAGGGGCTTACCTATCCGTTCCGATCGGGCCGGTGCCCATCGTTCTCCAGAATCTTTTCGTGTTCCTGGCAGGTCTATTATTGGGGCCACGGTGGGGTGTGGCAAGTGTCGGGGTATATCTTTTAGCAGGCGCTCTGGGACTCCCTGTATTTGCCGGTGGTGTCGGTGGGATCGGACGATTTGCAGGGCCTACAGGAGGGTATCTTGTGGGATTTATTCCTGCGGTCTATGTCATAGGGTGGATTGCTGAAAAATGGGAAACGCGTATCGTTTATGATGTGGCGGCAATGGTTTTGGGCAGTGTGGTTATTTATGTTTTTGGCATTGCCTGGTTGCAAGCATTAACCGGTATGACCCTTGCAAAAACCTTGATGGTTGGCATGGTTCCTTTTATACCCGGCGATATTCTCAAGATTGCAGCGGCTGTTCCCATAGCAAGGGCTATACGACCAGTTATCAAACCCTAACTGACCGTAAACAAAATAAAGATAGTGCCTGATAGATTCGATTATTTAGCTAAAAGCCTTTTGCAAAACTATTTTGCTTTCTTCAGGTAATCTATTAACCAAATATAAAGCGGCGAGGCAGTAACTTGTCGATAGGTACGGATTGGTCTCATAAGTACGGGCTTCAGGCTTTTTCATTCAGTCGATACCAATATATAAAACCGCTAAAGCGATTTTATATGCAGCGGCTTTACCGCGCTGAAGCTCTCTTGCCCGTATTTATTGAGTAGTTATGCGAAGCCGCGCTGGATAACATCGCGGAGCAATTGTATGGATATTATCGAGATTGTAAACTTGAGTCATCGTTTTAGCAACGGCACGTTGGGTTTGAATAAGATAAACCTTTCCATCAGGAAAGGAACATTTGTGGTTATCGGCGGACTGAACGGATCCGGTAAGACGACACTTTTGAAGCATCTCAACGGCCTGCTTTTGCCCCATACCGGCATAGTAAAGATAAACGGTGTTCCGGTATCGAAAAACCTGCTGAGGGCCCGGCAAATCGTGGGTATGGTGTTCCAGGATGCCGACAGTCAAATCGTCGGCGAAACCGTTTATGATGATGTGGCTTTTGGACCGGAAAACCTTCTTCTGAATAGGGCTGAAATCGAAAAAAGAGTCTCTGAGGCACTGACATGTGTGGGACTGATCGACATTGCCGAGCAACGGCCTCACGTATTGTCCGGGGGAGAAAAACGCAGATTGACCATCGCCGGGATCTTGGCCATGGAGCCTCAAGTACTTGTTTTTGATGAACCTTTTTCTAATCTTGATTATCCGGGCAGGCAACAGGTCCTTGAGCAAATCCTTTCGCTGCATGCCTCCGGGCACACCATATTGATTGCAACCCATGATTTGGAAGATGTGATGACCTATGCCGACCGTCTGATTCTGATGAAAGACGGCGTGGTTGTCAAAGACGGATCACCGGATAAATTGATTGATGATCTTATTGTATTGGGTATCCTGGAGCCACGCGGCTTTCGATTTGAGATGGAGATGCCATCGTGACTGAATTGACCATTTTGGGTTATTGCTCCGGCGATTCCGTTCTGCATAAGACCGATGTTCGATTTAAAATCGCCTGTCTAATCATGATCAGCATTACGACGATTTCGGCAAATTTCTGGGCGCTTTCCATGTTGACGTTGGTTTTGGCTGTTACCTTCATGCATGTGGGATTGTCCTTAACATCGGCATTTAAAACCCTTCGTTATGTGTTTGTATTGCTGATGTTTATTTTTATCGCGCGGATTTTATCTTCCCCTGGAACACCGGTCTTTGCGTTTAGCAAAATATCAGTTACCAGAGAGGGGATTTATGATGGTGTTTCCATATGCTGGCGGCTGCTCGATGTTATTGTGGTCGGAATATTGTTTGTATCGACGACGCGATCATTAGAAATAAAGTCAGCTGTTGCATGGTTGCTACATCCGATCCCTTTTATTCCTGCCAAAAGGGTAGCAACCATGATGAGTCTAGTCATGCGATTTATGCCGGTTATTCTCGATCAGGCAAGAGAGACGGCAGATGCCCAGCGTGCCCGAGGCGTGGAAAACCGGAAAAATCCAATATATCGAATGAGTAAATTGGGTATTGGGCTGATGCGTCGAACCTTTGAGCGGGCTGACAAGCTGGCTTATGCCATGGAGGCAAGATGTTATTCGGAAGAACGGACCGATCCGGCGCTTGACTCAGATAGCAATGATTGGATAATGCTCGTTTTCGTCATGGCCTTGTGTATTGCGATGACAGTAGTGTAGCGTTTCAAAAACCATTGGCAAAAGGGATACAGCGAGGCAGGGACGCTTAATATAAAGTTGCTTTAGCGATTCTATGTATCAGTGCTGACTGAATGAAAAAGCCTGAAGCGAGACCTTTGAAAACTGTTCAGTTTTATCCAAGGTCAAGGAAGGCGAAAATTTTAACCACAGGTATATATTGAGTATTCCGCGGACTAAAATTTGAGTCTAACACAGAGATTGGGTAAAAAAGGGAGTTTTTCAAAGGTCTCAACGATTGACACACCTTTTTGCCTATAGTAATCCTTGTATACTCCCTGAACACAAAATTTAATTTAAGGAGAAAAACTCGTTGAAAGTTATCATCGTTGGTGCCGGAGAAGTAGGATTTAATATTGCCAGACACCTTGCACTGGAGAATAAAGATGTCCTTGTCATTGACAAGAACCCCGATTCACTTCGACGTGTGTCAGAGAGTACCGATGTCCAGGTAATCAATGGCTCCGGGAGCAATCCAGCCGTATTAGAGGCCGCCGGTATCAAGGAGGCAGAGATTCTGCTTGCTGTAACCGACAGCGATGAGATCAATCTGGTGTCGTGTCTGGTAGCAAACATCATTTCTCCGGCGACCAAAAAAATGGCGCGGATCCGTGATGCAGTCTATGACGACTATCATGACACATTTCATGATCATGCACCCCATATCGATACCATCATCAATCCAGAAATAGAAGTTGTCAAAACCATCGAACGGCTCATGAGTGTTCCGGGAGCCGTCGAAGTTGATGATTTTGCTGACGGTCAGGTTAAGTTCATCGGCATTTATTTAGACGCGTCAGCCAAACTGGCCGGGGTCAAGCTTTCCGAAATGTCATCTAAAGTCGACAGACCGGTGCCACTCATTGCGGCGATTATTCGAGGTAAAGAGTTGATCATACCGCGCGGCAATGACGAGCTCATTCCAGGGGATCTGATCTATTTTATCAGCGAGGAAGATACCTTTATGGACGCCCTAGCTGTTTTTGATAAGCAGGTGGAACCGATTCATAGAATCCTGATTGTGGGTGGTGGACAAGTTGGATTTCGGTTGGCCTCAGTCCTTGAAGAAAATTCCGTCTATACAAAAATAATTGAAAAAGATCCAAACCGATGCACCCAACTGGCCGATCAGCTCAACAAGGCTGTCGTGCTTTGCGGCGACGGTTCAGATCAAGGGCTGTTAAATCAAGAGAACATAAAGGATATGGACGTTGTCATTACCGTGACCAACGACGAAGAAACGAATATTATTGTCTCCCTTTTGGCCAAGCAAATGGGAGCAAAAAAGACCATAACAAGAATCAGCAAGTTCAGTTATTTTCCATTAATGTCAACCATTGGACTTGAACAGGTCGTCAGCCCGAGACTTTCAGCAGTAAATAGCATTTTACAGCATATCCGCAGAGGTAAGGTGCTGCAAGCCAAAGCCATTAAAAATGAGCAAGCTGAAGTCATGGAAGCGGTTGCATTAGAGACGTCGGATATTGTTGGCAAGCCCATCAGGAAAATTTCCCTTCCCAAAGACGCTTTAGTCACCGGTATTATCCGCGATAGTAACGTTATTATTCCTTCCGGTAACAGCGTAATAAAACCCGATGACAGGATCATTATTTTTGCCAGAAGGGAGGCCATTCCCAAGATCGAAAAAATCCTGGCGGTAAAACTGGAGTACTTTTAGATGCAGTGGCGCTTTATCCTGAATGTTGTCGGGATATTGATCCTCTTTCTGGGGATGAGCATGGTCTTTCCTCTTTTTTTTGGTCTTTATTACCACGATCAAAGTGTTCTCCCGCTGACCAAAGCCATGGTCATCACCATGACAGCCGGCCTATTACTCTTTGGTTTTTTTAGAAAAGCTAAATCAGAGCATATCAGCCATCGAGAAGGTATGGCGATCGTCACCATTGGCTGGTTGACGGTTGGATTTTTTGGCGCGATTCCGTTTTATTTGGGAGCCGAATTCAACACGTTTGTTGATGCATTCTTTGAATCGGTTTCCGGGTTTACTACCACCGGTTCGTCGATACTAACGAATATAGAGTCGGTATCTAAAGGACTTTTGTTTTGGCGAAGCTTTATCCAGTGGCTGGGCGGGATGGGAATCATCGTTCTGTCGGTGGCGATTCTCCCTTTTTTAGGCGTTGGCGGTATGCAGCTTTACAAGGCAGAGGTTCCAAGTCCGGTCCCTGATAAACTTAGGCCGCGTATCAGAGATACCGCTACGGTTCTATGGAAGGTGTATGCTCTCCTTACTCTGGCAGAAGTTGTCCTTCTCATGGTCGGGGGGATGACCCTCTATGACGCCTTGTGCCACACATTTACAACCATGCCGACCGGTGGCTTTTCGACCAAAAATACCTCAATTGCACATTATAATAGTGCCTATTTTGATGGGGTGATCCTTTTTTTTATGCTTCTGGCAGGAATTAATTTTTCCCTTCATTATCAATTTCTTAGAGGAAAACCGCTGGCCTTCTGGCGGGATCCGGAATGCCGTTTTTTCCTTGCAACGGTGCTAGTGTTGATCGCCATTGTGTCACTTAATATTTATGGGAATGTCTATGAAAAAATCGGTGAGGCCCTTCGATTCGGCGCGTTCCAGGTGGTTTCCATTGTAACGACCACTGGTTTTGCTACCGCCGACTATGAACTATGGCCCACCATGTCCCAGCTTATCCTATTGTTATGCATGTTTTTAGGCGCATCAGCAGGTTCTACCGGCGGTGGTATGAAATGCCTCCGCGTCATGTTATATCTCAAATATTGCTACAAGGAATTATTTTCCTTAATCCATCCGCGTGCGGTCAAACCGATTAAATTAGCGGGACAGACGATTCCGGAGGATGTTGTCAGAAGTGTGTTGGGATTTATGGGTCTTTACGTTGGTCTGTTTGCTTTTGCATCCGTATTGATGGCTAGTATGGGGCTCGATTTTACCACAGCCATAGGATCGGTTGCCGCTACCATCGGCAACATCGGACCCGGCTTGGGAACGGTAGGACCGGCGGATAATTATGCCCATATGCCTTATTTGGGCAAATGGGTGCTCATATTTTGCATGTTGTTGGGAAGGCTTGAAATATATACGGTGATTATCCTGGTCGTTCCGGAATTTTGGCGGAAATAAAGATAAAATCACGTGGCTTCGCCGCTTTGAATAAAAGCTATATCCTATTTAAAACATCGTAACATTTTTATTGAAACTTTCTCGCCGATTTTGTATTGACAAAATAAGGTTATGTCGTTACATTCCATTTCCTTTTTAGAGGGGCCGTTAACTCAGCCAGGTAGAGTATCTGCCTTTTAAGCAGAGAGTCGTTGGTTCAAATCCAACA
>CP070768.1:1242462-1247918 GCA_020345745.1 Desulfobacterales bacterium
CAAGATGAGTTAGAGCAGGTTTTCTGGGATTTTCTCGATCCTGAAATCAAACGGGTCATCAGTGGTTTTCAGCGGCCTTCACAACGGCCCAAGACCACGTCGCAGGATACTGATCCGCCGGTTCACCTATTTGACAAGCGTCGTATCCATTTTCTCAAATTTGCTGAGATGGACCAGCGCAACCTCAACCGATTGCCGCGCAAACTGTTTAAAGCCCTCTATGGAAAATCACGAGATGAAATCGAGCAGTACCTTTGGGGTCAGGAGCGAATTCTTCCGCTAAACGAGTTAAAAACTTACGTCTATACCATTTTTGATCTGCGGAGGTTTTTTATGGAACTTGTTGCCAGGCAAAGGCCGCAGGATTTAAATCAGACCAAGATGGATGAATTCTTTGTTGATGCGGTTTGCCAACTTAATGATGATGAGACATTTTGGGCTGGCATGGCGCTACCCGACCGGTTGAGTGAATATCTGGTCAAATATGTGATCATGTATTTCGATTATGGATTTCCCCGTGTTTCGCCGTTACAGAATTACCTTCACGACTTCATGAACCGGCACCGCTCTTACCTGCCACCGAAGAAAGTGCGCCTGAACATGGAAGAGGCGGCCCGGCTTTTTCAAACCAGCTGGGAAGAACTCAAAAAGATGGATATCGATTCATTGAACCGGTTATATCGGAAGATGGCGTTGAAACACCATCCGGATCAGGGCGGGGACCAAGAGACGTTTGTTAAATTGGCCTCGTACTATCAGGGATTATTAGATAAGAAAATGCGCTAGCTCGATTTTCATGAAAACCGCTGGTTCGAACATTTCATGATATATTCGAATGTCAAGTGTCTATCCCACTGATAAAAAACTCGGGAGTAATCCGTTTGCATATAGCATCACATATAAAATAATTAAGATGGCGATGGTTGCCCCCGTGCCCTCTTTAATTTTATAGCCCACAGCAATCAAGGCAACGGATGCAAACAGCAGAACAACCACCCTTGAGATGAATTCGAATGAGAAGGTGGGAAACGCACTCAGTCCGGTAAAGCTGATGTATTCCAAAACCATGGTTCACCTATTCTGGTCGATCGGATTTAATCATCGTTAACACACCCAAAAAGCCAATCCCTATCAATGCTGACAGGAAGGATCCCGCCAAGATGGCCATCTTTGTATAGTTGATGATTGTCGGCAAAGTAAAAGACAGATCCGAGATAAACAAAGACATGGTAAAGCCGATGCCTCCAAGCATGGAAGCACCTAAAATGTGTGACCACCTGACGTTTTCAGGCAAAGAGGCCGCTTTGAATTTAACGGCAAGATAAGAGAATAAGGTAACCCCGACGGGCTTGCCGATCACCAAACCGAAAACAATACCCATGCTTACCGAATGAGATATCGCTTCCGACACTTGGATGCCATGCAGGGTTACCCCTGTATTGCTCAATGCAAAAATCGGCAAAATCAAAAATGCCACCCAAGGATGTAAGGTGTGCAGCAAGCGCTGCAGCGGTGTTTCAACATCGTGGCAGGCCAGTTCCAAAGCATGAACGGCATGCAAATGATCCTGATTGAGCAGAATTGAATAGCCGCAACTTTGCTCTTCACACTGAAACTTTTCCAGTAATTTGTTTACATTCTGTAAAAAATGGTCAGTATCGTACCTGCCCCGGGCCGGTATAAAAAGAGAAACGACAATTCCGGCAACCGTCGGATGCACACCGGAACCGAGCACGAAAAACCAGATAGCAAGCCCCAAAAATGCATATATCAATGTCCACCTGATCCAAAAAAAATTCGCTAAAGCAAGGCACAGCGTAAGGAACAGGCAAATAATAATGTAGCGCCAGACAATCTCCTTGGTATAAAAGAGTGCAATAATAAACACCGCACCAAGGTCATCGGCTATGGCAAAAGCGGCAAGGAAGATGCGAAGACCGACGGGCAATTTGCGCCCAAACAGCGCGATGGCGCCTAGTGCGAATGCAATATCCGTTGCCATGGGGATGCCCCATCCGGAAATATATTCCGATCCGGTGTTAAAGGCAAAATAGATAGCGCCTGGAACAAGCATTCCACCTAATGCAGCAATGGCAGGGAGGAGTGCTTTTTTTGGGGATGCCAATTCTCCGACAAGAATTTCGCGTTTAATCTCAAGCCCCACAGTAAAGAAAAAGAGGGCCATGAGGCCGTCGTTTATCCAGTGGACAAGGGTTTTGCTGACGTGGTAATCGCCAAAAATGACGGAAATTTCGGTGTGCCAAAAGGTATGGTAGGTCTCGCCGGTTTGGGAATTGGCCCAAGCCAGTGCGATAGCTGTAGCGGCAAGGAGTAGTACGCTACTTGAAGCTTCTTTTTTGAAAAACCTCTGGGTTGGCCTAACAATCTGATCGGCCACCAGCCCTCGGGTAAATGCCGCGTATTCGCTGCGGTTCAATGGCATGATCGAATATTTTTATAAGTTCTCCAGTTTAAATTTGAATTCCCCGCTGCTTGTTGTAACGCAGTGGAAATCCCGCTGTGCGGGGTAGCGCAAGATGAATTCAAATAGGGATAGGAATGTTAGCCTTTCGCCTCAGAAGCGACAACGTCGCGTTATATAAAATCGTGATTCGATTTTATTCCGCCTCACACTCAATCGTTTCTCGATTGATTAGAGACGATTTTTATAACCTATACTGACAGAGCGTATTATGATGCTTCCAAGTGTTTGATGTTGTCACATATTAAATCGACCGCCTTTTCCACCGAATTTTTGCCCATGTCGATGATCAGGTCATACAGGCGTGCGTCGGTCCAGTCCTGTTTAAAATATTCCTTGATGTAAGCCCGTGAATCGCTTTCTTCTATTTCGATATAATCTTTTGCAGCCTTATAATCCAGGCTTCGATTTTCCATGACCTCACTGACTTTGGTTTCGGCATCCTTTTTCAGATGGACGTGGAGGGTGTTGGGTTTGCCTCTCAAGATACACTGGCTACCCCAGCCGAGAATAATGACATCGCCGGCTTCGTATGATTTGTCAACGAGCTTTTTGGTCGTTTCATAATAGTTTTTATCATCCAAACACCCGTGCTCCCGGTCCACAACCTTCTGCACGATAGAGCACGTATATCGATCGACCAATCGAAGAATCCGCGATTGGGATGTCTTGCGAAAGGCCTCTGCCTCGCTCTCGGAAATATGCAGCTCCTTTGCGATTTCTGCGATGAGGCTGTTGCCGATATATTCATAACCCAGTTTTTGTGCCACCAGATGTGCTACTTTTTCGCTTTCGGTTCCAAATTCCTTGCTGATCGTAATGACTGCCATGCAAAATCCTCCTTTTATTCAATCGAACTTGCGCTCCCACGTATTTGCCAAAAACAGTACATATTCTGGTTTCATCCATAGCACGAATCATTTCCAAATTAGTTCATCCATCTTGTATTGTCAAGGTAACATGCGGTTTCCAAGACATCGGTCGATGCCTTTTGGACCGCAAGGTTTATGCTTCACCTTGTTGAAAAATAGACTGATTTATGAGAAACATAACCTGTGAGTCGCAAGATGCTGGTTGTATTTTCTGTTTTACCGTTAAAAAATATGGGTTAATTGTAATACCATAAAAAGGTTCTTCATCTTGTATGTGCGCCATTAGGTCAAATCCTGATAGAAGCCGATGCCCCGGTAGCGTACCAGAGCAAAGTTTCAGAACCGGCCCATCTTGTTGGTACATTACGTGAACTCAGCCGTCTTAAACGGTTATCCATGAGAGAGCTGTCTAGAATTACAACAGAAAACGCCTCGACATTTTTTAGAATATAAACATAGAATTTCATTAAATCCATTTTGATACCCCGCCACTTGCGGCAGGGAGCTTCATTCATTGAGAGGAGTGGCAGATGATTTCCATTGAAGACGTGCGGAAGGCGGCAGAAATGATTAAAAGCAAGGTGATAAGAACACCACTCATCCACTCACCATCTTTAAGCCGGATGTTCGGTGGAGAGATTTACCTTAAGCTGGAAAATCTCCAAAAAACAGGTTCATTCAAAATAAGGGGAGCAACCTACAGCATTCTCCGCAACCAGCAGAAAATCGGCCCAAACGGTGTTGTTGCCGCGTCTGCCGGAAATCACGCGCAAGGGGTAGCACTGGCCGCCAGCCAGGCGCTCATTCCGGCAACTATCGTGATGCCCGAGTGGGCTTCTATTTCCAAGCAGGAAGCAACACGCAGTTATGGCGGCCAGGTGGTGATTGCCGGTCAGAGTTTGTGGGAAAGTCTAAATATAGCACAAGAAATGGTTCAGGATGGAAAAATGTTCATTCATCCATTTGATGATCAAGATATCATTACAGGGCA
Organism: Desulfobacterales bacterium; assembly: GCA_020345745.1. Taxonomy (GTDB): domain Bacteria; phylum Desulfobacterota; class Desulfobacteria; order Desulfobacterales; family UBA11574. The sequence goes on from CP070768.1 coordinate 1,246,808, forward strand.
GGGGACCATCGCCCTTGAAATCTTAAAGGATCTGGAAGCGACGGATGTGATTCTTGTACCTATCGGCGGTGGCGGGATTATTTCGGGTATAGCGTCAACAATAAAATCGATCAAGCCAGACGTTCGCGTTATCGGCGTCCAATCGGCTGCATGTCCTTCAGCTTATGAGTCATGTCGTCAAGGCAGTATCACCCGGGTCGATGCAAAGCAGTCCATTGCTGATGGTGTCAGTGTGAAACAAGTCGGAAAGATTAACTTTGATGTAATTCAAAAAGCCGTGGATGATGTGGTTCTTGTTGAAGAAGATCAGATAGCGGCGGCGATCCTGCTACTTCTAGAACGAAAAAAGATACTGGCAGAAGGTGCGGGAGCTGTTTCCTTGGCCGCCCTTTTGAGCGGCTTGATCGCCGTTCCACAGAGAAGTAAGGTCGTTCTTTTAATCAGCGGAGGAAATGTTGACAGTCCTCTATTGGGAAGAATCATCACTCAGGGGCTATTGAAAAAAAGCCGCATCATGCGCCTCAGGATTCGTCTGGATGATACTCCCGGTTCCCTGGCAAAGCTGTTGGCATTGATATCCGATCTAAAAGCGAATGTTCTCCATATCTTTCATGATCGCAATGTTAAGGATCTTCCCATTTACGTGACGCGTGTAGACCTTGAGCTTGAAACGCGTGGCCCCGAACACGTTGACGACATTGCACACGGGTTAAATGCTGCGGGGTATGCGTTGGAGCTGAGGTAGGTTAAAGATTTGAAGCCAGTGCAAGTTGATTCTTGTTAATGGTCAGATGAAAGTCAGATTGAATAAATTCATGATGTTTTTCAACAAAGGGTATGTACACCAGCAGATAACTGATTGGTTTTATAGTTATATCTTGGAGTATCGGGAAAAGATCGCTTTGGGGTTTCATAAAGCTGGCAAGATTAATGGTCAAACTTTCAATAGCTTCTATGATGGGCAGTGTGACCGGGTGAATCCTGGCATCCGGTAATTCTTTTTCCAGTTTCTTTTGCGGCTGGGAAAGGGTTATATTACGTCCTAAACGTACAAAGGATTGAGGCCTCACTTTGAATGCCAATGCCCAGAAACGGAATTCAATCTCATCCC
>CP070768.1:1248018-1255481 GCA_020345745.1 Desulfobacterales bacterium
CAGGCAGGGGCAGTCCGGCTACGACCTTGGGCCCGCCGCTGTGCATCTTGAGGGCCCGGATGGTGCTGGTGAGCACGGATACGTGGTGTTTCAGGACGCTGTAACGACATTTGACGTTCCAGAATTTTTCAAAGCCGATGTCAGCACCAAAACCGGATTCGGTCACATTGTAGTCAAAAATCTTCAGGCCGACCCGGTCACCGATAATCGAAGACTGACCCACGGCGATGTTGGCAAACGGCCCGGCATGCACCATACAGGGCTGATATTCTGCCGTGCACATCAGGGTCGGGTTGATGGTATTTTTCATCCAGGCGGTCATGGCATTGCCTACTTCCAGATCACCGGTGGTAACCGGTTTGCCGCTCTTGTCAAAAGCTACAGTGATGTTATTCAGTTTCTCTCTAAGGTCGGCAAGGTCATACACGATGGAAAGAATCGCCATCAGCTCGGAGCTTACTGCGATGCCGAACTTGGACTGCATGGTAAAGCCGTCAAAGCGGCCGCCAAGACCGATAACGATGTTCCGTAATGCCTGGGCGCAGTAGTCCAGAATCCAGCCCATCTCCACCCGTGTGGGATCGATGTCCAGTCGGGGCATACGGGTCAAGCGAGCCAACTGTTCATCGTTGTAGTTCCGCTCATGCTGCATTCTTGCGGTCAGAGCTACCATAGCCAGGTTGTGAGCGTTCATGATGTCGTTGATGTCGCCAGTGAGGCCCATGGAGAATTCGGTCATGGGGATCAGCAAAGAGTTGCCGCCGCCAGCCGCGGTTCCTTTAATGTTCATGGTGGGGCCACCGGAAGGTTGCCGCAGAACGCCGCCAACATTTACACCGCGTTTGCCCATACCTTCCATAAGACCGCAGGATGTGGTGCTCTTACCTTCGCCCAAAGGCGTTGGCGTAATGGCGGTCACCTCGATGTACTTTCCGTCTGGTTTGTCCTTGAGCCTGTCGATGATTTTCATGAAGTCGAGCCTGCACAGCCTTCCTTGGGGAATAATTTCATCTTTTTCAAGACCCAGTTTATCCCGCCATTCCTCAGGAGTTGGCATGTTCTCTTCTGCTGCTTCAGAAATCTGCCAGTCAGCCATTTCTACTGCATTGTAAGCCATTTACTCATCCTCCTCTCTATTTTATGGTTAACACAAATTGGACCGTACACTATACCTTATGGTCCTCTTTTTATTCAAACAATTGAACACTGCCTTAAATCATATACGATCCAATTTTGCAAGTAATATATTTGTTTTTTTTAAATAGGTAAAACCCAAGTTGCACGACTGCTAAAACTAAACTTTAGCTTTGTAACTGATTCAGTCTGAAGTAGAATCCCTTTTGGTCCATTAATTCCTCATGTGTGCCGGCCTCGATGATCTGTCCACGGTTCAGAACAATAATCCGATCGGCTTTCCGTGCGGTTGAAAGCCGGTGTGCAACGACTATGGAGGTTCTTTTTGCCATCAGATTGGCTAGGGCTTTTTGAATTTTATATTCTGTGGCTGAATCGATATAGGAAGTGGCTTCATCCAGTATGATAAGATCCGGATTACGGGCAAAGGCTCTAGCAATGGAGATCAGCTGTCGTTCGCCACTTGAGATGGAAGCACCGCCTTCAGATAATACGGTATCCAGTCCGTCCGGCAATTGGTCTATCAGGCCTTTACAATTTGCATCTATAAGGATTTGGTTCAAGGCGCCTTCAGGAATATTGGAATTTCCAAGCGTAATATTATATCGAATGGTTTCTGAAAACAGAAAAGGATCCTGAGTTACCAGAGCCATTTTCTCTCTGAAGACCGGCGGGTCTATTTTTTCTAAATTGATGTCGTTTAAAAAAATCTGTCCTGATGTCGGCTCATAAAACCGCATAATAAGATTAATAATTGAAGTCTTTCCAGAACCTGTCGGTCCCACAATCGCAAGGGTTTCTCCGGCTTTTACACTGAAAGAGACGCCTTTTAGCACTATTTCATTTTTTACATATGCAAAGGAGATGTCTTTTAGCGAAATATCAGATATCGTATCTAATGTTTGCCCCCTTTTGTTATCGTCTGATGTAATAGGCGATAGGGGTTTAGTAAGCATTTCTTTACTATCCAAAACCAAAAATATTCTTTCAGCTGAAGCCATGGCATTCTGTAAAATGTTGTATTTTTCAGCGATGTCTCTGATGGGTCGAAAAAACATTCTCATATAGGAGATAAAAGCGACCAGTGCACCTAAGCTTATCTTTTCCGCAAGAACGCTGCCACCGCCATAAAAAATCACTACCGCAATGGCCACGGCCCCTAACAGTTCAATAACCGGCATAAATATGGCGAAAACATGAATTTGTCTCATACCAGCCAAGTAATGTTCGTGGTTGAGGTTTTTGAAGCTGTTGTAATTGGCTTTTTCTTGTAGAAACAGCTGGATGATTGTGATTCCGCCGATGGTCTCTGAAAACCTTGTGTTTATTTCAGCGATTTTTATCCTTAGATCCCTAAAGGCTTCTCTGGCACGACCTGCAAACCGGATCGACGCAAAGATGACCAAAGGAAGAACCAGGAAGGATACCAGGGCCAACTGCCAGTTAATGCTAATCAAGACCAGCGAAATTCCCACCAGAAGAAAAAGATCCTTGAACACAAATACTATGACTGAAGTAAACAGTTCGTGCATGTTTTGCGTATCGTTGGCCACCCGTGTCACCAGTCGACCTACGGGATTGTGTGTAAAAAATTCAATAGATAAGCTTTGAATATGGGTAAATATCCGGACCCTCAAATCGTGCATGATCATTTGGCCCGAGTATTCCATGATCATGACCTGAACAAAGTTAAAAACAAAGTTGATCAAGATGAGGGAAAGAAAAATAGCTGTAATAAACGTAACACCTTTAAGATCATCTTGGCGCAATATAGAAAGGTCTTTTTTGTCAAGTTTATGCAAATCCTCAAAGGATATCGTTGCAAAAGATTCATATATATTGAATCGACCGGGGTATTTGTAAATTAAGGCTTTAACCTCCGGGTTAGTTATATCTGCTTTTAAATAGCGTATTTTACCTTCAGTGCTATCGGTATCTATATGCGTAGCCGATACTTGTTGTGGCACGATATGGCGGTCGATGGCGATTTTGGTGACGTAAGGTAGTGAAAGGTCAAGCAACGTGATCACTACCACCAGAAGGATAGAGTAGACGAGCAGCCTTTTGTAAGGTGTTGTAAAGGGAAGCAACCGCTTTAATAGTTTTACATCATAAGGCTTGCCGAGTTGTTTCTCTTCAAAATATCCAAAATCAGTGCGCATACTGTTCTTCTATTTCTTGCAGGCGAAATGTTTTTGCATAATATTCATCATTTGCCATTAATTCATCATGGGTACCCGATTCCACGATACGACCCTTTGCAAGAGCGATGATTTGATCGGCAAATCGGACAGCGGAAAGCCGGTGTGAAACAATGATTATGGTCGATCGGTTAGCTTTTGATCTAATGGTGTTGATGATGCTACTTCCTGTCTCCATATCAACCTGGCTGATAGGATCATCCAGTATGAGAATCGCTGGGTTATGAATCAAAGCACGGGCAAGGGCAACCCGCTGTTTTTGCCCGCCGGAAAGGATAACCCCCTTTTCTCCGACGATGGTTTCGAAAGCATCTGGAAAGGATTGAACCGTATCGTAAACGCATGCTTCTTCAGTTGCTCTGGTCAGTTCGGTATCGTGTATCTTGCGATTGGCAAATGTAATATTTTTCCAGATGGTGTCGGCGAATAAAAAGGGTTCCTGTGACACAAAGGCAATTTGAGATCGGAGGTGACGAACCTGTATGTCACGAATATCAATCCCGCCGATTAAAATGCGCCCTTGAGAAGTATCAAAGATTCTGGGTATCAGGCTTAAAAGGGTTGTTTTGCCGCTTCCGGGCGGGCCTACTATTCCGAGGATGTTTCCGTGGTCCAGTTGAAAATTGATGTCGCTGAGAACAAATTTTTTGCCGGATTCACTCGAATCAGATGGGTAGCTGAAGGAAACATTGTCAAACATAACGGACCCTTTAAGATTATTGATCGATCGCGCTGCTGGAAAGTCGTCAATGTCTGGATGGGTTTGCATGATTTTGTCTATCCTGTTGAGCGAAGCTTTACCCCGTTGAATAAGGTTGGTAACCCATCCGATAGCCATCATGGGCCAAGTGAGGAGGCCAAGGTAGCTAATGAAAGCAACAAAATCTCCGGGTGTGATAGTAAGGGTAATGGTTTGTCTGCCCCCGAGAAAGAGTACGATGGCCAGGCTCAAGTTAGAAAAAAGCAGCATCATCGGAAAAAAAGATCCCGTAATCTTTACCAAGCTCAGATTTTTTCCGATATAATCTTTGGATATGCTTTCCAGTCTGGATGCGGCCTCTTTTTGTTTATTATAAGCCTTGATAATACGAATGCCTGCAAATCGCTCCCTTACGGCTTCGGTAATGTCAGAAAAAGATGCCTGGACTTCACCATAAAGACGATGCATTTTTTTGCTAAAGAACCGAGCGCCTAGAGCGATCATCGGCGCAGGTATGAGAACAAAAAGCGTCAGTTTGACGTTGATGTAGGCCATAAAACCGATTGAAGCCGTACCCAATACGATAGCATCGGTTAGGGCGACCATCCCCATACCGGTCGCCATTCGGACATGTTGAATGTCATTGGTGGCATGGGCCATTAAATCACCGGTCTGTACGTTGTCGAAATATGAAGCCGAAAGGGTTTGAATATGAGCAAAGAGCCGGTTTCGCAGTCCTTCTTCAACTCGTCTGGAGGTGCCGATGAGAAAGCGTCGCCATAGATAGCGCAACATGCCGATCATAACGGCAATGCCTACAATGTACAGGGCATAGGTGAACAACTTTAGCGTATCCGCCTGATAAGCCGTTAAATCGTCGACAGCCCATTTAATGATTCGGGGAATAAACAGCTGCAGAAAGTCTACGGCTATCAGACAGATGATACCAAGGAAAATGAGATATCTATTTTCTTGAAGGTATGGTTTTATTAAATATAACGACCTCATAATTAAATGCTTTTATAATAGAATCGATCGCAGGTCAAACAACTGTATATGCGCCATATACAGTGATTCTTAAAATTACGTTTTATAAGGATATTTCGATTGGAACATATTTTTTGAGCAGCTATCGTTCTTAGCTTGCGTTGACTTTCATATCTCCGATTGTTATGATGACGTTGTCATGGAAAAAGGAAATATTGTCGAATATATCGACCATCAGAAAATCGTTTGTTCGGTTATTGTAGAAGTCAAGAACCAAAGACTTCGGCTTCTAACCGAAAACAATCGCGAAGTCAATATTTCGAGTCGTCGGCTGCTGCATTGGTGTGAAAAGCGGCTCGATTTATCAATGGGAAGAGATAGGCTCGTCAATACCTTAAAGAAGCTAGCGAGTAAACGGAAAGAAATGATTAACCGTATCGATATCAAGGAATTGTGGGAGGTTCTGCATGAAGAACAGGAGTGGATAGACCTTGAAACTATGACCGCATTCTGCTTTCCGGACCATCCAAATCAAGATAACGAGTCGGCTGTCGTCAGGGCATTTTTTGGAAACCGGCGTTATTTTAAATTTAACAACGATCGTTTTTTTCCGAATACTGAAGAACAGGTCGAAAAGAAAATCGCACAAGAAAGAGCAACTGCTCGCAAAAATCGTATGATTCAAGAAGGGGCTCACTGGCTCAAAAGTATCCTGAAGGATGATCACCCTGTCTTGGCGAAGGACCAATTAGAAATAGTAAACATCCTTAAATCATTTTACCTGTTTCAAACAGAAAGCAAGTATGCCGACATTTGCAAAGACATGCTTTCAAAGGCGGATATTGATCCTGAAGAAGGACTTTTTCGGGTTTTGGTTAAACTGGGTGTTTTTAATTCAAATGAAAATACAGATATTTATCGCCTTGAGATACCGACCACTTTTTCAGAAGATGTCATGAAACGTGCAACGGAACTCGTCCTTTCTCGGCAAGTATCTTTGGAGCACAAAGACCGCACAGATCTGACCACCCTGCCTTTGATGACCATCGACGGCCAGTTAACTTTAGATTTTGATGATGCCATTAGTATCGAAGACCTCGGTGATCATTTTCGTCTTGGCATTCACATTGTAGATGTGGGGCACTTTATCGAAAAAGGAGATATTATCGATCGAGAAGCGCTTTCTCGCGGAAGCTCTATTTATATGCCTGATCAGAAAATACCCATGCTGCCTTCCCGTTTAGCTGAAGATCTATGCAGTCTTAAAGCCGGTCAATTACGCCCCGCGATCAGCATTATGGTGAATATTGACCGATCCTACGATATCGTCGATTATCAAGTTATTCCGAGCTTGATTAAGGTCCAGCACCAACTCACCTATTACGATGTCAATATGGTTGCAGATAGCAACAAAGATATTATTGTTTTGCGTGAAATTGCCGAAAAATTTCGTCAAATGCGGATGGATTCAGGCGCCATTCAGATAACACTGCCGGATATAAATATTTGGGTGAATGGCGACAATGAAGTCAAAGTAAACAGAGTAAACCGAGAAAGCCCTGGAAGAATGTTGGTTGCGGAACTGATGATTATGGCCAACTGGCTTATGGCTAAATTTCTAGCTAAACACCATGCACCTGCCATTTACAGATGTCAGGCGGCACCGAAAGAACGGTTATATAAAGGAAACGAGGGTACGCTTTTTCAGAACTGGATGCAGCGAAGGCTGTTGAGTCGTTTTGTGTTAAGCCATGAGCCGGAATATCATTCGGGCTTAGGACTTAGTGCCTATGTTACTGCAACATCCCCCATTCGAAAATATTTTGATTTGGTAACCCAACGGCAAATACGAGCATTTCTCGGACTTGAAACCCTATCGACCCCAGAAGAAATCGAGGATGTCATACAGTTGCTTGAACTGCCCATGAGTCATGTAATAAAAATGCAATACAACCGCCACAGGTACTGGTTGTTAAAATATCTTGAGAAAAGAATCGGCCAAAAAGAAGAAGCTATCGTACTCAATAAAAAGAGACGTAGCCACCAGATACTTATTCCAGAATATATGATAGAATGTGACCTGCCCTTGCCCAGTGGCATAGATTTAAAGCCTGAAGATTTAATTCAAATAACCATTCAACATGTCAATGCCAGAAAAGATAAATTGTCCGTGTTTATGAGCTAGCCCGAAGATTTCCGAAAAATTTTCATCAGAATCATTTTTTATAATAAGCTAAGGTTGTTAAGGATAGTTTGATACGCAAAAGCCGGGGTGCGCTTCGGTCCTGCAAATATTCCTTTTTTCTCATTTTCATTTTCGCATTCAACCATATGATACGCCGGCGAAACCAGTGATCAAATTCTAACTATATAGTATAATTATATTTATTTAATCTTTTTAAATTTGTGTGCAGATTTTAGGTGAAAAAGAAAGACAGATA
>CP070768.1:1255581-1260399 GCA_020345745.1 Desulfobacterales bacterium
ACCGGGAAGCCCCGCCTTTTAAGGCGAGGAGCTTCAATTTTGGCCTGTAATATGACCAATGAGCAATATGCTTCCATGATAAAATTCGGTAATACAGACAATAAGGGACCAGATCCAACTGCATCGAGACAACAAAAAGAATAGTTCCTGATTCCCTAAAAATTCCCAATTAAGCTTTATTAAGCCCGCCATGGAAAGAGCAGAGAATTCCTCAGAAAAGATAATTCCCGAAGCCTTAGAATCTGATAAAGAGATTACCGGGGATGCCGGAAAAGAGCTATATGAAAAGGCAAGCAAATATCTAAAGGATGTATTTGAGTCCGTGAGGCTGGAAAAAACCATTTCATTGAATCCGGGAATTCAAATCATAAATGATATGATAGCGTTACAGTCTTCCAAGGATATGCTCTTTTTAAGAACGTTTCAAGATGATGATTTAGATGAATTTGTCGTCACCCACCCAGTCAATGTCGCCATCTATGCCATCAGAATGGCAGAGCATCTTGGTTGGCGCAAGGATCGACAGGTAGACTTGGGAATGGCCGCTTTGTTGCATGATGTGGGAATGGCTTCAATACCGGATGAACTCCTTTTTAAGGAAGGGAGGCTTAGTGATGCTGAATGTCGCATTATAAAAGAGCGTTCCAATTATGCCTATAATATTCTAAAAACCTTTAAAGATGATTATGCCTATTTGGCTGAATGCGCCCTTCACGTCAATGAGCGACTCGATGGATCTGGATATCCGATGGGTTTAAAAGGAGACGAGATTAGCGAGATTGCTCAGATTATTGGATTGGTGGACGTTTACGAAGCCCTTATTCACTCCAGGCCCCAGAGAGAAAAGCTTCCTCACTTTACCGCCATCAAAGAGATTATCAAATTAGGGAAAAATATATTTCAAAAACAATATCTTAAAACCCTGCTTAATATTTTTTCTAGGTTCCCCATTTTCAGTTATGTCAGATTTAATTCTAACGCCATCGGCAGGGTGATTGAAACCTATCCGGGCCAACCGGTGAGCCCCAAAGTCCAGATTGTTTTCGATTCAGAGAACAGAAGGTTATTGACGGAGCGGATCATCAACCTTCAGGAAAATCCGCAGTTTACCATTGTCGATTCTGTTTCTGAAGAAGAATTGAATGGGCTTTTTGAAAAGTAATTTGAATCAGCGCTTTAATTGTAAATTATCCCCTGTACAGAACGACCAATCTTCCGTTGAAATTGCCGATGTCTCCTATCATTTCCCATTCAAGCCTTGGCAAACAAAAAAATGACTAAAACCTGCTTGTTTGCAAAGCAAAGATTTCTCTAAAAAATATGAATGTTACGTTGTGGCTTCCTATATTTAAATCAGATGCATTTGTTCTTGTTGACAACGTTCAATAATTCAAGATATAGTGTAATGTCAATCAGCAAACCACAATTTATTGTAAAAAAAAGCTTAAAACAATATATTAAATAATTCATTTTTACGGACGATAATTATAATTGGAAGGCTATGATATCTGTCTAGCCGAAATTCATGAAAACTAATGACACTGGTCGCCAAATAACGCATAACAACGTGTCATTGACATGGATATTTTTCATAAATAGTGCAGCCTGATCTCTTGGTCATGATCCATCAAATATTATTTTTAAATTTAATCTTTTAGCTATTTTGTTCGGAAATGAACAGGACGATGGAGCTTTCAACAAAATCCTTTTTTATACTTGATGCGCTGGATCGCTACGAAATTACGACCCAAAGACAGCTTTCCGAACGGTCCGGGATAAGCTTAGGGCATGTGAACCACATCCTCAAGGATCTGTTGCAAAAGGGCTTGGTAAGGACCGATGACTTTTTCCAAAGCCCCAATAAAAAACATGGTGTGTATCTTTTAACCCCAAAAGGGCTTGATGCCAAATCAAGACTGGCTTCTCGTTTTGTTGTATCTAAATTAAAAGAGTACAGTCAATTTAAACGGTACATAGTAGACAAACTAACTATTATTGAAAGCAAGGGTAACACCAACATTTTTTTTGTCGGGCCTGAAATCGTGAAAGATTTTGTCGACAAAACGATAAAAGATTTCTCATTGAACTTGGTAATGGTCGGTTATTGCAACCAATTGGAAGAACTCGAATCCTATGAAACCGATAGCTATGACATTGCCCTGGTGCTTGACGACAATTCACTAGACAAAAAAGCATTGGCAAAGGCTACCGGATTTCCTGGGGATAAATTATTGCCGCTCTGGTAATTTGTTTGGTCATTGACTTTTGTTTGTCAGCGCTTAATGCGCTCATCATTTTAAACAAATAATATAATCATATCAATTAATTAAAATTGTTAAGTGCGGTAATCGAAAAGGCGGAGCTGGCTGCGCGCTGTGATATGTCCCTTGCGCTTAGCGCCGTAACTTCTAATCAGTATTCAGCATAGAAAAGTATAATTTCATGACCGTCCCTAAGCTTTCAAAAATGGACTTTTTTAAAGGTCTCGGGTCCGCGAATATATTATGACGCACAACCACTTGCAAACGAACAAGATTGATTCCATTATTTTCTTTGGTATCGTGCTTTTGCTCATTTTTGCCCCTCTGGCATTTGGATCCGTGCATGTCTGGGCATACAGCATCATCGAGTTCGGCGTTTTTCTGCTAGTAGCACTCTGGTTTGCCAATCAGTTGATCTTTTCCAGGTCAAGGGCACTATCCTGGGTCAAAACACCGGTGAATCTTATCCTGGCGATGCTCTTTGTTCTGGTCGGGCTGCAGCTGCTTCCCCTGCCAGCCTGGTTGGCCGGGTTGGCTTCACCCCAGTTGGTTGCAGATAAAACGCGGCTATTTGATATCATGGCCAAAGCAACAGATACCTCCTCAGGATGGTCGTCATGGATGATACTGTCCTATTCATTTCATCTCACATTAAAGGAATGGCTCAAATGGGGAGCCTATTTTGGAATGTTTTTCCTGGTGCTCAACACCAGTACATCCAAACAACGGATCGATATTTTGGTCTACACCCTTATTTTTATCGGACTGTTTGAAGCGGTTTATGCCATTTTCGAGGTATTCAACATAACCCCTAGGGTGTTGTGGTGGAAGAGCCGGGTCGGGGGTTCCCGGTTTGCTTCAGGAACGTTCATCGGATCGAATCATTTTGCCACTTACATGGAGATGGTATTCTGTTTATCCTTTGGTTATTTTATCGCCCAGAAGAAGTATATCCGGGAGGTACCGTCCGGTCTGGGAACCAACCGGACGGTTTTGAAAACATTCGTAAGCTGGTTTGAACCGGAATCGATCCGGCCCAAAATGATCTTTTTCTTTTTTGCAACGGTCCTCATGGGGGTAGCGCTACTGATGTCGGCATCCAGAGGGGGTATTCTGGCGTTAGGGGTCTCCATGCTGTTGATGTCCGCACTCTTTGCATTCAGACGGCCGTACCGCAAATACAGTGGCGTCTCCTTGGTTCTTTGTCTCGTTACCCTGGGATACGGTATTCATCTGGGCATCGATCCGACATTGAAAAAGTTTGAAAATCCTGCTAATTTTTATGGTCGCCTCCATACCACGCGAACCATCATTCCTATGGTCGGCGATTACCCGGTAATTGGCGTGGGTTTGGGCAATTTTCGCTACATATATCCCCGGTATATAGATGATTTTGACCGGGTCTCTTCCAGCGGATATGCCCACAACGATTGGGTCGAGGCCGGCACTGAAACCGGATTTCCTGGGCTGATTTTGCTCTTGCTTGCCTTTGGAGTCTATGTTGTCAAAATGATTCGCATCTGGCATGTCCGGAGGAATTTTTATTCCGTTGGCATAGGCGCCGGGGTTTTGGCAGGGCTTCTGGCCGTCGGTATGCACGGCTATTTTGATTTTAGTATGCACATCCCGGCCAACCCGCTTACCTTAGCAGCCTTGCTGGCCATTGGATATGCGGCCTTGCACCGGAGTGGTCGTGAAACTGCCGGATCCTTTTTTTACCCAAAACGCAACATTATCTTGACCCGTGGCCATCGATTTTCCCTCCTCGGCCTGATGGTCCTTATATTCAGTGTTGCTGTCTATTCGGTTGGAAAGCATGTTGTAGCTGAAGCCGCGTGCCCTACCGAATGGAATTCCACCATGAACTTGAACTGGAATCCCGAACTTTCCGACATTGACAAAGCCATTGCCGCCAATGCCAGTAATTCCGAATACCATGCCAAACGGGCCGAATATTATACTTCGTTGAAGGCGGAAAATAGCGCAGACCGGCAGGCTTTCGATCTTGAAGCAAGTAAAAGCTACAAACGTGCTGTGAGACTTAATCCCGCCCAAGGCTTGTTGTGGTACCGATTGGGGACTCTCTATTCCGCCAACAAGTATGATCTTTTCGACTATTTAGACAAGTGGCTGCCACTGGCGGATGATAGCTTTGAGGAGGGTATAAAATACGCACCCATGGATGCTGCCATCCTATTCAATACCGCCCGTTATTGGGTGTGGCGGGCACGCCTGCTTCCAGAGATGAAAACAGCAGAAAGCTCAGAGGTCAGAGGTCAGGGTGAAAACAGCGTACTTTATCGAAAAGACGGCATCCATAGGTTCCAGCAATATTTTCAGCGATCTCTTGCCATAAATTCCCTTTACTGGAAAACCGCAGTACAATGGACCTGGACTTACTTTCCAAGCGATGCAGTGGTTCTGGGAATTGTTCCGGAAAATAGCGATGTTTTAAAGAGTGATGTTTTAAAGTTTTTAGCCAAAATCGAGTTCCCTGAACCCATCGACGTTGTCAAGAAGACCGCAAAGCAGCGTTTAAAAGTTGCCAGGAAAATGA
>CP070768.1:1260499-1270495 GCA_020345745.1 Desulfobacterales bacterium
AAAAAATCATAATAAAAATACAATATCATAATTATACCTGGATGTTAAGAGAATGTTTAACCCTGATCGAGCGAAAAAAGACCAGAACCATTGTAAGCAATGTTAAAAAAGGCGAATACGAAATAATCAAGCCTAACTTCCTCAAAAGGTTAAGAAATCGAAGCGTGTTATCGATTGACAATTCAATATTGCTGTGTATTTTAATGGTTAGATCAACCGTTTGCCTTTATCCTTAGATGGCATACGAAGTCTATTAAAACAAACAGAGAGGGGATATTCATGACACATAATGAGCTACCGATTCCTCCCCATTTCGATCCTGATAACGTGGGTCACGTGTGGAGAGTTCCATATGAGGATCGTTCAAAAGAAGCAAGGTACTGGGCCAAGCAGCATGAGATTGGTGAAGCTTCTCAGGACAATTTAAGAATTTGTCTCTTGCTGGTTGATGTGCAAAATACCTTTTGCATCCCGGAATTTGAACTCTTTATCACCGGCCGCAGTGGAATGGCTGCGGTAGATGATAATCGAAGGCTATGCCAATTCATATATCGTAACCTGAATCGAATTACCCAGATCTGTCCAACCATGGATACGCATCAGACGATCCAGATCTTCCACAGCATCTTTCTCATCAATAAAAAGGGGGAGCATCCACCTCCCTTTACGCATATTTCTTTAGAAGACATCGATAACGGTGCCTGGAAATTCAATCCGATGGTTGCTCAAAACCTGCATATTGATGAGCAATATGGTCAAACATTCCTGCGCCACTATGTCCAAAAGCTGAAAAAGGGTGGCAAATACGATCTTACGGTGTGGCCATACCACGCCATGCTTGGAGGAATCGGTCATGCATTGGTTTCAGCCGTTGAGGAGGCCATCTTTTTTCACAGTGTGGCACGATACGAAATGCCGGATTTTCAAGTGAAAGGAAGCAATCCATTTACAGAAAATTACTCGGTCTTGAGTCCGGAAGTGCTAAACGATGCCGATGGAGATCAAATCGCTGAAAAAAATACCCTACTTATAGAAAAACTTCTTGATTATGATGCGGTCGTCATTGCAGGGCAGGCAAAAAGCCATTGCGTGGCCTGGACTATCGCCGATCTTCTTAGTGAAATAGAAGGTTCGGACAAGCGGCTGGCACAAAAAGTCTATCTTTTGGAAGACTGCACATCGCCTGTTGTCATACCAGGCGTTGTGGACTATACGGATCAGGCTGATGAAGCTTTTGAACGATTCTCCGATGCGGGGATGCATATTTTGCATTCAACCGACCCATTGGAAAGCTGGCCGGGCATTGCTTTATAAAGGCGGTTGGTAACAAAAGTTAAAAGAGAGACCTTTGAAAAATGTTCAATTTTGTTTAAGACCAAGAAAGGCGAAAATTTGAACCACAGACGTACATTGAGTATTTCGAGGATTAAAATTTGAGCCTGACGCCGAGATTGGACAAAAGAGAGCATTTTTCAAAGGTCTCAAAGAGATTTGCGGAGTGTCTATCCCATGACACCAACACATATGGCAGGCCCCCTATTTACCGATCTTTATGAATTAACCATGGGAGCCAGCTATTATGCCCACCACATGGCTTCCACAGCTACGTTTTCACTTTTTATTCGGGGTAACCATGCAAATAGAAACTTTTTTGTTGCTGCGGGTCTCGAGGATGTCCTGAAAGGATTGGCTGCATTCCGCTTTTCAAAAAACGATATACAGTATTTGATATCGACGGATCTTTTTTCCGATGACTACATCTCCTACCTTACGCGCCTTCGCTTTTCCGGTGACGTGGTTGCCATGCCCGAGGGTACCATCTTTTTTGCAAACGAGCCGGTTTTGGAAGTAACGGCCCCTATCATTGAGGCTCAACTCATCGAAACCTTTGTGCTCAACACCATTGGTTTGCAGACCATGATTGCCTCCAAGGCCGCTAGATGTGTTCATGCTGCCGACGGTCGCCCGTTAATCGACTTTTCTCTGCGCAGAACTCAAGGCCAAGACGCCGGGATAAAGGTCGCTCGAAGTACTTACCTTGCAGGATTTGCCGGAACCAGCAATGTTTTGGCCGGAAAGATCTATGGCATACCCACATCCGGTACCATGGCGCATTCGTATATTGAAGCCTTTACTAGCGAACTTGCAGCATTTTCTGCGTATTCAGACACATTCCCTCGACATGCGATTTTTTTGATCGACACCTACGACACCATAGCGGGTGCCAGAAATGCTGTAAAAGTTGCCAAAGCTATGCAAAAAAAAGGAAATGATCTCATGGGTGTTCGACTCGACAGCGGGGACATGATAGCTTTGAGTCAGCAGGTGCGCAGCATCTTTGACGATGCCGGACTTTTTGATGTTAAGATATTTGCGAGCAGTGGCTTTGATGAGTTCAAAATAGCCAGGTTTCTTGCCGAAGGTGCCAAAATCGACGCTTTTGGGGTGGGCACAAAGGTTGGCGTCTCGTCAGACGCCCCCTTTCTAGATATTGTTTACAAAATCGTCAAGTTTAAAGATCGCCCGGTAAAAAAACTGAGTCCTGGTAAAATCACCTTGGCAGGCGAGAAGCAGGTTTTTAGAACAACGGATCAAACGGGTATCTACCTTGAAGATGTCATTGGTGTAAGAGATGAAACCATACCCGGTACTCTTCCCTTGCTGGAAAACGTCATGGAAAACGGAAAACTGCTACACCCCCATCCATCACTTGGTCATTTGCGAAATCGATTTGAATACAATTTCTCGCTGTTGGATGATCAATACAAATCGATTCAAGATACCGCTGTCTATCCCGTTTTACTCAGCCGCCGTCTTGAAAAGCTACAAAATTTGGCTGTTTATTGAATCAGCCTTTTTTTCATCGCTCCAAAGGAAAGGACGGTGAAGAAAAGAAAAAATACGATAAGATAACCGATGCTGATGATCGTCCCGGTCTCACTGGTTCCGATGCTAAATCGTCGTGCCAGCTCAGCAAGATGATAGAGAGGAAAAGCCAGCGCAAATGGCTGCATCCATCCCGGCAGATTGGATATCGGGAAAAAGGTTCCACTGAATAGAAACATCGGTGTAACGAAGAGAAAAATCGGTAAGTTGAACATGTCGATGGTCGGGATTATCCCCGTAAAGAACATGCCGATGGCACCAAAGGCCAAACCACCAACAAAGGCCAAAGGGATCAGCAATAGCCCCATGGGAAGTTGGACAAACCCCAGCAGGCCGAGAACCGTCAGCATGATCGCTGCAGCAGCTACCGACTTGCTGGCACTCCAGACAATTTCAGCAATAATGATCTCCTCTAAAGAGAGTGGTGTAGCCATCATGGCATCAAAGGTCTTCTGGTAATACATTCGGACAAATGATCCGTATGTGGTTTCAAAAAACGCATTCCACATGACGGCTGTGGCTATCAATGCGGGCACGATGAATGCTGTGTAAGAAAGGTCAGCACCGCCGTAGTGCACGCTACCGATTAGGCCACTGAACCCCAGCCCGAAAGCCAGAATGTAAAATAGGGGTTCAAAGAGCGGGGTTAAAAAACTCACCTTCCATATTCTTTGGTAAACCACCAGGTTTCTTTTCCAGACCTTTAGAAATCGCCAAGAAAACGCCGCCAAATCGATCATTCTCGAAGTCCCCTCCCGGTTAAGCGCAAAAATACATCTTCCAGTGTACTATTGCGATAAATACACTTTTCATTGCAAAACCGTTCGCGAATGGTATGGTTCAGATCCCTTCCTTCCGGTTCATACAAGATGAGTCTCCGGTCAAGATCGTCGTATTCAAAATCATGTTTTTTCATATATTCAATGAGCGCTTGATCCGGCCCTTCTATTTCGATGATATGTCTACCGGCATATCGATCGATAAGATCTTCGGGGCTACCATCCACCAGAATTTTACCATGATCCACAATAACCAGTCGATCACACAGCCGGGAGGCTTCTTCCATGTAATGAGTGGTAATCACGACGGTGATACCGGTCTCTTTAAGTTCTTCCAGCTTTTCCCAGACCTGGTGCCTGGCCTGGGGATCAAGCCCGGTCGTCGGCTCATCTAAAATCAGCAGTTCCGGCTTGTTAATCAGCGACCTAGCCAGAATCAGCCTTCGAGCCATTCCACCGGAAAGTTCCAAGACTTTGGCATCTTTTTTATGATTCAGTGCGAAAAACTCGAGAAGTTCCCTGGATCGCTCGAAAGCTTCCTTTTTAGGGATTGCAAAGTATTCGGCGAACACATGTAGATTCTGCTCTACAGTTAGGTCCGGATCCAAGGTGTTGTCCTGCTGACAGACACCAATTCTTGCTTTAATCTTACGGTATTCAGTGCTGATGTCCATACCAAAGATCCGAAGCTTGCCGCGAGTCCGGGGCGAAAACCCGTACAGCATGCGAATGGTTGTGGTTTTACCGGCACCATTGGGTCCCAGAAGGCCAAAAAACTCTCCTCTTTGCACGAAAAAGGAGATTTCGTTCACCGCCGCAATTCCGTCAAATGTTTTTACTAGATTTTGAATTTCAATGATATTTTCCATGGGCGTGGGTTTATTTGGTCAACGCGTGGCTTCAGATGATATAAACTTAAACGCTTTCATGGGTTGTTCTCTCTATAATTTCATTCTGCAGCTGAGGTGTTAAATCAACAAAATAGTCACTGTAGCCGGCCACTCGTATGATCAGGTCTTTGTAATCATCCGGATACTCTTGCGCCCGGCGCAATTCATCACTGTTGATAACATTAAACTGTATGTGATGCCCGTCCATCTTAAAGTAGGCTCGAATCAAATGAGCAAGCTTGGTAATTCCTTGCTCATCTTCTAAAACTTGCGGCAAAAATTTTTGATTGAGTAAAGTGCCCCCTGTACGAATATGATCGATTTTTGCCGCAGATTTGACAACGGCCGTGGGTCCGTTACGGTCCGCTCCCTGTACCGGTGAAATTCCCTCGGAAAGGGGCTTTCCGGCCAGACGACCATCAGGAAGAGCGTCAACCATGCTGCCGAAATAGACATGACAGGTGGTTGGTAGTAGAATAATTCGGTGAACACCGCCTCTGGTGTTGGGTCGACCATTGACTGCCGCATAAAAGCTTTCAAAAACCTCCCTCATGATGTCGTCCGCATAATCTTCGTCATTACCGTATTTTGGGGTATTGTTTGAAAGCTGTTGTCTGAAGTCGTCATACCCTTGAAAATCAGTACCGAGAACATGAATAAAATCCTGAATTGAAACCGTCCGCATGTCAAAAGCATGGTATTTGAGGGCGGTAAGGGAATCGGTAATGGTACCCAATCCGACGCCCTGGATGTAAGATGTGTTATACTTGGCACCGCCTGCGTTGTAGTCTTTGGCGTTGGTTACACAGTCATCGATAAATAGCGAAAGAAACGGTACCGGCATGTATTTGGCATTGATCCGTTCGATCAAATTGTTCCCCTTAACTTTGATGTTGATGAAATGCTGAAGTTGTCTTTTATAAGCATCAAAAAGTTGCTCATACGTTGCAAAAGAACTAGGGTTGCCGGTCTCAGGACCGATTTGTTTTCCGGTTCTCGGATCAATGCCGTTATGGAGGGTAAGCTCTAAAATTTTGGGCAAATTGAAATACCCGGTTAAAAAATAGGCCTCCCTGCCAAAGGCGCCAGCCTCCACACAGCCACTTGCCCCTCCTTCTCTTGCATCTTCAATGGTTTTCCCTTGCCTAACCAGCTCCTGAACAATAGTGTCCGCATTGAAAATAGACGGTTGGCCGAACCCGGTTTTGATTATTTGCAGCGCCCGCTTGATAAAGCGGTCAGGATTTTTCTTACTTAACTGAACCATGGAACTCGGCTGCAGCAGACGCATTTCCTCGATGACATCCAGCATCAAGAAGGTGAGTTCGTTCACGGCATCGGTGTTGTCCTTTTTGAGTCCGCCAAGATTGATCAGAGCAAAATCAACGTAAGTGTTGCTTTCTTTGAGCGTAACGCCGGTTTTGGGAGGTGCCGGATGGTTGTTGAACTTGATCCAGAAGGCACAGAGTAATTCCCTGGCCCTTTCTTTGGTTAACGTGCCGGCCGCCAGCTCCTTCTTATAATAAGGGTATAAGTGTTGATCAAGCCTGCCCGGGTTAAATGAGTCCCAAGGATTAAGCTCGGTGATCACCCCAACATGAACAAACCAGTAATATTGTAATGCTTCCCAAAACGTTCGTGGTACTTGGGCCGGTACTCGTTTACAGATGTCTGCCATCTGCAGCAGCTCGGCTTTTCGTTCGGCATCTTTTGCTTTTGCTGCCAGAGCTTTCAGTCGGTCTGCATGCCTGCTGGAAAAAGCGATTAGTGCGTCAGCCGCTATGATCATGGCCTGCAACTGTTCTTGTTTATCCAGCGCTTCCGGGTCATTGATGTAGTCAATGTCCTTAAGGGTCGTCTTGATTTCCGCCTTTATATCTTCTAGCCCCTGGGAATAGATTTTATTCCCTAAAACGGTATGCCCGGGAGAACGCTGTTCCTGAAATTCGGTAAAAACGCCGGCATTATAGGCATCAAGCCATTCCGGCGACATATTGGCGAATATTTTTTCGCGAATGGACTTACCGATCCAGAATGGAATCACCCGGTTTTTGTAGATGTGACGTGCCTCGTCATCAACCGAAAAAGAAACTTTCTCCCTGGAATCTATCAGGTCAAGATCCTCCATTGAATGGATGCAGACTTCAGGATAGGTGGGCGTGGCTTTGGGTGAGGGCCCTCTTTCTCCTACAATCAGTTCATCTTTGTCGATGTAAATGGATTTGTTCTCGAGCAAATATTTAAAGGTCAGCGCTCGTTGAACCGGAATCGACGTTTTCTGTGCAATCCCGCTTCGATAAAATTGCGTTACGATATCGGCGCGTTCAGCTGATAGGCTCGGTGGTGTTTCGAGGCTTTTTGTTTTTAGACGCTGAATTTGCTTATTCATGTTTATCCCCCAATGATTACGGAAAAACCGAAATCTTCAAATTGCCTTTTTATGGTTGTAATTTCGTCCGGGCTTGGTGGCTGTTTATTGGCCATTTTGCTTTGCATACCGAGCCTTCTGTATTTGCCGTCGGCAATCCGGTGCATGGGTAGAATATCGATCCTGCTGACAGAACCCAATTCACGGACAAATTTTGCCACCGAAAGGACATTCTCATCTGTATCGGTGATGCCCGGTATCAGTGGAAACCGGATGTGGTGCGGTGTTCTTAATTTGGACAATATGTTTAGATTTTTTAGAATCTTTTTATTGGATACCCCTGTATAACGGCGGTGCATTTCATCATCCATGAGTTTAAGATCGAATAGAACAACATCGATCATGTTGCAAATCTCGATGAATACTTCATCCGGCGCATAACCTGAGGTATCAACCACCGTATGGATCTGTTTTTCTTGACATGCCTTTAGCATTGCCAGTAAAAATGGTGCCTGTAGCAGCGGTTCGCCCCCGGAAAACGTGACACCCCCACCTGACTCATCATAGAAGATAATGTCCTTTTCTATTTCAGATATGACCTCTTCAACCGACATTTTTTTTCCGACAGCCTGTTGCTTGCCATCCGGAGAATGGTCTGCCTTCATGACCTGAGGTTTGGGCATTTTTCCTTCTGGATTATGGCACCACCAGCAGTCCAGAGAGCAACCTTTCAGAAATATCGTGGTTCGAATACCCGGCCCGTCATGAATGGCGTATTTTTTAATTTTAAATATGATCCCACTGTTCATCATGTCTTTTACATTTAGCTCTGCAGACCACCTTGATCTTTATCTAATACCAATAATTACATATATCTCAACCAAAAAGTTCTGCTCTCTCGAAAACAAACTTTAGAAGTTATGGAACCTGGCAATGCCGTAGGGAGAAGGATCGATGTGGGGCGGCTCACCGCTGACCATTTCGGAAACCAGTTTTCCAGTGCCTGGAGCCATGGATATCCCCTCCATGTTATGACCTGCCGCGATGATGACATTCTTTAAACGTGACGATCGATCGATGATGGGCAGCCCATCAGGGGTCATAGGGCGCCAACCACACCACTCTTCTTCGATTTCATGGAACGCTTTTCGGTGCAGATAACGTTTCGCCGCAGCAAACAATGCATCAAGCCGATACCGGGTCAAGTGGGCATCATATCCTGCAAATTCCATGGTACCGCCCAATCGTAAACCGTTTGCCCATGGTGTAGCGACCACTTTAGCCTCTTCAAAAAAGCACGGCATCGACGGACCATCGGAAGGGCGCTGCATGGTCACAGAATACCCCTTCCCCGGTTGAATAGGGAGTCTGAACCCCAGTGCATTACAGAGTTGTGTAGTCCAGGCGCCGGTTGCCACGACGAATTGGCCAGCTTGAAGTTCTCCTTTATCTGTGATGACTGCGACAACTCGACCGCTCTTTGTGCGAAACCCGGTGGCTTTTGTTTGCTCGATAATTTCGACACCTTTTTGGGCAAGAAGCTGTCTGAGTTCTCCCATGAGAGCTTCGGGCCGAAGTTGAGCACTCTGCTGGTAAAACCAGGCACCAGCAATATTATTCCCAAGAGCCGGTTCCATATTCAAGGCGTCGTCACGTTTCAGCAGGTTGCCACGGATATTGAACTGTGCTGTGAAGTCGTCCACTGATTGGTAATTTTCTAGTTCATCAAAAGAGCAGAACGCATGAAGCGCGCCCAGGATTTCCCAGTCGAATTTGAGGCTTTCTTCTGCTATAAAGGCTCGGTACAAACCGATGGCCCCCTTGAGGAGCGCAGCTCGACCGATTGCTGAGGTCATGATGTTCTTGCTGCGGCAGTTGAGGGCAAACCGAATCAGCCAGTTAAAAAGATCGGGGTCAACCCGGGGTTTAATCAAAAGGGGTGCGTCTTTTTTAAACATCCAGGCAAGGCCTTTGATTAAATTCCCGGGCGAGTTGAGCGGTAAGATATGACCCGGGACAATCAGTCCGCAGTTTCCGCGGGAAGCTCCACAACCAAAGCGATCCTTTTCGAGGAGGGTCACAGTATAACCTTTTTTTTGCAAATAGTATGCAGTAAAGGCCCCGATGACTCCGCTGCCGATAATGATGATACTGTTGGTCTTTGCCATGGGTCATTTACCTTCGGTCTAATCACAACCCTGCGGCTTCTGCCATTGTTCAGTCATTGCTGCTTCAATACCGGGTGGTTGGCACGAATCCCAGGGAACTTCCATCAAGTTCAACGCTCTTAGCTTTATGGCGCAGTCATCATCGATAACATTAAAAAGCAGTTTTTCTTCTTCAAGTTTCCATGTATACATGCCAATGCCGTGTATGCAACAAGGATCATTGGCGAATATGATTCGATTGCCGGCAACAATATAAGAGCCAATACTTCTCCAACTTGTCGTGTTATGATATATCCTGTACGTACCTTTGTTCAGATTCAGCTTCCAAATCCCCGGGAAGGGAAGCCAGTCAGGACATCGCCGGCAAGGAACGATTTCTCCCTCTTTTTTTGCTTTCTTTACATAAGTGCCGTCGAGGACAGTTTTTTTCGAAAGCAGTGGGATGGTATATGGATAAGGAACCCTTTTTAATAATTCGATCCATTTATTTTTTGCAGGATTTGTCTCCCGAAGAGAACGCTTATCTTTCTTATTGTCTTCCGAAAAACAGACATCACAGCCAAAAAGGCTCATAAGGCATATAACGAATGCAATCAAGATTAGATTAATTTGTAAACCAGGATTTCGTGAATTCATTTCTATTTAACTCAAATAGGGCTCAATTTGCTGAGGGGCTAGTTCTGAAAAGGAAAAAAGCCAGCTAAAGTATTTAACATAGCCGGCCATCATGAAAAAGCTAAAAAACCATCGGTTTTATTATATCAAATTAATGTTCGCCCATATAAGCTTTCCGCACCATTTCGTTTTTCTGAAGGTTGTCCGCTGTGTCGCTGAGCACCACCTCACCGGTCTGGATCACATATCCCCGGCTCGCCACCTGTAGCGCCATGCGTGCATTCTGTTCC
>CP070768.1:1270595-1282941 GCA_020345745.1 Desulfobacterales bacterium
ACCCCGGAGGGGAGGGCGAGAATTTTAACCACAGACATACCTTAAGTATTTCGCGGATTGAAATTTGAGCCTGACACCAAGATTGAGTAAAAGAGGGCGTTTTTCAAAGGTCTCTCCGTTGCAATGGTATCACCGACATGGATGATACGCGAAAATATTAAGATATCATGGTCGCCGCGAGGATGGCCGTACGGTATGAGCATGTTGCAAGCAAATGAAAGGGCAAAAAAAAACATTTAAGGGAAAAAAGCCACCGACGACCCTTGAGCCATTTAAAAAGGTGAGCGAGCAAGACATCCTTATGCGTGCAAAAGACTTGCTTGAGCCTATGTGTGAGGCTGAAGGGGTGGAACTCGTGCATCTTGAGTACCAAAGAGAGGCTAATGGAAGGATACTTCGTCTATATATAGATAGACCTGGTGGCGTTACCCTGGATGACTGTGTTGCTGTTAGCCGCCAGTCGGGTGATTTACTTGATGTATATCTTGACGACATGGGTCCCTACAGATTGGAGGTTTCTTCACCTGGATCCAACCGCCCGTTGGGGAAAAAGATTGATTATGAGAAATTTAAAGGAAGCCGTGCTAAAATCGTAACCACTCAACCCATTAATGGACAGAAAAATTTTAAAGGGACGCTTTTAGGAATTTCAAAAGACCTGGTAACATTGTCGATTGACGACACAACCGTCGCCATACCGTACCAGGAAATTGCAAAAGCACATCTATCTGACTAAGGTACGTTCTTGACTATGATATGCCGTGAATTTAAACGCCGTTGATGGATTGCACCGATATGGGAACTAATGGAGAAAACTGATGTTTATAGCAGACATAAAGCGTGTCGTTGAGCAAGTCAGTCGGGACAAGGGAATTGACCGTGAAGTTCTTATCAAGGCTGTTGAAGAGGCCATGGGATCTGCTGCCAGAAAAAAATTTGGAAACAAGATCGATATTGAGGTTCAATACAATAGGGAAACCGGTGAAATTGAGGTGTTCCAGTTTAAAGATGTAATAGATGTGGTAACAGAGCCAGACCTCCAAATCAGCCTTGAAGAAGGACGCAAGCTCGATCCAGATTGCGAAGTAGGCGACAGTCTTGGAACGAAAATGGATACCTCTACGTTTGGCCGTATTGCGGCACAATCAGCAAAACAGGTTATTATTCAGAAAATGAAGGACGCAGAAAGGGATGCCGTTTATTCCAGCTTTATCGACCGAAGGGGCGAAGTTATCAACGGCATTGTTCAGCGCTTTGACCGCAATGACATAATTGTTAACTTAGGCCAGACCGAAGGGATTGTGCCAGCCCGCGAGCAGGTGCCAAGAGAAACCTATCGGCGAGGAGATCGGATCAGGGCATTAATTATGGATGTACTGCATGACACCCGTGGCCCACAAATTGTTCTATCCAGAACACAGCCTGACTTTATGATCAATCTTTTTAAAACAGAGGTGCCCGAAATTAGTGAGGGCATTGTCACCATTATGGGTGCAGCACGTGAACCGGGAATTCGAGCCAAATTTGCCGTCACTTCAAACGATTCTGATATAGACCCTGTCGGTGCATGCGTGGGAATGAAAGGCAGCCGCGTACAAAATGTCGTGCAGGAACTCAGGGGTGAAAAAATAGATATTATTTCCTGGCATATCGATCCGGCAAAATTTGTGTGCAATGCGCTCGCACCCGCTGAAATATCCAGGGTGATTATTGACGAAGAGAACAACTCCATGGAGGTTATTGTTCCTGACGATCATCTTTCCATCGCCATTGGGAAAAAAGGGCAAAATGTTAGGCTGGCATCAAAGCTGACCCAATGGCATCTCGATGTTATCAGCGAATCACGATACAGCGAGGCCATGCAAGACGGTTATAATTCTCTCGTATCGTTGCCCGGCGTCGGAATTAGCCTGGCAGATGCCTTATATGAAAAAGGGTTTTTTTCAGCCGAAGAGCTCAGCAATGCGTCAATGGAAGATCTGATTCAGATCAGAGGTATTGGTGAAGAAAAGGCCGTAAAGCTGGTCGACGCTGCCAAAATTTATATAGAGAATTTATATGCAGAAGCCGAAACGTCCAAAGAAGGTGTCTCCGACGAGGATATTGGCGGTGATGAAGTTGCCACGGCTGCAGATGATCAAAAAGTTTCTGAAGAAGATAAAATTGATGATGCGTCGGAAAGCACGCCTCTTTCAGATGAAACAGAAACCGACAAGGAGCAATAACTTAACAGCACATGAAGCAGGTGAAAAAAACACACGTAATAAAGCAACATATTAATTGGAGGGGGATGGATGGCAAAGATCAGAATATATGAACTTGCCAGGGAATTAAACATGACGAATAAGGCGCTGCTTGAAGAGATACGGAGTATAGATATTCTCGCGAAAAGCCATATGAGTTCTCTGGACGATGAAGCAGTGGCTAAAGTCAAAACGCATCTTTTTGGCACACCGGAAAAAGAGATCGAAGAAACACGCATCAAGCCAACGGTTATCCGAAGACGCAAAAAACCTTTGGAGAAAGAGCCTGTTTTGGAACCAGAGCCTTCTGAACCGGAAAAGCTTGCCAAAGAGATGGCACCTGCAGAAACCATAGAGGGCGAACAACCTCTCAAGGAAACAGCACCAGAAGAAAAGGAAAAAGAAGCCCTTGTTGACGCTGAGACGGTTAAAGCTGAAGATGCCGTCGAAGAAAAAAAGGCGGTAGTTAAAGATATCAAAGAAAAGAAACGTGTTGTCCCGATTGACCAAGCAAAAGAGACGTTGCGCCAAAAAAAGAAGGGCGAAGAAAAACCGATCAAACAGCCCCCTGTTGCAAAAAAAATACCACCTAAAAAAGCACCTAAGAAGGTATTTAAGGATACACCGGCAAAGATTATAAAACTGCCGGTAACACCTCCGCCCGCTAAAGAGACCCCTGCAGTAAAAATAGGTAGAAAAAAAGGGAAAAAAGCTGAAATAGTTGCCAAGTTAAAAAAAGATGCCCCTGCTGCCGCACAACCGGTGGAAGATTTGCCTGTTAAAGAGAAAAAGAAACAAAAACGGGTAAAAAAAGTTGACGAGGCGGTTAAAGACAAAAAGTTTTTCAAGAAAAAGATATCTTTTCGAAAAAAAGCGGTCGTTGAAGGACAAGATCTTTATGCCAAGGAACACCGAGCGCGTAAGGGCCGAAAGGGGTTAAAAGTCAAACCAACGGCTGCCGAGCTGAAGCCCCTTATAACCATTCCTAAGGCCATTAAGCGTAGAATTAAAATTGATGACACCATTGTCTTGTCTGATCTTGCAAAACGGATGGGAATAAAATCCAGCGAAATGATCCATAAACTCATGGCTTTGGGGGTTATGGCAACAGTTAATCAAACCATTGACTTTGACACGGCCGTTCTGGTTGCTTCAGAGTTCGACTATGAAATTGAAAAGGCATCGTTTGAAGAGGAAACGATTTTAAAGGTAGAGCAGGATGATCCAGGCAAGCTCATCGAAAAACCACCGGTGGTTACGATTATGGGCCATGTGGATCACGGCAAGACCTCTCTGCTTGACGTGATAAGAAAAACCCGCGTTACCGAAAACGAAGCCGGCGGAATCACACAGCACATTGGTGCTTATCATGCTTCTACAGACAAAGGTCAGATTGTCTTCTTAGATACGCCGGGGCATGAAGCCTTTACTGAAATGCGAGCGCGTGGCGCAAAGGTTACGGATTTGGTTATCTTGGTGGTTGCCGCTGATGATGGTGTCATGCCGCAAACCATTGAAGCGATTAACCACTCCAAAGCCGCAGATGTTCCGATTATTGTTGCAATTAACAAAATGGACAAAGCAAACGCTGATCCTGACCGCGTCAAAAGAGAACTGGCAGATGTAGGACTTGTACCCGAGGATTGGGGTGGTGAAACGATCTTTGTTCATGTCTCTGCAAAGATGAATCAGGGAATTGATGATCTTCTTGAAATGATTCTTCTGCAAGCAGAAATGTTAGAGCTCAAAGCCAACCCGGACAAACTCGCTCAAGGGCATGTCGTTGAAGCCAAGCTCGACTCCGGTAGAGGTCCTGTTGCCACTGTTCTGGTACAGCAAGGAACATTGAAGCTTCATGATCCGGTTGTCTGCGGTATACACTATGGAAAAGTTCGTGCCTTACTGGATGATAGAGGGATACAGGTAATATCAGCCGGTCCCTCAATACCGGTGGAAATCATTGGTCTTTCCGGTGTTCCCAATGCCGGAGATGAACTGATCGCTCTCTCGGATGAAAAGGACGCCAAACAGGTTAGTGCACATAGAATCCAGAAACAGCGTTCACGAGAACTCGCCAGATCCAGCAAGTTGAGTTTGGAGAAACTGTATGAGCAAATACAGGAGAGAGAGGTTAAGGATTTGAACCTTATCATAAAGGCTGACGTGCATGGATCCATAGAAGCACTTGGAGATTCATTAACCAAGCTTTCCAATGAAGAGGTTAAGATCAGTGTCGTGCATGCGGCCACGGGAACGCTAACCGAGTCTGACATCGCTCTGGCAACGGTTTCTGATGCCATCATTATCGGTTTTAATGTCCGCCCCACATCAAAAATACAGGCGCTTGCTCATGAAGAACACGTAGACATTCGCTTTTACAACGTCATCTATAATGTTATTAAAGACATCAAAAATGCCATCGTCGGTATGATGGCCTCTACTTTTGAAGAACGGATATTGGGACGAGCCGAAGTTCGAGAGGTATTTCATGTCCCTAAGGTCGGCGCCATTGCTGGCTGCTATGTAACCGAAGGGAAAGTAGAGAGAGGACAACTTGTTCGTGTTCTCAGAGATTGGGTGATCAATTACGAGAGTACGATTGCTTCCCTTCGACGTTTTAAAGACGACGCGAAAGAGGTCCAAAGCGGTTATGAATGTGGCATTGGCATTGAGAATTACAATGATGTCAAAATTGGCGACATTATTGAATGTTATTATTTGGAAGAAATCAAACCTGAACTTGATCAATAATGGATATAGGTAAGTATGGTTACCGGACTGGGCGTTATTACATTCAGACTGCATGACTGCCGCTCCTTAAAAGGTAAAAGGAAGATTGTAAAATCGATTATCACCCAGCTGCGCAATAATTTTAATGTATCGGTTGCAGAGGTTGGATCGAATGATGTCTATCAAAGAGCAGTAATAGGGTTTGCCTTGGTTGGCAACAATCGAATGGTAATAAACTCCAAGATAGACAAAATTTTCAATCTGGCAGATGAGTTGGGTTTGGCTGAGATTATCGATAGCGATATGGAAATCATTAATATCTAAATAGACCATGAAACCATTTGCACGATCTGACCGAGTCAGCGGCCAGATTCAAAAAGTATTATCAGACATATTAAAGAAAAAAATCAAAGATCCACGGCTTGAAATGGCAACGATCACCGGGGTAGATATGTCTTCAGATTTAAGAATGGCAAGGATATACTTCACCGCGTCGGGTAGCCAAAAAAGTATCGAAGAGGCAACCGAGGGATTCAAAAGCGCCCTGGGGTATGTTAAGCGCACGCTTGCAAGTCAGCTTGGTTTGCGCTATATGCCGGATCTTAAATTTTTTCACGATGAATCTTTTAACTACGGAACACGCATGGATAAAATCATTCAGGTGATAAATACGGAAAATGAACAGAATAATAAACCTACTGAGAAATAGTCATCATATTCTGGTGGTTGCACATAACAACCCCGATGGTGATGCAATTGGGTCACTCATCGCACTTGGGCTATCTTTGGATGTATTGAATAAAAAGACAACATTATACAATGAAAGCCCTATACCTGCTGTTTATCGTTTTTTGCCATCAGCCAACCGTATCGTGCAGCATATTAACAACACCCATTTTGATGTTGCAGTTATTCTGGATTGCAGCGATTTGAAAAGGATAGGAGACGCTGCCTCCATGGTCAGCAAGATACCGGTGATTGTTAATATCGACCACCATGTTACGAATACCCGGTTTGGTCATTTTCAATTCATAGATACATCAGCCTGCGCCACGGCTGAAATCATCTACCGCTTTATTAAAAAGATGGGTGTCCCTATTAACAAAGACATTGCGACATCCATATACACGGGAATCTTGACGGATACGGGCTCGTTTCGATTTTCAAATACCAATCGATTAGCGTTTGAGATTTGCCAAGAAATGGTGGAGGTTGGCGTAGATCCTTACGATATTGCAAAGCAGGTATATGGTACTTATTCCTTAGGCCGCATAAAATTACTTAACCTGGCCCTTGATTCTATTGAGATTACAAACAATGGTAAATTGTCGATTATGACACTGACTCAAGATATGTTTGATAAAACCCACACGCGGCATGAGGATGTTGAAGGGTTTATCAATTATGCAAGAAACATAGAGGATGTCAAAATTACCGCCCTCATAAAGGAGAGCTGTAATAGTAAAGGGGATAAAGGAGGGGTGAATACATTTCATATCAGTCTTCGTTCAAATGGAACGGTTGATGTGGCCTCAATTGCATCCACTTTAGGCGGAGGGGGTCATCCCAATGCAGCCGGATTCAGCACTGAATCGACACTTTCTGATATAAAATCAATTCTTTTTGAAATTGCTGAAAAAGTTTAAACCAGGCAATGCAGTACGATTTGAACGGAATTTTAGTTATTGATAAACCGACACGTATCACTTCTGCCAAAGTGGTGGCGTGGGTAAAGGAGCTTGTTGACGCTAAAAAAGCTGGACATGCCGGTACCCTCGATCCTTTTGCAACAGGTGTTCTTGTATGCTGTATCAATCGAGCCACCAAGCTTTCCAGGTTTTTTTTACACGGCCATAAAACATATGAGGCCGTTCTCCATTTAGGCATTGAAACAGATACTCAGGATGCAACCGGAACCATTACGTCTACCTGTGACAAGATTGACTATTCCGCGGAAACCATACGGTCGGTATGCAAGCAGTTCGAAGGAGCCATTGAGCAGCATCCGCCCGTTTATTCGGCATTGAAGCATAAAGGGATTCCTCTATATAAGCATGCACGGCGAGGCAAACCTGTACAGAAACCGGCTAGACCCGTCCAAA
Source organism: Desulfobacterales bacterium (assembly GCA_020345745.1). Classification (GTDB taxonomy): domain Bacteria; phylum Desulfobacterota; class Desulfobacteria; order Desulfobacterales; family UBA11574. The sequence continues at coordinate 1,277,671 of CP070768.1, forward strand.
TTTCGACCATTGACATACTCGAAATGGCGCTGCCGCTGGTGCGCTTTGTCGTCTCTTGCTCGGCGGGAACATATATCCGAACGCTTTGTGCAGATATTGGCACATCGCTGGGATGCGGTGGGCATCTCAAAGAATTAAGGAGGATTGAAAGTAGCGGATTTACCATTGCGGAAGCCATAACACTTTCGAAACTTGAAAACCTGGTGTCATCAGGACAATTATCCAATCAGATGATCAGCATGTCTGATGCATTGAGGGATATGCCGCACTATGTTGCTGACGACAAGTTATTTGAAAAAATAATGTATGGTAGTATGATAGCAAAACAGGATTTTACTTTAAATGGTGTTGATTCAACAAACGGTTTTATCAAGATCGTTGATGCTAATAATGATCTTGTTGCTGTATTGGAGTCTGTAAAAGATAGCAGTCATTACAAATATTGTTGTGTATTCAACAATTAACCGAACATGTGGAGCAATTCAAGAGGACATGGAGAAATAGGAGGCAAAAAATTGGTTTTAACAATCGAAGACAAAAAGGGGCTCATTGAGAAATATAAGCTGCACGAAACAGACACGGGTTCACCCGAGGTTCAAATCGGACTGTTAACCCATCGAATATCGTATTTAACTGAGCATTTGAAAATCCATAAAAAGGATCATCATTCGAGAAGAGGACTGCTCATTCTGGTTGGTAGACGACGCCGGCTCCTAAACTATGTTAAAAACAAAGACGTCAAACGATACCGATCCATCATCGAAGCCTTAGGGCTAAGAAGATAATGGCTTGAGTTTTGTTCATCTCGCAGGCAGCGTTTCAACGTACCCTTTTGTGAATGATGCAAATTGTTGGATTCGCTTTAACGCTTAATATATTACTATTTGGTTACAAATTAAAAGCTTTTTGCTTTTAGGAGACAGAAATGGAGACCTTGCTTAAAACAGAAATTGGAGGGAAAATCCTGAGTATTGAGACGGGTAAAGTTGCCAAGCAGGCATCGGGATCCGTTGTCGTTCAGTACGGCGACACCATCGTCCTCGTTAGCGTTGTTTCCTCACATGAAGAACGCTCTATAGATTTTTTGCCGCTTACCGTTGAGTATCAAGAAAAAATTTATGCAGCGGGACGAATACCGGGCAATTATTTCAGGCGTGAAATCGGCAGACCTACGGAAAAGGAGACACTTACCGCCCGCCTCATTGATCGACCCATCCGGCCACTCTTTCCCAAAAAGTATCGCTTTGAAACACAAGTTATTGCCACGGTTTTATCCATGGACCAGGAAAATGATCCTGATATTCTTGCGGTTATCGGCGCCTCAGCAGCCCTTGATATTTCAGATATTCCGTTTGCCGGACCGATTGCATGTGTTCGTGTGGGCCGCATAAACGGCCAATTAAAAGCCAATCCTACGATTGAAGAATGTGAAAACTCTGATATCAATATCATCGTTGCCGGTTCAAAGGACGGTGTGGTCATGGTAGAGGGAAGTGGCAACAACGTCAGTGAGCCGGATATGCTAGAAGCCATATTTTTTGGTCATCAATCGTTACAACCCTTAGTCGATCTTCAAATTAAACTCAAAGAAATCAATGGCGTTCCAAAACGCCCCTTTGCCATTCCAGAAAAGGATGAACAGCTGGTAAGAACAGTTGAACAAGATGCATATCCCCGCCTATACGAAGCCATACAAGTGCCCGGAAAAAAACATCGTACCGTTGCGATTCGCACCGTAAAGACGGATATTTTTGAAAAACTTGGGGACGATTTCGCCGATCGTAAAGGTGAAATCTACGATATCCTTGATGATATTCATAAAAAGATCAGCCGGGATATTATTCTAAAAGAAGGACGTCGGATCGACAACAGAAGGTTTGATGAAATCAGACCGATCACCTGTGAAGTCGGCATATTACCCAGAACTCACGGTAGCGCGCTCTTTACCAGGGGCGAAACACAGGTTCTCGGCGTACTCACGCTGGGCTCAGGACAGGACGAGCAGCGTGTTGAGACATTAAGTGGTGAAGAACACAGACCTTTCATGCTGCATTACAATTTTCCACCTTTTTCCGTGGGAGAGGTAAGACGACTGGGCGGGCCCAGCCGGAGGGATATCGGTCATGGCGGCCTTTCAACCAGATCCATAGAAAAAGTACTACCACCTCGAGAAGATTTTGAATATACGATTAGAATTGTTTCAGAGGTTTTCGAGTCCAACGGCTCTTCATCTATGGGAACCGTTTGTTCGGGAATTTTAGCGTTGATGGATGGCGGCGTTCCTATTACAGCACCGGTTTCAGGTATTGCCATGGGGCTGGTAAAAGAAGGAGATCAAGTGGTCGTCCTTTCGGATATTCTCGGGGATGAAGACCATACCGGCGATATGGATTTTAAGGTGGCGTGTACGAAAGACGGCATCACCGCCCTGCAAATGGATATCAAAATTCATGAACTTTCCAAAGATATCATGGGAAAGGCTCTGGAACAGGCTCGGGCGGGCAGACTTTATATACTGGACAAAATGATAGAGGCCCTGAAAGCGCCACGCCAGCAGATTTCTCCCTATGCCCCAAAAATAATTCACATCAAGATCAATCCTGATAAGATCCGTGAAGTTATAGGCCCTGGTGGCAAAACGATCCGGGCAATTCAGGCTGAAACCAATACCAAAATTGAAATAGAAGATACCGGCGTAGTCAAAATTGCTGCGTTCTCGCAGCATGATGCGGATGCAGCATTAACATTGGTAAAAGAAATTGTCGTCGAGCCTGAGGTGGGAAAAATTTATGAAGGTACCGTGGTAAGGATTATGGATTTCGGCGCCTTTGTTCAGATTTTGCCCGGCACGGATGGCCTTGTACATATTTCACAGCTTGCGACGCACCGTGTCAACAGGGTTTCAGATGTTGTCAAGGAGGGAGATCGAATCAAGGTAAAGATTCTTGAAATTGGTAGAGATGGAAAAATTCGACTGAGCCACAAGGCAGTTATAGAAGAGGAAGTTTAGGCGACGATATGAACCAGGTAGTAAAGAAAACCACGCTTAAAAACGGCGTCAAAATTGTTACCAAAAAAATGCCTTATATTCATTCAGTATCAATGGGAGTATGGGTCAATGTCGGCGTCAGGGATGAATCGACAAATGAAAACGGACTATCCCATTTCATCGAACACATGATTTTTAAAGGCACCAAGAAACGGTCTTCTTTTCAGATTGCCAAAGAGTTTGATGCCATCGGTGGACACACCAATGCTTTTACCAGTGCCGAAAATACCTGTTATCATGCCAAGGTTATGGGGACCCATTTGGAAACCATGGTCGACATTCTTTCCGACATCTTTTTAAATTCCGTATTTGACGACAAAGAAATTGAAAATGAGCGATCGGTTATTCTCCAGGAAATTAGTATGACTGAAAGCAATCCAGATGAGTATGTTCACGTGCTTTCCGGCAGAAATTTCTGGGGTGACAATGCTTTGGGGCGCTCGATTTTAGGCACTCGTGAAAACGTTTCAAGATTTGATGCCAGCACCATAAAAGCATTTTTTCACCGTTTTTATCAGCCTGAACGTATTGTCATTTCGGTTGCCGGAGACGTTGAGCATGACCGGTTTACCGATATCGTTGGTCCGGTTTTCGAATCCGTTCAACCCGGTGTTAAACTTCCGAAACGTGTTACCCCAGGCGGACATGGACTGGTCGACCTTCACTACAGAGATCTGAAACAGATGCATATTTGCTTGGGTGTAAAGGGTATCGCTATTTCTGATCCACGCCGGTATGCGTATTCTCTTATGAACACCATTTTGGGTGGGAATATGAGTTCAAGATTGTTTCAAGAAGTCCGCGAACGCAGAGGGCTTGCTTATTCAGTCTTTTCTTTTATCACCTCCTATGCGGACACAGGTATGTTCGGAGCCTATGTTGGCGTTGAACCCAAAAATGCGCATGAAGCCATAAGGCTTATTCTAAATGAAATCCATATGCTTATGGAAACCAGGGTCGATCCGAACGAGCTTCATGATGCCAAAGAATACACCAAAGGGAGTCTTATGCTCTCATCAGAAAGCAATGACAACCAGATGGTTCGCCTCGCACAAAACGAAACCTATTTCAGGGAATATATCCCCTTGCAAAAAATAATCGATGAAATCGACGCTGTTACTCAGAACGACATCCTCGAACTGGCTGAAAACCTATTCCAATCCGATCGTTTTTCTCTGACCCTGCTGGGGCCCGTAACCGATGAGGAATCCTATCGGGAAATATTAAACACTTGAATGGATCTAACTCCTACCATTAAATTTCTTCGTTTAAGACCCGAGTCGGATGCCGACATACCTCTGCCCCGTTATATGACACCCCGGGCCGCTGGAATGGATATTTACGCTGCTATAGAAAAAGATCTTGTCCTGGAAGCAGGTAAAATGGCCTTGATACCTACCGGCTTTGCCATCGCCATTCCCCATGGATTTGAAGCTCAGATCCGCCCGAGAAGCGGACTGGCTGTCAAGTTCGGCGTTGGTATAATCAATTCACCGGGCACCATTGATGCTGACTATCGCGGCGAAGTAAAAATTGGCGTGATCAATCATGGTGAAAATCACTTCACGTTTCGTCGGGGTGACAGAATTGCGCAAATGGTCATTAACAGAGTATACCAGGCCAGATTGGAGATTGTGGAAGAGCTCAATGAAACCGATCGAAATACCGGCGGCTTCGGCCATACGGGGATGTAGTGCATAATGAATGAATCAGATTATAATCTTGCTGTCTGTATGTTGGCTAGTGGCAGCAAAGGGAATGCGATATTCCTTTCCGGCGGTTCAACATCAATACTTATTGATGCCGGTCTGTCAGGAATCGAAATCGAACGCAGATTATTATCAAAAGGACTTTGCCCAGAAGATCTTGATGCCATCCTCGTATCCCATGAGCACAGCGACCACGTACACGGCGTGGGGGTATTGTCACGCCGTTTTAGCCTACCGGTTTACATCAACCGAAAAACACAAAAAGCTGCCACCATACAGCTGGGAGATATTTACGATGTAAAAAACTTTGAATGTGGATCAACCTTTAAGATAGAAAACCTCACTATTCACCCATTTTCCATATCTCACGATGCAGAAGATCCAGCCGGTTTTACCATAAGCCAAAACGGCGCAAAAATTGGCATCGCCACCGATCTGGGCGTGGCAACCTCTGTGGTTAAAACCCATCTTCGATCCTGCGACGTGTTAATTTTGGAAGCAAATCATGATGCT
>CP070768.1:1283041-1289249 GCA_020345745.1 Desulfobacterales bacterium
GTAAAATCTGAATCTTGCATAAAATTTGACAGCAGATTTTATATGTGATACCCGATTGGACCATGTTATGTAGACATCATAAATAATGCTGAACTCGACTGCCCTTCTCAACAAGGACCTCTCCTGTGGCAAAAAACGACTCAAAACCTAGATTATACCATGTTATCCCCCATCTATTCGAAATAATTAAATACATGTCAGAATCCGAAAGAAAGGAGCTTCAGTCATCTATCATTTCCAACCTGTCTGACGAAGAAAGCCGGCAACTACTGCCCATGGTAATTGCCAATATATCAGAATCCAAAAGATGGGATCTTTTGGAAAAATTAGAAAAATGGCAGAAATCAAAGCTCTCAGAAATGAGGGAATATCCCAGAAGGCCCGCTTTTATCTCTGTCGAATGTGCTAGCGATGAGATTTGTTTTACAGATTTTATTCAAGGCATTAGCCGGTGAGGGGTCTACATCCAAACCGGTGGCAATTTTTATGTTGGCCAGACGGTGACACTGACCTTTTCACTCCACAAAGATGAAGATACCATCTCTGTTAGGGGCAAAGTTGTAAGAATTGAGCCTGATGGAATTGGTGTTAACTTCGAAGAACAGCTAAAACGCATGTAAGTTAAGTCAAGTATAATATCGATAACATCTCAATTCAAACGCTTAATCATAACCTGTAATTTCATATTGAACTAGACTTAATACCTCATAAAGTCTCTTTATTGTTATAATGTCTGATAAACTTAACTAAAAAGAGGAGAATGGGAGTCGACTATGTCTAAATTATTCAAGTATACTTTTGTTATCTCCCTTGTTTTACTTTTCACCCTAATATCGTATGCACAAGAAGCGGGAAGAGCGTTCTACGATTTGGGCGTTTTTGCTTATCAGGACGGTGATTACGAAGAAGCTGAAAAGAGCCTAAAGACGGCATTAACGTTCGGACCTGACAACCCTTTTTACAATCATTTCATGGGAAAAACCTATCTGAAGATGGCGCGATATGATGAAGCATTGGCCCATCTCAAGCTGGCCTTTGATATCAATCCTAATATGACGGACTTGAAATATGATCTGGCTTTTGGGCTTTACAAAGTACAAGATTACGCAAAAGCCGCTGAGCTTTTTAAGGACGCATCCCAAGAGGATCCTTCAAACATACTCGCCATTTACCATACGGGCATAAGCCTGTACAAACAGGATCAGTGCGAACAAGCATTGGACTATTTAATCAATGCTGCGGAAAAAAGTCCCAGTGTTAAAGCTAACAGCTATTTTTATGCTGGCATCTGTCATCAGAAGCTGGGTGATATGGATAATGCAGCTAAAAAACTTGAATTTGTTAGGGACAATGCCAAAGAGAATTCATTGCGAGAGCGTGCCGTTGAGTATTTGGAAATCATTGAAAAACAAAAAAAGCTCAAACCTTACAGCGTCTATATGAAATTAGGTATTCAGTATGATGACAATGTGGTGCTCGAACCGGCGGATGAAGAGGTCTTTGTCGGTGAAGAGGACTGGCTGGCTGTGTTATTTTTGACAGGCAGATACAATGTTATCAACCGGCAGGACTATATCATTGGCGCCGGCTACAATCATTACCAGACCTGGCATCATGACTTGGATCAATACAATTTAACCGGAAGCATTCTGGATCTTTTTGCGACATATCGTCTCAATCCCTTTACTTTTGGTTTTACCTACAGCCCCAATTATTACTGGCTTGATTCTGCAAGCTATATTAGGAAGCACCACTTCAAACCTGAAGTGTCATTTAAAGTCAACAAGGATCTTTTGAGCAAGCTGTCATACAGCTATTATGACAATAAATATTTCAAGGACAGAGACCGTGACGGCCATACCCATGAAGGACGCTTGAATGTCTACTACCGCTTAGGCGGTCAGATGGGATATTTGTTCGGCGAACTTGGTTATGAGGACGTTACCGCTTCCCGTTCGGACCGATATTATGTCCAGTTGAAAACCAAGATAGGTGTATCCCTTAAGGTCCCGTGGGAACTCGTTTTTAATACGGCCTTGAAATATTATTACAAGGACTATGATGAGGTAGACACCTTCTTCGGTGTTGCTCGAGAGGATGACAAATACCAAGTTTCTGTATCACTTTCCCGCAAACTGTTTTATGACTGGCTGCGAATTGTGGGAGAGTATAGTTACACCAAAAACGATTCAAACATCAGTGACTATGAATACAAACGGCATGTGGCGAATCTGTCTATAGCGGCAAGCTTTTAACAGGAGTCTGAAAAATGAGAGTATTCCAAAAAAGGACAGTGTATATATGGTGCGCTTTAATGTTTCTTTTTGTGGCAGGAAATGCTTTTGCCATCGAGAAGTTACCAATCGAGACCTTGCTACCAAAGGAATTGGTGATCGAAAAGGGTTTTCAGCCGGGAAATGGGCTGCCGATAGGGCTTATCCAGGTGGTTGAAGGCCAGGTTGTGATCATGCATGCAGATCTGTTGCGCGGTTATATGGCCAAGAAAGATCTGCCGATTTATCAGGGTGATGTTATCGTTACCCGTGATAGGGGACGAGCCAGATTGGCCATGAACGACGGCAGTATATTGAGCTTGGCGCCAGCCACCCGTATGGTGATTACTCAGAGTGTGTATCAAAAAAAGAAAAAGCGGCGGTTTTCATTTTTTAAACTGTTGGGCAAAACGCGTTTTTGGGTCAAGAAACTGGTGAATCTGAGACGGTCTGATGTTAAGATCAAGACCCAAACCGCGGTTGTGGGTGTCAGAGGCTCTGACTTTATTATTGAAGGGACATTGGCGACGACCATAGTGACAGCATTTGACCTTGAAGGTTCCCAGTTGGAGATTGTCAGCTTGGCCAAACCGGATGCCAAGCCGACCATTTGCAACAGCAACCAGCGTTCCGAAGTTAAAAAAGGCGAACTGCCGACCACACCGGTATTTGTGCCGTCTGCCGAACGTGAACAGATGAAAAAGGACTTTATTCCCATACCAGGGCCGGGGGAACCGATTGAACCGCCTGATTTCGGCAAGCTGGGCGAACCGCTGAAGCCTGTGTTCTTCTCTTTTGATGATCTGATCGATTATGAAGAAATAATCACACCTATAACAGATATAAAGAAAGAAGAGGAAAAGAAAAAAGCAGAGGCGCTTGCAAGAGATCTGGAATTCAGTCAATTCATCAAGCAAATAGAGATCAACGAGAAAGAAGAAGAATTTGTGGATACAAAAACCGAAGAAATAGAAGAAATCTTGACCGAATCTATTCAGATTCAAGAGCTCCCCGCGTTTCCGGAAGAGCCCTTATAACGCCTTGAGCGAGGCATAAAGGTAAAAAAATGACCAAGATTATTCATTTCACTGATCCCATTGGGTGTTGGAGGAATTTTCAATGAAAAGAAATACATGGTTTTTTTACGTGGCACTGTTGTTACCTATGATAGCGATACCGCTATGGACCGGTGTTTCTCATGGAGCTATCAAGACCTCTGATTTGCAAGTCAATAACCATAACAATCAAAAGATTCTGGCAAAAGTATCGACCCTTCGTATACCTTTTGTATCCAATGAAGGTCAAGTGGCTAAAGAAGTGGGCTTTTATGCCAAAACCTTTGGTGGAACTGTTTACGTGACCCAAAAAGGAGAGATGGTTTATGCATTGACCCAAAAAGAAAAAGATCAATCCCTCATGAAAAGGGTTAAAGACGGAAAGGGACGCAACATCCGGGTTTGCGTATTAAAAGAACGCCTTTTGAAGGCCAAGAATAGCCGTTTGCAAGGTCAGGAAAAAGCAGTAACAAAAGTCAACTATTTTATCGGTAGCAAGGACAACTGGAAGACCAACATCCCCAGTTTTAACATCGTAAGTTATGGCCAAGTATACGACAATATCGAACTGACCTTGAGGGCTCACACCAACAATGTGGAAAAAATCTTTACGGTTCATCCCAAGGGTAGGGTTGAAGACATCCGGTTGGTTGTAGACGGCGCTGTGTCATTGAAACTGAATCCGGCAGGCGAGCTGGAGATCGATACCGGATCTGGAACCTTCAACTTTAGTGTACCTATCGCGTTTCAGGAGATCGAGGGCGAGCGGAAAAATGTTCAGGTGGCCTATGCAGTAAAGAACAACACCTATGGTTTTAAAGTGGGCCAATACGATCATAATTTTCCCTTAACTATCGATCCGACACTAACTTATTCCACCTATTTGGGTGGAACCAATTTTGAAGAAGGTTATGATATCACGGTAGACGGTAACGGGAATGCATATATAACCGGAGTAACCACTTCCTCCGATTTTCCCACCCAGGGTCCTTACGACGGTACACTCGACGGTCAAGACGCCTTTGTGGCCAAACTCGATGCAATGGGTGATACCCTGATTTATTCTACTTATCTGGGTGGAACCAGTGCTGAATTCGGTTATGGTATCGGTGTGGACACCAGCGGAAATGCCTATGTAACCGGGGGGACCTATTCCGGAAACTTCCCGACCACAGCCGGTGCCTTTCAAACAAGCCACTCCGATACTGCATATATAGAGGCATTTGTCACCAAATTGAGCCCTGACGGTAGTGCTCTGGTCTATTCCACGTTTCTGGGCGGATTAGACATGGATGATAGCTGGTGTATCTCGGTGGATAGTTCCGGGAATGCCTATGTAACCGGATATACCTCTTCATCCGATTTTCCTATAGCCGGCAGCCCATATCAAGGTGTTAAGCCCAGCGGTGTTGGGATAGCAGATGCCTTTGCCGCCAAGATCAATTCTGACGGCAGCGCTCTTGCTTATTCCACCTATCTGGGGGGGGGGGCAGCGGATCGGGGCAATACTATCCATGCGGACGGTTCCGGAAATGCGTATATCACAGGGTCTACTTTGTCCTCCAACTTCCCGACAACAACGGGTGCATACCAGGAAAGCCATGCCAATACCGGTTCTGAGGATGCTTTTATCACCAAACTTAATTCTACCGGTGGCGGTCTCTACTCCACCTTTCTCGGAGGAACTTCCGCCGACGAGGGCAAAGGACTCGTCGTCGACAGTGGTGGGATTATACATGTCACCGGATATACCGACTCCAACAACTTCCCTACAGCTGGAAACCCTTATTCAAATACTCATGCAGGAGGTCGGGATGTCTTTGTCGCAAAATTTGATTCTACAGGTGCTGGAGTTGATGATCTGATCTATTCAACTTTTTTGGGCGGATCGTCAGCAGAAACGGGAAACGCTATTGAACTTGATAATTTTGGAAATGTCTATATCACAGGGGATACCATTTCCACTGACTTTCCTACAACAGCTGATGCCTACCAGGGAAGCCTTTCCACCATCGACTTTACGGATGCCTTTGTCACCAAGATCGATTTAACCGGAAGCAATCTTTCATATTCCTCCTATTTGGGAGGAACTGATGACGATGTTGGCTATGTCGTTGATATAGACAGTTCGGGCAACGCATATATAACCGGTTCCACTGCCTCTTCGAATTTCCCAACTGCTTCTTTTCAGACAATCTATGGAGGCGCTGTTGACGCCTTTGTCGCCAAATTTGAATTGGGCGCTGGATCTCCACCTGCAACGCCCGCAGCGGTAAGCCCGGTTGATGAGCAACGGTTTGCAACTGCCGACCCGGTTAACCTCCAAGCAGGTGCCTTTTCTGATTCAGACGGCGACTCACATTTATCCTCTTTTTGGAAGGTGAGATTTGCCGGCAGCGTCTACGGCAGGACTGACTACGACGCTTCATTTGACTTTGAGGACACCACAGGCAATTTGACGACACATACCGTAGACGGACTGCTCGAGGGTATGAAATATGTCTGGAAGGTGAAGTATACCGATTCAGCTGGAAATTCCTCGCCCTACTCGACTGAGCGTTCGTTTAAAGTCGGCACCTCTCAAGCAGAAAGCTTGCCCCAGGTGGATAATGGTACGACCACAGCCGATTTTGGCATGATATCCTTTGTCCATTGGCCGGATGATGACAATGCTACAAGTGTAATAAACATTGCCTATGACAGCAAGTACTACCGAATAGGGACCTATGATCCCACAACCGGAGGGTATATTGAATATGGCAGCAGCCTGACGATCGAACCGGGAAAAGCTTACTGGGTGCTCGCAAGAGAGGGTTTAAGTATCAATTACAGTGGTGTTCCGGTGAGCCTGTTGGCTGATATGGATGTGAAACTCGAATA
>CP070768.1:1289349-1292548 GCA_020345745.1 Desulfobacterales bacterium
GCGGCTCAGGAGGTCGGACCAGCCCTCTTTTACAGCCTGTTGATTATTACCGTTTCATTTTTACCGGTATTAAGCCTCCAGGAGCAGTCCGGACGTCTCTTTAAACCGCTGGCCTATACGTATGCATTTGCCATTGGGGCGTCTTCCTTGGTGGCGGTTACCATCGTACCGGTGTTGATGACCTTCTTTATCCGTGAAAAAGCCTTTAAACAGAAGACGACCCAAATACAGCGAATAAAAACCATTGTGGCTTCGCTTGCCGGACCACCTTTGCTGGTTATCGCAGGAGGTTTGGCAGGTTTGGATCTGCCGGATTGGTCTCTGCTGGCAGCCCTGGGCATTTCGGCGTTTGCACTGATATGTCTTGTTCCGCAGCGTATTATTCCTGAAGGCAGAAACCCCATCAACCGTTTCTTTATTTATATTTATCGTCCCGTGATTCGCCTGGTGCTTAAAAGGCGAAAAACAACTATCTTGCTGGCCATATCTGTTCTAGCTATTACATTATATCCTGCCTCACGTCTCGGCAGTGAATTTATGCCCCCTTTAAACGAAGGGGATCTTCTTTACATGCCGACCACTCTGCCAGGCATATCCATTACTAAGGCCAAAGAGTTGATACAGCAGACTGACAAAATCATACAGAGTTTTCCTGAAGTGCACCACACGTTGGGAAAGATTGGGCGGGCAGAAACCGCCACCGACCCGGCCCCTCTTTCCATGATTGAAACGGTGATCATGCTTCGTCCCCAGATAGAGTACGAACAGATACAAGTAAAGCGATTCTTTTCAAATTGGCCGGTATGGCTGAAAAAACCGCTAACATGGATCTGGCCCGAGGTAAAAAATGGTAAAGTCCTTCATGAGTGGCGGAAGAAAAAAATCGATCGTTTTTTCTCAAACTGGCCGAGCTTTCTAAAAGCACCCCTTGCATGGATCTGGCCTGAAGACCGCTATATTACGATTGATGAGCTTACGAACGACCTCGACCAAGCGATCCGCTTTCCCGGTTTGACCAACGCCTGGACCATGCCGATTAAAACCCGGATTGATATGCTCTCCACTGGAATAAAGACCCCCGTAGGGATCAAGCTGATGGGCCCGGACCTTGAGGTTCTCTCAGAGCTTGGTTCCAATATCGAAGCGGTGCTCCAAGATGTACCGGGAACCCTTTCAGCATATGCAGAACGCGTCACCGGCGGCAACTACATGGACTATAAGATCCGCCGGGAGCAGATCGCCCGCTACGGACTTACGATAAAAGATGTGCAGGACGTCATCATGACTGCCGTCGGCGGTATGAATGTCACCTTTACGGTGGAAGGCCTGGAGCGTTATCCGGTTAACCTGCGTTATAACCGTGAGCTAAGGGACGATATCGAGCAACTCAAACGTGTACTGGTCGCCACACCCACAGGTGCGCAAGTACCCCTGATACAACTAGCGGACCTTTCTCTCCATAAAGGACCCGCCGGTATCAAAAGTGAGAATTCCCGTCAAACAGCCTGGATTTATGTTGATCTCAAAGGTGTGGACGTGGGGTCTTATGTAAAACAAGCAATAGCCGTTGTGGATCGAGAGGTTGAGCTCCCTACCGGTTACTCCATAGTATGGTCTGGACAATTTGAGTATATGGAGAAAGCTCGAAAAACGCTAAACGTAATCGTTCCACTGACTATAGTAATGATATTTATCCTCCTCTATATTCATTTTCATAATATCACCCAAGCATCCATCGTCATGGCCAGTATCCCCTTTGCTCTCATCGGCGGTATCTGGCTCATTTATCTTCTGGGATACAATTTGTCGGTGGCGGTTGTGGTAGGATTTCTAGCTTTAGCCGGTCTTTCATCCGAGACAGGTGTTGTTATGCTCGGTTTTCTTGATGAAACTTTTGAGCGTCGTCGCAGCCAACAAATGATGAATTCAGCAGAAGATCTCGAGGCTGCCATCATTGAAGGCGCCGGAGAGAGGGTGCGGCCCTTACTTATGACAGTCTCCACAACACTAATCGGTCTGCTTCCGGTGATGCTCGGCACCGAGACCGGTTCACAGGTAATGAAGCGGATTGCAGCCCCCATGGTCGGTGGGTTGGTATCATCGACCATCCTAACGCTGATCATTATACCAACGGTTTACGAAATCTGGAAACGCCATGAGCTTCGCCGAACCTGGGCCGGCTCGGAGAAAGAAGGAAATGAAAACGGATCATGAAAGACTATAGAAAGATAGACTATCAACATCTAATATAATAAGGAGAAGTAAAATGAAAAAACATAAAAGAATATACACCATATCAATAATTTTATTTTTTATCATTGCATCAGGGGTTTCGGCAGAAGAGAAAATGAAAGCAATGGACCACGCTGCACATGTGGGTGAAAAAATTCATGAGTCAATCGTACACAATTATCGTTTTGCCTATCATTTGATTAACTTGCCAAACCAAGATGAACACCATTTGATGACCCACGTTCTGGATCCGGAGCATTCGCCGGTAAAAGAAGCAAAGGTCGGCTATTTGATTATAGGTCCAAACAATGCAAAGCAAAAAGTAATGACCATGGCCATGAAAGGTTCATTTGGTGGTAATGTTAATTTTGTCGAAAAAGGTACCTATACGGTAAAAATAAAAGCTTTGGTAGATGATAAAAAATTAATGGATGAATTTATCTTCCAAGTGAAATGAGGTTTAGATGATGAGACGATTAATTCAAACCTATATTATTGTTTCGGCGATCTTTTTCACAGCTTGGGGCAATGTTGTTGAGGCTAAAATTCTCCCCCCTGATGTAAGTAAAAATCCCGACAAAGCTATCGTTTTCTGGGATGAGGTTATCCGTCTTGACCACAGCGACGCTGCTGCATTTAACAACCGTGGAAAAGCCTACAAAAACCTGGGTCAATATAAAAGGGCTGTCGAGAATTATAGCGAAGCCATTCGTCTCGACCCTGGCAACACAGAAGCTTACTACAATCGGGGTATTGCCTACAAACAGCTCGGTGAGTTCCATCGTGCCATCGGAGATTTTTCTCGAGCGATCCAACTCGATACTGAAAATGCCGAATCCTATCGCCACCGAGGGACGACCTTTAAAAAGTTGGCCCAGTATAGGCGGGCCCTCGAGGATTTTGATCGTTCAATACAGCTTGTACCGGATAACTACCGATCTTATAACAACCGTGGCCTAGTGTATAA
>CP070768.1:1292648-1295636 GCA_020345745.1 Desulfobacterales bacterium
AATCTTGACATAGACCCCCATGTCCGAGAAAGGCGAGTTCTTTTTTACCGATTTTTTCTCCGGCTAATATCCGGGGTAGGATCAGATCGAGCACAGTGGTTGGGTGATGAAGACCGCAGGCTGGGACGCCGATCAGCGGGACTTTTCCAACATAAGCCACCAGAAACATGGCGCCAGGAAGCGCTGCAGCGCCGTAATTCATTTCATCAGCGCCCGCCAGACGAATCCCTTTGCGGGTGACATCATCAGGATCCACGCTCATACCCCCACTGAGGAGAACCAGGTTACACCCTCTATCAATGTGAGCGCAGATCGTCTGACGAATAACTTCAGTTTCGTCCGGTGCAAAGCTGATGTGGTCTACCGCACAGCCCAGAGCGGTGAGTTTTCGGGTTAGAATGGGTGCAAAACGATCTTCGATGAGACCTTGATACACCTCGTTTCCAGTGATGATCAGGCCAGCTTTTCTGTGTCGAAGGGGACGTACGGATACCACGCCGCCGCTTTGACCGGCAATGGCGGCGGCCCGTTCGATGGGCGCCCGTTTCATAACCAGGGGGATTGCCCGGGTGGCGGCTATCAGTTCACCCCTTGTCACCAGCGTATGATTATGCAAGGTGGCGCACATCACTTCTTCAATCATGTTAAATGCTGCCAGGGCCGCGACGTTTATTGTCAGCAATCCGTCTCTGTCTGCCTTTAAACCGATTTTTCCTTCACGGGGTTCATTTTTCCATGCCACCCCTTTACCGGCCAGAGCTTTAGCCATAATGGCTGCGGCTTCGTTCTCATGAATCTCATCAACTTCTAAATCAATAAGATACAGATGGTTTTTCCCGAGTTTCTGCAGGCGGCACAAATCTTCGTCGCATACAGTGTGCCCTTTGTGGAATGCAGCGCCTTTAAATTCTCCGGGGCGAATTTCGGTGATGTCATGGGCCAGTTTGGTGCCGACGGCGTCTTTTAAAGGTATGGTTTTAATCACGTCGATTTCTCCTTTGTGGCCTCTAGGATAAAGCTTTTCGAGGCAATTTATTTTGGGATGCCTACCGAATCCGGTTGGCAGCCTTAAAGCTTGGTTTTGTACTTGTATCCGAAACAGGAGTACAGCTCATTTCCGGCCAAGCAATCTCTTGAGCGTCAGTAAAATATGCGCCAGTCGAGCACGGACGACAAAACGCAAGTCCTTCTTTGACAACTTCTCGGCAATCACGTATGACCTGCCCGCATTGATAACAGGGCGTTTTACGGCGCGTCGGGCCGGGCAGGTCAAATTCACTCAAAGCGACTCGAACCTTTTGAACCCGGAACAACACGCTATCTGGCATACGTTTATATGCTTCAAGCTGCTGCGGATATTTTTCCGCTATTTCAGGTGCATAAACCGCCGCCAGATCCCGGGATTCCTCTGTGGAAATCACTCGAAACGCGGCATTGCTTTCCAAATTTACAAAAGTAGCTGCCATAATGCCGTAATCCATAAATTTTAGCGACCGCCGACCCAGTTTAACGCCGGTAACGTGGGATACGGCATCAGCTGTGCAACGGTCCATCTCCACAAAAACGATGAGCTTTTTTATCTGTTCTCGGCTGCTGGGATTATCCAGGCCGATGAGGCGGCAGCCCAGCATGGCCATACGAACGCCCACCACCTGTCCCGGGCAAAGATGCCCGTGGGCGGTGGCCGAACTTTTTAACAACAATTCGAAGTCTTGCATGATCTCACCTGTTGATACCTTATGTTAATATTAACATAACAAGATGCAAAAAAAACCGGCGCTCTACCAGGTTACAAGTGATGCTCCCCATCCTTTAAGGGGAGAAATTTTTCTCCCAGTGTGTAAACCAAGAGAAAGGCTCCCAACACACCGATGATGATGAAAACCTCGATGATTGTCGGTGTGTAAGACGGCAGCATTTCTTTAATGTTCGGGTAAACCTGGCCGGCGACAACAAACTCATATCGCATCGCAAAAGCACCAATGAGAACCAGTAACGAGCCGGTCAACACTCCTGGTATGCTTTTTTTATTGGCTGCCCAGAGGAGAACCACTATCGGGATAATACTCATAAGACCAATTTCGAAAATCCAGAAGAAAACGCTAAATGGCCCCTTCAAAAGGAGCATGACTGGTCCAAAATTTAAGGGATTGAATAGACCAGTTGACAGGCGGAAGGTAATAAAAAGAATACCCACTGTCAGAAGCAGCGCCAGGGCTTGAGCCATTTCAAATATAAGGTTTTTAATTTTGGGGCTGATATCTTCTTTTCTGCTCCAGTATGTAATGATGGTGGTACACAAAAGAAAAGCATATCCGCAAAATATGGCTGAGAGGAGAAAATAAACAGGATAGTAGGCTCCGTACCAAAAGGGCCTTGATTCGGAATGAGCGAAAACCGAACCCAGCATGGCCAAAGCCGAAGACCCTGTGACAAAGGCCAAAGTAGCGACCAGTCGTGGCAATTTGGGGTGCTTCAACAGGTCAGCAACAGCGCTGCTTTTAAATTTTTCTAGTGTTATGACACTCAAACACGTTTTTATAAAACCATTGGAATGTTTCATCTTGCTGGAGAGCTCCGGCAAAATCAATAAATATAGCTCAGCAACAACGAAAACCAGGTATACTGAATACAATGCTCCCATCCATGAAATAGCCGATCGGAAGTTGGGTGAAATGGCATTGTAAACGGGCATCCGTTCGGGGTGACCGAGGTGTAAAACAATATAAAGCATTCCGAAAACAATGGTGGTTAATGACAAAAATGCCATTCGCTTGGATATCATTTCGTAACGATGAATCCCAAAGACACCGCCCAGGGCGTTGATAATGCAAAGGCCAGACCCAGTCGCAACGAGGAAGACATAGGTTGAAATCATCATGACCCATGGGATCTTTACGGAAAATTCCAGGACTTCCATACTAAAGACCAGTGAGGCCAAGAGCGCGAAGGTCCCGAGCAAGATTAAGGCACACAAGATACTGATCC
>CP070768.1:1295736-1300613 GCA_020345745.1 Desulfobacterales bacterium
GAATTTATTCGCATTAAATTGATGATATTTATCCGGATCGATAATGCTAATATCGGCAAGTTGACCGATATTTAAACCGTAATCAAATCCTAGTATTCTCGATGGGTTGATTGACATTTTTTCAATCAGTTCTTTAAACGTAAGCACCTGATCCTCAACCAGCTTCAAGCTTAAGGAAAGTGACGTTTCAAGTCCGATAATACCATTTGCCGCTGAGTCGAATTCAACGTCTTTTTCCAGGGAGGAATGCGGCGCATGGTCGGTTGCGATAACATCTATGGTACCGTCTGCTAGCCCTTTCCGAACCGCCTTCCTGTCTTGCGGGGCGCGTAAAGGTGGATTCATTTTCGCATGGGTGTTATATGTTTCAACCGATTCATCTGTCAGGGTGAAATAATGGGGAGCAGTTTCAGCAGTTACAGGTAACCCTCTGTTTTTGGCGTGTCTTATGGCGCGCACAGATTCCCGGGTACTTACATGAGCGATGTGAATGTGAACCCCGGTCAATTCAGCCAGCTCAATATCCCGCAAAACCATTATACTTTCAGCAGCGTTAGGGATCCCTGCACAGCCCATGCGGGTTGCAACCGTTCCCTCGTTCATGACCCCATTGCCTGCTAACTCGATATCCTCACAATGAGAAATGACCAAGAGCCCGAATTCTTCCGCATATTCCAAGGCCTTTCGCATGAGTCGGCTGTTCATCACAGGGTTTCCATCATCGGAAACGGCAACAGCGCCTGCTGTCCTCAAATCTTCATAATCACACAGGGCTTTCCCTTTAAGTCCCTGACTAATCGCAGCAACAGGGTAGACACGAATCGTGTCCGCGTCTCGGGCCTTGTTTAATATATACTCTGTAACTTGCCGGCAATCATTGACCGGGTTTGTGTTAGGCATGGCGCATACTGCAGTAAAGCCTCCATGCGCCGCTGCCAAGCAACCGGATTCGATGGTTTCTTTGTGTTCATGACCCGGCTCCCTCAGATGGACATGCATATCGATCAGCCCGGGCGTTACGATTTTTCCCGTGGCATCAATTTGTTTGATTTTTGTGTCTAGGTATGAGACCGCCGGATATCGGCTTGGTGGCAGGCCATGCGGTACAATCTCGGTTATTTTTCCATCTGCTATATAAATGTCCATGATACCATCGATGTTGTCCGGATCAATGACCCTTCCGCCTTTAATCATCAAGAGCACAATACACCTTCATTAGCTTCCATCCATAAATGGCCTTTTTGACCAACCTCTGCGTCAATCTACGCAATTGCTTGTGCGACTTACCCTAGTAAGCCTCCGCGCAATGGCTTGATTTCCTTGAACTTGGCAAAAATTCGCACTTTTGGACTGGAAACGTCGATAGGTGCCCATCCATAAATAGCGCTGATGGTGGACGGACACAAGTTAAACGTCATCTACTTTAATAGTTGTCCAATTCTGTTCCATCGTACTCCAAAATTCTCTTTATCCCAAGACCAATAGATGATTAATGCTTTACCTTTAACAACATCTAATTGAACAAACCCCCAAAATCTGCTGTCATAGCTATGGTCCCGATTGTCGCCCATAACAAATAGAGAATTCTCAGGGACAACCAGCTGATCCAGATTGTCTCTGGGTTGAACAACCCCCGGGTAGACATTTTCGTCCATATAAATGCCATAGTCGTGGTTTAACGGCTGATGGTTTAAATAAACCTGTTTATTCCGAATCTCTATCACATCTCCGGCAACACCAATAACTCGCTTAATAAAATCTTTTTTGGGGTCTTCAGGGAATTTGAACACAACAATATCACCGCGTTCAGGTTTTTTAAAAGGAATTATGGTTGTCATCGTGAATGGCATTTTTACGCCATAAATAAATTTGTTTACCAAAATGTGATCCCCTATTTGGAGTGTCTGCTTCATTGAACCCGAGGGAATTTTAAAAGCTTGAACTATAAATGTTCGAATAAACAAGGCCAATACGACGGCGATAATGATCGCTTCAATATTTTCTCTTAGTCGGCTCTTTTTTTTGGAACGGACCTCATTTTCAGATAAATTCTTTGACTTCAACTTCTTATCGCACCTTTTCTAATGGTTGAATTGCAAGCAGAAAAAACTTACGACTCGCAACAATATATTGCTATAAACACCAGCAGCTACATCATCCATGACAATACCGGTTCCACCGGTCAGCTTTTTTTCCAGAGATCGGATGGGATATGGCTTTGTGATATCGATCACCCTGAAAATGGCAAATCCAAGAACAACATGTATCATATTAAATGGCAGCCCGATAAACGTCACCATAATGCCCGCAATCTCATCAATGACAATACAACCGGGATCTTTTGCATTTAATATGCTTTCAGCTTCCTGCGCGATCTTGATTGAAAAAAAGATAAATAATATGGTTAATAATAAGGCCGCCTCCCAAGCTATTTTTGAAAGCAGAAAGCAGAGCGGAAGCCCCATCATGGACCCAAGCGTACCAGGGGCAAAAGAGATATTTCCAACAAAACAACCGGTCGCAGCAAACATGACCGATTTTTGTTTAACATTCATAGGCCCGTCTTTTATAGTTCAGCTTGTTTTTTGTCAAGCCATGAGAGCTCTCATAACATTGCTATGAGACCTTTGAAAAACCCCCTTTTTGCCCAATCTCTGCATCAGGCTAGCATTTTAATCCTCGAAATACTCAATGTATGGCTGTGGTTAAAATTCTCGCCTTCCTTGATATAAGATAAAACTGAGCATTTTTCAAAGGTCTCACAATAAATCGTCATTCGACTTCACAAAGACTTGAGTATGGTGTCATAAACGACCCTGAGTGGAATATTTTTTTCACGTGCTATCTTTTTGCAGACATCATATTCAGGTACCATACGAACACTTCCACCAGGCTCTATAATGCGCTTGACCTGTATATCTCCATATACCGATTTGACGAATATATGCTCGCGTTGCAGCAGCGCCCGCTTGATATCATAATACCTTACCCCCAGCGAGCTTGTTTCCGACAGGATACAACGAATCAAATCATTTTTACGGTTCTTTTGACCCAACACTTGAATCATGGTCCCCGGTCGGTTTTTTTTCATGAAGACGGGTATCCAGTAAACATCAAGGGCACCCTCTTCAAACAGACGATCCATAAGAAATCCAAAAACTTCCGGATTCATATCATCAACACAAGTTTCCAATACCACAATCGTATCTTGTTGATACTCGGTTCGATACTTCGTTGGACCATCCGGTCCGGCTCCGATAACGATCCTTAATAAATTCGGTATTGGTTCCAGATCTCGTTTACCAGCGCCATAGCCGGTTTTCTCCACGATCATTTCCGGTATGGCTGCAAACGAATCCGCTAGCGAAACGATAATTGCCGCACCTGTAGGTGTCACAAGCTCATGGGGAATCCCTGTGCCATAAACCGGAACCCCTTTAAGGATGCCGAGAGTTGCAGGCACTGGAACTGGAAGCGTTCCATGACGGCATGTAGCAAATCCTGTTCCCAAAGGAATTCTAGACGAAACGACCTTTTCAATACCAAGATAATTTACACATAGTGCTGTTCCAACGATATCAACGATGGCATCAACAGCGCCGACCTCATGAAAATGAACCTCATTTTTAGAACATCCATGGATTGCGGCTTCTGCTTCGGCAATCCTGTCAAAAATGTCTATACTTTTTTCCTTTACCTTCCGGGGCAATGGGCTTTTTTCGATTAAAGACACGATTGTGGAATAGTCTCGGGATGTTCGGTCATCTTGCGTATGGACCTGAACGCTTTTCGCCGTAATGCCATTACGGGACAAGTCAGATACGACAAGATCAAAACCTGTTAAAGGAATCTCGGCGAGGCTATCTGCTAGAAATCCTACCGGGACCCCCAGATCGATAAATGCCCCCAATGTCATATCGCCGCTTATACCTGAAAAACAGTCAAAATAGGCCAGCATGGTATCTCTTCCATTAAAACTTCATAAAACCTGAATGTTGATGAAACGATAGTGTGAAACGCGATAACGTCGCTCCTCAGTCGAAGCGCGAATATCCCTATAAGCGTTCTAATCAATTAGCTCATAGTCCGAGCTATGGAGTTTGATGATTTCGAGTAAAAGTTCAGTCGATTGGACCATATCACCAAGTGCTACTGATTCTCTCACTGTATGCATATCTCGCATACCTGTACCGAGTACGCCGACGACGATGCTGTTTTCAAAAAAAATATTGGCATCAGCACCGCCGCCAGTTGTTTTGGCAACCATTTCCCTGCCCAAGTTTTTAGCGGCCTTTTTGGCAATTTTCACCACCGGATGATCATCAGGAATATGGGTGTGGGAAAAATCTTTTTCGATTTTTGACTCAAGGCGAGGGACGCTGTAATCAGTAGATTTCGTTTGATATTTTTCTACTATTTCATAAAAAGAAGATACGATTTTATCTGTAACTATTTTCAATTTCTCTGGATCGTGGCTCCTGACTTCACCCTTAACAGTAACCAGGTTTGGTATGATGTTAATCGCCCTGCCACCTTCAATCACGCCAATATTACACGTCGTCTCATGATCAATTCGTCCGAGTTCAAGTGGTGCAATCGCCTTACTTGCCAGAGAGATGGCATTGATCCCCTTTTCCGGAGCAGCACCGGCATGAGCATCTTTGCCATGGACTTTGAACTCAAGGCGGTTTGCTGAAGGTGCACGGGTAACGATTCCTTCTGTATCCGTAGCATCCAAAGCATAACCATATCTTGCAGTAATCAAATCCAAATCAAGATGCTTGGCACCCAAAAGACCGATCTCTTCACAGACGGTTAGAACAAGCTCGATCGGGCCATATGGCAGATCATTTTCATTCAGAACGCAAATGGTTTCC
>CP070768.1:1300713-1304317 GCA_020345745.1 Desulfobacterales bacterium
CAAGCGCATGCCCTTGGAACATAAAAGCCATGGACGTGATAGCCAAAAAAAGGATTTCTTTTTTCATTTGTACCGCCTTTGCAAAAAAAAAACCACCAAAATAGGGTATCTTCATGATGCCCACACCTTCGTGGTTTGATGTTTTTTATCGACCTTGAATTATTTTTTAGCAACAGGCTTCAACCTGTGATTTTTTAAATCTCTATATAAAAAACATGAGGGTGTCAACCAAGAGTTGCTCATTTATCCTTCATAGATTGTTCGTTTATTCTCTCTATGATCGACGACGTATAGTAATCTTCCTTTTTTTTCGACCTCCTGGATGAGTGATGGAAGTTTTTCCCTATCAATGTTGTATACGCGAAAATAGATGTTGAGAAAACCATCAGGGGCATTTTCACCTGAGGTCATAATGCTGGCGGTACGCCCTTTGTATTCATGGACAAGCTCTCTGACTTCTTTTATGGGTCCTGGCATGTCCTTTATCCGTAATGCAAACTGAATCCCTCTTTTCCCCAGGCCGGTTAAAGAAATAATCAACTGGAATATATCACTGCGGGTTATGATTCCAGCCAATTGTCCATCTTCATCAACAACAGGTAAGCCCGAAATTCTTTTTTCAAGAAGGATTGCAGCAGCTTCTTCGATGGTATAGTTAAGTGGGACGGTATGAACCGGCTTTTTCATCAAGTCTTTTATTTTTATTTTGGATACCAGAAATAAAAGTTCGTGCATATCGAGTGTCGTTGCTTCAGACGGAGAGGCTTTTTTCAAATCCCTGTCAGTTATGATACCGACGATATTCCCCTTTTCTACCACCGGCAGCATTTTAATGTTTTTTTCCTGTAACATATAAATGGCATTTTGCATCGAATCATCAGCATCTACGGTGACAACATCCTTACTCATCCAGTTTTTAACCAGCATCTTTTTTTTCCTCCTATACCTTTATTAAGGCAAGGTGTACCATTATAACCAGGGTCATCAGCCACCTGCGGTCTGAGGAAACGCTGTATTGGCGTATAGATATTCCATTTTTTCCTTATGCTTCAACTCCTCATTGGCAATTCGGGTTAGCATGTCCCGGACTTCGCTGCTGGAGTGCATATCGGCAAGCCCCATATAAAATTGATGTGATCTTTTTTCCCTGTGCGAGGCTACCAGAAAAACATCTTCCCTGCGCATGTCTTTTGCGATTTCAGGTTCTTCCTGATTTTCCGCGATATGGTAATCGACAACTTCGCTTTTTCGCAAAGCCTTGGACCCAAATTTGCCGTCACGATAATCGACTAAAAATTGCTTGTGCTTTTTCTCTTCAGCAGCCACCCACTCCAGGGTATCCTTGGCACTTGGATCTTCTATTTGATCAAAAAGTTCCATATAGAATGCATACGCTTCTTCTTCTCTTTGAATGGCTTTATCAATAACTTCAGAAATGGTAATATCTTCCATCGCGCCCCTCCTTTTTCCAGCTTCAAGTGATTGAGACCTTTGAACAACGCTCTCTTTCACCCAATCTCAGTGTCAGACGCATCCCGTTTTAGCGGGACTCGAAATACTCGATGTATGTCTGTGGTTAAAATCTTCGCATTGACTCGGGGCGTCTATTCCCCTCGCCCTAACGGGCGGCTGGTCAGCAATCCAATTTCGCTGTCATGCGAAATTGTCCTTGACCTTGGGCGAAATTAATCATTTTTCAAAGGTCGCTGATTGTCTTTAATATTTTATTATACACATGCATGATGATAATGCAATAAAATCGTAACACCTTAATCTTGCATGAAAATTGATGATCCATATTTAGTCTTGCTTTGTATACTAAATTAGATATACCTATCCTGCTTAAAACTGTTAGTGAAACATTACACGCTATCGAGGCCGTTATCTTTAAAAGAAAATAGAACAGACGGAAAAAAACCAGGGAACGCTCTTTTGGTGTACCAAAATAAACCCTCATCACAGAACAACACATTGACACCCTCTGACACCGATGCCTTTGCGGACATTTTAATCGACCGGAAACGCCGCTTTTATATTATAGTTGCAGCATTGCTTGCCCTCTTTCTTTCAGCGCTAGACACTCTGATAATGGGCGCTGCCATGCCTACAATTGTGGCGGATCTTGGAGGTTTGCACTTGTACAGTTGGGTTTTTTCCGTCTACCTTCTCACGCGTGCGGTTTCACTCCCTATTTTTGGAAAACTTTGTGACCTTATCGACAACAAAAAGCTGTATGTTATTTCCATTGTTATTTTTATATTAAGTTCCATTTTTGCCGGCGTATCCTACAGCATGGTCCAGCTTACCTTATCTCGGGCCCTTCAAGGTATCGGTGCCGGAGGCAATTTCGCACTGGCCTACATCGTTTTAGCGGATATTTCACCGCCTGAAAAACGAGGAAAAATGATGGCGCTGATTAGTTTCGTTTGGGGTTTATCGAGTGTTCTGGGCCCCACACTCGGTGGGTTTATTGTCAATTATTTTTCATGGCGGTGGATTTTTTTCATCAATATACCCCTTGGCAGCCTCGCGCTTGTCGGTATCACCTTGTATCTTAAGGAAACACGCGAAAAGAAAAGCAAAGCGTCCATCGATTACCTTGGTGCCTTGATCCTTTCGATGATGATACTGGCATTGTTAACGGCGTTTATGCTTGGGGAGCGGACATATCGTTGGGCCTCGCCACAAATTATCGGGCTTCTGGGGATAGCCATCATTTCTAGCATCGCCTTTTACTATACTGAAAAGCGAGCAATAGAACCGATCCTTCCTCTTGGCTTCTTTCGCGTTCGAGGGTTTAGTTTCGGCAATGGTAGTGCTTTTTTTGCCAGTTTTGGCATTTTTTCACTTTCCGCATACAGCCCTCTTTTCATACAGGGTGCACTTGGAAAATCTCCTATCGAGCTGGGGATAGCTATGGTGCCCTTAAGTCTGGGCTGGTCAATTGGCGCCTTGGTCTGCGGTCATATGGTTCATTTGCTTAAGGAAAAACCTTCTGCCTTGTTCGGTTCTGGTCTGCTAGTTGCAGGGAGTTGTTTGACACTCTCTTTTTCTATCTCGACATCACTGATCATGTTTTCCATTGTACTGGCTGTTGCCGGTCTTGGTATGGGCTTTGTCTCAATATCTACCCTTCTTCTGGTTCAGAACAGCCTTTCTGATTCAGATCTTGGCATCGCTACGGCGTCCCACCAATTCAGCAGAACATTGGCTGGAACCATCGGGATTGGTATTTCCGGCAGCTTTGTCACTGCTAAGCTTTCAAAAGCCATGAATGGGTTGGCGAATCTCGATTTTTCCGACAAAGCTTCCTTTACGCTCCCTGCCCAAATGCATCATAGTGTTGAGACGCTATTTAAACCAGAGGTACTATCTCTACTCTCGGCAGACACCCAAAATGCTTTACAGGAAGCTGTCGCCCAAGGTGTTACCATGGTTTTTTGGGCGTCGGTATTTGCGGCCTTTATCTGCCTTTTTTTTAGTTATAAACTGCCAGCCGGAAAAGGTTTCTCGAAAATATCCAAAATCGATTGAAAAAAGCGTTTATTTATATAATCATCATATTTGGACAAGTGTGAAGGCAAGCTCTCAAAAACTTCTGGCA
>CP070768.1:1304417-1319105 GCA_020345745.1 Desulfobacterales bacterium
GCCGGGAAGAAGCCCTTTGATAACGCGCGGATAACACATGGTGCACTTCATAATCCGTGGCTCTAAAACCTTGTCGTATTCATAGGCGGGTATCTCAAATGGACAGGCAATCATGCAATACCTACAACCCACGCAGACAGACGCATCGTAAGTCACCGCTCCCTCTTTGGTTTTTTTGAACGCCCTTACAAAGCATGCCGATGCACAAGCAGGTTCCAGACAGTGATTGCATTGAATTTTGCGGAACATAGGCCCTTTGGAACTGTTGTATCGATTGACAATCGTATAGGTTTTAGCCGTTGTCCGTCGCTTTTGGTCGAGTACCGATAGATCTTTAAACGGCTGGTCAGGCGGTGGTAATTCATTGACCTTGTTGCACGCTTCTTCACATGTCCGGCAGCCGATGCAGAGTAAATTGTCAAACAGAACGCCGAGGCTGTCAGGATACCCCTCAAAATGTTTCGTTGTGGCAGCCGAGGCCGACCCGCTCCACACTGTGCTCAGACCGGCGGCGCCGACCCACCCCAAAAACTTTCTACGTGAAATCGACATGTAAAACTCCTTAATAATCAGCCTTTTATTTTTGTCGGTTTGTTTTCTGCCTGGGAAGCGGTTTTGTCAGGAGAACCCTCTTTTATCTGCTGCTTTTTTTCGATGTGGCAACCTGCGCAGTCCAGCTTGTCAGGTTTTTCAATTCCCATTTGATCATGGCAGCCCATACATTGCCTATGATAAGCTCCCTTTAACCCCGGCATAGCGAGGTTCTTTTCATTAAACGGTTTGCCATGACAGCTTCCACACTTGGGAGGTGTTGCCGAAGCAGGGCTGTTATGATGGCAGCCCTGGCAGAGTGAAGCTTCCACAGGGTGAAAATATGAAGCCAGCTTGCTGTCGTCAATATGCTTTTTCAAATAGTTGATAATTTTCAAATGCTCAAGCTCAACCGGCTCAAACTCGTTTTCCAACGCCCTGATAACCACCTTTTTCGGTATATCCATATCCTGGGATGTGTTGCCGAATATTGACTGCCATATTTCCGGTATCATGCGAGCCAGCCGTCTTTCACCGGATTGATACAATACGCCGGTACTTTTTTTCGGCGGTGCCATATGGCACTTCATGCAAGCAGCCTCATCCTGCTTGCGGCCTTTTTCCATAAATGCATGGCAACCCGCACATGCTTTGTTGTTTAAGTTGGTTTCATGACAGCCCATACAGCTCTGTTTTGTACCTAGCAGATGCATAGCTTCATTGAGCTTAATATATTTACCTTCTTCAGAACCTTTGAGGGTGTGACACCCGATACACGATTGTAAATCTGCATGATGGCACTCCCGGCAGGTATCATTATATCCTTCGTGAGCCTTGTGACCAAACGGAACACGATACATCGTGGGCTCTAGATCCTTCTGGTCGCCTGTTTTGATTAAAACGATATCAGGTTGTTTCCGCTTTATTCTGGGGACCTTGTCTAATTTCTCTATATTTTTCTGCGCTTCAAGATCATGGCAGCCGCCACAGGTGACCGGACCGGCAAACATGTTTTTTGCCGTGGTTTTCAGGTGGCAATCAATGCAGGACAGATGGGATGCCAGTCGCATGGAGATCCGTTTTTCGTTGTTTATCTCTTCAGTATTTTTCTTATGGCAATAGCGGCAGGTCCCCTCTTTGCCCTCAGCGTAAACCAGCTTTTTATTCTCCTGATCATATTCGTGATGGCAAGCTTCGCACTTTTCCTTTTGGGCCAGGTAATGGCGGTAATGAAGCGATCTGTCAAAGCCCATGGGGGCACGGGATGATATGACCATATATTTTTTCCTATGGCATTCACCGCAGACAATAGGTCCGGTCTTTTCATCGGCCTTTAGCATTTTAGAGTGACAACCGATGCAATTGTTATGATAAATGTTCATTACGGTTTCCTGGTTGCTATCCTCATGGCGCATGAACATGGGTGACATTCGATCGTTTTCAGATAAATGGCAGTTAGTGCAATCCTTATTTTTCTTTTCAAGTGCTATGGTATGACGATCGTGAAAGAAAACGACAGGCGTTCTTTCGAGTTCTTTTAAATTTTTTAATGTATCGATTGTTATAGCGTCGGGCCTTCCGGAGAATGACAGCGTCTGTGCAGGCGTTTCTGACATGGCTGCAACCTCAAAAGTGCCCATATTGCCGATTAACAATAACAAGATGATAATTACAGCGGAGATTTTAGCCCCTATAAGTAACGATCTTCCCTTCACCATAGCTTCTATCCTTGCTTGTTTATGTTAAGAAATAAAATCGACGATAACCTATTTTTCGATTGAGGGCAAACCTCTGAACAGACACCGATCTGTCGTTGAAAACCGTCATATCGGAATTCATTCTGGATTTTTTCTCTTTTTAATTGGGTAATTCGAAAAATGACCGGAGAGTTTATTAAAGATTTTCGATGCATGCATGCTGCACCCTCTATAGTCAAGATGCCATTTAGTTGTCAAACATTTTTTTGTAAGGGAAGTGGTTTCCTAGCCGATATGGCCTTACTTCGCATCTAGGGTTACCCCTCACCTTTTTAAACGGGCCATTCGCTCAAATGAATCTTCAACTTCATCTGCCGCAAGTTGGACGGATAAGGTGATCCAGTCATGGATAAGCAGTTTCATTCCTTTGGTTTCAGGAAGCACAAGGAGCGCAGCGCTAATGTGTTTTCCTGTTATAATTAGAGCCTGGCAAACCTCGTTGGCTTTAAAACCTTCGCGACTTCTGATTTTACCTAAAGATCGGGCGTAATTGATGAGTTCGTATCGTTCACCGTTGCGAACCGATGCAATGAGCAGGTTATAAACGGTTTCCACGTACCATTTGACTTTGTCCGGGTCTTGCAAATCATAGTAAGGTTTGAATTGATCGATGTGATCAGGAGATGTTAAGTGGACCGAAATCCGATGAGTTATCTCTTCTTGCATACTTTGCATAATCTCAGCAAGGATTAGATTGGGTCTGTCTAAGCTGGGTTTTGTCAGAGCGTCCGTGTTTTTCTGATGCCATTGAACCGGAGAATTTTTCAAATTTTCAAGAAGAAACAAGAGCCTCCGCATAATCAGATATCTAGGCCTGGGCTCCCACGCAAGGGCTTTACGGGTATAGAATAATTCAACAGGCATTTTCAGATCAATATATTTTATCATCCAGGGTCGTTCAAAGGGTCTTCTTCCAACAAGCCGTCCCAACAGGTCTCTGACATAAACACCGATGGCACAAATCCATTTGGATAGAAAAATGGGATGTCTAATCTCGCCGAAATAATGTCTGGTGGCCATGTCGAAAAGTTCTTGGTGGGAAGTAGCCCCGTCGGGACTGGCAATGTAAATATCAAATTGGGGCAACCGTTCCGTCTTTTCCAGGATACGCAAAAACAACCTGGCAACACAATTCACATGAACATAGGGGATGGCCGATTCCCCTTTTCCGGGCAAAATTCGTGATCGCCAGGAGGAAGATAGCCAGGTATTTAATAAAATATAGAGGAGTCCGTACTCACACCAATCACTGTATACAGCAGCAAGACGGACAGAGGAACATGGGAAATATTCCGAATAGGCTTTTAACATTTGCTCGCCCTTTTTTTTTGAGACCGCATAGGGATAGTCGGCATCCAAAGGGCTTTGCTCATTGATAATATCTCCGGGTGGTGGAAAGTTGCAGGCAGCAAGGGAGCTTGCAAGAATGAATCGTTTGGGATTTAATTTTTTAGCTTCTTCTAACAGCAGGCGGGTTCCCGTAACATTTGTGCGCTCAAATTCAGGATATGGTTCGTTATCAAAATCGTAATAGGCGGCCAGATGGATGATATAATCGACCCCGCCCTTTTGTTTAATATCTTCACAAATGGTCGCCAGGCTCGATTCATGGGCGATATCTACCAGAATCCATTCGATATGTTTGTGCGCAGCAACACCGGCTTCAAGCTGTGTTCGTCTGGCAAACGCGTATATATAATAATCCTGGAACAAGTGATCTATCAACTCACGCCCGATAAATCCAGATGCACCGGTAATCAGGATCTTGGAAGGATTTGACATAGCTAGTGGAGAAGGTACCCATCGTCGGGGTAGGAGATCAGGACCGTTTTATTTCCTTGCCCGCTAAGTTTTCTTGGGCGATCAAATCCAGATGCCAGGTTGCTGCATCATCTAATGGGACGATGATCGGTCCGGACAGTTCCCGCAAATCGATGGTCTTAAGGTAATTACCACAGCGGTCGCAAAGATCAACGCGAAGCCCCTCTTCATTTTCGGCCCGAAGATAGCCCAAATCGTCTCTGTTGTCATTTTCACAAAAGGGACAGCGAAGTCGAGTATAAGGCCAGGCGGTTTCACACAACGAACAATGTAATGTCCTCTTGCCACCCTCGCCGGACAGATCAGCCAATATTGGCGCTGATCCGCACACGGGGCAGTGTCCATGATGCCAATGATCTAAATCCAGCCGGTCTTGAACCGCTTGGGCCACTTCCAGCAAGGCCGGTCTAAGCGATAAACGAAGAAGGAGAATTAAAACCGGTGGGTCGATGCTTAATTCTTTGGCGATGGTTTGAATGGTATCAAAATCAGAAGTCAGGATAGATTTCATAAGTATGGGAGTGCCATCTGTGTCTTTATCCAATGCCTGAATCAAACCGCCGGCTTGCTTGCGGCCGTCCTCTGTGATTTTTATCTGTTCGACTAACTGTTTATACAAATCTTTGGCCTGGTCCCAGTCTAAAACCAATTCCTCGAGCTGTATGAGTGGTTTTCCCTGATGCCATCCCATTGGTATGGCAGCAGCGTCAAATTTTAGCTCCACTGGACGAAAGTTATCCGACGCTTTAACGGTAATGGATAATAGATCGCCGACCCACTGAGAAATGCCGGTATAGATCGGGTTACGTGCTGCAATACTCTTTATCCTGGTTTGAATCTGTTGCAGGCTGGTTGTCATGTATATCTCTTGGGTATTACTAATAAGTAAATTAGATACTCAACATAAATCGTATTTATGTAAATATTATCGCAGCCTTTTCACAAGTGCCTAAAGTTTGAGGTGATCTAAAGTGTCTAAAGTTAAAGTAGCGCTAACGTGATGACATTATAATATAATTGGCCTAAAATTCCTTAACTTTAGCTCATTTTAGCTCACTTTGGGCACTTGTAACTTATTCTATTTTAATATCAAACTCAGTATATCAGCAAAGAAACCCGAGTAGGTTTCTTACTCTTTAGTGTTATGATGAAACTGGGGGCCCCGAACCAGCCGGGGCCCCCATACTTGCTTAGATGGCTACGGGTCGATATTTAGACTGCTCATCGATGATGAGATATAACACCCGAACATCATCGAGGTCTAAAATTTCACCTTTGCCGCCGAATTTTTTCTTGGCTGCCGCAAGCCGTTCATTGGCAAGTTTTTTAATTGCCGCCTCTTCACCAAAGTTCAGGGCCCCTGTCGGACAGGCTTTAGAGCAGGATGTTGGAAGCCCTGCTGCAACCCGATCGTGGCACATGTGGCACTTCACAATCTGCCTATCCTTTTTGTTCCAGGTCGGAATGCTCCAGGGACAAGCCTGTTTAATGGCCTTGAAGGCTTTTTCCAGCTCTTTGGTTTCCTTGGTAAATAAAACCGCCCCAAAGTCGTTGACAACGATGGCGCCTTTTTTGATCTGGTCCGCCTTCTTTTGACACGCCGGCTTCAGACAGTGACGGCAAGCTTCAGTGAAAAAGTACCAGACCATGGAGTTTTGCTTTGAGGGATGCTCCATAAAACGCACCAGACGGAACGTATTCCCATCCAGATCTGAAGGGTTCTGATAGGAGCCGTACTGCGTTGTTTTGCTGGCCCTCTGCTTGTTCCAATTCTTGCAGGCGATTTGGCAGCCGCGGCAGGCAGTACAGCGGGTTGTGTCTACAAAGAAATATTTACCAGCCATGATTTACCCCCTTTTCCCGAGTTTCTCCACGTTGACCATAAACGCCTTGGTCTCCGGGATTCTTGTGTTGGGATCACCGGTTGATGGGGTCAAGAGGTTGGCCGAATCGCCACCATCCTCTGGGTGCACCCATCCATAGCACCATGGCAAACCCACCTGATGAACGGTCTTCCCTTGCACGGTAAAGGGTTTGAACCGACCGGTCACCATCGCCACGGCTTCTACTTCACCGCGGGCCGAGGCCACCTTGCATTTATCACCGTTGTTGATTCCCCTTAACTTGCCCAGCTCTTGACTCATTTCGACGAAGAGCTGCGGTTGGGTTTCCAACAGCCAGGGCTGCCAGCGCGTCAATACGCCGGTTTGCCAATGCTCGGTGACACGATAGGTTGTGGCCACAAATGGGAAACGAGGATCACAGGTCTTGTAAACATCTGCTTCAGTACCGTAAACCGGTGCGACCGGATTGGTGTAAGTAGCTGACAATATGTTTTTCTCTACCGGACACTCGATGGGCTCATAATGTTCGGGGAAAGGTCCATCTGCGCGTCCCGGGCCGAAGACGGATGCTACGCCGTCCGGCTTCATGATAAACGGCCGTCTGGTTTTAGCTGCATTCACCATGGGCGGCCATCCGCCGTCCGGCACGTCACCGACCCACTTGCCGTCTTTGTATTCAAGAATGTTTTTGTTGGCAGACCAGGGTTTGCCTTTCAAATCGACGGATGCCCGGTTGTAGATGATGCGCCGGTTGACCGGCCAGCACCAGGACCACTCGGGATAAAGTCCCATACCGGTGGGATCTTTCTTTTCCCGTCGAGCTGCCATGTTCCCCTTTTCTGTGTAAGAATTACAGTAGAGCCAGTTAGCGGAACTGGTGGAACCGTCATCCAGCAGATAGGCAAACGATGGCACCAGGGTACCTTTTTTAAAGGATTTGCCTTTTACGGTGGCATCCTTCTCGAAGTATCCGTTGATCAGTTTGGCCACGGCGTGTGCATCGTACTTGCCGTCCTTGACAAAGTCCCAGCGCATGTTAAGAATCGGATCAGCGAATTCTCCGCCATCTTTATACATCTCCCGGATCTTTGCAAAGAGCTCGACCATAATCTCGCCGTCTGCCTTAACACCCTTCAAAGGTTTGGAGCACTGGTAGCGCCACTGGCTCCAGCGGCCGGAGTTGGTAATGGAGCCCTCTTTTTCCACACTGGTGGCGCAGGGCAGGAAGAAGACCTCGGTCTGGATGTCATCGGGATTCATTCCCGGGCCTTTCCAGAAGGAGGCGGTTTCATTGTCAAAAAGGTTGACGTTGACCATCCAGTCCAGGTTGGCGAAGGCCTGGCGGTTCTTATTCGCATTGGCCCCCGAGCAAGCCGGATTCTGGCCCCAGGCAAAGAAGCCTTTAATGGTTCCTTTGTACATTTCATCGAAAAGATCCAGCCAGGAATAGGCCTTCCCATCGTCCAGCTTTGGCATCCAGGAGTAACCAAAATCGTTCTTCTTGGTCGCCGCTTCTCCGAACATTGCTTTGAGGAAACTGACCGAGTACTTGGGGGTGTGCTGCCACCAGTTTGCACTTATTGGATCATTGGTTGTCGGCGTCCACTTCTTATTGTATGCCGCCAACGAAACATTGGATGCCCTGGGTGTTTTAAGGTAACCCGGCCAAATGTGGAACAACAGACAGTGGTCGGTGGAACCCTGTACGTTGGATTCTCCGCGCAAGGCGTTAACGCCACCTCCGGGTCGGCCCATGTTGCCCAGCATGAGCTGGATCATGGCCATCATGCGGATGTTTTGTACCCCCACGGTGTGCTGTGTCCAGCCCATGGCGTACATGATGGTTCCGGTTTTATCCGCAGCCCCGGATTTTGCATAAGTTTCCCAAATCTTTTTGAGATCCTTCTCCGGTGTTCCGGTAATGGATGACACTATTTTCGGTGTGTAGCGCGCATAGTGTTTTTTCATTAGCTGGAAAACACAGCGCGGGTCTTTCAAGGTAAGATCCCGCTTTGGAACGCCGTTTTCATCTTTCTCAAAAGCCCAGAAAGATTTGTCATATTTCTTTTTGTCCGAATCATAACCGGCAAAAAGGCCGTCTTTGAAATCATACTTGGCGCCGAGGATAAAGCTGGCATTGGTATAGTTTGCCGTGTATTCCTCGTGGTACTTTTTGTTGGCGAGGATATAGTTCATCATGCCGCCCAAAAAGGCGATGTCCGTACCCGATCGCAAAGGCGTGAATATATCGGCTTTTGAAGATGTACGGGTGAAACGCGGATCAACGCTGATGAGGGTGGCCCCTTTATCCATGGCTTCGGTGACCCACTTCATGGAAATGGGATGGTTTTCCGCTGCATTAGATCCCATGATCAGAATGCAATCGGAGTTTCGAATGTCGATCCAGTGGTTGGTCATCGCACCGCGTCCGAACGACTCTGCCAGAGCCGCAACCGTCGCGCTGTGTCAGATACGAGCCTGATGTTCGATAAAGACCAAGCCCAGGGCCCGCATGATACCTTGAAGGACCCAACATTCTTCGTTGTCCAGAGCTGCCGAGCCGACGTGTGCGATACCTGTGGTTCGATTGACCACCTGACCTTTATCGTTTTTCTGGGTGAAGGTGGCATCGCGGGTTTTCTTGACTCTCTCGGCGATCATCTCTAGCGCATCTTCCCACTCGATCTCCTCCCACTCATCGCTCTCAGGTGCGCGGTAGAGAGGGGTCCTAATTCTTGCTTTGTTGACGGTCATCTGAAAGAGAGCCGCTCCCTTTGCGCATAACGATCCTTCATTGATGGGGTGATCAGGATCGCCTTCGGTATTGAGGAGCTTGCCGCTCTTTTTCTGGTGGGCGATGAGGCCGCAGCCAACTGCGCAGTATGGACAGATGGTAGTGGACTCTTTAGCTTTGAGGATCTTAAGTTCAGAAGCATAAGATTGCACCGGCTTCAAGTCAAATCCCAAGCACAGGGCGGCTGCGGCTGCGCCCGCAGACCCAGACCACTTGAGAAACTCTCTTCGTGTTAGTGCCATATTACCTCCTTTCTTTAGGAAACCTTTGAAAACGACCGCTTTTGTCCAACCTCCCCGTCAGACTCATCCCGCTTAAACGGGACGCGAAATACTCAATGCATGTCTGTGGTTAGAATTTTCGCCTCCTTTGACTTTGAACAAAAATTGAACATTTTTCAAAAGTCTCTATAGTATTTAAACAAGGCTTACTCAGATTTTCGACAACACATCGAACGAGTTTTTCATCATTTAATTAAAAAAGAAAATGGCTCGGGATGTTGTCTAAAGCTCTGAGAGGACAAATTAAACACCAGTTCTACAGTAAATAGGGTTACGTATGTTATTTTATTTGTGGCATACGCCACACATGACGGGACCACTGCGGCGGCCCCAGTTTAGGTAATTTTCATGACAGCCTCTGCACATTTTATGGAAGGCCATCAACAGGGGTACAGGAATGTCTTTATTGAGTTTTTCTTTATGGCAGCTGGAGCACTTGCTCCCTTTACCAAAGTTCCTGTTGGAGAAGATATTGAAATCGTGGTGGCAGACCCTGCAACGAATGAGGGTTTCATGCAGATAGTGGTCAAATCTTACCGGAGGCTGGAAGTGTTTCTTAAATCCCAGGCTTTTCAAGTCCATGATCCCTTGCTGGACATCTTCCTGGGACCATGCCATGGATGCGGTTATGATGACTGCAAGAAACAGGACCATTAAGGCACACCCATATTTCATTAATTTCGCCTCCGATGATCTCATATAAACCTCCTTTGAAGCGAGGTTATGGGGTTTGCTAGAAAGCAGCCCTTGTAATATGTTTTATAAAAAACTGTTTCTGCTGTTGGTTGAAACAAAATGAACCGTTTCAAAGGTTTCAATTAGGTCCAAACCTTGAAATTGTCATGGCATGATGCCTGTGCATATGCCAAACTCATATATTGTTTTACAATGTAAAGAAAATCGGCAGGTTTTTTTTATTAATATAGCGCTGCCGAAAAAGCAATAGTTTTTTTCCTGCGATGCTGTTGAAAAAATCGCCTAAAAATTTAACCGTTGATCGTCTGTTTTTATAGTGCTACCCTAATTATTTTCTAGATGAACATAAACAAAATGAGGTGGTCTATGGATCGTCCAGAAATGAAACAGGCCCTTGGGAGTTGTGAGTTTTTCAAGAAACTGAGGAAAAGCGAGATAACAAAAATCGCCGCCCTGTGCCAAGTTAACACCTATGAAAGCGGAGAATACGTTTTTCGACAGGGTGATTACGGAGAACATCTTTATGTCATCGTCCAAGGTTATGTGCACTTGGAGAGGTCCGTAGATTTGGGTGCGCGCAAAGGAAGTGTCGTTATCGAAGCTTTGGGCAAAGGCAGGGTTTTGGGATGCTGGTCGACTCTTTTGGATATACCGCACATCCTCATGTCCTCCGCCATTTGTCAGAAACCGACAACCATCATTACCATAAAAGGCGCCGACTTAAGACAAATCATGGTCGGCAACACAGAACTTGGATTTAATATCATGGAAAGGCTCTGTTTTTTGCTGCGGGACCGAATACAGGCCGCCTACGGTGCTATGGAAAAAATTTAAACATTGATTGAGGAGTAACTTTTCAAAATGTTCGGGCTTCAGGCTTTTTCTTGCAGTCGATATCAATCTCGTCTTAGCGGCGTGACCCAATATTTTATGATTTTGCCGTTATTTGTGCAAATGCTAAAACCGGTGGTTCATGAAATCCTAATATTGGGTCACTGGGTGGCGATAAAGCAAACGATTAAGATATCTTGTTTCAGAAAAAACCTGAAGCCCTCTTGCCCGTGACTGTTGAGAGTTTACCTTTAGGATAGATAGCAGGTTGAACCTTCTTAGAAAAACTCGTCCATACTGTTGAGCCGTTTTATGGCATCCCCCGGTTTTATCATGCCCCCTTTAATGACCCTGGCGAAAATGCCTTCCCTGGGCATAACGCAATCACCCACCTGGTGATATATGGCACAGCGGTCGTGACACGCTTTACCGATCTGGGTCACTTCAAGAATTGCTTTTTGACCTACCTTTAACAGCGCGCCGATCGGCATATCCCATAGTTTTAGGCCTTTAGTAGTGATATTTTCGGCAAAATCACCAGGTTGGACATCGATGCCTTTATCCTTGATGCGAACAATGCTTTCCATTGCCAGTAGGCTCACCTGTCGATGCCAATTGCCGGCATGCGCATCATTTTCAAGTCCTTTATCCGCAACAAGTCTGCACTCACGGATGTTGGTTTTTTTTTCACCTTTTCGACGACCAATCGAAACAGCGACAACATTTCCTTTTTCAAGAAAAGACATGATGTTATGTCCTAGTTATTTTATTGTTGACAACATATACGACGATGTGGCACAGGTTGTCAACATCGGTCATTTTTGACAATATGACCAATAAACCAGGGAGGGTCTATGAATAAAATAGCGTTCTCAAAATACCGCAAACTGCTGAACAAAACACAGAAAGAGATGGCTCAACTCCTCGGAACGTCTATTAAGGCCGTTCACAGTTATGAGCAGGGATGGCGATCCATACCCGTTCATGTAGAACGGCAGATGTTTTTTCTGGTTTCAAACAGAAAGGATGCTCCAAAAAAACAAAAGGCCTGCTGGACGATTAAAAAATGTCCGCCTAAACAGAAAAAGCAATGCCCGGCCTGGGAGTTCAAGGCGGGCAAACTCTGCTGGTTTATTAATGGAACGATTTGTGATGGTGTCGTTCATGAGAACTGGAAAGAAAAAATAAAAATCTGTCAATCTTGCGAAGTGTTTGCTGCCCATATGTAACAGCTGTTTACTGTTCTTTAGATGAATAGTAATGAGGTTATTTTGTGGTTCAGCTGCCTATTCTTCCTCATTCCCCATTGGTGGTTCGTCTTTTTCCGTCTTGCGTTCTTTAGGTTTTTCCTTCATAAGCGAGTGGAAAAGGGTTTTAATTTGGAATAACTCGATCTTTTTGGTTAGGGTTTTTCCATCTCTTTTAACCTGAATATCGCGAACATTCCCATATTCGCTATAAAACAGCGCGAGCTTCAGGTCGACCAGCGAAGTTATCGGCTGGGTATCAAACTGTTCAATGATATCCCCTTTTTGTAGTCCGGCTTTTTTTGCAGGACCGTTGCTTTCCACCCCCTTAATCACCAGGGTCTGATCTTTTTCTTCAACCATCACGCCCAATTTAGGTGATTTTTTACCCTTTAGTTCAATTGTCAACAAGACATAGTCAGCAATATCATTTTCAATTTCTTCATCCTGGACAATCACTTTATACGGTTCGTGGTTGCGTCGATGTAGGCGTTCGGGAATGCCGTATTTATACCTTAGGTGACCATTGCCGGCCAATACCACCAGTTGCCGTGTAGGATTATTGACCAGGAATTGATGGGCAGTTTCTGCCATGGCCTCATCCCACAGCGTTTGTGCCTGTAAAAAGTAGTTAAAGTTCTCCAATTCTTTTTGGTCGTCGTGGAGCGCATAAACTTCACTCAAATCCACCCGGTATTGTTCGTTTGAAAAATCCATTGAAGCGGGGATCTGTTGCTTTTTTTCGTCCGACAAGCTGTAAATGCCTTCACGGGCTGCTTTCTGAGTAATATCACCTGTGATATTTAAGGCTATTAAAGGAATCTTATGTTGCTTTAGATAGTCGATAATCGGTTTATACAGGTTATAGTCGTACTTCCATCTCGTATAATATTCCGTTTGCCGTAAAAATGTTAATTCGTCAATATGTCCAGCGATATAGTCGCTCAGTATATGTTGATAAGGTTTTTGGAACATCTCCATTCCCACGGCTATCTCTTTTCCGGACTCATGGATCTTTTTAATGATGAATAGTTGGTTGATGTGGTGTGCGAAATTGTCGTGTCTTTCACCGATGTAAATGATGCGGCTGTCCATCAATTCGGGAAGAATATGGTTTAATTCAGCTGTTTTGCTTGGCTTTAAGGCGCGAGTGGCCGGGCGGGACCATACCAAAATGCCCCTGCTCGCCTCAGCCGTTGCTTTATACGTGTTTTTGCCTTGGTTGAAGGCCAATTCAGTATACTTTCCATAATGCATGATTTTTTGCTGAATGGCCCGTGCCTCTGCTTCATTTTGCACGTGTAATAGCGCCATTCGGTCTGCTGTATTATAGGGATTTTTATACACTTTTATACGCACGCCGTCGTCCGGAACCGTATGTTTACCGAACAACTTTTCTACCAGGGCATTGCCATATCCGACAATCAAAAACGAATGATCTTGAAGCTGTGAAAATGCGATGTCACTGGGTGATACATAGGTTACGTTGTTACCGGCAAGTGCATCTATCAGTGGCTGGTATTTTGTGCGTTGCTTATGTGTTACAACCACGGTCAAACGATTTTTTCCTATGACGCTGCTGATAACCGGCGGGATTTCTTCAGCGGTTAATTGTCTCATGAACGTATAGTTTTCATCAATGACAACCTTGCTGGGTAAATGGTCCAGTGTAAGATTGATGTCGCTCTTCTCGTCATTCACTTCGAGGACTTGCTGCCTTTTGACACTCCCTTCGTACAAGGTGATCGGGATACGGAGTGGATAGGTGTTACGCTTCTGCATGAGCAACAGGTTCAGTTTGAGTTGCCCTCTCTCCACCTGCACGTTTGATGTTTCCACATGAAGTTGCGGAATATCGGTACGACTCAACCAGTGGTCGAAATATTCATACAGCTTTTTTCCGGTTACTTTCTCAAACGCCCGTTGTATATCGTGCCAGGAGGCTGATCGAAAGCTATTCTGAAAAATAAATTCCTTTAACGCCGCAAAAAAATTTTCATCACCGTAGCGCTCTCGCAACCCATGAAACAGCATCGCTACTTTGCCGTAACCGACTGCACGCAGGGCTTTATTGTAACCAGTGGAAAAATCACTCACAGATATGGCGTTATCTTTATTCACATATGCGCTATAGTCGATCATGATTTGTTTACGATAAATGGTGTCCTCTTCTTTCATGGCGGCATAGTGATGATCCGCAAGATAGGTGGTGAGCCCTTCCGCCCAATTGCCATGCGCATCGTCGATATAAACCGAATTGCCAAACCACTGATGCAGGATTTCATGCCCCAGCGAGGTTTTGACAATAAATGGTAAACGGACCACCTGTTGCCCCAAAAGTGTGTAGGTCGGCATCGATAAGCCAGCAGGAAGAATATGTTCCACAATGGCAAAACGCTGATAAGGATAGGGCGCAAGCATGGTTTCGTACATTTTAAGATATTTTTTTGTATATGATATGTAAATATCAGCTAGATGGGCATCTTCTTTAAAGAAATAGGCCTCAATGGCAATATTGTCATGCCGGTCTTTTTTCAGAACATAACGGGTGGATGCTGCCAGATGCAAGGCATCCAGCGGATGATTGAACTGGAAATAAAATGTTTGGGTTTTACCGTGTTTTTGGATAGTGACCGCTTCCGACTCGGATACGGCAATAAACTGTTGTGGCAAGGTTACGGATAGCGCGTACTCAGCAAGAACATTCGGTTGGGGATACCATTTCTCAGTCAAGAACACGTGTTCTTTGTCAATGAAATTCACCTGTTTATCGTTGAACAGGGCCTCATAAGTGATAACGACGTCTTTGCCTCTTGAGAGCGTCAAGCTGATGGTCTGATCGCTGTTGGTATTGACGACATGGCCGTCCACTTTCAATCGGCGTAA
>CP070768.1:1319205-1327526 GCA_020345745.1 Desulfobacterales bacterium
ATCCTTAAATCGCAAACTCGGGATGGGAAATGGGGTCGCTAGTTCCCCTTCCCGAAAATCAGATCCATGGTGGTCGAAGCGGAAACAATCAAAGACTCAATATTCGATCAGAGAGATCATGAGGACAGAATCACTTTCAAAATGAAAAAAGATCCCAGGATAACCTGGATAGGTCGAATTATACGAAAATTGAGCGTGGACGAACTTCCACAGCTCTGGAACGTGCTCAAAGGAGATATGTCCCTGGTGGGACCGCGGCCACCGGTACCAAGAGAAGTCGAACAGTACACGCTCTTGGATCGAAGACGACTCGATGTTATCCCGGGTTTGACATGTTTTTGGCAGGTAAGTGGAAGGGGCGATATCCCCTTTGACCAACAAGTAGAGCTGGACGTACAATAC
The DNA here is from genome assembly GCA_020345745.1 of Desulfobacterales bacterium. GTDB lineage: Bacteria > Desulfobacterota > Desulfobacteria > Desulfobacterales > UBA11574. Next base: position 1,319,608 of record CP070768.1, read on the forward strand.
ATTGAAAGTCAGAGCTTTTGGACGGATATAAAAATTCTTTTCAAAACAATTCCGGCGGTACTTACAGGTAAAGGTGCCTATTGAGAAATTTAACCTGAGTGACTTCGGATTTGTTAAGAAACACCTGTTAAAAAGCCTATGGAAAAGAAATCGTTCATAGTGGCAACACAAAAGATACCAGAAATGAATATTATAAGCGGTAGATATCCATCTGTTTCGATGCCGCTTATTGATCGCCCTTTTATTCAGCATGTCATCGAGTCTATTGCTAGGCAGGGCATTTCGGATATCGAAGTTATCCTGAGCCATCTGCCTGAAAAAATAAAAGACCTTTTAGGAGATGGTGAACGATGGGGTGTGAATTTGCGATATCATCTTGTCAAAGATTCTTCAAAGTCCTACCAACCATTTGGATATGCTATTGATACTGAGAAAGATGACCCAATCTTACTCGTTCATGCTGACCGCCTGCCTGTGGTTGACACCCAAAATACAATGCCTTTGTCTCGCGGAAAGGAAGTCGTCCTTTATTGCTTGAATGATACATTGGTACAAAACAATAAGATACCCAAATGGTCAGGATGGGGATGGCTCCCAAGGGAATACCTGACCGAAATTTCGACTATTGTTGACGAGGGAGAATTGGCTTCCCATCTGATGTCACTGCCGAACAGCAAAAGAAAAATAGTAAATGTTTCAAAGGTCCTTAGTGTTGAATCTTGCATTGAGTTGATTTCTGCACAGCGGAAAGCGTTATCGAAAGAACGAACCGATCTGATACTAACCGGAAAAGAAGTAGAAGAAGGCATTTGGCTTTCAAGAAACATTAGTCTTCACCCCACGGTCAAATTGCTCCCGCCTGTTTATATTGGAGAAAATTGCCGTATCGGCAAAAAAGTGCAGTTGGGACCGTATGTAACGGTCGGTCAGAACAGTGTACTGAGTGATAAATCAACCGTTAAGGATTCTATTATATATCCAGGTAGTTTTGTGGGAGATGCGCTTGAACTCAGCGATATCCTGATTGATAGAAATTGTCTTGTTAATGTTCGTTTGGGTTCTGAAGTCATCATCACGGACGATTTTATAATTAGCAGCTTAACTGACAGGAAGGTTAAGGATTGGGGTAAAAAAATAATTTCGCAATGCCTTGCATCAGCTTTTTTAGTCTTTTTGCTGCCTTTACTTCTATTCATCATTTTTTATAGGAAACTAATTGTTGCCCCACCCATATTTCATAAGAAAAAAGTGGTAAAGTTGCCAGCGTTCTCAGATATGACCTTGTGGCGGACATTTTCACTTATCAGTTTTTGCCATAATTTTTCTACGAGAAATGAAAAAAAGAATAAAAGATATAAGACGGAAACAAATCATACTGTAGGCTGGCGTGACCTGTTTCTTCGTTTTTTTCCGGCGCTGATTAATGTTGCCAGGGGAGAGCTTCGTTTTGTTGGTGTAAGGCCAAGAACTATCGAAGAGATTAAGGCTCTTCCGGAAGATTGGCGATCGCTTTACTTAAAAAGCAAGGCAGGTATCGTTACCGAAGCGCTGGTAAGCTTCGGCTCGCTAGCAACGGATGACGATCTTTATTCAGCTGAGGCCATGTACTCCGTGTCAGCAGATTGGAAATATGATTTAAAAATCTTGGCTAAATATATTGGTCAAATCCTGGGCGTGTTACCCTTGCCGGTGAGGTAAATAGTATTAGAAATATATATAATTCCAAGGGGTTGGCATGGATAAAATAATTTTAATCCCTCTTTTAATCAGCGCAGGCATGCTGATGAGGCGCGAGCCTAAAGATGTTTTTATCCTTGTTTTTTTACCGACCTTGACTCTTTTCCCTACATATTTCGACACCGAGCTGGTAAGCGGTACACCTGAACTTTACTTCTGGTCTGCCGCACTTATCCCCATTCTGGTCGTATGGATGATGAGAAAATTTGAAGGATACCGTTTTCATTGGATGGATCTGGTAATCCTTTTGTATATACTGACAGTCTTTTACGGACAATGGATGAACAGTGATTACAAAAAGGCACAGAAGGTTTTATTCAATAATATGATGGCTATTTTTTTCCCATATGCGCTTGTCCGATCTATTATTACGAACAAGGATACGTTAATGGAGATGATCAAGGTAATGACTTTTCTCGGAGCTTTTGTCGCTATTTTCAACGTAATTGAGTTCCGTATGTTTACCAGTTACTTTGATGAACTGCTTCGTCGAATATGGCCTTCATCCGTCATGTGGGATACCGGAATGGTTATGAGCAGATGGGGGTTTAAAAGAGCGTTTGGTCCATTCTCCCATCCCATCTCTGCCGGGTATTTTTTTTCGCTTATAGCCCCGCTGGCCATCTGGTGTTATTCCCAAAATTTATATCGGAACAAAACAATAGGAAAGGCTGTTGTCTTGCTTAATATCGTTGGAATATTCGTTTCTCTTTCCCGTGCTCCCATGTTAGGATTTTTCATGGGGCTCATCATTATCTTTTACGGATGGTCAAAAAATAAGGCAGCCATTGTGGCGGTTTTACTCATAATATTAACCATTGTTCTCCTAATGCTGGTTCCCAAGTTTATCGAATATGCTTCCGTAACGAGAGCAACTGCAGAAACCACCGAGCAACGAAATGTGGCCTATCGTAAGGAGATGTGGGAAGCTTATACTGAAGTTGTCATGGAGAGGCCGTACTTAGGCTGGGGACGGTTTTCAATCCCCTCGGTTAAGGGTATGGAATCGATAGATTCAGAATACTTGGGCGTAGCCTTGGCTTCAGGGCTCATTGCTCTTAGCTTTTATCTCGTGTTTCTGTTAGGGATGCTTGTAAGGCTCTATCGCTTTGCCATGGACGGTGTACATGACCATCCTTGGTCTCGCTTATCTTGGTGCCTAATAGCAGGCTGGGTGAGCGCCATCTTTTCTCAGGGGACCGTCTATTCAGGTGCTCAGACCGTCCATTATATCTACATGCTTGGAGGGATTGGACAAGTATTGATACTGTTGTCATCAAAAGAATGGATTGACAAGAAAGAGGAGATCATAGAACCCGAATACATTGGACGAGGTTTTAATTTTAGCAGGATTGTTTGAATCGTATTGGAGAGTAAAGAATGAACATCTCAGCATACAAATTATTAAAAGCAAAAAATACAGTAGACTGCCTGATTCTAAATATGCGACAATTATTTCGAAAAAAGCGTTTATCGTATTTTACTTGGCTTTTTCCCCTGTTGATCTTACTTTTTTTGAATATATTTGCTTGCAGTAATTCTCCCGAAGTGATTGAAACAAAAGAAAATTTTGGTGTAGATAGCTATAAAACCGAGATGCCTTTTGCAACGCCAGAAATAATCCAGTTGCATGAGGCTAATTTGGCCCAGGAGTATTTAATGGGCCCTGGCGATTTAGTCGACATAGAAGTCTGGAACCGGAAAAAACTTTCGGGAGAACATACTGTAGGGCCTTACGGTTTTATCACGTTGCCGATGTATGGAGATTTCAAAATAGGTGGACTGAACAGGGAACAAGCCTCTAAAGCCATTACGGGCATTTATACTAAATATTACGATGATCCGATTACAACCGTTAAAATCAAGAAATTCATGAACAATAGAGTTTATGTTCTCGGCAGGGTAAGCAATCCTGGCGTTATTCATTTTTCCGGTGGCGGTACGCTTTTGGAAGCCCTGTCCATGGCCGGCGGCCTGCCCACCAGGGACAAGACCATTTTTCTTTCAAAATGCTATATCGTTCGTGGAAAAGATCAAATTATTTGGATTGATCTCATTCAACTCCTTCAGAAGGCAAATATGAAACTCAACATTCGTCTGGCAAACAATGACATCATTTATATACCCGAATCTATGGATGCCGCTGTATTTGTAATGGGAGAGGTGAAAAATCCAGGTTCATACCAGATTCAAACGACCGGTCTTTCTCTAATGGATGCTGTCAATCTGGCCGGAGGACCTACAGAAGACGCCAATATAGATGAAGTACGCTTGATAAGAGAAATGAAAGAGAAAGAGGGCGTTAAAATCGTCGATCTAAACAAAATGCTCGCAATGGGCGACTTTTCAGAAAACTATCTGCTCAAAGACAACGACATTCTCTATCTTCCTAAAAAAGGAATTGCGAAATTTAATTATTACTTGAGACAGATAGACCCATTTTTGAGAACGTTTGTGACCGGAATCGTTATACATGAGGCTGTCAAAGACTAATCATGCTTGAAACCCGCAACATACTAAAATTGAACAATGGAAGCGATAAAAAAGAAAGTGGAAAAGCAGAGAAAGATACCGTCCAAACCAATTGATCCAATTGGAAGCATCCTGAATAATTTACCCATGGTTTTGATAATTTTTGCGTCTATTCTGATCATTGGCACTGGAACTGTAATTATTAAAGTGAAGCCTTTTTACAGTTCAGAGGCGATATTGAAAATCGAGCCTGTTGTTCCTAAGATATTATATGGTAAAGAAGAAGCCTCCATAATGCCATACTACGATGATTTTGTGAGAACCCAGATTAATATTGCCAAAAGTTTTCCTGTCCTTTCCAGCAGCATTCAGATTTACCAGGAAAAAGGTCATAAATGGCAACTGCCTGATGAAAACCTTGATCAAGCGGTGGAACGGTTCGCAGCTCGTTTAAAAATCATGCAGTTAAGGGATACTCAGCTTTTCTCTTTGTCTATGACCAGCCGTCGTAATGAAGGATTAGCTGAACTAATTAATGCTGTGGCAACAGCCTATTTGGATTCAAATAGGAATGAACAGTTCAGCAAAGATGCTTCAAGTCTAACTTTTATAAAGAAAAGAAAGAAGGACATCGAAAATGAATTGGATGACAAATATGCTGTTCTGCAGAAGATTTCTGCTAAATATGCTGTTGGGATAACGGATGAAAAAAATATATATGTATATCTTCAGGCCATAGTAGACCTTACACAGCAGTTGGTAAAGGCAACCAGTAGAAGAATCGAGGTAGAGTCCAAGTTGCAGGAGTTGAAAAAGCAGATGGAGAGACTCAAAACAATTGATATATCTGCGGATATTGATGATTGGATCGAAAAAGACTGGGCCATACGTGATAACCGTATCCAACTTTCCAGAAAATTGCAGGATATGAGGTTGATTCTTGCCGGGGTGAATGAAAACCATCCGGATCGAAAGGAATATGAAGAAAATCTAGAAAAACTATACGAAGTTCAGGAAAATTTGCTTAAAAGGGCCCAAGATGTTGGAGAAAAAGTATTGCGAGGAAAGCTACTTTCAGACCAAAACAAAAAAATTCTTGAGCTCGAAACCGAATACGCCGCAGCAGTAAATACGGAAAAGAAGCTACGCTCAGAGCTGGCGGAAGCAGAGCGAAAAGCAACGGATGTCAATACCCAGATGATGCAGGCTTCAACGTTAAGAAAGGACATCCAAAGACTTCAGGATTCATTATTGCGGATTGATGAGCGTATTGACCAGATAGAGGTGGAGTCCCGATCTTCCGGTAGGATTAAGCTCATCACACCTGCAAGGAAACCGGAAAAACCTTCTACAGGTAAAAGATCCAAGATGATGATCGTTGTGCTTCTTTTTAGCCTTATGAGTGGTATAGGGTATGCTATTGCTAGAGACAAGCTGGATGACAAAATTCATTCGACACAAGATATAGCAAGGGTTTTGGGGTTTCCGGCCACAGGCTACATAATGGAAGCGTTTCAGGATCAAGGTGCGATTGATGATCCATATCGGGTTGTCTTGGAGCATCCTTTTTCTCCGATTTCAGAACAGTATAAAGAGATTTCTTTAGCCCTAACATTAGAACATATAAATCATAAATCGAGTATCTATACCTGTTTTTCTATGGCCCAAGGGCAAGGCACATCTTCTTTCCTGACAAACACCCTGAGCGCCTTAAAGGGGAATCGCGAAAAGAAAATCCTTGTTGATCTCAATGTTTGGAATCCGCTCAGCAAAACGCTCGGGGTTAATTCTCATCAGGGCCTGTGGGAAGTATTAGAAGGAGAAGTTGAATTGAAAGATGCTATTGTCACTGACAGCAACTATCCGTTCCATATTCTCCCATTCGGTAATTGGCAACAAGATGATAAGAGTATCTTTCAGGAAGTCGGCATGGATACAATTATAGAAATACTCCGTATGGATTATGAATACATAATGATCGATTCTCCGCCATTACTTCTAACAACCGATTCGAAATTTTTGGCCCAAGTAGCCGATGTGGTGATTCTTGTGGTTAGCGCTGGGGAAGTAGGAGAAAAAGAGTTGTTTAGAGCCGTCAACATACTGGATAAAATAGATGTTAACGTCATTTCAGTCGTCCTTAACCGAGTTAAGTTAAAAAGGGGAAAGTACTATAGGTCAGCAATTGAGAAATATCATCGCCTTATACGTCCAAATATCAGAAAGAGGTCATAATGCATCTGTTTAAAAAAATTTATCTAAGGTTTTTTGTTAAAAGTGGTTTTGAATATGCGAACTACCTTAAAAAGAACGGTTTTCTTCATTCGCAGGGTGAAAACTGCTTCATATCCAAATCCGCTAATATTCCAGACCCTTACTTGACAAGCATTGGTGACAACGTATGGATTACATCTGGATGCCAGCTTCTTTGCCATGACGCATCTGTTATTATGATCAATCTGATTCGAAACGATCATTTGGACCGAGTTGCTCCTGTCATTATTAAAGATAATTGCTTTCTTGGCAATAACGTCATCGTACTGCCGGGTACGACAATCGGCTCCAATACGATAGTGGGGGCGGGATCTGTAGTGACCAAAGATTTGCCTGAAAACAGTGTTTATGCGGGAACACCAGCTCGACATATATGCAGCTTGGAAAATTATATTTCGAAAATGAAGAGCGATTCTAAAAAATATCCATGGTATGACCTCTTAAAACAACACGAAAAACATGTGTATGATCCTAAGTTAGAGGAAAAACTGAAAGTGGAAAGAGTGAAATACTATTTTAGAGATGCCGAATAGTGGATTGCTGTCTTTCAACTAACGAATAACGAGTAACAAATAACTTTTAATCGAGCGTTGTCCCTCAATTGAGGTTAATAACAGCATACTAATAGGATGTCGGGATGAAAAATGATATTCGAATCGCCCTCGTATCAGCTGCTGACCCGCGTGATCGCCGGACCTGGTCGGGATCGACCTATTTTATGGCTTCGGCACTGGAAAGGCATGTTGGTGTAGTGGACTATATCGGACCACTTTCAATTCCCGGACAGAAAATCAAAGAGAAACTGTCCATGCTGATCCAAAAAATTTCAAGCATTAGGACTTACCCAACAAGAACACGGAAAGCTGCAACGTTTTTTTCAAGAGAAATTGGTAAAAAACTAGTTGGTTCAAAGTATGATATAATATTTGCTCCTGCGGCTAGTATAGAGATAGCATATCTTGAGACGGAGGTGCCTATTATTTATGTTTCTGACGCTACATTCTCTTTGATGCTGGATGTTTACCCCATATTTTCTTCACTAACAAAAGAAGCAGTAGATCAAGAGAATGCCTTTGAGAAGTTGGCCATTGATAGGGCTGCGTTTATTATTTATCCATCGAACTGGGCGGCGCGTTCCGCTGTCGATGACTATGGTGCAGATAAAGAAAAAGTGAAGGTAATCCCTTTTGGAGCGAATTTGGACACTGAACCAGCCGCTGAAATGGTTTCGGGAAAAACTATCGACGGGTCTGTCAAGATCCTCTTTTTAGCCAAGGACTGGGAACGAAAGGGAGGGGGTATCGCCTTTGAGACACCCATTGAATTGCTAAAAATGGGGATTGATGCAGAGCTGACGATATGCGGAATCACACCACCTTCCGGTTTTGAACATCCGAACATGAACGTTATTCCGTATCTGGATAAAAATGTGAAAG
>CP070768.1:1327626-1336536 GCA_020345745.1 Desulfobacterales bacterium
AACCTTGACTTTCATTCGCTTTTTATTTATGGGGTGAGTGAATGTTCAGATGCTCGTCAAGAGCTTATTAGGGAACCCCGTTAAAATCGGGGACGGGCCCGCCGCTGTAATCGGGGACGAACACCGCAGGTTGCCACTGTCCGGTTTAAAAGCCTCTGGATGGGAAGGCGCGGTAAGTAGGGTGATCCGAAAGTCAGAAAACCTGTCTGAATATACGGCGCTATCTTCGCGGACAAAGATTCGCCAGCAGATCAGAGGATAAAAAAGGGACATCCCCGGATCGATTTTCACTCGGTCCGGGGATTTTTGTTTGGCCCGGACCAGGATAACGTAGCGATTTAGGAGGGAGGGACACAAATGAAAAAGAGGGTACTCTTAACGTTGTTATTAATCTTTATTGCCATTCCGAGAATCAGCCAAGCAAAAGACGAACCCAAAACAGCACATTCAATCATATCCATGGATGAAGTGATTGTTACGGCCACACGTCAGGAAGAAAAGATTTATTCTGTGCCGGCCAATATCACTGTCATTGACGAAACACAGATTAGCAATTCCACGGCCTATGACATCCCGGATCTTTTGCGATCACAAGTCGGGGTTCATGTCAATGATATTGCTGGTAATCGGCGAAACCATACCATCGATTTGCGCGGGTTCGGAGAGACTGCATCCCTAAACACCCTCGTGCTGGTGGATGGACGGCGGATCAATCAGGCGGATTTGAGCGGCACGGATTGGGCCCTGATCCCTTTGGATCGAGTCAAACGAATTGAGATTATCAGGGGCGGGCGGGGGAGTGTCCTTTATGGGGATAATGCCACCGGAGGTATCATTAATATTATCACCAAACAAGGAGAGGCATTCACTGCCGGCGCAGGTGTGATGGGTGGAAGCTATGATACCTTCAAGGGGAATGCCTATGTAAGCGGAAGCTTAAATGATCTGTCCTATGCGTTATCAGGCAGCTATTTGACATCAGACGGCTATAGGGACAATAGTGATACCGAGGCCAAAGATGTGGGTATCAACTTGGATTATTATGCCAGTGACTGGGCAAAGTTTAATTTTAGCAGCGGTTTTCACAATGATGATACCGGACTTCCCGGGGCCATCAAAACCAGCGATTTTGCAGACGGTACCTCCAGAACCGACACGCTCTTTCCGGATGACTATGCGGATGTTGAGGATTATTACTTCAAAGGCGGGCCGGAAATATTTTTTTTAAACGACAGTATGATTAAAGCCGACGCTTCCTATAGAAAAAGAGATTTTCTATCTTTTGCCTCATTCGACGCTGGAAGTTTTACCGGTGATACGAGTATTGAAACCATTACCCTGTCCCCCCAGGTTGTTTTTAGTGAAAAGATATTTGGATTGAATAACAGCTTGACCCTAGGGTTTGACTATACGACTGCACAAGAAGATATTACCAATGATTCCATATTTTTCGGATTTCAGTCGGTGGGCATATTCAAACTGGAAAAGGAAAATTATGGTGTTTATATCCACGATGAAATCTGGCCGTTAAAACATGTGGCCATATCCGGCGGATACCGGTACGACCGGGCCCGGTTTGATTTTGCACCCATTGCCACCGGTCCTGATCATCAAACCATGGATGAAGATGCGATTACATCCGGCATTACCTATACGTTTTTAGATCAATCATCATTGTATTTCAGTTATTCCCGAAGCTTTAGATATCCGGTTCTGGATGAAATTTTCAGTTTTTTCACCAACACCATTAACACTGATTTGAAGCCGCAGACATCGGATGATTATGAGCTCGGTGTTCGGCATTATTTTACGAAACAGCTATTTGCAAGTTTAAATATCTTTCGCATCGATACCCGAGACGAAATTTTATTCAACCCAATTACCTTCCTTAACATGAACCTCGACGGCAAAACACGACGAGATGGTGTGGAGGTTGCTCTAACCAAAACATTTGACTGGGCCACATTGAGCGGGACCTATGCCTTTACCAAAGCAACCATTGAAAGCGGTCAATTTAAAGGCAAGGATTTTCCCAATGTTCCCCAACATCAATTCACCTTCAATACCTTGTTTACCCTGCCATACGGTTTTTCACTGGCCGTCAACGGGGTCTATGTGGGCGAACGACCGTTTATCAGTGATTTTTCCAATGATTTCCAAGATCAAAAAGACTATCTGGTGATCAACACCAAACTGATGTATCAATGGAAGCATTTGAGCACGTTTTTAACCATCAATAATATCACAGACGAAACATACGCGGAGTATGGCGGGATCAGCACCTTCCCCATCACGGAGACAGGGTTTTTCCCATCACCTAAAATTAATTTTCTGGTCGGGGTGTCCGGCCGTTTTTAATCCGGATATTTCATGAAAAATTTTCAGCAAACCCGGATGGGTGAGTGAAAAGTGAGTTGTAAATAGTAAAGTAAGCTCTCAGAAACTTCGGAAAAAAGCCATAAAGCCCTAACGTTTTGAAACGTTTCCTTGCAAGTTATAAAGGAGTCATTATGATCGACATATTTATTCACGGCGGACCGGTTATGTATCCGTTGCTGCTATGTTCCATTATTGTGATGACCGTGATTATTGAACGGTTTATTTTTTGGTTAAGCATGGGTATGCACCGAGACAGACCGCTTGTTGACGACGTTTTAGAACTCTGTCGAAAAGGCGATTGGACATCGGTTAGATCGAAGACCAAAGGATCCAAAGACTATGTTATCCGGATTCTCATCAGCGGCATTGTTCATCGAGAATTCTCCATGACCAAGGCCATGGAATCGGCCGCAGCCGAAGAGGTCAAACAAATGCGCAAGTATATGAGCGTCATGGACACCATGATAACGGTCGCCCCGCTTTTGGGTATTTTTGGTACGGTCATCGGGATTATCGCTTCATTTGAAGCACTGGGCTCGGCCGGTATCGGCGAACCCCAGGCGGTTACCGCAGGCATCGCCCAGGCATTGATTACAACGGCCACCGGCCTGGGCATCGCTATCCTTTCGGTTTTTCCTTACAACTATTTTCATTCACGGGTCGAAAACGCCGCACTGACCATCGAGAAATATGCCACCAGTCTCGAGATTGTTTATGAAAAGCTCGTCTATCCAGATCCTGACCCGCAGCACAGGGGGTAAAAAATGAAAATTTATATGCCGGCAAAGCGCAAGGCACGTATCGAAATGCTCCCTCTGATCGATATCGTATTTTTGCTTTTGGTGGTCTTTATATATGCCATGCTTTCAATGGCTGTTCACAGAGGACTCCCGGTGGTGCTTCCCACGTCAACTTCGGTTAGCATCGAAAAGGAGCTGTTGCTCTCCGTCACAGTGAAAGCAGATGGTCAGATATACGTCGACAAAGAACTAGTTAGTCTAGACGGGTTGACCGCTGCTTTGACCCGCTACGTCACACCCGATAAAGATCCCGGGGTGTTGCTTTTTGCCGACCGAGACGTCTCCTATCAAAACCTTTTTCAAGTTCTGGATCGAATACGGATGGCCGATGTTCATCGTATTTCCCTTCAGGCAACGATAGAGCAACAACGGTGAAAAGAATATTCATAGCAGCACTTCTGGCCTTAGGGGTTCACGGACTCCTATTGGGGGTGGAGTTTACCTGGTTAAGACAACCCTTTTTGGAAAAACCCGGACATCGTGACATCTTCCTGACTTTGGCCCTAAGGCAACCTCAAGTTCCAATAAAAAAAGTGGTGGAGAAACCTTCTATTATCCCTGAAAAACGATCCATTGATCAACCGGTGCTGCCAAAAAAAAAGATCATCCCGCCAGTGAAAAAACCAAAACCCCAAATCAGCCAAAAGTCTTTTGTTCAACCCGTGGAAAAACCCCCTTCGGACGCTGCTGCTCAAATAGCATCCGAACCCTCGGATAGCGTGGAACCCATTAAAATGGAGCCTGTGACTCAGGCAGCCACACAAGGGTCAATACGTGAATCAACGATTCAAACGATGGTCGAAGCCCGGCCGCTGTACCGCGTCAACCCGCGTCCCAGGTATCCGGCTATGGCCAGAAAAAGGGGCTATACAGGACATGTTGTACTTGAAGTTCTCGTGGGTCAGGACGGGAGCGTGACTGATCTTCGACTATTCTCTTCCAGCGGGCACCCGATTCTGGACAACGCAGCCATTGCTTCTGTGAGAACCTGGATATTCGAGCCCGGCATGAGAGGGGAGAAAAAGGTAGAGATGTGGGTAAGAGTTCCGATACGATTTGAATTAAAATAAACCCTAATGTTGAATAAAAAACATGGAGAAAGGGCAATTTATCAAAAACTTCGGGCTTAAGGGCTTTATGGTTTTTTCTGAAAGAAGATATCTTTTTCGTTTACTCTATCGTCACCAAGTGACCCAATATTATGATTTCTTTATAAACGGATTGGGGGTTTATAAAAATGGTTCAAATCATAAAATATTGGGTCACCCTGCTAAGACGTGATTGATATCGACTGAAAGAAAAAGCCTGAAGCCCTTATATGTCAGATAAACCTGTGTTTATTGAGAAGTTTCACGAAGAGAGTGTATGACTTTGATTGTATGACCAAAATTAACATACAAGCGTCTTGAGCTGGATTCGCCTGCTGGTGAATTCAAGGATGTTGGCCATTTTCACCATGTTTTTTCCCATTGGGAAAGTCGGAGATACCCCATCTCCTTTGTTGTCAGGAGCTTACGGTACACTTGTACAGCTTCACCCCTGACGCCGTGGATCTGCGGCACCTCCGACTTTTGCAACGTTAGGGTAAAATGAAAAGGTAAAAAACATGAACCCAAAACAGACAGAATTAACATCGATAATAAATGGTATTCAGCCGGTAGACACTCAGTGGATCGAGAAGGCAAAAGATCGAACCGCGCAACTGGTCATGCCGACTCGCGCCCTGGGAAGACTCCACGAACTTGCTGAGCGAATCTGCGGTATACAGAAGACCTTGACACCTTCAATTGACAACAAAGCGATTTTGGTCATGGCCGGTGACCATGGCGCTGCAAAGGACGGTGTCAGTGCCTATCCGCAAGCGGTCACCGGTGCAATGGTGCAAACCTTTTTATCCGGCGGGGCAGGAATCAACGCTATTTCTCGCCATGTGGGCGCAGACGTATGGGTGGTGGATATGGGAATAATTCCGGAACTGGATCCTGATGCATTGGGAGGAGAACAGCAACTCCTGGTGCGAAAAATTGCAAAGGGGACGGCCAATTTAACCAAAGGACCGGTCATGGCACGAGACCAAGCCGAAACAGCGGTCTTGACCGGATTTGAAATCGCGTCGTCGCTTTTTGCCAAAGGGGTTGATATACTGGGAACCGGAGACATGGGGATCGGCAACACCACGCCGTCAGCGGCCATCGGCGCGGTGCTTACCCATACCGACCTGGCCCAGATGGTCGGTCGCGGTACCGGCGTGGATGATGAGGGGTTAGCAAAAAAACAAGACGCCGTGCGCCAGGGGATCGACATCAATCAACCGGATTCGGCGGACGGCATCGATGTGTTATCTAAAATCGGCGGCTTTGAAATCGGCGGCATTGCCGGGTGCATTCTGGCCGGTGCATTTCATAGCCGTCCCGTGGTGATCGACGGTTTTATTTCAACAGCCGGAGCCCTGATCGCCCATACCCTCTGTAGCACCGTAACGGACTATCTTTTTGCCGGGCATCGATCTGAAGAATCGGGCCACCAGGCAATGTTGGCGCATTTAGGGCTCGATCCTATTCTCGACCTTGGCATGCGTCTTGGTGAAGGTACCGGAGGTGCGCTGGCCATGGGAATCATCGGTGCGGCAATAAACATCTTTACCGACGTCCTCACGTTTCAAGAAGCCGGCGTACCGGATAAAGCAGACGGGTAAACGGGTTAGTCAGATGCCATTGAAGGCTTTGCTGAGATCACTTCGGTAACCAGGTCTGCACGTTCAATGATCCGAGGGGAGGCTCCTTGACCGGTTATGACAAGTTCCACACGGTTTGGTTTTGCTAACATGACATGCAATAGATCCTGTTCGCTAAAAAGGGAGTCCTTTACCGCACTGTTTGCTCTATCCAGGACCACCAGCTGGTGTTCACCTGCCGCCAGAATCGATGTTACCCGTTTGAGTCCTTTTCGGGCAGCTGCCGTATCTTCAGGCAGGGGCCGGCCATCGACGAACCGGCCAAGACCGTACTGTTCCACCGTGATGAGGTCGGCAAACCGTTGCAGAGCGTTCATGTCGTTGGTGTCTTGTTGTTGATAAAACCGGGCGATAAAGATCTTAAAACCTGCGCCGGCAGCTCGCAAGGACAAGCCCAGTGCTGCGCTGGTGCCACCTTGTTCATCGCCGGAATAGATCTGGATGTATCCTTTCATCCCTGTAACCCTTCAGAGACCGTTGGAAAACGTTCCCTTTTCTCCAATTTCTGCGTTATGCTCAGATTTCAATCCTCGAAATAATCTATGTATGTCTGTGGTTAATCCGCCAAAGTTCGGTGGCGGGCTAAAATCTTTGCCTGCCTTGAACTTGAACACCATTAAACGTTTTAAAAGGTCTTTCCAATTAATCTAAATCTAACTTAAATTGAGAGAGTAGTTTATGCAATGCTGCAGAGGCAATGGTTTTGCCTGTTTCTACCTCTTCGATCATTTTGGGCAGCAGTTTTATGACCTTTGAATGTTTATAAAATCGGTCAATGAGCCCTTCCTCCACCAGGTCCCACATCCAGTCAATGGACTGCTTCCTTCTCTTTTCATTCAGTTCACCAGAAGCAGCAAGCTTTTCCCTGTGGTCTAAAATGATCTCCCAGATGGTATCAACCCCATCCATAGTATGCGCACTGCAGGTAAGGACCGGCGGCGACCATACACGTGACGGCGGGCATAAAACACTGAGCGCCGATTGATAATCCATTTTGGCTTCTTTGGCCTTTTGGATATTATCACCATCTGCCTTGTTAATGGCAATGGCGTCAGCAAACTCAATAATACCTCTTTTTAACCCTTGAATTTCGTCTCCCGCGCCTGCGATCAGCATGACCAGAAAAAAATCGACCATGGAAGAGACGGCAATTTCAGATTGACCGACGCCAACGGTTTCCACGATGATAACATCAAACCCCGCGGCTTCACAGACAACCATTGTCTCCCTGGTCTTTCTGGCAACTCCCCCTAGCGTGCCTCCTGTAGGCGATGGCCGGATAAAGACGTGGGGTTCCATAGATAGTCCTTGCATGCGGGTTTTATCGCCCAAGATACTCCCGCCGCTCCTTGAGCTGCTCGGGTCGACAGCAAGAACAGCCAGGTGATATCCTTTTTTAATGAGCATTATGCCGAAGCTTTCGATAAAAGAGCTTTTGCCGACGCCGGGGACACCGGATACACCGATCCTAATAGCATTGCCGGACAGGGGAATAAGCTGGTTTATTATTGACTGGGCTGTTTTTTGGTGCGCGGGAAGAGCGCTTTCTATCAGGGTTATCGCCTTGGCGATGGTCCGCCTGTCTTGATCGATCACGCCTTTCACGTAGTGCTGGGGATCTTGGGAAACGTCCATTCCGGCTTTAACCTGCGCCAACCAATTATCCATATCGCCAACCAGGCGATGGATATTAACGATTCCAGTTGCACCTGCACGAACAAGAGGATGATCATCTTCGGGCGGATTTTCGCTCCCTGCAATGATGAGGATGTCTTCTTTGTTATGTGCATCCAGGGCATCCGCTAAGTGCGAAATCAGTGAGGGGCTTACAGTGTCGGGGCTTGCAACGCAGATAAAATCAACATCGTTTTCCACCGCTGTCTTAGCAACCAACCGGGGTGTCTGTTGTAAAAGGCTGATATCCACATCAAAGCCCATTTCGGAAAAGAGCGATGCAAACCACCGGGTTGTCCTGCCATGAACCTTCTGATCCACGCCGGTCACAAGCACCCGTGGCCGCCTTCCGTATTCACCAACAAATGCGTTGGTTTTTTTCCTGATCAAGACAATGGATTCGTTTGGCAAGGCATTGAAAGCAGACATTTCAGCCCTGTTATTTTTCCTTGTCTCGTTTTTATTCTCTTCAATATCCATAGACCATTAAAGCTATTCAAACCCCCTCCGAATGTCAACAGGATTTGCCTTTCTTTCCAGGATGTGAAGTGGTATGTTTTGTCGGTAAAATTTGAACATGACCACCCGCCGTTGGCGGAAGGCAAAAGCGGATGTTTTTCAAGGGTCTCCTTGATTGATGTCTGTGCAAAAGAGGGTAGTATGGTTTTTTGGATCATCGGTGCCGGCAAATTCGGATCCAGGGCAGTGCGTTTTCTGACCAAGGAGTATCCAGAGGCCCGTATCACCCTCGTCGATTCAGATCGATATGCGCTTGCTGACTGGCAAGGACGGGTTGCCACGGTATGGGACGACGGCGTCACTTTTCTTGTGCGGCAACTGAATGAGACAGAGGCCCGAACCGTGCCGGATTGGATTGTACCGGCCATCCCGGTTCATGTGGCTTTTGAATGGCTTCGCCATACCCTTGCCAAACGGTTCGATATCACGTCCGTTCCTGTTCCTGACGCGTTCGGCAGTTTACTTCCCCATCCTGTTCGAGGAAGCAAAGGGGAGCTCTATGTGAGCCATGCAACGTTCATGTGTCCGGAAGACTGCCCCGAGCCTCCTGATGTTTGCATGGCTACTGGAGAGCCCCGAAAAACAGATGTATACAAGATGTTGGAACAAACTATATTCGCCGAGCACACGTCTGTTGTGGTGCGCAGCCGTCAGTTGGCTCCCGGGGTAGGAGGATATCCGGCGCAAGCACTCTTGAATGCTCGCGTCAAGGTCAGCCGGTCAGAAGGCCGGGTTCTTATGGGTACGGCCTGTCGCTGCCATGGTGTAGTGCATGCTTTCCGGATCGTAAAAAATTGAGTATTC
>CP070768.1:1336636-1340110 GCA_020345745.1 Desulfobacterales bacterium
ACTCTTGCTCCAAGAGGCGGTGTCAAAGGTGTAAATTACGCCGGCATCACCAATGCCAGAACCCACTGAGATGCTATTTCCATCATGATCCCAAGCGAGGCATTTCAGCCTGCCTGTGGGCATCGATTCCACCTTGACGGTTTTAACTGGAGCAGCGCTGTCTGCGTTCCATATTTTCAGTGAACCGTATTTGTCCACGGCAGCAAATTGTGAATCATCCGCAGGGTTAAATCTGATCTCTTCAATTTCAGCATTATGTCTGAATGACATTTGAAGATTTCCAGTTGCCGACCATTTACGTATGGTATTATCGTGATGGACGGCATAAATATTATCGCCTTGCCAGCCAAAAGACTTGTCTGCCGCACTCGACGCGCCATCACTATGGATATTCCATGATTTATGGATGCTACCTGAGGGAACATTTAAAATGGTGATTTTATTTTCACCACCCATGATGCTGGCGACCAGCCTTTTGCCATTAGGTGAAAAGAAAAAAGATCGGTATTTACCGCGCTTGAAGGTTTTGTTCCAAATTCTTTTCCAATCAGATATTCGATATAAAGACAAATTCGTACCGGATTTTTGCCCGACGCCAAAATATCCATTTGCAGACCACTCGCATCGATCGGCGGATTTTTTCAGGTTTTTCCACGGAAGTATTCGAACAGTGTCGGTGTCGGTTATTGGAAACGTGCCGCTTCCAGATGAACCCGTAGGAATATGGGTGACGGTGATAGTGACTTGTGCGATTTCCGGATTGCGAACGGAAAAAACACCTTTAGCCCTACCTGCTTT
This sequence comes from Desulfobacterales bacterium, assembly GCA_020345745.1. Classification (GTDB taxonomy): domain Bacteria; phylum Desulfobacterota; class Desulfobacteria; order Desulfobacterales; family UBA11574. Next base: position 1,337,435 of record CP070768.1, read on the forward strand.
GTCTAATTTTTTATAGGGTCCTTTTGTCCATACAAGGTCGGTAGATGGGGTCAAGCGCCACTTGATGGTGTCACCTGCGGCAGGTTTTTTATCAGAGGTATAGTCGACTCGAGATGTCACTTCATAAGCATTGTTGCCAAGAGGGCGTCGTTCGAACGAGATGCTAGCAACGGGCGAAGTACAGTTTATGGTTGTAGAGGCAGAAGGCCCATAAGAGGGTATCGCAGTGACGGTTGCACGACCACTTGAGGTCGGTGTAAACGTAACTTCAGCCTGCCCATAGAGATTGGTGATCGCCTCTCCATTAGAAGGTGTAAAGTATCCTGGGAAACTCGTACGAAATATAATGGTTTCACCACGAAAGGGAGCGCCCTTGTCGCTATGTAGACGAGCTTTGATTGTCGTATGGTTATTCCTTCCAACCGAAACGGTGGTGGGTTCGGGCGCTATATCCAATTGGATATTAGATGGTCTGTGGGTCTTAAAGGAGCCATATAGAATTTGTTGCCAGTCCCCTTCTTGCTTGGATGCCTTTAAGCCATAGGTGTGTGATCCAAACGAAAGGCCGGATAGGCTATAGTAAGAATAGACAATGATTGGCTGTTGATTAGCAGGCGGAATGGAGAATGAATGCAGCTCTTTACCATCAATATACAGTTTTATCGAAGCAGAATGATCTGGATATACACCTGGAAATGTCGCTTCTAAAGCGTAGGTATCTTTTGGTGTTTCGGACAACGGAATTATCCGGCTGCTATTCGTTTTTTTTTGAGAACTTCGAATAAAATTAAAGTCTTTTATTATGACGTCAGGCGCAGCCGGGGTAATGGTGATGGTTTCACCGATGGTCTGACCAGTATCCGGATTTTTGCCATTTTCTGCATATGTACCCGGTGGAATACGCCATAGCGAATACCGCCCATTGCTATCCGTTCTGGCAGTGAGTTTTTCATCCTCAGTTACGACCACGGCATTCGGAATCGGGTTACCGTCAGCATCTTGCACTCGGCCATAAAGCGTTTTTGTGCCGGAGAAGTATTTGTTTACAATTCTTTTCTTATCAAATATGGAAAGATCTCTAATGCCCAAATCATCAATATCATCCATCCCCCCCAAAGGCACCTCACCGTTTTGATCTTCCTGATAACAGCGTGCCTGATTTTTGCACATAATGGATGCATTGCCTCTATCACATTCCGGTGTTTGCGGACATTCGTGAGCAACTTTGTCTGGGTACCCGCAAAAACCAAGGGCATGTCCGATTTCCTGGGCAGCGACTCTGGTTACATCTCTTTCTGCCTCAGTAAATGGAACCCTATTTTTATCAGACTCATAAAACCACGGCTCTGCTTTGTCCAGCACGTTCTTTATATGAAAAAAAATTCTTGCTCGGCGGTTAATGCTGGCATTGGCGGGAGCGCATGTTTCAGGATATTCGCACGCCGTATTACAATCTTCAAATATAGTGAAGCCAAGTGCCTCCGGCATATAATCAGAAAAAAGATGTTTGCCATTGTATTCATCAATGCATATCATGTCGTTTTCGGATGATACTTTAGGGCCTTTTTCCGACCATCCTTCAAAGATGATGTCTGCATCTTCGTGGTCATTTGTCAGAGAAAATCGTAAATTTCCCCTTGTTGCCTTTTCCCATAACTTACAAGCCTTTTCGATGGCTTCTTTTACTCTGTCAAAATGCTGATCGTCCTTTTTCTCCAAGGGATTTTTTAGATAATAAAATTTATCTGAAAAAGAATATTTAAATTCGATCGCATCATTTGCCATACTCACCAAAGCATGGAAATGAAGGATAAAGAAAATAATAAATAACAGGTTGGCTACTTTTAGCATAAGCCGGGCGGGATAAAAGAAATACGGAAAAGGAAAATTTGACTTAACGAATAATTTGGGGTTGATGTCCATTCAGAATATCAGGCTTTCGTGCTAATTACCATAATTCAGCCGTTTTACTAGGTATGAGTCGCCTTTTTCAGTCAGTTCCAACGTTACATTGCCGCTGTTTTCCTTCCATGTTCCTCCTTGCAAGCGATATCTAATATAGAAATTGCCCTGAACCAAGGTGTTCCCTGTATCAGGAACTGAATAATGGTCGGTCATATCGATGCGATATTGAAATGACTCTATAATTTCCATGTTTTTTTTATATTTTGGCCTTAGATCATTAAAGGGCGTGTCGTTTTCAGTGGCATCAGGAGCAAACAATGTGAAGAACCGATCCAGATCTTTGGTTTCATAAGTCTTGCAATAACTGGCCAAAAAAGCTTTAAGGCGGTCTGTATGATCTTCAGGCCGAATAGTTTCTTCTGTGGAAGCAGTAATCGGTGTTTCTGTTTCCGGGGCTGCTTCTTCTGCAGCTAGAGGGATGACAACAGCAGGTACGGGCGCCGGTTTTTCAGTAACAGCGGCCACGGTCAGATCCTTTTCCTCGGGTTCTGCTTCTGGTTGTGTTGTGTCCGGCGCAGGTGCTTGTTCTGCCACCGGCTCAGGCGTTTCGGTCGCTTCCTTTATGGGCTCTTGTGTGATCGGTTTTTCTGACACAGCAGCGACTTCCGGTGCTGCTGTCTCGGGTTCGGGTGCTGTAGCGACTTCCGGTGTTGCTGTCTCGGGTTCAGGTGCTATAGCAGGTTGCGGTGTTGCTGGCTCCGGTGCAGGCGC
>CP070768.1:1340210-1349402 GCA_020345745.1 Desulfobacterales bacterium
GTTGCAGTTTAAATCATTACAAAATATATTTATTCCTGTTCCATTTGAATCACACAACCTGTGATTAAAATTCTAATTTAGGGCTATGAATATATCCTTTGATATCAATGAGATACAACGAGGGCAAAAAATAAAAGAATTAGATAACAATTACCATTATTCTTGTCAAGAACTTTTGAGCAAACTTAATTCTAAAAATTGAATGGTTTAAAAAACAACCTTTTGGGTGACACTATTTTGAAGATTTCTTAGCTAAAGATACAATATGTTGTGGTGAACCCAATTCAATTTTTTTAGACAATTCAGGACTTATAAAAGCCGTGGGTTTTTAAACTTGCCCCTTATAGTACGAGCTATGTTAGGCCCGAATTTGTTTCGTCAGGTACGCTTTTATCCCGATTTATCCTAAAATGGTTTTTTTGTTGACTTGATGAAAGAACGTGCTACTTGTTTGAGGATTCTTGGAGCAGGATTTATTGTTCCGGTGTTACCCACTTCATCGGGAACAAACAAGTTTGGATGGCAACATGATCCCCCTTTCCATCAAAGACACGTTTCAATTTTCATGTTCAGAGCAAGTTCCTTGTTTTAATGAATGCTGCCAGGATTTGAACCAATTTCTAACCCCTTTTGATATACTGCGCCTAAAACAACACCTTAACTTGCCATCAAATCTTTTCCTTGAGCGTTACACCTCCCAGCACACCGGCCCCGAAACCGGACTTCCTGTCGTCACACTGAAACCAGATCATTCACAACATTTAACATGTCCATTTGTAACTTCCAAAGGATGCCGTGTTTACGAAAACAGACCTGCATCGTGCCGCACGTATCCGCTGGTCCGGATGGCAGCAAGATCACGCGAGACAGGTAAAATTAGCGAGCAATACTTTCTCTTAAAAGAGCCTCATTGTTTAGGGTTTTATCAAGTACAGACCCAGACGGTGCAGCAATGGGTAACAGACCAAGGTTTAAATGTATATAATCAGATGAATGATATGTTGATGGAAATCATCGGCTTAAAAAACCGTCTGATGTCCGGCCGGTTGGATACCAAGTCCACGTTTTTATTTAACATGGCATGCTACGATCTTGATACGTTCAGGTCTCACATTTTTGATAGAGGGATTTTGCATAATGACAGCATAGACCCTGACGCTTTAGACAAGGCAAAGCATGACGATGTTGCGTTGTTGAAACTCGGATTTAAATGGATTAAGGATACGATTTTTAAAAATGGAACTTAAGGGAAAAGTTGCCCTGGTGCTAGGGGCCATAAAAGGTATCGGCAAAGACATTGGTGTTGCCCTTGCTCAGGGCGGAGCTGTCGTTGCCTTGAATTATTTTGACTGGGAAGAAGGTCTTGATGAACTGAAAAAGGTCGTTGCCGAAACCGGCCAGGACCACCTGATTATTAAAACCGATCTGTTAAAGACCGAAAAAATTCCGGGATTGATTCAACAGGTTGTCGATCATTTCGGCCACCTTGACATTCTCATAAATAACATAGAACGGGGCGGATGGCCGGTAGTACACGGACCGTATGTTCAAGAGCAATGGGATCTTGAAATGGAAACTACGCTGCGTGCAAAAAGATGGGTTTTTGACTCGGCCTTGCCGCACCTAAAGGCGTCCGGAGACGGTGTCGTTATCAATTTTTCTTCCATTGCAGGTATCGTAGGGCGGGCAGGTCCGGCCGGCCATGTGTTTAATGAAGGATATGCAGCCGCCAACCGTGGTATTGCTGTTTTGACTGAAACATGGGCAAGAATCGGTGCACCCCAGGTCCGGGTGAATGAAATCATGCTGGGTTTTGTTGAAACCCGACATGGAGAAAAAACCTGGGGTTGGGATTTGCTCAGCCAAGAGCAAAAAACATCTCTGATCGATCACACGTTATTAAACCGTACCGGCACCATTGAAGACGTGGTAAAAGCGGTGCTTTTTATCATAAAAGATGCACCGTTTATGACAGGGACGGTGTTGAGAATTGACGGCGGCTACGTTTTAGGAGGTGAAAACGTTGCGCCGATGCCAAAAGGGGTGCTATTTTAATCTCGGATCAGTCGACGGATGAAAACGCCAATTTCACACCCAATCCGACAAACAGCGCTCCGGTGAGTTTTTTCGTTATTCCCCCCATAGGTGTTTGATGCTGTATTTTGCCCTTTAGCCATGTCGATCCGCACACCAGGACCAGACACCATATACTTCCTGTCGTGAAAAACGTCATGCCCAAGATTAAAAAGGGGACAAAAATAAAATCCGCCTGGGGAACAACAAATTGCGGTAGAAACGAAAGAAAAAATAGTGAAACTTTTGGATTCAACACGTTCGTCAATACCCCTTGCCGGTATATGGTCCACGATTTTTTCTGCTCCGTTTTAACCGTCTCAAGGCGGCTATCCGACTCGCCTTTGAGCAAAAAACCCAAACCGATCCATACCAAGTATCCGGCCCCAAGGTATTTTACGATACTAAATGCCAAAGAAGACGTGGCCAAAATAACAGATAACCCAAATGCGGCAAGCAGTGTATGAACCAAAACACCGGACATGATGCCCAAAACTGAGATCATCCCCGCTTTTCTTCCTTGGGCAATACTCCGCCCTAAAATGTACATGGTGTCTTGGCCGGGCGTGATATTCAATAATATGCATGAAACCAAAAATAGTGAAAAATTTTGTATTCCGAACACGGGTTATCCTTTGCTGTTTAAAATTATGGCTTGCTTTGAATCTTATAGAACCTGTTGTTATGATATTCGTAACTCAATATTGGCTGTCCAGCATAAAAAAAATTCAGCCATTTACGATATGCCGCCATGGTATACAACAACGCCTCGTTATTATCATAATCAGGAATCACCTGTTCTGATATGATGCTACCTTTTTCAAACACTTGTATACGCCCATTGTTTACAAAAAAATAACGATCTTTTAACTTCGCAGGTAATGGAAAAGACGGTTTAAAATGCAATGTCGATCCGTTTAGTTCATAAACCAGCGTGTCCATCCGATAAATCATTTTCAGCCGATCCAATTCCCATACGGTTTTTTCTTTATGGTTGAAAAATTTAAGATCCGGATCTTCAATCGCGTTACTCAAGATCGTTTTAAATGTTCTCAGCGCTATGATAGGATTTACTTTTTCAATATTATAGCAAAAAGATTCCCAATCATCGGAAGAAAAATAATTTATGATGCTAACCATTTGATATAAATTGGTCGCTCCATGGATAAAGACAAAATATCCTCTTTTGTTTCGACTCACTTCGATGGACGGGTGTCCACCGAATATTTCGCAACCGGTCTGTATTTCAAACTTTCTATTTGTTAAGTAGCTCTCTTGGACCCGCCACATGATGTATTCGTTTAATGTTGAGGATAATCCCTTATAATAAAGATAGTCGATCGAATCGAATGGATAATGCCCGTTATAACAAAAACTGAAATTTGAATGACTGTATAAATAGTTGTGATAGGCTCTTTGAGTTGCTAGCGCGGTATTTGAAAACAAGAAAAATAAAATGATGGTAGTGAAATATCTCATGCCGGTGTTTATTTTGAAAATTTGATGGCCAGCGCAGTCACCACACCCCAAATCCAGTTAAAAAATATGACAAATGCCGGCGTTAATTGACCCAGCCCCAAACCGGCGATACCTTTATTGGTCTTAAAGGGAAAGATAATGAATAGCTGTACAGCCGTGGGAAAAAGGCTTAAAAGGCTACCTTTTCGAATGGGTTTCGAGTTAAGTATAGGAAGGAAAAACAATAGACCCCAAATTCCCCCCCAAACGATGCGGGGGTAAAGCCAGGTCGCCGATAATGTCGGCGCTATGGAAACCGAAAATTTCTGTGTAATACCAAAATCACCAAACAACCATACCGTGAGGCTGTTCACCAGCCCGCCCAAGCAGCCGGCTGCAAAATATATGAGTAATTTTTTCATGGATCATATGCCTTGTTCAATTCGTAAAATGGACTCCCCTTTGAGGTCTCTTATGCCAGATAACACGCAAACCAATGTTTGATTGCTGTTTTTTGAAACTTTTTCAAAAAGTTCGGGTTGATTTCATATGTGCGGGCATTAGGCATTTTACCCGAAGTTTTTGAGAGTTTACTCAAAAATAGCCTGTCAAACGATGGTAATATCCGGATCAGTCGTCCTTGTCCGGAGGTTTGAATTTGATTCCGAAAATAACCACTAGCGCGATACCTACTATCAGAAATGGCGAGAAAAATCTCAACTCTTCCGGGCTGGCGCTTTTCAGAAAGTACCGCCACCACTGGGGAACTCTGGGATCTATATCCCAGGCAGCCTTAGCATCTACAATAGCCGACGCTTCCTGTCCAATCTCCCTTAGAACTTTTGCCCGTGTCCGGTATGCATCGGACTTGATTCGCCCGTCAAAGGTCATATTAATGCTGATCGTGGCATCACGAATGGCGTCCTCGTATTTTTTTTCATACCGGTATGCTTCAGCCCGGTAGGCATATGCGGCAGCCAGTTCGGGTTCCAGCTCGATGGCACGGGTGAACTTAGCGATAGCTTGTTCATAAAAATCGCTTTTAAGGTATGCCATTGCCAGCATTCGGTAAGCTTTTGCATTTGCAGGGACAAGTCGGATAAAGGCATCGAAGTCCTGAATTGCCTGGTTAAATTTTTCCTGAAAAAAATAAAGTAAACCGCGCTTTTCATAAGCTTCTGCCATATAAGGATCTAGCTCCAAGGCTCTGGAAAAGTATTTGATCTTGGTTCGGGTAATCGTACTTTTTTCCCCAAGGTTAAAATATTCCATGGCGCTTTCAGCATGGGCATTGGCCACACGCAGGGTAAGGAATATCACCAGACAGATAATGGTTGGTAACAAAGTTCGATTCATGATTTCAGAACAAGACACCTTTTGCATTGAATTAGATGGTGGTCACTGGGTATAGCCGATATTAAATAACGATCTTTTTAGAAACAACGTTTTTATTCTTTCTTTGGATACCTTCGAAGAACGCCTTCTTTTAACCAATCGTTTTGTCAACCTGGCAAGCAACAGAATCGTTATTTAGGGCTTTATTCGAAACAAATATTAACCTGTTTGTGTAAATAATATCAACATTTTTATCAGGCCCGGTTGCTATTCTTTTCATTCAACCATTTCTGGGTTAATCGAACACTTGATCTGCATCTAATTTTACCCATTTTTCTACACGCCTGATGCTGGATATCTGATGGGCGTCCCTATTTTTTCAGTCCGTCAAATTCATGTCACTTTTAAAATGTTCATTGGTTATGTGAACGTGAGATGAAACAGCATAACTATATAATATAATTAATTAACCCAACTTGCATTCACTTTGGCATGATATGTGCTTATGTATTATTCTCAAAAGATGATCATTAAAAAATAGATCCGTCTTATGACTATTCAAACAAAGAATGTTTTTAAAAAAAGGTTGGCAATAACATAATCTAAAATGTTCGACAAAGGAGTTAACAATGAACGATCGACGTCAATGTAAAAGGTATCCGGCTGCCCTACCCGCAACGGTAGAAGCCATAATGTCAGATGGAAATAAGTTGTTTGATGTTGAAACCAAAGACCTATCTGCCGAAAGCGCATTCATCTATAACAAGGAGACACCCTTACTTCCAGAAGAAACACGGTTTATTCTAAACCTCACCATTCCGAGGGAAAGTGTTTGTGAGCTGACGGATCTGAAGTGTTTTATAGAACTTGAAGGTGGCATGGTGCGTTCGACGCCAGAAGGTATGGCGATTCGTTTCGACAGAGAATGCCAAATTATGACCTTAAGAGGCGCGTAAAATTAAACAGAGAATGTTGAGAAAAACCAAGGGGCAGCATAACGGATGCTATATTAAAGGAAATCGCTCTCCTGTACAAAGCTTGCTTGGGCCAATGTCAAATTTTTCTCGATATTAACGCTGACTGTCAAATTTATGTCACTTTTTAACTACACATGATTTGTGAAATTCTAAAACCGGTATTTTCTCATATTCCGCCTTTCTGGCAATTATCGTTTAATGGATAGATTGCCATTTTATTGAAAACCTTGGACCAATTGTTGCAAAATATGTGTTAAGTTATTCGGCAAAAATGCCGATTTAATAATAACGGCTTCTCGGATGCGCGTGCATCTTTTCATCCGGCCATCTTCAAAAAAATAAACAAAATATTTTAAAAATTAAGATGCGCCATGGTGTTAATAACGGCAATTCGAGAAGTCGCTTAAACAGGCAGGGGCTATGTAGAATGGTTAACTTTTCTTCAATACCTTTGCTAAGGGCGATTCATTGGAGTCGCCCTTTTTTTTATGGGTATTCTGCCACCGCTGAAAATTGCAACCTTTCTCAGGCAGGGTTTTCAGGCCAGATCAGGCATTCGTTCGCATACCGCCTTACCGGTGCTATTTTCCGACTGTTCCTGATGAGAGCACGCACCCAATACCCTTGCCAGTTCAGCTCCTTTACAATGAACCTTCCCAAATAACCTGTAGCGCCTGCTACAAGTACGCGTTGTTTTGCCACCATGTTGTCATCCTTGAGCATAACGACACGATCATTTGCCGCCATGAGGCAGTAGCGAAATGACCGTCAATTGTTTCCATTCATTCGATTCCCTTGGACGTATTTTTCGCAAAACGCTTCTGTTATTTTTAGCAGATCCGGTGCCAGCAACCCTTTAACTTTCGCTCGAACGGCGTCAGGAACACCTTGATAGAAGGCTTCGGCGATCCCGCCAGTTATGCAAGCAAGAGTGTCACTGTCCCCACCCAGTGAGATGGCGTTGCGCACGGCGTCTTCGTATGAGGTAGAATCCAGAAAGGCAATGATCGCTTCCGGCACGGTTCCCTGGCAGGAAATATCGAAAGCGTAAGTGGGGCGGATGTCGTCCACGGCTCGATGCATGTTGTATCCGAATCGTTGACTGATCTCCCCTCTGATCTCATCCTTTGTATAGCCCATCCGCGCGTGAAACACAGCAAGCGCCGTTGCTTGTGCCCCCTTGAGTCCCTCTGGATGATTGTGTGAAATGCTGGCTGTTTTTTTCGCCTCACTGAGCACGTGGTCTTCTGTATCGAAGGCAAAGCCGACAGGGCTGACACGCATGGCAGAGCCATTGCCCCAACTGTTGTATGGTTGTGGTTGCTCGGAGTAGAGCCAACCAATAAATGCCCTCCCGTATCCTGCTCTCGGATAGCGTCGGCCTATCTCGCGCACCGACTGCTCATAAGGTCGCTTCGTAAGGATCGCATCGGCCATCGCAACGGTCAGCACAGAGTCGTCTGTGAACCTGCACCGAGGATGGAATAACGGGAAATCCTTGGTCTTGATCGGATAGTGCTCGTAGACTGAGCCGATGATGTCTCCGGCAATGGCTCCAATCATATCTTGTGCTCGTTGTATCGAAAATTGCACCTGACCAGCGGGTACCATTTTTGGCCTATTTTTCTCCAAGCGCTGGTCATGTGCCTTTATTCTAAGATCGATCGTGTTTAAAGGAAAAGTAGAGCAAGGCCTAAACCGAAACCCAGTTAGATGTCGTTCTGGGATTTGGAGTAGTTATACACCACATGATTAACGGCATCATAGAACCTACAGGCGGTTATAACAAGCATTCGATACTCTTCGTAGTTCTTCAATGTATCCACCCTGCAACTTTTAGTCTATCCTCTAGATATCAAGCATGCAGGTGGACGGCGACAGACAAAAACCCGCGCCCAAATCTTTATGAAAGGTCTCCATCGGCAATTGTTTTAAATTTATCTTTTGTTGCACCACAGATCGGGCATTTATTGGGTATCTTTTTGCTGGTAACATAGCCGCAAACCTGACAAACCTGATAAGCCGCCACTTCGTCTCTGATCACTTGATAAATGGCACGCTCGTATAATTTTGCGTGATAGGTTTCGGCATCCCTGGCATGACTGAAAGCAATGGCGGCGGCTTTCTCGCCATCTTCCTCAGCATCCTTAATAAACTCAGGGTATTCATTTTCACTGATGGATTTTTCGCGTTGAAAGGATTTTTCCAAATTGGTATCTGTATCTTTAACCAGAATATCTCTAAGTAAGCTTAATTGACGGGTTGCATGAACCCTCTCAGCATCGGCTATGGCACGAAACAATAGCGCAATTTGGGGAATCCCTTCCTCTTGAGCTTTTTCTGCGTATGCCAACAGTCTGAAATAAGCTTTTGCCTCACCAATAAACGCCGTGTAGATGTTTTTTTTAGTCTTTTCTTTCATGCAAAAACTCCCTTATTAAAAATCTTGGTCCAGAATCAATCGTAAGTTTAAAGAAATGCCAATGACGTCATTTTGCATGTTTTTCTCGTGCATAACGCTTAGAGTCATCTGCTCTCAATATCAAATCCGGATAGGCGGGCCACTTCATATTGGACAGGGCGATACTCCACCTCGGCAAGAACATCGCGGTTGATATATGATCCATAGAAAAACGTCCAAACTTCAGGCATGTTCATGATGGTATGCCCTTTCCCATAGCACCCATAACGCTGCGGACCACTTAAAGGGGTTTTGTTCTGTTAATTACAATAAATTCAAGTGCCGTTCAACGGCGTTTAGTCCATAGCCACGTCAAATCGTTGGTCGATCCAAAGTCGTTTTAATATATTTTAATATTCTTGAGATTCTCTTGGGTCGTATCTGAATACCAAATCTCTACAAAATCATTTATAGCGTCTTTTTCTTTCAGCCGCATTGCTTCTGCCACAGACTTGCGTAAAAGCAATTTGATACTGGTGAATGCAGGACCGGGCTTTTCGCCTAAATCCATGGCTTTTTTCGTTGCCTCATGGATTAAATCTTCTTCTGCTGTGATCGCATCAATCAGACCCAAAACCTTCGCCTCCTCGGCGGTATACATTGCACCTGAATAAAGAACTTCTGTTGCGTTTCTGTTACCAACACAAAAACGCAGCATCTCAGTACTGCCGGCAAAAACTGACGATCCAAAAGAAATTTCGTTTAAAGAAATCTTAGCCCTCCCTGACACCATGACCCTATAATCACAAGCCAAAGCCAACATACATCCCCCTGCAATGGCGTGGCCATTGAGTGCTGCCACAATTGGCTTTGGGTATAGGAACATATAGGTATACAAACGGGTGAATTGGTTTAGAAAATCCGCAAAATTTTGCTCGGAATATGAAA
>CP070768.1:1349502-1353853 GCA_020345745.1 Desulfobacterales bacterium
AATTACCGATACCTGCTCTGCAATAAAATCCATCCTTTGAAATTGCAGATATCTCCTACTAAACACAGGTTCGGCGAAACTACCGATATCTGCTATTAATGCAGTATACAAAGTTCTTGTGATATTAACCAAATTTCCCATGATATCTTGCTTCAAAAGTGAGCCAGGATTATTTTGTACACCACAACATCTGGTGTTATTTAATTTTGTAATTTTTTAGGTCTGGGTAATGATTTCTCCCTTCAAAGTTGAGTATTTGAAGACCGGAATAGTTATGATTTACGAAATAAATCGTAAATCCTATTAATATAATTGCACATATCAACTTAGACCCTTTTACAATAATTTTCAATCCAACCGAACAAGGTGTAAAGAAGATAAAGGATTCTTTCTAAAAAATAAGCTCCACCCGGGGATTGTTGTTGTTAACTGTTTCGATTTTTGGGTGGCATATAAATATCCGACTGTTGTCGATGCCGTGCTTGCTCACCAAAATGTTTTCAATGGCTTTGGCCCTCTCACGGGCAAGATCCTCCAAATTCTTTTTTGTAACCGGCGGTGCTTCCGGTTTCTTTTCTTTATCTTTTTTGTCTGTCTCTTTGTACTTTGCTCTCTTACCGGTGGTGTCCACAAGGGCCTTTTGCTGAAGACCGGCAATGTCGACTGTTTTCACGGATAATCCGCACAGCTGTACCCGAACAACTGGGCGTTCTTTCATGATGCCGGCTAGCTTGTTGATATAATCACGGTTATCCTCAGTAAGTGTAGTTCTCCCAGGTTCAAATATGACCGGGTCGAGACTGATGCCACTGACTTTATCGGCGGCAGTCATGGCCAATTCAACCGCTGCAATCGCTGTTCCGTAAGGCCATAAAGCATATTTCAGATAGGTAAGCGTGGCTTTCTTGGTGGCTTTTAACACGGCTTGATTGATAGCATCGGCTATACTGAATTTGGGATCGGCAATATCTCCGGATATGGGCACCTTCAGCTTCACATCGCCGCTGCCGTTGCGCAGAAGGCTGATGGCAGAATCCAGCGGGATGGTGCTTTTGATGTTGCGCTCTTTAAGTTCCGCCTTATCTAAAGGGTCGAGTTCGAGCTTATAAATTTTAAACTCGCCTTCTCCAGCGAGCTGTCCCTGGCTTATTTTAAGATCAATATCGATGTCCGTCTCTCCGCTGGCAAACCGGTGCCCAAAGGCGTTGATGGTATATGACGACAACGGTGGCATCTCAAGGTCGTTGATCTTCCCGGTAACTTCCATGCTCACACGATCTGTGAACGGCTGCAAGTTCCCCTTAAAATTAACATCCGTATGTTTTCCAATTTTGGCATCTATTTTAAAGGGGATCGATTGATCAGGTTCGAAACTATTGAGGTTTACGAGGCTGAATTCGTTCACACGAAGATCGGCACGATAAGACGGATCAACACTTTCATCTTCAAAGCTAACCACGCTGTCGCCAGTGATGGTAATTGCCTTTACCTTGATCTGTGTTGAAGTCCCATCTTCAGTTTTTTCGGACGCTTGAATAACGGTCGGTTTCTCGGTGCTTTCCTTTTTAACTTCATCCGAAGATGGACTTAGTGTGTCAACCCCCTCGATAAAATTCCACGTACCGTCTTTTTTTCGACGAATTTGCGCCTTCAAGGAATCTAAAGACACCGACGAGGCGAAAGCTCTTCCAGGAAGAGCGACGCTAAAATCTTCGACAACAATTTCTTTGGCCCCAATTAGTGGAGTGGATTTTTGGCTATCTTTAGTCGGGTGATTCAGCGCTTTCAATAATTCCAGATTCAAGATTTGAAAACGGGAACCGCTGACGTTCTCTGATTTACCGACAGCGATATCATTTAAATGCACTTCGGCGGCATTGAAAAGAAGATAATTCTGCTTGATGTCAGCAATGTCGAAATTACGGATAACTATGGCATTTGAAGGTTTCTTGTCACCTATAACTGAAAAAGAACCGTAATTTAACTGTCCTTTCCATTCAATGTTCTCATGATTTATATCCAGCTCATTTTGCGGTAGCTTCATGGCCACCTGTTCGGCATTCATCAGCCCGTCGATTATTAAACCAAACTGCCCAAGCTTTTCGGAAGGTTTGACATGCACGTCACCTTTCCACTTCAAGCGTTGCCCGGAAAGCAAAGTATCAGGTAAATCAATTTTTATTGTGTCCGCATCGAGCATGCCCTTTAAATAAACATCAGAGGAATTCAATTGTCGAGCATACGTGGCTGTTCCTTTCCAGACAAGGCCGGTATTTTCCACTGTCAAACGATTCGGTAACATAGATGCCGATAAATCGTGTCGTTCAGTCCGTGAGAGACGATCTTTGTTGAACGTATCTGCCGGAGCGCTAACCATGAGGTTATCCATACCAAGCTCACCATCCACTTCGATTTTGCTTTCCCCGGATTGTCTACCAAAGGTGAAATCTCCCGACCATTTCACTTCTTTCTGCTGAGCCACGATCTCTTTCTGTGGAAGTTTTGCTAAAAGATTTCTAATCTGCAAGTCACCTTTGCCCATCAAGTTTAGCCGATCTCTCTGCCCCGAAACATCAATTTGCATACTGCCGTTCCAGATGAGCTCTCCAAACTTGGATTCTTCTCCAGCGGTTATTATATGGGTCTGTTGAATTCGAACAACCCCTTTTTTGTCAATCTTGAGGCTGTGATCGGCCGACTGTTTAAGTTGAAAGGAGGCATTGATCGTCAGCTTGCCATCCAGTTCAGTGACGGCACCTTTGGTGAGGCGAATAAAAGGTTTCAAGGACAGATCAGCAACCTCCAGTTCTAAGGTGGCCTCACGATCATCGGAAAAAGGTGTTACATCCCACCAACCCTTAAGCGGACTGCCGTTTAGGCGGCCCGATAGTTCCACTCGAGCGACGGTCTCTGGTTGCCAACTAAACACGCGGGCAATTGTTAAATGGTCGATCTCCAGGGTGCTTTCAAAGTCATCCGTTTGCAAGTTTACACGGCTGTTCAATAAGTTCAGTTTTCTGAGACCAAAGCCCCAAGGGGTTTTTGAAGGATCCTCTTCCGGTTCGGAAAGCAAAGTTGCAACGACTCCTCCCAAGCGCCAGCGACCTTCTGGAAGTGTCTCAATGGTGATATCCAGTCCGTTGACTGCGATATTCTGGACTTGAATATGTTTCTGGAAAAAAGGGAACCATGTGAGATCCGCTATTGCTTCTGAAATATGAAGAACCTGTGCATTTTTGACTTTAACCGTCAGGTCAGTCAATGCAATTTTTCCGGTGAACGGGTTGAAATCGATGTCTTCTATTCGGACCTCGTCACCGCCATTATCCAGAATCAATTCCCGAACGTTATACTTTATGGCCAAAGGCATTAACGCCAGCGACAGGCCAAGAAAAACTGCTATGCCCGTAACGATCCATGGCCATCTTTTTCGTAAAATGGACAGGCGAAGCGATTCCGTTTTTAATCTTTTCTTATTCATCAATGGATATCCACTAAAATAAATTTCAATAAGCTTTCCAAGTTTTGATTTGTCTGTCAAGAAATCTGTCTGAATCTGTTTTATTTCCCGGACAAATATCATTTCAAGCACGCAACGATAACTGGCAAGGTTTCCCCAAGTCATTCATCTCTGTAGTCACGTTGAAACGGGATCTCAGCTTTGCTTTGACTAGCAGCTGGGTGTTCTAAATAAGGCGAATAAGTTTGAGGCATTTGGGCTCATTGATGAGCTTGCGGGTTGAAAAGAGTTGGATGTAAGCTCAGATATGGAAAACTGGAACAATTGGGCCATTTGGATTTTTTAGATTTCTAAGCAGTATCTTAGCAAACATTTCATTTTTCACACCAATAGAATTATGGTCACAAAACCCCATATGTTGTGTATGCGCCAATCTTAATTTTCCTAACGGAAATTCAAGACTACTCCCTTCACTGTTGATAAATCAAAGCTCGAAATATTTATGATTTCCGAAAAAAGTCTTAAAAATATTCCATATGAAATCGGGCTGTTATTAAGACCTTCCACCTTAAATCTATTTGATATTCTCACAACCGCATTATCTTGAATCAAACCACAAAACCATTTCTACATTCTTATATCTGTATTCCACTCCGATTTTGTGGTATGCAATCCGAACACTCTGGCAAAGATAATTCGCTAATCAAAAACATCATGAAATCGATCATACCCTTAGATTATTAGGAGGGTTGTTTATGAGAAGTAATAAAGCGGCCAAGCTTTGGATCGTTAACATATTGTCCTTTATCCTTTTTTCCATTTTAACTTTTACAGGATTAATAAACTGGCTGTTGCTTCCAAGGGGTTATAGAGGAGGAGTTGATGGTGTTC
>CP070768.1:1353953-1360011 GCA_020345745.1 Desulfobacterales bacterium
CCTTAAGAATCTCTTTGGCTGTGAGACTACCGCCCTTTAACGAAACACATTCTCGAACACAATATATGGACATAGGTAAATGAGGTAGCCGCTGGAGATTTAGGGCCTGAAGTACAACTATCCAATTTAACAGTTATTTTCAAGGTTTATTCCCGAAACCTTGAACTTTTAGGCCTTCAAATATTCAACTCTGAAGGGAGAAATCACCAATTTCTTGTGGAAAAATTAAAATTGGTGCACACAAAATATGTAGGGTCGGTTGACTCTAATTTCTTTGGCTTAAAAAATGGAATTTTTATTACGATGTAGTTTTGAAATCTAAAAAATCCAAATGACTCTCTTATTTAAGGTTCAAGTTTCGAAGCAACTGTTCAGCTTGATTAAGATCCCATACCATACCCATTTTTTTGAACATACCGATGGTTTTTACAATATATTCTTTAGCTTTTTCTTGTTCACCCATATTTGTGAGTAAATGAGCGTAACTTACATAACTTCGGGCCATCTCTGGTTTTACGTCGATTTCATGTTGAATCCTTATGGCCTCCAAGATAGCCCGATCAGCTTTTTCAGGATCTGAAGGTTCCAGGTGGGAAAAGATTTCAGCAAAGGTTCGGTTAGCAAAGGCAATAACGTATTTGTCGTTTGTTTCTTCACCCAGGAGGATCGCCTCTTGGCAAAGTTGAGACCCTGTTTCGAGCTCCCCAAGTATAAAGAGGCAACCCGCAAGGGATGTTTTCTGCCAAGCAAGCCAGAACTGGGTCCCAATCTTTTCAGCAAGGGCTAAACTTTCTTCAAGCAACTCTCGTCCCCGGTCAGGGTCTCCGATCATTGCGCGGGCTCGACCCTTCCAAGATTTTACCAAATAAAGCCGGAAAAGATCTTCCGCTTTTTCAGCGATATGTATCGCCTTCTCATAATCCTTAATCGCCTGAGGCCAGTCACCTTGCTGATCAGCGATGCACCCTCTCAAATGATAGGCATTTGCCTTTGTAAAGGGGTTTTGAATTTCCTGGGCCAGCTGGATAGCATGATCAGCATGGACGAAGGCTCGCTCAAATTCGCCCAAAAAAGCTAAAACATAGCCTGCAAGTGCCGATGCGGTGGATTCCTCAACTTTGTTCCCGATCCGTCGCATCTGCTCAACACTTCGCTCCAAGAACTGAATGGCCTGAACAAAGTCTGACAGTTGATAGTAAACTCGCCCCATGAGGTTGACCGGGGAAGCCGCAAGGGCATCATCTCCCAACCGATCTGCAATCATGAGGCTCTGTTTGGCATATTCCATGGCGATCTGCGGGCTCCAGAGAACATAGTGAATCCTTCCAAGCCAATAAAGAACCTGAGCCAAACGGGATTCGTCGTTCAGCGCTTCCGCCATGGTACAAGCCTGCTCCAAATTCGTACGATCTCTTTCTATATCTTGCCGGGTTATTCCCACTGCGGCAAGCTTAAGAGACGCGTCAATTTGCCATTGCTGCACCTTCGGAGATGAGGGAAGATTCTGGGCCATCGTAAGAGCCTGCTCATAGTAGGTTGTGGCTTCAGTGTTAGCATATAAACTGGCAGCCTGATCTCCAGCTATTAAGGCGTATTCCGTAGCTTTATCCTGCCGTTCGCTCCGTGCATAATGGTAAACTAAAATCGTTGCTTGCTCTTCCAAACGCTCGGAATAAAGCTCTTCTATAACTCGGCCGATAGCGCTGTGAAGCTCTTCCCGCCTTTGTAGAAGCACGGTTTCATAGGCAACTTCCTGTGTCAGCACATGTCTGAATGTATACTCAGCTTCGGGCAAAACTCGGATTTGTTGGATCACTTCCAGTGCCTTCAATACTTCCAGCGATTCGGAAAGTTCAGCCTGTGCCAAATATATTCGCTCCAGAATCCTCAGGCCAAACACTCTGCCGATGACCGAGGCCAGCCGTACAGCTTCTTTGGTATTGCTATCCAGCCGATCCAACCGGGTACGAATAATCGCTTGTACAGTATTAGGCAGGCTAAGTTTTTCAAGAGATTGAGTCAGGGTCACCTGTCCTTCTTTTATCACAACCGCACCTTCTTCAATAAGAGAATAGCATACCTCTTCTATGAATAGGGGGTTGCCACTGGTGCGTTCATGAATCAATTTCCCCAACCCTTCCGGCAATTGCACTGCTCCTGAAACTGACTTGAGGATATCCTCTGTATGCGTGGCATCCAATGGTTTCAAAACAACGGGAGTGTGATAACTCAGGTAGCCCCAGCTTCCTGAATAGTCTGGCCGGTAAGTGACAACCACCATCAAAGCATAAGGAGCGGTAACGTCAAGCAGATGTTTCAAAGCCGCTTGGGAAGCCTCATCGCTCCAGTGCCAATCTTCCAGAATCATCACCATCGGTTCATGTTGTGTGTTCAGAGTAATCATCAAGGCCAAGGCTTCCTCCATAGCTTTCCGCAATTCTTTGCCTTGCAGATGTGCGGGAAGTGGATAATCGCTTCGGATGGACAACAAATGGAGATAAAGGGGGATATATTGCTCTAATGAAGGATCAATGGCTTTGATATTGGTCACGGCTTTTTCCAACAATTCAGCAGGACTATATTCATCTCGCAAATGGAGCCCTCTTCGTATAGCATCTACAAACGGTAAATAGGGGATATCACTCCCATAGGACTGACACCTTCCCTGCAAAACCGTGATCTTTTCTCGATCCAGGCTGTGGCGGAACTCATAGTGTAATCGGCTCTTACCCACTCCTGCCTCTCCCACCACCGTGGCAAATTGACCTTGTCCCTGAACTACTTTTTCAAGGCAAGTGTGAAGGGTAGCCAATTCCTGATCACGACCGGTATAGGTTGTAAAACCTTTTTGCTCTGCGGCCTCAATGCGAGAATGAATCTTTGATTCTTCTATAACTCGAAAAGGAATCGTTGTTTCAGTCTTCCCTTTCATTCTAATTTTTTCAAGTTTTACCATCTCAAAATAGGGAGCTATCAATTTCTGTGTATTCGAACTAACTATAATCTCATCCGATCCTGCCTGCGATTTCAATCTTGCACCAGTATTGACCGTTTCACCAGTGATACCGTATAAGCCATCCCGGTCATCTCGTAAATTAGTTACGATTAAGCCGGTGTTGATCCCAGTATGCATTGTGAGCGGTTTTCCAATACGATCCTCTATCTTTGGACTCATCATTCGGACCATCTCATGCAACTCGAATGCAAATTTGACAGCTCGAAGGGGGTCATCTTCATGGGCCGTAGGGATACCGAACAGAGCCAGGATTTCATCCCCGACAAACTGATTGACGATCCCCCCATAACTTTCCACGATGCTTACCGCCTCTTCCTTGATTCGGCTCATGATTCCTTCTACCTCTTCGGGGTCGAGTTGTTCGTTCATAGCTGTGTAACCAGAAAGGTCGGAAAAGACAATTGTGGCTTGACGGCGCTCTCCTTTAGGTAAAGGCGAAGATTCATCAGTCTCGGTGAGTACTTGAAAAGATTCTGGGGATTCCGGTGATTTAGTTACCGTCAATGGTTTGGAGAGATCGTGACCGCATTCATCACAAAATTTGCTCTCTGGACGATTGAAGTTTTTACATTTAGGACAGACAAGATCCAATTTGTGCCCACACTCATTGCAAAATTTGGCCTCTTCACGATTCTCAGAAGAACACTCTGGGCATTTCATTTTTATGTCCCCTTTATATATTAAAAAAAGAGTCGATTTGGTGAAAAAAAGGCAGGAAATTCTAAGATTATATATTTGAAAGGTGTACTTATGTCAATTTAATTGCAGTTCTATATATTGATTTGGATAAAGCTTCAAAAAAGTGAAGATGTTGGGCTTTAATAAAAACTCGATATAATATAGAATATTTTCTAGATTTATTTCCGAAACCTAAAATATTTCGAGCTCCGATTTTTCTAGGTTAAAGGGAGGTGCCAGAAGTCTTGAATTCCAAGTTCAAAAATTGGAATTGGTGCATACACAATATATGAGGTTTTAAGACCATAATTTCGTCGCTGGAAAAATATGAATAATCTCCTTTCCTATTAAAATCATTGAGATTATTCATAATAATTTCAATTGATAATATATAGTTTTAATTGTAATATTAAGAGGTTATATTGAGGTCAGGAAATTTGAAAACTCACCGACTCCTCAAGTACTTAGGGGCATTGGTTTCTTCATTCAGTTTTTATATTCAATAGCAAGCAGACTCATATCATCGGTTGGAGAGATCTCTCCCCGAAGTTTACTGGAACGATCGAATACGCCATCCACCATATGTTTTATGGGTTGTCGATGTAACTCATTTAACGTTTTATAAAATAAACCTTTCCCTATGCTCTCGTCATCCTTACCAAAATTTTCAATCAAGCCATCGGTATAAAGAAGGAACCGATCTCCCTGGCTCAGTTTTTGTTGTTTTTGGTCAAATGGACTGCCAAGGCCAGTACCAATGACAGGGCCATGATGCTTTAGTATTTCCAGGTTCCCACTGCATCTCAAAATGAGTGGTGGCATATGACCGGCATTACTATAAACAAGATGACCGGTGCGAATGTTTAGTGTTGCATAGACTATTGAAAAGAAACAATCAAATCTTTCCATTGGAAACTCTTTTTCCAAACGACCCATAACAGTCTCAGGTGTAAAGAATTTCCCTGTTAGACGCATACGGTTATGTAGACTTCGAAGAAATTGTGAGATCGTTAGTGCTACAAAGGCGGCAGGCACTCCGTGACCGCAAACATCCAAAGCATAGACGCTTAATTGTTCATTACTAATGGTATAAATCTGAAATATATCTCCACCGACTTTATGGCAAGGTTCAAATCGCCATGCAGTAATTGTGTTCTCAATTTCTATCGATTCATGCGGCAAAAGGCTTTTTTGGATCTCACCGGCTACTTCGAGATCAATATCGATTTGTGCCTGCTTTTTTTCAAGCTCCCTTTTTTTCTCCTCGATTTCCGTAATATCGTATATGATGATGAGTACCATTTTTCGACCATGGTATTGGATGAGTCTGGAACTGAATTCCAGATACTTTAAGACAGGTACGCCTTCAATGTAGAAGATTCGTTCAAGACGCTTACGCTCTACAGGAAAATTTTTTAGAAACGTTTGTAGAAAGGATTTTCGTAGGATACAGAATTGGCATTGTGAAGTCGCTCCACAGGATTTATTTTCCTCAACAGCATTGACGCAACCGGTTATCTGACCGAAAGAGTGGTTATCAACTTGCTCTGTTGCACGATCGAATAAATTATGAAAATTTTTATTGAACTGATAAATTTGTAAATTTTCATCAACGATAAGAATAGCAGAATTGATGTTATCCAATAGTAGATTAAGAAATTCATTAGATTCTTTTAGATTTTGAAGGTCTGTTTGCATAAGTCTTCTGCCTCTCACCAGGATTGATCATTATTTAAAGCATGTATAAAAAAAAGATAAATAGTCATTGACGTAAGTCAAAACAATAAAAATCCCCGACTGTTTAATTAGCTATCTAGCCTATTTTTCTTTGGGATAAAGGTATGTTGAGATTATGTCAGAAATTTCGGACTTGTAAGAACTTTTGATATCTAACCAATATTGCCGATATCATACTTGATAACAGGCATTGTGATATCTGTTAGATTTTAGGGTCGAAATTTTGGATATATTAGCAAAAACAACAGCGAGCAATTGGTAGCCTTATCTACTTTTTCTGTGAAACAAATGTAACGGCACCGATATAATTCTCATATTTTTTTAAAGCCGATCGCATAGCCAATAGACGCTTTCGGGCGGCTGGATAACCGATCAATTTGCCCACAAAACGTAACGCCCCGAAAAAACCTTCGTCTTGAATCAACCTGCCAGGGGTTAATAGGTGAAAGGGCGCTGTGTGGTACTCTATAACTTCAAACCCTGCTTTTTCAAGGGCTTGCCCCCATTCTGATATGGTAAATGGTGTAACACCCACTCTGGTAGCAGCCCGGAGTGCTTGTGCAATTTCGTCCCGCTTTATATCGTCTATATCATCGGGCTTAAGATAGACTTCATGGAAACCATAGC
>CP070768.1:1360111-1364558 GCA_020345745.1 Desulfobacterales bacterium
CGCTGGGTTTTGGCCATGGCATAAGGTTTCCATGGCACCTGGCGTAAACGATTCAGCGTAAAACCTTTCCAAAACCAACGCCTGCCAACGGTTATCCATATCTTTACGGTGCTAAAAAATTTCGGATAAAGGGTTCTAAGCACGTGAGCAGGAGGGATACCTATGAACGCCTGTGGACGGCCCTCTTGGAAGCAGTTCACCATACGGCGGACACCCATTCCAGGATCGACGACAACAGGGACAGCACCGATTTTGAAAAGGGCAAAAATAATGGAAAAAAATTCATGACCCGGCTTTACCATCAAAATGGTGCGAGTACCGCGCTTGATACCGCTGTTTTCGAACCCATGAGCCAAGCGGTCAGACTCCCGGTCCAGTTGGAGAAACGTCAGATGAGAATACGTTGCGCGGCCATTTCTGTCACGTCCAGCCGTACAGATGACCGCCTTTTTGAATGGCTGGATCTTGGCCATTCTTTTCAAATATAAGGAAATGTTCACGGTGACGCACTTGTTTGTAAAAAGTTTTTGACCAGATCAACCGTTTCATTCGGCACATCTTCCAAAACATAGTGACCGGCATCTGAAAAGGTATGGACCTCTGCCCTGGGAAATCGGCGCTGCCATTCTTTAAGATAATCCGTATCAAAGACAAAATCGCGTTCTCCCCAGCAGATGAGCATGGGGATGTGGTTGAGTTGATGCAGGTTTTCATCTACGGATTGTACGAGACAGTAGCTCGGATGGTTTCTTTCAACCGGGATATCCTGTACAAATTTTAATGTGGCAATCCGATTCTTCCAGCTGTTGTAAGGCGCGATAAGGCCCTTTTTAACCGACTTGCCCAGCTTTTTGTGAGATGCCATGCATAATGCACTTATGGCAAAGAGATTAAAACCTTGTAGTGCCAGGACAGCAAAGGGTTTTACATTCCTTACCAGACGAAGTCGCATGGGGAGTGTTTTTCCCTCGGGAGGGAGGAAGGCGGCGGTATTCAAAATGACAAAGCGGCACATCCGTTTCGGGTACCTGAGGGCATAGGCCATGCCAATCATCCCACCCCAGTCGTGGACAATCAGGTTAATGTTCTCTTTTAACTTTAAGTGTTCGAGAAGCGATTCCAAATCGTCGACGCGGCTCTTCAATCGGTAATCGTACGCGTTTATACTTGGCTTATCAGACAGGCCACAGCCGATATGGTCCGGCACAATCGTACGAAATTGAGTGGAAAGTTCATTGACCAAGTTGCGAAAGTAAAACGACCAGGTGGGGTTGCCGTGAACCATCACCACGGGGTCTCCTTGGCCCTGGTCCAAAAAATGATATTTTAGACCCTTGAGGTCGATATGGTTCGACGGGTAAGGATATAGATGCTGAAAAGGGGACAGGTCAATAGGTTTGTTTTTTTTCATGGTTAAAAAAATTAGCTTATTTTGTTTTCGCAGGAACCAATTTATACCCGAAGTTGTTCATTTGATAGATATATCGCCCGTTCACCTTGAGAAAACCATCTGCATAAATGGTCGGAACCGGTGTATCTGAAATTTTGGTTACCACAGCTTCAACTTCAACCGTCGAATGTTCCGGAATAACCTGACCGCGATAGGTCCAATTATGGGGCTCGTCTGTGCACAGTTGAAAGGTGTGACTGTCGGTCAAGTGTTGCCATCGGTGCATTGCCACGAATTTGATGAGCTGAAGAAACGATTCGATGCCCAAAGAACCCGGCCAGACGGGGTCCTGGTAAAAATGAGCCTTGAAAAACCATTCATCCGGATTGACGGTTTTAACGCCGCGAATAAAACCGAGGCCTTTGGGGCCGCCGTCGGGTATAAATGCCGCTATACGATCGATCATGCGAAGTGCGTTGGCCGGCATGGCCAAGGCAGATGCCACATGGGCACTCGAATCATCAGGGAAAAGCGGTGCCTGGTCTTCGAATAGGTAAGGCCGGCAGCCCTTCAGATCATCATGTGCTGGTTGGTAGACGGTTTTATCAGCATCGCGAAGGCCGACCTGTTGGCTGAGGGCCTGTCTTGAGAAAAAACCAAAATAGGTCTCGCCGGAGTAGATGATTTTAGCATCCTGAAGCACCTGGAAGTCAAAATGTTCAATAATCATCTCGGCGGCTTCGGATGCCTTTGTCATCCGGGTACGCATGGTCAATGTTGTTGTTTCCGGAGGTATAGGTTGCTCAATGATGCCATGCCCACCTAGATTTCTAAATTTCAGATCGCTTTCGCTGCGAAGAGCAGACCCCATATAGGCTGCCAGCCAACCACAGGGCTGCAGGGCAATTTCTAGCAGAATACAAAACGGCATAAAAGATGTTCGGTCGGCCTTAAAGTACCATGCATCCGGCTGAACGGTATATTCGGCCTCTACCCACCCGTCCGGTTTTAGCGTCCATGCTTCCGGTTCTACAGTGACAACTCTGTCGATAAAAGAATATGGCGGTGCGGGAAGCCTGGCGATAAATCTTTCTTTATCAAAAATTTGGTAGGGTTCGCCAAAGGCTTCGGATGGATTGCCAAGAGCAAACGCCAATATGTTGTTACGATCAAACAGAGATGTTTTCAATACCATAGGTTCATCGCTTGGGGATGCCACTTCCGGGCGCCTGGATTTATGTTTGATGTCCCACATCGCTTCGATTTCTTCGCGGGTGATGCCGGTCATTTTCATCGACATGTCTTTAAAGGATACGATTCGTTGTCCGTCCGCATACATTAGCGCATCGGCAATAATAAAGGGTTCAGGCGCGTATCCGATCTCTTTGATTTCAACCTCATACAGGACATGCTTGGTATCAGGTGTTACCGGGCCGCGGCACTTCAGAATACTTTCAACACCCACCATGGGTTCATACCAGACGTCCGGTTTAGCTGTTACCCAGCCCATACGCTGGATGAAGATTCTGAGTGTATGTGCACAGCATTCATACATCAGCGTTCCCGGCATAACCATATCGTCCATGAAATGGCAAGTGAGAAACCAGTCATCCGGGTGTATGTCTGCTTCGGCACGGATAATACCCAGTCCGAAACGCCCGCCCTGGGGGTCGAGAAGCTGAACGCGATGGATCAGTTTCATTCGACCGCCGGGAAGCCTGAGGGATTCGGCCATTACAACACCTTCAAAAAGGGGCCCGAAGCAGGTGGCGAGGTCTCCATGCCGAAGCGCTTCAACCGATTCGTCAACGTAGCTTTCGGTATTCATGGGGACAGGATATTTCCAGTCCGAAGGTCTTTTCCCAGGCCGGCTCCAAGTGTCTTCCTCAGTGAATATGATTCCCCCCGAATTTCTGACCTCTTCTTCCGTGAAAAAACCGGCACATCCGTTAAACATACGGATGAGGGGTTGGTCCTTGATAAACCCTTTGAATCGAAAAAAGAATAGATAGGTATCACCTTGGCGGACAAAGTGGTCAATATTGATTTCATAACGGATAACGTCTCCGGGTCGTGGCAGGCTGCGATAGAACCGTACGGTAGCATCAAGCAGCCGATAGCTTCTTTCCCCTTTAACCGCATGATCGATGCCCAAGTAGGAACACAAAAACAGGTCAGCCTGTCCGGCTTCGACGGATATGCAAACAGGCGCACGGTCACCGTCCAGATACCATGCTTCGGGAAGAACATCGTGCTCGGTTACGATACGGCCGGGGCCCAGCGAGCGTTTTTCGCCGTCAATGGAAAGGATTCGATCAACCAGCATGAGCGGTTCATCCGGCAGGCGGACTCGCACCGGGTAGGTATCGACAACGGCGAACTCCGGTCCCAGCACGTTGGCAACGGATCCTATGGCAAATTCGAGACACATCTGGCGGCTGAAAGCAAGCGCAGAGGGGTGTGCTTTGCCATGAGTAGTTTGGTCCAGGGCATCGCTATGCGATGTGTCATGGTCAAACTTCGGTTTGGATCTTTCATTGTCAAGGCGGTATGATGGGTATATTGAATCGTCTGCGTCAGACAAGGTTCTTTCCAGAAGCTGTGTCTGTAAGGCGAATGTTTTTTCAAAACCTTTGGTTAATTCGTCGGAAAAATCGAGGAAGGTCTGATGGGCCTTTGCCGTTGCTTCAGTACTTTCCAATACAGCATCCATCATTTCTGAATACCGGCTGCTGTCCGTTAACATTGCGGGTGCGTTTTCTACTTGCCGCTTTCTGACGGTTGATTCCTTGCTTTTCACAGCAACGGGGGGAAGGGGAGGCGCGGGCGTTTTTCCACCCACAGGCAAGCGGATTTCACCTGATGCTGGTTCTTTATGCATGTCGGCAATGGTAGGAGGATATGATTCGTTTCCATATAACGTGTTCAGATCAACGCTAACCCGTTCAGCGATCAACTTACCCAGGCATTTGAGAATGGTCAAATAATCGTTTTCACCGCGCTGGCAGGCGGAGATGGCCAGGTGAGGTGCACGATCCAGTATATTGCTGATCATTC
>CP070768.1:1364658-1367760 GCA_020345745.1 Desulfobacterales bacterium
AACAACATTGGTCGCCCGCAATTGATCTTAAATAAGTGTTAGATACACAACTTCCAGATGGTGTTGTCAGGCTTTGACTATCAGGGTGCCTTGCATATTCTGGTGGTTGTCGCCACAAATAGCATTGCACGAAAAGGTAAACGCGCCGACCTTGTCCGCTGTAAATGATACGAGTAAGGTTTTACCAGGATGAATACCATCGGTTATGAATATACCGGCTTCTTTAAAGCTAAACCCGTGAATTACATCACTGCTTCTTAACTTTAAGACTACTTGATCACCTTTGGAAACTTCTATTACAGGTCTGTTGAGGGTCTTGTTTTTATGCCATAGGGAGATGATGTCTAGTGCCTGAACTTCTCCTAAAATCCAACCTCTTTGCGCGTGTCCGGTAAGCGTGAATTCTTTGGCACCAGATGGTATTCTATCCATCCACATCTGATGATTATACATTTGGATAGCTAACGGCATCCCAATGACCAACAGAATTAGCAAAAGGAAAAAAACAAGATCCAATTTTTTGTTACCAATTCGCATGAATGACTCCAGATCTTTTTTCAAAAACAATGTTGCATAACGTGTAGGCAGTTTGGTGTCATGCCGAGAACTGAGCAGGACAGTTGTGACTAAAATGAGCGACTCTATGAATTATAAATCCTGCCATTCAAATCTGCTTCTCCTACAAATATACTACAACTGCTGGTCAATTGATGAGCATCAAGCGACCGGATCGTTTGTCTACACCCAAGCGCTGAACAACCTTTTTCTTATCGGTAAGGATATCTACCTCATAAAAGCCGCCTGCATCATTAATCGGCCCAACTTCCAGGGTTGGATTTAATCTTTTTACATGGTTGGTTACAATATCGTAAGCCTGTTCTTTTGTTACCAAAGGTCTCTGGGCTATTGGTCCCGTTGAATCACGCCGCTGTGGAACATAGTCTTCACCTCCAGCGCGGCCCCATCCGCAGGCGTTGGCATGATTCGGCGCAACAAATGTATAGCCAAACCCCATTATTGTTACCAACACAATTCCAGTGATAACGACTTTCACATGTCTTTTCATTTTTACGCCTCCAATTAAGTTTATTGTTTTACCTACATTAGTACAGCAATAGTTGTGCCAAACAGGCATAAGAAGCCTTTTTTGCGTGAATGCTTTGATTATATGACTATTATCGTGACGTCAGAGACAAGCTGTCTAGCAATCGGCATCAAAACTGTATAATAAGTATCCAGTTCGAAAACCTAACAGGTAAAAGGTATCCAGACTTCATCGCTTCGTACCTGTTTCTTTATAAAAGCTATATGCAATGGAGTTGACTTGAAAATACCCGCTTTTTCACGGTTAGCAGAGTAAAGAAAGGTTTTGAAGATATATGGGGATGGGGTCATTTTTAATCCAGAATCGGTTTATCATTACATTCTCTCGAAAAACCAGCGTTGAGAATGACTCACGGATGAAAAATGACAAAAGGTTATTCATCTTCTGCCGCTCTTCCTTTGCAGATGATACAATAAAAACATGTTCATTTAGGTTCAGGTTTTTCTTTAGGTTGCAAGGAATACTTACGGAAGGCGAAGGGCAAACGGGTCCGGTGGAATCACCAGGATGGAAGGGTTGCCCGTGAGTAATCGGCATTCCGTTACAGAATAAACACAATTCACCCACGCACGGGTCAGCTTCACCTGCTGAAGCGAAGCCAAAATGAATACCTATTATTACTACAATAAGACAGGCAGCTATTTTTCTCAGCAATACATTCATATCTTCCAAATCTCGAGTTTGATCAAACATTATTCATATACCACATTGTCGCAGGTGTCAATATAAAATAATCGATAATCGTCGTCATATTCGTATGACTCAAGATTTTTTCCTAAACCTTGAACTTTTTAGCCTTCAATCATTTACCGTATTTAACCATGCCTCCCTTTTTTATAATATATTGTGTTAACTGCATGTTTGGTGTAATTGGAAAAAATCGATACTTCGTTAATACCTAAAACAGACAATATATATTTAAGGAGAAATGAAACATGAGCTACTGTTTAGTGATTACAACCTGTGGAAGCCGTGATGAAGCAGAAAAGCTAGCTTCGCAGATGGTAGAAACCCGGTTGGCGGCTTGTGTCCAGCAGAGCAGCATTACAAGCTATTATACGTGGGAGGGGAAGGTAAACCATGATCCGGAATTTAGACTTTTTATCAAGACTCGAAAAGCGCTATATATCCAACTTGAACAATTTATTAAAGATAACCATAGCTATGATGTTCCCCAGATCATTGAGATTCCTATTCAATCTGGATTAAGCGAATACCTTGGTTGGATTGATGAGGTTACGACCTAATATCGAATCTATTTTTTTTGCCCAAAATTTCTCTTATCTTTTGTGACAGGTCTGCTACGTTGAAAGGTTTCTGAATAAAACCATTGCAGCCACGTTCTATTATTTCGGTTGCCTGACCGTTGATGCTGTAGCCACTGGAAAGCAGAACCTTTATATCAGGGTTAATTTCTTTTAATGTGTCGTAGGTTTCCCCGCCGCCCATTGCCGGCATAATCATATCTAAAATGACGATTTTGATCTTATCCATATTTTTATTGTAGATCTCTATTGCTTCACGCCCGTTCTTTGCGATTAATACTTGATAGCCTATTTTTTCCAGCATAGACTTGCCGACATCAATAATCGTATCTTCATCATCAACAAAAAGTACAGTTTCAGACCCGTTTAATACGTATTTTACCAATTTCTTATCTTCTATGACTTCTTTTTCCGAAGCCGGCAGATATATATTAAATGTGGTGCCTTCACCTTTCTCACTGTAAACATTAATAATACCATTATGGTTTTTGATGATTCCATAGGCAGAGGCAAGACCTAAACCGGTCCCCCTGCCCATTTCTTTTGTGGTAAAGAATGGGTAGAATATCCTTTTATGTGTAGCCTCGTTCATGCCTACACCAGTGTCAGTAACCGATATCTTCACATATTTGCCGGACTCTATGGAATATGGCTTCACAAAGTCCGCATCAAGCATGGCATTTTCGGTTTCAAGGTATAATTCCCCACCGCCGGGCATCGATTGCCAGGCAT
>CP070768.1:1367860-1377256 GCA_020345745.1 Desulfobacterales bacterium
CTTTCATGAAGATATATCTATGACTTTTCTCGACAGCAAATTTAATGGCCGCGTTCGAACTAATGGTAAAGTTGCAAGAGTCGATCCAGATGGGATTGGCATACAATTCGACCAAGTTATACCTGTAATGTCGTCTTTGTAATCACGCTAATTTTTTAAAAGGTTTTCCAGCGTCTTTAATATATATTCCTTCTAAACGAAATTCTTGACATAACATCTCGTGGTATTATTTTTGATTAAAGACAATTTTTTTTGTCTATCCCTCCTGATAATATCCCCTGAGGGGATCCCAAACCCTCAGGGGTTTTCTTTTGGCTGAAATTTGGTTTTTCATCTCACTGTGAATTTGCAATTGATATAGATGATATCGCCTACATCATCGGCATGAAGTGCTGTCAAGACATATTTGTTGATTTTGAGAAGCTATTCCTGTATTGATCAAATGATGGCAACCAACAAACCCAGAATCATATTAACAATCGATGAAGATCTGATAAAGAGTATCGATGACTTTCGATATAGCAACCGAATTCCCTCCCGATCTGCCGCTATTCGAAGACTACTAAAAGAGGCTCTGAAAAAATACGAAAAAAGAAAACATCCGAGAACTAAAACAAAAAACTTGGTATCTTATGTTGGCCTAGACGATTATGGTAATGAAAAAGAGCAGGGGATGGGAAAGACCCTAGATATAAGTATAGGGGGTATTCTCCTAGAAACTCATTTCCCTATAGTATCTAACAATATTTTGCTTACGGCCACCGGAACTAAAGGCGAATTAATAAATGTTGAGGGCAAGATCGTTCTTAACAGAACAGAAGATTCAGGAATGTATCGAATTGGAATTCAGTTCCTTGAAGACAACGAAAAAACCCGACTTTTTATAACGAGCCTCATAAAAGCTTTCAGTAAACAAAAAACCTAATATTGAAAATTTGTGTTTTCTACTATGTCTCTTATTGATAAAAAGGTTCAGTAGTTATGACATCAATCGTTACTCATACCACACAAGAATAATACCTCTTAACTAAAAGTGGAATTATGATTTAACGTTAAACCCCACTTGTTACAGAGGCGGGGTTTTGTATTTTATGATATATGTAATAATTATTAGTACAGGATATTCAATACCATGGACATGGCATCATTACATCAGATTCTTGGCAATGTTGCGAAGGGAAAAATGTCGGTTGAGGATGCCTCCCAAAAGCTAAGGCACCTCTCATTCGAAGATATCGACTATGCCCATATCGACCATCACCGTTCGCTACGCAAAGGCTTTCCTGAAGTCATCTTCGGTCAAGGAAAAACTGCCGATCAGATTATCGGCATCATGGAAAAAATGCAGGTTCAGGAACAGGTCGTTTTGGTTACACGTATCGATGTGAAGCAGGCGGATCGCGTTGTGGAATGTTTTCCAGATGCCGTGTATCATAAAGAAGAAAAAATGGTTGTCTGGAAAAAACATGACGTTGCCAATCAAGGAAAAGGAACGATTTTAGTTATTTCTGCCGGAACATCAGACATACCGGTGGCCAAGGAAGCCTATCTTACAGCGTCAGTTATGGGAAACCAGGTAGCGTCTATTTTCGATGTGGGCGTTGCGGGAATACATCGATTGTTTAATCATAGGGAGATGATTGCAACGGCGTCGGTCCTTGTGGTGGTCGCAGGAATGGAAGGTGCGCTTCCAAGCGTGGTGGCAGGAATGGTCAGCCGCCCGGTTATTGCTGTCCCCACAAGTGTGGGATATGGCGCAAGCCTAAACGGCTTGACTGCTCTATTTGCTATGCTAAACAGCTGCAGCTCTAATGTCGCCGTGGTAAACATTGATAATGGGTTCGGAGCGGGATATATGGCGTCTATCATTAATCGCCTGTAGAGACCTTTGAAAAACGTTCCCTTTTGTCCATTTTCTGTGTTAAGCTCAGATTTTAATCCTCGAAATACTCCATGTATGTCTGTGGTTAAAATCTTCGCCTGCCTTGAACTTGAACAAAATTTAACATTTTTCAAAGGTCTCAAACCAATGATATGACGAAGCGACTCCACCGATATCATTACCCGAAAATGGATACCCCCTGAACGCTTCCTCTGAATCTGCGAAAAGACTGGATATTTCAATCAATATTAGGGGTGCGAAACTTGAATTTTATTATATTTAATTTCCGGGTTGAAGGATTTACACATGAGCACAGACACTAAATTCTGGATAGGGTTTGGAGATATTCATGAAGATCTTTCCCTTTTAAACGATGTTCCCCTTCTTGCCGCTGCCGATGGCGTGATCATTAGCGGTGACATTACCAATCGGGGAGGACCGCAACGGGCGAGTTTGCTGCTTGACAAAGTGGTGAAGATAAACCCGAATATATTCGCCTTAATCGGTAATATGGATCACGCTTCAATTATACCTTATCTTGACGACAACGGATGGAATATACACGCAAAGGGACGACAACTTGCTGAAGATGTCGGGATAATGGGTGTGGGATATAGTACGCCAACCCCCTTTATGACCCCCTCCGAGGTACCAGATGAAAAACTTGGCCAATGGCTGAATGAGGGGTACGAATATGTAAAACATTTGCCGAAATTGATCCTTGTAGCTCATGACCCGCCATTTGGGTCAAAAACAGCCCAATTGCCTCACGGGGAAAATGTTGGCAACCAATCCGTCCTGAAATTTATTGAGAACGTACAACCAGACATCTGCATAACAGGTCATATCCACGAGGCGGAAGGCGAGGATTTTATCGGAAGAACTAAAGTGATCAACCCGGGGATGTTCTGCATGGGTGGCTATGTACGCATTCAACTGCAGGATGGAGATCTGGCAGCAAATCTGATGTACATATAAAGGACCTGCAGACCGGAGGGAAGGCCGACACTCCATCATTTCGGCTGGCATATCAGATAGGTTCCTCCTCCCCGGGATGGTATCAAAACCGGATTCTCTTATCCGGACGCCTCATTGCTTATATCCGATCATCCGCAGAAACCCCTTTCGTTCTTGAATATCCGCTTCGGTTTCAATGCCTTTTGAGCTAAAACCGTCAACCACACCAATGATCCCGCGTCCCCCTTCAGTTTCCACAATAAGCACCTCAACAGGATTGGCCGTTGCACAAAAAATTCTGCATACTTCTGGAACATTCTTTATTGCATTCAACACATTGACCGGAAACATGTCTTTCATAAAAATAATGAAACAGTGTCCCGCTGATAGCTGATAGGCATTTGTCTTGGCCAACTCAATAAGCGGTGGCTCCGTGCCGCTATATCGAACCAGACAGGGCCCGGAGGCCTCACAAAACGCCAAGCCAAACTTGGCATCAGGTACGGTATTAACCATCGCTTCATAGATGTCTTCAACCGTTTTAATAAAGTGAGAGTGCCCTAAGATCATGTTCAACTCATCAGGCTTTTCAATCTTGACCGTTTTTATTTCCATGTCTACCTCCGTTTTTTATTCGGATCACAAAGAGTTATGTCGGTAACGTCCATCTCCCTTTCAAGGTCGGCCTCTTAAGTGACGCATTAAGCTTTTTTAAATAATGAGCCCTCGGTATTTCTTTTGCACCAAAACGAATAAAATGCTCAGTGGCAATTTGGCAATCGATCATATCAAATGATAAGGCAAGAAGATATTCCACCAGCTTGACAAAGGTTATATTAGACGCGTTGCTGATACGCGTGAACATGGACTCCCCAAAAAAACTACCGCCCAATGAAACACCATACAACCCTCCCGCCAGTTCACCTTGATACCAAGCTTCTACCGAGTGGGCAAAACCCAATTCATGGAGCTTGCAATAAGCATCGATCATTTCCTCAACAATCCAAGTCGCTTGATTATTTTGCAGTCGAACTTGAGCACACTGATTGATGACCTGACCAAACGCTGAATCCATGGTCACATGAAACATCTTTTTCTTTATTATCTTGTTTAAGGTTCTAGAAATTTTAACATCCTCGAGAAATAATACAAGGCGAGGATCTGGAGACCACCACATGATCGGTTCGTTATTGGAAAACCAAGGGAAAATACCCATTCGATATGCCAGAAGCAAACGTTCCTGAGTCAAGTCCCCCCCCACAGCCAGCAATCCTTCCTTGGATGCCAGGTGCGGTGAAGGAAACACAATGTCATCGGATAAAAGGAAAACAGGCATGATGGTTCTGTTTACAAAGGGGTACTCTGGATTTTTCTGGCGCCTGGTGCACTCATTTGCAAGACACTCAAGGGTGCGTTTTTCTACTGTACCGCCATAGCGGGAATAAGACAGCAAATGGGGTCATTAGGTAGAGCACCCAGGGGGTGCTCGGCAAAGCGAGCTGTCCAGCCTGTTGCAGTATATCAGCTGGATCAACGAGCAAAAAAAAGAAACTGCCTTACAGAGGAAGTGCGTGGCGTAAAACGCCGGCATCCTCCAAACATTTTAGCTAAAAATAAAATGTTTGGGCGTCAAAATGAAACATAGCAGTAGTCGTTGCTATTAATTCCCTTAACCTAATAATTTTATTGCATAAAACATGTTTGCTGAAAAATCTTCATGAAATATCCGGGCTTGTCGGATGATTGGGCTGGGCCATCGGGCATCAAGAAACCAGTACGTTCTCCCCAACATATTCAAAGGTCAATTTGTCGTTTTCAAGATCAATAAAGACCTCGCCGCCATTTACAAGGCGCCTAAAGAGAATCTCATTAGAAAGTATATCTTTGATTTCTGTCTGAATCAATCGGTCAAGGGGTCTGGCGCCGTAACGTGGATCGTGCCCGTTTATGGCCAGCCACGTTCGTGCATCGGGCGAGAGATTGATGGTCACTTTTTTAGAGACAAGCTGTGCTTTAAGCTCTTTCATGAACTTGTCCACCACCTTTTTCATGATCTCTTCATTGAGCGCATTAAAGTGAATGATATCATCGAGACGATTTCTGAATTCAGGACTGAAAAACTTCTCAACAGCCTTTTTCCCTTTGTCTTCAGTATCATATTTTTTATCACCAAACCCGATGGATGGTGTGCTCATCTCCCTGGTACCGGCATTGGACGTCATCATTACGACGACATTCCTGAAATCAGCCTTTTTACCACTGTTATCCGTCAAGGTGGCATGATCCAACACCTGCAATAAGATATTGAACATGTCTGGGTGTGCTTTTTCTATTTCATCGAGCAGTAGAACGCTGTACGGGTGTTTTCGAATACCATCGGTCAAGAGTCCTCCTTGATCAAAACCGATATAACCCGGAGGAGCACCGATAAGTCTCGCCACTGCATGTTTTTCCATGTACTCGCTCATATCAAACCGCAAAAAATGAACGCCAAGAATAAAAGACATCTGTCTGGCCACTTCGGTTTTTCCGACACCGGTGGGGCCCGCAAACAAAAACGATCCGATCGGTCTTTCAGGTGATCCAAGGCCTGCACGGGAGCGCTTGATAGAGGTAACAAGAGAGTTGATGGCATCATCTTGACCGAAAACGACCTGTTTGAGCTGATTTTCGAGGTTCTCCAGTTTGGTTTTGTCCGGCGTCGACACGCTGAGCGTCGGTATCCTGGCAATCTTGGCCACGATTTTTTCGATATCTCTTGGATTGATTCTTTTTCTGTGAGAAGAACCTGAAAGCCTAATAAACGCCCCTGCTTCATCAATTACATCGATGGCCTTGTCAGGAAGATAGCGATCATTGATATATTTGGCTGAGAGCTCTGCAGCAGCCTTTAACGATCGATCCGTGTAGCTGATGCCGTGGTGATCCTCATATCTAGAGCGAAGTCCTTTCAAAATCTGAACGGTTTCCTTTATCGGAGGTTCAAAAATTTCTACTTTTTCAAAGCGGCGAGATAACGCGCGATCCTTTTCAAAGAAATTTTTATACTCTTCAAAGGTCGTTGAACCAATACAGCGCAGCTCACCG
Organism: Desulfobacterales bacterium; assembly: GCA_020345745.1. Taxonomy (GTDB): domain Bacteria; phylum Desulfobacterota; class Desulfobacteria; order Desulfobacterales; family UBA11574. Next base: position 1,373,787 of record CP070768.1, read on the forward strand.
GTTTGCAGGGCCGGTTTTAAGATATTCGATGCATCCATGGATCCCCGGCTGGTAGCACCTGCGCCCACGGTTGTATGAATCTCATCAATAAAGAGGATGGCGTCTTTCTTCTTTTTTAAAGCAGCGATTACCCCTTTCAAGCGCTGTTCGAAATCACCCCGGAATTTTGTGCCGGCAAGCAAACCGCCGAGATCAAGAGAATATATTCGAAAATCCTTGAGCAAATCCGGGATGGCTTTTTCATGTATCTTAATCGCCAAACCTTCAGCCATTGCCGTTTTCCCCACACCTGGGTCTCCAACATAGATTGGGTTGTTCTTGCGCCTGCGACAGAGAATTTGAATGGTTCGTTCCATTTCAAGCTCACGGCCGATGAGCGGATCCAGCTTTCCTTCTGCGGCATATTTGACCAGATCTATGGTGAAGGTGTCTAGAGGATTTTTCTTTTTTTCTTTTTTTTCCGGTCTGGCAACTTCTGCGGGATCTTCTCTGGATGGAACATTAGCGACACCATGGGAAACATAATTTAAAACATCAACACGAGATATTCCCTCTGCATTCAGAAAATACTCAGCATGCGAGTCCTTTTCTTGAAAAATTGATGCCAAGATATCGCTAACATCGACTTCCGGTTTTTCAGCTGAACGGACATGATTAACCGCTCTTTGAATAACCCTCTGAAAACCTACCGTCTGTTGGAGGACATACTCACTATCACTGGGAACACGGTCCATCTTTTCCTCAAAAAATTGCTCCAAATCGTTTTTGAGGTTCTCGACACTTGCTCCACAGCTCTCTATTATTTCAATTCCAGATGTATCGAATAAAATAGCAAAAAGTAAATGTTCTACACATACAAACTCATGCCGCCTTTTTTTGGCCTCTCGAACGGCAAATCCGAGTGTTTCGCTGAGATCTTTGCTAATCATGATCTATTCTTTCTCCATACTACATTTAAGAGGAAATCCATTCTGACGCGCTAGAGAATGGACAGTGTTTACCTTGGTTTCAGATACTTCAAATGTATAAACCCCACAAATTCCGATGCCTTTGCGATGAACATTGAGCATGATCTCCACAGCTTGTTCAGGTGGTTTATTGAAAACAAGCATCAAAATTTCAACGACAAACTCCATCGTAGTATAATCATCATTGTGCAGCAGCACCCGGTACATGGGTGGTTCATGTACATCGTCCTTGACTTCTGAATCTGTCGTTTCTTCTATTCCAGGAATGTTATCGTTCATCCACTCATCCTAAAATCTCATTTTCAAAAGTCTAGCCAAATATAACCATTAATTACCAACCTTGTAAAGAGAAGAGAAGGAAAATTTTAAATACAGGAAGCCGAAATGTAAAAATATATCAAATATTCAGATAGTTAAGCTGGCTTCTTGGAAACTCTCAGATATTTCGGAGCGACCTGGCTAGCAGCCGCTTCGGCCTTTTCTCTTTGCAAGACCTTTGAACATTACACAATTCACAGACAAGTTTAAAGCTTGAACTTACCTGCCACAGCACTTTTTATATTTTTTGCCACTGCCGCAAGGGCACGGTGCATTTCGGCCCACTTTTTTTTGGGCCCTTTTCACCGGCTTTTTGGTTGCCGGAGCATCTCCACTGGAAAACACCATTTTCTGTTCTTTGGGTTGCCCAAGATCAGCGATTTTGCTGGGCTCTGATATCTGAATTCGAAATAGTATCCCGAGCGTCTCTTCTTTAACTCGGGAAATCGTATCCTGAAATAGGTCGAACCCCTCTTTTTTATATACGATTAAAGGGTCCTGTTGAGCATAACCTCGCAAACCGATGCCTTCTTTCAAATGATCCATGCTGAGAAGGTGATCTTTCCAAAGGCTGTCTACGGTTTGTAGCATGATGACCCGTTCCAAATTTCTGAAATCTTCAGCACCAATGATAGCCTCTTTTTCATCATAGATACTCATGCTCGTATCTGAAATCAACTGGGAAAGGCCATCCACGGTCAACCCGTCCATGGTATGATCATCGATGTCGCCCAGACGAAAGTTAAACTGCTTGAACACGGCATCATTTACCCCTTTCCAATCCCACTCTTCGGCGGGGATTCTCTCATCTGTGACGCTGTGTGCTATCTCCTCAGATTTCTCAATGATCATATCCTGTATAGCCGGTTTCAGACTTTGTCCGGTAAGAATTTCCCGGCGTTGCCGATAAATAACTTCCCGCTGCTGATTCATTACATCGTCATATTCCAATAGCTGCTTTCGTATATCAAAATTGTGTGCTTCGACCTTGCTCTGTGCATTCTCAATGGCCCGACTGATAAGGTTGTGTTCAATAGGTTCACCCTCTTCCATGCCTAATTTTTCCATAATTCCGGTGATCCTTTCCCCTCCGAAAATACGCAGCAGGTCATCCTCCAAAGCGAGGTAGAAACGCGAGGATCCGGGATCACCCTGTCTTCCTGACCGGCCTCGAAGCTGATTGTCTATGCGGCGACTTTCATGTCTTTCCGTTCCGAGAATATGAAGACCGTCTAGATCGGTAACGCCGTCTCCCAAAACAATGTCGGTTCCTCGTCCAGCCATGTTTGTTGAAATCGTGACCGCGCCTTTCTGCCCTGCCATTGCAATAATCTCGGCCTCCTTCTCGTGATTTTTCGCATTCAGCACCGAGTGCTTGATTCCTCTCTTTTTCAATTTCTTGGAAAAATTTTCCGAAACGTCGATGGATATGGTTCCCACCAGAACCGGCTGCCCTTTTTTATGAAGTTCCACGATCTCGTCCATGGCTGCATCGAATTTTTCTCGGCGTGTCTTATAAATGACGTCTGGATTGTCATTTCGTATCATCGGTTTATTCGTGGGGATGACCGATACATCGAGATTATAAATCTTCTTGAATTCAGCAGCCTCGGTATCAGCGGTTCCCGTCATGCCGGCAAGTTTGTTGTACATTCTAAAATAGTTCTGAAACGTAATCGTTGCCAAGGTCTGGTTTTCGTTTTCAATTTTAACCTTTTCTTTGGCTTCAAGCGCTTGATGCAGACCTTCGCTGTACCGACGACCGGGCATGAGGCGACCGGTAAATTCATCAACAATAATAACCTCTCCGCTTTTGACAATGTAGTCGACATCGCGTTTAAACAGGGTGTGTGCTTTAAGCGCCTGGGTGATATGATGTAAAAGTTCGATATATTTCGGATCGTAGAGATTATCGACCTGCAGCAGCTTTTCAGCTTTGGCAACACCATCTTCGGTCAGAATGGCTGAACGGGCCTTCTCATCGATGGTATAGTGCGTGTCCTTGCTCAGACGGGGAATTAAATTATTGATCTGGTAATACAGGTCGGTGGATTTTTCAGCCGGACCGGATATGATCAGCGGTGTGCGGGCTTCGTCGATCAGGATACTGTCGACCTCGTCGACGATCGCATAGTGGAGGCCGCGCTGCTGAACCTGATCCCTGAGGTCGAACTTCATGTTGTC
>CP070768.1:1377356-1381427 GCA_020345745.1 Desulfobacterales bacterium
AAAAACTTGCGGAGAGTTGTTTATTTAGGTGACCCGATTCGGTCCCATGGTACATGCCAGGTTGGGAATTGCGGAAGAAAATTCAGGCATACTGGTTACGCTGGTCAGACAGGAAGCGAAAAAGCTTGCTGAAATGAAAAACTTGGATTTGATCATAACCGACGGCCCGCCGGGAATCGGATGCCCGGTCATCGCTTCCATCGGCGGAGCATCCGCCGTGGTTATTGTCGCCGAGCCGACTGTTTCAGGGATACACGACGCCGAACGGGTGGCACAGCTCGCCGCCCATTTCAGTGTCCCCGCTTTGTTGTGCGTTAACAAATTCGATTTGAATTCAGACCGAACAAAGGCCATCGAAGCGTGGGCAAAAAACAATCAAATCGGCAGCTGGACTGATGAGATCTCTGGTTTTCCAGGAGACTTCAATGCTGTGTGGGGGTCTTCCGGCACGGATGTTTTTGCAGTGACAGAAAAAGTTCTAGTTGCAGCACCTTCGACATATCGTGGATTAGTTTATCGATATGACGGCACCAATTGGACGTATATTAACTTTGGCCTCTCGCTTGACTTCTATGGCGTCTGGGGGTCTTCCGGTACGAATGTTTTTGTAGTTTCAGTTTGTGGGTATGTTTTAAAATTTGTGTGTATCTGGAACGTATCTAAACCTTCTTCAGCAAATTTGTATGGTGTTTGGGGGTCTTCCGGCACAAATGTTTTTGCTGTAGGGTCTGGTGGTACTATTCTAGATAATGATGGCACCTGGTCTCCCATGTCAAGCGGCACAACAGCAACTCTTCTTGGTGTCTGGGGAGCTTCGGGCACAGATGTCTTTGCCGTAGGAACTGGTGGTACTATACTTCACTATAATGGCAACTCTAATAAAACCTGGTCTTCCATGGATAGCGGTACAACGGCAACCCTATACGATGTTTGGGGGACTTCCGGATCGGATGTTTATGTGGTGGGTTCTGGAGTAATCCTTCACTATGACGGAAGCTCCTGGTCTGACATAACGCCGACAGGAGAATTGAATAATTCAGTCACTGACCTTGGGTTTCATTCCCAAAATCCGGATGGGGTGGATGCCAGTACCTATGGGGTGTATGCTGCAACTACTCGGCAAGGAGTATATGCATCACCCAATATGGGGACTGACTGGCTACCGCTTGGAACCCCCGAATATAATGTGAACGCCATTTCAACCGGATCGCTTTATGCGGGTACTGAAGGTGGATTGTTGCAGCTGTCAGGTACCGGTGTCATTGCAGGGCGTATTACAGAGGCGTATACTGGCAATCCAGTTAATGACGTTAGGGTTCAAAGCGACTTTGGTGTTCAAACCCTAAGCGTCGGCGGAGAGTATATGATGGTCCACCCATCTGGGATTTTTGATTTCACCACCATCGCCGATGGCTACGCCAATCGAACGCTTAATACTACTATTTATGGCGGAGACGTTATCTGGGAAGATTTCGCTCTTAGCTATGGACAGTCAGAATCAATAGACTCCGAATCAATTGATACCTCCAACGGCGGCAGTTACGGCTGTTTTATAGCAACTGCGGCTTACGGGTCGTCAGTGGCACCACATGTCAGGATATTGCGGGAATTCCGCGACCGCTTCTTGCTTGACAATCCCATAGGCAAGCGTTTGGTGCGTTTCTATTACGCATATTCACCGGCTATAGCAGATGTTATAGCAAACCACAATAGCCTACGGGCAATTGTGCGCGTTGGCCTGTTGCCCCTTATAGGCGGAAGCTGGATGGTGCTTAAAATAGGCCCTGAATTTACCATAATGCTCATGCTCTTTTTGGGCATCGGCCTGTTCGGCCTGCCTATTTCAAAGCGCTTTAGGGTGCTGTAAAAAAGTTTAACGCTCAGTTAGGGTTTTATGAAGAGAGAACATTCAAACATGAGGTGAAGACCAATGGTGAAATATCGAATTTACCCAATATTGCTTATGATTGCGGCATTATGTTTTTTACCCGTTGAGCTTCTGGCCGGAACCCTTTTCCAACAGGTAGGGATTGCCTCTTCTCCCAACCCTGTGGGATCTGGAGCAAGAGCGATGGGAATGGGTGGTGCTTTCATCGGCGTCGCTGATGATGCCACCGCAGCTTCATGGAATCCAGCTGGGCTTATCCAATTGGAAAAGCCGGAACTGTCCATCGTTGGCGACTATAGCTATCGAAGGGAAAAATTTGACTCCAGCAGCCGGCCTGAAATTGGCAACACCGGTGATGTTGACGATATAGAACTCAATTATTTCAGTGCTGCCTATCCATTCTATTTGTATCGAAACATGGTGGTTTCAATAAACTATCAAAGACTTTACGATTATAAACGGAGCTTTGATTACCGACTGGACTATTCCTCTGGCGGCTTGGACCTTGAACAGTTAAAAAGTTATCACCAGGATGGTTTTGTTGGTGCTTTAGGGTTGGCCGGAGCCGTTCAAATTACACCAAAAGTTTCCTTTGGAGCAACCCTTAACATATGGACGGATGAACTGTTGTGGGATAATGGATGGAACGAAACATTTAATGAACGTGGTGTCGGAACGATTAGCGGTGTCCCGACAACAATTGTTACCCATATCGATGACAAATACTCTCAATTTCGTGGGATCAATGCGAATATCGGCCTACTATGGGATGTAAACCAGTATCTGACCATCGGAGCAGTGCTTAAGACACCGTTTGAGGCATCGCTTCTTCATGAATACAATTTTGAGCAGACGCAGACATTTGGTGAACCGCTCAACACCACCGTAACTAGCCAGCAAAGACTTAAAGAGGATGTCGATCTTGATATGCCCATGTCATTCGGCTTAGGCGTTGCCTGGCGGTTTTCTGATGCTTTTTCCATGGATTTTGATGTGTACTGGACAGACTGGAGTGAGTACATATTGACCGACGGACAGGGTAACAAGTTTAGCCCCATCGATGGGCGCCCTAAAAGCGAATCCAATGTAGATGATACCATTCAGGCCCGGTTAGGTGGTGAATATCTTTTCATCTTCGAGGATAAAAATATGGTTGTCCCCGTTAGGGCGGGCGTTTTTTACGATCCAGAACCGTCAGAAGGCTCACCAAAAGATTTCTATGGCATTTCCGTCGGATCAGGGTTAGCTTACAAGAGATTCATTTTCGATATGGCGTACCAGCTCAGATGGGGCAAGGGTGTAGACACAGGCAATTTAATTGCTACCTCTGAAGCTGACATTACACAGCACACATTATTAGCTTCAGTAATTTTGCATTTTTAAAAATACTATGTGCAAATTTTTTGCTTGTTTTGGATTTCTTCAAACTTGAATTTTTCGCTACTTGCCATGTTGAATCCTCTAAAATTACAGCGACAATCAGGAACCGGCTGAGGCAATTAAAGGAGGACATCGCGGTGCCTATTGGGATATTCTTCGCCGGATAGTAGAAGGTATTGATCCGTTATAAGATCTTGAGACCTTAAAAATACCCACTTTTATCCAACTTTGTGTCAAGCTTAGCTGTCAATCCTCGACCTGCCTAAAGTGTGTCTATGATTAAACTTTTTTCCTTTCTTGAGTTTGAACAAATCTGACCACTTGTCAATGGCCTTACCTTTTGTCTCAAAACAGAGGTAGGATTTTTCGACGCCGCCTGTATCATTTTGTTATAGGGTTTTTAATCGCGTTAACTACCATTAACAAACCGCGCCCTCTTCTGCCACTAGGAGGTGCTTTTTTGATGATACTCAAGATACCTTAATATGCGGCGTATCTTTTTCATTCAACCAATTCTGCCACAATGTAGCCTATTTTCTTGACTTTCGAAATTTATAATACCTCACCGAGACACATGTTAAGATGCCGTATCCAAAACAACATCCATGTATCTGCTAAGACTGTCGAATAAGTTTAGAACCTATCTCAAAAATAATCTAAGTGCCCATGGCGGTGTTGCGAAGCAGTTCAAAATGCTCACATACTACGTGTATGCTCCGCTTTCTCACTCCTTTGTGCCTAGCCAGAAACCCTAATCTTATATTTTGAGATAGCTTATACAGAACAATTGAGTTATAGAAGAC
>CP070768.1:1381527-1388329 GCA_020345745.1 Desulfobacterales bacterium
ACTGGTATGCGAAATCATTTAATCAGTTGAAGGAGCCGGAAAAAAGAGACCTCATTGAGAAAATAAAAGCGATCGGAGGACAATTAAGCCCCGAAGAAATCCTTTCTATTTTAGACCGGATAGAGGACAAATCGACAGCAGGCTACCTGAGCTATCAGATGGGAGTTAACAATGCCGAGGAAGAAAAATACGAAGAAGCTTTAAAGGTATTATCCGCATTCGTCGAAAAGATACCCGAACATGAATATGCACCGCAGGCAAAAGATCTGATAGCAGAAATCAAAAAAAAATTTGCATACAACCGTTTCACTATCGGATGCTTGCTGCCTCTCAGCGGCCCTTATAAAACCTACGGCAAAAGAGTTCTAAGAGGCATCGAGCTTGCCATGAATCACCATAGCTCTCAGAATATTGATAAACCCTTTAGGGTCATTATAAAAGATACAGGCTCTGACCCGGTAAAGGCCACCCAGGCGGTGATAGAACTATACGATGATGGTGTGGCTGCCATTATGGGTCCAATTATTACGGCCGAATCAGCTGCCTTTGCAGCACAAAAAAGAGGGATTCCTATCATTACTTTGACCCAGAAAGAGGATATCACTGACATCGGAGACTATGTCTTTAGGAATTTTTTCACGCCAAAAACGCAGGTTAAGGCGTTGGTGTCTTATGTTGTTAAAGAACTCGGACTCAAGCGGTTTGCCATTCTCTATCCTGATGAAAATTACGGTACAACATTTATGAACCTTTTCTGGGATGAGGTGACAGCACATGGGGCAAACATTGTAGGTGTTGAATCATATGATTCAAGGATAACCGATTTTGCTGATCAAATTAAAAAATTGATTGGGTTATATTACCCCGTGCCTAAAGACCTAAGGGATGTTCCTATCCAGCCTGATTCCGAGGATCCGATCATTGATTTTGACGCCATATTCATTCCCGATGCGCCTAGAACTGCGGGGCTCATCATTCCTCAATTGGCCTATCATGATATTAAAGAAACCTATCTTTTAGGGACCAACCTATGGCATTCCGAGGTTCTCATAAAGATGGCCCGACGCTTTGTTCAGGGCGCCTTGATGCCGGATGGGTTTTTTGCTGGAAGCGCATCAGTGCATGTGACAAATTTTGTGGAAATGTTTCAGGAAGCTTTCGGCCGTGAACCGGAGTATATTGAAGCCGTGGCTTATGATACGGCCATGTTACTGTTCCAGCTGGTGGGTCGTCCTGATGTTAAATTCAGAAGTACGCTTAATAAAGAGCTGAGAAAGCTAAAAAATTTCAGCGGGGTAACATCGCTTACTTCATTTGATGACAATGGGGATGCGCTCAAAAGGTTATATCTTCTTCGGGTAGAAGGTGAGCAATTCATTGAATTGGGGCAACATTAAATAAAAATCCAAATCATTTTAATATGTTCGCTTTAATGTGCCTTATGTTCCTCAGACAATTGGCCGTCCCAAACGAAATTTTTTTAACTGCTTTAAAATGGGTTTCAACATTGCCAGTCGGCCTTAAAGTCAAGGCGGAGCTACGGTTTTAACCGGAGACATATAAAAGATATTTCGAGGATTTAAACCGTCGCTCCAACACAGAGGTTATGGTCGAGAGGTGATGTTGAAACCCATTTTAGTTGTTTTTTAAAGAACCCTGACCAGTAGCATCCAAGACGCTCAGCCAGAGCTTACCTTTTTGATCCACCTCCTTGCGCTTTCCCGCTGCAGCACCCATAGGAAGATGAACAAACTGATTGTTCCATCGCCCTATGAGCAGTTGCGTCTTTCCTGCTATACCCGCGTGAACCGCATTACGTCCTAAGAAACTGCAATATACACGATCATTTGCATTTGCTGGAAGGCTTCGTATCATGTAACTGGGATCAATATATTTTAAAGAAAAGTCAAGCTGTTTGCTACTGAAATAGGACGATATGGCATCCTTTATAAAGAGCCCTATATCCTTGAGTCTGATGTTTCCGGATTCATCTCGTTTTATATTGGCATCGTCAAAGAACTTTTGGCCTGCACCTTCTGCCACCACGATGACAGCGTGACCTCTGTGTTTCAAGCGTTTCTCAAGCGAGGCCAGGAGGCCATTTTCTCCCTCAATATCAAAGTCGACTTCCGGTATCAAAACAAAGTTTACATCTTGTTGGGCCAGAGCTGTCGTAGCAGCTATGAATCCAGAGTATCTGCCCATTAATTTTATGAGACCGATGCCGTTTGGATACCCTTGGGCTTCGTTATGAGCACTTTTGACCGCCTGGGTGGCAACATCCACTGCCGTATCAAACCCGAAAGAACGCGATACAAGGTATATATCATTATCAATGGTTTTGGGAACACCGACTACACTTATCTTCAAGCTCCGATCAAAAATGGTATTTCCTATTATATTGGCAGCCATAAGCGTTCCATCGCCTCCGATCATGAACAGAATGCCTATGTTCATTCGTTCCAAAGTATCGACGATCTGGTCTAATGGTTGAGGTCCCCTGGATGATCCCAGAATTGAGCCGCCCCAGTCGAGTATATTAGCGACATTTGCGGGTTCAAGCTCTACAATATCGTGTCCGTATTTTGAAATAAAACCTTGGAGGCCATGTTTAAACCCGTATATATTTTGCACCCCATATCCGTGATAAAGCTCCAGAACGATTGCCCGGATGATATCGTTCAAACCCGGACAGAGCCCGCCACAGGTTACCAAAGCGCACCTCAATTTGCTCGGGTCAAAATAAATTTTTTCTCTGGGGCCAGCAAGTTCAAAAGTTGCTAGATCTTTTTTTTCTTCGAGCATTTGGGTTACGCGATTGATATTAACATCCAAAAGGACCCTGTCAGCATCATAAACAAAGGTTTCCTCGGACCCATTATCATCACCTCTTTTTACCGGTGAAGGTATTTTTCTTTCCCCCAAGTCTGGTATGGTAGTGTCGATAATATCAAATTGCATCATGTCCTCTTTATTTTGTTTGCTCTCATTAAGGCTGGGACGTTCTCATAAGATTATCGGATCAAATACCATTAAACTTAAACTCTCCTTTGCCTAAAATATCGTGCAAATGTAAGATTCCCAAAACTTTTCCTCTATCGTCGGTTATAGGCAGTACTGTGATTTGATAATGCTCCATCATGTTCAGTGCGTCATATACAGGAGAATCCGGGTCCATTTGGTGGGGGTTTTTTGTCATGGCGTCTTTGACGGCAATCTCAAAAATATACTTATGCTTCCCAAGCAAGCGTCTGAGATCACCGTCGGTAATGATACCGACAAGCATATCATCGATATTTACGACAAAGGTTACACCAAATCCAACGCGATTGATTTCCTCTACAGCTTGTTCCATGGTCGCTGTTTCAGGGATATAGGGAATGTACTCACCGGTGAGCATAATCTCTCTTACCTTGCTTGAGAGCCGATGGCCGAGTACACCACCTGGATGTATTTTTTTGAAATCACTTGTTTTGAAATGTTTTTTGTTGATCAACGCTACCGCAAGGGCATCTCCCATGGCAAGAAGTGCCGTGGTGCTCGCTGTTGGGGCAAGACCTAAGGGGCAGGCTTCTCTTTCTACCCCAACATCGATGACAATATTGCTTTGTTTTGCCAGGGTGGAGTGTATATTTCCTGTAAAGGCGATAATGGTGCATCCAATTTTGCGGATACTGGGAACAAGTGTAGTAATTTCCTCGGTCTCTCCACTGTTGGAAAGGGCAACGAATATGTCATCCGGGCCGACCATGCCTAAATCGCCATGCATGGCTTCCGATGGATGTAAGAATAGTGATCGCGTTCCGGTACTGTTCAGAGTGGCCACAATTTTTCGTCCCACGATTCCGGATTTACCGATACCGCTGATGATCAACCGGCCTGGTGATCGGTATATGCGTTCCACCATTTCGGCAAAATTTTTATCAACGCGGTCTGCTAGTTTTAAAATACCTTCTGCCTCTATTTTCAGGACCTCAACAGCTTGTCGGATTATCATTTTTACTTTTTTTGTATTGGTTTGAAGGAGAATAAGTGCTTGAGCGAATCATCTGCATGATTCTTCAACCATAATCTGGGTGCAGAATCCTCTTACAAGCATGATCAACTTTTTTCCATAAACAATATAAGTAAATTGTCAATTTTTCAATTAAAAATTGCGATTTCAAAATTACTTGGCTACTTTCAATTTTTTTGTTGACAAGCATTGCTTGCCTGATTATATTCCGCGCAATTTTAGTGTTTTGCCCATTAAGGTCTGGGGCTTGAGTCCCGGGCCTTTTTTTGAGACTTTTGAATCTATATTTGAGAGGAGGTGGTTCCAATGGTTTGTAAAACGGTTAGAGAAGGTTTTGAATGCCCTTTTATGACAGCCAAAGGGTGTTCGTACAATGGCGGTATTTGTCACGAGATCGTGGAGAAGTGTGATGGTTGTAATCGCACCTCCGAGTATTCCACCCGATGGTACTGCACGGCATGTCCTGATCCTTCGTTAAAATGGAAGAATGGAGATTGCAACTTTGCTTCTCATGTTACCCGTGTCTCTTCCGCCAAAAACGGAAAGCTTAATCCGCTTAAAGCATCTAAGAGAGGAAACAGGTAATGTTGCACTTAAACAGCAGATAAACCCCGCTCATTTGATTGGGCGGGGTTAATCTTTTTAGGATAAAGACCCAGACAATCTCCGAAGTTTTTCATCTCCGTGATTTTTCAATCTCTTTTCCCTTGACATTTTTTCTTTCAAAACGATAAAAAAATCGGTTATTATTTTAAATTCGAAGTCCGAGCTGCCTATCGAAGCCAAGCGAAGACCCCGGCAATCGGGGGGTCATGCACGGCATCTTGCCAGCTAAAGTCATAACGGTGCGAATAACGCTGAGCGAGACTTTAGGGATAGGAATTTTAGCCCGCCGCGCCTTTCATAACATGGTGATACGATTTTATATCGTGAAACGTTGGTATTTGTGGTAATATAACAGAGAGCATTCATAACAAGACTGTACTACAGCTGAAACAGACATCTTTTTGACAACAGCGACAAGGAGATTTAGCACATGAACCCTATCGCTCACGACCTCAATCAAATTATCAAGAAGGGCAACCCCCATCTTATGGAAATGCTATCTGATGTGGGTAAACACCTTTTTTTTCCTAAAGGAATATTGAGTCAAAGTGCTGAAGCTAAAGAAAAGGCTCATAAGCTGAATGCAACCATAGGGATAGCTACGGAAAAGGGTGAAACCATGCATTTTCCTTCGGTCATGGACTCGATTTGCAGTATCCGGCCCGATGCATCCCTCACCTATGCCCCCTCTTTTGGGATTCCAACCTTAAGAAAGGCCTGGCAAGACGCCTTGTTTATAAAAAACCCTTCTCTGGAGGGTAAATATATCAGCCTGCCTGTGGTAACTTGCGGGATTACTCATGCCATTAACATGTTTTCTGATATGTGGCTAGATCCTGATGATGTGGTTATTTTACCTGATATGATGTGGGGTAACTACAACATGATTATTAATGTTAAAAAGGGCGCGACAATATCCAGATACGCTTTCCTTGCAGAGCATGGCGGGTTTAATCTCAAGGCCTTTGAAGAAAAGGTGAAAACCGAGGCAAAAGATCGCGACAAGCTTGCTGTATTGTTGAATTTTCCTAATAATCCCACCGGGTATTCGGTAACCGTTGAAGAAGGGAAACATATTGTTGAAATCCTTGCCGGAGTTGCTGAGCTGGGGACCAATGTTATTGCGGTGACCGATGATTCGTATTTCGGCCTCTTTTATGAAGAACAGACGCTAAAGGAATCTCTTTTTGCAGATCTTAGTGCCACACACCCAAGGCTGTTATCCATTAAACTTGATGGTGCCACAAAGGAAAACTTTGTGTGGGGGTTGCGGCTGGGCTTTATTACTTACGGCTGTGTTATCGAAGGTGATCCGGTGCCTGTATATGATGCTCTTGAACGAAAAACAGCCGGAAGCGTCAGGGGATCCATATCGAATGCCTCTCACCTGGGACAGACGATTGTGTTAAAATCGATGCAAAGCAAAAACTACGAAAAAGAAAAAGAAGAAAAGTTCAATATACTCAAAAATCGTGCGATACGAGTAAAAGACGTTTTGTCAAATCCCAAATATAAAGATGCATGGGATGTTTATCCGTTTAATTCCGGTTATTTTATGTGCATAAGATTAAAATCTGTAAATTCAGAAAAATTAAGGCGCCACCTTTTAGAAACCTACGGCGTAGGACTTATATCTTTGGGAGAGAAAGATTTGAGAATTGCCTTTTCATGCCTGGAAGAGAGCGACATTCCTGAACTATTCGACATCATCCTTCAAGGTGTCGAAGATTTAAACCCGGATATTTCATGAAAACTATTCAAAAAGTTTTTTTATATAATAAATTAATAAGTTAAGTAAGACAATAGCAATAACTATCAAGTTACACTTTGTACCCTAAAAATTCTCTATTTAAGTTGATATATTTTAAAGATGCCGGCGCAAAACGCCGCATGCTTCCTCTGGAAGGCAGTTTTCTATTTTTAAATGCTTGCTGATCCAGCCGCTAAACTGCAACAGGCTGGACAGCTCGCTTTGCAGAGCACCCTTCGGGCGCTGCCTGATACGCCCATTTGCTGCGTTATTCCCGCTATGGCGGGACAGTAGACAACTACGGCTTAGCTCCTGGGTGCATTGCAATTGAACACATCAGACGCGTGAAAATTCGGGTAAAAACAAGTCGAAATGAAATTTGCTGCAGAACTGTTAAACCGATTCAGAAACAGTATCAGATTAATTGCCGA
>CP070768.1:1388429-1398735 GCA_020345745.1 Desulfobacterales bacterium
CCGTACCAACAATGCCGACGTCGGTTTCAATCTGAAATCGATGATACCGTTTACTATCTTTTTCGTATTTAAATGACCCTTTAACCTCTATTTCATCACTCATAATGATGTTTTCCCCCTGTTATATAAAATCGTGCCACGATTTTATATAACGCGACGTTGTCGCTGCTGGGCGAAAGGCTAACATTCCTATCCCTGCAGCAAGCTACAGGGTATTTCGGAATGCTTACCTCAGCCCTGACGGGCTTTGGCACCGCACTTTCGCCAAAAAATTGGTTTCAAAACATTGATGTTTTCACAACGATTCTATACATATAGTATACTGATATTTTGTTTTAAATAATTCCTTTCTCCTTCATTTGAATTCATCCCGCGCTGCAAGCAGCGGGGAATTCAAATTTAAAAAAATGAAAAACGGCTCGAATTGCTCTAAATATGAAGATACTTTTGGCTCAGACAAGCTTTCTGGGTGATGTTATCCTTTCTACCCCGGTAATCTCGGGAATTAAAAAGATTTACCCAGAGGCTGTGTGTTGGATGATGACAACGCCGCTATCAGCAGCGCTAGTGATTCGCGATCCGCTTCTTGCAGGTGTTCTTATTGACGACAAGAAGGAAAAAAAAGCAGGACTCACCGGGTTGCTGAAAATGAAACGCCAGATCAAGGACATGGCGTTTGATAGAGTCTATTCACTCCACAGATCTCATCGCACTGCATTACTTCTTTGGCTTAGCAGGATCCCCCTTCGCATCGGATTTGCCGATGCCAAGCTAAATTTTCTCTACCATGAAACTCGAAAAAGAAATCCGAAAGATCATGACGTTATTCGCAACTTGTCGTTGCTTTCCGGTGAAGCTCCCCTAAGGTCGTTGGACTCAGAGCTGCGGTTGTATTCACCTGAATATGATGAACTGGGTGATGATACAAAACAAATGCTACCCAACCGAGGTGCTTATGTTGTTCTTGTCCCGGGCAGTGTATGGAAAACCAAAATGTGGCATTGGGAAGGATATCGTGAAGTCGCTAAATTCATGCTAAAAAAAGGTTATAATATCGTCCTTCTTGGCGCCAAGGTAGACCGAAATGTGAACACCAAAGTTTCTCAAGGACTTAAAATCATCAATCTTACAGGGAAAACAAATATCGCAGATGCAATGTACGTTATTAAACATTCCAAGCTTGTGGTGTGCAACGACAGCATGGCGCTTCATCTTGCGTCTGCATTTAAGATTCCAAATGTTGCCATTTTTTGTGCCACCTCTCCCGAGTTCGGTTTCTCTCCCTGGAAAAACAATGCTATAGTAGTGGAAAAAAAAGACCTGGAATGTAAGCCTTGCCAACGACATGGGGGAAAAATCTGCCCAACAGGAACGGAAGCATGTATGAAGGAGCTTTCACACGTTGACGTTATTTATGCTGCTGAAAAATTGCTAAAAATACAATGACCACACCGCTCACCCGAACATATGATACTTATCATTTTGGATTGTCATTGGATCTATCCGATAAGCAACTGCAACATCTGATTAAAACTTTTAATGCACCAAAGGATAAGGTAGACGCGGCTCTTGGTGGAAGAACTTCAATTGCCATAACTCAGTTGGAAGGGATAGGATCTGTTGTAGTGAAATATTACTATCGAGGCGGTCTTGTTCAGCATATCAATCAGCGAAGATATCTTAACCTGGGAAAGACGCGTTGCCAAAATGAATATGAATGGCTGAAAAAGGTCAGAACGATGGGCATAAATGCCCCCGATCCTATCGCCTTTGCTTACCGGGGTCGCTTGTTATATCAAGGTTGGCTGGTAACTCGAGAGATTAAACACCATCAAACACTTGCTAAAATCAGTCATTTAAAAGAAAAACAGACCCTTGATTTAATGAAAGCAGTCAATAAGCAAGTATCGACGTTGATCGACAATAGAATATTACATGCCGATCTGCATCCAGGCAATGTCATCGTTGACAATCAGAACCAAGTTTATTTCCTCGATTTCGACAAAGGGACTGTATTTACCAGAGGAAAAAACAGGCTGAGAAATCGATACGCTCGCCGTTGGAACCGGGCAATTCAAAAACATGGACTGCCACAAACCCTTGGGAGCGAATTCAAAGACATGCATTCAAGTATTTAAATCATTTTCCTAACCGGCTTATCGGCACTTATTGTATCTCAATCCGGCACTCACCGTTCACATACCCGGTTTACAATATATTTTCTATTCTCTCCAAAACCTCTTCATGCGTAATGGATGTCATGCAAACAGGATCCTTGCATGTCCTTAAATTACAAGGAGAACAGTGGAGAGGCTTGAGTACAACTTCCCCTCTTAAATTTCCTGTCCGGCGTGGATCTGAAGGGCCGAACAGCGCCACGACATCTTTTCCTAATGCAACGGCAAGATGCATGGGACCTGTATCGCAGCTGACAACAACCCGTGCGTTAAATAGGATTGTTTGCAACTCTTTTAAAGACGTTTTACCAACGAAATTTAGTACTTCATCACCGGAAAGAGACATTATATTTTTGGCCATTGTATGGTCTTCCGGACCCCCTGTAATTATACAGTGAAGATGATATTTACGATAAATGGCGTGGGCTAGAGATGAAAATCCTTCCGGTGTCCATCTATTGACAGGTTTTGTAGCACCAATGTTGAGTACGATATATTTCTCTGGAAGACCATCGGGCCGCATCTCTGATATCGGTAATTCCCAGCGTACATCGATATTCGGTATTCCAATATAGTCTGCAAATTCAAGGTATTGATAGACCATATGGGCTTTTGGATCCGACTCTGGTATCCTCTCAAAGGGCAACATCCAAGTCATTTCCTTGCACCGTTTCCTATCGAAACCTATACGCCTGTCAGATTTTGCTAACATAGAAAAAAAACCGGATTTCAATATTCTCTGAAGATCCAGCGTCATGTCATATTTTTTCGACCCGAGATGCTGCGATGTATCTAATAAAGCCTTTGGCCATTTGTATTTGTCGAACAGAATCACTCTATCAACGTACGGATGATCAGATATTAAAGGGTAACTTAATGGCTCGATAAGCCAATCTATCCGCGCTTTAAGATGCGTTTTTAAGCTAATGACAAGGGGGAGTGTATTGATCACATCCCCTAAAGCGCCAAGTTTTACAATCAGTATATCCATAATATATTCAATATAGCTAAGAAATTTCCTTTTTTTGTTTTATAACGTCACTCAATTGATGGTCTAAGAACGTATCAAAGGTGTGGTCGTTGTTTTTAAAAGAAATTTTAATGCCCACTACGACAAGATCGATAGGCCATTCGATTTTATGGACAATCCGAATGTAATCTTTTTCTGTTGTCATGATAAAATCAACCGATCGATCCATCGCTGAATTTGATAGGGTATCGAGTTCTTTATCCGAGTATTGATGGTGGTCCGGAAATGCTGAAAAACCTTTTACCCTACAACCAAAACGCTTAATTGTTCGGCGAAAATCATCATTCCTTGCTATCCCAGAAAAAGCAAAGACACTCGTGTTCTTGAACACATCAAACCCAACCTTTGATGAAATATTTAGCCTATCATCCAATTTGGGGTTTCTACTAGTAACAATTTTGACAATATAGGGAGTATGGACCGATTGAAAAATCGGCTTTCCGGGTATCAACCGCTTTATCTGATCCAAAGGAACTGGGTTTTCGATATCCGACCGTGTCAGGATGACAGCATCTCCCCTCTTAAGAGCAGAAGCTGTTTCCCTGAGGGTGCCTCGCGGAAAAAGATAGGTATTGCCAAACGGTTTTTTGCTATCTAAAAGTACTAGATCTATATCTCGACCAATTCCTAAGTGTTGAAAACCATCGTCAAGCAGTAGGACATCCGGAGTAAATCTCTCTATAGCCAACATACCAGCCTTATATCGGTCTTGACCGACAATAACCGGTATCGTTTTTAGCGTTTTCGCTATCATGTAAGGCTCATCGCCTGCCATTTCGGGAGCCATATATATCATACGTCCATCGCATACCACACCACCTGTTTTTTCTGCTTTGCCCTTATACCCCCTGCTAATGACGGCAACCCGATATCCGAGACGCTCAATTCGCTTAGCCATATAAATCGCCATAGGCGTTTTTCCTACCCCACCGAGTGTGATGTTACCGATAGAAATAACCGGGCATAAAAGCGTTTTTGACTGTAAAAGGTCTTTTTTATATAACGTTTCTCTCAGCTTGACTAATCCGCCATAAACTATTGAAATTAAAGTAAGAAGTTGGACAAGGAATGCCGGTTTTCTTGCCACCTCGCCGGTCATAATCGTTTCGATTTTTCTTTTAACTCTTGTTGCAGTTGTTACCATTTTGTATATATCATTTCATAATAGCGAATATACCCAAAGAGAAAAAAACAATATTTGCTGTCCAGGCAGCCAGAAAAGGAGGAAGTATTTCTCCATGTCCGAGCGATAGACAAAAACTGTAGAAGACCCAATAAAAAAAAGCGATACAGATACCATAAAATATGCTGACCGAAAGACCTTCTTTTACCTCTCTTCTACCGGCAATGAAGGGACCGACCAAACACATAATTAAACAGATAAAAGGAAATGCCAGTTTAGCATATAGGTCGACTTTGTATGTTGAAGCGTCATATCCTTCGGATTCAATATTCCTGATATATTCAAATAGCTCCAAGAAATTCATCTCCTCCGATTTTTTTACTACTCTTTTTATTTCTTCCGGCAAAAAATGGAAGGATTCTTCTCTTTTTTTAAAGAATGAAAATTGGTAATTGTTGCTTTCTTTATTAAGCTTTTGTTCCATAACTCCATAGAAAATCCATCGTCCGTTTTTAAAGATACCCCTTCTTGCGTCAATCCTTCTGGTTAATCTAAAATCATCATCAAAATAATTGAAAGCGATCCCTGAAATCGTTCGCTTCGCTGGATTAAAATAGGTGATATTGTAGATGGCACCTTTATCTTTGATCCAGATATTCTTTCCTTTCGATATAACGGCAGATCTTTTCTTAACTTCAACATTCCATATTTTATTGGCCTTGCTTACCGTAATGGGAACGATTAAGTCTGATAATAAAAAAACAAGTATACTTAATGTTAATCCTATGAATATTACCGGCCTTAGAAGGAAATAGATGCTTACACCGCTGCTTTGCAAAGCGATGAGTTCATTGTTCTTATTCATCAGGCCAAACACGATAATAACAGCCAGAAGAATACCAATAGGTGTGATTTGAGTGACGATCAACGGTATTTTAAGCTGAAAAAAGCTTAAAATTTTGCTTATTGGGAGGCCAGCTTCCATAAAATTGTCTATCTTTTCAAAAAAATCGACCAGCAGATATATGCTGACCACCATTAACAAGAGCATGTTAAAGTATTTAAAAACCTCCTTTGCCAAATATTTATCGATTAAGGTCATCATATCACCCATAAACAATTCAGGCTAAGCCTTATCATATCTACCCGTCAAGCGTAATTTTATTTGTTTAATCAGGTTGATAACCGGACCGATTCCCAGTTGTTGCTCATTGGCTGTTTTTATTAAAAGATACCCACCGAGCCCACCCATTGCTAGGTTTGGAAACCACATCCCGATAAACGGAGGATAGGCACCTGTCTCGCCAAATACCAACCCAACAGAAAGGAGTAGATAGTAACATAAAAAGCAAACAAGACCCAGCACAAGGCCAAGAGACCTTTTTGCAGATTTTGACTGTATGCCTAAAGGAACTGCCAGCAGCCCTAATGCAAAACATGCAACTGGAATTGAAAATTTTTTATGCAGCTCCATTAACATTTTATAATATAAAGTATCTTTTTGGGCGTTTGTGCTTAAATACTTTTGCAATTCAGAAAGACTCATCTCCTTTCTGTGCTTGGCCCTTTGTTTATAATTCGTAATCGCCCTGTTCATATCAAGGCGAATTTCGTACGTCTCAAAACCGATGAAATTGGACGATCTGTTATTTAGATCAACCTGATATGTAGTGCCATTATAAAGCAACAACAGCCAGACATGCTTCTCGGGGTCGCTAACAAGCTCTCCCTTGGGCGCGACGGTCGTAATGACAACATTTTGGCTTCTTTTATCTTCAATAAAAATATCCTGAAGTTCTTTATTTCTTGGATTGATTTTATTCACGTAAAGGACAACATCTTTAAAATCGTCATTGAATGTCCTGTCTTTTAGTCCAACTTCCAGATTGGATGAAACAACCTCATACACCAGTTTTTTAACGGCTAATCTTCCCCACGGCATTCCATATAGCGTCATAAAAAGGGTAAGCGTGCAACCGAACAGGCAAAACAACATAACAGGCGAAAGTAGCCTGTATATGCTCATACCACTGGTTTTTAATGCTATAAGCTCATTGTCACTGGACAATCGGAGGAAAGTGAGAAGAACTGCCATCATGATCGACATGGGTGTTACAAATGTAAGGAAATATGGTGTGGAATAAACAAGCATTAAGAGGACGGTGAGCACCCCAACGTCATAGTTTACAACCATATTTATTACCTTAAGCATTTCTGCCATCAAAAAGACAAAAGTGAAAAAAATGAGACTGATGACAAATGGAGGAATCATCTCTTTGAATATATATCGATAGATAATAGTATTGATTTTCATACAATTTTGGGAGGGTTTTTTTGAGGTTCTTTATACTTTTTTACGCCGAACCCTACTGGTGTCTGTTTTGAATTGCTACTGTTGAATTGCATCTGGTAAAGTTTAAAATATTCCCCTTTTTGAGCCATCAGTTCTTCATGTTTTCCTTCTTCTACGATTCGGCCATCAACCACAACGGCAATGTTGTCTGCATAGGCGACGGTTGAAAGTCTGTGAGCGATAACAAAGGTTGTCCTTCCCTCCATCAGGTTTTCTAAAGCTTTCTGAACCAGCGTCTCGGATTCTGCATCCAGTGAAGACGTTGCTTCATCCAATATCAAAATAGGTGCATCTTTTAATAACGCGCGGGCTATACAAATCCTCTGTTTCTCCCCACCTGACAAACGCCCGCCCAGCTCTCCAACCATGGTATCAAGGCCGTCCGGAAAGCTCTGAATAAACTCATGGGCATATGCTGCTCGGGCGGCATTTTCTATGTCTTCATCTGATGCATGCTGATTTCCATAGGCAATATTGTTCCGAATAGTATCATTAAAAAGTATCGGCTCCTGAGTAACAACGGCAATCTGATCTCTTATAGAAGATATTGATGCATCTCTAATGTCGATGCCATCAATAAGAACGGCCCCTTCGCTCACATCATAAAATCTGGGAATAAGATTAACCAAAGAGGTTTTTCCGCCGCCGCTCATTCCTACGAACGCAAGGATTTCTCCAGCCCTGACATCCATATTAATGTTTTTTAAAATCATTATGTCATCATACTTGAAATACACATTATTAAAAACAACACGGTGAGGGCCTCGCTTAAACACAACAGGATTTGACGATTCTTGGATGTCAGATTCGGCCTCTAGAATATCAAAAACTCGATCCACGCCGGCAAGGCCCTGTTGTACAATATTATTGAGTTTGCTTAACTTCTTTACCGGCCCATACAGCATAATGACAGCACCCATAAAAGAAAAGAAAGTTCCCGGTGATGAAACACCGGATATCACCTTGGAACCGCCGTACCATATAACGATGGCGACGCCAAATCCGCCTAAAAACTCCATGACCGGTGATGACAGGGCCCTGAATCGAATGGTCTTAACTTCTAGCTTGAAAAGATTGAGTGTTTTTTTAAAGAATTGTTTCTTCTCATGGGCTTCCATTCCAAATGCCTTAATAATTTTGTTCCCCGCAAAGGTTTCATGCAGATAAGCGGTAAAATCAGCCATTGCCTCCTGTGCATTTGTCGTAATTCGGCGAACCTTTCTTCCCAATGCTATAATCGGAAACCAGGCCATTGGTAGAACGACAATGGCAATCAAGGCCATCTTCCAATCACGATAGAAGATGACGATTGTTAACCCCACCACAGTAAATAAATCCCTCAGTGATCCGGTAACCGCAGAAGAAACCATATGATTAATAACATTGACATCATTGGTAACCCTTGACATCAGCACACCGGTCTTTTTTCTTTGAAAAAACGCAATAGGAAGATCCTGAATGCGATCATAGAGACGGTTTCTCAGGCGTCTGATGACATTCTGTCCCACATAATTCATCAGGTATTCCTGCCAATAGGTGGCAAGACCACGTAGCAAATAAATCGTTATGACCGCTAAAGGGATTAACCTAAGCATCTTGGCGTCTTTATTAATAAAGATGTCATCAATAACCGGCTTAATCAGAAAAGGGATGGCTGAATTTGCAAAAGCGATTACCAGCATGCTCACCATGGCTAAAAATAGCCTGAACCATTGGTCCTTAATAAGCGATAGTAAGCGTCTATGCCTGTCTCTTATGATTGTTTTTGACGATTTTTTCATGATGGCAACATACCAACAGCTATATCTGCAACACGTTCTGAAGCACCCGGACCTCCTAGTGCATTTCTTGCATTCAGTAGTTCGTTTCTTAGTTTTTCGAGTTTAGAAGCGTCACTCAAAATGTCAAAGACTGTATCTGCTATCCTGTCGGGAGATGCGTCGTCTTGCAGCAACTCAGGGACAACTTCCCTTTCGGCAATAATGTTGACCAAGCCGACATGTTTGACTTGCACCATAATCCTACCCAGCCAGTAGCTTATTGGAGAGACTTTGTAAATAATGACCATTGGTGTGCCGGAAATTGCAGATTCCAAGGTCACGGTACCGGATGCAGCGATAACAAAACTGCTCCTTTTTAAAACCTCCTCCACATGGTAGTCTACCAGTTCAAAATCCGCCTCATTCTTGTGTTTCCTAACGATGTCTTCCACGTACGATTTTTCCAAATCAGGTGCGAGTGAAATAATAAATTCTAGGTTTTTCATCCTTTTAAGTAAAATCTGGGCTGCATCAAGCATAACCGGAAGATGTCTAGCAATCTCCCGGTCCCGAGAGCCGGGAAGGAGACCAATTACCGGAACAACTTCTGCTGGCTCGTTCACGACTTTATCTTCTATAGGAAAATGATTATCGAGTAGCGGATGCCCTACAAATGTCACTGGAATGTTATGCTTCCTGTATAGGTCTTCTTCAAAAGGTAGGATCACCGCCATATGGTCAACCAGTTCACCGATCTTTTTTACACGACCGGGCCTCCAGGCCCAAATCTGGGGGCTGATATAATAGAGTACCGATATCCCAAGCTTTTTGGCCGTGGCGGCGACATTAAGGTTAAAATCTGGAAAATCGATCAAAATCAGTAGATCAGGATGCAGTGTTTTAAGGGTCTTTTTGGCAAGGGCAATGCCCTTAAGGATACTCTTTACTTTGTAAAAAACTTCTGTTATTCCCACTACGGCAATATCAGAAGCATCGGCAAATATTTTGACACCCTCATTCCTCAGCGCCGGTCCACCGATTCCGCAAAAAGAAAGCGCCGGATCTCTTCTGCGCATGGCATTTACCAGCTTTGATCCGTGGCGGTCGCCTGAAGTTTCGCCAGCGATGATCATAATACTTTTTCTCTTTGAGGAACGCTGGTTCATACGGTTATTCATCTAAAAACCGGCTGCTAGTATAGCTGATTTGACTCATAATACTCAAAGCTATTTTTAGGGCATCACGTCCCATGCGCCCTGTCACTTCCGGGGTTGTGCGCTTTTCTACCGCTTTAACGAAGGATTTTAGTTCATCTTCCAGTGCGTCACTCTTAGCAAAACTTAACTGTTTGATATCCATCCCGGGTATCAAGCCGCTTTCAATTTGGTCGTTTTGTTTAATAACGGTAATTTTTTGATTTGCAAAGTCTACAGACACATATGCATCTTTTTGAAACAACCTGATTTTTCTTTCATTTTTTGTTGATATGCGGCTGGCTGTTACATTGGCAACACAACCGTTTTTAAATTGCAGGCGCGCATTGGCGATGTCAACATGCTCAGAAATTACAGGAGCTCCCGCTGCATGAATTTTGTCAATCTCCGACCTAACAAAGTTTAAAATAATATCGATATCATGTATCATAAGGTCAAGCACAACACTGACGTCAGTGCTACGCTCCTTGTAAATGCTTAGTCGGTGTGACTCAATAAAAAGCGGCTTTGCAACAACACCCTGCAAAGCAACGACAGCCGGATTAAATCGCTCAAGATGCCCAACCTGTAAAATAAGCCCCTTTGATTCCGAGAGCCGAACCAGTTCATCAGCCTCCTCAAGGGTCGTTGTCATCGGTTTTTCAACCAG
>CP070768.1:1398835-1406548 GCA_020345745.1 Desulfobacterales bacterium
AATTGTGACGAAACTAACCTGTACCGAATATAAATCTGGAAGACGGTTTGTAGGACCCCTTCCCCATGGAATGGATCTGATAACATCTATCGAGAACTTTTGCAAAGACGCGTCAATACAAATGGCCAGGTTTTTTGTAGTGGGTGCTGTATCGTCTGCTACTTTCGGAGTATATGATCAAAAACAAC
The DNA here is from genome assembly GCA_020345745.1 of Desulfobacterales bacterium. Taxonomy (GTDB): domain Bacteria; phylum Desulfobacterota; class Desulfobacteria; order Desulfobacterales; family UBA11574. The sequence goes on from CP070768.1 coordinate 1,399,024, forward strand.
ACGTTTATGTAACGATAAAAGAAGAGGCCCCTTTCGAAATCGTCACGTGTACGGGTAATGTTTCAATCGTCGACGGGAAACCTGCCGTACATTCCCATATTGTTTTGAGTGATACAAATGGAAAACTTTCAGGCGGTCATCTTTTTTCAGACACCATCATTTTTGCAGGAGAAATTGACCTGCAGGAATTAACCGGAAAACCGTTGGTGAGAGTTTACGACAATTCAACAGGGCTTATGCTGTGGAAGAGCAATGCTCGTGAGAAATAAATCATTTAAAGATTTTTGGAGGAGGTTGAAATGCAGTTGACCATCACAAAGGCAGAGCAGTTTAAAACAAAACCTGATGAAGCAAAACTCGGCTTTGGAACGATTTTTACGGATCATATGTTTAACATGGATTACAGTCCGGAAAATGGATGGCATAATCCTCGCGTCGAACCGTATGCTTCCATTGACATGGATCCGGCCACCATGGTCCTGCATTATGGACAGGGTGTATTCGAAGGACTCAAGGCATTTAGAACGGAAGCCGGTGCTGTCCAGCTTTTTCGACCCAAAGATAATTTTAAACGAATGAACAATTCATGTCGTCTCATCTGCATTCCCCAGATTGACGAGGCATTTGCTCTTGACGCTCTCAAACAGCTCCTAGTTATTGAAAAAGATTGGGTGCCGAGCGCTCCGGGGACGTCCCTTTATATTCGTCCCACAATCTATGCCGCCGATCCGTTTTTGGGTGTTCGTGCGTCCCACACCTATCGGTTTTTCATTATTCTTTCGCCGGTGGGCGCCTATTACGCAGAAGGCTTCAATCCGGTGAAAATCTTGGTTACAAAAGACCATGTTCGGGCCGTTCGAGGCGGGGTTGGAGAGGCAAAAACCCCGGGGAACTATGCTGCAAGTTTGTTTGCGGCTGAACAGGCCCATAAACAGGGGTATACCCAGGTGCTGTGGCTTGACGGAATTGAACAGAAATACGTCGAGGAAGTGGGTGCCATGAACATATTTTTTGTCATAGATGGTGAACTCATAACCCCCGTGCTAGATGGAAGCATTCTTCACGGTATTACCAGAGATGCCGTCGTTGCCTTGGCAAAAGCATGGAATTTAAGCGTTGCTGAAAGAAAAATCGGCATGGATGAAATAATAGATGCCCATGCTTCAGGGAAGCTTGAAGAAATTTTTGGTTCAGGAACTGCAGCAGTCATTTCGCCGGTGGGGGAAATCAAGTATGGAGACAAAGTGATGACCATCGGTGGCGGCGGGGTGGGACCTATGGCGAAGAAATTCTTTGGGGCGATTTCAGACATGCAGTATGGCAAAGCAGAAGATCTTTTTGGGTGGATTGAATCTGTTTAAATATAGAAAGGTGTTATTTAAGTTGAAACATTCGAACTCAGCCGGTCATCTAACTGCCTTTATCGAAAAGATGGAGAATGCAGGGCTTCATCCTGTTGTTATCGATACGTTTAAATTTTATTATCATAAATTGATAGCAAATGAGACGGGTCTTATTTCAGGTAAAGAGATAGGGCCTGTCTCTTCAGATGAGGTGGAAGACGCAAGTGATGTCCAACAATATGCCGCTGCCGGACAAAGCGTACTCAAAAATACCATCATGATTAAACTAAACGGCGGCCTCGGTACAAGCATGGGCCTGGCTAAGGCCAAGTCCCTTTTAGAAGTAAAGGAAGGTAAAACGTTCCTTGAGATCATAATGACGCAGGCGGAAACGCCACCTGTGAAGCTTGCCTTTATGAACAGCTTCAGCACGCATGAGGACACACTTCATGCCCTTTCGAGAATAAAACCAAAAGAATTTCCATTATCGTTCTTGCAGAATAAGTTTCCCAAAATTCTGCAAGATGGCTTTGAGCCTGCGGTTTGGCCGAAGAACCCGGATTTGGAGTGGAATCCTCCGGGACACGGTGATATTTATTCCGCCATTTATGCATCAGGAGTGCTGACAACCCTTCTTCAAAAAGGGATTCGTTATGCGTTTATTTCAAACTCGGACAACTTGGGTGCGACCATAGATGAAGCGCTTTTGGGGTATTTTTCTGAAAATAATTTCCCTTTCATGATGGAAGTCGCACCACGAACACCAGCAGATATAAAGGGTGGGCACATCGCCAGGCATGTCGACGGGCACCTGATTTTGCGAGAGTCGGCCCAGTGCCCGGAGGATGAGCTGCAAGCGTTCCAAGATATCAACCTTTATGGATTTTTCAACACAAACAACATCTGGATAGACCTTGTCCATCTTGAGAAGCTGATTAAGACCCATGGAACCGTCAACCTTCCCATGATTCGGAACCCCAAAACCATTGATCCGCGAGATGATATGAGTCCTAAGGTTTATCAGATTGAAACGGCCATGGGAGCTGCCATATCTCTTTTCAAAGGCGCAACGGTGATTAAAGTTCCGTCCGCTCGTTTCTTACCTGTCAAGAAATGTAACGATCTTCTAATGATCAGATCCGACAACTTCATATATAAAGATAATCGTTTTATATTGAGTCCAAATCGATGTTCAGGCGAAATCACAATTGATCTAGACCCAAAATACTTCGGTAAGATAGATTTTTTTAATGAGAGGTTTGCTCATGGCGTCCCATCCCTGCTCGATTGTGAATCTCTAACTGTTATCGGAGATGTCTGTTTTGAGAACAACGTGACCATAAAGGGCAGGATTGTCATCGAGAACAAAGGTGAATCGCAGGCGGTTGTCAAGGAAGGATCGGTGGTCGATGGAGATTTAATCTTTTCAAAATGACATTAAGAGAACTGTTAGAAACTTATCAATAAGCTCGGATTGATCTCACACGTAAGGGATTTAGGCTTTTTATTCCAGTCGATATCAATCATATTTTAGCTGAATGACCCAATATTTATGATTTGTGCCTCTTTTTTGCAAAACCAAATCAGGGTTTAAAAAAAAATATAAATGTAGGGGTGCTGGGTAACGTTGTAGCAAACGAAAAGGATATCTTGTTTCATAAAAAGCCATAAAGCCCTATTGCCCGAAGTTTTTGAATGCTTACGACTGTTATCCTTTTTTGAAGACAGCGTAATATTTCATGACCTTTTTTACAAAGTCTTCAGTTTCCGGAAATGGGGGAATCCGTTGATAATTTTCGACCATTTTGGGACCTGCATTATACGCGGCAAGAGCCAAAGAAAGTTTACCATTAAAACGCTTTATGAGTTGTTTTAAATACAGCGTACCCCCCATAATATTTTCCCGTGGATCAAAAGGATCATTAATATTTAGCCTTTTAAGATTTTCAGGCATAATTTGCATCAGACCTTTTGCACCCACCTTTGATACTGCCCAAGGATCAAAATCCGATTCCGTTTTAATCAGCGCTTTTAATAAAGAAAAAGAAACCCCATATTTATTAGACGCTTTTGTTATAAGATCATCATACCTGTCGGTTTCATAGGTGTTAACAGATTGCCTGGATTTTTCTTTAATGTAGATCTTATATTTTGATGATGTGGGGACGTTTGTGAAATGCCTGACGCCCTGGCTATCTGTGTACGTATATATATCTGCGTAAAGAGGTAAAGCCATTGTCAACACGTTGAAAGCTAAAAAGGCAATGACGCTGAGAAAGTAATGGGTACCCGATCGTGTCATATGTTGATCAAAAAATTTTGGGCTGTTCATAAAAATTACCACTTGCCAGGATATGTAACTGTATTATAACGTTATTTTGTTTTTAACTCAAGGTATTTATAGTATGTCCGATCATATACGTTGATCAATGGCGTCCATCAATGTATCATAGCAATTGTCACAAATGAGTTCTGATTAAAACGTTTTCTTTAGCCAATTTAAGCGATTGACATGTTCTTTTCGCAGGCATTTACATGGTTCAGGGACAGTACGGCAACATGGAACAGTATAACCGATACAATTCCGGTTTGATACGATTTTTCTGCTTGATATTTGCAGCATTATCCTTTTTTTTGCTGTCATCATGTGACAGTCAGTCGGGCAAAAACGCCCGAATGTCAGCTACCGACTCAGTGATTATCGATATCGATAATACAGAGCATTTTAACCAAATTTGGGAAAAATCAGGAGAGCAGCTTTTGATGTTTGAATTTTACGCGGACTGGTGTGCTGCCTGTAAAGAGCTCCATCCCATTCTTGAAAAAATTGCCAGAGAAAACAGCGACAAGGTGACAGCTTACAAAATAAATACCGATCGGAACAGCGAACTCATGTATTCATTTCGGGTCACCGGTATTCCGCATGTTGCTTTTATTAAAAATAAGGAAATCGTTTTCTCTATGACCGGCTTATACCCCCAAAACATGTATTTGAAGATTATCGAACAGTTTGCAGAGACAGCTAAAGATGAAGCTGAAACAGCGGATGTCGAACGGGTTGAAGGATAGGGATGGTTACATGTTCTGTAAAATCTTCTTAACTTCATTGCCATCTGCCGATGCTCCGAAATGCTTCATGATGATACCCATGGCTTGCATTTTGTTTTTAAATTCGGAAAAATCGATATTTTGTTCAATCCATTGGGCAATCTCTTCTGCAGCTGCCCTTTTCGGCAAATAGTTTTCAATTATTCTTATGAACTCAGAATCTGTTTTTTCCCCCTTTTTTTCCAACAGCTCTTTTTCAGATTTCATTAATTTGATCATAATCTTAACGGCTTCGTTATCTGCAACCTCCTTTTTATCGAGCCGTCCGAACTCTCCCATTATCACGCGAAGCGCATCTTTTTTTTGATGATCTTTTGCTTTTATGGCGGCAGATAAGTCTTGTTTGATTAGTTTTTGAATCGTCATGTGTCACCTTTCGGCATTATCACCATAGGGTTAATGATTTGAGTTGCTCACACACCAGCAGATCCGTTGGAAATGCCATTTTTTCGGGCAATTGGTCCAAAGGGAAAAATCTTGCTTCACTGGCATCAGAACCGGCTTTGAGTTCACCACCGGTATGTTTTCCCCAAAACCATATCCCAACGGTCTGATTGTCTAAATCGTGAAAATTAGAGTGAACTGCTACAACGTCACCAACGTCCACCTCCAAGCCTGTTTCTTCTTTGAATTCACGCTTGGCTGCTTCTCGGACTTCTTCATCGTATTCGACATGTCCGCAAGGGATACACCACATACCTTCGTATGATCCGTGTCGCTTTACCATGAGTATGGTATTATCTCTAAGCAAGACAACCGCGACGCCAACCGTTGGATTTTTATAGTGTGTCAACTGGCAAGGTTCACAATACAACCGCTTTTTATCATCTTTGCGTTTGCTTTGTAATCGTTTTCCGCAAAAAGGGCAAAACTGATACTCCATCAATTGACCTCAAAAAAATAGGTTTGTCATATAATGCCGTTTAATTTTTTAGTGATAAAAGGCATCCTTTTCTACCTTTTCTCTGAATTTTTTTAATACATATTTTTCCGGAAATGCATCATTCGCCAGATAATCCAACGTGCTTGTCATAAAGCTATCATATAATTCTTTAAATATGGTTGCTTTTTCGGTTTCATCGATAAAGAATCGTTCTCTTTTTTGCTCAAAAAATACTTGCTCACCGAGGGCTTTCTTTATTTCTTTGATGGCTTCCTTTGAGTAGGAAATGTTTTGAGATAGCACTTCTGAAACCGGAATTTTCAATCTGGCAACCAGCTTTATGAGCCATCGGTCGCCAGCCAACTTTCTGGAGCAGTCAAAAATGTCCAACCGCATACGGTTTTTAAGTTTTATGGTTTCAATTAACTTTTCATGCATGGGAAACTTTGTCTCAGGTTTTTTACTTTTGAATTTGCCTCGTATCCTTATTTACTGGTATAATCATTTTACGCCTTAACAGGGTTTATAAGAAAATCGGCTATTTTTAATCTACTCTTTCAAAAAGTACAAGGGAAAAGCGCATGAAATATTTACCGATTGATAAAAATCTTTTTATTCAGAACCGACAACGATTGGCCGAAAAACTAAAACCCAAGTCTTTGGCTGTTTTGAACGCAAATGATATTATGCCTACCAGTGCTGATGGTACCCGATCCTTTATTCAGAACACAGATATTTTTTACCTGAGCGGCATCGATCAGGAGGAGAGCATTCTGGTTATTTTTCCTGATGCTAGAGAAGATAAGAACAAAGAGGTGCTGTTTGTTCGAGAAACCAATGAGGAGCTCGTCACCTGGCAGGGATCAAAATATTCCAAAGAAGAAGCCACAGCAATTTCAGGTATCCAAACCATCCATTGGACAAAGGAGTTTGAGAGGGTTTTTAAAAACTTGGTTTTTGAGGCTGAGCGTCTTTACCTAAACACCAATGAGCACTTGCGGGCAGAGATTGTCGTGGAAACGAGAGATGCCCGTTTTATAAAATGGTGTATCGCAACGTATCCCTTGCATAAGTATGACAGGTTGGCACCCATTATGCACGATTTACGGGCGGTTAAATCGAGCATCGAAATAGAATTGATCAAACAGGCCTGCAGCATTACTGAAAAGGCATTTCGACGGGCGCTCAGGTTTATCAAACCCGGGGTGTGGGAGTTTGAAATCGAAGCTGAAATATATCATGAGTTTTTATCGCACCGGTCGCGAGGATCGGCCTTTGCACCGATTATTGCTTCCGGACCCAACACATGCATTCTGCATTATGTTAAAAACAATAGAAAGTGCAAAGACGGGGATCTTTTGCTTATGGATTTTGGTGCAGAATACGCCAATTATGCCTCAGATCTTACGCGCACAGTCCCTGTAAACGGTAAATTCACCCCACGACAAAAAGCAGTCTATCATGCGGTTTTACGCGTACAACAGGCGTTAATTAAGATGCTAAGACCGGGGAATACCCTTGAAGAATACCATAAAGAAGTCGGCCATATCATGGAAGACGAGTTGATCGGTTTGGGATTGCTGGATGCAAAAGACGTAAAAAACCAGAACCCAGAAGAACCGCTCTATAAGACCTATTTTATGCATGGGGCATCCCACCATCTCGGACTGGATGTGCATGACTACGGAAACAAATATCGTAAATTTGAACAAGGAATGGTATTTACCTGTGAGCCGGGGATTTACATTAAAAAAGAATCCATCGGAATTCGGCTTGAAAATGACATATTGCTGACCAATGATGGTCCGGTTGATCTTACGGAAAATATTCCTATTGAAGCCGACGACATTGAAGATCTAATGAATGCATAAAACTTATTCTGTATAGAAAACCCTTAGGACTAGGCCATAGATATTTTGTTTTGCTGAAGAATCGATGCAAGAGTTTGAAATGAACTAAAGTTTGAAGTGAGCTAAAGTTAAGGAATTCTATTAATTATATAAGATAATTGTAAAAGCCGAGACTCGATCTTACATCTCAAAATTTTAGATGGGACTAAATCTGACACCGTCAAAATATCTATTACATATCACCATCTCACATCTTTCCGTTTATTGATGATATCACAAGGGCAATGATTTCGAACCGAAACCTTGAAAATTTCGAGCTCCGATTTTTATAGGTTGAAGGG
>CP070768.1:1406648-1412148 GCA_020345745.1 Desulfobacterales bacterium
AAGGAGCTTGGCATCGACAAGGCCAGAGAAAGAGTGCTCATGGATATGGAAGATCGACAGAAAATGGACGCTTCATACCTGTCCGCCTAATGATACAGAATGGATTACATAATGAGGTAACAATCAATCCTCAACGAACGAGGAAAGAAAGTCAAAGCTAGTAGCATTTGCTGCCATTCAAGGCGGCTATAATGTTGTTTCAGAGGTTGAGGGAGAATTAAGAAACGCTCTCGAAACCTATAATGCAGATACCAAGGTCGAGTTCCCGAACACGGGTTACTTTCTGCCGGTGATCTATTCCCTATTGGGTCATAAGGTTAAGACTTTGGAGGATTTGCAACTACCCATGCAATTTGCACGCGGACTTCTTCCCCCTCATGTCAAGAGGGTACACCATCTGCCGTATCTGGGACCACTTCTGGATGCAGGTATGGCAACCATTCTCGCCTTTGAGATCAAGGAAGGCATCCGCAGTGTTGTTGATCCTGAATTTTACTACCCACACGAAGACCCGGATACCGATGCCGGTAAAATCTGGCTCGGACCTGCCGATGATACCATTCTTCGGAAAAGAGGGGTGGAGTTCGTGGATGGAAGCGCACCCGGTTTTGCAGCCATCGTCGGTGCCTGTCCCGACCCGGAAACCGCTAAAATGATCGTTGAAGATTACCAGTTGAAAAATCTGTATATCTTCTGCGCATCCGGCCACAACGGCACTTCTGTTATCGAGCAGCTTATCGAAGCAGGTGTACAGGTCGGTTGGAATACCCGCATCGTACCGTTTGGTCCATACATATCGTCTGCCGTATTTGCCTTGGGTTTTGCCAATCGCGCAGCCATGGCTTTTGGTGGCGTTCAGGCCGGCGACTACAAAAAAATTCTGGTTTACAACAAGAACCGGATATTTGCGTTTGTGAATGCTTTTGGTGAAGTCGGAACCCAGTGGGGTGCGGCAGCAGCAGGATGTGTCAACTGGGGTTTCCCGACCCTTGCGGATACGGATATTCCCGAGATTCTGCCCACCGGTATTTGCACCTACGAGCATGTGGTGGCCAATGTGCCCCATGAGGAGATCTGCCAGAAGTCGGTTGAGGTCCGCGGCCTCAAAGTTTCGGTCACGGAAATCGACATCCCCCTCTCCTTTGGTCCGGCTTTTGAAGGTGAGCGAGTCAGAGGCAAGGACCTTTATGTCCAATGCGGCGGCGGTAAGTCGCAGGCTACCGAGCTGTGCAAGATGGCGGAGATGGGCGATATTGACGACGGCAAGGTCGAAGTGGTCGGTCCTGACATTGCCGATTTTGAAGAGCGCAGCGCTTTTCCATTGGGCGTCTACGTTCAGATCGCCGGACGGGAGTTCCAGGAAGATTTTGAACCGATCCTGGAACGCCAGATCCACCACCTGGTGAATTATATCCAGGGGATCATGCATATCGGCCAGCGGGATATTGCCTGGTTCCGCATCAGCAAAGCAGCTGTTGAAAAGGGCTTTACCCTAAAGGATATCGGTGTTGTCCTGCATGCCAAGTTCCACCAGGATTTCACCAAGATCGTGGACAAGGTCCAGGTAACCCTTTACACCAAGCAAGAGGATGTGGATAAGCTGACCAAGAGGGCAAAGGGTGAGTACAAGGTGCGGGATGAGCGTGTCGAGACCATGACCGACGAGGAAGAGGAAATTTATTACTCTTGTACCCTCTGCCAGTCTTTCGCACCCAGCCACGTCTGTACGGTAAGTCCGGAGCGAACCGGCCTCTGCGGTGCTTACAACTGGATGGATTGCAAGGCATCCTTTGAAATCAACCCCACCGGACCCAACCAGCCCATTGAAAAGGGTGAGTGCCTGGATCCGTTACTAGGCCAGTGGAAAGGCATCAATGACTTTCTCCAAGGTGCCTCCAGGGGCGCCCACACCCATTATAACTTTTATTCCATGGTGCACGATCCCATGACCACCTGCGGGTGCTGTGAAGCGATTGCTGCTTTGCTGCCGACCTGCAATGGTGTTATGACGGTAAACAGGGAATACTCAGGCGAGACGCCCTGCGGCATGAAGTTTACCACTCTGGCCGGCGTTATGGGCGGTGGGGCTTCTTCGCCGGGTTTTGTGGGCCATTCAAAGTTCAACATTACCCAACGTAAGTTTATTTCAGGAGACGGCGGACTGCTGCGTCTGGTCTGGATGCCCAAGATTCTCAAGGAAGAGATCAAAGAACGGCTTGAAAAGCGTGGTGAAGAGCTTGGCGTTCCGGACCTGTATGACAAGATTGCCGACGAAACCGTTGGAACCACCGAAGAAGAGGTGTTGGAATTTCTCCAAAAGGTTGGACATCCGGCGCTTGAGATGGATCCGATTATCGGATAGTCGAACGACACGGGTTAAAGGAGCGGGCCAGATCCCGTTCCTTTAACCGCATGGGTGGATAGATCGGTTAACTAACCTAACGATTTGTAAATACGACACTTTTAAAACTTAACGAAGGTTTTACGTGTTGGGTTTTGAATTTACATTAACGCCAAAACCTAAACACGACGAAAATTTAGAATAAGGAGACAATTATGGCATTAACCGGTATTCAGATTTTCAAACTCCTACCGCAAACCAACTGTAAGGAATGTGGTGTGCCCACCTGTCTTGCTTTTGCTATGAATCTGGCATCTGGTAAGGCTGAACTCGACGCCTGTCCGTATGTTTCTGATGAGGCGAAGGAACAGCTTGCTGAGGCTTCAGCACCCCCCATCCGGCCGGTTGCCCTTGGAAAAGGGGTCCGTGAGGCCAAAACCGGTGGTGAAACCGTGCTGTATCGCCATGAAAAGACTTTTTACAACCAGACGCCCATCGGAGCGATGGTGAGTTCCGACATTTCTGCATCTGATCTTGAGGCCAAACTGAAAGCATGGAATGCGTTTCAATTTGAGAGAGTCGGATTTAATTTGAAACCCGAGCTCGTGGCCTTAAAAGACGTCAACGGGGATAAAGATGCATTTGCAGGGGCGGCACAAACGATCGCAGAAACCTCGGAATTTAATTTAATATTAATGTCAGAAGATAAAGAGGTAATGGCGGCGGGTATCGAAGCCTGTAAGTTCAAAAGACCCCTGATGTATGCCGCTACGGAGAGTAACATCGACGATTTTGGCGCCATCGCCAAAGAGAACGGCTTGCCTTTGGCAGTCAAGGCCGACTCTGTTGCAGGGTTGACTCCCTTGACCGACAAACTGTCCGACATGGGACTCAAAGACTTGGTGCTCGATTCAGGGGCCAGAGAGATCAAGCAGTCCTTTGAAGATCAGATCATTATACGCCGGGAGGCGCTCAAATCCTTGAACCGGTCGCTCGGCTTTCCTACCATTACCTTCCCGTGTGAGATGGCGTCAAATCTTGATATGGAAACCTTGATCGCTGCCATGCACATCGCCAAGTACGGCGGCATTACCATTCTTTCCGATTTTACCGGGGAGTCGATTTTTCCGCTGTTGCTTGAACGGTTGAACATCTTCACCGATCCGCAACGACCCATGACGGTGACCGAAGGCATCTATGAGATCGGCAGTCCGGATGAAAGCTCTCCGGTGATGGTAACCACCAATTTTGCCTTGACCTATTTTATCGTTTCTGGTGAGATTGAGGGGAGCAAGGTACCTTCTTGGCTTCTCATTAAGGAAGCCGAAGGCCTCTCAGTGCTCACTGCTTGGGCGGCCGGAAAGTTTTCCGGTGATGATGTCGGCTTGTTTGTTAAAAAGTGTGGCATTATGGATAAAGTCAAGCACACGGAATTGATTATTCCGGGTTATGCGGCTGCAATTGCTGGTGACGTTGAAGAAGAACTACCTGGCTGGACAATTACCGTTGGACCGAGAGAAGCAGCCCATATACCGGCGTTTCTTAAGACAAAGTAGATACGGGCGGGGGTCATGCCCCGGTAACATTAGGCAATTGCCGGTAAAGAAGGGAGGTTGTATGCTACTTTTAGGTGAAAGTTTAAACGTAATATCTAAAAAGATCGGTAAGGCATTCAAAGAGCGAGACCCCAAGCCGATTCAGGAGGAGGTCCTTTTTCAAAAAGAAAAAGGGATGGATTATATCGACATCAACCTCGGACCGGCCAAAAAGGACGGGCACGAGCTCATGCCCTGGGTGGTTGAGGTGGTTCAAGAGGTGGTAGACGATATCCCACTGTTATTGGACACATCGAATATCGAGGCTATTGAAGCCGCCCTCAAGGTATGTAAGCTAACACCGATTGTCAATTCGATCATGTGCCGACCGGAACGTTATGAGAAGATGATCCCGATGGCTGCGGAACACGGTGCCGAATTTGTTGCCTTGTTGTGGGGTCCTGAGGGCCTGCCGCGGGACGAAAATGAACGCGCTGCCCTTTGTGTTGAGCTTCTCTACACAGCCAATGAAGCCGGCATCCCGAATGAGAAGATCTGGGTGGATGGTATCGTCACCCCGGTGAACATTCAGCAGCCACAGGCTATTAGCTTGATGGAATTCCAGGGAATGCTGCAGGACATTGCTCCCGGAGCAAGGAGCACCTGCGGTCTTTCAAACATTTCCAACGGTCCGCCGGAACATCTGCGTCCCATTCTGAATCAGACCTATATGGTCATGCTGCAGAAATACGGAATGGAATCCGTGATTGCTGATCCGTTGGATGACCAGCTGATCGCCATCGCCCGGGGAGAACGCCAGGATATCGTAGATATAATATACGCCGTTATGGACGGTGAAGAACAAGATATGGAGAGCCTTTCAAAAGAGATGCAAGATTATGTCAAGACCACAAATGTGATTCTTGGTAAATCGTTGTACTCTGATTCATGGCTTGAGTTATAATCTAAAAATCACTCACAACAATAAAGAGCCTCTCCCCTGACAGGGAGGGGCTTTTTTATTACAAGCCGTCTCAAAAACACATCTGACGCTCAATTACGGTGTTGCGAGCTTCTTCAAAATGCTCACATACTTCCGTGTATGCTGCGCTTTTTCATCGGCTCGCGCCTTGTCCTTGAACGTAATCTGTACTTTTGAGATGGCTTGCAGTGATTGTCGATTGTTGATTGACATAATTGGCTAAATAATTGATAATTGAGCACTTAACATCATTAAATCGACAATCATCAATCGACAATTATGTGGGAGGGATTTGATGATAAAATCAAAAGCCCTTGAGGTTAATATCGCCGATTACCACGTTGACGTTACTGTTGACGCCAAATATTCCATCCTTCAGGATGCAATGTCCAAATATTTCGGCATTATGGAGGCGTTTAACACCTTTTTAAAAGAGCTGTCGCATCCGTATCGAAACTGGCAGTTTATTGTAAAGGAGGCCAGGGGCTATTCCCTCGATTATTTTCATTTGCTTAAAAATCATCCAAAAGGACCGGATGCCGCAGCGCTTTATGTAGAGATATTTACAACAGCCATTGAATCGGCAAGCGAAACGGAAGCCCGGGTCGATGCGGTTGATCATCTGCTGCTTTTTCTCCAGAA
>CP070768.1:1412248-1425624 GCA_020345745.1 Desulfobacterales bacterium
ACAATCACAGCATCATAGTCTTCGACAAAACACAAGTCTAAGACCTGATAACGGATGTTATGCTGCTTTAAGGCGGCGGTGATATAGGCCAGCCCGATGGGAAATACCGGATCAGGAAGTGACTCTATGTTTGGCGATATGAGAAGAACCTTCATTTTTTATTGGAACCTGCCGGAGGACAAGTAAAGACCAGACTACAATTGCCCCCGCCAAATGTGGACGACGTCATCAGAGCGGTTTGGAGTTTACGGGCAGGGGGAATATGCCAATTGAGTGTACCATAAGGTGGTTCTCCCTTCAATGTGCAAACGTTGATTGAAGGAAGAGGTAACTGGCGGCGCAGGCTGAGAAGTACAGCAGCGACCCGAATAGCTCCGGCTCCGCCAAAATTGCCCATAAGATATTTCAGTGGGGTTACCATAAGATTGTCGATATGTTTTGGGAATATTTTTTTTAATTGGTCATATTCCATTCGATCCAATTCCGAAGAAAAGTTTGCAGACACATCAATGATATCGATCTGTTTTTCAGTCTCGTTCCTATTGATTCCGGCATGTTCAATAGCCAGGGATATGGCCCGAAACGTTTGCGCCCCTTCCACCTCGTAGCGTCCGATGGATGTTGTGCCGCCGGTATTTACCCCTGCCTTAAGGGTACCGTAAATGGGCGCTTGGCGGTTTTTGGCAGTATCGCTTTTTTCCATGATTAATATCCCGGCGCCTTCGCCGAGAACAAGACCGCCACCGGACACGGGTGTTACCGGAACATCATTCTCTGCCTTGATTTTATTTAATACGCCTAAGGCGTCATAACAGCCGTATTGCATGGCGGTCAGCTCATCGGCACCGCCGACCAAAACAACATCTACGATATCTTGAGACAGCAGGTTAACCGCATATAAAATAGCATTTTCCGCTGAAATATCGTTTTGGCAAAATGTCGTGTTGGGGCCCGTGATCCCATGGACCATTGAAATGTGACTGGCAGGGGCATTGGGCACGGTTTCCGGAAATAAGAACGGTTGGGCCCCGCGAGGCCCGTCTTTGAGAAGGCTTACAAAAAAATCTTCCACATGCGAACTGCTGCCGTATGCTGTCCCGATAATGACGCCGACTCTATCTTTGTCAATGGTATCAAGTGCAAGTTTACTGTCCTCTAAGGCTTCAATGCTAGCGGCTACAGCCATCCTGGAAACCCGACTCATTCGTCGATATACCCTTGCTGGCATATAATCCTTTGCATTAAAATTTTCAACCCAACCGGCAATATTGGAGCGAAAGGAACGGGTCTCGAAATTGACGATTTTTTGTATGCCGCTACGCGCCTTTCGACAGCTGTCCCAGAATGCTTCACGACCAACGCCCATAGGACTGATAACGCCAATACCGGTGATGACGATGTCTGACATTTTAAGTAACTATTTCCTCATATGGTTACTTTTCAAAACGTTCGGGTTGATTTCATATGTGTGGGCTTCAGGCATTTTCTTCCAGTCGATATCAATCTTGTCTTAGCCGTGTGACCCCTTATTTATGATTTGGGCTTCTTTTCTGCAAAACAAAATCCATTTTTTTGAAAATCATAAATATGGGGTCACTGGGTAACGTTATCGTAAACGAAAAAGATATCTCCTGTCATAAAAAACCTGAAGCCCTCTTTCCTGTAGTTTTCTAAAGGTTCCCTCACATATCCAGGTCGGCTCTGCCAAAAACGACGGAAGTATTATTCCCTCCAAACGCAAAAGAGTTGCTCAAAGCGAAACGAATCTCTTTTGCTCTGGAACGATTCGGCACATAATCAAGATCGCAATCTGGATCCGGTTCGTCCAGATGTATGGTCGGCGGAAGAGCCTGCCGGTATATCGCCAGAACCGTTGCCGCCGCCTCGACGGCGCCAGCTGCCCCTAAACAATGGCCGACCATGGACTTTGTTGAACTTATCGCAAGGTCCCGGGCTTTTTCCTCGCCAAAAACGCGCTTGATGGCTTGGGTTTCCGTATAATCATTCATTTGGGTTGCGGTGCCATGTGCATTGATGTAATCGATGTGATCTGTACTAACGCCGGCAATATTAAGGGCCTTTTCCATCACTTTACTCATGCCTTTTGCATCAGGATCAGGAGCCGTCATGTGAAAGGCGTCTGCGTTAATGGCATAACCGAGTACCTTCGCATAAATGGTGGCTCCTCTTTTTTGGGCATGCCCAAGTTCTTCCAGGATGAAAACGGCAGCTCCTTCTCCCAAAGATAAGCCTTGCCGGTTTTTATCAAAGGGACGGCAAAATTCGGGATCCATCGCCCTTAAGGCATTGAACCCGGCAAAGGTTAACTCCGAAAGCGCTTCACTCCCCCCTGTCACAACAATTGGATGAACGCCAGACTTAACAAGGTCAAAGGCATAACCGATCGATGTGCTACTCGAAGAGCATGCCGTGGAAATGGTGGCCCTGGATCCTGTCAATCGATAGCGATAGGCAATGAGGTCGGTTAGGGTGCATGATGCCGAAGGGAGGAGCAAAGACGGTCGCGGCCGGGCATTTCCCATCCACTGTGTTCGTCGATATTCTTCCCAAGAACGCATACCGCCGGCTCCACCCCCTATGATCACACCGATGTTATCTCGATGACATTGCTCTAAATTTAGACCAGCATCGGACATCGCTTCTTGTGCAGCGATCAAACCCAAAAGGTCGCAGCGGGAAACGCGTTTTATGTGTCGGGCGGTAAGACCGGTTTCCAGATCCTTTTTTTCAACCTGTGCTGCTGTTTGGCAGGGAAAACCTGTGGTATCGAACAGCGATACCGGCCCGATACCACATTTACCTTCAAAGAGCCCTTTTTGGAATGCAGGAATAGACTCTCCGATAGCGGTAATGATACCCATGCCGGTTACGACGACGTGTTTGGTATTACTGGTATGCATGAGGAAGCAGGTTCAATGTTACGCTTTATGGCAGAAATCTACCAGACGATCGATACGTTTTTCAAGCTCGCCGGTAAGCCGGTAGACCATTTTTTTTTCAGTTGTCAAAAGAACCTGTGTGGTCTCTCCGTGTGCCAGAAGTGTTCGATTTTTTTTGAGCAATACCTCAAATTTAAATATTAAGACAGCAATTTCGGGTTTGACAGCTATGGTTCGAATAATTATAGCATCCCCAGAGCCTGCCGGATGTTTGAAATCACAGGTTAACCGAATGACAGGTGCCACATAACCGAGTTCAACCAATTGTTTCGGCATAAGATCGAAGCGTCGAAGCAAGGCCATACGACCCACTTCGAACCAGGCCATATAATGACCATGCCACGCCATCCCCCACTCGTCAACTTCATTAAAACGGACGACATCTTCGGTCTCAAGCCATTGCATGGGCTGTCTCCTATATCAGACCTGTTTACGTTTGCTCCATGGGAAACAGAGGTTAGGATTCTTGTTTTTCTTGTTGGATGAACGTGGCAAGCGCCCTTACCGAGGCAAATGCTGTTCTACCGACATCTTCATCTTCAATAATAACATGGAAAATTTTTTCAATAGCCACAACCAGTTCCAATGCATCGATAGAATCGAGCCCCAATCCTTCCCGAAACAAAGGTGCATCGGTTTCGATGTCTTGAACGGCAATATCTTCCAGTCGAAGTGTATCGATGATCATTTTTTTGAGATATTCACTCAACTTTTCTGTATTATTAATAATATCGTCCAATTTTTCCTCTCATGCTTTAACCTAGATTTAGCGATTGTCGATTTTGACAGAGATGCAAGGCCTAGAGCGTACAGATATAGTCTGCTACCGCAAGCGCCCTGCAACACAGCAGATCCGGTAAAATCGGCAAGCCCGGAGGATTTTTAATTGTGATTTTGTTTTTTCGATTTTTATGATCCAACGGTTAAGCACCTTTCCGGTTTTGGTAGTCATATAATGTACTAAAATACTAATGCTTTATAATCTTTTTAAATCGTGTCACATTTTTAAACGCGCAATTTAGGTTTAGGTCAGACCACCGTCAACGGCCAATACCTGACCGGTAATGTATCCTGCTTTTTCTGAGGCCAAAAATAGCACAGCTCCTACCACGTCTTCGGGTTGTCCCAACCTTCCCATGGGTATCCTGTTTGATAGATCACATTTGATGTCTTGATCCAGATGATTTATCATCGTTGTTGATATGAAACCAGGACAAACGGCATTGACCGTGATGCCTAATCGAGCAACCTCCTTGGAAAGCGATTTGGTAAATGAGATGATGCCGCCTTTTGAAGCCGAGTAATTCGTCTGGCCTGCCCGTCCCTGAAGGGCACTTGGAGAGGTCATATTGATGATCCGTCCAAATTTTTGTGAGATCATGGTTCTGATGATTGCCCTTGAGCAAAGATAAGTTCCCTTAAGATTGACATCGATGACACTGTCCCAGTCATCTTCATCGAGAAACATGAGCAATTTGTCTTTTATTATGCCTGCGTTGTTGATAAAAATGTCGACATACTGCCATTGATCGACAACACGTTTAACCATTCCATCAACCTCGGAACGATATGTAACGTCTGCTTTAATGAGCATAAATTTCTTGGCAATTAGGGCTAATTCTGATTCCGTGTCTGCGGCGCTTTGCTGGTCGGATGAGTAATTGGCCGCAACCCAGGCGCCTGCACGAGCAAAAGAGAGGGCGATAGCCTTGCCGATACCTTTGGTTGCACCGGTGACGATCACTCTTTTATCTTTAAATTCCATAAGATAATGTTGCCCTTAACCTAACATTGGGTCGCGAGTAACGTTGTTTTAAACGAAAAGCATATCTCTTTTCATAAAAAACCTGAAACTCTCTTGTTTTAAGTTTATGAAAAGTGACGTAAAATAAAAGTGATAGATAGAATAAAGGCAAGTAACAAATTCGTTTTTTTAATGCAAGATTAAACTTTTCCTGATATGGATGACAACGAATGATATGGACGCTGAAACCTATGGATAGTTATGAGTTGTGATGTATTTTTGACGGATGGCCATTGGCGTAAAACCTTGGCGACGGTGCGGGCTTTGGGAATCATGGGAGTTCGGGTTACCGTGGGTGAGAGCACACGATTGGCAACAGCGGCTTTTTCCAAATACTGTCATCGGAGAGTTGTCTATCCATCGCCTTTATTTAAAGCATCCGAGTTTATCAACTTTGTCAAGAGCGAGATGGTGCGTCGATCCTATCAAATGCTTTTGCCCATGGAAGATGAAACGGTAACGCTGTTATCTAAATATCGATCCGAGTTTTCTCAATGGACCTATCTCCCTGTCCCTTCCCAGCAAAAGCTACGGTTTGCTCAAAACAAAGCAAACGTTCTAAAACTGGCGGAAAAAAGCGGAATCCCCATACCAAAAACCTGGTATATTCATGATATTTCCATGCTGAATGACCTGAAAGACGAACTCCCGTACCCGGTGGTCATAAAACCAAAAAATAGCGCTGGTGCCGTAGGTGTGTTCTATCCCAAAAATTCAAAAGAGCTGATGAAGCAGTATCTTACCCTTCACCGCCGGTTTCCTTATCCACTGATACAAGAGCAAATTCCTAGCCACGGCGCCGGGTACGGTGCTTCTCTTCTTATGGATGAGGCAGGGCGCATCAAAGCATCATTTGTGCATAAACGATTAAGGGAATATCCCAATACCGGCGGGGCCAGTACGCTTCGGGTGAGTGTCAGGCATGATGAGATTCTGGACATGGCGTCCACCTTGCTCAAAACCCTTGACTGGTTCGGCGTTGCCATGGTGGAATTCAAGATGGATCCCCGGGATCGCACCCCGAAACTCATGGAAATTAATCCAAGATTCTGGGGCTCATTATTTTTGGCTGTAACCGCCGGGGTCAATTTTCCTTATCTTTTGTATCGGATGTCTCGTGGTGAAAAATTTACACCCGTGGAACATTACCAGATTGGGAAAAAATGCCGGTGGCTTCTGCCAGGAGACATCCTGCATTTTATTCATCACCCCAAAAAAGGGGATCTTTTACCCGGCTTTTTCAACTTTTGGGAAAAGCATACCGCCTATGACATTCTCTCTGCAAAAGATCCGCTACCGGTTTTGGCAAGGATCCTGACACCGCTAACCTTTCTTTACGATAAGGACATGAAACATCGTCTGAAACAGAGGGTCACATGAGGGTCGATAATATATTGACCGTAGATGTCGAGGACTGGTTCCATATTTGCGGTATAGAAGACATGATCCCCGCAGATCGCTGGTCTCGATTGGAGAGCCGAGTTTCAGATAATACCTTGAAAATATTAATGGTTCTGCAAAAAAAAAGGATAAAGGCAACCTTTTTTGTACTCGGTTCCGTTGCCGAGAAACATCCTTCTCTGGTTAAGGCCATCCAGAGGCACGGCCATGAAATTGCGACTCACGGGTATAGCCATCAGCGGGTGTATACCATGTCACCCGAAGCTTTTAGAAAAGACCTAAGAAAGTCGGTGAGTATCATTTCCGAGATCACGGGCTGTGGAATTAACGGTTACCGTGCACCTGAGTGGTCGATCCGAGACGATTCTTTATGGGCGCTTGATATACTTCAAGAGGAAGGCTTTCTGTATGATTCGAGTATGGCTCCACTGCCCATTATCGGCAACTCGGGTTATGCAAAAACCCCTTATGAAATTAATCTGGATGGAGGTCGACTCTGGGAAGTTCCTCCTCTTGTTGCCGTTACACCTTTGGTGAACCTTCCTTTGGGGGGTGGATGGGGGTTAAGAACCTTTCCATACAGCCTGATTCGGTCATCCATTCGAAGACTGAATCATCAGGGCCAGCCTGCTCTTATCTATCTGCACCCGCGAGAATTTGATCGGGCAAATCCTTACATTCGGCTTTCCTTGGTTAAACAGTTTGTGGTAAACGCGGGTGTAGAACGGACGGACACAAGACTTGAACGTTTGCTCGATGATTTTATATTCACAACCATATCTGATGTTTTAGGACAATTACCCTAAAACTGATGTAAGCTCTCAATGACTTCGAACAAAAGGACTTTATGGTTTTTTATGGATTGATATCGACTGGAAGAAAAAGCCATAAAGCTTATACACATAAAAAAAACCCGAACTTTTTAACAATTTACAAGCCGACAGTCTGACATGCATGACGCCCTTTTGTTTTTAAAGAACAATCTTGCCGATCATTTTGGCATCTACTTTATCCCACTTTATATCTTGGGCGGCAGACCGGCTGCTATTCTAAGCGCCCAGCTGTTGGGGCTAAATATCATCTTATTATTACCGGTGGTGGTCTTGCTGGACAGTCTGCAAATTCCGTTTTTCTTTTATTTGTATGGTACCATTTCTAGTAAATTGCTCATGCGAACCTTTCAGCAAAGAGGCTCAAAGAAAGAGAAGCACCTACGCAATACCAGATTTTTCCGGTGGGTACAGCTCATGGGGACCCCCGGGGTTGTTGTTATTACCATGTTGCCGCTTAAAGGTTGCGGTATGTGGAGCGGGGTTTTACTGTCCAAAGTGTTAGGATTGCCCAAAACAACCGGTTATTCCCTTTTGATTATCGGCAGTATCGTGGGGTGCATGATTGTTTTGGGTATCGGCGAGGCTATTTTGGAATTGGGCGCGGTTCTTTTGCTTCATTAATACCCGTCCACAAATTGTTCTTTAATCGGGTGGGCACCAACAGACGTTTCCAATCCAGAAATGCGGATTTTTGTACAAGGTCAAGGAAATCAGGCAATTACGCGGAGGCGTACTCGCGTACGCCGCACAAGTAATTGCGAAGATTGACGCAGAGATTGGGCAAAAAGGCCATTTATGGATGGAAACGAATTAGGGTTATAGGTTTCAAAAGTTGCACCATATCATATATCGTTTCCATAAACCCATCTTGGTCTTTACGGCTGTGCTAACATTGATTGCCGTCATTTTTGTCTTCAGGCTAAAACTCGACGCCAATCTCTTTTCACTCCTGCCGACAGATAATCCCAGTGTGCATTCGTTTTTCGAGGTCACCGAAAAGATCGGGATCCAATCCCTTTTAATTGCTATAGTCGACATGCCTGAAAACTATACCCGTACCCAATCAGAGGCCTTTGTCGATCTGTTTGCAGAACTTCTTAGCCATAGCCAATGGGTCAATGAGGTGGAGTATAAAGCTGGTACAGAACAGCTGACCGCCCTGTTTCAGACATACTTGGAGTACCTCCCTCTTTTTTTAAAAACCGAGGATATGGCAAAATTGACCAAGAAGTTGTCTGCTAGCGGAATTCGCCAACAGGTTCTTACCAATAAACAATTGCTGATGACACCGTTCAGTGTTGCCGGGACGCCACTTATTTACAAAGACCCGCTGGCAATGAGGGCATTTCTCATGTCAACCATTAATCGGTCTTCTGAAAACCGCCGAATACATCCTAAAACGGGATATTACCATACGGCTACCGGAAACACCTATTTTTTATTTATCAAACCGATAAAACCGCCCCAAGATATTACATTTAGCCAAGAATTGATGGCAGATATGCACCGGTTGAAAAGGCGCGTTAGCTCCCAATGGTCCGATGTCATCGGTGGTCCGGCAGATCATATCAACATATCCTATACCGGCGGGTACCCGATCGCTGTCAACGACGAGGCCACAACCAAAACCGATATCAAGGTGACCCTTTTGAGCTCTTTTGTTGGGGTGATGATTCTTTTCGGACTTGCATTCAGAACGAAAAAAATCCTGTTATATGTGAGCCTTCCGTTAATTATCAGTGTGCTGTGGACACTCGGTTTTGCGCATCTTATCTTTCAACGCATCAACCTCCTTTCCTGTTTATTTTCCTGTGTTCTTATAGGGTTGGGGATCGATTTTGCCATCCATATCGTTAACCGTTATTTCGATCCGCAGCAGCAGACATTGGATGCAACCGAGCGACTTCAAATAACCTTTCAAGAGACGGGTATGGGAATTATTATCGGTGGTATTTCGACAGCAGCAGCATTTTACGCTATCGCAATTTCTGATTTTAGGGGGTTTAGGGAACTGGGTATTATCACCGGTACCGGCGTGTTGATTTGCTTGGCCGTCATGCTGTTTGTGCTGCCCTCTCTTTTAATATGTTTTGCAAAAAAGAGGAACGCTGAAAAAAAGATAACCATCGCCGGGTTCGGCTTGAAACCGCTGATGGTCAAACTTACAAAATACCCTAAAACGGTTATCCTGGTTTCGGCATGCGCCGTCGGCCTACTTGTTTTTGCAAGCACAAAAATAACATTCGATGACAATTTAAAGCATTTTCGATCTGCCGACAATGAAACACTGAGAATGCAAGACCAGGTGACCGGATGGCTTCAAGGCTCTACGGCCGCAGTTCTATTGGTCGCCAAAGGGACTTCTGAGGATAAGGTCATGGCAACCAGTTATTCGATATTGTCGGCTTTGGAAGATTTGGTCGATACAGGGATGATTGCAGGGGTTAAATCGATTGGTCAATATTTTCCATTACCCCTTCAACAGCGAAAAAACATCGCATTTGTCCAGCAGCATCCAGATGTTTTTGATGCGAAGCGCATTCAAAAGGTGTTCAATAAAGCACTGGAAGAGAATGGTTTTGCAGTATTACCGGGGTACAATCATTACTTCGAAAAACTTTCAAAGGCGTTTTCGTTAAATGAGGCGATTCTTCCATCAACTTTACACCCAACGGATCTTGGTAAAATACTCAAGCCCTTTGTGTATCGCAGAGGTGAATATTTCAAGACCGTGACTTATATTCAACCTACTGTTGATCTCTGGGCCCGTGCCGATACGGTTCGTTTCAAGAAGATGATCATCAATACCCTCGAAGCAAAAAGAATTACCAGCGATCACTACGATCTTGCTGGATCCCAATTGCTTACCGGTGATTTGAAAGATCTCATTATCAGCAATCTGGAATCGGCGTTGTGGTTGGCGGGTATAAGTGTTGTTTTGGTGCTTATTCTGTATTATCGCAACCTGAAATTTTTCTTTCTTTCGCTAGTACCTCTCATCGCCGGCCTGATTGCAGTGTCTGGCATTATGGTTATTTTTAGCTTAGATTTCAACTTTTTAAATGTGATGGTGTTGCCGATGATAATCGGAATAGGCATTGATGACGGGGTTCATCTGGTCAACACGTATGATCAATCTTATCCCGCGGATATGCTGGAGGCATTATCGAAAACCGGAAGAGCCGTTGTTTTAACCTCTTTGACGACCCTTGTGGGCTTTGGATCGATTACCTTATCCCATTATCCAGGATTGAGGAGCATGGGATATGTGGCCGTTATCGGTATTGCTGCCTGTCTGCTCGCTTCCGTGATCGTCATGCCTGCTGTTTTTTCCCTCATGAGCACGTTGCGGGCAGAACCCCGATGATACCAATAAGATTTACGGACCATTGCGATTTCAAAATCCTGCGTTCGCTGGCTTGCAGCTTTTGATTGTTTCTAAGCTTGCTGCACTAAATTGCAAAAACTCGTGCTGCCGCTCTCAAACAGTTTGCAATTTAACGTTTCGCTTCGCTAAGAAACGTTGCGCAAAAGCTGCAAGAGGCTTCACGCCGTGATTTCGAAATCAGTCTAAGAATTTAGTATTAAATCCATTTTGATACCCCGGCTGCTTGCGGTGGGGAGCATAATATTGTTTACGCTCACTAATTGTACTACTTAATGGCCAGGGTCGTCTTGCTGATGCCGGGAAGCAGGATTTTACCTCTGGAAAGGGAAAATAATGCATCACTTATCCGTCCAAACAGCATGGAAGAATATCGGTTGAGCCTCCCGGAGGGACGCGTATGACCGGTAATCACGGTTTCGATTGAGCTAAATCCGGCATAGGCTAAAAACGACGCCATGGTATTGAGAGAAAAATCGTAGAGATGAAAAGGTGTGTGGTACAGATCAAGTTTTTTGGACAAAGGACCCAGAATTTTTACAATGGGGGTTGTATGCGGCCAACGTATCAGCACCAAACCATTCGATTTCAGAATTCGGTTGATTTCCTTCAATAGGAGTAAAGGATCTAACACATGCTCGATAACATAAAACAGCGTAACCACATCAAATGCATTATTAGGAAGAGACAGATGTTCCAAAGGCTCCGAGAAAACGGTTAAATCCATTGTATTTCTGGCAAACTGCCTGCCTGTTTTAGAAATTTCAAGCCCAGATACCTGCCAGCCGCGGATATTCATCTCTTGCAGAAAAAAACCGTAGCCGCAACCGATGTCGAACAGCTTTCCCTTTTTATGCTTGGTGCGAGCTTCAATCAGATCGGCAGATTGATGATTAACCGGTTCCATCATTTTTTTCCACTTATCGATTTCCACGGCCTGATCGGGCAAGTAATTTCGATAACATTCCATGATAACCTGGAAAGTAGGTCGGGGATGTATGGATATCAGACCGCAGTTTTGGCAGCAAAGATACTGCCACTGATTTTTTTGATGGGTTACCATAAACTCGGAAGCACCACATAGGATGCAGGGGTCAGGTTTTTTCATGTTGTATGTTTAGCTTTTTAATTTGTTGAACCTGTTTCTGCCAACAACTTGAGATTATCCAAAAAGGCCTCAACCATGATATCGTGTTTTCTTCTGACTTTCAAACGCCAAATCCATTTTTTGATAAATCCATTGAACTTAAAGATGATCGTGTGAGTTGTGCGGACCTGTTTGCCTTTGCTCTCAAGTTCCCAAATTTCTGTTCCTCCGGCGAAAAAACCATCCAAAAATTGCAGGCGTATCTTTTTATTTGGTACGATTTCAATAACTTGAGTATGCCATGTCAAATTAAAAATGTGGTCGATTTTTGTTTGGACCTTTGATCCGATTTGATAGGGTGGTAAAGATTCGTGCGCAACAATGGTGCCTTTCGGACAGATCGATCCGAAAGATTTTTCATCTGTTAGTATATGGAATATCTGCTCTTTTTCGGCCTTAATTTCGCGGACATGTTGATTGACCTCTCCTTCAGATCGAGGATATTTTAAGGAAGGCTGCGTATATTTTGACGAGCATCCTTGTGAAATCAGGACAAGGAACACCATAAAAAATAGGTGTGGATGATTCATTTTGCGTTGTTTTGAAATCATTTGCAACCCGTTTAGGATAATATCGCCTGCAACTACGTTTCTCCTGTTGTTCTAATAATTTTTGACGGTTGTGTTTCTAAAAAATATTTGGCATAGTCACCGCTGGTCGGTTAACATCGATTGCGACCCATATTACAGAAAACAATTGCTGTAAAGCGATATTTTGAGTGATTAAATAGGCATCATAAACAATAAACCATGCGACGACACATACTCGATAATCCGTTATCCTATTATGCCATTTTTCATTTGGCCCGGCACCTGCCCGTTCGAGTTTGCCATTGGCTAGGAAAGGTGGTGGTTTTGGTTGTTTACGCCTTTTCCCGTAACGACCGAAAAGGGCTGTCATTTAACCTTTCAATTGCTTTAAATCGGTCGCAGGATGATCCGGTAATTCGAAAAACCGTTCGGCAGATTTTTCTCAACTACGGCCAATACATGGCCGATTTCTTTTTAATACCCCAACTCCCGTCTCATAAAGTGAAAACGTTTTTTGCAACTATCGAGGGCGAAGACGTTCTTCAAAAGGCGCTGGCCAATGGGAGGGGAGCCATTTTATTGTTAGCCCATTTGGGGAACTGGGAAATCGGTGGAAGCATGTTGCGGGCAATGAATTATCCTATAGCTGTTGTTGCTATGGCGCATAATACGACGGCCACCGACATCTTAGTCAATCGGGTCAGATACGACAAGGGGATTAAGGTATTTCATGTCGATCGATCCCTTTTTTCTAGTATCGACATTTTGCGTTATCTTCGCAACAACGGGATAGTGGCTATTAGCGGTGATAAGGATTTTTATAATAACGGTCGACCGGTTACCTACTTCGGTAAAACGGTAAGTTTCCCTTTAGGGCCCGTTGTCATGGCCATGAATTCTGGTGCCGATCTCATCCCTGCCTTTGTTCTTAAACAACCCGACGGCAAATATTTTGGCGTACTCGAGGAGGCGATACCGCTTGATTTAGAGGGTGACCGGTATGAGATTATTGACAAAAATTTAGCCAAAACAGCCAGGATTTTTGAAAGGTATATTCGCGCCTACCCGGATCAGTGGTATTGTCCTGATCCTATTGTCGACAATTAGAACCTATCTCAAAAATAAGATTGGGGTTCAGGGCAAGGCGCGAAGCAGTGAGAAAGCGGAGCATACACGTAGTATGTGAGCATTTTGAACCGTTTCGCAACACCGCTATGGGCACTTCGATTATTTTTGAGATAGGTTCTAGTTAGTTTCTATCCATAAATGGTCCTTTTTGCCCGGATCTGCGTTCTCCGCGGGTTTTCGGCTGCGAT
>CP070768.1:1425724-1433959 GCA_020345745.1 Desulfobacterales bacterium
AGATGATGGAGAGAATCAAAAACATAAAAATCGCAAAAGCGTTTTTCTTTGAAAAATGCCCGTTCATTTTTTCACCCGTATATTTTGGAGTTGCCTAGATCTCGTTAAATAATTGTTTTTTCCTTCATTTGAATTTTAGTGTACATGTTTTCTGTTTAACCCTATTTGAACGTAACCATATTTTCTTCATTTTATTTACGATCAGTTAGAATTAAAGGTTCTTTTCTAATTTAGTTGGAGAAAAGGGTTCGAGGATTCAAGGGGTCAAGGGTCCAAGTGTTGGTTACCCAATGACTTTATTAACCCTTTGACCATCCTTTTCTCTTCTGGTGTATTATCTTTTAGGATCTTTACTTTCAGATCCTTGTAATTCTTTAGCATTTCACTCGAATCCTTGAATCCTTGCCCCCTGGAATCCTTTATGGATCACGCCAACACTCTTGGAGGTGATCCAATTTAAAGTTCACCGACGATAATATACAAGGGTTCATCCAGTTGTCTTGATTTTAATGTAACCGTCTCGTCTGTAATGTTTTCCACAAAATACTTGCCATCAATTCGGTCGCCTTTTCGTACCACCAAGACTTCCTTTCCCCTTTCAAGAAAAACGATCTTTTCATCTTTACTCTCAAACATGCCAAACACATTAAAACGGGAAAGATCCTGTTGGGCCACGGCTAATGGATTTTCTTTTTTTGGCACCGCCAAAGCAGTTTTTTGTTGTTCATTTTTTTTAGCTGTATCTTCCGGTTGGGTGATTTTTTTAACCGCTGTTGATTCAAAAACATTTCTTATGACTTTACCTTTATGTTTAGGTGGACTTAAAAATAGATCGAGAAGTACTATTGAGCCGGTATTCGACGCTTCTTCGCCTGGCAGATCCGAGATTCCCTTTATCGATTTTACCACCACCCGTTTTCCAACATAGGTGAGTTGGTCAACGCTTTCCTGCTTGAAAGGGTGCATAATTCGATAGGCCAAAGAAATACAGAAAATAGCAACCAGCACCACCAGTATGATCTTTTTACGATCCATTGACTTAATCTTTTGTCCTTATTTAAAATAGGTCGCGATGCTCAATGTCATATCGATCCGATCGTTGCCTCTTGGCCGGTTCAGCGTTAAGCTTTCAATACAAAAAAGCCCTCGCAAATTTTGAATATCCGCCAGTAAGTTCTTTAGCTCTGAATAGTTACCGCTAACGGTGAACGATGTCGTATACTTCCACAAGGAAAATGGGCTTGTTTTGTCCGGGCTGAAGGTCATTCTATTTACGGAAAAACGGTGTTTATCGAGCACCGCATTAAGCTCTCTAACCTTGTCCGCAACAGTAACCACCGGGGGCAACATATCGACAAATGTTTTCAAGTCTTTTCTTACTTTAAGATATGGCGCTGTGGACTTATCTACCCTTTTAAACGATTGCGTATCTCGTGCTCTTATTTTTATATACTGATGATGAAGCGCAACTACTTTTCTTCGTTCCATCCTAATAATGAATATGTAAAAAACCACATTCACCAGCAAAACCAAACAGCATGCTATCCAAAAAAAACGATACTGAAAAAATATCTTCTTGAGTTGGTCTTTTTTCATTATCAATAACAAAATTGCGCTACAATTTTAAAACCGCCTGCCGGTAATACTATCCCTTGCGATGCGGGTGGCTCTACCGCTAAGGTTGAGAACAATTTTCATTTTTTCAACTAGCGTTGAACAAAGATTTCTCCGATACGGCCCAACCCTGTTTCAGAAAAAAGCTTATCTGTTCTCAAGGTGCTTTCAATCTCAAATTCAATCTTAGGCACAACGCCTCGAACATCGCCTTGAGAACCATCTTGCTCCACATGGAGTTTTAACAATGTGCTGTGTTGAATCACATTCCAGTCTTTGAGTCTTTTCATGAAAAATGTCACCTTTCGAGTGGAGCCCGCATATCCCGAAATTATCAGTCTACTATAATTATCCGTCGGTGCAATTTTGCTCAATGCCAGTTCATTGGGCACTTTTCTCTCCAGCATATTCAAAAACTGGTTCCATGGAAAAATATCACTGGCAATGAGGCGATTGGTAAAATTGGCATGACTTGTTAATACCTTTTTCTCTTCTTCTCCAATTTCTATCTTTTCACGTTGAAATTGTCGTTTGTCTTGCCATTTTTTATTGGAAAGGGATATCTCTTTTTCATATTTGGCTTTCTCATGCCGGCCCTTGGCGAATAAATGAACATTGTAGGTGGAAATGACCAGCACAATTATTGCCATAATGATGATCATCATAATTGTTTGGCGTTTGTCGACGTATTCAACGGACGCTAAATTGATGTTAATCGGTTCCAAAACTTCCTCTTATTGAGCCAGACTCTGAGCAGCACCGATGGCTGAAACAAAGCTTGAGAGCCTCTCTTTTTCTTCCGGTTTATCAAAGTCAAAATCCGTAATTATCATCTGACTTTCATCCATAACTGAAACTTGACTACCGGTGAGATTCGTAAAATTTTCCCTTAATTCATGGTAAGAAGCAACCGCACTGCCGATATATATTTTTTCAATCTCTTTTTCCGGATTAAGATTCATATAGTGTTGGAAGGTTCTGTCGACTTCTGCAAAAAAATCTTTATCTAAAAAGCCTTTTTTAACCCCACGACAAAATTGTAAAAGATCATCTTCAAAAACAAAGAAGACAAAATAATTGGAATAGACCCCCACATAGGTCACCGTACCTTGGTGGGGCAGCTTATTAGCGAAAAAGTTGAATTGATTGATACTTGCCGGTCGAATGGTTTTTGCTTTAATTTTTATCTTTTTAAATAATAATTCGTATTGCTTCAAAACATCCCGATTTCCCATGGTAACAAACAGCTTTTGTTTGCCTTCCTCGTCTTTTTCGAGTTTATAGTAGGAAATTTTTTCGTTTTCCTCTGGATAGCGCAGGGTCTTTTTTATTTGCCATGAAATCATCCGCTGGATATCTTCGTCATCTTTAGGTAAATCCTCAAACTTGAGAATAGAAATTTTCGCAACTTTATTAGGAAGTGATAATCCTGCATATGAGATCCTGCCATTTATGGATTCAAATGCGGTTCTGACGGTTTCAGTAAACATATCTGGATCGACAATATTTTTTTCCTTGTAAGAAACCTTTAGGGTGTTCTCTGGAAACGGCACGCTGTTATATCGCAAAAGTCGCCAGCTGTCCCTTTCCCTCTTAACCTGAGCCACCCTGACCAGGGATTCACCAATTTCGATTCCTGTGAATATTTTTCGAAACATCTCTTTCAACCCTTATAAACTCAGAGGGTTTTTCAAAAGTCTCGCATTTTTGGAAAGGACGATGCAATCAAATACCATCAATCGCAGCTTGCCTTATTATAATTCATGGGCGTATAATTTTATAATGTCAAGTAAAATTATATATAATTTTATCGAATTAGAACATATTGTACTTTATTAAAACAAATTGCTATATATTGTAGGATTGAAAATCAATATTTTTAGTAAAATCGAGCTGTTCCATTAAATTGGACGTTTAGGTCCCTCTGGATAATTTTATTGAAATATCGATAAATTTAATAAGGGAAATAGCGCCTGACGAACGCTCAATCGGAATATATTTTTTTGAAAAGGATAGATGGTGAGAGGGAGTTAAGCGGCTTCGCCCCAACTGGAAGTGGAATTTTGGAATGATGGTCTTGCCCGTTAGCCGGTATGCCCGTTAGCCGATTTCTCGATTCTAGCTTTTTTGGGTAAACAGGCAAACCAGTGGAACGGACCAGTTCGTCTCATTTAAATATGTAATCAAGCTAAAAAGATTCTCCACATATCAAAATTGCAGAAAAGATTTCATGAAGTGCAACATGGATGAGACCTTTGAAAAGTGCTCAATTTTGTTCAGAGTCTCTTAAAGTTTTCATGAAATATACTGGTTTAATCCGAATTGTTCACGCATCTGATGCTTTCCTTTGCAAGGCACTCGGGGTCGCAGCCGTAGTTTTCTACTGCAAGATCCTGATAACGTAGCAAATGAATGCATCAGGCAGCGCCCGAAGGGTGAAAATATTTCAGTTTAAGAAGAAGACGTTCAGGGTGTGTAAAAGGCAAGATGAAAGTTGAAAGTTGCTACTATTATCTGGGTTAATTTAGTTGTTTCATCATATGAAAAGGTTGCTGAAAAATTTTCATGAAATATTCGGATTAGGCGCCCTTTGGGTCTATAAATGTGACCCGGTTTGCCTCTTCAAGCGTGGTTATTCCATTCATAACCTCCTGAATGGCTGCCATTCTTAGAAAAACCGAACCTGCGTCTAAAGCCTTCTTTTTCAGGGCAGTAATCGGTGCTCTATCAATGAACAGTGTTCTCATATCATCATCCAGTTCAATCAGCTCAATAATGGCCTTACGCCCGCCGAACCCGGTGCCTTTACAAATCTCACAACCTTTGGCTTTGTAAAAAATCTGATCATGAAGTTCTTGGGGTACCAACCCGGATTCGACTAACGTTTTTTCTGCATGAGATGTCTCTTCTTTGCAATCGCAAAGGACTCTAATGAGCCTTTGGGCCACCACACAATTTAGTGCTGACATTAAATTGTAAGGCTCGATTCCCATATGGATAAAGCGGTTGATCACCTCAAATGAGCTGTTGGCATGAATTGTCGTAAAAACGAGGTGTCCGGTCAATGCGGACTGAAGGGCAATCTGAGCGGTTTCCGGATCACGAATTTCACCAACCAAAATCTTGTCCGGGTCGTGCCTCAGAACAGCACGTAAACCTTTGGCAAAAGTCAAACCTTTCTTTTCATTCACCGGAATTTGTGTCACTCCTCTTAACTGGTACTCTACAGGGTCTTCGATCGTCACAATCTTCACATCTTTACTATTAACCTCTGAAAGCGCCCGGTAGAGCGTGGTGGTCTTACCACTACCGGTGGGACCGGTCATGAGAAACATCCCATAGGGTGCATGAATCATTCGTCTGATTCTTGCAAGTTCACTGTCCGGCAAGCCCATCCCGTCCAGCTGAAAATCACCGGAACCCGATGCCACACTTTCGCGATCCAGAATTCGGATCACCACATTCTCTCCAAAAATAGCCGGAAGAATAGACACGCGGAAATCGACATACTGATCCATAACCATCAGTTTGAACCTGCCGTCCTGTGGTATCCGTTTCTCGGCAATGTCCAGCTCTGCCATGACTTTGATTCTTGATACAATAGGGCTCTGATATTGGATGTCGATGGGATCCGTTGCCTGGTGCAGCATGCCGTCCAGGCGATACCTTATAATCACACCGTTTTCCGTCGCCTCAATATGGATATCACTGGCACGCTTCATAATACCGTCAAGAATGGTCGAATCAACCAGTTTGACAATTGGGCTCTCTTCAGCAGAAACCGTCTCTGACGTCAGGACATCCTCTCCCTTATCGGTCTCTCTCACAAGGGAAAGCCGCATATCATAGGATACCGTATCGAGTAATTTTTGAGATGCCTCTACTTTCTTTAAATTCTGTTTTATTCTGGGTTCACTGGCGATAACAATGGAAACACTCAAATCTGTTAACAATTCCAATTCATCGATAGCGTCAAAACTCAGGGCAGGCTCGGCCATAGCGATCTCAAGTATGCCATCCTTTTTCTGATAGGGGATCAGCAAATATTTCGACATGAAATCGAGCTTAAACATATTTAATAGATCTGCATCCTTCACCTCTTCGAGAACGATATATTCATAGGCATATTGCTCGGCAATTATCCGCGCAAGCATCTCGTGATCAAGAAAACCCTCTTCCAGACAAAGCTGGCCAAAAAGTTGTTTGGTAATTGCCTTTTTTGAAAGGATATAATTGAGCTGTTCATGGGTCATAAATCCGAGGTTAACAGCGATGTCACCAACTTTTTTGGTTTTTCTACGGTATCTTCTTTTAGCCATTGTTAAATACCCTCAATAAAATCGTGTCACGATTTTATATAACGCGACGCTGTCGCTCAAAGAGCGAAAGGTTAACATTTCTTTTCTTATTTGAATTCATCCTGCGCTTACCCGCGTAGCGGGATCTTCGCTACACTTCAATAAGTAGCGGGGAATTCAAATTTAGCCAATCGTACCGGCAAGTTGAAAAATCGGAAGATACAATGCCAGCACAATAAGCCCGATCAAAAGGCCCATAAATACCATCAAAGCAGGTTCAATGGCCGATGTCATAATGGAGAGTTTTTCATCCACATCATTATCATAAAAATCGGCAACATCATTCAGCACCTGTTCAAGAGCACCGCCACTCTCTCCGGCATCGATCATCCTAACGGCCATATTGGGAAACATTTCGACCAAAGATAGCGATTCCGCAAAACTGACACCTTCTTCCAAATTCGAGGTGACACTTTCAAGCCGCCCTTTCAATATTTGATTGGCAAGTGCACCGGAAGATATTTTAATGGAGTCCACTAACGGCATTCCTCCGTCCAGCATAGCCGCCATGGCTCGCGTCAGCTTGGAAGTTGAATAATTGATGTAGAGATTGCCGAAAAAAGGGATGACTAGCTTTAATTTGTCTATATAAATTCTTCCCTTTTCCGTTCTGCGAAAAAGCGCGATTGATATGGCGACAAGAATTCCCAAAACAAAAATGTATAAAAAGTTGGATCGTATTACATTGCTGATACTCAACAATACGGATGTTATTATTGGGAGCTGAGTACTTGTTTCAAGAAACGTACTCGTAATGCCCGGAACCACATATATCATTAAAAAGATCAAGACAAAAACCGAAGCAACGATCAAAATGACAGGATACACCGATGCCGAGATAACCTTTTTCTTTATCTCGTCTGTTTTCTTCATGTATTCGAGATATCGCGATATGGCTATTGGCAGGTCGCCGCTTTTCTCACCGGTTTGAAGAGAAGAAATATATAGGTGTGAAAAAAGATTGGTGTATTTACCAAAGGCTTCGGAAAGAGATTCTCCGGTTGAAATGTCTTCCCGAATATCCTTTAATAACGTATTGAGTTCACCTTCATCCTCTTGTTCAATAATCGCATCCAAAGCGGCAACGATGGGAAGGCCTGCTTTGATTAGGACCAGAAATTCTTGGTTAAAGGAAAAAAAATCTTTTGTTTTAAATCGCTTTCCACGGGATTTAACATTTTTTAAAAAAGCCCCGAACCCGTCCGCCTTCTTGATATCGAGCACAAACTTCCCGTCACTCTCCAACTGGTTTCTAAGCGAATCCTTTGAATCGGCGGTTATTGTTTCCTCTACAATTTTGCCCGCATGGGTTGTGGTTTTACAGCGGAAGGTTGGCATGTTATTCCATCGAATGCGTTATTTATTGAGAATACTTAACCCAGGATTTGTAACCCTGAAGCTTCGCGCAACCAAAATAAAATGAATTTATTGAGAATTTATCCAATGAGACCTTTGAAAAATGTTTAATTTTGTTCTTGGCCAAGGAAGGCGAAAATTTTAACCACAGACATACATTGAGTATTTCGCGGATTAAAATTTGAACCTGACACCGAGATTGGGCAAAAGAGTACGTTTTTCAAAGGTCTCCAAACAGAGAACCTATCTTTCTTATTTAACTCCATTTTTTATAAAATTGCAACCCTTAATAAAATCGTGATCCGATTTTATATAGCGAGGTGTTGCCGCTCTCAGGGCTAAAGGATTACACGCTGATGGTTCTGCGGGTTAAAATCTGGAGATTTTCTTTAGAAAAAATATGATGGGAAGGAAAAGAAAATAAAAAAAAACGCCCTGGTCTTTAAAAGAAACCAGGGCGTTGTATTATAATAATTTACCGTTTAGTTACAGTCAATGTGTCCGTTGCTTGATTTCCAGCTGCATCTTTTGCGGTCACTGTCAACACATTCGTGCCTTTTGAAAGCGGTATGTTAGCAATTGACCAGGATGATGTACCGCTGGCCGAACCGCTGCCTCCGGCTGAGTTGACCCAAGTGACCTGGGTAACCCCCACATTATCCGAAGCACTTCCCGACAAATTGATGGATGAATTTTTTGTTCTCGTTTTACTTCTAGTCGTGGGCGATTTTATCGTTACCACAGGAGCGGTTGTATCTTGGGGTGGAGCTGTATCAGGAGGAGTATAGGCTATTGTCAGCGCATCCGACGATTGATTGCCTGCAGCATCTTTGGCCGTAACCGTTAATAGATTATCCCCTTCAGAAAGCGATATATCTGAAATAGACCATGATGTCGTGCCGCTGGC
>CP070768.1:1434059-1437847 GCA_020345745.1 Desulfobacterales bacterium
CTACAGCAGCATTCTTTTTTACTCCATTTACAGTACTTCCCTTCCCAATTGGAGCGTCCATATGGCGCCTCCTAAATCTTGGTGTTTTCATAGTCGGAATTTACAACCTGACGAAAATTGAGCGAACAGATAGGAAAAAAGTTGAATTCCTCCTGGTTACCGTTGTGGTATGCTTATTGAGTAGCAGCGCAGCAAAGCACGGCCAGGCAACTCTCATGATGGCAGGTTTGCTCATGCTCGCCGCGGTGGACCTAGAACGGTCCAAACCATGGAGAGCATCATTTTTCATGGCCCTAGCCCTTGCTTTGAAACCGACTGCGCTCCCATTTCTTATGCTTGCGGTTGTCGGCTATCCAGCATCACGTTTTAAAATGACTGCCCTCGTCCCAATCCTGTTTTCCCTCCCTTTTCTTCTCAGGGATCCTAGTTACATTCTCGAACAGTACCTGGAAGTGCCTCGAATGTTGCAAGAGACTTCTAGTTGGGAATACCGTTTTATTTGGGCCTCCTTCATGGGACTGTTACAAACATTGGGAGTGAATCTGGATCAGTTAGAACGCCTTATCACACGAGGCCTTTTCGCTGCTGCCGCTTTTGTCGCATATATCACTGGAAAGAGAGACTTCCCGAAACGGCAGACCGGTGCCTATACTTATATGCAATTGCAGCCGGATATGTCTTACTCATGAGTCCCCTCACTGAACGAAACACTTACGCAATGCTGGCTCCCGTCGTGGGAACCATGTGGTGCCTTGCCCTGAACCAAAAAGGTAGAGGCATTCGTCTTTTATTGGGGCTCGTTGTATTGGCTAACCTTCTGAGCCACAGTATGGCTAAAGTATTTCCAGGCTCGCCGCTGAGCATGCTTAAACCCATCGGCGCAGTTGTCGTGATAACGATCCTCATATGGGAAACCTTCTCAAAATCCAATGTTGTCGAAAAGAAAGATGGAACAGACTTATAGCATCTTCAGGTCTCGATAAATACAGAATAAGGGCCATTCAAAAAATTCTTGAAAGTGATCTGCTTTCAGCATCCCAGTTTCAAGCTGCAATAAAAACACTCAAAGAAAAATGCACCATTTACGCCGCTGGATGTCGCAAGCGGAGACGGGTTGAAGAAGCAACGTATTATGAAGAATTGGCCGAGAAATATCGGATGAAGTAACTGGGCCACATCACCAATGGCATATTTAATAGCTTTCATCCCAACACCGTCCTTGGCGGAATGATTTCGAACCGAGACCGGATATATTTTGAGCTTCGATATTGCAACGTGATAGGAAGAAATCATTAAACCGGCCTTTTAAAGGTCACAAGACGATATAACACAAGATCTTGTGGTAAAAAAAAATAAATGTTGCAATTGTTGTGGTTTTAATTTAATATTTTCAATGGGATCAATAATAAATCTAAGCGAGAAAGAATCCCATTACGCGGTAATCATTTTCCTACACAATTGGTTATATTGCTGAATCTATGAGCGCTTGCGAATTAACCATGCTTGGCTAAGATTTGGTTGCATTGATAGGTAATTATGCGGGGACCGAGAAAACAGGCCATACTGGATCATAAAAAAGCAGCGGTCTGATCAGCCGGATTAGAATTGAACATACCAGCATCCCTGTTGAAATGGAATTTTTAATTCAACCCATGTGGGTGAACGTGCTCATTTTTTATTCATAAATGTACCAAATGAAATCATGGTTATCACTTATAGTTGCTGTGGTAGTTTGGTGGCTCCTGTTGGGGTGGGCTCAGGCTGCTAATTTGAAACATGTTAGGGCCGGAGAACATGGGACTTTTACAAGAGTTGCGTTTGAATTTCAAGGCATGATCCCATCAAGTGCGCTTATCAAAACCGGCAAAGGAAAATTTAGCATAATATTTTTCGACACCACCAAAGCCTTGCCCCTCCAGACATTGCAGAAAACAACCAAAGGGATTCAATCTGTTAAATTTATTCAGGAAGCATCTCGTTTAACAGCGAACATCACGCTATCCTTCCCACATTTTAAGCTAATAACCTTTTCGCTTCCAAATCCCAACCGATTTGTCATCGACGCATACAGGATGCCTTCACCATTAGAAACAAGTGAGTTGGGTGATGCACTACCAGCAGAGCCTTTAACTGCTAATCCCGCTACAGAAAAACCTTTGCAGATTAAACCCGCTACAAAGGAACCTTTGCAAACCAAACCCGAGACAGACAAACCATTGCAGCTTAAGCCCGAGACAGAGAAACTTATACAGGCTAAACTCGGTTTAGAGGAGATTTCGCAGGCTAAGCCAGAGGTAGAGAAACCTTTACAGACCAAGCCCGAGGCAGAAAAACCATTGCATACTATGCCCGAGGCAGGCAAACCTTTACCGGTTGAGCCCGATAAAACTGTAATGACAGCGCCTGCGCAAGCAAATCAAATGATTCAGACGAAGCAATCCTCAACAGATAAGAATTACACTATTGAGATATACATATTGGCCTTATTAAATGTTCTTGCGCTTATTGTTATTGTATTGCTCAGCTTAAATCTATTGAGGAGAAGGCCCGCGATTCCCAAGATTGATTCAGAGCGTCTTAGAGAGATTTTTGGATCTTTACTAACAGCAGATAAAAGTCTTGCCGCTATAGATGCTATGATTAAACAAGAATTGAAAAAACTTCAACAATCTTAACAAGGGATAATATGAACGAAGACAGCCAGACAGACATCTTTTTAGGCCTTTCAGACGGTGAAAAAGACGACCTTGAACAGATGATAAAGACATTCAGAAAAGATCAGTCTACAGGTCCTTCGGATTTGAGTTTCGAAGATGTTCATAAACAGGTTGAATCCATTAGTAAAAACCTTGCCCAGCTTGGCGTTATGTTGCTGAAATTTGATAAGAAAATGAAATCCTTTTATAAAATAATTCATCTCTATTATAAAAAAAATGAAATACTTAACCGACGCATAGATGACATTGTAAAAATAATGGAAGGTCAAAGAAAACCTTATTTGGGAGGTAAATAATGAGCGACTGGGTTGACAAACCGAGCAGTTTGGTTAGCCGAATTATCGATGGTTCTGTTACGATTGATTCTGTCACAAAATTTAAGGACCTGCTCGAGGTTTTTCCAAGC
Organism: Desulfobacterales bacterium; assembly: GCA_020345745.1. GTDB lineage: Bacteria > Desulfobacterota > Desulfobacteria > Desulfobacterales > UBA11574. The sequence goes on from CP070768.1 coordinate 1,437,183, forward strand.
GATCCGGAGCTTCATAGAATCTATGCCGGCCTTTTGCAGAAAGAAAAGTCACTAGACGCCGCTGACGCATATGGGAGGGCCGCCAAGCTTTTTATTGAGTCAGGTATGACGCTGCAGGCGATTGTATGCAAAATTCATGAATGGAAAATCTTTGAACCGTCCCAACAAGATCGGCAAGCCTTCCATTCATCCCTTGGTGAAGGGAGTCGTAAAGACGGGGCGGTGCAGCGTTTTTTCACCGGGATGACGTATGCTGAAATGACCGCCTTTATGACGAAGCTGGTACCGATGAATTTTCCTGCCGGCAGCATGGTGAAAAGATTTGGTGATGAAGAAAAGGCCCTCTATTTTGTGGTGTCCGGCGCGTTGGAAGAGACGGACTACCATCGTTTGGAGCCGGGCGGAAGGATTCAAAAAAAATCAACAAAAGACTTGATCAAAGACGATTTTTTTGGTGAAATTCATCCGTTCGAGGAGGAAAACGTATCCCGGTCAGATATCAAAACAATCACCCGTGTTGAACTAGCGAGAATCTCCAAACCTAATCTGATAAATGTCTGCAGAAAAGACCCTGATGTAAAACTCCTTGTCGAAAACCTGTATGAAAGCCGTGCGGAATTGGTTGCAAAAGAATTTCCCAGAACGGTTCGTAAGACAGCAAGGCA
>CP070768.1:1437947-1443780 GCA_020345745.1 Desulfobacterales bacterium
AAAGGAAAATTACGCTTGAGAAAGATCATGTAAAGAACCCATTCCTGCACAATCAGCCCACATACTCTCTCTATGTCTCCAGCCAGATGGCGAAGGTCTGATTCGGGCGTCGACTCGAGGTCGTCTCGATACGACAGTTCTTCGGCGAGGTGGAAGACGGAACGCAGAAGCTGTGTGAAGTTCTCATGCTCCAATAGGTTCGGGTTCTCGATCATACGCATCAAGAAATCCACATGGGGATAAAGAAAGGCTTTCAGCTCGACGAGTTGAAGGCCGTTCACGGTCACCTGGAATTGGTGTTTCGTAAGTATGGCTAAGGCGCTTTTTCTTTGCAGTTTGCTCCATGACTCCGGTACTCCAAAATGATTGCGCAAGTACTGGTTTTCAGAATCCCAATCGGAGAAGCGGCGAAGGAGCTCATTGCCGACGTTGCTGAAGAACACTCCAATGAGCATATTCAGTTTATCAAGGCGCAACGCCTTGTCTCTAGCTGAAATGACTCGGTTGATTAGCAATGTTACGACGAGAGCAGAGATGGGCAGGAAGGCTAGACTTGTGAAGCTCCAGAACCAGATATGTTGTAGGTCTCGAAACCAAGCGAAGTGGATCAGGTATAACATCAATGACACTGCTACAAGAATCAATACGACTCGCAGTTCCCATAGCACTCGATCCCGCCGCATTCCCATATCTTTCCCCTCGCCCGTCGTTAGATATTGATTCGCTGTGAAAAAATTTCAGCTTTTAGTAAAAATGAATATAAGCAAATTTTGGAAAGCGATTATTCAGATCGTATAATACCTCCCCCTTTCCAATAGCATATCCAATTGAATATTCAACTAAAAAAATTATTAGATTTTAGGGCATTCGAGTTTAAGAAAAAAATTGATTTGCACCCATGTGGCATGTAAAAATCGTATAGGTGTTATAAGCCTTTTTAATTAGTTGCAGGATTTTGGAAAGAAGATGAGAGTGTGATCCCATATGCCGAAAAGGGATTGGGATTTATCTCCCAACCGCCAAGATATCTTGATGTATTGATAAGGCTGAATTTTGATGCCCTTAAATACCTGTGTTATCTCCTAGGTGCAAAATCAAGTTAGAAATACGTAATTTCTTGACATATATATTGTGGTGATAATTTTTATGTAATGAGCTTAACTTCCATTTCTGCTAGGTGGCATATGAATGCTTTGAAATTAACGCTTTTCTTGCTCGTAATATTATTTATAGTTTCTTGTGCAACCCCGCAATCTTCACCAACTGATTCTGACCACATAAAAGGTTATAATATGGCCAGGGAGTTTGCCAAGAAAGATGCTATGAAGCCCACTTGCTTTAGATACCCAAGAATGGGATATGTTGAACCAAGAGCAAGGAAATACACTAAGCTTTTGCAAAATCAAGGTAGATCGGAAAATTTTATCAAGGGTTTTCGCATTGGATACGAAAACTATTACCGTGAATTTCTCGATTTGTATTGTGGGCGATAATCCCCTTCTCACCCAGGCCAAGCGAACTCAGCCCTGGCGGTTTGTGGCTAATTCTTAAAAGTCGACTCCGGCATATGCTGATATTTCGGCCTCTTACCACCTGTGATAACATAAAGGCCGAGCTTTTTAAACTTATGTAATGCTGTTGATTCTTCGGGTTTTGTATTCTGTGCATCTTTTTTATCTAAAAGTGCTTGCAGTTTTTGTCCGATCAAATTTCATTTTCCCTTCAATTTTTCAATCATATAATTGTACCATAATTCCTATGAAGAATTATCAGACCCGTTCCGTTTATCAATAGGAGAAATTGATTTGTCTGGATATTTGCCTATAATACCGTCGTAAAAAGCTCTGATAGTCTTTATATCAGCTTCAAAATCTCCAGTTGGATAGATCACTGGACCTATTCCTCCAACCTTTCGCTTATAATCAAGAAAGCCCAGTACTATCGGAACATTTGCACCAGCGGCGATATGATAAAATCCTGTTTTCCACTTCTTGACTCTTTTACGAGTTCCGGCCGGTGTTATGGCAAGGATCAGCCTCTCATTTTCATGAAATTGTTTTATTGACTGAGTAACAACATTGCTTGATTTGGATCGGTCGACAGGTATCCCCCCTAACCATTTGAAAAACCCTTTTAATGGCATACGAAATATGGCTTCTTTTCCTAACCAGTATATTTTGGCCTTGAAAACAAATATGGAGAATAAACCGTATGGGAGATCCCAGTTTGATGTATGTGGAGCCGCGACAAGAACAAATCTAGGAATAACTGGGAATTGACCTTCAGTACGCCAACCGGTGATCCATAAAAAAAATACCGAAAACCATCGCACAAACGTCTTTAATACAGGAGTATCGAAGATTGTATAATTCAAATCTTTACAATATATAGGAATTATATGTGTGTTGTAAATCTATGAATACATGCCTATTCCATCAATTGCAGAAAGTTGAAGATATAAGCGATATCAAATGTTGTATTTACTTGCCATAAGTACAATCTGAATCCAATTCCTGCTTATTACATATACCATAATAATAAAATGGGCAAACCTTCTGAAAAAGATTTGCCCTTATTGAAAAATGATATTACTGTATGTTTGAGTGCCTGATATTTACGGAAACATAACAGATACAGTTTTCAGAGGCGTGTTTTAACCTTATTGAGCGAAAATATTATGTAACACAGAAGTTCCGCTTTCTCCAAGATAAACTGGCCTCAATCATTTTATAGGTTATAACTACAAAAAACGAGCTGCCCCTACCATATTAATTGATCAAGGCAAATTCTTAATCCTAATTCCTACGGTTGTTTATATCAGTCGAGAAACTGAATACTTATTGAATTGTGGTTTTCCCCAATAATTATCTAATGGTTGACATCGATATTTCCAGGTAATACTATTACAAGTATTACATCATACTGGAGGTGTTATCATGCGAGTCACAACAAAAGGCCAAGTAACTATTCCTCAACACATTCGTGAAAAATTAGGAATAACCCCTGCCACTGAGGTTGATTTTATTGAAGAAAAAGGGCGTGTCTACTTAATGAAGAGAAAGGGAAAGAATATCACAACCCGTAGATTTAGAAAATTGAGGGGAATAGCAACGGTCAAGATGACAACTGATGAAATTATGGCCTTAACAAGAGGAGACAAATGAAAGGAATTCTAGTTGATTCGAATGTTATTCTAGATGTTTTTTTAAATGATCCTATCTGGGCTGATTGGTCTGAATCCACATTGGAAAAATATATCCAATACGAAAGGTTATATATAAATTCAATAGTATATTCCGAAATCTCCATTTGTTTTGAGCTGATCGAGGACTTGGAATCTGCTATTACCAAATCTGGATTCCAAATGTTGGAAATTCCCAAAGAGGCATTGTTTTTAGCTGGAAAAGTTTACCTTAAATACAAAAAGAGAAAAGGAGCAAAAAGAACGCCCCTACCAGATTTCTATATAGGGGCACAAGCTGCGGTATTTAATTTGCGATTAATTACAAGAGATGTTTCCAGATATCGATCATACTTCCCAACTGTAGAATTGATTACCCCATAATTATTTTTAACGCGTCGCCCTCTGCTTTCAACTGCAGGTTACTTATATTCTATTAGCTTCATCCCCGCTCGCTTGGCTTGAATTTGTCCTAGCACTTCAAGCTAAAGCCGATAGAACAATAGAATAATCAAAATAACCCAGCAAGCTGATTAAAATATTAGAAGAGCAATAATGCACGCTCAGCACAAACTTTCCCTTCATAATCGTAATTTTGGTATGGCCCAAATTATTTCCAGGAAACCCATAAATGCTTATAAAATCGAGGGTTTTCTTTAATTAAATCGGAATCCGCAGTACATGAAACTCGCAAAATTTTGATTATGATCGATTAGGGAGAATAAAAACTGATGAGAGGGAATTTTTGATTTTATCTTGGAGGCTTATTTGAGATACTTTTTAGAAAATAAATTCTTCTGATTTCTCTCAAATACTTATTTTTTCGGGCAGGTCTTGTTCGGGTAGGGTCTGATAAGAAGAAAATATGTCAACTTTGTGAAGGATTTCGAGAGTTAATTATGGGCGGTAATTGACGATTATGCGCAAATGTAGTTTTTTCTAAAAAGAGAAAAATTCATCACTAAAATTGCAGGTATCAATTTGCTCAGTTACGGTGAGTTAATAAGATTTATACATTCCCAATTCTTTCCACAAAAAAACGCTATCACGAATGACTGATAGCGTTTTCTATTAAAATTCTTTTATAAGTGGCTAACCTCTATTTATCCCATAATAAATTTTAGTTGCAATTCCTTCATCAAAACCATCAGTCAATCGCACCTTTTATTTTTTACCGAGAATTTGTTCAAGTGCCTCAATTAATGGCGGCAGATCATCTTCGATTGTATCCCACAAAACATTCAAGTCTATGCTATCATAACCATGTGCTAACCGGTTACGCATTCAAACCACTTCTCGCCAAGGTATAAGAGTATATTTTTCCTGTGCTTCTTGGCTTACTTTTGCGGCCGCTTCACCAACAATTTCAATCAGACGAGTTAAAGCCAACTCTAGCATTCTTTGTTGAAGCAGATCTGATCTCTTCTTTCCCTTGATCATTGCGACAGCTTCCTGTGCATGGTCTAGCATATGTTGAAGGCGAACTTTTTCATCATGCCGCGTCATACTGAACCTCTGCTTGGGAAAGGATTTCCTCTCGAAAGTATTTACTTAAAAATCCTGGAGTGTTTAAGTCAACCTTATGCCCAATGATTCCCTCTAGTTCTGATTCAAGTCTCGCTAGGCGGATCAAGCCTACCCGTGCATTTGGCTCAAATTCAACCAGAACATCTACATCACTGTTTGAATCAAAATCCTCTCTCAACACCGAGCCGAATAGAGACAATTTTTGAATACGATAACGACGACAAAAGGCAGCGATAATCTCCCGTGGAATATTAATCCTTGATCTTCCCATGTAATACATCTCCTAAATATGTATGATTATAATTTCTTTATATCATATTTATTCATTTTTCCACTTTTTTCTTTTCAACCAAGTGGTGGTATTTGCTTCTTTGGCCTGTTACAAATTTTATCTTCATAATGTGCCGGCTCGTGTTTTACTTGCAAGGCTGGTGCCATCTAAGACCTCTTCTTTCAGCTACAGGCTGATGGTGTTTTATCAGCATCATCTGAAAGCTAATAGAGTAAAAATAATCCAAATAATCCTGTCCAATAAATAAACACTTTTTTCAGAGGCGTGTTCTAACATTGTTGAGCGAAGATTGAGGATGCCCCAGATTCAAGGCGTCTAAGAGTGAAGCCGTAGTAAGCTACTGCGAATCCTTGTCAACACAGAAGGTGGGGTTACATCAGTCTTTCCAAAGGGCAAATAAAATAAAAGGATAAAAGAAAATCGTATTTCAATGAAGAAAAGATGCCAAATCCCCAACAAAACTAAGAAATGTCTGGAGGCAACAAATAATCTACTTTATTCTATAATTTTGGTTTACCCAAATGCGCTTTTATTTTATTTACGATCAATGAGAGTTCTAGATTGCCATAGTGTAATATCAACAATCCCCATCAGCATCACAAAATAGATACAATTGGCGGGGATCTGCAGGTTAAAGTCAAAAAAACTGTGAAAGGCCATGGACACCAAGCCACTCAATGCGCCAATAGCCATGAAAAACCGAAACGGGTTATCTAGCAATTTAATCTGTTTGACCCTGCGGAAACTTCTTATCAAAAAAATATAGAATCCGCTCACCAGGGCAACAAAGCCGATCCAGCCGGTTTCGACCAGCAATTGCAAATAGTCGTTGT
>CP070768.1:1443880-1449077 GCA_020345745.1 Desulfobacterales bacterium
AAGATGAGCAAAGCCTTTGAACAATGTTTAATTGGATTGTCATTCAAAGACGTCGACGTTTCCAACCTTCCCAAAGGAATCTGTTTCGCACTCCTTCGGGCAGGCAGGAATCGATTGATTAGTTGGCGTATGATCATCGTGGTCCCCTACTACAGGGTTTTCAGATAATCAATGATGGCCGATATTTGCTCATCTTTTAAGTGCTTGAACGGTGGCATTTTCTTACCCCCGTTTATGATTCGCTCGCGCACATTATTTTCATTAACAGGTAGTCCTGAATCCGGGAGCTTGGGATGGGTAAATAATCCCACTAAGCCGGGGCCGACCTTGGTATCTTTACGATCAGGATAGTGGCAGGCAGCACAGTTCGCCAGAAAAATATTTTGCCCTGTTTTAGCAACTTTTGCGTTCTTCAGTTTGGTAAAAAGCCATTTGCCGGAACGTCCGGGCAGGTTAAAGGTTCCTTTCATGACAACGCTGTTTTCTTTACAGAGCATCTGGAGTTCGGCCTTTCCCTTTTCTCCTTTGAATCGGATATCAAGAAATACTTTTTCTGCCTTCTGGTTTATCTGATCAATGATCAAATTACCTTCGAACTGCTCGCCGCTAAGTTTACCTGGAGCCGTCTGTGAGAAGTTATACACTTTTTCAAAATTAGATTTCCAGATTCCTGGAATTTCGCAGGTCAATTTCTCGGCATGGGGTAGCAATGGTTTAAAGACCGATTGGCCCAGACCATTGTAAACGGCACCATTGCTGCATTGATGATCGGCCACAGCAAAAATCCAGTCCTTCAGATCTTCCCCATTCAAAGCGACGGGAATAAAGGGCGAAGTGTACTCACCGGTCGGAAAATCGGCCTTTTTATCTTTCAAGTCACCTGTTTTCGGTACCAATCTATAGGACTTAAAACGTTTGGTATCAATCGCCAGCATCTGTGGCCCAAGGTTATTGTTGGGGTCATCGACTTGCATGTTGATTCGAAATACCTGGTCAGTCATTTTCAAAAATCGGATATTGGAAATGTGTGGGTCATCGCCAGGATTTCCATCGACTGGAAGGATAACCGGAATTTCATTGTCAATCCCTTCAGTAATTTGAAGCTGAAGGGGAAAATAAATGTACTTTTCACTATAAACGTGCAAACCCCATGGTCCTCCGGATGGAAGTGGAATTTTAAATGTGCCGTCCGTGTTTATTCCCCCACCAGATAAAAATGCGTTATTATGCAGTTCGCCTTTTTCCAGAGCAACCGCACCACTGGCCACAACCATTCCATCAGAAGTGATCACCTTCCCGGAAACGTACGTTTGGCTCCATGCCCAAGAAAATGTCAGCATCCAGATAAAGCCAATGCCCAGAGTGAAAAAAAAGAACCGATGCCAATTTTTAGACGTGATAATCATTACAGGTCATCCTTTTTTTGAATTTTTTTCCTTATACCCTTATACCCGGGTAAACCTTAAAACCAGACAACAGGCCAGACCATCTATAATATAAAAACTGCATAAAAATCATAACTCAAGTTTAGCACCTCTATCCGACAACTATTTTCGCCTCCTAAAAAATATTATCCAGCAGATCTGCACTGCGGATAGCGGTTAAAAATAGGGTATGAAATTTGAGTTATAGCTTAGCGCCTAAACTCTACTTGCGATAAAATCAGAATTTAAAATATGTGGTCAGCGGCAAATACCTGTTAACAACCTTTTGGCTAAGATCTTAATATAGTTTATAAGGTTTTTAGATACGCGATTAAAGCTTCGATATCTTCTTCGGGAAGATCAGAAAATGGCGGCATAAATTGCATTGGTGTTTTTAGCTGCTTGCGGATATTAGCGCCTGAAACCGGCAGCCCGCTGGACGGCATTGATTCCCGATTGAAAAGCCCTTGAAAGCCTGGTCCGATTTTGGTTTCTGTTTTGTCTGGATAATGACAGGCAGCACAGCTTGCATTAAAAATTCGAGCGCCATCTGCAACCGGCCCTTCTGCGACACCACTTTCCACCGTCTTCGACCCGTATACCAGCTCTCCACCGAAATAGCCCAGCCCAAGAACCATGGCCAGACAAAATGCATATATTAAGAGGATAGAATTGGCATTTTTTTCGGGTTTTAAACCCAGTATAAGAGCGCTAGAAAGCAAAATCAGAAGCATTCCTGCCAGAAAAATCTTCATCTTGATGGGAAATAACCAGGCACCACCATAGAAATGTTGCCAATCCAGATATCCGAGTAACATGGCAGGGATTACAGATATCAGCGCCAAAACCATGCAATGTCTGGCGGTTTGGGCCAAAACAGGCCGCGTCAAAAACCGGGAAGTAATATCGAAAACAAAACCTCCGATAGTTAATCCCACAGGTACATGCGTAATGGCCGGATGGATTGGATGGGTGTAGCCAATTTTCGCAAGCATCAGATAAATAGACTCAATCATGTTTTCACCTACCGCTTCCCGGGTCATTCGGCCTACATTTCATGTCACCCGTGTTAATTTCTGTTTTCTTCAATAACAATATCCAGTAAAATTTTTATAGCATAGTCGTCAAATTATTTCAATTTTCCTCAGGCCACAGAAAGAGATGAGGCGCTGGGTTACCCCTTGGATTCATTCTTCAATAAGGATTCAGTTTTTCAAATCACCGGAAATGAAACCGTAAAACATCTCAACAATAAACCAGTGGCCCAGCAAACTGCACCTGAACAGAAAGTGACAGGTAATTTACAAGCGTCTAGTAATACCACGGAATAAAGCAACGATAAATCGAATATCATATGATATGTTCCATTTTAATTAAAAGTCATAGTTGGTGGTTATAAAGCCCCTAAAGCTATCAGTAAGTTTTCGGGGCTTTTTTCTTACCCGGGAAAGCTGTCGTTATGATATTTTGAAAATAATCCAATTATAACATGTGCTTACATCTATCCTCCAAATTCCACGCCCGCACATGACTGAGATATCGTTTTTCAATAGCAACCAATCTTTTCTCAAGTGTTGGTCACTTTGATGTTTATGGTATAATGATATATCTAATCTAAAAGCATCGGTTTTATTTGAGCCTTTACGCAGTAATCGCAAGTTTTATTTCGCTTGGGAAGTTGAATTATCTGGAAATTGCTGCATGGGAAGTTGTCACCTAAAACCAGGAAAGGAGGGGCATGACATTGAGTAAAGTAGCATTTGTAAAAACAGACGATAGAGAGAAGGGGGTAAAATCTTCTATATCCACCCTTGGGCTCAATCCTGCAAAAAATAAAGATGTTCTTATTAAACCCAACTTCAATACAGCGGATCCAACTCCTGGCTCAACTCACAATGATACTTTGCTGGCACTGGTCGATGAGATTTGGAACATGGGGGCAAAATCTATCAGTCTGGGTGAGAGGAGCTATCCACTTACACAGGAAGTTATGGATCAAAAAGGTATTGTTCCCCTATTAAAGCAGAAAGACGTTCATATCATTGATTTTGATGATTTGGAAAAAAAGGATTGGGTTGAGTTTAAGCCGAAGCACAGCCATTGGGAAAATGGATTTCGCATAGCAAGGCCAATTCTTGAGACAGAATGCCTTATATCCACATGTTGTTTAAAAACCCATCAATTTGGAGGTGTATTTACGCTTTCGCTTAAACTACATGTGGGCGTGATTCCGACATTTCGCCATGGCTATCAATATATGGGTGAATTGCACCAATCTGCCTATCAACAGGAGATGATAGCAGAAATTAATCAACCCTTTTCACCTGATTTAATCGTGTTGGATGGAATCGACGCGTTTACAGACGGCGGGCCGGCCACTGGTAAGCCAGCCAAAGGGAATATCTTTTTAGCTTCAAGCGATCGTGTCGCCATCGATGCAGTTGGCGTAGCTGTGCTCAAAACCCTTGGCAGCAATGAGGCTATTATGCAACGGAAGATTTTTGACCAGAGACAAATTGCAAGGGCCTCAGAGCTTGCTATAGGTGTCTCATCCCCTCATGAGATTGAAATTATATCAGCAGGCCAGGAAAGTATGGCGTTCAGGGGTGAAGTGGCACAAATATTATTATCCGGGTGAACAGTAGCAGAATGGTGATGCTGGACAGATTGTATCAATTATGATACCAGTGCCATGTGCACAACCGCCTTAACAACTGCTTCTAGGTATCAACCAAAAAGAAAAAATGGGTGGTTTTCCCATCAAAAACCACCCAATTATGAATGTAAACGAAGAGAGTTTCATTTACTGTTGCAAATATAACTTAGAGAATATATTATGTCAAGAATGATATAGTTATTTTTTTATTTTTTTATATAATAATAGTCTATAACGTATCCAGCAAACTTTAAATAACCCAAAATGACACACAGCTGAGGGGTGCAGTGAATTTTCGCACCCTAAAAGGCATGGGTTCTCCGGTGCGGGGGTGCTTCGAGACGGGGAGCAGGCCGGTCAAGGGTCTGAGCAGATGAAAGGCGATCATCCAGCTTACCTTTCCTGCCACGCAATTGAACGGGTTGATTGTTTGTAGAAAACCGGGTGCTTTGCACCCGGTTACAAACGCAACGATTAAATCACTAACGTGCTTTTGCCTTTTCGGCCTATGGCCGAAAAATCAAGCCACCCGCTATGTGGGTTGTCGTTGACTCCGCATTTTATGAAAGAATGCTTTCGTTTGCAGCAAATTAAGTGCTTGGAACTATAAGTTATTTCAAAAACGTTTAAGGTTATCCATGACCAGAAGACAAAAAATATATACCTTGGCAATCGGATGCTCTGTTGTTCTGTGTGTTATTCTGTTGCTGATCATCCTGTTTTCAGAAAAGCTAATTAATCAAGAACAGTTTAGAGAAAGAATCCAGACCAAAGCCTCTGAAGCAATAAGCGGTGAACTGCAATATGAACGGCTTGAATTATCCTTTTTACCACGACCGCAAGTGGTGATTCGTAAGTGCCGTTTTTCAATCCCCCATAAAGCCAGTGGAACTCTGACCTCCCTTACAATCTATCCAAAAATTTTACCGCTTTTTTTGGGGAAACTTAAAAGCAGTGGAATTCATCTTCACTCCCCTGATGTGAAAATTCAACTAGGGGAAAAAATGCAATCAGGCGCCGAGAATCGAAAGCATTTTTCTCTCGGAGGAGTTAAAGATAAAGTGGATCCAATATTAGGTCTTGTGTCATCAAAGGCACGAGGCCTTGCCATTCGAGT
>CP070768.1:1449177-1451692 GCA_020345745.1 Desulfobacterales bacterium
ATTATGGCTATTTTTGGAGCCCCCATTGCCTTAGAAGATGCACCGCAACGGGCGGTTAGATCCAGTCTCGCTATTCACCGTGAAATAGCAAATTTCAATAAACAATTATTTGAACAGAAAAGAGATATAGCTCCAATTAAAATGCGGATCGGCATTCATACAGGGCCGGTTGTAGTTGGCACGGTAGGAAACGATTTAAGGGTTGAGTTTAAGGCTGTTGGCGATACCGTCAATTTAGCCTCCAGAATTGAAAGTTTTGCAGAACCTGGAACAACTCTAATAACCGAAAATACATTAAAGCTCACTGAGGGGCTCTTTCGTATTAAATCTTTAGGCAAAAAGAGAATTAAAGGTAAGGAAGAATCGATTATTATTTACCGTGTGATTGCCTCAAGTACAAGTAAAACGAGGTTTGATGCCAGTGCAGAGCGAGGACTTACCCCCTTTATTGGCAGAGAGCGAGAGCTTGAACTTTTAGAAGACTGTTTCGAAAGGACTAAAGGAGAAAGGGGGCAAGCTGTTTCAATTGTAGCTGAGGCAGGTATTGGTAAGTCAAGAATATTATATGAATTCAGAAATTCGATATTGAACGAAAATGTGGGGTTTTTTGAAGGCAAGTGCTTATCGTACAGCAGGGGTGTCGCCTATAACCCTATCATAGATATTTTGAAATCCAGCTTTGGCATCTTGGACAGCGATGATGATTCTGAAATTACTGAAAAATTAAAAAGAGGATTGGAAACATTAAAAATTGCTCCAGAAACCACACTCCCTTACTTTTTAGATCTGTTCTCAGTGAAAGGTGGTGGTATCGAAAAAATCCTTATTAGTCCGGATGAAAAAAAAGAGAGAACCAAAGAAGCTTTCAAAAAAATCGTGCTAAAAAGCGCTGAGTTACAACCACTGGTTATTGCCATTGAAGATTTACATTGGATTGACCAAAGTTCAGAAGACACCCTTAAAGATACCTTAGAAAGCATATCTGGTTCGAAAGTGTTATTAATATTTACCTATCGACCTGAATATATATTATCCTGGGGGGCACGATCTTATCATAGTCAAATAAGTTTAAATCGTCTCTCAAATCGAGAAACCGTATTAATGGTCTCGCATCTTTTAAGCGATGGTAGGATTGGAAATAATTTAGAAGAATTGATTTTAGAAAAGACTGAAGGCGTTCCCTTTTTCATTGAGGAGTTCATTAAATCGCTGAAGGACTTAAAATTATTACAAACGAAAAACGATGAATATTCTTTGATGGAAACCACACAGCAAATGAACATTCCATCTACAATACAAGATGTTATCATGGCCAGAGTGGATTCATTGCCGGAGGATGCAAAAGATATACTTCAGACAGGCTCCGCGATTGAGAGGGAATTTAGCTACGAGCTAATAAAGAGAATAACAGGCCTAGCAGAGCAAGAATTGCTCTCGCATTTATCGCTTCTGAAAAATGCAGAACTTCTATACGAGAAAGGTATATTCCCACAATCCAAATACGTCTTTAAACATGCGCTGACTCAGGATGTGGTTTATGAATCCATATTAAAACAAAAGAAGAATAGACTTCATGAGACGATTGGCTCAGTTATTGAGGAATTGAGCACGGACAATATCGAAAGGCACTACGGTATCTTAGCAAAACATTTCATAGAAGCTGAAAATTATGAAAAAGGAGCCAAATACTCAGAACTGGCAAATCGGATTGCTTATAATAAAAGCGCATATAAAGATGCTATTGATTATGCCCGAAAGAGAATTTTCTGCCTGGAAAGATTGCCAAAAACAGAGGATAACCAAAAGGAACTGATTGATGTAAGGTCTGCAACTGCTCTTTATTGTATGTATCTAAACTACCATATTGAAGCCAAAGAGGCTGTTCTTCCAATAGTTAATTTGGCTCGAGACATGGACTATCAGAAGAGGCTTTCAGTAATCTATTTAGCTTTAGGAAGCCACTACATGTTCGTTGATGAGGATATTGCGAAAGGAGTCGAATATATTAATAATACAATAAATACTTCAGCAAGCGCAGGAGACATGATGCCCCTGTGGCTTGCGAATTTTTTCATGGGCGTAGGTCTGTTATCAAACTGTGAATTTGACAATGCTTTAGAGTTTTTTAACAAAGCTGGAGACATAAGTAATGGAGCAAATAACCGAAGTGGTATCGTTTTTATCAGAAGTAATATTTGTATGATAAAATGCATGCTTGGAAAGCTTGATCAGGCATACAAATTAGGTGCAGGGAATTTAAAAGCGGCAGAACAGATAGGGGACATATTCTTCAGTGAACCGGCCAATGTCAGCTATGGTCTAGCATGTTTGTGTAAGAGAATGTTACAGGAAGCGGAACAATATTTTTTGAGAGCACTATCTTTATGTGAAAAAACCAAACATTTTACTTGGGGGGCGATGGCATCTAATTATTTGGCGAACGTGTATATTGAACGTGGCGAATACATAAAAGCTCAGGATTATTCTAAAATGGCAATTTCTTACTTAGAGCCCC
>CP070768.1:1451792-1455910 GCA_020345745.1 Desulfobacterales bacterium
AAGCTTGTAAAGCAGATACGGCGCAGGATATATTAACACTTGGAATAAACATTGGAGGAATGGCAGCAAAAATACCAAGCAATATTCAATTAATAGATGCTGGGATAAACTTTGCGGGATTGGCTACTCAGTCAAAGTCAATGGAAGAACAACTTCAGAAATAAAATATTTTTAAGCATGTAGTAAAGGTTTTATATGAGACATATACTTCCGATTATGTTTATTATGTTTGCGGCATTTTCTTTATCGCTTTCAAGGAGTCAGAAAAATTATCAGAAATTAGTTGAAAACAATGGTGAAAATTTTGCTAAAACGGTCAACAAATTTCTTAAGATTGGCGGCTATTTGTTATTAGTATGTTCAGTTCTCTGGATTGGGATAAATTATTTAGAACATTAATAACCTTGTTGGAGTATTAATGGATAAAAATTAACGAAGAGAATCAATGAAAATATAACATTAATTACATTATTTGGTTTAGGCTATATTAATTTAAAAGGGCGGTGAGGAAAACCAATTCTTCGGCCGCCTTTTTAAGCTGCAGGTAATAGAAAACTATAGGGACGGTCATGAAATTATACCTTTTTTGACATGAGTACTATGTAATAGGTCATTATTATGCCGCGAAAAGCAAGAATAGACGCTCCGGGCGCACTTCACCACATCATTTGTAGAGGTATTGAACGCGTAGATATTTTTAAAGACAACGTGGACAGAAAAAACTTTCTTGAACGCTTAAGTAAAATTCTTACTGAAACCAACACTCCCTGCTTTGCCTGGGCATTGATACCGAACCACTTTCACCTGCTACTAAGAACCGGAGCCGTACCTATTTCGACTATAATGAGGCGCCTGCTAACCGGTTATGCTATTGTCTTCAATCGGCGGCATCGCCGGCACGGCTATTTATTCCAGAATCGCTATAAGTCTATATTGTGCCAGGAAGACGTATATTTTCTCGAACTCGTTCGCTATATTCATTTAAATCCCTTACGGGCAAATCTTGTTTCCAATCTTAAAGAGCTGGATCAATACCATTACAGTGGTCACCGGCGACTGATGGGATATCAGAAAGCTCAATGGCAGGACGTGGATTATGTTTTGTCTTTATTCGGCAAGCGATTTTCTTCTTGCCGTAAAAAGTATCGGGACTTTGTTGCCAAGGCAGTTGACCAAGGAAAGAGATCGGATTTGACCGGAGGTGGTCTGGTCAGAAGTGCCGGTGGTTGGGGTGTGCTGAAGTCGCTTAAACGAATGCGGATTCATTTAAAGGGAGATGAGCGAATATTAGGCGACAGCGATTTTGTGGAATCGGTGTTAAAAGTTGTCAACGAGACTATGGAGCGGAAGTATCGTTTCAAATCGCTTGGATACAATTTTAATAAAGCCGTATATCGAATCGCCGAGATTTTTCACCTGAAACCTATTGAGATATTATTACCCACCAAGCAGCCGAATCGAGTAAAAGCTAGAAGCTTGTTGTGTTTCTGGGCTGTGAGAGAATTGGGAATCAGTACCGTGGATGTTGCTAAAAAACTGGGGATAACCCAGCCTGCTGTCAGCAGATTAATACAACGAGGGGAGAAAATAGCGATTGAAAACGACCTTCATCTAAATAACCCGATAAAAGGTATAATTTCATGACCGTCCCTTTCTATGGTGATAACAACATATTATGATATTTGTAAGCCAGTAATTTTTTTGATGGTGTCTGTATCGGCAAGATACATGTAATCAACCCCAGAGGACTACCTGACAATGATTCCCACAATTGCTCCGGTCATGCAAGTGGCCAGTGTTCCGGAAACAATGGAGCGAAACCCCAGCGACACGATTTCATCCCTTCTCTCAGGAGCCATGGTCCCCAGCCCGCCGATCATAATACCAAGGCTTCCGGGATTGGCAAAGCCGCACATAGCGTATGTCAAAATCAAAATGGTTTTGGGGCTTAACGCGTCTTTTCCCAGTCGGGCCAGTTCAAGATAGGCAAGCAGTTCATTCAAGATGGTTTTGGTTCCCATCAGAGTGCCGGCAGTCAGGGACTCGGCCCATGGAACCCCCATAAGAAAAACAACAGGCGCCATAATGTATCCCAGAAGTCTTTGCAGGGTGACGGGATGGTTGTGAATGTCGGGCAGTAGCCCAAGCGTCAGGTTGACCAAATGCACAATGGCCACCAGTACAACGAGCATTGCGATAATATTGATTAAAAGCGATACGCCTTGCAGGGTCCCTTTGGTAACGGCATCCATGGCGCTTAATGTTTTTTCCGGTGCAGCCAGTTCTCCGGTTGTGGGTTGACCGGTTTCAGGAATCATAACTTTGGCTATGGTAACAGCAGCCGGAACGCTAATGATGGAAGCTGTCAGGATATGACCCATAATGTCGGGAATAACATCGCCCAAAATGCTGGCGTACAATACCATTACCGTACCGGCAATGGTAGCCATGCCGCAGGTCATTAAGGAAAAGATTTCGCTTTTTGTCATCTGGTTAATGTAGGGTCTGACAAACAGGGGAGCTTCCACCATGCCCACGAAAATATTGGCTGAAACGCCTAATCCTTCTGCTCCGCCCAACTTCATTGTGCGTCTTAACACCCAAGAGAATCCTTTTACCGTCATGGGTAGAATTTTCCAGTAAAACAGCAACGATGATAAAGCGCTCATGATCAGAACAAGGGGCAGGCTCCTGAATGCCAGTATGAATGAGGTGCCGGGAAATTTTTCTTCAAAGGGCAAATCACCTCCACCCAGATATCCGAAAACAAAGGATGTACCGGCAGCTGTTGATTCTTCCAAAGATAAAACGAGTCGGTTGAGCACCAGGAAGAACTCCCTGAAAAAGGAGAGTTTCAGTAAGATGATCCCCACGATTAATTGAATAGCGATACCTGCCAGAATAGTCTTGAATCGGACCTGTCGGCGGTTTTCACTCATCAGCCAAGCGATAAAGACAAAAACGAAAAGTCCAATGACACTCTGAATGACCACCCTTATCCTCCCATCGACTTGACAGTTAAGGTATTATTCCAGATTCTGTGAAAAGAAAAAGTATTATTAGAGTTATCCTTAACGGTGTTGGGACGACCACCACGGTAATGCACAGAATCCGCAGGTAATCATCCATACTAAATACGCTTCTCAACATTTAAACTTTGAAATATCTCCTGAACAGTTCCTGTTCACTCGTTCTTATTGAATATACCAAAAAAATCTTGCGCCTAAAAGTATTCAATCGCTTGTAAGCATTGATACCATTTAATGCTAAAATTTACCTATATCGTTACATCCTTTCTAAAATAAAATCGATGCGCTTGTCCACAGGCATCACCGGCACATAGATAATATCATAATCGAGCATCTCGTAACTTGTTTGCAAGAGACGATCCAGTTGCGCAGCTATTTTTTCATCTTCTGACCGGACGTCGTCTTTTTCAAATCTTAGCCTTTCAAAGAGGAAAATGTTTTTATACCGGATTAATTTACTTTTTTGGATGGGATCGTCCGGATTTAATCCTTCTATCATATAATAAGCAATACTGTCAGGCACGGCCCGATCCAGAAAAATGACCGAACTTTTAGGAAGCGACTGTTCAATTTCGATTTTCTTGTAAAGAATGTGGCTTTCAAAGGACAAAATATCCGTTTTGATCTGGGCGATACTTTGGCCTTTTTGTAATTGCTCATCAATGTATGCCCGTGCCACCTCGTGGACCACCTGATGACCTTTTTGTTCAAGCCCGGATATAACGGCCGTCTTTCCAGAGCACGGAGCTCCGGTGATGACATACCAGTTTGTACGACGCATAATATGAATGATCGATTTTAGGGTGCTTTTTTTATGAATCTATGGTACGAAGCCTTGCTTTTGGTTACAAGAAAAGAGACATAATTTCCACCTTTATTGGCATTGCGGATCTTTTCACTCGAATCCTTGTACCCTTATCCCCTTTGAACCCTTACTATTTTCAACGCACACCTTACCATAGCTTTACAGCCACAGGGTCTGCGCTTCGGGCTTGCAGCGTGATGGCATCATTGTGGCAGGCTGCACGGCATACCCCGCAACCGGAACATTGGCGAACGTCTATCGCCACTTTTTCATTCGCCGCGGAA
>CP070768.1:1456010-1460177 GCA_020345745.1 Desulfobacterales bacterium
CTCATCAGACACAATGCGTTCCAAGGACTTTCCTGTTACTCTATTTAAAATCCATCCGAGGACATCTACTTGAGGAGAATTGTAAACAAATGATTTACCATGTTCACGATCCTGCTTAATCAAAGGCAGAAATGCAAAAACACCATCACTTTCTACACCCTTAATCTTCCAAGATCCTGCCGCTGCACCATATTGTCTTGCAAAAGACTCTGGATTGATTAACTCATCCATACTCTCGTCCCATGCGGTGCCGGCAGTCATGTCGAGCAGTTGATCCAGAGTTGCATCCCCAAATCCACTCTTGGCAAGTTCCGGAATATAGTCCTTAATCTTTTTTTCCCGATCCAGGACACCACGATCAACAAGAATTGCGGCAGCTGTCCCAACAACGGATTTTGATGTCGACGCCAGCCAGTGTGGAGTAGTCGGCGTCATTCCATTCCAGTAGCGTTCGTAAACCAGCCTGCCACTATGAACCACAACAAGAGCGTCGGTGTTGTAAACCTCCATCAAGTTGCGCACCCCAAAGGTCTTTTTGTCTGGTGTCTTAATTTTTAACTGATCGAGATTTTGTAGATCCCTCTGCCATGGGACAGAATTGTCAAGACCGTTATAAAGAAAGGCTGTCGGCTGGAATCGCTGTACGTTCATGAATCCCCATCTGTTGAACGGATAAATAGTCCAGTTTGTGGCATCTACAAACTTATCTTGTGGTGGAGGGAATCCCTGCATAAGCCGAAGTTCACTAGCTGTCGGCTCTAATTCTTGTGCCCAAGTGTTC
This sequence comes from Desulfobacterales bacterium, assembly GCA_020345745.1. Classification (GTDB taxonomy): domain Bacteria; phylum Desulfobacterota; class Desulfobacteria; order Desulfobacterales; family UBA11574. The sequence goes on from CP070768.1 coordinate 1,456,792, forward strand.
GTTACAAAAAAGGCTACCGTGAGTCCCAGTAAAATCCGAATTGCAATTGAGTTGCTCATCATATCTCCTCATATATATGCCTTTTTGTTTTTAAAATCTCACGTTCGCTCGCAGCCCCCCTAACCAGGCGTCGTCCTTGTCACTATTGGCCGGATGAATCCACTGTAGATCGGCGGTAACTCGAAACCAGGGGGTAACAGAGAGGTTGTAGAAGATCTCGACTCCTTGCTCGTCGTCAAAGTTGAACAATGGGGAGATTGCGCTCTTTAGGTCTTTGCTAAAGTTGTAAAAGAAGTAGCCGATCCCAAAAACATCATTCGGTCGCCCAGGTACGAGGCGGTGCCCGGCGAACCCACCGCTGAAAGACGCCTCGATTGGATTCGGATTTCCATCCGCTACTGCCGCCTTCCCATAGAGCCCCAGTCCCTGGCCGGGATGGGTGGAGCTTTCCAGCATAAGGTGACTCACTTTCAGCGAAACATTGTAGGCTCCATCCTTGGTCCCCGTCTGTAGGTCTGGAGGGAGGAGAATCTCCGAAAGGTCGATGCTGTCCTCGGTGCTGTAGATGCCGGTGAGGTTTATGCTGCTGGGGCGTTCGAATACCTTGCCTGTCCACGTGGCACCAAGAGACAGGTTGACGCCATCTGAAAAAAGATCGTCTGGCCAGTAATCACCGGTACGATCGTGCGGATCGTAGACCATGAAGGTCAGGGTGTACGGGGCGATCCGGTAGTTGAATACCGCCCCTATGATGACAGGCGGGAAAACTCCCGATGGAGGCGCAACCAGCGCAAGGTTCATGAAGCGATGGTTGCTCCAACCACCAAAAAAAGGATCCTTGGCGAGCAGGTCCACCGCATTGATCTTTCCAAGAAGGATGCTGGCTGAGTTCCCTAAACGTTGGCTGAGATAGAGTGAGCTGGCAACCATGCTGTCCTTTTCGTCCAGCGGCAGTATGCTGCCGGTGCTAACAGGCCAGAGGGCGCCCCCACGAAAAGCCGGTAGATCGCCAAAGCGGTAGGTCAGGTGGGTGTGCAGACCGCCTCCGTCCCAGAGACCGATTTTCTTTGTGTCAAGATTGCCAAGGATATCGGCCCGACCGCCAAATTCGAAGTCGTCATTACCATCACCCGAAAACATACCTTGATAATATTCGGTGAATTCAATATCGAGCTTGACTCCCTTTTCGACGAGTTGATCACGGGAGCCGCCCCAATTACCAGTTAGCGTATCGCGCTTCAGCCAGTTAGTCACATCCTCTTCTGCGATGGCGCCGTTTGTGAATAGGACCGCAAAGACTACAACGAGCGCAGATATGTTTAGAATGATCACATTTTTTTTAAACATGGCTCTCCTTAATCCCCCTTAATCCCCGCTCATTATGTCGCCGCTCTATCGTGGCAAGAGCAAGGTTGTAAAGCAGAAACCAAAATCTATTTCGCTGGCGTTAAATCGAGGATATCTTCGTCGTGGCTTTTGTTTGCTGGCTGCGAGATAATTTTCGATCCGATTTTTGAAAAATCAATTTTTTTCAAATCAATCATTCGAATGCGACGATTGAACTGAGTATGATAATAAAACATTATATTTTTAGTATCTGCAGCAGTTGTGATTTGTGTGGCGCTGTACATCACATCGGTACTCTCCAGCGAATCTTCTGCACCCTCGGCGGCATCAGCCGGAATATTAAAATTATCAAGAATGCGGAAGGATTCACGAACCGTATCATAGTCTCCACTTGTTTTACGAGCGGATTGGGAAAAGGCAACAGCTCGGACAAACCGTGAAGGCGGTGTAAAATCACCGGGCAGTCCTATCATTCCACTACCCGCACCCAAAGGTGAGAAATCAGTCCCTGCCACCTTTTTGTTGGGTATGGAAATAGCTGAAAGATTGATATAATTGCGTAAGTTCGTCATGTGCCAGTCGTAAGTCGGGGAGTTTGTGATGACTCCCAGCGGAGCCTCAAAAATGGTTAATTTCTTATTAATAAATTCAATGACAATTGTTTTTCCAGAAGGTTCGGTTACCACAACGTGGAGCGGAGCGGGAAAACCCAGCGCTTTTTCAATTATGGGTGCCACGTGAACCATCTTGACTGCTTTGCGCGCTTCGTCAATGGACACGCATTGGCTTAATATATATCCGAGAAGATCTGTGGGTGCCAAAGTGTCTTTAGCCTTTTTAGAATCATAATCGGGATAATTGGAAAAGCCTGGCAGGTAAAACATTCCAGCAGATAAGCCGGTTTCATTAATACCGTCGACAAAGGCATCTTTACCCAATACAGAAGCTGCTACAAATCCATGTTTGCCTTTCCAGTTTTTGCCCGATTTGCCATCCGGCATTTTCTCCGCTGAAAAGTGATGCCCCCGCGGCACAATATCCAGCCTGGGTAAGAGATCGAATGGTCCCCATTCCACGGTTCGGCTGCGAACAACTGCACCATCCTCACCCTTCAGGGTGATACCGGTGCAGGCATCTGCCTGGTAAAATGGTAAAAACATAACAGTAGCCAAGACAAAGATTGCACATTTTAAAAATTTCATATCATACTCTCCGTATTATTTATTTTCATCGATAGTAATAAATCAGAAATCGACATTTTTTTCATAAGCATAACTGTGCATCACAGTAATATATTTGTATACCAAATAGAATCAACAGATCTGGATAACATTCATAACCTATTCTCAGGGGTATAAGATACCTTACCAGTATCTCATATTGACATCAACCTGTGATATATAGAGAGTACCTCAAGAATTTCGAACTTGTCAAAACCTGTGTTATCTTGCCAGTACATGAAATCAGCCAAATTAACAGATATCAAATTCGAACTGTAAATATCAAGGTAAGATTATTTTATAGGCTTTTTCCAGAAACCTAAAATATTTCGAGCTGTGATTTATCAACCTTGAAGGGAGAAATCAATACCCAGACCTTCGAAAATTAGAATTTGCTCATACACAATATCTTGGGGTTCTTGGCCACAGTTTTATTGGCGGGAAAATTGAATTTTTATTACGATGTAGATTAGAAATCTTAAAAATTCCAAACGGCTTAAATATTCAACGTTTCCACCAAGCATCCGTTATTTGTTCACCTTACAGATATCACCTTACGACACGGAATATCTTGATTGTACAAACCCGGTGATCGATAGCAGAAATCGCTAGTTTAGATTAGATGATTTCAAAATCGAAAGCGCAACCATTATTAGTATGGTCTGGATTAAAATTTAAAGGCAGTTAAATCCTTTTTTTCAGAAAACTAAATATTACATATCGAGTTAAATATTGTTCACACATGGAGAAGAACGGTAACAAAATAGTTAATAGCTGTTAAAACATTGATTTCAAGGTAACGAGCTCAAGTCGATCGGC
>CP070768.1:1460277-1469009 GCA_020345745.1 Desulfobacterales bacterium
ATTCACCTGTTTATCGTTGAACAGGGCCTCATAAGTGATAACGACGTCTTTGCCTCTTGAGAGCGTCAAGCTGATGGTCTGATCGCTGTTGGTATTGACGACATGGCCGTCCACTTTCAATCGGCGTAAATTGAAAACAGACAAGCGGACTTGCCTATCAATATCGGATCTAAGTCTGGCAAGACCGATCACTTTATCATCAGCTGTATTGATGTTTACGTCTAAGTCATATTTCAGATGCGCGCACCAAGCGGTTGCCGGAAGGCAGATCAGAGCAATAACCATCATTATTTTTATTAAGGTCATATCAATTATGTGCTTTCTTGCAGTTTGCCTAGGTTTTGTCTATTCTAATTATCCGGATAAAGGTATTCCGGTTTGTCCAGAATTATGGAGATAAACCAAAAAAGTATGCACCGGATCATACCCGATTTGCATTTTCTCAACAACCATCCCAAAAAACCGAGCCAAAATACGGCAAGGAATAATATAATTATTGCTTCAATAAGTGTAAAGCCGCAAAGCACAGGAGCGCCTATAGAGAAGACAATAAATAAGATGAGAGTAATAAGCCGCACGTTTTTTTCCGATTAAATCCAATCTGTACCATACCATTATTTTATAGAAGGGCGAGGCGATATCGCCAATATCGTTGCACGAAAGTGGATATTTCTTAAATGCTTACCCTGGATCTACGGAGTTGTGGATTGTGATCAAATTTAGGGTACAAAACTTGAGTATAGAGTTAATGGGTTGTGATACGAGTAAGAAAACAAAGATAGAGAATAGTCTATAGAAGGATGCTTAAGGATGTGCCAAACTGCTAATCATCAAAAATTTTTTTCTTGTCTGAAATTTTCAATCCCAAAGCCAAAATGATCTTCCGCTTCGTTTCCGTTCTGCAAGGCTTGCCTTGCTCTATACGAGCGATAGTAATCGGGGATATGTTGGCTTTTCTTGCAAGCTCTGCTTTACTTATCATGAGCGATTCTCTAAATTTTTTTAAGGTATTTTTACTCATTTCATTCTACCTGTGCCCGGTTTGCGTTATCCTGTATTATCAAGTGATCAGTTATGACCTAAATCTTGCATGCAAAATTCGGTATGAAATATAGTCTATATTTCTTTTGGCTTTTGATTACGCAAATTCACTAATTCTCATATGGCTGATCGACTATAGATAGCCCGATTAGAGAATGCCCAATAAAAGCATCTTGAGAATTTTTGGAGGTGATCTGAGTTTTTAAGCGTTTTGAGGAATTCGGTGCTTCCGGTGGATTGTAATCCATGTTCAATACATCACCCACATTCAGTTTTTTATGTACCGAAGAATCTTCCTTTACCAGAATACAAAGCCCATTTGCGGGAACGGCTCGCAACTTGAACAGATACGTAGGGCCCATATCATTTAAGGAGAACTGTACGCTGTGATACTTATTCAAAAAGATGCTTGATTCAGCCCCTCCAACCGTCAGATTTTCCATGATTACATTGTCTTCCATGGTATCAACCTTGTTGCAAAAAATGGAATCCTACTGAGAGCTACGGGATTGTTGTTCAGAAATTTAAGAAAACCCAGCAACCGAACTATGATATTAATATTTTTGCATGCGTATTATGTCAAGCAAATTATATATAATTTATATATAATTTCAATAAATTAGAACATATTGTAGTTTATTAGAATAAATTGCCATATATTGTGTATCCGTAAATCAAAAAACTGCACAAAATCAAATTATTCAACAAAAATGCTTGCTTAGGTACCGCTAATTGGAATTTTAACATATGGGTTTCGACATTAGGTTAGTTTTGAAATGTTAGGGCGCTAATTTAACTTTTTGGAGTGCTTTATTGTGATGTTTTCCGGTAGCGAAGATAAATGGCAAGAAAGATGCCACTGATGATCATCGAGGCGCACAAGATTTGGCCCATTGAAAATGACAGCCAGACAAACCCAAGATGAACATCCGGTTGACGAAAATACTCTATAAAAAACCGGACCGTACCATAACCGATCAGGTAGAACCCCAGCATGGTACCGTTGGGCAAAGGCATTTTTCTCATGGGCCACAGGACCGCAAATAAAAAGATACCTTCAAAAAACGCTTCATAAAGTTGGGAAGGATGCCGCGTAGCGGTGCCCGGTGCCTGAGGAAAATACATGCCAATGAGCGAGGTTGTCACTCGTCCGTAAAGCTCACCATTGATAAAGTTACCGATTCTGCCGAAGGTATATCCCAAGGGGATAGCCGGTACAAATAAATCCGCCATTTCCCAAAAGCTTAAACGGTTCATCTTTGCAAACACCACGGCTGATATTATGACGCCTAGCAGCCCGCCATGAAAGGACATTCCGGAGATACCCGTAAAAGTGACCCCGTTTGTGAATGTAAATGGCAGGAAAATTTCAAGTGGGTGAAGCATATAGTAAGCAGGATTATAAAAAAGCACATAGCCGAGTCGTGCGCCGATAATCAATCCTATTATTATAAAGGTCATCAGATTGTTGAGTTGCTCAACAGACAGGGCATAGCGATTTTCGTGCTTTAGCCGATACCTAACCAACACATAGGTGATGCCAAAGGCCACAATATACATCAATCCGTAATATTGGATGCTGAATCCGCTGATTTCAAATACAATCGGGTTTATTTTCGTTGGTAGTTGCTGCCACCAAACCCAAAATGCACTCATTATATGTCCCTCTAAAAAATGCTAGCACGAAAACGCCTTATTTCAATTTTGCCTTTTAAAAAAAATTATCCAGCCATATTTCATAATTACTAAAACCTGACCTGTATACCACCACCCCACGAAAAATCCGAATGCCAGTTGGCAACCAATGATGCCTGTTTTGTTATCGTGTACGCCATTCAGATACTACCCTCCCATTGATCATGGGTGTCATATTGCACCTCGCCATGTAGTGCCAAGCGTGGGGTTAATTCAAATTCTTTGTCCAAATTGAAACGCGCACCGCCGTCTGAATCGATCCAAGCCCTCGATTCAATGTTTAATGGAAGCAGATATTGAACTCCCACTATCCCTCGGATTTTTTCGTGTTCATCCTCTTCGTCGAATACGTCTGCCCCAGCGAAAATAGTGGAAAAGCGGTTGATATAGCGCCCCCAGGTGAAGATCCCTTCCCACTCGGTTTCATCGACTTCCTGCCATCCGACTTCCCACTCTGCGGCTAATATGTTGCGAGTGTTGGAGAGGGTCAAAAAGCCTTCCGTCATATGGCTGAGGATGTCTGCCTGACCCCAAAAATACCAGGCCTCTTGGTATAAGTTTGGCCGGATTGCCGCCAGCTGAGGATGAATATGAAAGTCCTCATAGTGGACCATGCGGGCCATGCCGCTCTTCATATGATAAAGTAGATGGCAGTGAAAAAACCAATCGCCAACTTCGTTTGCATCGAATTCGATGACCGTGGTGGACATAGGGGCAACATTGACGGTATGTTTAAGTGGAGCGTGGTCTCCTTGGCCGTTAACAACACGGAAAAAATGCCCGTGCAGATGCATCGGGTGGTGCATCATTGTTCGGTTGATCATAATGAATCGAGCCACCTCGCCTTCACGGATGCGGATGAAATCACTTTCGGAAAGTGGTTTTTTGTTAAGAAACCAGACGTAACGGTCCATGTCACCGTCAAGGGTAAGCCGGATTTCACGCACAGGCTTGTCTGCAGCAAATGCCGTAGATTTTATAGAGCGCAGCTTGGCATAGGGCGGCCATGGGCGTATAGGATCCATACCATCCATCACCAGGTTTTTTGATGCAGAGACGTCGGCAGCAAGCAAGCGAAAATCAGAACCATATGTATTGCCGATTCCAGAGGTCGTGGTAGGTATGGGCATGGAGTGTCCTTCGGGATCCTTTTTTTCGGTGTTAGAAGTGGGATGCTTCATTGGTATGTCGGTGTCGTGTGGCGGGTCATCCGAGGTCTTACTCGATGTATGATCCATATGGTCCATTTTCAATTTAGAAGGTTCCGATTCGTGTTTCATTTTTCCCATACCGGGCATAGCGCCCATATCCATCATCCTCGGTTTATCGAACATGCCGGCTTCTACATAATCATCCGACATACCCATCACCCCTGCCGGGGTAAGTGAGAAGATGTTTTTCAAACGGAAATGCCCCATTGAATGGTAGAGGCTTGGTTTAGGAATATCAGGGGCGGCGTGATGTTTACCCGAGCCGATCCAGACTGAAGCGTAGCCTGATCCATCGTGAGCGGTGGCACGGAATTCATAGGCGCCTGTGGCAGGTATTTGCACTAGAACATCATAGGTTTCAGCCACTCCAATAAGAAAACGTTTCTGTGCAACTGGCTGCACATCCAAACCGTCAGCACTGATAATCCGCATCGGGCCACCGGCAAACTCAAGATGAAAATAGGAGGTGGCAGAACCGTCTATGATGCGCAGCCGCATGGTTTCTCCGGGATGAGCAGTGAGGGAAGACTCGGGGTTTCCATTGGCAAGAAACCGGTCGTAAGCGACGTCTGCAATGTCCATAGCCGGCATTCGTTGCAGTTCGCGTTTAAAATAATCTCCGAGCTTCCCCATGCGAGCAGCACCAAGGATGCTCTGTCCGCTGCCTTTCTGGATCGAGTACCATTCACTTCCGCGCTTGAGCGTGCGCAACACCTCATGTGGATTTTCATCTGTCCAATCTGACAAAAGAATAACGTAATCGCGATCTGCTTGCAGCTTTTTATGATTCGGCTCGATGACGATGGGCCCATAAATGCCGCTTTGTTCCTGTAAACTGGTATGGGAGTGGTACCAATAGGTTCCGCTTTGACGGATAGGAAATTCGTAGGTAAAGGTTGAAGCAGGTGCAATGGGTGGAAAGCTGATATAAGGAACGCCGTCCATGTCAGGCGGTACCAGGATTCCATGCCAGTGAACCGATGTTTCCACGCTCATCTTATTATGAACGCGAATTCGGGCGGTGTCACCTTCTTTGAAACGCAACGTGGGGCCGGGGATTCTGCCGTTGATGGTCATGGCCTCAGCGTTCTTTCCCGTAACGTTGACCTCTTGCTGGGCGATTGTAAGATCGTATTCGACGATTGCCGCTAGGACCTGTAAATGGGCAAAAAAAATGACAAAGATAATGCCTACGAATGTGGTAACCCTTGCAGGTAAAATCATACTGGGACTCCTCGCTTAGGTCTGTCTGTTTTCAGAAGGCTTAAGCCACATCTGCCATAACATGATAACCGCATCAAGGATAAAAACCGTTCCAAATAAAAGACCCCCGGGGATGTGCAGCCAGAAAAAAGACGGGTGGACAAACAGCTTAAGCCAGACAGAAGACAAATCAATTATAATGCCGATAAAGGGTAGTACAATTAACCAGATTCGGGCGGATATAGCGAGATCGAGGAATAGAACGAGTATGCCCATAAGAATGAAGATGGCACTCATTCCAAAAATATGAATGTGCGTGAATTTTAGGGCAAAAACAAATTCATCGGTTTGGTAAAACGGTGTAACAGTCTTTTCTTTCACTGGGGCATCGGCAAAGAGGTCTCCACGTGGAGTAGAAATGGCACCAATCTCATTTTGATCAGCCACAACATGTTGATTTCCATTCCAGAAGGTAGGGATAATATCATGCAAAATGACCTGCCCAACGGCAATGCCTAACCCTATAGACATCATTACAATGATAACGGTGGCCAGTACTTTTCCGGTCAACGGCCAAAGGTGCAAACGAGGCCCCAACTCGAGCGAATTTAATCTTGCCTTTTGATTGTTATTATCCACCGTTAAATCCTTATTCACCGGTAAAGTTGGAACCGGTATACTCGCCTTTTTCATTAAAAAAGATATAAACGGTTTGCGGGTCGCCTTTCCTGCGTCTGAATTTTACGACAACCTCTGGGTGATTGCCTTTTTGACGTAATGATACCTCGATATCTTTCAGATCCGTTTCCCAGGACTCTACCAGCTTGCCAGCTTCCACAAGGCTGTCATACAAAGCAATCCCTTTTTTGGCAGCTTGCAAAGCAGTGAACTCATTCCCTTCATGGCCTTTAGGTCCATGAGCAAATAGCATTGACACAGGCAGCAAAATAAACAAGACGGTTATTAGTTTATAAATTTGGTTTTTCAATGCGTTTACTTTAAATAGGTCATCCATAAGGCCTCCATGATGTTTTGGATTCATCGAATCACTGGCATTTCTCGATGCCAGTTCAATATGGCGAACTGAAAAATTGCTGTTAAGATTAGGATCGCTTCAGAACGGTGTTTTTGTTCCAAATCCTCATCTCTTACGGCAAACGAAAAACACCTCGTTCTTCAGTCCCAAGCGACGGACTTCTTGTAGACTGAATCGTTTCATGTACCATACCACTTCTACCGCGAAGCCCACATCACGCAATTTATCCACTAGGTCGAAACCGTACTCTCTGTAGTGCTCTTCCGGCGTGAAGCTCGATAAAGGCCGATCCTGGGCGAGGTGATACTCCTCGGTAACCAATCCTTTATTCGTCGGTACTGTTAACAGCAGCTCTCCAGCCATACTAAGCACCCGATACAGTTCTTTTATGGCCGCAGCGTCGTCTTCTATATGCTCCAGCACGTGATTGCACAGGATCAGGTCAAAGGCCCGATCCACAAGCCCTGCTCGTGTTAGATCCATTCGCACGTCAACGTCTGTTACCATAAGGTCTGCTGTGATGTAGACGAGGTTGTCCAAGCTTTTTAGTTTTTTCATCAATGAGTGCTCAGGAGCCAAGTGCAACACACGAATCTGCTTTATGTCAATACTAAGTTCTCTTAGTAAATATAACCAGATAAGACGATATCTCCCCTTGGACCGGCAGTTAGGACAAAACTTTCGATCATTGGACTTGCCGCCGTGCTCGAAACCCGGCACTCTATTATCGCAGATGACACAGTAATGGTCATGGGCTTGTGCCATGTTCTGTCCCAATATGTTCCTAATCGATATTTTATGGTAAGATCGATGGTCTGCAGGATAGCCTTATAGCAACCATTGTACAACAAATCAATTGGTCTGTCTGTCGCTATTTTTTTCCGCAGTCGCTAAACAGACTATCCTGCCAATCATCAATGGTGCTGATAAAAGAAGACGGTTTAGCGTCTTGCCCGGGACTTGAGTTAAGGAAAGGGTTTGCACTTTGGGAATCTAAATTATCCCATGGTTATACTCTCGAAATAATTGATAATATCGCGCTTCTGTTTCTCTTTGGTCCAAATAAGCTTATATTTGTCACCTTCTTTAACTTCCAATTTGTCCACAATGATGCTTTCACCTTTTGCTTTTCCAGTGATTTGGACATCTTTCCCTGCATATCTTGCTTTAACGTTTCGGCTAATGTTAGGCATATAGTAATACTTTCCACTGGATGCAAGAAGAACGAAATTGTTCTCAATTAACAGGTGGGCATCGAGGTCATCCGGCGGGCATTTTTTGCCTTCCAATACGCAGAGGGCGCCCTGGATAGTGCCTTTGAACGTTGCTGTGTGGGTTTTGGCAATTGCCACCGCGGGCATTATCAGCGCCACGGAAACGACTAAAACCAGACTTTTTTTATAAATGTCAATCTTTTTCATCTTATTACCTCCGTATGTTTGAGTTGTTAAACTGGGCTGACAATCGCTTATTAGTTGTAAATTTTGTCTAAGAATTGCTCATATCAATGACATCTACCAGAGACCTGCTGAAGTTCTTGCTTCACTTTTAATAGAGCATCGGGATATACACTCCTGAGCAATACATAGATTGATCCCATGACAATGAACTGGCCGAAAAAATAAGACAGTATCATATTTACGCCTGCGGTATTTAAATATGCAGACAATGCCAGCCCAATAAACATAAGAAACGTAAATACGCCCCTGATCACGGACAATGTTCCAAAGCCAACCAACAGCCCCAAGAATATAGATAAACCGGTAAACGTTGAAATCAGTGATGTTTCCATAATGGGTCCCTCCTTTGTAATCTTTAATGCTCATCCATTGTTTGATTTTTAGAATTTGCAAACCGTGTGCCAAAAGTACCACGTTGTAGCATTATGATAGATAACAGCCTGAAAAGATGAAATAAATAAAACAACCTGTTGTTCAGAGGCAAAAAATAAAGGTGGGTACTTAATACGCAGTTTGCATGGAACTAAGATGTCATTGGATAAAAATTACACAACTTGTCCATTAGACGTTTAATAGCCATCTTCGATTGAAGCGTTTTACTTCCATTGTTTTTTGTTCAGTAATTTTTCAGAAACCTTGAACTTTTTAGTCTTCGAACATTTTATGTCGAAGTTAGAAAAGCAAAAATTGGGGATTACCATTGCTGGCGGTTACCGGTCTAATGTTATTGTACCCCATGGTATCCAGCCGCATCGTGCCTGGATGGAGTTTAAACGTTACCGCCCTTCTCCATAAGGCTGAAGCCATCCTTGCGGTAACCTACATCTTCATCGTCCATTTTTTTATCGGGCACCTTAGACCTTCGAGTTTTCCCATGAATGAAGGGATGTTTTCAGGCAGTGTACCTTTAGAAGACGTAATGGAAGAAAAACCTGCCTGGGTGAATCGTTTGAAAAAAGAGGGAAAACTGGAGGCTGCTATGACATCACCACCAGTCCTTTGGTTCCGGGTGTTCTATTTTCTTTTCGGGTACGCTGCCTTAGGATTCGGTATCTATTTGTTGGTGAACTTGATTGTTTGCAGCCG
>CP070768.1:1469109-1480926 GCA_020345745.1 Desulfobacterales bacterium
AATTGAGGCTCATCGCCCTAAAGGGCTGCCTCCCGGTAAGGAACTTTGCTTTTCATATAGCTTCCCTCGACCCGCCTTATAAGGCAGGATTTACGGGAAGCAGGCCGGTCAAATGAAGGAAAAAGGAATTATTTAAAACAAGATATCGATATACGGTATGTATAGAATCATTGTGAAAACCTCAATATTTTGAAACCAATTTATTGACTAAAGTGCGGTGCCGAAGCCCGTGGGGCTGATATAAACATTCCGAAATACCCTGTAGTTTGCTGCAAGGATAGGAATGTTAGCCTTTCGCCTCGGTAGCGACAACGTCGCGTTATATAAAATCGTGACACGATTTTATTCAAAGAAAGGAAAAAAAATGCTTAAAAAAGCGCTTGACCTCCAAAATCCGTTGAAGCTCATGGGATTTGAAACCGAAGATATTTTTCCTAAAGGCGGATTTGGAGCCGTGCTGGCACGAGCGGGGGTGGGAAAAACGGCACTTTTGGTTCAGCTCGCCTTAAGCTCACTTTTTCAAAACAAACATGTCCTCCATATCAGCCTGGATGATTCGGTAAAAAAAGTGGCCCTGTGGTATAAAGAGGTATTCTATCATCTCACCAAGTCCTGGGACGATAAACAGGCTAATCAGCTGTGGGAAACCACACTTCCACATCGGTTTATCATGACCTTTAAGGTGGAGGGGTTCAGTGTACCCAAACTTGAGGAAAGATTGACCGATTTGAAGGAACAGGATATTTTTTCACCCCAAGTGATTTTTATTGACGGGTTTCCCTTTAAAGACACCGTTAATGAGGCACTTTCAGGTTTAAAAAAGATGGCCAAAAACCAATCCCTGCAGGTCTGGTTTACCATACGGACACATCGACATGAAACACCCGGGCTCGACGACATTCCGAACCAGCTTAAAGACGCTGCAGAGATGTTTGAAGTGCTAGTAAAATTGGAGCCAGAAGGGAAAAATATCCATGTAAGAACCATAAAAGGAGGGGCGAAAGGTTCCGACCATCCCACGCTACTTCTTGATCCTTCCACGATGTTAGTTAAGGATCCGACCCCATAAGGCTAGTCTTTGGTGATTGAGAACTCCGCGGATTAAAATTTGAGCCTGTCGAAGCGAAGCGTAGATCCCGCTCATCGGGGACACATAGATTGGACAAAATAGAGCGTTTTTCAAAGGTCTCGATAATGAGGCAGAAAACCGTATCTCTCGTAAATCTGTTGAGCGGGTGTCGATGTTATGAAATTGAAAAACTTATGCGCATTTTCAATGTTCGGGGCATGTTTTAATTTACAAACAAAATAATTGATTTGTGCCCTCTGATCGAGATCTTCTCCGGGCTCAATTACGTCAAAGGCAAGCCCTGTTGTTCTTGCATGCAAAACTTCCGTTGCCCAGACCGGGCCAACATCTACTGTCTTTTTTGCAATCCTCAGGGGCGTTTCCCTATGGTGGACAACGGTAAAAATGATTGTTCCTTCTGCACGTTTTTCCTCCATTATTCGATATACTAAGGTATCGCCCCCCGCCTGTCTGTACATATCCATAATATGGAATGCAATGTCCTCGTTTTGAGGATCTGGCTGCGATATGCGGATATCATCTGCTGCCAGATCCTTTACAGCTTCAATTTGAGCGGGATTGCCTGCTGGGACCATCAGCGTGAGTCGATTATGTAAATAGAGATGATAGTCATTGGGTAGAATGTGACCGGCCGCTGCAAGAACCTGCATTGCTTTTTCGTTCACCGAAGCATAAATATCAGGATGAACGTCGATGACTTTATCTCTGAAAATGGCCCCTCCCGATAAAATTTGTTTAAGCTCCAGACCCGGAGGAAGGGTTTCATAGAAAATTTTTTTGATGTCCGGATGTTCTTTTTGAAAGGCAGCGATGATCTCTTCCATTACCATGAACTGATTTCCAGCCATAAATAGAGTGAGGTCAGATGTATCTGCAAACTGCAGATGATGAAGGTCGTCGGCCCTGTCAGAAGGGATTATTGGAAGATCTTTTTTGGCCATAGTGGCACCCCTATCTATATTTGCGTGTTGCAGGGCGTTCGCGGTAGCAGACTACAGCTTCACATCCTGAGCCTGGTAACTAAGGCGAAATCGGCAATTGTAGATTTGATGCATTAAACCAATGATGGTGAATTTTGTAAAAAGCGATTTTTAAAGGAAATGGATGATCTTTTTGACAACTCAACCCTATTTATCTTATAATTGAAACCACTTCAACCCTAACTAAACATTTCGAATTGAAAAACGATTGGAGGACAAAATAAACGGTCAACCCAAGTATATCCTTTGCACCAAGAGTAAAAGTCAGCACCGAAAAGCGATTGAGGTTTGCCATCAATGTCCAGACAGACAAAGCTGCGACGAGTATCAGCAGATCCAACAGCCGGAACTGGTTCAGGCGTTGGACAAACTGATGATGGCGTTTAATAAAAAACATATTCGCCCGAGAGATGCGGCAACCTTGAAAAAAGCGCTGAAAGAGTTGTCTCAACTATGTAAATAAATATTGGGTCACATGGCTAAGACAGGATTGATATCGACGGGAGTCAACGACCACCCGCATAGCGGGTGGCTTGACCGGCTTGCTTCCCGCAGAAACTGACCTTTAGGACAGATTCGAGGGAAGCTATAAATAATGTTAAGTTCCTTACCGGGGAGCCCGCTCTTTAGAGCGATGAGCTCCAATTTTCGGCCATAGGCAGAAAAGGCAAAAGCACGTTAGTGATTTAATCGTTGCGTTTGTAACCGGGTGCAAAGCCTCCGGTTTTCTACAAACAATAAAAATCCCGGCGCCCGCGCATACAAAATAAATCCGAACTTTTTTAAAAGCTACCAGTCAATTAATGAAAATTGTCTTTATTCATTACCACCTCAAAACCGGTGGCGTGACCACCGTGTTAAAACAGCAGGTGGAAGCGATCATGGATACGTGCGATGTGCTGGTTCTTGCAGGGACGCCACCGGCATCGAACTTTCCATGTGATATTGCTGTCATCCCCGAGCTATATTATGATGCACCGGAGCGTCAGCATTTACAGCCGGAAGCGGTGGCGGCGTCTATTATTGAGGCCATCCGAAAAAAATGGGAGAATGGTTGCGATCTTGTTCATGTTCACAACCCTACACTTAATAAAAATAAACACTTTATAGCCATTCTCAACAGTCTTAAAAAAAGAAAAAACAGACTATTTCTTCAGATCCATGACTTTGCCGAGGATGGAAGGCCTTTGACATATTATTCTGATGACGAGTATGTTGCAGACAGTCACTACGGCGTTATTAACTCGCGAGACTACCATGTGCTGTTGCGGTCGGGTTTAAAAAAAGAAGGCCTGCATCACATTCCGAACACCATCAACCCCTTGCCAATTTCTGTAACTGGTACGCCTGCTAAAAATTGTGTGCTCTATCCGATACGCGCCATCCGAAGAAAAAATATTGGAGAAGCCATCCTTTTGTCCATGTTTTTCAAACACCATGAAACCCTTGCCATTACCCTTCCTCCCAACAGTCCGGCGGACATGGAAAGCTTTGAGGGGTGGAAAGCATTTACCAACGATAAGCGCCTGAACGTTTTATTTGATGCAGGTTTAAAACACGACTATCCTAAGCTGCTTGGGTCTTCAAAGTTTTTGGTCACTACGAGCATTACCGAGGGATTTGGATTTTCATTTCTCGAACCATGGATGGCCCGTAAAATGCTTTTGGGAAGAAAGCTACCCGGCATATGCGATGATTTTGAACAAAAAGGGGTCAAGCTGGATCATCTTTATACGCATTTGGCGGTGCCAATCGAATGGCTCGGTAAGGAAAACGTGTTCCATAAGTGGCAGGCTTGTATAAAAAGCGCCGCCCATTTGTTCAACATTCCCATCGGTCGAGGTACCCTCGAACGTGCGTTTGATAATACAACCGAAAATAATTGCATCGATTTTGGATTCCTTGATGAAGCCTTCCAAAAAACGATCATTTCTCAGGTGTTGTCCCATCAGAAGGATCGAGCAAGACTCGCCCATCTTAACCCGAATCTTTTAACCTTAGGGGATGTTCCAAACCAAGAT
Source organism: Desulfobacterales bacterium (assembly GCA_020345745.1). Taxonomy (GTDB): domain Bacteria; phylum Desulfobacterota; class Desulfobacteria; order Desulfobacterales; family UBA11574. Next base: position 1,473,201 of record CP070768.1, read on the forward strand.
GCACTAATACAAAATAACCGGAAGGCTGTGCTGAAATACTACAATCAATCCATTTACAAGAATCGACTGGTAGATATTTATAAAAAGGTCGTTGCAAATTCCGTGTTTCATAGCATAGACAAGCATATGCTGCTTTCCCAGTTTTTTAAACCGGAAACCATGCGTATGCTCAATTGGAGTGAATATATTGAATAGTTTCAAAATTACAGAGTATATCCAACCGCTAGACCCCATCCCCACATCTCTAAGATACAACGGCAAACTCGACCAAAGCATCCGGTGTGTGCTCTTTGATATTTATGGCACGCTTTTTATCAGCGGATCAGGTGATATCGGTATCGCAAAAAAGGCATTCCAGGAAACAGAAAAACTGCAAGGATTGCTGCGCAAATTCGCGATCAGAAAATCTCCACAGGCAGTCTTAGATGAACTCTTCGCCGGCATTGAAAAAACGCATGAATCACTCAAGCAAAAGGGGATTGAATATCCTGAAGTCGTCATTGAAAACATATGGATGCGAGTTCTTGACAGTAATGATGTTTCTGAAGCAAGGGCCTTTGCCGTTGAATTTGAATGGCTTGTCAATCCGGTATACCCGATGCCGCATCTTGCAAAAATGCTGTCTGTGTGTCGGGAGTCGAAGATATTGATGGGGATTATCTCGAATGCGCAGTTCTATACACCCTACCTGTTCAACCGTTTTTTGGATTCAAGCCCGGAAGATCTCGGATTTCACCCGGACCTAACCCTTTATTCATATGCATATGGGCACGCCAAACCCTCGACATTCATGTTTAAAGCTGCTGCCGAAAGGCTTCAACAGAAAAATATTCCGGCACATTCGACACTCTATCTCGGCAATGACATGCTAAACGACATTTATCCGGCAAAAATAACAGGCTTCGCAACCGCACTCTTTGCGGGCGATGCCAGATCGCTGAGGTTAAGGAAAGATCATTTTGCATGTAGACATCTGTCCGCGGATCTTATTATCACCGACCTGCTGCAGCTTCTTGACCATATCGCAGGGTAAGCTATCAAAAACTTGATTTGGTTTTGCAGAAAAGAAGCCGAAATCATAAATATGGGTCACATGGCTTAGGCAAGTTTGATATCGACTGGAAGAAAAAGCTTGAAGCCCGTATAGGTGAAATCAACCCGAGCTTATTTATGGCTCACAACCTGAGTTCATAAGTTACCGATAAAAAGGGATTTATGTTCATTGTGAATTAAATTGGCGGTTGACTTCTGATGAAGGGTATGGTTCATTGATATGCAAATATTGACGGTTTTCATAAATAAAACCGACTAATCATCAAACAGCTGAGCCATTCATGCGAAAAATTCCATCCATAAAGACAACGACTGATCAAAATATTTTCCTTTCCAAAATAAAGAACATGTTTAGAAAATCGCCGGGCGGTTATAGCATGACCATCGGTGAGGTTCTTAGAAAAAGAGAGATTGTTACCGAAGAACAGCTTCAAGACGCCCTCCGTGTACAAAAAGAGAAACTCAATAGTTTGGGTCGAGCGGTTCGATTGGGCCAAATTATCGTCGAATTGGGTTATGCATCGGAAGAGGAACTTGTCGATGCGGTTAATCAAGAATACGAGATATCGGTTGAATCGCTGAAAGATGATATCAAAGGACTGGTCAAAGAAAGGCGTGGCAGCTTTGTCGAGGGTCTTCCTGCTCCTCGTATCCCCATCTGGCTGCAGCTGTTTGGAGCGACCATATTTATTATTATCATTACCATATTTTTGTTAAGTTTTGTGACCTTAAGACAGCAAAAAGAAAGGCTTTACCGGCAGACCATTAAGATTGGAAGGGTTAGTCTGAATTATTTTACCAGCAACGCATCCGTTCCTCTTCTCAATGACAATATCCTGAGGCTCAACACATTGATTAAAGACGCGGCGGCTGTTGAAGGGCTCATCTATGCGATTATTATCGATCATAATCGGATTGTAAAAGCGCATACTGACATTCGAAAAATTGAGACGACCTTTGAGAATTTCAATAACGTGAAAGATGTCAAAAAAGAACAAGACTTTACTTACTTTGACTACATATCAGCATCCGGAGAACATATCTTAAATTTAACCCGACCCATTGTATTCAAAGAAAAAACATTGGGTGAAGTTCATGTGGGCGTATCCATCGATTTTATTAAGAAGCTCATCAACAAAGAGCGTTTGACGATCATCTTACTGACATTTTTCATTGTATTAATAGGAGTTGCCATCGCCATACTCCTTGGATTTCGATTTTCTAAACCGCTTTCTCATTTGGTTTTGGCTACTCAGGAAATCGGAGCCGGGAATTATCGGCACAAAATTGTGCTGGCAAGAAATGACGAACTGGGAAACCTGGCCACAGCCTTTAATCGTATGGGAAGTGAGCTCTGGAAAAACTCGCTGATGCAGAAATCTTTTGGCAAGTATGTCGGTTCGGAAGTCCTTGATATGATTATGGCCGACCCAGAAAGCGCCTGGCTTAAAGGCAGAAAAAATGAAGCCACGATTGTGTTTACTGATATTAGAGGATTTACTTCATATTCTGAGGCTAATGAGCCTGAGATAATTGTGGAAAGGCTGAATGAATACTTTGAAATAGCAACCCGTTCGATACAAGATCATGACGGGTATGTTGACAAATTTATCGGAGACGCGGTGTTGGGTGTTTTTGGTGTTCCAATTTATCACCCAGACCATGTGGAAAGAGCGGTAAGAGCTGCGCTAGATATGCAGGAAAAATTTCAACAAGAAAAAGAGAACGGCAAAGATATCCTGCAGTCCGTGGGGATCGGAATTAACACCGGCGTTGTCGTTTCCGGCAATATCGGTTCCGCCAATAAAATGGAGTATACCGTCATCGGCGACAGCGTAAACGTTGCATCGCGTCTTAATGGATTGGCCAAATCCGGAGAGATTATCATTAGTAAGAGTGTTTTTGATCACCTGAGTGAATTGATTGATGTGGAAGTACGATCCCAACAGTACGTTAAGGGAAAATCAGAGCCTGTTGAAACGTTCAAGGTGTTGGGCATAAAGGAAAAGCGCCATGCAAGAGACAGAAAATAGAAGAAAAGCCGTTTTAATCGATGTTGTTATTTTATGCTTTCTTCTCCTATTAACCGGCTGTTTAATTGGCCAGCCGGCCAGCACGCCGGAGATTTCTTCTGAGCAGCCGGCGACCACTCAGTTTCGCGTATTTAACGATTTTGTTGTGGTCAAAACCACTGAAAAAGACACGCTTTCATCTCTTGCCGCCAAATATTTAAATGACTCGGAAAAAGATTGGCTGCTCGCCGAATTCAACGATATTGATCATCTTAAACCCGGACAGGATATCATTATTCCTTTGAAACCGTTTCAGAAAGGGGGATTACAGACCGAAGGATATCAGACGGTTCCGGTGTTGGCATACAAAAGTTTTTCAAAAGACAAACCCGGCCTGATGTCGGTCACGGAAACGGCTTTTGAAGCGCAGATGAAATACTTAAAAGAAAATGGTTTTCATGTTATCACCGTAAGGCAATTGTTAGATTTTTTTGATTTTAAAGGCCAGATACCTGAAAAATCGGTTGTCATTACCATTGATGACGGATGGTACGCACTTTATGATATCGCATATCCCATTTTGAAAAAATACGGTTTTTCATCCACTCTGTTTGTCTATACTGATTTTATCGGAGGTGGGAAAGCTATGTCATGGGGACAACTCAAAGAGTTGTCAGAAAACGGATTTGACATCCAGTGCAAAACCAGAACACATCGCAATATGAAAAGGCTTCGGGAGAATGAAACATTTAAAGAATATGTTGCGTCTATTGAAATGGAATTGGCATACCCTAAAACGTTGATAAAAAAGAGACTCGGCAAAGAATGCAGCTATTTGGCCTATCCATACGGGGAGACAAATAACCTTGTCATTGAACTTTTAAAAAAACAGGGTTACCGTGCGGCGTTTACCGTAAGGGGAAAAAGCAATCCCTTTTTTACTAACAGGTTCAGAATTTATCGTTCAGAAGTATATGGGCATGATGATATCGAGACGTTTAAAGAAAAACTGACCGTATTTGAGAGAATGAAACTGGAATGAAGAAATTAATTTCCATTGTATTACCTTTTTTAATCCTTTCTTTTTTTACCGGCTGTGCCCGTGTTGATGAATTTGTCCGTAGTCATGTTGATGAATTTGTCCGCAGGGTTAAAGGTGAACCTGAGGAACCAAAGGCCGGAGCAGCACCTGAGGAAAAAATCGTTTTTGAAGGTCGCCTTTTTTGGCAAAAAGCACTTGATTACGAAAAGCAGGGTGAACTGCAACGGGCGCTTATATATGTAAAAATTGCTCGCGAATTAAGTCCTGACAACGATGAAATTTCTGAAAAAATGACCTATCTGAAAACCGCGATCGATCAAAAGGCTGATCAGCATTTTAATAAAGGCTTAACATTTTTCAAAAAACGGAGGCTCGCAGCCGCTCGTGAACAGTTTATCATGGCGTTAAAGACGAACCCCGATCATAAAGAAGCATTGGACTATCTGAAAAACCGGCTGTCGGACAAAGCATATAAAGAGTATCGAGTAAGGAAGAATGATACGCTAAGAGATATTTCAAATAAATTTTATAAGGATCCGAGGAAAGATTTTCTTATCGCATATCTGAATGATCTTGAAGCAAATAGTCCGCTGGTACCCGGGACCAAACTGAAAATATTAAAACTCGACACAGAAATGACGAAACCGCCTTTTGATATGGATAAAGAACTGACAGACGCGAAAATGCTGTTGGAAAAGAAAGCGTATAAGGATGTGTTGCGTATTGCGAAAAAGATCCTTGAACATGATCGTTTAAGCCAAGAAGCAAAGGACTTGCGAAGTGCGGTCTACTATCAGATGGGCGTTGGGTTGAGCCGGCAGGGCAAGTATGTTGAGGCAATCAACACGCTCAAGAAGGCAGATCCTCAATATGAGGGTGTTGCGGAAGCCTTGCAAAAGACAACGGATAAGGAACTGAAGAAGGCGGAAAGGCTGCTTAAAGAGAAACAGTATAAGCAGGCTGTGGTTGTCGCAAAAAATATATTAAATCATGATCCATCGAGCAAACCCGCCAGAAGTTTGATAAATACCACATACTGCCAAATGGCAAGGGACTTCATCATTCAAAAAAATTATGCACAAGCGTTGGATGTGCTCAGAAAGGCGGATCCTGAACACGGATGCGTAAAAAAGGCGCTGGCTGACGTGAAGCAAATATCACAGAAACAAGCTGAAGTGCATTACCTGCGGGGTGTCAAACATTTTCTGAATGAAGAACTGACCGATGCCATAAAGGAATGGGAAATGACCCTGGCACTCGATCCCGAGTATAAAAAAGCAAAAGAGAATATTAAGAAAGCAAGAGATGTATTAGAAAAATTGAAACAGGTTGAATAGCCTTACTGTTTGGGCATCATCCCCCCCATTCCCGGCCCCATAGCAGGCATCGACATCTTTTGAAACCCTTGTGGAACCTCGAAAAGGCTATCCTTCACATTACCTACTTGAATATTTTTGTACTCTATAGACATGTCTCCTTGAGGGCCGTGATAGATCATTTTTACAGGAAAGTTCAGTTTCCTGGAAAACCATTGAATCAATTTGCCCCTTTGCTTATCATGGTAAATAATTTCATACTTGTCGCAGGTGTATCCGTTGACCGTTTCAGATCCGATTTTCTTTTTCACGGCAATCTTTTTGAGTTCTTCATCAGTTTGAAGGGTCTGAGCACTCTCCTGCGGAATCGGCATCTCTAAATACATCATGGCACCATGTTGAACATTCCAGGTTACATTCTTGTCCATCCGTGTGATCATGGACGTTTTCTGCCCCATCATATCCATATCCATTCTTGTTTTATTTTTTTTGATGTAAAATTTGCCTTTTATTTCCATACCCTGATGTTTTTGAATCAAATCAGCCTGGAATTCGGCTGCAAATGCCGCCAATGTGAAGATGGACAATCCAATCACCGTGGTCAGGATAACCATGGATTTTTTTTTGAATCTGGGTGTCATTAGGTTCTCCTTTCATATCATTGAGACGGTTGCAAAACGTCGCTTTTTACTCTATCTATAATATTATTTTCGTATCAAGAAGCTGAAGCACTTGTCAAATACATCGTTGAACCGGCAACAGCGAGCGCATTCCCCGTAGCTTGCTGCGGGGTTAGCGAGCAAATATAAAAATTGCAGAATTCCTTACCGGGAAGATTCCCTGCAGCTTGCTGCAGGGTACTCTTCAATCATTTTGGAAGGTTAAGTGGATGTTCTTTGCCGTCAACCTTTGACCGTTGACACCCAAAACATTTTTTCCTATATTAATCCTAATGGTATCTTACCGGTGATAGCGGTGCCAAACTAGTGGTTTATGGTCTTTCGATTAACCCAAAGCGGTCAACATACAAATTTCAATTGAGCGTTACGGTGAGGGCATGCTATGATTTATTTTAGACTGATTGTATTTTCTATTCTGTTTTCAGCCCTATATTATCCTGCAACGTTATACTCACAGACGTCACTTCCGGATATTCAATCCGTAGCGGTATGGGGTGAATCATCTGTAACCCAAGACCCGGCTTATGACAAACAACTGGCTATTGCTCAAGCCCGTCGTGTGGCCTTGGAAAAAGTTGTGGGGTCCTATGTGACCGCTACTACCCACGTTCGTAATTTTCAGGTCGTGGAGGACCGTATCTATTCAAAAGCAACCGGCTTTATCAATGATTATAAAATTCTGCAAGAGCAGCGCAACCAGCTCCATCGTATTCAAATCGAAGCCAAAGTCAGCCTGGTTCCGGTAACAGAAATTCTTCGAACTTCCGGCTTGCTGCGAAAATGGCGGGTGGGCGTGATTCTATCTCCAGATCTGCAAAAACTGTCCATTATGCTGAGATATTACTCTCAGCCAAGAATTATGGAGGTTACCAGCAATATTGAAGCTGCTATCGGACAGCGGCTAGTACAGGCTGGATTTAAGGTCGTTGACCCAAGACACTTAAAAAAACTTCGGAACAAGCTTCAGCAATCAGACATATTGCCCGATGAGACGTTTTCCGGGATTGATCTGCTCATCAACGGAGCTGTCTCTTTATCGAGTCGTTCAAGCAGTGGTTCCATGAGGCAGGCGGTTTGTCAAATTCATGGCAAAGTGATTCGCATGGATACAGGAGAGATTGTATATCAAGGAAACATTGGCAATACCTTTGATGGAACAACCCTGCTTGTCAACAGAGGTCTGGCCATGAAATATGCACTATCCATGGGAAACGGCATGCTTGCAGACGGAACCCCGGACCTGAGGACTTTCGGTGTGGGGGATACCGCTGCTTTGGATAAAGCCATTCAGCTATCATCTGCAATGGTTGCCGACGAAATGGTATCACAAATTTCGCGTATCCCTTCAGCAGCCAGCGCCACCATTGCATTGGAAATCCATGGTTTGGAGTTCAGCCAGTTAATGGATCTTGAGAACCATTTAACCCGCATTCAGGGGGTCTCCAATGTCACTGCTGAAGAATTTGCCGGGAGTATTCAGAACTTGGAAGTAGAGTTTGACGGAGATGCCATGATGCTGGCTCGGGCGCTAGGCAAGTCAGCTGTTTTAAGAGAAATGGGCCTGAAGGTTCGAAACGTAACGAAAAATAGAGTTGTCATTAAAAAATATTAACCTGGTCTTGT
>CP070768.1:1481026-1486061 GCA_020345745.1 Desulfobacterales bacterium
CCTGACGGGCTTCGGTACCGCACTTTCGCTAACAAACTGTCTTCAGACCATCAATTAATTTGTGATGGCCTTAGAGTTCTAAACAAATATCGTACTGATATGCAGCTTTAAATAATTCCTTTTTCTTTCATTTGACCGGCCTGCTTCCCGTATATCCTGCCTTATAAGGCGGGTCGAGGGAAGCTATATGAAAAGCAAAGTTCCTTACCGGGAGGCAGCCCTTTAGGGCGATGAGCCTCAATTCATCCCGCGCTGCAAGCAGCGGGGAATTCAAATTTAACGTCGTCTTTATCAGAATGGAAGCCAAAATCGAAAGAATAAACCAATTATTGCATAAAAAAACCCGCCTTCGAATAGAAGGAACAGGTTCTCATTGTCGGTTTGGCAAACTCGCTATTTTACCTGCTTAAAACGCTCTTAGGCTGAAAGAATTGTGCCCCATCCTTTTGGATGATCCGACCATTGCTACATTCATTATGGTCCTGTCTTGGTATAATAATGAAAAATGTAACACTTCTTACGATTTTCCCTTATGGTGAAATCGTCTAATCTTTATCCAGAACCTCTCTTATTTTTTTTGACAAATCGGCAATGTTGAAAGGCTTTTGGATAAAACCATTGCAGCCTCTTTGCAGTATTTCAGTTGCTTGGCCGTCTATGCTGTAACCGCTGGAAAGAAGTGCTTTAAAATTGGGGGCGATAACTTTTATTTTATCGTAAACTTCACCCCCATCCATTTCAGGCATAATCATATCGAGAATGACCAAATCAATCTCATCCTGATTTTTCTTATAGATCTGAATCGCTGCCATTCCATTGCTTGCTGTTAAAACGTTGTACCCTAAAGTTTGCAAAACCTGACATCCTACATCGATGATCATATCTTCGTCATCGACCAAAAGTATCGTTTCAGAACCGTTTAACACGTCCGCCGGCAATTCGTCCTCTTCAACGACTTTCTTTTCAGAAGCTGGCAAATAGATGTTAAACGTCGAACCCTCACCTTCTTTACTAAAAACGTCTATATACCCACCATGATTCTTGATTATACCATAAACAGAGGCAAGCCCCAAACCTGTCCCCCTATCTATTTTTTTGGTAGTAAAAAACGGTTCGAATATCCTTTTTCGGGTCGCCTCATCCATTCCGATCCCGTCGTCAGCAATTGAAATTCTAACATATTTGCCAGGTTCAAAATAATACGTTTTTACAGCATCTTCATCAAATGTGATATTTTCTGTCTGGATGTTAAGATTCCCGCCTTTTGGCATGGCCTGCCATGCATTAAGATATAAATTAAATATCGCCTGTTCAATCTGTCCTTTATCGACTTCTGCGGACCAGAGATTTTTTTCATATTTTCCACGAATCGTAACATTCCTCCTTGTTCGACCTAACATGCGATTTTGACTTTTTATAAGTTCATTTAAATCAATTGGTTTAACCTCGTATTTTCCACCCCTGGCAAATCCTAAAAGCTGCCTTGTCAAGTGAATGCCATTTTGGATATATTTTTCTATGTTCGTTAATCTTTCAAAGAATGCATGACTTGAGTCGATCTCTAATAGACAAAGCGAAACATTCCCTTGAACGCCCATAAGAAGGTTATTGAAATCATGGGCGATGCCCCCGGCTAAGGTGCCGATTGCCTCCATCTTCTGGGACTGATGAAGTTGTCCCTGCAGTTTGGCTTTTTCCTCCTCCATAAGCTTGCGTTCGGTGATATCAAGTCCCAGAGATATTACACCTATTATATTTCCATCATCGTCATGAAGTAGTGAGTTATTCCATTCGCAGGTAATTGTTCTCTTGTCCTTGGTGAGATTGTCATTAATAGAGCGGCTCTGAAGTTCCCCTTGTAGGAGTTTGATCACGACATCTTGGACATGAGGTCGATCTTTTTCAGGAATAAGAAAATCAAAAAAATTATTGCCCTTAACCTCCTCCTTGGTCCAGCCAAACAGTATTTCTGCTGTTCTATTCCAATCAACAATACACGCATTGACATCCCAAACCACGAAAGCTAAGGGAGCGATATCGTAAACTTTTCGGAAACGCTCTTCGCTTTTTCTTAACGCCTCTTGCGCACGCTTTCGTTCGTGATGTTCTTTTTCTAGCTCCCTAACCCTTTTTTCTAAATCTTCATAAGTTGGTTTTTTGGACATAATATCATCTCTCGACCACAAACCGACAATGCGAATGCCTTGTATGAAAATGGATAAGAATCTCTTATTCATTAATTTTTACTTGTCTAAATGGAACAAACAGAACCCTTTATCTTGGCCATATTAAACCACACCATTTGCCTTAATATAACTATAAAAGGAAAAGGTAAATCAGGAAGATCCTGATTTTTTTCTAAGACATTCACTGAATGAAGGGATCTAAAGCGGAAATGAAGGGCATTTATTTTTGTTATATGCGTTAAAAATTTTGGGTAAAGTCTTTAAGGGATAATTTCAAAACCTTTTAAATCTTTATCATATCTTTACTGATGGCAATCTTGGTTAGGTCGACGGTCGTTTTGACGCGAAGTTTCTTCATGATATTATATTTATGTGATTCAACGGTTTTTGGACTAATATACAACTCCCCGGCAATACCTTTAATCGTTAGTCCATCAGCCAGCAGACAAAAAACCTCGCGTTCACGTCGACTCAGATTCTCAAAACCATCTTGCCTTTTTTTTCTTTCTTCCAGGTCTTCCACATGCCGCAAAAGGGTTTCAGGTGCAAACGTGCTAAAATAGGTTCCACCACTTTTTACTGCTTTGATGGCGAGAATTAAATCCGATAGCGGGTCATCTTTAAGGACGTAAGCAGAAATCCCTGATTTGAACAGATCAATAACAAATTCTTTATTGGAATACATGGTAAAAATAATGATACCGATCTCCGGATTTAATCGTTTTATATGATTGGTAGCCTCAATACCGTTAAGATTCGGCATGGCGATGTCCATGATGACGATATCAGGCTTGAGAGTGTTGGTTAACTCTACGGCCTGAAGCCCATCGAATGCTTGACCCGCCACCTCAAATTCAGGGTGGGCGCGTAAAGCACCTTTGACCCCTTCGATTACCACCCGATGGTCATCGACAATTAAAATTTTTGTTTTTGACACGAACCATCCCTTGCGGCGTGTAAAGTTGTTTTTAGCGTGTTATGACCGACGCGCTGAATCTTTAATAAGTATCCGGCTTATATCGGTATCTCCACCAGCACATGGGTGCCTTTCCCCATTTTTGAATCTAAGATAAACTCTCCGCCTATTTGAACCGCTCTCTCTTGCATAATGATCAGCCCCAGTGGTCCTTTTGATCTAGGGGCGCTCAATAACCTGTCTTGATCAAACCCAACGCCGTCATCTTCTACACTGAATAAAAGTACCCCATCCTTTTTATTTAGGTTCACAAAAACATTTTTAGCCTTGGCATGCTTGATGATATTATTTAACGCTTCCTGTGCAATACGATAAAAGGTGAGTTCTTTTTCTTTGGCGAATCGCTTGGGGATATCCTGGTAAAAAAAATTGATTTGCAAGTCCGTTTTCCCTTGAATTTCGTTGAACAGCTCCCGCAGGGAAGCCACCAGCCCCAAAGCATCCAACATACTGGGCTTCAAGCCATGAGAGATGTTCTTTATATCCTTAATGGCGCCGACTGCGGTCTCTTTGGCAGCCTTGATGTGAGATGCGAGTTCTGATTCCGATGCGTTAAACTGATCATCCATCACTTCGAGACCTATTTTAAGCGAGGTGAGCATCTGGCCGACGTGGTCATGAAGCTCAATAGCAATTTCATGACGATCTTGTTCAAGCAGGTCGATAAGTCTTTTGGATAATATTATTCTCTGATGGTGCTCCTTCAACAATTTTTCGTTAGACATCTGTAAAGCCTCCTCCACCAACCGTCGATCAGTGATGTCTTTTGAAATAACGGTCACATAAGCCGTGCGCCCGTTTTGTTCCTTAACCGGACTTAATGTTCGGAGAAAATACCTACCATCCCGCTCGCTTCGACACTCATATGATAGGGATCGTCCGTTGTTAAATACCATCTGTACCTTCTCTGAAAAATCTTTAGTGTTTGTGTGGGTATGAAAATGGCTATAGGCTTTTCCGATAACCTTATCTCTTGCAAGACCAATCCTTGAGAGACATGTTTCATTGATAAACAGATATCTCAAGTCTCGATCGATTAAGTATATTTTATCTTCGGTGGATTCCACCAAAGAACGATATTTTTCTTCACTTTCACCGAGTGCACGTTCTGCCTCTTTCTTGGAGGTTAAATCGATAACATTTCCCATACAAGCCTTGGTGCCATTATAATTGATAATTGTCGCAAAAGTTTCCAGCCATTTGATGTCACCGCCTTTATTTGTTGCCCGAAACTCGTAATTGGTTAGCTGGTTAGCGCCGCTCGCTCTGGCCAATTCTCTTCTCTTCACCATGGCACAATCATCAGTGTGTACAAAATCCCAAAACATTTTTCCGTTCATCTCATCAGGAGAATAGTTCAACATATTGGCCAGACAATCATTTACATATACCAGTACGCCCTGGTGGTGAATGAAAACCCCGGTCAACGATTGATCAGTCAGGGCACGATATCTCTCTCTTGATTGTGTGAGATTATCGATGAGCCGATCTCTCTCATTCAGGGTAATGGTATAATCGGTTATCAAGTCCTCGGAAATGGTCCTTAAAACCCGTCTAACCATTCGCTTTAAGATATTGGGTCCTTTTTTCCATGTCAGCAGGAAAACGCAATGATCGGCACCGTCAACGGCACATTTGATCTCCTCACATTTTACATCCTTGGCGCCGGTTATGTTGGCCAAACCGGTGTAGATGCCAACGTTCCAGTTACAGATATCTTTTGTGGCATTAAATTCCGGGTAGTAATGGAGTTCAAATTTGGCGGAATGGTTCGTCAACTCTGTAAGCATAACTTCTTTTGTCCGGTTGAATCGTGCATTGAGTCCTGGCGCCTGCCTGCAAACGAATTTGGTGCTAAATATTCTACCCAGAA
>CP070768.1:1486161-1493466 GCA_020345745.1 Desulfobacterales bacterium
ATTTATCGTCTCCGTTTATAATTTTACGGTAATGTTATAGAGCTGGTTTCCTCTTTGTAAAAGGATCACTACGGATGATTTTTGACGGTATTTTATGACAGCCTTCTCAAAATCATTGGTATTGTTTATAGTAATATCATTCATTTGGCGAATAATGTCACCCGGTCTGGCGCCAATATGGGCCAGATAGGATTGGGGATGGAGATCCGCAATAACCACCCCCTCTCTTGCATCTGTTTTATATTGGTATCTATTTTTTAAGGATAGATTTTCAACCGTAATGCCCAAAAGATTGTAAGCCAGATCCATGGCAAGTTCTTTAGGAAATACCGTTGCTTTCACTAGAAAACGTTTTTCTTTGCCGTCTCGTAATATGTTAATGTCTATGGTTTTCCCTTCTGCAAAATCCCGCCTAACGGCCTGGTAGTCTTTTTCAGAATAGATGGTTGTTTTCCCTACCGAAAGAATGATGTCGCCGTTGCTTATACCGGCTTTATGCGCGGGGCTGCTCTTTTCAACCTTTTGCACCAGAACCCCTTTGTTTTCTGACAAATTTAGGTATTGGGAAAGTCTTTTATCAATTTTCTGCACGGTGATGCCGATCCAAGCATGAACAACCTCTCCATACTTTATCAAATCAGATACGATTCTTTTGGCTTTATTGATGGGTATGGCAAATCCGATGCCCTGAGCCTTGGCATATATGGCGGTATTGATTCCGATCAAATCACCATTTATGTTTAGCAATGGGCCGCCGCTGTTACCTGGATTGATGGAAGCATCGGTTTGAATAAAATCATGATAAGCCGTGTCACCCACCCGAAAACTACGGTTTGTAGCACTGATGACGCCGGTTGTAACCGTGTTAGAAAACCCGAATGGGTTGCCAATAGCAAAAACGGTTTCGCCGATCATAATGTCATCAGAATCGCCCATTTCTATACCGGGCAATGGTTTTTTAGAAGTAATACGCAATACTGCAAGGTCTGAATCCGGGTCCGCGCCTACGATATGAGCGCTGAATTCACGACCGTCTTTTAAGACAACATTGATTGCCCCTGTTTTTTTTATGACATGTTCGTTGGTAAGAATAAAGCCGCGTTTCCCGTCAATAATGACACCGGACCCCAAGCTTGTGCGCTTGTAGCGACGTTCAAATCCAGGCTCGAAAAAATCTCGGAAAAAAGAGTCAAAATAAGAATCAAAACCGAAGCCAGAAAAAGGATTTGTCCGTGTGCGAACCTCGAACTCTGTACTGATATTTACCACAACAGGGCTAACTTTTCGGACAGCTCTGACAACAGCGTTTTCTCTATCATGATCAGCATAAAGGATATTCGGCCGAACAAAAAGGAATAGAACGGTGACGATGGATAGCGCAGAGATAACAGATTTTAATTTCTTAGCCATAGTTAATATATAATTACGATCGATAAGGGTGACCTCAATAGGGTGCAGAGGGCTGAAGTCCGCACATGTGAAGTCAATCCGAAATTTAAACGCGCTGATAAAAAATGTTTGTAAACCGTTGTAAAGTGTTTATTATAGCATTACGCTATTATTTCGTCACTTTAATTGTGATCTGCCCGTGCATATCTTTACTCGCCACACTTTGCCATGGCAGGTGGGAGAGCTTATAATGCTGGCGGGATGAGACGAACAAAGCTTTATATATCATGGGTAAAAAAACCATTCAAGATATCTTGCCGTTGGTGGAACAGCCCAGCCGCTATTTGGGCTCGGAAATTAATGCAATAAAAAAAGATCGGACAAAGGCCAAGCTTAATATTGTGCTCGCTTTTCCCGACCTATATGAGATTGGCACGTCTCATTTTGGCCTGCAAATACTTTATCATATTTTAAACAATCAAAGTGAGATCGTTGCCGAAAGAGTTTTCGCTCCCGCGATCGATATGGAAGCCTATCTTAGATCATCTGACCTGCCATTAACATCTCTGGAATCGCAAACACCGTTGAACCAATTCGACATTGTTGGTTTTAGTCTTCTTTACGAGCTTAACTATACCAATGTGCTTACCATTTTAGAACTATCCAAAATTCCTTTTTTTTCCAGACAAAGAGACGAGACTCACCCGCTAATTATTGCGGGTGGCCCCTGTACCTGCAACCCAGAGCCGATGGCCGAATTTTTCGATGCCATAGTGGTGGGAGACGGGGAAGATGTGATTGCTGAAATGTCCCTTGCCTGGCTTGAGTGGGAATCCGATGCAGATAAAGACAGGGAAACCCTTTTAAGAATGTGGTCACGAATAGCGGGTGTTTATATTCCAGCATTTTTCAAATCCAACGTCGACCAGAACGGTTTTCAGACCCTTATCCCAAGATTTTCTGATTATCCGTCCGTTAAGAAGGCGGTGGTCGGCGATCTTGATGCAACATCATTTCCAGATACGCCGATCGTGCCTTATGGTAAGCCGATACACGATCGACTCCGCCTTGAAGTATCAAGAGGGTGTACCAGAGGATGCCGTTTCTGTCAGGCAGGAATGATATACCGCCCTGTTCGCGAAAGGTCCGCTGGCCATCTTATCGCTCTATCTGATTCATCCATTGCTGCCACAGGCTACGAAGATATATCTCTTTTATCTCTGAGCACAGGCGACTATGGATGTATTGTTTCGCTTTTAGAAAGTCTCATGGCCCGTTATGAGCCGGAACAAATTGCTGTTTCCTTGCCTTCTTTAAGAGCTGGTACGTTAACGCCGGGTCTGATGAGCCTGATAAAAAAGGTCAGGAAAACAGGGTTTACCATCGCACCTGAGGCCGGGAGCCAACGACTCAGAGATGTCGTCAATAAAAATATAAAGGAAAAAGAGATTGAAACTACGGTGAAAGATGCCTTTCATTTGGGATGGCATTTGATTAAACTCTATTTTATGGTTGGGCTCCCTACCGAAACCGATGATGATTTGAAGGCTATCGTTGATCTTGTTAAAAAACTCAAGAAAATAAAATACTTAGAATCAAAAAAAGGGGTAATCAAGGTGAGCATAGCAACGTTTGTTCCAAAACCTCATACCCCTTTTCAGTGGTCTAGTCAGATTTCTGTAAAGGAATCAAAACACAAAATTCAATGGTTAAAGAAACATCTAAGAATACCTGGCGTACAGGTTAAATGGCAAAATCCAGAGGTGAGTATCATCGAAGGGCTTTGGGCGCGCGGAGACAGGCGTTTAAGCAATGTGCTTTTGTCTGCATTTCAGAAAGGGTGTAAATTTGATGGGTGGAGCGATATGTTTCGGTATTCAGCATGGGAAGAAGCTTGTCATGATGCTGGAGTAGATATTGATTTTTACACGACTCGCATAAGAGAGAGAGAAGAACCCCTTCCCTGGGACCATATCGACACAAGGGTTACAAAAGATTTTTTAATATCTGAAATGCAAAAGGCCATCAATGGCGAAATTACGGCGGACTGTCGCTATGGCGATTGTATGGATTGTGGTGTCTGCGACTTCGAATTTGTCGAACCCAAAGTGTTTGATATTTATAGAAAAGAGAATGAAACATTGCCCCCTGTGATGCCCAACAAAGCATCGAATTTTAGAGAACTAAAAGTTTCATATTCAAAGTTGAACCAAGCAAAATACTTTGGACATATTGAACTGGTAAAAATTTTTACACGCGCCATTAGACGTGCGGAAATCGACGTTAAATTTTCTAAAGGTTTTCATCCAAAACCTAAAATGTCTTTTGTTGAGGCGCTTCCCATCGGCTTGGAAAGCCAAGAAGAAAGTTTTTATATTTTCGTATCAAATGATGTTCGACCGGGATCAATAAAAAGGCGGCTAAACACACATCTTCCGGTTGGACTTCGAATACTGGATTGCAAGATTGCTCCGATAAAATCTGCTCGAAGCACCTAGACCGCAGCGACATATAAGGTTATACAAAAAGGTGGTGTTTTTGATGAAAAAGAATTAGAATGTTTTACAAAAAGTCCTGAAGCTATTTTTTACCGTACCGATAGAAAAGGGAAAAAAAGGAAGCTAGACTTAAAAGAGATGGTTTTAAATATAGAGATGATCAAGCCCGACAGCCTATTGATGACGTTAACAACAGAACCCGGTAAAACCGTGAGGCCTTTTGAGGTTATCAAGAACATTTTCAGTATACCCGAGGAAAAAATAAAACAGGCCAGAATCGTCAAACTGGCCGCCTGAAAAGCTTATGAGAAGGATACCAGACATTGAGTATTCCGCGGATTGAAGCTTTCCGCCCAAATGGGTGGGGTTCTGCCTAGCAGCAGTGCTTCACGCCCCGGTAAGGATGTTTTCATTTATATGTATAGCTAAGCCTCGCTCCCGTCCTAAAAAACGGAGCTTGCAGGGAGCCATCTAGTAAAATTTGAGCCAGACCCAAAGATTGGAAAAAGAGGCGGTTGTTCAAAGGCCTTAAAATAGAAACAGAGACGAACAAATCATGTATAAACAGATTATTATTAATGTTACGGAACATGAGACCAGGGTTGCCCTGCTTGAGGATAACAACATCGCTGAATTTTTTATAGAGCGGGGTGATGTCTCTGATATTGCGGGTAATATTTACAAAGGGAGGGTACAACGAGTGCTCCCCGGGATGCAAGCGGCCTTTGTGGATATCGGATTGAAGCAGGCGGCATTTATCTATGTGAATGACGTGATTAATAGCAATTACAATGAAATTGAGGATTTGCTCACCAACCCGGGCGATATGGAAACTGGTGCTTTTGATGCCGATACAAGGCGCGCTTCCTCAGATTTAAATCGTCGTGAATGGAACATTGAAGAGTTGATAACAGAAGGCCAAGAAATCATGGTTCATGTGGCCAAAGCTCCGATGGGAACAAAAGGGGCACGCGTATCCGCCCATATTTCCTTACCCGGCCGCTATCTTGTGCTTTTACCGACATCGAGCCATATAGGGATATCCAGACGTATTGAAGACGAAGGCGAACGAATACGGCTTAAGGATATGGTTTTGAATTTACGCCAAGAAAATATCGGTTACATCGTAAGAACTGCCGGAGAGGGTATCCAAGAAGAAAAATTCGCGCATGAAATGGGTTTTCTGAAGAATTTATGGGAGGATATACAAAAAAAATACCAAACGGCTCCCGTCCCCTCGCTTTTACATAAAGAACTGTCGGTAAGTCTGCGGGCGGTTAGGGACTTGTTAATGCATGAAGCAGAAAAACTAATTATCGATTCACAGGCGGGATATGAGTCGATTCTTTCATTTCTCGATACCTTTATGCCAACCCTGAAGAATGCTGTTGAGTTGTATGAAGGGCCGGAACCGATTTTTGATGCATATAATTTAGAGGGAGATATTACGCGTGCCTTGAGGAAGAAGATATGGTTAAAATCAGGAGGATACATTGTTATCGAGCATACCGAGGCGCTGGTGGCGATTGATGTGAATACAGGTCGCTATGTCGGCAAATATAACCTTGAGGAAACCATTTTAAAAACGAATCTTGAAGCTGTAAAAGAGATTGCTTATCAAATCCGACTCCGGGATATTGGTGGAATAATTATTATCGATTTTATCGATATGGCAAAAAAGTCGAACCAAGAAAAGGTTTTTAATGCGTTAAAAGACGTTCTTAAAAAAGACAGAAGCAAAACCCATGTCCTGCCCATGTCGGAAATGGGCTTGATACAGATGACCCGAAAACGCGTTAGGACGTCTCTGACTCGGATGCTATGCGAACATTGCTTCTATTGTGACGGGGAGGGTTTTCTAACATCAAGACAGACTATTTGTTATAATATATATCGAGAAGTCCTTCGTGAATCGAGAGATATGATGGGAGTTAAGATTTCACTTAGAGTAAATCCGGAGATTGCCGAGCTTTTGCATGGAGAAGAAAACCCTATCGTACTATCTCTTGAAAAGATTATTGGGAAACAGATTGTAATATATCCAAATGCTCAACTTCACCTTGAGGAATTTGATATTTTCGAAATTCTCAAAGACTAATTTTGTTACTTGACATTGCGAAAGGCTTATGCTTTTCTCATTCGGTTAAGATATGAACCGCAGCCTGTTAAATGAGCAAGAAAGGACCGAATTTAGATGAGAATTATGAAAAAGGACATTGAATTATGAAACGAACATATCAACCCAGTCGAGTGAAGCGTGCTCGAACTCATGGATTTTTAAAAAGGATGTCGACCAAACAAGGTAGAAGAGTAATTAACAGGCGAAGAGCCAAGGGCAGATCCCGGTTGACGGTGTAAGCCTTCTGGACATATTTTAAAGCTCTATAATATTGAGGAGGTTGCGGAGGGAAAGATCGTTTGCGCTTTTCATTGAATAAGGCTGACAAAATTTTGAAACGCTCCGAGTTTTTAAGATTATCGACCGTTGGAAAAAAAACTCAAAACAGACATTTTATTGCCATTTATTCTACGGGGCAGTTTCAAAGAACGCGCCTTGGCGTAACTGTGACGAGAAATGTTGGACGTGCTGCAACGCGCAACAGAATTAAACGCTTTTCTCGTGAATATTTTCGTCGAAACAGGCACATTTTTTCAGGTGGTTGGGATATAAACCTCATAGCCAAAAAAAGCGCCGCTGAATTAACATCAAAAGAGGCGTTTTTATCCCTTGAAAATATTTTTAACGACATAGCGATGGGCCGTGATAGTTAATAGAATTTTACAAAAATTTTCGTTGCTCCTTATAAGGATGTATCAGTGGATTTTATCACCCATTTTAGCCCCTGCATGTCGGTTTTACCCAACCTGTTCTGAGTATGCCTATCAGGCAATTTTGCGTTATGGACTAGCAAAGGGTTTTTTTCTTGCATTTAAGAGACTTGTCAAGTGCCACCCCTTTAATCAGGGCGGCATTGACGCTGTTCCTTAAGGCGAATTAAAAAGAAACCTTTAGAATCATCAAAAAAGAATATCAGCCAAAATAGCTCCCTCATTATATCCTGTTGAGCGTATATGGAAGCGTAACCACCTAAAATGTTGATGCAACAAAGGTGGTATAATAGATTCTGATTTTCAATGGGGTTATTTTTTTCCCTTCTGTGAATATCGGCAGGCCCTCCCATCTTGTGAAAATAAAAACCGCGATGCGTTCATTTTTTGCTCGACTGTGAACCCACTGGCGACCCTTATGGAATTTTGGAGACACGAATGGATCAGATTCGATTAATTCTAGCCATTGCCCTTTCTTTTCTTGTATTTATTGTATGGAACTTGTTGTTTGTTGATAAGAAAAAAGTAGAGCAACCCAAGCCGGAAAAACAAGCAGAACAAATCATAA
The DNA here is from genome assembly GCA_020345745.1 of Desulfobacterales bacterium. Classification (GTDB taxonomy): domain Bacteria; phylum Desulfobacterota; class Desulfobacteria; order Desulfobacterales; family UBA11574. Next base: position 1,493,446 of record CP070768.1, read on the forward strand.
AAGAGGATCTTGAAACACCCC
>CP070768.1:1493566-1496767 GCA_020345745.1 Desulfobacterales bacterium
AAGGGACTGCGGCAGATGGGCCGCAACCGGCCGTTTGTCATTCTCCTCATTGCATACACCATTAGTGCCATTGGGAATAATCTGCCGGCTACATTGATCCTGTTTTACGTAGAGTACGTATTACAATCAAATTTGGCAGACTTTTTTCTGCTGATATACTTTGTTACCGGTATTATTTTCCTTCCAGGATGGATGTCGATTTCACGCAAGATCGGAAAAAAAACGGCATGGTTGACGTCCATGGCCATTAACACCGGTGCTTTTTTAGGTGTTTTTTTTCTCGGGCCGGGAGATGCATTAATCTACGGGATATTGGTTTTTGTATCTGGAATCGGTTTTGGTGCCACCTTGGCGATTCCTTCCGCCATACAGGCGGACGTCATCGACTATGATGAATGGTTGACCGGTGAACGGCGTGAAGGACAATACATCGGTTTTTGGTCTATTTCAAAAAAGCTCGCAGCGGCAGTTGGTGTCGGGGCCGGACTTGCAATTCTTGGTACAGCAGGCTACACGCCCAATGTGGAACAATCTGAGCAAGTAAAATTGGCATTGCGAACGCTTTATGCATTGGTGCCGTCTTTTTGTAATTTGATCGCCATTTTAATTGCGCTGGCTTATCCGATCACTAGCACGGTTCATCAAAACATTCGAAAAGCCATTGATGATCGAAACAAAGGCATCTTTGTAACCAATCCCATGAAGCAAATATCATCGGCTGTTGGAATTTAGATTAAGAGACCGGCGGAAAAACTTAGCATGGAAAATTTGATTGTTATATTCAGCCTCAATTTGGCAGCCGTTATCCTGATGATGATTATCGGATGGTTAATCAGCCTTGTGCTTAAAAATGTCACGGTTGTAGATAGCTTTTGGGGATTGGGATTTGTCATGATTACCTGGCTAACCTTTTATCTAACAGACGGTTTTTGGGGACGAAAGCTGTTAATGGCATTACTGGTAACGATCTGGGGTGTAAGACTTTGTGCTTATCTGACGTGGCGTAACTGGGGAAAGGGGGAGGATCCCAGATATGGCTTGTGGCGTGCAAAGAGTGGCAAACATTTCTGGATAGTGAGCCTTTTTAAGGTGTTTCTGCTCCAGTCGCTATTTTTGTGGGCCATTTCCATTTCAATTCAGTACGGCGTGGCGTCTAAAACACCGGAAGTGATCACCTGGCTGGATTTGTGCGGTTTAATCCTTTGGGCAGTCGGTTTTCTCTTTGAAGCTGTCGGGGATTGGCAGTTGGCGGTATTTAAATCCAACCCTGCCAACAAAGGAGAAGTCATGGATCGCGGATTGTGGGCCTATACCCGACATCCCAATTATTTTGGTGAATGCCTCATATGGTGGGGCATTTTTCTCATTGCATTTTCAGCACCAGGCAGCTGGTGGACTATTTTAAGTCCGCTAATTATCACTGTGGTGCTGCTAAAAATGACAGGGATTCCATTAACTGAAAACACTTTGGTAGCCCGCCGACCGGGGTACAAAGACTATATTCAGCGCACCCATGCTTTTTTCCCCTGGTTTCCAAAAGCGAAGAAAAAATAAAGTGTTCTGTTTATCACACTAATGTTTATCGAAGGCTACAGTAATTCTTTTCACTGAATTCGAAACTATTTTGCCTTTTAAAAAACATGATCCAGCCTTTTGCTAGCGCTGGCTTTTGCAAGCGTTCAGAAGGTATCTATTTTCGTGTAACGATACCTGACCGCTAGCGCCTTCCATCGCCGGGGGGTTGGGCGGTATCTCTTCGTAATATCATTGGTTTTTCGGTAACCATTCGAATAACGACGGGTTATTATACAACCAGGGTCGAGCTCTGATCAGACCAGAGGGGGAAGCAAAGGTTGCCGCCGGCACATGGGTTTGGTCAACAGCATTTGAACATCCCCGTTGTATCTTTCCGTAAAGCTTCCCTCACAATAGCATAGATAATATTCCCACATTCGGATAAAAGTATCCGAAAATCCCATTTCACGAACATCATCAATGTGATCAATAAATCGCTTTCGCCATGCGGCAAGGGTTCGGGCATAGTGGGGTGTGATATCCTCAAGATGAAACAGCTTCAAATCTGTCTTACGGGCGATAGCACTCATCATGGCTTGAATGGAGGGAATACAGCTGCCCGGAAAGATATACCGCTTAATGAAATCGACCGAGCGTTTATGAGTGTCAAACACCTGGTCGCCAATGGTGATGGCCTGCAGCAGCATCATGCCGTTGTCCTTGAGCAACCGGCTGCACGTTTGAAAAAAAGTATCCAAATATTGATGGCCCACCGCTTCGATCATTTCAATGGAGACCAGTTTGTCGAATTTGCCGTCAAGATGTCGATAATCTTTGCAAAGCAACCTGATGCGGTGGGACAAGCCGGATGCTGCAATCCGTTTTTCGGCTAAAGCATACTGTTTGTCGGAAATAGTTGTGGTTGTTACGCGACATCCGTAATGTTTTGCCGCATGTATGGCGAAACCACCCCATCCACCGCCAATTTCCATGACATGGTCTTCGGGATGCAGCTGGAGTTTGCGGCAGATCCGATCGTATTTTGCTATGGAAGCCGCTTTCAGTGTACTGTTTTCGTGCTCAAAGATGCCGCAGGAGTAGGTCAATGTCTCATCCAGAAAAAGCCTATAAAAATCGTTTCCCAAATCGTAATGGGCAACGATATTTTCTTTGCTGCCTTGCAAGGTATTGCGCCTAAAGTAGTGATACAGTTTATGAACCGGATCGGTGATCCAGGACCAGTGTTTGTCCATTTTTTCCATCATTTTTCGATTCAAAATGACCAGGCGTATGACATTGGTCAAATGGGATGTTGACCATAGTCCGGCCATATAGGCTTCGGCAGAACCGATGCTGCCGCCAAACACGGTGCTGGTATAAAATCGTGGATGATGCACATGAATGGTCGCCTGCAACGAAACCTCTTTTGATGATTGGCCAAGCTGGACCTGCTGATTTTTTTCGATCAGCGTCAGTTTTCCTCTTTTAAAATCTTGCATCAGTGAGAAAAAAAGTTTGCGGGATAACCTGTCGATAAACGTTTCCCGAAGACCTTCCAAAGAAGATACTTTATATGGCATGAAGGTTTCCGTCATGGTTCACTTTCCTCCATAGGGCAGTGATCTTTTTTTGGGATGGGTAAAAAATGGGGTGTTTTTCAGCAACAGACGCAGTGACTGAAAATAG
>CP070768.1:1496867-1532754 GCA_020345745.1 Desulfobacterales bacterium
ACATGAGTCCGGTTTTCCCAGAACTTTAACGGCATCCTCGTAGCTCATTCCAATTTTAATTTTATCATAATTTTCTTTGTTGACTTTGCTACAGCCGGTGAGGGCCAGAATCGAAAATATACATATCGCCAATACCGCCAGTTTTATCATCGGTGTAATTCGCTTCTTTTGTCTTTTTTCCCTTCTGTAATTTTCCCCAGTATCCTTGCACGATATCTGTCTCTGCCTATTGCATATATCGTAAAATCCATAAAAAAGCAAAAAAGGCAAACCCCCATAAGAAATTTGCCCTCATTGAAAAATGATATCACACGAAAGATTTTGAACATGAAACGTGTGTTTTATAGCAGATATTACAAGTCCCGGATTGAAGATTCCAAAGTGTAATCTTAAAGAGTTTTTGGTTTAGTTTTCTCACTGTTATACCCTCCGAAAGCTTTGGTCGTTTTTTCGGCTTAGTATCCGTTATTTTTTGGTCAAATACAAATTCAATTTTAAAAAATGGCTTGTGAGATGATCTTGAGTTGTTTGGAGTTCGTTTTGTTCTTGAAAAACATAGTGCCTGTGGTATTAAGTAATAATTTTTGGAACAGATAGACTGTGTATGTAGCGTTTCAAAAGAAAGTGGACAGATTTAAGGTATAGAAAAGAGGCGGTTTTAGGTTATAATCATGATCGTGAAAGGAGGATCAAATGGGACCTAAAACCAGAAAGAGCCCTGAATCTGTGGTTAGAGAGATCAAACGCAGAACCCGCCGCAAATTCAATTCTGAAGAAAAAATAAGGATCATATTAGAAGGCCTCAAGGGCGAAGACAGCATCGCAGCTATCTGTCGTCGAGAAGGTATCGCTTCCAGTTTGTATTACAAGTGGAGCAAATCCTTTTTCGAGGGTTCGCTCTTTTCATTTTGATGATATTTGTAACTGAATTGAACTGATCTGAAGTTGCTCTTTTGTGAAGAAATCACAAGTTTTAAAAAATCGAGTTTTGCGCAATAGTCTCAATCAGAAGTGGTCAACAATTGACCACTTCTTAATTATTGATGGGCTAAGATGATTTGACATTTACTCTTTAATAGATATATTTTTAAAGTTATTCAAATACGTTTGTTAATGCTTAAAAATCATTTATGAAGAAGGTGATCTTATGGAAAGAAAGCTCAATAATTCCTTTCTGCTGGCTGTTATAACAGCAGTTTGCATATTACTGTTTGCGAACCACAGTTGGGGAGGCTCTAGTTCGAGAGGCGGGCATCATGGTCATTCCATTAGACCTATGAACGGCCACCATGGTTATTATAATTATGGTCATGGACATTCCTATTACAAATACAGGCATGTCAAAAAGCATCGCTATAATAAGCACAGATATGGAAAAATGCCCTACAATTATGGTCACGGACATTCCTATTACAAATATAGGTATGGCAACAAGCATCGCTATAATAAGCACAGATCCGGAAAAATACCCTACAATTATCGGCATAAATATGGCGGACGCATAACGAGTAATTTTAACAAGGACTATAACGGTAGAGATAAAGGCGATAAAAAGAACCCCGAACATACTTACAAGCATGGCAATAAAAAACATAAAAACACAAAAGCGAATGAAGAGAATTCTAAAGTAGAAATGATAGAAAAAGATTGGTTTCGATAACAGAAAATAGCCAGACCTAACTACAAGCCATCTCAAAAATATAGATCACGTTCAAGGAGGCTATGGCCCTGATAATTATTATGGTATTTTTGAATATCTGCAATTAACGGCCCATTTCCCTTCCCATAAAATTTGGTCAATCAGTTCAATATCAGATCGTCCCTCTAACTCATTATTTCAATAATTTGAAAAATTTACAAATGCTGATCTTATATGGTATACATTTTAAAAAATAATACCATTTCTAATTCCAAGTTAAATGGTTGCAAAAGTAGATCAGAATGAGAGTTAAGGTTTGTGATACAAGGAGATCAAATCGGGTATGCGCGAGCGAATTCCAGGAATTCGGAAGAAATACGACCTGCGTCCTGATTGAAGGACCAATGAATTACTGCCTAAAAAAAACCGTTGTGGTTCTATTGCTCATTGCTGCCATATTGTCGGGATGCTTCTCGTCTTGGGACAAAAATGCGATGTTTGTCGATCTCTATGTTGGAACAAACAGAAATCTGGTTGTGCTTTTACCCACTATTAGCGGTGAAGGCTCACATTATGAGACCCAGGGGTTCATAGAGACCGTGCGAGAAAGAGGATTTGAAGCCCATTTAAAAGTTCTTGACGTCAAACCGAGTCTTTATCTGAACAGTAAAATTATCGATTTATTGAAAACAAAGGTAATTACACCTGCCAAGGCTGATGGTTTTGAAAAGATCTATCTCGTCGGGATATCTTTAGGCGGACATGGGGCTTTGCAATACGCCACCAAGCATCCTGAAGATGTTGACGGCCTGTTTGTTCTGGCTCCCTTTCTTGCCGGCCCCGTACCTGCCGATGCAATCGAAGAGGCCGGCGGGCTTGATAAATTTGTAGATTGCCCTTCTATTGCCTGGGACTACGCCTGTAACATGTGGTATTTATTGAAAAGTTATACTTCTCAGCCCGATTATCGGAGGCGTATAGCTCTAGGTTATGGCACGGAAGATAAATTCGCTCGTCAAAATCGCCTATTAGCAGAGATGCTGGAGCCTGATCTAGTGTTCACCGTGTCCGGCGGACACGACTGGGCAACCTGGAAAAAACTGTGGATCATGGTACTCGATCATTTCATGGTTTTCCAATCTAAATAATCGGCACACATTAGACACTCAAAATACCTGTGGTTTCATCCACCTCAGTTCTTAGGGCTTAACCGCAAGTTTCTGCTTTGGAACACAAATGCATAAGTTCGTTTGACATCAAAATAGTATCTTATTAATAATTCCATTTTTTTTGCACCACTATATTGTACCCAAACAACTCAACTTATTGTATAAGCACCAAACCTAATTTTTCCGCCCGGAATTCAAGGTTTCTCCATTAAACCTTTCATTTAGGCTAATCCAAAACGGTACATTTCGGATCGAAATCATTGACACAAGAGATATGTTGTGCAGCTAGCTATTTTCAAACTGGCAATGGGTGATATGATCAAAAAGAATGACCTTGACTTTTGCGTCATTTAATTACATTGAAATACTAATAATTGAAGCCCCCGCCTTAAAAGGCGGGGTTTCTCCCTTGCGGGAGTGCTTCGCGGCGGGGAGCTGGCCGGTCAAGTCTACGCCCTTATTTTGATCGCAATCAACGGCGTAAAGCAGCTGGGTAATATTGCTTCGTGTCATTAAAGACCCGGCTTTGTTATTGGATAAAAATTAGCACCTTGAGTAACACATCGAAAAAGCGGAAAAATATGAAAATAGAGTCAAAACTCCCTGATGTCGGTACCACCATTTTTACGGTGATGTCATCACTTTCGAACGATCATAACGCCCTTAACCTGTCACAAGGGTTTCCGGATTTTGATGTTCATCCTGACCTGCTGTCACTGGTTAACAAATACATGCTTGCCGGCAACAACCAGTATGCACCGATGCAAGGCGTGCCGGCGCTTCGAGAAAAGATTGCCGATAAAGTATTTGAACAATATAACGCCCGTTATGACCCTGCATCCGAAATTACGGTGACATCCGGTGCCACAGAAGCTTTATTTGCAGCCATCAGCGCAGTAATTCAGCAAGGAGATGAAGTTATCGTTCTTGAACCGGCCTTTGATTCTTATGTCCCTGCCATCGTATTAAACGGCGGTATACCCGTATATGTTCAATACCGATTCCCCGAATACCGTATCGATTGGGACGACGTCAAAACAGCGCTATCTCCGAAGACGAAATTGATTATATTAAACTCGCCACACAATCCCACTGGTTCGGTATTCTCTAGCGAAGATATAAAGGCGCTTAAAGGTCTTTTGGAACATACCGATGCCCTTATTTTAAGTGACGAAGTTTACGAGCATATCATTTTCGATGGGTTGCGTCATGAAAGCATGTCCCGCTATCCTGAACTGGCAAACAGAAGTTTAGTCATCAGTTCATTTGGCAAAACCTACCATACTACAGGCTGGAAAATAGGATACTGTCTCGCCCCGGCCCCGTTATCTAAAGAATTTCAAAAAATCCATCAGTTTCTTACTTTCTCGACCAATACCCCCATTCAGTATGCTTACGCTGATTTTATGCAACACAAGGACGTCTATTTGAAGTTATCGGCGTTTTATCAACAAAAGAGAGATACGTTTTTAGCGCTGATAAAACAGTCGCGCTTCAAAACCATGCCTTGCAGTGGAACTTACTTCCAGATGCTCGATTACTCGGAAATATCAAGTCAATCAGATATTAAGTTTTCGAGGCAGCTAACCATAGAACACGGGGTGGCTTCAATTCCGCCTTCGGTATTTTATCACCGAAGGGACGATCATAAAGTATTGCGATTCTGTTTTGCAAAAAAAGATGAAACATTGAAAAAGGCGGCGGAAAAACTATGCAAGATCTAAAAGTAACAATTATTCAAACGGAGCTGATATGGCAAGATATTGCGTCAAACCTGGCAATGTTTGACACCAAAGTGAACGCTGTCGAGGATGATACTCATCTCATCGTTCTACCGGAAATGTTCACCACCGGCTTTAGTATGAATGCCGCCGAACTCGCCCAGGACATGCAAGGATCCTCAATAGAATGGCTTAGAGACAAATCACGAAAAAAAAATGTAGATATCGTCGGCAGTATCGTTGCCAAAGAAGATGGAAAATTTTTTAATCGACTGGTTTGGGCAAAACCCGAGGGCCGAATATTCACCTATGACAAAAAACACCTTTTTCGCATGGTAGGGGAAGAAAAAGTTTACACTGCCGGTCAAAAAAACATTATTGTCGAATTGCTTGACTGGAAAATCCGCCCCTTCGTTTGCTATGACTTGCGCTTTCCCCTCTGGACCCGAAATATCGATAACACTTATGACGCAGCCATATTTATTGCCAACTGGCCTGAAAGACGGGCGTTACATTGGAAGTTACTGCTGCAAGCCAGAGCCATTGAAAATCAATGTTTCGTTATCGGCGTTAATCGCGTCGGAACCGATGGCAACGGCCATCCTTACAGTGGTGACTCTTCGATAATCGATCCATGGGGGAACATTCTCTTTCAAGAAAGCCATGAGGTCTGCACCCATACCGCCGCTTTATCTTATGATTCACTGCAAAAGGCCAGAGAAGCTTTTCCGGTGTGGATGGATGCGGATAAAGATATGATTCGAGGCCTTTGAAAGATGTTCGATGGTCTCGATTCTTCATTAGAGGTTGAGGGGCCAAGGATTAGATTGAAGCACTTAAGAATGACAAGGGTCTGAGGGAAACGTTCAGGAGATATCCATTTTCGTGTAACGATATTGGCAGCGTCGCTGCGTCATTCCAAAGGTGTAGATGTAGCAATTCAACTTCTCAAAAACTACGGACAAGAGGGCGCCAGGTTTTTTATGCAAGGAGATATCTTTTGCGTTTATTCGTCGTTACCCAGTGACCCAATATTATGATTTCATGAGGCATGGGTTAAGGTCTGCATAAAAAAAGTTCAAATCATAAAATATTGGGTCACACGGCTAAGACAAGATTGATATCGACTGGAAGAAAAAGCCTGGCGCCCGGATAGATTACCTAACCCAGTTTTATTGAGAAATTATTGCAGAGACCGCAGCCAGCATAAACGAAGCAAAGGTGCATACACCCTGAATGCTTATTTAGTCATCCTTCAAGATACGTCGGAGTAAAAATCACTTTTTTTCGTTGGTCGACCGTCGCAAAGAATAGAGTTTAAAGCAGTCCTGGAACCATTCCCGCATGTTGCCCACAAAGTCGGACCATCTGGTTCCCAGAGCTTGCCCTCTGGCGGTGTCTGCATTCCCCTCCCCTATTTTTCCACCAATCGGTGCCAGATCCATCTGGCAACGCACCGGGACCTGACGATGCATTTCAGGGTCTTGGGTTGAGACAAGTGCCGCAGCGGCAAGACCGCCTTTTCTCAAAAGGTCCAAAAACGCCGCATGGCCTCCGACGGTATTGACCATGACCGTCTTTATGGGTGTCAGCCGAACCGCCTCAAGCACACCGGTGTGCTTGTTAGAAATGTTGTCAGAACCAACATAGCAGACGCCCTCTTCGGTTAGGGCCAGTTGAAAAATCCTGGCATAAATAGACTCGAGCTGAATGCCTCTTTGGGTCAGGCGGTAGTGCGCCCTCAGTCCCCATGCCCCGAAGTCGATATGCTCACAGAATACCGGATCGTATCGTTTGGAAAAGTACTCTTCATATTGCAAAACCGCGTCTTTCAGCTTTTCGTGCATACGATCACGATCCAAGCTCCTCTCTTGGGCTTTGGCTGAATGGATGGCACCTGTCTTTAACAGATGTTGCCGGAGTGTCTCTCTATCGTTGTCCGTACCATAGCGGCGCTTTAGCGTATCCAGATCCACCCATATGTAGTGTTTTCTGTAATAAGGGTCGCTTACGAACAGGGAAAAAATCCACAACAATTCATCAAGCTTGCGATCGTCCTGGATATCCACGTCCATAGGTGTCGGCTGGATTTGGGACGCTTCACCGGTAACCTTGGAAAGATCCGGCACATAGTAACCATTGCGGGTGAGTGTAATCCGGAACCCCCCGACACCGCTGCCTCCGGTTACCGGTTTCACAAAGAACCGGTTGGTCTCCCATTTTTGGGAAAGTTCATCGACTCGATCCAAAATCGTCGATACCAGTTGGGACGTGTTCATTTGCGATGCAGGTGCTGTTACGTATCGCGCCAGAAGATTTTCCTGTCCTGCATCTTGCAGCATCTGATAGGTTGCCCCCTTGTCGGAAAAAATGGATCCCGGGGCCGTGACGTAGCCAGGCAGCACAATGGCCCCCATACGCTCTATATTTTCCAGCACGTCAACGTTATACGTTTTGGCGTCGACACACTCACTGATGACCAGTGTAGACAAGGGTTGCTTATTCACGGCCGCCATCAGTTCTTCCCGTGTATTCACCAACACACATCGGGCCTCGATACCTGATCGTGTAATTTCATCCTGCAATATCCGAAACGATTCGGGACCAGTTGGAAGCCGGTCGTTTGAGGCATCAATCAAAACAACCGTTTCAGGAAAAAGGGTTGTATCCGGAAGGTTAAGAGCGTACCTGGAAAGCGCTTCATCTTGTTCTGCCATCTTGTTAAAGGACGATATGAGTTCAGCGCCAAGTGCTCCTGGCTCGCCATCAAACCCTAAAGCATGAAGATAAAACGGCGCTTTGACAATCTCCCCTTCATGACCCAATGTGTATAGATCTACAAACCGTTTTTCGATATCACCTGGTTCCAGCTGCAATGTTTTCATTCGTTACCTCCATCAAGGGGAATCATCTTAAAGCTACTTTGAAGTCTGTTTACAAAAGACAAGGAAGAAGGCAGGAGCTGCTGCAAGTTGCTGTCAAGGATACTTTTGCTGGTGTGTACCATGGCCAGACGGGCATCCTGACAAACTTCTGTATCCGGGAGGGGAAGATTGCCCAGGATACACCACTCACGAGGGCTTTTTACATCACAGTAGGTGGTTCCACTGCGAATCATCTCTATAGTGTCGTTTTCCAAGGTGTGTATGCCCGATTTTAAAACATATTCGGCACAGCAGGAGGTGCCCTTTAAATTGTGTACAATTAAATGTGCGCCTGAATAAGGGATACGATACTCACGCCCCAACTGCATGAGGAATTCTTGGGAGAGGCCTTCCACTAAGCCCATAAACTGCATCACGTGTAAAGCGGCCAGGGGCACCTCTTCCCTTTCTAATTGCAACAAAGACAGGAGCATCGTTGACCCCTGAAACCTCGGGTTTATCTCCAGCGCGAGAACCTGGTCGTCGTCTAAGAGAAAATCCATTCCGAAAATTCCGAGAAATCCTTTCCTGCCCATATATAGGCCTACGTCTTCCATGATGGTACAGATGTTTTCTCGCACGGCTTCGGAAATACTGCTGGCAGCTGTAAAGTCATTTCCACAATAAATTTCAGCCCGGTTTGTGCAATGGTGTGCGCCTACTATTTGCACCGAGGGGCAGACAGCCATTGCATGCAATCCTTTCCGGGTATGCAGCACTACGCAGTGGCCGTTTAAAGACGGTACCGGGAGGTATTTAGACACTTTTACGTGCTGATCAGGCCCGAGAATCTCTTTAACGCGGTCAAATTCGATCCTGTCCTTAATAATGTAAGTGTTTTCTCCTGAAGACCCCACTGGCGGCTGTACCACAAAGGGTCCGTCTAAATAATCGCTGGTTTCTGTGAAGCTCATTTCACCCAATTGGCGAACAAAGGTTGTTGGTGTTTTTATTCCTAATCGTGCAAACAGCTCCAACTGGTAGAACTTGTTGTCAAACCGGTCTTTAAGTGCGATGGAAGGTGCTAAAACGCGAAAACGCCGGTCCTTTTCAAGTACTTCAATCGATCGATAACAAACCGTGTTGATGGGTGCCTGTACGTTTTCGATGTACCGGTCAATCCGCTCCCGGGTCACCCCTTCCCATAGTTTTTCAAGATCCTGATTCCCCCAATTTTCCCGCCTCCCCAGATCCTTTTCAACTGAAAACAGAGATTCATTTCCCCAAAGCTTTGAATAGCCCTCACCATAGTCGCAGCAGAACACCGCTTCTACGGGAGCAAAGTCTTGAATGGTAAAGGCGTCGATCCCCCGCTGCCCCACCCAAGCCCAAACGCCTTGGCAGTTCTTCATTGCATCCTTAAATTGGGAGAAATTCTCTATCATCGTTTAATTCCACCGGAAAAACCCATTTAGATATATCAACCGTTTTTTCTTGAACCAATCTTGCAATGACTGGTGCGTGGTTGAAGGCTATTTTACCGCCCATCAGCATCGGGAGATCCCCCCCGCCTAAAAGGTATGATTGAATCTTCTTGGGGCCTGAAAAATAATGGAAATCCTTGGTAAGTGCTCCCGGGCGGGATGTGTCCGTCATTCCGCGTTTAATTCTCTCCACAATAGAATAAGCTGTTTTATCATCGAAATACGTCAGCAACTCTGCAAAAACGTCTGCAAAACCGGATGAAAGCGACAGATATACTGCCAGGCAGCGCCCTGCGTAAATTTTTTCCTGGAAGGGATACAGGCAATCCATTTCTCGTTCATAGTGAACCGCCAACCCCTCTTCTGCCTCCCTATATCCTGCCGTTCCCATAGCAAAAATACCCCATGGAAAGCACGAACCATTATGGATGCGGACGGCGTGGACATCGACCTCGTGTACCAGAAGGCGGTTGATCTCTTGTGGCGCAAATAGGGCACTCTGGTTCAAATGGATGCCGCGAGAAACGCCATCGACCCAGACCTTTGTCGTCATAGAAGGGTCTAACTTAACATCTATGGAAATACCAAGCTTTTGAATCCGTTCCTCAAGCAGCTTCGCAAATTCCACTGCGGAACAGTTCCTTTCCGGGGTGGCAACATCGGACAGTTTCTTGAGAACGTCATGAGCTTCATGCGCATCTTCGGCTGTGGGAGCGCCGAAAATGTCGATTGAGAACCGTGTAAAATTGTCGCTGCCGATGGCATCGAACATTTTTTTCGTTCTGCTCAATTCCCGCTGTTTTTCTCGGTAAATGTCTATAACCTCCTTCGGAGCATCCATGGAGGTCAGCGGCAAGGTCAGCTTTAGGTCCGTCCACTTTGAGGAAAATTGTTTGTATCTGAACATTGGAGATTTTCTTCTGTGTAGATGCCGGGGGTTCAGAAAATTTTCTCTTTCCTCTAAAATGTTTGTTGGTTTTACTATCGAACCCAGTGTAAGCTGTTGCAGTAAGCGTCTGAGCTCTCTATCCAAAACGTCCATCTCTTACTTCCTACGGGCTAACGCTCGTCCATTGGTGTATATCTTTTTTTACCGCTCCCAGTATAGATTTGGCGAGGTCTAGAGAGCTTCCAATCCGGATCATCGATGCTTTCTTTCCATTGGGCGATCCACCCGGGAAGCCTGCCGATGGCGAACATAACCGTAAACATATTGGTGGGGATCCCCATGGCACGCAGCACAATGCCGCTGTAAAAGTCAACATTCGGGTAAAGATTATATTCGATGAAATAGTCGTCTTTTAGCGCAGCCTCTTCGAGTTCCTTGGCCAAATCGAGCAACGGATCGGCAATCTTCAATTTTAAAAGGACCTGGTCACACATCTTTTTTATAATTTTGGCACGAGGATCATACGCTTTATAAACCCTATGCCCGAAACCCATGAGCCGGAAAGGGTCTTTTTTATCTTTGGCCCTTGCAATAGCTCGTTGATAATTGCCGCCGTCTTCTTGAATCTCGGAAAGCATTTCGATAACCGCCTGATTGGCACCACCATGGAGTGGACCCCAAAGGGCTGCAATTCCAGCAGAGATTGCAGCGTAAAGGTTGACTCTACCGCTGCCAACCAGTCTTACTGCAGATGTAGAACAATTTTGCTCATGATCGGCGTGAAGAATCCAGAACGTATTTAACGCTTTCACCAAATCCTCATCGATGTCATAAGGCCTTACCGGCGTGTCAAACATCATATTTAAAAAATTGGCACAATACGACAGGTCGGGTCTTGGGTAAACAACCTTATGACCCCTCGATATTTTATATGACATGGCTGCCATAGTTCTCACTTTAGAAAGAAGACGTGTAACGGTGATGTTGATCTCCTCTTCGATGGTCTGCAATTCAGGATAAAAGCTTCTCAAGGCATTGACCATAGAAGATAAAATTCCCATAGGGTGAGAACCTCTAGGAAAGTTTTGATAAAAAATCTGCATGTCTTCATGTACCAGGGAGTGGTCATTAAACAACATGGAAACTTGATTGAGCTGTTCTTTTGTCGGCAAAACACCGTTTATCAACAGATAAGACGTTTCGATAAAACTCGAATGTTCAGCAAGTTCTTCGACCGGAATGCCACGATAGCGGAGGATTCCCTTCTCCCCGTCCATGAAGGTTATGGAACTTTTGCAGCTGCCTGTATTGGCATATCCAGGATCTAGGGCAATCAAGCCGGTCATTTGGCGAAGCCGCCCGATATCAATGGCTGTTTCACCTTCAGTGCCGACAACCACCGGTAACTCATAGGTATCTCCATTTATAACGATCTTTACATTTCCCGTCATTGTTCGTCCTTTGGATAAAAGTTACATAGAGAAAAAAATAGACGCTAATATACATAATCAATATCTTTGCGTCAAGCAACTGCCCGCAAAATAATTTAAACCTTTCAAATGTTTCCATTTACGATTATACTGGAATTGTCCAAGCTCTTACAAAAAAACGGAGGCATCATGGCTTTTAAAGAAAATATTTTAAAGAAAATAAAGATCAATAAGACAGCAAAACAGGTGATCCATTCCATCGGCCCGCCGGACAGCGGCCGTAAAATTGACAAAGCGGCCATGCGTCAGCTTTTGGAAATGAGTCCGTACACATACAGCAAAAACCGAGATTTGGATCTCTATCTTGAAGATATTGCGTCAGAGAAAAAAAAGATTTTGGTGCTCGACAATGATTTGGCCATTTACCACACTCATGTTGAAGACGTTGCCTTACGCAAAAGCCCAACCGTCAAAGAAATGATAAGCATCCGAAACGCCATCAAGATTTTGAGTGATTCCGATGTGGTGATCAGTAAAAAAGAAGCATCGGTTAAAACCATTCAAAAAGAATGCATCGAAAAATTGGATCTATCATACAATGAATCCGATCTAGACGACATCATCACAGACGGCACGGCTTCACTTGCAAGAGAATATACGGACGGTGTGATTGAGTGCCTTGATATTTTTGCAGAAATTCTAGGTTACGATGCGCCGCCAAAGGCTTTTAAGATCGGACACCACAAGATCGTCGGTGCATTAGCCTATAGGGAAAGCGGAGAAGTGGTACTCGGTCCCATCATTATTTACAGCATCATTCACAACCTGCTGAGCCTGATCGACCAGCAGATCGGCAGTTTTGACAAGGGAAAAATTGAGCTCATGCACCAGGTTGCCGCGGGCAAGGAAAAAGCAACGGCAGAAGGAGCCAAAGTCTTTCAACATCTTAAACAAACGGCTTTAAAGCTTTCTCACTAGAACCTATCTCAAACATAAGATTAGGGTTCAGAGCAAGGCGCGAAGCGGTGAGAAAGCGGAGCATACACGTAGTATGTGAGCATTTTGAACCGCTTCGCAACATCGCCTTGGGGACTTAGATTATTATTGAGCTAGGTTCTAAATACTTAGCGACAGTGCTTGGTCCCGATGCACTGATATCGATTGTCTCTGCAACCACATCTAAATAGCAATCCATGGGAAATTCGCGCGCAAACATCAATGGTTTCTTTAACCTTCAAAAACATCCGTGACCGCTAAAAACAGATCAGTGTCTCGCAAAACACCGACCAGCTTATCGCCTTCATATACCGGCAGCACGACAATTTTATTGCGAAACATCTTTTTCAGACCGTCCATAACACTGGCGTCAGCATCGATGGTTCCTCTGACTTTCAACATAATGTCACGGACTTTGGTTTCGGCGTTTTTAATAACCCTGGCCTGAAAACCAAGCCGGGACTCATCCAGCGCTTCGGCGTCTGCCTGGGCAAATGCAATGGAAACGCCCAAGGCAGACAGCTTGGCGGACAGTCCCCCGGCGATTTCTGGAATCAGCGTCTCCAGAAAGCATTTGAAGTCTAAAATTCCCAACAGTTTGCAGTTTTCATCAGCAACCAGTACGGTTCGGGGACCGGCTTCCGTACACATACCGGTCTCCAGTTCGCAGTGAGATGCTCTCAGCGTCATCGCAGCTTCCTTCAGCGTCGCGTCCGGAAAAACCGAAGCGTATTTGTCTATGGGAATCATCAGATCCCTAATTTTCTTTTTTAACGGCACGACATTTTCTCCTTATTTATCACTGCATTTTTCGGGATTCATCAACCCGTGTTCCAATCATCCAAATATCAGTAGCTTGTCAATGTGGAATCAATAGGCTTCATGACACATTCGGCAGTTATATCAATGACCGCCCGCGCCAAGAATTCCGCTAGCGGCAATGGTCAAAATAATCACTTCTAAAAGGGCCAATACCGCATACACCTTATCATCGTTTTTCAGTAACGTCGGTATGATGGCCGCATAGCATAAGATAGTAATTCCTGCCAATATGGCAATACCAATGAAATTTACAAAATCCCCGTATTTAAGCATCCCGACCCAGGCCCATCCAGCCTTGATATTGGCGTGGTGAAGATAATCATTGACGTTCATGTTCCAGTAATGGGAAATTTTATCCAGAGGTATGTAGGGATCCATGACACCAAAGGCGTAAAGACCAAATGTGATTAAAAGGATGAGCAATCCGATGTACATCCCTTTTTCCAGCAATTTGGCATAAAGGAGCTGTTCAGGTGTTGCCTCTAGAGAAATATTCTCTTTTTCAGCCATATTCTTTCTCCTTAGTTATAGATATGCACAAGGTTACATAAACTAGCAAAAATAACAGATTAAAATCCCAACCCCTTGGACAGCGCCTTGATACCGGCAAAAGCCAGAATCCCGATAACCATCCACCGGATAAAGCCGGGCTTTGCGATTTTCAACAAACGCACGCCCACAAAAGAACCTAACATAATACCGACCAGGGACGGAACCACCATCATGGGAATCACACAGCCTTTGTTCATATATATCCAGGCCGCGGAAGTATCGGTGATCGAAAGCAAGAACTTGCTGGTGGCAACGCTGATTTTCAGCGGTGCCCCCATGAGTAGATTCAGCACCGGCACATTGGCCCAGCCGGCCCCCAGTCCAAACATACCGGCCATGACCCCGATCAAAACAAACAAGGCGAGGCCCATGGGTGTCCGATGTACTTTCCAGTCGACAATTTCACCGGTACTGGCTTCCTGATACACGCCGTAGATGTGGAGCATGGACGAGAGCTTATCGGCCTTTGGCACATCCGGCACCTCGGATTTTTTAGCGGTGAGCATCAGGGCACAAATACCTAATATAGTAGCACCCAGGCAAATCTGAACAATGTTGGTGGGCAGAGCCAGCCCGATCATGGCACCGATGATTGCACATGTGGAAGCAATCAGCGCAACAGGAATGGCCAGCCGCAAACTGGCTAGATTCAGCTTCAGCAGGCCCGGACCTGCAGCTAAAGCGCCTGACAGGGCTACAAGTAAACCGGTGCCGCGAACAAAATCCAAGTGGAATGGAAAAAAACCGCTGATGATCGGCACAAAGAGAACCCCACCGCCGACGCCGGCAAGCACGGCAACCACTCCCATAATAAAGGTTACGATTAAAAGGACGAGCGGCCAAAACCACCAAGCATGACCATCTGAAGCAGCCACGGCTGACGCGTCTGCAAAGGCAGGGGATGCCAGTAACATCAGCGAGAACAAGCAAAATAGAATGATCATCCACAATTTATCATTCTTCCGCATCTCTTCCTCCTCAAATAAAAGTAAATATATTCATCGCCCTTTCTTCCAACAACCGCTTGAACGAAAGGTTATAGCGAATTACAACACTATAATTTATACAAGGGAATCTATTGAAGCGTATTGCTAAGAACGACGCTAATGCCTCACCCAAGCAAAGAAAATTAAACGGTGGTAAGTATATTAATTTCTCAATAAAGTCAACCAAATTATTGTTTAAAATAGCAACAAAACTTATACTGAAAAACCACTTGCCCGGGATACTATGGAATGTTATGAGAAAAATTTGCTCAATTTAAGTTATATTGTTATTAGAATAATCATTTTACAAGTCTATGATGATGGCCCGGCTCCATTTAAATTAGACTGAGTAGGAGGGAAAACCATGAGCAGTAAGAAAACCGAAATTTCAGATCAATTCGCGAAGTGGAACAACGCGCTGCAGACAGGAAATCCGGATGCCGTGGTGGCTTGTTATGCCGAAGACGCGATCCTCTTGCCAACCGTTTCCGCCAAGGTACGTCACAATCATGACGAAATACGTGATTACTTTGTACATTTTTTAACCAAGAAGCCGCATGGAAAAATAACTGAAGAGAACATACGTATATACGATAATATTGCGATAAGCTCCGGATTATACACGTTTTCTTTGACAGAAAACGGTGACCCTGCAGATGTTGCTGCAAGATTTACATTTGTCTATAAAAAATATGACGATGGATGGCTGATCGTCGATCATCATTCATCCATCTTGCCTGCATAGAAATAAAGTGACCTAACCTGTATATTTCAAAATATCCGGGTTAGGTTTTCAGAATCAGATAGGTGACGTATAAGACATAGCAGGACAAAAGCACAACCCCGTCCTTGCGTCTGACGATGCTTGTCTTTCTCATCATCAACCAGGGTAAAAAAGAGATAAACATCATCACCAAATAATCGATAAGAAGACCACTATCGATAAAACCACCCGGAATCGATATCGGCCTGACGAGTGAGGCTGCACCGAGCACACTCAGTATATTGAACACATTACTCCCGACCAAATTGCCGATGCTGATATCCATTTCTTTTTTCAAAACCGCGACCACTGAAGTGGCCAGCTCCGGAAGCGAAGTTCCCAGCGCTACAACAGTTAATCCGATGAATTTTTCACTGACGCCGAATACATTCATGATAGCAACAGCAGAATCGATGAGGATTTCCGCGCCAATGACGACACCGGCTATGCCGATCAAGATAAACAAAATTTGACGGGTTCTTGATGGAATATACCCGATGTCTTGCACAGTAGATTCCAAAGACACGCCCTTTTCTCTCGACCTCTGTCTCGATTCTTTGATGGCAGTATAATAATTGAAACATGTGTAAAGGATGATTCCACCAATAAGCGTTAATCCCTCAAACCTTCCGATATTAGAATTAAAAGATATGAGCAAAAGATATAAGGAAATACCGAGCATTATCGGAATGTCTCGTCGGCTGACGGACGGATGTCCTTGAATCGGGTGTAACAAAGCTGCGACACCCAAAACAAGGGCAATGTTACATATGTTGCTGCCGATGACATTTCCCACGGCAATCATACTTTTATCTTTAACCGAAGATACAATACTGATGACCAGTTCAGGGGCGGACGTACCAAAGGCAACGACGGTCAACCCGATAACAATCGGTGTCAAACCAAGGCTTTGGGCAAGACTTGAGGAGCCTTTTATGAGAATGCCCGCGCCATAATAGAGCATGAGCAATCCGGCTAAAAACAATATCAGATTCAACGTCATCGATTAGCACTCTCGAATTCTTTTGGGGCCAGTTACCGTGTGACAAATACTTAACAGATACGATATATTAAATAAACACCTTTTCATTTAAACTCAAGGTTCGCACCCCAATCCGATAACCACTGTTATAGGCGTTTAGGGATGTCCACATTCGTTTCACTTAGGTGTCTTCGGTCTCTGCAATAATTTCTCAATAAACAGGTGCCATATAATCTATACGGGCTCCAGGCTTTTTCTTCCAGTCGATATCAATCTTGTCTTAGTCGTATGACCCAATATTTTATGATTTGACCTTTTTTTATGCAAACCTTAACCCATGCCTCATGAAATCATAATATTGGGTCACCGGGTAGCGATGGATAAAACGAAAAAGATATCTCCTTGCATAAAAAACCTGGCGCCCTTTTGCCCGGAGTTTTTGAGAAGTTGACTTGCTACATCTAAACCTTTGGAATGACGAAGCAACGCCGCCAATATTGGTACACGAGAAGGAGTACCTCATAAACGCTTGTACTATCCGGGGCAAGCAAAAGGCTGGATGATATTTTTTAAAAAGACAAAATATTATCTGCTTTAGTGAATAAAGTTGAGATCGTTCGATTGATATGAACCAGGCGCAATGGTATCGCTTGTCGAAAGCGGATCGTTTATTCATTAATATGGATTTTATTTAACATGTACGCGCCGTTGCAAATGCGAAAACACTTTATTCCAATTTTTTCCTTTTAAAAAATATTATCCAGCCGTCTCGTGAGGTGTATTGTCATCAATATTCGTATGTGAAACGTGAATTTAACGTGAATTAAAATTGAACGATAACAGACAACGGCTAGCGCAGAAGTGGATTTTAACTCGACTTGGGTTAAAAAATCACTGAAAATGGTTGCATCATCCTTCCCGGTTGCGGTAATAAAACATCCACCAATAAGTGTCCATCCTAATTGTAAAATGGGCACCATGTGTTTCCAATTCATTTTTGGAGATTTATCTATGCACTACGAAGGCCATATCATCCGACCACCGAGCGAAGCCAACAGTATATTGCTTCAAATCACCGTCGGATGTTCGCACAACAAATGTTCGTTCTGCGGTACATACAAAGGGGAGCGCTTTCGAATAAAAGAAGATTCCATCATCATGGAAGATATTGCGTTTGCAGCCAATTACTGTAAGCGGCAACGTCGCGTTTTTCTCTGTGACGGAGACGCACTGATCATCCCGCAAAAAAGATTAATGAATATTTTGCTTCAAATCAAAAAACAACTTCCCTGGGTAACACGCGTTGGTGTATACGCCAATGCCAAAAGTTTGAAAATGAAAACCCCTGATGAACTCAGAGAGCTGAAGGCAAACGGCCTGGGTATCGCCTACATGGGTCTTGAAACCGGCGACGACCTCATCCTGAAAAAAATCAACAAAGGTGCAACCTCTGAAACGATGATTCAGATGGGCAGAAAGGCCAGGGACGCAGGAATCAAGCTTTCTATTACGGTTATTCTCGGAATAGCCGGTAAAGAGCGCTCTACGATCCATGCCAAGGAAACCGGACGGGTTCTGTCTGCCATAGATCCGGAATATATAGGGGCTTTAAGCCTTATGCTGATTCCCGGAACGCCGTTGTATCAGGATTATGCATCAGGGAGGTTTCATCTTCTCGAACCGAATGATATGCTGGAAGAACTGAAAACCATGATTGCTGCAACGAATCTTTCTAAAGGCCTTTTCCATGCCAACCACGCTTCCAATTACCTCCCTATCAAAGCAAGGCTGCCAAAAGACAAGGAGGCAACCCTAAAGATAATCGAACAGGCCCTCTCCGGCAAGGTGCCATTGAAACCAGAATATCTGAGGGCTCTTTAAAGCAGAAATCGGGATCAAGGCTTGAAAATAAAGTGGTTGACAAAACATGGAAAATTGCCAAAATATTTTAATAATGATGAAAGCTAAGCGAGATCTTTGAAAAATGTTCAATTTTGCTTAAGGTCTAGGAAGGCGAGAATTTTAACCACAGGAATACATTGAGTATTTTGCGGATTAAAATTCGAGCCTGACACCGAGATTGAGCAAAAGGGAGCGTTTTTCAAAGGTCTCAACCCTTTGAGAAAGGAGACCTCACCCATGCATGAAATCTTGTCCGAAGATCAGATGAATATCGACGACATTTGCATTAATACTATCCGTACACTTTCCATGGATGCCGTTCAGAAAGCCAAATCCGGCCACCCTGGCGCACCTATGGGTCTGGCACCTGCAGCTTACGTTCTTTGGACTCACATAATGAAGCATAACCCACAAAACCCGGAATGGGTTGACAGAGATCGTTTCGTACTCTCCGCAGGACACGCGTCTATGCTTCTTTACAGCCTCCTTTTTCTAACCGGTTATGATGTAAGCCTCGAAGATATTAAAAATTTTAGACAGTGGGGAAGTAAAACGCCGGGACATCCTGAATTTGACCATACACCGGGCGTGGAAACAACCACCGGCCCTCTTGGACAAGGCTTTGCCAATGCCGTAGGCATGGCGATGGCCGAAAGGCATCTTGCGGCCTCTTTTAATCGTCCGGAAAATGAAATCGTCGACCATTACACCTACCTCATCTGCAGCGACGGCGACATGATGGAGGGCGTCTGTTCCGAAGCTGCCTCTCTGGCCGGACATTTGGGGCTTGCCCGCTTGATCTGCATATACGATGATAACAAAATATCCATTGAAGGGAGCACGGATATTGCTTTTACCGAAGACGTCGCCCGTCGTTTCGAAGCCTATAATTGGCATACACTTACCGTCGACGACGGCAATGACGTCAATGCTATTCTCAAAGCGCTTGAGGCCGCCAAGGCAGAAACCGAGCGTCCGACCCTGATTGTTTTGCAAACCCAGATTGCCTATGGCAGCCCCAATAAGCAGAACACCGCCGCTGCACATGGCGCTCCCCTCGGCGAAGAAGAGGTATTGTTGACAAAAAGAAATCTTGGATGGCCGGAAGATGCCCTCTTTTATGTCCCAGAACCGGCATTGAATACGTTCAGAAAATGTCTTGAAAATGGGAAAAATGCTGAATTAAACTGGCATAACAGATACGATGCCTATGCTAAAGCATACCCTGATTTAGCCAAAAAATGGACGGATGCCATAGGCGGTCATTTAATCGACGGCTGGGATGAAGATATACCCAACTTTACCGCTGCAGATGGTCCCATAGCCACCCGCGCGGCTTCCGGCATGACCCTGAGTGCCATAGCAGCAACAGTTCCCACACTGATCGGCGGCTCAGCCGATCTAGCGCCGTCGAATAAAACATATGTCGATGCTCTCCCTGAATTTCAGAAAAACAGCTATCATGGACGGAATATCCGTTTTGGCGTTAGAGAACATGCCATGGGATCCATATTGTCCGGGATGCAACTGCATAAAGGTTTGCGGCCCTACGGCGGTACGTTTCTCGTTTTTGCAGACTATATGAGACCGGCGATACGCTTGGCCAGTCTGATGAAATTACCCATCATTTATGTCTTTACGCATGACAGCATTGCCGTCGGCGAAGACGGACCCACCCATCAGCCGATAGAACACTTGGCCGCACTGCGTGCCATTCCCGGCCTAACGGTCATTCGTCCAGCCGATGCATCAGAGACTGCAGACGCGTGGCGACAAGCCATTAAAACGACAACCGGTCCGGTCGCTCTGATCCTAAGTCGCCAGAAACTTCCCGTGTTAGAACCAAACCGCTCGGAATACGGGTTGGCAAATGGCGCTTATATCTTTTCTGATTCCCCAAGTAAACCCGACATTATATTGATTGCCACAGGTTCCGAAGTTCACATTGCTGTTGACGCCCAAAAGCGTCTGGCGGAACAACATGTCGCCGCCCGGGTCGTGAGCATGCCGAGTTGGGAGTTATTTGAAGATACAACCCAAGATTACCAGGATCAGATTCTTTTGCCAGATGCAACACCTCGTCTTGTCATTGAAGCAGGTACGCCTCTCGAATGGGAGCGTTATGTAGAAAACCGTGATGCGATTATCGGTGTAGCCAGTTTTGGTGCCTCAGCACCGGGTGGCACAATGATGGAGAAATTTGGGTTTGTGCCTGAACAGATTGTCACAAAAGTCAAAGAACTTATCAAAGATTAGCATCAATTTTCCAAACCACTTAAATGGATAGATAAATATAATTATTAAGGAGCTGAAAAACTATGAAAAAGCAAATCGCGATTATTTGGTTCAGTTTCGCTTTAATTCTAGTTTTTATTGTAGGCGGATGTGCTTCAACCAGCGTCAAAAGAGTTGAGATTGATGAAACCGTAGATCTGAGTGGAAGATGGAATGATACGGACTCCCGATTTGTATCTGAAGAAATGATTAATGATGTCATGAGCCGCGACTGGGTCGAGAAGTTTAGGAGTGAGAACAAAGGAAATGCACCGACCGTAATCGTAGGAACCGTCCGAAACAGAAGTGACGAACACATTAATACGAGAACCTTTGTAAAAGATTTGGAACGTGCTCTTATTAACTCTGGAGAAATTGAATTTGTCGCTAGCAGTGATGAAAGAGGTGAGGTCCGTGAGGAACGGAAAGACCAAGCCTCCCATGCTTCTGAAGAGACGGCAAAGGAAGAAGGGGAAGAAATCGGTGCTGATTTCATGCTCAAAGGATCCATCAATACAATAACTGACAGAATTGAGGGAAAACAGGTCAGGTATTATCAAGTAAACTTGGAGCTTATTCATATCGAAACCAATAAAAAGGTATGGATTGGGGAGAAAAAGATTAAAAAAGTCGTTAAGCAAAAACGTTTTGGGATTTAACCCGAACATTTCATCCGGGTTGACCCGGATGTTTAGCTGCTTTGCTGCAACAAATGATGCGGATAATACTCTTTATTACCATTTTCGCCTTACTGTTTGGCTGTTCCAGCGGCCTTAACTACAGAAAATTGAACAGCCATCTAAGCTCGAACAATTGTAAAAGTGCGGTTGAATATATGGAGCAGAACGAAGGTGATTACGGCTCAAATGCAAAACTCCTCTTTCTTCTGGACTCCGCAATGGTGAATATGTACTGTGGAAATTTCGAAATCTCCCAAAAAAGTTTTCATAAAGCTGAATATCTTGCCGATATATTATGGACAAAAAGTGTCAGTAAAAATATTTTCTCCTTGGTCTCCAATGAGTACGTTCTGCCTTACAATGGCGAGGATTTTGAGAGAGCAATGATCAACCTCATGTCCGCAATCGGTTATCTTCATGCAGATCAGATAGATGAAGCTCTTGTTGAATTTCGACGTCTCGATACTTTACTTGCGCTTTACAATTCCAAATATGAAAAGAAAAATGTATATAAAGAAGATGCCTTTGCAAGATACCTGAGCGGAATTGTAAATGAAACCGACAAGGAGTTGGATGACGCCTTCATTGATTACTACAAGGCCTGCCAGATTTATGCAGAATACAAGGAGGCTTATGGTACCCATACCCCGAGCTCTCTTGAAGAAGATCTGCTCAGGGTTGCAGAAATCGTAGACAGGATGGATGAAGCAAAATCGGTTGTGCCGGATGTGGAAAAGCGCTTTTGGTTAAAACAGCAAGATGCCGCTGATTTGGGGAAAATAGTATTTATTCAGTTCATCGGACACGCGCCTCTAAAAACAGAAAAAATAATTTTTATCCCAACGCGCTACGGACCGGTTACCTTGGCTTTTCCAAAATTTACCATTGATCCGCCGCGGTGCAGAAACAGCTTAATTACCCTAACATCTACATCCAATACCACAGAGTCGAAAACCGTTCTTGTAGAAGACTTCAATCAGATTGCCGTAAAAAATCTTTCAGATCGTAAAGGAAGAGTGGTTGCAAAAACAATTAGCAGAGCGATAGCGAAACAGATCGCCATCAAGGAAGTCTCAGAGTTAAATAGAGACGATTGGGAACAGACCATTAGAGTAATTTTGAACCTTGTAAATTCCGCCATTGAAAGAGCAGACACAAGATCTTGGCGAACGTTACCGGGTGAAATCTATCTGGCCAGGGTTTTCGTCCCAGCAGGACATTATCAGTTAAGCGTATCTCGGTGCGGGGTCGTGCAAAAAAGAACCGAATCCATAAAGATAAATGCAGCTGAAACCCGCTATATTCTTCACGATTCAAGATATTCGTTTTAGATTTTACATTTTTGGTTTTTGGTCGCTTTGGTTTTAAAATTTTATTTATGGGATGTGATAAATGGCAGACAAAACCTTTTTAATTTTTATCGTATCACTGTTTCTCTTTTCATTTACCGGTTGCTCAGATTCTTCAATAAACGTTCGAAAGGAAGACGGTAAAGATTTTTCTTCCTCAAGATATCTCACGGCAATCGGTATTGGAAAATCCGAAGCCGAAGCTCGCCGGCAGGCAGTGGCGGAAATGTCGAACATTTTCGAGTCAAAGGTGTATAATGAAACGTATTCAAACACAAAAGCGATCATAGGTTCTTCTGAAGAAGAGGTTTTTGAAAAACGTGTGGAATCAAACATCCGAATCGTCTCTGCTGTTAAACTGAAAGGGGTTAAGATCGGAAAAACCTGGGTTGACGAAAATACCGGTCTCTATAATTCGCTTGCTGTTCTTGACCGGCTCCAGGCTCGAGAACACTGGACTGATGAATTGGAAAACATTGACGAAATGATCCAAGGAGAGCTCGCGACAGTTGACGCTGCCGCAAGCAAAATATTACGCTTGGGCTCCCTGAACCGAATCGTGAATCTATGGTTGCAAAAAGAAGCCATTGAAAGCCGACTAAGAGTTGTTGGTTTTATGGATGAAAATTTTACTGAGATTGATATGAAGTCCGTCTTTCAGACGATATCAAAAATACGAGCAGAAATGATGATCCATGTGGACATCATGGGTGAGCAGGAACAAAGCGTCGAAAGTCACATCAGTGAGTTCCTTACTGAACGGGGTTATGTTTTGCGTGACGAAAAAGAATTCTCCAATGTTCTGATTACCGGCCGAGTTGCGGTTAAGCCGCTCCAACTGAACAACCCAGACGTGCATTTTGTTCGCGTTACACTCTCGGTGGATATCGTCGATCTGGAATCAGGCGCGCAGATTGGAGAAATTTCGGAAAATTTACGTAAAGGGCACATCGATCAATCCGAAGCGGTTCGAAAAGCTGTTCAGGGTATATCGGCAATTGTATCTGAGGAACTCATTCAAACTTTCGGACTAAAAAATTTATGAGAAATAATAGGAGGTTCTAATTATGAAAAAGGTATTTCCCTTGACAATTATTTTCCTTCTCTGTTGTATTGTTGCGGTAGGGTGTAGTAAAAAGGCTTCAAAAATCGACAACAAAGCCCTGTCTGATGAGTTTAAAAACGCACCCGAATGGGTTCTAGACGGAACTAAAGAAGGTTTTTTTTCATCCGTAGGATCTGCAACAATCGGTAAATCGGGAATTCAGTTTGCACGGACCGAGGCCATGGCTCAGGGACGAAGTGAACTGGCAAGACAAATTTCCCTTAAAGTCAAAGATCTAGTCAACAATTTTACACAGCAAATCGGCCCGGGCACGGATTATACTGTAGACAAGCTTTCCAAGCAAATCTCGAAGCAGATCACAAACGAAACTTTAAACGGCTCCAAACAAAAAGATCTGTGGATATCACCAAGTTCGGATATATATGTTCTTATGGTTATTGATCCGGATATAATCAAAAGATCAGTAAGAAATCATGTGATGTCCAGTTATAGAAACGATGATGCCAAATGGCAACAGTTTCAAGCCAATAACGGCAGTGAAGAGTTAGATAAAGAGATTGAAAAAACTTTTGGAGGGTCCAGATAGAGCATGGAGTCGCATCTTAACATGCTAACCATACAATATTCTTGACATTTCTTTATTTCTGATGTATTTGGCTGGATTAATTAAAATTTAGGAGGTTGCAAATGAATAAATTGGAGCTTGTTGAGACGCTCAAAGAGGAAACCGGAATCACCAAAAATGAAGCTTCAGTAATTGTGAACCTGTTTTTTGATGAAATGTCCGCTGCTTTGGCCAGCGGCGATCGGGTAGAAATCCGGGGATTGTGTTCCTTTTACGTCAAGCATTACAAGGCGTACACTGGAAGAAATCCTAAAACCGGAGAACAGGTGAACATCAAACCGAAAAAACTTCCATTTTTCAAGTGTGGAAAAGAACTAAAAGATCGTGTCGATTATTAAACACGAAAAGAACAACAGAATAGAAACTGGATGGGCATACTGGCCATTTATCCGCCATTGATAGGGTTAATGAACATCCTGGTGAGTGATCTGCATATAAACATCCCGTTTCATCTGAAAAAACAGATATATTATTGCCAACTCAACAACCCGCACAAATCATTATATGAGAACATCTTCTATCAACCATTTCGACATGCGTAATCAATGCGACCATTGACACGCAACGTGCATGTCCATATGATCAAACTGAACCACAACATTGGTAACATATCCCAAGGAGGGGTTATTCCATGTTTAAAAAAGAAAAGCGCACGGATAACGATTTCAATTCGCCTGCTGATCCTGTCATGACGTCGGATAAAACCATTATTGGAGAACAGATAACTATCGAAGGCGCCATTAGAGGTAAGGGGGATTTGGTCATTGAGGGATCGGTAAAAGGCCGTATTGAGGTCGAGACACATCATTTAACCGTAGGCCCTAAAGGCAAGGTTGAGTCTGAAATCCACGCGTCTGACGTGACCATTAGCGGAAAGTTGATAGGAAATATCAACGCCAAGGGCAAAGTCGTCATTACCAAAGAGGCTGATTTCAACGGGGAAATCAAGGCAAGGAGCATCTCCGTGGAGGACGGGGCTTTGCTCAAGGCGGTCATTGAATTATCGAACAGGAGCGACAAAAAGGGATTTACGGTAGGAAAACCCGAAGAAAAAGCTCCACCAGTAACAAAGAAAGAACCACTTGCCCCAACCAGCGAGGCGAGCAAAGGGAAGTAATCATTGAACATCTATGCTGCCTCTGAACATCAGCACCCAAATGATGTGAAAAGTGGTCCGGAGGCAACCGAATATACCAGCAATGCACTTAAACTTTTCATAGAAAGCATTGATCCTCAGCCCAAAGGACAGATATTGGACCTTGGACCAGCGTGCCATGAGAATATCATGTATTTGGCCCAATGGATCCCAAAACTTTATATCTGTGACATGTTTTCCCGGCTTGTGCAATGTCTTCATAATAAACATCCTGTTCATCAAATCTGGCGGCAACTTGACTACCCTCCCAATAGCTTTGACGGAATCCTGCTATGGGAACTGGCTGACCGCCTGGATGGACAAGAAGTGGGCACACTAGTGAAGTTGTGCTACACCATGTTAAAACCCGGAGGATTAATCACCATGATCGTTTCGGGTGAACAACGGGAGTCATCTGTTGTGAATTCCTTTGTTATCGGCCAAAACCTCCGGGTGCATGTGCGCCCACAATCTCATCTGCAACTGCCTCTCTGCGGCCGACAGAATAGAGACGTGTTAGACATGATGTCCCCCCTAACGCCAGTTCGATCGTTCGTATACCGACACGGCTTGCGAGAGTTTCTCTTCAAACGTGACTAGCCCCATACGTCTACATGGCAATACATCCGAATGAAACGAATAGAAATACCCGGTGCACGCTTAACAGATTTAACGGATTTTTTATCCTTTGCATATTCGCCAATGCTATGAGCAATGAACCAAATGAATTTGCTCCACAACCTTCTTTTTGCTATGATATAAATAACTGACTCGAAACTATATTAGAAAGGATATCAGATGGATCCCGCAGTAAGAAAGGCCATATATAGCGCAGTCGAGAGAGAGCCTTTTGCGCAAGCCCTGAAGATGGAGCTGGTCGAATTGGAGCTCGGATATTCGGCGGTAGAGATGGTGTATCATCCATCCACCATGGACAACATCTATGACCGGGCTCACGGCGGGGCCATTTTTGGCTTGATTGATGAGGCATTTGAAGCTGCCTGTCAGACGCATGGTACCGTAGCTGTGGCTTTGAATGTTAATGTAACATATGTGTCCAGTCCCGAAGCAGGAAAGCTGCTCAGAGCTGAAGCCAGAGAGGTCACTCGTACCAAAAAAACAGCCACCTACGATATAAAGGTCACAGAGAAGAAAGGGCGCTTAATTGCCATCTGTCAAGCCCTAGCCTATCGAACAGGCAAAGCCATACCTTTTATTAACAAATCGACAGGGTAAATATATCATGAAAATTTCAGATAACGCATTAAAAATATTAAAAAAAAGATATTTTGCAGAAGGTGAAACCTGGGAAAAATTGTGTGATCGGGTTGCAAAAAAAGTGGCAAAGGCCGAAACGGAAACAGCATCTCGCAAAAAATGGAAAAAAACGTATAAAAAGATCATGCAAGGCCTCGATTTTTTGCCAAACAGCCCCACCTTGCGTAATTTCGGCCGAAATGAGGGCTGTGGCAGTGCGTGTTTCGTTCTTCCTGTAGGGGATAGTCGACGAAGCATTTTCAAAACATTGTCGGATGCAGTCGATGTACAGGCATACGGCGGTGGAACGGGAATGAGTTTTTCAAGCCTTCGACCCAAAGGCGACCATATTCGCTCCACTGGCGGAACGGCGTCCGGGCCCCTCTCCTTTATGGAAATCTTCGATTTAACCATCGGAGACATTATCAAGCAAGGTGGTACCCGTGACGGCGCAAATATGGGAATCCTTCGGGTTGATCACCCTGATATCGAAAGCTTCATTACATCCAAGATTTCAGAAGGTGAGCTGAAAAATTTCAATTTATCCGTCGGCGTCACCGATGCCTTCATGATTGCGGTTGAGAATGATGACGCATATGACCTGGTCTTTAATGGTAACGTCTACAATACCATTTCTGCAAAAAGTATATGGAATACAATTGTGGATGGTGCCTGGAGAAACGGCGAGCCGGGTGTCGTGTTTCTGGACACGATTAACAGAAATAATCCGCTAAAACCCATGGGTGAAATCGAAGCGACAAACCCTTGCGGTGAACAGCCGCTCTTGCCTTACAGTTCCTGCAATTTAGGAGCTATCAACCTTTCTCATATGGTCAAAGGTGACTGGGTGGAAGGAACTGCCGAGGTTGACTGGAAAAAGCTGCGCGAAATGATACAGATAGGGGTACGATTTTTAGATTCGGTCATCTCCGTTAATAATTATCCTATCCAAGAAATCGAGGAAATGACTCTGAAAACCAGACAAATCGGACTCGGTATCATGGGTTTTGCAGACATGTGCATCAAACTTCACACGCGATACGGTTCCGATGAATCGATTCAACTTGCAAAGGATATCATGACGTATATCTATACGACGGCGAATGAAACATCCATTGAATTAGGCAAAGAGAAGGGTGTTGCACCGGCGTTCAAGGAATATCGATTTCCGGGTCCGGAAAGACGAAACGGCACCTTAACAACAATCGCCCCTACCGGAACCCTTTCCTTGATAGCCAGTTGCTCCTCGGGTTGTGAGCCGAATTTTGCACTCAACTATACCAAGGAATGTCTCGAAGGTGAAAAACTGGACATGGTTCCCAGTGTGGTGCGAGAATGGTTTAAAAAGAAGGGAACCGATCTGCTGCCGGACTTCTTCGTTACAACCAACGATATCACCATCGAAGAACACATTAAGGTTCAGGCCGCTTTCCAAACCCACGGCGTTGATGCAGGCGTTTCCAAGACAATTAATGCGCCCAATGATACCGACAGATCTGCAATCTCCGATGCCTTTTTTAAGGCATGGAAAATGGAATGTAAGGGGATTACCTTTTACCGGGATGGTTCTCGGGAAATTCAAGCATTATATGCTGAAAAGAAAACAATGGATACCCTTGAAGAGGATCAATTGGAGAGAGGCGAGCTGAAACCCCGTCCCAGAGCAACGACCGGTCCCAGCTTAAAAATGAAAACAGCTTGCGGCAAACTCTATGTTGATCCCCATTTTGATCAAGGCGGCGTGGTCGAGGTATTTATTCGAACGGTCGGCGGCGGGTGTGCTGCCAATACCAAAGCACTCGGCATATTGCTTTCCTACTGCCTCCGTGCAGGGATATCTCCGGAAAAGATTATTCGATCGATGAAAGCGATCCATTGCCCGGCCTGCACAAAAGCCATCTCTTCAGGTAAAGACGTCGAAGTGAACAGTTGCGCTGACGGCATGGGCAAAGGGCTCGAAGTTGCCCTCGAGTATGCGGATCTTTATCGAGGTGTGGCCAAACGAATCGAAGATGCCGATATGCATTTCAACAGTCACATGGCGCCAACCGTTAAATATACGAGTTGTCCCGATTGCGGATCAAAGGTTCACCGGGCCGAAGGGTGTATGGTATGCGCCAATGTAGAGTGTGGGTGGACCCGATGTTAGCCCGGATAATTCATCTATTTTATGATTTGGTCTTTTTATAGGCAAAATATTATCCAGCCGCTTTGTGCTGCGAATTGCGATCAGCATTAGGCGCGAAACTTGAGTTATGAAGTAACCAAGGTTAGAAACGTTATCCGAACCCGCGCCACGTGGTGATGGCGTCTAAGGGATCTCTGGTACTGACGACTCTGTTGGCAGGAAAATCTTCGTCCGGGTATCCAATGGCAATAGATATGATGATTCTTTTGGACGATGCAATGCCGGCAAGGTCATACAAGACATCTGGATACATAATCCCCTGATTAGAAATACACGTACCCAAGCCATAATTTAAGGAGACAAGACAGATGGTTTGAGTCAATGCACCCATATCAAACAAAGGTCTCGGATATGGGAGCGAGCGATCCGATAAAATAACAATCGCCGCAGGTGCATTGAAAAAACGAAAACCCCGTTCCATCCATTGTATCCGTCCCTTTTTATCTTCCCGAGAAATCTCCATGAGCTGAAAAAGCTGTTTGGCTATGGCTATCTGACGTCTCCGGTAAACGCTACCCGGCGGCCAGCCTTTAGACAATAGGTCGGGATGGCACGGCGCTCCGGAACGCAATCGTTCAATATTGGCCTGTCTGATATCGTCGAGAATATCTCCTGTAATCACAGTGAACTCCCATGGTTGCGAGTTTTCCGCAGAAGGAGCACGCCTGGCTATTGCTAATATTTCCTCTATGACATCTTTCGGTACAGGGTCAGGTTTAAAGTTTCTGATGCTTTTCCGATGTTTCACCGCTGCGACAAGATTCATACGAAATTTCCTCCAGACCTAAGTAACAATAACCGCTAAAAGGCATGGCATGATGGTGAAAATAAGCTCACACGCCTGCATAGAAAAACGGATACCTCCAGCTTGCCTGAAGGTTTAAGGGGCGATTAAGTGGTTCGCCAATGCTCGATGGAATTGGCATAATAAGACAGCACATCATAAGATCCGGAGTCGGTTCTGTACAACCCGTCCGACTCAATAACCATTCGCCTTAATTTAAGCCTGTTTAATGCCGTCAGGATCGTTTGCGCACGAGATCTTTTTGAAACATATACCGTCGCGCCACGTGCTTCAATGGTTGCAATGAGTTGGTTTACGTTGGCTTCGATATCGAAAGCACTCAGCCCGTTCCCAGCCGAGTCTAACAAGACCGCAGAGACCAAAGACACCGGAAGAATCGGTACATTGTGCTTGATGGAGTCCATGAGCCGTTGGCAAAGTCTCTCGACATAGATAAATCGGGTGTTTTTATCTATTTTGCTAAAATCGATATGATATTCCCGGCTGAACTCAATGGCTGAAATGTAATCACCGAAGTTAACACAAGCGTAACCAAAGCGTTGCCATCTGCTAAGTATCATTAGCACGATACTTCGCCAGATAAAGCCCATCGTCGTCTTTATCACAAACCACCTACTGCGTTTCTCGGCTAAAGGATCCAGTGTACGTATCAGGCTCCGATCTTCCAGCGTCCTGTCGTAGTTTATCCCTACTGGAATGAAAACGATATCACGATCTACCTTTGGATCAAAACTGCGCAACATATAGTCGATTAGGCCCAGCTTTGGTGGCTGTATCCGGCCGTCTCTGCTGAGTCGACCTTCTAAGAAAACAGCCTGACAAACACCTTCCTTGGTCGCCATGTGAACATACCTTTCCAACACGAGTCGATACAACGGGTTACTGGAATTGCGCCGGACAAAATAAGCTCCCATGGCTTTGATCAACGTTTGAAGAGGCCAAATTTTAGCCCACTCACCCACTGCATAAGAGAGGGTCGTTTGCTCAGCAGCTAAAAATGACACCAGAATGTAATCCATGTTGCTGCGATGGTTCATCACAAATACAACAGTGGAATCAGGATCTACGGCCATGAGTTGCTCATCACCTCCGATGCCGACCCGGACGTTATAAAGCATTCGGGCTATCTTTTTGGCCAGCCAGTAGCCGATTCGGAAATAAAGGTAGGCATTGAATGACGGTACGATCTCCTTAGCATACATAAGTACTTTGGATTGAACTATTTCACGCGGCGTGTCTTGCTCCTGAGCATGGCTCTGTATGGCCTCAATGACTTTAGGATCATAAACCAGCCGGTCAATTAAAATTTGACGCTTAGTCAACTGAAAAGGCTTGATTTCAATGTCTAAGCGCTGGCTGATTTCATCGATGACACGGTTGATTCGCCGTCTCAGAAACCAACGCACACTGGGAATAAAAATCCGATCCAAAACGGCCCAAACGGTTATCAAAAGCATTAACAAAAAGACCCAGATCGATAGGGTAATTTGAGTATTCATCACCAATGCCCTTTACGGAATGTGTACGCACCCTTTTTCATTGACAGAATATAGACTTCTTCTTATAATGCACTGTTTTTTAAATCTGCCTGCGTCTCGTTGTAGATTTAAATCTAATGCTGACTTGAAATTTACCCTCTTGCTATAAATAAATGAGTTTACCCTTTTAAGCGCTGTTATTGTCGTTTTTTTATATTCCAAGTTTAGCAATATTCTTTGCGATATGTTCATCGCTAAACACCCTGATTGAGGCTGATAGATTTCGCTGATATGCTATCTCGCCTTTTTTCCATAACATTTGTTTTTGCTTCAATACAACCCTAATTGATCGCAAATAAAGTGGTGCAAGACGATTATTCATTGTTCAGTTGGGTTTAGAAACAATATATTCAAAAGATTGACTGCCTTTGTATGATGCAAACAGGGCCATCGACGTCGAGGATCCGGTTCGAAGTAAAATTGAACATTTCTCAAAGGTCTCATTAATGGACCAAAAAATATAGGAGGAATTATCATGGCGCTTTTTCTTGTTCAGCACGGCAAGAGCTTACCCAAAGACAAGGATCCGAAAAAGGGCTTGTCTGATGAAGGTATCGCTGAAACCAAACGGATTGCAGAAGTCGCCAAAGGGTATGGGGTTCACGTGGCCGTTATTACCCATAGCGGAAAGACCAGAGCGCAGCAGACGGCTGAAATTTTTTCGTCTGCCCTTAATCCCAAAGGCGGGATACAAGAAAGCAGCGGTCTGAATCCTTTAGACGATGTAAAAGATTATGCTAAGACCATCGATAACACAGAAGATCGGATGCTTGTCGGCCATCTGCCATTTATGGAAAGAATGACGGCCTATTTAATAACAGCATCAACCGACTATCTCGTATTCAAGTTTCAAAACAGCGGTATCGTATGCCTGGACCAAGATCCAGATACGCGAGGCTGGATTATTAAATGGACGCTCATGCCTAATATAGGATGAGGATATAATGACACACGCCAAAGATAAAAAAAAATACCAGATAAAAAACCCTAAAGCTTTTGAGGAAATTGTCACGAACAGTGAGACTATGATTTCCTTTTTTCAATATGCCGAGTCGATTGCCCACTCATCTCATCCTATTCTAATTACCGGAGAAACCGGTGTTGGCAAAGACCTGATGGCGAAGTCCATCTACATACTGAGCAACCTTAAGGGACGCTTTGTAGCGGTCAATGTAGCTGGTCTTGATGACAACATATTTTCAGACACCCTATTCGGACACGTCAAGGGAGCTTTTACAGGTGCCGATGAAAATCGTCATGGCCTGATAAGGTATGCCACGAACGGTATGCTGTTGCTCGATGAGATCGGTAGTTTAAGCCCTGCGTCACAAGTAAAATTATTGCGACTTTTACAAGAAGGCGAATATCTCCCCTTGGGCCAGGATAAGATCGAAAAAACAAATGCCCGCCTTGTGACATCAACCAATGAGGATCTTTGGTCTTTAATGAGAAACGAAAAGTTTCGTAAAGATCTCAATTTCAGGCTAAGAACGCATCATATCCACATACCGCCCTTGCGCGAGCGTTTGGACGACATTCCGCTCCTGGTGGATCATTTTTTAAACAAATCGGCACGTGAGCTTGAAAAAAAGAAGCCGACGCCACCAAAGGAATTATATCAGCGATTGAAAACGTATTCTTTTCCTGGAAATGTAAGAGAGCTTGAAGCCATGGTCCATAATGCCGTTACGATGCATACCGGTGGCATGCTCTCTTTGGATATGTTCAAGTTACATATTAAACAAGAGCAAGAAAGTGTCGTGCCATCGACAAAAATAGAATCAGAACATCATCTCCCCATAACATTCGGCAAAGATCTTCCGACCATAAAACAAGCGAATAAGATGCTTGTCGTTGAGGCCATGAAACGAGCTAATAATAACCAGACATTAGCTGCAAGCATGATTGGAATTACCCGGCAGGCGTTAAGTAAGCGTCTGAAGAATATGAAATCAGATCTTTTTACAGCCCCATAGCCAACTCCCGCAATTTTAGATGACACTGCAATTTTAATTGTATGCCGAACAACCTATTGATAATACTTATCTAATATTCGTTTCAATCCGAATTCGCGCAATCTAAATTGCATGGCTTCTTCCATCTTTTCTGCGCCCTCTCATAAGGTTTATCTTAAATAATATCAAACCATTATGTTCATCTAAACATTTTTGGCACAGAGTTTGCTGTATTAATTGGGCAAGCCGCCTGTTCAACCGGGGGGCGTGAAGGAGGGATAACCGTGAGTGTAGAAAAGATATCCGTTAGATTAAAGATAAAAACCCCACAATTGAAACAGCAGTTCAAAAAAAACTTACGTTCAATTGCAGGGTTTAATATAAGTAATGGCATTTTTAGCCATCGGATTGATCTTCTCATTTTCGAATTGGGAGATGAAATTGAGAAGGACTTCGAACACATTCACGTGTTGCGAAATTCCGGTGAAATTGATGAGGTATTTTTCATTTCAGACCACTATGATGAGGTTGTTGTTAGACAAGCCATGCGCGCAGGCGCAAAGGAATTTTTTAGTCAGCCCATTGAGGATAAAGAAATAAAAGGCGCTTTGGAAACGCTTAAAGAGAAGAGATTGTCAATGGTTGGTAACGATTCCCCTAAAAACGGACAGATTATTCATGTCATCGGAAGCAAGGGAGGCGTTGGTGCAACAACCGTTGCCGTAAATCTAGCGGCAAGCCTTGCGCAAAAAGAAAGTATCCAATCCGTTGCATTAATCGACATGAACCTGCTGTTTGGGGACATTCCTCTTTTTTTAAATATCGTGCCCGAATATAACTGGAGTGAGATTACCAAGAACATTTCACGTTTGGACTTTACCTTTTTAAACAATATTCTTTGCGTCGATAATTCGGGGCTTTGTGTCATTCCTTCACCGAATTATTTGAGCAAGCAACATGCAGCAAAGCCTGAAATCATAGAGCCCCTGCTTAATGTGATGCAACATATGTTCGACTATATCGTCATCGATGGAGGACAATCTCTGAGTGGTATCTCCCAGAAAATTCTAGAAATGTCGAATACGGTTCTGCTTGTCACCGTATTAAACCTCCCCTGTCTCTTAAACACCAACAAGCTGTTAAAGACATTTCACAGTGAGGGTTTTCCACCAGAACAACATGTCAAAGTAATTGCCAACCGTTTCATGAAATCGTCGGATATTTCTTTGAAGGATGCAGAAATCTCTCTTGAGAAAAAGGTATTTTGGACCATACCCAATGATTATAAAACAACAGTGACCGCCTTAAATAGGGGGAAGGCGCTTACGCAATCGGCACCACGAAAAGAAATAACCAAAAATTTTAGAGAATTGGCTACGAAACTGTGCCACATGCTTGAAAAAAATAAAAAGGCACCGAATTCACAGGCCAGGCCTGAAGGCATTTGAATAATATTTTCCGCTAAAGCGGGATTCAAGGTCAAGGACAATCTGCTGGACAGCGAAATTGGACAAAAAAACTTTCTATGAATGTCTCCTTTTATAGGCCACAGATAGAGGAAAAAAGGTGAGGTGATAAAAATGATTACCGAAGAGGCATTACACCAATTATTTACAAGCATATCTGAAAAATCAACCATGACCTTTATCGGCAGATGTTTATCTTGCGGAAACAAGATAAAAATCGATATCACGCGCACAACGAGAGGATTCGGATTTGAGGGTGGAATGTTATTTGATGTTACACCCGACGAGTGTTTTGTTAAATGTATCGATTGTTATCAAAAATGGAGGAAAGGTTCATGAGGCATGAATTAAAAAAACAGACCTTTGTTTGGCAGAAGAAACGCCGCCGATCAGGTGATAGAGGAAAACGTAGCGACCGGCGAAGAAAAATCAAA
This sequence comes from Desulfobacterales bacterium, assembly GCA_020345745.1. Lineage (GTDB taxonomy): Bacteria > Desulfobacterota > Desulfobacteria > Desulfobacterales > UBA11574. The sequence continues at coordinate 1,531,839 of CP070768.1, forward strand.
GACGGAATTATTATTCAAGATTACGAGCGCAGGCAGGAGGCGGAACCCCAATTCAAAGGACCTGAGAAACGAAGTGGAGAGGACAGAAGAAGCGGCAAGGATAGAAGGAAATGATCTTTTTTTCTCAAATTCAATCCCATTTTGCTAGGTCTAGAAGTTTAGGCAAAAGGGCCACTAGATGTTCCATTACTGCCAGGGATCGATTGGCATCATTGCGCTTTTTCAGACACCTGGCAACATGTCTCCTATTGTAACTGTCATTATCCATGCCCTCCGATAACCGGTTGGAACAAAGCAGATCATAAATTCACCATATATTATAATAAGTTATAAAAAACCAATCGTTTATTTCAAGTACACCCATCGATCTTTTTTCAATTTACAAAATAGCATTGTAATGATATTCGAAAAATAAATTCGCATGACGATTTTATAAAATGTCCATTGTCAAGCTCCCCGCCTTAAAAGGCGGGGCTTGCGGGGAGCAGGCCGGTCAAGACGTCGGGATAAGATTGGCAAAAGACTGCCCGGTAGCCATACGAAACGTTATGTTAAGACTCGCTGTAAAAAGGAGACCGTTGAAGAGCGTTTCCCGCTAAAGCGGGATTTGAGATCAAGAGAGGCGAGAATTTTAATCCGCCACCGACCTTTGGCGGATTAAAACTTGAGTCTGATACAGAATTTGGAAAAAAGAGGCTGCATTTCAAAGGTATATAAAAGGAGTTCTGCTTTGTTTACCATAACAGAAATAATAGATATAGCGATGAAAATCGAAAAAAACGGTGAGACCATCTATCGAAATGCTATCGAAAAGATACCTGTCCCCTCTCTCGTTCCCCTGCTGGAATGGATAGCAAACGAAGAAGCGAATCATGCAGAATGGTTTTCCAATTTAAAACAGAAGACCGAAACCAAC
>CP070768.1:1532854-1546131 GCA_020345745.1 Desulfobacterales bacterium
AAGGACATGATCGGGGTAATAACTTTGAATCGTCCCGAGGCAATGAACACTTTTAACGTTCCTTTTGCCCAAAGTTTGAATAACGCCCTGCGGGATATGGACAACGATGAGGATGTCCGCGTCGTCGTCATACGTGCTGCGGGAAAACATTTTTCCACCGGCATTTCCCTTGATGAGTTTAAAAATAAAAGCCACAAGGATTATAGAGAATTCATTAAAATGATGGACGAACATAACCATACCATAGCAAAGATGAAAAAGCCGGTCATTGCTTCGGTAAAGGGGTATGCTTTGGCAAACGGTGCCGGGCTCGTGTTTGCTTGTGATTTGGCATTGGCGGCAGAAGATGCTAAGATCGGAACAACTGCTATCAATGTCGGTTTGATATGCTTAGGACCGGCAGCCCCTTTGGTGCGTTCCTTGGGCCGCAAAAAAACCCTTGAGATGATTTTGGCAGGTGATATACTTTCAGCTGCAGATGCTGCAAGGCTTGGGCTCATCAACAAGGTTGTACCAGCTGAAGATCTCGAATCGGCGACTATGGAACTTGCCGGTAAGTTAGCCCAAAAAAGCCCTCTGGCACTGCAGATCGGAAAGACTGGGATTTATGCCATGTCAGATCTTCCTTACCATCAAGCCATTGATTATATGGGTGAACTGTTCGCTTCACTTTGTGCTACCGATGACGCTGAAGAAGGCGTAAAAGCTTTTTTAGAAAAAAGAAAACCGGAATGGAAAAATAGATAATTAGGTATATAAATTGTAATAATTCGATTTTTGCACTGGATCCGATATTATTTTACCTTTTAAAAAACATGATCCAGTCTTATGATAGCTCCGGCTAAAAATTTGTTATCGAATATGGGATCGAAACCTGAGCAAATTATTTATGATGTTATCTGGAGATTGCATTGGATTTTGATTTAACAAGAGAACAAGAGATGATTCGCAAAGAGGTAAGGAAATTTGCTCAAAGCGAAATTGCTCCGGTAGCGGCCGAGCTTGATGAAAAAGAAAAGTTTTCCGTAGAGCTTACAAAAAAGATGGGTGAAATCGGCCTGTTTGGAATGTTCGTTTCGGGAGAATACCAAGGGCAGGATCTCAACTATCTTTCCTATATCGTTGCTGTGGAAGAGATTGCAAGGGTGGATGGATCTCAGGCCGCGACCATAGCTGCCGGTAATTCACTGGGGATTGGCCCGATATACTATTTTGGTACTGCGAAGCAAAAGAAAAAGTATCTTCCTAAGCTTTGTTCCGGGCAGGGGCTGTGGGGGTTTGGTCTCACTGAGCCAACGGCCGGTTCTGATGCTGGTGGAAGTAAAACAACCGCCATAGAAGATGGCAACCAATGGGTGATTAATGGGTCGAAAATATTCATAACCAATGCATCTTGTGAGCTTTCTATGGGGGTGACGGTTCAGGCTGTTACCGGCACGAGGCTTGACGGCAAGCCGGAATATTCGTGTTTTTTGGTCGAACACGGGACGCCCGGTTTTAAAGCGACTTCCATGCACAGGAAAATGATGTGGCGAGCCTCAGATACTGCCGGACTCTATTTTGATGATGTCAGAGTTCCAAAGGATAATATTTTAGGCATAAAAGGAGATGGTTTCCGGCAGATGCTTGCAACTCTTGACGGAGGAAGATTATCCATAGCTGCCATGGGACTAGGGGGTTCACAAGGGGCTTATGAAACGGCCCTGGCGTATGCAAAAAAAAGAATTCAATTCGGACAACCGATCAGCAAGTTCCAGGCGGTTGCGTTTAAATTGGCTGACTCGGCCCTTGAAATTGAATGCGCGAGAAATCTCCTTTACAAGGCGTGTTGGTTAAAAGACCAAAACAGGCCTTTTGAAAAAGAAGCCGCAATGGCAAAACTCTACTGTTCTGAACTCATGGGTCGTGTTGCCAATCATGCTGTTCAGATTCATGGTGGGTACGGTTTGATGAAAGAATATAATGTGGAGAGATTTTATAGGGACCAGAAACTTCTCGATATCGGAGAGGGGACATCAGAGGTTCAGCGAATTGTGATTTCTCGATATATTGGATGCTGACCCGATTACTAGCGCCTATATCGGATCTTAAAATACTGTTTTGTATAACCACCGAACAATTTCATTTAGACCGTCAAAAATTCATCAATAACACCACCCAGCTACTGTTTTGCAGCGAGGTTTCATAACATATTAAAATGATTTTATTTATGCTCAATTGGCATGAGAACCGATAGGTGATTTTGGACCAGTTCTGAAGAAAGGGATGACAATGAATGACAACGTCCTTTTGGTAGAAGAGCAAGATGGTGTGTTAGTACTCACATTGAACCGCCCCGAGCTGATGAACGCCTTCAACTTTACTCTGCTGAATGCCTTAAAGGAGCAGGTTGATGGGCTTAGATTCAATGAAGATATCCGGGTAGTCATTATTACGGGGTCCGGTCTAAAGGCTTTCTGCGCCGGCGCTGATCTAAAAGAAAGGGAGGGAATGAACGAGCTTCAGGTGAAAACGTTTATTTTTACGATCCGAAATCTGTTCACTGCCATCGAAGATCTCAATAAACCTGTGATTGCAGCAATTAACGGAATCGCTTTGGGCGGTGGCATGGAGCTTTGCCTGGCATGTGATATCCGAATTGCCGCTGCAAGTGCATCCATGGGGCTCACTGAAACCCGTCTCGCCATAATTCCCGGCGCGGGTGGAACCCAGAGACTTCCGAGACTGATAGGACGCGGAAAAGCCAAAGAACTTATTTTCACTGGACGTCGTGTTGATGCCCAAGAAGCCCTTCAAATCGGCCTGGTAAACAAAATTTGCGAAAAAGATGCATTGCTCAGCGAATGTCAAAAAATGGCCCAAATGATTTGTGACACTGGTCCTATCGCCATTGAACAGGCCAAATACGCCATTAATAATGGGCTTGAGACCGATTTACATACGGGGCTTGGCATTGAATCGAATGCCTATTGGGTGACAATTCCCACAGCAGACCGTCTCGAAGGACTGGCTGCTTTTCGGGAAAAACGAAAACCGGTTTATAAAGGCAAATAGAGGACAATATGATGGATAACAGAGCCGAAAATCGGTCGTACTGGGAAAATGAAGAAAAAAAACTTGATGACCGCGTTTACCAGGCGCAATGGCCGGGAGGTGACAAGGCGATTGAAAAACTGGTTAAGCAGAACAAGCGACCAGTAAGGGAGTTGATTCAAAAGCTGATCGATCCTGATACCGCATTTTTTGAACTGAGTCGTGTGGCAGGGTTTGGCATGGACTATCCAGGTGTTATGGATGTTCCATGCGGTGGTATCGTAACCGGATTAGGAAAAATTCACAGCAAATGGACCATGATTTTTGCCAATGACAGCCGCGTTAAGGCCGGCACTTATTTTCCGATTACTTTAAAAAAGCATATGAGAGCCCAGGCTATTGCTGAGCAGTGTGGTTTGAATTGCGTCTATATTGCAGATTCAGGTGGCGCGTATCTGCCGATGCAGGCAGATGTTTTTCCTGATGATCAGCATTTTGGATCGATGTTTTACAATATGGCCCGGATGTCTGCTATGGGATTGAAACAGGTTACACTTAGCACGGGTGGAAATACAGCTGGCGGTGCTTACATCGTATTTATGGCTTGCCAGTCAATAATGATTGATCAACTGGCGTATTCGTTTTTGGGTGGTCCCCCTTTAGTAAAGATGGCGACGGGTGAAGTCATTTCAGCCGAAGATTTGGGGGGCGCGAAGGTGCATACCCGGATTTCAGGCGGTGCAGATCATTTTTGCGACAATCAAGATGGAGGGATTGCGCGAGTAAGAGACATTCTTTCACTTGAACCACCCCAAACCATACAATTACATCGTTATGCCGAAATGTCCCCACGCGTTTCCGAGGATGCCATTTACGAAATTCTTCCGGCATCGGTCCATCATGGTATCAATGTTCGTGCATTTTTGCAAACCATTGCAGATGACAGTGTTTTCAACGAATATAAAAAAGATTATGCTACCGGCCGTGGTGATAATATTGTAACCGGTAAAATTCGACTTAAAGGTATACCCATTGGCGTGGTTGCTTCAAATGGAGTAGGTATTATTTTCGTAGAAGCAGCTCGCAAAGCCACAGAATGGATTGTGCGTTGCTCGCAAGAAAAAATACCACTTCTTTTTATTCAGAGTTCGCCCGGCTACATGGTTGGATCAGAGTCTGAACATCTGGGAATAGGAAAATATGGTGCAGATATGGTACGGGCGGTTTCATGCGCTCAGGTACCCAGAATCCAGCTTGTTATCGGACCGGATAACGGTGCTGCGAATTATGGTATGTGCGGAAGGGCATACAAACCCCATTTTTTATTTGCGACGATGAGGGCGCGTACGTCAGTGATGAGCGGAAGGAGTGCTGCCGGCGTTTTGCTCTCTATTGAGGAACGAAAACGACAGGCGCAGCAGAAACCAATGACTGAAGAAGAGAAAGCGTTGTTTAGTGAGGCGATGATCGAGAAATATGATGGAGAGGCACATCCGTTTTACTGCGGCGCTCGTCTTTTAAATGATAAAGTGCTCAAATTTTCCGAAATAAGGGAATGGCTTGCCATGGCCTTTGAGGTCAGCTTGCTAAAGCCAATCAATGAACCTTCATTTGGAAATTTTCGGTTTTAAATTTGTATATCCAACACCATAAGCCGGAGCCTTCACCCAGTGCTCTGGCCAAATGCAATGTTTTGTTTGGAGGATAAAAATGACTTTATTAGCGTATCCCAAGCAAGTGGTTTTAGGTGATATCACGGTAAGAGACGGCTTCCAGCATGAGGAACGATTTATCCCAACAGATGCAAAACTGTGGGTGGCTGAACAGCTGGTTTTGGCTGGATTCAAACGGATAGAAGCTACCAATTTCGGAAACCCTCGAATTATGCCCCAATTTAAAGATGCTGATGAACTGTTGAAGCGCCTTCGGTCCAGTAAAAAAGTCGGTCATCTTTTAGAGGACGTTGAGATTACTGCCATAACGATTCGAGAAAGGGCTGTCGTCCGAACCATTCAAGCTTGTAAGGAAGGATATGGTCCGGACAGAATACTTTTTATGGTCTCCACAAGCGAGTCACATCATAAAACCAACTCTGGACTTACGCTTGATGCGTATTGGAAAATGTGTGAAGAGTACATACCTATGGCCCATGAGGCCGGCATGAAAGTATGCGGAACGGTAAGCACCATTTGGGGTTGTCCCATTGAGGGACCGACCGAATTGAAAAGGGCCGTGGAGTTTACCAAGCGGTGGCTGGATATTGGCGCGGATGATATCGAACATGCCGATCATGATGGGTCTGCACCGCCAGATAAGGTTTACGAATATTTTTCAATGGTTCTGAATGACATTCCGGACCCTACCAAACATATTGCTCATTTTCATGTCACACGAGGTTGGGGCCTTGCCAACGTACTCGCCGCTCTGCAGGCCGGTATCACCCACTTTGAGTCGACACTGGGCGGCACAGGTGGTCAGCCCGCCAACTTTATGGATGGCGTACCGGTAACCGGTACCGGGGAATACTACTACCAAGATCCGGGAATTGTCGGTCTTGTCTCAACAGAGGATATGGTTGTAATGATGGATGAGATGGGTATTGATACGGGTGTTGACGTGGATCGGGTGCTTCAGATCGGAAGGATGCTAGAGAAAATTATCGGCAGACGTCTCCGATCGGAATGCGTCCATACCGGACGGATACCCAAGGAGCTGACCGGCCGGGGATGACATATAGCAATATAATGAAATTGATATATCGATTGCAATATTTACCCGCAGGTTACAATGGATAGATTTAACACATTTAGGGCAATTGAAAATTCGAGTTTCGGGTTTCGAGTTTTCCGGCGTGTCCGGGTGAGGAGCGTGGAAAAATGAAAACAAAAGGTCAAAAACATCACATCAATGTAGACTTTTTTGAAGATCTGACCGGCGAAATTACAGAACCACCTCAAGCCCGTGTGGAAGAGATTGGCAAGCGGATAAAAACATTGAGAGAAGGAAAAGGACTTTCAATCGAAGAACTTTCAAATCTCACAGGATTTGAAGTGGAATTACTGTCAAATATAGAGACGAGTCAAGTTCAGCCCCAGCTTGGCACTGTCATCAAACTTTCAAAGGCACTTGACAGCGCATTCAGCAGTCTGATTTTAGGAGTTGGCGACAAGTTTTATTCAATAACTCGAAAGCACGAGCAAAAGATTGTTTCGAGATCTACATCCCAAAAAAGTAAAAAACAGGTTTACATTTATAAAAGTCTGGCACCTGAAGTAAAAGGCCGGCATATGGAGGCCTTGATCGTACAGCTTGATGAAAACCCGGATAAAGAACACTCCATACATGATGGCGAAGAGTTTATCTATGTCATCGATGGGGTTGTTGAACTCCATATTGGAGACGATACATTTGAGCTCGAACCTGGAGACAGTGCATATTATTTGTCTACGACACCTCATCTAGTTGCCGCTAAAATCGGGAAGGCGACGATATTGGCGGTGCTCTACGAAGGCTAAAGTTTTCAAACCAGAAATGGCCATTTTTCACAATCTCTGTGTCAATCTGCGGAATTGATTGTGCAGCGTACCTAAAGTACGCCTCCTCACAATTCCTTGATTTCCTTGACCTTATAAAAAATGACTCATTTCTGATTTGAAAACTTAATTTCAAGAAAAAGGACAAGCCACTTCAAAAATATAGACCACGTTATAGGGCTAGACGCGAACCGATGAAAAAAGCGCAGAGTACTCGGAAGTATGTGAGTATTTTGGCTAAACAACAAACTGCGAATCAGTATACTGATTTTACGATCTGTGATCGGGAAACCAGGGAAGCCTTAGTTTTCATTGTTTTAGTATTGTGAAACAATAAAACAGGCTCACAACACGGATATTGAGCGTTAGATATATTTTTGAGATGGCTTGAAATATATATCAGATTACATTCTATATTTTGCAAGATATATTCAACAGGGAGCAAATGAATGTATGTCCCAAGATATTTGTTTTTTACCAAGGGGGTTGGTGTTGACAAAGAAAAACTGGCTTCTTTTGAGAGTGCACTTCGCCATGCGCGTATTGCCCACCTAAATTTGGTTAAAGTTTCATCTATATTCCCACCGCATTGTAACATCATTGAGATAGGCACCGCTCTTTCACTTCTTGAACCTGGCGAGATTACCCATTGTGTGATGGCTAGACAACAGATCAAAGAACCCGGACGTCGAATCGTGGCGAGTATCGGCTTGGCTCTACCCACTGAAGATGGTCGTTACGGTTATCTTTCTGAACACAACGGCTTTGGTGAGACCGAGCTAGAAGCCGGTGAATATGCAGAAGATCTGGCAGCTTCAATGCTGGCCAAGACGCTGGGCGTCGAATTTGATTATGATAAAGACTATGATGAACGACGGGAGGTATACAGGATGAGCGGTAAGATCGTTGATTCTCAACATATCAGCCAGGCCGCGCTTGGTGCTGAAGGAAACCTGTGGACAACGGTTATTGCCGCGGCGTTGTTTATAAAATAAAGAAACGACTCCGCCAAAGTAAAAGCCTCATTCGACATTCTTGGCCGTTGTTAGTGCGAAAAAGCTATATTCAATTTTGCCTTTTAAAAATATTATCCAGCCGCTTTACGTTGTGGATTGGGATCTACATTGGTGTGCGAAACTTGAATGAATAACAAAAAATGTTATCTTTGTAGGAAAACCAGGCTCAAATCAGGCCAGTAGGTAATGATGAGTACAGCCGCAAACAGGACGATCATAAACGGTATGGCGGCCTGGTAAAGCTCGGTAACTGGCTTATTGAAACGGTAGCTGGCGATAAACAGATTCATGCCGACAGGCGGTGTAAAATAGCCGATTTGCATATTAGCCAGAAAAATAATCCCCAAATGAACCGGATCAACCCCGTAATTGATAGCCACGGGAAGTATGATCGGAACCATAATGACCAAGGCCGAAAAGATGTCCAGAATAGCGCCGAGGACCAGCAACAAGAGATTCAGCAAGATCAAGAAGACGATTTTACTCGAAACGTGAGATTGAATTGCCTTGAACAGGAGTATTGGGACTCCGGCATCAATTAAAAAATTGGTCGAAGCCAACGATACGCCAAGTATTAACAAAATTCCGCCGACCATTACCATGGAATCCCGCATAATGGCTGGAAGCTGTGTGAGTTTTATTTCTTTGTATATAAACACCTCCACCACGAGTACATACATGGCTGTGGCAGCTGCTGCTTCAGATATGGCAAAAAAGCCGCCGTAAATACCTCCCAAAACAAAAAAAGGGAGTGGGATTTCCCATATGGCTTCACGTACAGCGGAAATGGCTTCTTGTGCTGAAAACAAATTGCAGGTTATGGGAAAGCGTCTGTTCTCTCTCAGGCTCCATACGGACAGCAATATAATCATTAAAAGACCAGGGAGAAGACCGGCCAGGAACAGATCAGTGATGGCAACACTCGCGCCTATATCCATTTGCTGCACAATGATGCCGTAAAGAATAAGCGGGAGTGATGGTGGTAACAACAATCCAAGGCTTCCGGATGAAGTAACCAGCCCGATACTAAATTTTTCCCGATATCCAGCCTCGGTTAATGCTGGGTAAATGAGCGCTCCCAGTGCGACAATGGTAACGCCCGATGCACCGGTAAAGGCGGTAAATAATGCACACGCAATAAAAGCCATTATAGCCAGTCCGCCCGGCACCCAGCAAAGAAAGGCCTGGGCAACACGGACAATGCGGTGGGATGTTCGACTTTCCCCCAAAACGTAGCCGGCAAACGTAAACAGCGGCAAGGCTATTAAAACCGGTGTGTCTGCGATGCGATAAATCTCAATGGCGATCACCGACAGGTTTACGTCAATAAAATGGAAACCGAGCATCGCGACGGCCAAGATAATAGCAAATAGAGGGGTGCCTAAAACAGCAAGAAGAATTAATATCAAGGCAAAGATATACGGTGTCACGATGGAAAGCCAAGAATTTTTTTGAAGTTTACAAAAGCGAGTAAAAAATAGCGGAGGCCAATGACAGCAAAGGAAAATGGTATAATGGCTACACCTAACCACGTCGGGACCTGCGCAAATACTAGGCTTCCGTCTATAAATTCCATGTGGGCAAACAGCAAACTATAGTAGGCCGCGATTGAACAGATCCCAGCGGTAAACAATTCGATCACAAAGCTTGCTAAGATTTTGATATGGTTTGGCAGGTAACGATTCAGGATATCAATGGTTATGTGATTGCCCTGTCGACTCGCCACCATTGCACCTACGAGCCCAACCCACAGGACGAGAATACGAACCAGAACGTCACTCCAGGATATGCCGGATTCAAACAGATTCCGAAGAAAAATTTGAATTACCGACATCCCCATCATCAACAACAACAGCCCGACAAGGATGGCGTCTTCAATTCGGTGCAGAACCAATCTGATTTGCTCAATAAAAGATCTGCTGGGGTCATTATTCGTCAGCATGTGGTTTCTTCATACGATATTTTTTAAGAAGTCTTTCAAGAGTGGAGATCATATCCTGTGACAGTCTGCCGGTTTTAACCAGTCTTTTGGGAACAGTCTCTGCGTCATTATACCACTTGGCCTTCGATTTATCCGGTATGGTGGTAAACTCGACGCCTTGATTACGCAGTGCTTCCAAAGCTTTGACATTGTCTTGTCTGTTGATTTTGTTAAGGTTAAAGAATACTCTACCCATTATTTCACGAAACATCGCTTGGTCTTCAGGCGATATTTTTTTAAATGCTTTGATATCTACTGCAAGGACACCATAGATGTATAAAAACGGCTCGTTCATTAAGTATTTAATTTGAGTATGCCACTGTAGTGCAACAGCGCCAATGGGTGGTATGGTAACGGTATTGATCAAGCCTGTTTGTAAACCAGCTCGAACATCAGCGATAGGAAGTGGGATAGGAGTAATGTCAAAAGCTTTGACGGCTTCCAAAATCATGGAGTCGTTGTCCGGAATCCAGACTTTCTGCCGGCGCATCTCGTCGACGGTTCGTATCGGATCTTTTGACATGACATAGGCAAAACCGCCTTCAGCAATTCCGAATATAACGAATCCGCCTTTTTCAAGCCCCTCAGCAATTTTTTGGTCTAAATGTTTGCGAACATAATCGACTTCTTCGAAAGATCTAAATGTAAGCGGCAAACTGTAGATCTGATTGTCGGAATAAAATTTGGACAGGCTGCCACCCACAAGAGCGCCTCCATGCAGCTGGCCGATTCGAATTTTCCGTAAGACAGCCTTGTCATCGCCCATGACGCCACCTGAGTAGTATTTAATTCTCACCCGGTTGTTCGTTTTTTGGGCTAGCTCAGAAGCGCCTTCTTGCATTTTTTGCATCCATACGGTGCCCTCAGGTGAAAGGGTTGCAATTTTGAACAATTTCGCCTGGGCCTGGGGTGCCAGCATAACAAGTAGGACCATCATGACAATGCGCATCAAATTACCAGTGTTCATCACGTCTCCTATTAGAAATAGTCATTCCCACTATCCAAAAGCTCTTGGGCTTTTTTCTGTGCCAGGGTATTGCTAAGCACATATCCCGGAACATCGGGGTCTGCCCTGAGAACCTCATAAAGCAGTCGATCATGAAGATTCCGGTCATATGCCAGCCGGGCGTATTGACTGGCATACACAACTTTTGTCATTAAATTCTTTTGGCCGGAGATTTCAAGAGCCCGCTCAAAATGTAGACGTCCCACATCAAGCTTGCCGCCCAAAGCCGGGGGAAGAAATGAGGCCATGATTCCCAGATACACATGGGCAGATCCATCTTGATAGAATTCGTCCAGCTCGACGACTCGCTGCATAATGGCTTCTACACGAGCAATTTCGGCAACTGCGTTCCAGTCATTTCGATGCGAATGAATCCAGGCCGCCCACGATGATCCCAGTGTAAACAATATCGGGACATCATTACTGCGATATTTGGAAATTTGATTTTCAAACTCCTGAAATTTTTTTTTTCTGGCCAAACACATGTCTGAGTCATGAACACACAGAGCACGCAAAGCGTAATCAAGGGCTTTATCCGTCATTTTTTTTGCTCTAGCCGTATCTTTAACGAACACGTCGGCATAGGCGGTATGTATGTTTGCAGCTGCACGAAGCAGAGATTTATTGTTAGGGTTATTATGCAGCAAGCTGTCCAGCATCAGTAAATAAGCGGGTGCACCTGCTTCAACTGTTTCCAGGTCGTTGTTATTCAAAATTGTTTGAGACAAATCTTCGGTCATTTTCAGGGTTGCGGATGAGATAAAAAAAGAACAGCCAACCAATAGCTTGGATACAAAGATAATCAGCAGTGGCAAAGCAAAAGAAGGCATTTGAGAGGGCCTCCTGATATTATTATAAAAAAAAATCATTTTGTTCACGTTCAGTTAGGTTAAAATGTAGTAACCTTTCAATGAATACGGGTTGGTCTAAATCTTAACGGGCCTCAGGATTTTTCTTCCAGTCGATATTAATGTCGTTTAGTCGAGTGATTCCTTACTTTACGGTTAAGCTTTTTTAATGCAAACCTTGTCTGGGAATAATAATATTGGCCACTAGATGACGATAAGGAAAAGGAAAGAGATATCCCCTTTCATAAAAATACTGAAGCCTTCTTGCGCGTAGTTTTTAATATCTTACAAAATGTGCCCGATTATTTGAATTTCAGAAAATCCGTTAAGTTAATCACCTTTTCACCTTTTGTCGACTTCTTCAAACTTTCCCATGACCCTTTCACTTTTTCTTTTCGGATTTCATTGATAATGGTTTTGAATTCATTGCTGTTTTCTATAAGCGCTTCAATTTGCTGTTGCAGTTCTCTCCAACTAGCGTCTAGATCTTCTGCATCTATTGCAAATTGCCCTAAAGATGAAAGTATGGCACTTAAATGGGATAAAAGGCCAAAGTGTGTTGTGTTTTGGAGATAATAAGGGCAGTGACACCACAGGCTAATACAGGGGTAACCCCGTTGTTCACCTTCTGCTTGTATAATTGAGTGAATGGCACTAGGTCCATGATATGAAACGGGAATAACGTTTTTTTGTTTTAACCTGATTAACAAGTCTTTTGTTGAGGCTATGCCTGATATGATTCTGTCTGTATGAAGGACATTGTCATACATGCTTCCCAGAGTAATGATTGTAATAACACCCAGTGTTCGACTTAATGAAAACAGCTCATCCACAAAATAATTCCAGCTAAGGCTGGGTTCGTCAGCTTTTAATAGAACAAGATCGTTTCCCCCTGAATCGTTTCGGACGGCGTAAAAGGTGCCCCCTGGAGGTGTAAAACTTTCCATGGTACCTGATACGATATTTACCAAAGGGCGATTTGCATCGTACTGGTAGAATTCATCTGGATTAATCTTGGCAAAGGATCGAGCTTTCAGTTTTCTGATAATATAGGCTACCATGCCCGTTGAAATATCGAGAGCGTTTCCCCATCCATCAAACCCTGCAATAAGGATAGGTCTAGTTAGCTTTGGTAATTCTTTGGACAGGATTCCTTGTGTTTTCATAGCCATAACTTGACATTCAGACAATAGAAAGTCAAGGCGATATTGTAATTCTGAAATTAGTAGATAATTTGTGAAAATCGTAGAAAATAAAAGAAAAATTTTTTGTTTATAAGTCTACAATAAAGGCGGATATGCTTAGAATAGTTATAGAAAAACAGTGCTTAAAAAAAGATTGTATTTAAAGGCGCTTGTCGTTTGTATAACATTTAATATCAATAAAAACAAATAGATGAAAATTGTTAATAACTTTCAAGCAAATAAACCACAACGCTGAATTATCAGGTTTGACACAACAACACCTAGGCCTTAAATTACCTCAATCTTATTTTGAAGTTTAACTAAAACCTGAAAAACACCCCTATACTGACTGATACAGTTACTTTTTGCAACGTATTCCCTTTGTAACGAACCACACAATTAGCCAAGTTAGCCTTAAAAGGTTTAATGAAAGCGATCTGGAAACAAGTCAAAGCGACGATGAAGTCACGTGTGCCCGTTCACAGTTTCAGGATGTGGATTGAGCCGCTTGAGGTGTCGCGTTGTGATGCAGGGGATGTTGTCCTTTTGTCGCCCAACTTTTTTTCGAAAAAGCGGGTTCTTGACAATTACGGTGCGCTGATTGAGTCGGAGTTGTCCAAGGTGTCGGGCCGGTCATGCCGGTTATTGATTGAGGTGTCACCGTCAAAGGGTGTGT
>CP070768.1:1546231-1560267 GCA_020345745.1 Desulfobacterales bacterium
ACCAATGCGTCACTGGTTTTTCGCAAATACGCTTGAGACCACTGAAACGACTGTAAGAGGGCTTGATGGTTTTTTTCGGACAGGAGATATCTTTTTCCTTAGCTCTATCGCAACCCGGTGACCCAATATTATGATGTCATGAAAAATTGGCTAGGGTTTGTATAAATTGGTCAATATCATAAAATATTGGGTCAGGCGTCTAATACGAGATTGCAATTGACTGGAAAAAAACCAGAAGCCCGTGCAAGTGAGATTAAACCATGTCAATTGAGAATTTACGGTCGCCTCAGGCCCTTGATAAAATCACCGACAGCACCGACCCCGTCATTATCCACAATTCGTATGGTTTGTGATCCAATAACCGCAATATCAACTTTTCCCGTAATAAATTCTACATCTGCTCTATCTTTCACCCCAAAGCCCAGCGCCAGCGGGAGGTCTGTCGCCTTTCGGCATCGTGCAAGATAGGCTTCCAGATGCTCTGAAAAATCGGTATGTGCGCCGGTTACCCCTTTTCTGGCCACACAGTAGATGAACCCTTTGCCAAAAGATGAAAGATATTCCATCCGCTCATTAGATGTGGTTGGGGAAAAAATAAAAATAGGCGCAAGGTTATATTGTTGCATGGCATTTATGTATTCAGTCCCCTCTTCTGGCGGAAGATCCGGTACAATAGCCCCCTGCAGGCCGTTTTTGGCCATGGCTGCTATAAATTTCTCAATTCCGTATATAAACAAAATATTATAATAACTCATAAACAGGAAAGGTATTCCAAAATGTTGGGTAACCTCGCGCGTAAAATCGATACATTTTTGTACGGTTGTTCCAGACTCAAGCGCCTGTTGATTGGCTTTTAGAATAACTGGTCCATCAGCGATCGGTTCTGAAAAAGGTACCTGTAATTCCATCAAATCAACACCTGCCTCCACCATGGCTTCTATAATTCTGAAAGCGTCTTCAAAGGAAGGGTACCCCAGAACGATATGAGTCATTAAGAGGATTTTTTTTTCTTTCAATCTGTCTCGCAGGTACGATTCAACCATGATACTCCTCCGCTTTATTTTTTATAAATTCCTGCCAGCCGGGATCACCAAACGCATCGGCAACCGTAAAGATATCCTTGTCGCCCCGACCGGATTGATTGATCAATATAATGTCCGTTTCGGACAATGAAGATGCCTCCTTGAATGCCTGGGCAAATGCATGGGCAGATTCTAAAGCCGGTATCAATCCTTCTTTTTGAATGGTGAGCGCGAGGGCGTCAACAACCTCTTGGTCGGTTGTTGCTTCGAATCGGACGCGACCGGACTCAGCAAGATGTGCCAATATGGGTGACACACCGACATAGTCCAATCCCGCCGCAACACTATGGGTTTCCTTCATCTGGCCATCTTCATCTTGCAGGAAATAGGTTTTATACCCTTGGGCCACGCCCACACTTCCATCTTGTGAACTCAACCGCGAAGCGTGTTGGCCGGACGCGAGACCTTTACCTCCCGCCTCGACGCCAACAAGCTCTACCGGATCTTCGATAAAATGTTTAAACATCCCCAATGCATTGGAACCACCACCCACGCACGCATAAATCCGAGCAGGCAGCTTTCCCTCTATTTCGAGGATTTGCCCGCGAGCTTCTCCACCCACAATCGATTGGAAAAAAGAGACCATTTCCGGGAATGGATGGGGGCCGCAGGCCGTTCCCAGCACGTAGTGTGTTGTATCCATATTCGTTACCCAGTCCCGAAACGATTCATTGATCGCATCCTTTAAAATTCGAGTCCCGTCCCTGACGGTAACAACCTCGGCTCCCAGTCGTTCCATCCAAAATACATTCGGTCGTTGCCGCTGCACGTCGACCTCTCCCATATAAATGGTGCATTTAAACCCAAACCTGGCGGCCATAGTGGCGGTTGCCACGCCATGCTGTCCGGCACCGGTTTCAGCGATAACCCTGGTCTTTCCCATGCGCTTTACCAATAGTCCCTGCCCCATAACGTTGTTGGCCTTGTGAGCCCCGGTATGATTCAGATCCTCTCGCTTAATATAGATGCGAGCCCCTGCGAAATGCCGGGACAGATTCCCGGCAAATGTGAGTGGTGTCGGACGGCAGGAATAGGTCGCCATGATGTTTGTATATTCCTGCCAAAAATTTGGATCGTTTTTCGCCTGTTGAAATGTTTCGTCCAATTCATCAAAAGTTGCGATAAGGATTTCAGGAAGATAAGCACCCCCAAACCCTTCATAGTAACCCCTCGTCTTCATCTGTCATTCCTCCTAGTGTTTGTGAAAAAACAAACCGGTCCGTTCGGCAATAAAGCTCTGAATAAATAGCGTTCTTTGCCGGTTCAAAATGTAAAAACCGCTTGACCGTTAAGATGGGCGTTACCTCTGCGACACCAAGTGCGCGCGCCCTTTTCCCAGCTAAATAGCCAATCCTAAAGTTCTGTTTTCCTGCATAAGGACGTAGAAAATAGTGCTCATCGACAACTTGTGAAAGAGATCGGCCCGCAAGATGAATTCGGTCGATTCCGGCAAATAACACATCATGGAGATAAATATCCTCAATGAGGACCGGTTCGCTTTCAACACGACTTATCCTTGAAAAAAAATAGGCCGTCTTGTTGGCAAAGGGGTTTTCAGGGTCATTTTTGATAATTTTCAATCGGACCTTTTGCAGGAGCTGAGTTTTGACCAAAATCCCTTTTTTATGAAATGACGAAATGGTCCCGGCCAAAGAAAAAAGATCAACCTCCTCGTTCTCTTCGCGGACAAAGGTCCCTGAACCCCGCTTGCGAACGAGTATGCCTTTGCGAACCAGTACATCGGTGGCTTGTCTGGCTGTGGGACGACCAATGTGATATTGAGCTGAAAGACGATGTTCTGATGGAATTTTTGAACCTGGCGGGTATGCTCCTGATCGAATCTTAACAAGGAGGATATCCGCCAATTGATGGTATAACGGTATGGGCGATTTTGTATTGAGCATGATAACATCAATTTCACAAATTAGTAAAGTTGTCAAGACATATTTGTGCAGTTTAATACATTGATATTTGTCTCGATAGCTGGTATAGGGAAAGGAAAATATTTTCTACTTCAGTGAATAAATTTGATATCGTTCGATTGATATGAACCAGGCGCAATGGTAAAGCTTATAGAAGGCAGATCCTTCATTTATTATTAAACATCTCATTTGACAGGTACGCGCCGTTGCTAGTACGGAAATGCTTTATTTTCATTTTGCCTTTTAAAAAATATTATCCAGCCGATCTACACTAGAAATTGCGATCTAAATTAGGGTACGAAACTTGAGTGGGTGGCTTAAAAACATATAAAAAATGAATCTTTGGCAACTCAAAATATTTTGTAACGTCGTCCAATTGGGAGGCTTTTCCAAGGCTGGAAAGGTGGTGCACCTGTCGCAACCCACGGTTAGCAGCCATATCAAAGATCTCGAAAATCACTTCGGGTGCAACCTAATCGATCGCCTTGGAAAAAAGGCAGTACCCACCAAAGCCGGAGAACTGCTTTACAAATATGCCACCCAATTGCTCGCCCTAGCCGATGAAACCGAAACGGCTATGGCTGAATTTCAAGGAAAAATCAAGGGCCGTTTGGTGGTCGGTGGAAGCACCATACCTGGCGAGTATATCCTTCCCAAATTAATTGGTGCTTTTACCAAAGATTACCCGGAGGTCAAAATCTCACTCTTTATCGGTGATACCCAGCAAGTGGTAGGAGATATTCTTTCCGGAGTGTTGGAGCTTGGGATTGTGGGAGCGATATCCTCGGATAAAAACATATGGCAAGAAACATTGATCGAGGACGACCTGCGTCTCATCGTTCCTGCAGATCATAAATGGGGGAACCAAAAAAATGTTCATTTAAGTGATATTTTTGAGGAACCATTTATTATGCGCGAACATGGATCAGGAACATTAAAATCGATCCGTCTTAGGCTGTCGGACACAGGGTATAGTCCTGAAGATCTTAACATGGTTGCTGAAATGGGGAGTACGGCGGCAGTGATTCAAGGAATAAAAAGCAAAGTTGGTATCTCCATTCTTTCAGTCATTGCCGTAAAGGAAGAGCTTCAAGCAAAGACGTTAAGATCCCTGACAATCAAAGGGCTAAATCTAAAACGGCATTTTTATATGACGACCCACAGGCGTCGAAGTCTCTCTCCCATTTGTAATGCATTTATAAAATATCTTAAAAAAACCGTTAATACTTATTTTTAAATTACCTGAAAATCAAAACCGTATCATTTTCCCGTTCAACAACCTTTCCGATAATCCTTGAATTTCTTGCACCGGCATCTTTTAACGCATCGATTAATCCCTGGCCTTGACTTTCAGACACCGCCACCATCAGCCCCCCGCTTGTTTGCGGATCAAATACAATTTCCTGATGCCATTGAGGCAGTTGAGTATCAAAGGTTGTGTTGTTTTCCACCAATTGGCGATTATCTAAATTAACGCCGGTCGTTACTCCCTTTTCATACATTTCCAAGGCTTGCTGCATGATTGGAATGTCTTCGATCCTAATCTCCAAACAGACGTCTGAACCCATTGCCATTTCAAACCCATGGCCGGCCAATCCAAAGCCCGTAATATCCGTCGCTGCATGGATCTCAAATGGTTCCATAACTTCTACAGCCAACTTGTTGAGTACGGTCAAAGCTGCCAGACATTCCGCCATGGCTTGGTCAGACACCCATTTTTTAATGTTTGCATTAAATAGGACCCCGCTACCGATCGGTTTAGTGAGTATTAATACATCGCCCGGTCTTGCCCCAGAGTTACTCCAATATTTCTCGGGATGAACAATACCGGTAACCGCAAGGCCAAATTTGGGTTCATCATCTTCAACCGTATGACCACCGGCAAGAACAGCACCGGCCTCTGTAATTTTATCAAGGGAACCGGCAACAATCTGGTGGAGAATGTCCGGCGCTAACTTGTTTGTTGGAAAACAGATCAGATTCAGGCACATTAGCGGCTTCCCCCCCATGGCATATACATCGCTCAAGGCATTGGCAGCTGCAATTTGCCCAAATAGGTACGGATCATCAACCGGTGGTGTAATAAAGTCGGCTGTTGTCACTACGGCAATATCTTCTGCTATCCGATATATGCCAGCATCGTCCTTGGTTTCAAATCCCACCAACAGGTTCGGGTCGTTTTTTTTGGGAAGTCCATCGAGAAGCCTTTCAAGCCCAACTGGGCTGACCTTGGCCGCTCAACCACAGGTCTTCGATAGACTCAACAACGTTGGTTTTTTAAATATGTTCCAGTTAAACATAGATGGTTTGCTCCGTATTATCTGTTGCTGCTATGATCTTATCGTAGGCGGTCCCGCCAACTGCGGTCTCCCCCACAGCTAAACCACTGAAATGCCGAAGCGATTCCGATCATATCGTTATACGAAAATAGATACCCTCCCGCAACGTTACCATCTAATTTATGAAGAAAACATCTATTAGTCAAATCGAAAATCTCTATCTAAAGTGACATGAGCATTGAAATTGCCTATAGGGCTTCCATCGGTACCGATGCATTGTCCATTTAAAGCCTTGCTCATCAAAATCGGGCAAATATCTTTGGGGTCAGTGAACCCTATTCACTTGCCACGTTTAACTTTGATAGTGCTTCTTGAATCTTTTTGTTTTGAGGAGAACGTCGGTTCGCTGCTTCAAGGTATGTTTTGGCCTTTTCTTTGTTTCCCTGTATAAGATACAGGAATCCGAGGTTTTTATACCCGTGGATTATGTTCGGGCTCAACTCGAGTACGCTCTTGAAATCTTGCTCTGCTTCAGGAAATCTTCCGAGCATTGCATGGGTTTTTCCTCTCAGATTATAGGCAGGGCTGAACTTCGGGGCAATCGATATACATGTGTTCAACTCAATGATGGCCTCATTATATTTACCCTTGGCAAACAAAGGAATGGCCCCCATCTTGTAATGGATTTTCGTCGCCTTTTGCCAAACATCCACATGTTGGATTTCGCCCTTAAAGGAGCTGTGACTCAAGTATAGAAAAATCGGTACAAACAATACAATCAATGCAGTCGATCGCAAGTCTTTTCGTTTAAACCCTTGATAGAGACAATAGATGGTATGGCCGGCAAAAAGACAAAAATAAGGAACCGCAGGGGTGCGATACCGTGATTGGACAAGAAACAGCAATCCTGAGACCAGGTAGATTCCCACGACGCCGTATAATAATAATCGCTTTTTTGCATCGGCCAGTGACAGAAACATCCCTAAAATACCGAGAGAAGCAATAACACCATATCGCAGAAAGGGGTATCGCAACGACCTTTTATATTCCTTGTAAGCTGAGGCGATATAGTGCATTTCATAATCAATAAAAAAATAGACGATTTTTTTCAATTCACGTTTGGCAAAGGTTCCGGGGTCCGACATAATCTCCTTAACCGTCTTTTGCATCCAGAACTTTGACGATTCAGAGGGCGATAGAGGTTTGCCGCTGATTCTTGACGCGGTTTTTCTAAAGAGTACGTGGGCATAGTCGGGTTCCATTTGACCTTCCTCTGCAAACCCCTCATCGACCAGGGCAGCCCCCTCCAACACCGTGGCCCCTTTTGCATTGCCGCGATAAAATACTTTACCAGCATCGGCTGTGACCAGAACAACATCATTTAACTTTATATAGTTTCTTAAAGTGATCGGCAGGATCATCAATAGCGTTGCTGTTAAAAATAATGCACATGATGGTAGGCATTTGTAAACAGACGGTTTTGCTGAACAGCTAAAAAACAACCAGGCTAGGCCGATGGGTGGAAACAAGAGAAAAGACGGCTTGGTGATAATCGATAAGCCGGTAAAAACCCCTGCTGCAAAGACACAGACATAATGCAACTTGGGCTCGCTGAGATGATTTGCTGAAAGCAGTAAAAAATAAACTCCCAAAAGATTAAACAGTAACACAAACACCGTTGGTTCCAGGGTCGATTCGAGTATAATCAAATTGCCATATATGGCATACAAGAGCGCGGCTAGAAATCCCACCGCTCGTGGAAACACCTGGCGGCCGACTTCGTAAATCAACATGCCGTTCACAGCACCTATAAAGGACTGAACAAATTTTACGACCGTCCAATCGGTGTTAACCAATGTTTTGAATACGGTTAAAAAATACAGATAAAAAGGGCTTAAATCGACCAAACGTTTGCCAATATCTTCTCCCAAGGCCAGCTTTTCTGCAAAATAGGGATATTTGAAAAAAAGGCTAGGATCATCCAGACCAAAAAGGAAGATCAGACGAGTCCCCAGTGCCAACACAAAAATAATAACATGGGGTCGATAGTCTTGAAAAAAGTCGGTTGTTTTGTTTAAAAAAACCATTTCAAATAAATGAACAACCCCGCATTTAAATGCGAGGTGTTTATGTTTTTGAACCTACAGCATGATTTTTGAATGAAAATAGATGCGTATCTTTTTACACAAGATAGTATGAATCTATTTTGAATACAATAACTTTTAAGGCTAAAAAGATCGAAATATTCGTACTGGAAGCCTGAGAATACGTCAATCATTCGGCAGCCATCGTAGGCGCAAAAAAAATGGCTGATCCCAAATCATTAAGATCAGCCATTTTAACTCGGTTATTATTTTAGCAAACAGTTATTATGCTCTTATTTATGCTTTTTGACCGGCCCGCTCCCAATCTTCGATTTCGACCGCCTCATCTACTTCTTCCCATCCGGTGATCATTGCTTTGGTGTGAGCCAAGATGGTGTGTCCGGTGGTGGTCATATATACATGGACAATGATAAACGCAAATATGGCAAATGCCCCTACTATATGCACCAAAGCAACGATGCCTAAAGAAAGGCCTGCTAATCCCCAGTCCGCCCAAGAATTGTATCCCCAATACAGCAAGCCGGATACCATCTGAACAGGAAGTAATAGCGCTGCCAGCGAAAGATAGGTCAGCCGCTGCAGCGGATTGTGTTTGGCATCTTTTCGCCTGGGAACCGGGTGAGTTTCACCACGGAATATGCCATAAGAATAATATCGTATCACCGCAAACATCTTTTTGGTGGTCGGGATATACTGTTTCCACTCACCGGTGGTAAACACCCAAAATACAAAAAAAGCAAATGCGATCAGCCAGGTGAGTCCAACATAATTGTGTATTTCAACCGCCGCTTTGAATCCAAAAAGTGTGAAAAGACCGTGAACTTCCAACCCGGTAACAAGAAGCAAGAAGATCAGTACCATTTGCAGCCAGTGCCAAAACCGTTCGTACCTGGTATACAAATACACATTAATCATTTTCCTTACTGTCATGGATTACCCCTCCTTCCTTTTCCCATTAGTGAATATCCTTCCCAAAGCGTGAAGAATAACACCGCCCAGAGAGGCAATAATCACGGCCCATCCGGCAATATCAATTAACTTGAAGCTGTCACGGCCGGGCATGTAGAATCCCGCAAGATTAATTAGACGGCTCTGTTTCCTGTTGTGACACTCGCTACAGTCCACAACGTTATCTTTAGGTGCGACCATATGGGTAGTGGGAAAGACATAACTGGTCTCGACGTAGTCATATTCTCCGGAGAACGGCAGATTAAAGGATGCCATGCCTTTAACAAACGCTCGTTGCCAGTCATAAGTGGTCCAATACCCATCTTTTCCAGACAGCATCGGCGCCAGAAGGGTTTTATGCACTTTGTCGTAAGGCATTTTGCCTCGATGAACCTTAAAAGGAAAGATCCTGGCATTATCATCTTCTCGACTACCCACTGGTGACGTGACTTTAACGACGTTGCTCGGATCGATGGTATCTTTTACCGTCAGGGTATGAACGGAGCCATTAAACCAAAAGTACTCCGGTTTCACATTCTTGTCCCATTTGAATTCGCCCTTGTAGGACAGATAATCGTATTTACCAAAAGCACCTTTTTTCTTGTAATGTTTACCGTTTTTCGTATTCCCGGCTTTTGACCAATCCCACCACATTTTCGTGGGATTAACCCGGGCAAAAGTAGGGATGTGGCAGCTCTGACAGGCCACCTTGTCAGTATGATCGTTGACCTTGGATCCGGGTGTATGAGGCTGGCTGCTGTGGCAAGATTCGCACATAATCTTTGGGGTCAAGTCGTCTTGAATCAAGCTTCTCCGGTCTGGAGCCGCCGGTTTCGAATAAATCCGCCCGGCAATATTGTGCAATCTAGTGGTATGGCACCGGGTGCATTGAAAATTCTGACCATCAACGCCCATATGAACATCCAACACTTTGTTCGGTTTGGTAACTGAAGAGTCCAAGTCTCCATGTTTTACACCGTCACCTCCGCCACCGTAAAAGTGGCAAGACCCACAATTTTTTCGTGTGGGACGACCAATACTCTGAGCAGAGATTAGAATATCCTTTCCAATCTCTTTTGCCAGTTCCATATCTTCCGGATCATCAGACGCTGCAAACACTTGATAATCCTCAAACGCTTCGTTCCAATTGATGGTCCTCTGGCTGTGGCAAACCAGGCAATTGATCTCACCATCGTTGCCTTTCCAGCCCGGATGGCAGGATGAACAGCTTTTATCCTGCCAATTATTGGCGGATATACAAAAATTATTCACTGAATGACCAGATTTACCTAATTTTTTTTCAGATTCAACACTACTTGTATCGAGCCAAGTCCAGTGAATGGTCCTACGAAATTGTGAATCTGCTTCGGAATGGCAGGACAGACAGGCTTTGGTAATTTCTTCTCCGGATGTGAACGTCGCTTGCAATGCTTGATGTTTGGAATGATCTGTTGTACTCCACAGCTGTTTTTCTTTAGTCGCCTGCCGGGCCATGGTGCGGCCTGGTACATTGCCTGTTTCTGCTTGTTTGGCGTTGGCAGTCGATACCAAGACAAACAACAGACAGATTGATATCGCTAGGCACAGATCGACTCGCCGTACCCACTTAAATTGTTTCATACCTATCTCCAAACGTGTTTCCATTTGATTCCAGAAGCTAACAGCTCATAGGTAACTTTTCAGAACCTACGGGCAAGAGGGCTTTATGGTTTTTTATGAAAGGAGATATCTTTTTCGCTTGCCTCATCGTCACCCAGTGACCCAATATTATGATTTTTTGGAAAAACAATTTGAGCGGGCAAGAAGGTGCTAAAATCATAAATATTGGGTCACCCGGCTAATGCAAGATTGATATCGACTGAAGAAAAAGCCATAAAGCCCTTACAGGTGAAATCAACCCGAAATTATTTAAAGCATACGCTAGCATCCTCCGATTAGAGACTGAAGCTGCTTTTTGCCGAATACGCGTGATGTTTTAACTGGGCTCAACGATTTTATAGGAGCCGTCCTTGTTAAAGGTTATCACGGCTTCGATATAATAGACATCCTTGAGCTCAGGCCTCATGTCTTGAACCCAATAAAAGGCTTCGCCGCTTCGAGCACCTGTGGCACAGACAAAAACAATCGGTTTGTTTGACGGCAGAGATTTAATTTCATCTTCCAGCTTGCCACTGGGAATATTAACCGCCGTCTTAAAAGCACCGGCAGCGTACTCGTCAGAATCGCGAACGTCGATTAAGAGGATGCTTTCCGGATTTTCTTTTAAGATCTTTTCAAATGCTGCGACATCTATGCTCCCTTCCTCTTTACCGGCTTTAATCTGAACCGGGGCTGCCTGGGTTGCTGTTTCCGTTGGCGTCCCGGCAACCTCCTTCCATGCCGGATATCCTGCTGAAAACACTTTGACATTTGTGTAGCCAAGGTCGATGGCTTTTTTGGCTGATTTATGGCTCAACGGGCACTTCAGCCCACCACAGTAAAATACGAGGGTTTTGGCTTTATCTTGAGGCAGCTGATCCTTTAATTTGTCAAACTGTGAGTCAGGAATACTGATGGCAGTTGGAACATGGCCCTTATCGTATTTTTTTCGCTTGGGGCGTGAGTCTACCAAAACCATATCAGCATTACCGTCAATCTGCTTCTTAACCCAATTCTCAGAAACGGACGGATAGTGACCCGAAGCCTTCATCCAAGAAGGATAACCAGTAGCGAAAACCTTAACATTGGTGTAACCGAGCTTTTCAGCCTTCCAGGCTGATTTGTGGCTCAGCGGGCACTTCAACCCTCCACAATAGTAAATTAGTAATGTATTTTTATCTTGGGGCAGCTTGTCAACCATCTTTTCGAATTGGGAATCAGGGATACTCACCGCCATGGGGATGTGCCCTTTATCATACTTACTCCTTTTGGGTCTGGCGTCGATGAGCATGACCTCTTGGGACATTGGTATTGTAACATGCTGTTTAACAAATGCGACATCGACAATGTCATGGAACATCCAGTCTGGCGTTTCCTCAGCCTTAACCGGAGCCGCTTCTTTCGGTGTTGTGGCGCATCCAAAACCTACCACCATGGCTAGCGCCAGAAAGATGGATAGTGTTGCTATTCTTCTTAATTTCATAATTACCTCCCTATTAACGTTTAAACAATGCATAGGCGGATCTTCTATAATTGCCTTTTACTTGCAGGTTACCGGATTGGGTGAATCTGATGCATGCGCATGTAAGTAGGAGAAAATGTCCAGCAGGTCTTTTTCCGACAATTGATCCCACTCTTCCTTACACCCGAATACGTCGAGCTTCTTACTGTCAAAAATATCTTGCCACTCGGCTTGAGTTTTGTCATTCGGGCTTAAAGATGGTGACGTTGAATCGACTTCTCCCCTTTGATGACAGGACTTATAGACTTTTCGATAGGTGTACTTGCCTTTACGCTTATTTCCTGTATCTGCCGCAAAACATATACCGGCAGATGTAAATACGAAAACAACCGTGATGAATGTTGCAACGATTTTTTTCACCTTTTTGCCTCCTATTTGTAAGTTTTATTACTGTTTGTCTAGCAAACCAAATATCGCATGAATTATTATTATCGACAGCAATGTTTGTGCCAAAAAAAGTCCGTTTGGTTTTATGTTTTAACCCTTTAAATTTAAAACAAAAATTAAATTGATTGATTTCTTGATTTCATGCCATATTGTTGTTATATTAGCAGGTGTTAAGTTAACAGGTTTACAGATGTGTTGCCTAAATTTTATCTAAGAGGAGCAACCTGTGGATATTGCAAAACACTGGAAGACCATTGTCGATACACTTCAGGATGGAGTCCTAGTGATGGGCCCGGATGGAACCATTATCGCTGCTAATCCTGCGGCTGAACAATTGACAGGCTATAGTGCTGAAGAGTTGGTCGGTCAATCCTGTCAAATATTAAACTGTACAGAATGCAACATTATTGGCCAAGGCCCGGGAGAACACTGGTGTAGCTTGTTTGCCGAAGGTAATGTAAAGGATAAAACGTGCCTGATTACCAATAAACATCGCAGATCCATTCATATCATTAAAAGTGCATCGGTTTTGCATGATGAAAACGGATCTGTTATCGGAGCGGTTGAAACCCTAACTGATATTTCAGAAAAAGTAAGACAACAGCAGGAGATCTTGTCACTTAAAAAAACGTTTCATCTCGACGATGGCTATCACGGTATTCTGGGGAATTCACCTGTCATGCAAAAACTGTTCGAACTTATCGACAATGTTTCCCAGACCGAAGCACCTGTTCTCATCTATGGCCAGAGCGGCACTGGAAAGGAACTGGTTGCACGAGCCATACACCAAGCCAGCCAGCGCCAACCAGGGCCCTTTGTTAAGGTCAATTGTGCTGCCTTGAACGAAAATCTTCTGGAAAGTGAGCTTTTTGGCCACGTAAAAGGCGCATATACCGGTGCTGAGCGTGACCGAATTGGCCGTTTCGAGGCCGCCCATGAAGGAAGTATATTTCTCGACGAGATCGGGGATATCCCTCTATCGACTCAGGTTAAACTTCTTCGGGTTCTAGAAGAAATGGAAATCGAGCGGGTGGGCGACCATCAGCCCATACCCGTGGATGTGCGCATCATAACTGCCACCAATAAAAATCTTGAAGACTTGATCGCCCAGAACCTTTTCCGCGAAGACCTCCTATTCCGTATCAATGTGTTCCCTCTTCATTGTCCCTCGCTAACCGAACGGAAAGAAGATATTCCAATTATCGTCCAAAATTTCATCCAGCGCCATGAAGCCAAAGGCGTTAAAAAAATCTTAGGGGTTACACCACAAGCTATGGAAATTCTAATGAATTATTCTTGGCCCGGAAATGTTAGGGAACTTCGAAACATCATCGAATACGCCCTTGTTCTGTGTCCCGGTGGTGGCATCGAGAAAGAACACCTTCCCCCAAAAATCATGCAGGACCAAAAAAGCATCAGAAAAGCCCATCGAAAAGGACCTGATGATTCGACAAAGCGGGACGTATTGTTAAAGGTATTGAAACAAACAGGGGGAAATCAGTCTGAAGCTGCACGAATCCTTGGGGTAAGTCGTGTCACTATATGGCAGCGCATGAATAAGTATGGTATTGATTTAGAAACAATTATAAAAACTTAGTAAACGTTATATAGTACTCAACTTTTACCATCGGCCAACCCTTTAAAAGCAAACCGTATAACTGTTATCGACCAAGAACATTTCTCTGAAACGGAAAAATATTCCTAACAAAAAAGAAATTTCCTTGTCTTCTAAGATAAAGTATTCTAATTAAGAATGTTAACTTTGTCATGCCTGGGTGGCGGAACTGGTAGACGCAAGGGACTTAAAATCCCTTGAGGCCCTGTCCTCGTACGAGTTCAAGTCTCGTCCCGGGCACCAGCAAATTAAGGGTTTATGAGCATTATGCTTTATAAACCTTTTTTATTTAAGGGATTGCATAAATTCTATTTTATAAACTCTTTTCTGTTATGACTATAATGATGTGGTATGTTTCACTATTTTATAGAAATAAAAAATTTAGAATTGCTTCTGCCCCTTAAATGTCCCTCTTTTTTAAAAAAATTTAGGATAAAAAATGTGGACAGTGTTCAAACTTCGATGCATGGAAATAATTAAGCTAAGTCATTACTGACCCTGATAAAGAGATTTAACAAAAGAGAGCGTTATCCAGAGG
>CP070768.1:1560367-1562905 GCA_020345745.1 Desulfobacterales bacterium
GCGATGATACATACCAATGAATTGTGGATATGAAAGGTCAAGACCTTAAATCCAATTTCTTGCAAAACATCTTTTGTCTTTTGCGGAACAATGACAAGCTTTTTAAAAAAACTTTTTTTCAGTTCCCATTGATTGTTTGTTCGTTCATAGATAATGTCATGCACCTTTAAATGCCCTTTTTCAACCTCGAGAAAGCAGGTAAAAATGTTATTCTCGTCATGTCGAACAGGAATGAAACGATCTAAACCTTTTAACTCTGCTGTTAAGTCTCTAAAGGTTAAAATCAGTCGGCCACCTATCTCCAGGGCGTTGCTAATCTTATTAAATAGCTCCCGGATGGTTTGATGTGCGCTCAAATGGGTTAACGTATCTCCCATGCACACAACCAATTCAATCTTGTTTGGACAGTGATTTGAAAAATTCAACAAATCATCGTGAATGATTTCAATCGGCAGATCCTTGGCGTTTATTTTAAGCTCGGATAGTAGTTTTTTACTCAGATCGATTGCTACAACCCTGAAGCCTAACTCAGCAAGGGGAATGGATTGAAATCCGGATCCAGCACCCAGGTCCACGGCAATCCCTGAATTACGGGGCCATACGTGGTTATCCTTAAAAAATTTTCTGTTTTCCTGGATATTTTTTTCCAATCCTCCCGACATCCAAGAGTAGTATTTTGCAAGATGATTTTCATAATGTTCTCTTATGCTGGCCATTTAACTGTCGCTCCATTTATAAATTTAACCAAGCATGTCCATAGGTTTTCTCGGCCTGTTTTTAGTGCCAAATGATTGAGATAACTCGTAGATATTCTTAGGCTAGCCTGTTAGTTGGATCCCCTTCTTCAACCATTAGTCTTAGAATTTCTCTTTCGTGGTCGTGTGGAAGTCGGCCGGTTAAATGTGCATAACACACTTGCTCGTTGGCTTCATTGATTAAAATTGCCTTTGCCTCCGCCCGCCCTGAGTCCTCGATTTTAGTGATCGTGATTGTGCAAGTGATGGTATCGCCGAAGTAGACAGGCTTAATGAACTTGAAGTTCATTCCTGTGGCAAGCCAACCGACCTGACCACCAAACTCGCAAATCATGGATCCGACGATTAGGCCATGGCAAATCAAGCCGTTGAATCCTTTTACTTTTACCCAGCGAAGGTCATAATGGACCGGGTTGTAGTCTCTTGTTATGTTACCGAAGATCTCAGTTTCCTTCTGATTGAAGGTGCGCGAGTAGGTAAATGAGTCGTTCTCTTGCAAGCCATCTATCGCCTGTTGACGTATCAGGTTGGGCATCAATTCCTCCTCCGATTGGGTAATTAACAAAAGTATCAGAATGCGGTGAGTTGACAGAAGGGTATCTTAAAATATTTAAAAAAGCAAACCGTACAAAACGGATTTGTCTCTATAAGAAAATGATATCATACGAATTTATTATGATTTTTTAAAATCTCGTCAGCTTTCGCCGGGGTAAGTGGAGGTTCAATAAGATTTACCGGTAATTACGATTTCAAAATCTTGCGTTCGCTGGTTTGCAGCTTTTGATCGTTTCTAAGCTTGCTGCACTAAATTGCAAAAACTCGTGCTAATGCTCTCAAACAGTTTGCAATTTAACGTTTCGCTTCGCTAAGAAACGCTACGCAAAAGCTGCAAGAGGCTTTACGCCGTGATTTCGAAATCAGACTAAGGAATAGCATTAAATCCATTTTGATACCCCGATGCTTGTGGCTGTTTTCATCGAGAGAAAATGGGCGTTACAGGTAATTTTATTTGACATTCAAATAGCCATTTTTTATTCTTCAGAATAGATATCTATTTCCGACAGCTAATCTTCATTTTATCCTACTTCCAATGTGATGCATTTCTGGTGCCACTGATATCGATCTTCCCTCTCTATTTGCTGTGATTATAGCTTACAAAGATAAAAGTTCTTTCGATTGGTTGGGGACCCTTTGAAACAGATAAAATAGGAGGTGACGCCATGCCGACTTATATAACGCTCGTTCGATATACACAAAAAGGTGTCGAAAATGTAAAAGATAGCCCCCAGCGACTTGATGCTGCCAAAAAAGCATTTAGAGGAATGGGTGCTGAGCTAAAAGAGTTTTATTTGGTAATGGGCCAGTATGATATCATTCTCGTATCGGAAGCACCAAACGATGAAGCTGTTGCTAAGATAGCATTGACCCTCGGATCTCTTGGAAATGTGCGCACGGAATCTTTTCGGGCTTTCAAAGAAGATGAATATCGAGAAATTATTGCTGCACTGCCTTGATCATTTGAGAAATAAAACGTTGTTGATAAAACAGGGTCCCTAACAATTTTTAGTCAACGACAACCCGCATAGCGGGTGGCTTGACCGGGTTGCTTCCCGCAGAAACTGACCTTTAAGACAGATTCGAGGGAAGCTATAAAAAATGTAAAGTTCCTTACCGGAGAGCCCGTTCTTTAGAGCGATGAGCTCCAATTTTCGGCCATAGGCCGAAAAGGCAAAAGCATATTAGTGATCAATTCGTTGCGTTTGTAACCGGGTGCTTTGCACCC
>CP070768.1:1563005-1569033 GCA_020345745.1 Desulfobacterales bacterium
TTAAATCTCTCGGTAACCCCATCGGTATATAAAAGCAGTCGATCACCTTTTTCCAGCTTTTTTTCACTCACCGGTACATGATCGTAAAGATCGATGCCCATGGGGAAAACACTCCTCTTTGACCAGGTTATGACAGCACCATCTGAGGCACGGTAGATCAAAGGCGGCGGATGACCGGCATTTGCCATTTGCATCAATTGCTGATGGGCATCGTAAACAATATACAACGCCGTGATAAAACTCGGTTCGACGACCTTGCAAAGATGTAGATTCAGGTAAGTCAAAACATCAGCAGGGTCGGAAGGTACGCTTGGATAAGCAGAAAACAGTGCACGGGTCATTGCCATACGTACGGCTGCAGGCGCACTGTGTCCTTCTGCGTCAGCCATCAAAATGCCGAAACGATTATCCGACATTTCAGAAAAATCATAGTAATCACCACCCGCGTAGCGGCTGGTTTCGTAATAGACCCCCAGTTCAAGTCCGTCAATATCCGGCAGTTTTTCAGGCAAAAGATCGCACTGTAGGTCTGAAACCGTTTTCAGTTCCTGTTCGAGCTGATCTTTTTGGGTTTCGACTTCACTTTTTAATCGATGAATGGTCAAATGGGTATTTACCCGTGCAATCACTTCTTCGGGCTGAAACGGTTTGGTTATATAATCAACGGCCCCGATGTTTAGTCCTTTTACTTTATCTTCTGTTTCACTCAGAGCTGAAAGAAAAATAACCGGAATATGTTGTGTTGACGGTTGGCTTTTTAACCGACGACACACTTCATAGCCATCCATTCCAGGCATCATAATGTCCAACAAAATCAAATCCGGCAATTTCTTATCAGCAATGGTAAGGGCTGTTTGGCCATCTTTGGCCACCAGCATTCTGCATTCCATACTCTCTAGGGTCTGAAATAGAACTTGAAGGTTGGTGGGATTGTCATCCACCATTAAGATGGATTCTTTGTGTCCGTGGTCTGCATTCGTCATGCGGTTTGTATTCATCAATTTTTTTAAATTTAAAATGGTTCACTGCAATTCCGCAATTCCGGATTCGACCGTATCTTTTATGGGAATAATCGATCCAAATCCGCTGACTTCGAAAATCTCTTTTACGTAACCTTGCATGGCACAAAGAACGGTCCGGCCTGCCCGACGTTTAATTTCCTTGGCCGCACTTAAAACAACTCGCAGCCCGGCGCTACTCAAGTATTCGAGTTCACTGAAATCAAACAACAGTCGATTACTGCCGCTTCCCAAAATTTCATTAATCGATCTTTCGGCACTCGGAACAGTTAAACCGTCCAACCGGCCTTTTATGGCTATAAGCAAAATGCCGCTTTCTTCTGTGTGGGTAATTTCCATTCCTGATCCTTTTTAAGTGATTATTCGCCATCATTTGTTGTATTATCCTAATGTTCTGAAACAAAATGTCAATGGAATTTTAGGATATTAGTTTCAAAATGCGGTCGAAGTCAAAGCTTTCCGCCCATTGGATGATAGACTCACTGAACTGGATAACGTCATCGGAATGACTTTCTAAATTTTTTGCAATAGATATTAGTTCGGCCACATCCCCCATTTCAGCCGCATTTCGAATACGTTCTAATTCAATTTGCGCCAGTTCAACAGGCAAAACAATTCTTTTTTCTGCAACTGAGTCGCCGGTTAATTCTCCAGGTGCAGGCTCAAGCACTCGAACCGCTTCCCTAACACGTTGAAGATGAATGTGCAAATTCTCTATTTTCTGATTAAGAGCATCCTGGTCAATGTCCTTATCCGGGTCTTGTGCTTTTAACCCGGTCCACAAATCAGTAGCAGCATCCAACAAATCGGGCGCAGATAGATTGCCGGCTACCCCCTTTAAGTCATGAACCAGACTGCGCGCACGCTCTAAATTTTTATCATCCAGTGCTTTACGTATCTCATCGTTTATCTCTGAATAGTCAGTTGAAAAATTTAGCAATAACTGTCTATAAAGTCGCTGGTTACCGCGCAGTCGCTTGAGTCCTTCGTTCAAGTTAAACCCGTCCAAAGACTTGGGCAGGTAGTCTTTACTCAAAAGTGATCCATTTTCATACGGACTTTCTGAAACCGCATTCATCTGCTGGGGGCTAATCAATCCTTTCCTTGGCACAATCCACTTTAAAAGGGTTTTCACCAACCGATCCGGATCGATCGGTTTGGTAATATGATCGTTCATGCCGGCCTCAAGGCTTTTTTCCTCGTCACCTTTCATGGCATGAGCCGTCATGGCGATAATGGGAATTGACGATTGGGTATTCGATTCCCACTCACGGATACGTCGAGTGGCTTTGTAGCCGTCCATCACAGGCATCTGAACATCCATCAGTACAGCATCATATTCATCTTCTATCACAGCTTCGAACGCCTCCCGACCATCGACGGCTAAAGAGACAATAGCCCCCGCGTCTTCAAGAATTTCCTGCGCGACCTGGCGATTCATTTCATTATCTTCAACCAGAAGAATCGATGCGCCTTGGATGGGTTTCGAGCCCAAAGCCTCTTGATCAACCTTTCGATCGATATCCGGCCTCCGGGGGATTTCTTTACCAAAAGCTTGCATAATTGCGTCGAAAAGCAGTGAAGGATTTACCGGTTTGAACAGCAATCCTTCCAGGCCCAATCGCTCTGTTTTTCGCAAAATCTCATCCCCACCATATGCCGTGACCATAATAATTTTGGGAATTTGAGCCAGCCGTGGATGATTCTTTATTTGCTCAGAAGCCTCGATACCGTCCATCTCGGGCATTTTCCAATCCATGATGACCAAATCAAACGGTGATTTCCCAATGGCGTTTTCAAGTTCGGTCAAACCTTCCTTGGCTGAGGCCGCCAGGGTTACCTTGAAAGAAAAGGACTCCAGCATGTCCTTTAGGATATCTCTTGAAGTGGAATTATCATCAATCACTAAGGTTTGCATTCCTGTCAGATCCGGTGAAGGACTGAAACGGATTTCGGTCTTTTCTTGACCCAAGCCGAATTGGGCCGTAAAAACAAATGTGCTGCCTTTACCCGGCTCACTATCTACCCAAATTTCACCTTTCATCCGATTGACCAGTTTTTTGCTAATGGCAAGCCCTAATCCGGTTCCGCCAAATTTGCGGGTCGTGGTTGTGTCGGCTTGAGTAAAAGCATCGAACAGCCTCTTTTTTTGTTCCGGCCCGATACCTATTCCGGAATCGCTTACCGCAAATTTCAATGTGACGGACTTTTTATTGTGTCTCACCAATTCGGCTGAAATTACAATTTCACCGGATTCGGTAAATTTGACGGCATTATTGGCTAAATTAATTAGAACTTCCTTGAGTCGAAGAGGGTCGCCCACCAGAAAACGCGGTACGTTGTGTGTAATGTCGAAAAGTATTTCCAGGTCGCTCTTTTCCTGAGCCTTTACGGTGATTATGTCCGCAAGATCGTCTAAAACGTCATTCAGATTGAAATCGATCCACTCCATCTCCAGCTTGCCGGCCTCAATTTTAGAAAAGTCCAGAATGTCATTGATAATGCCCAGCAGCGAATTGGCTGATGACTGGATCTTGTTCAGATAATCACGTTGCTTGGGCGTCAGGTCGGTCTTTAGGGCTAGATGCGCCATGCCGATTACCGCGTTCATGGGAGTACGAATCTCATGGCTCATATTGGCCAGGAAATCACCTTTCATTTTGTTGGCCTCATCAGCTGCTATTTTGGCCTGCAATAACTCCTCCTCCATCCGCTTCCGGTCGGTAACATCAAAAAAAACGCCGCTGATGTATTCAATCTCTCCTTTTTCATCACATACGATATATCCCCTGTCGTTTATCCAGAGGATTTCTCCATCTGTGGTTTTGATTCTGTATTCTCTATTGAATGTTTTGTCGTTTCTTAAAGCTTCCTTAAAGGCATTCTCTGAAGATTCACGATCGTCTTCAAGGATTACGTCATACCACTTCCTTTTACCGGAATTGAACTCCTCCATACGATAGCCGGTTTGCATCTCAATCTTGTTGTCAATGAACTCCACCGACCAATCAGCATATCCTCGATAGACAATGTCCGGGATATTGTCAATTAGCATCCGGTATTTCGCCTCGCTCTCTTTCAGTGACTTTTCGGCCTCTTTTCGCTCCGTGATTTCCTGTTTCATTTGTTCGTTGGTTCGAGTGAGCGCTTCTGTTCTTTCCTGGACCAGTTCCTCCAAATGGTCACGATGCTGCTGCAGTTTTCTTTCGGATTTTTTCAAGGCTTCTTCCGTTGTATGAATAGAATCTATCATCTGATTGAAAGACTGCGCCTAGTTTGCGATCTCGTCGCTCGATTGTATTTCAATATGGTGTTCCAGATTACATGTCTGAGCAATAAAACTAGCGCCGTCATCGAGTTTCTTTAACGGTTTGATGACAAAGTGCTTTAAACCTAAAAGGGTAAGCACACTGAGAAGTAGAAGTGCGATAAAGAGGGCAAATAGAATTTTGAAATTGATATGCCAGATTGCTTTTTCAATTTCTGCCACGGGAACAATGGCTGCAAATTTCCACCCCAAGATCGGAGATGTGTTAAAAAAAGCATACATCTCTTTTGAATTTTTTTCGAAAACAAAACGCCCTTCATTTTTGTTGATAATTTCTTTGGCAAGCTTGGCATCAATAGTCGCTAAATCCTTGAACAACAAGGATTTATCACGGCTTGCCAGTACGGTTCCATGTTCATCAAATAGTTCTATGAAACCGCCATAATCCAGTTCGACGTTTGCGATATATTCCGCCAGGTCTTCTAGGGTAATGGCAACGCCGAGGACACCGTAAAAGTTGCCTTCAACACCAACAAGCGCTTTCACAAGGCTGATGCTCACATCAGGCGTTGTTACCGATCGAAATGGCGGCGTTCTTATTATCTTGCCGGGATTCTCTTTGCCCAGGACATACCAGGGTCTGGCCCTGGGGTCATAGCGGGTGGGCCTGGCTCGTTTGTGAGATCGTACAAAGCTTCCGTTCTCACGACCCATGAATACTGAATGGACATGTGGATGAGTCTTCCGGTATCTGTTGAATATGGTTATTATCTGCCGCTCAAGACTGCCAATGCTATATTGAAAGGTGGCTTCATCAGCATTAATAAAATTGGTAAAGTCTTTATCATTTCTAGAACGAACCCGCTCGTTTAGGGCAATTGCTTCTAAATCATTCTCCATATTATCTAAGAAGCTGGTCAGCACGAAATCAATGTGAGCAAGTTGCTCACCATAGTTCTTCGAAATTGCGGTGATGATATTATTTCGCAGTGTCGATGATAGTAAGGTTCCGATCAGAATCAAAATACCTATACTGACACCGATATAGAGCAATAATATTTTATGCCTAAGCTTGAGCTTCATTGAGCAACTCCTGTAGTGTGGTTTCGTTGATCTGTTTAACTCGATAATTCCCCGCAGTTTGCTGCGGAGTCATTCATTTTTATATTAGTATTTGAGGGGGTTATTCAATATTTAAGGGTATCATACATTAGTCAATTGTTGATTGCAAGATGGAGATATTTTAATGATTAATTCATGTTTTCATTCAGAGGATACCTGTATTTGATGCCGAGACTGACACCGAATTCAACACCTGTGTCAGGGTCGAGAACCGGATTGATTTTTGGTTCCAGAAAAAAGGAAGTGATCCCTCGACGATCTTTCAGTTGTGGAAAAAACGATGTGGTCAATAGTTGACCACTTCTGTTTGAGGCTATCGCACGAAACTTGATCTTTAAAAAACGTGTGATTTTTTACCAATCACACAACCTGAATCAATTCTGACTGTTTTACATATTTCATCAAAACTAAAAGGGCAAACCCCATAAAAAGGATTTGCCTCTATTGAAAAAATGATATCAAACAAATTTTAGGCATCTGATATTCGCATTTTTATAGCAGATATTAAAAGTTTCTGATCGGGTATTCAAAAATCAAATCACTTAAAAGTATAAAGGGTTTGTATCTATCGAAATGCCTTTCCAAGATTAATAATATTATCGTAAAAATTCCAACGTAA
>CP070768.1:1569133-1574206 GCA_020345745.1 Desulfobacterales bacterium
ACCATGTAATCCCGTTTCATAACAGCATCAAACATCCATTTCCCGACACCGGGCCAGGCAAAAATGGTCTCGGTAAGTATGGCCCCGCCGAGCGCCACACCGAACTGGAGACCAATGGTGGTCACAACCGGGATGAGCGCATTGCGGAGTGCATGTTTGAAGGTTACCATAAACCGGGATAATCCCTTGGCTTTCGCTGTTTTAATGTAATCCTGACGCAACACCTCAAGCATGGACGAACGTGTCATCCGTGCCACAATGGCCATGGGAATGGTACTTAAGGTTACGGCCGGCATAATGATGTGCCACAGTGCATCTTTTAACGCCGCCCAGTTCCGGGTCAAAATGGCATCTAAAATATAAAAGTTGGTAATCACTTCCAGATCAACACCAACGCTCAGACGTCCGGACATGGGCAGCCATCCAAGATTCAGGGAAAAAATGAGCATAAAAACCAATCCCAGCCAGAAAATAGGCATACTGACGCCGATCAGCGCTCCGAGCATACTTAAATAGTCAAAAATGGAATATTGCCGTGTGGCAGAAATAATACCGAATATGATACCGAAAAAGCAGCTGATAAAAAGCGCGGCAACAGCCAGCTCAATGGTCGCGGGAAAACGCTCCTTAACTTCAATCCAGACTTTTTGCCTGGACCATATGGTTTCTCCCAAATCCCCTTTCATCAAACGTTTTAAAAACATTCCATATTGCACGTACAGGGGCTCATTGAGTCCTAAATGTTCCCTGATTTCAAACAGGGCCTCCTCGGTGGCTCGCTCACCAAGCAGCAGCTCGGCCGGATCTCCTGGTGTGAGTCGAAGCATAAGGAAGACAATGACGGAAATCCCTAACAGGGTGGGAATGAGTATCAGTATTCTTCGAAGAATATACGCGAGCATAAGATGGTAACGCTTATCCGTAAAACCTTTTTTTCATTATGTCAAAAGGGGGAAGAGATCACCCTTCCCCCTGCTTGTTGAAATATGGTTGTTTACCGTTATTTACTCAGCCAAACGTTTTTCATCCGGACAGAGGATGTTGGATGAAGTTTGAAGTTATTCACACTCTTTAGCGCAGGCCAGATAACCGTAGAATGTGCCACACTGATGACCGGACATTCATCATAGATGAGCTGCAGCGCCTTTTGGTAAATTTCGGCTCGTTTGTTCTGATCAATGGTCTGTTTTCCCATGAGCATATAATTGTGGTAGGCCTCGCTCTTCCATTGGGTTCTGATGGACGAAGACGCTAGTCCATCAAAAAGTACGGCCAAAAAGTTATCCGGATCGCCATTATCACCGGTCCAGCCCAGCTGAAAAAGATCCATGTCTGCGGGCTGCTCCCTTTGTCGTTTCAGATAGGTCCCCCACTCAAAACTCACAATTTTGGCCTTAATACCGACTTTCGCCAGATCTGCGGACATGGCTTCACCAATTTTTTGTCCATCCGGATTATACGGCCTGGGAACCGGCATGGACCATAGAGTGATCTCTCCAAGTCCCTTGCCTCCGGGAAAGCCCGCCTTGGCAAGTAGATCTTTTGCCAGTGCCGGATCGTATTTGAACCCGGGAACACTCTCATTATATCCCCACATGGTCGGCGGGATGGGGTTTCTGGCAACTTGTCCCATGCCTTGGTAGATATTATCAACAATCGCTTTGCGATTGATGGCATGTGCAATGGCCTTTCTCAGATTCACATTGCTTTTCCAAGGCTCTTTGGTGTGATTAAAGGACAGGTAGCCGATGTTCATGCCCGGCTGGGTCGGAAGAATCAAATTGGGGTCTTTTCGTGCCAGCTCAATATCGGCTGGATTGGGAAACTGGCAGATATGGATATTGCCGGTTTTGAGTTCCAGAAAGCGGACCGAGTTTTCCGGAATGGAACGAAAAACGACCCTGTCCAGGTAGGGCCCTGCGGCTTTACTCCAATAGTCCTTATTCTTATCGAGAACAATCTGGTCGTCCTTGACCCATTTGACAAACTTGAATGGGCCGGTACCTACGGGGTTACGCACAAACTCTTTTGGATTTTTCAAAAAAGCCGTAGGGCTGATAATCGAGGCAAAATCCATTCCCATATTGGCTAGAAAGGGCGCCTCAACCCTTTTCAGCTTAAAAACCACTGTGAACTCGCCGGTGGCTTCGATAGCGCCGACGGTGTCATCCATCTCCATGGAAACCCAGTACTCAGGCGTCCGCTCTTGCGCGGGGATATCCCACCCCTTGCCGAAGAATTTTACATTTCGTTCTTTCATCATTCGGCCGATGGAGAAAACCACGGCATCGGCGTTGCAAGGTGTACCGTCATGAAATTTTACCCCCTTTCGCAACTGGAAAGTATAGGTCTTACCATCCGCTGATGTTTTCCAGGACTCGGCGAGACCTGGTTCGAGAGCCGTAGATTCATCTTTATAGGCTACCAGTTGTTCATAAAGATTGTCGCCGATCATGAACGAATTGCCGTCTGTTTCATAGGCCATGTCAAGTCCCACGCTATCGCCACCGCGACCAAAGATGAGTGTGCCGCCGTGTTTAGGTGCCGCTGCAATGGCCGAGCCTGTAAGAAGAAATACTAATACGGTCGAAAATACTGTAATTTTCTTTAACATACGCGTCCCTCCTTTTCGTCCCTTCTGTAATTAATGTTTAGGTTATCACCAACAGTTCATTACCACCCTATCTGAAATTTACTATCAGAAACTCATTAATATGTCAAAAAAGAACATAGATTTAGAAAGAACAATTCATTTTACTGACCGGACCGTTGATGTTGTGCAGAGCGTTGAGTATCGGTTGAATTCGAACCCGATGTTCGGGCGGTATCATCAAAACCTTAATCGGCAGATTCCATAGCAAATGGGTATCCGAATTTTTCAGCGTATCCGTTTTGTAGCTGCAGCGATTTTCCTCAGATGCCATAAAGGTTAACATATCAGAAAGGTTTCCCGAAAAACCGTTGGCATCGACATGCTCAATAAACTGTAGAAATAGATGGTTCACCGATAGTACGAATGCATCAACGTATGCATATCCTTGCTGGCGGCAATCATGTTTTGACATCAAGCATCGACACCCAAAGGGCCTGACGTTATAAATGGCGCATGCATCGTCGGTTAAAAGCGGACAGACGCTTTCAGCGTGGGTGTGATCTTCCTGCGGAAGATCCTCGCCATTGATGCACAGTTCTGCAATCTTGTTGATGGTTGTTCGGGGTAAAAAACGCTGTTTGGAGACTTCGGCTTTAACCCTTTCAAATACATCGGAGTGCTCTTTTTTAACGATGCTTTCAGCGATAAAATACCCTTCAAGGCTTGTCATGATCACATTGTTTGTAAAACACCGGGAACAATATTTTTTACAAGCTACAGCCAATGAGCTGACAAAATCATCATATATTAAGTAGATCTTTTTCAAAAGGAAAAGCTTTACCTTTAATTCTATTTTCATCTTTACTCAATCACCTTGATTTTGATAAGGGCTACCAGTAGATTAAAATCCTAAAGGATAAACTTTTATCAGGAGGACACCATGAAAAGCAATGTCTATTTTATCGATCTACGGGCAACATATAAGGAGAATCTTGTAAGCAAACTGGAAAGGCTCATTCATACGGCGGGTCTTTCGGAAACCATCAAAGAAAGAGATCTTGTCGCCATCAAACTTCATTTTGGCGAGCTGGGAAATACCGCCTTTATTCGACCTGTATTTATTCGGAGAATCGTTGATTCCATCAAAAGTATGGGTGCCTACCCCTTTTTGACCGATGCCAACACGGTTTACGCAGGAACACGGAGCGATTCTCCAAACCATCTTGCAACGGCGATTCAAAACGGTTTTGCTTATTCCGTGGTCGGTGCTCCCCTTATCATTGCTGATGGATTGAGAGGTAGAAGTGAAACTGCTGTTACCATTAATCAAAAACGGTATAAAAGGGTGTACATCGGAACCGATATTGTCGAAGCTGACGCCATGTTATCGGTCGCCCACTTTAAAGGTCATGAGCTTTCGGGTTTTGGCGGCACCATAAAAAATGTGGGGATGGGATGCGCGTCTCGCAGGGGAAAACTGGAACAACACTCCACTGTCGCTCCAAAAATTATCATGGAAAAATGTGTCGGCTGCGGGGAATGTATCGATCATTGCTCCCAATATGCGCTGTCTTTAAACGAAAACGATGAAAAAGCGGTTCTCGATTCCAAAAAGTGTTTCGGATGCGGGGAATGTATTTTAATTTGTCCTGAAAGCGCCATTCAAATAGAATGGAACCAGGCCATACCGGTATTTCTTGAAAATATGGTAGAATATACCATGGGCGTTTTAAAAGGCAAACAAGACAAGACACTGTTTGTTAATTTTATCACGAATGTTTCACCAGCGTGTGACTGCTACCCTATGAATGATGCACCGATTGTCAAAGACATCGGCATCGTTGCTTCTAAAGATCCGATTGCCATTGACCAGGCGTCCGTCGATCTTGTGAACCAGGAGCAGGCCCTTCCTGAATCATGCCTTACAACGAACACAGAGCGGGGT
The DNA here is from genome assembly GCA_020345745.1 of Desulfobacterales bacterium. Taxonomy (GTDB): domain Bacteria; phylum Desulfobacterota; class Desulfobacteria; order Desulfobacterales; family UBA11574. The sequence goes on from CP070768.1 coordinate 1,573,672, forward strand.
GAGGACAAGTTCAGGGGGGTTTACCCTGAAGTGGATTGGACCATTCAGCTCGATTATGCAGAGAGCCTTGAGTTAGGAAACCGTAATTATAGTCTAACAAAAATATGAGACCTCTGGAAGAAGCCTCTTTCACAGATATAGCAAGGCTTTTCAAAATAGCAGGCGATAATACCTTACAAGCAGGGCGATTGAGCGTAGAGGTTCGATATGGAATTACCAAAAAAATGATTCAAAAGAGCGTTAAGTTGCGTTCTGAGGATCGAGTAAGAATAATGCTGGGCGGCCACGTCATAATTATAATTGACCATTTTTTCCCTTCGTTCCGACGATTCAAGAATGTCGATGACGCTCTTTACTGTATTTCTAGAGAGAAATCCATCCATAATCGCCAGGACGAACCCTTGCGGCTCGATATCTCTGACAAACGTCGCATAACGATTAACCAGTAGCGGTTTTTTAAAGTAAATCGCTTCAAGAAAAGCGTTACCGAATCCTTCATATTGGCTGGGGTAGGTGATGAAATCCGCAAACGGAT
>CP070768.1:1574306-1581446 GCA_020345745.1 Desulfobacterales bacterium
ATAAGAAGATAATCACGCAATAAATGCCTGTTCAGTGCTGCTCAATTTTAATAACTAATTTTGTCATCGTGTTTTTTTATTTCTTTCGTTTTCCGAACAGCTGGTCCCCTGCCTAATAACGCAGATACCTTTTGTCGCAGTTCATCCCCGGCGGTGTGGCTTTTAACTATATATCCATCAGCTTGAGAAAGCTTGGAAACGTACAAGTGAGTGTCATGATCAGTAATTATAACCACGGGGAGGTTTTGATCTTGCATTTTAATGTCATTGAATACATCCCATACATAAAATCCATGCTTCAAGTATTGGTTTAGGAGCACTAAATTGGGTTTCAATGATATTATGTTTTTGCTAACAGTTTCGACATCATCAGTTGATGAAACCGTATACCCCTCACCGGTCAATCCTTGTTTGCATAGGTCCTGTACCCATTCCTGATTATCAACAATAAGAATATTTGCCATTGGGTCACCTATAACCATTTTTGCTATACTGCAGTTTTGGTGTTAATAATCGGCTAACCTCCTAACAGAACACCTACGTCCAGCCAGGAGCAAAATAAGCCCATTTTGAGGCGAGTCTCCATGAGGATAACCTCTTTATAAGAAGCTAAATGATTAAGGATTAATGAAAGGAACAATAAAATTGAAGATAAGTTGCAAGTCGAAAATGAGGTCAGCAGAAAAAGAGATGCTTCACAATGAAAACAGATACGAGAGAGAAGTTGGAACTCGAAAGAGAATCAATCTGAATACCATATTTGAAAACTTAGATTGCGTCAATAAAATAATGATTATAGATAGTTATATCACATTGTGGTATGATTGATGGGATGAATCGATGGAAAGGGAGGGGTGTGGTTGATTACAGATATCTTGGTTGATTACAGATATCCAGTACATAAAATATTTCTTTACGTCAGCCGCTTGTGATACAATTAAAAAATCACAGGAGGTGAAAAACCTCAAAGAGAAACGGAAATAAGTTCTAAACCACAAGATGTTGTGGTGGCTAAGTAATCTGAAAAACTCAAGGTTAAGGATCGAAGTATTACCGCCATGAATTTCCAATGTTTATTTCGCAAATCATGAGAATTAACGGTAAAAAGTGGTCCAGAAGAGATGGGGCATATATTGCAATAATATTCTTGTTCAAATTATAAACCAGCCTCAGCTTCAATCTCAGCTGCAATCCCTGTCCAATCATAATTGGAACGGTCATGCGCAACAGCTGCTGAAAATCGATCCTCCAAAATTCGAAGAAAACGCATCGGTGTATGGCTATCAGCGGCCGTTTCTGCAATGAGTCGAATATCTTTTAGGCCCAAAGAAAGTTTGAATAATGGTTCCAGATAATTTTTATTTAGGATCTGCCTTCCATAATTTTGATAGATTGGGCATGCAAACATTGTTTCTCCAATTGCTTCAAGAAGTTTATTGGGATCGGCACCATTTTTTGCGGTGAAAGTAAACGCTTCAGCCATGGATTCAACGGCTGATGCAATTAGAAAGTTAGCAGCAAGCTTGGCAACATTGGCATCCGCTGGATTATTTCCAAAATCAAATATTTTCATGCTAATTCCTTCTAATATGGGTTTAACCCTGGTCTTGGCTGCTTCTTCGCCAGCTATGAAGTATGACTGGCTTTTTGCCTGAACGGCATCTGGTCGACCCATTACAGGCGCTGCGATGTAATAGCCGCCAAATGCCGCTTGCTGCTGCGCGAGTCTTATAGCGGTTTTTGGCAATATTGTGCTCATGGAGACATGAATACCATCATGACCTAAAATTTTGGCAATCTCCCCGTTTTCACCAACGACCGATTTCAATGCTTTATCATCCGACACACAACTCATCACGATCCCACCAGGGTCAGCGACTTCCCATGGATTATTTTTAACTTCAGCTCCATGCTCGACAAGAGATAATGCTTTTTCAGATGTTTTGTTATAAATTTTTAGATTATAGCCTTTCTTTAACAAATTAAGCGCCATTGGTTTTCCCAGCATGCCCAGTCCAATAAAGCCAATTTCCTGCTGTTTCATCATATTCGATACCTCTTAACTGGATAAAATTGTGCAAATCGTTTTTTTGCTAATCCGACCCCTTATACTTGTATTAAGCTGACAATTAACGATTCCAAAGGTTCGAATCAATCCAGGTCGTTTTCGAGTACCAGCCGAAATCGAGGTTTGCCTGTGCGCAGTTTTTCCAAAGCATCGTTGACCTTGGTCATTGGAAATGTCTCGGTCACAGGCTCGATGCCGTGTCGAGAGGCGAACTCGAGCATGGTTGCCATTGTTGCTGGGCTGCCAAGCGGAGAGCCTCCAATCGATCTTTGCCTCAAAATAAGCGGGAATACAGCAGCAGAGACGGAAGGTGCCGCACCGACGATATGAAGCTTACCTTTTTGACCAAGAGCGCTGATGTAACCGTCCCAATCAAGTTCGGCATTGACAGTGACTAAGATCATGTCAAAGGCGTCGGCAAGCTTGGCGAGTGCGTCAGAGTCATGCGAGTTGACGAAATGGTGGGCCCCAAGTTCACGGGCTTCGGCTTCTTTGGCAGGGCTGGTCGAAAACGCAGTAATCTCACAGCCCCAAGCCTTAAGAAAGCGGATGGCCATATGTCCTAAACCACCAATTCCGACAACACCAACACGGTCAGTTGGCTGGATATCGTTTTGGATTATGGGATTAAAAACCGTAATTCCACCACAGAAAAGAGGGCCTGCGGTAGCAACGTTGATACCTTCCGGCAATGGAATTACCCATGCTTCATGGGCTCGCACTTTGTTGGCAAAACCGCCGTGACGGCCAACAATTACACCTTCAGCGGTGGCACATAGATTGTGATTGCCAGACATACATTCATTGCAGGTCATACATGATTTGGAATACCAACCGAGGCCAACCACTTGTCCTGGTTTTACATGGGTGACCCTTTCACCTACTGCACCAACCTTCCCTGCAATTTCATGACCAGGTACGAGGGGATATTTAGCCATTTCCCAGTCATTGTTTAACATGCTCAAGTCACTATGACAAATACCGCAAGAGTCGATATCAATTTCAACCTGATCAACTGCAAGCTCCCCAGGGTCGTACTCAAAAGGTTCGAGTTTTCCTCCAGCTTTTAATGCTGCATATGCTTTTATTGCCATTGTTTTTTCCTCCATCAAACAAATGTTGTTGTTTTGGCTTATTTTTTACAACCTCCGCAATTTTATAATATTCAAAGTATAGCCATAACCGCAAAAGTCAATGCAAGACACAAGGTACGTAGTTCGATGTCCCTTTTCAATTCTTCAAGAGGCTTGACAATATATACCGAAGTTATTTTGAGCTTATTAAATATACCATAAAATCGAAAAGGGCAAACCTCGTAAAAAGGATTTGCCCTTATTGAAAAACGATATAACACGAATTTTAGGCAGATGATATTTTGAAAGTTATAGCAGGGATCTTTAATATTTTTTTTACTTAAAGCCCTTTCTTTTCAAAAATCCAGAAGAAGAAAACTGCCGTAGCACCGAAAGCAATAATTACGATCCAGTTATTTGTGCCTAAGAACTGCGGCAATGTGATTTTGCCGAAACTGCCAACTCCAATAAGATGGGTTTTTAAAAACGAATAGGCAAAAGCATGAACGGCGGCTCCGAATAACATTCCCAGGATGCCCCAAATCGCATCCAGCCGTCCTTCACCCAATGCTCCTCCGGCGGTTCCCGGACAATAACCCAAAAGAGCCCACCCGATACCGAACATCAGGCCTCCTACAACCTGTGCACCAATTGATGTTGCCTTTATGCTTAATTTTACAAGTCCCAAATCTTTCATCAAATAAATACCAACTGATCCGATAACTATCGCCGTCAGCATGAATTTAAATATTGTCATGTCCATCAAACGCAAAGCGCCTAACTGTCTATCGTAGCGTAATACTTCGGCTTTTTGTAGTAAGATTCCGAAAAGAATTCCAGTAATCAATCCGTAGAGTAGACTCATACCTTACTCCTCTGCCTTGAAGGATGTTGATACTTCAATCACTTTTTAGTCTCTATAAAGTATTATGGCTGTAATCAACCCACCAATGAAGAAACAGCCAAGTGCGATAAAACCGCTCACAGCCAGCTGCGAAAGACCACTAAGCCCGTGTCCGCTGGGACAACCGCCGGCAAGACGTACACCGAATAAGGCAATAGCACCTCCAATGAAAGCGATAATCGCCCGTTTTAGTGTATTGCCGCCAAAGCGTTGTCGCCACATGTCAGGGATCATCATGATTTTAAATGTACCGGACCATAAGGAAGCGATAAAGCTACCGATAATTATCCCCAGTACAAACATCAACTGCCAATTGGGCAGTGAGTTTGGGCCGTATTTGCCCTTTTTAGTAGTGAAATATTCAAATTGATTAACATCGATGCCAATGCTTTTTTCAATTACCGCCGAACTTCTTGAAAAGGTGGTCGAAGCACCGAAAAATTTACCTGAAATGAAAACAGACAAGACCAACAATAGACCTGTTAACGCTCCGGCTATATAAGGATTCCATCTTTTACTTTTCATGAGGTCTCCCTTGCTTTGATAAAAAAGTTAATCAACTATTCTATAATCAGAGTTTATTATACCCCTAATTGAAAAATCTGGGTCAGTCTTCAAGAACAGAGCACTGCCAGCGATTTATTAATTCGGCAATTTTGTAAAATTTTTGAGGATATGTCAATCAAATTATAAAAAATAACTATTAATTCAAACAGTTAATATCACATTGTGGCATTGGTTAGTTAGGCGAATCGGAGGAAAGTAGAGGCGTGATTGATTGCAGATATCTTGCCAAGATGTCAGATCAGCCAAGTTAACAGATATCAAATCCGAACTGTAGATATCAAGGCAAGATTATTTTTAAGACTTTTTTCCTAAACCTAAAAAATTTTGAGCTTTGATTTATCAACGTCGAAGGGAGAAATCATAACTTTTCGATCAAAAGTCATTACCACAATATATCGATTATTGAGACCATAATTTTCCAGCATTAAAAACGATATCTTTAAGTCATATGTTTTGGCGAAGGTTTTAAAGCTGGCAAAATACTGTTTGATTTCAGTCGACGGTCAATTTTTTTAATTGGTATAGCTCACCAAAAAAAATGAAAACCAATACACCCTTTACCGAATTTTCCTAGCCTATAAGCATTTGAACTAGGAAAATCGCTTCTATAGCAAGTTAACCCAAACATTATATTTGTTAATGTTGTCTTGAATCCAAAATAGCAAGGGATGTGCCATGGAACCTCTGCTAAGAACAAAGAATATGTGAAGAATAGAATTTTGGTCCGAACGCTTTCGGAATTTTGAAAAAACAAGACGTCGACAGATAGAACCATTACAAGTTTCCTGCCATCTTAACATCCTTTATTTCGATTTCTACTTTTAGGGTACAAGCCACAGAGCAGTATTTTTGAATTCCTGCAGCACCTTACGGGAAACACTGCCTACAGTGTAATCTTTTACGCCACTGACTCCGCGGCGCCCCATAACAATAGTTCCACAGTCGTAATGATCAGCTGCCTTTAAAATGTCGGCAGAAGCACTGTGACTACCATCGATGATTTGGCTTGAGATTCGAGCTTCATCAACACCGGCACTAATTAACATCTTTATAGCTTTTTTCATAACAGGGGCAATTTCCCGCCCGGCAGCCGTTTGCCAAATAGCCTCCAGCTCTGGCATAGACTCGAATTCCTCTTTGGAGAAAAATCGGAACAGGTTACGTTTAGAATAAAACAATGTTATGGGACAATCGGTTCCTGCTAGAATGAATGCCGCGTGATCCACAGCTCTAAGAGCATCGTCGGATGTGTCCAAGGCAATGAGGACAGGTTGTGATCTTACATCCCCTTTAACCATCCAAACCGGACAGATATGACTTAATTCTAAGACTTTGTTTGCTGTTTCACCCATAAAAAAAGCTTCTATCCGGCCTTTACCACGAGTACAGAGAACAATGGCGTCCATATTCTTTTTTTCAGACCAAGAACAAATATCGCGCGCAACTCCTAACTGTTTACTGAATTCAACGGTTTTAATCCGATCATCGGCAAAGCCAATATCCAACAACGCCTTCTTTCCAGCAGAAAGAAACTTTTTCGCCATCCGTTTATTTCGATTATCCAGTTCTCTGACCTGCCGAGCTGTATACGGATTTTTTTTGCTTTCTTCATCCAGAATGGGCGGTATACCTTGAATGTTATGAAATAGATGGACATCTAGATGGTGTTGGGATCCGAAGAGTAGTTTCAAGTAGTTTAGTGCCTTTAAGGCATTTGCAGAACCGTCCAGCGCCACCACAACAGATTTAGTAATTTTAGCATTCATCATTTGCCTCCCTTGGAAACGTAGTAAAGCAGTTGTATTAAAAACTACTCGGTTTTAAGTCGATGGTCAATTCCATTTCACCGGGTTCTGCAGATCTGGAAATTTTAAAACCGAGTTTTCGACCTAGCGCGAGCATACCTTTATTCTCCGGCAATACAGCACCCCACACGGTTTCAATTCCGCGATTTTGGGCTATCTTGAGGCTTATTTCCAACAGCCGGGCACCCACCCCTTGATCAAGGAGCAGGTATCAACACCTCCGTGAATAGATTCTAAACAAGTTTATAGCCTCGACTATTTTTTCAACTCATCTCTAACAGCCATTTCAATTTTTTCTAACGTAAGCGGCTTCTTTGAGTCTGCTTTCTTCTCTCAAAACCTCTACGAGTTCCAGTTTATTCATATCAACCTCCTGAATTAATTATCAATTAAACTGGAATCATAAGGAAATGCTTGAAAATTGTCAATAAATTCTATATGGTAGCTCAAGTTTTTTGATATTTGATTGAAGAGGAGATACGTTGGATGAGCAAAAATTCACTTAAGAAAATAAGAGAATCAATTTTAATGAGTAAAGCTGAACTTGCAAGAAAAGCAAACGTATCTCCCATTACAATTTCGCGAATTGAGCAAGGATTACCACTTTTGCCCCAAGATCACTGGCATATTTCATACTCCTAATCGTCATCTGGATAGCTTTCTGGCGTTCATCTTTTTCTGGGTGTGAGAGGAGAAATAAATCCCCTCCACCTTTAGAATGGG
>CP070768.1:1581546-1585841 GCA_020345745.1 Desulfobacterales bacterium
AAGATTTCGAAAGACTGCCAGAGGACATTGTCTCCGTCAGAGGGTTTTGGAAAAATAAGATTACCCGGATACTTCTGGTGGTCGTCTTTACCAATATAGGCAGTTCATTGGGGACATTTGTTGCGATACCGTTGATGGTGAAGGTCCTATGAATTGGATACGTTACTCTTTTTGCGAGGGTAAAACCTTTACCACCGTCCGTAATATTTTCTGTCCACCTTTAAGGGTATATGACATTTTAACCGTTCTCAGCCGGCCTTGGGCAAACAGCCTAACACACTCTGAATAGAGCTCCCATTCCAGATTTAGGCCCTTGGCCTTGATCGACTCTAGGGTATCTTCCTCCGTTATCTCATAAGCATTTTGACCGATAATCGGACCGGTGTCTTCACCATAATCGACAAAATGGACCGTGCAGCCGCCTATCTTGCATCCATATCGGAATGTATCACCATAGCCATCAACACCGGGAAAAGCCGGCAGCAAAGAGGGGTGAATGTTCATTATGCAGGGGTTATCAGGATTCCTGTTGACCTTATCGATAAAATAGGGTGTTAGATTTCTCATAAAACCAGCCAACACCAAAAGGTCAAAAGGATAAGGCCGCATTTTATCGAGAACCTTTGCCTCTGCAATGGCTCTGGTAATAAAGAAGGCTTTCGCTCTATTTATGTCCGCACCTTCGGGAAAAAAATTCTGTTTTGACAGTATGTCATCAAGATCAAAATCGTTCGGTATTATTAATTCATCTGGTGAATCTTTGTAACGGCGAATGATGGATTCGTAGTCAACAACAAAGGTGGGAATTCCAATTTTTTTTCCTCTATCGAGACCTGGTGCATTGACGTTGTCTGACCCTACGAATACAACGCTGCCGTTTATTTTGCCGGAGTTGCACGAATCGATGATTGCCTGTAAATTGGTTCCGCTTCCTGATAAAAGTGCTCCGATACGGATTGTATGGCTCATGCTTTTCTCCTTTTTTAGTAGAAAAGAGAAAGAAGAAAAATTATCTAAAAATCATGCTTAAATGAGGTGACAAATGCTATCGTATCATGATTCTATTTTTATTCATACCCCATTTGATTGATCAAAAAAGGCAAACCTGCTAACCATATGTTTAAAACCGATTCATTTCACTTGGAACGTTATTTGAAACGCTGAGATAATTTTTTAAGTTTTGCACCTTAATGTTGAGTGCAACTCACAGCCCAGAACGGCTGGATTATATTTTTTAAAAAGCAAAATTGAAAAAAGCGTTTTCGTACTAGCAACGGCGCGTACTTGTCAAATGAGTTTTTTGCTAATGAACAAGTGATATAGCTTCGATAAGCTATACCATTGCGCCTGGTCCATATAAATCGTAATATTTCAATTTTTACACTGAACCCGATTATATTTTGCTTTTTAAAAAATATAATCCAGCCTCCTCGAAGCGCCTGCGTAAGCGTTCAAGGGGTATCCATTTTCGTGTAACGATATTGGCGGAGGCGCTTCGTCATTTCACAGGTTTAGCTGTGGGGAACACCGCAATCATCCTGAGCGCAGCGAAGGTGGAATGCCGGAGGGGGAAGTTTCCCCCGCTGCTAAACCTCTGAAATGACCAGCGACGAGACACCCGAGTGAAACGAATGTGGATTCCCCCTGAACGCCTACAAAATTGGTTATCGAACAGAGGTACAAAACTTGAGGACTATTATCCTCGGCCAATTGAAATAAGGGAAGCGTTTGATCGATATGAAACGAATTTTTCTAAAACTTTCTGTTCTGACGATCATGTTAATCGGATTACCCATGGCCGGAATCATTCTCGCCGGTTTTCCGGTTTCCAGATATCTGGAATTTCCTCCGGAATCCAAATACGTTTTGCACGCGCCGTTCTCATGGCTTGTATTTTCGGCGTATGCTGTTTTTATTGTTTTGGTAACGTTACCTCTTATAATCAAAGGTGTCTCGTCGTCCCGGCAGGATAAAACGAGAGGGTCCCCTGCATCAAATTTCCCATGGTGGGGATGGGTTGGTGTTACCACAGGTATTGTTGCCTGGTTATTTGCATGGTCACGGTTTCCATGGTTTGCTTCATTTCAACCGCACACGTTTACGCCCTTGTGGCTGTCGTTCATACTTGTTATCAACGCTTTGTGCCATAGACGGACAGGCCGCTGCATGATGGTGGATCGCACCCGGTTTTTCTTGCTGCTTTTTCCTATTAGCGCTTTGTTCTGGTGGTTCTTTGAGTATCTTAATCGTTTTGTTCAGAACTGGAGTTACACCGGTGTCCATTATAGTTCTTTTGAGTACTTCTGTTATGCAACGATCTCTTTCTCAACCGTACTCCCCGCTGTTCTTGGAACCCAAGAATGGATCGTCAGTTTATTTTGGGTCCAACATGGATTTACTAATAATCGTTCACTGAAACTTTCTTTGCCCAGAGTGTCGTCCTGGATAGTCCTTGCCATATCCGGTATAGGTTTGGCATGTATCGGCGTCTGGCCTGATTATCTTTTCTCACTACTCTGGATATCCCCTTTACTTATTATTGTTTCACTCCAACATTTGATGGGTGAGAGCCACGTGCTGTCGGACATAGGTAATGGTGATTGGCGCCTGGTGGTTGCTTCCGCATCAGCCGCTCTTTTTTGTGGCTTATTTTGGGAAATGTGGAATTACTACAGTTTAGCAAAATGGCAGTACAGCGTCCCTTTTGTTGGTCGTTTTCATGTGTTTGAAATGCCGATTTTAGGATATGCAGGATATCTACCCTTCGGTCTGGAATGCGCAATTATCGGAATGATACTGGAAGCCGTGATGAAAAATCCAAAGGAGTCATAAACGGATTTTATAAAATTACTTCCACATTTCTTTTAACTTTATCTTCCAACATATTGACATTTTTCATTGACATATAACAATATGTTGAGATAAAAGGAAAAAATACTAGGAAATTAATTTTTCGTGAAACATAGGGATTGGTGACATTTTTTATTTTTATTCGCTATGTGCAAAAATATCGGATTTGTCTCAACTCGATTTGCGGGTACCGACGGCGTCACTTTAGAGGCTAGTAAGTGGGCCGACGTTTTCGAAAAAAATGGGTACAGCTGTGTCTGGTTTGCTGGAGAACTCGATCGCAATAGTGACACAAGTTTTCTGGTTGCCGAAGCGCATTTCCAACATGAACAAAATCAATGGATCAATGCGCAAGTTATGGGAAAAAAAGGGCGTGAACCGCAAGTAACCCAAGCGATTCATGATTTAAGATCCCTTTTGAAAGCCTCTCTCCATGAATTTATCCAATACTTCAACATCGATCTTTTGGTCACCGAAAATGTTCTCACCATACCGATGCATGTTCCCCTGGGACTGGCATTAACAGAAACCATTGCGGAAACTGAAATCCCCACCATTTCCCACAACCATGATTTTTATTGGGAAAGGGTCCGCTTTGCGGTAAATGCCGTAAGTGATTATCTCCGTATGGCCTTTCCACCCAACCTGCCCAACATAAAGCATGTCGTGATAAATTCAGGCGCCCAGGAACAACTTGCACTACGTACCGGAATTTCATCCACCATCATTCCCAATGTTCTCGATTTTGAAAACCCGCCGACATTGGACGTTGAGGGCGCACGTATTTTTAGAGAAGCGATTGAATTGGAACCGGATGACCGAATGATTTTACAACCCACCCGTATTATTCAGCGCAAAGGTATCGAGCATGCTATAGAGTTGGTTAAGGAGCTAGGAGACAACCGGAACAAACTCGTAATATCTCATGAAGCCGGTGATGAAGGATTTGAATATGTTGAATGGTTGAAAGAATATGCTTGTGAACATGGCGTTTGTCTCAGATTAATAACGACCAAGATCGCCGATCCCTGGGGCAACAATGGCAACGAACAAGCGAAGTATTCGCTCTGGGATGTCTATCCGTTTGCGGATTTCATCACCTACCCCAGCCAATATGAAGGATTCGGTAACGCTTTTCTTGAAGCGATTTACTTTAAAAAACCGCTATTGGTTAATCGTTATGCGACGTTTGTCAGAGATATTGAGCCGCAAGGTTTCGATCTGGCGGTAATGGATGGATTTCTCTCAAGAAAAACAGTAAATAGCGTCATTGATATTCTTGAATCGCCGGAACGAAGGGAAAAAATGGTCAATTATAATTATGAAGTGGCCACCCGGCATTATTCTTACTCAATCCTCAGAACGCAACTTAACGCTCTTTTGAATCATTTTTTTGGTAATTCCATATCGAACCTCTACGCTCAATCGACGTGCTTGTAAGGTAT
>CP070768.1:1585941-1589703 GCA_020345745.1 Desulfobacterales bacterium
ATACAGACTAAAGACCCCTTGAAGACGACAAGGTTGATAGGTAGATGTGTAAGTGCGGCAACGCATTTAGCTAACTGGTACTAATCGGTCGTGAGGCTTGGCCACAAAATAATTCGCATAATCGTTTTGAACGTTTATTGTCCTGATATCTAAATTGCCATCCAATGAAAATAGTCACGTTTTTTCGGCGGCAATGGCAAAGAGGAAACACCCGTTCCCATCCCGAACACGGAAGTTAAGCTCTTTTGCGCCGATGGTACTGCTTGGGAGACTAGGTGGGAGAGTAGGACGCTGCCGGAAAATTTTTATAACCCGGAATCATCTAATCATTTGATTCCGGGTTTTTTTATGGCGAACACATATACTTCATGAAATTATTTAGAAATTGAATAAACAAATTTTCGATAACAACAATTATTCTATAAAAAGAAGCAAAATTGTAAATAACTAGCTGAAATCGTTGTTAATAAAAAGGTTTCTCGAAAATTGTCATGAAGTATTCGGGCGAGTGATGTTAATGTGGGACTGGATTGATACCTTTGAAAAAGGTTCAATTATGTTCAAGATCAAGGCAGACGAGAGTTTTGACCAAAGGAAATCATGGCGTATTTTATGGATTAATCGGCCGCCGAACATTGGCGGATGAATATTTGATCCTGACACCGAGGTTGAGTCAAGGCGGGCGTTTTAAAAAGGTCTTAGACCGTGGTTAAGGGCTCATTGAACTTCACGCCAATACCCTGTGTGCCCACCCTGACGACTTCTCCACTTACGGTTATGTCTTCTTTTGCTTTGGGAATGGTAAATGTCAGCGTAATTTGCTGGCTAACAAAAAAATTACCGTCGGTTTGAATAAAAACGCCGCCACTACTGATATCCTGAATAAAATCAGTGAAGCAAGCTTCAAAGCTTGAACAATCAACGGGAATAAAAGCCGGTTTCCGGGGATATTTTCTCATTTCAGGACGCCGATATTGTTCCCATTTGTTCAGAAGTTCCTTTCGTTCGCTATCGGACATTTCCATAATCATTCGGATTAAACGAGCCTGTACTTCGTATCTGCTGAGCCGAGTTCCCTTATTTTCCATGAGAAAAGCCTTATTTTTTATATTTTTTAGATGGAGAATATTTTTTATCATTCAAAACTATCCATTACCACAAAAAACATGTTTTCAAAATAAAAAGTTTGACAAAATAAATGCTGATTTTCATACATATAGATATATTGAAATATTGATTGATAAGTTTAATGGTTAAGGGGGGAACATGGCAACAAAGATCAAGTTTATTTTAACGTTAGGGTCAGTTATTTTAACATTATCGATTCACAACGTTTGTGCTGAGGAGGTATTCGTAAAATCCAAAATACTTAAATTACGTCATGTTATTGCATATCTTCAGACCTATTTTGTAGATGTTATTGAATCTGAGGAGAATAATTCTGATGCGAAATTAGAAGAGGTGTTTGGCATCTACCAAACTGGCAAGGAAGCTGAAATTTACTTTGAGTTGAGCTATTGGACGAAGGTTGATATTGGGGAAGGATTTAATAATAGGGAACAAAAATTTGAGAAAAAAAGCGTTGCTTTTATAAGATTAAACTCGGGCAAATGGTTTAACCCCAACAATTTTTTGTATCTTACTAAATAAATGATGGTATTTAACACTTCGATATTGCAGCGCAACTAACCGGACTTGGTTGTTTGTGGAAACGTAATTTGACTTAGGTGGAAGTTTCACATAAAATCCTAATAAAGATTTTATCAATTTTCCGTTACATTGATAGCAAAATTTGGTTTAATTAGGCTTTAGATATGACAAAAAATATAGAGGTTTAATGTGTTTTTTCACAATTTAAAAACAAACATTGCGATTCACCTCATTGTTCTTTTAGTGATAGGAATGGTTCTGATCAATTTTGTTGTGATTAATGTTGCTCAGAAAGTGTTGCTACAATCCGAAATCTCAAAAGGTTATATGTTTTTATCAGGCCTTGAAAATAGTTTTAACACCCTATCTAAATCGGAGAATATCTCAATCGATTCCGATTACAGACACGTCATGGATAACATGTTAAATGATGCAGGGTTTTCGAGTGCCCTGATGCTAGATGCCAATTCCAATGAAATATATTCTAAAGGTAATCGCTTTGCTTTGCGTGACGAACTGAAAGCATTAACCCAACAAACCATGCAGTCGGGAAAGAAAGATAAACGATTTGTCGGTTCGACGTGGGGGGTTTTCTGGAAACAAAGCCAAAATGTGCTTGTATCCCTTCCATTGTCTAACAATGGCAGGGTTTTTGCCGGCGCCAGCGTGGTCGTTCCCCTTGAAAACGCCTATAAAAATTTGCGCCAAACACAGTACTTATTATTCATATATATTTTAATAAATACCATTGTGTTATCACTCATTGGCTTTTATCGTCTGACCAAGGCAACGGTCAAGCCCCTGCAGCGCTTAGTGGAAAGAGCAGACGAATACCGTGAGGATGATGAGGTGTTTTTTCGTTATGAAAAAGGCGATAATGAGTTCGGCAAGCTGTCCAAAGCCTTAAACCGCATGCTAAAGCATATGGCGGAAGACAAAGAAAAACTTAAAAGTACGGTTCTATCTCTTGAAAAAGCAAATAAGGATTTAATGCAAGCACAGAAAGAGATTATCCAGGCGGAAAAGCTGGCTTCCGTCGGTCGTTTATCTTCCGGAATTGCCCATGAGATCGGTAATCCCATCGGCATAATAAGTGGCTATCTCGAATTGCTTAAGCAAGACGATATTGCTGATGGCGATAGGACAGAGTTTATTCTTCGAACGGAAAACGAAATCAGTAGGATTAATACCATTATCAAACAGCTTCTCGATTTTTCCAGGCCGTCAAGCGAAGGCTTAAAGCCGATTTCAGTCCATGAAATCATCGAAGATACGATGCAGGTTTTCAAATATCAGCCATCCATATCTGATATCGATTTAGTTTTAGATCTTGCAGCCAAAACGGATATCGTTCTGGCAAATCCGGATCAATTGCGGCAGGTTTTTTTGAATTTGATTATCAATGCCGCAGATGCCATTTTGTCGATGGAGGATCGTTTAAAGGGCAATATAACAATAACCAGTGAGATTGTAACTGCGACCCCGAAGGATTCGGCAGGTCCTGTTAACATGTTAAAGGTTAACTATATCGATAATGGTATCGGGATTGAGGAGGAAAATCTCGGCTATCTTTTTGATCCATTTTACACCACAAAAGCGCCCGGAAAGGGAACAGGCCTCGGTCTTTCGGTAAGTTTTATGATTGTTGAAGGAATGGGCGGTAAAATCAAAGCATCAAGTCAACATGGCGAAAGTACGACCATATCAATCCTTTTGCCGGTCTATAATGAGGATTAACCGAGAAAGATCTCAAGACATTGGAATTGATTAGCCATTTAAACCTTCACCTAAGCTTTAGATGTCAGTTTTACTAAGTAGGTATGTGGGTCTATATTCACCGCCCGCTTCGCTCGAGGCACAGAGGACACAGAGAATAATAATTTTTATTGAGATCCCTTTAGAAGCGGTTATTGGGTCATAGACGGAAGAGTGACAGAAATGAAAGATAGGAACACTGATTATACAACAAGCGGCCATAAACGGTTACTGATTATTGATGATGAAGAGAATATGCGTCACATGTTGACCAACCTGCTGACAAAATCTGGTTATCATGTAGATACAGCGTCTGATGGCATGGATGCATTGGCTTTGGTAGATCGAACGTTATAC
>CP070768.1:1589803-1594048 GCA_020345745.1 Desulfobacterales bacterium
CCTCCGGCATTCCATCTTTGCTGCGATCAGGATGGCTGCGGTGTCCCCAAAAATTTCTCGATAGACAAGGGTTAATTTATCTATCCGGGCTCCAGGCTTTTTCTTCCAGTCGATATCAATCTTGTCTTAGCCGTGTGACCCAATATTTTATGATTTAAACTTTTTTTTTGCAAATCTTTACCCATGCCTCATGAAATCATAATATTGGGTCACTGGGTAACGATGAATAAACGAAAAAGATATCTCCTTGCATAAAAAACCTGGAGCCCTTTTACCCGGAGTTCTTGAGAAGTTGCCTTCCTACAGCTAAACCGATTAAATGACGAAGCGACTCCGCCAATATCGTTACACGAAAATGGATACCCCCGAACGCTTACGCTGGAGCTTTGGGAAAGCTGGATAACGCAATCATCATTACGATACAAAACTCTAGTTGCATGAAAATAGATGGATAATCGATTCCATATGTGCTAAGCAGATTGTATGTTTTGATTAAATTTAAAGCTTATAAGCCAAGGAGGTTCATTGCAATGAACGTTGTCGCCTTTAACGGAAGTGCTAGGAAAAACGGCAATACTGCCATTCTGATTAACTATGTTTTACAAGAACTTGAAAAGGAAGGGATAGAAACCGAACAGGTTCAGCTATCCGGCAAAAAAATAAGAGGATGCATCGCTTGCATGAAGTGTTTTGAAAATAAAGACCAACGGTGCTCCGTGACCGATGATGTTGTCAACTCGTGCATTGAAAAAATGATCGATGCCGATGGTATCATTCTCGGATCTCCCACATACTTTGCTAACATTTCCACAGAACTTAAGGCTTTAATCGATCGAACAGGAATGACAGGAATCGCCAACAACAGAATGTTCAAGCGTAAAGTCGGTGCCGCAGTTGTCGCTGTACGCCGCGGAGGAAGCATTCACGCATTCAACGCCATCAACCATTTCTTTTTTATTGGTGAGATGATTGTCCCTGGTTCTATATACTGGAACATGGGTTTTGGATTAGATAAAGGCGAAGTGGAGAAGGATGACGAAGGCGTGAATACCATGAAGGTTCTCGGCACAAATATGGCCTGGTTACTAAAAAAAATTCATGGTTAACTCAAAGGCAAAAGGGTATCCCATTTCGTTTCACTTAGGTGTCTATGCCTAAGTACGTTAGCAAAATGTTCAATTTTGTACAAATCCAAGGACAATTCTACAGGGTAGCGAAATTGGACAGCTGTTAAGCTGCCCGTTAGGGCGAGGGCTTTGGATGCCCCGAGTCAACACGAAGATTTTAATCCGCCACCGACCTTTAGCGGATTAACCAGAGGAATAAATTGCGTATTCCGAGTCCCGCTTAAGCGGTATGAGTTTAACGCAGAAATTGGTCAAAAGGGGATGTTTTGCAAGGGTATTGCTTGGTCATTTTACTCATAGGCAATAACCCTAATAAGGCCAATTGTCGCCCCGTTTTCATCTGTTGTGCACGCATCGCTGATTGAGATTATCTTCTTTAAATGATTTTCCTCGATAAATTGATTAACAAGTTTATCGAGCGCTTCCAATTCTTTTTTCACATGAAATATTTTTAAGGAACTCGTAAACGTCTTTACTTTAGTCATGTTCAGCCTTTCATATTCATTTATTAACTGAAATTCAAAATCTTAACTAAACGGATTCTACACTTACAACTTCTGGAATTGCCCTTTTTACATAACCTTCTATTCCTTGTTTAAGTGTCATCTGTGACATGGGACACCCAGCACATGCACCGGTTAATCTAACCTTGACAACACCATCTTCAACATCAACCAACTCGACATTACCACCATCAGCCATAAGATGGGGTCTGATATCATTTAATGCTTTTTCAACTTTTTCTCTCATTTGATTTTCCTCCTTCTTCTTCACTCTTATCTCTATAAATGTATTACAATGCACCGCCCTCACATACTATAATGCCACATTGTGGCATGTCAATCTGATATCAACTGGTAACGATGTGCATTTGACACGCACAAAAAACCGTATTAAAATAAAATCGCGTTACGGTTTCATGAAACAAGGTTCTGAACTTTAATATTCCACTTTACTTAATCGCTTTATTATATAAAATAAGTTTGCTGAAAAATTTTCATAAAATATCCGGGCTAAAAAAAGAGGAGGAAAAATCATGTATGACAAAAATGCGTTGTGTGAAAAGATAAAGGAATTATATCCAGACATCGGTGAATGCGATATAGACTTAAGTGTCGATTATGACGAGGAACAGCAATGCTGGGTCGTTTACATGAATAAGGGGCACCGGAAAGTAAAACATTTTCTCCCTGACGAGGATGCGGACGCCTGTATGGATGGGAATCAGTGCGTGAGCCTTGGGCTTGAAATTGCACAGTTTAAAGATTAAAACCATTTGGTCTAAATATTATAAGACATCTCAAAAATACATCTAACGCCCAATTTCAGTGTTGCGCGCCTGTTGTATTGTTTCACAATACTAAAACTATGAAAGCGAACGTTTCCATGATTTCCCGATCGCAGATCGTGGAACCAGCAAACTGCTTCGCGGTTTGTTGTTTAGGCAAAATGCTCATCTCGCCTATTGGCGGGACGCCGCTTTTTCATCGGCTCGCGCCTTGCTCTAGGTCGCGATCTGCATTTTTGAGATGGCTTGTAGTACAATCAGGCGACAATCTATTTTAATCATCAATTCTCATTTTCATGAAACTCCCGCAGCCGATGATGGCTGCGGGATCAATTTGGTGAAAAGCAGGCTAACGAACCATATATCATTTTTTTTGACACCCTTCCTCTTGCCTATAAAATCATCAATTCCACCCGAATTGAGAGAAAGCCTTATCTTGGAAATTTTATAACGAGCTTCTCTCCTTCTGCTTTGGTTTTTATCTTCACTTCCAATGTTAAGCTGCTGTCACGAATCCCCAATGCGAGTTCCGATTTTCCTCTATCACCTTCGACATGAATGATGTCCCGCATGGTTTGCATAATTTTTTTACCCACTTCTGAACCTGGAGATGGCAGGTGCGACTTGCGATATTCGACCATCACCTCGGTTTCACCATAGTCTGACTGGGTAACAACGATTTTTTCCGCATGGTTATTAACACCGTGTAGGTCTGCTAATGCCAGCCACTTTAGCGCAGCCTCATCGCCGTCGGTTTCAGCCTTAATTACCGACATCTCCTTGAGCGGATCAGCGGTCGCGAAACAATCGATATGTTCTTGAAATTTAAGGTGCAAGCTATTCGGATCTTTCATAATAATCCTCCTTTCACAGCATTTAAAAATAAATTAAGTCAAAAAAGAAAAAAAACAAGCAAACACAGCATAAAAAAATATCATTGACATTTTTCTACCAATAAACATATTTTAGTACCACTATGTGGCATTTTCATTGTGTTCTACTTTGCCCATATCTTGAAACGAATCGAAGCCTTGAATACGATAGTCAAGATTTAGGTTAAAAGTTTTTAGGTGAGATCAAAATGGGATCATTCGACCAGCAACGGGTCGAAATAAGCGACCAGATATTAAAGAATTTTCTTAGAAGAATTTCTCATGGAAAAATATCTGAATTGGCTAATGACATCGGTCTTCCATACGGCATGGTATATAATTTAATATATGGAAGAATTAAATCTCTTTCGGCACAAGATTATAAATTAATATTTGGCGAAAATCCTCCGGATCAATCGCTAACACGGGTTGACGGTGCATACTTTAGGCAAATGGTGCGGCTCTGGTTGTATCTGAACGATGACGTAACCGAAGCAGATCTTTACAGAGAATTTCACCAAGATAAACAACTAAAAAAGGTCGATTACAGACTCTTTAGTGGGGCTACCAAGACCATCGACAACAGCCTGGAAAGAGTTATGGAACAAAAATTCCTCGATCAAAGCTTTGACCGGCAAGACATAAAAGAACTCATTAAAGAACTTGTATTGATTGAAAACGAGGAACGTGTTTCTTACCATAAGATAAAGCCGATAGTTGGTTATTTGCAAAAGAAGTTGGATGTAAACCCCACACGAATACTGAATCAGCGTTCTATTCGCTATGAAAATGGTGAATTAAAAACAGTCTCTAAAAAAGTATACGACGATGCGTTAGAACTAAAAAAAAGAACCGAGAGTGCCTTAAATTCCGGTTCCCGGTTCAGGGTCGAAAGAATCCGTGAAGAAATTTATGGAAAAAGAAAGGGATTTACCCTTTACTCTGAGGTAGAAAGCGA
>CP070768.1:1594148-1609158 GCA_020345745.1 Desulfobacterales bacterium
AGACTAACACCAATGTTATGCATACAAGCGTCGCACCGCATACTATAATCACCTAAAAACCGCTCTTCCCATGCGCGTATAATATCAATAACGACTTTTAAAACCTTGGGCATAAGATCCGGGAACTGTTCTAAGACTTTGGCAAATTTGTCGCGGGTCAGAATAAGACAAGAAAGGTCAGTTGTCGATTGCAGAGAAAAGAGTCGGTGCAAACTCCCCAATAATGTTAATCCCCCTACAAATTCTCCATCATGGAAATTTCGAATCAAATGTTCGCCATCTTTATCGTTGTGGAAAAGGCTGGCTTTGCCGGTAATAATATAAAAGGCCAGGCCGTCATCTTCATTTTGATGAAATAGATAATCTCCCTTTTGGTATTTTTCTCTGGTGCACAGATAAGCCACGACCTTTAGTACTTCAAGGGGGAGACGTGAGAAAAAATTAATCTTTCGTAAGATGTCTAGATTTTCATCAAATTCGCATGACTGGTATGTTTTATTTTTTCCCGAATTCGAGTTCATATAACATCCCTTTCTGTTCAATCAGTTCATTATAGGTTCCTATTTCACCAATTTTACCTGCCTTCATAACGGCTATCTTATCAAAATTTTTTATAATATCCAATCGATGAACAACCGATATCAAGGAGTTTTTTCCTTTCCAACGGGTTTCGATTAGGTTCTGGATGCGCGCCTGTGACTTGTTATCAAGGGCGGATGTAGCCTCATCCATAATTAATAATCTTGGTGCCTTGAGAAGAGCCCTGGCGATGGCAAGTTTTTGGCGCTGCCCACCAGAGAGCTTGTCTCCCTTGCTACCGACTTGAAATTTAATGCCAATTTCAATAATCGTTTCAAGTAAGTCTTCTTCGATCAAAAGGTGAACAATACTCTGGTTAATTTTTTCCTGGGCCATCGGGTTGGCGGTGGTTATTTTTCCAAAAAATATATTATTCAATATGGTTTGTGAATAGATGTAATGGGACATCTGATAGAAAGTAATCGCGTTCGGGTCGTCCGTTGCAATCTTATCTCTGAACAAGGCCCGGCCTTCTAAAATAAGCGTTTCCAAAATTTGTGGCAGAACAATCATTTTGTGTTTGCCTGGATTAAATCTTAGGGCCATACTTAAAAGCTTGTCTTGGTCTTTGGTTGAAAGTTGATGCAGTTTTTTCTTTACCAAGCGATTCACCAATTCTTTGTATTCTTCCAGCTCATCTGGAGCAATGGGGCTTTGTTCGAAGAATACCGATTCTGGTGGAAGATTTCCTAAAATATCAACAGTTTGTTTGGAAAGTTCAGCTCCTAAGCTCAGCAGTGGTCTAAATAAGTCGGCTGTATTTAAGAACTTTCGAAAGTATTCGTTTTGGATCAAGCCATCGCCGGTGAATGATGTGTGGCTGGGTGTTCCGAAAATGAGATTTTCTTCAATGCTGGAATGATATAAATATTTATTTTCGTGAAAGAATTCTACATAGTCAGCTAATGCTTCACCGAAATCACGTCGAAAATTTTGACGGACGCGGATGATATCAGATACCAGGTTTGTATCTTGGTCATGTACCAGAATGGTATTTAAACCAAAGCCCAATACATCAACAAAGACACCTGTCTGCTGAAGAACGCCGATGATATCGTCTAAGGTCGGCAGCGTATCATCTTCATCGGTTCTGTCTTTATCGGCTTTTGCCAGACATGAATAGAGCAAGTTTTCTTCAATAGTGCCGGTAAAAATGAAGGGGGCCTGGGAGACAAAACCGATGTTATGAACCATATCCTTTTTGGTGAGATCGGAAACCTCTTTGCTTCCCATCAAAACATGTCCGTCGGTATATTTATACAATTGCCCGATACACTGGGCCAGGGTACTTTTTCCACTTCCTGAGAAACCGACCAGGGCCATATGCTCCCCAGGCTTCAAAGTAAAGGTAATTTTGTCAAGCAACCGGATGCCACTGTCCGTCTCAAAGGTTAAGTTTTTTATATCGAGGCTTCCTTCCAGTTCAAAGGGATCTCGGCCTTTGGGTTCTATTTCATGTTCTGGCATCAGATCGAATGCTTCCATGGTTCTTTTATAACGGACGGATGCATCCTGATAAACCTGATAAAATTCAATCATTTCTTTCCAAGGATTATAAAGCTTCTCCTGGGCAGATAAAAACGCAACCAAAGCGCCAAGCTCCAACTGACCTTTCATTGCCAGATAACCACCTAAAATAAAAATGAGAAAAGGGCTCAGGTTGTTGAAAAAATTATTTGTAACTTTGACCCCCTGTGAATAAAGCGTCCAGACGATTCTGGTTTTAAAAAGTTGGTTAACCAATGTATCGTATTTGCTATTTTCGATGTGGTAGGCGCCATTGCCGTGTACTTCATGAATCCCGGAAATGGTTTCGCTGATTCTGCTGGATAGTTTACGAGTGGTGTCGACTCGTTTTTTGTTGGCCGTGTTGGCTCTCTTTTGAAGAAAAGGTATTAAAAGCATTACCATGGGGTAGATGGAAAGCGATACAAGGGCCAAGAGTGGATTCAACCAGATCAAATAAACGGCAAAAGCCAGCAGTGTCAAAATGTTGCTCAGCGGAACAGCGAAAGCCATACCAGCAAAATTTCCAGAAGAAGGCAGTTCGGTGATGAGTGATGACACCACCATACCCGCCTGGGTCTTTCTGAAAAAATTTAACGGGAGTGTTAAAATATGATGGTATAGTTCTTTTCTTATTTCCGCCAGAACCCGCTGACTGATTAAGGTCTGGATGAGGGTGACGAAAAATTTTAATCCACTGGCAACAATCACTGAAGCTAAATAGATACCGCAATAAAAAAACAACAAATCGATTTGTCTTAAATTAATCGCTTCATTGACAATTCTTTTCTGCATTTCAAGTGGCAGCACTCTGGCAAAAATCATGATCAGTATAATAAATACCAGGAGTACCTGAAGTTTGATGTTGCCTGAAAAGATCCATGAAAAGAGCGACCTATTGACTATGGGAATTTTATTTTTTTCCATAACAAACTGCTCCTTCACATTTCATGAGGAATTTGTTAAAAATTAAAACTATTTATTATTTTTTACAAGAAAATAGTTGAACAAATGTTTTAGGAGGATACCGATGCGCTTTCGCTGGAAACTGCTCATTTTACTTTTATCCATTGCTATGGTGCCGATTATGACCGGAAGGGTGTTTAGCCTGCATGCTTTACGCAAGCTCGGCGATACGCTTGTTGCCCAATCGCGGGATAACCGAATCGCTTATATGAAAAATCATTTGAGGCTTCTTGTTGACAGCTATTCTTCGGTACTATGGGCGGGTCGCGAACATATGGAAATGGCCCTCAAATATCAGGCCAGGGAAGTTGAATATGTCTTGGCCGGTGACCCTCTGGCATCGAATAGGGTCTATTTTGCTGAAGATTTTGACAAAGATAAGCACCTGCCTGATGATATGATTCCCTCTTCTGTTCATCTCCGCGCCCTTGCGGAAGACAAAATGGAGTTTCTTAACGTCTCCTATTTCACACAAGTTTTTAAGCTGGTACCCGGTGTAGAGAAAAAGGATGTGAATGAAGATATCAAACGTCTGTCAGCATTAACCCCGATCTATCGAGATGTGGCCAGGCGCTTTCCCGATCTCATTATCTGGCAATACACAAGTTTGGAAAACGGTCTTCAAAGCATTTACCCTGGGCATGGTGGAATTCCCAAAAAATGGGATCATAGAAAACAGGCCTGGTATACAGAAGCACTGCAATCGGACCGAAAGGCCCCTCCCTGGTCTGAGCCGTATGTCGATCCTGAAACCCGTCAGCTTGTCATAGCGGCAACCCTTCCGGTAAAACGACGGACCGGCGAAATTGCCGGAGTGACTGCACTGATTTCGCCCTTGAGCCATCTTCTGGAGCGCAAACTGCTGGTTAAAAACGTCCCTTCTGAAACCAGATCTTTTATGTGCTATTTGGACGATGTGCCGAAAACCGACCACAAAAATATGGTGATTGTTGCCAGCGATGAGTACACGGATATAAAACACAGAAGCTGGATTACACCGAGGAAGACGGAATGGCTTACGTCAAGCAATGTTGAACAGTTACAGGCCATGATAAGCGATCTGGAGATAGGGCATACCAATATACGAAGAATGCCCTATCGAGGCCATGATAGCCTGTGGGCCTACGGAAAGCTGGGATTTAAAGGCTTTTTGGTGCTCATTACGCCGTACGAAGAAATTCTCAAACCGGCGAATCAGGCAAAAGAATATATTCAGGCTCGCATCAACCGAATGGTTAACATCATTTGGTATCTGATGTCTGGAATGATCGTTTTTGTTTTTATATTGGCGATGGCCTTTTCGCGTACCGTTACTAAACCCATCCAGGCCCTTTCAGATGGTGCAAAAAGTCTGTTAAAAGGTAACTTTAATGCTCGAGTTGCGATTCGATCGCGTGACGAGTTCGGTGAAATGGGTCGATTGTTCAATACCTTGGGACCGCAACTCCAAGAGCACTACCAGTGGGGCCATTCCATGGAACTGGCAAAGGAAGTCCAGCAGAATCTTTTACCTGCTAGCGACCCCTTGATTGAGGGGTTGGATATAGCTGGCAAAAGCATCTACTGTGATAAAACCGGCGGGGATTATTATGATTTTTTAGAGATAGGTCAACCCGATATGGGAAAAATTACCGTTGTTGTGGGTGATGTGTCGGATCATGGTATCCCCTCGGCGCTGCTTATGACCACTGCCCGAGCCTTGATTCGTCAACGCTATTCAATGTCGGGAAATATTTCACAAATCGTTTCCGATGTAAACCGGCAACTAACCAAAGATGTACAGGAATCCGGTCAATTCATGACCCTTTTTTATAGTGAAATTGATGCAAGGGGAAAAAACATGAAATGGATAAGATCCGGACATGATCCAGCCCTTCTCTATGATCAACATACCGAAACGTTTGATGAACTTGCCGGCACAGGTATACCGCTGGGTGTTTCTGAATCTACAATATATGAAGCAAACTATCGAAAGCTAGCAGCGGGCCAGATCATTGTGATCGGCACCGATGGTATCTGGGAAACCCGCAATGCGACAGGTGAAATGTTCGGGAAGGAAAATTTAAAAAAGATTGTCCGGGATCAAGCCAAAGCACCGGCAACAGAAATTGTGGCGACGGTTATTGATAAGATTGAGATATTTCGTAGACCATACGAAAAAGAGGACGATATCACCTTGGTGGTAATAAAAATTGAGCAATTATAGAAGTTTGAGCTGAACCCAGGATTTGTGGCCTTTTATTTTGACAAAGCAAACGGTGAAAGAATATATATTGCTTCTCGTGGGTGTCCGAAATAATCTAATGTCTATGGTTTTTCTAAATGTTTATACAGCGCAGTAACGAACAGGATGAAACGTGAAATGTCGGAATGACGGTTTTAGAATTTCCGACACATTTAACCAGAAAGTGGGGCATAATGAGTTTTTTTCTTTGTGTGCTAGGCATGGTGATGGTCGTTGAGGGGTTGCCGTACTTTGCTTTTCCTGAAAAAATGAAGTTTTGGGTCGAGAAAATTCTTGAAATGCCGGACAGGACGCTGCGAAAGTTTGGCTTTGTCCTCATGCTTACAGGATTAGGGTTGGTTTACCTAGGAAAAAGGTGAGACCTTGGATTAGACAAAATATTTTTCCAAGATTTCAAGGCAGGAAAGATACGCAGCAGCTTATTTCAGGGGCCTGCAAAAAAACATGTTCTCGTTAGATGACTATAATTATAAGATCCCAACACAATTGATTGCCCAAACACCGGTGGCGCAACGGGACAGATCAAAACTGCTTTTCTTACGTAAAGCAACCGGCGAGCTTTCACACCATGCGTTTCATGAAATTGCTGATTTTCTTTCATCATCAGACATACTCGTAATAAACAATACGCAAGTGATCCCTGCCAGGTTGCTGGGAAAAAAGGATACAGGCGGTAAGGTAGAGCTGCTTATTTTAAATTACCCGGGCGAGGAGAAACAACAAAACGGCCGCTGTGAAATGGTCTGCCAGTGTTTAATTAAAACGTCAAAGCAACCTCAGATCGGCACGGCCTTTTTCTTTGATCACATCTTAAAAGCCGAAGTAATACATATTTCCAACGGAATTTATACCGTAAGATTTTCATACAAAAGGAACTTTGATCGCCTCCTTAATCAAATAGGTCATGTGCCTCTTCCACCTTATATTAAGCGCGAAACGGGTAATAATGCCTTCGACGACAAGGCATCTTACCAAACCGTATATGCTTCACAAAAAGGTGCTGTTGCGGCACCTACAGCAGGATTGCATTTTTCGAAAAAACTTTTGAAAAAAATCAAAAAAAAGGGGGTGACGATCGTTAACGTTACCCTGCATGTGAGTTATGGTACGTTTTTGCCAGTAAGGGTATCTGATATTAGGGAACACAAGATGCATTCAGAAATATACTTCATTTCAAAAGCATCCGCAGAGCTTATTAATCGTGCCAAAAACAGGGGCAGTCGTATTCTTGCAACGGGCACAACATGTGTTCGCGCTCTGGAATACGCGGCGGATGACAAGGGGTATCTGAACCCTGGAAGCGGCAGATGCGACCTTTTCATTTACCCTGGCTACAGGTTCAAAAACGTCGATGCGATGATTACGAATTTTCATCTACCTCAATCGACGCTTCTTATGCTGGTATCTGCTTTTGCGGGCCGCGAGAACATACTAAAATCCTATCAAGAAGCGATACAGCATAGATATCGGTTTTTCAGTTACGGGGATGCGATGCTGATTGCATAATTAGCGTTTAGGAGGTTCTATAGCCAATTGAAAATAAACAACCTTATTGGATAGTGGTGAAAACTTGAGTCATGGGTAAAAGGGAATTGATTGAAAAATTATGTTTAATTTCAAGATCGTTGCAGAATCTAAAACAACCAAGGCAAGGTCGGGGATTTTAACGACCGCCCACGGTCAGATTAAAACGCCTGTTTTTATGCCGGTGGGAACCCTTGGTACGGTAAAATCTTTGACGCCGGAAGAGCTTGTTGAATGCGGTGCCCAGATCGTTTTGGGAAACACGTATCATTTATATCTTAGACCCGGATGTGAGGTTTTCCATCACTTCTCCGGGCTTCACGATTTCATGAACTGGGACCGCCCTATTTTAACAGACAGCGGCGGATTTCAAGTGTATTCCCTTGCAAAACTGAGAAAAATTAATGAAGATGGCGTAGCTTTTCAATCTCATATCGATGGATCAAGCCACATGCTAACCCCTGAACGATCTATCGAGATACAGCTCTTGCTGGATTCCGATATCATCATGTGCCTGGACGAATGCATTGCACACACCGCCGGTAGAAAGGCTAGCAAGAATGCCCTTGAGCGAACGACCCGCTGGGCAGAAAGGTGTAAAAAGACCTGGGAAAAAGAAGGTAAGAATGCGCTGTTTGGAATTGTTCAAGGGGGTATGTATAAAGATTTTAGAGAGGTTTCATCTCAGGCGCTCATAGACATCGGTTTTAATGGCTATGCTGTCGGTGGGCTAAGCGTCGGAGAACCCAAAAGCATAATGATCGACATCGCAGGGTTTACGCTCTCAAGGCTACCAGATTCAAATCCAAAATATGTTATGGGCACGGGAACCCCATCGGATCTTTTAGAACTTGTTTCCCTTGGTGCAGATATGTTCGACTGTGTGCTTCCAACGAGAAACGCAAGGAACGGGCAGATGTTTTCTAGGGATGGTACAATCAATATCTCCAATTCTCGTTTCAAATATGATACCCAACCTGTTGATGCCGACTGCCAATGCTATACCTGCAAAAATTTTTCCAGAGCCTACCTGCGCCATCTATACATGGCCAAAGAGTTGTTGGCCTATCGTTTAAATACGATTCATAATATTTTTTATTATTTAAACCTTATGACACGAATTCAGGACGCCATATGCAATGGTGAATTTAACGAATTTAAAAAAGATTTTTATAGGAAAAGAAAAATGGGTGTATAAACGGTGATCAGTGAAATTAAACGTTGAAAAAACATATAATTGCTATATAACGTTAAGATAAAACATTGCGCAGCCTGTTGCAACAGGATCACAATGCCTTTTCGACACGCTGTGAGGATAAACGGCAAAATAAATTACAACCAAAGGAATCGAATGATGAAAGAGAAAATCCAAGTGGTGCTGAATAAAATCAGACCCATGCTACAGGCTGATGGCGGAGATGTGGAATTCGTTGATGTGGAGGACGGGGTGGTCAAAGTGCGTTTGCAAGGCGCATGCGCTGGATGTCCCATGTCACAGATGACGCTCAAAAACGGGATAGAAAGACTGTTGAAACAGGAGATCCCCGAGATAATATCTGTAGAATCGGCGGAATAAAGGATACCTTCATGACAATCGCTGAGCATATCAAAGCCAAACAGTCCGGGTCGTCATGGATTCGTAAAATGTTTGAGGAGGGGGCTCACCTTAAAAAATTGTATGGTTCCCAAAACGTATACGATTTCAGTCTGGGCAACCCTAATTTGAAACCGCCTGAAACATTTACTTCCGCGCTGCAAGATATTGTTCTGGCCTCGCAAGGGCTAGATCATGGGTATATGCCCAACGTTGGCTATCCTGATGCTCGCAGGGCTGTAGCAGACCAGTTAACCATAGAACAGAAGGTGCACGTAACGGAAAACGAGGTGGTTATGACCTGTGGTGCTGCCGGCGCCTTGAATGTCATTTTGAAAGCCCTTCTTGACCCGGGCGACGAGGTTATTGCACCCGCCCCTTATTTTGTTGAATATACATTTTATGCGGATAATCACGGGGGAACTCTGAAGATCGTTTCAACAACCTCGAATTTTGATTTGGATATTGATGCTATTGCTGCGGCTATAACCGTAAAGACCAAGGCTGTTTTGATCAACTCACCGAACAACCCCACCGGCCATGTGTATGCAAAAGACAGAATCGATCAACTGGGAGCCCTTTTAAAAGCAAAGGGAAAAGCATTAGAGCGGACCATTTATCTTATATCAGATGAACCATACCGAAAAATCGTCTATGACGACATTTCGGTTCCGAGCATCTTTACCAGTTACGAAGAGAGCGTCATTACTTCATCATACTCCAAAGACATTTCCATTCCAGGAGAGCGCATCGGATTTCTGGCGGTTAATCCCAACGCCCGGTTTAAAAATGATCTATTGGGCGGCATGGCTTTGGCCAACAGAGTTCTCGGATTTGTTAATGCCCCAGCCTTGATGCAGCGCGTTATCGCATCACTGCAAGGGGCTAGTGTGGATATTTCCGCATATGCCCGGAAAAGAGATTTTCTATGTGATGGCCTTGCGGATAGTGGGTATGATTTCACCAGGCCTGCAGGTGCGTTTTATCTTTTTCCTAAAACGCCCATTTCCGATGATGTTAAGTTTGTTAAAACCCTTCAGGAAGAGCGGGTTCTTGTTGTCCCCGGCAGTGGTTTTGGCGGACCCGGCCATTTCAGAATAGCATTTTGTGTGGATGATGAAACCATAATAAATGCCATGCCGGGATTCAAACGGACAATGGAAAAATTTAGGTAATGCCTCCAAGGTGAAGGGGTTATTAAAGCTAGACAGATACCGGCCAGAAGAAAAAGCCTGACGCCTTTCCTTTGTTATATCAACCCGAGTTTATGGATAAGGAACAAAAAACAAATGAAAAGGAGAGTTTCATGAAAATACTCAAAATTGATCACCTTGGCATTGCCGTAAACAGTATCAAAGACGGTAAAAACATTTGGACAGAGGCGCTTGGACTTGTCTTTGAGGGTTCCGAGACTGTAGAAGAGCAAAAGGTTACCACTGCATTTTTTCCTGTTGGTGAGAGTGAGGTCGAACTTTTGGAATCGACGGCACCTGACGGACCGGTAGCCAAATTCTTAGACAAGAAAGGTGAAGGGATCCATCATATTGCCTTTCGAGTGGAGAATATTGAAGGGGCTCTGGAAGAATTAAAAGAGAAAGGTATCCGGCTGATTGATGAAAAACCGAGAAAAGGTGCTGGTGGTAAAAAAATCGCATTCTTGCACCCCAAAGCAACCAACGGTGTGCTGGTTGAATTGTGTGAGTAACAAGTGAGACCTTTGAAAAACGTTCCCTTTTATCTCCCGCCAAAGGCTGGACATTAGGCTCATTCCGCTTGAGCGGGACTCGAAATACTCAATGTATGTCTGTGGTTAAAATCTTTGCCTGCCTTGATTTTGCATAAAATTATACATTTTTCACAAGCCTCCAAGTAATAAGTGACAAGGAACCCTGACGGGCAGCAAATGATACGTGACAGGTGTAAAAAACACTGATAATAAAAACTCTCCGCCCCGTCATCTAGGCATATAGCGAAACAAATTAAGAAAAGGAGGATGCCATGCCAGAACATCCTGATTACCAAAAATGGGAAGATCTAGCGACCAAACAGCTAAGGGGTAGACCCCTTGAAGATCTTAACTGGAAGACCCCGGAAGGCATAATGGTAAAGCCCTTGTATACTGCTGAGGATCTTGAAGGAATGCCACATGTGAACACATTGCCCGGTTTTGCGCCGTATGTTCGGGGCCCTATGGCCACCATGTATGCAGGTAGACCCTGGACCATCCGTCAATATGCCGGCTTTTCAACAGCAAAAGAATCGAATGAATTTTACCGGAGATGCATGGCTGCCGGCCAGACCGGTCTTTCGGTTGCCTTTGATTTAGCCACCCATAGGGGATATGATTCGGATCATCCCCGGGTCGTGGGTGATATTGGTAAGGCCGGCGTTGCCATCGACTCTGTTGAGGATATGAGGGTGCTTTTTGACCAAATCCCACTGGATAAAATGACCGTTTCCATGACGATGAACGGTGCGGTCTTACCGGTTATGGCCGGTTATATCGTTGCTGCTGAAGAACAGGGTGTCAAACAAGAGCAATTGGGAGGAACCATACAGAATGACATTTTGAAAGAATATCTGACCCGCAACACTTATATCTATCCACCGGAACCTTCCATGCGGATCGTATCCGATATCATTGGATACTGCTCTGATAATATGCCCAAATATAATACCGTTAGCATCAGTGGTTATCACATGATGGAAGCCGGTGCGGATTCTGTTCTGCAGGCCGCTTTTACCCTGGCCGATGGACTGGAGTATGTCAAAGCCGCCTTGACCGCGGGCCTTGATATTGATGCCTTTGCACCACGACTGTCTTTTTTCTTTGGCGTTGGAATGAATTTTTTCATGGAAATCGCCATGTTACGGGCGGCTCGTTTTCTGTGGCACGAAATTGTTAGCAAGTTTAATCCCAAAAACCCAAAATCTCTCATGTTAAGGACCCATGTTCAAACATCGGGTTGGAGCCTGACCGAGCAGGATCCTTATAACAACATTATTCGAACCACCATTGAAGCTCTGGCAGCTGCATTGGGCGGAACCCAGTCGTTGCATACCAACTCTTTTGATGAGGCCGTCAGCCTTCCTACGGAACTGTCTTCACGGATTGCAAGAAACACCCAAATTGTTATTCAGGAGGAATCTCAGGTATGCCGTGTGGTGGATCCTCTGGGAGGGTCTTATTATGTTGAAGCTCTGACCGATGGTATCATTCGAGAGGCCAGACAGATCATTGAAGAAGTTGAGGAGATGGGCGGTATGGCAAAGGCCATAGAAACCGGAATGCCGAAGATGCGGATTGAAGAGGCTGCAGCCAGGAAACAGGCTCGAATCGATCTGGGCAAGGATGTCATTGTCGGTGTGAACAAGTACCAGGTGGCGGATGAGCCTATTGAAGAAGTCCTAGAAGTATCCGAGGCTGTTCGTGATGAGCAGGTTGCAAGGTTGCAAGAGATTAAGACCAAGCGGGATAATGATGAAATCCGAAGGACTTTGGAAGCGATTACCCATGCAGCCGAATCCGGTGGCAACTTGCTCGACGCCTGTATTCCTGCGGTGCGAGCACGGGCAACGGTTGGCGAGATTTCAGATGCGATGGAAAAGGTTTTCAACAGATATGTGGCCACAACACAGTGTATCTCCGGTGTATATGCAGATGAATACGCTGGCAGTGAGATATTTGAGGCTGTTCGCAAACGGACGCAAGAATTTCAAGCAAAACAAGGACGCAGGCCGCGAATGCTCGTAACGAAGATGGGGCAGGACGGCCATGATCGAGGAATTAAGGTGATTGCCACTGCCTTTGCAGATCTCGGATTCGACGTGGACATCGGACCCATGTTTCAGACCCCTGAAGAGGCTGCCCAAATGGCAGTGGAGAACGATGTCCATGTGGTTGGTGTGTCGACGCTGGCGGCTGGACACAAGGCTTTGCTACCCCAGCTAATCCAAATGTTAAAAGAAAAAGGCGGCGAAGATATCAAGGTGGTTGTGGGAGGAGTTATTCCACCGACGGATTATGACTTTTTGTATAAAGCCGGTGCCTCAGGCGTCTTCGGACCCGGTACCATGGTTACAGATTCTGCCAACAAGGTTCTAAACGTTCTGGAGTAGTCAAGTGATAACCGACGATCCGCAGTCCTATATCCAGGGCGTGCTGGCGCGTGACCGGCGCGTGCTAGCAAAAACTATTACATTGATCGAAAGTTCACTTCCGGCGCATCAACGATTGGCAAGAATGATAATTGATCAATTGATGCCTTATACCGGAAAGGCTGTGCGTTTAGGAATTACCGGGGTTCCGGGTGCTGGCAAAAGTACGTTTATAGAAAGCTTGGGCACCATGTTAGTGCAAAAAGGGCATCAAGTGGCTGTACTTGCCGTCGATCCCAGCAGCAAAAGAAGTGGGGGAAGCGTGCTGGCGGACAAAACGCGAATGGAGAAACTAGCGGTTGAAAAAAGCGCTTTCATCAGGCCTTCTCCTTCGGGTGATACCCTTGGCGGCGTGGCAAGAAAAACCCGTGAGACCATGATGGTGTGCGAATCCGCCGGTTTTGATGTGATGATTGTCGAAACCGTTGGCGTCGGTCAGTCTGAAACCACTGTAGCGTCCATGGTCGATTTTTTCTTGGTACTTATGATTGCAGGTGCCGGGGATGAGCTGCAAGGAATAAAAAAGGGGATTCTTGAACT
This sequence comes from Desulfobacterales bacterium, assembly GCA_020345745.1. Taxonomy (GTDB): domain Bacteria; phylum Desulfobacterota; class Desulfobacteria; order Desulfobacterales; family UBA11574. The sequence continues at coordinate 1,607,261 of CP070768.1, forward strand.
TGCAGATGCCGTTGTGGTGAATAAGGCTGATGGTGATAATATTGAAAGGGCGGAATTTGCCAGAAAGCAGTATGAATCTGCATTGCAATTTTTAGCACCTTGCTCACTCACTTGGACACCCTCTGTTCTCACCTGCAGCGCTCTGAAGATGATCGGAATTGACAAGATTTGGGAGATTGTTTTAGATCATAGAAAAAAATATGTTGCTACAGGAGAGCTTGAGACAAACCGGAAAAAACAGGCTGTAGACTGGATGTGGTCTTTGATAAAAGAAGATCTCAAAGAGAGATTTTATCACAATGCTGATGTTAAAAATATGCTCCCCAAGATTACCCAAGAGGTTGAGAACGGTACAACAGCATCCACCGTAGCAGCAAGCCAATTGCTTTTTTTTCTTGACAAGACGCGTTCTGTCTAGAATCAAGAAAGATTATGACTAACAAAGGAGGATGGAGACATGGCAGTAAAAATAATTATCAAACGGATAGTGCCCGAGAACAAGGCAGAAGCCCTAAAGCCTCTTCTCCAGAGATTAAGAAATCTTGCCATGCAACAACCCGGCTATATTTCCGGCGAAACATTTAAACGGATCGATCGTCCCGGCGAGAGTTTGGTGGTGAGTACATGGCAATCTATGGACGACTGGAGAAAATGGGTGCTTGCCGAAGAAAGAAGGGGCACCCAGGAAAAAATTGATCATTTGCTCGGCGAAATGACCGAATACGAAATCTACGCCTATGATTAAACAGCAGATATTTAAACAGATTTATCGTATTGTTTCCCACAGATAATGTTAATATCGATACGCCTTTTTGCCATCGATCTAAAATTTAGTGGGAAGAGAAAGTTTTCGACCTACAGCAGGTGGTTACGTCTGCATATAAAAAAGGTCAATCTGCAAAGATGAAAGGACTTAACCAATGGGTATTATTGAAGATAAAATCAAGGATCTAAAGGAGCGAGAAGCCAAGATCCTGCAGATGGGCGGCGAAAAAGGGATAGCCAAACAGAAAGAGAAGGGAAAGCTGACCGCCCGAGAGCGACTGGATGTGTTTTTTGACCCAGGCACCTTTCGTGAGCTGGACATGTTTGTGAGTCACCGGTGTGTCCATTTTGGCATGGAAAAGGTAGATATTCCGTCCGACGGTGTGATTACCGGGCATGGACTTGTGGACGGCAGGCCGGTATTTGCCTTTGCCCAGGATTTTACGGCAAGGGCCGGCAGTCTGGGTGAAATGCATTCTAAAAAAATATGCAAAATTATGGATATGGCACTTAAAGCCGGTGTGCCGTTTGTGGGCATGAACGATTCCGGAGGGGCAAGGATTCAGGAAGGCGTGGATTCGCTGTCAGGATACGGTCAGATTTTTTACCGTAATTCTTTATCTTCGGGTGTTATACCTCAAATTTCAGCTATCATGGGGCCAACAGCCGGCGGTGCTGTCTATTCACCTGCCATGACCGACTGGGTTTTCATGGTAAAAAATACCAGCTACATGTTCATCACCGGCCCGGATGTTATTAAATCTGTAACTGGAGAGGAGATCACATTTGAGGAACTGGGCGGCGCCATGGCCCACAACCAGAAGAGCGGTGTAGCACATTTTGCCTGTGAAAACGATGAAGACGCCATTTATCAGATTAAAATGCTCTTGTCCTATTTGCCTGCCAACAATATGGAAGATCCACCGATAATCAATACCGGTGATGACCCCAAGCGCACGGATCCGGCCCTTGATACCATTATCCCTGACAATCCCAACCAGTCGTATGATATGAAGGACGTGATTCGATGCATCGTGGATAACGGTGAGATATTTGAACCGCACGAATACTATGCGCAAAACATTATCATCTGTTTTGCCCGATTAAATGGGAGAAGTATCGGTATCATCGCC
>CP070768.1:1609258-1612589 GCA_020345745.1 Desulfobacterales bacterium
GCACCGAGTTTTGTGCTGTGAATGCAATCGACCATACGCAACAGGATGAGATAATAGAATTTAATGTGGGTTCGATCATCATTACGCCTGGTACCAAGGCCTTTGACCCCGCTGTTCACGATACCTTTGGTTATAAAAAGCATCCCAATATTGTAAACAGCCTGGAATTCGAGAGGATTCTCTCGGCTTCCGGCCCCTATGGCGGTCATCTGGTTCGACCTTCTGATCATAAAGAGCCCGAAAAAATTGCCTGGCTTCAATGTATAGGATCCCGTGACGAACATCTGGGTGCCCAAGGATATTGCTCAGGGGTTTGCTGTACTTACGCCATCAAGGAAGCCATGCTTGCCAAAGAACATGCCGGCGGGGATCTCGATACGGCGATCTTTTATATTGATGTACGAACCTATGGGAAAGATTTTGAAAGATATTATAACCGCGCAAAAGATGAGGCCGGCGTTCGTTTTGTAAAATCCAAAATTACCAATGTTACCTACCAAGATGATACAGAAAAGCATATCATTTGCTATGTGGACGAAAAAGGTAAAAGAATAGAAGAAACGTTTGATATTGTCGTCCTGTCCGTGGGTCTGATGGCAAGCCCGGAAGGTACGGAGCTGGCTAAAAGATTGGGGGTTGACGTGGACCATTATAACTTTGCCAGTACCAGCAGTTTTGCGCCGGTGGAAAGTTCCACACCCGGTATATATGTCTGCGGTGCCTTTGAAGCTCCTAAGGATATTCCCTCTTCGGTAGTCGATTCCAGTGCCGCTGCCGGTGTGGTGGGAAGCAGACTGGCCGAGTCCCGCTGGACCCTTACCAAGACAAAAAAGATTCCTGATGAGCTGGATGTCAGCGAGCAACTCCCCCGAGTCGGTGTTTTTGTCTGCCGTTGCGGTACCAATATTGCCGGTATAGTTGATGTTCCCGCCGTAGTTGAGTTTGCCAAAACTTTGCCCGGGGTCGCCTATGTGGAAGAAAACATGTTCAGCTGCTCCCAGGACACCCAGGAAACAATGACCGAGGTCATCAAAGAGCATAAGCTGAACCGGGTAGTTGTTGCGGCTTGTACGCCGAAAACCCATGAGCCGCTTTTTCAGGAGACTTTAATCAACGCCGGAATAAATAAATATCTGTTCGAGATGTCCAATATTCGCAATCAGTGCTCCTGGGTTCATAAATTTGATCCTGAAGAGGCTACGGAAAAGTCAAAAGATATGCTCAGAATGGCCGTTTCCAAGGCAACCCTGCTTGAACCCTTGCAAGAATCTTCCATGCCGATCACCCATGCAGCCCTTGTGGTTGGAGGTGGTGTTGCCGGCATGACTGCGGCTAAAAATATGTCCGGGCAGGGATACCGAGCCTTTCTGATAGAAAAGACCGATACCCTTGGCGGGCAGGCACGCAATCTCCAGGAAACCTGGCGGGGCGAAGACGTTCAAGGGCATTTGACCGGATTGATTGAAGCGGTACAGTCCGACAGCAACATAGAGATCTTCATGAATTCCCAGATTCAGCAAGTGGAAGGGTTTGTGGGGAATTTCAAAACGACCGTCCAAAACAACGGCACAAGCAGCATTCTGGAACATGGCGTAACCATCATTGCATCCGGTGCTTCAGAACATGAGCCGGATCAGTATTTATATGACCAAGATGCCCGTGTTGTCACCGGGCTGGAGTTGCAGCAGCGGTTTATAGAAAATGATCCTGCTTTAGGGCAGCTCAAAACAGCTGCATTTGTCCAGTGTGTCGGTTCGCGCACCCCGGATCGGCCCTACTGCTCAAAGGTCTGCTGTACGCAATCCATAAAAAGTGCCCTGAAATTAAAAGAGATTAATCCAGCTACGGACGTATTTGTTCTTTACAGAGATTTGCGCCCTTATGGATTGCGCGAGGATCTTTACCGAAAGGCACGCTCGGCCGGAATCGTTTTTATCCGTTATAACTCCGACAAAGCGTTCAACGTGGCCTTAGAGCAAGAGGATCTCCATGTGACCTTTACTGACAGGATGCTCGGCCGCCGGATGGAGATTCGGCCCGATCTTTTGATTCTGGCTTCTGCCATTGTTCCTGACATGGAAAACCCATTGGCACAATTGTATAAAGTGCCCCAGAATCAGGACGGCTTTTTTGCGGAAGCCCATGTCAAACTTCGTCCCGTTGATTTTTCAACGGACGGTGTCTTTGTTTGCGGGCTGGCCCATGCCCCAAAATCCATAGATGAATCCATAGCTCAGGCTCAGGCTGCGGTAGCCAGGGCCGTAACGGTTCTGGCTATGGAACACATTAAGCTGGGTGGTATTATCTCCCATATTATTCCTGAGATGTGTTCCGGATGTCTAGGGTGCATAAATGTTTGCCCGTTCGGCGCCATCACGTTTGATCATAAAAAATTTGTGGCCGAAGTTAACCCGGCCTTGTGCAAAGGCTGCGGAGCCTGTTCGGCGACCTGCCCTTCAGAGGCTCCGGCCCTTATGGGATTTGATAACAATCAACTATACGCCCAGATTAACGGTGCTTTGAGTGTTTAATAGAAATAACCCGGACAAAGCCGGAACCAAAAAAGTATTTACAACAAAGGCACAAAGGATATATCTATAATTCTTTCTTCGTGACTTGGTGTCTTAGTGGCAATAAAAAAGGTTTTGCCACAAAAAGCACCAATTTTTCAATTAAAAAGCTGAATAAAAGGAGAGCAAGGTGAAAGAGGATAGATTCGAGCCTAAGATAATCGCTTTTATGTGTAATTGGTGCGCCTACGGTGCCGCTGACTTGGCGGGCGTAAGCCGGCTGGAATACCCAACCAGTATTCGTCCCATTCGTGTCATGTGCTCGGCTACGATATCTCCACATCATATTTTAAGAGCTTTTCAAAGCGGAGCCGACGGTATCCTGGTAGGCGGGTGACATGTCGGCGATTGCCATTACCTGTATGGTAATTTCATGACGATCAAACGAATGACCTTTCTCCAAGAACTTCTTAAATTCATGGGATTAGACGGCCGCTTACACTTAGACTGGATATCCTCGGCCGAGGCGCAGAAGTTTGTTCAGGTGGTGACCGGTTTCACTGAAAAGATCAAGGCGATGGGTCCGACCCCTTTGACAGGTGAACTCGACCTGTCCGCCATCGAAAGCGCATGTGACGAAGAAATAGCAGCCAAGCGTGCAGAAGTTGCGAGTGTAGAGGGAGGATAATATGGAAGAGCAAATGAAAAAGTGGCTCGAACCCTACAGTACCACCGGCGGAAAAACCAGCACGTTCGAGACCATGCAAGAGCAGGTCAAAGAGTGGCTCGATCAGGATAAGGTTGACCTGTTTCTGGGATAC
>CP070768.1:1612689-1617138 GCA_020345745.1 Desulfobacterales bacterium
CGACTGGCATAGCTTTAGGTTTTGACTGTCCGATTGTTTAATTTTAGGTAATTATAAATTAGACGGCCATTGATTTGCAACACGGAGTTATTTTGGTGGTAAGTTCAGACAAAAACACAAGATATAGATTTTATCAATCTAAACTCAGGCCTGCGGATAAGGTGTAATATTTATATGATAGTTGTCGTGCTTGTTTGACGGAATGATCTCAACTATCTTTGCCGTGATATAGGAGCGGCCCAGTTCCTGGGCAGCTGAAATGCGGTGGTTGCCATCCAGAACGTAGTATTCATCCTTGATTTTGTAGAGCTGGACCGGCGGCAGGGATTTGCGTTCCCACATGGCCTGCTTGACGCTGCTCAAGCGGTCAAGCAGCGCTTGATTCTTGGGTTTGAACTGACTATCAAAGTCGTGGCATTTCCCAACACTCCCCACAATCTGATTGAGCGGAACGCTGCTAAGACCTCTGTCGATATAGTCGAAAGGGCTTTTGTAATCCTGGCCCTCGCTAAAGCATTTCGCTTCGCTGTTCCGGTTATTGCGCCACAGTTTTTTAATGATACTCACCAGGTTAATCATAATCCATTTTAATCCTGAATCCCACGATTGATAATTATTTGAAGTCTAAAATACCACATTGTGGCATCATTGTCAATCTTGCATATATCATCAAAATGAAAAAAGCAAATCCCAGAAAAAAGATTTGCCCCATTTGAAATAACGATATCACAAGAAATTTATTAACATGATACGTTCGTTTTATAATATCGTGGCACGAATTTATTGCCTATTTTGAAATCATTGCTCTCATCATGTCACCTGAATTTTGCGTATGATCAGCAATGGAACCGATGATTTCCGCTAAGCGCACCATATGAAAAACGGTGATCGGATCCGTCTTCATGTTAAAGACGTTTAATTTGATACTGTCTTCGATTTTGTCGGCCTCGCGCTCATTCCTGCGAAGGGTGTGTATAATATTTTTGACCTCAACGCGCTGCTCTTCAGAATAGTTTTTGAAATACTTTCGTGCGCCATCGATCATTCCGCTGAGTTGTTCGATGGGGTCGATAACGGCATCCACCAGGAGCATAAAATCCTTGTGAAGTTCCTGAGGTATTCCGGGCTCGAATCGATAAGAAATCCAGTCAAGAGCATCTTCAAATGCATCTAAAACGTTGTCTTGCTCGCGTAAATACCTAAACAACAAGAAGTTGTAAATCGGCATTATGGTTCCTTTGGGAATATGACCGCGAATTCGCCGTTTGACGGCGTCAGCTTCACTCTCCATTTTAGCCACTTCTTTTCTGAAATCCTCAAATGTTTTGCATTCATCAGCCAAATAACATTCAAAGGCTTGCTGAAAAGCCCATGCGCACTCGATGATTTTTTCCGCATGTTCCTGGAGACCTTCAAACGGTGATGTCATAAACATTGAAGCAAATGGAATACGCATAGCCATCTCCTTTTTATAAAATAAGTTGAAGTATTTTAAAAATGGCCATACTGGTAATCGCAGCAGTAGGTACGGTTAACACCCAGTATAACATAATTCTTAAAATTATACCAAAATTAACGGCTTCAAATCCACGCGCTAAACCAACTCCTAAAACGCCACCGACAGCAGCATGGGTCGTTGAAACAGGCAAACCCATTTTAGAAGCAACAAGAACCGTTGTTGCCGCTGCAAAATTGACAGAAAAACCACGTGTATTTGTTAGTTTCGTTATTTTTTCACCGATGGTGTACATCACACGATATCCCCACATGGAAATCCCGCAGGCGATACCAATACCACCGAACAAAAGTAAAAAAATGGGTACAGGAACTTGGGCACCGACGTTTCCGGTTTTAACCAAAAAATAGATGAGGGCCAATGGGCCTATTGCATTGGCAACATCGTTTGCCCCTTGAGCCAATGCGATATAACATGCTGTTCCAATTTGGATGAGCCTGAAAATTTCTTCAGCGCCGTTTGAAGCAGCTTTGCTTGCGGTGAAGCGTTTTAAAAGCAATGTGGCAACAATTCCAAAAATAAAAGCCAGAACAAAGGCAATTACAAGTGCAGCTGTATCTGATAGAGCCAATTTTTTTCCAAGAGGGGTTTTAAACAGGAAAGATAAAACAACGATAAATAATACGATACCTATAAAAACGGGTGATAATTTCAGAGCCCTTATGAAAGAATCCTTTTTGGAAAGGATGGTCTTGATAATAATTTTTAGCATTATAAAGGCTATGATCAAGCTTAATATGGGTGAAATAATCCAGCTTAAGACTACAGCGCCTAGCTTACCCCACTTGATGACTGAAAAACCTCCGGCCATAATACCAAAACCGATCATGGCCCCGACAATCGAATGGGTAGTAGAAACGGGTAAAGATTTCCAAGTCGCAAAACTGACCCAAAGTGCCGATGCAAGGAGAGCTGATAAAGCACCGATTAACGCGACTTGAGGATCGTGGAGTATATCGGTGGAGACGATACCTTTACGGATGGTTTGAGTCACGTGGGCGCCGATGAATGTTGCCCCTATTATATTTAAAATAGCTGCAATAAATATAGCTTGTCGGACGGTAATCGCTTTGGACCCCACCGCAGGTGCCATGGAGTTAGCAACATCGTTGGCACCGATATTCCAGGCCATGTAAAAACCGAAAATATACCCGACAATAAGGACAAAAAATTCTTGATGCACGTTTATTTCAATTCCAACATAGCTTAGTCACAAGCAATATTAAGGATCTTCTTTTCAGAGGGATTCAAGAGTATTTTTCAGTGCGGTGCTTATCATGGCCCATAGAACAAATCAATCCAAAATAGATTCATTTCTTAAAGGTCATAGGTTTTAATGTGATCAAATCAGTAATGGCGACAATGCCTATTCTGATTTTGCAACGCTGTTATATGGCTAGGTGACAACGGCGGTAGCCCTTTCAGAAACGACCGTAAAGCAGAGCACCGTATTGGCAGATATAGTTGACATTTAAAATCTGCATATCCATTTTAAAACGATAAAATGAATCTCCCTGCTGCAAGCGAGGGGAGTTTCATTATCTGTCGTATGTAAACCAATTTTACACTTTTTGTGATAAAAAACCCAGACCGAGGGAAACATGGGAGCGGTTGCCACGGATCTGATGGCTTTTGGATTCAGTTCTATCATTGGTGAATTGCTTGAAGTATGATTTGATATAAAACGAATTTCGTGAGTTCGTTTTTATCGCTTAATGACCAATACCGGCTTTTTGCATTTTCTTATGACCTTTTCCGATACAGAGCCGAGGAACATTTCTTCAACGTTACTTTTCCCATGAGAACCGATGACTATCATCGATATGTCTTCCCTTTGTTCAGCTTTTAATATTTCCTTTAGAGGAACTCCGAGTTCTATTCTGGATGTGACTTTAAAACCACAATCTTCTAATTTGCCTTCAATTTTACCTAATTCTCGTATGGCCTCAACTTTTAGCTTCTGCTCCAGGTTTTCATCAACACGATATTCATCCAAAAAATAGAGATAAGTAAATTGCAAGTCCCTTTCATCAATTATATGAAGCACTAAAATCTCTTCCACTCCACTTTCTTTTAATTGCTTTATGTATTCCAGTGCGTTTTTTGATACGTCTGAAAAATCTGTTGGATATAGGATTTTCCTTAACATACTTTGCTCTCCTTGCTCTGTAATATGATGGTATTCTGTTTAATTTAAGAAAGCATAGAAGGGTATTGCTAGCCCTGCCTAAGAGGTTTATCTATGAACGAATAATTATTTCACAACCTCTTTCAAGGCCTTTCCAGCAACAAATTTTGGAACTTTACTTGCAGCAATATCTATTTCTTCTCCTGTTTGTGGATTTCGGCCTTTACGAGCCTTTCTCTCAGTCACCTTAAATGAACCAAATCCAATCAGTGATACAGTCTCGCCTTTCTCCAGTGCCTTGGTGATGCTTGAGAGAACACAATCCACGGCGGCCTGAGCATCCTTTTTAGTCTTTACGACCTTGGAAACCTCGTTGACCAAATCTCCCTTGTTCATGGTTTTCCTCCTTTCTAAAAAGTACAGATACCAAAAGCACAGCCTGAAGCCCATTCTTTACAGTTACATATATCATAAAAATCGAAAGGGCAAACCCCTCTCGATGAGTGAGTCCTTTTGAAAAAATGATATTACAGCATTTTTGAAGACCTGACGAATTATTGTTAGCTTTTTTGACTTAGGTCAAGGTAACGGCTCTCAATTTGTTATATTATTTTACCATAGAAAAGAAATAACCATAAACATATAACCAATAACGCTTAATCGAGTTTTGACTCGAACAGGCGTTAACCGAATTTCGGAGGAATGATTATGAAATGTCTCGGACAAGACATCCGATACTGGAAACCTAGGGCAATTTTTGATGCTAAATGCCCCAATGTGATCATACCATCGAATTTTTCAAGGA
>CP070768.1:1617238-1629789 GCA_020345745.1 Desulfobacterales bacterium
ATACCGTCCAAAAGCAAAGTCGGCTGAATATTCCATGGATGTTTCAAATTCTTTCAGAGTAGTCTGAAAAACTTTCTGCTGGTTTGCGTCAAGGTGTTTGGGAGGTTCTTCGGCCAGCTGCCGGGCAACCTCGATGCGAACTGCTTTGACCGGATCATAAAGCAAAGGCGCGATAAGTTTAGTCAACTTACTTAGGTCAGAGAGATGTAGGCTTTCAACTGCCGTGCGTCGGATCAGGGCCTCGTCATCCATTAATGCCAGCTCTATGGCCCGGGTGCTGTCCTCACCTGGGTAATTTGCTAAAAGAGTCAGGGCCGTGGCCCGCACAATTACCGGGTAAAGCGGATCCGAGGCTAATCGGATGAGATTAGTACGAGCTGCAGGTTGTCGTTTACGGCCGGCATCAATGATGGTACCGTAGTGTTGCCGGCGACCCGGCCCATACCACTTGGTAATGGTTTGGTCAGACCAAAGAGAAGTCTTATCAATGTGACAACGGTTGCAAGCATTCGGCGTGCTGATTTTGTCACTGATATCAGGACGAGGGATTCGAAAGCTATGATCCGGGCGGTAATCGATGCCCATGTAGTGACGGCCGGGCATGTGGCACTGGACGCATTCGGCGCCGGTACCAACGTCGAACAGCACGTTGCCCTCTGCGGATCGAATGGGTTCTCCTTCTTCGCCTTGCTTTTTGTGAAAATGATGTTCCCTTGTATTATACTCATCTGCCCGGTGGCATTGCAGACAGAGATCGTTGCCTTCTTTTACCAGCTTCACGCTGTGGACATCGTGGCAGTCACTGCAGCGCACATCACGGTGATACATTTTACTTTGTGTAAATGAGCCGTAGACATAGACCTCTTCCAGAATCTGGCCGTCAGCAAAATAAATTTCTTCAGTAATCAGTGTGGGCAACATACTGTCCAGCAGATCGGGTTCTGCGTGGGTGTAATCGCCAAGCGCAGCCCGTCGTGAGTGACACGGCGCACACAATTCCACCAATTCACGGGAGTTGATTCCAGAGGTCTTAACTACTAATTCATAATTCTCTACCGGGGGTCTGGCCATGTCCGGCATCTCAGCCCAATTCACATGTCGGGACCCCGGTCCATGGCATGCTTCACACCCCACATCAATATCCGACCAAGTCGTCTTGTAAGTGTCTGTATTAAAATTGTAACTCTTTTTTAAATTGGTAGAGTGGCACTCGGCGCACATACCATTCCAGTTCTGACCCGCATTGACCCAATACAGCCAGTCTTTCGGATCAAGAGGTTCTTCTGGATATAGGTGGTACCACTTTTTTTCTCTCACATCCCAGGCAATGGGAAGACATTGGAGACGGCCACCTGGAAAGGGAACGAGATATTGTTGCAGCGGATACCAGCCAAAGGTGTGCGTCACTTCAAACTCAGCCATTTCGCCGTTGGGTCCCAGGGTATGAACAAAAAACCTGCCGTCTTTGCGATAAAATCGCGAGGTCGTCCCATGTATTGCAAAATCGGCGTTGTCAAAATCTCCTAAAACAGTACGTTCATCGGCAATATCCATAGCATGGTCGTGGTGGGAGTTTTGCCACTTGTCATACGCCTTTTTATGACAGTCCATGCATTTCTTACTTCCTACGAATGTCGCAGGTGGTTTCCTCTTTGTTCCATACTGAAGTGTCCGGCCGTATTCCACACTAAAATAGTAAATTGGAATAGCGAGAATAATCACAATCGTTGCAATAAATCCGGTTATTTTCCAGTGTCTCATTTCTAATCAGATGCTTTTAGGGTAGGTTACTTGTTCAGCACGAAATTCAGTCCGCTTGATTTTTTTTCCAACATCCACCTTTAAGACATTGTTCTCAATAAACACATGATAGATATCAAGAGCCCGGGGAGCGGGTGCGCTGATTACCTCCCCTCGAATATCAAAGGCCGATGAATGACAAGGGCACGCAAAATTCTTTTCCTCGGTTACCCAGGGAATCGTACAGCCCAAGTGGGTGCATTTACGAGACAGGGCCAGAAAACCACCATCTTGCAATCGGGCAAGGTAAAATTTGCCTCTGATGAAGGCAGTTACAGAATCGAGAGGGAATTTTTCAACTGGACCTGCTTCGATTATCGTTGCAGAATTGCCGGCTTTAATCCTTCTTTTTTTAGGAAGAAGAAATGCACCTACCACACTGATGCATTCGGCCAAGGCTACAAATCCCAGAAAAATCCAGAGCTTGTTGAAAAAAGATCGGCGAGACGTTTTTGTTGAATGTTGTTGGTTTTCTTTTTTTTCAGGCATTGTAATCCTACTACATTAAAGAATATTCAATCTACAACCCATCTTAAAAGGGCAACATCAATTTCATTCCCATGCCTCTGAGCCATATCCCTGTTGCAGTTAAAATAATAAATGATGCTAAAAAGAGAACGAAAAGTGCTTGGATGGCTTCGTTATTCGTAGCCGAATACTTGCGTTTTATCAGGATGTAAAATCCTATACTGCCGGCTAAAACAACCACAAACGGGATTAAACCGTTACTGATGAAAGCCGGCACACCCTGCATCCATGCGGCAAGGTCAACCAAATATTCATCTGTCAAAATTCCTGCAGGAGTTGCTATTGTTGCAGTTATTGCTGCAACAACAGCCATCTTTCGTCCCTTATAGGAGCCAAACCAGACACCTGATGGTTTCGACTCATAATCAATATATGGCAAACCAAGCAAAGCGATCATCATCAAAATCGGTATAATAAAAAGCGAAAAGGACGGGTGAAAATGCATAAGCATTTCTTGAATGCCAGTAAAATACCAAGGCGCTTTCGTAGGGTTGGGGCTGAGTCCGGGATTAGCCTTGCTTTCCAGCGGTGCGTTAAAAACCATTGCAAAGACCAGGATGAATGCCAACAGCACCAATGCCGTCACAACCTCACGCACAAGCAGATTGGGCACGGTCGGTACACGGATCGGCTTTTCTTCAATATCTTCTTGCGGCCTTCTAGGGATGACCAGGCCGCCTGCTTTGCGGGTTCGCCAAAAATGAAAAGCCATCAAGATGATCAGCCCGAAAGGAACCAGGGCCGTGTGAATGGCAAAAAATATGCTCAGGGTGGCCGGTCCGATGTCGCTGCCACCTCGCACCATTTCTTGAAGGTGTACTCCTAGACCAGGGATGTATTCCAGCATGCCGGTGGAAACCGTTACTGCCCAGTATGCCAGTTGATCATAAGGCAACAAATAACCGGTAAAATTGGCTATCAGCACCAGGCTGAACAAACCCAGGCCGACAATCCAGTTAAACTGCCGTGGCGGATGAAAGGCATTGGTAAAAAAAACCCGCAGCATGTGCATAAACACGATCAGAACCAGAAGGTTAGCACTCCAATGGTGCATATTGCGAATCAACTGTCCGAACACCACTTCATTTTGCAACATCAGAATCGATGTATAGGCGCCTACAGGGGTCGGTTCATAAACAAATTTCAGTAATAGTCCCGTGCCAAATTGCAGAAGTACCAATATGACCGCCATTCCACCTAAGCCCCATGTTAAAGAAAACTTCAGCGTCTTTTCTGGAATGGTTGCCGGCCTAAAATGCAGAATTAGATTCTTAAGCAGATAGCGTTTGCGCTCTTGCTCGGATTTTGGAATGATCGGATCGGGGAAAATAGACTGAAATATCCGATGAAAGTATCCTAAGTTTTCCGAGGATTGACTTTTTTGTGGTTTCATTCAAACGCTCAAAAGCAAAGTTCACATAGGTTAAAAAACACTTTCAATTACCATCAGCTGTTATTTAAGTCAATGAATGAGAATGGAAGAAATGGTATGGTGTGTTCAGAAAGGCGTAAGCGGTGAGTATACAGGCATCGGAAGTGCGAGCATGGAGGCCGAATTTCTTGACTCTGCGAGTAATGAACGAATCGGTGCAGCCATTGACAAAGATCCCGGCGGGAAACTGGATATTGGTAAGTTGGCGCCGGCAAAAGAGGCATTCGAGTTTTGGGCGAAGCGACTGAAAGCATTTCTGGACGACGTTCACGGGGTTGAATAGTAGACCATTACTTTAAGATAATAATTTCATATCAATAAGCGTATCGCTCTGGTGCCAGCCCGACCGTGGCATTTGAAGTGGAATAGGACAACTGTAAATTTGTTATGGATACATCCTGATTTCGACGTCCTTCAAAACCCGTGCTTTCTTGTCAACATTTGAATTGGTGCTACCACAATATCTTGTTGTGTTTGCCCATAATTTCATTTCTGCCTTGCCCTTTTTATTAATATTCCTTATCCTCATGCCAGATGACCCTTTATCATACCTATCAGGATACCATTTAGTTCTTCCATGTTGCTTTGGATTTCAGATCGAGAAACTACAGGATTGTTGATCCATATTTTGAGCGGAATTTTTGAAGGGGCTTTGCTATTTTTGACGACCTTCCGAATCCTGAGTTTTCTGCTGCCTGTGTCGATGGTTATTTGGCCAAATGTGCGGGAATAGCTGACCATTTTTATCTGATCGACCGGCAGGAAGAACTTTTCACTTGGCAAGGCTACAGTTACCCCATGCGGGACTACATCCACATAATACTCTTCTTTTGTCCTGCGACCCATCATCCAGATAATGCCGATCCATGTGGGGAGCATGAGGAAAATGAGTACACCCAAGATCTGGAGGATCAGGCTTATATAAAATACTGCGGTTTCTATAACAAGCTTCAATACCGTGGGTGCCCGGAGAACTGTAGAACCGAAAATAGCCGTAAGCTTAGGCAAAAAGAAATAAGTGCCTGCAGTCAATATTAAAAGCTGTATGACAATAATAGTATACATCAATAACTTGGTGTGCCTGAGCCTGCTGTAATAATAGCTTTTACCTTCCGGGAGTTCCGGCCAGCGTGGTCCCCTGAAGGCCGAAGTGATATAGTATCCTAAGTTTTCGAAAAGTGAATACATTACCGGCACAACAACCAGTGTAAGCACGGTTGCAAAGGCTATACCGAAAATAATAACAACACCCAGTCCTTCCCACAGTTCGTCGGTAATGGTCAGGGTCAGAATTCCTCCGATAGTGGAAAGGGTTGTAGAAATAATAGGTCGCAGTCTCTGCTGTCCGGCGGATACGATAGCTTCAAAGATGTTGAGTCCGGTTTTGCGCATCCGGTTGATACAATCTACAAGAACGATAGAATCGTTGACCACTATTCCGGTAAGACCTACAAGGCCGATAAAGCTCATAATGGAGAAGTTGTTTCCTGTAACAAGTAAGCCGAACATGGCTCCCACTAACGAGAGCGGTAAGGCCGTCATGATTGCAAAGGGCTGAAAAAAAGAATTGAACTGGGTAACCAGAAGTGTGAATATTAGAATAAACGCGATCATGTATGCCAGCTTAAGACTTGCGAAAGATTCTGCTGTTTCCTCATGGTGACCGCCGTAAGTTATGCTATAGCCCCTGGGTAGATCTAAGGAGGTAAGTTTTTTCTGGAGCTCTTCGGAGATTTCTACTGCACTCCGCCCCTCGTTCTGCGCCTTGATTTGCACAACCCGATGCCTGTCTATGTGCCGAATTTCGCTTATTCCGGGTGCAGGGCTGAATTCGGCGATATTTGCAAGGGGAACAAGGGCTCCGGAACCGGAACGGATTTTGAAGTTCTCAAGCATTTGAGGACTGGTCCTGGATTCGGGCGAGTACCGTACTTCGAGATCGTATTTTCTTGATACGTCCAGCTCATCTCTGAAATCACGGACTTCCAGACCAGCGGTCGCGGCGCGCAGGCTCAGGGCAATCGATTCCAATGAGACCCCGAGTGAAGCTGCCCTTTCCCGATCCACTTTGACACGGAGTTCAGGAGGAGCGTCAGAAAAATCGTCCTTGATATCTATAGTGCCGGGTATCCCTGTGAGTGTCTTCTTAATCTTGGCAGTGATGGCGCGAAGAATTTCGAGATCCTGTCCGATCAAATTGACGACAATGGGGGCCGGAGTCGGGGGACCCCACTGAAGAGGCCTGAACCTTATCAAAGCGCCGGGTATTTCATCAAGAAAAGGCCTGATCCGCTGCTGTATTTCTTTGTGTGTAGCACGTGCGAATTCTTTGCCGTCCTGCAACTCAACTGTAATCTCCGCAAAATTGCTGATTCCTTCACTGCCGAAGGTGACTTCATATGCACTCTGCCCCCTGCTTCCGACTGTTGAAACCATCTGCTCCAATTCAGGGACGTTATCATTAACTATTTTTTCGACACGTCTGGCTATGGCATCGGTTGCATCTACTTCAGTTCCTGCCGGCGTTTCTATGGTAATATAAATATAATCAAAATCAACATCCGGAAACATTTCGATTTGTACCAGATTCAAGCCTACTAAACTTAGGGCCCAGGCAAGACTGAGAACTGTTGCTAAAACAAGCAGGGCCCGGTGGTTAAGGGCAAATGTAACCCCTCGGACATAAAGCTTTTTCAAACGGCGTAGATCATCTTCAGGTCTTACAACCCGGCCTTTTTTTACCGTCTGTTTCATAAAGCGTGCAAGGATTAAGGGGTTAGCTATAAGAGCGACTATCAATGAGGCAAGGAGGGCTATTGATACGGTCTTGGGAAGAAATCCCATGTATTCACCGGTAACCCCGGTCATAAGAAGCATGGGCAGAAAAGCGGACATGGTCGTAAGAGTGGCTGAAATTACCGGCATCGATATCTCCGATGCACCTTCAATGACGGCTGTAATCTTGTCTTTTCCGAGCTGGAAATGATGGTAGATATTTTCCACGACAATGATGGCATTGTCCACCAGAAGGCCGATGCAGAGTACCAGGGCAAAGCGGACCATGTTGTTGTTTGACAGGCCGAAGATATTTAAAAAGATAAAGGTGACAAGGAGTGAAAGGGGAATAGATAAAGAAGTTATGACCGAGTTTCGGAATCCCATGGCGAAATAGAGAACGCAGATGACGATGATGAGGCCGAAAACAGCAGAGTTATTCATCGCGTCAAACCCCTGGCGGATGTATTTTGCCTGGTCTGCCGTAACAACGGTGTGGATACCTGAAGGGAATTGCTTTTCAAGCTCCTCCATTTTCTGTCGGACCTTGGCGGATGTCTTCAGGATGTTTGCCCCGGCCCTTTTTTTGACGGCGATTGATATGGAAGATTTTCCATCAACCCGGGAATAGCTGATATCTTCCGAATGTCCGTCAACCACGTTTCCCACTTCCTCAAGGAATACAACCCTAGCGTTGTATTCCAGTAAGGGGATACGGGCATAATCTTCAACTTTTTTTACCTCCGTTAAGGTTCTCAACAAAAATCGGCGCGGGGCCACGTTGACCTGGCCACCGGGAATATTGACATCCGATTGTTTTACTGCATTAAATACATCGAGTATTGTTAGACTATACTGTTCGAGCCTTTCCGGCTCAAGATAGATATGAATCTCTCTGGTTTTCCCCCCGGCGACTTCGGCAGAAAGTACCTCGGGGAGGAGTTCGAGCTCATCTGCTGTGTCCTGAGCCAGACGTTTCAGCCGGACAGGGTCGAAATCACCGATAATAGAGACCAGCATTATGGGTATGTCGCTGAAGCTTATCTCTTCCACTGTGGAATCCTCAGCGTCATCAGGAAGGTCTTTGCGCACATCGGTTACCCTTTCCCGCACCTTCTGGAGAGACTGTTCAAGGTCCGCATCAACATCAAAGTCGACAACAACAACTGATACCCCTTCGGAGGAGGAGGATCGTATCTCATCCACATTTTTAAGCCCGTAAAGCTCCTCCTCGATGGGGTTGGTTACCAGGCTTTCGATTTCGCTTGGCGATGCCCCCATATAAGGTGTTATAACAATGGCGTGTGGTGCGGATATTTCGGGTTCGCCCTCCTTTGGCATAACCTGATAAGCGTACGTTCCAGCTATGATGGGGAGAATAACTACAAGGAGAGTAAAAATTCTGGCACGTTTAAGGATAAAGCGAAAGAAGTTCATAGGATATCGGCTTATTCTGTAACAGCTATTTTAACTTTGTCTCCAGGCTCGAGGTATTGTCCTCCAGTCACGATGAGTTTATCGCCAGGGGCTAGGCCTTCCAAAACCTGAACAAAATCACCTGATGACCGTTCCAGCTTTATGGTACGCGGCGCGGCAGTATCATCCGAGTTGACGACAAATACTTCTTTGTGGTTTTCCCTATAGAGTACAGCACTCTGGGGAATCATGATCGCATCCGGTATGTTATTTACCGTCAGGAGGACTCTGGCGGTCAGGCCTGCCTTGAGAAGGAGATCCGGATTTTCCACGAGAATTTCAGCCGTAAATGTGTTGGTCCGTTCGTCGGCCTTGATACCTATCCGGTGAATACGGGCTTTGAATTCCATGTCTGGAAAGGCAGGCACCGTGATTAAGACCGGATCCTGATTATCCAGGTGTATATAGTCGTTCTCGGCAAGATGCACTATGGCGCGCATGGAGTTTAAATCAGATAAGCTCATTACTGACTGTCCAAGGGCAATAGTCTGACCGACTTCTATATGGCGGGCGGTAATAAACCCTGCAAAGGGTGCTGTGATTCTAGTCTTTTTCAGTCTTTGTCGACTAATGTCGACAAGTGCTTTGGCCTGTGCTACAGCGGCAAGCGACGCTTTGAATTCAGCTTCGGATTTATCAAATGAATCCTGAGAAATAACCTTGCGTGGAAGAAGTGTTTCCGACCGGTTGTGGGACTTCTTCGCCACATCCAGCCGGGACTTGGCTGAAGCCTGGTTTGCCAGGGCTTCGTTCAGGGCGAGACGGTAATCCTCTGGGTCGATTTTCACTAGAACAACACCGTTGTTTACTCGGTCACCGATATCAGCGGTATAATCCTTTACAACTCCGCCGACTTCAGAAGCTAGTGTAACCTCACGAAAGGGTACCAGCCGTCCCACAGATTCCACAATCACCGGCAAATTCTGTGTGTCGACCATGAGGGTTTTAACAGGGACCGGTTTTTTTTCAGGCAATCCGTTCTCTTCAGGAGGAGAACAGGCTGTTAATACCGCCATAAAGATAATTACGCCGATGGTAAATATAAGCTTGCGCATGAGTTGCACCTGATTAATCTCAAGCCATCTCAAAAATATAGATTACGTTCAAAGACAAGAGGCGAACCGATGAAAAAGCACAGTCCCACCCATAGGCGGGATGAGCATTTTGCCTAAACAACAAACTGCAAAGCAGTTTGCTGATTTCACGATCTGTATCGCGAAATCAGGCAAGCGTTAGCTTCCATCGTTTTAGTATTGTGAAACAATACAACAGGCTTGCAACACCGTAAATGAACGTTAAATGTGTTTTTTGAGATGGCTTGCTGAATTTTTCATGAAGAACATCAAACCGAATCTTAATATAATAATATATTAAAAAATGCTACCCAAATTTAACTCAATTTTGAAATTGCAGACGGTAATAGTGTAATATAGTAAATTGGTGTTTGTTGTTCTTTGATTGGATATATTGCAGTAGTGGGATTATATGAAAAAGTCAAGCTAGAGGGACTTAATAACAAACTGATTTTATATATAATATTTTATAGACTTCAAGCATGCAGTAATATTTATGTCTTTCATTTCAATTGAATGCAGTTAAAGTCTCATTAAATTTAACACCGATACCCTGAGAATCGATTCTAACAACGTTACCATTAATTGTTATATCCTCTTTAGTTGTGGGCGCTGAAAAGGCTATTGTAATTGGCTGGCCTATGTAGAGGTTGCTATCGGTTTGTATAAAAGCACCGCTATTACTTATATTCTTGATTTCATCAGTAAAGCAGACATCACTACCTGAGCATTCTACAGAGACAGAATACGATTTTCGAAGATGCTTCCTCAACTCTATAATTTGAGTATGTTGCCAGTCTTCCAACCTTTTTAGAAGTTTTCGCTTTTTAGATTTTGATAGTTTAGTAAGTAACACAGTCCAATCTTTTTGAATTTCTTCTTTAGACAGATCTGCAATTAAAACAGACTCCAGTTCTCGCCTTTCTTCATTAGACATATAGTTAATAATCTGGAATAAACGAGAGTTGATTTCGAAGATGCTACGTCCATTTCCGTTCTCTGTCATAAGGGGACCCCTTATTCTTTAGTTTTTTTACTACTTAAATGACTTATAATAAGCTATACTTTCCTCCTGTTCTTTACTCCGCTAATAATCTACCCTCTCTTTTAATTCGAGCCCACACTTGAAAAAAGGTAGTTTCTTTGGCTTAACCTTAACCTTTTCCCCGGTTTTCGGATTCCTGCCGAAATAGGATTTATATTTTTTGACATAAAAAGAACACAAACCGCGGATTTCTACCCTTTCACCTTTTGCAAGTGCATTGGACATTTCATCAAAAAACATTTCAACTATAGCTGTTGCTTCGGATTTTGTGAGTCTACATTCTTCTCTCAGAGCTTCTACAAGTTCCAGTTTATTCATACCAACCTCCTGAATTAAATATCTAACTAAACATCAACCTGTTCAGGATTCATAACTTTTCTTGTGTAATCGTAATAAAAACCGCTGTTGATAAATAGGTTATATATTGTTTCAATTCTTCATTGTTAATTTTCCTTCCATTATGTAATCCTCCAATTGGAATTAAACAAAAAAGCTCATGATACGATATCACTTAATACCGTATATGAGTCTCTATTCGTTAATAAAGTCTTCATCTTAAAATTAGGCATTCTTATTCTGATGTTCTCGTCTTTTGCCTTCTATCAAACCCACTTCTGCGATCTTTGTCGGACCTTCGCTCAGGAATATGTGCGGTATAAAAAAATTGACGCCGTTCTGTACCTGAACGTCTGCCTCCCTTATCATTTCTAAATAACTCCATAATTTTAAAAATTTTACGGATTTTCTTTACCTATATTAGATGCCCTGAAAGAAAAAGATACCTAATCACCAAACACCTTGTTCTTATCTGAAAATTTCATTCCTAAAGCCAAAAGAATCTTTCGTTTGGTTTCCGTTCTGCATGGCTGGCCTTGCTCTATACGAGTAATAGTAATAGGGGATATGTTGGCTTTTATAGCAAGCTCTGCTTTGCTTATCATGATGGATTCTCGAAATTTCAGTAAAGGGTTTTTGCTCATTTCATGAAGTCAGTGTCTAGTTTGTGTTCTCATTTGTTACCAACTGATCAGCTAGGTTAATATAAAAATATATATCTCTATGTTTTAATTTGTAATATTTTACAAACACATATATTTCTCGTCGATGATATACAATCCAACAAGAAAATGTTCCGTGAAACTCCTTTGAGGATTTTTTGAAATATCTCTGATCAGTGTTTTTAAGGGTTTGGTAGAATTTGATGATCCCAGCGTATTGTATTTCATGTCCACTATATCGCCGGTTTTCAAATGCTTCAGTACGGCGGAATCTTCTCTTACTAGAATAAATAACCTATTCAATGAATTATATCTTAATTTGAAAAGGTAGGTTGGCTCCATACTATTTATGGAGAACTGTACACTGAAGTATTTATCCAAAAAGTTAACGGATTCATATCTAATTCCAGTTGGGTTGTTTATGGCAGTATTTTCCTTCATGGTTTCAACCTATTATCTTTGAAAAACGCAACGGCACTATTGGTTTTAAAAAATAGTATGCATTCATCTAATGTCTGCATCGAATGGATTTGACCTTCGGTTGGGTCAATGGATTTAATTGGCAATAAAATCGCCTATTTTCACAAGCAATTTTACAAAAACCAACGAAAAAGTAAATGATAAAAAACTATAAGCTTTTTATAAGGTAAAAACTTATATTACGTGAGGGATAAAAGAAATGACCTTAAGTTTGTTTTTGTGTTTCGGAGTCCCAGCTTCTTTCTAAGATTGTTGCGGTGAAAATCGACTGCGCCTGTGGTGGAATTCAATATTTCGGCTATCTCTTTGGTCGTCTTGCCATCCTTAACAAGCCCAGCAATTTGAATTTCCTTAGGGGTGAGATCAGAATATTTCGAGGACAACCGGTGTAAAAATGGTGCAATAATGTTCTCAAGGTTTGATTTAATAATATCTAAATATACAGCCGGCCGATCGTTTAATCGACTGTCATCCAATTTTTCAATATAAGGAAAAACAAGTTTTTTTACATTCGCAATAACCTTCTCTTCCAATTCTTTTTTATCTTCATCCCTTTGTTTAAGGAGGACTTTCAAGGCAGCGTTAACTTCTTCAAGCTCGTGAGTTTTATTTTCCAATTCTTTTTTTCTTTCATTTAGGGTTAATTCAGTGCGCTTGCGCTCTTCAATTTCATTTTGTAGGCGCTCATTCACTTTCACCAATTCAGCAGTACGTCTCTGAACTTTCATTTCCAATTCATCATGTGCTTGCCGAAGGGTCTCTTCGGCCCGTTTCATGTCGTCTATGTCGTTAACTACTGTTATTCTGACCTCTTTGCCTTTATACTGTGTCATTTTCCCGCGGATCTCGGAATGAAAAGTTGTTCCATCTTTCCTTTGTGCTACCGCTTCATAGGGCTCTTCATAGCCTGATAACATATTATGCTTTACTAATTCCTTGGATTG
>CP070768.1:1629889-1635375 GCA_020345745.1 Desulfobacterales bacterium
CGCCGTACCAGCTGCCACCATCCGGGCAAAATTACGGGCCGCAATGGTGTTGGGCGTGGCGCCGCACAAACCCTTGCGGGTGTCTTCGCCTTCGATCCCCGCCTTGGGCCTCGGACGACGACACGGTCCCATGGCACAAATTTTACAGCACGTGCCCTGGTCTCCGATGTTCCAAGGCTTCATGGTCACGGCACGGTCAAATACCGTATCAATAACCAAACCCTGGGCCCGGACGATCATCTCCTGAGTCGCAGGATCAATGGTCGCCGCTACCGGATCAGCTACCTTCTTCGGCTTGGCTACCTTTACTTTTTTCTCTTCTGCCATATGAGGTTCCTCCTCGTGTTTTTATTATCTTTTGTGTAATCTGTTTAAGTTTTCCAACATCTTATCCAAGTTGGATTTCTGGACTTTCGCCGGGGTCATGGAAACCGCTTCTTCAGGAGCAGCTTTTTGCTTGGCAAGGCGTTCTTCACGTTCCTTGGCCCGCTGTTCTCGAACCGCTTCCTCCTCAGCTTCCTTTTCGGCCTTGGCTTCTGCCTCTGCCTTGGCTTTGGCTTCGGCTTCGGCTTTGGCTTTGGCCTCTTCCTCTGCCTTGGCTTTGGCTTCGGCTTCGGCTTTGGCTTTGGCTTCTTCCTCTGCCTTGGCCTTGGCGTCTGCCTCTGCCTTGGCCTTGGCCTCTGCTTCGGCTTTGGCCTTGGCTTCGGCTTCAGCCTTGGCTTTGGCCTCGGCTTCTGCCTTGGCCTTGGCTTCTTCCTCTGCCTTGGCCTTGGCCTCTGCTTCGGCCTTGGCTTTGGCTTCGGCCTCTGCCTTGGCTTTGGCTTCTGCTTCAGCTTTTGCCTTGGCCTCTTCCTCTGCCTTATCTACTTTTTTCTTGGGTGCTGCCTTTTTGGCGGGCTTCTTTTTGGCTGGTGCCGCCTTCTTCTCAACCTTGGGCGGAACCTCTTTTGGTGGCGCTTTTTTGGGTGGTTCCTCTCCCTCTATGGTCAGGTCCGGCTCCGGTGCCAGGGACGCAAAGTCGATATCAACATCATCGAGCTGTTTGCTGATGGGAGCCACATCACCAGCAGTGCCGCCGGCTAACGCCAGATCGATAAAGGCCTTGGTCATCCTGACCGCTTCCGGATGCCTCATAATCAGCACATTTGATCCTGACATGAGATAAATCACCGCACTCACAGCTTCCATGAGAATTCCGCGTTTTTCCGGATCCCCAAGGATCGGCGCTTCATCGACACTCTGCTTGGCTTCTTTGCATTTCCATATCTCATCGGCAAGATTATTAATCATCGGCAGCTGCAGCTTGTCATCCCCTTGGGTAAGGGCAGCCATGCTGAGACGTTCCATGACAGAGTAAGTATATTCCAGACCGTAACCCAAACCGCCGGTAGTCGGATCGACCAGAATGCGGTCCGTCGGCATACCCAGGTTTTCAAGCAGAATGTTGACCTGTTTGGCAAGGTTCACATCGATGGGCGAAGAGGCGACAACCGTATGGCCGTAGCCCATGGCACTCGCGCCGATACCTTTGTGATTCTTGTCTTCAACAGGTCCGATAATCAGATTTTCGCCGTGAGTATCTTCTGCAACCTTCTTTAAAACCTCTTCATCCTTATCAGGATCGAGTGTACCCCAAACAATCAATGGTACATCAATGGCCTCAAGGACCTTTTTTACCGTTGCAGCCGCTTCATCCGGACCAGCGTCCTTATCGTTCGGATCGGTACTTTTGAGCTGTAGAACGATCATTTCCGCCCCAAACTCATCAACACACTTCTTAGCCCAAGCAGCAGGGTCTGAAAGAACGTCCTTGAAGGGACTCAATGCGGCTTCCGGCCAATCATCCGGTTCCACGTCCCATACTTCCATCGCAACGACCGGCTTATGGGGCATATCACCTTCGAAATGGTAAAAAGGATAGCAGGTCTCACCCCCGACCGTAACGGCGTTGTCGCCTTTACCCAGGATGATTTCCTTAATACCGCCGGTGTAAGATTCTTTGTACGTTTTTAAAGCCAATGTTACCTCCTTTATATGATAATATAGTTGTTAATTAAGGAGTGTTACGTTTAAACTCTCATCCATCAACCCAGAATGCAACACACATGAAAGCCACTAGGTTTAATACGAATATATCGACCTCCTTTCATTCGCAGAATTTGGTGGTTAAATCATTATTCAATGTATCTACATCGGTAGATTTATGGCCGCAGGATAAAAGATGTATGCCATATGCTTTTTCGTTAACCTTAAGCATGTTTTTTTCTAATTAAAAAGATATGTTATTGTACAACGCAAGAGCAGGGATCGACCTGAGAAAATGCCAAATATGATTATTTATATTGTGATTGTCAGTTTGTCAATAGAATTGATATATTCAAAGGCATGGAATTCGTAATCAAATATTACTGTTTTCGATGGACCCCACGAAGGTATATTCCTTAGGTCGGGCATGCCACGAGGCAGGCATATAGATTGGAAAAAAGCGAGCGTTTTTCAAAGGCCTCATATTATTTTTCTATTTTGTTGAAATTACAGCTTAATTCAGTCACATCTCCGTCGTAAATCGTGGTTACTTTGTAAGGGAGGGTTTTAAAGAGCCTGATCATTCCCTGGTTTCTGGGCAAGGTGTAGGCAACCAGACCGCTGATCCCGCTTTCCCGTGCCGCATCAGCCAGTTTTTTTATAATCATCTTTCCCAATCTTTTTCCTTGCCACGCCCTGCTAACAGAAAATGCGACTTCTGCCATATTTGTCTTTTTGTCGAGCAGATATTCCCCAACCGCAACAACCTTTCCGAATCCAAATTCCCCGACAACGGCCAGAATCGTCAAATCGTTGATGTAGTCGATCTGATACATCCCTTCTACATCGCCCCGAACAAATCGGGTTCTGGCCTGAAAAAATCTTGAATAAATGTCGTCTCTATCCTGGTTGTAAAAGTGCTCCTGTATTCGCCGCTCATCCACCGGTTTCGCCGGCCTTATGGTTATCATTTGACCGTCAATATTGATGTTCTCCTCGAGTTTTATCGGGTAAACGCCGCGGGCGGATTCAGATAGGGTTCGTTCGGCGCCGAGCAATCCCATATTTTTAGCCTGAAACAAGAGCTCATCACGAAAGTCCGGATGGGCAATACTGATCATTCCCATGGCCCGTTCCTGCAAACTTTTGCCGAACAGGTTTACCGCCCCGTATTCGGTCACCACATATTGAACATCCCCCCGGGGAATAACGATGGCCGTATTATCCAACATGGGAACAATGCGGCTCTTCTTTCCGTCCGGCGTGGTTGAAGTCAGCATCAGGATCGATTTTCCCCCTGCTGACTGGGCGGATCCTCGAATAAAATCCAGCATGCCGGTCACACCGGAATAGTGATTGTAGTGCAATGCATCGGCAGCAACCTGTCCGGTGAGATCCATGGCCATTGGCACATTCATGGTCACCATTTTATGGTGCCGAGAAATAATTCCGGGGTCGTTTACATAATCCGAAGGATGGAATTCGATGCTCGGATTGTCATCTAAATACTCATAAAGTTCATCCGTACCAATGGCACTGCTCGCCACCAGTTTTCCCTCGTTGAAGCCCTTTTTCCTGTTGGTAATAACGCCCATTGAAACCAACCGTAAAATGTCGGTGGTTAGATACTGTGTATGAACGCCGATATCATTCTTTTCTGAAAGCGCCAAAAGGGTGGCCTGGGGAGTTGTGCCCGGGCTGATCTGGATGGTTGAACCGTCATCTACAAGTCGGGCAATAAGCTGACCGATTTGATTGGCCGGTTCACTCTCAGGTAGCTCACCCACCGTTAACAACGCCTCTTCATGTTCAACAACCACATCCACATCGTTTACATGTATAAAGCTTCTCCCCAACACTCGGGGCATTTTTGAATTGACCTGGGCGATGACAAGGTCGGCGGACGTAGCTGCTGCAAGCGTAACATCCACTGATATCCCAAGGCTCATCCACCCGAAATCATCTGGTGGGGATACCTGAATGAGGGCCACATGGATGGGAAGCAGTTTACTTTTAAAAAGCCGAGGTACTGCCGAAAGGTTCATCGGGGTGATAAAGCGCATATTTTTAGACAGGCTTCTGGTTTTGGCAGACCCGAGATAAAATGACCGGATATTAAAGCTCTGGTCTTTGGTTTTATCGGCAATCAGCGTTAATGGCGTGCTTTCAAGACTTAAAAGGCGGATAATCTCTAGATCCGTAAACTTTGCTGACGCACCCGCAAGCTCTTTGACCAGTTTCTGTGGTTCTCCGCATGAAGAACCGATAAAAATACGTTGACCGTTTTTTATCCAGCTGATTGCTTCTGCACCGGTACATTTTTTTTCTATATAATTATCTGCCCAGTAGGTGTTTTCGGCCATATTGCCTCCAATGCTTTCGTAATTTATTTTTGTGTGTAACTCAGGCGCTATATATTTTCAAGAAATAATGCTGTATTATATAAATCATGAACTTAGCCAACATCAGAAATACGCTGAAACAACTCGCGAGCAAGGAAAAAGCCGCAGTGTTGCAGCGGTTTTTCAAAACCGGGCCCGGTGAATACGGCGAAGGGGATATATTTATAGGGATCAAAGTTCCGGAATTAAGGAAGCTGGCCAAAACGTATGGGCAATTAACGTTAAAGGAGGTGAAGCAACTCCTCCAATCAGATATTCATGAGGAAAGATTGCTTGCACTCTTTATCCTTACTCTCCAATACGCCAAAGGGAACGAATCGGATAAAAAAAGAATATATAAATTCTATCTGAATCATATGCGATTTATCAACAATTGGGATCTGGTCGACACCTCAGCTCAGCATATTGTCGGCGCCTTTTTAATGAATCAAAGTAAAGCCCCTTTATACCGTCTCGCAACATCCAAGAATTTATGGGAACGCCGAATATCAATTTTATCAACATTTTATTTCATCAAGCAGGATCAGTATGTTGATACGCTCAACATTGCAAAAATTCTATTGTCCGATAAGGAAGATTTGATTCATAAGGCGGTGGGATGGATGCTTCGGGAGGTCGGCAAGCGACATCTAGAGACAGCAGAGATGTTTTTAAAAAAATATTACAAAACCATGCCCCGTATTATGCTGCGTTATGCCATAGAAAAATTCCCAGAGCCTAAAAGGCAACGATATCTGAAAGGTCAAATTTAAAACCTGAATCTTTCATGAAAATTAATGAGAAGCTTTAAGCTACTCGATTGAAGAGACTTAAAGCACAATTATTTCATCGTTCATTTTGCTCGAATTGGGATATTGGATGACGGACTATTATCTCATCAATTTTCACCCAAAAGGCAAGCCGGAAGCTTTCATCTGCTGTGTTGTTAAGAGCTCGCAATAGCTTACTATGGCTTCACCCTTAAGTGCCTTGCATATGAAAGACTCAGACTCCTGAAAGGTCTAGGTACTCATAAGCAAATTGACCAAGCATGAAAACATCCAAAAATCCAAATGAGCA
>CP070768.1:1635475-1638045 GCA_020345745.1 Desulfobacterales bacterium
AAAATAGCTCAATTTTACCCTAGATACCCTTTGGATGAAACAAAAAAAGGCAGCGCCTGTGATAGGCGCTGCCTTTTTTGAAGCACTTTGATTAATGTTATCTTTTACCTTATTTATATCGAAAAGTTTGCATTTTAATCCTCAGTTTTCAAGATATTGTCCTGCATAGGCCTTTTAAAGAATAGCTTTTAGAAGATCAATGCCGATCTGTTCCATAGAAAACCGGCTTTTGCCAGCCTGATGTACTGCTTCAGCCATCCTTCTTCTTAGATTTACATTCGATTTTAAGGTCACGATTGCAGTTGCGAGTGCTTCTGGATTATTGGCAGGTATAAGCCATGCGTTTTTTTTATGATAAAACACCTCGTTTAAAGCCGGCGTGTCTGCCGATACAAAGGGAACGCCTACAGCACAAGAGTCAAAAATCTTGGAAGGAATCACTCTCATGGCTTTAGCTGTACTTCCAAAGATACCCAGAGAAAGATCAAACGATCTAATATATTCACCCAAATGCTGGGTGGGAACCCAGTTCTGAAAAGTAATATTGTTCAGCTTCCATTCTCTTGCCAGCCGTTCCATCTCAGGTCTTAATTGTCCTGAGCCGACCAAGAAAAAATGTATGTTTTGTTTGCCATTGAGTATTTTGGCTGCATCGAGAATTACTTCGACGCCGTGAAGGGGGATGTAAGTTCCAACATAGACAACGTTAAAGGTTTTGCGGTAATGGATAGGTGGAGAGTCGAAGTTGGTGCCAATGGTGGGGCCAACAAGGACCCTTAAAAGGCGTTTTGAAGGTAGCCCATACTTTTCAGAAAGATACCGGCGATGAGTATTTGTATCGATTAAGCAGATGTCTGCACATCTACAGGAAGAAGCTTCAAATCGTTCCAGAAACTGCGCATATATTCCGTCTGGTTTTACGAGTTTTCGATCTTCTACAATCGTATCATAGAGAGGTATGAAGACATCGTATACCAAGAGAGCGTTTTTTTTAAAAAGCCGGCGCAATAATTTTGCCAGGTGAATGTGGAAGTAGCCGGGATGGCCAACGATAATAATGTCTACTTGTGGTGTTCGGATAAATTTCCAGGTTAAAATCAAAAAGCTAAAAGCCAGGTTAAGAGAAAACAGGAGGGCTTGCAAAGGGCTTTGTATGATATGTATTCTCTTATTAAATGAGTCAGCGAGATTGACGTGAGCTTCAATGATTTTTGCTCCTGTTAGTCGAAGGGCACGTATCAGATTGTTATTTCTAGGATATTCAATTCCTTTAGAGTAAATGCCAAAATAGAGGATGTTCAAAGGAGCAGATAGATTCATTTGGTCATATGCCAGATGTTATTGCTTTTAAAAGAACAGACTCCGTATTTTTAGCCATAGTGTCGATACTAAAACGACGCACTGCATCGCGACCTTCCTTGCTAAGACGCGCAGCTATTTCAGGGTCGGCTGCAATGCTTGCAACTGCTGCTGCCAGACCGTCAATGTCTCCTGGATCAATAAAAATGACCTCTTTATCCGAAACAAGAACCTCTTTTGCTCCCCCTTTTGAGGTGGCGATCACCGGTGTCCCGACCTGCATGGCTTCAAGGTAGACCAATCCAAAACCTTCAGTGAAGGATGGAAGAGCAAAAATATCAGCGCCTGCCATCATTGCGCGTACCTTCGTATTTGGTTGCCAGCCGTGAAACACGACAGCTTCAATTATTCCTATTTTGTGTGCCTGAGCCACAAGCTTTTGATGATTCTTGTCTTTACCCGCTACATGGATGCAAATATGAGGAAAACGCGATTTCAAAAGGGAGGCCGCTTGGAGAAGAGTGAGAAGTCCCTTGCGTTGAAAGTTGTTGCCAACAAATAGAATCGAAGGAAAGCCAGATAACGGTATCGGCTTATCTGGACGTTGATTAGCAATGCCTATATAAATGACATGAATTCTATCCGAAGCAATATGATAACCATTCGTTAGTTTCAGCGCAACATAGTTGCTGTTGACCGTAAGGGCGTTAAGGCGTGAATAAGCATACTTTTCCAACCACCGAAGGGATCGGTAATAAAGGCTTCGAGATCCACGATCTGCGAATATCTCGCGTGGATATGTGGATTCATACCAGTCTAAGGCATAAGAATCGTTGACCATTCCTATTACAGGTATGGGAGAACGGCGCACATACCATGTTTCTCTGGCGTCAGTGAAAAAAGCAATATCATAATTAGCGGCTTCTTTCTGCAGTATTTTGGCAAAAGCAATCCCCAAGCTAAACCACCCCCCCGGCGTTGGATCAAATCGAGGCACAGTTACTGTTCGCATCCTCAGATCGAGTGTTTTTACTTCCTCTTTTTCAGGAACGACGACGGTAATTTGATGCTTTAAGGCCTGTAAGCCGGTGATCAGGCCATAGGCGTAGGTGCCGACGCCACTTCGGAAGGAGGCAAGCTGTTGCGTAAAGATAAGAATGCGCATGGTTGATTATAACTGCCAGGGCCCATCGATTTTTTGTTCATAAAGAGAAATCTTTTTAAGAAATTTCGGTTTTTTTATAACCGAAAGGATCTTTTTTAATACCCTG
>CP070768.1:1638145-1644728 GCA_020345745.1 Desulfobacterales bacterium
ATCATTTATTTGGTCCAAGTAATATCTGCAATGGGATGTAACTATCAACACCTTGAAATATTCAAACATTAAATTGTTTAAGAAGAATGATAACTTAAGCGGCATCGGAATCGGTTCTGATGACGTTCTTCACCAGTTAGAAGATGGGGTCATGGGTCTTCTGGGCCTTGAGCAAAAAAATATAAGCGAGATCGTTCTCGATGTTATTGAATCTAATAATAAAATTGTATAATTACCTCGGTAGATTTGAATAAGTAATATAATTTTAATCATCTTTGAATTGAAAATTCTGGCTTATAGGTTTAAAATTTGAAGTCTAAAATTTAACGAAAATCATATAGATAATATTAATGCAAAATTATGCGCTTTCTTTTATATAATATTCGTTACGGTGCAGGGGTAGGGAAACGAGTCCATCTTCCGGTACCTTATAGCGGCTTTTTAAAGAATACTAATGGGAATTTGCGTCATATTGTTGAGTTCATAAAATCGATGCATCCTGACATCATCGCCTTAATTGAGGTAGACAGTGGATCTTACCGTTCAGAAAAGAACAACCAGGCTGAGGCCATCGCTAGGGCAATGAAACACTATCACGTCTACCAGTCAAAGTATCCCATCGATTCCATAGTACAAAAGATTCCATTGGTGAATAAACAAGGTAATGCGCTATTGACTAATCAGATAGTCAAGTGCTGCAGATTTCATTATTTTAGTGTAGGAATGAAACGACTTGTGATTGAGTTGGAATTAGATAAAATCTCAATCTTTCTAGTACACTTGTCTTTGAAGTTTCGCCATCGTCAATACCAGCTTCAAGAACTCCATTCGATGGTAGAAAATGTAGAAAAACCAGTCATTGTTTCAGGGGATTTTAATGTATTCTGGGGTGATCGAGAATTACAATTGTTTGCTAAAGCCAGCGGGTTAAAGACTGCCAACGATAAAGGACAGCCCTCCCACCCAAGCAGGTCGCCGCGTAGACAACTCGATTATATTTTTCATAGCCCGGAAATTAGAGTCACCCGTTTTCAGATACCACAAATTAAATTCTCAGACCATGTACCACTGGTATGTGATTTTGAGATTGCTACAGCAATCTAATTCAAGATTTCGGAACTACATCTTAATAATAATTCCATTTTTCCGCCAATGAAATTATGACCAACACCACAACATGTAGTATGTACGCCAATTCTAATTTTTCCCTAAAGAATTTAAGGTTTCTCCCTTAGACGTTGAATATTTGAAGGTCGAAAAGTTTAAGGTTTAGGAAATAAATCTTGAAAATGATTGTTACGTTGGATAGTTACGGTTGAGGACCTAAATCTTTAATATTTCAGATAGATCTGCCACTACAACACCTTATGCTTTTCACTTGATATAGATTATAAATGGCTTTTGCTAATAAAAAGTCAAGACGTTAATGGCCAGAAAATAGGCAGAATCAACATTAGCACAAGCAGTACGATTAAGGTCAATGGGAAACCGACTTTCAGATAATCAGTAAAACGGTAACCGCCTGGCCCCATCACCAAAACGTTAGCAGGATGCGAGATGGGGGATGTGAAGCTGGAAGATGCAGCCATAGCGATGCCCATCATCAAGGCATGTGGAGATATACCCAGGCCGGCGGAGGTTTCCAAGGCAATCGGCACCATGAGCACCACCAAAGCAGCAGTAGGAATAATACTGGTTGCAATAAAAGTGATCACCAAGAGTCCAAACAACACGCCATACGGACCTAAAGGTCCCAATAAACTCACAACACTCTCGGCTAAAAGACGGGCGGCACCGGATTTATCTAAAGCTGTGCCCAGCGGCAACATTCCGGCAATTAAAAACACTGCTTTCCATTCAATGTAGCGATAGGCTTCTTCCATGGTTAAACATTTTGTTAAGACCATGAAAGCGGCACCGATAACAACAGCAATGTAAATGGGGAGCCAGCCCAAAATTACCGGCAATAGCACAGCTATCATAATGATCAAGGCAAGCTTAGATTTTTCTTCTCTGGGAACTTCTTGAGCGATTTCGGTAAGAACGAGAAAATCAGGCTCCCTACCCAAAGCGATCAATTTTTTCCAAGGACCGTACAACAATAAGGCATCGCCCAGCTGTAGGGGCATATTACGTAGGCGGGAACGATAGGCACGACCTTTTCGCCAAATGGAAAGTACAGTCAAACCGTATTTTTCTCGAAAATTCATCTGACCTAAAGTTATATCGGATGGTACCGAATGTGGAGAGAGCATCACCTCAATTAATCCCACATGATCGTCTTCAAGCATCGACAGATCCAAATGGTGAGATTGGTCTTCGACAAAAACACCTTCTAGTCCCTGCATCTGCAGGATGGAAATCATGTCGGAGGATCCAGATACAACCAGGCGGTCTTCGGGTTCAAAAGAGTCGTTGGATGTGGGGACAAAAGCGTTTCCATTTTGGCGAACAATATAAAGAATCTGTATATCGACAGCGTCACCCAAACGACTTTCCTTTAAGTTTAACCCTATGAGTTTAGAGGTTTTGGGTGCCCTTAGTTGGCGCAAGCGTTTATCAAGCAGATAGTTGCTCCGCAGCATATCCGGAATCAATTGTTTTGGCGGCAGGAAATTGGTATCGTTTTTTAACGTCTTCATTTGCTCCGCCGGACCATGGACAAGCAAAATGTCAGCAGCTTTAAGCGACTGGACTTTTAAATTCTCATCAATTTGGTGTCCTTTTCGTTGAATTGCCAACACATTGAGACCAAAGCGATTGCGAAAGCCGATTTTAGACAAAGTCTGATCAGCATAAACAGTGTTAGGGCTGAGCTGAAGCTCGGCAACCTGCATACCATGGGCGAAAAGATCATCGACGCCAATGGTCTTGGTTTCGATCAACAATTGGCCCCAATGGTTCAGTTCCTGAACCCGATTTACTCGCCCCTCAACAATCAGTACGTCATTTGGCTGAATGGTTTCGTTTATATCAGGGGCCAACAGTGTCTGCTTGCCTCGAGTGATGCCGACCACCTTAAGGTCTAATCCGGAGCCCAGGCGACTTTGGGCTAACGTTTTATCCACCAAGATCGAATCTGCCGGTATTTTGATCTGAAACAAATGCTCTTGTAGTTAATACTGTGATCGAAAATCCCGGTGTGTTCTGGAAGTCTCCTCGACAACGCTACGTTTAGGCAGAATACGTGTTCCGACAAAGGCGACAAATATAATACCAGAAAACATAACCACCAGGCCCACCGGAGTAAAATCAAACAGTTTGAAGGGTGTAAGGCCGTTTTCGCGCAGCGCTTCAGTGACCAGGATGTTGGGTGGTGTGCCGATCATGGTGGTTAGTCCTCCGAGCAAAGACCCGAAAGCAAGTGGCATCAACAAGGTTGAAGGAGGTCGTTTTGATTTGCGTGCAATATCCATTACAACCGGCAACATGAGAGCGGCCACGGCAACATTGTTCATAAATGCCGAAAGTACGCCAGCAATAACCATGATGACTAGCACCAAAACCGATTCTTTACGTCCAGCAACCTTCATCAATTGGCGACTGAGGCTATTGGCGATCCCGGTACGAGTCAGACCACCACTGAGAATAAACACCGCCCAGATGGTCACCACAGCTGGGTTGCTAAATCCGGCCAAGGCTTCGGTGGGACTGACAATCTCCGTGATCGCCAGAACACCCAAAACGAATAGTGCTAAAACCTCCAAAGGCATCCACTCTGTTACAAGCAACACAATTACAGCTGCTAAGATCACCAGTATTGTAATAATTTCCGCTGACATTAGTTTCTCAGTCTCCGATTCAGCATCTTTTTAGAAGAATCTTTTCTGTTGTTGTTTACAGCAAGATGTTTATGATTTTACCTTGCAGTATTGAATTCTACTAGACTATATTAAAAAATATTCATCAGTTCGTAAATGTCCAGTCTTTTAGGTGAGTTGTCGGGATTGCAATTGTTACGAAAATTGTTGGGTCAACAATTAAACCCCATTGATTTCCATTGAGGAACGAGGATTAATATTTCTGGGATTCATTAATCGGAAAAATAGATTGATCATTTGATGACAACCAAATCTCTTTTGAATTCTTTTTACATTAACCGGCCTAAACTATTTTATCAAACCACTATTTCTGGTGTTATTTAATTTTATTATTTTTTCAAACCGGTGTAATGATTTCGCCCTTAAGTTTTCATTTGAAAACAAGTTAAAAGGGAAATGGACAAAACACAAGATATACGATCGAAGGATAAATCTGAACTGTCCAATTATTTTAAGCAGGGATTTTAGAGATGTAACGTATATCTCAATTCGATCTACTGCGAGTTGAAATAAAATTTCCCTAAAGGTTTTAGAATAAATGTCGATAGATATATTGACATTGAAAAATGCCAATTTATTTTTAACCTTCCTTTGTAACGTGGAGCTTAGCTTATTTCAGGTTTTTTATACATAGACAGACTAACAGCTTTTCCTGGGCGCTATCAATTAAAGCATACGCTTAAATTGTGGATATCCTTTTAGATTTAATTTGTACAAGGAGATTGAGGTATTATGGATTTAAATATGAAAGTTCTCATTGTCGATGATTTTGCCACCATGAGAAGGATTTTAAGAAACATTCTCAAACAGATCGGTTTTACTAACATCAGTGAGGCCGATGATGGTAAAAGTGCCTTAAAAGTGTTGAAAAAGGAAAAATTCGATCTGATATTATGTGACTGGAATATGCCGGAGATGCAGGGCATCGATCTTTTAAAAGAGATCCGATCAGATGATGAACTAAAAGATTTGCCCTTTATAATGGTTACCGCTGAAGCCCAGAAAGATAATATCGTCGAGGCAGTCAAGGCAGGCGTCAGCAATTACATCGTGAAACCATTCACAGCCGAAACAGTAAGCGAAAAGCTGAATAAGGTGTTTGAAAGCTGATTTTCATTTCTTAACTGATTCTACATTTTAATTTGTGACTACCGAGGATTGATTATGGATGTGAATATTATTAATCCGTTTATTAATGCGACGTTAAATATTCTTGAAACAATGGCCTTTGTTAAATCTGAAGCTGGAAAACCATATCTCAAAAAAGATTCGGTTGTCCAGGGAGATGTTTCCGATATAGTTGGCATTACCGGCGAGACAAACGGTACTGTTGCCGTTACCTTTGATGAGTTATGCATTTTAAAAATTGTTTCCAACATGTTCGGGGAGGAGATGAAGGAAATAAATAGCGAAATTTCAGACGCTGTAGGGGAATTGACCAATATGATATCCGGTCAGGCCAGAAAAGAACTAGCGGAAATAGGCAAGGTGTTTCAAGGAGCCATTCCTACGGTTATTACCGGCAAAAACCATAAGCTCGAAGCCATGACCAAAGGTCCTAAAATTGCTATACCATTCAAAACAGATTTCGGAAGTTTTACAATCGAGGTATGCTTAGAAGAGTAAAATATATTTTTGGCAACTGTAAAACTCAATCGAATCTCCCATGCCGCCCTCCTTTTTTCAGGTCTAAGATAACTGCAATGTCAGTCAAGCGTCATAAAACCTTCAATGCCAAAGATAAGTAAAACGTATCTTAGAGATCAACTCATTTACTACGATAATTCAATTTTGGCCGTACAACTCAATATTTTATAAATTCGCTAATTCTCAACTTTTCATTTGGAATTCTCATATCCAAAACAACTCTATCTATCTTGCAAATCAACAGCTAACTATGTACAATGCTCTTAAATGATAATTCATCCGCTTAGGTAATAATAAATTACTAAAAGAAGTCCTGCTTTGAATAATTAGGTTCATACAAGGTGTTATGCGCTTAAATAGTATGAACCTTTTCTTTTTTTCTGGAGGTTTAATAATGTCAAGTAAACCAACCTACGAACAATTGGTACAGCGAGTTAGAGAACTTGAAGAAAAAGTCACGGCAGGGCAACAGAGTCAGAAAGAATTACGAGAAAGCAAGGCTCAGTATAAAACTCTGTTTGAAAAAGCTCCAGAGGCGATGGTTGTTATCGACATTGAAACTGTAAAATTTGTGGATGCCAATACAGCTGCTTTACGGCTGTTTGGACACACACGAGAAGAATTGATCAGTATGGGACCTCTTGATGTCAGTCCTCCGGTGCAACCCAATGGTCGTGCTAGCGAGGAAAGTGTACAAGAAAAGATTCAAGAGGTCTTAAGCGAAAATCCAAAACCCTTCGAATGGATGCACAAAAACGCTTCGGGGAAAGAGTTCCTGTGCGAAATTTACCATGCAAAGCTGCCGGTGCCTGGTCGTAAATTACATTCCGGTATTGCGATAGATATTACCGAACGTCGAAAGGCAGAGACCAAGATAAGACAATTTCAACATATCGTCGAAAGCACGAATAATCCTGTAGGCCTGGTGGATCGAAATTTCATTTACCAATATGCCAATGAACCTTACAGTCAGGCTCTAAACAAACCGATAAATGAAATCATAGGACATTCCGTCCCCGAACTGTTTGGCCAAGAATTCTTTGAAACGGTGATGGAAGACCATTACAAACAATGTTTTGCCGGAGAAACTGTTGAATATCAGGCGTGGTTTAACC
>CP070768.1:1644828-1658360 GCA_020345745.1 Desulfobacterales bacterium
AGCTACGACTTGCCCGTACTGAATTGAGCAGGCCTGCAGCAATGCAGTGATTGAATCATAGATTTAAGGCTTTTCGAAAGTCTCAGCAGATGTTCACGGTGGCTAGCATCCTTGAAAATTATCTTCTGTTTTACGATGTGTCAGGTCAGAAAAACGTTTTAAGTGAGTCCATTATTTAAACCCTTCAAGGGGAGTGAACAAAGAAAGGTTGTAGAAAATATTTTCTTATGATACCGTGCGTTGCTCTGTTATTTTCAAAAATCTAACCAAAGGAGGATCCGTAATGAAGCGTATCAGTGCTATTTTTTTTGTTTGCTGCCTATTTGTCGGTCTGTTGTTGACAGGACCTGTACAAGCGTACGAACTGCCGTTGGGGTTAAATTTAGGATTTACCAGTTTTTTGGACGGTGGACCTCCTGCCGGCCCTGGGTTTTACTTTACACAATATTTGCAGTTTCTTACTTCTGATGAATTCAAAAACAACGAAGGAAATTCTGCCCTACCATCTTTTGCTGATGAAGATCTTAACGCCCAGGTCCTTCTCTCTCAATTTATCTACCAGTCCAATCAAGATCTGCTTTTTGGCGGAAAATGGGGGCTGAACTTTATGGTTCCATATGCTTCAATCAATATGCGATATGGTGTGCCGAACACCTTTGGCTTCCCGGAGGACAATGGTTCAGGATTGGGTGATATTCTTATCGGTCCTTTTCTGCAATGGGACCCGATTATGGGAGCAAAGGGTCCTATTCTTATGCACCGCGTTGAATTTCAGCTGATCTTTCCCACCGGAGATTACGATGCGAATCGGGAACTCAATCCCGGAAGCAACCACTTTTCCTTTAATCCCTATTGGTCAGCGACCCTGTTTATCACACCAAAATTGACGGCTTCCACACGAATACACTATCTTTGGAATGACGAAAATGACGATCCCAACAGAAACTTTGTCGCCCTTGGAGCCGATGACACCCAGGCCGGGCAGGCAATCCATCTCAATTATACAATGGCCTATGAAGTGCTGCCCAAACAGTTACGAGTGGGAATAAACGGTTACTATCTGAAGCAGATTACAGACACCCAATTGAACGGAAACGATGTAAACAACAGGCGTGAGCAGGTTTTCGCCATTGGTCCGGGGTTGATATATCACGTTAACCAGAACACCCATCTTTTCTTTAATGCCTATTTTGAATCCAACGTAGAAAACCGGCCAGAATTCGAGAAGTATAACCTACGTTTTGTTCATCACTTTTAACTAAGTATGTTGGAGAAATCAGTATATCTCAAGATGGTTGCAGTACCCATGGTTACAGGGTTCAATAAGAAAAGGGCCTCCATTATATTTAATGGAGTGCCCTTATTCAAAAACGAACAATTATTTCACAGCTTCTTTTAAAGCCTTTCCTGCAACGAATTTTGGGACTTTGCTTGCCGCAATATCTATCTCTTCCCCTGTTTGTGGATTTCGGCCTTTACGAGCTTTTCTGTCAGCTACTTTAAATGTACCAAATCCAATCAGTGATACAGCCTCCCCTTTCTCCAATGCCTTGGTAATGCTTGAGAGAACACAATCCACGGCTGCCTGAGCATCCTTCTTGGTTTTTAAGACCTTGGAAACTTCGTTGACTAAATCTCCTTTGTTCATGTTTTTTCTCCTTTCTAGAAAGTGCAGATCACTTGCCAAGCACACATGCTCATATAACTCTTAGCACGCTGCATACATCATATTCATAACATAGATTTATCTTAAAAGTACGGCAAAAGTCAAACCCATAAATTGAAAGGAGGTAAATTATGAAGGTAATTGACACTTTCAAACATATCATCAGATATATTTAACCGGCTCATGTCAATTGTGTAGCTTTATTTTACCATTCCCTACCTCTGGTATTCAAATTAAGCTTAACGCATTAATGCTTGATCAACGTATGTTTTATATCATCCTGATCTTCAAGCACCTGCAGAACCATGGCGGTGGTTTTGACCGTAACATCTAAACAGAATGTTTCTCCTAATTGGTCTCTTTTGAAAATTGCATCACCTTCATTTGTGCTGATGTCACAGCCTAGAAGGTCCGAACAATTTCTGGAACCAAAGTGGTTTTCAAAATCATGGATCAATCGCTCTGTAAGAGCGTAGATCTTATAGTGAGAGTCACCTGCTGAGTTACGACCGAATAGGATGCCCAATGCCATGATACCGCCGATCAAGGCTCCGCAAAGCCCGTCGGTCCTTGACATGCCTCCGCAAAAACCAGTGGCGATTTTTGGAATTAAATCAGATTGAATCTTATATTCTTCGGCAACTGCCGAAAGGACACTCTCAGCTCAGTACAGGCCTGAATCAAACAGTTTTCTGCTTCGTTCAACAACTGATGTCATGTTAATCAACTCAACTACTTTTATACAGTTTTATTCCACTTGCTATAAAAATCGATACCTTTGCCGAATCCGTTCCATTACAAGATTCCGCACAGCAACTCTGGCCGACACATTCAACCTTCACATCTCTTAAGCCTGCGTCTTTGAACCATTGCGCAATAGCTTCGCGATTAAACCCCATCCATCGGTCATGATGTTCCCTCTTCAGAAACTCGAAGCTATGCTCGTCCAGATCTGTAATTACAAGCCGACCGCCGCTGGTTAAAATTCGGGTCATTTCTTTGATAGCCTTTTCTGGCCTTTCCACATGATGGAGGAACATGTTGGCGAACACGTAATCCATGGTTTCGTTCGCCACAGGCAAATTCTCTGCTTCACCTTGTCGGCAGTCAATTTCTGGAAACTTCCTTTTCAGTTCCTCCATCATTGTTTTGGATTGATCCACTGCAATAACATCGAGACCTTCCCGGGCGAGTCCTTCAGTAACGAATCCGGTACCCGCACCGATATCTGCTGCTTGCTTGCCTTTTTTAATGTCGGCAACTTTATATGCTTTTTCGCGCACTTCTTCTGAAAAGAAACCGGACCTCATGTTGTCCCATCGATCGGCTACTTTTTCAAAATATTCTCTGCTGTTCATCGTGCTTTCTCTTTTTCAATAATTGGCTGGTAACTCGTTGTCTCCTTTAAGCTATCCTGATGGTCACGCATCGCCAGTACGAGACGCTCAAAATTATCTATAACTTCATCATATCTGTCGATTTCTACATGCTTAAATACCTGGCCAAAATAGTCATCATTTGATCGATTAATCTGGTCAGCCACGTGCTGTCCGTGTTCCGTGAGTGACAGAATTGTAAACCGTCGATCGGATGGATTTGGAGACCTTTCCACCAGGCCAATATTCACCAGGCCGTCGATGGTTCTGCTCAGCGTGCTTTTATCCAGACCGAGCCGTTTCGAAATCTCAACAGTCGTCGCTTGACCCAGTTCTTCAATTTCCAAAATAGTGTGGCATTGCGTCAGGGTGACTCCTTGGCAGCAACTATCCTCTTTGAGCTGGTGGGCGGTCAGCCTCTCAAACAACCGCAATAGTTTCCTGAAAGATCTTATTTTTTGTGTTTCCATTTTCAAACCAGCGGTAGTTTACCATATCAACAGTTGTATTATACAACTATTGGATTGTCAACAGCTTTCTTAAAGTCTTATGCTTTATCATACTCAAAGAAGTAATAAGATACATTTCTCCGCGCTCGGCAGGGTGAAACACTTATCGAATACTTTGGTTCCAGGTACGATTCAAAAAATTGGTGGTGGGCCGGTTTTTAATTCCGTGCAAGTAAAAATTAAACGATCGATGGGCGTTGGTGCATCGAGTAACAAACCATAGAATCCTTGCCACAGTCTCATGCCATAAGAATAAGCTAACAATGATGCCTTGCCACAGCACGCACTAAAATCAATTCGCGCGGTTTAATATGCCATAAAAATGAAACAGGGCTAATGGTTTCTATTTTGGTGCTTGCTTAATTTGTTTTTTCTTCTTTTTTGGATCTGTTATATCAAAGGCATAGTGTAAGTACAAATCCTCATCAATCGGGTACCAGTAAGCATCCCATGTAATATAAAACGTTTCGACTTTTAGATGTTTAGGTTTACCTGTCGCCCAAACTTCCGGAGCTAAACACCATGGGCACGGTTTATCCCTCTGTGCCCACGTTTCATAACAGGCGGTTCCTGGAACTGCGCCAGCTTTTCTGCCAGCTTCGTTAGAACAAACGATTTC
Organism: Desulfobacterales bacterium; assembly: GCA_020345745.1. Taxonomy (GTDB): domain Bacteria; phylum Desulfobacterota; class Desulfobacteria; order Desulfobacterales; family UBA11574. The sequence continues at coordinate 1,648,999 of CP070768.1, forward strand.
ACGCGTGTCTGGACGAATCAGTAGAGCTACAAAAGGGATAGCATCTAGGAGGATGTTGTTCAAATGCGCCTTTTCTTTTAAAGACTCTTCGAAGTTTTTGTGTTCAGCAATCTCTTTTTCTAACTCTTTAACCTTCTGTTCTAATTCTTCATAGGTTGGTTTCCTGGCCATTTGATAATCCTCCGATGAATCGGGTTAGACGATGGAAAACAACAAAATATATAGAAGCAAATTTTATTGGCACCAATGCATGATTGCTTGCCTGAAACATGCATTTTCGGGAATTATTGATTCCTAATATATACCATAAAAGCGGAAAGGGCAAACCCTGTGAAATGGATTGGCCCCTTTTAAAAAAAGATATCACAACGTTCTTAGCGCCCTGATATTTGCGCGTCATCCTAGATATTTAAAGGTCTGGTGAAACCATCGAAGCCATTGCTGACCGGTCCTATTTAACTAATCGTCGTTATGCTGATGTTCTTGGTATTCGTCTTCTATCGCGTCCGCCTCTCCTTTCATCGCCGGATCTGCGTTCAGGAATATGCCCGTCATATATGAATGCACTCGATGCTTTGTCAATATCGATAATTTTTTGTCCACGAATGTATTCGCGAGTCTCGTATTTCGTGATATGCATCAGTTTCTTCATCATTATGCCCATTCTATCAATCTCTTGCTTAATTTCATCAACATACTTGTGAATTCCAGTATTGGTTGACAGATCTTCCATTATTATCTCAAAGATTATGGAGATCGATTGCAGCGGCTGATTTAATTCATGACAGACTGCACCTGCCATCTCCAGAATACCTATCAATTTCTCTTTCTCCAAACGAATTTTGTTTAGCCTTTGGTTGGTTAGAACAGATTTAATCCTTGACAGCAGTTCAACACGATTAATCGGTTTGCGCACATAATCTGTTCCTCCGCAATCAAACGCGACCTTCAACGTATCATCACCCGGAAGTCCGGTTAAAAAAATAATCGGAATGTCCTTTGTATTAGGGTCATTCTTTAGAATCGTGCAAGCTTCGATACCGTTCATTTTCGGCATATCGATGTCCAGGATTACTAAGTCTGGTTTCACGTCTTTTGTCATTTCAATACATTCCGAACCATCTCTGGCGCTGAAAACTCGATATCCGCCTTTGCCAAGGATTGCCGTCATAATTTTTATAGTGGCCGGATCGTCGTCCACTACAAGAATAGTTTTACCTAAACTGTCTGTATGTTTCACTGTTCAAGTTCCTTTGTTAATCTTTTTCAATTGTTCGAAAAGAAATTTTTAGTTGGCAACACTCTGTATTTTCAATTAACAGTAGGTGTATTCATCGGCAATGAATTAAAATAAGACGAAATTCGTTTGGCAAGATGATATTTCGCTCTTGAATTTTGGGTACCATAGAGAAGTTAGAACTTCAAATATTTTTATTAGCCAAAGAAGCAATAAAACCGTGCCACGATTTTATATAACGCGATGTTGTCGCTACTGACGCAAAAAGCTAACATTCCTATCCCTATTTGACCGGCCTGCTTCCCGTAAACCCTGCTTTATAAGGCGGATCGAGAGAAACTATATAAAAAACAAAAGTTCCATGCCGGGAGGCCGACCTTTAGGGCGAAGAGGCTCAATTCATCCCGCGCTGCAAGCAACGGGGAATTCAAATTTAATGGGATTGATCAAGCCAGGAGACGGGATGTTTTTTTGAAAAATGCGGATATCATGTCTATTCTATTTGGCGACTTCAAACCCGACCTATTTTGCCAATACATGAAATTTTTTTAATTTTATTTTCCGTGATTGCAGTGGGTAAAGTAAAATGGCTTGACGAAAGATAACAGGGATGGTCCATACTGTTTAGCGTTATTTCATTATCGGTTACGTGAAGGTAAAATGCTGGAATTTCGGTCCAAGCCCCTGTGTTAATGTACCTGATGCCATTGAAAATCCTGTCTTCAGGGTAATGAGTATGGCCACAGGTGACCGCTTCATAACCATTTTCTATGGCACAATTTGCTGCGTTGATCATTACATTTTTTCGCAGGAACCTGTAAAAGAGCTCCCATTTCTTGGCATATTTGGCCACGTGCACGGGTTTTGCTCCCAATTTAACTCGCAAGTTATGCATCCATTTAAAAGCCTTCATAAAGGTTTGGTTTATAGGCATGATCTCATCGAAATCGTTCCCATGGGCGATCAATAATCTATGTTTTACGTTGTGAAAATGCTTAAAGTGGACCTTCTCAAGCTCACTAGGTTTATAGCCATTGTCATGATTGCCTCGTACCCAAACGACTGTTTGACGGTAAGAGATCTGTTTTATTAGTTCAAGGATCCCCTTATGCGGCGGCTGCAAATCTTCATAAGGATTGTCTATAATATCCCCATTTAAGATAAGTTCGTGATCTTCAGGAACATTTCGTAGAAAACATTCAAAGTCCTCATATAAAAAGTGGTGAGATCCTATATGCAAATCGCTGACTACTAATGCACTCATATTTTGTAAAATGTTCAACCCAGTCGATGAAAAATTGTCTCTATTGAGTAATGCTTATATTTAGGGAAAATTTGACGCATTGTCCTCGGGGTAATAACCAATCTCCTCACGTGCATCGGAAATGTCCCAGAATCTATCTCTATTATTCGATACACCATAGTAGATACCAAACTTTACATTGGAAAGAATACTCTTTTTGAACAGTTGAACCAGATCCCTATGGCTTAGCCATGTCTTTTTGACTCTTTCATTATTGCCGGGTTTGTCTTCCGCCAGAACATTACCGATTCTGAGGCAAATTGAGTGTATCCCATAAAGCTCATAGTACTGCCTTGCAACAGTTTCACCAAAAACCTTGCTCGTCCCATAGTCGCTGTCCGGTCTAACTGGATCTCTTGTTGTGATCGTTTTAGGCCCGGACGGTTTCTGCAAGGTAGGGGAGATGCCCTCACATGCACCAGTGACGTGGTTAGAGCTCGCAAAAACAATCTTCTTGACTTGATTTTCTCTTGCCACCTCATATAGGTTTCTGGTCCCTATAATGTTGTTTTTAAGGACAGAGTCCCACTCAGCGTCAACTCGGCGATCGGCGGCAAGATGAACGATGTATGGTAGTGGCCCTATCCCTTGTAAGACGTTAGATAACTGCTCATGATTTGAAATGTCTGCTATAAATGTTCGCATCTTTGGCGAGGCAACGAGATCAACTCCGAAAACCTCAAATAAGTCAGACAAACCTGCTGCCAAAATGGAGCCAATCCTTCCACTAGAGCCTGTAATTAATAGCCTGGATAAATTCATCTGACGATAAAAACCCCTTGTTCAAGCGGTGATGTTCAGTTTTAATGAAGGGATAAAAGGTAAGACCTAAGATTTGCTCTCTTCTTTCCTAAACCGATTTTTCTACGGATATTCTTCCTGTGAGTGTCGATTGTCCGCGGAGAACTATTCATAAATTCTGCTATCTTTTTGGTTGTCGTTCCATGCCTTATTAGATTGGCAATCTTGATTTCAGTAGGGGTCAGACTCAAATGTTTCAAGGATAATTTCCGTGTAATCGGTGACGTGATTTCGTTTAAATTAGTCTCTAAAATACTTAATATCATTTCCTGGTGACCATTCAATTCGGTTTCTCTCATTTTATCAAACAACGGCCCTATCAATTCTCTGACATTGGTCAGCACATTATCTTCTAATAATATTCTGTCCTCCTTCCTCTTTTCTAACAAAACCTTCATTGCTGTATTGAGTTCCTCAAGGCTTTTAGTCTTAATCTCCAGCTCTTTGGTTCGTTCCGCTACCCGTTGTTCAAGCTCATCGTGGGCCTTTTCCAAGGCCTTTTCTGCTCGTTTGAGATCTGATATGTCAGTAATCACCGCGAAACTACCCTTAAATTGTTTTTTTTCATCGAAGATAGCTTGTGGCGACATTATCGTAGTTATCTTATTGCCATCTTTTTTGTTCCATTCGATCTCATAAGGAGTTATCTTAGCCTCTCTTCGTTCTGATATTTGGTCTTTCAATATCTGTTTGTTTTTATCATCAAGGAAAGCACTTACTGGTTTTCCAATAAAGTCATCTGGTTTATAGCCCAACATCAGGCAAAACTTGTCGTTGACATAGGTTATCAAACCCTTTTCATTTTGTATCCCTAACCCATCGTTCATTGTCTCTACCAAACTGCGGAATTTCCTCTCACTCTCCTGCAGCGCTTCTTCAGCCAGCTTGCGATCAGTTATATCCCAACCTACTGCTTGGTATTCCAACACATCATTCTGACCATTAAATATTGCCCGATTGGTCCATCGGTGCCAGCACAACTTATTGTCAGAGGTCAAAACCGGATGTTCATGAGTAGCGATTGGAGCATCCGGACTCAGAGAGGAGATAGTTTCAAACACCTTTTTGCGATCACTTTTAGGAATAAAGGGCATAAACTTGTTTCCGATTAATTCTTTGCGCTTCTTGTTAAAAAATCGACAGTAAGCATCGTTAACAAAGGTGATCGTTCCGTCCGGCAGAAAGCAACAAATCATTTCAGTCTGATTCTCAACCACCGCTCGATAACGTGATTCTATATGCTCGTTCATACTTTTTTCCAATTCTATAAAGGTTGGTTTTTAGTAATTCGAGGGTCTCCCAATCAGTCGAGCTCGAAAATCGGATAAAGCAAAATATCTTGAATCAGAGAAGTATAGAAAAAAACACACGTCATTGTCCATTAAAACAGGCCTTTTGGAATTTTTATATGTTCGTGCCTATTTTATGATTAAAAACATCCGATCATCGAACGTTTCGAATACTTCAAAAGATTTATAGCGCACCAAATACACGCTTTAGCAAATCAGTCGTTCGCTTGGTTGGATTCGTTCGGATAGCAGCTTCTTCTTTGGCCATATAATAGAAGATTCCATCTATACCTTTCTCAAGGACATAATCTGTCAAATCGGCTTTTACGTCCGGGACAAAAGGAACCGATCGATATTCTTTCATAACATTATCATAGGCCTGTACAGCTCTCACTTCTGCAAGGCTGTTTTTAACAACAGGTTGCTTAATCTTTTCTTAACTATCAATTATACTTGTGAACTGATAAATTTTACTTCTTATTGGATCATAACATCAGACTCTGGAGTACACCACTTTTTCGCATGCTCAGGTATAGACGTCATTTCCCCTTTACAATCAGCAGTTCAATCAAGGCAACAGCTTGATCTACTTTAATATGAAAACTATTGTAAACGACTCTTCCGCTCGGGTCGATAATAACTGTCCACGGCGTACCTCCCGACCGATAATTTCTCATGATTTCCGGAATCTCACTGGTATCAGGATTCCCGACCGCATGCGCCATGGGAATTTTCACAGCGTATTTTAACTGGTTTTGCCGAAGTTTATCCTGCGTATTGAATCGATATCCTTCGAATACCGTTTGCACCGCTAAAAATTTAACCTGATCATTCCCCTTTAACGCGTCCGTTAATTGCCTAAGAGTTGGGAACCCAACTGTCCGACATCCCGGTCACCAGTCTTGGAAGAAATAAAGATAAACGACTTTGCCGATATAGTCGTTTAGTCTGATGGGTTCAATCGGGTTTCCATTTCCATCGATCCACGTGTTTAGATTTAGCTCTGGGGCTGCCTGACCGAGGATTCCGTAGGGCGAACTCGCCAATGCTGCTTGTATTCCGATCATCGCATCGGGAACAAAGAAACGGTACATCTCGGATAGCGTAAGCATCCATATGCTTGAAAGAATAAAGACTGTAAGCACGACTGGTTTTAACTTGTGTTTTGGTTTCAGTTTCATCGGAAATATCTTGACGTTTTAAATTTAGCTTTATTGTGCCTTCACCAACTCATTTGAATATTAAACGGAAAAGATACCTAATAATACTGGATCAAAATTTGGTGGATTTGAAACCCGTGCTTTCTTGCAAGAGGGCAAGGTCAAGTCAGTTTAATATAGCTCCCTTTGAACCATGCCTCAAAAGGCGGGGGTTCTCCCTTGCGGGAGTACTTCGCGGTGGGGAGCAGGCCGGTCAAATCTTTACGTCATTACAGCCTTTTTTGCTGTTCATAAAGGCTTTACCGCCTGAATGTAGGCCGAAAATACCACTTTCTCCGCACCCTCACCCACATTCCACCCTCGTATGATCTTTTCGCTTTGATCCTTGGGCTTAATGTTGATCTTCTGGAACCCCAAGTCAGAAAGAATTGCTTTCACCTCACCGGGTGAAATGGCACCCGCCACTCAGCCGGTATAAGCTGCCGGGTTATTCAGAAACGCTTCCGGGATCTCCCCGGAGCGAAGAACGTCGGAAATAATGATACGGCCACCTGGTTTAAGAGATCTGTAGATCTCTCCGAAAACGGCGGATTTATCGGGAGAAAGGTTTATCACACAATTGGATATGACCACATCCACAGAGCTGTCAGCAACGGGAAGCTTCTCGATTTTCCCCATGCGAAAGTCCACGTTGGCTAGGTTCAGCTTATTGGCATTAGCCCTGGCTTTCTGTACCATTTCCAGGGTCATATCCATACCGATCACCTTTCCAGACTCGCCTACCTGCTTAGCCGCCAGGAAGGCATCAAATCCCGCTCCGCTGCCAAGGTCCAATACTGTCTCTCCGGGTTTTAAACCTGCCATACTGATGGGGTTGCCACAGCCCAGACCGAGGTTTGCTTCACCGGGTGCTAAAAGGAGATCCTCTTCTTTGTAGTCAAGCACTTTTCCAAGCTCCTTGATGGTGGTAAGGGAAGTTGCCCCGTCGCAGCACGAAGAGATAGGCCCTTCTCTTTCTCCTTTGGCAATCTCAGAGTATTTCTCAATAACCAGGTCGTGTATCTGATTTTTTCGATTTTCCATATCGTTTAATGCCTCGTTTAATTATTTTATTTTTTGGTGATCCAACCCTTAATTTAATTCTTTGTCGGTATCTTGCAAGTATCTATTTTTACAAATAATGAGATACGATAATGATATTAAAAATGCAACCCTCTCCATTTGTGAAATTTTTGACCTATGCGCCAATCTGAATTCAATGCTTGCTCATTACATAGATCAATAAAACCAAAAATGGCAAACCATTCAAAACAAGACCCGTTTCCTAAAAAGCCTAAAATAATAATCGCTTGACTTGACTAAAACCTTTATATGATATTTTTAATAATACGGATTTAAAATACTGGCAAGAGATTTCACATACTAAGGCCTCTCTAAAACTAAATTGATTGAGGATTCCAGCTAGAAAATATTTCAAAAAAGGATTAAGATTATCGTGAAAGAATACACTGAAAAAAAAATGGGCAGAGAAGAACTGGCAAAACAGTTTGAGGACCTTGCTCACCGGATTCGAAAGGGTAGTTTTTCATCGAAAAATAGGGCATGGTCGGTCCCTGATGAAATCGACGCTAAAATTCAGTTTAAAGAGAAAAAAGGCCGATTTGAAGCCAAACTGAAATTTCGCTGGTCCACACTGAAAGATTACGACCAAGACGATCGCAAAGCACTGGATGATTGGCATGACTCTAAAAAATCAATTAAAAAACGAATGATGCGTGCTTATAAGAATATTTCTCGGTCGGTCAAAGATCATCAATTGCCTGAACAAACAGACCTCGAAGCGCTCTTCGATAGCTCACAGGCCTTTTTCAGAATAGCGGACCCGGATATGGAAGATGCCATGGAAGAATTTATGGATCATCTGGATAATCTCAACCAGGCAAAGACATCGGGTCTTTTGAATGTGGTGGGCCATGAAGTTCGGGATATTGGAAACCGTATGCGAAACTGTCACCGGGAATTCAAATGATGAAAAAGTTAAAATAAATGCGGCTGTATTTTTCCCTGACCGCTTTTATTCTGTGACCATATAAGATATTGAAAGTTGTGCGTTGTGGTAGAAAATCAGCTCTACCTGCAACAAAAGACCGGAATTTCACACCTAAAATCTATACCGATATCACCAGGTTTGCTAATCAATCATATGGCCCTAATATCGGCAAAGAACACAACACCCGATTAAGGTTGCTACCAATTCTTACGATTATTGTCACCTAGACCGCTAATGCTTTTCTAAAGATTTCTTCCAGATAACCGATATATAATTATATAAGAGATTTTTTCCAACAAGAGGGATTCACATGACAGTAAAAACGATTTATAAAAATAGACGTTGTGGCAGCGACAGAAGAAAGTTATTTTCCATAAATAATGGTATTGAAAAGCGTAGCGGTGTAGACCGAAGGAAATTAGATGAGAAACTTAAAGATATGATTGAACACAATATTAAAGATCAAAACAAAGAAAAACAAACACCAAGACAACCGAAATACGGCAAAATTATCCGTAGAAGAAAAGGGGAAAAAGATAAACGGATCTTTGAATAACTACAAGCCTGCCAAATAAATCATCTTCGAGAAATGGTGTCAAATAAAGTAATAGCCTACCGCTATAATCTGACAAATTAAGATATCTCTTGAAGACATACAACTGCGTCATCAACCTATGTCCCGATAAAGATGCAGTCTATGAAGAAGCCTTCCGGATACTGAAACCTGGTGGACGGCTTGCCATCTCAGATATTGTCCTAAATGAGGAAATCGATTCTCAATTGGGAGAGCGATTTCAGGCAACATGGGCTGGATGCTTGGGAGGGGCTATACATGAAGAAGACTACTGGCAGAAGGTGAGAAAAGCGGGCTTTGCTGAAATTCAGATTGTGGCCCGTCATACCCTCACCCCCGAAGAACTCAAAGCAATGGCTTGTTGCCCAGGCGAAGAATTTACTCCACCTCCTAACAATGAAGACCTCATTCTTGTGGAAGAAAAAGTCGATAGTGTTAAGTTTTCGGCGGTAAAACCGTATCTGGTCTGAGAAATTGAATCCAATCCATTCCTAACTTCGTCTAAATATAACCGCCTATGAAACTTTCATAATTAAGACCGAAATTTTATGATTTACGAAATGCAACTTAAAAAAGTTCCATTTTTTCGCCAATGAATTTATAGCCAAGCACCCCCATATCTTGTGTATGTACCGATTTTAATTTTCCCACCCTGAATTCATGATTTCTCCCTTAGACGTTGATAAATCAAAGCTCGAAATATTTTGGGTTTCCGAAAAAAGTCTATAAAATAATCGTGCCTTGATATTTACAATTCGAATTTGATATCTGAAAATTCAGTGGATTTCAGGTCATGGCAAGGTATCTGTACTTTTAGTGGCCTGAAGTTTAGGGGGGATTTAATGTCCATTATGGAGTCGGTATACATCGATCAGGGTTTCAACGGTTTTATTTGCCTTTTACACGACCAAGGTATACTTCCCCAACCGACTCACCTTTACGAACAGG
>CP070768.1:1658460-1661448 GCA_020345745.1 Desulfobacterales bacterium
ATAAAGCGCTCGACGAGCTTTTTACTACCAAATTTTATCACCGGAACCAGGTGGATAGCCATTATCTTACCCAGTGTTGGGCCTTGATTTCCGAACTCACGTACCAGCTCTTTATATTGCTTTATTTTTCCCGGGTCTTCTTCTTTGAAAAGATCGACATAGCCCATCGCCACTGAATGACCGAATGCGATTTCCTGAGACAAAGCCCACAGCGTTTCTTCCACCATCAAAGTGGTTAATCCTGCTGCAACCGGCGCGCCTTTCTCCAGCAGACCAGTATTGACTCTTGCAGCAAGATCCGGATCGACAACAGCAAGCTTTTTAAGGGGGTCTTCTTTGTGGTTTTCTCTAATCATTAGATTATTAAAATATATCTTCGATAAGATCGTTGAGGGTCTCCTGTAACTGATCATCATCGGTTAACGGAAGACATATTGCCGATCGGCAGGCCTCATTGGCGGAAATTCCCCTCCTCATCATCTGTGCGGCATAAATGAGAAGCCTGGTACTTGCGCCTTCGGTTAAACCATGTTCTCGAATGTTTCTTATTTTGCCTGCAAGGGAAACCAGCCGAAACGCTGTTTCCATTTCGATACCCCCTTCATGGGAAACAATTTTCGCTTCTTTTTCGGCTTCGGGATAATCGAATTCAATAGATATAAACCGCTGGCGAGTGCTTTGCTTGAGATCTTTTAAGACCGATTGATATCCCGGGTTATAGGATATCACCATCATAAAATCCGGGTGGGCGTTTATGATCTCTCCTTTTTTATCGATGGAAAGGGTCCTTCTGGCATCGGTCAATGGGTGGATGACGACGGTTGTATCCTTCCGGGCCTCAACGATTTCGTCCAGGTAACAGATAGCCCCCACGCGTACGGCTCGAGTTAGCGGTCCATCATTCCATATGGTTTCGTCTCTTTCCAAAAGGTAGCGTCCCAGCAAGTCCGACGCAAATAGATCTTCATGGCAGGCAACGGTAATCAACGGTCGATTTAAAGCGTATGACATATACTCGACAAATCGTGTCTTTCCGCAACCGGTAGGACCTTTCATCATTACCGGAAGTTTTTCATGAAAAGCAGCTTCAAACATGCTAATTTCATTACCTGTGCTCAGATAATAAGGTTCTTTTTGGATCAAATAACTGTCAGGGTCCTGCTGATTCTTGTATGACATAAATGCTCTACCTCCAATCGCTTGTGGGTCTCTTTCTCTTTATTTGAGTCAACGACCATCCCGCTTGTGAGTGGGATGGCTTGAATTTGTCCGCCTATTTTAGGCGGACAAAGGCAAAAGCACGTTAGTTGCGTAATCGTTGCGTTTGTTACCGGATGCAAATCACCCGGTTTTCCACAAACAAAAGACGATAAAATCAGAAATTGAGTACAGCTTCTCAAAAATTTCATGGGGATTTTAAGTTGCATTGACATGATCGATATAATAGTTATGATTGATTGCATCAATTCCAAAAATCTTCATATAGTTTTTAGGTTAAACATATATCGAATTAATATGACAAACAACCCCAATAATTTGCATCGTCTGGGTTATAATGGCAAAGACATCATTCTTTTGGGAACGGCCCATGTCTCAAAAGAGAGCGCTCGCCAGGTCACCGAGGTTATCGAGGCGGAAAAACCGGATACCGTATGCGTTGAACTTTGCGAATCCAGGTACATGTCGATTCGCCAAAAAGACAAGTGGCAAAACACGGACATCGTCAAAGTTATTAAAGAGAAAAAGTCATTCCTTCTTCTTTCCAATCTTCTCCTGGCATCCTTTCAAAAACGGATCGCCCAAAAATTCGACATTGTTCCTGGAGAAGAGATGATAAAAGCCATTGAAGCTGCGGAGGCTGTTGGTGCCGATATTCATCTTGCCGACAGAAGCATTCGTGTCACGCTTGCAAAAACATGGCGGTTTATGGGATTGTGGGATAAAATCAAACTTTTATTTCAACTGATGTTGTCCATTGGAAAAATAGATGACATCGACGAAGATGACATCGAAAAAATGAAAGAAGAGGATGTCCTGCAGACACTGCTTGCAGATGTCGGAAAGTCACTTCCGGTGATAAAAGACATCTTGATCGATGAAAGAGACCAATTTTTGACCCATAAAATACGAACAGCACCAGGAGATAAAATTGTTGCGGTCATCGGTGCTGGTCACGTACCGGGTATACAAAGCCGTTGGAATACAGAGATAGATCTTAAGGTGCTCGAGCAAGTTCCACCCAAATCAAAGACCTCAAACATCCTGAAATGGATTATACCTTTGTTAATCCTAGCGCTATTTGTTTGGGGATTTTTTCACGGTGGTGCCAATACCGGAACGGACATGATCACCTGGTGGGTGCTGGCAAACAGTATCTTGGCCGGTCTTGGTGCAATCCTTGCACTGGCTCACCCCCTAACGATCCTTTCATCGGTTGTGGCGGCTCCCTTAACCTCCCTAAACCCGATGATCGCTGCCGGCTGGGTGTCAGGACTGGTGGAGGCATTTTCACGAAAACCAAAAGTCAAAGATTTCGAAAGACTGCCAGAGGACATTGTCTCCGTCAGAGGGTTTTGGAAAAATAAGATTACCCGGATACTTCTGGTGGTCGTCTTTACCAATATAGGCAGTTCATTGGGGACATTTGTTGCGATACCTTTGATGGTGAAGGTTCTATGACTTTTTCAATTCATAAATAGATCTTTTTCCGTTTAGCGGCGTTCTCCGCGGGTTTCCGCCCGCGACGTGCATTGACGCATGCCGCATTTATGAATTGAAAAACTAAGTTTTTAGGGAAGGTAAAACCTTTATAACCGTTCGTTGTATTCTTTTTCCACCTTTTAGGGTGTATGACATTTTAACCGTTTTCAGACGACCTTGGGCAAACAGCCTTACACAGTCTGAATAGAGCTCCCATTCCAGATTTAGACCCTTGGCCTTGATCGACTCTAGGGTATCTTCCTCCGTTATCTCATAAGCATTTTGACC
>CP070768.1:1661548-1679877 GCA_020345745.1 Desulfobacterales bacterium
ACTTAATGCCAAAATTAATGTGATAAAAACAATTGAAGCGAATCGGAAAGCTTCGATTAAATTGCTGGACCATATGACAAAAATGGTAGATGAACAGACATCAGCCCTTGAATCTGGTACTTCACCGGACGAAATTGGGAAACCGATTAAACGATTATGGTTTACAAGCTTTCACGCAAATGGTCCCAATATAAACATTAGCGGAATTGCCTTAGATAACAAAACAGTCGCCGACTTTATGACTCGTCTCGAAGTTTCGAAAGCTTATAACAACGTGACATTAAATACATTAAAAAAAGAGAGTATAAACAATTTAAATTTGAAAAGTTTTGTAATTACTTGTCAAAAGGCATTTTAATTGCTGGCGATTAAAAAATAAACTGTTACAACTCTAGGCAAAAAAAATAATGAAAAAAATCGATATTTCTAAATATACTGATTCGATCCTTACAGCGATTGATAAGATCGGAAAGCTATCTAAGTTATATAGAATTCTAATATTCTTAGGCATCTTCGTAATACTTGTTGGTCCTTTTATCTATTGGATCTATCTTCCCAAAATGGAAAAAATCGAAGCGCTCAAAAAAGAACAACAATCGCTTGACAGCAGACTTCTCAGGGCCAATGCCAAGAAAAGACAACTTAGACATCTTCAAAATGAAATGGTAAAGGCTCAAGCAGAATTTAAAATGGTCAAGAAAAAGCTTCCCGAACAAAAAGAAATACCCTCCTTGCTTGCAAACGTTTCTCGATCAGGGCACGAGGCTGGTTTAGAATTTTTATTGTTTCAACCGGGTCCTGAGCAAAGAAAAGACTTTTACTCTGAAATTCCGGTATCCGTTCGAGTTGCAGGCAAATATCACGATGTTGCATTATTCTTCGACAAGGTTTCAAGGCTATCTAGAATTGTCAATATCGATAATATTAGAATTGGCGGGTTTACAAAAGACAATAAGCTCGACACGTCGTGTACGGCGATAACATACAGGTTCGTAGAGGCTCAACCACCACCTGCTAAAAAATAAGTAATTGAGAAACCGAAACATTTTTTAAAATGAAAACACAAACCATGGATGAACACCATATCAAAATTGCAAGTTATATCTGTCTGATCTGTTTCTTTTTCTTTGCCTTTTTATGGGGTTGCGATAAACCGCCGGAAACACCTCAACAAACAAAAAAAGTTGTGCAAAAAGTTGCTGTTGCTAAAAAAGATGAATCAAAACCTGCTCAACCCCAAACGGCTGGTGCCCAAAAACCTGGCCCAGAAAAAGAAGTAGTAAAAGAGATGGCTGCGGCAAAACCCCAAGCGGCCCCGGGCCCTGCAAAAGCAGAACCTGATGTATCAGAGAAAAAAACGGGTGCTCCTGTTCTTGCTGAAAAACCAACAGTAGATACAGCAAGCTTGACAGATCTCTATGACCCTCAGGGAAAGCTTGATCCATTTGAACCATTGTTTCAAGCAAAGCCCATCGCTTTAGCGGCTAAAAAGAAGAAAAGAAAAAAGGCCCCACCCACTCCCCTGGAAAAAGTGAGCTTAGGACAATTAAAATTGGTAGCCATCATCCGCGCGGAGAATGCAAACAAAGCCCTGGTGCAGGAAGCAACAGGAAAGGGATATATTGTAAAAAAAGGGACATATATTGGGCTTAATTCAGGTAAAATAATACAGATATTAAAGGACAGAATTATTGTCGAAGAGGAAGTCGAAGATGTTTACGGCAAGATTACTGTCTCTAAAAAATCACTTCAACTTCAGAAATTTCCTGGAGAATAACATGAATTTCAAAATTGAGAACTTGTTCAAAGCGGGTACCATAACCTTCTTTCTTGTGGCTTTGATGCTATTCCATACAGGATGTGCATCCAACACGAAGGCAATCAAAGAAACAAAAGAAGATTCAGCCCTGTCGATTAAGCATAAGCTAATCACCGACATCAGCACTGCTGAAGATTCTGGATCGAGTAATATATGGATTAAAGGCGATTCTACACTGACCTATACCTCTATTAAGCAACCTTTTCCGTTGGGTGTCCTCCTTTATTTTCCTGAAACTGCCATCGACAACATTGATACCACTTACTCACCGGACAGCGAAATTATCGGCTCAATTAAAGCCTCTGAATTAAAAACAAAGGGACATACAACACGAATCGAAGTTTTATTAAAAAAAGATATTCCCTATGAAGTCACTCGAGACTTTACGGGTATTAATATATCGTTTAAAAAGCCTTCCGTAGTTGCCGCCTCATATCAACAAGAATCGGTAGAAGAAGTAGCCATAAAAGAAGAAATATCAAGCGAAACACCGATGGCCCCGGCAACGATGCTTGCATCGGTCGATGCCACGGCACTTGAAAGTAGTACAAGAATTTCTATTAACGCCGATGGTATGATTAATGACTACAAATCGCTCACTGTCGATAATCCGGCCCGCATCGTTTTCGACATTTATAACGTTAAAAGTCCGCATAAATCCGAACAGTCTGTGCCGATCGACTCAAAATGGGTAAAACAGGTTCGTCATTACGGATACCCGGATCGTGTGCGTGTCGTGCTCGATACTTCCAAAGAATACCTTTCAGCTTTCAGGGCAAAACCCGTTGATAAAGGGCTCTCGGTTGAAGTAGGGGAAATTACCGAACAGTCTAAATCTTCCGGTAAAGAGGTATTAACGGCCGAGGCCCATACCACCGAACAATCGGAACCCATGGTGGAAAAAATAAATTCATCCTGGATTAACCGAATCGATTTTTCAAGTGAGGATGATGGAAAATCGACACTTATCATCGGAACCACAGCGCCAGTGAAATACGATATTAAAAAGATTCACGATAAAAAAATCTTGCTCAAACTCTATAACACCAAACTTCCAGATTATCGCCAGCGGCCATTGATTACCACTCGGTTTAACAGCGCCGTCGACAGAATTATACCGTTTCAAATGCCTGCCATGAAAGATGCCTCCTTGGTAGCAATAGAACTTCGGGAGTCTGTACCTTATTTTGCCGAACAGACGGATGATATTCTAGTACTGCATTTCGAAGCGTCATCCGTGCCGCCCAAAACATTAGATGAGGCCAAGCTTCCAGACTGGAAAAAGGTTATGGTGCAGTCGATAATCGAAAGAGAAAAAGAAGAAGCCATTGAACCTGCCGAAGCAATGGCTCCTGAAGTACAAGTAGGACAATTTACCGGTAAAAAGATAGCACTCAACTTCTACGACGCTGATATCAAAAACGTATTCCGTATTTTAATGGATGTCAGTGGAAAAAACTTTGTCATCGATAAAGATGTAACCGGAAAAGTAACGCTGTCACTCGACAAGCCGGTACCTTGGGACCAGGTGCTTGATCTTGTGTTAAGAATGAATCGGCTCGACATGGTCTTTGAGGGTGACATCGTCCGAATTATAACCCGCGCTACCTACCTAAATGAACAGAAAGAAGAACGGGCCAAAAGAGCGGAAGAGCAAAGGATGATGGCGGAAGAAAAAGAGGTTGAACCGCTGATTACCGCTTATATTCCAATCAGTTATGCTGATGCAAGCGGTGAAGTGTTGCCCCACGTCAATGCGCTATTATCTCCCCGCGGCACGAGCACGGTTGACACACGGAATAACAAACTTATCGTGAAAGACGTTGTTTCAATAATCGAACAAGTCAAAGAAACCGTCAAACAGATCGATCAGGTAACACCTCAGGTAATTATAGAGGCCCGAATCGTTGAAGCCTCCGACACGTTCTCAAGAGAATTAGGAACCGAATTTAATTTTACCGTCGGTCCGTTAGGGTTGGGAGACGGAGAAATTACCATCGACGGCGGTGCTTTTAATCCACCGACGGCGACCAGCGGAGACATTGGCCTAAGTTTTTCCAAATTAACCGGCGACCCATTTTTGCTTGATTTGAGGCTATTGGCATCAGAATCGGAGGGACAGATTAAAATTATCTCTTCTCCAAAAATTTTAACCCTTGACAATACTGAAGCCACGATCACGCAGGGCGTTAAATATCCTTTAACAAAATTGGATGCAGACGGCAATACGGTCACCACGTTCGAAACCGTAGCACTTGAACTAGAGGTTAAACCCCATATTACGCCAGACGATCGTGTGAGCATGAAAATAAGGGTAGCCAACAATGAAATCGGTGCTCTGATTAATAATGAAACATCCTTTACCACCAAGGAAGCAGTAACAGAGCTTCTGGTTGATGACGGGGATACCATTGTGATCGGTGGCATCAGAAAAACAAGAGAAGATTCCAGTGAATCCGGGGTTCCATTCGTCAAGGACATTCCGTTGCTGGGTTGGCTGTTTAAAACCGAAGGCAAATCAGAAGATTTGGAAGAGCTATTGATATTTGTTTCGCCGAGAATCGTTAAGCTAGAACAACGCGCCGCCATGTAAAATCCGACAGGTTTTTTAAAAATCTGCCTGAACAATACAAAAGTCCTTCTTATTTTAGAAGGACTTTTTTTGTTCAAAGGTTGAGACCTTTGAAAAACATTCAATTTTGTTCAAGATTAAGGAAGGCGAAAATTTTAACCACAGGTATACATAGAGTATTCCGCGGATTAAAATTTGAGCCTGTTGAAAATCCCGAACATCGGGGACACAGAGGTTGGACAAAAGAGGGTGTTTTTCAAAGGTCTCAGCTCTACCAGTGGCTTCGAATATTCTGAGCCTCTTTTTGTGCTTCGATGGCAAGGGGGCTGTCAGGAGCAAGTTCAACGACCTTATCATAAGCCTCAATGGCCTTTTTTCTCTCATGTAACAAGGTGTAAGTTTTCCCCAGTTCAAAATATAATTGCGAATACTCTGGATACTGTTGTATGGCACTTTCAAGCGTTTCAACAGCCTCAGGCAGTCTTTCCATTCCCATTGCCATGTAGGTTCTGGCAAGCCCGACCATTGCATTAATAAACTTCGGATCAACGTTAAGGGCATCTTTATAGTATTTTTCAGCCAGTGCATACTCTTTTTTATGATAATAGGCTGACCCCATGTTTGAAAGAGGATAGTGCGGCGTAGCATAAAGGAGATCGTTTAAAACCTCTTTAAAATACTTAATTGCCATATCCCACTCTTTTTTTTCAAGATAGACCGTTCCCAACGCATTCTTAGCAGGACCATACCGGGGGTTCAGTTCAATGGTTTTTTCGAAATGCTTGACGGCAAGATCAAATTTTCTTTTGGCTTTGTAGGTAAGGCCTAAATCGTAATGAAGATAAGGATCATCTGGATAAAGGGCTTCTGATTCAATAAACTCCCTTAGCGCTGATGAGTAATCGCCTTTTCTATAATACCCCTCACCTAGGTTTCTTTTGGCCTCTCCTTGTTTTTTGCGCAATTCCTTATTTGCCGTACACGAAATTAAACCCATGATCAAAATGACGAAAAGGGGCCAATGGAGCAGTCGTATTTTCATTTTTTCCTCGAATGTCTTTTAAGCGGCTTTTTCTTGGCTCTCTACCAGAATAATCTTTATTCCCTCATTTGTTAAAAATCGGACGATACTACTGTGAAGTGGAACCAACGAGACGAGAACCTTTGATTTCTCCGACGTACCAACAAGAAAACCCGGTATCGTCAACATAGTATTATAAACAGCAGGGCGGTGTGCCGCTAAAAAATTCGGATTGCTTGAAAAGGACACATCTGCCGTGTTCAAAATCTTTTTAATTATGGTTTGAACATTGTCTTCCATTTTTACCTGAATGATATCAAGCCCCGTTTTTTCTATGGCACCAAGCGCATCGCCATAAAGATCGCCAAAATCGATAAGAAATGTACTCCCGTCAATTTTGGTTATAAGATTTGAGATTGCTTTAACCTGAACGTCGGCATACGGAAAAGTAATCTCGACATCGGGTGTATATTGGAAGCCCATGGCTGTAATCAAAGATTTTACAAACACTTTATGCTCTGATGGATAGATGGTGACAACTTCTGGAGACGGCTCGTGGTGTTGCAGCCGGCGTTCTTTGTTTGTTTCGCCATTGTGGTTTGTGATGACCTCTTTTACGATAATATTATTCTGATCAAGATAACGCAAAATCGATCGGGGTGTTCGCTCAGCAGAATGACCAATAGACGTTATACAAATGTGGCGAACGGTTTTTCCCTTGTCAGCTAGGCGGTCAATGATCCATTGACCCCGAACCTCAACGTTCACACCATTATCTGAAAATAACAATCGGTGCTTCAAATGATCTTTTCCCGTCTGTTCAAAAACCTCCTTAAGCATCTGTTCCACAGACGCGTTTGGTGTTGTTCGAACAACATTAACATCTTTCCAGTGAGATTTTACGGCATCGAAAACAGATTCATGAAGGTTGTCATCGCTAAAGAAAAAAAGCCGTTTCCCACTTTTAAGTTCTATAATTGGAAATTTGGCAAGATCGAGTTTAAAATCCTCCTTCCCGGGACTTGGGAAGTAGTAGTTTCCCTTATTATAAAATTTCGCATCCAAAGCCGAAGCAATTTGAACCAAAGGCGGCTTTGGCTTCTCTTCTTTAACTTCTGCAACAATAGATTCGGTTGCTTCTTCATCGTCTGGAATAAACTGGCTAAACACCGGCGTTTTTTTGCTCTTAGATGTTCGAGGGGAATCTGTTTGGTACCACCCTAGACCCACGGCTTTTGAACCAGGGATAACGATGAATTGACCGGCATAAATGTGATCCAAATCATCAATATGGGGATTGTTCAGTATGAACAATTTGACACCCTCTTTATACGATTTCGTGCCGTAGGCGCCGTAGTTTCTGGCAATAAGTACGGACACACAATCACCGGATTGAACTTTATATTTTGTCGATTGTGTCGGAAGGATTTTCTCCATATTGGAAATGGTCACAAAAGGAATGGTTACGATACTTGGAGATGGTTCTCGCAGGCTTTCCTGCGGCAATTTCTTTAACGGAATCATGATTTGTTGTCCAGGCCGAATCCGGTTAATGTCACGTACATGTGGATTGATCCTTTTAAAGATCCTCAAAAACGCTGGGAAATCCTCATGCGCGATTTCTCCCTTCTGCCTGAAAAGTTTAAAGACCCAATCATTTTTTTTCACAACATAAGGTTCGCATAATATATCCCAACCTCGGTCATACCGGACAATGTAGCTCTTGTACAAAAAGGCGCCATAAGCTGAATGACAGGGTAGAAGTACACATAAAACAATAAGGATAACAATAAAGCCGGTTGTCAGACACGCCCCTTTGTACTTCATGCTTTTGTCACCTTTTTTAGGCCCAAATTCTTGGCGATTTCTTCAGCTGTACGTTTGACAAAGTGCTTTAAATCATTACCTTGCAGTGGATTTCCCGAAGCAGGAACTTTAGCAAGATCGCTTGGATGAATATAAATAGGGGTGTTCACCAAACCCGGCGCGGGCGTAATTTTGAATTCTTCTGGAAAGCTTTGCGAAAAATACATGTCCTGAAAACCGGAGAACTTGAGTGCATGCGCAGTTGAATCGACGATAACAACTTCATTTCCATCAACAATGTTCTGTTCGCGGGCGGTCACCAAGCCTGCAAGAGACTCTCCCCCGTGCGTACAGGCAATGTGTCCATTTCGATTAGCTAACAGGCTCCAATCCATTATGGACTGTTCGCTGACTTCGACAAAAAAGACATTTTGTCTACCAGATTTACGATTATAGCGATCCACGAGATGAATCACTCTCGGCATTGAAACAGGGTTTCCGATCATGGCCGCCTGTGCCACACTGGATTTAACAACCATAGGAACAAATTTTCGATTGGCAGCATCGGGTTCCAGATAGTAGCGATAAACCGGGTTGGCATGCTCGGATTGAACTCCCAATATTTTCGGAAGAGAGTCAATTACACCCGTTTCGTAAAATTTCAAAAATCCGCTGATGACAGCAGTAATATTACCGGCGTTACCAATCGGTAAAACGACGACTTTTTCTTCCATGTTGTATTCGAACGCTTGTGCAATCTCATACGAATACGATTCTTGACCCAGTATTCGCCAGGCATTCTTGGAATTCAGCAGTGCCACGCTATAATTTTCCGATAACATCTCGACAATTTTCATGCAATCATCAAAAACACCAGGAATCTCAAATACGGCAGCACCGCTTCCAAGCGGTTGCGAAAGCTGTTGGGGTGTCACTTTCTTATGGGGAAGAAGTACAGCGGATTTAACATGAGGCTGAAGAAAAGAAGCATATAAAGCTGCCGCCGCAGAAGTATCTCCGGTAGATGCGCAGACGGCTAGAATATCGGAAACAACCCCTTTTTTAACCAGAAAGCTGATATAGCTTAAGGCACTTGCCATGCCACGATCTTTAAATGAAGCGCTTGGGTTCTGGCCGTCATTTTTGAAGTAGAATCTGACATCAGTTTTTTTCTGCAAATAATCGTTTGCCTCGATAATAGGGGTGTGTCCTTCACCCAGGTATATCACAGCATCAAGCGGTATAACCGGTCCTAAGAACTCATGATACAGGTAAATACCTTTTAGCGCCGGAATGGTAAGCATCTTACGATAATCGAAAATCCGGCGCCAAACTTCACCGGAAATTTTTTTTAATCGTTCCCAATTTAAGTCATGTATCATTAGCACCTGGCCGCAATCAGGACATGTATACAGCAATTTTTCAATACCGCACTCCAAATCGCACCCGAGGCATCGGTAAATAAGGTCACCGTCGTGATTCGGAATGATGAACGGTCTGATGTCTTTTGGAAAGTCTTCGAGTTTCACGGTGTTATTATCTCCATTCCTCCCATATAAGATTGCAGCACTTTGGGTATGAGAACAGATCCGTCTTTCTGCTGATAATTTTCAAGTATCGCCGCGAACGTTCGTCCAATGGCAAGTCCCGATCCATTCAGGGTATGAACAATCTCGGTTCCTTTTTTTCCTTTTCTTTTGAAACGGATATTGGCCCGTCTTGCCTGAAACCCCTCAAAATTGCTACATGAAGATATTTCTCTATAAATGCCCTGCTCCGGCAACCACACTTCAATATCATAGGTTTTAGCAGAGGAAAATCCCAGGTCACCGGTACAAAGATTAATCACCTGATAAGGAAGTTCGAGCATCTTGAGAATAACTTCAGCGTCGTGTAAAAGTGTCTCAAGTTCATCATACGATATTTTAGGATGCGTGAATTTGACCAGTTCCACTTTATTGAATTGATGTTGCCTTATTAGTCCTCTGGTATCTTTTCCATAAGACCCTGCTTCTGAGCGAAAGCACGGCGTGTATGCCGTATAATAAATTGGCAGCGCATCTTCATCCAGTATTTCATTCTTATGAATATTGGTTACCGGAACCTCGGCCGTTGGAACCAAAAAATAAGGCCATCCCGCCAGTTTAAAAAGATCTTCTTCAAACTTCGGTAATTGTCCGGTATTTGTCATACTTTCCTCGTTGACAATAAAAGGCGGCAACACCTCTTGGTACCCATGCTGGTTCGTATGGATATCGAGCATAAAATTGATAAGCGCCCTCTCCAGCTTTGCACCAGCCCCTAAATAAAGAGGAAAGCGTGCGCCGGTAATTTTGGATGCGGTCTTAAAATCGAGAATCCCGAGATTCTCTCCTATCGTCCAGTGAGGCAACGGATCGAAATCAAATTCAGGAATTACACCGACCTGTTTCACAATAGGGTTCTCAGTGCTGTCCTTTCCCACTGGAACGGATGAATGGGGGATATTCGGGAGATTCAATAAAATCTGTTTTATTTGGTCTTCATTCTTTTCCAAAGATTTGTCCAACGCTTTAATTTTGGCGCCAACATCCCGCATCTCAGCCATAAGATCGCTCGCATCTATACCATTTTTTTTCATACGAGCGATCTGTTCACTCACCACATTACGGCGGTGCCTCAAATCTTCAATCTCAAGAAGGACGGCCTTGCGATGGTTATCGTTTTTTTCAAAAGTTCCAAGATCTGCAGCTTCACCTCGCATTGCAAGCATGTTTTGTACTTTGTCCACATTTTGTCTAACAAATTTAATGTCCAGCATAACGTTTCCTGTGTTCCTTTGAGCCTATTTTCGGTTCATCCAAGGATCATTCTCGCATCTATTATTAATAAAGAATGTATCGATTCCATTCGATTTCTGTTCCCCTTATCACCGCTTTTTTTTAATTAAATATCCCGGGTGATTTTTACCACGGGCAGGTCATATAGTCAATGATTATTGTAAGTTGACATTGATCATTAGATTTTGTATACTAAAAGGTCAAACCATTTGTTCGGGAGAAAATCCATGGAAGAAATTCGAGAAACCAAAGATGAAATACGTGACAATATAGCCAAAGCACTGGATGAACTTTCTGCAGGCGAAGTTGCGGAAAAAACCAAAAAAATAGAAGACCGGCTCTTCGAGTTTGCCAACTTTTTGGAGGCAAATATAGCCTTGCTTTATGTCAATAGCACAAGCGAGGTTAAAAGTAGTAGAATAATAAAAAGATGTCTTAATTTCAATAAAATTGTGATTTTGCCCGCCTTTGATACAATAACACACGATATAACATTGATGAAAATCGATAACGCTGAAGAAGATCTGGTCGTCGGTCCCAGAGGCATCCTGGAACCTGACCCCAGTCGCTGCAATGTCGTCCCCATCGAATGTATCGATATTGCCATCATTCCAGGTGTTGCGCTAGATGAAAAAGGGGGCAGGATCGGCTCTGGAGATGGATATTACGACCGGCTCATCCCACAATTGCCAATTACCACAAGGAAAGTGGCCCTCGCTCTCGAATGTCAGATAATTCCGCAAATTCAAATGGAATCCCACGACAGGTATGTCGATATAATAATAACTGAAAAACGCATTATCTATAAAATTTAGTTTAACCAACCATAACCTGACATCTTTGAAATATGGTCAATTCTTAATAGCTACCCCAAGGTCTGTAATATTGCTCAAGGATTCAATAAAATATGAACGGCAGCGAGAAGAGATGGTCAGTAAGCAGATCGAAGCTCGAGGTGTATCTGACCCTAAGGTTCTTGCAGCCATGCGAAAGGTCCCAAGACATTTTTTTGTAAGTGAGGCCTTATGGGATCAGGCGTATGGTGATTATCCTCTCCCCATTGGTGAGCAGCAAACCATCTCGCAGCCGTATATCGTCGCCGAAATGACTCAGGCCCTGCAACCCGGTGAAGAGGACAGAGTTCTCGAAATCGGAACAGGATCAGGATATCAGGCCGCTATTTTAGCAGAAATCGTGTTTCGGGTCTACACCATCGAAAGGATCTACCCGCTTTATGTAAAAACCCGCAAGCTCTTCGATAAATTACACTATCACAATATTGTAACAAAATATTCCGACGGAACTACCGGATGGGCGGATGAAAGCCCTTTCGATGCGATTATTGTCACCGCCGGTGCCCCAGAAATCCCTAAACTCCTGGTGAGTCAGCTTTCCGTGGGAGGACGTATGGTTATCCCCGTTGGAAACCACTATTCTCAAGACCTCATCAAAGTTTACAAAGATGAACGGGGTATTCACAAAAACAGTTTAGGTGGATGCAGATTTGTTAAACTTGTAGGTGAACACGGCTGGAGAGAATAATTAATGCTTCGTCGCCTCTACGACTGGGTGCTTTCTTGGGCTAAAACACCATACGGCTCATGGGCTTTATTTCTACTGGCCTTCAGTGAATCATCTTTTTTTCCAATACCGCCGGACGTTCTACTCATCGCCCTCGCCGTCGCTATCCCTAAAAAATCTTTTAAATACGCACTGATTTGTTCATTTGGTTCCGTACTAGGGGGATGTTTTGGATATCTTATTGGATGGAAGTTTATGGCTTTGATTGGAAACCATATTGTAGAACTTTACGGCCTAGCCCCAAAGGTTGAATACATCGAAATTCTATACAATAAATATGATGCATGGGCTGTCGGCATTGCTGGTTTCACGCCGATACCATATAAAGTGTTCACAATTTCAGCCGGCGTATTTCAAATTAATTTCTTGGTTTTTGTCATCGCGTCTTTTGTATCACGATCCGCCAGATTTTTTCTTGTGGGAGGACTCATTTTCACTTTCGGCCCTCAAATACAGAGTTTCATCGATAAATATTTCAACATTCTGGCCACCGCATTCACCGTTCTTCTCGTCACCGGATTTATCATCATCAAATATCTATTATAACGTCGCTATCGCGAATTCTTCATCAAAATTTTTCAGTATATTAATACTCAATTTCCACACCTCTATTCTATAAATAAACACATCAAGCGCGTTGAAAATTCTTGCTAGACGGTCCCGACTTTTTCTTTTAATTTCTGATTCACTATAGGGGGTACCATATCCTCGATATCGCCGCCAAAATGTGCGGCCTCCTTGATAATTGAAGAGCTGGTAAAAATCCATCGAAAGCTTGTCATGAGAAAGACGGTCTGGATTTCCCTATTCAATCGACGATTCATGAGCGCCAATTGAAATTCATATTCAAAATCTGATACCGCTCGCATTCCACGCAGAATTGCATTAGACTTCCGCTTAGCAGCATAATCGACGAGCAGACCATCAAAGGCTTCCACTTTAATATCAGGAAATTCTTTGAAGCTAACTTCGAGCATTTCTGTCCGCTCTTCAACGGTAAAAAGGAAATCTTTTACAGGATTCTTCAGGATGGCAACAATGATCTTGTCAAAGATCTTCAACCCTCTTTTAGCGATATCGACATGACCGTTAGTTACAGGATCAAAGGAACCGGGATAAATAGCAATTTTTTTCATAGAAAATCCACCCTCTTTCGTTGCACCGTTATCCATGTTATCAATTCAAGTTTCAAAAAAAATGTTCATACTACATATGTCAAGAATGAAACAAGCGTTTTTCCATGTTTCCGCTGATCTTTGATTCCGAATGTATCACCTTCATCTGGGATCGTCTCTTCATCAGAATGCTCAACGACAATGATGCCGTCTTTTGCCACAGCCTTGCTGTTTCCAAGATTGAATAACGCAGGCTCCACCATGCTTTGGTTGTAAGGAGGATCTAAAAATACCAGATTAAAGTGGTAGGATTGAGTCGATTTCAAACAATTTAAATTCTTTCTAATATCCCATCTAATTGTCCTGGCTTTTCTGTCAAAAGCGCAAGACGTTATATTGCTAGTTATCGCCGACAATGCCGCTTTGTTGTTATCGATAAAGACGGCAGATTTAGCCCCACGGCTCAACGCTTCAATACCATAGGCACCGGTTCCAGCAAACAGATCCAACACAACCGCGTCACGAACACTAGCAGAAATAATATTAAAGATCGATTCTCTCAAACGATCAGCCGTGGGCCTGATGGCTGTGCCACGAATCGAATACAACTTTTTTCCTCTCAATTCACCGCCGATTATCCTCAATACCATAATTTATATTCGTAAGAATATGTTATGCGTGTACCTATAGTATGTTCCGCTGGAATTGTTCTCATAGGACTTGTGCCACTGCCAATGAATGATTTCACGAGCTTGCAACATCCATTTGAGATGATTCCTTTTTACCTTTAAGCGCTTTATTATCTAGCGTTTTGAGTTTTTTATGCAAATAACTCCGCTCAACGCCAATTGACTCAGCTGTTTTGGTAATGTTGTTGTTATGCTTTAAAAGCTTTCTATGGATAAATTCTCTCTCAAAAGCTTTTTTTGCGTCCTTGAAAAGGTCAAAAAGAAAAAGCTGGTTTTCAGCTGGAGCGACATCCTCCTTAATATCGGGATTATACGGCGCTGGTATATCCGACGTATCAATAACGTCTTTTTCTACCATGATAACCAGCCGTTCAATAAGATTCTTTAATTCTCTAACATTACCCGGCCAATGATAGTTGCATAACAGATCAAGCGCTTCCCGTGTCATCACCTTTTTGTTGCTGCGATTTTGTTTTGATGATTCATGAAAAAATGTATCAACCAATAGATCCATATCTTCTATGCGATCTCGAAGCGGTGGTACCTCTATAGGTATTACATTGAGCCGGTAGTAAATATCCTCTCTGAATCTTCCTTTATCAATTTCATCTTCAAGGTTTTTATTACTCGCTGCAATTACCCTAACATCTACACTCAGGGTTCGGCTACCACCAACTCGTTGGAACTGCTGCTCTTGAAGGACCCGAAGAAGCTTGGATTGTGTTTTTAAGCTCATATCACCAATTTCATCAAGAAAAATGGTCCCTTTATTGGCTATTTCGAATTTCCCTCTTTTTTTTGCGGTAGCTCCGGTGAAAGCACCTTTTTCATGCCCAAACAACTCACTTTCGATAAGTTCTTCCGGAATTGCAGCGCAATTCACATCAATGATCGACTGATCGGCACGGACACTTAACTGGTGAATGGTTCGAGCAACCAATTCTTTGCCTGTCCCATTCTCTCCAGTAATCATTACCCAGGCTTCCGTTGGTGCAACGACTTCGATCTGTTCTTTAAGGGCCATAATATTTGGGCTGCTTCCGGTTATGGAGTGCTTTTCTAATGTCTTTTTTCGCAGGTATCGGTTCTCTTCTTCAAGCCGTCGGAAGTTCAAAGCATTATTGATAGCGACAATTACCTTATCGATGGAAAGCGGTTTTTCTATTAAGTCGAACGCACCCAGTTTTGTAGCCTTAACAGCCGTCTCTATGGTCCCATGTCCTGATATGATGATGACCTGAATAAAAGGATTATTCTTTTTAATCTCCTTTAATGTTTCGATACCATCTATGCCGGGCATCCATATATCAAGCAGCACAAGATCCGGAGACTCGGCATCAATGATCTTCAGAGCCTCGTATCCATTGGACGCGGTTTCGATCTCAAAACCTTCATCTGAAAGCAGACCGCTCAAAGATTTTAGTATAGAAGGTTCGTCGTCAACAATTAAAATAGAAGGAAACATTTGCTTTGACTCCTTGGTTAAAACGTTTTATCTACACCGGCAGCTCGATCACGAATTTAGCGCCTCGAGGCTGGTTGTCCTGAACACGTATCATACCGTTATGATCCGCAACAATGGTGTTTACAATGGTAAGCCCTAACCCCATTCCTGCCTTCTTGGTAGAGAAATAGGGTTCAAAGAGGCGTGTCTTGTCTTCATCAGAAATTCCCGCACCATTATCAGCAACTTCAAGCCTCACGATTTTTAATATCGGATCATTGGACAAAGTGATCAATACATGCCCATCACTTTTGATGGAACTAATGGCATTATCGATTAGGTTAATCATCGCTCGCTTTATTTGCTGCTGGTCAAGATTAAGGCGAGGAATATCGTCGATAATGTTAAATTCAAAATAAACATCCTGGTGGCTTTCTTTATAGAGTGCAAGCGTCTCTTCAATAATCGGTGGTAGATCACAAGGTTTGGGATCTGCAGTGGGGAATCTTGCAAAGGACGAGAACTCGTTTACAAGATTTCGTATCAGTTCCACATGATCCGTTATCGTTTGTGTGCATTCATCAAAAACCGATTGGTTAAGCTGATCAGAATACTTTCTTTTAAGACGCTGTGCCGATAGCTTTATGGGAGTTAAAGGATTTTTTACTTCATGTGCTATCCTCCGTGCCACCTCACGCCAAGCAGCCATACGTTGTGCTTTCTCGAGTTCCGTTAAATCGTCGAAAACAACCACAATACCCATGTGCTGACCGGCGTCGTTTTTGAGGGCGCTAACATAAATCATAAAACTAAACGGGGTACCATTTATGGTCAACCGCAGCGGCAACTCAACGGCATCGCGCCTTGATGTTGTAAGACTTTCCATGGTTTCATTGGCAATCTCGAGATGCACTCCGCTCAAAAGCTGTTTATAGCTTTTGTTGATGACTTCCTCTGACTTAATGTTCAACATCCTTTCGGCTGATTTATTGAACGTAGAAATGAATCCACCGGCATCAAAAGTAATAACACCGGCAGAGACATTTTCCAGTACGATTTCCATATACTGCCGTCTTTCTTCAATTTCAATATTCTGCTCACGCAGCCTTCGAGCGGAAAGCTCTATTTGTTCTCTACTGAATCGCAAGTCTTTGGTCATCTTATTAAATGAATCGACGAGGCTCCCGATCTCGTCATCAGCAACCAAGCCGATTCTGAAGCTCAAGTCTCCTTCTGCAACCCTTCGGGTGCCTTCAGCAAGTTCCATGATCGGTATGGTTATCGTCCTTGCAAGATAGAAACCAAACCACACGGCACAAAAAACAACCAAAAGGGCCACAATTGAAAGAGTGATATAGTAGGTAATCTGAATCGGCTTTTTAAGAAGCTTTATCTGCTGGTATTCTTCAAAACCTCTTGAAATGGATGCCATGTTTTCGGAAAGATCGGGGGGAATAAGGATAGCCAATACAACAAATGCTTCAGCGTTCTTACGATCTTCACCAAACGGTACCGTTCCGATCGTTTTGATGAGTTCTCCGGTAGCGGTATTAACAGAAATGGTCCTGACAGCCTTCGGGCCCATGTCTTTCTGAAGATTATCCGCGGAAACAACCCCAAAAGAATGATTTTCCAGTTTCGGTGCAAGCGCATAGGTAAGTCGGCTTGAATTAGCAGCATAAATTTCAACAGCGTGAAGATTAAATTCACGCTGAACAACCTGAATATAATCTGAAAGCGCTTTCTTTTTTTTGGCGTCTAAAAGTTTTCTCGTTTTTATTTGATAGGCTATTCTTTCTAAAAAAAATTGGTGTCTCTCTTCAGCATGTAAATACAAATTTCGACCGACGAGCAATGAATTCTCAAGTGCCTGCTCCACCGGCACGTTAAACCAGAACTCGATACTGGTTGTAATAAAGTTAATAGAAAAGAAAAAAAGAACAATGGTTGGTAAAAGCGAAAGTGCTATAAAAGCGACAACCAATCTTGTCCGGAGCTTTGCACCCATTACTTTTCGCTTACGATCATAAAGAAGCTTGACCAAATTTCTAAACACAAGAAAAATCAATAGGATAAGTAACAGCAAATTAATGTTGATCAATATAAACATCAAGATAGTATTGGAAACAGGAATACCGGCCCCAAAATGTATGATCCTGCTCTCAATAACAGTCAAAAGTCCAACAACAACCATAATAAGCACAATGGTGATGCCTTCTCGCTTTCGTCTGCTTCGCTCTTCTTCAGAAATATATGATACCGGTCTTTTAAATCTTTTTTTTATCATGATCATCGGAAAAGGCTAGTTATAAATTCAGGATCATAGAATCAATTACCCTAGTAGATGAAATCTATGGTATACAAATCGGTCTCAAAGTCCCAGAGGGAAAGAAAAATGAAGACATGATGTAGATAAAAAGGAAGCGTTAATTTGCTAAGTTCCGCCTTAGCCCGTATTTGATAGTTCAAACCTTTTTCCAGTGCGCTTAATGGAGCAATCTTCAAGCTGTCGATTTCAGTCATCAATTCCTTGACCTCAGCAAAAGACTGTGTAACCAATGGTTCTCCATTTTCCCAAGATCGTTTGACCATAAACTCTTTTTTCAAGTTATTATATTTTACTGTGTGGGTAACTTTTATATCGGCTATTTTTTTGTCGAACCACAGATTTCGGGCCTTAAATAAAGTAATAAAAAAGGAGAACGTCGTTGGCACACCGCTCAAAACAGCTGTTTGCATTTTTTCTCTAAAAGCACCCTCAACATTCATATAAACGAGAAGATCATCCCGCGTATTGGTAACAATAATGTCTGTCAGCTTGGCTTCCTGGGCAAAAGCCAAATTCTGTACAAGGAACATGAGGCAAAAGAGTATAATATACGTTTTCCGATTCATTAACGGTGACATACGATTAAACCAAATGCTAAAGGGCCCTAATTGAGCGTCAATAAAACAAAGAAACTGTTCATATATTTAGATTAAACAATATGTTAAGCTTTGCCTAATATTTTATATCACTGCTATCAGCGAACCTTGGTTTTCTCTTATATCTTCATTTTGATTATCCTCCGGGAAAGCCGATGATATCCCATCTCCTGTGTTGTCAAGGGTTCGCAGTAGTTCACTGCGGCTTCACCCGTGCCCGTTGGATCTGGGGCATCCTCAACTTTCGCTCAATTCGGGTAGGATCCTAGATATGTAATTCAAATGCTAATTATTATCGAATACATTTTTAAATGGCAAGTGATTTTGATGATTAGGCGGGTAGATCATTTATATCGCTAACCATACGCGCATCCCAAGAATCTTTTTGAGCAAAGAATTTTTTAAGAAAGGCGTGGTTTAAAGCATGGCCTGATTTGTTTGCTATAACGTGGCCGAGAATGGGCATACCCAATAGTGAAAAATCTCCCAGGCAATCGAGTATTTTATGCCTCACAAATTCGTTTTCGTAACGGAGTCC
>CP070768.1:1679977-1683654 GCA_020345745.1 Desulfobacterales bacterium
GTTGGGGATTTTTGTATTATATCTGGTTTATGATAGCCGGATTTATAATTTATTCCAGTAATCGACTCCAACAGCAGATTATGAATCAGCGCTGGATATCTCTTATGCTGGGCATGGCTTTATCGTCCGTCTACCTGTTCCAGTTGTTTAGTCCGTCACGTTTGATTGTCCCTGCCGGGATCACTGATTGGGTATATACCCTTCTCTCCTTTTTCAGTGCCTGGAGTTGGCTGTTTGCCATCCTTGGATTCAGTATGAGGTATCTGGCTTTTGACCGGCCTTTGCTGCGGACCGCCAATGAAGGTGTTATGCCATTTTATATTCTGCACCAGACTGTCTTGCTGTGTATCGGGTACTTCGTTGTGACCTGGGAAATGCATGATGCCGCAAAATGGGTGATTGTTTTAATCAGTTCCTTGGCTGTCATCGTTGCCTTATACGTACTTTTTATTCGGAAAATTGAGTTTTTACGCTTTATATTCGGTATGAAGACAACCCACTCTTTTTTAGATGTCTTTCGTAAAAAGATACCGTTGACCATTGCCCCTGTCCTGCTTGTTGCTTTGATTGCTTTTGCGGTTGTGAATCAAATAACCCACTCAGGCCAAATCTACTCCGCTATGCCCATCACGTACGATCCAGGAAAGGACATCCTGTTAAGTGCCGAATCAGTTACGGGAAAATCGACAAACGGTGTTCGTGTGATCAATGATGAAGAAGCTTCGAGCGGCCGGGCCATCGAGTTTTTCTCGGGAGCCAAACAGCAGGCTGAATCGCAACCTGAAGTTTATGTTGAGTTGCTTTTTTCGGCTCCGGCAGGGCGGTACATCGTCTGGTTAAGGGGCAAGACCGACGTAAATAGCGGGTATACGGATTCAGTTTGGGTGCAGGTGGATGATCAAATCGGTACCCAATCTCAATGCGCCCGGATGGGGAATTGGCTGGATGTTCACCCGGTAGGTGTATATGGTTGGGCTGGTGATACGGATGATCCTGTTGGCGTTGTATTGAAGCACACCGGCGATCACACGATCCGCATTCAACCACGTCAAACACCACACCGGATTGATCAAATCTGGTTGAGTCGATCCCAGCATCGAATCCCGAACACGGTCGAACCCATAAGGCGCTAGGAAAAGGAAATGATCGAAAAATATTAGAGCAGATTTCCTCACATTTATGATGAGAATCAAGAACATGTTGTAGGCAAAGAACTTCTTGATGATAGTAAAGAAGGATTGGAGGATCTCCCTGAGTTGGGCGAACTGGCAGAATTCGGATGTGGGACGGGGTATTTTACAGAAACAATTATTCAAAAGGCCAATCACCTGGTTGCAACGGATTTATCAGATGAACTGCTGGAAGTGGCCAGGCAGCGCTTTAATCAGAATCCGAATATCACTTTCCAGAAAGAAAACTGCATGGCGTCGTCCTTTACATCAGAAAAATTTGATAGCGTTTTCATGGCCAACCTGATTCATGTGGTTGAGAATCCCATTAAAGTACTTCAAGAATGCCACCGGATTCTTAAAAATGGTGGAATGCTGATCATTGTAACCTTCACGAACTACGGTATGAACTTGAAAGAAAAAATAAAACTCGGTATAAGATTTCTTAAGACATGGGGAAAACCTCCTCAGCACACCCATGCGTTCTCGCCTGAAAAACTTGCTTCACTCATGGAAGATTCAGGGTTTACGATTGATAAATCGAAGCTGATCGGATATAAAACAAAAGCCTTATATTTAGTTGGGAAGAAGAGTTGATTAGATTATATGTTTCCGGAGGAGAGCCATGTTACGATGCCGAGAATTAATTATTGGCGTAATCTGCTTTTCAATTATTGCGTCTGTCATATCCTCCTATGCCGAAGAAGAAATTGAAGATTTAATTGATATTGCGGAATCAAAAAGCAAAATTATCGCTATTATCGAGGGAACAAAGACAGTCACCTTTGATCTTCGGCCAAATGAGAAGGTGCTTTGGAGCGGATCAAGAGGTCATTTAGGTGCATTTTTGACCGATCAACATTTTTTCGTAATTTCCACTTCCCTGGATGCCTGGCAGCCATTACCTTTAAGGTTAGACGAATCAGGCAAAGGAATTGCGTCCTTATCGCCGTATATTGCCCTGCTGGTGACCGGAGATCGTGCTGTCGGATTTGATGCCTCGTCCAACAGATTTGTTGAAGCTCAACTTCCACTTAACGATGAACTGATTGCAGCCGAAGTAGAAAGATATGTGGCGGTGGTGATAACATCCAGCCGGGCATTCGGTTTGGCAGCAGAAACATCTGCCTTTAATGAAATTACCCTCCGTAAGAATGAAACCCTGGAGACATTAAACCTGACATACAGTAAAGCCACAGTGCGTACCTCTGACCGGTTGCTGACCTTTGAATCCTCAGGTACTATATGGAAAGAACACAAACTTTACTAGAAGCTATCTCAGAAATGCATACAAATAATTAAGTTGTTTCCACTTGCAATTAAATTTTTCCAGTATTATGGTAATTCAGGTTCGAAGCTAAATTTATGGTTTTATAGCCTCCGATCAAAAATGTTATCCAGTTATTGCTTCTCTCCTCTCTTCCACAAAGGCACTGTTGAGATTGGGTCGGAACTCCATCTAGTCTTTATTAAATTTTGATAAGCATCAATCGTGAATCTATGAATCATAACCCTTTGTTTCAATGTGCACTTGCCGATACTTGCGGGCTGCAAGCTTAATATCACAGGATATAATATCGGTACCCAATAGCATTTCAACATAAGGAGGGTAAAATGAAAAACCTGAGGCTTAACTATGAAACTTTAATAAAGGTATCCAGATCCCTGTCTAAATCCAGGGATCCGGAAGAAATCATCCGAATGACAGTGGAAAGCATTAAATCTGCACTTGATATAAAAGGATGTGCGTTGTTTCTGGTTAATCGGAGTTCAAAAGAATTGGAAGTAGCGGCTGCAAAAGGATTGAGTTCAGAATATTTAAGCAAGGGGCCGGTGAGCGCTTTACGCTCTATTGCGGACTCCCTTGAAGATGGCCCCATAGCGGTTTATGATGTTAGCGATGATCCTCGGATCCAGTATCCGGAAGCGGCAAAAACAGAGGGGATTGCCTCAATACTTTCCGTACCCATAATGGTAGGCGATGAAGCTATTGGCGCAATCCGCGCCTATACATCCGAGAAATGGGAGTTTACATTAGACGATGTTAATTTTGTACAAGCACTGGCACAGATCGCAGGGATTCTTATTGAAATGACCAGACTTTATCAAGGCCAAAACGAACACATTGAAGCTTTGGCCACCATGTGTGAGTCTCCGGCCTTGTAAATCGATGAGTATATACGGTCATTTTATTCAGGCTTAAGGGAATCGATTTCCTGTAAATATTTTATTTACTGTAGCATTTCTGACCAATTTCCGTATCGTATTATAATCTATCCTTTTGTTTTTTGGCCCAAAGGTCTTCCATATTTTCTCATCTATATTATATATTTACACTCGAAATCGAAATATGGTAAGGATATCTTCTTTTTCTATGGGGATTTTCAATTAGTACCTGAATTTTGGTGTAAATTCAGCTAGAGAGAAAATTTTGCCTGTGCTGACCATATTTTATATATTCCTCGGTCTGATTCTGTTTTATCTTTTATTCACCCTGTTTTTAACCTA
>CP070768.1:1683754-1688021 GCA_020345745.1 Desulfobacterales bacterium
AACATAAAGTCGGTGCGTACTTTCTCAATAACAGAAGTAAGCTCCGGCATCCGGGCATCGATCTTTTCACTTATTCGTACCAGGTGAAGCCCATAACCAGACGCTATCGGCCCCTGCCAGGCATTTGTTTCCAATGCAAAAAGCTGCTCTGCAAAACCTGATCCGAATAAACGCGCAACTTCTGAAGGTGTTTCCTGCACAAAGTCATACTCCAACATAAAACTGTCCCCGCGTTCAGGCGCTCTTAGGACATCCAGTTCAGCCAATACACGCTTTGCATCCTCGAGAGCCATTGCCCCGCGCTTATCCAGACTGAAATAGATGTGGGTAAATGAAATACGTGCAGGAATTTTATATTTGTTCTGGTTATCAACAAAGTATTTAATCAGTTCAGACTCATCGGGTTGATTCATTTCTGCAAGGTCATTTGATAAGAACTCCATCTTCTGCATCAGCCTGCGTCGAATGATCGTATCATTCTGATCGAGACCCAGTGCTAACGCTTCGCGGTAATAGACTTCCTCTTTAATATAGGATTCGATCAGACCTTGAAGTTCGTTTTCCGTGGGCGGCCGATTCATTTTTTTCGACCAGGTGTCACTCAAGCGCTCAATTTCAGCTTTTGATACAACGATCTTGTTATTGGAAACGGTATTCTCATTTTTATTTGCTATTGAGAAAACAACAAAGATCATTGCACCGATGATTAGAAAATGTAGCAGTGGCTCTCTATATAATTTTTTCATTGAATTGTTCTTTTACGCACAATTGTTGATAAATTTCTCAAGTTTATACTCACTCTTTACACCGAACCTGCATTAAGACACGTGATTGTCAGTGCAAAAAAAATGCCAGAATTTCAATTGTTTAACTTGTTGTTATTTATGGAGAAAAAATATTATGCTAATTATATAAATGTGTCTCAGCAGGATGATATGTGAAACACTTCTGTGTCAAGTTTGTCGAGTAAGTAAAAATCTGATTCTTTTAGAATTTGAAAAAGGGTGATAGTAAAATGGCTGGAAAATAAAAATAGTCAGAATTTTGTTTTCGTGGAGAGCAATCCAAATCTTGGTCAATTACAAATATGTTGAAAATCTACTTATAATATCAGGTTTGTTATTTAAATAAAAAAGACTTTTATCTGAATGGGTTCAAACAGTAAAGCTTTCTGCTAGAATTGATTATGGATCTCATTTGAAACAGAAAACAATAGCTTATTATTTAATATTTAAACAAACCCTCAACCACAATATGTGGACATCGATGATAGGGGTGGCTATTCATGATTTAGGGCCTAAACTTTGAATTGGCATAAGATAAATTTCGTTGAAGGTTTAATATGCAAATCATAAAAGGTCATGCTTAATTTCTTTCAAAAAACCCTGATTTTCAAGAAGTTCAAGGTGAAATGAGATGTTGAGAGCTTTTTATAAAAATATAATTATTTGTTCCAATGGGTTATTTGAAAATAGCGGTTTATTATGCTTTTTAGAGCTTAATAAAATTTGCGATTTGTGTTAGAAATAGGTTAGAAAAAAATAAAGAGGGTTGCGATTTTGGTTCACAACCCTCTGTTTTTATTTGGCTGAGGGACCAGGATTCGAACCTGGGTTAACGGGGCCAGAACCCGTCGTCCTGCCGCTAGACGATCCCTCATTGTGTTTATAACATTCTGATACACAAAAGAATAATACGAGTCAACATAAAACTGACACTGCAAACATGCATATATTTTGCAACATCCTTTTACAAAAACCCTTGACAATCCATTTGGTTTAAATTACTAGTAGCTCAACCATGAACAATATTGCATAATATTAATTTATTTATTAAATATCAATAGTTTATTATAGAATATTACTTGTATCTGTACTCAATTGTAGGAATTTTAAGTCATAATATGATATCAGATGGACCCGCCAGCACATTGAGACCTTTGAAAAATGTTCAATTTTGCTCAATATCAAGAAAGGCAAGAATTTTAACCACAGACATACATTGAGTATTTCGCGGATTAAAATTTGAGCCTGACACCGAGATTGAGTAAAAGAGGGCGTTTCTCAAAGGTCTCATAATAAAGGGCCGGGGTTAATCGGCTGTCTCTTTTGCGGCGAAACCTGGCTTTCCCGCCATTCATGCTCCAATTAAGGTATTTACAAGTGCCGTTGTATAACTGAAACCATAGCATAAATTGAAAAGGAAAATGAGATAGATGATGAAGTTAGATAGTGGAGAGAGACCTGTACTAAAAGGGTTGGATTCAGAAATGAGGGAAATGGTTGTCGATACCGTGAGACAACTCAAAGACCGTCTGCTCACTCGAGAAAAAATCCTTGAATTTGATAAAAACGAATTTTTTCCTGAAGAAACCATTCGTGAAATGCTGAGCCCCGAGATCGGGTTACAGCTCATTTTTATCCCTGAAGAATACGGTGGAATGGGCGGTGGTGCCCGAGATTGCTGCGCCGTGGTCTTTGAAATGTGTAAAATATGTCTGGGAATTGGGACGGCTTTTTTTGCCATACAACTCGGAGCCGACCCAATCATTGTTGGCGGTACGGAAAGTCAAAAAGCAAAATGGCTGGGTGCCATTGCCGAAGGAAATACCCTTGTAGCCTACGCCGTGACAGAAGCCGGTGCGGGAAGCAACCTTGCGGCTTTAAAGACCAAGGCTCAACCGGTA
Organism: Desulfobacterales bacterium; assembly: GCA_020345745.1. Taxonomy (GTDB): domain Bacteria; phylum Desulfobacterota; class Desulfobacteria; order Desulfobacterales; family UBA11574. Next base: position 1,686,441 of record CP070768.1, read on the forward strand.
AAAAACGATGCCGGTGAAACAACAGGATACACCATTAACGGCACCAAACAATTCATCTCAACAGGCGGTAGCGCCGATTTTATTACCCTGCTGGCAAACACCCCTGAGGGACAGTCATTTTTTGTGGTTGAAAAAGGGACTCCCGGTTTTGTTCAAGGCAAAGGGGAAGAAAAACACGGCATCAGGGCGTCCAATACATCCCCTCTATCCTTCAACGATGTTTTTGTTCCCGTTGACAACCTTGTCGGCGGCGAACCGGGTATGGGCATGAAACAGGCCAACAAGGTTTTTGGATATACCCGGCTGATGGTAGCGGCGATGGCATTGGGCGCTTACCAGGCAGCTTTAGACATCGTCATCCCCTATGCCAAAGAACGGATTCAGTTCGGCTCCCCCCTGTCTGAAAAACAAGGTTATACCCATAAACTCGTAGTTCCACACATCGTAAGATTCCAGGCCGCAACAGCTTACATGGACGAAGTAGCCATTCGATTGGATTCCGGCGAATCAGACCTTCATGTGGAAGGATCCATTGCCAAGCTATTTGCATCTGAATCTGCCAATAAGGCCGCGGACGATGCCATGCAAGCCCTTGGTGGTTATGGATACATAACCGAATTTGAAGTGGAAAAGATCAAACGGGATGTAAAAATTACCTGTATCTATGAAGGTACCAGCGAAATTCAACAGAGTATTATCAGCACCTTCCGTTGGAAAGACACGCGTAAGACAAAAGGAGGGTTTTACGGATCGATTGCCGATGAGATGGAAAAATTAAACGCTGAGGTCGGTGATGTCGGATGCCATCTTTATGGACTTTCTGCCAATATTCTAAATGACATCATCACGCAAGTTCATGATGCCCGTCTGACTCGTAAACAGCATGTCATGTTTACTTTGGCTGATATGATGACACATGTCGAGGTTGGGGTCAGCTTGGCTCGCAAGGCGGTTATCCTCACCAAAGTGGACGATTCAGATGCCACCAAAATTTCGACCATTTCGAGAATTTTTGCCGACGAAGTCGCACAACTTATTATCAGAAACGCACTAAAAATTTTAATGGGTACCGGCGTATTGGATAAAATAGCTACTGCTGATTTTATGGAAACCGAAGCGTATAAGAAACTGATCTTAAGCAGCCAAAATGTGTTTAATGACATGGATATAGTTGCAGACTTAGTATTTGAGAGGACAACATGACAGAACATGAAAAACAGATCGTCGTTGTTACAGGAGGCTCCAGAGGCATTGGACGAGCAATTTGCATCTCCTTTGCAGCTCCAGGCACACATGTCTTTTTTAATTATTTTAATCCTGTGGATCCTGAGGCAGAACTTGCCGCTGCAATCGAAACAGAAAAACTTATTTTAGAATTACAAGGCTCGGCAAGTAGTCGTAGTGTTAATATAGCAAATGAAAAAGAGGTTGAACGCTTTTTTGCTGAAATAATAGAAAATACCGGTCGGATAGACGTGCTAATAAACAACGCCGGGATAACCAAAGATGGTCTTTTGGTTCGTATGAAAGAAAAGGACTGGGATGATGTTTTAAATGTAAACCTAAAGGGAGCTTTTACCT
>CP070768.1:1688121-1696479 GCA_020345745.1 Desulfobacterales bacterium
GGGGTCAGTATGCCCATATTCTGGCTTGGATTGGTTTTTATGCTCATTTTTTCCCTGAATCTTGGATGGCTGCCCATGTCCGGACGTCTGAGCGTTGGTGTTGATTTGGAAGTGATTACCAACTTTTATATTTTAGATGCCGTTTTGACCCGAAACTGGGCGGCGTTGAAAGATGCACTGTGGCACATCATTATGCCGGCCGTAACCTTAAGTACCATTCCAATGGCCATTGTGGCACGGATGACACGCTCGTCCATGCTTGAAGTCTTGCGTCAGGATTACATTAAAACAGCGAAAGCCAAGGGATTATCCCGCTTTATGGTAACCTTCAAACATGCACTCCGCAATGCGCTCATCCCGGTTGTGACCACCATTGGTCTCCAGTTCGGTGTGGCGCTTGGCGGGGCCATACTTACCGAGACCATTTTTGCCTGGCCCGGTGTCGGGAAATGGATGTTTGATGCTGTTATGAAACGGGATTACATGGTCATTCAAGGGGGTACGTTGTTCATTGCCGCTACGTTTGTGGTGATCAACCTGGTGGTTGACCTCCTCTATGCCGTCATTAACCCACGGATCAGTGTTCAGTAATTCAATTTTATGGTGACAAGTAAACGCAAAAAAAGTCCTGAAGACCGGCATCCATTGTTGGATCAATTGAGCCAGATGTGGCGCAACAAAACAGCGGTGGCAGGGTTGATTATCGTGGCGGGTTTTGTACTTGCCGCTTTTTTTGCACCGGTATTAAGTCCTCATGATCCTGTGGAGACCTCCCTCTATGACCAGATCAAACCACCTTTTTGGGCTGACGGTGGCACAAAAAAGAATATTCTCGGTACCGATGATCTGGGCCGCGACATTTTATCTAGACTTATTTACGGTGCGCGCGTTTCTCTGATCGTGGCAGTGGTCAGCGTAGGCTTGGCGTTTGTTTTGGGGACGCTCTTAGGTTCTGTTTCCGGTTATTACAAGGGCGCTTTGGATAATGTCATTATGCGAATAATGGATATTATTCTAGCCTTTCCATATCTTCTTTTGGCGATTGTGGTGGTTGCATATCTTGGTCCAAGTCTGCAAAACGCCATGATGGCAATCGGTATCACGTATATCCCTAGATTTGCACGCATTGTTCGCGGTAGTGTATTGGAAGAATGTGAAAAAGATTATGTAATGGCGGCCAAGGCTGTGGGAGCAGGTGATTGGCGGATCATATTTATCGCCATTATACCCAATTGCCTCGGTCCGTTAATTGTTCAAACCACCTTAAGTTTTGCATCGGCCATCTTAGATGCAGCGGCTTTAAGCTTTCTATCGTTAGGCGCCCAACCGCCGACACCGGAGTGGGGTGCCATGATTGCCAAAAGCCGGGCCTTGATCCTCAGAGCGCCATGGGTAATGACGTTTCCCGGTATTGCGATATTATTAGCGGTACTTGGATTTAACCTGCTGGGCGATGGCCTGCGTGATGCGTTGGATCCAAGATTGAGGGATTGACAGAGACCTTTGAAAATAGCTGAAGTTAAACGAAGGCCCTATGGATAACAACACCCTTTTGGATATTCAGAATTTACGAACCTATTTCGACGTCCATGGACATGTAGCCAAGGCGGTGGATAATGTAAGCCTGACCATCGGCAAAGGGAAAACTTTGGGGCTGGTGGGAGAATCCGGCTGCGGTAAAAGTGTGACCGCACACTCGATCATTAAGCTTATCCCCCAACCCCCGGGCCGGATTGTCGGTGGCAGTATTTTTTTTGAAGGTCAGAACCTCCTCGAATTTTCCGAAGCCCGGATGCGAAAGATTAGGGGCAACCGGATTTCCATGATCTTCCAGGAACCGATGACGTCATTAAATCCGGTCTTTCCGGTTGGCGATCAGGTGGGAGAAGTCATTCGTCTTCACCAGAAGCTTTCCCGTAGTGACACACGGCATCGAGTTGTCGAAATGTTCCAACTGGTGGGCATCCCGGAACCGGAAAAGCGATTGGCAAACTATCCCCACCAGCTCAGCGGCGGGATGCGCCAACGTGTCATGATTGCCATGGCCCTTGCATGTAATCCAAGACTCATGATTGCCGACGAACCTACCACTGCGCTGGACGTTACCATTCAAGCCCAGATACTCGATTTGATGAACACGCTCAAGGCGGATACCGGCGCTGCTATCCTTTTTATTACCCACGATTTGGGCGTTATTGCCGAAATGGCCCAGTTCGTGGTGGTCATGTATACCGGAAAGTTGATGGAATACGCCGAAGTCGGAACTATTTTTTCAAATCCGAAACACCCCTATACTGTTGGCCTGTTAAAATCTATTCCGGTTCTGGGTCGAGAGACCGAATCGCATCGGCTCAAAACCATTACCGGTATCGTACCGTCCCTTTTCAACCTTCCTGAAGGCTGTCTATTCAGCAGCCGATGCCCGGATGTCTTCGAAGACTGCCATAAGGTCAGGCCGGATATTTACACGGTTGGTAAAAATCACACAGCAAGGTGTTTAAAGTATGCCTGAACGCCAAACAGCAATGCCGCCTCTTGTCGAGATTCGCAATTTGGTCAAATATTATCCCATTCGCGGCGGCATCTTGTTAAAAGAGATCGCTTCGGTCAAGGCAGTGGATCGTGTTAGTATGACCATTCAACAGGGGGAAACGGTTGGATTGGTCGGCGAGTCAGGGTGTGGAAAAACCACTTTGGGACGAGCTGTACTGCGGTTGGAGGAGCCGACCTCCGGAGAAGTTCTTTTCGAAGGGGAGAATATCTTAACTTACAACCAGCAGCAAATACGTACATTAAGAAAACAGATGCAAATCATCTTCCAAGATCCGTTTTCTTCGCTAAATCCCAGAAAAACGGTATCCCATATTATCGGTGAGCCGCTGCTGATTCATGGTGTGAAAAATCGCCATGAGCGGAACGAGAAGATCCTTGAAATGCTGCGTGTGGTTGGATTGCGAAAAGAACACATGCGAAGATATCCTCATCAGTTTTCCGGAGGCCAGCGCCAGCGGATCGGTGTTGCTCGTGCTCTGATACTGAATCCCAAACTTATTATTTGTGATGAGGCGGTATCGGCGCTTGATGTATCGATCCAGGCCCAGGTCATCAACCTGTTAAAGGACCTGCAGGAAGCGTTCGGCCTAACCTATCTGTTCATATCGCATGACTTAAGTGTTGTTGAGCATGTAAGCGACCGAGTGGCGGTGATGTATCTTGGTAAAATCGTTGAATTGGCGAAAAGTAAAGAATTGTACCATATGCCGCTACACCCTTATACCCAAGCACTGCTATCAGCTTCACCCATTCCTGATCCCGGACTAAAAAGAGAAAGAATCATTTTAAAAGGAGATGTTCCAAGTCCAATAGACCCTCCTCCAGGGTGCCACTTTCATACGCGTTGTCTGTACAAACAAGACATTTGTCATCAAGCAGAGCCGGAATTAAAGGAAGTCAAAAAAGCACATGAAGCTGCCTGTTTTTTTGCCGGCAAGGTAGGGAGAACGACGCAATAGATTGAGACTTTTGAGCCAATGAAAATACTTTCTGTTTCAGATTATGTGGTATCAACACTGTATGAAAATTTTGATACCGAACGTTTTCCGAAGATTGATCTGATCCTTTCCTGTGGCGACCTGCCTCCTGAATATCTCTCTTTTCTCGCTGCTTCGTTTAATGTTCCGCTTTATTATGTGCGCGGGAATCATGATATCCGGTATGATTCAAAGCCTCCTGATGGATGTATCGATTTGAATGGCCGGCTCGTTCAATTTTGGGGCGTCAATTTGCTGGGTCTTGAAGGCTCACGCTGGTACAGTGGAGGACCCCATCAGTATACCGAAAAAGAGATGCGGAAAATCATCCGAGGCCTTCGATTCAAAATATGGTGGCAAAAAGGAGTCGATATTATCATTACCCATGCACCGCCGCGTTATATTCATGATGCGGAAGATCTATGTCACCGAGGGTTTAAAAGCTTCCGGTGGCTCATTGACCGATATTGCCCGAGGTATTTTATACACGGCCACATTCACGCGGAATTCAAAGATCCCGCTGAACGTACGACAATAATTAGCAACACCAAAGTGGTTAATACATATGGCTATTACCTTTTTGAAATCGATATTCACGGGGATTCGGAATAAACTAGGAAACATCCGGCACGACCGCACCCGTGAGCATTTGGTAAAATCCTTCAAGGAAGACCAGGAAAAGGAAGAGGCTTTTGATTATAAAGATAGGGGGGTTCGTTTAGTTCCGGTCAAGCAGATCATCGGAAGCGTGGGGCGATACAATGACTTTGACAGCGAGTTTCGATTAAAGCAGCATATGCATTCCGACCGATTTCATAACATAATAAAGGCAATGAAAAGCGGCAAGGCACTTCCACCCGTCAAGCTCTATCAAATCAAAGATGAATACTATGTACTTGACGGTAATCACCGTATTGCTGCCGCAAAAGAATTGGGTCGCCATGAAATCGATGCAAAAATCGTAGAATTTATTCCGTCTAGTATGACACTGGACAATATTTTATATCGCGAAAGAATCGAATTCAATGAAACCACTCAGTTGCCATATACCATCGATCTGACGGAGGTCGGACAGTATGGCCATATGATGGGACAAATTTCAAAACATCTCGATTTTTTGAATCGCGAGGCCGAAGAACCGATGTCATTTGAAAGCGCCGCCAACGACTGGTATGAAACGATTTATCGTCCTTTGACCAATATCATTGAACAAAGCGGTCTTATTAAATCTTTTCCGGAGCGGACGCTTGCCGATGTTTATGCATATATTTCCACCCATCAGTGGGACCAGGGACGTACCCGAAAGTATGGAAGTGCCATTGACCGCATCATATCTGATAACATGGAGGAATTTAGAAAAAAAATGGCGAATACCAAAGAGACCGAATACCCCGAGATGACAAGAGGCATAACAGCGTTTATTCTGATAAATGTAAAAGCGAAAAGCGAGTATAAAATAATGGACAAACTCTTTGCGCTAAAAGAGGTACAGGAGGTCCATTCCGTTCATGGTGAGATCGATCTACTTGTAAAGATTATGTTAACAAGAGATCTGTTGTCTTCTGATGCTGAAATGATCGGAGAATTCGTCCATAATAATGTAAGAAGTATTTCGGGCGTAACCAGCACCGTGACACTCATTCCCGGTGCTTCCAAGATGAAGCAAAAATAGATGATCTCATGTTACCTCCCAATAAGTATGGCTTAATCCCAGTTACACGGGTTTCAGGCTTTTTCTTTCAGTCGATATCAATCTCATCTCAGCCGCGTGGCCCAATATTTTATGATGTTGACTTTTTTATACAGACCCCAAAACCGGTAGTGCATGACATCATAATATTGGGCCACTGGGTATCGATAGAGCAACGATAACGATATCTCCTTTCAGAAAAAACCTGAAACCCTCTTGCCCGTAACTTATGAAAAGCTACAAACATTTCACCCTAATTGAACGAAAGTCGAGGATGCCCCAGGTCCAAGGCGTCTAAGGGTGAAGCCGTAGTGAGCTACTGCGAACCTTTAGCAACACAGGATATGGGGTATCATCAGCTTTCCCTGAGGGCAAATAAAATGAAGATTGAGGAGAAAAACCATAGCTTGTTGATAGCAGTGATATAAAATGTCAGTCAAAGCTAACCCTATGGTGTAATTTTAAAATAATAAAACATTATCTTCGTTTTGTTTGCGCTCAATTAGGGATTCATTTAGGCCGGTAATACCAGGGAGAGCAAAATAAACGGAACCGGAGTAGAAAGGGAAACATCATTAATAGCAGCGCAGGGAGTACCAGTCGAAATGGAGAAAACCATTGGAGTTTCCGGCTGGATGTGACAATCGGGGGTATTTCAATAATACAAAAGTCCATACCGCGCTTTTTACCCCAGGATTGCAACCTTCGAGAAAACCAGATTTCCTCACTGGCATAGACCTTTTCACTGAATCCACCCACAGCTTCAAAACCTTCTTTCAGGCAATAGATAAAACATCCGGCGGCAAAGCCAAATGTTATGGAAAACCAATTCCACATGTCGAGTGCTTTTCGGGCAACATGTTCCATCGGTGTATCCATTTCCACCACACACCCACCGCCACAGCACTTATGACTCGAAAGGTAGTGCAATGCTGTCTGTAATAGTGGCAGTGAGAGGGATGTATCTGCATCCAGAAAGATGAAAAAGCGGCCTTGTGCCACGCTGGCACCGGCATTTCGTGCCCGAGAAATTTGATTGATCGGTTCAAACACCACTTGGACGTTGTGTTGACGGGCAATACGGGCGGTGTTATCCGTACTGCTATTGTCCACCACGATAATCTCCCCGAGGTCATTTAACGGTTTCATGGCTTTTTTTACCGTTGAGAGGGTCCTGTCAACCCATTGTTCTTCATTATAAGCGGGAATAATAATTGAGTAGAGAGGCTGCATAATTTCGATTAAATCCTCTGGTTCGCCTTTTCGCCTTTTTTCTTGACAGGACCATACCTTTCTCCTATGTCAATTTCAATGGTTTCTTTCTGTTATGCTTTTCAATCGTTTTTTTCCAAAATACATTCCATTGAATCATCTGCAAACGAGGAGAAAAAGAATGAGAAATCATCATGGCTCCACCATTGAAGCCCCCGGTCACCTCTCCTTGGTTAGCCGGCAGGTGGGCTTGGCGCTGAGATATCCTCAGATTTAGCTATTTTAGAATAAAGGTTTGTTGAAAAGTAACCCAAGGAGGTGCGTAAATGGGAAATGTTATCGGTTCCTTTATTGGCGGACTGCTGGCCATCGGTGTAGCAGTTCTCATATTTAAACGCCTGACCAAAAAGCATCCCCCCACAGGCGAGCAGCCGGTGACGGCGATGACGCCCCCCAAAGAAGATCCACAAAAAGAGATGGCGGATATTACGAATCGTTTGGTTCGGTTAAACATCACGGCAAGAACCACCGGCGGTCTAACGTTGGACATCATTCAACTTGTTGAGGAAATCATCGATTATTTGAAAACAACGGTACCACAAATGATAGAACGACACCCGTCTGAAACCCTAACATATGAGCTCAAACGGATCTCCGCACAGCATCTGCCAGATATTTTCAAAGAGTTTATTGATCTTTCAGAGGGCAGCCGAGAGCACCATCACGATGCATTTATACAAGCCCTTGAGGATATAAGAAATCAGGTGAAAAGAGCCAACGAAATTGTTGAGCAAAATGAGCAAGCAGAGTTTAAAGTTATGGCGTCTTTTCTTAAAACCAAATATTCGGAAGCCAAAATTTGATGACCTTGAAAAAAATCAGATACATGACCTTTTTACTCAACACCGAACATTAAATGCCAAGCAATAAACACTGAATTCTTAAAATAGGGAGGAGATGACCCATGAATGAAACAATCCCGGCGCCGACTGTTGCGCCCGAAAATAAAGAAATAACCGCCTTGGTTACGCAAGCCCAGGCACCCGATCTTGCCACGATAACAGAAGCCGGCGGGCAGGGTGCCCTTATTCCCATTCAGCCGCCAAATGAGCTTGTTCCTGTTCGCCCCAAACACATCTCCGATGAACGGGATAAGGAAATTCAACAACAGGCCCAAGAGTTTGTCGAAATGGTAAAGTCAGATCCGAGTGACTGGAAACTGGGCGACTATATCTTCAAGCTTGGCCATGACATTATGGAAAAAACAAAAATCAATGTTTCGCTGTATGAACGGAAGATGGGAGAGGTTCTCAAGGTCGTTGCTGATGGAGATTCTCCGGTTGCGCAAGATATACTTGCTATTAAAACACAGCTCGATCTTGTGAACCCGGTAATGGTTCAAAGCAAGGAGATCTCCGTTACTGAGAAAGTGATGAGAATTTTTAGCAAAACCGTTTCCAGGCTCCCAAAAGGTGATGAAGTTATCCGGATCATTGCCGAGCGTCGTGAAACCGTAAATAGTACGATCAACGGGATACGGGTTCATATGATGCTGGAAGCGGATAAGATCACCAAAGATGCTTCAGAGCTTGGCGTCATTTGTGATCACTTGAAAGAGCTCCAGCCGGCTTTGCAGGAGGAAATTTACAAAGGGCAATTGATTTGGCAGCATCTTGTGGAATATATCAATGAACTTGCGGGATCGGCCAAAGAGAGCGTCAGTATTTTAACCAGTGATCTTGCTATGGGAGTGATTGACCTGCAAACCATCGACAACAGCAACCTGCAGACCCGATTCGGCGGTGAGATGATGATTCGCAACTCGCGGCTGGTAAGACGCCTTATGCAACGGACGGACACCATATTGACCGGTTCAGTAGCCAACGCCCTTGCCGTAAGAGTGGCTGCTGCTCAGCAGATGGAAAC
>CP070768.1:1696579-1706695 GCA_020345745.1 Desulfobacterales bacterium
AGAATTCCTTACCGGGAAGATTCCCTGCAGCTTGCTGCAGGGTACTCTTCAAAACACGCTTTAGCAGGATGTCTTTGATAAAAACGGTGGCTTTTTGAGACCTTTGAAAAATGTCTAACAAGGAGACTTTTTTCAAAGGTTTCTTTTTTTTGTGGAGTTTCTCTTGCTCCATCATCAAGGATTTTCGCAACGTTCGATGCGGCAAGATCTCAGCACACCTCTTGCCTAAAAATCGCTCAATTTAAGCTATCATCTTTTGATAATTTTATTATTGAGCAAAATACCCCAGCTGTTATCAATTTGCCCCAAGTTGGTAATATTTTCGATTGCAGCGATGCTACCAAACAACGCCAAGGGTGCCATCGATTGCTTCCAACCTATTGCGCAACATTAAGCCGTCTGCAAAAATGGATTGGTTAACAATGTTGCATTATTGTTGCATTATTGTTGCACAACAGGTTGTTCTATAATATTATCATTTAGCGCACAACCTATTGAGACGTATCATTTTGTAATTGCGGCATTTTTTTGCATCTTGCCATGAGTATGAATGGTGCGATAGGGATAAGAACGGGTTTGTTTAGTCTTTTTTCTTGCAGATTTAAGATATTTGTTGCAACATAAGCCAGCCAAAAATCAATCGCTAAGGATCGTACTAAAGATTAACCCTCTGAAAATACTCGTGGTGGATGATGAACCGGATATGAGAATTTTTGTCTCCACTGTTGTCGAAACCATGGGATTTGACCCGATCATGGCAGAAAACGGCACCGAGGCCCTAGAGAAAGTTCAATCGATACTGCCAGCTCTGATAATTCTTGATGTTATGATGCCTAAAATTGAAGATGGCGTAAAGACGTATCAGCTGTTGAAAACTGACAAAAGGCTTGACCAGATTCCGATTATCATGCTTTCGGCGATTGCCAAAAAAACCTTTTTTCATTTCATAAGAATCTTGAGCCCGCAAAATGGGCCTGGCATACCTGAACCTGAAGCATACATGGAAAAACCGCCGGATGCTGCAGAACTTGTCAAGATAATAGAAAACCTTTTGTTAAATAAAACGCAAAAATAAAGATGCTGAACTTAATTAGAAAAATCCGTCGCAGTTTTGTTTCAAGGGTGATCCTGACAGTAGGGACAACGTTGCTCCTGTGTCTGTCAGTGTGGGGCTTTTTCAATATCAGCGATCACAAAGAAAAAGTGATGAGATCCGTCATACAGGGAGCCGACAGGTTGACAAATACCATACGTTTCGGAACTCATTACGCCATGCTGCATAATTTAAGGAAAGATATCAACCAGATTATAAAAAATATCGGTAAAGAAAAGGATATCGAACACGTCCGTATTTATAATAAGCACGGACAAATAAAATTTTCCAACCAGAATGAGGAAGTCGATCAAATCACCAACCTAAAAGCAGAGGTGTGTTATATTTGTCACAAATCGGAGCCACCGCTGACTCACCTGGACCTATTGGAGAGGACCCGTATCTTCAATGCTCAAGACGGAAGTCGTCTCTTGGGTATCATCACTCCAATTTACTCGGAATCCGGCTGTTCCTCAAACGCCTGTCATGCACATCTGCCGGGGCAAAAGATGCTGGGCGCTCTGGATGTGGTTGTTTCTCTAAAAGAAACCGACAAGGCGATCTGGCTTTATGGAAAATGGCTTGTCACTGATATTGTATTGGTTTTCCTGATAACCTCTGCAGTGATTCTGTTTATTGTGCTACGATTTGTCCGGCGGCCCATTAAAAAAATGGTGGATGGGACCCGGTTGATTGCCAAAGGAGAGTACTTAACCGAAATCGCGGTGGATCAGAAGGATGAGTTGGGACTGTTGGCTACAGCTATTGAAAAGATGGGACAAAAAATCAAAAAAAAACAAGCTGAACTGAATAAACAGCGGGATGAATATCAGAATTTGTTTGAGCTCGCTCCATGTATAATTACGGTTCAGGACAAGGATTATAGACTGATTAATTATAATCGAGAGTTTGCCGAAAAATTTAATCCCAAACCAGGAGATTTTTGCTTTCAAGCATACAAAGGAAGGGAGGAAAAATGCGACATTTGTCCTGTTGAGAGAACATTTGAAGACGGCCAGCACCATTTTAGCGAAGAGACAGGACTTAACAAAGACGGAGAACCTACGCATTGGATTGTCCACACATCTCCAATTAGAAATGATAATGGTGAAATCATTGCCGCCATGGAGATGAATATCGATATTACGCCAAGAAAACTTTTGGAAGAAAAGCTGGATAAATCTGAGAAGAAATACGCCGCCATTTTCAACAGTATACCAAACCCGGTCTTTGTCCTGAATGAGAACACATTGGAGATACTCGACTGCAATGAAAGTGTGCAATCTGTTTATGGATATGAAAAGGACGAGATCATAAAAAGATCGTTCCTGGAACTATTCGCCGACAAAGAAAAGGGAAGATATGCGTCCAAAGTAAGGGTATCCACCGTCATGAACCAGGTGAAACACGTCAACAAAAAGGGTAAAATACTGTTTGTCGACGTCAGGATTTCGCCGTCCGAGTTTAATGGTGAAACAGTTCTGCTCGTTACCATAAGCGATATAACCAAAAAACTGGAAGTTGAACAACAGTTAATACATGCCAGCAAAATGGCTACTTTAGGAGAAATGGCTACCGGTGTCGCCCACGAGCTTAATCAACCCCTTTCGGTTATAAAAACCGCTAGCAGCTTTTTTATGAAAAAGATTAACAAAAAAGAAAAAATTGAAAATGATATCCTTTTCACCATGGCAAAGGAGGTCGACGGTCATGTTGATCGTGCAACAAATATTATCAATCATATGAGACAGTTCGGACGAAAATCTGATAATATTTTGGAACGGGTTCAGTTAAACGAAATCTTAAGAAATGCCTTTGAAATTTTTAGTCAGCAATTAAAGGTGCGAGGGATCGGAGTATACTGGGACATAACAGAAGATCTACCGTTGATCATGGCTGATGCAAGCCGATTGGAGCAGGTCTTTATAAACCTTCTGCTCAATGCTAGGGATTCCATTGATGAAAAATGGAAGTCTAAACAACATATACAAGGCGTTAAAAAAATCGAGATTAAAACAGAAGTTAAAGGAAATGAGGTAATTGCTGAGGTGAGTGACAGCGGAACGGGTATTCCCGAGGATATTTCGAACAAGATATTCGAACCTTTTTTTACAACTAAAAATGTTGGTGAAGGCACCGGGCTCGGCCTTTCCATCAGTTACGGTATTGTCAAGGACTGTGGGGGGAGTATACAATTGATAACAACAGAGGGCGAAGGCGCATCTTTTCGGGTAAAGTTTCCTTTGCTAAATGAGGAATAATGGACCAATCGATTTTACTCATTGATGATGAAGAAGGTATCCGGAAGGTTCTTGGCATATACCTGTCCGATATGGGATATCAGGTATTTTTGGCTGAAAACGGTGAGCAGGGCTCGCGTATTTTCAGAAAGGAAAAACCACCTATCGTGCTTGTCGATATAAAGATGCCCGGCATGGATGGTATTGAGCTGCTGCGTATTATAAAAGAAGAAATTCCCGACACGGAAGTTATCATGATTACCGGCCATGGTGATATGGATCTGGCAATAAAAAGCCTGAAATTAGAGGCTACCGATTTTGTGACAAAGCCTATTAACGACGACGTTTTAGAAATAGCTTTAAAAAGAGCTCATGAACGATTAACCATGAGGCGGCTGCTCAGAGAGCACACCAATAACCTGGAACAGTTGGTTCGTGATAAGACCAAGAAGCTTGTTGAGGCTGAAAAACTGGCGGCAGTCGGCCAGACCGTTGCCGGATTGTCCCATGCCATCAAGAACATCGCCAGTGGTCTTAAAGGCGGCGCATTTGTTCTGGAAAAAGGTTTAGAGTTGGATAGTCGCAAATATTTGATGCAAGGCTGGGAAATGGTAAAAGGTAATGTCGACAAGATAACCAAACTGTCAATGGACCTTCTCAACTATGCCAAGGTTACCGATGTCAACTACAAGTTGTCCGAACCAAACCAGCAGGTTCATGAAGTTGTCAGCGTAATGCAGCACCAGGCAAAAGAACTTGGAATTCACCTTAAGATCGAACTTGCGCCGGACCTTAAAGCATTTTATTTTGATCCTGAACTGATTCACTGGTGCCTGCTTAACCTTGTATCCAATGCAATCGATGCCTGCATGGAAGACGATCTGGACAACAACGGAAAGGTAGTCCTTGTCAAAACAGTTAAAGCAAAAGGCTGGGGCGTCGAATTCCAGGTTATAGACAATTGCTGTGGTATGGATGAAGAAATCAAAGAAAACATATTTCAAGGTTTTTATAGTACCAAAGGAACCAAGGGCACCGGCATCGGGTTAATGATTACCAAAAAAATTGTAGACGGGCATAAAGGTGTCATCGAAGTAGAATCGAAAAAATCAGTCGGATCGACATTTATCATAAGACTACCGGAAAAATTACAGCCCTGAAAAGAGGATCTATTTTAAGACTATGGATGATGTACTGATCAAAGGAACCCAGTTGGGCAGCATTTTTGATTATCTTTCCATCGGTACGGTTATTTCATCGTCTGACCGCAAGATTGTTTTATTAAATCGAACTGCAGAGTTCATTACCGGACAACGGCAAGCTGATGTTGTCGGAAAACCTTGTACCGAAATGTTTCTCAATAATCTGTGTGGCGGAGAGTGTGCATTAGATAAAACCATCAGGGAAAGTTATAATTCCGCCGCCCTTGATATTATTTTGACCGATCAAAGTAATGAAGAGCTAAGTGTTACCAAGATTGTGTGGCCATTATATGGACCCGACAAAAGGGTCCATGGATGTGTTGTCGTTTTTCAGGATCATTCCGCCTTTAAAGACCTTATTAAACGTTTATGGTATGAAGATAGAAGGCTAAAAATAATTTTGGACAATCTTGACATTGGTGTTCTTACCGTTGATCGCAGCAGCCATGTAACTTTTTTTAATACCCAGTCAGAATTGATTACCGGCTACACCCGTAAAGAGTTACTCGGGAAATCCTGTGCCAAGATATTTAGAGAAAATGCGGGTGAGGATTTTATAATGTTCGATAAAATAATCGCTGACGGGAAAGCCAGATCGAACATAAAAGGTGAGATTGTTACCAAAACAGGACAAGTTATTCCAATCCGAGCCAATTATGTGGCACTTAAGAATGAAGAGGGCCGCACGGTGGGGGGGCTGGCAACCATTTCAGATCTTTCTTTGATGTATCAGTTTAACAGCGCGATAAGAGATCGATATACCTTTTATGACATGGTTGGAAGAGATCACGCCATACAAAAGATTTTTGAAATCGTACCTGTAGTTGCTGCCAGTGACGCAACTATACTCATAGAGGGTCCGACCGGAACAGGAAAAGACCTTCTCGCCAAGGTTGTCCATAATGCAAGTAGGCGTGCAGATAAATCGTTCGTCAAGGTTAATTGTGCTGCATTGCCGGATAACCTTCTTGAATCCGAGATGTTCGGGTACGTTAAGGGTGCGTTTACAGGTGCTGACAGAGATAAACCCGGCCGGTTTCAAGAAGCGGACGGCGGTACAATTTTTCTCGATGAAATCGGCGATATGCCTTTATCTCTCCAAGCAAAACTCCTGCGTGTTCTGGAAGAAAAAGAATTTTATTCCTTGGGTAGTCGAAAAACCACTAAAGTGGATGTTCGTATTATTGCCGCAACCAACCAGGGTCTGGAGCAACTGGTAAATGAAAAGCGTTTTCGGGAAGATCTGTTTTACCGCTTAAATGTAATTTGTCTTGATTTGCCGCCGTTAAAGAAAAGGAAGGGAGATATTTCGCTGCTTGTTTATCATATACTCAAGCGACTTTGCGCCACCAGGGATATACAGGTTGATAAAATATCCGAAGATGCCATGGAGGTGCTGTTAAATTATGATTATCCAGGAAACATTAGAGAACTTGAGAATATTCTTGAGCATGCGCTCATCATTTGCCAAACTTCCATCATTGAGCGCAAACACCTACCCATCTCCCTGCAAAGGGGCACGGAGAGTAAAGGTCTTGTGACAAGAAAAATAGATGATCTTGGTCAAGAAGTTAAAACCAGTGAGAGAAATATGATCATTGAAATACTAACAAAACACAACTGGAATAAAGGTGAAGCCGCTCAGGCGCTAAAAATAAATCGGACAACGTTGTGGCGGAAAATGAAAAAATATAACATTCTCCCTTAATCATCGATGTGTTGCACAATGATGCATTTTGTGTTGCAAGTTGTTGCACCTGCAAATACCTTCATTAGAAACCAACATCCATCCCTGCCAGAAGGCAAAAAATATCAAAAAAATATAAATTACAATAAATTAAAAAAAAGGTGAACGCCAGGGCTGTAACAAAAGCGGCATTTTTTTGAAACGCGAATGTTGCTTTATTGCAACATTCGCGTTTTGGTTGACATGCACGCTGGCAACAAAATTTTTCAGGATATAGCCGTTAACTCATTAAATTCATTTAGAATTTAAAAAAGGCAGCTAATTGGGCTCAATTTTGGCACGATTCGTGCGGTAGTCGATGTAAAGGTTTTGAAAAAAGATGATGGCAAGTTAATCCAAGCGGGGTAAGATCTAGGGTGAATACGGCAAGACTCATACCCAACGGATTCATTGTTCATAAAAGCAAAATTGTTGAAACGAATCCGCTGATGTTTTTGAGCTTTAAGATTGAGCTGGAAACAGAGTACACACTAAGAAGTTACTTTCGAATGCTCGATACGTATTCTTTGCTGTTAGATTTGAATGAATTTTTCCCCTCTTTCTTTGAACAGTATAACGCATGCCCAAAAAACAGTTGCTTCTTGGACAACATCGATCATCTTGAATTAAATAAAACCATTGAAATAATTGGATTTCCTGGAAAACCACGCCTGGAAATGTACCATTCATTCAACGGCGTTCGTAACAATGAAACTTGTGAAATCAGGTCCTTTCAGTTGGAAAATCTTCTGGATATTAAGATTAAACTTGGAAAGTTAAAGCACATCGTTTTTGGAGACCGAGTAGACATTTTTGAATTTGATACGATCTATACCCTTTTTGAATTTATCGATGGTGTTGCATGGGCTCTCAGTTTCCATGGCACCCCGACAAAATGTGAAATACGGAGGTAACCTATGTTTAAAAAAATACTATTCGCCACAACCGCTTCACCTACCTGTGATAATGCGGCCAAAGTAGCATTTGATTTGGAAATAAAGTGGGATGCGAAACTGTATGTTTTCCACGTCTTTGGCTTGACGGGGTATGGTTACAGTCCTTTTGTGACAGATGCCAGGACCGGTGAAGACGTAAGAGAGAGCGAGGATTACCGAGCGTGGGTAATAGAGGAGATGAAGAACACCTATGCCAATCAGCTAGAGGGCGGCGAAAACATTCTCCTTGAAGCAACGGTAGGCCTGCCGCACACGGAAATCTTGAGGAAAGCACGTCAAGAGAAGGTGGATCTCATCATAATGGGTGCTCATACGCGGGAGGAGGACGTCGGCGTTACACGGTTTAGAAGTGTGGTTGGGAGCACGATGCAAAAAGTGGCTCAGGCAGCCCGTTGCCCTGTTGTGATCATCAGCAGGCCATGTACGACGTGTTGGAGGTTATTTTCAAATATCGTCTTTGGAACCGATTTTTCCAAAGCAGCTGACTCGGCGTTTCTGTTTGCGTATAAGTTGGCCACAGAGGTCGGAGCCAACCTGCATTTATTTCATGCCATAGACATCCACTTTGGTGATACCGGTCAGACGCAGCGGCAGGAGGTGATAGAAGAAAGAGTGAAAGAGGCCAGAGAGAGAATTGAAAACCGGTACGTATCCCAAATGGACGGTTTTGACAAATATGAAATCGAAATTTGGGAAGGTGTCCCGTACGTCGAAATTTTGAAGTTCGCACGAGAGAAGGATGGTGATCTCATCGTATTGGCACATCACACGAAAGAAATCGATCCTGAAAAAGCGTTGCTCGGCAGTACGGTTGAGCAAGTCGTTCTGCGTGCAACACAACCGGTGGCCAGTGTGAATCGTCCGGACAGAGTTGCTGAATGGTAACCCTAACGTTGAATAAACAACATGGCAAAAAGTAATAAATCATGAGATATTTTAATGAAAATCATAGAAATACGTCTCATTTCCCATTCCAACCCCTGGTGAATTCAAAAGATGGGGCCGATTTATGCCATGTTGTTTATCCTTCGGGAAAGCCGGAGAGCTCCAGGTCCGGTGTTGCTGAGGGTTCGCAGTAGGTTTACTACGGCTTCACCCTCAACGCCTTGGCTCTGAAGCCCTCCAGCTTTTTCATCGTTAGGCGTAATGGTCAGACAATGCCAATTAATTCTGTTCGAATATCTCATAAAAGAGATGATATTTCAGAATGATAAAAAAGGTTTTAATCGTAGAAGATGAGATGGATATGAGGATCTTTATATCCACTTTGCTTGAAACAAACGGATATAAACCTGTCGCAACCAGGGATGGAAAAGAAGGTCTTCAAAAAGCCCAAGAAGAAAAACCTGATCTTATTATCCTTGATGTCATGATGCCGGGGGAAGGTGGTGTTTATATGTACCGACAGCTTAAAACCGACAAAATGCTGAAGGATATCCCGGTGGTCATGCTTTCAGCGGTTGCCGAGAAAACATTTACGCATTATTTGAACATGTTGAATATAAGGCTCGAGCATAACATACCGCATCCTGATTCGTACATGGAAAAACCTCCGGATGCTGAAGAGCTGCTCAGGATTCTTGAAGATCAATTTTCATCCGACCCTAGCAGACGCTATAACCTTTGATTTGGAGAGCCGTTTTGAAAAGAAACAGTATCAGACAAGATTTGTATAGCGAGATAGAGAAACTGGGCGCCAAAGATATGGAGATCTGCATGCAGTGCGGCAACTGCAGCGCCTCATGCCCTTTGTCCAGCGGCACAAATACGTTTCCTCGCAGGGTTTATCGCTTCCTTCAGCTCGGACTTGAGCACAAGCTGCTTGAGTCGCCCGAACCTTGGCTCTGCTATTACTGCGGTGATTGCAATACTGACTGTCCCCGCGGTGCTGAACCTGCCGAGACAATGATGGCCACCCGTCGTTGGCTGACGACCCAGTATGACTGGACCGGGCTGGCCCGCCGATTCTATGCATCACCGGCCTGGGAAGTCGGCGCTTTTGCTTTTATCGCTTTTAGTATTATTACCCTTTTTATCTTTTTCCACGGTCCCGTTGTCACCGATCGTGTTGCGCTAAATACATTTGCGCCTGTCGCCTGGATTAAATTGGGCGACAAAATCATGCTTACAACTTTAGGGGCGTTATTGTTATCCAACGGATTCCGGATGTATCGCAGCATCATGCGTGATACGAAGATCCCGCTTCTGACCTACGTCACGGAAGCAAAAACGTTTATCCTGCATTATTTTACCCAAAAACGATGGCGCAAATGCGGCACCGAACAAAGAGGCCGATGGTGGCGCCACTTCTTGTTATTTTCCGGTTATGTGACCATGGAGGTCTTGGTGATCGGTTTTCTAGACTCATTCCAGACCGATATCGTCCATCCCATGTGGCACCCCACCCGAATTTTTGGATACTACGCCACGGTAGCATTAATGATTATTTCAGCAGACATGCTCATCAGTCGCTACAAAAAAGAAGAGAAGCTCCACAGGTATTCAGACTTCACGGACTGGTTTTTTTTGGCTCTTCTTTTCACTATGGCGTTTACCGGTATTTTAATTCACTTTTTCCGTCTTGCCGACTGGCCCCTTGCAACCTATGGTATGTATGTCATTCACCTGGCGGTCTGTGTGGGTATGCTTTGCATCATGATTCCATTTGGGAAATTGGGACATCTATTTTACCGGCCGCTGGCGATCTATTTGAGCACCGTAAAAGAAAAGGCAACAAAAGACTCCTTAATTGACTTAGAAGCTATAAAGGGCGAGGTCGGAGAAACGTTTATGAGTTGCCTACAATGCGGAACCTGCACGGCCCTGTGCCCGTGGAATCAGGTTGCATCCTACAACCCGCGCCAGATCCTGCGTCATATCTCCTTGGACTCGTGCACCG
>CP070768.1:1706795-1714475 GCA_020345745.1 Desulfobacterales bacterium
AGCTACATGGAATAACCGAAATTGATTTAAATGAAGAGTTTGGAAGAGGGTTTCCAATCCCTTGAGAAGAGTAATGATTTTTAGAACCTTTTTCCAGGGGATCTTTTAGGCAAGCCACCAATATTCATTTACACGATGGTTGGCGCATTCCCAGGTGCCTGGCAATGTTTCGAATCATACTTTGTCGCTAATCACTCCGTGAGCGATTCTAAATAAAAGCTTAATGAATGGACATCTTGGGAATCTTCAAGCTCGTCCCCAGACCTCAGGTCATAAATCCTCACCCTAACGGGCTCATCCAATGTCAAGGGCAAGCCTTTTTCATTAATGTCTGTGACGGAGATATAGGCGCGTTTTCCTTTGTATTTGAACCACCTCGTATACGACGCTATGCCGGCGCAGCTTGCCGCAAGATTGAATCCATAACTTTTCATTACCTCTTCTACACTCATCGTTTTTTACCTCGTTTTCTATAAGATCTCATAGGCAATTGCCCTAAGAAATCTCTGAGACAGATAGCGTTCACACCACCTCATCGAATTTCTTTCATTGGCAAAGCAGCTTGCAATAAATATATCAATAAAAACAAAAAAGGCAAACCCTCTAAAAGAGATTTGCCTATCTTAAAAAAAACGATATCACATGAATTTTTATTCTCTGATATTTACGGTAGCAGATACATGCAATCTGGATTCGTTACAGCTTGGAGTAATCTGTACAAATTAAGGGTCAAAGATAGTTGGCTTTTATAGTAGGTATAAGCACTCGGTCAGTCAGGCTTCTTATGCCTAAAACCCCAATATTTCAGCCGGTTTGGAGATTGACAATACGACCAGTATCTGGTATCTAAATCCAAGTCGTCGGCCACCGTAGTATGGTTGTTGTTAATTTATAGCGATTATGGAGGATAAAAATGGACAAATATCGATGCGAGACCTGCGGTTATATTTACAATCCAGCAAAAGGTGATCCGGATAGTGACGTTGAGGCCGGGACAGCATGGGAAAACGTACCTGATGATTGGGAATGCCCGGTTTGCGGTGCTTCCAAAGATGATTTTCAGTTTTTTAAAAAAGGATAGCTGACTTCTGATTAAAACCATATAAAACCAAAAGGGTAAACCCTTTGAAATGGACTTGCCCTTGTTGAAAAAATGATATCACAAATATTTTAGGCCTTTGATATTTGCACTTTCATACCAGATATCAACAGAGGGTTACTTCTAATATTGTATATGCTTCAACAAAACAGTATTTCAACCTCATATACACCCTGGGACAGCTTCGTAGTTGCTTTGCCACATTTTTTAGCCAGCTTTACCATTGCAGTATTTTCCGCTAGGATGTCTGCGGTAAAACCCTTTATTCCTTTTGATTTTGCATATTCAGCCATCCGTTGCTGCAGAATTGTACCCAGTCCCATTCCCTGCCATTCATGTAATATCATATAACCAACATCTGCCATATTAGTTGAAGGATTCACAACATAAAAGGAACTACCGATTCTTTTTTCTTTTTCCCTCTCCCCTGTCGTTACAACAAAGGCCATTTCCTGCATATAATCAACATTACAAAGATGTTCCGCTTCTGATACTGGAAGGGATTTTAAGCCCCTGAAGAATCGAGAATAAACATCTTCCGGAGGAAGTTTGTAAAAAAGTTCGCATTCAAAAGTCAAGGGTAAAATCAATGAATAATGTGATTTTGTGTGACTCGTTGATTATAAAGGGTTTACAGAGATTTGGCAGATTGAATGTGAACTATTTCCTATAAGTTCGCATTCAAGATGGATTGTAGAGGGTACAAAAAAAATAAGAGCAAATCCATTTCCGAGGGTTTGCCTATTTCATTTTTATGATATATGCATAACACAAGAATCGGTTTTAACCTGTACTTTTGGCAAGAAATCACAGGTTTTGACAAGCTCCACTTTTCTGGCATCAATATATCACAGATAGCGCCAGATCTGAGGTCAGAATTGGATATCACATAAACACCTGTCCCTTGGAATCGAAGATATCACAACAATTTGATGTGGATAAAAAAAAATTTTATGGCAAGCTGTCATAAAATTCAATGAGCATTATTTTTGAGATACCTCTATGCCGTATCTCAATCTACTGGCTTTCACGACATATTCAAATTTCCGCACCTCTGGCCTAAAAATTTTGAGGACTGCGCTCGCATTGAAAACCTTCGCCGAAATCACACGATATGCAGATCCCCTGCTCTTCTGCAAAGGCCATTTTCGATTCACAATTTCTGCACAGATATTCTTCCCCGGTTTTCATAGGTCCATCACAAGGAACCACTGTCATGGGACAAAGGTCGGTGCAACTACCGCATTCATTGCAGAGTTCGGAACGTATATCAAACGGGGATTCCACTCGGCGATCCTTGCCGCGTCCAACAAAACCGATGGCCTTTACCCCAAAAGTTCCCGGGCATAATTGGACACAGCGCCCGCACAAAACACATTCACTGTTCCTGAAAGGATAGCGAACCTCTTTTACCCCGCAGCGTACGGCAATGTCCTGAATAGCACGCGAATTAGGCGCCTGTGAAACGAGCAGCTCTGCAACGTTGCGACGCAGTTTTCTGATTTTCTCCGTATTGCTCAAAATTACCATACCTTCTTGCACAAGCAATGTGCAGGATGTGGTGACTTTTGACCAACCATTCACAACATGCTCTACGATGCAGAGGCGGCAGGCACCGATACTTTCAATATAGGGGACACGGCACAGATGGGGAATGCAGGTTCCGTGTTCTAAAGCGGCATCGAGCACGCTTGATCCTCTTGCAGTCTTAATATTGGCGCCGTCAATGTTTACAGTCACTTTCGGAGTCATATTACACCTCGTTATTTAACTTGTATTGCTTCAAAATCGCACTCACTCTTGCAGATTCCGCATTTTTGGCATAGGTCCAAATTGATTGCGTGGACCTGTTTCTTTTTGCCCACAATTGCCCCATGTGGACACCCGCGCTTACAAATACCGCAACATGTGCATTTTTCAGCGTCAACCTTGTACGTGACCAAGGCCTGACACACACCGGCAGGACATTTTTTTGCGTGTATGTGGGCCTCGTATTCATCCCGAAAGTAACGCAGCGTGGAGAGCACAGGATTCGCTGCAGTCTTGCCCAACCCGCATAGCGCTGTTTGACTCACGGTTGATCCCAATTCTTCCAAAAGGCCGATCTGCCAGGAGGTGCCGTTCCCTTCTGTAATATCCGTGATGATCTCGAGCATGCGATCGATTCCCATACGGCACGGCACGCATTTGCCGCAGGACTCATCTTGCAAAAATGTAAGGAAATACTTTGCCACATCCACCATACAGGTCTCTTGGTCCATCACCACCATCCCACCTGAGCCTACCATCGAGCCTGCCTTGGCAAGTACGTCAAAATCCACGGGAAGGTCGAATTTATCAGCAGGAAGGCATCCGCCAGAGGGACCGCCGGTCTGCACGGCTTTAATGGAATTTCCGTTTGAACCGCCGCCACCGATATCAAAGACAACGGTATTGATTGTGGTATCCATCGCCACTTCTACCAATCCGGTGTTTTTGATGTGGCCGGTGAGCGCGAGAATTTTAGTTCCTTTGCTCCCTTTGGAGCCCTTAGACGCAAACCAGGATGAACCGTTCAGAATTATAGAAGGAACATTGGCCCATGTTTCAACATTGTTCAATGTGGTTGGTTTATGCCAGAGACCATCAACCACAGTGTGCACGTCTTTTGGCCGAGGTTCACCGACTTTTCCCTCCAGGGAGGCCATAAGCGCTGTTGATTCACCACAGACGAATGAACCTCCACCACGAGCGATATCAATGTCAAAAGAGAATGAAGACCCTAATATTTTGTCGCTCAAAAGCCCTATCTTTCTTGCTTGGTCAACGGCCATCCGCGCATGCTTCACCGCCAGAGGGTATTCGTTACGGACGTAGACGTAGCCTTGTTGGGCACCAATTGCCCATGCGCCAATCATCATGCCCTCAAGAACCAAATGCGGGTTACCTTCCAACAGACACCGGTCCATGTACGCTCCAGGATCACCTTCATCAGCGTTGCAGATGACATACTTTTCATCACCCGGGGCTTTTTGGCACTCAGCCCACTTGCGGCCGGTAGGAAAGCCGCCCCCGCCGCGACCTCTCAGCCCGGAGTCCTTAATTTCCCGGACAACCGACTCCGGAGGTATTTCAAACAAGGCTTTCGTAAAGGCTGAATATCCGCCGATAGCGATATAATCCTCAATAGAACATGGATCAACCTGACGGTTTTGAGCCAACAAATAGCGATCCTGAGCACGGTAGAAAGGAATTTCCGATTCGGTTTGAATCAGCTTGCCGGAAACCGGATCGGTATAAAGCAAACGTTCGACAACTTCGCCGTCAAGGATGGTTTTGGTAACGATTTCATGGGCGTCATCGGGTAAAATGTGACAATAGAATATGTTGCCTGGTTCTATGACCATTAGGGGGCCTTGCTCGCAAAAGCCGTGGCATCCTGTGGTGCGAACGCAGACGCTCCTTTTCAAGCCCTGTTTGGCCAATTCGTTTTTGACTGCATCGGTAACGTCTTGGCAACGTGATGCTTGGCAACCTGTTCCTCCGCACAAAACAAGTGTCGCCCGAATTTTTTTGCGTTCTTTGAGAAGCCTTTTACGCAGAGCCTTCAGGTCTTTGACAGTATTGATCTTAGTCATGGGAGATTTCCTCCGCGTCGGTTTTGTAAATTGATTTGATTAGTTTACGAAGTTTTCCAGGGCTCATGTGGTTATGGTAATTTCCGTTATCAGTAACTACAGGTCCAAGTGCGCAGGCTCCAAGGCAGTTTACATGTTCAATTGTAAAAAGGCCGTCATCTGATACTTCACTGGGCTTAACTCCGAGTTGCCCGACAGCCTGGTTGAGAATCAATTTTGCGCCGCGCACATGACATGCTGTACCCGTACATATGGTAATCACGTTCTTGCCGCGCGGTTTCAATGCAAAAGCCTTGTAGAAAGAAGCAACCTTGTATACTTCCATAAGCGGAACCCCCAGCTCATTTGATATAGTCCGCATGGATTCTTCAGCGATATATCCATAATGTTCCTGTACGTCTTGCAGCACCTCAATGAGTTGATGGGGTTGACTGCGGCGCTCTTCCAAGATTGAGTCAAGTGTCGGTGGTGGCATGCTAATCTCCTTTGGGTGAGGATTTTTTTATTGACAGTTCTTATGATATAAGGCAGTGTGAAAAAAATAAATACAATAAAAATGCATCTATAATGCATATAAACCATATGTACTAACAGTGCTACTTTAATGCACATATAATGCATAATCAAAATGAGGATAAAATGAAAAAAACCATGGCTAAAGACAAATCTTCATCATCGCAGGCTGTTAGCAAAGAGTTTCAAAACTTACCGGAGGAACTTTTTCGTCTCTGGCGAATTCCCTTTAACAGAGACCTCGAACCTTCAAAACTAATGCCTGCCCTTCGTGAACGGATCAAGGAGTTGAACTGCCTGTATGGGATAGGGCAACTGGCTGAACGCCACACAGATTCGGTTGAAGATCTGTTGCGAGACATTGTTAAATTTTTACCTTATTCATGGCAGTATCCAGAAATCACATGCGTCCGGATTGTGTTCAAAGGAGAAACATACAAAAGCAAGAGATTTAAATTAACAAAGTGGCGACAGTCGTCACGGATTTTTATGTACAATAAACCGGTGGGGGAAGTCACCATCTTGTATCTCGAAGAACGCCCGCCAGCAGATGAGGGACCATTTCTCAAAGAGGAACGCGCTTTATTGGATGCATTGGCTGAGCGAATCGGCTCTGCGGCCATGCGAATTTCTGCTGAAATGGAATTGCAGGAGACCAATAGGCTGCTGCGTATGGAACGAAAAGCACTGCGGGACTCGAACGCGGCTCTTCGTGCAGTTTTGGCAAGAATAGAGGAAGAAAAAAAAGAAATCTATAATGATGTACAGGAGAACGTCGATAAAATTCTACTACCAATTTTGCATGAGCTGGCTTTTCATTTGCCCAAATCTAAGAGACAATATGCGGAGATATTAAGAAGCAACATAGAGGACATCACGTCCCCCTTTGTTAGCCATTTGTCGAAGCGCCATCTTTCTTTAACGTCGACAGAAGTCAATATCTGTAATATGATTCGAAGTGGATTGCAGACTAAAGAAATGGCTCAAATGCGGGGTGTATCAGTAGGAACAATTAACCGCCACCGGGAACATATCCGACGGAAGCTCAAGATTACCAACAGCGACATCAACCTTATGACATACTTGCAATCGAGAATGTGGAAGAAAGGTTGAGAAAGGCGATGCAGATCGAAAGGAAGAAGGCCGCAGTGCTCGCCGTTTAGACCACTTACAAGTAATTGTAAATTTCGTCCACCAGAATAATGGTTTGCGGATAAATGGCGAGATTAGCGTTGAATAACAGATATAATATCCGAGAATAATAAAATGGATAAGAAAAAACGACAAGATATCAAGGATGACAATAATAAGGATAAAGTATTAGAATGTCCTTATTGTGGTACGCGATATCTTATATGGGCCGTTGATCCAAACTACAGACTCTGCCCTCATAGTGGAAAAACATTCCTGATCAAGTAAATCAATCGCCACTCTTTAACGTGAATAATGATTAAGAGCCTGAGGATATCTGCAATGAAAAAAAGCTATCAGTGGCCTGATTTGTTTTATGATATCTTAATACCATATCACTAAACGATTGTTGTCTCGATTTTTCTATCTATATTTAAACATCTGAATTTGTGATATGGTCATAAAGCGGAGAAAAGGATAGCTGCGATATGTAATGGAGATCACACGAATTCTATCTGTACCAATTCTTGAGATCACTCCAACTTATCAGCAAAAAAAGAACGGTTTGAAAAGTTGTGATATTTAGGATATCTGTAATCAAGGTCAAACTGTGGTATTCTCAAAATATCTGTATTTGATCGATATTTGAATTTGTGGCAACGCAAGTTTTGAAAGGCATCAAAATTTGGTTATTTCTTACATATCACCAACTAATTTATGGTTGTTTTCTTTCGTAGCAAATCAATATCTAATGTTAGGCTTCTAAGGTAAAACATGAGAAAGCTTATTACTACCAAAAATGCAACAATATTGATTATAGTTCTGCTTTGCTTTTTCATTGTGCTGCTCATACGACAAATTCTCATCCAATATTCGTCTAACAATGATAATGCAATCATATGGTTTGCTCTTGCTTTTGGATTGGTTATACTTTTTCTAAAACAGATCAGGAAGAACTTTGTTACACGAAAAAGAAAGACTTCAATTATCACAAGCCAAATGCCTGAGCTGAATCGTTTGTTCGGCGTTGTGGATGACAATCTTCTTTATATACTGGAAGAGATTGATACAATAGTGTTACCGGACGATTTGACAAATGAGATTAAGGTGACCTGTCAGGGATTTCAAAAAGTTCTTTTCAATCAAAAGGATAGAATTCATACTCTAGAGAATGAGTTATATGGGCTCCCCAACTCCCGGTGCGCTTGTACTCCTGCAGAAGGCCGGGATCTGGCAACAACTATAGATTCAATCGATAATGCAATTGTCGATCAATTGGATCTGATGCATAACCTTGTAATGAAGCTTCAAAAACTCAAA
>CP070768.1:1714575-1717348 GCA_020345745.1 Desulfobacterales bacterium
GTTGCCGCATCATGAACCTCTTTGATGGAGACAGGAAATGTTTTGGATGCTCGAAGCTTCTGCCGCGCAGTACGGGGACTTTCAGCATCGATGATTCCAGAAATCGTTTTTCCTTTTACATCCAAAGCTGTATATTCATATACTGGCATTTAGCGTCTCAAAAATGTATCTTTCAATACCCACGAGCTGGCCTCATTTTTGCGGACTTTAGACTTTTTTTCAGTCGATAGCAATCGTGCCTTAGCCGCGTGCCCCAATAGTTTATCATTTAAACTCTTTTTATGCGAACCCCAACTGATGTTCCATAAAATCATAATGTTGGGTCACTGGGTGACGATAAAGCAAACGAAAAAGATAGCTTTTTTTATAAAAAACCATAAAGCTCTCTTGCCCGTAGCTTTTGAGATCTTGCTCGGATATTTAACTGTTGGCGGAGCAGACTCACTTGCCGTTTGCTTTTCATAAGGTACAATGATAATATTCTTATTTTGATAGATTTTCAAGTCAATTAAGGTGAGGGTGCTGATTATGTATGAAATTCGCTTTCATGGCCGCGGCGGGCAGGGCACTGTAGTGGCTTCGGTTTTACTCGCCAAGGCGTTTTTTAAAGATGGCTACCATGTTCAGACCTTTCCTGTTTTTGGCCTGGAAAGACGGGGGGCTCCGGTCGAGGCATATTTAAGGTTGGATGAGAAGAAGATCCTGATTCGCAGCAATGTTTATGCTCCGGATCATGTTGTTGTACAGGACATCAAACTGCTTGGCAATGTTGATGTGAGCCAGGGTCTTAAGCCGGGGGGCTCAATTTTGTTTAACGCAAAAGATATTTTCGATGATCTTGAACCGTTTACCGGTTTCCGGCTTGCATTTGTTGATGCCACTCAGATTGCAGTCAACAATCAGCTGGGAAATCGCACCAACCCCATTGTCAATACCGCCATGCTCGGCGCCTTTTCACGGGTTATAAAGATGCCATCCATGACAGCGCTTGCAGAAGCTGTTAGCGATGAGATTCAGATCAAAACGAACCAGAATGTTCAGGCGGCTAAAGAGGCCTACGAGAACGTGAAGATATATGGCGTTGCACCCTAATTGAACGAAAGTTGAGGATGTGCCAGCGCCAAGGCGTCAAGGGTGAAGTCGTAGTCATCTACTGCGAACCATTGACAACACTGGCGATGGTGCATCATCGACTTTCTCGAAGAGTAAATAAAATGAAGACTTAAATAGAGAAATATTTCTTTTGTAGATGACTAATATAAATTACGAAAAACTGAAAAAGTGTTGTAATGATCATATTATTAAGAATTTCTTCATTTTGTTTACGTTCATTTAGGGTTGTCAAGTAACTGCTTATGATCGTTGATGAAAATAGGTAAAGATGAACACAGAACACAGGCACACCGAAGAAACCCCCTTGTTTATATCGCGATCCAGTCTATCTACCGAAATTAACAAAACCGGCTCATGGCGCTTTATGCGCCCAAAATATGATGAGAAAACAGCGCCTTGCAGTGCAGCATGCCCTGCCGGCGAAGATATTGCCCGGGTTGAGATGTTGGCGCAAAAAGGATTATTTAAGGAAGCGCTTGAGTTGCTATTGATGGAGAATCCTTTTCCGTCCATATGCGGAAGGGTGTGCTTTCATCCCTGCGAAACAGCCTGCAACCGAGCAGAATTGGACGCCCCTGTGGCCATCCGCCGTTTGGAACGGTATTTAGGGGATATACTTGTGCAGGATAAAATGACACCTTCTGTGGGAAAGCGTCCTGCCAATGGCAAAAAGATATGCATTGTCGGTGCCGGGCCGGCGGGTTTGGCAGCGGGCTATTTTTTTACATATTTGGGTTATGCGTGTGATATTTTTGAGGCCAGAACCGAGCCCGGTGGGCTTCTCCGCTGGGGAATACCCGAATATCGCTTGCCGGTTGCGGTTCTAAATCATGAAATCAGACGGATCGAAGATTTTGGGGTAAAGATCATCTGCGAAAAACCGGTGGATCGACACTTTTTCAAAACGGCCAAAAACCGGTATGATGCCATTTTTATCGGTTGCGGGCATGGGCGTTCCATGCAGATGAATATCATCGGCGAGCATCTGGCTGTTGACGGTCTAGAATTTTTAGATCGCCTGAAACGAGGCGAAATCAATGCCTTTGACGCCGAGATAGCGGTTATCGGCGGCGGCAATACCGCCGTAGATGTTGCGCGGTCACTGGTGCGCTTAGGTGCTAGGGCGATGATTGTCTACCGGCGGAGAAAACAGGACATGCCTGCCTTTCAAAGCGAAGTCAAGATGGCCGTCAAGGAGGGTGTTAAGATTATGGAGCTGTTTGCTCCGGTTCAGATCACAGCGGATGGCGAGGGGTTTGTCCTGACCTTACAAAAGATGAAGACCACCGGTTTGGTGTCTGACAGAAGCCGTGCACGTGTCGCTCCCGACGGCGGATCGACACAACGCCTCAAGGTCGATAAGATCTTCACGGCCATTGGTGCTGAAGCGCTTGAACCATGGCAGCTCCCTTCGTCACCAAGCGCCAAGACGCTTGAGCTGGATAACTGCACAATTACACTTGATGATGTTCCGTATGTTTTCGGCGGGGACTTGGTCAACGCCGAAAAAAGCGTGGCTGATGCCATTGCGTCTGGAAAACAGGCTGCCATAGCGATGGATATATTATTCAAAGACGGTTTGCGTTCGATTTCAAGCAGACTCGCCTCCTGTCACGTTGGCGACGGCCCTGCGCTGTCCATGGAAAGTTATATGGAAGGA
>CP070768.1:1717448-1722576 GCA_020345745.1 Desulfobacterales bacterium
ATCTCCTTGAGCACGCCGTCTTCGACTCTGGCTATAATGGCGCATTCAGCCTTGCACTGGTAACACATCGTGGGAATCCACCCCGATTTCTCCATAATCTACACCTCCTCCTCTTTTTAAACGCCCACTTTTAGGGCTGGTTACTAAATTTGGAGATCCTGTATAGGAGATCTTTCAGCTGTAACTACAGGGTCGAACGACAAGCCTCTCAACCAGCCTTATTCCTCGTCCTTTTCGTCACCTTTTGGATAATTTGGGTACATGCGATGAAAAATTTTAACTGTCAGATAGGTTATAACCACAAAGAGAGCAAAGAGAGACCAGATCAACAGATTAAATGGAGAATATTCAGTACCCATACAGGGGCCTCCTCATTGTTTTAACATCATCTGTGTTTTGTTTTTATAAAGTTCAACTACTCTTTTCGGATGAGATACAAAGTGGAACACTATGGCTACGAAAAGGATCCCACCTATCAGATTTCCAAGAACCGTATATAATTGATTGTGCGCCCATCCGTATTTACCGAAGCCCCAGTGCAGAATGACCGGGACTACATCCGGCATTTTCGCTACGGCTTCCAGATAAAGATCCTGCTGAAAAAGAGGCAGTGCAAGAAAGCCGATGTTGGCGATGCAGTGCTCGGTCATACCCGCCACAAAGGCTAGAGGTCCGTAAGCCGCCATGGCGATCTTGGAGATGTCATCGTTTACCTTTACGTAGAGAATGGCTGCAGTTTGGAGCATCCAAGTGCATACAATGCCCATAACAAAGATCTGTGAAGCTGTCTGTCCTAACTTGGCAATCCCAATATTGTGTGCTCTTATGAGCCATGGTAGAAATGCGAAGCTACCGGATTTGCTGATTAACCACATGAAAAACATGCTACCCAAAAAGTTGCCCACATATCCGAAGGTGACGCCCCATATGAACCATCCCCAGGTTATGCGACGGTGGAAAACGCCGATCATTCCAATGTACATGTCGGCCGTAACAAGGGTCATACCGCTGACCATGATAATCACCAAAGAAAACATGAACACGAGTCCCATAAGCAGATTTGCCACCCCTGGTGCAAGCTTTTCCGGTACGCCGGCGCTCACCGCCAGGGCCAGCGTTGCCCCGAAGACGACCATGGCGCCACCGGTGAATCCGCTTATCAGATAGGCTAGTGGCCTATGACGGATCATATCCCACTTATAGGTGCAAATGTCAGCGACCCTCACGACGAGTTCATCGACGTTTGCTGGCATATAACCCTCCTTTCTCTTAATTAAACTATGGTTTTGGGATAATCAGAATAATCAATTTTTGCATTCTCTAAGATTACAGTTTCATTACTTTAGTTGGTAATTTTAAGCTCAAACGCTTTAGAATATATGGGAGGTATAACGACCTCTTTTTATATTCGTCAGCTTTGCTCCGAAATAAAATGAGGTTAGCAGAACAAGAGAATGTTTCATACAAAGAAACAAGTCGAGATAGAATTCTAATCTCAAAAGAGGATCAATGATTAATCCCATATTATAAGGAAGTTTGTATGTCAAATGATAAATTGTTTTACATTTCAAGTGGTTATATACTACATTGTGGTGTTAATTGGTATGATATATTGACAGAAAAGGAGTGATGAGCCCATTGGCAGATACCTTGAATATCATCTAAAAGGTACCTCCCAATCGAAAAAAATGTGCGATTTGTTATAGTTGGTTAAAGCAAATCACGAGCCTTTAACAAAAGGAGATGTTTAATGGAACTATACGTCGGATTAGATCTTCATTCAATAAATACTTACATCAGTATTACGGACAAATACTTCAATCGAACCTGAAACGTAATTCATTATTTTAGCTATCAAATTAAGCGTTCGATCCGAAACCTGAAATATTTTGAGCTTTGATTTTTCTAGCTTGAAGGGAGGGAGTAGTCATGAATTTTTGCAAATAAATTTAGGATTGGTGCATATACAATAGATTGTGCAGCACCAATTTCATCATCGCTTATTCCCTCTTCCTTAGCCACGCTAAAGTAATGTTCCATTCAAGGGTAGCAAGCGAATGCCATTCTTTGTATCCACACCTGACCATTACAACATGAATCCACTAAACTGGTAGGCGTAACCAGCAATTATTGATCCCAATAGACCTAAGGTTAGATAAACAGCAAACACTGGTTTTCGTACTAGTGCATACACAGCAAGAGCCGCAGGAATTGATGAAACCGCGCCCGAAGTGATAAAAGTCATCGCTGATCCGGGAATCATCCCCATTTCCATAAGCCCGGCTACCAGTGGAATTGCAGCATAACCATTCATATAAGCAGGTATACCGACTACAGCCGCCAAAGGAATTGCAAAATTATTACCACTACCAACCATTTCAACAATCCATTCAGCAGGTATGTAAGCAACCATGAGGCTTTCTAAGAAGAAGGCGAATAACATCCATTTGAATAGAAACCCCCCGCTTTTTTGAACCTCTTCTATGAACTGACTTTTGAGTTTCGGGTAATGCCAGAAACGCCAAACAACCTGAATTTTCTCACTTGTATTAAAGGATGGTTCACCACATCCGCATCCGACTGCTTTTTTCAATGGGTTTTTTAGAAAACCGGCTTTTTGCAATCCAAATACCGTGAAACCCGCAGTTAAGCCCATGCCAATTGCGGCTATCGTCTTGGCAACCGCAAAATTCAGATTAATTCCGGCTGCTGTGAGAATAAACATTTCAGGATCCATGATAGGAGATGAAATGCAAAAAGCCATTACCGGAGCTAAGGGTACACCCGAAGCCAGCATTGCCGCAATGAGTGGAATAACCCCACACGAACAGAAAGGTGAAAGTGCTCCAGCTAGCGCTGCCGCCATGACTGTCATCCCAGCTTTTCCTGAAAATGCCTTAGCGATGAGTCTGTCAGCGCCACTTGCCTTTGCATATCCCGCAAAGACAATAGCAAGTAGAAAAAATGGTGTGATTCCTGTCATGGATTTAATTGTAAAAGCCATGCTTCGATAAGCTTGTACTTGGTCTACAATAGCAAGCCCAACAAAAGCTAAAATCAAAATAGTAATTAAGCGATCCGGGATAAATCTTGAAATGTGATGAGTAAGCTTAGGGCCTTGTACCGCATCAGAGAAAGATTTCATTGTAACCCCCTGAATATTATTTTATATTTCCAGAAAAATAGAAATATGCAGGTAAAAAAATTCCCTTCTAATTTCTATTTTGCATATTTTGCCTCGGCTGCACAGCACTCTTCAGTTAAAAATGCAACAATGCTGTCAATCTTTTTGTAATCAATAAAACAACGCAAAATTGTCCCTTCTCGTTCCTGCCAAATCAACCCAACGCTTCTAAGATGGTTGATATGATGAGAAAGGGTCGAATCAGGTATTTCCAGTACCTTTTTAATTTCACCTACTGGGATCCCGCTTTCACCAGCACGAACCAATTCACGAACAATTTCCAACCTTGTCTTATTTCCGAACTGACTAAAAAGGGCTGCGGCGGTATCATAATCGAGTTTCATGTCATAACTATAACGCAACACCATCAACATGTCAACCATATTTCCAGAAATAACGAAATAAGTGCTAAAAAATTTTCCTGATAGAATTCAGCAACCAGTTCATCTGTCAGAATGCATACCAGTATAATTTATGTTTCATCTAAAAATTATCAATAGCGGATTTTTTTGAATCGAATTTGCGTTATTTATTACATATAGATTGCCATTGCAATATCAACAACAACCTATTTTGTCACTTATATTAAAGCTTTTGAATTGAAACCTAAAATGATTTGAGCTTTGATTTATTAACCTTGAAGGGAGAAACCTTAAATTCTAAGTTCAAAAATTAGATTTGGCGCTACCACAAGATGTTGGGTTGCTTAACCATAATTTTATTGGCGGAAAAAATAGAATTTTTATTATGATGTCGATTTGAAGTCTTAATAAATCCAAATGGCTCAGATATGCAAGGTTTCGTTTATGATCACAAAGTTGAGTTTTTCAGATATATCTTTGGAACACAAAATATCTTCACCTGGTCGGATTTGTGATCAATAGCTATATGTAACCTGCACTAATTAAAAACCTGCTATAATGACAGGAGCTATTCTCTTTGATAATTCACGAACCTTTAAAAAAACTCAGTTAAACTGAAGAGCTATACCTTCTGGTGTTGAACGTACCATCCTTGCTCCACAATCTATGCAACTCATTACTTCCGTCAGATAAGTAAAGAAACTACCACTCGGGATTTTGAAATCTATTATTACCGGTTTTCCTTTCTGAAAAAAGGAGAGATCTTTAGTATAAATGAATGCACCACCGATAGATATATTTCTGGTTAAAAAATAAATGACCTCTTGCTCTCCTGACGCTAGTTCGGTTTCAAGTTTTGCGGGAAGAGTCGCTTTATGCCTTTTATATAGACGCCGTTCTTTCATTAACAACAATTTTACTTTTTGAATTTAAGAGGTAATTAAACAATTAGATCGACTGGTCTGTTAAAACGAATAGCGATACCTTCTGAGGTTGAGCGCACCATAGTACCTATACAATTTTCCAACTGCTTCAATTCCTTCTGCTCTATTCTGCTTTCCTCCGAGTTGGAAGAGTTTAGAGTAAACTGCGTATCATCTGGAATAAAAGCTGCCTCCTTTGTAAAAATGAATGTACCGGTTGAAGATATGTCTTTGGTTTCAGCATTAAGGACCCTAAATCTGTTTGTCGCCATGGCTTCCAGTGTTATAGAAAGTTTAGCCGGAAACCTTTGATATTGACGTTGCTCTTCCACTGGTGCTTCTATTGGCAATTCCTTCTCTGTAGTATTTGAGTTTCCGGGATAAAAACGTCCCAACCCCTCAATTAACTTTTTCAATTTTTTACCTCCTTTTAACCAACAACTTCCTTTTAAACACTAACTAAAGGTTTGCAAAATTGTATCCCAATGCCCTTTTCATCAATCCTAACAACAGATCCTGTATTTTTGATAGGTGTCTCATTGTCCGAAAGGGAAAAAGACATTGAGAGTTCTTGATCAACAGATAGGGGAAGTTGGGTCTCGATATATAATCCACCAACACTAATATTTAGAATAAAATCTGTGAATGCACATTTATTG
>CP070768.1:1722676-1725840 GCA_020345745.1 Desulfobacterales bacterium
ATTGCCAGTGGTGCGGATGTTAATGCCAGAGGTGAAGAAGGCTCTACTCCTCTGATGTTTGCAATTATTAATGGCCACAAGGAGATAGCTGAGCTTCTCCGAAGGCATGGCGGGAAATAATTTTACAATATTTATTAAAGCCTATACGTTGAGTTCACACACTCCTGGCAAAGTGTTGATAGCTATGAAAATGTAAATATCAGAAGTCGGAAATATTTGTGATATCGTTTTTTCAAGATGGGCAAATTCCTTTTGTAGGGTTTACTCTTTTTGTTTTCATGATATATGTAATTTTCAGGAATTGTCTCCAGCTTGTGCTTTTGGCAAGATATATGTAATCAACTTCACCTCTCCTTTTCTATCGGTTTACCCCATCTATTAATACCACAATGTAGCATATAACCATTTGAATGAACTGATCAAGAGTAGTTATTATGGTAAGATAACACAGGTTTTGGCAAGTCTGATTTCCCTTAAAGCAATCCTGATTTAAAAATCCTTCCGTTTACTGAAATGTCTGTCGTTAAACTTATACTCGCGCCAATAGGGTTGTCCATTTTCTACATGGACACGGTAATTAACGGTTTTTTGGCTTCCATCCGGAAAGATAAGCGTAATCTGACCTGCCTGCTTGTTACCCTGTATTTTCCAGTGAGCTTGGCTGCTGTCCGTACCCACGGAGCCATATGAAGCGTCTGGCGTTTCACTGGTGTAGCTGGATTCGCTTGCATCGGAAAAAGCTCCGTTGCGATAAAAATAAAAATTCAATAAGGTTCCTCCTCCCGATATCCCGGAGTAAGAAGCCCACATACCCGCAAAATGTTGAACAAGTTCGGGTTCGCCGGGTGGACCCAATCCCGTTGTACTAAGGCCTTCCTTGAGGTAATGACCAATATAGTCCATTTTTCCGTCCGCAGCGCTCAAGTTAATATCCTGTCGCAGGTTCTCATTTTTGATAAACACCGGAAACTGCTTATCACCTGCTTGAACGATATAGAGCCCAGGAGGTAAACCGAGAAATTTGTAATGCCCCCATTGATTGGTCCTTCCCATGTCAATCGTTTGTTTGGTATTGCCATTCAACAGCAAAACGTTTTCTTGTGCCGCAGGTATCTCAACTGTCTTACCAACGAAGCCATATATGCTGTAGCCACTTTGAGGGCTCCCAGGCGGAGGTGTGAATCCACATGACGTAACGAACGCAAACAAAAACAGGATTCCAAAACCAAAGAACAGACAATATCGTATACATTTCATAACCAAACCTCCCTTTTTTGGAAATGACAATGAGTTGTTATTAGAAATACATAGGCCTATACAGGGACAATATCAGCAGGGTTCTGTATAATGTGCAGCCTTTGTTACACTTACATTTTGCAATTGTTTTTGTTGTTAATAAATATGGATCTGTATGAAGTTGTTGTTATAAGTAATATCTTCTTGTCGACAGATAAGATTTACTGTTTTGAAACTTTTTTAAATTAATAAAAGGAAGAAAATTATATTTTGGGTACAGCTTTCAATTTCAAAGCAAAAGGTGTTACCAAATAGAAGTTAGCGGTATCCCAATTTTACATAGCAATGACAAAAAAGATTGTCAATCAGAAGGATTTGCGAGATTTAAGCGGAGCTTGGGATATTTCCAACGTATTTAGCGTTTTGTTGAACACATGGTTTCTGCTCCATAACTTTTAACAAATCAAAATATGTTGGAATATCATATAGGAATCCTCACATTACGTCAGAGTCATCGATAGCCTTGATTTTTTTGTCTTTCACAAGAAAGCCCTCCTCGATGGCCACTAAGCGAAATGCCGGGAACGTTACGCCCGAAAGAAAGCCCTAACGAACTAACTTCTTGTTAATATGTATATTTGACAAACAAACACATTTCACCTATATTCGCCTCATCCAGCAATTTCATAATCATTTAGACATTCCGGGAATTGAATCATGTCGAGAGTGGCTTGTGTTCTATTTGCTTTATTGATGGTCTCTCCTTGTATATCTCAGGCCAAAACCATTGATGTTCAAATTAAAGGGATTGATGATGGAGTAAAAACCACAAAACAACAGGATTTTAAAGAAGCTGTGTTGTTTGCTAAACGTCAAGCTATTGAAAGGGCCGGTGTAAAGGTTAGATCCTTAACAACAGCAAAGGATTTTGTAATACATTCAGATTACATTGAATCAAAAGCTGAAGCTGTATTATTGCCAGGATATAATATTCTGGACATTGGTTATCAACAAGACGGGACGTATTTAATCATTCTTGCAGGAAAAGTCAAAACAAGCACTTCTAATTCTATTAGAAGAGAAGTTCCCCGTTCTATCAAAAAAAAAGTTCCTCAGGAGGGTCATTTTATAAAACATCCCAGTGGTGTAGTGCATGATAAAAAAACGGGGCTAGAATGGTATGCAGGCCCTGATAGGGCTACAAATTGGAACGAAGCTAAGGAATGGGTTGAGAACCTGAACGTTGCCGGAGGCAGTTGGCGTATGCCGACGAGAGAGGAACTTCGGACCTTATACAAGAATGGCGCAGGGGTACGCAATATGACGCCTTTGTTGAAAACAACCGGATGGGGGGTATGGTCAGGTGAAACTAGAGATTCGTCATCGGCTTGGGGCTTCGACTTCTCCCAAGGTTTAGAGCGCTGGTTCTCCCAAGACATTTCCTACAACGAGCGGGGGTTTGCGGTGCGTTCCCGAAAATAATGAATGAATGTTTGGTTGTTCATTAGAACTTGTAAATTTGGAGCCATAGATTTTTGTAATACGTTTAGAAACCGTCAATTCAAGACCTGTGTTTTCTGCTATGTATATGGAACCGGGATTAGGCTTTCATAGTTTGTGATATCATCAGTCGCTTGGTGCTCTCCAGAAAAATTCTGGTTACAACCACAAAGCAAGATTTTTACTGCTTTTCGATTTTTTGGACTGCGAAATGAACGCCTGAATTTTTGAGTAATTTAGAATTTTTTAGACTTCAATCGTGAATCGCAATAAAAATTCCGTTTTTTCCACCAACGAAATTAGGATCAAATACCACTATATATAGTGTGTGCGCCAATTCTAAATTTCTCTTCCAAAAGTTAAGACTTCTCCCTTAAACGTTAAAGAATTAAAGCTCTAAATTCTCAAGGTTTCGGTTCGAAACCAAT
>CP070768.1:1725940-1730614 GCA_020345745.1 Desulfobacterales bacterium
AATGGTATTTGTTTTTTGGATCAGACGCCTTAAACACGCTTTGTCATGGACGATCTTGGAATAATGCTGTGCATTAACCGCAAGCGGAGCCGTATCCACAAGGTTTGCTAGATATGTTGCCCCACCTATTCCTTCCAGCAGGTCTTGCTCTCTAAGTATATTTGTTAAGGTTACAAGATCTATCGGTTCGTTTCTGTAAAATAGTTCGGTAATGGCAGAGAAGATTTTTTGGTGCGCCGATCGATAAAAGTCTTCAGGAGATAGTATTTCAAGGACTTCGAAAAGTGTATTGTTATCGATAAGAATCGAGCTTAAAATGGATTCCTCAGCTTCAAGGTTCTGAGGCGGAATATGATCAAGAGAGGGATCTTTTTTCATTTGCATCGGTGTATCGGCCATTACCATTCTATTTTTTAGCGACGCAGCCGCATTTTTAAAATCATGTTCCTTGAATCTTGTATGAA
This sequence comes from Desulfobacterales bacterium, assembly GCA_020345745.1. Classification (GTDB taxonomy): domain Bacteria; phylum Desulfobacterota; class Desulfobacteria; order Desulfobacterales; family UBA11574. The sequence goes on from CP070768.1 coordinate 1,726,405, forward strand.
AATTGATGATAAAAAAAGAACATCATCCGACAAATTATTTGGGTAAAATATTTGGTCATATGATTTTGTTTGAACCCGCCTTAATTAATAATCTTAAAGATAGTCATCAATTTTCATGTAAGATTCAGGTATGGTGATTTTATACCACTAAATCGGGCATAACTTCAACGGTAATTTCAGGTTCAACATCTTTGTAAACACGAATCGGAACTTTAAAGATGCCGACATTTTTTATTGGCTCGTTAAGTAACACCATCCTTTTCTCAACCTTGATATCTTGTATTTCAAGGGCATTGATAATGTCGCGTATGGTGACCGATCCGTACAGGCGATCCTCATCACTGACCTTCGCTGAAATTCTGCACACAACGCCTTCCAGTTGTTTAGCCATTTCTTCAGCAAGCCCCTTCTCTTTGGCTATCTGAACTTCGAACTTGGCTTTGTCCAGTTCCATTAATTTTCGATTTTGCGGGGTAGCCAATACAGCCTTGTTTTGTGGGAGAAGGTAGTTTCTAGCATAACCGTCGGCGACAGTAACTTCGCTGCCGATTATCCCTAAAGATTCAATGGTTTCCTTCAATATTACTTTCATAGTATACCTCCACTAATGGAGACGTTTGAAAAATATCCTCTTTTGTCTAAACTCTGTGTCAGCTCAAATTTTAATCCGCCAAAGTTCGGTGGCGGATTAATCCGCGTAATACTCAATGTATACCTGTGGTTAATCAGCCAAGGTGCAGCGCCGGATTAAAATTTTCAAGTTGCCTCGAGGTGTCCATGCCCTCGCCCTAGCGGGCAGCTTGGCAGCTGTCCAATTCCGCTATCCTGCAGAATTGTCCTTGGCTTTGAACAAAATTGAACGTTTTTCAAAGGTCTTAATGCAAATATATTTGCTTACCGTTAACAGGGATTCTGGCTCGTGGCCTAGAGCTTTTTTTTAGATACAAAACCCACTTCCTGATCCCTGGGCCTTGACTCCCGACTCCTGCTAGCTGTCTTCATTTACTCCTAATTTTCTGAAATTAATCCATATGTCAAAGAATCCAAGTCCAATAACAACAAGCAGTATCAGCTGTTGCAGGGCTATGAAACTATATAATATGAACCTGAGGATACGGGGGAATTTCTTTTTCTCAAAATAAAACGAAACAATGGCGATTCCTTGAAAAAAATATATGGTCATAAGAATCAACAGGCCGTTTAAGCCGAATATTTTAATTGTTTTATTTGGCAAAAGAAGTGTCAGCCCGCAGCCGATGATACCCCAGACAAGATATTCCGGTGCCTTCCAGAGCCTTAGAGAGCCATACGCAGGATAAAAGAGCTTTCGGTTTATTAGTAAAGGTTTGGCGAGCAAAAGGCTTGTCCAGGAAATAAAAAGCGTTGAAGATACCACCAACGCAGGAATAATTCGAACCAAAACATACTGGATACTTTCAAATGAATTTGAAAGCATATGGATACTTTCTTGGGATACCTCCATGTTTTCATATAGCGTTAATGTTAGCTCCAGGTTTTTTTTTACATATTCCGTGACCAGGGAATATATCTGTACATCGTAAATATTGCTGAAAATAATCGTGCCTATGGTCCCCGAAAAAATCACAGCACCACATGCATACAACACGGTCTTTTCAATGGAAAGGTTCAACTCAACAAGCTCACCCAGGGCATAGCCGAGGATAAGCAATTCGATAAATAACAGGGTGTCGATTGATATCTTACCGAAGACGGCAATCATCAAAATACATGTTAATATCGGTATTGCAGCGCCCTTAACCCTACCGAGCTTAGAGCGATAGAAGAACGTCGGCAAGGGAATAAACAGAGCACTGAAAAACCCGATAATAGGCATATAGATTGATATTGCAAAAATAAGGCCAGTGATTGCAATACCGGTTATGATATCTTTTGAGATATCACCTTGATCAACATCCCAATAATTCACCATTCCAGTATTACCTGCTCTTTAAAGCCAAGATAAATTCTGAAAGAGGCATCTAGGTCCATCAGCTCTAACCCGTTGTGCTTCCCTGTACGCTGCAGTCGAAAACCCGCGGAGAGCGCAGATCCGGACAAAAAGGGCCATTTATGGATGGAAATTAACTATAATCCATCGTACCAACAAAAGGCAGAAGTGCAATTGTACGGGCACGTTTGATTGCAAGCGTCAAGGATCGCTGATGTTTTGCACAAGTTCCTGATATTCGTCTTGGAATAATCTTGCCCCGTTCCGTAACAAAGTATCGAAGTGATTTTGGATCTTTGTAGTTTATGGCTAGGCTGGTGTCGGCACAGAAGCGACAAACCTTACGGCGATGAAATATTCTTTTTTTTCTGTTGCTTCTCACTTTCCGTCTCGGTCGGGCCATGGCTGCAGACATATGATTACTCCTCTTCTTCGCTTTTGGTTTGTATCGTGCCTTCTTCAACTTTTTCGGATTCGAAGGGGTCAATGGACTCTGAATTCACTTCAGACTCAACGTCCTTCTCAACCTTAGTGGCCTCAACTTCCTTGGTGCCGATTTCCTCTTTTATTTTTTCAAGTTCGATATTCTTTTCAAGAAGGATTGTCATATACTTCAGGATTCGCTCATCGATCTTGAAAAGTCTCTCCATCTCATTGACAAGGGCCCCTGTTCCGCAATAATCGAGACGAACATAAAATCCACGAACCCTTTTCTTAATTTCATAAGCCAGTTTTTTTGTTCCCCATTTGTCAATCTCAACTAGCAGGCCGTTTTGTTGGGGTATCAATTCCGTGATTTTCTCAAAAAGGGGGGTACGTTCTTCTTCAGAAATGTCGGGATCGACAATAAAGATAGTTTCGTATCTTCTCATTTAAACCTCCTTTTGGGTATAAAGCCCTGGAAAAACCAGAGCAAGGGGTAATGGTTGGATAAAAGAGATTTTTTTACACCGGAATAAACTTAATGTCAATGATTTTGTCTAAAATATGTTTCGATTGAATGGCTTTAGCGGCTAAATGGAACGTTATTGTAAAATTTGCTATAATAGTGAATTGATTCGTTTTCATTCAATCAGGCATAATATATGAAGAGGCCGTTGAAAAATGTTCCATTTTATTCGAGGCCAAGGGCAATTCTGCAGGATAGCGGAAATGGACAGCTGACAAGCTGCCCGCTAGAGCGAGGGGCATGGACACTCCGAGTCAACGTGAAAATTTTAACCACAGACACACATATGAAGTATTTCGAGTCCCGCTTAAGCTGGATGAGCCTGACGTCCCGCTGTTGGCGGGAGACAAAATAAGGCGTTTTGCGGCGACCTCTTAAATGCTGTCAAGAAATTCCAAATCCTTTGTCTGTGAATTCTTCGTACCGATGGTCAAGATTTCGATCTTGTTATCTTTTGTTTTTCGAAAATAGAGGCGGCCCTTATACGAAAAAATGACTTCTTGAACATTTGATCGTCTCTTTTTGCTGAAAACCTTCCTTTTGATTGCTACAACTTTGGGGTTGTTATTGAGCTTGTGAATAATCTCTTCACCTTTTATTTTCATGTCGTCCGGAAGGTCAATAAAACCGTTAATCGCCCTTTCGTTGACGGTTACGTTTTTATAAAGGGCCTTAAACCGCTTTCGAATAGAATCAAAAAGCTTTGTTTTTTGTTTAATATCCTTTAGGCGTTCATTTTCAAAGAATTTTATTTTTTCTTTTAAGCCATCAATTTCTTTCTGCTTTTCATTCTCCATTTCTATGTTTTTCATAAATTTTTCTTCCAATTCAACAATCTCTTTTATCATCTCGTCTTCGTTTATGCTGGCTTTGATTCTCTCTTTTTTCAGCTTCTTTTTAATTTTTGCAATTTCGGATTTCAGGTTTTTTTTGTCTTGAATAAGGGATTTCAGCGTGTTGGTGTTATTTTTTTCGAGTTCTTGAAGTCGTGTAATTTCAATGCTCTTCTCCGTGTCTTCCTGCATCGCTTTTTTTATTCCTGATCGGTAGTAAATATAAAGGACCAACACAAAGATACAAATATAACCAGCAAGGATAGCATTTGAAAGAAAGGTGTTGTGTTCAAGGACGACGTTGACATGTATCACCAACCCTTCATTCATGAGTTTATAATTCTCTGCGGCAATTTGCATAGGGTCCGGTGGAATGAGGCTGTCTTTCTCGTCTTCAAAAATGGCTGGATATAAGATGGTGTTACCTTTTGTGGTAACCGTTGTATTGGCTTTAACGCC
>CP070768.1:1730714-1734279 GCA_020345745.1 Desulfobacterales bacterium
ACAACTGACATACTTCAGGTATGCCTTTTCCCCAACGCTCACCACCTCGGCTCTTAACCGACGCAGCTTGAGGTGTTTTGGAGCCTGCTCCTGCAAGCCGACTCCGAGGGGCCAAACCCTCATCTCATGTGAAGTTACGCACACTCTATATTTAAAGTGCGCTCATGGCGCACTATCTGTAATCAACTACAACACTTCTTCCCACTAATTTATCCCAACAATCAATACCACAATGTAGCATAACCATATTAACTAATTCATAAATATATGTGATTTACACCCACAAGCTCACATTTTTTTCTATGAATTTGCCCAGCTATTCTCACCTTATATTAATCTTGACAATACTATAACATTTTGACAATTCTCTTGCTAAGTAGACATACAACTTTGTGATAGAAAATGATAAGTGACATCAACAGATCAATGGTGGTAAACTCGAGCAAGGAGGTTTATATGAACAGATGGAAGGGGAAAACAATAATCACATTCTCTACCCTTGCTTTTTTGTTAGTGCTGGGTTGCGCTTCAACCCAAGTCGAGCCAGGCGCTGTTGCTGAAATGTGGAAAGGAAAAATTACAGGCATGATTGATGGAGACATAAAGTTTTCCATTGTACGAATAGCGGGTGAGAATAACTCATTCTCCGTTAAGGGCAATATGGACATGAAAGGTCAGAGAATAGTAGGATATGGAGAAGGTGAGATTAAATGTACAATAAAGGGTAAGATTAAAAATGAAGTCATGAACGCTATAATTCATGGAAGGGCTGTGGTGAGTGATGGGTCTGCGGATGTAAGTGGCACCCTTGTCGGCACGATGTCCAAAACACAAGCATTTGGTACGTGGAACCTGTCACATGTAGGAGGTATTCACTCAGGAGAATGGACTGCAGAGAAAACGAGTACTTCTCAATAACCTGGTAGAAAGGAAATACTATAATATCAGACATATCAGTGACTTTACCATGGTTTCTTGTGAAAGATGTCATTTAAATAGATGAAATCCATGAGAATGAGATTATACATTATAATTTTGGTTAGTTTATTACCACTGCTTATTGAATTTTTTTTGATCCCTCCCAAGATAATTTATGCATCAGAAATTATACAAGGCCAGAAGCATTTTTTTAATGGAGATTATCGAAAAGCGATAGAATCTTTTAAAAAAGCCATTGAAAATAAACCCAACAAGCCAATGGCTCATTTTTTCCTGGGCCAAGCATATTTTCAAGCAAAAGATTTTAAAAAAGCGAAGGAGTCATTTCTCAAAACTCTGGATCTAAAACCAGACTATGATAACGCCCGCCTTAACCTGGCACGCTGTTGCTACGAATTAAGAGAATTTCAATGTGCTTATGAACACTTCCAGTACATAAAAAAAAACAAACCAGAGGAACTGGAGTCTTCAGATATTGTCATGATGGACGAATTGGATAATCTGGCAGTTGAAACTTCTGGTGGTACTGATCTGGCCGTCGCTACGACGTCCCGTACAGATACAGCTGCCCCTAAAATTATCATTACGTCACCACTACTCACCAGAGGCATATATGTTACGAAAAAAGAAAAGACCGCCCAGATCCGAGGTGTTGTCGTGGATGAGTCTGCGGTAGAATGGGTTAAAGTTAATGGTATTGGTGTGCCTTTTGACGATGAAGGGTTATTCTCCTTCAAAGTAACACTGCAGAGAGGCGACAACCGAATTACAGTTGAAGCGTTGGATGAATTTTCAAACCAGGCCAAGCTGTTGTTCGTTTTGCGTAGAGATGGTGAACAACTGGGATCTAATACGGCGGGCAAACATGAACAACAAACGGGAATTATTCCATCTCAGGAATTTAACAGGTATGCCGTCATTATAGGTATCAGTAAATATAAAGACCGCAGAATACCGCCTTTACAGTTTGCAGCCGCTGATGCTCAAGGAGTTTACAGCACACTGATTGATCCGAATTACGGCAGATTCAAGAAAAAAAACGTAAAGCTGCTGGTTGATAACGAAGCAACCACAGTAAGCATAAAAAAGGCCATAGGAACATGGCTGAAGAGAAAGGCCAAAAAGAATGATTCAGTCATCATTTACTTTGCAGGACACGGTGCGCCAGAGTACGATAAGACCTATTGGGTGACACATAATGCCGATATTACTGATTTATACAGTACATCTTTGAGCAATTTGGAAATATCGGATATGTTGAATAGAGTAAAAGCCAAATCTGTGGTTAGTTTTCTGGATAGCTGTTACAGTGCGGCAACAGTAAATCGCGGCTGGAATGTTCGCGATATTCTTGTAAAAGATCCTTTCCAGGAGTTCAAGGGCAAAGGCAGAGTAACTATAACATCCTCCGACGGCAAGGAACAATCTTTGGAATTGACTCAATTTAGCCACGGTGTTTTTACTTACTACTTAATAAACGCTATGAGGGGCAAGGCCGATCAAAATATAGATGGCTATGTCTTATTGGATGAAATTTGGGACTATGTTAAAGATAAAGTAACCAACACCGCTCTTGAATATGGAATTTCACAAACTCCTATGATTGATGGCAAATTTAGCTCCGGCATTTTTATGTCTTTTAATCCTTCAAAAACTTCAAAAAATTGAACACCCAAACAAATATAATTATGGATATTTCAATCATTTCCATCTTTTCCTGTAGTTCTACACGTCTATAAAAAAAATTGGCATCCAAAAAAATGATTGATTAAAAGAAACAGCCCGCTATTAATTCCGGCAAATTATTTGGAGTAAATGCACCCTATTACAGGGTATATCTAATTATAATTAAAACGATGATATGAATGAACCCATTTTTTAAACATGGTTATCCATCAATGAAACCAATCCCAAAACTTTCAATTTAATTATTGACGCCCGTGGGAATCTACTTACCGGTATATTGAATATCTGCTATAAAACCTTAGATATCAGCGGCTAAAAATATTTATGATATCATTTTTTCGATAGGGGCGAATCCATTTCACTGGGTTTGCCCTTTTCGTTTTGATGATAGAAAGGATAGTTTTAAAAAAATGAGGGGCGGGATTGCCACCACCCCTCAACGAATATTCTTTATTTGTTTGTCGGAATCTTAGCCGACAGAGCGCCCACCATGTTTTTCATATCCCTCGGATCACCGTTGGGATGCAGCATAACCATGAGCATTCCCCACTTGCCAAACGGGGACTCTAATAGCGTAGCTTCATATACACCATTTCCATTAGAGTCCGTTTTAAACATATATGGGGCGCTTCCAGCACCGATCTCATGTTTTTTGGTTTTCATATTCACGAACCAGACCGTATAAACCTCATTAGGACGAAGGCCTTTAGCCTGAATACTCAAGCCATTCTCATTGAAATAAGCATCTCCACTTGCATTTGGATGAGCCTTAACAGCCATTAATGGCAGGTTTATTCCCGCCTAGGAATGCAGTCCGAAAGCCACTATGGCAAAGACAATGGTCATTATCATTAAGCTTTTTTTTGTATCCATGATGATCCTCCCTCTACTACAAAGATCTTAATATTCTTTTCAGAAATAGGTTTTATTTTATCGATTC
>CP070768.1:1734379-1741570 GCA_020345745.1 Desulfobacterales bacterium
ATAATCCGCATGAAGTTCCAGCCTGCATCGGTGCACGCCGTTTCCATCTTAGCAGCAGCAGTGAAATTTGTGGTGTGGATTAGTAAGGGGCATTTTGGGGAGTTGGATAATATCCATTCGCACAATTGCCAACCTTCTCCTTCATCACCTTCAAACTCAGGTACGTACAAATCATTGTCAAGTGAGAAAAGAGTGACGCTATTTACATTCGAGGATAACCAATTAATGGCGTCAGGCACCGTTCTTTCAGTATGGTTTTCAATCGCACCTAATGCTATTCTAAAGTTTTCAATGCGGTCATAGTTGTCTTCTAAAATGAATATCATAATTATTTTCCTGCTCTAAAACCCAGTGATACTGAAATTTGTGTCATTTTAATTTATTTCACATAATTCGGATTTGTCGAAACCTGTGATCTCTTACCAGTATCACCCGAACGACCTTTTTACAGATATCATATAACGGCTGTTGTCAAGTCAAGAAAATCTTATCTTTAACTATTGTCAAACCATCTTTGGCCAACGACAATTTAGACTTGTGATTTTGTAGGAAGGTTTTGATTATTGTTCCTAAGCTTAAATATGGTTGAGTTGCAGCTTACATGCAAGGAACACAAGATATAGATTCGGATCCCCTGGTAAAAAAGTCATGATTTAGGGCCTAAACCTGAAATAATCGAAAAGCGAAGCTTTCAAACCGAAACCTTAATTCTGTTTCCAGTTAAAGCTGTATTTATCCTAATCAAATTGTTGTGATATCGATAATAACCATTAATCTGATAGTTTTACAGCATTTATTGACCTGGATTGCTTGTTCAAGCGTCATAATCGAATACAACAGGCGGTCTCATGATAATCTCAATTGCCGCTGCGGCGGTTTCCGAAGCCTTAGGAAAAACTCGCTGCAACGATCTGACATGTCTTAGATTGTCTGCTGTCCGAAGAATTAACATGGCCAAATCCCCTTCTTCCATTTCCGCAATTGATCGGACATGATCCCAGGGTTGTCCGGTAGACCACGCATAGATGGTTGCCGCTGGCTGAAGCAATAGGGGCCTGACATTAAAACCGTTTTTTTTCATGTCTACTGCAAATGACTCAAGACTTTTTTTCAGTTTCCGAAAGGTTGTCAAAAGCATCTTAGGTTTGAATCTATTTTTTATCGTGCCGTTCGATTCACGCTCATATACAAATATTGCAATCATCGCAGCAAGCATTGCAGGATCAGTTTCAGGAAAGATACCACGTCTGAATCCTTCAGCTATCATGAGCGGCTGGTCAACTCTCAGCTGAGACGCCCAAACACCATCATGGGTCAATGTACCCTTTGTTGTTGCATACCCTGTTTTTTGTAAAAAATTGAGATACTGCAAAAAATCTTTCCACAAGGGCTCATGTCTGTTTTTTTTCAGTATTTGGATCTGTCTTTTCTTTCTCGTTTTAACACGCACATAGTTCGCAAAGGATTTTTGCAAAAGGGCTTCTATCTGCTCAGGTGTGTGGGATAAAAGCAAGTTTAGCACCATGGAAAAGTTTATTTTTATTTGACTTTCCACGTCAGAGGGTGATGATGTCATCAGTTTGGCCATTCGACTGATGTCCATAAATTTTCCCGGAACGGTTAATGCAAATCCTATCTGATCCATCCCTCTGCGTCCCGCTCTTCCTGTCATTTGGTGGAATTCAGTGGGACCTAACGGAATAAATTCTGTTCCATTGAATCGATCCGAATTGAAAAAAACGATGGTTCTCGCCGGAAAATTGACGCCGGCTGCAACTGTGGAGGTCGCAAAAACAGCATCCAATAATCCTTCCGTCATGAGCGCTTCCAATACCAGTTTCCATGCCGGCAATTGCCCACTGTGGTGAGCACCCACAGCCAAGTCCTCAAGATGCCATAATTGGCGGTGATTGGCCATATGGGGATGTTGAGTTATAAGCTCTTGGATTCTGTAGCCACGGTTGGATTTGATATTTTGGTCGAGTGCCAGGTTTTCTAAACATAAATCGAGTGCATGATCACAATCCGCTCGAGATTTTAGGAAAAAAATTGCTGGAAGAAGTTGATATTTCCTTAGAACGCGCAGGATCTCCCCAAACGGAGGCAGTTTGTGCGGCGGCGATAACAAGGGGGGACGATCATGGCTGACATATGCCGCCACCTTTTTGTAGAGCTTGCTTTTTTTTGATGTGCTCCGGGTGGTAAGAGGAAAAAGTGTTCCTGAGGGATGCAGAAAGATGGGATAAAGCGGAACAGGTCTTTTCGTTTCTTTGACAACAACACATGTCCTAGATCGAATCGACGATAGCCACTTGGCGATGACAGCGGCATTTCCTATGGTGGCCGATAGCATAAGCAGCGGAATTCGGGAGGGTAGGTATATCATTATTTCCTCCCAAACCACACCCCTGTCTTCATCTCCTAAAAAATGTGCCTCATCAAGCACAACAAAATCGGTGGGAAGTGATATGCCATGATGCATGGCATCGTAAAGTTGATTGCGCAAAATTTCCGTCGTCCCAACAATAATCGGTGCATCAGGGTTCTCTTTTCTATCACCGGTCAGAATGCCGACGTTTTCCGCCCCGAATTCCTTACTAAATTCACCATATTTGGCATTACTCAATGCCTTTAAAGGAGAAGCATACCATGATTTTCCGCGGTTCTGATGGATTCGAGCAATGGTTTGCTCTGCGATCCACGTCTTTCCGGCACCGGTCGGGGCGGTCACCAGACAATCTGAATGTTGGATTACCGCCAGTGCTTCAAGTTGAAAAGGGTCCGGCTTAAATGGTGTTTTATCTGGTATGCCAATGGAAGCAAAAACGGTTTTAAGACTGGAATCAGCCCCGGGTTTAATCTTGGGGAATCGGCGTTTCTTGCTAAATGTGCGTCTTCTTTTATTTCCAGGTTTAGGGGCGTATCGTTTCCGGGATTTCATCAATTATCTTCTGCAGTGTTTTTATGCAAATTTTATAGCGGTTTTAATAATAAAGGGTTCCTCTTCAATTTAGTTGGAGAAAAGGGTTCGAGGATTCAAGCATATTTTATACGACTTTTGTTAAACATTCAGATCCTTATAATTCTTAAGTATTCACTAGAACCCTCGAATCCTTGGCCTCTGGAACCCTTTGTGGATCAATCAAACGCTTTTGCAGATGCTCATAATACAAAAAGTTTGCAAAAAAAGTTTCATGAAATGTTCAGGTTAAAGGTTTGAAAGCATATCGCTTACGCGTTCTTTTGCTACTGAATCCACGTCAAAAGGAGAAATGCCGTCCAAATCGGCCTCGATCAAGGTTTCATCATATGGTATAAATCCTAAGAATCTATAATTATTTAAATGGGTTAACAAGAATTTTTCATCTTTACTGCTTCTGATCTTATTGCCGACCAATACAATATTTTTTAAGCCGATCTCAGAAGCCAGTTGGTTAATGTGACCGGCGGTATCCATACTGCGCCGCCCGGGTTCCACGACGACAATCAGTTTGTCAACAGCGGATGCCGTTGCTCTGCCCAAATGTTCGATGCCGGCTTCCATGTCCATTACGACGATTTCGTTTCTGGCCAATATAATATGGGTAATGAGCGCTCTTAAGAGAGTACTTTCGGGACATATACACCCTGCCCCGCCTTTTTGAATACCACCCAGCCGCATCAGTTTAATGTGATCTAGTTTGGCCGAAAGCGCTTCAGGAAGATCGTCTACCTTTGGGTTAAGCTTGAAAAAACCACCCATGCTTCCGGGTTTGGCCTCGGTTCTTTCAAAGATCAGTTCTTCCATATCGGCGATTGGCGTTATTTTATCGGCATCCGGAATACCAAGCGCCGCAGCAAGATTTGCATCGGGATCAGCGTCGATAGCCAGTATATGTTTTCCTTGCGCGCTCAGTGATCGGATCAAAAGAGCAGAAAATGTTGTTTTCCCTACGCCGCCTTTTCCACTAACTGCAAGTTTCATTGATATGTCCTTTTCTGCAAAATGTCGTTCCTTTTGATATATTAAAAAGCCGTTCCAAAAGCGAGTCTGTAAGGCTGAATAATCATAAATAAAATGAATCATCCGTTAAGTTGGAGCAGCGGTTTAGCTGCATTATATAAAATCGCAAAGCGATTGTATACAATATAACACAGGATGCTAGTCGGGCAAGTTAATACCCTAATTGATAGCAAACAAATGGTTTTTCTTTTATATTTTCATTTTGATTACGCTCAATTAAGGTTATATGTTAGTTGCCATCCTAGCCAACAAGTTGAAAGATATTATAATGTAAAACCTTGACGTTGTATCATTTTATAGATAGATTCACGTTTTACGAAACCGAACAGCATTTGCTTCCCTCACCCCCCACAAGCAGGCGAGCAATGGAATAATGGAATTTTAAAAGAGGTGATCAATGCTTCAACGTTATGTTAAGTCTTTCCGATTGGGTGCTTTTTTATCAACATCGGTGGTCTTTTTGATGTTCACTTCCCTGTCTTTAGCCGAGAGCGATACCAAAAAGCAAGGGCCACCACCGGTACCGGTCCGTGTAGCACCGGTAGAAGAAAAGATGGTCTCGGATCAGATATCTTTGGTTGGAACGGCGGAAGCCATTGCAGAAAGCACTGTGGCGGCTGAAGTATCAGGAGTGGTCGCGTATTTTCCGGTAAAAGAAGGTGACTTTGTAAAAAAAGGAGCGTTGCTTTTACGCCTAAGATCGACTGAACTTAATCTTCGATACAAAGGCGTTGTTGCTACCAGAGAAAAGATTAAGGCAAACCTTCAAAATGCCGAAAAAGAGCTAAAACGGCTGAGTAAACTCAAAGAAGCCAACAGCATTGCTGAAACCCAGTTTGATAATGCTTATTTTACCCACCAGGCACTGAACCAAGAATTACTGGCAAAAGAGGCTGAAATCGATCAAATCGAATATGAATTAAAACAGAAAAAGGTGGTCGCCCCTTTTTCCGGTTTTGTATCCAAAGAGCATACCCAGCTAGGCGAATGGGTCTCCACTGGTGGAGCCGTGGTTACCCTCCTCGATCTTGGACAGATCAAAATTACCGTTGATGTTCCCGAACGTTATGCGGTGTTGCTTTCTCCTGAAAGTCCGGTCAGAGTCATGATCAAAAGTGTATCGGGCGATTATATTCCCGGCAAGATATATGCTGTTCTTCCACATGGAGATCCTAATTCAAGGACATTTCCAGTTAACATAAATCTTGACAATTCTGATTTTAAAATAAAAAGCGGTATGGAAGCCATGGTCACATTCAACCTGTCGACCCAAAAGAATGCCCTTTTAATACCCAAAGATGCCATTGTCACAGCAGGAAACGATAGGCTGGTGTTTATGCTAGCTGACGGCAAGGTCGCACCTGTCAATGTAAAGGTCCTCGGATATTATGATGGTAGTGTAGCAGTGGCCGGCAATCTAACACCCGGGGTCAAGGTCGTTGTGCGCGGTAATGAACGCCTTAGACCCGGTCAAGGGGTGACCGTTTTGCCCTAATTGCATAGATTAAGGACATCAATAAATAACTCTCAAAAATAAGCCATAAAGCCCGACCATATGAGATCAACCCGTACTTTTTGGGAAGGAACGTAAACAAAACATAAGAAATGAAACTTGTAGACACAGCCATAAAAAAGCCGGTTACCGTGACCGTCGCCGTCATACTGATCGTCATGTTCGGTCTAATCTCGGTATTCAGGATACCTATTCAGCTGACGCCCAACGTGGATCTTCCCGAAATTTCCGTTTCAACGGAATGGCGCGGTGCAAGTCCTGTTGAAGTGGAACGGGAAGTGATCGATGTTCAGGAAGATGAACTCAAGAACCTGGAAGGACTCACGGAATTAAAAAGCGAAAGCCAGGATGGTAGTGCATACATCAACCTTATGTTTGAAATCGGGACCGATACGGACGAAGCCCTGCTCAGGGTATCCAACAGTCTAGATCGCGTTAAAAAATATCCGGACAATGTTGAAAAACCGATCATCAAGACCGGTGGAAGATTTGAGAGGGCGATTGCGTGGCTGATATTAAGTGCCCGAGATGGATATGGCGGGGTGTTGAGCCATGAATATGATTTTGTCGACGAGCACGTAAAACCTCGATTTGAGAGAATTACCGGAATTTCATCTTCCAACATTTACGGAGGACAGGAGCGGGAAATGCAGGTCATCGTCGATCCGGATGCTCTCTCGGCCCGGAGAGTGACCATCTCCGAACTCATAAAAGCGTTGGACATTGAGAACAAAAATATTAGTGCAGGAGATTTCGACGAAGGTAAACGCCGGTATATCGCCCGAACCGTAGGTGAATACAAAAGTACGATTGATGTTTCCAACGTCATCATTAAGCGCGTTAACGGTATTCCGGTTACCGTGGGGGATGTTGCCCAGGTGGTTCTCGGTCACGAAGACATTACGCTTGTGGTGCGGCACATGGGAACACCGACGATTGTCATGAATGCGGTTCGTGAACCTGGCTCCAATGTTCTGGTCGTCATGAAACGATTGCAAGAGGCCATCGAGGAATTGAATAACGGCATCTTGAAAGACAGAAACCTGTTCCTTGAGCAGGCCTATGACGAAACCAACTATATTTACAGTGCCATCGATCTGGTGAAAAAGAATATTTACCTGGGCGGCAGCCTTGCTGTTATGGTGCTGCTCATATTTCTTAGAAATTTTGCCAGCACGGTTATTGTATCGGTTGCTATCCCTATCAGTGTCATCGGAACCTTTTTGGTCATGACCCTTATGGGGCGCAACATCAATGTGGTCAGTCTGGCCGGTCTTTCTTTTGCGGTTGGCATGGTTGTGGACAACTCCATCGTGGTCTTTGAAAACATATTCCGCCACAGGGAAATGGGTAAAACCCGAATAAAGGCTGCCTATGAAGGCACCGTAGAGGTATGGGGAGCTGTTCTGGCCAGCACCTTGACAACTGCGGCCGTCTTTCTTCCAATAGTTTTTGTGCAAGAGGAAGCCGGGCAGCTTTTCCGGGACATCGCCATTGCCATCAGCAGCGCGGTTGTGTTGAGCTTGACTATTTCGATTACGGTAATACCTACCCTTTCGGCAAAAATTTTGGGAAAAATCAAGCAAAAAGATTCGTCGAAACAGACGTCCTTTTCTCTTAAAGGTTTTGCTGAGTGGTTTGTCAAAATGGTTACCAATTTTGTGTATTGGATGTG
>CP070768.1:1741670-1746853 GCA_020345745.1 Desulfobacterales bacterium
GACGAAGCGACTCTGCCAATATCGTTACACGAAAATGGCTACCCCTGAACGCTAAGGCTAGAATTCCAAGGAGGCTGGATAGTGTTTTTTAAAGGCAAAATATTACCCGGTTCAGTGTTAATATTGAACTGTCACAATTTATATTAGCCAGGCGCTATGGTATCGCTTGTCGAAGGCAGATCACTCGTTCGTCAATATAAAACCTTATTTAATATGTACGCACCGTTGCTAATGCGAAAATGTTTTATTGCAATTTTGCCTTTAAAAAATATTATCCAGCCGCACGGTGCTGAATACTGCGATCTCCCCGATAATCTCTCAATAAACAAGGGTTAGATTTTCTAAACCGGCTCCAGGCTTTTTCTTCCAGTCGATATCAATCTCGTCTTAGCCGTGTGACCCAATATTTTATGATTTGAACTTTTATTTATACAAGCCTTAATCCATGTTGCATGAAATCATAATATTGGGTCACTGGGTAACGATGAATAAAACGATAAAGACATCTCCTTGCATAAAAAACCTGGAGCCCTCTTGCCCGAAGTTTTTGATTAAGTGTTAAAAATGAATTACTATCCAGCCGTTTAGCGCTGCGAATCCCATCAAGATAAGCGTGCGATACTTGAGCCATTTAATTGTGTCGTTATGGTATTTGAACCTCTGCAACAACAGGAAAATGATCCGAAATCCTTAATGTATCCTTCTGTCTGACATAATGGGTACCCAATTGAATATTATTTGAAATAAAAATATAATCAACGGTCCGATCAGGTGTTGTTATATAGGGCTTATTAGAAAAATGGGTAAACCATTTTTTGCGGTCTGAACCATTAACCTGATCAAGACTTGGCACGCCTTTATACAATTGATAGATAGTTGAAATTTCTGTTTTTGGCTGGTAACTCAGCTTTTCCGATTCCATTAAACGATGATATGCTCGTTCCGATGGAACAAGATTAAAGTCGCCGCCAAGTACCCATGAGAATCCCTCTTGGTTCAGGTGTGTTAACAACGATAGGATTTGAGATACCTGGCGTTGACGTACGGTTGCACCTTCATCGAAGGTTTCAAGGTGGGTATTTAAAATAACCAATTGATTGCCGTCTGTTAGCGGCAAGCGGGTTTCGAGTATCGCTCGTTTCAAATGAAACTGCCGGGTAATGGGGCCCGTGGGTAAGACGGCTAGCTGATGACGTCTGGCTTTATTTATCCTGTATTTTGCTATCGTTGAAAGTTTCATCCCCACCGCACCCATAATTCTTGGATGGGGGACAAAAGACGCCTTCCAATAAAAAGCGGATGCGTGACAACAATACGCTTTAGGAAGGCAGGTTAACAGATCACTCAACTGGTCAACATAGCCGGTTCTTTTGGCGCCATCATCAATTTCCTGTAAAAGGATAATATCTGGATCTTCATCCATAATAATATTTGCCGCTGCCTTTAGCGTATCTGCCATGTCCGCTGGAGACGGCCTTTCATCAGGACCCGACCCGTCATTTAAATCATACCAAAAAAAATATTTTTTACCGGCCATGTATTGAATATTCCAGCTCATTATTTTCAATACCTGTCCGGCCTTTACCAGGGGGGCGTCAGAAGAGCTCACAACCGGCTCATCTTGAACGGCATTAGGATGAAGGGTTGTCGCCCAAATCAGGGTGAATAAAACAACCAACATTACGAGAAACACACCCACTATATAGTAGATTACCAGTTCCATGATCTATTATTCAGACCTTTGAAAAACACTCTCTTATGTCCAATCTCTGTGTCAGGCTCAAATTTTACCGGAATGCTCCCTGCAGTTCCCGTCCTTTAGGACGGGAGAGAGGGGAGCTATATAAAAATAAAAACATCCTTACCGGGAAGCCGCCCATTTGGGCGGAAAAGCTTCAATCCGCGGAATACTCAATGTATGCCTGTGGTTAAAATTTTCGCGTTGACTCGGGGCGTCCATGCCCCTCGCCCTGACGGGCAGCCTAGCGGCTGTCCAATTCCGCTGTCCTGCGGAATTGTTCTTGACTTTGAACAAAATTGAACGTTTTTCAAAGGTCTATTTTAGTTTATATGGTATTATAATTGTTATATGGTATAATTATTTTTTAATTTAAGTATATATTTTTCTAATTAAAGGATACCAAATATTTTCAAAAAGATGAACAGGATAAAAAAAATTGAGTCGCTTTTGCCAAAGTCCATGGCTGTCGACAGATACAAAATCCATCGTCAAATGATTCGTATGAAACGATCCAGGGCAAAGATGTCGACTGATGAGAAATTGACCAAAAAGCTCATTCGATTCGAGAAAAAGTTAAACGCCTCAACAAAAAAAAGAGCAAGAAGAAAAGCCAACCGGCCCGAACCATCCTATAACAAGAATCTCCCCATTACCGTCAAAAAGCAAGAAATTATCGATTCAATCTCGAAAAACCAAGTGGTCATCATATCCGGAGAAACCGGTTCCGGAAAGACAACACAGATACCTAAATTCTGTCTTGCAGCGGATCGCGGGATTGACGGTAAAATCGGCTGCACCCAACCGAGAAGAATAGCTGCAACCATGGTATCACATCGAATCGCCAAAGAGCTTGGGGAAAAATTAGGCGATTCTGTGGGCTATAAGATACGGTTTCAGGACAAGACGAACCCAAATGAATACATCAAGATCATGACCGACGGTATTCTTTTGGCTGAAACACAGAACGACCCGTTCCTGAGTGAATACGACACCATCATCGTTGATGAAGCGCATGAAAGAAGTCTCAACATAGATTTTATCCTTGGCATCCTAAAAAGTCTTTTAAAAAAAAGAAAAGACCTGAAACTGATCATCACTTCCGCTACCATTGATACGGACAAATTCTCCAAGGCATTTGACAATGCACCGGTGATCGAAGTGTCTGGTCGCATGTATCCGGTTGAAGTACGATACTACCCAATCGACTCCGAGGTTGCAGGAAGCGAGGAACAGACACATATTGAAATGGCTGTTAGTGCGATTGAAAAACTCCAAAAGGAAAGTGCTGTCGGTGATATTCTCGTCTTCATGCCCACCGAGCAAGATATTCGAGATACTTGCGAACTGATTGAAGGAAGAAATTATCAACAAACGATCCTTTTTCCGCTATTCGCAAGACTTTCAGCTGCTGAACAATCGAGAGTGTTTGCAACCATCCCCGGCCGGAAAATCATTGTGGCAACCAATATTGCCGAGACCTCCATTACCATACCGGGCATTAAATATGTGATTGATACCGGATTGGCACGCATTTCCCGGTACAACCCGAAATCGAGAACCACGTCTCTTCCGGTAACGAATATATCCAAAAGCAGTGCGGATCAGCGTAAAGGACGATGCGGACGAATAGAAAACGGCGTATGTATCCGGCTGTATTCAGAAGATGATTTTAATGCTCGCCCACCCTTTACCGCACCGGAAATATTAAGATCCAACCTGGCAGAAGTTATTCTCAAGATGATCGCGCTCAAACTAGGCGAAATATCTGATTTCCCTTTTATCGACAAGCCGGTTTCAAAGAGCGTCAACGACGGCTTTGATCTTCTTTTTGAACTAGGCGCCATCGTATCGATACCGGACAAAAAGAAATCCAGGAGCAAAAGCCGCTTTTCTTTAACCACCAAGGGCAGCATCATGGCAAAGATGCCGATCGACCCGCGCCTGTCCAGAATGCTCATCCAAGCGCAATCTCAAGGATGCCTAAAATATATGGCTATAATTGCTTCTGCATTAAGCATTCAGGATCCCAGAGAGCGGCCCGTGGAAAGAGCACGTGAGGCCGACCAAATCCATCAAACATTCCATGATCCTTCTTCGGATTTTATCTCCCTCTTAAATATCTGGGAGCATTATCGTCAAACTTGGCGAAAACAAAAAACCACAGGGCGCATGAAAAAATTCTGCAAAACCCACCATCTTTCTTTTAGACGGATGAGGGAATGGCGAGATATCCACACCCAGATTTCTGAAATTCTCAAAGAGTACGGCTTGCGCGATAATAAAGCCAAGGTTTCGAATGATGGGGCATTGTCTGGAACGCCGTCGACGGCGGACAGTCCATTATACGCGGCAATCCATAAATCGATTTTGAGCGGCTTTCTATCGAACATTGCCATGAAAAAGGGAAAAAACATCTATCAAGCGGCAAAAGGAAAAGAGGTGATGATCTTTCCAGGCTCTGCTCTGTTTAACCGTGCATCCTCATGGATTGTATCTGCTGAAATGATAGAAACATCGCGGCTGTTTGCCAGAACTTGTGCCAACATTAACAGTGAGTGGCTGGAAGCGGCGGGCAAAGATTTTTGTAAATATACTTATTTAGAGCCACACTGGGAAAGGAACAGGGGCGAGGTCGTCGCGTCCGAACAGGTGAGCCTTTTTGGTCTCATTATTATCCCTCAGCGGTCGGTTTCATACGGCCGAATCAATCCTGATGAAGCATCGGAAATTTTTATTCAAAGGGCTCTGGTCCAAGGGGATGTAAAAAAGAAGTTCGGCTTCATGACGCACAATCAGCACCTCATGGATAATATCACCGGCATGGAAGATAGAATTAGGAGAAGAGATATTCTGGTAAGCGAGGCCGAACTGTACGCGTTTTACAGGAAAAGACTGCACGGCTGCCATGATGTAAAAACGCTTTCCCAAATGATTAAACAAAAAGGGAGTGATGGCTTTCTTAAAATGCAACAAGACGATATTCTTCGGTATTACCCGGATGAAAAAGAACTCTCCCTTTACCCTGACACAATCAAGGTCAGCGGCCAGCGTTTTGATTGTGCCTATCGGTTTGAACCCGGAAAAACAGCAGACGGTGTGACCATTAAAATTCCGTCATCCTTTGCCCCCATAGTTCCCGAAGAATCGCTGGATTGGCTGGTCCCCGGACTTTTAAAAGAAAAAATATCCGCCCTTATCAAAGGTCTTCCCAAAAAGTTCAGAAAACAACTCGTACCTGTATCGAAAACGGTCGATGTGATCATCGATGAAATGCCTAGCACCCAAAGCGCTTTAATTACGACACTTGGAGAATTCATTTACCACCGCTTCGGTATCGATATACCCGCCTCTACTTGGCCTGATGAGATGTTGCCGGATCACTTGAAAATGCGTGTATCAATTACGGATTCAAAAGGCAAAGAACTCTTCACCAGCAGAGATA
>CP070768.1:1746953-1755259 GCA_020345745.1 Desulfobacterales bacterium
CATGTGGGTTGGGGCTTGCGACGAAAGGAAAATATAGCAGATGTAAGGTCTCCCGTGGGTGGCATAATTACCGAGGTGAATGAAAAAGTAAGAGAGAATCCTGAAATAGCCCATCGCGAACCCTATGGCGATGGTTGGCTTTTTTTGGTGCAGACACCGGATATCAAAGCATCGGTTAAACAGCTCATGGTTGCTACAGATAGTTTGAAGTGGATCGATGGTGAGATTCAAAAACTGGAGCTTATGATCGAAGAAGTTGCCGGACCTTTGGCTGCAGACGGCGGTCAGTTGGGCAGTGATATCTTTGGCAATCTTCCGGATCTAGGTTGGAGCAACTTGACGAAAACGTTTCTCGGGACATAACGTTTATACGAGAAGTCGGCGAGTTTTTGAAAAAAGATCATCCATTGCGCTGTTAAACAGCACGTATAATAAAACTCTCCGCCCCTCGATTATATATAAAGGCAGATAAAATGAATGCCATTCGATTGGAGAATCGATTAGAAAAGAGACCTTGTATTTGGATGCAGGCGTCGGCTGTTCACCGTAAGTTCTGCACAATTAATTATGACTGCCCGGCTTGTCGCTTTGACAGGGCGCTGCGGCGCGTTTGCGATGAAAATAAGAGACTCCAGGAAAGCGGTCAAACACCCCGTGGAAAAAAAGGCCGCCTGGTATTCTGGAAGGATAAGTTAAAAGCGCAGCCCCATTGGAAACGCCCCTGTATCCATCACCTGAAGGGCCGCATCGATTTTAGGGCCTGCAATCGAGAATATATGTGCGGGGATTGCGAGTTTGATCAATATTTCAGTGATCAGTATACCGTACATGCTGTCGTCAGGCCGGTGGAATTCATCAATATCGAAGGGATGAAGATTCCCCATGGGTTTTACCTCCACAAAGGACATACATGGTTAAAAGTTGAAGAAAATTCCGAAGTCCGTGTTGGAATAGATGATTTTGCCTTGCGTCTGCTGGGTCCTCTTGATCAAATTGAGGCGCCGCTGGTGGGGAAGACCCTAAAGCAAGATCGTTTGGATATCAAAATGAATAGGGGGGGGCTCGATGCCGATGTGCTCTCGCCTGTCAGCGGTGTTGTGACAGCTATAAACCCCAAGCTGCGAGAGCGGGGAAGCTTGGCGAATCGAGATCCGTACGCCGACGGCTGGGTCCTGAGAGCGCATTCAAAAAATCTTCGAAAAGATTTACAACACTTGATGATCGGCAGCGAGACAGAAGATTTTTATAAAGAAGAGGTCGACCGGCTTCATCAAGTCATTGAATCTGAGGTAGGACCATTGACTGCCGATGGCGGTCAATTGGGCAATGATATATATGGAAATATCCCACAAGTAGGTTGGGACCGCCTGGTTAGGCTTTTCCTTCACAGGTAAGCAAGCCTTTGAAAAACGTCCGCTGTTATTCCATTTCGATGTCCTCGATGGCGAGATTCACGCTTCGCTTCGACAAGCTATAAATTAAATCCGCCAAAAAAATTAGCTGGCGGATTAACCCGCGAAATACTCAATGGGTTTCTGTGGATAAAATTTTTTGTTGATTCAGGGCATCCATGCTTCATGCCCTGACAGGCAGCCTGACGGCTGTCCAATTCCGCTATCCTTCGGAATAGTCCTCTTTACCTTGAGTTAAATCAGATTTTTCCAAAGGTCTCGTAACGAAAGTCTAGGTAAAAACAGAGTATGTATTTTGAGCAGCTTCAATAATCCTGTTGCGGCATTTTATTTCCGTCTATCCTTACCCTTTCGCCTGTCTTTTCTACTGCGCTTTTCATCGCCGTCGTAAGGCGTGTCATCATCAAGTCTTCGCTCAAAATCTTGAACTATAATGCCATCGATAGCTTTTTTACGTCTGTCTTTACCTTTTCCCTTGTCTGCTGACCTCCGGCGCTTCTTTTGCCAAACATACTCCTTTTTTTCTAAATCAGGTCTTACCATCGTTATCTCCTTTTTAAACAGGACAGTATTAAAAATGATAAAACAATAATGCTTAAAAATGCAATAAAATTATTATATTCGAGCTGGCCAAAAGTAAAATTGAAAGATGTTAAATTTCATTTTTTCAACAGATTTTTCATTTCATCGGATAGAAGAATTTTACAGTAACGGCAAAATTGCCCTGATTTTCGATCCACATCCAGAATACTTCGGCAATAATGCATACAACACGTATGATCCTGACAATGGCGAAGATTAAAGGTGTGCCCCAATTCATGGACAGCCTCTTTTACGACGCGTTGGCTGAAAGGACCCCAAACGCCTATACCAAGCCCTTCATTAAGACGCAAAGTCGAGATGATGCACGATTTTCCACCCAACTGGGCTTCTCCGTAGACATGCGTCAGGATGGGTATAAAAAGATCCACACGGGTGATAGCAAGTATTTTTATGGCATGGGGAGGGGCTAGGTCGGAGAGTCTTTCAAGAATAGGTGTAGAGTAATATTGTCGGCGGTTTAACTCGAAGGCAAAATCGACATTTTGCAAAAGAGGCTGGATATCGGTGCTGTAGCCAAAGAATCGATGGACCTCCTGAGCAACCCGTTCAATGAGCTTAGCATCAAGGTTACCAATGGGTGAAATGACTATGTTGTCTTGTAGTGTCTTCGATTTTGCGTGCATCAGGTCGACGGATTAGCGTGATCTTTCGGTTCTAAATGTTAAATGAAAATGGATGAGCAAATAAGATTTTCATGCCGGTTTAATTAGGTTATATCGTTTAATCTTATTGTACAGGGTGGAGCGGTCGATACTTAAAATTTTAGCGCTTTTGGCAATATTCCACTGGTTGGTATTTAATATTTCTGCAATATGCGCTTTTTCAACTTCTAAAAGAGATTGATTCCCCGGCGGCGTGAGATATTCCGAACAGAAGATAGGTATATCCTGGGGCATAATGGTCGTGCTTTTCCCTACGACAACGGCCCTTTCAATGGCGTTTTCAAGCTCTCTGACGTTTCCGGGCCATTCGTAAAGCATCAATTCATCCATGGCGCTGCGATCAATTCGATCCATGGGTTTATTCGTTTCTTGTGAAAAACGGCGAAGAAAGTGTTCGGCAAGAAGGGGAATATCTTCTTTGCGTTCTCTCAGGGGGGGCATGGTAAATGAAATTACGTTTAGCCGGTAGTAAAGGTCTTCTCGAAATATCCCATCGTTGATGGCGTCTTCGATGTTTCTATTGGTCGCGGCAATAACCCTGAAATAGGCTTCAAGGGGTTGAGTGCCACCGACGCGATAAAATACCCTGTCTTCTAATACCTGTAATAGATCAATTTGCATTCGCATGCTGATTTCACCGATTTCATCAAGAAAAAGTGTGCCGCCGTGGGCCATTTCCAATCGTCCTTTTTTGGTCTCTTTGGCATCGGTGAAAGCCCCTCTTTGGTGACCGAAAAGCTCACTTTCCATAATGTGTTTTGGGATCGCTCCACAACTGACAACGACAAAAGGTCCTCCTGATCGGGTGCTTTTGGTGTGAATTGCCTTTGCTGCCAGTCCTTTGCCAGTTCCTGTTTCGCCCAAAATTAAAACCGTAGACTCCACCGGCGCAACATCTTCGATGAGATTAAAAATGTCTTGCATCGGTCTGGACTGACCGATCATACTCTCGAAACGGGCACGATCTTTGTATTGTTCGCGCAGAAAGATGTTCTCTCGAATCTGCGACTGATGTTCAATAATTTTGTCGATAAGCACGCCCAAAGCATCAGGGTCAAACGGCTTAAGAAGATAGTCATAAGCTCCACTCTTCATGGCCTCAATGGCGGTGGAAATAGACCCGAAAGCGGTAATCATGACGACAACCACATCCGGATCGTCTTCCTTGACCCTCTTGAGAACATCAAGGCCGCTCATTCCCTCCATCTTGATATCAACCAAAAGAATATCAAACCGTGAGTCCTTTAATATCTCCATGGCTTCTTCCCCGCTGGCAGCTAGAGCGACTTCGTGACCGTCTCGTTCCAGCCAGCCGGCCAATGACTCTCGCATGATAATCTCATCATCAATGATTAAAATCTTGGTGTTATCCATGGAAACCTCCATTTTGAGCAAGGTTTACAGATGGCTGTTTCAAGGGCAGTTTTATGGTAAATGTGTTCCCCTTTCCCTCTTTGGGTTTGACGTAGATGGAGCCGTTGTGATCCCTTATGATCCCGTATGCCACAGAGAGCCCTAAACCCACACCTTTACCCACCTTTTTGGTGGTAAAGAAGGGTTCGAAAATTTTGGACACGTTTTCCCTGGGAATAGCGATTCCGGTGTCTTGAAAACTGACAGCCACCCGTTTTGTTTTTGACAGATAATTGGTTTTGATACTCAGAACACCGCTGCCGAGTGTCTCGATGGTTTCAGTGGCATTTGAAATGATATTCATGAATACCTGCTGGAGCTGATCTTCTGATCCGATGATTTTGGGCAGTTCAGGATAAAAATGCTTTTCGACCTTTACGCCATTGAGTTTGAGAAGATTCGCATTTAAAAATAGCGTTTTTTCGATAAGCCGATGAATGTCCACTTCAGTAAATTCCATTTTTGAGTCTCGGGAAAAGGAGAGGAGGTTGTTGACAATTCGGGTGATTCGTCGCGTCTCGGTCTCCATCAGATTCAAATAGTGAAGAAACTGCTTGTCATTTTGGTCCTGTTTATCCGGCTTTTCATTAACCATCCGCTTGATGAGCATGGTCAGGTTGAGGATACCGGCAATAGGATTGTTTATTTCATGAACAACTGAAGCGGACAGCTTTCCTAAAGAGGACATCTTATCTTGGTGAAGTAATTTGTCATGAGTTTCTTTTAACTGCCTGGTGCGCTCTTCGACCATATGCTCTAAACGCCGAGTGATTTCTTCTTCTTCTAGTTTTTGTTCCGTTATATCGCGGCTAATATGGATAAATTTTGAAATCTTGCCATCTTTTTCCCAAATGGGATAGACACTGACCTCTATGTGGAGAGGTTCCCCACTGGGATCCACCCGGGTTCTGATTTGACGGCAAGGTCTTTTGTTGCGTATCACTTCGTTAAGCGGACAATCAAAGTTTACATCGTCGCAGGGGTAAACCATATGCTGATAGATCTCGTGGCACTTGCTTCCGATGACCTTTTCCCGTGCATATCCCATCTTCTTAAGGTAGGCATCATTGACTTCTATGATATCCATGTCCGGTGTAATTACCATTATAAAATCTTGGATGCCATTTATAATGGTTTCTATTTCCTTGTTTCTTTTTCTTAACTTACGTTCTTCAATATCAATGGCTTTCCAGAAGACTTCAAAAACGCTGAAGCTCATAATGCGAATACGTGACGGACGGGAGTTAAGAATGTCTTGAAAAATATCTTCATCAGGGGTCAAAAGAATAATGAGGTGGATGCTGTAGCGGGGGTCATACAGCTGGTGATAGTCCGTGAAGGTTAGCAGGCCCTGTTCTTCGGCCAGCAGCATTCCGGGCGCTTGCGGATCGGGATCCGCTACCGCGATGATAGGCGCATAAACTTCTTCTTGGGTGTAATCGAAAGTCGTCTTTTCAAGAAGCTCTTTACAAAGACGTCCTCCGCCGACAAGGGCAATGTGAACAATGGACGATATGAAATCCGACATAACAAGACTCCATAATTAGGGTTATTGTGCCAGAAATTTTGCCTTGCGAGCCTCGAAGCGAGCGTTTAGTTTGGGAAATAAATTCATGTTGGTATGGGGTAAAAAAAGCGCAGCCACATAGTTATCCATGTATGAAGACGTTTCCGACAGCTCGAAGTTGGTCATTCTTTTGGTGACTTCGACCACATCTTGCCTGATCCGATTTGTCAGAGAACTCATCTTTGCTCCCATTAAGGATCCGTTACCGATAAACCTGACCTTATCAGGATCGATCTCGGGCAACAGACCGATGGCCATGGCTTTTTCCAAGTCGACATAGCTGCCGAAACCCCCTGAAAGATAGATCTTTTCAATGTCAGGGATACCGAGGCCGACCTCTTCAAGAAGTGTCATGCAACCGCTGAATATCGCTCCTTTGGCCCGAATGAAGTTATCAAGATCCGGTTCTGATATGGTAATGTCTCTTTCGATTTGGGTTTCTTCTTTCCAGGCAAGCACATATTCAATAATTTCATTGTTGCTTCGTATGCGGGGGGTGTCCAAATCGCGGTTAAATTTTCCCTGGTTATCAATAACCCCCATTTCAAACATAGTGGCAACGATGGTAATCAATCCGGAACCGCATATACCTTTGGGCCGGACATCGCCGACCGTTATGTTCATGGGTTCAAACGTTACGGGATCCATGGAAAAATCTTCTATCGCCCCCTTTGCAGCCCGCATCCCGAACTTTAGACCACCTCCCTCAAATGCCGGCCCTGCCGAACAGGCCGCACAGGCTAGCCAATCCTTGTTACCGATAACAATTTCGGCGTTGGTCCCGATATCCATAAAGAGGGTAACTTCGTGCGTTCGGTACATACCTGACCCCATGACACCGGCCACAATATCACCGCCAACATAGCTTGAGATTGCCGGATATACCAGCGCGGTCACGTGGTCACCCAAAGCCAGTCCCAGGTCAACAGCTCTCATGGGTGCAAAAAGCGTGGATGCGGGAACATAAGGTGAAAGTCGAATATATGTAGGATTGACCTTTAACATGAGCTGGGTCATGGTGGTATTTCCGGCCATCGTAATGGTGGAGATTTCTCCTTTATCGATCCGGGCCCGTTTAACCATCTTTTTTATCAAGGTATTGATGGTGGAGACGACCACCTGGTGGAGCTTTTCCAGACCGCCAGGCTCTCCCGCCAACATGATTCGGCTGATAACGTCTTCTCCATAGCTAATCTGCCCGTTGTATTCGCCAAAGGAGGCCAAAACTTTCCCCGTTATCAGATCGAGCAATTGACTGTAGACGGTTGTCGTACCGATATCTACTGCGATGGCATAGTTACGGTCTGTTGTGTCCCCGGGTTCGATGTTAATGATATGTGTTTTTCTTCCGCTATGTACGGGACGAAGCAGTGTTGCGGTAATCCTGAAATCGTCTTTTCGTATAACATCAGGGATTTTACGGATGACTGGAAGTTGGACCACGAGACGGTGTTCATCGTATCGCGCTTTCAGAAAGGAGACCAATCGGGTAACATCCGGCAAATTGTCTTGAGAGGAGGGCTTGGGCAGTTCTAAATATCTCTTTTCGATGGGAGGTAAGAAGAGGCCTTTCTCCTTTAAATCGCCAAGATTCATCTCCCAGATTTTAGCGGTCCGTCGCGGGGATTTTTGTGCATTTAACCAACTGGCATCGACTTCTGATTCAATGGGAATACGTACGACAATATCGCCCTGAACAGATGCCAGACAGGCCTGCCGATAGCCCTTTTCAATCTCTTCTTTGCTCAGTTTTTCTGTCAGCCCGCCGTCTATTTTTCCCTCTTCGATAATGACGCGACATTTACCGCATACGCCATCTCCCCCGCATGATGCGTTGATATGAACCCCGGCATCCATAGCGGCTCGGATCAGGCTTTCGCCTTGTTTGACCGTTGCTTTTACGTTGTGAGGCAAAAATAAGACGTCTGCTGTTTTCATGTTTGATTCTCTTAATTTAAAAACTAAATCAATAATCGCCGATACCAAAATTTTTATTAAGTTTTCAGATGACAGGTTTATCCAACAAGATCGGCGATGGTCGTAGAGTCCAACTTGTCGTATAACGCTTGGGCAGCCTCTTTCCAGGCCATTCGAATTTTGCAGTCAATCGACGGGTCACAGCTCTCAGGTGAACTGACACACTCAGTAAGATCGGTATGCACTTCGAACAGTCGGACAATTTGACCCAGGGTAATGTCTTCGGGACGTCTGGCCAGCATATGCCCACCCTTGGGCCCTCGACACTGGTTACGAATCCGGCTTTCTTGCGGGGTCGAATCAGCTGCTCCAGATATTTCACGGAAACGCTCTGCCGTATAGAGATATTCCCCATCTGTACCGGTCCCTGATGCTGATAGCTGGCCAAATCTACTAAAATTTTTGATCCATATCGACTTCTAGTGGATAGTTTCATCTCAGTTCCAATGTTTTTCCCGAAAATTGATTTGTTTTATCTATATTAAATTATTGTAATATTAGAATATCCAAACCGATGTCAAGATAAACGGATAGAGGGCTTTAGAGATTATTCTGATATATCCAAGATCCAAGCAGTGATTTCGAATCAAATTCTTGACATTAAAGGGTCAATTTATGGCTTTGGTTTTGGCGCCTCACCAAAGGTTTTAAACCTCGTAATGAGGCGCTTGG
>CP070768.1:1755359-1758023 GCA_020345745.1 Desulfobacterales bacterium
GAAAAATCCAAGAACGAGGAGAAGGATGATCAAGAAGTCAAACAGATAGGATTTTTCAAAGATTTTGCTGCCTTCTTGGAGAATATCCATGGCTTAAACCTTTTGAGTCGTTGCGAGACTTTCCCATGATGTAACCACAGGTTCTATTATTACAATATTCAAATGGATGTCAAAGAAAACATATGTATAAAATCCACCGCATAATTTTTATGCTATTCGAATTTATATCCCGCCAAGGTTTTTAAAAAGAAATCAGGTCACATCACTAAGACGTCTAAATTTTGAAAGTTTAAGTATTCGATAAACAACAATTTAGAACAAAAATTCACAGAGATTCTGCCGCGTGCATAACGAGATCTTTTACTTCATCAGTTGATTAGAGCAAAGCCAAAGTCGGACATGTAGATTACTCGGTCGCCTTATTGTATTGGGATGGGAATTCCCCCGTATAACGTAAAAAAGATGGGATTGGGTAGCGTATACCCCCTTTGTGTGTTCCGGTCAAACCTTCGATGATTTCTTCAACTCGGTTAATTGGAACCGCAAAGGCCATTTCGTGATCCTGTGTCTGGGCGAAGATACGATCACCATAGCAGGGTAGAATTAGTTCGCAGTTGCCGGTTCGTTGGGGAACAATAATCTCCTCGGCACAGTCTATTCGTCCACCAAAGCTGGAAGTCATATGCCCTCCCGATTTCCACAGGGTCGCTGTTAGAAGCCTCAAAACTTGTGCCGGACTAGCGTAAATAACCACCACTTGAGGATTGAAAACCGTGCGATGAAGTGGGGCAACTAAGATATATTGAAACTCATTATATGCATATTTTTCTACTCGGGCCTCCGAAAGCTTACCACCCTCAACGGTTTCAGAGTACATACCCTCACAAGCTTGTCCCTCATGATAGTACTTACTAGCTTTTTTAAAGCCGAAAACAGCAGCACCCAAAGGGCATGAAATGTCCTCTTTCCCTACAGCCAATACCCAGCCGTAACGACGAGCCATGGCAATGGCTTGGCAGATGGCAATTTTTATCTTCAAATCCCTTAAAGGATGCTTCACTCTCTCCGGTAAAGAATCCCCTGGGGTTACCATCCTAACGGCTACCGGAAAGGAATCAGGTCGTACATGTTGATTTAGGGCCTCATCAAATTCGGTAAGATTGACTTTCATACACGTTGCTCCTTTTCCTTTGAATTCATTATGAATTGATGAATTTACTTCATAAAACTCCCATTATCAAATTGCAATATAGAGTTGTCCCCCATTCCTTTGAGATTTGAACTCTTAAGCGTTAATCTGGATATTTTATGAAAATTTTTCAGTAAACTTATTCTATATAATAAAGTTAAGTTAAATAATAGAAATAACTATGTTCCAGCGTGAACTCGGTATCTTAAAACATTAAAATAATATACCATCAGGCTACCAAAAATAATAAGAGGGGTTTTATTTTTCTGTTATTATTAAATCTTGATATGGAGGGGCGGGCTGGTATTTTGAAAGCGTGTCACTTAATTTAATGGAAATATGAAAAAATGGATGAATGGATGGTTTATGTTGATACATATAGCATGACGGCAATTCCATCAAAGGTGTCTCTTATCCCGAATCGTCATGCCTTAGCCTACTCATGTCAAAATACACCGAAACTGTAGCGCCACTCCCAATGCCATTGCTCTTTAGGGTAATGGTTCCGCCGTTTGATTCCACAAACATTTTACAATATTGAAGGCCAAACCCGGTAGACCCTTTACGTGATTTTCCAAACTCAAAAACTTTATCAATTTTTTCCGGTTCGATTCCAATTCCGTTATCAGTAATTTTAAATCCAACACTATCATTTTCAACAAATGACTCTATAAGCACAACCTTTTCTTTGGTGTTATTTTTTTGAGCTTCAATGGCTTCATAACTGTTTTTGATTAAATTAACAATAACCTGCATCAATTTACTTTTATCTATCATAAATTTCGGCAAGTTGTCCTCAAATTGCTTTTTGACGATGATCATACTAGTTTCCAATGTTCCTATTTGCATTTCGACGGCATCTTCGAGCAAGCTGTTTAAATAGACAACCTCTCTTATTTCACGCTCCGTTAACGAATATGACTGCTGAAGGGAGAGGATTTCAGAAATATAAAAGATAGCGGATTCTATTTTCTTGAAAATTTCAAGCTGTTCTTCGTTTTTATCAGCTAGGGACCGAATCAAATCGGCCATATATGAGAATACCTGCTTTCCCCGAACATCTTCTTTGATATAGTAATCAAGGTCATCATCACGACTCTGTAAATCGTCGTAACACTTTTCAAGATAATGTAAAATTTTTCCCAATTCATTTGTCTGTACTTTCTCCATGTAGGTGTTGATAGGCGTTATGGCGTTACCGATATTGTGTAAGACCATTGAGGCCACGTGAGCCATACCTGCTTCTATGGCTTTGCTGACTAGCTCTTGCTGGGTTTCTTTGAGTTCTTTAGTTCGATCTTCAACCATTTGCTCTAATTTTTCACGATATTTTAAGAGTTCTTTTTCTGTTTTTCTACGATCGGTAACATCCTGTTTGATTGCAATAAAATGTGAAATCTGCCCCTCATTATCCTTTACAGGCGTTATGGTCTGTTCTTCAAAATAAATACTACCGTCTTTTTTACGATTGATGA
>CP070768.1:1758123-1761659 GCA_020345745.1 Desulfobacterales bacterium
AATTCATTATTGATTAAAGATTCAGTATAAAATCCAATAAAATAGGAGGTAATAGAAGATGAAGAAAAAGTCTTTCATTTCAATTATGGTTGTTAGTGTATTTCTGTTATCTAGCATTGCTGTTATAGCACTTGCAGGAACTGAATCCTCACCGTTTAAGCCTAACATCAACCAACTTGGTGCCGTTGAAAACGTCTTAAATTCAGTTAAAAATCGTGTGGAAAAAGTCCTCTCTAAACCGCCTGATTATAGTGTTTCAGGAGCTTCCTTGAAGGGTACGATAAACAGGTTAGAAGCGATAATTGAACAGCTTCTCTCGTTAGATGATAAGATTTTCTCTATCGTTGAAGAAATAATGAGCGTTGACCCATCACCATTTCACCCTCGTTCTGAAGTTGTGCCTGCACTCGAAAATGTTCGGGATGCTGCACAGAGTATAGTAGATAGTATTGATGCCTTGCCTGTAGCAAAGATGACAGATGAGTCTATATGGGCCGTTGAGGATGTCCAGGAGTCTGCACAAGACGTTGCCGACAATACGCAAAGTTACATTAACCTATTTTCTGATTCCACTATAGATTGCGATAGTATTACAATCAAAAGTGAATGTGAAGAGGAGCCAAGTTGCCTTTGGGTGTTCTCTGGTATTGATCCTTTTGATCCTTTTGCCGGTCATTGTGAAAATGCGTCCTAATATTAATAACCATTTGTCTGCTTAACAGGCAGGGTCTGCGCTGGACTTGCCTTTTAATCATCCGGCCTTTGGAATATGCTGCTATAAATGTCAGGTTTTTGAGGCTCTATATTATTTCGGAAATTGAAGGTGTGGGCAAGAAGCAGTGTATAGGTTTCATTCGTTTTAAAAAAGTTTAACACTGTTCATGGTCAAAAAGGAGACATCTATGCAATACAATTACAATAAAAAAAGATGGATAAATTTAATTAGTATCCTTATCATTTCAACCTTCATAGGATGCGCAGCTACTGGAGGTGGTGTGCATATCGACTGGGGAGATAAGCCAAAAAAGACCGAGCATCCTGAAGTAAAGACTAAAAAGGGCGGACCTCCACCGCACGCACCAGCCCATGGATATCGCGCAAAATACAACTATCGTTATTATCCTTCCAGCAGTGTTTATTTTGATACTTATAGAAAAGTATATTTCTATCTTGAAGGAAAAAGGTGGAGAATGTCCGTTTCCTTACCTAAAGAGCTCCGTTTGAAAATAGGGGATTATGTGAGTATTGAAATGGATACTGATAGGCCATATAAATATTATAATGATCACAAACGCAAATATCCTCCGGGGCAACTCAAGAAAAAGAAAAAGAAATGGTAAAGCCCCTTCCTTTTTATTATTATCAAACCTTTGAATATCTGCTATATATGGCACGAATTTAAACCCTAAAATTTTTGCAGATATCACAATACCGGATATAAAGTTCTAAAGTCCACATACTGGCTAGGTATCTTTAATTAAACATACCCCTCCCTTCCATCAATGTCATCCATAATATTCTGCGATATTTTCGTTTTCCTTACTGTTGAGGCAAAATATATCATATTTTCACAATCAACTTTGACAAACTTTCAATGATACAATCCTTTTTAACTACTATATATTGTATCGTTACCTTATTGACATACAAAATACATTATTTTATATTGTTTTAAGCTATAATTCCCAATGTATTTTAAAAACTCTTACATTTAAAAGGTTAAACGTTGAGTATACGAACCCTTCATGAAGCTATCTTAAGCGAGGCATACACAAATAAGGATTAAACCATGAAAGAGAGATTTTTTAGCGTAGTCAAATGGGGATTAATGCTCATTATGTTTAGTACTATTACGTATGGCATTGTTTTTTCTGCAGTATATCTCAAGTAGGAAACATCCTCGAGGGCAAATCTTTATCAGAGGGTCTCTGGATCCTGAAAAGGGAACACCTTTAAATATTTAAGAATTAGAAAAAATAAAAGCAAGCTATAAAAATATTCAAAGACCCTGAATGATATTAATATAATAACCGGGACCGACAGATGCACGGAATCAAGCATTTTTAGTTTCGATAATAGACTCCAATATATAAAAAGTGATCAAATAAAAAAGGATTGAAACGATGTTTGATATTGCAGCAGAAGAGACATATCAGGATGGGCAAATTATATGTAAGGAAGGAAGTGCAGGGGATTGGATTTATATCGTCGAATCTGGAACTGTTGAACTCTACAAGGAAGTGGGAGAGAAAAGGATAGTATTAGAAGTACTTCAACCAGGAGAAATTTTTGGGGAGATAGCTTTTTTTGCCAAGACACCTCGAACTGTTTCAGCGCGTGCCGTAGGATCCACGTCAGTTGAAATCATCGATCGCAGATTTTTAGATAAAGAATACAGTAGCTTGTCTGCAAGTTTCCAAACGATTCTAAAAAGCCTTGCTTTACGACTTGTTAAGGCAATCGAAAAAACTGCAAAGCCTACATTGCGCCGAGAAGATCCTCGAATACCGAAAGTTCTTTCCCTCAGCTTCAAAAGTAGTGCGGGTTTTGTTAAGGCCTTTTCAGGAGATATGAGTGCCGGAGGGATGTTTATTAAAACCAACAAACCTCTTGCAGAGGGAGAAAATTTTGTCCTCAAACTCCAGCTTCCAGGTGATTCAAAAACCCTAAAAATTCGTTGTAAAGTTGCTTGGAACAGGCAGGAGACAGACAATCCGGTCAAACACCCACTGGGAATGGGCATCAAGTTCACTGAAATCAGTCAATTTGATCATCAAAGACTGATAAAAGAGCTAATCAAAGCTACAAGTTAGGCTGGTTTTATCATATTAAAGATGCCTGCCTTCGACGTTGAAAAATTGAAGCTTAAAATATTTAAGGCTTCTGTCTGAAATCAATCTTCCGATAGCGGGGGACTTCCTATAAAAAACAACTGGTGAAGGAGCATCTGGCGCGCCGGCTATTTATACACATTATTCGATATCTGTAATCGATCTACACTGTTTTCAGGTTGCACTTTTGGCTAGGTATCTGTACTTTTAGGGGCCTGAAGTTTTGTGGGATTTAATTTCAATTCTGGGGTTGGGTATACATCGATCAGGGTTTTTACAGGTCTTATTTTCCTTTTACACGACCAAGATACACTTCCCCAACCGACTCACCTTTACGAACAGGAGTCTGTGCTTGACCTGTTGCTTTTGGAACAGCTTTTGATACGTAGGAATAGGCTTCGTCAACCGTAACGTAACCATCACCATCGACATCACCAGCTCCCTTTAATGCCTGAATTAGATAATATGTGAAAACACCATGACCGAGCGATGAGTCTTCCTTTGCGATTTGGTTGGCTCCTGAAGCGGTAAGGATGATTCGGCCTTTTCCCGACGAAAGGCGGTTGAGAAAATTCTCTGAGATTGTTGCTCGGCGTGAGCTGATAATGGTCCGACCTCCGGCGGCTCCCGAGTAACAGGCGTCTGCAATGAAGATGAGACGATCACTGCGGATTCGGCTAAAGATCTTTTGAAGGTCCGACATTG
>CP070768.1:1761759-1780015 GCA_020345745.1 Desulfobacterales bacterium
AACGCAAGTTTCGTTCCCATATCCGATAACCAATGTCGTTACACGAAAATGGATACCCTCTGAACGTTTGCACCGGATCTACTACAAGGTTGGATAAATTTTTTTAAAGGCAAAATATTATCCAGCCGCTTTGCGCTATAGATTGCGATCAACATTAGGCTGCAAAACTTGAGTCGCTGAATCATGGAAAATTCAGGTTTCAGGCTTTTTATTCCAGTCGATATCAATCTCGTTTCAGCTGCGTGCCCCAATATTTATGATTTGACATTTATTGTACAAACCCCAATCGGTTTTTCGAGAAATCATAATATTGGGTCACTGAGTAATAATGTGCTAAACGAAAAAGATATCTCCTTGCATAAAAAACCTGAATTCCTCTTACCCTAAGTTTTTGAGAAGTTGCTTGGTGATCTTGAAACATGAGGAAGCACTATGACCCGAACAGATGAATTTAAAGAACGGCTGGATGAAATAAGGGGTGTTGCCGCAGCGATCCAACGCCACAAGCAGGATCTGCAGGAGGCTGCTGCCCTGGATGCCGGTTTTCCGGTAAAGGTGACATCCGTAGAAATCGATCTGTCGGTTCAACACCTGCAGACCATGGATGAAGAGATCCCTTTGATTGCAAAGGGAAACCCTTATGGAACAGTGGCTACCATATTTCCATATGATGCGCCGGTGGTGGTATTGGCTCGTTTGGGAGGATCGGCCATTCTCACGGGTAATCGATTACGATTCAGCCTGTCTTCCCATACGCCAAGAACCGCAACGCTTTTGGGTGATATTTGCAAGCCTTTTCAATTTCTTGATCCGGTAGTGGGTCAGGATAATCGTAAATTCGGCAGACATTGTATCGAGGACAAAGACATTCGGGTGCTGTTTATTTCCGGTGGATCAGCGGTAGGAGAGGTGTACAGAAGGGAATATCGGTCGTTTGATAAACTTTTTTTTGCTGGACCCGGCGGGATGCCTGCCGCCATCGTATTTAAAGATGCAGATGTAAACGCCGCCAGTCGCTTTATTGCACGCCGTGCGTTCATTAACGGTGGACAATACTGCACGACCCCAAAGAAGGCTCTCATCCACCGACATCGATACCATGAGGTTCGAGATCAGATCCTCGATAATGCCAAGTCACTGAGGGTAGGGGATCCTTTAGATCCAGACACGGATGTGGGGCCGATTTTAGTGGCAAGAACACGATCAATTCTAAAACGAGCGCTGCAAGTGTTTTCGCAGGCCCGTTTGTTATATGGTGCCATGGACGGTGAGACGGTCACGCCCATGGTTCTTGAGACGGACAACGAGACCATTCCCGATTTGGAACTGTTTGGTCCATTTCTTCTGCTGAAACCCTTCGATGATCCCAAACAAGCTGTCGAAGAATTAGTCGGCACCCGTTACGGATTTCTACTAAATTATTTTGGAACGCCTCCTGACGGAGCAGAAAAGCTTTTTCGATTACACTTCGGCATGGTGCATGACAATCCTGACTTCGTATTTACGCCTTTACGTCTGGCATTTGGCGGCAAGAAAGAGAGTGGATGGATTCTCGAACGCAAAGGTGATCAATGGATCCAGCGAGACGGTGCGTTTTTGTACAGCAAAGAGCTTTGCACCAACCTAGATGACGGGAACCGCACACAACATTAGTCCTGCAAGGTGCCGTTAATGGCACTGACCGCCTCGTCAATACTCAACTTTCCGGAGTTGAAAACCATATCGTAATTCAGCGGATCCCTGATATCATCATTAAAATATTTTCTTACAAACGCCCTGCGGTCCGAATCTGTTTTTATCACCCTGCGTTTGGCTATGTCTGGCGAAATTCCGAACGTCTTGGACACGTTTCGTACCCGGTCTTCCAGAGGTGCAATCAGCCGAACACTGAGTCTTTTTTGAGGGGGGAGAACAAAATTGGCACCTCGACCCACGATGACAGCCTTGCCATGTTTGCCAATGGTCCCGATAATCTTCATGAGGTGTTGGAGATACTGATCCGGCCATAAATGTTGCTTGTCTACTAAAGATGATATCCAGTCTTCGAGTACTGAAATGCCTTTTTCATCCAGGGTTTCTAAAAACCGAACACTGACACGTGCACTTTCAGCCATCTGATGGATCACTTCCTGGTAAAACAAATCGTATCCCAGTCTTTCAGAAAGGCGTTTCGCTAATATGTTTCCGCCACTTCCAGGTTCCCTTGAAATGGTAATGACAGTTATGCCTGCTGCTTCTTTTTTCTCTGTAACGCGCATCATCTGCCATCTGCGGACCTGTTCTTCTATCAACTGCTCGATAGAACGTGCTTTTGTTTTCATATTCCCTCCTTTCCTATCTTACATTTTTATGATATCGCCCAAAAAGAGTCAACCAAAGAACGTCCGTTTTCTTGTATTTAAAACCTGGCCCAATGGGTAAAGGAGGGATGACCATGAAATCACCTAACATTAGGACAACGCTTCCTGGCCCCAAAGCCCGTAAGCTCATAAAGCAGGATAAGACTTACGTATCACCCTCTTATACGCGGTATTATCCGCTGGTTGTTGAAAAAGCCCAAGGTTTGTGGGTGAATGACGTGGATGGCAACCGGTTCCTCGATTTTACATCAGGTATTGCTGTCTGTGCCACCGGCCATTGTCATCCCAGAGTGGTAAAAGCGATTAAGCAGCAAGCCGATCTTTTATTGCACATGTCGGGGACCGATTTTTACTATATGCCCCAGATTGTCTTGGCCACAAAATTGGCCTCTTTGATTAAAGGGAAAGGAGGAAAGAAAGTATATTTCGGTAACTCAGGAGCAGAAGCCGTCGAAGCTGCTTTTAAGCTGGCTCGATGGCACACCCAGCGTGAATTGAACATTGCCTTTTTCGGTGCCTTCCACGGGCGCACCATGGGGGCCCTGTCGCTGACCGCGAGTAAAATGATTCAAAAAAAACATTATAATCCCTTAGTTCCTGGAATCACTCATATTCCCTATGCTTATTGCTATCGGTGCCCCTATAATCTAACGTATCCAAAATGCAAGTTGGGGTGCGTCGACTGGGTTGAAGATACCCTTTTTAGAACGACCATACCGCCGGAAGAGGTTGCTGCCATTATTGTGGAACCGATCCAGGGTGAGGGAGGATATGTTGTTCCCCCTCCCGAATTCCATAAGAAGTTGAATAAGATAGCGAAAAAATACGGTATTCTTTATGTCGTCGATGAAGTTCAGAGCGGAATGGGACGCACGGGGAAAATGTTTGCTATGGAACATTTCAATGTAAACCCGGACATGATCGCTTTAGCCAAGGGTATTGCTTCAGGCATGCCCCTCGGCGCGTTGACGGCACGGTCGGATATTATGGATTGGGAAGCCGGATCTCATGCATCCACATTCGGCGGGAACCCGATTTCCTGTCAGGCTGCATTGGCGACCATAGAACTGCTTGAAGAAGGACTGATGGAAAATGCCGCTCTTCAAGGCAATTACCTCATGAATAGTCTAGGTGAGCTCCAGAACACCTTTGAATGTATGGGTGATGTTAGGGGCATTGGATTAATGGTTGGCGTCGAGTTCGTGGAGGAACGAAAGACCAAAAAACCGGCCAGAGAATGGCGGAATGAAATTATAAAACGTGCGTTTGAGAAAGGATTACTACTTCTTGGATGCGGTGAAAACAGCATTCGATTTTGTCCAGCCCTCACAGTAACATCTGATGAAATCGACACCTGTTTGTCGATCTTGGAAGACGTCATAAAAAAGGTGGCAGGATAATAAAATCGTGTCACGATTTTATATAACGCGACGTTGTCGCTCCCAAGGCGAAAGGTTTACCCGCCGATAGCTTGGTGGGCTAACATTCCTATGCCTGCAGCAGGCTACAGGGTATTTCGGAATGTTTACCTCAGCCATAACTGGCTTCGGCACCGCTCTTTCGCCCAAAAAATTGCTTTCAGAACATAAAGGTTTTTATGATGGTTCTATACAGAAAGTACACTGATACTTTGTTATAGATAATTCCTTTTTCCTTTATTTGAATTAATCCCGCGCTGCAAGTAGCGGGGAATTAAAATTAAAAAAACCATTGAAAAGGCCAAAGGCCCATACAGCCGGGTGAAACGAATTTGGATACTCCCTGAACGCTTGCCAACCATCTCCATTCAAAATATGAAAACACCCCTTGACACTTGACAAATTCAGGCCAACGTTATAAATGGACCTCTTTTATGTGAAATTGAATTTTTGGACAACATGATCGCCTTTGGTACAACCAACAGAGGCCTAGTAATAGGAGGTTTATCGTATGGTATTTAAAGGGAATTCTTATCACTTTAAGGGTGCGAATACCAAAATGCAGAGAACAGAAAAAAAAATCGCGTATGAATTGCAGGAGATACTTAACAATTACGAAATTGAACGTGATAACCTAATTCCGGTTTTGCATGGAGTTCAAGAAAAATTCGGTTATATTTCCGAAGAATCGGTTGCTGGTATCTCCCGTCATTTTAATATCTCTGAAAGTGAAATATATGGCGTAGCAACTTTTTATACGCAATTTAGATTTACCCGACCGGGTGATCACACTATTCGAGTGTGCCGAGGTACAGCTTGCCATGTCAGGGGTAGTCAACGCATAATGAACGAGGTATGCAAACTAACCGGCATAAAACCTGGAGAAACGACATCTGATTATCGTTTCAGCCTTGAACAAGTAGCTTGTTTTGGATCATGCGCATTGGCCCCAATTGCTGTAGTAAACGAAGCAGTTTATGGGAGAATGACACCACCGAAAATCAAGCAGCTTTTAGAGGAGATCGAATGAAGTTCAAAGAATTACAAGAGAAAGCAAAAAAAGAATGGGAAAAATTCAATCTGCTCGACAAACCTAGAATACTTATTGGTGCTGCTACATGCGGTCGAGCTGCAGGTGCCATAAAGATATGGGATTGTTTTACCAAGGAACTGGATAAGCAAAAAATTGAGGCTGATATTTATGAAGTTGGTTGCCTTGGGATGTGTTATGCAGAACCGCTTGTTGAAATTGGAATTCCAGGTGGAAAACGGATACTTTACGACAATGTGCAAGTTGAAGCAGTTCCAGAACTGGTCAATGATTTCATTAAAAACGGAAATCCTCGCTCTGATTTAGCAATTTGTACATTTGGAGATGAATCTTTAGATAGTCTACCGAAATTCGAAGACCTTCCAATGATAAATCAACAAGTTCGGGTAGTACTTCGAAATGCAGGAATTATTGATGCTTCAAACATTGAGCATTATCTAGCCCGAGGCGGTTATTCAGGACTACATAAAGCTCTAAAAAAGAGCAAAGAAGAAATTTGTGAAGCAGTTAAAGCTTCTGGTTTGAGGGGTAGGGGCGGAGCAGGATTCCCCTCTGGTGTAAAATGGGACTTAGCTCGCAAATCCGACAGTGAGCAAAAATACATAATTTGTAATGCTGATGAAGGTGATCCAGGCGCTTTCATGGATCGTGCGGTGCTTGAAAGCGATCCCCATGCGGTGTTGGAAGGATTGGTCATTGGAGCTTACGCTATTGGCGCCAGCAAGGCATATGTCTATGTACGGGCTGAATATCCTTTGGCTATTGAACGACTTCAAACCGCTATCAAACAAATGGAAGAATACGGATTTCTAGGAAAAAACATTTTGGAATCCAACTTTAATCTAGAAATAAAAATTAAAATGGGTGCGGGCGCTTTTGTTTGCGGTGAAGAAACCGCATTAATGGTTTCAATTGAAGGAAAAAGAGGACAGCCGCGTTCAAGACCTCCGTATCCGGCCCAATCGGGTCTTCATGGAAAACCGACGAATATTAATAATGTCGAAACTCTGGCCAATGTTTCGGAAATTATGAATCTGGGGCATGAATGGTTTGCTGGATATGGAACACCTACTAGCAAAGGAACTAAAACATTTGCTTTAGCGGGAAAAATCAACCACACAGGCCTTATTGAAGTGCCCATGGGTATTACAATAGAAGATATCATTTTCAAAATCGGCGGTGGAATCCCGGATGGAAAAAAATTCAAAGCTGTTCAAACAGGCGGTCCCTCCGGAGGCTGTATTCCTGCCAGTATGTCCAATCTTAAAGTTGACTACGAAGAATTGGCCAAGGTTGGGTCAATTATGGGTTCCGGTGGCATGATCGTTATGGATGATGATTCATGTATGATTGATGTTGCCAAATATTTTATAGGTTTTACCCATAGCGAGTCATGTGGTAAATGCGTACCTTGTAGAATAGGCTCTCAACACCTATTAAGATTACTCAATGAAATTACGGAAGGCAAAGGCGAGATCAGCTATGTTGACAAATTGAAAAAACTCTCCGAGACTGTAAAATCCGGATCACTCTGTGGTCTTGGCCAGACTTTGCCTAATCCCGTGCAAAGCGCTTTGGATTACTTTGAAGATGAATTTAGGGATCATTTAGAGAAAAAACGATGCGACGCCTTAGTATGCAAAGGTATTATTTCTTCGCCCTGTAAATACACATGTCCGATAAACCAAGACGCGCCCTGTTATCTTGGATATATTGCACAAAATCGCTTTGACGATGCGATTAGGGTAATTCGTAGAGAGAATCCTCTGCCGGGTATTTGTGGAAGAGTTTGTCCTCATCCATGTGAAAGTAAATGTGAAGCCGGCAAATTTGGTGATCCAATTGCGATTCGCGCTCTAAAGCGGATTGCGGCCGATTATGAAAGAGAAAATGGATTAACTCCACAAAAAGCACAAATAAAATACAATGAAAAAGTCGCCATTGTCGGGTCAGGTCCAGCCGGATTAACGGCAGGATATTACCTTACGCTTGCTGGTTACGAGTGTACCATCTTCGAGGCTTTGTCGGAACCAGGCGGAATGCTGAAGGTCGGTATCCCGGAATATCGTTTGCCTGACGATGTTCTCGAATACGAAATCGATTATATAAGAACAATTGGAGTTGATATAAAAACCACTCAAGCCTTAGGGAAAGATTTCACAATTGATGATCTTAAAAATCAAGGCTATAAGGCCATTTTCCTGGCTACAGGTTCTCATAAACCGCTTGGTTTGGGAATAGAAGGCGCAGACCATCCAGCCGTAATTTCCGGCGTTACCTTTTTGAGTCAAGTAAATATGCATGAAAAAGTAGAACTTGGAAACAAGGTTTCAATCATCGGCGGAGGTAACGTAGCAGTCGATTCCGCACGATCGGCAGCCCGGCTAGGAAGTAAAGATGTTTCCATTTTATATAGACGTTCGTTGCAAGAAATGCCGGCCCTTCCGGAAGAATTGGAACAACTGGACGAGGAGGGGATTGAAGTAAAATTTTTGACATCACCAATTAAAGTGCTGATTGATGGTGAAAGAATCAAGGGCATTGAATGTATAAAAATGGAACTCGGCATGGCTGACGAAAGTGGGAGACGCCGGCCTGTACCAGTCGAAGGTTCCGAGTTTGTTGTTGAATGCGACAATGTCATTCTAGCTATTGGACAGACCTCCGATCTAAGTTATGCAAATCGTGAAAACTTGAATACAACTAAGGAAGGTACATTGGAAGTAGATCTGGAAACGGATCTTTGCAATATAGATGGTGTATTTGCCGGTGGCGATGTTGTTACTGGGCCACTCGATGTTGTAACGGCAATCTTTCACGGAAAGTTGGCTGCAAAAGGCATCCAACAATATCTAAGCGGAACGAAAGTCAAACGCGACTATCAACCAATTAGACCTGCCGAGCATGTTGATCCCGTTGAATTGACAGATCAAGAACTAGAAAATCTTATACGGCCGAAAATACCGCACAAATCGGGAAATACTCGTATTAACAGCTTTGTAGAAGTAGAAGAATGCCTCTCAAAAGATGTTGCAATCCTAGAAGCGAAAAGATGTTTAAGATGTGACCTAGAAGTACAGGTTGAAATAGAATAACTCCTGTATAAGGTAAAAATTGAATTAGGAGTAAAAATATAATGAGTGAAATAAAATTGACAATAGACGGCCAGGAAGTGACGGCCAATAATGGCGATACTGTCCTGGAGGCAGCGCAAAATTCCGGAATACGAATTCCAACCATTTGCGCTCATCCGGCGCTGGAACCATATGGCGCCTGTAGGCTTTGTGTCGTGCAAATTGAAGGTATACGCGGAAATCCTACTTCTTGTACAACTCCTGTCCAAAATGGAATGATTGTGGATACAAAATCGGAAGATATTGTAGAGTTGCGACGAGAAATTCTAAAACTAATGCTTAGCGGTCACACGAGCCCCTGTTTTGCTTGCTCTGATCGTACCCTATGCGAAAAATACC
Source organism: Desulfobacterales bacterium (assembly GCA_020345745.1). GTDB lineage: Bacteria > Desulfobacterota > Desulfobacteria > Desulfobacterales > UBA11574. The sequence continues at coordinate 1,770,062 of CP070768.1, forward strand.
GCCCTTCTCCAACAAAGAGTGGAAAAGCATCCCGTTGCACATTTTGTAGTTTCCGCGACTCTTGTGAACTCCGCAAGCTGGCAGATGAGTTTGAAATCAATGAATTTGACCTGCCGGTAATTTATCAAAATATTGAGATCGAACACAATGATCCATTTATGGATAGAGATTATAACCTCTGTATACTTTGTGGTCGGTGTTCACGAATTTGCAAAAAAATCCATGGAAGAGGAGCGATTGATTTTATTAATCGTGGGAAGAATGCACGAATCGGTACATCTTTTCATAAGAAACATACTGAAACGGATTGTAATTTTTGCGGAGCATGTATCGATATTTGTCCAACCGGTTCATTATCGGACAGATTCGCCAAATGGCAGGGTGCACCGGATAAATATGATAAATCAATATGTATATTGTGTTCACTTGGCTGTTCAATCGATTTGAAAATCAAAAACGGTAAAATGATTGAGTCAGGAGTGGTGGATTTCACACCTGAGAATCGAATTTGCGCAGTCGGACGTTTTGCCATACAACAGCTTCTTTATAACCCCTTAAGATTGGACTTTCATCAAGTACGTGTGGAAGATGGTTTAATAAAAGATTCATATGAAAATGCCATCGATAAAGCAGCGGAAGAACTGATAAAATACCAAGGCGATCAATTTGCGTTAATTGCACATACGGCTGCAACTCGTGAGGAAATATACTTGCTTGGCAAATTCGCGAAAACAGTTATGAAGTCGGACAACTTTGCCATTGCCAAACCCGATAAGGATAAAATAATCATTGAGCCTTCTTCGGTATTGGAAAAAATTAAAAATGGAACAGTTAAAGCCGTATTCACTACCGGCAATTATCCGGATTCAACACTCATTGAAAAATTGGAAACACTAATCATAGCCGATATGTTTCCGTCTGAAAACGAAAAGTCGGCAAAAGTTGTATTTGCATCAGCCGTGCTGGTGGAAGTCGAAGGCACATTCTTAAACGCGAAAGGAGAAATCGAGTCTCTTTCAGCTGCGGTAACGCCTCCAAAAAATGTCTACCCCGATTGGAAAATTGTTTGTGACATCGCCGGAAAAATGGGAGCATCTGAATTCGCATATTCTTCAATCGTTGATATTGGAAAGGAAATAAATCAGGAAGGGATACAAGAGGAAATCCCAACTGCACCGGTCCCATCGCCAATAAATGATGTTAATGCATTACCCAAGTATTATAGAGGCCATAAATTGGCTGGTGTAGTGAGTGCTCTATCCATTTTTTCCCCGGAAGCTCAGGCCGTAAAAGCGGATATCATACCTGAGGAATTAAAAAGTACAGTTGAAGAAAAGCCGTTCGAAATCGTCGAAAAAAAAGAAATTGTACCGAATACTTACATGGTATCCGTTTATGCACCTACCATTGCTGAAAAATGCCAACCCGGCCAATTTGTTATTGCCATGGTAAATGAAAAATCAGAACGTATCCCATACACTATCTCGGATTTTGATCGAGAAAAAGGTACGATTACTATGATCATCCTGGAAGTCGGTCGATCGAGTCGAGAAATGGCAAATACGCGAATAGGTCAGCATTTGGCGCATTTCGTCGGTCCGCTTGGTAAACCTGTCGAGATAAAAAAATATGGAACAGTTCTATGTGCTGGTGGGTGTTACGGTGTCGGTGCAATACTACCGATTGCCCGTGCAATGAAAGAAGCCGGCAACAAAGTGATTTGCATTGAGGAAGCCTCAAGCCATTATTTACTTCACTGGGAAAAACGATTGGCAGATAACTGCGATGAATTGGTTATTATAACAAAAGATGGTTCCGCTGGTTTAAAAGGTGGCGCACAGGATGCTATTACCATGCTGGCCAAAAAGGAAGAAAAAATAGATCAGGCTTATATCATAGGCTGCACCTTTATGATGATGCTGTGTTGTGAAGTAACGAAAAAGCTGGAGATTCCAACCCAAACCGCTATGAATCCTATCATGTTGGATGGTACCGGAATGTGTGGGGCGTGCCGAGTTTCCGAAGGCGAAAAGACAAAATTTGCTTGCGTCGACGGTCCTTTTCTTGACGGACTCCAGATTGATTGGATTGAACTTATGCAACGACAGGCTGCATTCAAAATTGAAGAAATTGAGGGACTGCCGCAGGTACCTATTGAAAAAAGCCCTGAGGAGCATTTCTGCGCTTGTTCTCACACCTAATTCTAATGATGGGTTGGAAAATGTTTCCTAACAAAGTTGGTTTTATAGATTTAGCAGCACGGCAACTTATTAAAAGTTAAGAGAATAAAATGGGCAAAAAAGAAAGAATGGACAAAGAAGAAAGAAAGAGAAGAATGAACATACCCAGGCAAAAGATGCCTGAGCAGGACCCCAGAAGGCGGAAATATAATTCCGAAGAGGTTCCTTACGGTTTTTCCGAAGAAACCGCAATGCAGGAAGCACAACGCTGTATCAAATGCGAAAAGCCTCTATGTATAGAAGGCTGTCCGGTTAACATAAATATTCCTGAGTTTATCGATCTTATTGAGCAGGGAAAATTTATAGAGGCTGCATGGAAACTTAATGAACAAAATGCCCTCCCAGCCGTCACGGGTCGGGTTTGCCCTCAAGAAACACAATGTGAAATCAAGTGTGTTCTCGGCAAGATGAAAGGTAAAGAGCCGGTGGCTATCGGTCGCCTAGAACGATTTGCAGCAGATTATGAAAGAAGACATAAATCGATTCAAACACCTGCACCTGAGAAGCCGGAACCATCCGGTAAAAAAGTTGCCATTATCGGAGCTGGACCGGCCGGCCTAACCGTAGCGGGCGACCTTATCAAATTGGGACACGAAATTGTTATATATGAAGCCCTCCACGAACCCGGCGGTGTTCTGGTGTACGGAATTCCAGAATTCCGTTTACCAAAGGAAATTGTTAAATATGAAGTTTCCAATCTGGAAAAAATGGGAGTCAAAATTATCCTTGATTATGTTGTTGGCAAATCGCGTTCGATCGATGAACTTTTGAACAGCGGTTATGATGCTGTATTTATTGGAACAGGTGCCGGACTACCGATGTTCATGAATATACCGGGAGAAAATCTGGTAGGTGTTTATTCAGCCAATGAATACCTAACTAGAGCTAATTTGATGAAGGCGTATTTATTTCCAACTTACGCAACGGCTCCCATACAAAGTAAAAAAGTAATTACAGTCGGAGGCGGCAATGTGGCCATGGATTCGGCCAGAACAGCCTTACGATTGGGTGCAGAATCAGTGATCGTGTATCGACGCAGCCGACAAGAAATGCCCGCTCGTATCGAAGAGATTCACCATGCGGAGGAGGAAGGCGTTGAAATGAATATTTTGACTAACCCCGTAAGAATTTTCGGAGATGATCATGGTAGAGTATGTGGCGTTGAATGCATAAGAATGGAACTTGGCGAGCCTGATGATTCGGGTCGGCGGAGGCCTGTTCCTGTAAAAGGTAGTGAGTTTACCATTGAATGTGATACTGTCGTGCCTTCACTTGGAAATAAACCCAATCCCCTAATCGCGATGACGACCCCCGATCTCAAAACAACGCGATGGGGAACCTTGGCATGTGATGAGGAAACTATGGAAACCTCCAAAAAGGGTGTTTTCGCAGGGGGGGACATAGTTACGGGTGCAGCAACTGTTATTTCGGCAATGGGAGCGGGTAAAATCGCTGCTGTAAGTATTCATGAATACATTACTACCGGAAAAGTAACAAAACCTAAAAAAGAAGAAAAAAAGCAGAAAAAAAGAAGAAAAAAGAAGAAAGACAAGACAGAATAAGGGTTTTCCTTTAATGTGTAAATAATTGCAAAAGGCCACGCTGCCGAACTTTTGAACCTTACATATTCAATCAATGGCGAGCAAAAGCAAGAAACCTTTGATCTTATCGTTATTCTTCCAAAACAAAAAATCTCTTCAGAGATAGCATCCTTGAGCAAAAAACTCGAACAAGACATCGTATAGTCCTTGCCTACTTTGTCATCTCCTTTTTGTGGCTGTTGGCGCATTCGAAATGGCGAGAATTCTCCCGACCAAGCTTTTTAATGTGGAAATACCATAGAGAAATCCAAATTATTGCAACAGACCACATCCGCGTGCTTTATTTGCTCTAAAATTAAAAAGCACATGTAGATAACGTAGATAAAATAGCAGCTTTTGATCCGAAACCTTAAAAATTTTGAAATTAAAATTTTCAGATGGGAAGGCAGGAACTGTTACGCAAAATTCGTACTACTTTTTTTATTTGTACAGGAATGATCTTTAGTATTTCTATGGCATTCCTTATGTTGACTCTGTGAGCATTGATCTGGTTTATCTCGCAAACTCTTCGGGTTATTGCAGTTACAATTAGACATTATATTAACTCCTTAATAATGGTACAGACATAAATGACCATCCAACGGTATTTTAATTAAGACCTCTCTTTGATGCTTTAAGCGGATTGATTTTTAAACTTTTGCCGGTGGATTCAATAACTATATCTGTTGCCAGATTACATTTTCCATTTTTCCATTTCATAGAAGGGTCAGGATACGCTGTATAGAACCAGCCGGAAGCGTATTCTTTGCTACGACTGCAGCCATTATCAAAAATGCAAGATGCATACCAAATTTGAGTAAGCATTTATCTCGAATATTCAGACATCAATATGTTGTTATATGTCGGGTAGATAGGGGATAAGAATAAAAACAAACCTAAGAATTTTAACGAGCAAATAAAACCTAGAATGACATAATTTTGTCAAACTGGAATGGTAAAAATATGACTGTTAAGTGTTTCGTGTTTCTTTGCGAATTTAAAGGGGGCAGCCAGGTTGGAGGGATTGATAAACCGCAGGTTTTGCATGTGCACTTGACCTTAAACCATATTGATTATCGATTTCTTTTCTAAATCTTAAATTTTTTAGATCTTCAAATATTCAACCTGAAAGGAGCAATCATTACCCAGAACTTGAAAAATTACTAAAGCAAATAATACCAGATATTGTTGTACAAAAAAATAAACCCGGTTCACCTTTGAGGCTCTGGTTCGTGAGAAATGCGGATTTTTTTGAAATTATATTTATGGCAGCGCACCCTTTAAGAAAGTGGCAACCGATTCGACCACGCTTTCGCTAAAATCGGGTTCGAAGATTTCGATCTTGGCTTTTTTCAGCATACGACGAACGTTTGGCGGACTAGAAGTGATTTGCCAAAGCCCAAATATCAGGGCATAGATCCGCAGGTGAATTTTAACCGCTTGACCGATCGTCAGGCCTGGAAATATCTGACAAGTCAATTGGCTGCAGTCTTCTAAAAGTTGGGCAATTTGCATTTTGGTGTCGATAATCACGCGATCATCCGTATTTTCTTCCAGAACACCTCTGGCAATACTTCCCATTTTGAGCAGCAGCGGATTATTGACGACATAGTCGGTTGTGATTTTAGCGAACTCTGTTACCGAAATTTTCCCTGTACGATGTTGAAGTTTTGCAGCGACCGATTCGTGCCATTCGCGGAGTTTGTGCAGGTAAAGTTGCAGAAATATTTCATCTTTGGTCTTAAAATACAGATAAACGGTTCCTTTTGACAGTCCTGTCTTTTGTGCAATTACAGAGACCGTGGGGATTTGACCGTCAGCTTTTCTATACAGTTTCCAAGCCGTTTTTAATATCTTATCTTTTCGTTTTTTTTTGTCTTCTTCACTTATGGCACGTTTTTTAGAGGCCATTCCCATCTCCTTTAATCCCTCAGAAATCAGTATCAATAGGTTAGTAGAGGTTAGGATAACATTTTTTTTAAAAAAATGCAAAAAAAATGACCATCGGTCATTTTGAGCCTTGACAAATGACCATCGGTCACTTATATTAATATTAACTGACCACCAGTCAGCTAAATCGACCGTTGCGCGACGAGCGATAAATTAAGTGTTAATCTAACTTCAAACATTGTTAAGGTTTATAGACAAAGGAGGCGAAAATGAGAAAGAAAGCATTTATTATCCCCATTGCAGTACTTGCTATAGTAGCATTCGGTACGGTCTCTTCTGCCCATGCAGTTGTTGATCTAATTGCATTAACTGTTGTTGCTGGGACCGGATTTCTTTTATCGGTTTTTACGGCCGAAGGGATAAAGCGTTCGAAAGCCGAGCTGGCAAAAAAGAAAGCAAAGGAGAAGGACGCCAAGCTGCAAACACAAGATGTTAAGCAAGTATCCGGCCTAAAGACCCAGCTGGCAGCTGAAACAAATTAGACTAAAAAAAACAGGCCAGATAGATTTTTAATTCATATCGATGTCATCGAGGCCAAACCGCTAATGCCGGAAAAGAGAAGAGGCTGCGGAGTAATCTGCAACCTCTTTTTTTTTTACGCCAGACACATGACCGCGATAAAAAATTATCCCTATTTTTTACCTTATAGACAGCCTTGAATCGATAATATTTTATTAATAAACCCAGCTAGTGCTTATTGCTTCAGACATATTTTTAAGATCCATTAAAAAGTAAAAAGGGTAAATCCCTGAAAAAGCATTTACCCTTATCGTAAAACGATATCACTAAGGTTTTGAAGGTTTATATATGGAAGCAGTCATTAAGACTTGATGGTGTAATTACAAACCTAAACCTTAAATTTTTTGGCCTTCTAATATTCAGCTTTGAAGGGAGAAACCTTAAACATGGTAGGATTTACGACTTCTTTTCGTAGTCTTGAAAATTAAGAAGCAGTAAAAATCTTGCTTTGCGATTGTAACCATAAATTTTCTGGAGAGAGCCCAGAAACTGTTGATATCACAATCCATGAAAGCCACTTTTAAGTTCCATATACATAGCAGATATCAACGGCGGTAACGGTGCGGATCAGCCACGGGTTGGAAATGCGATAGACAATTTGACCTCTTCTAATTGCGCGACTACTTCTGCAGATTTTTTCCTTAAGTTTTCTCATAGGAAACCGATATAGAATATTGGACACGTGTTGAAAAGAAAGGAGGTCTAACATGAATTGCTGGGAATTTAAAAATTGCGGTCGCGAACAAGGTGGATCCAAAGCAGTCGAATTGGGTGTATGTCCTGCTTATCCCGATCATGGGAAGCATTGTGCCCGGATAGCTGGCACTTTGTGCGGGGGACAAGTCCAAGGGAGCTTTGCTATGAAAGTGGCAAACTGCATGAAATGCGACTTCTATCAGACTCCGCACTATGATAAAACCTATAAAGGCTAACTGCGCTTCGTTAGAAAACTTGAGGTGCCTATCCAATATTAGCTTCATTTATTTTTGATTGTCACTTTAACTATTCTTAAGTGCTCATTCATATATATCCAAATCAGGGTAATGTTCTTTTACACATTCAGGACAGACGCTGTGGCTAATATCAGCTTGAGAATACTTATGAATATAAACATCAACTTGTTCCCAGTATCCATTGTCATCACTAATCTTTTTACAGAAGGAACACAGAGGTAAGATCCCTCGCAACGTTTTGATTTCCGCAAGCAGTTGCCAAAAAAGATAACTCATACTCGCAATGTTCCAGTTTTCTACTATTTTGCCATCGACTATTCTAATCCAAGACATCCCACTAAATTCAATCTTTTCTCCAGATGGAAGCACACCAAATAGCTCGCCGTTATGAACACCTCGTAAGTTCCATCGAGTGGCAACATAATCCCCATTCGCAATGATGTCATCAATTTCAATACGAAGATCTGGGATAGCTTTTACAAAAACATCGTAAATCATCTCCTTCCAGCCATTGATTCCTTTGATTTCCTCATGTTCATAATGAGAAACAACATCTGGCGACGCGAGTTCTTGTACTGTCTTTATCCGCCGATCGTTCCATACTTCCTTGAAAAATCGCTTGATCAGATCAATATTGTCTCGTTCAATTTTTGAAAAACGATTTATTAAGTTGTCTTTAGTCATCGGTGAAGGACCTCCCATTATGTAGCTGAACAATTTAGTATGCGGATCTGGATATCATCACATTTGTAATGCTGTCCGTCAAGATACGCGATTTTGAATCGCAATAAAGATACATTGAGATTACCTCACGAATTTCTGACTTGTCAAAACCTGTGATACCTTGATACACACAGGCTGAAGCCAATTCTTACTTGTTGCATATATCGTAAATACAAAACCCCATTTCTACGATGGTAGGTGGGATTTAACATTAATCAAAAATCCTCTTAGTTAAAAGTTATTTCTTAGATTTTTTTACACCTTCCTTGTGCCATTCAATATTCTTTTCATCAAGGTGTTTTTTAAGCACCATTACGACATAATCAGATAGGGATCGATATTCTTGGTCGGCAAGTGTTTGGAGGGCTTTCTTTATTTTTTTATCAATTTTGAATGACATTACCATTTTCATAAATATTACTCGCACAATATACCGGTTTATGGCCCAGGGTTCCATACTATCGGTAGCAAGTTGAACATACTTTAAAAATAAACTGGAAGAGCCTATCGTTCTTTCTCTTCCCATCTAATTGGCTCAGGAGATTTGGTATCCACCCACAGATAATATGACACAGCAACGGAAATAATTGTAATGCTGTAACTTGTGAATATTAATGCTAACATATTGTTTTTCCTTGGGGTGTGAATGTATTGGTCAATCATATTAATTATCGGCAAATGAACTAAAAACTTAAATATAAAAAGGGGGGAAATCGCTTGTATATCAAAAAGGCTTGATCGATGGATTATAGGTTTCTATTACAACCAAAGGGAAGGACGCTGGAAAAACTTTTCCAATTAGTATGATTACAAAGAGGACATTACAGGTATAACTTGGTCGAATTGTATGCCTACCCCATCTGGATCGACTCTTATAACTTTACCTTTAGAATAAACGCGGCCATTGAATTTGCTATCTATAAAAGTCATATGCAAATCTTCATGAAAGGATAGATTTATTTCGGGGTCAATTAGTACTCCACCCACACTTACATTTTTGGTTGACGCTCGAAATTGTTCATTTACAGTTTCAAAGATTCCATGGATGGAAACATTTTTCCTGTGATGCTCCCTTTTTTCAAAAAATAGGGATTCTTTCTTTTCAGTGATTTCATGCTCCAATTGCTCTGAAATAGGAAGAGGTTGCTTCATTTGTGATTCATTAAAGTCAGAAATGACTTTAAATAATCGATCGCGAAGATCATCTTTTTTTTCCATGATCGGGCCTCCTTAGGACAAGGAGTTTTAGCAAAGGAATAAAAATTCAATATTCTAATATTCATTATGTTTTTCGAAAACAGATGTCAATGGCAAATTTTATGTAATTGCGAGGAGAATAGTACAAAATAACTATTAAATCCTTAATATAGTTTTATCAAATTAACTTGTAGGACAATTTCACTATTGCAAGCTAAAAGACTTTTAATTGAAAAATTAGGAACATATCTACAGACAAATACTGAAGTTCTGAATTATCAACTTACTAAAGATGAAATTACTTCTTTTAGTGGTGGAATTGTAAAAACAGATATTTTAGAAGAGTTTTGGGATGGAAAAACTTATAAACTAAAAGCACAGATTGAAGTTGATCCTAATTCTGTTGCCAAAAAAATTAACGAACTAAGAAAAAGTGGAATAGAAGTTGAAGAGATAGAACAGGTAAATGAAAAATATATTAATAAAATTCAAGAATTGAAGCAAGAATTGACCAGAACCCAAAGTGATTTTATTCAAGTTACACGGGACTACAATGAGTCATCAAAAATACTAAATGCTTGGGATTCGTATGAGAATGGCCTTCAATTTACACGCACAGGTAGATTCGAGGAAGCAGTGTCGGCTTTCAATATAGCTATAGAGTCGAATCCAAAATATATGTATTTCTTCCATAGAGGTAAGGCATATATGAATCTGAAACGTTATGAAAAAGCGATAGAGGATTTCACAACAGTGATAAATTTAAATCCTAATGTAGCTGATGCTTATTTC
>CP070768.1:1780115-1783052 GCA_020345745.1 Desulfobacterales bacterium
CCACCGCAGTATAACCTTCAATACTCTGCCCAAAGTCTAATAAAAACCAAGTCGCTTGATTCGGTTCGTCGATTTGTACTGTTACTTGTTCATCATTCACTGCAGTAATTGGTTGAGCATACACCCCGACCCCAGTAAACAGAACAAAGCATATGGTCAATAAAAGCGCTAAAAATTTTTTCACGTTTCACCCCCCCCTCTCTATAAATAATTTTTCAGACGAACAATAAACTTGGCAAACAATTAACCTCCTTTTTGCAAATATTGTTAATGAGCTCATGTCGCTATTGTCTATTTTTTTTTAAAAAGCTGAGCCACCCTATACATTGTCAGCCCGGCTGTCTCTGTGTCTTTGTACCTGATAGACCCGTGGATCTTCGTCCCTGTCTTTTAACAGGTTTGGCTTTTTATTGGATTTTCTGGTCAGTTAATTTATTGGATTTCCTGGTCAGTTAAAATGTTATGTATGCAAGAATTGTGCAAAACCAGATAGAAATATCGGAACTCCTTGTATATTAAGCATTTACATCAATTGTAGGATAAATGTAGCATTGCTAATTCATCAAAAAAACTAGGTAATTGTGGGGTAAATTACATAAAATTATGAAATGTTTTACATAGTTTTTTTAGTGAGCGAAAGATGACATTGCAATTTAGCAGCAGCTGGTGTTTCTGGACGTCATTGCTGGTGACTGATGTGTCCGGCAAGCTTTTCTCGAATAGCTGAACATGCCTTCCGCATTTCGCGTGCTAAAGTAAAGAACCATCAAGTTTATAAATCGCCCTCACTTTATGCCCAGGTAAAGGTTTCGTGTTCAATTTTGTTTTTATTGAGAATTACAAGACATACACTTGCTTTTTCTAAGTTGCTGAAAATCGATAACAAATTAATTGACAATTCCGAAAAATTTTGTTTATTCTCTCAGGGTCTAATACCCCGCAGCTTGCTGCGTAAAGAAACTGTTAATAATGCGGGTGAATAAGTATAGATATTCATTCTAAAAAATTATTAAAGCATAAACCAACTAAAAAGTCAGCAGAAATATTCATAGTGGGCATAACCCTATCTTACCATATTTTGTAAATCTATGGCTACATAGCCGTTTTATATACATAACAATATCTTTCCATTTCATTTCATAGACGTTGAAAACATTTTTTCAGGTTAGCGGACGGGATCTATCAGCCATCAAGGCTATAGGATATAAAGGGTTTCACTTGAAATTTGAATTCTCCGCTGCTTGCAGCGTGGGATGAATTGAGGCTCATCGCCCTAAAGGGCGGCCTCCCGGTAAGGAACCTTGCTTTTCATATAGCTTCCCTCAACCCGCCTTATGAGGCGAGATTTACAGGAAGCCGGCCGGTCAAATGAAAGGAAAAAGAATTATTTAATAAAGTTTATTCGTATAATATTTGCATAGGTTCATCATAAAAAGATTGATGGTTTGAAAACAGTTTTTTGGCGAAAGTGCGTTACCGAAGCCCGTTAGGGTTGAGGTAAACATTCCCAAATACCCTGCAGCTTGCTGCCGGGATAGGAATGTTAGCCTTTCGCTTTGATAGCGGTAACACCGCGTTATATAAAATCGTTATACGATTTTATTATATGGTACACGGTAAAAAGGAGAAGAAGATGAAAAGCTATCTAAAGGTTTTTCTTATCTTTGTTTTAATAGGTGGCGTTTTTTTGTGTTTCGGGCCTTCTGCCCATTCCCAGGACGCCCAAGTCTGGACAAACCTCGGGCTTTATGGCGGACAGATTTATGACATCGCCATTGACCCTAATAATCCCAACAAGATGTTCGCTGGGAGCCATATGGGAGATGGGCTTTTCATGACAACGGATGGTGGAAATAACTGGCAAGCGGTGGAACCTGAAGGAGAGGTTACGTTTAAAAACCATGCGGTTTTTGCAGTAAAGATAGCGCCACAAAACAGCGATGTGATATGGGTGGCCAACCAAGTCGATTTAGCAATGAGCACGAACGGAGGCTCAACTTGGATCCACATTTCGAATACTACCATTCAAGGTGCAACAGATAATGGCCGGCTTATCAGATCTATAGCTGTCCACCCTAGCGATCCCGATGGAGAAACAGTATATGCAGGGACCAGCGGCCCCAATAAGGGCAATGACAATGGCGCCATTTATAAAACCACGGATGGCGGAGTGTCATGGACGAAAATGACTGGACCTGTTTCCGGCAACTTTGACCATAACGTCGTTGATTTGGACTTTGATCCCAGCAACCCAACTATCATATGGGCGGTTACGGGCAACGACGGAGATTTTGTTGAGCCGGGCATGGCAGGATATCCGGGCTCAGCCGATGGTACACTTTATCGCGCCGAGAATGATTCATGGGCCGAAATATTTTCCATACCTGGGGGACAATTTTATGATGTTGAGGTGAAACCTGATGACTCCAATTCAATCTTCACCGCTAACGACTGGGGGATTTTTAGACACTATGATGATGCTGGCTGGAACTATCAGTGGTTCCTGAATTATTCCAATATTGGGAATCCTGCTCCGGATAATGAAGTATATGGTCGAAATGTTAGGGCATTGGCATTTGATCCAAATGCTCCCGATGTTATTTATGCAGCCTGGAAAAACTCTCATAGCTGGCCGAACGTTGATACCAACGGGAAAGTAGCAAAGGGCACCCCACCTTATGGAGACGCCAACTGGGAGATATACGATGCGGACCAACAATTTAAAGATCTTGTTGTCCACCCTTTAAATGGTAACATCATTTTTGGGGGCGAACTTGCTAAAGGTGTATTCAAAAGTCTGGATTATGGACAAACCTGGACTGAGTTGAACAATGGCATCAACGCGGTTATTATCTATGATGTCGATGTTGACCCCAATGATAACACTCACCTTTTGGCTGCCACCGTAGCAGGCGTTTATGAAAGAAGGGGCGATGA
>CP070768.1:1783152-1787362 GCA_020345745.1 Desulfobacterales bacterium
CAAGATATCGACGTTGGCCGCCATTTTTGTGAAAATTTCCTGGCCCTCCGGGGTCTCCACATCCAGGGTGACGCAGTGCGTGTTCACCGTCTCGGCGACAAACTCCATGCCGCATTTTTCACCGGTCTCTTGATTTTCCAGCATGTACTCTTCACGGCCAAAGGGCGTCAGTTTCCGCAATGGATCGCCGCCGGGCGGTTCTATGGAAACGCATTCCGCCCCATGTTCCCCGAACAGCGAGGTGCAAAACTTGTGCCCCAGCCGCCAGAGGCCGATATCCAGGACCCTGAGGTGTGCCAGAGACTCGTCTTTGCCGTATCTCTCTTCGAACTTGAGATTTTTCTCGGACCAGTCGCAGAACTCCAGCGCCTTCCGTTTTTCGTACACCGGTTTGACTTCGTCATAGGAAGGCGGCGGTGTGACCGGGTAGGGTCTGACATCCATATCCATAAGACCAATGGTGTCGGCCCGGCTGTTTATTTCAATATCCTTTTTTTCTGCCATATTTTACCTCCAAACATAGTTTAAATTCCATTTAAGAATTTATCCAGAGTCATTCTCAGCATTAGAGGAACGGCATTAATTCCTCCCAACTGATTATTTATCACCCCCTTTCTGAATGGATTTCGGTCTGAGCCGGCAACAATCTTAAAACGACCTGATATACTGAAAGAGATATGTCGTACCGGAAGCCGATCTGATCACTTTACCAATAGTCTACATGACAATTGGATCGGTCGTTGATCTTTCCACAGTAAACGGAAAGCGTAAAGGTCTTGTATCACCTCCTTTAGGTATATTTAGACAACAGGTTGTAAAAAAAACTGTAAAAAAATTGAAAGTAAGTAATGAATTATATAATCGAACTATATATGTTGAATTATATTCAAAAGAATATAATGTTTGGGCTGAAATAAAGTAATGAGTAAAAAGTGAATTTTATTCAGTGAACGTTATGTTTAGAATTGTTTACCAATTTTGTCAAGTGTAAAAAACGAATTTTATCTAAAAAATTCCACCTCTATTCGAGAAGTTCTTTTTTTATAAACCGGCTATGTTAAAGGATTTGAGACGATTGAATTAGTAAGTAGATGTTTCATGACTACCCGGCAAACGTTATATTCAACAGACAACACAATATCTAGTATATAATGATATAGACACATACAGTATAAGGGATAAATGATAATTGCTTTTTTTTACCTTGCAATTTATACAGGGATATCCTATATGAATCCTTTTTAGAGTGAATCCCCTCAGTTATTGAACACCAATATACCATTTACGTTAAAAAACAGTAAAAGGATCGAACTAGCAATTCTTTTGGAAAGGAGGTGAACCTTCAGCACTCCGCCCCACATACTCTGGAATGCCGGCGGAGTCAGAATTGTGCAAACTCGACGCACCGGCAAAAAACTATGCTCGCTCCAGATTGATGCCGGTTGTTGAGTAACGAGAAAAAACTGATAATTAATTTAAAAAATGATAGGGAGGTTTAAACTATGGGTGTAATACCGGAAAACATGCTGCCACCGAAAGATTTGTGGCCCGAATACACAGTACCAGAAGAATTTGCGGACACGCCGGATGAGCTGAATCTTGCAGACTTCTTGCTTGACCGTCACGTTCGCGAAGGAAGAGGTGACAATGCTGCCATTAAATTCATGGATGTAACGGTCACCTATTTTCAGCTCCAGCAGAATGTAAACAAGTTCGGCAACGCGCTGAAAGAAGCCGGGGTCGAACCCCAGGATCGCGTCGGTATCCGACTGGTAAACTCTATCCAGGCCGTTGTCGCCATTTTTGCCATTGAGAAAATTGGGGCCATACCAGTTCCCACATCCCCTTTATGGTCCGGTGAAGAAGTGGCTTTTGTGGCCAACAATGCGGAGATGAAACTTTTTATTGTCAATGCGCCTCTCATGCCCCCGGTAGAGACGGCAAAACCCAATTTCGAGTTCGGCACCAAGGTCATCGTTATCGGCGGTGAGGCCGACGAAGTCAAGGCGGCCGGTAATATGGTCTATGAAGAAATGCTGGCGGCCGGTTCCGCCGACCTGGAGCCCACCATGCTTAAAGGTACCGATATCGGCATCATGCTCTATACCTCCGGTACAACCGGCATGCCCAAAGGTTGTGTGCATTTTATGAAACCGATCGTTATAGAAACCAGGCTGGTCAACAAGCATGTTTACAAGATGCAACCCGGCGATGTTCTGGGCGGTGCTGCTCCGGTCTCTTTTGCCGCCGGTTTCGGTACCTTTACGCTGATGCCTTTTGAAGGAGGCGCCGCTATATCCCTGATTCCCAAGTTCACGCCTCCTGACATGCTGGAACTGATTCAGAAACACAAAATTACGATCCTTACCGGTCTGCCCACCGGCTACCGGGCGTTGATGAAGTTCCCCAAATTCAAGGATTATGACACCAGCTCCATTCGTCTATACACCTCAGGCGGTGATGCTCTAGGCTCCGATACCCTGAGAGGCTGGCAGGAACTAACGGGCCTGCCCATCTGGGAGGGTCTTGGCGGTACTGAAATGCTCCACCTGGTGACGTCAAATACCATGAACGATGAGCCGATGCCCGACTCCATCGGTAAAGCTTTGCCAGGTGTAGAGTGCAAAGTTGTCGACGCTGAATGGAATGACTGCAAGCCAGACGAAGTCGGCAGCATGGTTCTTAAAGGACCCTCGGGAAGCCTGTACTGGAAGCCTTATGTTGACGGCGAACGTCTCATCAAATCCCAAAAGAAAGGCGTGGTCAATGGCTGGAACCAGATGGGTGATGCCGTCTATATGAAAGAAGACGGCAACATCTACTTTGTATCTCGCGAAGACGACATGATCAAGAGCTCCGGTTATCGTATCGGTCCGGCCGAAGTGGAAGAGGCCCTCGAAAAACACCCGGACATTGCGGAAGCCGGCGTGGTCGGTGTTCCTGATCCTGAAAAGGGACAGATCACCAAAGCCTTTGTGGTGTTAAAAGAAGGCGTTGAGGGCAACGATGAGTTCTTTGAAGGTGTCAAAGAATTTTTGAAGGATCATATTGCCATCTACAAGCTGCCACGGGCAATCGAGTACAGAAATGAGCTGCCGCGCACACCTACTGGCAAGCTTCTGCGCCGCCACCTGCGTCCACCCAAATAAAGCAGGTACCGCGCGGTTAACTTAAACAAACGTCCCCTCACTTCTTACGGGGTGAGGGGATTTTTTTGTTCATAAATCCCTTTACATGCAAGATAGTTTGAAATAAAACCGGAACAGAGTAAAGAATCCGAGCCCAGAGGACCAACTTTTTCAGAATTAGATAAATATCTACAAGCCATCTAAAAAATAAAGATTACGTTCAAGGACAAGGCGCGAGCCGATGAAAAAGCGCAGCATACACGGGAGTATGTGAGCATTTTGCCTAAACGACAAACTGCGAAGCAGTTTGCTGATTTCACGATATGTGCTCGGGAAATCTGGGAAGCATTAGCTTTCATCGTTTAAGTATTGTAAAACAATACAACAGGCTTGCAACACCGTAATTGGGCGTTAGATGTATTTTTGAGATGGCTTGTACATAAAAAGGAGGAATGCTAATGCCTACCAATGTTCCAGTTCCGTTAAAATCGGTCGATAAGGTCGAAATCACTACGCTTATTGACAACTACGTCGATCTTCTCCTGCCAAGTACCGATATCATCAAACGCCCCCCACTCTCAAAGGAAGGGAAGGTTGCAGCAGACACCCTTTTGGCAGAACATGGGCTGTCTCTTCTCATCACCGTTTATCAAGGTGAAAAGAAGCACACCATCCTTCTTGACACGGGTTACACTAAGGTCGGCGTACTCCACAATATGGAAAAATTGGGAATAAACGTCGAAGAAATTGAAACGATTGTCATTAGCCACGGGCATATGGACCACACCAGCGGCCTAAAAACCATTCTCGAAAAAATGCCCCATACGATCCCTCTGGTACTGCATCCAAAAGTTTTTCAATATCCCCGTTATACCCGCCAGCCTGATGGCGCCAAAAACCTATGGCCTCGAACCATGGTTAAAGATGAACTTGAAGAGAAAAATGTTAATATTGTCGAAAGCGAATCGCCCATGCTAATTGTTGATGACATGGTCATGGTCACCGGTACGGTGGATAGAACCACGGAATTTGAAAAAGGAATGCCCAACGCTTTGATGGAAAAAGACGGAGAAATCGTTCAG
>CP070768.1:1787462-1796814 GCA_020345745.1 Desulfobacterales bacterium
AGGATATATTGCTCACACCTCCACTGACCTTGGCATACTGAAGGTGGTCTTTGATCCATTTTGTTGCCCTGATAAAATCTATGGCATAATTATTATGCTCTTCTATGCCTGTGGCTACTGTTGGTCTTTGTGTGGTGGAGGATGAAAAAACAGGTCGTGTTATGGCATCATGCGTTACGCCTGTTGTCTCGGAAATGTCCGTCAGGACAGATACGCCTCGCGTAAAAATCCACCGGAAAAATATCCTGCGCCTGATGATCGCAGAACACCCCGAATCTTGTGTGGTTTGCAGTAAGGGTAACCGATGCCAGCTACGTCAACTGGCAGCTCAACTGGGCATTGGCGAAACACATTTATACCCCATGCCTAATTATAAGACGCTTGAACAGGCAAATCCTTTTATTATCAGAGATTTAAGTAAATGTGTGCTGTGCGGGAAATGCATCCGGGCAGATCATGAACTGGTTGTAGTGGGTGCCATAGACTACAACCTAAGAGGGTTTAAATCACGACCCTCAACGATTCATGACCGGGGTTTGGAACATTCTAGCTGTACCTTTTGCGGCACTTGCCTTTCCATGTGCCCTACCGGGGCGCTGTCTCCGAATAACCCGGGTTACACAGCGACCCCTGAGCGAGAATCTTTTTCCATTTGCGGATTTTGCGGCGTGGGCTGCGGGTTGGCAATGGGCTATACGAACAGCAGAATTGTTGAAGTGAATCCTGCAAACCGACCCGATACCGTTAACAGGGCAACCTTGTGTGTTCGGGGACACTTTGCTCATGACTTTTTGAATACCCATGAGCGGTTGCTCCAACCTATGATCCGACAGCATACCGGGAGCGATGAAAATACAATGGCTCCGGCCTCCTGGGATGCGGCGATCGATGTTGTCGCTGGACGGTTGCTAGAAATTAAAAGTAAAAATGGTTCACAGAGCGTAGCATTCCTCGGTTCCTCTAAATGTACAAATGAGGAGAATTATCTCTTCCAGAAAATCGCAAGAGCCCTGTTAAAAACCAATAACGTGGATAACGGCAGTTACCTGTCCGGGCGACATGTCATCAATCTGCTCGAAAAAAGAACCAACGGGCTGTCCCGCCTCAGTCCGCTTGACTGGCTTGAAAAAGCCCAAGCCGTTTTTGTCTTGGGCGCGGACCCCGGTCATTCAACCCCCGTGGTGAGCTATTATCTGAAAAGGGCCAGTAAAAAAGGGGTTCCTCTGGTGGTTGCTGATTCAATACGGACGGACCTTGCTGCTTTTTCATCCGCCTGGCTCGATGTTTCGACCCAAAGCGACTTTGAAGGCAGCTACATTGAATTGCTCAATGGCCTGGCAGCATTGCTGTATGAAAAAAAAGCACACGATGCTCATTACATAAAGCAGTTTACCGAAGGATTCAAACAATATAGCGACGATCTTTCTACCCTGGATCGCGAACAGGTAAGCCTAGCTACAGGCATAGATGTCGGCGTTTTAAATGCAACTGCTGAATTGCTGAAAGGTAAAAAGATTGCCTTTGTGATCGGAAGTGGAATTCTTCAGCAGCGCTTCGGAATGCAAACCATGGAGGCTGTTATCAACCTTTCACTGATGACCGGCAGTCTGGGGTCTGAGGGGGCCGGCATCCATATCCTTGCGAAAGAGAACAATCAGGTGGGGGCTCAGGATATGGGGGCGGTTCCGGATGCGCTCCCGGGCCGACAGCCTCTTTATAATGATTCAGACCGCAACCGTTGGGAGCAGTTCTGGCAGACAGAAATATCGCCGCAAAGCGGACTCAATATGATCCAGATGATCGAAGCGGCTGAAAAGGGAAATCTAAAAGGTCTGTACATTCTGGGCGAAAACCCTCTGCGCAGCCTTCCCCAGCCGGATCGGGTTAGAAAAGCGCTTGCAAAACTCGACTTTATAGTCGTGCAGGATATATTGAACACGGAAACCGTTCAAATTGCAGACGTGGTGCTACCCGGTGCTGCTTTTTCCGAAAAAGGCGGTTCTTTTACGAACATGGAAGGGAGAATTCAATCATTTGACCCGGTTGTGCCGCCGCCTGGCGATGCCCATCCGGATTGGGAGATTCTCGGCAGCCTGGCGGCAAAATTGGGGGATCCAAATCAGTACGCTTCACTGGGACACATAAGGGATGAAATTCGTATTCGTGTTCCCATGTATAAGGCGCTGGACAGACATAACCACACCGCATGGGTGGCAGTGGGCGACCACCGACAAAGCGATAAAGATACAAAAAAAACGAAAACCATGGTCTCTTTCTCTCCTGTTGTGCCCGGCGACATCGATATTGGCGATGAATTATCTACAACAGATTATCCCTTCACAGCGATCATGGTTTCCGTACGCTATCATTGTGGCAGCGGGACCCGGACCGGCTGTTCGGATCGTATCTTAAAACTGGGTTTAAGAGGAGAGATAGAACTATCCCCTCAAGACGGTGAAACATTGAGTATTAGAGATGGCGACACCGTAAGGGTCGTTTCATCCAGTGGCGCAATAAAAAGACAAGTCAGGTTCAACAAGCGGTTACGTCAGGGAACAATTTCTATACCGCTGGCATTTAACGGCAACGATGCCATGAATCTGCTCGCAATGACCCAGCCTGATATGCCGGATTCACCGGGATGGAAGACGTGCCGGGTCAAACTTGAAAAGATATAGCTGCTGGTTATTTGATAAACAGAATAAAGGATTAGGGGAATATTCATGGGTCCGAAGGAAATCGACTGGAATAAACTGACCGCCATCATTGCAAAACATAAAAAAGAAAAATGGGGGCTGATACCGCTGCTGCAAGAAATTCAAGAGTTAATTGGCTATATACCGCCGGAAGCTATTGAGCCTGTTGCAGAAGCTCTCAATATATATCCGAGCGAGGTTCAGGGTGTTGTCACCTTTTACTCGGGTTTTTCACTGCATCCAAAAGGCAAAGCCGTGGTAAAGGTTTGCCGCGGCACTGCATGCCATGTGAAAGGAAGCCGGAGTATCCTGAAATTGATGAAGAAAGAACTGGACCTTGAAGAAGGAGAAACCAGCCCGGATTATCAATTTACCCTGGAAACGGTGGCCTGTCTCGGTGCCTGTTTTCTGGCTCCGACCATGATGGTAAATCGGGACTATTTCGGCAAGCTTTCTCCTACCAAAGTCACCACCGTACTGGGTCAGTACTCGAAGGATAAGGGGGAACAGTGAAAAGCACGGAGAAATTGAAATCCATCGGACAGTTGGAATGGCTCCGTAATAAAATCCTTGCCCGAACGATCGAGGGGAGAACCCAAGTTAATATCTGCATGACCGGCTGCCGGGCCTATGGTGCATCCCTGGTCAGAGAAGCCATCGAAGCAGAAGTCAAACGGCAGGGTATTTCCAAAGGAGTGGAAATCAGATCTACCGGATGTCACGGTTTTTGTGCTAGAGCTCCAGTCATCGCCATTGAACCTATGGGGATTCAGTACCAGGAAGTTGAACCTGAAGATGCTGCCGAAATCGTCAAACTCACGCTGAAAAACAATCAGCCCATCGATCGATTGGCATATTGGGATGCCGGTGCACACAAACCGGTTTTTTATCGTGACCAGATCCCATTTTACCAAAAACAGGTTAAAAGGGTGCTGGCCAACTGTGGTCGAATCGATCCAACTCAGATCGAGCATTACATTGCCGCCGGCGGATACCAGGCCATAGTAAAAGCCCTGGCAAAAATGACCCCGGAAGGAATCATTCAAGAGATTACCGACGCTAAGCTCAGAGGGCGGGGCGGGGCAGGGTTTCCAACCGGACTCAAATGGAAATTTGCCCTCCAGGCCGAAGGCCTCCCCAAATATATCATTTGCAATGCGGATGAAGGTGACCCAGGTGCATTTATGGATCGTGCAATCCTGGAAGGAGATCCTCACGCAGTGCTCGAAGGCATGCTCATCGGGGCATGTGCCATGGGTGCTGAATATGGATATATTTATGTCAGAGAAGAATACCCCATTGCAGTAGAACATCTGACCATTGCCATGGAACAGGCAAAGGAACTGGGACTGCTCGGGGAAAATATCCTTGGTACAGGGTTTAATTTTAACCTGTCCCTTAAAATGGGTGCCGGAGCATTTGTTTGCGGTGAGGAGACCGCGCTCATGGCTTCTATTGAAGGGAAACGAGGCATGCCAAGAGCCCGACCGCCGTTTCCGGCTGCATCCGGACTGGATGGAAAACCCAGTAACATCAACAATGTTGAGACCCTCGCCAATGTTCCCTTGATTATTAAAAACGGTGCCAAATGGTACGGGCAAGTCGGTACAGCAAACAGCAAGGGAACTAAAATTTTTTCCCTGGCCGGCAAGGTGAATAATACAGGGCTGGTTGAAGTGCCCATCGGTGCCTCCATCAAAGATATTGTCTATGATGTCGGCGGCGGTATTCCAAAGGGGCGACAGTTTAAGGCCGTCCAGATGGGAGGGCCTGCGGGTGGATGCGTCCCGCCGCAATATTTAAACCTTGCCATCGATTACGACACGATTCAACGGGTCGGCGCTATTATGGGATCAGGCGGTATGGTGGTGTTGGATGAGAATAACTGCATGGTTGAAATGGCCCGATATTTCCTGAGCTTTACCCAATCGGAATCCTGCGGAAAATGCGCGCCGTGTCGACTGGGCACCACTCAACTTCTGGAAATCCTCACCCGAATTACCACCGGTGAGGGCAAACCGAGTGACATTCAAACGTTACAAGGGCTGGGGGAGACCATAACCGAATCATCCCTTTGCGGGTTGGGCCAAAGCTGTGCAAAACCGGCACTTTCCACGCTTAAATATTTCATTAAAGAGTATGAAGATCATATTCGGGAACACCGTTGTGCAGGCGCTACATGTGAGACCATGGTTATTTCCGCTTGCCAGCATGCCTGTCCGGCAGGAATCGATGTGCCCAACTATGTGGCTGCGGTAGCGACAGGGGCGTACGAGCAGGCGGTAGATATCATTCGGGAGAGAAATCCCTTTCCAGCTGTATGTGGCCGTATTTGCATTCATCCTTGTGAGTTCAAATGCAGGCGGGGTGAATTGGACGAACCGGTGGCCATCCGCTCCCTAAAACGGTTTGCTTCCGAATGGTATTTTGAACATATTGGAGCGACTAGAGACCCTTTTCCGGTAACCCGTCAAGAGAGAGTTGCGGTTGTGGGTGCTGGCCCTTCGGGCCTGACCTGTGCCTATTTCTTGGCAAAAATGGGGTACAAGGTGACTGTATTTGAGGCCCAGTCCTTAGCCGGCGGTATGTTAAGTCTTGCGGTTCCAGAGTTTCGCCTCCCGCGAAAGGTCATTGATGACGAGATCAAATACATTGAAAATTGTGGTATTGAGATTCGGTATAATTCTCCGATTGACGCCAAACATACCTTCACCGATTTGATGGCTGAGGGCTATAGCGCTGTGTTTATCGCAGCAGGCGCACAGGCCAGTAAAAAAATCGGAATACCCGGTGAAGATGAAAAATTGGAAGGACTTTACTACGGGCTACCGTTTCTAAATGAGATCAAAAAGGGAAAAGACTATAGATTCAAAGGCAGCGCAGTCGTCATCGGGGGCGGAAACGTTGCCATTGATGTGGCCAGAACCGTCTTGAGGGCCGGGGCTGATGACGTTCAGGTATTCTGTTTAGAGCCCAGAGACGAGATGCCGGCATGGGAAAAGGAAGTTGGCGAAGCCATCGACGAAGGAATTATCATCAACCCTTCATGGTCTCCCAAGCAGATTCAGCATAAGAACGGAAAAGTATCAGGGGTTGAATTTATCCGCTGTGTGTGCGTGTTTGACGATGAGGGGTGTTTTAATCCGGCGTGTGATGAAGGGATTACCCAACTTGTCGAAGCCGATAACGTTCTCATTTCCATCGGACAGGCACAGGACATGTCCTTTTTATCGGAAGACAGTCAACTGGAGAGAGCCCTGTGGGGAACCCTGGCGGTAGATGAAAATACCCTTTCTACAAATATTCCCGGTGTCTTTGCCGGTGGTGATTTCACCACCGGCCCGACCTTTATCATTCGGGCCATCGCTTCGGGAAGAAGAGCGGCAATTGCCATTGATAAATACCTCCGGAAAGATCAGAGCCCCGTTGCAATTCCGGATGAAAAAACCGCTTTTCATGTGGATGCAGGCCTTGCGCTGGATGAGGAAACATCTGAGGAAAAACCGAGAATCCGGATTGAACTTGAAAACCCTGATAACAGGACCCAAGATTTCCGGGAAGTTGAAAAGGGCTATGCCACGGAAAAAGAAGCCCATCATGAGGCTCTGCGGTGCCTTAGGTGCGATCTTGAGAACGAGAGGAGATAGCTATGATCCGGTCCATAACACAGCTTAAGTCAGAAGAAGAAATCGACCGTCTTCTAGAGGGTTTGATGAGGGTCTTTATCGTTGGCTGCGGAACGTGTGTCACATTGACACACACCGGCGGTGAGCCCGAAGTAACGGCCATGAACGAAAGCCTATCCAAAAAAGGTAAGCTAATCACCGGGCAAACCGTTGTTCCGGTAGCTTGTGACAACCTAACGAGCGATATGTTAGGAGAATTCGGTCCGCAGATGGACCAGTCCGATGCATTGCTGATTATGACGTGCGCTTTTGGCGTCCAAACCATTGCCCGACAGTTAAAGAAAATGGTTGTGCCTGCCTTGGACACGCTGTTTATCGGAAAAGAGACCGGCCCGGGAGAATTTAACGAGGTATGTATCCAGTGCGGGACCTGTATCATCGGTGAAACCGGTGGGATCTGCCCTGTCACATCCTGTCACAAAGGGTTGGTAAACGGTCCCTGTGGGGGAACAGACAATGGAAAATGTGAAATAGACAGGAGAAAAGATTGCGTTTGGACGATGATATACAACCGTTTGCTGGATCTGGGACGGCTGGATTCCATGCGCATAATCCAGCCTCCGAGGAATCACTTGGGAGAGCCAACCCCCGGGAAAATGATATTGCCGGAAGCATAAATGATAACTCAAGTTTTGCACCCCAATGTCGATCGCAATCTATAGTGCAAAGCGGCTGGATAATATAAATTGTAATATCTCAGTTCTAACACTGAATCTGCTAATATATTGCCTTTAAGAAAACATTATCCAGCCGATCTAGAGATTCAGCGTCTACAACACTGGTTATCGGATAAGGGTGTAAAATTTGAATTATAACACTGCTACACGACTTTGTGTTAAGAAAGGACCTGTGAAATGGTTTCTGCATTTAAAAAGGCCCTGGAATCGGGTAAATTTGTGGTAACTTGTGAGGCTGCTCCCCCTAAGGGGACCAACCTTGACCGAATGGCCCACGATATCGAGCTGTTAAAAGACAAGGTGGATGGCATCAATGTAACCGATCATCAAAGTTCGGTCATGCGATTTCCCAGCCTGGGCGGTGCGCTGCTCGTAAAAGAGTTGGGCGGCGAACCGATCTTGCAAATGACCTGTCGGGATCGCAATCGCCTGGCGCTGCAGGCCGATCTGCTCTTTGCCTCTTACAAAGGGATTCATAACGTCCTTTGCCTTACCGGAGATTCAATTATGCTGGGTGACCATAAAGAGGCCAAGAGTGTTTTCGATTTGGATTCCAGCCAATTGGTGGCAGTTGTAAGAACACTTGAAGAGGGGAAAGATACCAGCGGCAACGACTTGGACGGCGGTGTCTCGTTCTGCGCCGGTGCCATTGTCACACCTGAGGCCACCCCCCTTGAACCTCAGCTGATCAAATTTGAGAAAAAGATTGAAGCAGGTGCCGAGTTTATTCAGACCCAAGCCGTGTTCGACCTAGACAGATTCAAGGAATTCATGGAATATGCCAGACAGTTCCAAGTGAAAATTCTGGCAGGCATCATTTTGTTGACTTCTGCACCCATGGCCCGGTTTATGAATAAAAATATAGCAGGTGTTTTTGTGCCACAGGACTTAATAGATGAAATGGCTTCAGCCCCCAAAGGTCAGGCTCTGGCCAAAGGCATAGAGATTGCCGGTCGTATGATCAGACGTATCCAGGAGGAAAAGATGTGTGACGGCGTTCACATTATGGCTATTGGCAAAGAAGATCTGGTACCGGAAATAATGTCTGTTGCAGGATTGATTTAATGTATGAGATTCTGGATCTGATGACCTTACGATTTTAAGTAAAAAACAAGATAGTTACATAATCATTGGGTTAGATCTCAATTACCAAAACGTTCCTGCATTTTCCGGCGACAGGGCATGCAGGTTTGTCTCTTTTGCACATGCTCAGATGCTGTTAAAGGAAGTCCAATCTGGTCACCCAAAATTTTGAGAAAACTCTCTCCAAAGCCTAAAGGTCTAAGGCCTTTAACCTGAGAAACTTTCCAGCCATTGGCGGATTTGACCATCAGTAGTCTGATAATATTTGGTTCGATCCGATTTCCAATCAGGTAATTGCGTCGGTTATTATAGATAGCGGTTAACTTCATTTGTGTCTGAACGACAGCCTGAAAACCTTCTATTTGACTGACCTGTGACCCGGCTAATTCAATCAAGGGTTGGTCAAACTCTTCATAGGCCCGTTCGATCAAGCGTCTTATCAGGTTGAAATCAAAACCCAAACTGTCATGATAATTGGGCGAGATGAAGCGAACACTCTCCTCTAGGTCTTCAGCCATCACGGCAGCTGATCCGGCTTCCAGGGTGAGTTGAACCAGGCGTTCATCATCTATACCGTTTATGGGGGCAATAGCCAGTCCTGGTTGCACTTTTCCGGGATCAAGGACCAAAAGATCAACTGGTTTAAGATCATCACTTCGGACTTCAGCACTGCCGTCAGTTTCAGCAACGACCTCTACGTTCAACTGCTCGGCACGCAAACCTTTAATCCGGAGCACATACGGGCTCAGTTTTCCAGATTGCCGACCGATAACAGCTTTGGGGACTGACCACAATTTCTTGCCCTGGTGAACAATCTCGACGACTTCTACCGGGGTTTCGGTAATACCTGCATTTTTTGGCGTGAGTGAGAACCCTATGCTTATCACTAACCCTCCGACTCCCAGGACAACCAAAAGTACTAGCGGCAAGCTTTTATTCTGAATGATGCAGAAACTGACTTCAAAAAATCGTTCCGCAAGTCTAAAAACTGTTTTCAATGGCTTTGCCTTGATTTCAAACGGTTAAATGAATTGAAGTTACCTAAAAAACCGCCTATGCAACCCAAACCCCAGCGAAACTCCGATCACACCTGATATTTGAAAATACCTCTCTTGTCCGATATGTTCAAGAATTTTCATCGACATTCCACCCAGTGCTTGCAGCCAAGACAATCCGGTATCGGATCCCTGCTGCGCGCTAGCTTCTTTTC
>CP070768.1:1796914-1805014 GCA_020345745.1 Desulfobacterales bacterium
ATCAGACAGTCACGTTTACATTTATATCTCGGAGAATATGTCTGGCGATATAACCACCGACATTTAAGTTTAAAAGAGCAAGAAAAATATTTAATAAAATTGTTAAAGAAGTATATAAGGTAGTAAATTAGGTCCGAATTATCGGACTTTACCCAACATTATATGGATAAATAAAGGAATGAAACCCAATCTTGCGCAGAGAAACCCCCTGATACCTCAACCCATGAGTTTATTCCACGCCGTTTCTTGAAGGCAGTTTCTTGAAGATAGATATTCAGTTAATGACTTTTGTTCACCGAACTGAAACACAGTTTTCCGATAAAATCAACACTTGTTTTTTACCTGAATTATACCGGGTTTATTCCCGTATAATTCAAGTTTCTCACCGCTATCCTATACCGAGGCTTGTGTGCGCTCGAAGGGTATCCAGTAATAAAATTGAGATCGCAAAATTGATATGAACCAGGCGTATCGGCAGCTCTTATCGAAGGCAGATCATAGACCTTTGAAAAAAGTTCCCTTTTGCCCAATTTCTGCATAAAAAAAATAATCCAGTCGATTTTCGCTAGTGAAGTTTGCTGACAAATTTTCATGAAGTTTTCAGGCTGGCCAAAATATTTCACGCCCCTGAGGTGTTCATTGGCAAGGCACTCAGGGGCGCAGCCGTAGTTTTCTACTGCAAGCCCCTGATAACGCAGCCAATGGACGACTCAGGGAGCGCCCAAAGGGTGTAAATTTTCAGCATAAGGAAAAAAGTTTAGGACACAAAGTGTAACTTGACCATTATTGCCACTATTACCCTGAACTGATCCGTTTCATTGTAGAAGTGAAGTTTGCTGACAAATTTTCATGAAATTTTTTGGCTAGCGTGATCCGACGTCTGCAATACCTGCAAACGAATCGAACATCTCCCAGAAAATGGCCCGTATGGCATCCGTCTCTACAAGGATTTCGTGACGCGCATCAGGAATCTCGGTAAGGCTGCAATTTTTTAATCGGCGGCTGATATGTCTCTGGGCGCTTAAAGAAACGATCCTGTCATCACCGGAACTGACAATCAAAATGGGCGTTGTGATGGTTTCGGCAAACCCGGTCCCATTCAGTATATCGATGGATTTAAAGGTGGCAGAAAGCCAACCATAAGTTATTCCCCCGAGTCTTAGATCCGGGGTTTCAGATAAGATCTTTTTTTCATCCATAAACCGATGGGGATCAGAGGTGAGACGGTTTCCCTCGAACGGAATATCAGGGTTATAGTCTCCCGAGCCAACCGTGTAAGCATCATTCAAACCGGAAATCAATGCCAGGTTAACCATAAACCTGATTAGCAATCTGGGAAAGGGAGGTGTTAAAATATCGATCATCGGTGACACGAGGATGGCTTTGTCTGCTGTTCCTGGATGATCATGAAGATAACGGAGCGCAATATGTCCACCCATGGAATGAGCCAGGATGAATAATGGTAATGCAGCTTCGGGCTGAACGATGTTTTTCACAAACATATCCAAGTCTTTAAGGTAGGTGCTATAGCTGTCGATAAAACCCTTGTGCCGGTTGGCAAGCAGGCGGGTTGAAAGACCTTGACCTCGCCAATCAAAACTGTAGACATCAAAACCTTTTTCGTTCAGTTCGTTGACGGTCTCGGTATATTTTTCCATAAATTCTCTTCTGCCGGAAAGAAGCAAGATGGATCCTCGTCGATTTTCAATGCGACTGTACCAAACGCCATACCGAAGCGACATATTATCATCGGTGGTAATAAAACCAAACGGCGACCCTTTTCTTTGCCTGGGCATGTTTTCCAATAGTACCTCCGTAACAAGGTAACGTCTCAACATACACGGGCTGATCTCACATGTTCGGGCTTTAGGCTTTTTCTTTCAGTCGATATCAATCACGTTTTCAGTGGCGTGACCCAATATTTAATGATTTTAACTTTTTTTATGCAAACCTCAACGGGTTTATGAGAAAATCATAATATTGGGTCACTGGGTAACGATGAAGCAATCGAAAAAGATATCTCTTTTCAGAAAAACCCATAAAGCCCTCCTGCCCGAAGTTTCTGGAAGGATACATCAATCCATCTCAAAAAAATAGATGATGGATGTTTGAGATGGCTTGATAAAAAGTCAACATTGACCTATCCGAATTTTTCAATTATGGTCAAATTTAAATAAACTGTAACTGATGTCAACTTATTTTCCGGATGAAAGATGGCAAAACACTCACATCGTTTTGTTGAAAATTACGACGGCTTGGTAGGATTTGGCTTAGATCGTCAGACCGACGAAGACACCCTCGTCTACTACCTTCAAAAATTCTCCGATGATACGTTAATGGAGCAATTAATCAAAAGACTGTCCGATGATGAACTTGACGACCTTTTTTCTTTACTGACACGATTACTTAAAAAGCATTTGACAGATTCTGAGTACCACACGCTTTTTCTAAAAGACAACCATTCATAAAAAAACAGAACATTCAATGAAATCATGGAGAAATGATGAGTATCCTTACTGAAAAACAACTGGACAGATATGCAGATGTGCTTTTATGGGCACTTAAGAAGGCCCGAAGCGGTAAATTTAAAAAAAACGACGTTATTCTTATCAATTATCATATGCCTGCCGTTCGCCTGGCTGAAATTGTTTTTGCCAAGCTGATGGCTATGGATCTGCATCCTATACAACGCATGGGTCTGACGGCGACGATGGAAAAAAATTTCTTTGAACTTTCCAACAACCAACAGGTCGTTTTTCAACCTCCTGGCGAAAAAGAGCTGTACAAACAATTAAATGGCAGCATTTTTCTATACGCGCCCGAATCGATGACACATTTGACCGGAATCGATCCTAAAAAGATCGGTAAAGCTGCAGTTGCAAGGAAGTTTTTACGTGACATTCTCGAAAAAAGGGATCAAGCGGGGACATTTGGCTGGACGCTGTGTACATACCCTACCAAGGAACAGGCCCGACACGCCAAACTCTCCTTGAAGGCATATGCACAACAAATCACAAAGGCATGCTTCCTCAACCGGGCATCACCCATCTCTCATTGGCAAGAAACATACAATAATGCAGCGTCAATAAAAAAATGGCTCAACAGGATGAATGTCGAGTTCTATAATATTGAATCCGAACATACGGATCTCAAGATAACGCCTGGAAATAAAAGGAAATGGATCGGCATCTCCGGTCACAATATTCCCAGCTTCGAGCTATTTCTTTCACCAGACTGGAGAGGCACCACAGGGATATATTTTTCCAATCTGCCTTCATTCAGAAGCGGTAATTACGTAAAAGATGTAAGGTTTGAGTTTAAAAAAGGCGCTGTTGTTAACATCGCGGCAAAAAAGGGGGAAAATTTTGTAATCCAACAACTCGCCATGGATAAAGGCGCCAATAAAGTCGGTGAATTTTCCCTGACGGACAAACGGTTTTCAAAAATCAACACCTTCATGGCCAATACGCTTTTTGACGAAAATTACGGCGGTAAGTACGGGAATTGTCACGTGGCGTTGGGCTCCTCTTATGCAGACACTTACACCGGCAACCCCCGAGAATTAACCAAGGCAAAAAAGCAACGACTTGGCTTTAATGATTCTGCGTTACACTGGGATTTTGTAAACACCGAGAAGAAAAGAGTGGTGGCCCATCTTAAGTCGGGAAAAAACATCACCATCTATGAAAACGGCCAATTTACGTATTGACTCAAGTACGGCATCATATCTCTATACTTTATATTTCCCGAAATCATCGGGGGAAAGGTTTTTAAGATACTCAGCCCATTTCTCTCCCTCTTCCCCTTCAACTAACATTTCAGGATCTGTATCCATGATTTGGGATTTTTCGATGATTTTATCGTCCACAAATATGGGTGCGCGAAACCGAAGCGCAATGGCAATCGCATCGCTTGGACGGGCATCTATGCTGAAACTCTTTTCTTCAGATGAAAAATATATTTTGGCGTAAAACGTGTTGTTTTTTAAATCGCACACCTCAACCTTGGAGACTTCCATATTGATATTTTGAACGAAATTTTTAAAAAGATCATGGGTCATGGGTCGATCAAACTGGATATTCTGAAGTGCCGATGCTATAGATGTCGCTTCCAGCAATCCGATCCATATAGGTATCGCCTGGTCACCTTTAATCAGCTTTAAAATAATGATCGGTGTATTTGATGTCGGATCCATAGTCAAACCCGCGATGCTTACTTCATGCAACATAACTTTCTTCTCCTCTCAACCCTATGGGTATGGTTTCCACACTTACCGGTTCACCCCAGAGTGAATGTGAAAATGCTTTGATAACGCGTATATGGACCTCTTGGCCCTGAGTGATATTAGTAAAGGAAGCTACATCCTCATTCTGAAAAAAATTTACGGCCTTATTGGTTGACGTTCTTCCCGTCCACTGGATATCCCGGGCTTTGCCTTGAAAACCCGCCTTGCGTTGTTTTTTGCTCAAGCCTTCAACGAGTATCAATTGAAGGGATCCTTCCAGTGCCTTGTTCTTTTTCGTTGTATAATGATCTTGCAGATCGAGCACTTGCTGTAATCTTTCCTTTTTTTCTTTTTCGCCGATCTTTTGTGAAAAACGGGTCGCCGCTGCATTTGGACGATCAGAATATTTAAATGCATACAGACCGTCAAATTCGACGCGTCTTATCAAATTGAGAGACGATTTAAAGTCGTGCGCAGTCTCTCCTGGAAATCCCACAATAATATCGGACGTAATAGCAATGTCAGGACATATATTACGCAGTTTATCGACTTTTTCAAGGTATATCTCTCGAGAATATTTTCGATTCATTCTTTGCAAGATCTTGTTTGAGCCTGACTGTACCGGCAAATGAATATGATGGCATAATTTATCAAGGTGGCGAAACGCGGACATGAGGTCATCGGAAAGATCTTTGGGATGTGAAGTGGTAAATCGGATCCTTAACAGCCCCTCAATGTCATTGATCTGTGTCAGCAGTCTCGGAAATGTGCTAAGCCCCTCCTTCCTACCGTAACTGTTAACATTCTGGCCCAGCAATGTCACTTCTTTTACGCCCGCTGCAACAAGATTTCGGATTTCATCGAGGATCCGATTCGGATCCCTGCTGATTTCCTTTCCCCGCACGTAGGGAACCACGCAGTAAGAACAATAATTGTCACACCCTTGCATGATGGTGACAAAGCGTGTGACCTTTTTTTCATCGACTGCATCCGATAAGATGTTGAGCTCCTCTATTTTTTCCGGCATTTTGACGTCGACGATACGGCACCTTTTTACCGCTATCTTCTCTACAAGTCCCGGCAAACGACCGATAGCTTTTGTCCCAAAAACAAGATCTACGTTCGGCACTCGCTCCAGCAACTTGGCGCCCTCCTGCTGAGCCACACATCCGCCGACACCGATAATGAGTTCCGGTTTCAATCCTTTTAAACGATCCAGTCGTCCTAAAAAGCTGAAAACCTTCTGTTCCGCCTTTTCCCTGATGGAACAAGTGTTGACAATAATCAGATCCGACGTTTCCAAAGACGATGTTAATTGATATCCCAAGGTCTTAAGCCCATTGGCGATCTGCTCAGAATCATAAACATTCATCTGACAACCGATCGTATGGATGTATGCATATTTTAACATCATTTTGCTCTATCCGGATATTTCATGAAAATTTCCATAAAATATTTGGGCTATACTACCGATGATCCTGCATCTATCTGTGCAATGAGGACATCGGTTTTCATCTCTTGTAAAACCGTCTCCACTTCGTCTTCGCACCCCGGTGGAATGTTAAGACAAATAATCCCCGAGTGAGGGTCGACAGTTGTTAAGCTAGCAATACCGTCATAGCCCTCAAGTATGAATCGCATATAGTGAATCTGCTTGCGATCAACGCGAAGATATTTTTTTATGGTCTGCAACGTAACCTGCCTATCCACATTCATATCTCACAGACGATCGAGATAATAAAATGTATTATGGTCGTTCTCGGTTTAGCTCACACCCAATGAGACCTTTGAAAAATGTTTAATATTGTTCAAGTTCAAGGCGGGTGAAGATTTTATCCACAGACATACCCTTGGTATTTCGAGGAATAAAATCTGAGCCTAACGCAGAAATTGGACAAAAGGAAACGTTTTTCAAAAGTCTCGCACTTAGGGTAGCATCATGTCTACCATGATTTCAACAAAAAAGTCCTCGAGAGAAGAGTAAGCGATATTTGGTGTTGTCCCGATTCCGACTTTGTACTATAGATTACTATAATGAAAAAGCAGTGGCAAATCTTGAGACCCGATCCCCATTCGGTAGACATGCTTTGCAGGGAGCTAAAATGCCACCCGGCCATTGCAGCCATTCTGGTCAACCGTCATATTGATTCTGCTGAAAAAGCCTCAAGGTTCATCTTCACCTCACTCGACCAGCTAAGTTCCCCATTTTCAATAAAAGATATGGACGCTGCCGTCAATCGTATCCTGTATGCCTTAAAACACCGTGAAAAAATATTAATATTCGGTGATTATGATGTTGACGGTATTACCGCTACGGCCATCCTTTTAGAATTTTTCCGTTTTATTGGTGCGGATGTATCCTACTATATCCCCCACAGAATCAAGGAAGGTTATGGCCTGAAACGGTCCCAGGTTTTAGACGTTGCCTACCCCAATAAAGTCAACCTCATCATCACCGTAGATTGTGGATCCTCCTGTTACGCTGCGGTTGCGGCTGCCAAAGACATCGGAATCGATGTCATTGTTACCGACCATCACATCATTGTCGATAACGGTCCTTCCGCTAGCGCTGTTGTTAATCCCAAACGGCGAGACTGTAATGCCGGTTTTGACGATTTGGCAGGTGTTGGCGTGGCTTTTTATCTTTTGATCTGCCTGAGAAAAAAACTGCGTGACGTGAATTTCTGGAACAACCGAACCGAGCCTAATCTAAAAAAGTTCTGTGATCTTGTAGCCCTCGGAACTCTCGCCGACATGGTCCCGCTAGTACCTGAAAACCGTGTACTCGTGAAGACAGGAATCGATGTTATTCGTGCAAATAACCGTCCAGGTCTGGATGCGTTGATGGAAATTAGCGGGATTGATCCTATTTTCGTAGATGGCAACGACATGGTTTTTCGGTTATCTCCTCGATTGAACTCAGCAGGTCGACTCGACCATGCGTCAATCGCTGTTGAGCTATTGACCACAAAAAAAACAGAGGCCGCCCATCAGATGGTCCGCAGCCTCGACAACATGAATCAAAAACGGCAACGTATCGAAAATGACATATTTATTCAAATTGAGCGTCATTTATACAAAAATTCGCATCTGTTCGAAAAAAACACATGGGTTCTGGTGGACG
This sequence comes from Desulfobacterales bacterium, assembly GCA_020345745.1. Taxonomy (GTDB): domain Bacteria; phylum Desulfobacterota; class Desulfobacteria; order Desulfobacterales; family UBA11574. The sequence goes on from CP070768.1 coordinate 1,804,264, forward strand.
AAACATGGCATTTGGGAATTCTGGGAATCGTCGCCACCCGCCTGACAAGAAAATATTTTCGTCCTGTGGTGCTGATTACCTTAATGAACGGAACTGGAAAAGGTTCGGCCAGAAGTACGCCTGGCGTAAATTTATATGACGCCCTATTGGCTTGTGTTGATGACCTTGAAACTTTTGGAGGGCATGCAAAGGCAGCAGGCCTGGAAATAAAGCCCGAAAACATCGAATCGTTTAAAATTCATTTAGAGCGTGCTGTTAATAGAATGACAACACCGGAGGATTTTACGCCTAAAATTATCATCGATTATGAACTCCATTTTACCGATATTTCAACAGGTCTTATTGACCAAATTGAAACCCTAAAGCCCTTTGGCAACGGCAATAATGAACCTCTCTTTGTCGCAAGAAACGTGAACGTCATATCTTCCAAAATTGTGGGCCACCATCACAGACGCATGCGATTAAGCCAGTCTGTTGGAAAATCACAAACCGTTTTCAATGCCATTCAATTCAATGTTGATCCTCACGCATCCGCCACTGAACATTTCGACCAGATGGCATTCAAGTTAAGATGGAATCACTGGAATGGGGAAAAAATCGCACAAATAATAATTGAAGAACCATCATAAGGAGACCTCTATCAATATTTTAGCAGCGAGCGAAACTTAAGGACCTTAAAGTTATCATCCATATTCATGCAAGATGCCGTGCACATTTTCCTTGCAATCGCATATGCTTGGTATTATTATTC
>CP070768.1:1805114-1817581 GCA_020345745.1 Desulfobacterales bacterium
GCATTCCCCGTAGCTTGCTGCGGGGTTAGCGAGCGAATATAAAAATTACAGAATTCCTTACCGGGAAGATTCCCTGCAGCTTGCTGCAGGGTACTCTTCAATTGTGAAATAAAAAAAGGAGAAGCTCCATGAAACGATTTGCTGTGCTGTTATTAATAGGCTCCATAATGATCACCGCAGCAATGACTCACGCAGGAGGTTCTGTTAATGTTAAATCGATGCCGCCTGTGGTGATAAAAACCATTCCCCAGGCTGGCGATACATCAGTTGACCCTTCTCTTAAAGAGATTCGTGTTACCTTTAGTAAAGATATGATCACAGAGAATATGTGGTCATTCAATTTGAAACATCATTTGAGAACAAGAAATCAGCAATAGAGACCATTACACCGATGCTGGATAAAGATGGAAAGTGGAGAACTTCCGGGTACTATATTAAGTAGTGCGGTATATACAAGCAGCAAAAATTGATTCTGTAAATGGCTTCTTCAAGATTGAGGCCTGGGTTAAAGCTCAATTTCACCCCTTAGCAGTTTATCGACAAAAGGTTGGTCGGCAGGTGCAAAATCAAATTGGTCAAGCTCATGGGTAAATGCCCATCTGATTTCCTCATGGTCTCTCAATATGAGGTTACCATCGTCCCAATTGGCCCGAAACGCCATTAATTCTATGGTACCAAAATCGTAGGTATGGATATTAGAGCCAAGATTTTCGCCGACAGTTACATCGATATCAAACTCTTCTCTTAGCTCCCGTTTTAAACACTCTTCAGGTGTTTCATTGGGTTCAACCTTACCTCCGGGCAGTTCCCAAAGGTTTGGCAAGCGTGCGGTTGGCTTCCTTTTAGCAATCAGCATCATGCCATCATTTACCATTATTGCAGCAGTGACTCGAATAATATCAGGCATCTTTGTGTTGTCCATTTAATTCGTTTCTCTTTTTATTCAGGTCCTAATACACAAACCCTACCACTCTTCAGAAATAGGATTTCGGAATGATTTCCCTTGCAATACGCTATCATTTTTGTGGTATTAATTTAAAGGCAGGAACTTGTTATTGTGCTACTGTTAGATATACACAATTTCCCATAAATTTCAATGGTTAATTGAGCGGTCCAAAATACGGATAAAACACACCTGTTATCTACTTTCGAACCGGCGTGCAAACCTAAAACAGCAGTGAGGCTGCTTTGATTTGACAGATAAGACGCTCTCATATAAAACCAATGAGCTCTTCTAATCACATTTTATAAGAGGTATTTATGACTGAACACAATGTGCTCGAAATTTTTTCAGACTATATCTGACCCTGGTGTTACTTCATTACTGGACGTATTGAACGAATACAAAAGGCGTTTGAGGTTGATATTCGATGGACGGCATTCCCGCTTCATCCGGACACCCCGGAGCAAGGCAAAACACTTGAGGAACTGTTTAAAGGCCGAAATATTGATATCGAACAAATGCTGGCCCATCTAAAGCAAGTTGCCAAAGGATTGGGATTACCTTTTGGTGATCGTAGCATGACGTATAATAGCCGTTTGGCTCAGGAGTTGGGTAAATGGGCAGAATCGATAGGCAAGGGCCACGAATTTCATAATGCCATGTTTAGAGCCTATTTTAAGGATGGGCAAAATATTGGTAAAACCGATGTTCTTATCGAAGTGGCTGAATCTATCCATCTAAGTGGCAAAGATGCCCTTCAGGTTATTCAAGTCAGAACGTACAAAGAAGCTGTTGATGCAGATTGGCAACGATCTTACGAATTAAGGGTAAATGCGGTCCCAACCTTTTTATTTGCTAAGCAAGTCTTGGTTGGCGCACAGAAATATGAATCATTGGAAACGCTAATGCTATCCAATCATGTTAACAGACGAACGCTTGATTCATAAGGCGTGCCTCATTGTAGAAGGGGGGAAGATCACGTCAATGCTTATTTTTTCACCATGCACTTTCCGTTATGCATGATACGCGATCCGATGCTTTTCAGCGCTTCAATAACCTGTCCGGCCTTTTCAAGCGTCAAGAATTTCTCATGCTTTACGCGAAACCGTTTCTGCAAGAAACCCCTTAGTGTCTTCCAAAAGCTGCCGGTCTCGTACCAGCATCCCTCCAGTGTGGCCCACTGGGCATATATCTTTTTGATCTGACCTGCTGTCGCCATCCTTGCCCGGTTAGACGGCATGGGACGGCGGGCTGCAGACCTTGGCTGAAATCCACGCGTTTCAAAATGCTTCATCACTGCCCGAAATCCACGATGATTCAGATGCTTTGCACTGCGCACCCCGGCCTGTGTTTGCAGAACTTTCCGATACGCCTCGTCATCTAAACCGAGCTCTTTGGCGGCGATATGAATAATCGCCAGATGTCTTTTTTGCAATGCCATCCGTGTAACCCGAACAATCTGTGGTTTTAGGTTTGCCGCTGGTTGACGGATCTTCAGGGGCTATTAAGTGTCATCGATCTATCAATAAAATTAAGCATTGCAAAATCTGAAATCAAGGGCGCCACAGGACGTGATTTAGTAGGCGATGAAAAAATATTGACCATTGACCTTACTTGCAAAGATCCCCTGGTCTTCACTCTCATCTCTCACAAGGATTAATTATACAATATATTCAATTTGTTAACTAAAATAATTGAATATTAAATGGAAATTCCGGTTAAGTTTCTCCGAAAAAGTGCCGATTGGAAGGATAGTATGTAAAAAACCGCTAGGAGAGTAAATGAAAACCATTCTTTTATCCATCGGCCAGCTGACGCTGGTCGCAATAGTTTATTATTGTGCCTATAAAAAGGGCTATGAAGCAGCCCTGGAAAAGACCATGGGGTTGATTAAAGAAGTCTCGGGTCCGGTGCATGATTTATTTGAGAAATTGAATCAATCCGCCGAAGAGAAGGCAATTAATAAATAAAAAGACAATAATACCCGCTTATAATAAACGATCAAAATTACTATAAACCCCGGTTGCATATGCGCATATGCAACCGGGGTCTATTTTTCAGCGCAAAGCTTACTGGCCCTATTTTAATTGACTTTAAAATGATCACATGTTTTTCGTTCTTGCTAGTAACTATTAGCATGTTTTTAAAAAATGCAATATGGGCAAAAAGTGGTTTATCAATAGGTAAAACCTACCAATTTTAAATCTGTTCAAACGCAGGGCTTGATGACGGGGAATGCGCTCGTTGTTATATATCAATCCTTGACACCGGGCGCCTGCTTGTAAGCAACCGGGAGGTCCAAAAATGGCAACTGCAACGGTACGTATCGCTGAGACGAATGTTGTACACTTGACAGGAACACATGATGCTGAACTTTCTTGACCAGATCCCTTATTCTGTTCTTATCATATTTGCGATTGTTATGCTCCTTCTTCCATTCAGACCCATGCCGCATGTTATGGAAAAGCTTATCATGCTAAAAAACGGCGTCCTGAATAAGCCTAGCGATATTCTTGATCTGTTTTTTCATACAGCTGCGTTGCTACTATTGATTGTAAAACTGTGCAGAGACTACTTGAAATGAAACGTCTGTGGCGGGTGAAATATCCCGCAGGATTTTGAAATCGTAATGACCGGTAAATCTTATTGAACATTTAACCCTATAATACTCGATAAGGAATAATCCATGGGATCAAAAGAAAGCAGTGAAGTCGTTGTAACAGACATAAAGATGTCATTTTCATCTATGGTGGTTTTTATGGTCAAGTGGGCCATTGCCACGATCCCTGCTATTATTATTTTGACCATAGCAGGATCATTCACACTTGCTATCATCAGAATCATCTTCGGAAGTTTCCATCAAAGTTTGAGGTTCTGATTGTTTTGAAGGGTGCTGAAGATAAATGAGGAGCTAAAATTGGCGGTCAAGAATATATTTTCAAACCTACCGGATCAGATCAATAAGGAAAGTTTCGACACGATCATTTCCGCTGCAAGCTTCACCATCGAAAGGATCGTTTCCAGGGGCCATCACTCTCCGGAAGACTATTGGTATGACCAGAATAACAATGAGTGGGTAATGGTCTTAAAGGGATCTGCCGGATTAAAGTTTGAGAATGAACACAAGAGTATAACAATGATGCCGGGAGATTATATCAATATTCCTGCGCATTGCAGACACAGAGTTGAATGGACTGATCCTACTGTTGAGACGATTTGGTTGGCAGTCCATTATTGACTGCGTCTTAGCTAAACTTCTCACAAGTATTTCCCGCCTTCGGACACACAGGGTCCGGAACATATTACCTGCACGAATCAGCAACCATTATTTACCTGTCTGATATTTCATGCACAACAACAATTTCTAATGAAACTGCCAACCTGAAGGCCGTTGACAAACCTTATTACCATCCTTAATTAAAATGCTAGGTTTAGGATTGAATAGATCATCTCAAAGGAGAAAAACCATGAAAAATCGCAGTGAAGATATAGCCGAAAGGATTAAAGCGTTTAACGATAAAGTTGTACGTTTTGTAGAGGATTGCAGCGAACAGGACTGGAAAAAGCGATGTGAAGCGGAAGATTGGACCGTTGGCGTGGTAGCGCGGCATATCGGTGTAGGTCACTATGGCGTTGTCGATCTGGCCAGAATGATTGTTGAAGGCGAGACACTTCCAGATCTTACCATGGATGAGATTGTCCGTATGGGCAATGAACATGCCCGGGAGCATGCCGACTGCACCAAGGAGGAGGTCCATGCCATTCTTCTGGAGGCTGGAGAAACCATAGCCTCGTACGTTGCCGCCCTGGATGAAAACAAACTGGAACGAAGCGGCTACCTCGCCGCAACCGGTGGTGAAGTGACGGCAGGACAATTAATCGAATACGTTATTTTCCAATCCGCAAACGAACACTTGACCAGTATGAAATCAACGGTAGGTTCGTAACCCGGAGATCCGAACGAATATGGATACCTCTAAACGCCTGTAAAAATGGTTGCTGGAAGTGGTGTGAAACTTGCGGAAAGTCCATCAGGTTAAGAACAGAGCCCTTTTTGCGGTCGTCGAGTTAAAGCCATGAATGTCACCAGCCGTGTAAAAATAACGCCCGGTCAGCGTGTTCTGATCGTATTGAAAAAAGACCAGCGATCCGGAAAATTAACGGAAGGTAGAGTAAAGGACGTTCTGACAAAGGCCCTTACTCACCCTCATGGTGTTAAAGTCCGCTTAGAAAGCGGTGAAATTGGAAGGGTGAAGGAAGCAATTGATGAAAAAGGCTGATAAAATATCAGGCCAGAAGGTTTCGCAAACCCGATTTTTCCAGGAAGCGAAAGAAAAGGCAAAAGAGTTTGCCAAAGACCCGGACAAACTCCAAAACCTCGTAGAAAAGGCACGGGAAAAAGCCCAAGATAAAAAGAGCGGACCCATTGGAGACGTCTGGGACGCTCTCATGACATGCTTCCGATTGTTAATTGCATACGCAAAAGGAGAATACCGGGAAATTCCGTGGAAAAGTTTGATATCGATCATCGGGTCAATAATTTATTTCATGATGCCCGCTGATTTTATTCCGGATTTTATTTTAGCGATGGGGTTTATCGATGATGCCGCGCTTATTGGTTGGATGGTTAAATCGATTGCAAAAGATATCGAACATTATTCAGCATGGGAGCAAGAACAAGCGCAGGAGAATCCTATCAAGACCGAGGACGATATAAACGGTGAAGAGAGCATCAAATTATAACCATCGTATCCGTGCAGAATGAGCTATTTATAGCGTGACAAAGGATCCGCAGTGGGTTTCCTATTCATAAGTGAGTAATTTTTTGTTCAGATCAAAGCCGCACAAGAGTTTACGGTCCCCGCATAGCGGGACAGGAAGGCGTACGCCTTGTACGCCGCAGCCGAAAGCCCGCGGAGAACGCAGATCCGAACAAAGAGGGCCATTTATGGATGGAAACAAATGATCAGCTAATTGGATTAGGCTTACACAGGTGCCCTTCCTCCATAGCAACTCTCCCGCATCCCCCGCAGGAAAATTTCATGAGGGCAAGTTTATCCTTGCAAATGTGCGTGGCGTCCGTTTCCATTTCACCGCAAAAACTACACTTGGTTTTATCGCCACAAGGATTGCACAAATGACCCGGTTCAGGAGCCACAGCACCGCAATTTTTACATGTATATTCCATTTTCTTCCTCCTATGCACCTATTGGTTTTGGGTGATATATTTAATATATCGCATGTTTCGAAATAGTAAAGAATCCGGGCCTAAAGGACCCGGGATTTCAGAAATTCAGGGACGGTCATAAAATCATAACTCAAGTTTTGCACCTTAGCCTTAATCGAAATAAACACTACAAAGCGGCTGAATAATATTTTTTTAAAGGTAAAATTGAAATAAAGCGTTTTCGCACTAGCAACGGCGCGTACATGCTAAATGAGTTTTTATGAATAAGTGAACGAACAGGATTCGATAAGCTGCACCATTGCGCCTGGTTCATATCAATCGTAATATGTCAATTTTAACACTGAATCCGAAAATATTTTGCCTTTAAAAAAACATGATCCAGCCTCCTAAGAGATCCAGCATAGGCGTTCGAGAATATCCATTTTCGAGGAATTTCAGGGACAGTCATGAAATTATGCGTTTCTATTCTGTGGATAAGAGGTGTGAAATGTTGACAGGTCCTTAATAAAAAAGAAGAGACTTAAATGGTAGCGTGTTTTGAATTATTGACAAGATGCAATTGTTCTTTATTCAAGGTTTGACACCCTTTCCTAAATTTGCCATCATATTAGCAAGTTAATATAGATCTCAACATGTTGTTTATGCTCAATTCAAGTATAAGGTTTTTTTGAAATATAATTTAGCATAAAAAGTTCTTTTCGGGGTCAAGCAGCGTCCTTTAAGATTATTTTAGCCTTCTTTTCTGTTATAATGGTCCGGATACCGTGGCCCGATCCCAAAACATTTGGGCAATCATTACAAGATAACTATCCAAAGAAAACAGATAATAGAGGTTTATCAAAAATGGTTTTCAAAGATATTTCCCCAAATCATACTTGCTAAAGATGAACAATTCATAGATCCAATGCCAAGATTTTGGGACACATACTTTCCTCCGTTGTTAAGGCCTTTGCCAGAAGGAGAAACGCACGTGGACCTTACTATCGAAACCTCAACTAAGCTGATCTTCATCGAAGCCAAATATAAAGCGGACATAAGCAAAAACACGGCGCATGATCCCAACCGAGATCAGATTATAAGAAACATTGATGTGGGTACCTGGGCTGCAAAAAAAAGGGCAAAAGCATTTTATTTTATCCTGCTGACGCTTAAAACAAACACGTATTCCATTGACAAATTAAACTATTACAAATCGAATCCATCAAATATATTCGATGCCATTGGAAGTTACCGGAAAGATATCAAAGATTATGTTGCTATTTGTGAAAATATCCATGCAATTTATTGGGATCAAATTTTAACTTGCCCGCAAAGTTTCCGGCAAGCGAATAAGTCCGATTTGAATGACACGAATTTAATTGATTATCTGAACGATAAATTACTTTGATACAGATCAGGAGACGGTCGCACCATAATGAACTCCACCAAAATTCCTAAACTTTCCAAATCGCGCTTTCTAGCAGGGTTGCAGTGCTATCTATGTTTATGGCACTCATGTTATAATCGTGATCTGGCCACTGCTGTATCCCCTGTCCAGCAGGCTATATTTGATATTGGACATCAAGTGGGAGAGCTTGCGACTCGCCTATATCCAGGCGGGGTTCTCATTGAGGAAAAATACTTTCAGCATGAGAAAGCCATCCAAACCACACGACAGGCCATTCAAGATCCAGGTGTAACATCCATTTTTGAAGCTGCTTTTATTTATGACAATGTTAGAATACGGGCGGACATTTTGGAAAAGACAGAGGATGGCAAGTGGAATCTTATCGAAGTGAAATCATCGACCTCAGTAAAAGAAATCCACATACCCGATGTTGCCATCCAATACTATGTACTTCAGGGATCGGGTCTGGACATTAACCGGGTATACCTTTTACATATTAACAACCAATATGTTTATGATGGAAACACTCTTGATCTCGAGAGCTTTTTTTCATCTGCTGATGTCACGGATGAAGCCGTATCGTTGCAAAATGAGATCGCCATGAATATTCATGCGCTTTTGGCAACGTTAAAGGCGCCTGCTCCACCGTTGATTCAACCCTCCCGCCATTGTAAAAGTCCCTATAAATGCAACTTTTGGGAGCATTGCACGAGAAATATGCCTGAGCATTGGATATTAGAGCTATCCGGAATTTCCCAGAAAAAGTTGGATGAGCTGGAAGCAAGGGGCATCGAGGGAATTAGAGATATCCCCGACTCATACCCTTTAACAGCCCTGCAAGAACGCATAAGAAACAGTGTAGTTAATAATGAGGCATTCATTTCAAAGGAACTTGAAAGTGAGTTGAAGCATGTGGAATACCCGATCCATTTTCTTGATTTTGAAACAGCCAGTCCTGCGATTCCTAGATTTGCCGGCACTCGACCTTATCAAATGATTCCCTTTCAATGGTCTGATCACATACTTTTTGATAACGGCACCCTTGAACATAAAGAATATCTTAGTAATGGTGATAAGGATCCAAGGGAAGAATTCGTTGCTACACTGCTTACCGCCTTAGGCAACAATGGCACGGTTTTTATTTATACAACCTATGAAAAAGGCATCATTAAAGATCTTGCCGAACATTTTCCACTTCTTCGAAGTGACTTCCGCCGCATCCTAGATCGTTTTAAAGATTTACATGCAATGATTAAGAAACATGTCTATTATCACGGGTTTCATGGCTCCTTTTCATTGAAATCCGTGCTTCCGGCTATCGTTCCTGGCATGGATTATAAAGACTTGGCGATTCAAGAAGGCAACCAGGCATCTTTTGAATATTTACGGATGATTGACCCGTCAACATCCGTTGAAGAAAAAGCAAGTATCAAAAAACAACTTCTCGAATATTGCGGCTATGATACATTGGCTATGAAGAAAATTAGAGATGAACTCCTCAAACAATGTTGAAGTCGTCTCCAATGGCGTTGCATCCTGATTATTAATGGTGAAGCATCTTCAAACGTGTTGATGGTGTTGCAAGGATTCAACGGATCATGGGGACAAGGATTCGAGCAAATACTTGACATTTACAAATAGTTGAAATTTGGCGTGCAGGTTTCTTTGCCGGCCATCACGAATGCTATTGATTTATGGCTTATCTTCTCCTTATACTGGCGGCACTCTTCTGGTCCGGCAATTTTGTTCTTGGGCGTGGGGTCAACGAAATCATTCCGCCGGTTGCATTTTCGTTCTGGCGATGGGCCGGAGCTCTGGTGATCCTTATGCCTTTCGCCATCCGGGGCATTATCCGACAGAACCGGGAAATTCGAAAAAATTTAGGCATCCTGACAATCCTTGCCATACTTTCCGTTACCAATTTCAATACATTCATCTATAATGCCCTGCGAACCACCACCGCCATCAACGCAGTTTTGGTCAATTCCATTACACCGATTTTTATTGTCATCATTTCCTGGGTGGGGTTCAACGATCGGATTAATTACCGGCAAGGCATCGGGGTTGTCCTCTCTTTCATCGGTCTTATCTGGATTGTTACACAGGGAAAATTGGCAATTCTTCTAGCCGTAAAATTTACCAGTGGTGACCTCTGGACCCTTGCCGCCGCTCTCAGCTGGGCATTTTACACGGTGCTTCTAAGAAAGCGGCCGAAACACATCGACCCTATTCCGTTTCTAACCATTTTGGTGCTGATCGGATTGGTATTTTTGTCACCGGTATACCTATGGGAAATTCGGTCAGGCGCGTCCTTTCAATTATCTCCCGCCGTTTTTGCAAGTATCGGTTATGTTGCCCTTTTTCCATCAGTGGTTGCCTATGTTTTCTGGAACAACTCGGTAGCGGTTGTCGGCGCGAACAAGGCCGGTATCTTCATGCACCTGATGCCGGTATTCGGTATTGTCCTCGCCTTCATCTTTTTGGGAGAAGCGCTTGCAACATATCATCTGCTGGGTATGATACTCATTTTTTCGGGAATTTTTCTGACAACCGCTAATCGAATGGCTTGTTGACCGATTTAGCATGGATATTATGTCGACAGTACCAAGACGAGATTTCAATTGGTAGGGACGGTCATGAAATTATAACTTAAGTTTCGCACCCTCACCATCCGTAGTGCTAAGCGGCTGGAAAATATTTTTTTAAAGGTAAAATTGCAATAAAAAATTTGATTGTTTGTAGAAAACCGGGTGCTTTGCACCCGGTTACAAACGCAACGATTTGATCACTAACGTGCTTTTGCTTTTTCGGCCTATGGCCGAAAATTCAAGCCACCCGCTATGCGGGTGGTCGTTGACTGTGAAAGGTTTTGTCCTGTAATAAATAAAAAGGTGGCTCGAATTTAATCGAGCCACCCTGATGGAGGAGAACAGATGTGAATGCCAACATTTTTAACTGCAATTTACATACCAAAAATTAACAAAAAAAGCTTAATTTTAAATTGTCTTTTAATACCAGCAGGTTTATTAAAAAGATATAGCCATAGATAATTCGTTTTGTTAAATGGTGTCAAATGGATGACATTTTTTTTGACACTTTTAGCACCAAGAGTGAGAAAGGTTGACATGTTAACAACAGTAAAAAATAGGCTTTTATTCATTTTGCTAAGCCTTTTTGTTTTCCTATGCTGCAGCAATAGCAACCATCACCTTCCCGACAAATTAGCTGATTTAGGGCTGGCTAAGGTTCTTCAAAACAAAGAAGCCACCCGGATCATCAACAAAATGCACGATAAAAAGCTTGATGATTGTGAGAATCTCATTGTCTTATATGGAGATAAAGATTCAGGAAATACGCTTTACGTAAGCATCTATGAAAATGTAGAAAAGGCTAAAACAAACCTGATGCAAATGGCAATGAAAATTGCAAAAGGAACAGCTGTTTTCGCACCCTTAACTTACAGCAAGATGGGTGAAAATGTTCATTTCCAGACCCAAGGAATGGGATTTCAACACTATTTATATCGTGTTGATAATATTTTAATCTGGTGGCAGGTTGTACCTGATAAGGCGCAAGCATCCTTTACTGATTTGCTCAATTTTGACTTTAAGCCCTTGCAAGACAGGGTAGCTAGGCAATAAAAAATAAGCTATATTTGTGTTGCTTAATATTGAATCGAGCAACCGGTAAATCGGGGGGGTGACCTGATCGGACAACCAGGCATGTTGACATACGGAATATATATTTTAAAGCATTTGAATGTTATTTAACCATTGTCGCACAATATGCCGCGCCGATAAGGGCTGCCTTACCGTTCAGAATAACCCTAACGGGTATCTTTTCAAGAAAACCCTTAAAACGCCCCTTGTTGGTAAATGCTTTCATAAAGATATTTTCTTTTAATTTGGATAAAATTTTTGGCGGAATTCCGCCCCCCAGATAAACCCCGCCTGTAGTCATCCCAGTAAGGGCTAAATTACCGGCAACAGCCCCGAAGATGGAGACAAACATATTCAGCACGTCAACACAACCAGGATCTCTGCTCGCCAATGCAGCTTCTGTGATGGCTTTGGCCGGGTCCATTGCTTTTAGCTTTTGCTTTAACCAATCGGGTTCATTTAATCGGCCTGAATATATGAACCAGTTATAAATATTTACCAAACCTGATCCGGAAACTACCCGCTCTATACTCACATGGCCATAATGCTGATGAAGGTGCTGCCACAGCTGCATTTCTGCCTCGTTATTCGGTGCAAAATCAGCATGGCCGCCCTCTGACGGTACTGGCACGTATCGATTGTCCTGACGAATCAGTATGGCTTTACCCATACCTGTTCCGGGAGCGATAAGGGCGATATTCTGGTCTTTTAAGGCGTCTGCCTGATTTAATGAGAAGAATTCATCTTTGTTTAATAGCGGGATGGCCATGGCAGTGGCAGTCAAATCATTGACCAGCCCAACATGATGAAAGCCAAACTGTGTTTTGATCCGATCTGCGTCAATATTCCAGGGGAGATTCGTTGTTTCGGACTTACCGCTTATTACCGGACCGGCAACCCCAAAACATGCATGGGTAACAGCAACCTTATGGATGTCGAGAAATTGCCGGATGATCTGTTCCAGACCAGGTGCTTCCTGGCTCGAAAAGGTTTCAATTACTTTTGGCATTGGGCGCTCTTTTCCCTTAAGGAAAAGTCCCAGGTTCGTTTTTGTTCCACCGACATCGCCAGCCAAAACATGTGTTTTATCCATTGTCTTTGTCATAATTCAGATCTTTCGGCAATAAAACTCCCCACTGCCCCGTTGGCGGGATTTCCGTTTCAATTCAACAAGCAGCCGGGGCATCAAATTTGATGAATCTAACCCATTGACGCATGAAAAACGACCCGATATATTGCATAAGCAGAGTCTCGATTCGCAGCGAATATATCCTCACAAACACCAACTAA
>CP070768.1:1817681-1820452 GCA_020345745.1 Desulfobacterales bacterium
AAACTTGCGTATTTTGCGAAGCAAATGCGACATGCAGCTTTGCTGTTCGCATACAAGAGACATGTACGCACTCCAGCCATCTACCACCAAGACCCCCAAAAATATTTCGCCAAGCACACGGCGGACAACCTTCGTCCCTCTGGATTTATCTACGGTAAAATATGCGGCATCCTGTGTGCCAAACACCCAAAGCCACCAGGGGCTACCTCTAACGCGCCAGCCGGTTTCATCAGCCTGTAAGATTGATCCGTCGTTGATTTGCGTGAGGATTTCAGCATGAATACTTTTCATTATCTCAGCTACTCTGATTACATGTCGGCTAAGTCCGGATGTCGATATCGAGAACCGAAAAAAAATCCACAGATATTCTTTAATCTTGGTATAGGGCAAACATGCGGCCACCCAAAGATAGCAGGTTAACACAGTAGCATTTAAGCCGATATCCGCGCCAGGTAAGGCAAGATCGGATTTGGCTGTAATAACTTGCTGACAATCTGCACAATACTTTTTTTGCTGTGTTACCAGCGTTACGTTCGTTTCTTCGGGCGGGTCGGGAATATCTTCAATAATGCGCTCGTTTGAACTTTCAAGATCTGGTTGATCTCCTAAATCTTTGCCACATATATCACATTGCTCAACTGCGGCTGAAGCCGTTTGGTTTGGCTTTTTATTCTTTGTGCGGTTTCCTGCGCCTTGACGCGGTTTCTGTTTTCCACCCCTACGTTTCTTTTTCCCCTTATCTTTCTTTTTGGAGCCGCCTTTTTCCCATTCGGCCTGTTTTGATGAAGGTTTATTGACCTCCTTATTGGTGGCCTTGATTTTGTCTTTCTCAAGTTGTTTTTTCAGCAGAGTGTTTTCTTTTTCTAACTGATTGACTCTATTTTGTGATTGAAGGTATTTATCACGCAGCTCTATAAGTGTTTTGACCAGCTTAGCTTTTCGCCATTTGAAAAACATGTTGAAATTTGTTGTAAATATTTCCTTTAGATTCACTCTACACCTACAAGCTACAGGATTATAGCTTGTAGTAGCATACTCTTAATGATTTGTCCCGCACTTTTTCATTTTTTTTAATTTTTTTCTGAATTCAGTCAGAACTTACCCAAATTTAAAGGCTGGTGTGTTGCTATCTGCTATTTTGTTGTGAGTTCGCCTATCCAACTGAAATTATGAGGTTTATTGAAGAATTCGCGGAAAGTTCATATTAGCAATACATTCAGTTGGTTACAAGGTTAGTTACAAAATTGTAAGCATGACTTGCATCATAATTCGAGTTCGCCCGGGTAACCCCGTGGTTGGATCTCAGAATGCCAATTGCCTCTTTAGAGGTCGCTCAGACAGAGCAACTAATTGTCTTTTCCTCAGGAGTTCAGACTTCATGTGAATTACTTCTCCTTTCGCCCTGAGGCCCTGATTATCAGGATTTTAATGACCACGGAAAGGTGAGGCTTGTTCTTCTATTTACCTCCTATTCCGCTGGTCAGGAATAAGATAACAAGAAAAAGAACCAAATGGAAGGGAATTAGAAGAATTAAATATAAATTAAATATATTTTTTAAATTTTACTGGAAGAAGATAAGAAGAATTAAAGGAAGTGAATACAATACTAGCAACATAACTTAAACTGCCAACCAAACTGCTATATATTTGAACATTTGACAGCACCCAAATTTTTATGATATCCATTTGATACATAACATTTTCAGTAAGTTATGATAGTGGCAAGGTAAGGGACATCACTCTGTATTCAGGGCCGGACATAAGATGGGATCATGTATGTTCTTGCAGCCTTTTCTTATTTTGAAGTCATTAGATACACTTTAATCGAATCACCATAAATAATTGTATAAATTCAGAACTCGTATTGGTTTCGACTAATCGCTATATCATGAAAGGAGGATTTCATTATGGCGTCGAACAAATCGATCATTGGTGCGATGGCTTTTGCGCTCTTTTTCCTATTGGGCCCGGCATCGACTTGGGCACAGAATTCGTCCTTGGATAGTAAACCAGAAAGGTGGATCGATGTTCTTTCTTGGCATTGGGGAGAACCCGGATTATCCGAGCGTGTTGTATACACTTTTTTTGTGCAACCTTCACCGTACTCCGACCAAGCCGAAGCAATCGGCCTTCACCCGACAACCTTAACGCTGGCACTGTTCGGGCCCGACGGAACCCCTTTGTCTGACCCAACAGTCGCACCGCCAACCGCAATTATTCCCGAAAGGGGCGGCGTGGGCACTTTCTCGATCCTTGCTGAGTGCGACGAGGAGGAGAATAAATGCAAGATTCTGGTCGATGAACAGCGATTACCGAAGTCTGTCAAACCCCTAAATGATAGGGTTGTGGTAGGGGTCGAAATGTCTTGTGATAGGAACTGCAGCACGAGACTTTGGGGCAACCGAGTTGTGCTAGGCCCCCATGGACAAACGCGAGTAGAAAAAAAAGTCATAGGTCCCGCCTGGAAGGACGTGGCTGCTAAGTATCAGTGAGGGATCTCTTCAATAATTTGAACCAAACGGTAGCTCTAAGCTACTTTTATGCTGAAAGCAGGCTAATTAAACGACCATAGAAGGAGATTGGGAATGATTTGATTGGTTGCTACCTTTTCGAATAACACGGCTAAACCAATGTTTCATCGCGATGGCTCTTTGGGGCGTATAGGCAGTTGAATTAATACAGCACAGCATATGCAGGGTCATTAGACCCTGATTTTTTATTCCAATGTTTATGAGTTCTTTCATCATTCGGTTTTTTTGGATAGTATATAT
>CP070768.1:1820552-1824194 GCA_020345745.1 Desulfobacterales bacterium
AAAAAGAAAAGACGTGCTTGAGAGAATCAAACCGATGACACACAAAACGATAAAAAGTTTTTTCATTCCTCAACCTCCTTTCAAATTGTTTTATTAGCCGAAATTAAGGGTAAAAAATCGATAACGATTTCTATATGTTGAAAAGGTATATGGCAACTTTTTAAAATTTTGGGTCCATGTTACATACACGGGCTTCAGAATTTTTCTTCCAGTCGATATCAATCTCGTTTCAGTAGCGTGACACAATATGTATGATTTGAGACTATTTTCAGAAAACTCAAACAAGTTTTTAAAAAAATCATAAATATTGGGTCACTGGGTGATAATGTGCTAAACGAAAAAGATATCTCCTTTCAAAAAAACCCTGAAACCCTCTTGTTCTTAGTTTTTGCAAAGTTGCGACAAGCTGTAATTTCTCGAACCACTGAAAATAGCTGCTTTTGATGTAAAGAATAACACCATAAATGTCAAATATAATTGTGTAGAGAAAAGATCATTCTTGCTTTGTTTTAACTTCCCACGTTGCAATATAGCTTTTTTCCTTGCCGGGAATGAATCCGCCACCAGAAGCCGCGGAAAAAACCAGCTCTTTTTTCCCGTCATTGTTCAAATCTTCGACCACATAATCGCTGATGTATCCGGAAATGGTATGGGTTCGCCATTTCAATCGCATGGCAATCACATCCCAGACTAAACATTCAATGTTCCCACTATTATATAACCTGACTCGGGAAAACGTCCTTCCGGTTGCATCCTTGTTCTTGACCACAACCATTTCGGTTTTACCGTCGTTATCGATGTCG
The DNA here is from genome assembly GCA_020345745.1 of Desulfobacterales bacterium. Lineage (GTDB taxonomy): Bacteria > Desulfobacterota > Desulfobacteria > Desulfobacterales > UBA11574. The sequence continues at coordinate 1,821,356 of CP070768.1, forward strand.
ACCAGGTGAATCCGCTGTTTCATATAGATACGTTCCTGTTCTTCCGTTGACGGGGAACCCTTAAAGGCTTTGTCAAAATACGTACGGCTGCCACCGTACTTATCGACGCTTTTCCACTCCTCATTCCCGTTGCTTTCCAAAATTCGGACATAGTCGCTTGGGGAAAAAGCAACGATCATTTCCCGGCGGTCGTTTAACACATCACCATATGTAAAATCGTAAATATTGATGTTTTTTGGCAGGGCTTGGCGTTGTATGGGCTCATATTGGCCATTTTTGTATGCCATCTCAAATACGCCGGCGTTGCTAAAGATATTGTCCCTTCTGTGCTTTTGCCCCAATAGCAGTTTCCCTCCCCGCAAGGGAACATCTATCACCCGATAGAACCAGTTTGATTGGTCGATAATCTTTGTAAAGTTGGTGCCGTCCCATTCCAATACAAAGGAATTTAATTGGTTGCTGACGCGCACCAACTGGGTGACAAATATCTCGGCGTTGCCGTTACGATTGATGTCCGCCACGTCGACACCAATATAGGGGATATCGCCTTTGCCTTCTATTTCACCGATTTTCAGAAATTTCTTGTTTACATACCGGTATATATGCACGGTATTTTTACTGATAAAAACAGTCTCATTGTTGCCGTCACCGTCCACATCCCCCACGGCAATCCCCGCAATTCTGGTTTTAAACGAGCGGCTTTTCCAGGCAAAATAACTCACCTTATCTGCTGGTGCCTGACCCTCATAAGGGGTTTGTGAATATCCTCCGATCTCTTTTTCCAATAATGTATCCGGATGTTGGCGATAGCTTTCGGAAGGCTGCTTTGCTGCTACGGGTTGTGAGGGCTTGGTTACTGCGGGCGCACGTCCGAAAACCGTTTCATTGATCTGATGAGCAAACCCATCGATATGCGAAATCACATCGCCCAGATTACTTCCGGTTTGGTTAAACGTGACCATTGCTTTTTTTTGCTGAACAGCCATACATTGTGCATCAGTGCTGTGGCTGTCTCCCAAAACAGTTAAGCTTCCGAAGATGACATAATCGGCGCCTAGCTTTTCACCTGATGCAAGGGCCACCTGATCGCTGATGTTATCCTTTATTTCTTCAATAATCTTAAGCACGTCTTCGTTGCTGAAGAGCACCACCTTATTTTCGTAAGCCAGGCGTGTGGAGAGCATATCCTTGATGCCCTGTTGCAGAAAAGAAAGGTCTTTGTCGGAGTGAATATTAAAAGGTAGAATCAATACCTTTGACGGGGTGTTGGCCAGTGCGGTTGTGAAAAGAAAAACGATGAATATAATGAAAAAGTGCAGGCTGTTATATATCTTTTTCTGTTTCAATGAAAAGCATCCCCTCCCGAAAGGCTATTTATCATTCTTGATGAACTGAAGCAACCCTAAAACTGGTCATAGGTTTGCGCCCATCAGTTGAGATAAAAAAAAAGAAACCCACCAAAAGGCGGGTTTCTTTTTTTGTAAGGTTTACAGAACAGCTGCTAGAATTTAATCTGCAGTCTGGCAGCAAGCGTCGTTGCGTCATCATCAGGCACTGTACCGCTATCCGTTGACACCAAGGAGGTGGAATACAAGGCCGCGATGGTGGCGCTGGGCACAAACTCATATTGTGCACTAAGGTTGAGGACGGTCAGATCGTCAATAGAAGTGTTTTCATCTTCTTCCGGCTCTAAATAAGCGACCTGGCCCCACAACGTGAGCTTTTCCATGGGTGAGAACTTGGCGTAAATCGATGCGCCAGTCACACCGGCACTGTCACCGGTAAAGTCGTGAACACCGGAACCTGGAAAAGGAACATAGTCTTCAACAAAGGCACCGTAAGTAGTGGGTTGAAAATCGCCGAAGTTGTTCAAACCTTCAAGTTGAATCTCATTCGGATCTGCAGCGGCAGCATAGTAAATGTCCCCGCCCAAAATCAACGTGTCCATTTTCCATTCGGCATTTATGAAAACCTGTTCTCCCATATACTCGACAGTCGGCGATGCATCTCCGCCGAAGATGTCGATTTCGGCCACCAAGTTGACTGGACCTAGGGCAACACTACCGAACACACCAAACGCCTCGGGTGAATTATCCAAAATTGACGAGTCCTCTATGAGAGCATAGAAGCCACCCACGGACCACGTGTCTGCCGCGTATTTTGCCTGGACGACAAAGGCATCGAGGTCTTCTGTGGTAAACGGGTCTTCGTCAGTTAGCGCACTGATTCCCGCAGGCGTTAATGCCTCTGTCTGATCTTCGTCCAACTTGGAATAGTGCAGATCGATGACCACAGGCAGCTTAAGGGTTGCCGTGATACCGGTGGTGTTGTTGTCATAGACAATGTATCTTGGGCCGGTGGAAAAATAGAGCTGGCCGGCTTTTAAGGTGTACAAGTCCTGGACAATCTGTAAGTAAGCCCTGTCGACCTGGATCGGAGTGCTGCCGCTTGAGCCATATCTGCTGCCTGTCCAACTGGAGCTGCCCCATTGGCTTTCGGAAAAGTCGAGCCTAAAATGCCCGGATACAGCATCATTGGCCTTGATGGCGCCACCAATCCTCATACGCTGATCCCAATAGGACTGCTCATCCGCCTTGTTGCCGTCATCAAAGTCTGAGTAATTTTCTACGTCCCAAGCTCTGACGCGCATGGTGCCGCTCAAAGACAGCTTGTCTTCTGCAGCAGCAATCGTAAAAAGGCTGGCGACTAGCGTAATTGCCAGCAGTGCGATAAAGAATTTCTTCATCTGTTTTCCTCCTTAATTGGTTTTTTTAATTAACGTCATACCTAATAATTGTCTTCGTTTTTAGCTACCTCCTTTCCCAGCGCAAAAAAAAGC
>CP070768.1:1824294-1828522 GCA_020345745.1 Desulfobacterales bacterium
CTAAACTTCAAGGGGTATCCACTTTCGTGAATTCAATACACAGCAATAAGATTTACTATAAGCCATCTTAAAAATGCAGACCTCGCACAAGAACAAGGCGCGAGACGCTGAAGGGGCCAAAGGCAGCATATGAAAAAACGCAGCACCGCAATCAAGCGTCAAATGTATTGTTGAGATGGCCAACAGAATTTATAGCATATACTAAGGCAACAATGGCGGTCAAGGAGGAGTTTCGGAGAATTGTTATAAGGGGGGATGCGTTATCACCTTACACCCACAATCAATACACTCAAGATTGACATCATTAAAAATAACACCATGAAAATACAGTCGACAATTCCATAAAGGACTCGTTCAAGCACTGTTACCTCCTGAAATCAATGCAATTATCATTGAAAAAATTTTGAGCATCCTTGGCAGAATCGAATAATATCCAATCCCGCTTGATCGTCTTGCTTCCGAGTTTTCTGGTCATTTCAACAGCGGTGTTGCCGTGGTATTCGTAATAGTCCTGATAATCTAAATAAAATTCATGTTTTGCCATTTTTCCATCCCTCTCAATAGCCAAGTTCATTGACATCCAATTTTTTTCCGCAACAAGGACATCGGGTAAGATAATCGTCTATACGATCGCTTTTCGATCTGAATATGATTTGTAAGTTCGTACGGTGAAAGAGATATTGAACCCAAACAGCACAACCGCAAGAACAGAATCGTTGTTGCATTGTTTACCCCCTTTTTGTTTATTATTATCTTTATATGTTAATTTTAATCAACACATTAGACAAAAAAAATGCCTACTTTATCTTAATTCTCTGCAAATCCAGATAACTTTTCCAATAATGCGAACACTGTTTATATCATTTCCTTCAAGATAGATCGGGGAATAGTCTTTGTTATCACTGACCAGCACAAGTTTATTGGGGTGTTTTTCCAACCTTTTGACCATGATCGTATCATCGATGCCAATGGCATATATCGCACCTGCCAGAATATCTTTTTGAGATTCATCGATAAGAATGGTATCGCCATCTTTTATTTCGGGTTCCATGCTGTTGCCGAATATATCCATTAATACCATTTTATTGATGACGCCCTTGTCACTCAACCAGTCCTTGCGAAATGCATAATATCCTTCAATCTCAGAACCAACTTCAAAAGATCCTCCGCCCGCGCACAGCCGGGCTTTTACCTTAGGTATATCCTTATATTTCGAATCTGTATCTTGCGATGCCGTTATAAATGCTGGGCCGGATCCGGATTCAACCCAGTCAGGATTTAACCCATAAGATCGAAACAGTTTTAATATCCATTTGTCTGGAATGGCGTTCTTTTTTCTGGCTTGGGTAATGGCTGATCGATTGATCTTTAAAACAGATGCCAACTCGTTTTGGGATGTTATTCCCGTCGCTTCGAAAACCCTTTGAAGGAAAGTTTCAAACATCATTGTATCCATTGAGACCTTTAAATTAAATTCATCAGCCCCTAAAATGCGGGAATTTCGCCAAATAGAGCAGCATAGCCGCATTTTATAAAAACATACACGATTTTATTTTTATAAACATACTATTTAATAAAATGCAACACTTTTTTTAAAAAGTTTTAATAGCTTGCTTGGATATGCTATTTTGTGCCCATTCACAAAACCATTTGATTACCAGGTCGTTGCCAATTCATAAATGAGGGATTCTTTTGATGGTCAAGGTGCACAAGGGTTTTCGCCCGAGGCGTACAAGAGGCACTTTGCGGGCGGAAACCCGCGGAAAACGCTGCTCATCGGAAAAATAGCCACTTATGGATGGAAACTATTTAGGAAGGTTTCTCGGGTATGACTTCTTCAGTTATTTCGACCTGATCTTTTGGAAGCTGTTCCTCTTGGGGCTTTTCTTCTTTTGTTTCAGGGCTAAGCGCATCGATTTTTTTCATTATGGCAGCGATTCTTCCCGCGATTTCATCGATTTCATTTTTCAACGCTGTTTCTAACAAATCATTCATATATAGCATCTCCTACCCATTCATAAAAAACCTTCAATCTCTTTGCACAGTATAGATTTCCCTATATTGTATGTCAAGACAATTGATATCACAATATGCGGGGGTCAGGAACCTGGGATGCGGGTCAGATTTTTTTGAAAGGAAGGCGATAACTTTGTTTTATAATTCTCCCCAATGTCCACCCCATAGCAAAACCTTTTACCAGGGCACACTTACTTGGGAAAAAGGTCATTGCCGCATAACCGGCACCCGGATATTGATAAAACCATTGCGACGTTTGATAACAAACAAGTAAATCCCTTTTGATTCCGGAAATAAGATCATTATAAACCGGGCCGACTCCAGCTTCTTCAGGCAAAACTCGATCAACGGCAGCAGCAGCCATTTGTCCGCTTTTAACCGCGTAAAATACGCCTTCACCCAGCAGCGGATCAGCCAGACCTGCCGCATCGCCGACAAGAACCGTTCGATGCTTTCTTGGTACATAGTCCCATCCACCGATGCCGATGGGGTAACCATTAATGCGGTCGACAGTGTCACCGCCGAATCTTCTTTTTACAAACCGGAACAATTTTTGCTTTGACAGTTTTTCAGATCCAAGGCTGCTGTAGAGCCCCACGTTCATGTGGTCGTTCTTGGGAAACACCCAGCAATATCCGGATATAGCCCCATCAAAATTAAACTCCATCTCAGCCGATTTTGTCCCGTCCATCGGTAATATACCCTCAATGGCAAAGCCTTTCTTTATTTTATTAAACGCATCGGTTAATTTTCTAACTTTGCTGTTTACCCCGTCTGCACCAATAAGATATTTTGCCCGAATGGTTCCCTTATCGGTATGAACATCCACATGGGTGTCGGTTTCGTCTATGCGCTCAATGGTTTTTACAACATGAAAAAATGCCGCTCTTTTTAATGTTTTTTCTAAGCAAAAGGCATCAAACTGTGAGCGGATGGTCATGGCACAAATGGAATATCTGCTTTTCAACAGCACCTTCTGGCGCATATCCTTGCCAATGAGCATGCGGTCGCAGACCCTTTTTATCACCGGTTCAACCGAGTATCGTAAGGCCTTGAGCGTCTTTGGGGTCAATCCGCCGGCACAGGCCTTTTCCCTTGGAAATTCATATCTGTCCAGCAAAAGAACACGTCTTTTGTTTACGCACAAATCGTATGCTGCGGCGCATCCGGCAGGTCCGGCGCCGGCGATGACAACATCGTAGTCCATATTTGTCATAAGTTTTTGTTGCTATTTTTTGATAAATTTCCAAGCCGCTGCAATTTACAAGCGCCTGAAGCGTTTCCTTCGAATGTTGGTAATCATACCAAAAAGGCTAGCCGAGCTTTCTTTTAACTGAAAATAAATGGTTCAAAACTCTATTTCGATAGTCATACAGGAAGATTTTTCAATCAACAACTTTATTTGAGCAAATAATCATGACCCATAAGGAGCAGGTTCTAATTAAGTTAAAGTCAAGGAATTCCCTCTGAACGTCTATGCCGGAGCTTTGATTCGGCTGGATGGTATTTTTTAAAGGCAAAATATTAGCAGATTCAGTTTTATAATTGAAGTATTACAATTTATACTAACCAGGCGCTATAGTACAAATTATCGAAGGCAGATCGTTCATTCATTGATAAAAATCTCATTTGACATGTACGCGCCGTTGCTAGTGAGAAAATAATATATTTAATTTTGCCTTTCAAAAAATTTTATCCAGCCGATCTGTGCCGTAGGGTAACGATCAAAATTAGCGTACAAAACTTAAGCGACATTTTATCCTATTGAGTTCCAGCGGCGTTTTCTATATATTTTACTTCAAGCCATCTCAAAAATATGTATCACGATCAAGGACAAGGCGCGAGCCGATGTAAAAGCGCAGCATACATGGGAGTATGTGAATATTTTGATGAGGCTCGCAACACTGTAATTGGGCGTTAGATGTATTTTTGAGATGGCTTGTTGTTAACGTTCCACCCTGCGGAGATACAATATGGCATACTGCCAGAAATGTGAAAAAAAACTGCCTCTGATCACCATTAAACATCCCAGGCACCCAAACCCATTGGGGAACGGGCACTTGTGCAAAGCGTGTTATCAACCGTATCTTCTTGTTATAAATACATATACCGAAAATGTGAAAAGCGCAGAAGCAGATCCAAAGGCAGCGGCATGGATTGCTCTTTGCTGCATGATGGCAGCCCAAAGAATTAACCTCGTTCACACGCTGAC
>CP070768.1:1828622-1831236 GCA_020345745.1 Desulfobacterales bacterium
ACCATGCCCAGTCTAAGAACCCGGACTTTGAGCCTGTTGACAAATCCAGCTCTTTGGGAACAAATAGGTTAGAAAAAATGCTATTCCAAAGATCTCGTCTCGCCTTGTGCATAAAAGACGAATATGCTTGAAATACCATTCATAATATTATAATAACATTATCAAGTTAAAACGCTGTTACTCGCTACTGGTTATATGTTATTGGTTATCGGTTTTATGTGTGATAAACAATTTTCAACTGAGCGTTATCGCTCAATTGAGGAATAAGCTAAAATGATCCCACCATTTAAACTGCTTATAATTGATGACAGTAAAGAAATTCTACGTACACTCGATAATTTTTTTAAGCAAAAAGAATTATGATGTTGCTACAGCTTCTGACGGTTTAGATGGAATTAAATTGCTTGAAAATGAAAAATCAGGTTTTGACTTGGTGATAACCGATCTCGTAATGCCCAATATCAGCGGGATTGCCGTTATCTCTATAATTAAGAATAAATTTCCTGATACACCCGTTATTGCCATAACTGGATGGGGAGAGCATCCTGAAGCACTGGCTGCCGAAGCGAATGTTGATGCGGTATTGGAAAAACCCTTTGAACTATCTGAACTTTACACAATGATTAAAGATCTACTATCTACTTAAATCAAACGTTTCAAATATTGGAATAAATTAAATCCATGTTAGTCCCATTCGTCGGAATAAGTGAAAGTATTGAGAGAATCAAGGAGCTCGTCGCCCATGTTTCAGACACAGGGTTAAATGTTGTTATTACTGGGGAGAGTGGTGTCGGCAAAGAAGTTGTTGCACAGAACCTGTATCATAGTTCAGGTCGAAAAGATAAACCTTTTGTCAAGGTTAACTGTGCCGCACTACCTGAGGGGCTACTTGAAAGCGAGTTGTTTGGATTCGAGAAAGGTGCCTTTACCGGGGCTGATCGAAAAAAGCGCGGCAAATTCGAACTGGCCAATGAAGGGGTTCTATTCTTGGATGAAATAGGTGATATGTCACTCAACTTACAGTCCAAACTCCTTCATGTTCTTCAAAGCGGTGAATTTGCCCCTCTTGGCTCTGAAAGAGAGATGAAAACAGATGCCTGGGTTTTAGCGGCTACCAATCAAGAACTTAACGAAAAAGTGAAAAATGGGCTTTTCAGAGAAGACCTTTATTACCGTCTCAATATTATTAAAATATATATACCTCCTCTTCGCAAAAGACCTGAAGACATCCCTCTTTTAATCGATTATTTCTTGGAAAAATATGCCTCTCAGTTTGGAGATAAGCGGTTAATAAAACCCGACCATGCCATTATGGATAGACTGATATCCTATCAATGGCCGGGTAATGTCAGGGAACTCCAGAATATACTTAAAAGCTGCCTGGTAGTCGGCAACTGGGAAGAGGTTATCAATGAACTTTCTTTCAAGTCTGAAATGGTGTCTAACTCAGGATTCGTCGCAACCGGCACGAACGAGGCTTCTATTATCGACGACCTCCTCAATTTTCAGGGTGAAAATTCGCCCAATCATGCAGCTTTTTCCCTAAAAAAAATAAAGCGAAAAGCGCTTGACAGAATCGAAAAAGAAATCATTTCGCATGTACTCGATCAAACAGGCTGGAACCGAACCAAAGCGACAAAAATCTTAAAGATTAGTTACAAAACATTGCTATATAAGATAAGCGATCTGAATATCAAACCGCCACCGGATACTAGTGGTAAAATCTCATCCTAATTTGAGTTTTTCAAACGTCTCAAAATAAAAAGCAGGGACGCTACTATAACATCGTCTCTGCTTCGATTTTTTAGTTTAATTGAATATTAATCAACCTTGATCGCTGTAAGTGCTGCTCTACGATCGGAATCAACCCTACGGTCTACCCCTCTTCTCATATCGTTTGACGGTCTCTTTATTTTTTTTAGGACGATCTCATCACTCCTTCGATCCTCACCGTTTCTTCGCTCCGAACCATACCTGCGATCGATTCCACTTCTCCGATCCTCCGTTGATCTGCTGTTTGGGATGTGGTCCGTATACGAATATTGTCGTCTGTCAATACCTAACCGTCTGCCTCCATTATCGATTAAAGCTAATGTCATGGCTGAAATACCCATTATTCATGTCCTTTTACCAAAATTCGATGGTTTTGCTTCGGTTGATGAAATGATTTCAATCTTTTAAAGAAATTTTAAAAATACGAATACAATCCAGTGGGTGCAAGAGGAATGCCAATAAAGCAGCATGTCCCCAAATTGAGTTTTTGAAATTATATTTACCTTGTATATCGATATGTTATAGAAAAAAATCAATTAGAAGACTTTTTCGTCAGCCTCGAATTGGTTAATAATGTCATGCTTATTTATATGTAATTGAGGTAATAAATTTATGTAATTAAGGTAATAAAATCGTATCACGATTTTATGCAACGCGACGAGGTCGCTCCTGAGGCGAAAGGTTTTCCCGCCGATAGCTTGGCGGGCTAAAATCCCTATCCCTAACCGAAATATTTGGGTAGACAGCGGTGGTCCCCAAAATTTAGACAATGTGATAAGCTCTAAGTCAGCAACAACAGAAAGGAGCTGACATAAGCAACAAACGTAAACGGTATACACCC
>CP070768.1:1831336-1835651 GCA_020345745.1 Desulfobacterales bacterium
AACCGCGTCGAGGTGTCTGAATTTAATCGATGGGCCAGCCCGCTGCAGGAAGATTTTCTACGCGTTTTGGCAAAAAACATTTCCATTCTGTTACCCATGAGCCGAGTGGCTGTGTATCCTTGGAAAGATCAGTTCTCTCCTACTTACCGTATTAAATTGAATGTCGAGCAGTTTGACGGCCAGTTTGGAACACATGTTATTCTGGATGCCACCTGGTCGGTCGCAAAACAGAAAGACACCAATGAACCTGTGGTTAAAAACAGCTTTATCAAAGAACCGGTATCAACAGAAGATTACGAAGCCATCGTATCTGCAAAGAGTCGAGCCATTGCCGTGCTGAGTCAGGAAATCGTCTCGGTTATCAATACCATATCAAAGAAAGGTAGTGATTGAACACGGACCCCAAATAATTGCGAACTATGTAAGGCGCTTTGATATCCTTCTAACAAACTAAATACGAATATCGTAGTTGATCATATCATCATATGTAAATCTAAATTGAGGTTGGAAAAATCAATAAACTGTATAATCACCAAGCCAAAATTTTTCGATAACAATTCCAGACTTCTGACTCCCTTCAGGGTTTATAAATCACGGCTCGAAATATTTTGGATTTCGAAGAAAAGTCAGTAAAATAATCTTGTCTTGATATTTACCGTTCGAATTTGATATTAGTTAATTTTAATGGATTTCATATTGCCAAGATATCTCATTTGCTTCAAACTGATAAATACGGATACAATTGCCGAAACCTGATCGAATAAACGCCTTGTTGAGTGCTGCTTGCGTGATTTTCTGTAAACTGATCCAGTGAGCGGCGGTCTCTTTGATTTGATTCCTGGTCCTGTGGTTTCAAGGAACATTGCCTTTCATGCTTGTGTTTTTTTTAATTTTTGCGTCGATTGAATTAGACAAGGAGGACTGACAGATGAAAATGCAACATTTGAGACGACTGACACTGAGCGCCCTCGCCATCATACTGATTGTCACGCCGACTATCGCATACGCTAAATCGAGCGGCCTCGTTGGGGAAGCCACCAGCAAGCAGGTTACAGATAACGCTTTCCCTGAAAGGCCCTATTCCCCCTATGCCGACCGCAATTTTCCAATGCAGGTTTTCTGGGGCGACACTCATCTGCATACTTCCTACTCAATGGATGCCGGTCTGTTTGGTGCCCGGCTCGGCCCAAGGGATGCGTACCGTTTTGCCAAAGGCGAGGAGGTGGTGACCTCGACTGGACAGCACGCAAAACTTTCAAGACCGCTAGATTTCCTGGTTGTGGCCGACCATTCGGACGGTTTGGGCTTCTTTCCGCGGCTTCTCAGTGGTGATCCCAAGATGCTAGCCGACGAAACAGGTCGTCGCTGGTATGGATGGATTCAGGAAGGAGGCCAGCAGGCTGTGAAAGCCGCTGCTGAGCTGATCGATATGTTTTCCAAAGGAACCCTTCCTGAGGCCTTGATGCTCCCACCGGGATCAATCCCATACCGCAATGCCTGGGATGAGATTATCGAAGCGGCCGAAGCGTCCAACGATCCTGGGGAATTCACTGCCTTTATCGGCTATGAGTGGACTTCCCAAATCCCACCAGGTGCTAATTTGCACCGCGTTGTCATATACCGCGATGGAGCGGCCAAGGCGAGCATGATGGAACCTTACACGACAGAAACTCCCGGCAGTCCCAACCCGCGAGATCTGTGGAATTGGCTACAGACCTACGAAGACAAAACCGGGGGCCAAATCCTGGCCATCCCGCACAACGGCAACCTGAGCAACGGCATCATGTTCCCGCTGGTCGAATCCTATGATGGTAAGAAAGTTGATCGCAAATACGCTGAAAACAGAATTCGCTGGGAACCGGTTTACGAGGTGACCCAGATTAAGGGCGACGGCGAAGCCCACCCCTTTCTTTCCCGCAACGATGAATTCGCCGATTACGAGACCTGGGACAAGGGCAATCTCAACCTGAGCGAGGCCAAGGAAAAAGATATGCTTCTGTATGAATACGCCCGATCCGCCCTGCAGCTCGGTCTGCAGATCGAACAACGTGAGGGCGTGAACCCTTACAAGTTCGGTTTGATCGGCGCAACAGACAGCCACACCGCTCTGGCAACAGCCGACGAGGATAACTTTTTCGGCAAACATTCGGGCTCGGAACCCAACCCCGGACGACTGACCCATCCTATGGCCAAAATAGGAGATTTGGAATATGAGGGTTGGTCGATGACGTCTTCCGGCTATGCCGGCGTCTGGGCCACCGAAAATACCCGCAAGGCCATCTTCGACGCGTTGATGCGAAAAGAGGTTTACGCCACCACGGGTCCACGTATGATCATACGCTTCTTCGGCGGTTGGGACTTCGTGCCAGCAGATGCCGCATCCCGAAGCCCAGCGGTGATCGGCTACAGCAAAGGCGTTTCCATGGGCGGCGATCTGTTCAATGCACCGGAAGGAAAGGCTCCGACCTTCTTGGTAGCGGCCCTTAAAGATCCACTCAATGGCAACCTTGATCGCATCCAGATCGTAAAGGGCTGGGTCGACGCCGACAACCAGCGGCATGAGAAGGTTTACGACGTTGTTTGGGGGGATGCCGAAAAACGCAAGCCCGACGCCAATGGGAAGTTGCCGCCGGTGGGCAACACAGTCGACATCAAGAAAGCGACCTGGACCAACACCATCGGCGACAGCGAACTCATCACGGTCTGGACAGACCCGGACTTCGATCCAGCGCTTCGGGCGGTCTACTACGCCCGCGTGATTGAAATCCCCACGCCGCGCTGGACAGCTTACGACGCGAAGTACTACGGGCTTACACCTGACAAAGAAGTCCCAATGATTACACAGGAGCGTGCCTACACCTCTCCGATCTGGTATACACCGTAGGTATTACACAAAGAGACAAACAAAAAGGCGGGGGTATTCACCCTCCGTCTTTTTAATGCCGGTCGCAAAAAGAAAAGCTCCTGATAACTATTGAGAATAAGTGTCCATGTAAAAGTCGGTACAATTCGAACTATCCGCTATCGATCACCGGATCTATACCATTTAAATATTCTGTTTCGTATGATTACCGATACCTGCAATGTATCCAACATTTTGAAGATGATTTAGAGGGTTGTGATATCAAGTTCAAAGGATTGAACTGCCAAGTGATGTATTGATCCGCCTTAAAATACTTCCTGACCCCAGCTAATTTCTTGATAGATTGCGAGTTTTATTCCCTCTTGGAATATCGATGTGTTCTTTATCTTCAACCTTTGATCGTTCAAGAAGTCGTGAATAGCTGTTAATGACTTTTGACAGAGCGTTGATCTTTTCCGATGTAGTTTCTTCTTGCTTTTTCAGATCTTTCACAATCCTCAAAATAATGGTTTCGATTTGCCTAAGAACCCGGTCAGTATGCATCTTGTCTCCTTTTTATTTTTTTCATTAATAGATGTGGTTTACGCCAAATGCTTCTTCTTTAGTTGGCAATGACATATTTACAATAATGTAAATAAATTATAGATAATTATGAATAATTAATAAGCATAAATCTTTAAATTTTTTCAAAAGAAAACATGTAAAAAACCTATGGGTTTTTCATTTTTTCTGACCACGTATGAATTTTATATATTGGGGTTGTTTCCTTCAGCGTACTCTTAAATGGGCAAGAACTCCCGGTCGGTAAAACTCGATGTCGTATCTATCGGGGTCCCAAAGAGTTATGTTTTTATAGTTTGAAACGTACCTGCAAATGGTTCTATTGTCTCATCCTTTAGTGATCTTGCACGTACCCTCTCGCCACGACAACTCAACAAACTTCAACTTGATTGGCAACATTTCGCTGAGAGTATTAGGATTCTCTGATCGGATGTAAGCAATAAATGAACGTGAGGATATTTACCATGAGGGTTTGAAAGAATCATTATGCCTGCAAACTTTATTTTCAAAACCAGATAATAAATTTTAAATTTTATGATCTGGATGTCATACGACTCCATTTACTTCTCTACCTCCTACCGCAGGACAATAGGATACCACTGGGCATACACGGCATGCATTCATCCATTGTAGTGCATATACACATCCACTGGACACCTTACCAACTACATGCCACTGTCCCCAATTTGTTGGGCATTTAATATTTATGTGTTGACGAATACGTACTTTCTTACAAGAACATATAAAGACCTGTAAGATTTCGACCGCTTTCTTTCGTCTTTTTAAGTGTTTTAAATAGAAGTATCTTTTTCTTTTGCCAGCTCCATAAAAAACGCCCCTGAGTTTGCCGAGAAGGATTCCTTTAGCAAAACAGGGGCGATTGCGGATCTT
>CP070768.1:1835751-1839658 GCA_020345745.1 Desulfobacterales bacterium
ATATGGAAGATTTCCATCATCTTTTCAATCCGCTCACCTTACAGATATCATCATACGACACAAAATATTTTGATAGTGCAAACCCTGCGATCAATAGCAGATACATGAACGCGGCACTTTAAAAAGTGTGATAGAGAACAGATATTTTTTAGCACGGTCCAGATGGTTAAATTAAAAACATATAGCCATAAGAGCATTTTTCACAATGAAAGTCCCAACACTAAATTTGTATATAGTGAATAGTTTCTTCATATGCTTAATGACGAAAGAGCCTCCTGTGCCTGTTTCAGATATGCTTCTGCCTCGCATACTTCAAATACCCGAACTGCCTCAGAGAAGTACTTCCGGGCTTGCTCTATTCTGCCCTTCGCATTATGCAGGAATCCCAAACCAAGATAAGCTTGGCCCAGTATGCCTTTGGCTCCGATGTCTTTTGAAACATCAATTGCTTTATTAAAATGGTTCTCTGCCTTTTTACCAACAAACATTATATTTTTCACCAGAAATCCGATGTTTCTAATTAACAAGTTAAGACTAATCGGCCTTCTTCTTTGAACCATCTGCAAATAGACATTTCCCAAGAGAGTGTGGTGGGTGGCAAGGCGATATTTGCTATTTTTTTCCTTAAATGACCTTGATACACTTTCCGAAATTTTTATTCCCTGAGCCAAATTGCCCTTAGCGATTAGAAGAATACCTTTAAATGCTTGCGCACCTGACCCTACATACTGCATATCAAATTTTTCATTATACTTTATAACTTCTTCGAGGACTTCCTGGGCTTTTAGTAGTTGGCCACTCGAAAGGTAGCTAAAGCCAAGCATCGTTCTTGCTTGATGAGAAAATATTGGGTCCAATGAAACCTTGATTACCTCTTCAAAGCATTCAATTGCAGAAGAAAATTTGCCAGCAACGACATTAGCCCACCCTAATATATTGTAGCCTTGGACAACACATCTCAAATCAGATTTCTTCTCCCCACGATCTATGAGAGCCTTTCCAGTTTCATAGGTTTTTTTGTAATTACCGCTAAACCAAGAAGCCATACCGAAAGATGTGTGGGAAAAACGAAGGAGTTCTAGATCTGACTCCATAAGCTGATATATACCTAATGCTCTTTCGCCAAAGGCGACCGCATCATCAAGAAGGCCCATATCTGCACAAGTAAAGGCAAGATAGGCACACGAAAGTCCAATAATTTTTTTGTTTTCAGTTTCCTCACCTATCTTAAGAGCCCTAACTAAATATTGATGCGACTCTATTAATCTTTCTGTGGCTCTTAACGCATAACCAAACCAAGTCAATAGCAATCCGATCTTTGCTTTATCATCAATAGTCGCAGCCATATCTTCATATGCTTTAAGTAGATCGACTAATTCGCCATAAGCCCCCCGAAAATGAAAGGCTAGAGACCATTTGTTGATAAGATCGATGACTTTATCTTGTTCCTTTTTAGTTTTTTTAGCTTTTATGTTTATAAGCTTAAGAGCCTGAAAAAAATACTGGTGGGATTCCTCCAAAGAATACCTTCCAAGACTTTTTTCACCTGACTTTACCAGATATTCAAAGGCCTTAGTAATAGATTCTCCTTGTTTGTAGTGAAAAGCCAGCGTTTCATAGAACTCAGTAAGCCGACTATGAAAAACCTTTTCCATTATAATTGCAATTCGTTCATGGATCTTTTGTCGCTCCTTTTTCAGCAGTCCGCTGTAAACCACTTCCTGGATCAAAGCATGCTTAAAAATGTATTCAAGCTCCGGTTCTATTGATTGCGTTCTGATAAGGTCTAAGCCCTCCAATCCCGCAAGAGATTGGTCTACGCCGATATCGATATCCGTAATCCTTTCGAGAATTTTGTAGAGAAATGTTCGGCCAATAACTGATGCTTCCTGCAGAATCCGTTTGAATTGTTTTTCCAACCGGTCAACACGTGCTGTTATTACTCCCTGAATGGTGGCGGGAATACCGGCTTCTGTGATTTTACGATTCAGCTTCCAGTTACTACCGTTGTCACGGGTTAGAATTTCACTCTCTATCAGCGAATTGATCATCTCTTCTATATAAAATGGATTCCCTTCTGCTTTTTGCCGTACAACTTCATATAGTTCGATCGGCATGCTCTGTGTACCCAGCAATGATTTCAGCATCTCCTGCGATTCAATTGTTGCAAGATCTTTGAGGTGGATCTCTCGATAGAAGTCTTTGAGGTCGTCTATAAGATCGCGGTCGAAAAGTGTAAAATTCGATCTGTAAGTACAAATGAACAGCGCTTTCTGATGGATGCTTACAACCAACCTTTTCAAAAGTTCTATAAATGAAGGATCTGCCCAATGGAGATCCTCAAAACAAATGACGATTGGACCCTGATCAACAAGCGATGAAAGGAACGCTTCAATAGATTCACGCAGTTTATCTTTCCAATATTCAGGACTGACCCCCTCAATCTCTGGATAGGTTAATGCAAACAAACTGCCAATATAGGGTGTGTACTTGTTTTTTTCACCCAATAAATATGAGACACTGGTTTCAATTTTTTTCCGGATCCCTTCAGGCGGATCGCCCTCATCAATATGAAAGGCATGGGTTAACAGATTAATCAACGGATAATAGGGCATGTTTTGGGTGTAGCCGTATGCATGCCCCTCACTCCACTTGATATTTTCCAGATTTAAAATATTCTTGAACTCTCTTTTGAGTCGGCTTTTGCCTGTCCCTGCATCACCATAGATGGTAATTATCGATCCTTGGCCTTGTTTTAACTGTTGGGCGGCCTCAGCTAATATAGTCATTTCTTTATCACGCCCGATCAAGGCCGCTTGCAATCCATGCAACCTACGTGTCTTGAAAGATTCCTTTTTGACTGACTGTACTTTATATATACTAACAGGCTTTTGCTTGCCTTTGATCTTGGCAGGTTCCAGGGTTTCAAATTCAAAATAATTAACCGCCTGGCTATAGGTATCCGGTCCGACTATGATTTCACCTGCCTTGGCGATACCTTCTAATCTTGAAGCCAGATTGATGGCATCTCCAGTTAATCCGTGAGTCCCCTTTTCGGCATCGATTTCTCCCGTAACTACCAATCCAGTGTTGATGCCCGTATGCATTGTCAATGGCTGACCAATGTTTCCCTCAAACTGGTGACTGAATCTCTCGACTGCATCGTGTATATCTATTGCTGTTCTGATTGCCCGAATCGGATCGTCTTCATGGGCTTTTTGCACCCCAAAAATTGCTACTACAGCATCACCTATAAACTTTTCGATAACCCCTTCATAGCCATTGATAATTTCAGTGATTTTGCCAAAGATGAGGCTCATGATCTCTTTTACTTCCTCAGGATCGAGCCTTTCGGTCATGGCTGCGTAACCGGATAGATCGGAAAACATTATCGTGACATGTTTGCGTTCACCTTCAGTTTCGAGAACCGCCTTTTCTGTTTTCAGGATCTTCCCTAATTTTTGACCGCACTCACCACAAAATTTTTGTGTATCTGGATTCTCATGCTGACATTCTGGACATTTCATTTTTTTACTTACACTTAAATTCAGAGGAATAACAGTTAGAAAAGAAAGGAAAAAATTAGATTGGTTATAAATTATATATACGATTTAAGGTTTTGTGTCAATTGCGCGGCAATTAGCCCCTTTAAGGTCAGATATTTTTGCTAATAATGTTGGCGATAGCTTGCAAGTATTTTCTCTCACTCACAAATAGATTCGATACTGATATCTCAAAGAATTATTTATCTTTAATTCCTGACATATCTTGCAAATGTCAGATCGGCGAAATTAACATGTATCATAATTGGTCGGAAATGAGAGGTGTGCTTGATTGCAGATAAATAGCCAGTACATGAGATCAGCCAAATTGACAGATATCAAATTAAAACTGTAAATATCAAGGC
>CP070768.1:1839758-1842490 GCA_020345745.1 Desulfobacterales bacterium
AGTCCACATACTGGCTAGATATGTCAGATTCTGAAGGTGTCGATTTTTTGCAGATCATCTCCATATATCTGTAATTAATTGTTTTCTTATCAATACAATTCTCCTAAATCAAAATGGAGGATGAGACATGAATTATAGAATATGGTCAGGGTTTATAATAATCTTGTTTCTATTCACCGGCTGTTCGTCTGTTCCAAAAGAGACGGTAACCAACCTGACAAAAGGACAGGATGGATACATATATTTTTCCAGCCCTGACAATGTCGATCTAACTGACATAATAGGCGGTAAAAATCTGAAGGAAAGGGAAACTACCGTTTACGGCAAGCTGCTTCTTCCCCGAAATCAAAGGGACAAAATTCCTGCTGTAGTCATTAATCACTCTTCAGGCGGTGTTAAACAATTTCGGGATTACCGCTTTGCCAAGGCTCTTAACAAAAAAGGCATTGCAGCTTTCGTCTTATACAGTTTTAAAGGGAGAGAAGGGGTTTCCGGGCATACTCAATCGGCAAAAAGCTCGGTTACTTTCGGCATGCGTATTGCCGACGCCTACACAGCTCTTAACCTGCTTAGCACCCACCCAGCCATTGATTCCGAAAGAATAGCCATCATAGGCTTTTCTTCAGGTGGCTCAGTTTCGCTCCTTAGCGCTGACGAAAAAGTTAGACGAAGGCTTGCCAAGGACAACCTCAAATTTGCTGCCCATGTGTGCATCTACACATCAGCACTATTCACTTATAAGAACCTGACCCCAACTAAGGCTCCTATGCTTTTTTTGATTGGAGAAAAGGACGATATAGCCCCAGCCAAAGACTGCCTACGGTATGCTGAAAGGATTAAAGTAAGTGGTGTTAATGTAAAAACGGTGGTCTATCCTGGAGCACATCACGCCTGGGACGAACCGCACACACAACGCTTTTCACTTGATCATCTCATTAATAGCGCTACTTGCCACTTTGACATTCTCGACAGTGGCATGCTCCAAGATACCACAACCGGTTATCTTTTCCCCGAAAGGGAATGGGCTGAGCACTCGAAAAGCTGTGCCATAAAAGGTGGAACCGTTTGGCGAAACGAGAAAGCTGCAAAACAATTTGTCGATGATACCTTAAACTTTCTAACGGAGATTCTGGAAGTTCAGTAATAAAATCTACCTTTAAGATTACATATATTTCCTACAAATCCGTAACGAAGCCTGATTGCATGTATCTGCTATATATGACAGGTTTTTGAGGGTTGAATATATTTGTGATATCGTTTTTTCGATAAGGGCAAATCCTTTTTCAGGGGTTTGCTCTTATCGTATTTATGATATATGTAATTGAAAAGAATTGGTTTCAGGTTGTGTTGATAGAAAGTTATCCTCAGTTTCTTCTTTTTCAATATTCCGGCTTAATCAGTTCGCTTGATTAATCCTGAATAGATCTAAACTATTTTTTAAAAAGGCACCTTGACATAATACCACCTTGTGGTTACCGTTTTAATGTATCAAGGGAGGCTCTTTGGACTGGATTATTCATTCCTAAGTTTTGACATATCAAATCTCCGCCATTTCTAATGAATTGGTCTTCATCTCATCTTAATCTCAGCCTATTGAGGTAATTCCTTATATTTATGACTAAAGCTGACTTAGACTCGAAGTAGCTTTTGCTTTGAATAAAACGTTGATAAAAAAGTTTACTTATATGAAGAGGAGGTGATTTACATGGAAGCAGCTAAAGAAAAAGAAAAAATTCTAAACGGAGTTAACTTAGACCAGTTATTTAGTACGATTGATCTTATCAAAAAGAAACCCGATATTGCCAAATTCAGGTTTCGTGCAAGAAACTCCTGGGTAGATGGGACATATAATCGCGCGACAGTGAAAGATTTTTATGGAGCACTTGAGGAGGATAACTCCAGAGAGCCGAAAGTTTTTGATATTGATGAACCACCGGTTCTTTTGGGATACAACAAAGGAAATAATCCTGTGGAGTATCTTCTTGTTGCGCTTTCAGGTTGTCTGACTACCAGCCTCATCGCTCATGCATCTGCCAGAGGAATCCAAATAAATGGATTAGAATCCAGATACGAGGGTGATATTGATCTTAGAGGCTTTCTTGGAATCTCGGAAGACGTTCCGGTGGCATATCAGGATATCCGAGTTTATTTTAAAATCGATGCGGATATTTCAGATGAGCAGAAAGAAGAGCTGATTCAGATGGCTCAAAAATATTCGCCGGTTTTCAATACGATAACAAAATCAGCTCCGGTTTCGGTTCATTTAGACGATAATTAAAGACCGACATATCTCATTCTCCGGCCAGCCGCATAAACTATGCCGTTTGCCGGAGGGTGAGCTTTTAATTGATAGGTATCGGAGGAATTGATTACATAGAAGCTATACTGACAGCCATCTTCTCATTCCGCGTGGGGCAAATATTTTTTGAAAAGCTCGTGGTGACCCCTTTGTTTATTGTCTGAACATAGTGTGTAAATCATCGACCCCAAACCTGTGATACCTGCTATGAAAATGTAAATATCAGCGGCCTAAAATATTTGTGATATCGTTTTTCAATAAGGGCAAATCCTTTTTTGGGGTTTTTCCTTATTGCTTTTATGACTTTCCTCTTAGAGCCTATCCCCAATAAATCTTATCAGAGTTTATCAGAACTTTGTACCTAGGGGTTGTACCTAAAACCCATAGAAAGTTGTTGGTCATTATTTAAACCATCAAGTTTTACTGTTTAGAG
>CP070768.1:1842590-1847900 GCA_020345745.1 Desulfobacterales bacterium
GACTTCAGGCTGGTTGTTATCTCACCATATATTTCAAATTTCAAAGAGCGATTTTTCTGTTACCCGATCATCAATTTTGCTTGGAGCTTTTCGTCGATTCTGCGTGCTTATATCCCCACATAGACCAATATTAGACCGTATCCTTCGGGGTGTCGTGAGTACGAAATGGATATAATGGACACAGTCGGGCAGTACAGCCCCTGACCTCTACAACCTGAAAGCCCATACACTCCTTGCAGTGCTCAATAATAGCTCGTCTTGCAGTAAGCTTCATAATTTTAGTGTTACCATTCGCAACGCCGCCATGGGCACTTAGATTGTTTTTGAGATAGGTTCTATTTGTTTTCGGCGGCATATCGAGCATTGGGCAAGTATTGCCATGATTCCCTTCTTCTATCCCCATAAAGTTCCAATGTTTTTAAGTTTTATCTTTTTCTTACTCCGCAATTTTTTCCGTTTTTTACCATCGTCCTTCCGTGTTACCATATCCTCATTTTTAATCGATATATTGGCATAAATATCTTTTGGTTCATCTTCGAATGTAACCCGATAATTGACATCCACGGTTTCTGTTTCATCTTCATGGAAAATTCTGTCACCTCCATGTGTAGAATGTGAGTTCTCATAAAATTCCATTGTACGTTGCAATACACCAGCAATGCTTACATTCAATTCATCCTTGAGCCGGTCAAGCCGCTCTGACGATTCTTGGTTAAAATAAACGTTAATTTGTCGTCGATTTTTACGGCGCTCACGAAACTCTTTTTGACGCTGTTTCCCTGATTTTGCCATTTTTCTTCCCTTCCTTGTTATTGGATAACACCATTATTGCTAAATAACATAGAATAATCTCATTGCCAGGCATAAAATGTCACTGCGTAACAACATGGGAAAATAGAAGTAAGAGATAAGTTTTTGACAATCTTATTAATTCGCCATCTTATTGATAGCAGTATTGTCACTGAGTAACATAGAATAATCGCATTGTCAAGCATGAAATGTCACTGCGTAACAACATGGGAAAATAGAAGTCAAAGATGAGTTTTGGACAGTTTTATGAATCAGCCATCTTAACTTAACTTAAGGCTATGGTTAAAAATTTCGATGGTATTTCTCATCTTGTTATGGAGAAATATCAACTTTTCTTTGCTTTAGGTGAAAAGTAATACTACCTTTTGATTCTAACTAATGTTAAATATGACATTGAGGGTAGGGCACATATAGGGTGTGCCCATTGTGGAGAAACATCATCCATGGACCACTTCTCAGGTAAGACAGAATCCAGACTGTTGATAATTAGGGGTAGATGTATCCAATGCAATGGTATGTGGTAGGGATAACGGGGATCCCTAAACTGAGATCTAGGTTATATAAGATTTTGGCGAAAAGAAAAATTAAACAAATAATAAAAACGTCCAAAATATACCCAGAACCTTAAAAAATACCAGGGGGGAAATATGAAGATTAAAAAATATTCAGAAGTTGAACCGACGTATTTTGACAGTGATGTTGCTAAAGGTGTTGCCGGACGAGTACTCATCGGTAAAGACGACGGCGCAAATGATTTTTGTATGAGAATATTTGAATTGTCCAAGGGTGGGTATACCCCTAAACATTCTCATGATTGGGAGCATGAAATATTCGTCTACTCAGGCAATGGCGCGGTGTATAATAGCGGCAAGTGGACGAATATTGAGTCCGGCTATTCCATGTTTATCCCGATTGATGAAGAGCACCAAATAAAAAATATGGGTGACGACCCTTTTGTATTTATCTGTGTTATTCCAGCAGGCGCTCCGGAACTGTAAAATCGGGCTGACCGACAAAATACAACGATATCAATTATTACTCGAAATCTATGAACTGCAACAGCGAGCGCTAACCCCGCAGCTTGCTGCGGGGTTAGCGAGAGAATCAAGAAAGACCAAATGACTTACGGTCGCGCGAAGCACTGCCGTTAGGCAGAACATTCCCTGCAGCTTGCTGCAGGGAGCCTCAATTCAAAATTCACGTTTTACAAACAGTCTCAAGTAAGATAGTTTGACATAAAACAACAATTATTGTATGTATAAACAACAAGTATTCGTGCTTGATAATTTGTTTGGAACTAATTGGCTATTTAGGCAATGCAACATCGCTTGAGAATTAAAGCGTTAGGCATCAGCAATTGTCGAGCGATTATATTCTGGATGTCCCAGGCTGTCATTCCGAATCCTATAACCGATTGGTTTTTAAACCTCTCCTTCAGAATAGTGATCTTCGCTTCTGTGCCGTTTTTGACAGCCTTCATTTAATCTAGATCCACAATGCATTTCACTTCAATTTTCCATGAAAATGGATGGGAATCTCTATTATAATCAATTGCATAAAAAGGTGAATTCCATGACAAACAGCAATGCTTTTGACCTGGGTAGGATGCGGCTATCCGGTAATCAGGCCGTTGCTCGTGGAGCGCTGGAGGCGGGCGTGCGAGTAACCACTGCTTATCCCGGAGCACCTATTTCGGATGTACAAGGGAGCTTCGAGCAATTGGCGGGTAATATTCCCAAAAATAACGCGTTTACCAACCGGGTGGGTGACGTGCTGGATCAAATCGGCTACCAGCTTGCCGCTCACTGGGGCACGACAACCAATGAAGACAATGCCATGGCTCTGGCATTAGGGGCCGTCATCTGCAAAGGTGATTTTAAAAAACGCGAATTCCTGTCCGAGGAAGAGTGGGACCTGGTTTACGGTGATACGGTTTTTTCCGACGACGAGGAGAAACGGATTCCTGTAGGTTCCCGGGTGATGTGCTCCTTCAAACATTTAGGCGGCAATACAGCAGCCGATGCGCTGCGGGTGGCCGTAAATGTGGTTCCTTATACCGGGGGCCTGGGTCTTGCTTCGGGTGACGATCGGCAGGGGACGTCTTCCCAGACGATGCAGGACAACAAGGTGCTTTATGGGTTCCATTTCCGAATACCGACTCTGGAACTACACTCCCCGCGTACCGCTAATACGACCATAAAGAATTGCTATCGGCTTTTTGAGGAGCTAGGTGTGCCGTTTGCGGTTATTATGAATTACGATCTGTCCTACCGTGAAGTTTCCGTATCACCGGTAATGGAACTGGACATGACGGCAAATCAACGGCAAAAAGGCTTTACCCGGGATCCCAAACATCTCGTAACCATAGGCCCCCATATTCGCCCCAGAGAACGCAGGTATCACACAAGCCTGATTCCGCTGTTTAAGACTAAGATCAGAGAACATTTTGAATTTTTGGGAAACAAGGCGACGACATATGGTACTAAGCCCGAAACGATCCTGGTTGTAAACGGTCCTTTCAGAGAGGATTTTGAATTGGTGAACGACGATCCAGCCTTAAAAAAACGTCTCAAAAGTAAATTCGGAGACGTTCTGGTGCTCGAGACAGATATTGTCTTCCCGCAACCGGATGCCCTCTATGAGGACTTGGCTTTAAAGCACCCTATCAAAAAAATCGTTGTATTTGAAGAGGGCTACGGGCGGGTGATTTACCTGCAACTCTTAGACCTTGCGAACCGGATGGATAAGAACGTAAAGGTTTTGGACTGCAGCATTCCATACGAACCCAGGATATATGAACGGTTTTCATACATCGACCATATTTTGCAGGTTTGAAGGAGGTATGAATATGGCTTCCACACAGCAGGCAAAAGATAAGGCAACGGATGAAATTACCTACCTGCGACCCGTTTCCAACTGTGCCGGATGCGGAGACACCAAGGTATCTTGGTCAGTGCTAGAGGGTATAAGGCGGTTTAATCGAAAACTGAAGCTTAAAGGCAAGAACAAGTATGAGCTTATCTACGTGGCCGACAGAGGATGCGGCAATCTCCAAGGATACCATGCTTACCGAATTGTTGATGCCATCTTTTGCATGGGCTCAGGTGCGATTGTAGGGGATGGAATCAAGGAGTCCTGCTCCGATAAACAGATTGTGGTGACCGCATCAGGAGACGGTGCTTTTAATTTTAACATTAGCGGCATTAAATTTGCTGCTAAAAACCAAAAATTCGGTGCCATCAACGTCATCTACAACAACTACAACATTCGGATGACCGGCGGCCAAATACCATTAGAGGTAGACTTTGACAAGGAAGGTTTGGCCTTGGGCTTCGAGGTATTGCATATCAACCCCTATCGCGTGGACGACAATGCCAAACTTTTTAGCAGACTCTATGAACGCTATCTCAAAAAAGAAAAAATAATGGTGGTGGCGGAAGGTGTTTGCGTATTGGACATGGGAAAAGATGTCAAGGGTGCTGGCATCCGGATGGGCAGATTCAAAAGATCCGAAAAATGCCTGGATCTCAAATTCTTCAAAGAGCGGGAGCGTATGGCTCGAGAGGAGCCTGAGAAACTCAAGGATCTGCCGAAATTCAAGTGCCGGCTTTGCGGCATTGGGCTCAGATGCCATGCTCTGCTCAATAATGATCCCAATCAATGCTTCGGTTGTGGATCGTGCACCCAGTTTCCATGCCCAGCTGGTGCGTTAAGCTTCGAAGGGCCCAGCTTTTCAATGTCTACTAACACTGAAGAACTCAGCAAGATATAGGAGGAAAGCATGGCTAAAGAAAGACAGCTGACGATTTCCAACCCCTCCATTGGCGGCTCCGGCTATCTCACATTGTCAAATATGGAAGCAGACTCAGCAATCCAGGCGGGTTTTCATGCTGCCATCCACCAGTGCCGAGGTTTGGCCCAGGCAGGTGGTCCGCTTTGCGTCGATGTAATGGTCCGTGAGCGCGAGGTGAAAGGTTCTGTTCCTTACCATGTGGACTACATTAACGGGTACGACCTCTCTGAAGCTTGGCGCGCCGTCTTTACTGCAGGGGATTTTAAAGCATCATTTCCCAGAGGTCTTACTGTCGTGGCCGATTTCTATGTAGATGAACCTATTCTGGTAACTGCCACCCGCAAAGGCTATAGATATCTCACCAGGGATGAGTACCTGGGACGATTTGAGGAAGTCATCGACAGCGGGGGCGATCTGAGACTGGTGTTCTACGATTATAAGAAACAAAAATTGGGTAACATATTAAAGGGTCCGTTTTCCTTGGGAGTGATAGCAGCGGACCTGAATATAAGGCAGGACGATCGATTCATCATCCTACCCAAGAAAGCAGCCATAAAAGGCATACTCAACAATGTCCCGAAAATGAAAAATCCGGCTGCCAATGCCAAGATAAGAAAGCTTAATCGAGAGGTGTTCGAAAGCGGATACGCGGCCAGAGAGCAGTTTTCCGGAAAATCGGATGCAAAGGTCATCCTTATTTAGTTACA
>CP070768.1:1848000-1853553 GCA_020345745.1 Desulfobacterales bacterium
TTAACTGAGATCAATTTAAGCCTTGCTGGTAAAGCGCGAGAAGCAGCGTCTGACACCTATCGGACAACCCTGATCACGCTTTTCACTATTAGTGGGGCCGGCCTTTTAATCGGTGTTTTTCTCATGTGGGGCATCGGTCGAGGGGTGACCAAACCGTTGCGAGCAGTGATCGATGGGCTTACCGAGGCTTCTGGTCAGGTGGCTTCAGGGTCTAACCAGGTGTCATCTTCCAGTCAGCAGTTGGCTGAAGGTTCATCCGAGCAAGCGGCATCCATTGAGGAAACATTCTCTTCTTTGGAAGAGATGTCTTCCATGACCAAGCAAAATGCCGATAATGCCAACCAGGCCGACAATCTTATGAAGGAAGCCAACCAGGTGGTTAGACGATCCAACGATTCCATGGCCGAACTGACACAATCTATGGAGGAGATTTCCAAGGCCAGCGAAGAGACTTCCAAGATCATCAAGACCATTGATGAGATCGCATTTCAGACCAATCTTCTGGCTTTGAATGCTGCGGTTGAGGCAGCCAGGGCCGGTGAGGCCGGTGCTGGGTTTGCAGTAGTGGCCGATGAGGTAAGAAATCTGGCCATGCGTGCTGCAGATGCAGCCAAGAATACTGCAGATCTGATCGAAGGAACAGTCAAAAAAGTGAAAGATGGCGGAGATCTGGTAGCGACAACCAATGAGGCCTTCACCGAAGTGACGACAAGTTCCGGCAAGGTGGGTGAGCTGGTGGCGGAGATTGCTGCAGCGTCCACCGAGCAGGCTCAGGGGATCGAGCAGGTGAACAAGGCTGTTACCGAAATGGACAAGGTCGTCCAGCAGAACGCAGCCAATGCTGAAGAGTCTGCTTCCGCTTCTGAAGAGATGAATGCCCAGGCTGCGAGTATGAAAGCTTTTGTTGATGATCTTGTTGCGCTTGTGGGTGGTAAAAGTAATGGCGCTAAGAATGACTCTTATACTGACGATATGGTTCCAAAAGCGGTCCCGGCCGAAGTTCTTGCCGCTCACCGGAAGCGAGAACTGCCTGTTCGCCGAGTTAAGGAAGTGACTCCTGAACAGGTTATCCCCATGGATGATGATTTTAAGGATTTCTAACTAACATCGTTTCACGATCTTAGAAAGCGCGGTTTGGTCGCTTTGAAAATAGAGAATGCATGGTGATGGTCTGTAAGATCATCACCATGCCACTTTAAATTTGAATCCCCCGCTGCGTTTTGTAACACAGTAGAAATCACGCTGTGCGGGGCAGCGCGGGATGTATTGAAATACAGATAGGACTGTTAGCCTTTCGCCTTAAGAGCGACAACGTCGCGTTATATAAAATCGTGTCACGATTTTATAATTTGAAAACCATAACCAAGGCATCATCATCCCGTTAGTAGTTAGGCACCTTTCCGACAACTTTCATGCCCATTTTTTTATAAAAATCGACAGCCCCGCGATTTTTGGATCTCACCTCGAGCCATAATTTTTTTTCACTAAACCTTAAAGCATAATTGAACAACATCTTTCCAAAGCCTTTTCGTCTGTATGATGGTTTAACCACCATTGAATAGATATGGCCGGTCAAATCAAATATGATGTATCCCATAATATCCTTATCCGATTCCACAACAACAAACGTATCCGGCAAATGGGTTAAATAGTTTAAAAGCATGCCCTTGGAGTAAGCGGTCTTTGGATATGCCTGCCTCTCTAATTGAAGTATATGGTCAATATCTTCTGCCGTGATTGCTCGGATCTTGGCAAGATGGTTTCCAGTCATGGTTACTTACCCATAATATAATGAAAATATTTAGCGGTCCAACACGACTCGTTGATAAACGCTCGGAGAGGTTGAATAATGTTTTTTTAAAGGCAAAATATTATCCAGCCGCTTTGCACTGCGGATTGCTCTCAAATTTAGGGTGCGAAACTTGAGGAAATCAGTTGCATATTCGCATTATAACAATTATTCTGAAAAACACCATCATTCGATTCGAAAGGAAAAAATACAATGAAGCTTCATCAACTGGCAGGAAAACCCGCGCCAAGGTCGATGCTCGTAAATATTCCCAAACTGCTCGCTTCTTACTATACCATAGAACCGTCAGGGGTGGTATCATTTGGGACTTCCGGCCACAGAGGCTGTTCATATAAAGGTACCTTCAATGAAATGCATATCGCCGCAACCGCCCAGGCCATTTGCGAATATCGATCATCAAAGGGAATCACCGGCCCGCTGTATCTGGGTTTTGATACCCACGCGATTTCCGAAGCCGCATTTAGAACTTCTCTTGAAGTCTTTGCAGCCAATGCAGTAGAAGTGATCATCCATGCCAAAGACGAATACACCCCAACGCCTGTTATCTCTTTTCTCATACTGGAATACAACAAGACAAAATCAAAAGGATTTGCCGATGGTGTGGTTATCACCCCCTCTCATAATCCGCCCCAGGACGGCGGTTTAAAGTATAACCCTCCTCAGGGTGGGCCTGCCGATGTCGGTGCTACCGGCTGGATCCAGAACAGGGCCAATCAGCTGATGAATTCCGATACCAGGGATATCAAAAGAATGCCTTACGAGAAAGCCCGTCAGGCCGGCTCAACCCATGAACAAGATTTTATTACACCGTTTATTGACTCACTTGCTCAGGTGATCGATATGGAAATCATTCAAAAGCAAGGGATTCGGATGGGTGTGGATCCCATGGGAGGTTCCGGTGTTAACTATTGGGCGCCTATCGCCGAAAAGTACAACCTGAATATGGAGATTGTGAATACCGATGTCGATCCGACATTCGGTTTTATGACCGTCGACTCGGATGGCGAAATCCGGATGGACTGCTCCTCTCCCTATGCCATGGCCAAACTGATTGCCATGGCGGATAAATTCGATATTGCCTGGGGAAACGATTCTGATTTTGACAGACATGGAATTGTCTGTCCCACGGGCCTTATGAACCCGAACCACTACTTGTCCGTGGCCATCTGGTACTTGTTGCAAAACCGACCTCAATGGAAAAAAACCATGGCCATTGGCAAAACATTGGTCAGCAGCAGTATGATTGATAAAGTGGTCGCCGGACTGGGAAGGGAGCTTTACGAAGTCCCGGTAGGGTTTAAATGGTTTGTTGAAGGAATGCTAAATGGAACCGTAGCCTTTGGTGGTGAAGAAAGTGCCGGTGCTTCATTTTTGAGAAAAAACAGCACCGCATGGACCACCGACAAGGATGGATTTTGCATGACGCTTCTGTCCGCGGAGATATTGGCAAAGACATCAAAAACACCAGAAGATATCTATCGAGACAAATTGATTCCCAGATATGGCGAGCCTTATTACAAAAGAGTGGACAGCCCGATTTCCGACGAACAGAAGGCGGCCTTAAAAGACCTGACGCCCGATGCCATTAAAACGACCGTTTTGGCACAACTCCCTATCACGGCGGTTATGACAACGGCGCCGGGAAACCAAGCTGCAATGGGCGGGGTCAAGGTCATGATCGATGACGGTTCCTGGTTTGCCATAAGACCATCAGGAACAGAGCCAAAGATGAAGCTTTACATCGAAAGTTTCGGGGGAGAGAAACGCTGGCAACAGATCCATGATGAGGCGTTGCCGTTGATATTTGGGTAGCTTCTCAAAAACTATGGGCAAGAGGGCTTTATACTTTTTTATAAAAAGAGATATCTTTTTCGTTTGCTCGTTCATCGCCCAGTGAACCAATATTATAATTCCTTTATAAACCGACTGGGGTTTGCATAAAAAATTGTTCAACGCATATAATATTGAGTCATCCTGCTGATACGCGATTGATATCGACTGAAAAAAAACCCATTAGACCAGACCATAAAAGAGAAAAGAAGTTCCATATTTGGAGGGGATTGAAATGCTCAAAAAAATTGATCCGACAACAACCGATGCATGGCAGAAGCTTTCTTCGCACTACAACGAAATAAAAGATAGGCATATGAGAGACATGTTTGCCGAAGACCCTGACCGTTTCTCAAGGTTTTCTCTTCAGTTTGAAGATATGCTGGTCGATTTTTCCAAAAATATCATCAATGAAAAGACATTGAATCTGCTTTCGAAATTGGCCGAAGAAACCGGTGTAGAAGAGGCGATCGAAAGCATGTTCTCAGGCGTCAAGATCAACGAAACCGAAAACCGCGCTGTGCTCCATATCGCCCTTAGAAATCGCTCAAATTCAGCGATTCTGGTGGACGAAGAAGATGTTATGCCGGATGTCAATGCCGTCCTTAAGCAGATCGAGGTCTTCTCAAAGAACATTATCTCAGGGCAATGGACCGGTTACACGGGTCAATCGATCACCGATATCATCAACATCGGTATTGGCGGGTCGGATCTTGGCCCTGTTATGGTAACAGAAGCGCTTAAACCCTATGCCAAGCAGAACATCAACGTGCATTTTGTCTCCAATATCGACGCTACGCATATTTCTGAAACACTCAAAAAACTGAATCCCGAGACCGCGCTTTTCACGATCGCTTCAAAAACCTTCACAACCCAAGAAACCATGACCAACGCCCATACCGCGAGAAACTGGTTTCTTGATCACGCCAAAGATGAAAAACATATTGCAAGACACTTTGTCGCCATGTCCACAAATGAAACACAGGTGGCTGCATTCGGTATCCATCCCGCAAACATGTTCAGATTCTGGGATTGGGTGGGTGGAAGATACTCCTTATGGTCAGCCATAGGTCTACCCATTGCATGCACCATCGGATATGAACACTTTATCGATTTGCTCGAAGGTGCCCATGCCATGGACTGGCACTTCAAAGAAGCGCCATTTAACGTCAATATTCCGGTTATTCTGGCACTGATCGGTGTTTGGTACAACAACTTTTGGCAATGTGAAACCGAGGCGATACTCCCTTACGATCAGTATATGCACCGCTTCCCTGCCTATTTTCAACAGGGAAATATGGAAAGCAATGGGAAAACCACGGATAGAAACGGAAATGCAATCACCCATCAGACCGGTCCCGTCATCTGGGGCGAACCCGGCACCAATGGCCAACACGCATTCTACCAGCTCATTCACCAAGGCACCAAACTGATCCCTTGTGACTTTATTGCCCCTGCCAGAAGTCACAATCCGGTCGGTGATCATCACCGGATACTGCTCTCCAACTTCCTGGCTCAAACAGAAGCACTCATGAAAGGAAAAACAGAAGATGAGGTGAGAGAGGAATTGCAAATGCAACATCTGGGCGAAGAAAGAATAGAAGCGCTTTTGCCTTACAAAACATTTCAGGGCAATAAACCGACAAACTCCATTGTGTTCAAACAGCTCACACCGAGGGCCCTAGGGAGACTGATCGCCATGTATGAGCATAAAATATTTGTTCAGGGTGTGATCTGGAATATCTATAGTTTTGATCAGTGGGGAGTTGAGCTGGGCAAACAGCTGGCAAAACAGATCCTCCCGGAGCTTGAAACAGATGATAATATTGTCTCACATGACGCTTCAACCAACGGCCTGATGAATGCACTAAAAGAGATGAGACGGGATTAGCAATTCTAACGTAGATTACGAA
>CP070768.1:1853653-1861545 GCA_020345745.1 Desulfobacterales bacterium
AAATAAACATATTGATCAAAGGAGGAGCTATGTCTACACCACAACATTGCCCTGGGTTTGAAGGCCTTAAACATTTGAAGTCATTTAACTGCAAGTGCCCGAATTGCGGTGAGGAAAAAGAGATTTTTTCGGACGAATTCGATAGAACCCATCTGTGTGATAGCTGTGGGCAGAAAATTGACTTTACCAAGTGCACGTTAGATGGACAGGCATAATCCTTAATACTAAACATAAAATTCTGCATACACAAATCAACACAGCCGAGAGGCAAACGCAGGATGTTTATATTTTTGTTTTATCATAGATGCAATTTTTAAATCAAAGCTGAACGAAAAAAAAGATAGATTGTGCGCCCTTTAGGGTATGCATGACAATTATTCAAGTTTCGCGTTCTAATTTTGATCGCTATCCATAGTGCTAAACGACTGGATAATATTTTACCTTTTTAAAAAAACATGATCCAACCTCCCCCAAACGCCTACAAAATTAGAAATCGGATATGGGTGCGAAACTTGAATTAATGATTTAGATGACTCCGCAGCTCTTCCAGGTCGGGGTTTTTTTTGCTATGACAATCCTGGGAATATGCGCTTGTAGATCAAGTTAGGCAGTGCAGAGAGATTGCATCATGCCGGAGCGTTTGTTGTCTAAATAAATATAGGAGTTCATTATGGATGTCGTTTTGCTTTCGCGCCTGCAATTTGCGGTTGCTACCATGTTTCATTTCCTATTTGTTCCCTTTACCTTGGGCTTGTCCTTTTTGGTGGCATATATGGAAACCAAATATGTCCAGACAGGGGATGAAACTTATCTTGCAATGACAAAATTTTGGGGCAAACTGTTCCTCATCAATTTTGCGGTAGGGGTTGTGACCGGAATTACCCTTGAATTTCAATTCGGAACCAACTGGTCTCGTTACTCTGCTTTTGTCGGTGATATCTTTGGTTCTCTTCTGGCCATCGAAGCCACAACTTCCTTTTTTCTGGAATCGACCCTCATCGGTGTCTGGATTTTCGGCTGGAGAAAACTCTCCAAAAAAGCACACGCTGCGGTGATGTGGTTGATTGCCTTTGCATCAACCTTTTCAGCGGTCTGGATACTCATCGCCAATGCCTGGATGCAAAACCCGGTCGGTTATACCATCCGGAACGGCCGAGCCGAACTGGTAGATTTCACAGCCGCATTGATTCAAAAGTGGGCCATCCTTAAATTTATCCACACGGTCAGCGCAGCCTATGTACTTAGCGCATTTTTCGTCATGGGTGTCAGTGCTTATCATTTGCTGAAGAGACGGAATATTGAATTTTTTACCCGTTCATTCAGGATTGCTCTGGTATTCGGACTCATCTTTTCCTTGGTTGTGGTGATTATGGGAGATCTGAACGGTGTCATTGTGGCTGAAAAACAGCCAACCAAGCTCGCGGCCATGGAATCTCTCTGGGAAACCACAACCAGAGCCCCGGTCTATCTATTTGCACTGCCCGACGAGGAAAACGAACGAAATAAGATTGAAATCGGCGCCATGCCCGGTATGCTCAGTTTTCTGGTCAAACACGATATCAATGCATCGGTACAGGGCCTAAAAGATTTTCCAAGGGAAGAAAGACCTCCAGTGCTGCTAACCTCCTTTGCGTTTAAAGGCATGGTGGGCCTGGGCTTTTATTTTATCCTGGCAACCATTATCGGTTTCACCAAACGCAATCGGCTGGTTGATAGCCCCAAATATTTGAAGCTCATGCTGTTGTCGATACCCCTGCCCTATATTGCCTGTGAATTAGGGTGGATAGTTACAGAAGTGGGACGCCAGCCTTGGATCGTTTACGGCTTGATGAAGACGTCTGATGCGGTTTCTCCCATAGCCACATCTCAGGTATTGACCTCGCTGGTTGCGTTTATTGTGGTGTATGGTTTCTTGGGTGCGACCGGATTCTACCTGATCGCGAAAAATTCTATAAAAGACCCGGCTTTATAATTGGATGTTTTTCGAATGACGGTTGTCTATTCAATCTTCAATCCAAGCAATAGTCAATTTTCAATTATTATTGGGGGCATACAATGGTTTTACAGACAATATGGTTTTTTTTGTGGGGCCTGTTATGGGCCATATTTTTCATGACAGACGGATTTGACTTTGGTATCGGCACACTCTATCCGTTTCTGGGTAAAAGTAATGAAGACAAGCGGATCATGATCAATTCTTTGGGCCCGCTTTGGGATGGTAACGAGGTCTGGCTGATAACCGCCGGTGGTGTTACGTTTGCCGCATTTCCCCTAGTATATGCGGTCATGTTCTCATCTCTCTATTCAGCACTAATGCTGATCCTTTTTGCTTTGATTTTGCGCGGAGTGTCTTTCGAGTTCCGCGGAAAAGTGGATGATCCTCGCTGGCGAAAAATTTGGGATACCTGTATATTTATCGGCAGTTTTGTTCCCGCGCTGCTTTTTGGTGTCGCTTTTGCAAATATTTTTCAGGGAATTCCCATTGATAAAAACGGATTATACCAAGGAACGCTGTTTACACTTTTAAATCCTTATGGACTTTTGGGCGGGCTTCTCTTTGTCCTCTTGTTTCTTACACATGGTGCTTTGTGGCTTGCCATAAAAACGGTAGGGGAGTTGCATCAAAGATCTGTTTCTGCTGTTAATAGGTTGTGGCCCGTGCTTTTAGGCGTGGCGGTCGTTTTTCTAGTTGCGAGCAAATTTTATACCCGATTGTATGAAAACTATATGGCAAATCCGATTCTTTTTATCGTCATTCTTATAACGGTTTTTGCTCTTTTGGGCATAAAATTCTTTTTGACAAAAAAGGCTTTTTTCAAGGCGTGGTTCTCCAGTGCCCTCACCATTGTTGGGGCGACCTTTTTTGGGATAATCGGACTCTATCCCAACCTATTTCCTTCAAATATAAATCCCGAATTCAATCTGACCGCATACAATGCATCTTCTAGCCCGCTGACTTTGAAAATTATGCTTATTGTGGTAATAATATTTGTCCCTGTTGTGATCGGTTATCAGATATGGGCATATAACCTTTTCAAAGGAAAGGTGACCGAGGACGATCTTGCCTATGAGGAAGCATATTAATATTGAGCGATAATATTAGACACCCCATGAAATCAAAAATAGTCATTCTACTGATTATTCTTGGGATGTTGATTGGCGTCGCTCTGGCCGCTGACATCCAAAAAATGGGGGCTCCAGATATAGTGCTCGATGGAGGAAAAAGAGGCGCTGTTCATTTCCCTCATCGAATACATCAGGACGTTTTGATCGATTGCAACATCTGCCATGAAATTTTTCCCCAGATCCCGGGGACGATAGCGAATTTAAAAGAAAAGGGAAGGCTCGAAAAAAAACAGGTAATGAATCATTGCAAGGGGTGTCATAAGAAATTGACCAACGCGGGTAATAAGGCCGGCCCAGTCACATGTAACAAGTGCCACCTGAAATAAAAGGAGATGTCAAATATGTTTGTACTCGGTTTGCAGGGAAGTCCGAGGAAAAAAGGCAACACCAGCTATTTACTTTCTATTTTCATGGAAGAAGCTGAGAAATTAGGCGCCCGAACCCACGTCGTTGAAGCGGCGAAAGAAAATATCGTTCCATGCAAAGGGTGTTTTTCATGTGAAAAAACCGGTTACTGCGTAACAAAAACCGATGACATGAGTCTTAAAATCTATCAATTGTTACGTAAGGCGGACGTAATCGTGGCAGCCTCCCCCATATATTTTTACAGCGTTACCGCCCAGCTGAAAGTACTGATCGATAGGAGCCAGACCCTTTGGGCACGAAAATACAGATTCAACCTTAGAGATCCTAAAAGCAAAATGAGAAAGGGATTTCTACTCTCTCAGGGCGCAACCAAAGGGAAAAACCTTTTCGAAGGCGTTCACCTCACCGCCAAATACTTTTATGATGCAGTTGATGCGAGCTACGAGGGGGCTCTTACCTATAGGCGTATCGAAGACGCCGGGGATATGGAAGCGCACGAAACGGTCAAAAAGGACGTCCAGGACGCAGTGGCAGGCCTTTTGCAGCCGTTTCTCAACCGAAAAAAAATTCTGTTCGCCTGTCGTGAGAACGCCTGCCGTAGCCAAATGGCGGCAGCCTTCACCCAATATCTAGCAGGAGATCAGTTTGAGGTCTCATGTGCCGGCAGCGAACCGGTGGAAAAAATTAATCCTGACATGGCAGTAGTCATGCAGGAAAAAGGTGTTGACATGGCATTTCGTAAAACGCAATCTTTGGATGACGCGATTTCTGCATCACAGCCGAATATCATTGTCACCATGGGATGTGAAGAAGAATGTCCGGTTATTCCTGGTGTTAAACGGCAGGATTGGGACCTTCCGGATCCAGCGGGCAAGTCGATAGAGTTTATGCGAGATGTCCGTGACGAGATCGAGAAAAGGGTGAACAAGCTAATCGCAAATAATGATAGCTAAAAAGGAGGATATAATGGCAGAGCCTGATGAGATGTATCAGTGCCAGACGACAAATTGCGGATGTATATATAATCCGGATAGAGGTGATAGAAAGGGCAAGATCAAAAAAGGAATGCAGTTCGAAAATCTTCCGGAACAATGGCAGTGTCCGGTCTGCGGCGCCGGCAAAAAAAGGTTCAAGCCCCTTGCTGGCCCCGGTTCGGTTGTAGAGGGTGATTAGGTTTCTAGCGATATCAAGTGCTTCAAAATTGGCTGGTGATATCAGTTAAATTAACTGTAAAAAAAGATAACCTGAAACCAACAACAAGAATGGAGGTCTAAAATGGAGAAATACGTATGTACGATTTGCGGCTATGTTTATGATCCGAAACAAGGTGATCCGGACAGTGGTATTGATCCTGGAACAGCATTCGAAGATCTGCCTGATGACTATGAGTGCCCGGTGTGTGGCGCCTCAAAAGAAGAATTTGAAAAAGAGGAATAAAAGGACAGGAATATGGAAGTGGTAGAAATTGCAAAAAATATTTACAACGTTGGGGTTAATGACTGGAATATCCGGGATTTTCACGGGTACTCCACCAATCAAGGAACCAGCTATAATGCTTTTTTAATTGTCGATGATAAAATTGCCTTGCTCGATACGGTTAAAAAGGAATTTTCCGATCGACTTATCGAAAACATTTCTCAAGTTGTCGATCCTAAAACCATCGACTATGTCATTAGCAACCACACCGAGATGGACCACTCCGGCGGGTTGCCAAGAGTCATGCATAAAATCGGAGAAAACAAGCCGTTGTATTGTTCAAAAATGGGGGCTAAACACCTTGCCCGCCATTTTCATCAGAAATGGAATTATCGAGCCGTTGGCACCGGGGATGAATTGAGCCTTGGCAAAAGAACGTTGACTTTTTTGGAAACCCGAATGATCCACTGGCCGGACAGCATGTTTACTTATTTGAAGGAAGACAAGATACTGTTCTCCAGTGATGGTTTTGGACAGCATTATGCCGGGAACGAAATGTTTGATGATCAGATCGGCGAAGAGATCATGACGCATGCCAAAAAATATTATGCCAATATTCTTTTGCTCTATTCGCCATTGATCAAAAACCTGTTGCAGAAGGTAACGGACCTCGGCCTCGAAATCGACGTCATATGTCCGGATCATGGGATTATTTGGCGCAAAGATCCTGGTAAAATTATCAATGCCTATGCCAAGTGGGCGAATCAGGAGACTGAAGAGAAGGCGGTTGTCATATATGACACCATGTGGAAAAGCACCGAAATAATGGCAAAGGCTATTACCGAAGGCATTGCCAATGAAAATGTATCGGTAAGACCAATCCATCTCCGAAGAGTACACCGCAGTGAGATCATGACCGACGTGCTTGATGCTCGTGCTGTTGTCATCGGATCACCCACCCTTAACAACCAGTTGTTCCCGACGGTCAGTGACATTCTAACCTACATGAAAGGCCTTAAACCTAAAAACAAAATCGGTGCAGCCTTTGGTTCTTTCGGATGGAGTGGCGAGTCCGTCCAGTTGATCAACAAGGAACTGGATGCAATGGAGTTCGATATTATCGATCCGGGGCTCAGGATTCAATATGTGCCGGATAAAGACGGAAAGGATGAATGTTTCGAATTCGGTAAAAGAATCGGAAAGGCCGTAAAAGGAGAATCAACCTGATTTCGTTGACCCATAACGAACTGTTAAACAATACCATACCTTGCTGGTTAATGCGGTGCATGAAAAGGTAACATTGAAGGTCCCGCCGATAAGGCGGGGCTTCAATGTTAAATCAACAATGCCAAAAGCATTACAGCCTGCCAGAATACTCTCATGAAAATACCTGTGGTTGAACTCAGTGAATGCGTACTTTGTGGTGTATGCGAAATAGTGGCGCCTGCTGTTTTCAGCATCAGTGATGCCGGGTTTGTGGTGGTCATCGACTTGCCTAAGTATCCGGAGATTGAGGTGGAAGAAGCCAGGAGGGGGTGTCCAACCGGTTGTATATACTGGGATGAAACAGAGTAGAGGAGAATGCAGTTGTCGTTAAAAAGATGGGTGCACCGGAAGCAGCAAAGAAACGGGAGTTGAGGCTTCTAGACAAATCGGCGGGTCATCCCAACATGGCGCGCTAGCAGGATGATGGTTTTGAAATTGCATCATTTTAAACCTAAAATGGGAATCAGGGAATTAAAACAAACAGTCCTGGAACTTATCAAAGATGAAGGATTTGATGCGAACCTTGAAAAAATCCGGAAGCTACCGGAACGGCAGGTGATCAACCCTTTATTCTCCTTTTTTTTCAATACCAACGAATTAATAAAATGGCGATCGATTACGGCTGTGGGGGCTGTGGTTTCGCAACTTGCCGACAAAGATATGGAATCCGCCCGAGTTGTCATGAGACGACTGCTGTGGAATCTGAATGATGAATCCGGCGGGATAGGATGGGGATCGCCAGAAGCGATGGGTGAAATCATGGCCCAGCATGGCAGGTTGGCTGAGGAATACGCCCACCTGTTGGTATCCTACATGGATGAAAAAGGGAGCTTTATCGAACACGACAAACTCCAAAGAGGTGTGCTTTGGGGTGTAGGAAGACTTGCCCATGTCCGACCTTCCCTGATAAGTTATGCGGCATCTTTTCTCCCTCCATATATGCGATCCGAAGATGAGATGCATCGTGGTTTGGCAGCGTGGATTGCAGGTGCGATTAATGCAAAAACCACAAAACCCTTACTGCGACATCTTACCATTGATCATTCAAAAATATCTATCTATATTGATTTGCGTCTGGTCGAACGGACGGTGGGCCAGCTTTCCATGGAGGCTCTTTCGAAACTCTAATTAGACCTATCTCAAAAATAATCTAAGTGTCTACGGTGGTGTTGCGAATCGGCTCAAAATGCTCACATACTATGTGCATGCTCCGCTTTCTCACCGCTTCGCGCCTTGCTCTGAACCCTAATCTTATTTTTGAGATAGGTTATAGAGAGAAATTCCGGGCGATAATGCTGTCAGCAGCCGCAGTGGTTGTCGGTGCATCGGTTATTCTGTTCGATCCGATTCCCAAGATCTTGTCAAATCATTAACAGCGGGTGAGGTGGGATCACCTCTTTTTTCCCGCAGGATTATGCTATTCTTTACCTTTTTAGCAAACTCTGGGAATTTTCTCATGAACTTCGAGATCAGAAAGGCAGAACCTACTGATCATAACAGAATTGTATCGGTGATGAAGGATTGGTGGGGTGGTCGTGATCTGACGGCGATGCTGCCGAAACTATTTTTGATCCATTTTCATGATACAGCCTTGGTCGCAGAGAAAGAACATGATTTAATCGGGTTTTTAATCGGTTTTCTTTCCCAATCTCATGCGAACGAAGCATATATCTACTTCGTTGGTGTCCATCCTGAATATCGGAAAAGAGGTTTAGCAA
>CP070768.1:1861645-1866250 GCA_020345745.1 Desulfobacterales bacterium
ACTCAACGGATTTGGAATGATAACCCCTTTTTGAATCAGTTGCTCAATTTTAGATGCACTGTGATGTTTCATGTTCAACTGTTTACACTGTGGCCAACAAAGAAAATTACCATACTCTCAAGATAAACATACGATTTATTTGCATGTTGAGGATATATCACAACTTGATGGTATAGGAAATTTCTTTTTTTGAATTTCGAAGCCATGTGATATACAATTGCAAGCAATTGTATAGTGTTAAAAACAACAAAAGCCGCAAATGTGGGCTTGCCCATATTTGCGGCTTTTCAAAAAATAATCGCTTTAAGCCGGTTTATATTCTTGTACGATCTCTTGAAGCTTTTGCAGGATCGTCCTAGATTCCTGGTTTTCGGCAATGCTGATCAAGTTGTTAACCTGGCCGTTTAAAACCTCTATATTGCACGCCGTTCCTTTTAATACCATAATCTTTTCATGGCTAGTGGGGAGAACATCTTCCCCTTCAACGACCAGCTCCTCATATAGCTTCTCACCCGGTCTTAGACCAATATAATCGATCTTAATGTCTATATCAGGTTCAAAACCAGAAAGTCGTATAAGATCCCGAGCCATATCATCTATTTTGATTGATGTACCCATGTCCAATATAAATATTTCACCACCATTGCCCATGGCCCCTGCCTGCAGAATAAGCTGGCAGGCCTCCGGAACGGTCATGAAATATCGTGTCACATCTGGATGAGTGACCGTGACTGGCCCCCCTTTTTCGATTTGTTTCTTGAAAAGTGGTACAACGCTACCCCCACTTCCAACCACATTGCCAAAGCGAACAATCATAAATCGCGTATCGGAAACATGACAGCTGTTCTGACTTTGTACCAACATTTCAGCCACCCGCTTAGAAGCCCCCATTACATTGGCTGGCCTTACCGCCTTGTCGGTAGAGACAAAAACAAATCGCTCCACCTTAAATTTGTTGGTAATTTCAACAAGGTTTGCTGTTCCTCCGATATTGTTACCAATAGCCCTCCAGGGCTGCAATTCCAACATGGGTACATGTTTATAGGCAGCTGCATGAAAAACAGTTTGAGGTCTGTATGTCTCAAAAGCCTTTTCAATCTGTTTTTTGTCTTGGACATCTGCCAATAAGGTCACGATTTCTATATCATCAAAATTCTGTTTGAGCTCTAACTCAATTTCATATAAAGGGGTTTCTGCTCTTTCATACAGAATGATGCTCTTTGGGCGAAAACGACAGATCTGTCTACAAAGTTCGGATCCAATCGAACCACCGGCACCGGTTACCAATACAGACTGCTCTTTTAGATATGCGCCAATCTGCTCCTCATTAAGCTTGATCGCGTCACGGCCTAAAAGATCCCGATAAGCCACTTCTCGAATAGCACTAATCGTAACTTTGCCGTTAATAAGTTCTCCCATGCTCGGCATGGTTTTGAACTTGATCCTGCCTCTCTTACATTCCTCTACAATGGCTCTCATTTTCTGAGCATTTGCAGAAGGAATAGCAATCAACGCCTCATCAGCTTCCGTCTTTTTTATGGCTCTTCTGATGTCCCGAACATAACCCAAAATCGGAATGCCATGAATCTTCTTTCCAAGTTTGGTGGAATCATCATCAAGAAACCCCACCACTTCGTACTGAAGCCGGGCATTATCGCGTATTTCCCTGTAGATTTTCTCGCCGCAATCACCAGCACCAATGATGAGGAGCCTTTTGTTATCAGCCCGTATTCTATTAAAGAACCCCCAAGCTTTCCAAAGGGATATTACCCTGGGTTTATCCTCACTGAAATGCTCAATAAATAGGCGAATAAATAGGCGATATCCGGAGATAAATAAAATCGTAAAGCACCAGTCAATAATAAAAACCGAACGGGAAAACCCTTCGAATCTAGCGCTGAAAAGAATGTAACTAACGATAAGTAGGGTGCTTAAGCTGGATGCCTTGATAATATTAAATAGATCCGCAATGCTGGTATAGCGCCACATGCCTCGGTAGAGGTCAAAAAAATAAAAATTGATAATTTTGACGATTAATACAAAAGGCAACATCTGATAAAACAAACGCAAAAAATGTTGCGGGATGTCAAAATCAAAGCGTATCAGGTGCGCAGCATATAATGATCCCGCCAATAAAAGGGTATCAATGCACAAGACTACAAAGAAGTTCTTATAAAATACTCGAGTTTTCATGTTAATCGAATGGAAATTTCATCTTATTTAAAAATAGCCATATGCCTACACAAATGGATACCTTTATATTAATTACTATTAAATAGAAGAAGAACAAATGTTATTTTTAAGGATTTGTTGCGCCCGAAAAGATTGGATGTTGGTAAATACTCGAAAGCTTACATCCGTGCGTATTTATTTTTCCTACATTTAATAATCACCGACACAATTCTATTTAAGTCTCCTTTCGTCATAGCCGTTCCCGATGGCAAGCAGAGTCCCCGGAAAAACAAATCTTCCGCCACGCTGCCACCGACAACCCTTGCAGGATAGGGATTTATTGAACCATTTTTAGCTAGCAATTTTTGTCCTTGAAT
The DNA here is from genome assembly GCA_020345745.1 of Desulfobacterales bacterium. Classification (GTDB taxonomy): domain Bacteria; phylum Desulfobacterota; class Desulfobacteria; order Desulfobacterales; family UBA11574. The sequence goes on from CP070768.1 coordinate 1,864,195, forward strand.
TTCGGCGCGAAATACAGGTTGCATATGCATAGGCTTCCACACCGGTCGAGACTCAATGTTTTCAGATTCCAGTGCTAATCTCACCGTTTCCCGATCTGCCCCGAACTCTTCTGGCGTAATCAGAATAACGGTTAGCCATCGATTTGATCTTCCGTAGCGAGCTTCAGGCATAAACTCAACACCTGGGACATTTTTCAGCGCATTATAATAAAAGTCAAATATTTTCCGTTTCTTCGTCACTCTATCGTTTAATACTTTCAGCTGTCCTAATCCAATTGCTGCAAGTATGTTGCTCATCCTATAATTGTAACCGATCTCTTTGTGTTCATAATGCGGAAATGGTTCCCGTGCCTGTTGGGAAAGTTTTCGAGCGTATTCGATCAACTCCTTGTCTTCCGAAGCAAGAATCCCACCACCGGATGTGGTAATAATCTTGTTCCCATTGAAGGAAAAAATTGCCGCCTTGGCTCCGGCACCAGCGCTGCGATCATTATAGGTTGCTCCCAAAGCCTCTGCAGCATCTACCACAACTGGAATATTATATGGTTCACAAATATCTATAATTCGGTCCAAATCGCAACACTGCCCATACAAATCCGTAGGAATAACAGCCCTGGGAAGTTTCCCCCGTTTTTTGCATGCCTCCAACTCATTTGCCAGCAAATCAGGGTCCATATTCCAGGATGTTAGATCCGAATCGATAAAAACCGGCACACCGCCGAAGAAAGTCACGGGACTAACGCTTCCGATAAATGTCATGGTTGATGCAATCACTTCATCACCCGGCCCAACACCCAAAGATCTTAGTGCTATATGCATGGCTGCCGTACCACTGGACAAAGCAACCGCGTAAGGAATTTCGACAGTTTCCGAAAACGCGCGCTCAAGTGATTCCAGGTGAGGCCCGGCTGGAGCAACATAGTTACTTTCAAACGCTTTCTTGACATATCGTAGCTCTTCGCCGCCCATATGAGGAGGAGAAAGAAATATTCGTTTGTTAGCCATGTCGGTTTTCATTATCTTCTTTTCTTGATTTAACGACTTTTGCAGGAACCCCAAATGCAATGACATTATCAGGTATGCTTTGCGTTACAAAACTGAATGCCCCAACAACCGAATTTTTCCCGATTGTTACCCCGGGCATGATAACACTGTGGCTTCCGATCTTGCAATTGTTTTTGAGTAAAACCTGCCCCATCTTATTATCAATGGTTGAAACAGAGTATATTGAACAATGCGATCCGATTTGCACCAGATCTTCAATGATGACACCATGTTGGGCATTGATGTAAGTGTAAGCACCTATATCTGTTTTATACCCGAGTTTGAAATTTTTCGTGTGCTGGACAATCCAGTTATATTTCGTTGGCTTGCCGTCTTCGATTACTGGAAATTCCCAAGACGAAAAACGCGGTTCTTTGTTCATAATCGTCATTAAACCTCTTTGAATATTACAATAGTTGCATGTCCTTCTTGTGTGATCCTTTTCCGTGTTAACATTTTTAGGACATTAGAGCAATGATCGGTATACCAGGCATGCAGCTTAAATTTTCCTCCCAGGATATGGCATTTCTCCCACTTATCTGAGCTCATCCGGCAACTCGGATTTAACCTCATGCTGGCAATACGCGTGGATATGTTATATTTCTTGATTTTTACATTTCATACGGCAATCTTTTTGTCTGCTGCACTTAATAGATTTTTTAAAAGGATCGAGATTATCCATGGAAAAAGCCTGAAATGTGCCCGAGTTATAATCATTGTAAATTTTGGGGCATAGTATTTTTCTGGTATTTATATAATGAAACCTTTACAAGCGATAGGATACACAGAAGATGAATTGCTGAAACCGCGACCCGGGCATATACGACTCCAGGCAATCCCCAAAAATATGCCCCCACAAAAATAAGGATGATTCCCAGGATTGAAGTGGTCGTGAGCGGTAGGGCTAACAACCATGTATTGACTCCAATCATAAATAATTGAGAAGTATTTTGCCCCGTGAAGAAAAGTCCCCCGGCCAATATCATCCATGGAAGAAAATCGGCGACACCCT
>CP070768.1:1866350-1873476 GCA_020345745.1 Desulfobacterales bacterium
ATATAGCTTCCCTCGACCCGCCTTATATGGCAGGATTTACGGGAAGCAGGCCGGTCAAATGAAGGAGAAAGGAATTATTTAAAACAAAATATCGGTATACGATATGTATAGAATCGTTGCGTTTGTAACCGGGTGCAGAGCACCCGGTTTTCTACCAACAATAATATTTTTATCTTGTTTATACTCAATTCAGGTCATATCATTAAAGGTTGAAAAAGATCGCTTTTATCATTAAGGATTGAGCGATGGGTAACATTTGAAGCGCGAAGTTCTTAAATAGTTGAGGTTATACTGTGACGAAATCGCTGGTTGTTGTCGAATCTCCGACAAAGATAAAAACAATTAAAAAATATCTGGGCAAGGATTTTAATATCGCTGCCACCGTTGGTCATTTAAAGGACCTTCCCCAAAAGGAGATAGGCATCAACATTGAAGAAGGATTTAAGCCCAAATACACGACCATTCCTGGCAAGCAAAAAGTAATACGGTCATTGAAACAAGCAGCATCCGATTCTACAGATATTTATCTCGCACCTGATCCAGACAGAGAAGGCGAAGCGATTGCTTGGCACACATCAGAAATCCTTAAAAAAAAGGGGAGGAAATTTCACAGGGTGCTTTTTCATGAGCTGACTAAAAATGCCATCCACGAAGCGATGGCATCTCCCCAGGACCTCGATCGCAATAAATATGAAGCCCAACAGGCCCGGAGGATACTCGATAGGTTGGTGGGATATCAAATATCTCCTTTGTTGTGGCGCAAGGTAAAGGGCGGCCTTAGCGCAGGGAGGGTTCAATCCGTTGCCGTGAGAATCATATGTGAAAGGGAACGGACGATTCAAGCATTTGAACCCGAAGAATACTGGTCAATTACCGCTCATCTTGAGGACGGCGCACCCCCACCTTTTAAAGCAAGGCTTGCAAAAAAAAGCGGAAAAAAAATAACCATTCCCGATGAAAATACCTCAAGCGAAATTGTCAATGAGCTGCTACTGGAAAAATTTGTCGTTGAAAAGGTAAAGAAAAAGACCACAAAACGAAATCCCTTACCCCCGTTTATTACCAGCAAACTTCAGCAGGAATCGATTCGAAAGTTAAGATTTTCTGCTAAAAAAACCATGCGGATTGCGCAGCAACTTTATGAAGGCATCGATCTTGGCCCCGGTGAGCCCGAAGGCCTTATCACCTATATGCGAACAGACTCCACGCGAATCTCAAAAGATGCCGCCATTGAAGCATTGAAACTGATCCGGGAAACCTACGGACCAAAATATGCACAACAAAAACCAAGGTTTTTCAAGAACAAAAAAAAGGTACAAGATGCCCATGAAGCCATAAGACCAACATCGGTTTTCAACACGCCGAAAAAATTGAAGCCATTTCTTTCCGACGATCAGATGGCGTTGTACGAACTCATTTGGAAGCGATTTGTTGCATCCCAGATGGAGCCAGCACGGATCAACGTGAATTCCGTATCCATAAAAGCCGGGGATTACTTGTTTGCCGCCAGCGGATCAGTGGTTGAGTTCCCCGGCTTTATGGCGCTTTATATGTCCGTTGAGGATGAAATCGAAAGGAAAGGCCAAAAAGAAAAAGAGCGTCTTCCAGATCTTGTAGAAGGTATGTTGTTAAAACTCAACAAATTAGAGCCAAAGCAGCATTTTACTGTGCCGCCACCAAGATTCTCGGAGGCATCTTTGGTCAAAGAGCTCGAAGAAAATGGGATTGGCCGCCCGAGCACATACGCCAACATCCTGTCCACGATCAGAGAAAAAGGGTATGTTGATCTTGTTAAACGATATTTTAGACCCAGTGAGCTGGGATTTATTGTCAATGATCTTCTGGTTAAGAGCTTTCCTGATGTTATCGAAGTCGAATTTACCGCTAAAATGGAGGATAATCTGGATCGGATAGAAGCATCAGAGGTTGAAGCGCACCAAATCCTTGCGCAATTTTATACGCCTTTTAAACGGGAACTGGAATCAGCCTCAAAAAGCATGCTCAGCTCAAAGTCCATTGGTTTTCCCACCGGACTATTATGTCCTGAATGCGAAGCACCTCTCAACATCAAGGTCGGAAAGAATGACCAATTTTTAGGTTGCAGCAGATATCCGGAATGTATGCACACCAGTAACTATACCCGAGATGAAAAAGGGATCATACAATCGATTGCGGCGTTTGTTGGTGAAACGTCGGATCAACAATGTGAAAAATGCGGAAAACCGATGGTCATAAAACAGGGGAGGTACGGAACCTTTTTTGCATGTTCCGGTTACCCTATTTGCAAGAACACCCGATCCGCCGTCTCAAACAATAAGGCCGCTGAAACAGGGGTCAATTGCCCCGACCAAGACTGTGCGGGCAAACTGGTTCAACGAACGTCCAAAAGGGGAAAAATTTTTTATGGATGCAACCACTTTCCTGGCTGCACCTTTGCCGTCTGGGACAAGCCGGTCGCCCGCAACTGCCCGCAATGCGGTGCAACGTTTCTGCTTGAAAAATCAACAAAAAAGCACGGCGATTTTCTTGCTTGTCACACGAAAGATTGTGGATATAACGCACAAATTAAGCAAGAAAAAGCTTGACAATATATTTAAAAACAATTAATCAGAGGATTCCAGATGTTATGTGTGGGAGATCATGAAAAAAACTTTAGCCATTAATAACCTTATTAGCCTTATTATTATCCTCGTGGTAGATGTACTTATCTACGACGAGGCAAGGGGTTGATAATGGCCTGATTTTCGCCAATAAAAACAAAAAGATCCGTTATCAGCCCTGAAAGCTGGTAGCGGTTTTTTTTTGCCTAAATCCATTAAGGGATTATTATATATCGAGCCCTTTTGGATTGGCAAAAGGATTTTGGATTATTAAGGAGTTCTGACCGATGAAAAGTGACTTAGTCAAAAAGGGTATCGAACGTGCCCCCCACCGCTCGCTTTTTAAAGCAATGGGGTACACCGATGAAGACATAAAAAAGCCGCTGATCGGTATTGCCAATTCAGCCAATACGATTATTCCAGGCCATGTCCATCTGGATAAAATCGCCGAAGCTGTTAAAGCCGGCATATATACGGCTGGGGGGACACCCATTGAATTTAGCACCATTGGTGTCTGCGACGGCATTGCCATGAACCATGTGGGGATGAAATATTCTCTTGCTAGCCGGGAGTTGATTGCCGATTCTGTGGAAATTATGGCCATCGCGCATGCGTTCGATGCGATGGTTATGGTCCCCAATTGCGATAAAATAGTACCCGGCATGCTGATGGCCGCCGCTAGACTCGATATCCCTACCATTGTCGTTAGTGGCGGTCCTATGCTGGCTGGCGAACATCCTGGCACAACGAAACATGGAAAAATCGATTTGATTACGGTTTTTGAGTCTGTGGGCGCCGTGCTCTCCGGAGAAATGACCCAAGAACAGCTTGCTCAAATTGAAGATGCGGCATGCCCGACATGTGGGTCATGTGCCGGTATGTTTACTGCCAATTCAATGAACTGCTTGACCGAGGCCATCGGGATGGGTTTGCCCGGTAATGGCACGATCCCGGCAGTGATGTCGGCCCGAATCCGGCTTGCCAAGCAAGCGGGCGTAAAGATCATGCATCTTTTAAAACATAATATAACGCCCACTAAAATTATGACCGCATCGGCTTTTATGAACGCGCTGACCATGGATATGGCCTTGGGGTGCTCCACCAACACGGTGCTCCATCTGCCAGCCATAGCCAGAGAAGCTAAGGTAAGTATCGATCTAAACCTGATCAATGAGATCAGCACGAAAACGCCCCATCTTTGCTCACTCAGCCCGGGCGGCCATCACCATCTTCAGGACTTAAATCGTGCCGGCGGCATATCTGCCGTATTTAAGGTGCTTTCCGGAAACGATCTAATCGACACGGAGTGTATCACCGTGACCGGCCAAACCGTGGGAGAAAACATTAAAACCGCGCGCATTCTGGATGATGCTGTGATCCGATCACTAAAAAATCCCTATCATGAGGAGGGAGGCCTAGCTGTTCTGTTCGGCAACCTGGCACCGGATGGTTGTGTGGTAAAGCAATCGGCCGTAGTCGACGACATGTTGCGCCATGAAGGGCCGGCAAGGGTGTTCGATTCAGAAGAAGAAGCAACAGAGGCAATATTGGGACGTCACATCAAGCCAGGTGATGTTATCGTGATCCGTTATGAAGGACCCATGGGCGGACCGGGTATGCGCGAGATGCTGACGCCGACTTCGGCCATTGCCGGAATGAACTTAGACGCACATGTTGCACTGCTTACTGACGGCCGATTTTCAGGTGGTACCCGAGGGGCAGCCATCGGGCATATTTCACCCGAAGCGATGCAAAATGGGCCCATTGCCGTCGTTCAAGACGGCGACCGGATTGCCATTGATATACCGGCCAAAACATTAACTCTCAAAATTTCCGATGCCGAAATCGATAAACGTCTATCCCATTGTACGCCGCCAGAACCAAAAATAACCCATGGTTATATGGCAAGGTATGCACGCATGGTGTCCTCTGCAAGCAAAGGAGCCATCGTCAAATAAATAACGATAATAAACAAAAAGGAAGGAAAGGAAATGAAACTTAAAGGTGCACAAATCATGTTGAAGGCCCTCAAAGAAGAAGGGGTTGACACCATCTTCGGATATCCGGGTGGTGTGGTCATCGACATTTATGACGAGCTGGCCATAAGCGACATCCGGCACGTACTTGTTCGTCAGGAGGCTTGTGCGGTACATGCTGCCGACGGTTACGCCCGGGCCGGCGGCCGAGTAGGGGTCTGCCTGGTAACATCCGGCCCTGGTGCCACCAACACAGTAACCGGCATTGCATCTTCTTATATGGATTCCATTCCGGTGGTGATCTTCACTGGACAGGTGCCGACCCATTTGATCGGAAACGATGCCTTTCAAGAGGTCGATACCGTGGGCATCACCCGGCCGGTCACCAAGCACAACTATCTGGTCAAGCGTACCGAAGATTTGGCCGGGACCATTAAAGAGGCATTCTATCTCGCCAGTTCCGGACGCCCCGGGCCTGTTCTGGTGGATATCCCCAAAGATGTGTCCGTCGGTGTCGCTGATTACAAGCCCTCTAAAAAAGCCAAACTTAAATCATACAATCCAACTTACAATCCGAATGTAAAACAGCTGCAAAAGGTAGTGGAGTTGATCAAAAATGCCAAGAAACCGGTCATTTTTGCAGGTGGCGGCGTTATTCTTTCAGGTGCAGCCAAAGAGCTTACCGAACTTGCGCGTAAAACCCAGACCCCTACCACCACGTCTCTGATGGGGCTGGGCGGATTTCCAGCCACCGATCCGTTGTGGCTGGGCATGATCGGTATGCACGGTACTTATCGGGCCAACATGTCCACCGGAGAATGCGATCTTTTAATGGGTATCGGTGTCCGTTTCGACGACCGTGTTACCGGCAGGATCGACGCTTTTGCTCCACATGCTAAAATCGTTCACATCGATATTGATCCGACCTCCATACGTAAGAACATTCCGGTAACTGCGCCGGTTGTGGGTGATTGTAAAACTACCCTCAGCAAGCTGAACCAGTTGCTGAATAAGGAAAAATTGGGCGATCTAAAGAAGAAACGGAAAAAATGGTTTGATCAAATTGCCAAATGGAAAAATACGGCGCCGCTGGCATATGAGCAGAAGAAAGGTGTGATCAAACCACAATTTGTCGTGGAAAAACTGTATGAACTCACAAAAGGCGAGGCAATTATAACCACCGAAGTAGGTCAGAATCAGATGTGGGCGGCCCAGTACTATCACTTTGACAAGCCCAACCATTTTATTACCTCAGGGGGCCTGGGATGTATGGGATTCGGACTGCCGGCCGCCATCGGAGCGCAACTGGCCTGCCCGGATGCGTTGGTGGTCGACGTTGCAGGCGACGGAAGCATTCAGATGAACATTCAGGAAATGGCAACCGCGGCGCAGTGCAACCTCCCGGTCAAGGTTGTCATTTTGAACAACGGTTACCTGGGTATGGTTCGGCAGTGGCAGCAACTTTTTTTCGACAAACGGTATGCTGAAACCTGCCTCGATTTTGCTCCCGATTTTGTAAAACTGGCTGAGGCATATGGCGCCGTAGGTTTAAGGGCCACCAAGCCTGAAGAGGTTGAACCCATACTCAAAAAAGGCCTTTTTTCAAAGGAAACGGTTATTATGGATTTTCAGGTAGAAAAGGAAGAATGTGTTTATCCCATGGTTCCGGCTGGCGCCGCGGTAACGGAGATGCTTCTGACATAGATCTTTTTCGAATCATTCAACTTAAACGAACTCGGACTCTTAAAAAGGGAATTATTTATGATGGAAGAAAAACATATTTTTTCGATTCTGGTCGATAACGAACCCGGTGTGCTTTCCAGGATTGCCGGATTGTTCAGCGGTAGAGGGTTCAACATTGAAAGTCTTTGCGTTGCAGAAACTACCGATCCCGAAGTATCCAGGATTACCCTGGTTACCACCGGCAATCCTCCAATGATCGAACAAATTGAAAAACAGCTCAACAAACTCATCAATGTCATCAAAGTGCATGACCTTACGGGAACTGAATTTGTTCAAAGAGAGATGGCTTTGATCAAGGTGGTGGCCAAACCCGATCACCGGGCTGAAATTTTGCGGACCGTCGATATATTCAGGTGTAAGGTCGTCGATGTGGGGCGGGATCATTATACGATAGAAGTCACCGGTGATGAAGGCAAAATAAATGCTATTTTAAGCCTTCTCAAACCCATCGGTATAAAAGAGATTGCCAGAACGGGTATTATCGCATTGTTTAGAGACCCTAAGTAATCTCAGAAAGTAACGATAAATAACAGATAACAAAGGAGAGCGACGTGGCTTATATCAATTTTGGCGGTGTTGAAGAAGAAGTCATTACAGCAGAAGAATTTTCATTGGAAAAAGCTAAAGCAGTGCTTAAAGATGAAACAATTGTAATTCTCGGCTATGGTGTTCAGGGACCAGCTCAGGCGCTCAACCTTAAAGATAATGGATTTAAGGTGATCATAGGGCAGCTTGAGGGAGACGATTACTGGAATAAGGCTGTTGCCGACGGGTTTGTTCCAGGTGAAACCTTATTTCCCCTCAAAG
>CP070768.1:1873576-1877547 GCA_020345745.1 Desulfobacterales bacterium
GGTGATGAGAAGGTGGCAAAAGATTTGATTGAAGCCTTCAGAATATGGGCTGCGGCAGATGCCTTAAAATTGCCCAACTCTCAACCCAATTCCGTCTACAGTTTAAAGCTGGTATTGGCTCCGCTTTTGTCCTCATGGTCGATTATACAAAACCATCCTGCTTTATCTTCAACGGATAAAAGATTGATTGAAAATTGGCTGAACAAACTTGTTCTTAAAGCGGATGTCGGTACCGGTGAGTCGGATTACACTCGATCTCTAGCATCCAATTCAGGCATCAATTGTGTTTCGGTAACAAGCCTAAGCCAACATGACCCCCCTGCTTCCAATTGCCAAAACCATCGATACTTAAGGGATGTCATCAATATGCAGTGGGGTATACTTACCAATGATCAAAGAAGATTTTGAATAGATAATACTATATGCACAAATGCAAAACGGTGTGCCGGCTTTTATCCCGTTAAATCAACAACCACTCTGCCTTTTTGTTTTCCTGCTAAAATGCGATCGATCTCAACATCCAGGGCTTCAAGCGAGCACACGGAAATCTGCCGATCCAGATCCGTCAGCTTCCATTCATCGGCAATCTTTTCCCATGTCCGGCGCCTAAAATCCATAGGTGTACGCTGAGAATCAATACCGATCAACGTAATACCCCTTAATATGAATGGATAAACATTAATATGCAAATCAGGAGATGCCACGTTTCCACAGCTGGCTACAGCGCCATGCTGCTTGGTTGACCGAATGGCTGTTGCCAGGATATCTCCACCCACCGTATCCACCACACCAGCCCAGCGCCCTTTTAATAGCGGTTTTCCGGTGGTATCGGTTGCATCATCTCTGGAAATGACCGCTTTGGCGCCGAGATCCATAAGAAACTGTCGCTCTTTCATCTTTCCGGTTACCGCACACACGTGATACCCGATTTTAGCAAGCATGGCCACGGCAAAACTGCCGACACCGCCCGTAGCCCCCGTAACCAAAATGTCTCCTTGGCCGGAAGTGATACCCTGCGCCTGCAGCTTCAAAATGCAAAACCCGGCAGAGAGGCCGGCCGAGCCATATGCCATGCTTTCTTTTAAAGAGAGATTGCCTGGAAGAGGAACAACCCAAGCAACCGGCACGCTGATATATTGTCCAAAACCTCCGGAAGTGTTCATGCCTAGATCATAGCTGGTAACAATCACTTCATCTCCAGGCTGAAATGCATCACTGAGGCTTTGCTCTACAACACCGGCAGCGTCTATCCCCGGCGTGTGCGGATAATTTTTTGTGACGCCTTTGTGGCCTGTGGCAGAGAGTCCGTCTTTGTAATTTAAGGATGAATAAAGAACCTTGATCAACACCTCGCCCTCGGGCAATTCTTCCAGCGATTTGTCCGTAATCTGCCTGCTATACTTGCCGTCGGCTGTTGCCTGAACAACCATTGCTTTGAATGTTTTACGATCCATATCCTTTTCCATCTGGTAACAAATCCTTTTGCACCGGCCTAAATACTTTATATAACCTGCGTTTTCAAGTAATAAAGGGGCTAGCTGCGAGAATAGGCTAGCCCCTTTCCCTGATTTAACCGGTGCTTACTCTGGTTTCATTATAATTTTTCCGAAAAGGCCTTTTCCCGTGAGCATCTTTGTATGCGCTTGCGCGGCATCTTCGAAAGGGTATATTGAATCAATCACAGCCTTGATCTTTCCTTGAGACATCCAGTAAAACCCTTGTTCAACTTCAGCCTTTGTCCCCTGAGTCGAGCCGAGAATATTGGTCCCTTTGAAGAAAATGTGTCTGAGATCGGCCTTGGCATCGTAGCCGGTGGTAGCACCGCATTGAACCAGTGTTCCACCATATTTAAGCAGCGTCAGTTGTTTGTTAAAGTGAGTTTGACCGATGTGATCAAAGGAAACGTCGATTCCCGGGGGTACTCCTGTTTTTTTAGCGATCTCCTTGCACAGCGCCCGGACTTCCTTGTGCCAGTCATCCTTTCTGTGGTCAACGGCATAGTCAGCGCCGAGTTCGATGCATTGGTCCAATTTATCTGGACTCGCTGTTGCAATCACCGTACAGTTATACAGTTTGGCAATTTGGATGCCAAAGATACCCACACCGGACCCTCCTCCCATTAAAAGTACGGTTTGTCCCGGCCTGATCTTGGCCCTTCCCACAAGCATATGCCAGGAAGTGAGCAAAGTCATCGAGGCAGCGGCGGCGGCGTCATAGTCCACATTGTCGGGAATTTTAATTACATTGACTTCCGGAAGATAGGTAACCTCCGAAAAACCACCCCACAACGGGCCGGTCTGAAAGCCCCAGATAATCCGCCTATTACAGTCATATTCACGGCCATCCGTACATGCGGAACAGATCCGACATGACATATTGGAATGGGAGACCACCCGATCCCCAACGTTGATGTTGATTACATCCTCACCCACCGCGATGACTTCACCGGCAGCATCGGAGCCTGAGATATGCGGCAGTGGGACGGGTATGGGGGTTCCCCTCATTGCCCAAATGTCGTTGTAATTCAACGCAGCAGCTTTAACACTAAAAACGACCTCGTTCGGTTTTGGCTCTGGTTCTTCTACATCCTTTACCTGCAAAATTTGCTTATAATCATCATCCGGGGCATACGCTTCATAAACGACTGCTTTCATCTTTCATATTCCTTTCTTTGGGTTTTTTGTTGTTAATCTTCGTTGTTTTTATGGATTCATGCTGTAACCGCTCAATACGGCCTTTGCTACTTTGAAAGTGGTGTTAGAATCCGCTGGACATCTCGCAAGGTATCTGAGCAAAGCACAGATCCCTTTGCAACGGGACCGCTTAGATTTTCATTTTAATCATTGAAACGGTCTAAGGGTGAAGGTGATTGGGATTGGTAAAATAATATGCCAATAGACCTTAACAGGTTACATCTTCATGTTATTTACCGCATCTTCCATCACCTCTATTTGATTTTTCAGGTTTTCAATATCCATCTGGGTTGTGGATAGCTTTGCCTCGATTTTAACCTTGTCAGATTCTATGTCAAGCGTCTTGGCCTTTAGATCGGCTATGGTCTTAATGTTGTCTTGCTTTTCACCCAGACCAGACCTATCGATGGCTTCCAGTTTCGCGATGTCCAGCTCGATGGCAGCGGCTTTCTTGTTCTTTTTGGCCAAATCCAGTACGTAACCGGCATATTTTTTCTCTTTGTTGGCCAGTTTATCTTTAAGTTCTGTAAGCTTTGTCTTTTCTGTTGCAACAAGTAGAGCGAACTCTGCCTCTTGGACAGCCATCCGATCATCTTCCGGAACTTGTGCATATAGCTCCTGGTCAACATCGGATGTCATTGCATCCACTTTCGAAGAGATACTGGTTTTCATACTCTTTGTGGTTTCACATCCGGAAATTAGAGAAAACGATAGAATAAGTGTCAAAACCATACAAAAAAAAGGCCTCATGCTTTTTCCCTCCCTAGTTGATGAGTAAAATGCGTTACATGTTTAGATTTATGTCATTTGATATTGTCTTCCATCCTCTCAAAGGAAACCAATATAATGAAACACCCCCCGCCCCGCTGGGCGGGATTTCCGTTGCACTCCAACAAGCGGGCGGAGTATTAAAAATCATAACAAATTCAGACCAACGGTGATTTCATGAAATATTCAGGCTAAAAACTGATCGCTAATGCCACGTATGGACCAGAATTGTCGTAGTCCAACAACACATCGTCTTCATCAACATCAATGATAAAAAAGCGATAGCCGCCGTGAATGTCAAGAAACGGGAACGGTGTTAAAGAGATCTCCGCCAGACCGTCAAAGGCCTTATTGTCACTATAGCCGACGCCGGTTACCAACACCCGGGCTTCTATAATATCTTTTGTAAGTGCGGTGTCGCCATCATAATCCAGATTATAAAACGCCAAGCTGAGGTGATGTTTTCCTATCCCGGCAAACACTTCGACAACCGGATAGCTTTCATCGTCA
>CP070768.1:1877647-1884456 GCA_020345745.1 Desulfobacterales bacterium
AAACGAGCGCCAGAAGGGATAATGCCAACCGATTACCTGAGTGAAATCGATCGATATAATATACGGCAAGTAAGGCCACAACTTGATCGATGCGCCTTGCTGGTTATCGACATGCAACACTATTTTCTCTCAATGGCAGCACCCATACTGGAAAACGTCCTGTCGATTATTGACGTCTGTCGTTCCAAGGGTATATGGACCATTTTCACCCAGCACGGACACAAAAACGTTGCAACAGAAGACGGCATGCTCGCCCAGTGGTGGGGAGATCTCATAGAATATGGATCAAAAAACTGGAAGCTAATCAATCTCTTAAAGCCATCTGCTAGGGACCGCATCATTAATAAGAATCAGTACAGTGCGTTTCATGGCACAGGTTTAGATGAAAGCCTCAGATCCAGAAATATTGAAGAGCTTATTATTACCGGGGTAATGACAAACTGTTGCTGCGAGACAACGGCCAGGGATGCTTTTGTCAAAGACTTTCGCGTCTTTTTTATTTCCGATGCCACTGCCACCGTTAATGATGAACTTCACCTGGCTTCTTTGAAGAACCTTGCGTTTGGCTTTTCGTATATTCTATCGACCCAACAGTTGTGTGGTCATTTGTCCGATAAACCATAACCCGTCCATCAATCAGCAAAGGAGAGTTTAAAATGTCATCGATGGTCTCAAGGTCCCGTAGCGAACTGGAACAAGCCGAGGACAGGCATAAAAAGCACCTCGAAACAGCAGAAAAAACAGGTCGCAAGGAGGATATGGCAGAAGCATATGGTAACCTCGGTACCATTTATCTGGCGCTTGGCCATCTGGAAAACGCCGAAGCCATGTTTAAAAAGAGCCTAGAAATAGAAGAAACGCTGGCCGATAAAACAGGCATGGCATCCGATTACGGGTACCTGGGCACGATTTCCCAAATGCGAGGGAATCTGGATCAAGCCGAAACCATGTACAAAAAAAGCCTTAAAATCAATCAGGACCTGAACCGTGAGGAAGGTATGGCAATAGTTTACGGTAAACTGGGTGAAGTTTTCTATACCCGCCGTGATCTGGACGAGGCCAAAGAGATGTTTGAAAAGAGCCTAGAGATGGAAAAAAAATTTGATAACAAACAGGCCATGGCCAAGGCTTACGGCTATTTAGGAGATATTTATCGTATCCGAATGGATTTGGAGCAAGCCGAAGCGATGTACAAAAAGGGCCTGGCTCTTTTTGAAGCCACGGGTTCAAAGCAGATGATAGAGATAATGCGGACCATGCTAATCAATTTACATAAAAGGAAAAAACAAAGCTAACAGCAAACACCCCCCAATATTGTCAATTATATTCACTACATGTTAATATTTCTCGCACGTATTTTCATGCCTTGCATTTAAAAAAATACCGCTTTTTCCCCTATCTATTCGATATATAATCATATATTTACCCATCCTGCTCAATATAAAAGTTTGGTACAGTTGTTGCATTAAAGAATTTTCAAAACATGCCGATAGATTTAATAGAGGTTTCTTCACTGTTACAACAATAACAAAAGGAGGGGGAAAATGAGAAAATTTGAATTCCACCCTACCCATCACGATTTTTTTGAATACTTGGGAAATACTGAAATTGTAAGAATTAGAAAACAAAACGGTACAACCGTAAAAAAGGATTGGTTAATCTTTAATTCAGTTGATGAAGCCATGGAATATTTCAACACTGAATGTGGCGAATCCATAACGCGTTATCAATAGCAAACAAGGAGTGCAACATGTTCGTTTATGTAGGTGTGGGTATTATATTTCTTTATATTGTTGTGGCCTACTACCTGTGCCTTACGTCCGAAATGCCAGACTCGATAGATTTTGAAGAGGAAATCTGTGAATGCGGCTGTCGGAAACCCATGTCTTATTGACCGGGAATCAACAGCGTGGATCCGGTGGTCTTTCGATCCTCGAGCGCCTGATGGGCTCTGGAAGCTTCGGCCAGCGGATAGGTCTGTCGAATCTCGACGTTAACCGCACCTTTTTCCACCACCTCGAACAGGTCATGGGCATGGGCAAGCAAATCCTTTCGACGGGCAGTATAGGCCATAAGACTCGGCCGGGTGAGAAACAGCGAACCTTTGGCAGCAAGAATCCCGGTATCAATCGGTTGGATGGGCCCGGAAGACTGGCCAAAGCTGACCATCATACCCATAGGACGCAGACAGTCGAGTGATTTCATGAAGGTGGACTGGCCCACCGAATCATATACCACAGCAACACCCCTTCCTTGAGTTATCTCTTTGACCCGCGAGACAAAATCCTCATCCTTATAAAGAATGGGATCATCACACCCATTATTGCGCGCAAGATCAGCCTTCTCAGCAGAGCCGACCGTTCCGATAACTCTGGCACCGAGGTGTTTGGCCCATTGGCATACAATCAAACCAACGCCTCCGGCTGCAGCATGGATCAAGATATGGTCGCCTGCTTTTACACGATAGCAGCCGTATATGAGATAGCGTGCAGTCATTCCCTGCAGCATCATCGCTGCTGCCTGGCGGGTAGAAATAGAATCCGGCAGTTTGACCAGGCGCTCGGCCGGCATGATTCTGGCTTCAGCATATGCGCCCGGGGGCAATCCAGCGTAAGCCACACGATCCCCTGCTTTGAAATCGCTCACATCCTCACCAACCTTTTCCACTACTCCTGCGCCCTCCATCCCGGGTATGGCCGGCAAAGCAGGTAGCGGGTAGAGGCCTGTACGATGATACACATCAATGAAATTCAGGCCGATGGCGTCCTGTTGCAGCAACACCTCACCGGTTTTTGGCTGCCCTGGATCATACGCTTCCCAGCGTAAAACCTCAGGACCACCTGTCTCGTGCATAATAATGGCATGAACCATATTGCCTCCTTCCCCCTGTCGCTTGCTGTTTAGGGATCTCGTGGTCGGGCCCTTTTTTTCTTATCGATGAGCTTCCAGGCACACCACGCCTTGGTTCCCCACCACCGCATTGTGGGATACACCGGCCGGCAAATCAAGCCGGTCACCCATGTGCAGCAAAACTTTATCACCAATATCAGGCAAGCCAAAGGTGATCGACCCCTTGAGCACATAAATCACTTTATGAAAGGTATGCGAATGCACGCCGTAAACATCCCCCGGCGTGTTGGACCAGCGATAGGGCTGCAAACCTTCCTCCGCCAATATCTTGCGGATTTCAGCTTCATTTGGTGTTTGCTCGTCCGGCCATCTGCGGACCTGAATGTCATGCTGCGTCATGGCGTGTTTTTCACTTGTGTTACTATGGAAAGTAAATGGTCCTGTTGCTCGGAACAGGGTGTATCTATTAGAATAGGCATGTTTTGCGTAAATGCAAGATGGGGAAATATCCGGGCAATCATGGATATTTCATGAAGATATTTTCGCTTAAGAAGAAAACATTCAGAGCAGATAGCGTAACACAGAGGTTTTCGCGATAGTTTAACTTAACTTGATCAGTTTTTTATTTGAAATACGTTAGCGGAAATATTTTCATGAAACATCCAGGCTAATCTTCTACGAACTCAATACCATACCCATGCGGATCTGCTCGCAATATATTACCGACAAGACGCGAATAACCTCTTTCAGGCAACACGACATTCAAAGTTATTTCCTGACCCGTATCCAACCACAAATTGGTATTGATAAATGCGCCGCCAATGCTCACGTTTCTCATAAACCCGATATATTCCATACCCTGAGTTTCGTAGTGAAAAGGGACTGAATAATCGATTCTTGGTGCTTTTCTCTTGTCAGCTGGATTCTTTTTTTTCATAGCGGTATTCACCGTATTCAACGCCCTTTAATATGGTTCTTTGCATTGGGCTGGCTTATGCAGAAAACACCACCAGCGTGTGATCTTCATCCATCAATTCTTCATCAATGATGGTCGAGATTATCTCCCAATCTCCGCCGGCTAATCCTGCCCCAATTTTTGGATAGCCGATCCGTTTTCCGGAATAATCTGATTTTATTTTCCTAAACACCGATCGAATCGCCTCATAGTCTGCTTTCATCCCCGGGCCGCTGTAATCATGCTGGGTATAAGCGTTTATCACGGTGATTTCATTGCCGTGTTTGACGACCGTTGCATGACTGTAATTGCCCAGCTTGTTTTTAGTTCCGTTTTCGGTTTGACAATCGGCTTCGTAGGCTTCCGGAAATTCACTCTTTATTGCCTTAGCGATCCCTGCACCCATGGTGCAAAAGCAGTTGCACCCATGGACAATAACGTCGAACCTTCCCGCAAGTGCCAATTTGATCAAGTCACCTTGGATAATGTTCATTGTGGTTCACCATATTGGTTAAACTAATCCCGGATGTTTCACGCGCTTGATGGATTTGATGGAATGCCAGATTCACAGGCCACACCCACCTGGCACAACCCGCAGCACCCGTCCATTTCAATTTCGTATTTTTTCAGGATATGCTTTGGCGTTTTTCTTAAATGATTATTGCATAACTCCTTGTCGTGGCCATCCGCGCTGATGGCCTTTACAGGGCAGCGCTCAACACACTCCAGACAGGTGCCGTGACTGTGGTATAAACAGTATTCCTGATGATTCTGATACGGCCGAGGCGTGGCAGGCATTTGCAGTTTTGCCACCACCGATCCTGCTCGAATGGCTTTTCCCAGAGGGGTGATCAACCCGTCGCAAATCCCGAAGGTCCCCAACCCACTGGCATGGGCAGCATGCCGTTCTGACCAAAAGGAAGCAAAGCCATAGCGCTGGGAGGTCTGCCTTGACCAATGCGGCGACAGCATGGGAGCCACGGCCGGCACTTGGTTTTGCATCAGCGTATCCACCACATATTCACGTAACGCCACATTGAACTTTTCTCCCGAGTCGCGGGTCATTACCCATCTCCGGGAAGGATATACCTTCTGGGCTGCATTCTCATCTTTTGTGGCCCTGGTTTGCGGCAAGATCCAGCTGATCACTGTCAGATCATGCAGGTCTACCTCTATATCAGAAAAAGTGAGCTCAAATATTTCCTGCGGGGTCCAGTAAAATGAGCCGATGTGATGCTTGAATTCCCGGTAAATCGGATCGTCTCCCCGGGAAAACCCGATCAGGGGAATATCCCACATCTTCTCTTTTTCCGCCAAGCCAAAATCGTTCAACGGGGAACCCACGACAAAGTTCGTGATAAAACCGGACAGCCATTGGGCGGAATGTTTTTCATTAGGCGTGTTATTCAAGAACCATCTCCCTAACATGGGTTTTGGGGCCTGGATGACGTTGTTGTCTGGTGCCCCCGGTAGGGATCGAACCTACGGCACATGGATTAGGAAACAAAGTACAGAACAATCCAGGGACAACCAGTGATAAAAAAGACTTATTTTATTTCAAGTAGTTATACTATAAATCTTTGAAAATGTCAACCAGTGAAAACAAGTGAAAATAGGGGGGTAATTTCACAATTTTTTGACCATTCTTGACCAATCTTGACCATAATTTAAGAAGAATTAGGATTAATATGGCACTATGGTAAGATGGTTCGCAATATGATTTCGATTTTAAACCTTGAACTTTATGAAGATTAAGACTAAGGCCCTAAACCTAGAATTAAATTTTTATGCTTTGGAATATAGACTTGGTTTCTAAACCTTGAAAGTCCGAATAGTTGATACAGATCCTAAGTCTGAAATTTTTGCCACCCACCAATATTCTAGATTTATGAATGAGATCTTAAATGATATCAATATGATGACTTATCAATCATGAGGCCCTACATCTTGAACTCTTCTCTTTTTCACTTATGTCCACATATTGTAGTTGAGGATGTGTTTCCCGTCTTTTAACATCGTAAATTAATCATCTTTTTTAAGTCGATTTAAACCTCCAAGCCTGCACATTTAGTTCTTACCAGAACGTACTTGGTCTGCTAGAAGCTACCCACAGAATATCAAAAATGCCAATCCGGCCCGCTTTTCAAACCTCTCGAGTTTGATTGCTTGTATAGAAATAAAAAAATGCGGTTTTGAAAAAAAATGAAAAAAACTGTTGACAAATGATTAAAGAGTGTATATACACGCAATAAATAAGTTTGCTGTTGTTAATTCGTGAGCTTGATAGTTCACGGTTGCTACAGCTCACCCATTCTCTAAAACAATCAGGATCGAAATAAAGATAAATATAATAGACTAACATGGAACCAGTAACTGTTAAAAACCAAGATATGAGCAGATACTTGGAGATCGGGCGAACTTGCGCATGCGGCAGCCTGCGTAGGGCCTCCCGAATAATCACCCAGGTTTATGACAAATTTCTGCAGCCATCTGGTCTAAAGATTACGCAGTTCATAATGCTTATGTCTGTTAAGATACTTGGGCCAATTACAATAACCAAGCTTGCTCAAAAACTATTTATGGATCGAACAACATGCACGAGAAACCTCAAGAGTCTTCAGGAAAAAAATCTTATCAACTTTGAGCAGTCCGAAGACAGAAGGATGAAGAAAATCGTTCTTACAGATCAAGGAAATGAAATAATTGAACAAGCTATCCCACTCTGGGAAAAAGCCCAGAATTTCTTACTTAACGAGGTTGGCGAGAATCAGATGGCCAGTCTTGTTAAAGATTTGTACCAAGTGGTGTCTATAGTTAGTAAAAAATAATTTTTTTGCACAAAAACGTGTATATACACCTTGTTCGTATGTAAACTTGCAAACCTTTAGGCCAGGTAATGATTGAAAGGAGGGATCATAATGGAAACATTACCCCAAGTCGTACTAACGAAGCTTGTTTCAATTATGCTCGAGAAGTTATTTGAGAGACATGGGATGCCACAAAA
>CP070768.1:1884556-1898758 GCA_020345745.1 Desulfobacterales bacterium
ATTTACTAATGTACTACTTTGTGGTTGACAAGCATTTGCAATGCTGATATTCGGGCATCTTTCTTATGGAGAGCCTTCCCAGCTCGTCTCATAAGAAAACCGACCCCTTAGGCAAATGTAGCCCTTAGGGGTCTTTTTTTGGGTTGGAAAAACCGGATTCAAGGCGATGATTATTCCAAGTCTCGGCAATTCCCGCGGAACGCTCGTTGTGGCTCATCTGAATAGGTTACCTCAAAAGCGTCTTCTTTCACTTGCTTTACCGCCATCAAAGGATTGATGAGAAGTCTTGTCTCCTGTTTGGTCATCACAGGAAATTCATAATACTTGTTGAAATGTTCGAATTTGCCTTTGCTGTTATGGCTTGCTTTTACGAATTTTAAGTGATTTCTCAGTCGATTGTCGATACGATCATTGGCATAATCGACAATTGTGCCCATCCTGGAACATATAAGATCTCGAAGCTGTTTATGGATCTCAAACCCGACACTGCTTCTGGCAGAGGCTATGGCCGCATACATGGTGGTCCCGATGCCCAAAAATGGATCCAAAACCGTATCACCTTTTACAGAAAACATGTTGATTAAGCGATAGGGTATCTCAAAAGGGAATGCTGCACTCCTGTTTCTCACCGTAGCATCAAAGAGACGCTGAGATGTACCTTTTAAATCTTCCCAAATATCAGAATACCAAGCATTTCTTTCTTCCCAGAAAAAGGCGCTTTGTTGTCTTTGTTTTTTGTCTTTTAAGGTTTTAAATTCCCTTTTTCCGCCCTTTCTAACAATAAGAATATATTCATGCTCAAGGGTAACATATGCCGTTGGGGGCAGCATACCGGAACCCATGAACTTGTTCGGTGCATTGGTCTGTTTGCGCCATAAAATGCAAGGTAACGCGTTAAGGCCAAGCTGGAGCAGATATGACATTATCCTCGTGTGATTTTGATATAGAGAAAAATGGCCTTTAATGGTCCGGGTGGCATCCCCTACATTGATGCAGGCAATACCTCCTTTTTTCAAAACCCGATAAACTTCGCCCCAAACAGTATCGAGAAGCTGGTGCATTAATTCAAAAGCCACCAAACCTTGTTCTGTTTCCAAAGCATCGCCGATGGCCGGATTCTGTTCGATAAACAATTCGTCCCACATTTGAATCATTGGATAGGGCGGCGACGTAACCATTAACGCAACACTGTTGGAGGGGATGTTACGCATCCAGTTGGAATTATGGAATACAACCTGATGAAAGGTCTTCATGCGTGATCTCCACAGGTACGTTTATATAGATTATTTTAAATAAATATATTTCACAACATTTCATTTCAGTCAAATCGAGACAGAGAATTCTTTGCTTAAATCCAATATAACAGCACAAAATCAAAAAGAAAATCATATTGAAATAGCAGCCGTCTTCATATAACATGAAAACAAACACCAATTCATACGAAAGGTTCATCCAGATGCTTTCAAAATTCAACAACCAGGTTTTGTCACAGGGTCCTGATGCTGTTTTGCCTCAGAATTTGAGTGCCGAATGGTTAAATGTTTTACAAAAGATGGCGGAGGATTTTTTAGATTCCAGCTATGATCTTGATGAGTGTAAGGAGCCCGGGGATGTTGCAGACCCTGTTTTAACCGTCTGTGTCTTGGAAATATTAAGATCACAACCCGATGTCAAATCAGATATACCTGATAGAGACATATTGGAAAAAGTAACGATCTATTCCCTGTCTTTAATCATGGAAACGGTACACAG
Organism: Desulfobacterales bacterium; assembly: GCA_020345745.1. Classification (GTDB taxonomy): domain Bacteria; phylum Desulfobacterota; class Desulfobacteria; order Desulfobacterales; family UBA11574. The sequence continues at coordinate 1,886,309 of CP070768.1, forward strand.
GGAGGTTGATATCGGCCTCAAACCGCCCACCCTGGAAAATATCCTGTCATGGGACAGAATTATCAAATTAAAAGATTCGAATCCGGATTTTATTCAAATGCTTGAACAGGCATGTATTTATCGGGGTTCCAAAACCGGCTGGTTTCATAAAATAAAAGGAACTGTGTTTCCGAATCATTAAAAACTATAAAGGGCAGAACCAACAACCAGTGCCGGTCTGCCCTTTGTGGTACGATCGTTTCGATCGATTCTATCTTTATCAGCTCCCCCAAATGCCGTTATTTTAGCCGGAATGCATTGTTTTATTATAAATTTTATTTGAATTTTCCCGGATTAAAAGATGCACGCGCATCCGAGAAGCTTTGCGTAACCTCTTTGTTTAAGTGGCACGTAAAACTAAAATAATGCACAAATTACCGCTGTCAAAGGTGAACAGGCGTTATATGAGATCGTTGGCCGTTAAATCGAACCCTTCGAGGAAACTGTGTTGGTCTTAAAGTGCGCAGCATGTAAACGAAAGCTATGGCGATATGACAAAGTTGGCAAGGGCGACGTTTTAAGATGCCACAAAGATCGAATCACAAAAATGTACGCATCGCAACAGGCCAATCACAAAATAAAATGTATTTGCGGAAAGGATGTTGGTATAGATAAAGGGCGTTATATTAAAATGATCGGTAAGGCGTTTACCTACTCGGGGACAAAACGATGAGCCCTTTGAAAAACGCCCTCTTTTGTTCAATTCCGGCGTCCCCGATGTTCGGGATCTACGGTCCGTACTATTAGCCCTGTAGGTTATCCAATGATACGATCCTGACACCGCGATAATAATGCTTAAGAATATCTTGATATTTAAATCCTGCCTGAGCCATTCTATTGGCACCCCACTGGCTCATACCCACCCCATGACCGTACCCGTTCCCCCTTATCAGAATACCGCGCCTGTGGGTTTGCATGCGAAAGCGCGTACTTTTTAGTTTTGTCATGCCCACCTTGATTCTGAAATTGTTGCTCTTTAGCGCATAAGTTCCCTGATCTGAAACAACCTTCACCTGCAGGTTACGCCCGGAGCGGGAAAGACCTGTCGATTTCAATTCCCGGATCCTTCCAATTCCCAGGCCATGACGGTTTAGTCGATTTCTCACATCTTCATATGAAAGAAAGTACTCCCATGAGCCTCCTGGAATGCGTTCACTGTAACGGTCGGGAATACCTCTTAAATAAGGAATATCCGCGCTCCAAACGTTTTTTGCATCCTCAGTATGTCCCCCGCTGTTTGCATGAAAATAAGCAATTATCAGGCTGCCGTTATAGGTCATCACCTGACCGTGCGTTCCGTCAACAGCCGAATTGGACGCATAGGTCTCTGCCTCGTACCCACCATATACCTGGGAAGCTGTGGTAGCTTCCACATCATAAGGTTTGTCGCTGTTTTTATTTTTGACGTAAAGAACATAGGTCCGGGCGGCCACAGCCTGAGCCATTAAGGCCTCCTTATCCCATTTATGCGACATCTCTTTTGGAACCACCCCGTAGAGGTATTGTTCCAACGGGATGGAATTCACCACCTCAAGTCCGCCGGAAGTGGCAGTGATAGAGACATGGCCTCTGTATTGTCGACGATCGACCTTAAGGGTTGTGCTTTCAGTTGTTACCCGGCATCTGCTGCCATGGAGATTCCGGCCGTTGACCGTAAAATATGTTCCTTGGCCGATAAACACCAGAGGTCCCGGTCCTGTTAAAATCGGTTGCCGTGTTAGAGGATCCATAACCGTGATTGGTGCCGCCGAATTTACGACCACCCGTTTAACATTGTTTTCAATTAAAACCCTTATGGTGGTTTCTTTAATGCTATGTCTGACAGGAGGAATAACGGGCGTTTTGGCTGCCGTCATTTGATCTTTTGAGCTATCCGCCCATACTTCGGCAGATTGCCGTCTTAACCCACGAGGATATTGGGTAATGTAGTAGGTAAACACTTCATATGCCCTTTTAAACTGCCCTTTCTCATAAAATACGATGCCGGCGTTAAAAAGAGCTTCCGGCGCAGACGGGCTGGCCGGATAATGTTTGATAACATATTCAAAATGTTTCAGGGCATCATCATGCAAGTCAAGATAAAGGCTGTATGTGGTGCCGGTCAATAATAACGCCCGGGCCCGGTTGTTTGCATGATCCGAATGCTTTGAGATCTCTTCATATATGCCCATTGCTTCAAGGTACATCCCTTTGTTTAAAAGATCATTGGCGATGACAAAATAATCATCGCTGTCGTATGCACCTTCAGCCGTACTTGAGGATGTAAAAACCACGCATAACACGCAGAGAAGAATACCAAGGGTAAAAAATTGATTTTTTTTATAATGAATCATACAACTCAATGGTATCGCTTGTAAAAATGGCCACATGCCCCATGAATCGAAGTAAACAAATGGATCGGTGTTTGTACTATTTGTCTAATTTTGTTGACCTTTTCGATTTTTATATTGTAAGAATTTTAAATAGTCAACCATATGGAAAGCACCTTTTCATAAAGTTCGCGCAAGAGGGCTCCAGATTTTTTATGAAAGGAGATATCTTTTTCGTTTGCTTCATCGGCACCCAGTGACCCAATATTATGAGTTCTTTATAAACCGATTTAGGTTTGCATAAAAAGTTCAAATCACAAAATATTGGGTCACCCTTCTGAGAAGAGATTGATATCGACTGAAAGCAAAGGTCTGGAGCCCATACAGGTGAGACCAATCCTTGTTTATTGTGAAGTTATTATGGCAAGAACTAAAAAAGAATGGTTTAATAATAAACGGTTAAAATGGCACATTTTGTAGGGCATATCGGCAGAAAAACCGTACACTCCGTCAATCATCTCCTCAACCTGTTTGCCCTGACCTTCAGGATCTTGACACTGATTTTCAAAAGACCTAAGGCCGGCAGAATTATTGCGAGACGAGCTATTTTTGAACAGATATATTTTACGTGTGTTCAAGCGCTACCAATAATTATTCCCATTGCGCTGATCGTCGGAAGCATGTTGATCATCCAGTTTACTAAATTCTCCGCTGTTTACGATCTGGGGAAAACCACCGTCCTTTTGATTGTGCGGGAACTGGGCCCAATGATTACCGCTTTTTTAGTCATTTTGCGATCGGCAACAGCGGTTACCATCGAAATCGGCTACATGAATGTTCTACATGAGATTGAATCGATTGAAATGGCCGGCGCCGATCCTATGCTCATCATCTGTCTCCCCAGGCTTGTGGGCATAACTTCGGCTGTCATCTGCCTTTTTATCGTATTCGACCTCGTTTCCATTCTGGGTGGATATGCGGTGGTATGGAGCCTGACGCACCTGCCCATCGATGATTTTTTCCAACAGATCGCCAAGGCCATTACGGCTGCCGATATTGCTGTCGGAATTGTCAAGGCTGTCTGCTTTGGATTTATCATCACAGTCACCAGCCTCAATCAAGGATTTAGCATAAAAAAACAGATCACGGATATCCCGGTCGGGACTTCAAAGGCCGCCGTCGAAAGTGTCGTCTATTGTCTGGTTAGCAATGTTATCATTTCTGCAATATTTTACCTGTAGCTAGCAATATGAACTTGATAGAGCTTTCTGATTATTATCTTGATGCCATAGGGGCCGGCAGCGATTTTAACAACATCCATTTTACCCTGTCACAAAGCGAGGTCTGTCAAATACAGACGGATTCAACAGATGATGCTCATAACTTCTTGAAAGCGCTGGCAACCCTGGTTCGCCCGGTTAGTGGCACGTATCGTTTCATGGGGAAAGAGATAGATTTTTCTGATTACCGTAAACTTCTTCCCATTAAGAGGAAAATAGGTTATATCGGTCAAGACGCAACCATGATCAGTAACCGAACGGTAAGAGAAAATCTTCTTTTAACGAGAACCTATTATGAGAATTCGCTTTCCATATCGCTGGATGATAAGGTTTTAACACTTTGCAGAATGTTTAATCTTCAAGATAAGCTTGACGTTCGGCCCGGGGAGTTGCGACCGATCGATTTGCGAATGGCCATTGCCACGCGAGAAATGACAAAACCTTTTGATGTTCTTCTTCTCGACGGCCCGGAAGACTATTTTGGGCATGAGACATTCGATCCTTTGAATGAAATTATTAACGGTATCGCTCATTTCGGGAAAGCGGTCGTGTTTTTTTCGCGTGACCAGGAATTTGTTAAAACATTTCCTACCAGAAAAATACGAATTGCCAATGGCGCCTTGACCGGGGTGGCCATATAACCCCTGACCCGGTAAGAAAAAAAATCGATCTAATTGATTGCAAACAACGGTGAGAACCAGAAAGAAATATTAAACATCGCCATGGATCTTGACTTTAGCACAAGAGAAAAAATCGTCGGAATGTTTATCATCTGCATTGCCATTCTGCTTTTGGCTACGGTCATCATCATCGGCAGGGGCAAGGACTGGTTTAAAGCCTATATCCCTTACTATACAACGATGGATGAAAGTTACAATCTCCAAAAAAATACCTCCGTAAAACTGTTCAATACCGACATTGGCAAAGTCGAAGCAATAACCCTCGTGGGAGACAAGGTGAAGGTCGATCTGCTCATCTTAGAAAAATTCCAATCACGGATTCGGTCAGATGCCTTGATAACCATAAAAAGTCCCACTTTAATCGGTTCGGAATATATCTCCATCATACCCGGAAGAAAAGATGCGCCGATCATCCCTCACGGCGGATTAATCCCCTCTCGACCCAAAAAGTCCATAGCCGACTACCTGGATGAGTTTGAGGTTGAAAAAACAGGTAAAATGTTGATCGATGCCATTCAGGATATTTCCGACATCGTTAAAACCATTCGTGACCCTCAAGGCCCCCTGTTTACTACACTGGATCACGCCAATAACACGCTGGCCAGCATTGATAAAATTACCAGCGATATCGAGTCCGGAAAAGGTACGGTGGGCGGCATATTAAAATCAAGGGCTCTGCTTGACCATATACACAAAAATCTCAATTTGCTGGGAGAAAACCTAGCCACCCTTAAAAAGATTGAAAATGGTGTGTTGGAAAGTATTCCGGAAATTAAAAAGATCGTAATCGGTCTTCAAGATGCCGTTAAAATGGTAAAAACCATCCTAACTAACATTGAAAAAGGGAGCCACGACATCCCGAAGGTTACCCAAACGACAACCAAAGGAATCGAGGAAATTCGGGATGCTGTGGAGAGTATAGACAAAGTTGTGCAATCGCTTCAGAAAAATTTTCTCATCAAACCGTATCTACCAGAAGAGCCTGAAGCCAAAAATGTGGATGCCGGCCTGAGACCATAGAAGAAGATCGCTATGCAAATCACCCGTAATGTTTACGCATTTCTCTGGAAGTCGATGACTGCCAACAATTGTAACACCTATTTAATTGACGGCCCCATACGTATTCTCATCGACCCGGGCCACATCGACTTGTTTGGCCATGTACGTAGAGGGCTTGAGGAGATAGGGATAACTCTCGAAGATATCGGTTTAATCATAGGTACACACGGTCATCCGGATCACATCGAGGCTGTTCAGCTCTTTAAAGACACCCCTGCCCTTATCGCACTCCATATGAAAGAATGGCAATTTATACAAAGCATGGATGACACCATTAAAGCCGCCATTGGTGTCAATGCAGATGCTTTTACTCCCGATATCTTACTCAAAGAGGGCGACATGACCATTCAGCACCTTGACTTTAAGGTGCTGCACACGCCAGGGCACTCACCGGGCTCTATCTGCCTGTACTGGCCGGATCAAAAGCTGCTCTTTACGGGTGACCTTGTTTTTATGCAGGGTATTGGGCGTACCGATCTTCCCGGCGGCACCGAATCGCTACTAAAGGAAAGTATCAAACGACTTGATGCATTAGACATTGAATGGTTGTTGCCCGGTCATGGCGATATCATTGGCGATGGTATGGAAATCAAACAAAACTTGAGTCAGTTAAATCAGCTCTGGTTTCGCTAAACCCTGTCTAAAGGGCTGCTTTTTCCCGGCTCAGGATTTGATGAAACCGGTCCTTGATCTGGCTTAGCATTGCTAACCATTCATGGTCCGCCTCCAGATTCGGAACAATTGCCGAGCCGGAAATCGATTGTTTTTCCGCTAAATTCCTCTTGATGGTTTTTGCCCTCTCTCCGGCCGCATCTTCCACCTGGTTCAAAAAATCGTCAAACAACCTTTCAAAATGTGCTACGTCGACACCACAAATATCACGTAACAGTTCAAGTAACGATTCGTTTTTATTACCCAGCTCAAGGCCGTCCATGAGCGTCTGCTGCAAAATGTCATCCACATTGAATGTGTGCGTTTTTCTTAAAACCGCCAGCTCTTTTTCTAGATATGTTTTGCTCGTTAGACCATCCTGATATTTTCGCACAAGGCCATATATCTTTTTCTTTGCCTCCGCAAGCTGCTGCTCAGCTTTTTCTTCGTCGCTCAGGGTCAGGTGTTTGGTCTTTTCCATTACCAGATCTAACGTGCTTTTGATCTCTCCCATCTGCCACCTCGCTGTATTATTGAAGTGCGACCTTTGAAAAACGCTACCTCTTGCTCAATCTCTGTGTCAGGCTTAAATTTTAATCCGCGGAATACTCAATGTATGCCTATGGTTAAAATTTTCGCCTTTCTTGACCTTGAACAAAATTGAACATTTTTCAAAGGTCTCAATGTTAAGGGAACTTTTCGAAAGGCTAAATCCGTTGCTTGTTATATGATCTAAAGATGGCTTTTGATCGTATCACTAATGGATGCGTGAATAAATTCCAGGATTTGCTCTTTTGAAAAAACCGGACCTTTATCAATTCCCGGGCATTCGCGGGTAACCCGACGCCATTTATTGAAAGATCGTAAATTTTCAAACCAGAAAGGAAAGGTTCTGCACTGTGCGGGGCGCACAGGATAAATCGAACACCCTTCTTGGTAAAAAATGCACCGCCCGTCAGCATGTTCCTTGATGCTGTATCCGGTTCTAAATGGATACAGATACGTTTCGATGAAATACAAGGCCTCCTGAGAAAAGTATTCGGCGATCTGCACAATGTCATGTTTTTCTACAAATATAAATCCAGGCTCTCCGGTGCAGCAAGCGCCACATCGTTGACATTCAAAGCGGAGACCTTTATCAAAAAAATAGGATTGATGGGTTGTATGGTCCATTTCGATTTTTTTTATACCATGTGGCTACGGTAATATCAATCACCGGCAACTGTCTTGCATAAAAAAGCCTGAGGGTTGCCTGTGTTATATCAACCCAAAATAATCTCTCAAAATCTTCAGGTTGATTTCACCTGTACGGGCTTTATGGCTTTTTCTTCTAGTCGATATCAATCTTGTATTAGCTGTGTGACCCCATATTTATGATTTTAGCACCTTTTTTACAAACTCAAATCGTTTTTTAAAAAAATCATAATATGCGGTCACTGGGCTACGATGATAAAAACGAAAAAGATATCTCCTTTCATAAAAAACCATAAAGCCCTCTTGTCTGCAGTTTCTGGTCAATCACCTTAACTTGACATAATACCCTAATTTCATTATATACTTTAAATATACACCCATTATTTCCCTCTTCCCCCTAAACAACAGGAGCAGCATATGAAAATTAAGATTCAAAAACCAACAGATAAGGACCTTGCGTCAAAAGGGGTTCTAACGTGGCCCATATGGGAAAAAGAAGTATCTCGCTTCGACTGGCATTATGACAGCGCTGAGGAATGTTATCTTTTGGAAGGCAAGGTCATTGTCGAAACAAAGGATGGAGAAAAAGTGGAATTCGGGAAAGGAGACTTTGTAACCTTCCCCAAGGGGTTGTCTTGTCACTGGGATATCAAGGTGGCGGTAAAAAAACATTATAATTTCAAATGACGACTTTTTCTCTCACCTCCAGCTAACCGCTATGCATAAACCTAACAAATGATGAAAAAGAAAATGCCAGCACCAAAGCGCACGGACCATTTTTTCAAATTGATGGAGACGCACCTGCAGGTTTTTTTGCAAAAGAGCAGCCTATCAATCAATTTGTTCCTGAAAAATGAGTTGTTTAATCACGCCGGAGCGGCGGCATTTTACTTCCTTTTGTCGGTTACGCCTGTATTTCTTCTGCTGCTGATTGGTTTCGACCGCTATTTGACCTCCTACCCCGATTTTTCGACGACCTTCTTTACATTTCTTAAAAGCGTCAATGAAAATTTAGATAAGGATTTCTTTATCAAGATCGGCCTTTTGAATGTCGATACTACTGCTATTGGCATCTTTGGTCTGTTGAGCCTGCTTTGGGCCGGACGTTCCATTTTAACTTCCATTCAGAGGGGTTTGGGTATCATCTTCCCGGCTGAAGAGAGCCGACCGGCCCATGTCATGAATACCTTTTCGTTTGTATTTTTATCCTTTTTGCTCTTGTTGGCCGTTCTTGCAACGTTCATCAGTATGGGATTCAATTTTGTGCAAACCATTCTTCCGAACAGTCAAATCGTTCAGCTGCTTTTTAAAACCCTGCTGTATACAACCAGGCGGCTCCTGCCGTTTTTTATGACATTTTTGGTTATTTTTCTAATATATCGATTTATGCCGTCCCAAAAACCAAAAACAGGATCGAGCCTGATCGCAGCGCTGTTTTGCAGTCTGTCTATTATTTTAATCCATACCGTCATTTCCAAATTTTTCAGTTTCTCAAAATACAACGTCATCTATGGATTTTTCGGATCGGTTATTCTGATTGTGCTCTGGGTTCACTTTTCTTTTGTGCTGTTTTTTTTCTTTGCTGAATTTGCTTTTGTTTCTGACCGAATCGATATTCTGCTACTTGAACGATTCTATTTTTTTAAATTCATTTATGATGAAAAAGGGAAAAAGGTTCAAAAATTTCTTTTCAGTCATCCGAAACTGATATTTGAAAAATATGCCAAGCGTTATATGCCTGGAGACATTCTTTTCAGAGAGGGTGATAAAAATAAAGATATATATTTTATTTATCGAGGAACGGTAGGCATCTATCATAATTCTCACGAAAACAAACAGAAGGTGGCAACACTTGGGGAAGGAGAAGTATTCGGTGAGATGGCCTACCTCCTGAATGAGAATCGGACCGCAACCGCTGTAGCAGAAACAGAGTCGATTATCATGATTGTTGTTCCTGATATTTTTGAAGAACTCCTGCAGTCGAATCATCTTTTCTCTCGAAAACTCATTGAAGTTTTAAGTGACCGCATACGAAAAACGCAACATTGGAAAAAACTCTGATTTTTCAAGGCCTTTGAAAAATGCTTCCCGCTAAAGCGGGATTCAAGGTCAAGGACAATGCCACAGGACAGCGGAATTGGGCAGCTGATAAGCTGTTCGTTAGGGCGAGGGTCATGGATGCCCCGAGTCAGCGCGATTATTTTAAGCCGCTACCGAAATATGGCAAATTAAAATCTGAGCCTGACAGCCCGCCATTGGCGAGAGACAAAAGGGGACATTTACAAAGGTCTCATCTGACAAGGAGATCAAATGAAGCTGGGAATTATTGGTCTTTCGAGATCTGGAAAATCGACCATATTCGAAGCATTAACGCAAAATATTCTTCCAGAAGATCATAAAAAGGAACATCGCATTGGTACCATACGTGTGCCGGACCAACGTGTGGACATGTTAAGCCAGATGTTTAAACCCAAAAAGACCTTTTACGCACAGGTAGAGTATTTTCTACCGGCAAGATTGGTGCAAGTAAAAGAGCAGCACATGTGGTCACAGGTACGAGACTGTGATGCGTTTATTCATGTTGTCCGAAATTTTGGCGGATACGGGTTTGAAGATCCGACACCTTTTAATGATTTTCATGCTTTGGATCAGGAGCTTATTTTAGCTGATATCGCTGTTGTCGAAAAACGGATAGAGCGCATCGAACTCGAAAAACAACGCGGAAAAACCATTGATCAAAAAGAACTTACTTGCTTGGAGCAGTGTCTTACCCACCTTGAAAACGCAACGCCGTTGAGAAAGTATTCAGATCTTGTATCCGCCCATGCGTTAAAGGGTTTTGCCTTTTTATCGTCCAAATCCATGCTTGTCCTTTTTAACAACGAAGATGAAGACGACCGGTTGCCCGACGTGGGCGCCGTGACGGAAAAGGAAAATTGTATGGTCATTCGGGGAAAACTGGAACAGGAGCTTGCCCAGATGTCCAATGAAGAGGCCGAAGAGTTTTTGGGGGAATTTAATATTTCAGCATCGGCAATGGACAGAGTTATCAAACGATCTTATGAACTTCTTGGCCTGATTTCCTTTTTTACCTTTGTAGAAAACGAAGTCAAGGCGTGGACAATTAAGAAAGATACAAGCGCTGTTGACGCTGCAGGTGTGATTCATTCAGACATGAAAAAGGGATTCATCCGCGCGGAGGTTGTGTCTCATGACAACCTTATGAGTGCCTGCAGCTATCACGAAGCAAGGCAAAAAGGACACGTAAGGCTCGAGGGAAAAACATATGCGGTTCAGGACGGAGATGTAATTACATTTCGATTCAATGTATAGCCCTAATTGAGCGCGATTTATATTTCTGAGATGGCTTGAAGTTGATTGTATTGATAAAAAAGGAGATAAGATGACCAATATTATCGATGAACTAAAAAGAGCTTTAGAACTTGATAGAGATGGTGATTGGGATAGGGCACATCAAATTGTACAGCGTATTGAATCGATGGATTCCTATTGGATTCATGCCTATTTGCACAGAAAAGAGGGGGCTTTGGGTAATTCCAGTTACTGGTACAACAGAGCTAAAAAAACAATGCCCAAATATGATTTAGATCAAGAATGGAATGAGTTGTGTGAATATATCATGTCCAAGTGAAAGATACATTTTAAATTCCATCAGCTTGCTGATGTTTGTGGGTGATGGCGGACGCGAAGCAGAAAACGGGGTTCTGATTATAGCAGATAAGATGATTCATAGAACCTATCTCAAAAACAAGATTGGGGTTCAGAGCAAGGCGCGAAGCGGTGAGAAAGCGGAGCATATACGTAGTATATGAGCATTTTGAAACGTTTCGCAACACCGCTATGGGCACTTAGATTATTTTTGAGATAGGTTCTAATAAACTTTCGTGTTGGTATAAAGGAACGGTTTTAAAAGCTTCAGGCCGACTACCGAAGCGATCGGCTTGATCATCCAGGAAGTAAATGACCGACTCCCCAGGCACTGCTTGCAATGGGGATGAACCAGTTGGAACCGCTTGAAACCGTTCACTATTTCTTCAAGCTTATCGGAGCTGAGGATTCCTTCCAATGAGGCGTCGTTGAGATTGCCGATAGCAGTTCGTCCATCATAATCGATGCAACAGAGGATCACATCCCCGTTATGGAGTATGCTAAAATGATCCTGCATGCCGAAGCAGTACCCGCCCCATGCATCTCGAATCTTTGACGGATCAAAGGCATTTCCCCATTCATTCAGCACGTAAGTTTCGAAGATCACATTCGGGTAGATTTCCACAACATTCCATTTAAAGGAAGCCAGTTTGTTGATCTTCCGGAAAGCCGATTCCCGCTTCTCGGTATCGACTCCCAAAATTTCGTAAATGCGATTTGCCCAGCGACAGAATACCTCCCGTAGTTGTTCGGTGGAAGATATGAGCCGGATAGGGCCCCGTTTTTTTTCTATCCCCTTTCCTGGGAATCGGGTGTTCATGAACCGGAATTTGATGATCGTTCCGTATCCCCTCTTTTTATATTCAGAAAAAAATTGTAGGATGCCATTAATGTAATCTTCAAAACCGAGAGGTCCGGCTCCTCTTAGTTTAAACGATGCTTTATCAGGCGTCTGGATGGAAACATCGAGCTGGTAAAGGTCATAATCGATGAGCTGCTTTCCGACATGCCCACCGAGGCTTGCACCGTTTGTGGTCAGCCCCAGATGGACGCGTTCTTTCCCTGCATGATCCAAAATCTCAAAAAAGTTCCGATGCAGCGTGGGTTCCCCCATAACGTGAAATGTAACCTTTTCGCAGACTCTTTTTTCCCCGATCTCGGTTATGGCCTTTTTGGCCAGATCCGTATCCATATATCCATATTTACGCGTCATCTCGGCCTTTGGGCAAAACCTGCAATTGAATTCACAAATATTGGTCAATTCCAAATGCACCCGCTGCAGGGGAATCTGCACGTGGCCAAGAAATTTCTTTTCCATATCCGTGTTTTCCTTTTAGCAATGTATAACCTAAATCTCGCACCCTTAAAAAGTGCCGAACAGCAACATTGCAAAATCCGTCAGACTACTAGATATCCGACCCCCGTTTGCGAAGGACCTAGCGCATTTTGTGATGCCTCACCAGTCCAATTGTCGGTCTTTTCAGGTCAGCAACAATATTCCTTTATTCATGCTTGTTTTTCTTTTCCATATATCGCCGGAAGGATCGATATATTGAGAATAACTCATGA
>CP070768.1:1898858-1903909 GCA_020345745.1 Desulfobacterales bacterium
CTGAACGAAACCTGATTCGAAATCGCTCAGACCCTTCAGATCCCGTCATAGAGGCCGTCAGGAGCCGTATTTAGGGTGAAATATATCAAGGAAGGGAAAATTTTAGGAGAGAGCCATGAAAAAATGTCCCAATTGTGCTGCAGAAATCCAGGATACGGATATTAAATGTAGTCATTGTGGTGAGATGATAGAAGAACCTCAGCAAGCTTTACCCCCTGATTTGTCAGCAGAAAGCATTGGTAAGCCAAGCCCAACGATTAACATGTTTTTAATTCCAATAATCATCGTAATTTTATTGCCTTTATTGACAATTTTGGTTTCCTATCGGGGTGTTTCAACAAAAAAACCTGAAGAGCAAAAAAGGCCAAGGACAGCTCCTAGTAAACAGCAATCGAGTGACAACGTATTTGATAAAAGCAAGCATGAATCGATGTTATTGAGGAGGCAAGCCGAAGATCTACTGCGACGAGAAGATCGTCCCGATTATGCGAAAGTTTTGGAGTTGTTTAACAAGTCTATAAAAATGAATCCGAACGATGCTTTCGCTTACCAACTTCGAGGTGATGCGCACGTTGGACTTACAGATTATAACAAGGCGTTAAAGGATTATAACAAAGCTATAAGTATGAATATGAAGAATGCCCAGGTTTATGGAAAACGAGGGTTTACCTATGGCAAAATAGGCCAGTATCAAAAGGCAATAGAGGATTTTGATCAGGCCATAAGCCTTGATCCTAATGATGCTTGGACTTACAATAATCGGGGATTTGCTTACTATAATTTAGTCAAGCCGCAAAAAGCCATAGAGGATTTTAACCAGGCCATTCATTATAACCCGATTTTTACTCAAGCATACTTCAACCGTGGGGTTGCTTACGGTCACTTACAAAATTATCAACAGTCTATAGAAGATTATAGTCAAGTCATTAATCTTGACCCGATGGTGACCGATGCTTATGTCAATCGAGGATACAACTACTATTATACCGGTAAAGAGAGACTTGCTTGTGATGATTGGCGGATGGTTTGTGAACAGGGAAATTGTAATTATTTGAATTGGGCAAAGAAAGAACGTGTATGTAAATAGCAAGCATAGAAGAATGCTATTTTTCTTTTCCGAAGTCAAGCGCTATTGCGCGGAGGAGACCTGAAAGACATTCAAGAGCTGCTAGGTCACTCGACTATGACCATGACATTAAGGTATGCTCATTTGACTCAGGAACACAAAAGAAAAGCGGTCGACCTCTTAAATGGATTGACAAGAGATTGTGTCACAAACTGTCGAAAGTGGGGGGTTGAGTCAAAAAACAGGTTAGCTCAAGCGGGCTAAGTATCTGATTAAATTGGTGGGCCGTCAGGGAATCGAACCCCGAACCTACTGATTAAGAGTCAGTTGCTCTGCCTAGTTGAGCTAACGGCCCAGCACACAATTTGATAGTAGGGAAAGACCTGCTTTTTAACAACTTTGTAAAGGGTTGTCAATTTTTTTTGGCAGCCTTTTCAATTGCCGGCCGTTAACTTCGCCATGGCGGACGTTCTCTGTCGGGTTTGTGCTTTTTCCCTTTCTGTTCTTTTTTCCAGGCCGCTTTTTTTCTTTTCTTTTTTTGTTGATAGGTTTTTTTTCGATCATCGATATTATGTTTTTCAACAATGAAACTCCCGGGATATTTCGGTAACGCCTGGTCGGCTGGTGCCTCCTGCTTTATGACGGGCGTCTTTTGTTTGGGTAAAGAAGGGCCGGTAAAGCAACCAATATGTATTGATTCAGCTAAAAATAGTGTTTCACCGGCTGCATAAAATATAATACCTTGTGCCATTGATTTTTGGGTTTGAACCGTAAGTAACACCGGGGATTGGTCTTTTCGCTTTCCAATTCTCTCGGCCATTTGCGGTGTGGAGGACAAGATCACTTTGTTGAAATCCATTGGCCGTATCCCCTTAACAAGTACCAAGGGATAGGCTTTTTTCCTGACACACGTATAAAGGAGTTTTGGAAGATTCTGGGTTGGTTTTTGCTGGGGCAAGTTATCACGATATATGGCGCGGATGTAGTTGTTATGGATTTCAATGGGAGGATTGGTTAGTGATACCAGGATTTCGTCGATATGAGATCTGCGAACATATCTGAATCCCTCCTCCTCGCAAATCGCTTTTAAAAACTCTTTGATTTTTATATATCCATTATCATCAGCAACCAGGCCGAACTCGCCGGGTTTGCGCCCCAGGACATATGCTATAAATTTTGCCAGTTGTTTTGCGGATTTTCTTTTCACCATGAGCAAAAATGCCTGCTTGACCTTAATATTGGTGTCTGGTATTTTCCATGGTATGGGTGATAAAAGTCAATAGGTTTAATAAAAATGGAGGGGACTTTAAGCTATGAATCGCAAAAATTCAAACCATCTTTTTGATCGGGCACTGGATGCTATTCCAGGTGGTGTTAACAGTCCTGTACGTGCGTGCAAATCTGTGGGAACGGAGCCGGTCTTTATTGATCATGCTGAAGGATGTCTGGTTTTTGATGCAGACGGCAACCGGTTTATCGATTACATCGGATCATGGGGTCCGATGATTCTTGGGCATAGACACCCGGCCGTGGTACAAGCGATTTCAGATGTTTTAAGAAAAGGAACAAGCTTTGGTGCACCCACTGACCTTGAAGTCAAACTTGCTGAGATTATTATTGATTCGGTTCCCTCAATTGAGATGGTACGCATGGTTAATTCCGGTACCGAAGCGACCATGAGTGCCATAAGGCTGGCGCGCGGATTTACCGGGCGGGATACCATCATTAAGTTTGACGGATGTTATCACGGTCATGCCGATACCCTTCTTGTGCAGGCAGGATCAGGGGTTGCCACCCTGAGCATTCCCGGCAGTCCCGGTGTGCCGGAATCCTTTGTTGCCCACACGTTGTCCCTACCTTTTAATGATGTGGAAGCAGTTCAGAAGGTAATGGAGGAGCAGGGTGAAAAAATTGCCTGTATTATCGTTGAGCCGGTGGCGGGCAACATGGGGCTGGTGGCCCCTGCAGACGGCTTGTTAGAGGTTTTAAGAGAGCTAACAGAGGCAAACGGCAGCTTGCTCATATTTGACGAGGTCATGACCGGATATCGAGTCGCCTATGGCGGTGCCCAGTCTCTGCTTGGTATTTATCCGGACATCACCTGCCTAGGTAAAATCATCGGAGGCGGTTTGCCGGTGGGTGCATACGGCGGAAAGCGCGAAATTATGGACTACATAGCACCCCAAGGTCCTGTGTATCAAGCCGGAACGTTGTCCGGCAACCCTCTGGCAATGGCTGCGGGTCTCGCAACCCTGACGCAACTCAAAGACCCCGGATTCTACGACACCATGGACGAAAAAGCAAATCGCTTGGCTACAGGTCTTGAAAGGGCGGCAGAACATGCGGGCATACCTGTTAAGGTCGACAGGGTTGGATCTATGTTGGGTCTTTTTTTTACCGATCAACGTGTATTAAATTTCGATGATGCCAAGCGCTGTGATCTCGAGATGTTCTCAGCTTTCTACCAAGGTATGCTGGAAAAAGGCATTTATCTGGCACCTTCTCAGTTTGAAGCCCTATTTATCTCATCGGCTCATGACACCGAACATATAGACGAAACCATAATGGCTGCCGAGAAGGTAATGGATCGATTAACATAATGTTGGGAATTATAAAAAGAGACCTTTGAAATTCGCCTATAACTCATCTAGTGGTAAGCATGATCGTTTCTGAATCTTTACTGCCCATATTCGATGGTAATAGTGCAGACTTGAGAAGAACAGGGCGCCTCCCATTGTCATATAAACAATAGCGATGCAATATTTGGGCAATGGTGATTGCCGTAAAAAAATTCCCAACAATATCATAATGATGATGATAATATAACTTTTCCACGCTTGAAAAGCAAAGAGACAGCTCCTGTCCGCAAGCAGGCAGATCCGATCGATATTTTTGTCTGCGATTACGGAAAATCCTAAACGATAAGCTACCCATGCCAAAACAATGCCGATCAATCCCAAAGGCAAAGACCACTCCCATTGGACCGCACTTAACCATTGATAGGCTAACCGGCAAAGCATAATACCCACGGTGCTCCAAGTAACACCTGCAAGAGCGATCAGCCAGTATTTGGAAACTGACGGTTTCATACTTGAAAGAGCCAATGCTTTGTGCCTCCATTATCTCAACATGAGACCTTTGAAAAACGTCCTCTTTTGTCCAATCCCGGCGTCAGACTTAAATTTTAATCCTCGAAATACTCAATGTATGTCTGTGGTTAAAATTTAAGCCTTTCTTGGCCTTAAACAAAATTGAACATTTTTCAAAGGTCTCAACATCTAAGCAAGTTGCATGACAATAAGTCCAAGCAGTGCCGGTTATTTCAATTTTGTTGACGATGCACTTGAACCCGGATAAAATGGGCAAGGCCTTAAATGAGCGTATGCAAACCAAGGAGACTCTGGGTATAGTAATAGTTGCACGCATCATCTGCTTTTGCTCGACTAGGGTAGAATTAATTGCTAAAATAACCTGTCAATCAGAACTTGGCGGCTAAAATTAGAAAACATTCTAACACGATTTAATTTAGGGTACAATACGTTGAAAAGAACAGTATCAATCGGCATGGTTATTTTTATCCTTGCGTTATTTTCCCTCTGGCTGGTGATTTATAATGGACAGCATCGGGCAATATTTAAGAAAACATACACATTTACCGAAGATGGAAGTAAGACCTTTAAGCACCACCCTCGCTTTCTTTTTTTGTATGGTCTCAGTGCCTGGTTTCAAAACGATCCCGTTACTGCTGCTCGTTTTTTTCGACAAGCTGTATTGCAAGACGTTTTATACATAGATGCCTGGATTTGGTTATCTCAGACCGAGTTGCTTTTAGGACATGAGGATAACGCCCGAGGCATATTGACATTTATGCAGCCGTTGACCGAAAATATCTATCGGTGGAAATGGCGCCAGACGCTTCTGGCCTATGACTTAGGGATAGCAGAAATGGTTGTTCGCAATATCAATTTTTTGCTGAGCCACAACA
>CP070768.1:1904009-1907600 GCA_020345745.1 Desulfobacterales bacterium
ATTGGGCAAAAGGGAGCGTTTTTCAAAGGTCTCTTTCAAAGGTTTGGCTGTGGAAAGGCAACTTATCAAATACCACGGACTAAAGGGCTCCAGGTTTTTTATGAAAGGAGATATCTTTTTTGTTTACCATAACGTTACCCGGTGCCCCGATATTTATGATTTACTTTAAAAACCGGTTGAATTTTGCAGAAAAGAAGCCCGAATCATAAAATATTGGGGCACTCGGCTAAAACAAGATTGATATCGACTGTAAGAAAAAGCCTGGAGCCCGTATAAAGAAGGCCAACCCTTGTTTATTGAGAAATTATTGGAAAGACCACAGTCAGCCTGAGCGAAGCGAAGATTGAATGCTTAATAGCTTTGTTATCGGATAGGGGTGCGACACGTGAGTATTCTATTTCAAGTAACGATAGTAACTGTCGATATTATAAATAGCAGCCAGGGGATTATGTCCGAATACCCGATCCTTAACGGCAAGCACTGTACACGGCGCTTTGGCATATTTAAAAAACAGAGAATCGTGACCCACGCATAATCCAAGCAAGATATTAAAATCGGTCTTTTCTTGGTTTAAAATTGAAGCCTGCAAAACCGGATTGCACATGGCTTCAAAGTCGCCTATCGATATTTTTTGATCATCACGTATACCAATGTGTTCTTTTGGAATCCGCCCAACCTTGCATATAGTAGACACGACAATAAAACCCCTATCAGATAACAGCTTTTCAACCACCGTGGCTTCTTTTCTGAGGCCGATACAAAATGCAAGTCCAAGGCGCCTGTAGTCCATCTTCTGGGAAAATTCGATGACTTCTTCAATTCTCGGTTTTATAGGTTTGACACGTTCATATCCATTATCACGATATGCATAACCGTCACTTTCTTGGATCGACGATTGCTTTGCAAATTCTAAGATATCGGGCCGATGATATTCACGAAGGCAATTGTCAATGAGATCGGAATTGTTCCGGGTCGGACAAAAAGGTGGAGCTTTACCTTCGTCCTTTCGACAGAGCCGATCGGTCATGTTGTATGGACATTTGGCGCAATTGGGCAACTCGCTTTTCATATCTTGATTCTCCTTGAACGCGTTTTTTGCATATTAAAAAAGCTCTCCGATTGGATTTTCAGAACAATCACTGTATCAAAATAAGAAATAAAAACAACCGTACAAATGGGAAGCCTCACCGTATGGTGTTTGACATTCGTCAATCATATTTGATAACTTCGCTTTACTTAAAGGGTCAGCTGAAAAGGAGATCCGTATGACCATGAAAGCCTT
Organism: Desulfobacterales bacterium; assembly: GCA_020345745.1. Taxonomy (GTDB): domain Bacteria; phylum Desulfobacterota; class Desulfobacteria; order Desulfobacterales; family UBA11574. Next base: position 1,905,292 of record CP070768.1, read on the forward strand.
TCAAGATTATTATGCAGATAATTTTGCCCATTGCTACGGATGCGGGAGGCTGAATGAACACGGCCTACAAATAAAGAGCTACTGGGATGGGGAGGAAAGCGTCTGTCATTTTAAACCCAAACCTTACCATACCGGAGGATTTCCAGGAAATGTATATGGCGGTATCATCGCATCATTAATCGATTGCCATGGCGCCGGCACTGCTTCGGCGGCAATCCATCGCTACCTGGGAAAAGAATTGGGTGCCCGGGAACCCATTCGCTTTGTTACCGCCTCTTTGCACGTCGACTATCTGTCTCCAACACCCATCGATGCGTCGCTGGAGCTTCGTGGCAGAGTGAAAGAGATCAAAGGCCGCAAGGTCATTGTTGCCATTACCCTTGCCGCCAGAGAGAGCGTCTGTGCAACCGGCGAAGTCGTAATGGTTCAGCTGCCTGACCACTTTTCTTCTAGAAACAGATAATCACTGGAATCGCCAGTGGTATAGGCGCCTGAGTGAAGCGAAATTGGATACCCTTTGAAGGGTTATTGCTTTTTAAGCTTATTGACTGCTGCAACGACAATTGCAACGGCTTGATCGATGTCCTCAACTGTCGTCATTCTCCCCACGCTGAATCTCAACGTGCCTTTTGCCCAGTCCAAAGGAACCCCCATGGCCCGGATCACATGGGATACCTGCACCGTATCGGCATGACATGCCGCACCTGCTGATGCAGCCACTTTTCGCCCGATGTCTTCCAGGATTCGGTTGGCCTCCAGGTCTTTAAATGAGAGGTTCAGCGTGTTGGGCAGGCGCTTTTCCGGATGGCCGTTTAACCGGATTGGGTCCAGCTTGTTCGTTAATCCGGCATGCAACCGGTCCCGCAGCATTTTCATACCATTCATGGTCTGTTCAAGATTCTTTGCAGCCAGTTCGCAGGCCTTTCCCAGTCCCACGATAGAAGGAACATTTTCGGTTCCAGCCCGCCAGTCCATTTCCTGTCCGGCCCCGTGAAGGAACTTTTCGAGCTTCAAAGGCTGGCGGATATAAAGGGCGCCCACACCTTTGGGAGCATATACCTTATGTCCGGCAATGGACAGAAGGTCGACGCCAAGTTCATTAACATCGGTAGGGATTTTGCCAATGGATTGGGCTGCGTCCGTATGCAAGACGATCCCATGCGCTTTTGTGATTTTGGCGATCTCTGCAAGGGATTGAATGGTTCCCACCTCATTGTTGGCATGCATAATGGTAACCATGATGGTCGTCGGCCGTATCGCTTGCTCTAGATCGGAAAGACGGACCCGCCCTTGGCTGTCAACTGGCAGGTAGGTGGTATCAATTCCGAATCCTTCCAAAAAACGACATACTTCTGTTACTGCAGGGTGCTCGATCTCACTCGTGATTATATGATTGCCTTTGTCGCGCATGGCGTATGCGACCCCCTTGATGGCATGGTTGTTTGATTCGGTGCCGCCGCTGGTGAATACCACCTCCCCGGGGTTGCAGTTGAGCAATTCCGCTACCTGCTGTCGGGCATTCTCGACGGCTTGTTTAGGACCGATACCGTACCCGTGTGAACTCGAAGGGTTGCCAAATGCGCTGCCCAAAAATGGCTGCATGGCTGCAATAACTTCTGGATCATGGGGTGTGGTAGCATTGTAGTCCAGGTAAATGGGCTGTTTCATGATTAGCTTTACTCCTTTAAGGGCATCTTTATTTGATGTTTGCAGTGAATATAAAAATAACGTTCTGTTTTCAAAAAAAAAACAATAACTAAATGGATTGTTGCAATTTATGGCAATTATATAAAATCTTGACACGATTTTATTAATTGGGTCGCAACTTGAAACGCTTAATTTAGGTAACATATACGGTTTAAGGATGTAAATACCCTACCTGGTGATCATGCCATGGTTATCAATTGGATACTTTTTATCCATTTCCATCTTTTTTCAACATTCGGTTGGGTAATTTATAACCATCTTTTGTTTGAGTTCGATATTTTTTTAACAATTGAAATATAAAAATAATTATGAATTTCAATGGGTTGTGTTTAAAATGATTTTTTCATACAATTTTGGCACATGAATTGCTCATACAAAAGGCAAACGAAATAAAAGAACAGAAAATACTAAAGGAGGTGATCATTATCAAACGTTTTATGAAACCAAGGGTTGCGCACTGCAGCGAGGGGTGCAGGCTCAAGTCCCGGACAAGACGTTAAACTGTCCTTTAACTTCATTACGAAATTTAAAACAATATAAACGAGACCTTTGATACATGGAGGAAAAAAATGAGTAAACATATGACAAGAAAGACCATTGTG
>CP070768.1:1907700-1910580 GCA_020345745.1 Desulfobacterales bacterium
CTGTTCTTGCTGTCGAGTATCAGGGGGCGGACTTCACCCGGTTTTCCTACAACGAGATTCTGCCGGAGTTTTTGCAGCCAATCGAACAGATTGGGGCACATTGTCGATGATTGTCCATCCGGCTCGAGCATAATCGGTTTCCCGGCAGTGGCAGCTAAGTCAAGATATACATCCCCATATCCTGTTGCGTTACTCACCAAAGCGGCCGCAAGCAGAATTTCTGGGTCATTGCGCAGGCTTAAGCGGCTAATAAATCGCGCAAAATGTACATCAATTGAAGTTAGATATCCTTTTTCATATAAATATATTATACTATTTTTATTCATATCTTACTTTAATTAGGATCGTAGCCGGGAATGAGTGATTTCCCCAACTCATGAATAAGCTTTGCATTTGGAAAATCTTTGTAAAGACCGAATTCGTGGCTTTGATCAGGATCAATGCCTCTTATAAACATATAAATCGTACCCCCAAAATCTTTTTCATACCGATAATCCGGTAGGCGGAGCCGCAGATACTGATGCAGCGCAAGCGTGTACAGATGATACTGCAAGAGATAATATTCTCGGCTCATCATCTGATCCAAGGCCTCGCTATTATAGTTCTCTAGACGCGAACCCAAAAAATTTGATTTCCAATCGAGAATATAATATCGGCCATTGTGTCGAAAGACCAAATCGATATATCCTTTCATATATCCTTTGGAAACAGGAAACGCCAAGGACTCTATCCTTTCAGGAAAACCGGTAACATCGTTGTCAGTATGGGCATGAAAGATCCTTTCGAGTTGTCGCGGTGTAATTGGATTCAAGGGAAAATAAAATTCCATCTCATTGATCCGATCCTCACGGTGAATTGAATTGAGGGTTAACTTTCCCTTCCGTGCGGTTTTAATCGGCATTGACAACACATTGCTTAGCATCGATCGGACGGGTTTCTGCCATCTAGCAGCAAATCCATATGCTTTTAATTTATCTTCAACCAGCGTGCGCTGATGGTTAGGATCGCTGGATGCAAAGTCGAGATGCTCGAATAGGTCGTGAAAAAAAATCCCTGCCCTTACGCCCTTTGGAAAGGAAAAAATATCTGTTTCTTCTACCACATCCTCACGGGGTTCATGAATATTCCATTCATCATATCGATGTCGACCACGATCCGGAAACTCGGCTTCCGGTATTTTTTGTGACACCCAATAAGTGTAACTGGAAATCTTCCATTCGGAATCGATCTTTCCTGAAAATTTCCGACACGAAATTTTCTCCTCTTTTACTGGCGGGGCTATTTCCTTTATATCACTATCCAGGGGCATGGGTACAACCTCTATGGCCCCTTCTGATTCTTTTGACAGATATTGCAAATCATTATAAATGTCTTTATCCGATTTGTTCAAAAACGTTTTACTTAAGGAAGGAACAAGATCGATGCTTTTTTGCTTATCTTTAGCATGCAAGTGAAAGTGGAATAAGTACGCCAGTGCAGACGATTCTGCTGACCTCATCCGTCCCCATACCAGGTAACAGTGTTCTATTGCCCGGGTTAAGGCAACATAAAGGAGCCTTAGGTTTTCAGCAAGGCGTTCGTTTTGGGCATAAGCCACATGTTGATGCATTTGATTTGAGCCTATATCAAGCGTTAGCTCCTTATTTTGAGATGCATTATGGAAAACAATTTCGCTGTCATTAATATGCGAGCCGCCCCATGCAAATGGACAAAATACAATTTTGTACTCTAATCCTTTACTCCTATGCATGGTAATAATTTTGACTGCCTCATCATCACTTTCGAGACGTAGCAGGTGAAATTCAGATTCAGGAACACGGGAACTTCTCTGCTCCGACAGCCATTTGAGCAACCCTTTCATGCCTGTCTTTTTTTCCAAAGACGTATGGTGGAGGATCTCAGTTAAATGAAGAAAATTGGTTAATCTTCTCTCCCCATCCGGAAAAGACAGTAGTCTTTCGCTAACCTTTTCCTTGGTCATAAATTGCCGAAACATTCTGATAAAACCGTGTTGATTCCAGATTCGATAGTATTCCTTGAAGTTAATCAAACGCCTTTCCCACCAACTGACTTCCGGCGTCTGCAAGTCGATCTCTTTGCCAACAACACCAACAGCATCGGTCACCAGCGCTGCCCTAAACCGTTGTTCATTGTTTGGCTCAGAAATACTGAAAAGAATCCTTTCTATTTCCATGGCTTCGTGCGTATGAAAAACATTCCCTGTATGATAGAGAACCGATGGAATCTGTTTCGAAGAAAGGCCCTTCTGTATGATCTGTGCTTGCCGGTTCGTTCTCACGAGAATAGCAATATCGCCAGGTTTGGCACGACGCGACACCCTTTGGTGCTGCTGATCGCGATCAGGGGCAGTCAATCGCGAAATTTCGCCGGCAACGGCTTTTGCGATCAAAGATTCAGCGTCTGATTTACTCACAGACTTGTGGCTGGGTGTGTGCTTTTCGTTCCCCACATACCATAGTGTCAAGGATGCACTGTTCTGCTTTTGGACGGGTCCAGTTTTTTTTCCCGACACTCCCTTATCAAATCGGATCTGTTCGAAAACAAAAGGGTTGTGCGTATGTGAAAAGAGCGTGTTTACTGCTGATATCAAACCGGGTGTTGATCGCCAGTTTTCTAACAGCGTATACGTTGAATTGGCATGACGTGCGGCCTTCAAATAAGAGAAAATATCAGCGCCCCGAAATCCGTAAATGGCCTGCTTAGGATCACCGATCATAAACAAAATACTCTGTTTTGACGGAAAGAGCTTGGTGAATATATCGTATTGAAGGGTGTCTGTATCCTGGAATTCGTCCACTAAAGCAGCCTTGTATTTTTGTCGAATCACCGCTTCGAGTGCATCGCTCCCTTTTCTGTCAA
>CP070768.1:1910680-1919953 GCA_020345745.1 Desulfobacterales bacterium
AATCTCTGCGTCAGGCTCAAATTTTACCGGATTGCTCCCCGTAGCCCCGTCCTTTAAGGTGGGAGCGAGGGGAGCTATATAAAAATGAAAGCATCCTTACCGGGAAGCCCGCCCATTTGGGCGGAAAGCATCAATCCGCGGAATACTCAATGTATGCCTGTGGTTAAAATTCTCGCCCTCCTTGACCTTGAACAAAACTGCACGCTTTTCAAAGGCCTCCATAGGTAATCATTCAAAAACTTCGCGCAAAAGGGCTTCTGGTTTTTTCTGAAAAGAGATATCTTTTTCGTCTCCTCAATCGCCACCCAGTGCCCCAATATTATGATGTCACGGAAAGCCGGTTGGGGTTTACACAAAAAAAGCTAACATCATAAAATATTGGGTCACAAGGCTAAGACGAGATTGATATCGACTGAAAGAAAAAGCCTGAAGCCCGTACAAGCGAGATCAAGCCGTGTTGATTGAGGAGTTATCTCCATGTAGAGAAACCTTTGAAAAACGCTCAATTCTGTTTTAGTTCAAAGGTTTCACAGTCTGTTGCTGATGATCCGCAGCCCTTCCAGGGTCAAAGCCGGCTCGACCGTCTCAATACTCTCTGATACTTGATGCATCAGTTCCGCCAGACCTCCGGTGGCGATTACTTTGGGATTTGAACCCATCTCACCCTTCATTCGCTTCACCATGCCATCAATTAACCCGGCATATCCGTAAATGATTCCCGCCTTAATACTGCTTGCCGTATCTTTGCCGATAACGCTTTCGGGCGGAATAAAAATTTCTACTCTGGGCAGCTTGGATGCTTTCATAAATAGGGCTTCCGAAGCGATCATAATGCCCGGACTTATTGCCCCTCCGAGGTATTCTCCTTTTTCAGATATTGAGTCAAAGGTAGTTGCCGTTCCAAAATCTATCACAATTAGGCTTGTTTTATATTTGTCAAACGCAGCCACCGCGTTAACAATCCTGTCCGCCCCTATTTCTGAAGGGTTTTTGTACCGTATCGATACGTCTGGTACAGAAGTGGCATCGACCCAGTGTGGCGAATGTCCTAAATATTTGCGACAGAATGAATCGAGAATCGTTACCATGGGGGGTACTACGCATGAGATAATCGTTTTGCTAATTTTATCGGAATCGATTTTGCTTTTCGCAAATAGATTGGACGCAAGGATGTTGAATTCATCTTCTGTGGTTCGTCTTTCCGTACGAATCCGCCAATCTTGAATCAGATGGATACCGGAATATACGCCGATGACCGTGTCTGTATTGCCAATATCGATAACAAGCAGCATTATATTATATTCCTTTCAATTGTTATTTGGTGCTTTTGTGATCTTTATTGTAAATATTTCCGGTTTTACCCCTACAAGGGTTGTTTTCACAGGAAGTGTTATCGCTGCGCGTCGAATATAGACCCCGGGTGTGAGCCCTTGGAGATCAACATATACGTTAATGCCGTTTTCTTTATCAATTTTGCCGAGGATATTGGCTGGACCTTTAACTTCAATATCTATGGTTGCGGGCGTAATCTCATAAACATACGGTGAGCCGTTACCTGCAACCAAAATATCGTCTATTTTTTTTACGATTATCATTTCTTCAATGCGAACTTCAGCAAAAATGATGTTAGACGGGCTGACGAGCTGAACCTCTTCAGGGAGGTCCAAAGCGATTTCTTTTTTAAATGACTCAGATAACCCCCTTATAGGGATTGGCTTGGTCACTGCTTCTTTCATTGGTGAAACGACAGTTTCAGGCCCACGAAGGGTAACCGATAACGGCCTGGCGATGGTGTTTGCGATCGAGTAACCTGCTGCGGCTTTTCCGGAAAGAAAAATCTTGACGGGCAATTCTTTTTCAAGCTCTTTTTCAATCCTAACGGATATATGTGTCGGCTTAACGCTTATAATAGAGACCCCTTTCGGAAGCAGAACCTGATTCTGGTTTATGGTGATCGAATTCAATCCGATATCAGTTTCGGACAAGTCAAGTTCATATCGCAGCTGCATTGCTGAAAGGGCTTTTATGGCCGATTTCGTGCCTTTGATACGAACTTCTATACCGCTTACCAGAGGTTGCGTCATGGTCAGTCCTGCGGGTATTTGGCGGTAGTCAACCGGAATCAAAATATCAACTTCTCGTAAAGACGCGCTTGGCAACAGGAAGAGTATGCATATTCCAAGAATAAAACACGGAATAAGATACTTTAAGTATCGGATCTGAAAAATTGGTAGAAGATTATGGCCGGTCATCGCAAGTCATCGATAGGGTGACGTCTTTAACTGCACAAAAAAGAGCAGATGTAAAATGGTTAAACATTTTTTATGGCATTGACAATTTTTAAGGTCATACGCGTTCTGGCAACATCATGGACCCTTATAATATGTGCACCGTTTAGGCCGGCGGCGGCAATAGCAGCCTGTGTACCGGCTTCCACCACCGGTAAATCTGCTTTGATGTCTTCAACGCTTTGATCCTTGAGAATTTGCCGAATAAAAGCTTTTCTGGAAGGTCCGATCAATATGGGTACATCCAATGTTTCGAATTTGCGCAAATGTTTAATCAATAATAGATTATGTTCTACGGTTTTACCAAATCCGATCCCCGGATCGATAATGATCTGTGATTTCAAAAGCCCTCTTTTTACAGCCTGTTCCACGGCATTTTCCAAAAACGCGCTAATTTCCCCAAGAAGGTCGTTATACGTCGGTGAGACCTGCATGGTTTTTGGCGATCCGAGCATATGCATCAAAATGATGGGTACGCCGTATTCTAAAACCACATCAGCCATTTCGTGATCATAACGCAATGCAGAAACATCATTAACCATTGAAGCACCGGCTTCAATGGCCCTTCTTGCTACAGTGGCTTTGGTTGTGTCAATAGATATGGGGATCGAAACACGTCTGGCGATTTCTTCAATGACAGGAACGACGCGATCGATTTCCTCTTCAGCGGTTACTGTATCAGAGAAGGGGCGCGTAGATTCTCCCCCGATGTCGAGAATATCAGCACCGTCTTCAAACAGTTTTTGGCCTTGTGCTACGGCGTCATCGAATGTGAAAAATCGTCCGCCATCTGAAAATGAATCAGGGGTCACATTCAAGATGCCCATGATACGTATGTGTTCACCGAGAATTAGGGTGTGCTTGCCACAGGGAAGATGATACGTTCTCATAGGTGAATGATTCGAGTTAAGGGTTTTCAAAATGGATTAGGAAATCAACGACTCAAGAAGTTGTCTTTTCACCCTCTGCTCTCTCTGTGTTGTCTGCACCTGTTTCGACGCCATCATCGAGGTCTTGTTCTTTGGTTTCTTCCTCAGGCGCTGCATTATTTTCTTCTACTACAGAGGCCTTTGAGGGAAACTCAAAGTCCGGTCTCATTGAGCGTATGAGCTCATCGAGCTCCTTTCCGAGAACAGTCTCTTTTTCCAGCAGGCTTTCGGCCAAAGCATGAAGAATATCTATGTTTTCTTCTATAATCTTTTTTGCACGATTGTAGGCATTTTCAATTAGATTGTTAATTTCCGAGTCAATTTTTTTCGCTGTTTCTTCAGAATAATCTCTGTGCTGAGCGATCTCCCGTCCAAGAAATATATGCTCTTCACCTTTAGCGTAAGAGAGCGGACCTAAGTCGTCACTCATACCCCAACTGCGAACCATTTTTTGGGCAACGTCTGTTGCCTGTTTGATATCGTTGGCAGCTCCGGTGCTTATGCGGCTGAAAACAATTTCTTCAGCAACTCGGCCGCCAAGCGCAACCGACAGGTCACTTTCAAGCTGATCTTTGTATTTAAAGTCACTTTCTTCAGGCAAGAACCATGTAATTCCCGCAGCTCGACCACGCGGAATGATCGTTATCTTGTTAACAGCATCTGTGCCGGGCAGAAAACGAGCGACGAGGGCATGTCCACCCTCGTGGTATGCCGTCGTTTTTCTATCTTCTTCTTTAATGACCTTCGATTTGCGTTCCAATCCCATATAGACCTTGTCTTTGGCGTCTTCCAGATCGGACATGTCTATTTTTTCTTTGTTTCTTTTGGCACCCAAAAGGGCCGCTTCGTTTACCAGATTTTCCAAATCTGCACCTGAAAAACCAGGTGTACCTTTAGCCAACGTGACCAGGTCGACATCAGGCCCAATGGGGGTTTTTTTCATATGGACTTCGAGAATCTTCTCACGGCCCACGATATCCGGAAGTGGAACAACGACCTGGCGATCGAAACGACCCGGGCGCAGCAATGCCGGATCGAGTACATCGGGCCGGTTCGTGGCAGATATAAGAATCACACCTTCGTTCGATTCGAATCCGTCCATTTCCACCAATAGCTGGTTTAAGGTCTGTTCTCTTTCGTCGTGTCCGCCACCAAGGCCTGCGCCTCTGTGTCTTCCTACAGCGTCGATTTCATCAATAAAAATGATGCAGGGTGCATTCTTTTTTCCCTGGACAAAAAGATCCCTGACTCGTGAAGCCCCAACACCAACAAACATTTCAACGAAATCTGAGCCGCTGATGTGAAAAAAAGGGACATCAGCCTCGCCCGCAATCGCTCGTGCCAAGAGTGTCTTGCCTGTACCGGGTGAACCCACCAGAAGAACACCTTTGGGTATCCTTCCACCAAGGCGCGTAAATTTTTTCGGTTCTCTGAGAAATTCTATAATTTCTCCAAGTTCTTCTTTGGCCTCATCTATCCCGGCAACATCTTCAAATGTTACTTTTTTTGACTGATCAGATTGAAGCCGTGCCCGACTCTTCCCAAAAGACATGGCTTTACCTCCCCCAGACTGCATTTGACGCATAAAAAATATCCACACGCCAATGAGTACAATCATCGGGAACCAAGAGACAAGCACAGACATGTACCAGGGTGATTCGGATGGAGGTTTAGCGTTTATTGTAATTCCCTTTTCTCGAAGTATCTTAATAAGGTCACTGTCCTCGGGTGCGTAGACTTTGAAGCGATTTCGGCTCAAATCAGTGACAAAGAGTTCATGCCCCTGGATAACCACATCAGCTACCCGCTCTCCATCCACCATTGCAAGGAATTCAGAATAACTGATGCTGGTTTCAGCCAGATGTTGTTGGTTGAAAAGGTTGTACAGCATAATCATCATCAGTGTGATGACTAACCATAGTGCCAGATTTTTGTAAAAAGGATTCAAAAGTATTAACCCCCTAAATTTGAATAATTATAGATGTATATTAATCATTTTTGTTAATTAGGCAAGAAAAAGTTCGATCTTCAACACCTTTCTGGTTAATGGCGTCAATTTGACGGATTCATCGATTCTATGCCCGGCAAGCCAAACGATTTTATCTTGGCTAAGCAGAACGGGACATCTATATCGTTCTTTTAGTGGCACCTTTTTATCAATAAAATATTTTTTTACCTTTTGCGTTCCCGTCATACCCAAGGGTCTAAATCGATCGCCCGACTTTATATTCCTTAGCGTTAAAGGAAAACAGAGTCTATGTTTATCAACAAAGGCTGTATGCCGTCCGTTATGAAGAAAATCGGGCATACGCTCATAATGCATTTCGGAAAATGCCATATGTGTATTGATTTCTTTTATAAAAATCGATTTTGGTTTTTCGATTGTGTAGTTAAAACTGATCTTTTCGCAAAGACGTTTTTTTTCATTTATCTCTAGCAGCACACCGTTCTCTTTGTTTATAATAAGCAAATCCTTAGCCCTATGGACCCTAATACGATCCGGAAGATCGAGATTTTCAGTACCGGATTTGCCTGATAATAGCCCTCTTACAGCATCTATGTGGGCAAAGGTGATACGCCTTAAATTTCCTTTTGATAAGAGAATTCCCTTTCTGATGATTCTTCTTTGCTGGGCAATGCGGGCCCTTTTTAACTTTGAGACAGAAAGCGCAACACGGCTATCTTTACGGTTTACGATTATTTTTTTGAACAATTGATTGATTTCATCTTTGATCCAATCCTCTTCGCTTCTGATAATAGCAGTTAGTCGGTTTAAGGTATCAATGATATTCGGGTTGTAGGATGTTTTTAAATGGGGAATCAAATGGTGGCGTATTCTGTTTCGTAGATATTTTGCGTCTTTGTTTGATGTATCCGAGATGTATTCGAATCGGTTTGTTTTTAAAAAATCTATAATCTCAGATCGTTGTGAATGTATCAATGGCCTGATAATCTCATTGTCTCTAACAGGCGGTATGCCTGACAAGCCCAGTGGACCGCTCCCCCTAAACAGGTTCATCAAAACCAGTTCCGCATTATCATCACGATGATGGCCAAGGGCAATTTTATTGAATCCGTTACGCTTTGCTAGGTTTTTCAAAAACGTGTAGCGAACCTGTCTGGCGGCTTCCTCCATGGAAAGCTTGTTTTCAACCTGATATTTTCTGACATCCTCCTTGTGAACATAGCATGGCAAATCGAGTGTTCTTGAAAGTGATGTTACAAACTCTGCATCATTGTCTGATTCGACGTTACGGAGACAGTGATTTAAATGGGCGACACCGAGCGTGAGAGAGAATCGTGGGGCCAAGGCAATTAAAATGTGAAGCAAGGCCACGGAATCCGGCCCTCCTGACACACCGATGATCACGGCGTCTCCTGACTTTAGCATGTCAAAGGCTGTAATGGTTTTTCCAACGATCTGTATTAGCTTATTGTTATGAACTGTGTAGGAACCCGACATGTATCAGCGCTCGGTCCATTCTTTTGAAGGTTATCAAAATGACGTTCCCATCCGATCGGAGCATAAACTGAACCTATTTTTTAAGAACCGCCACAATGATTTTTCTGGGTTTTTGCTTTCGTTAGTATTTAATATTACAACGAAAATCCAAAGTGTTCCGCTTCGCACAAATTATTTCATTGGGGTATGGATGTCAACAAAAAACACAGAATATAGGACACTTCAAATTTGCGTTGCGGGAGGTATTGCGGGTGAAGTGAACAGAAGTCTCGATACCCGAGTTAACGCAACTGGAAATCCCCTGGCGCCGACCTCTTTTTTTACCTTGAAAAAAACGTTTATCAGTTATATTCATATGTGTGGTTGTGCTAGGCGGGGAGTTAGCGGTGCCCTTTTCCCGAAATCCGCTCTATGCGGGGCTGAATTCCCTTTAGAGGGTTGGGACTGAAATCTCGTGAGTCATTTTGATCGGCCGCCGCGCAACAGGCGGTTACGAACCTCGTCAGGTCCGGAAGGAAGCAGCGATAAGTAATGCAGCCTGTGTCGTGGATCGATCCCGGTCACATGTTTGGCTTACTGCATTTCAGAAAGATTCGATAAGGGGTGCACAACCATCTTTGAGAACTTTGGAACACGTCTCCTTATATCTCCAGTCAACGGCAGGATGTCAGATTCAAATTTCAATCCGCTTTTGTAGTAAACGCATTGGTTTAGCGCCTAAATATAGCAGCTAAAAACCCCTCTTTTATATCTTGACAATATTCCATATAGTCTTATTTTAACCCAGTGTTATGGCAGCAGCAGAAATTGAAGCGCTTCGTAGATCCGACAATTCGTATTTTTATTCCGTTTCGACCGAATGTGGGTTAGTGCACCCAGATCAGATTTACTTCTAACAGGAGAAAATATTGGGAGATGGTTACTAAAAAGAGAGTCGTGGTACAACAGGAGACAAAAGAAGAAAAACCGGAAGATCTCACGCCACAAAATACCGAAGACGCCGGTGGAGAGGCCACATCTTTCCAAGAGAATGAAAAAGACAAAGAGGAGCAAGAAGAAGCCCTCGATCCCATAACAGAGATGGAGGCAAAACTCGAATCGCTGGAACAAGAGTCAAAAGAAACCCATGATCGTTTATTGAGGGTTTCAGCTGAATTTGAAAACTACAAAAAGCGAGCCGCTCGCGAAATGGCTGATTTTAGGAAATTTGCCAATGAATCATTCGTAAAAGCGATCCTTCCCGTGGTTGACAACCTTGATCGGGCAATAGAGTCATCGAGTAATGACGAGCACCCCAACAGTTCTGTCGTCGAGGGGGTCAGTATGACCCTAAAGGAGATATTGAGGGTGCTTGAGCAATTCAGTGTAAAACCATTTGAATCTGTGGGTAAGACTTTTGATCCAGGGTTTCATCAAGCCATGCATCAGGAAGAGAACGAAGAGTATCCTGACAACACCGTTGTTAGCGAGTTTCAAAAAGGATACATGATCCATGACAGATTGCTAAGACCTGCCATGGTGGTTGTTTCAAAAAGAAAAAAGAAGATATCCAAGAAGCAAGAATCAAAAACTCAAGATAATATCGATAAAGAAACAGGTATAAAAGGCCAAGGAGGAAAAACAAATGGGTAAAGTTATTGGAATCGATCTCGGGACGACGAATTCATGCGTGGCGATTATGGAAGGTGGCGAGGCCAAGGTCATTACAAATCCAGAGGGAGGGCGTACAACACCATCGATCGTTGCGGTGTCAGAAAGTGGAGAAAGGATGGTCGGTCAAATTGCAAAGCGGCAAGCGATCACAAATCCCGAAAATACGGTTTTTGCGGTAAAACGACTAATTGGTCGTAAATATGCAACAAAAGAAGTCCAGCATGACATTAAAATTCTTCCATACAAGATTGAAGAGGCCAGCAATGGCGATGTCCGCATCAAGCTTCGGGACAAGCTGAATAGTTCGGCTGAAATATCATCTTTTATTTTGGCGGATATCAAGCATTCCGCAGAGGAATATTTAGGAGAAAAAGTAACGGATGCCGTCATCACTGTCCCCGCCTATTTTGATGATAATCAACGACAGTCGACGAAAGACGCCGGAAAGATCGCCGGCCTCAACGTGTTGAGAATTATCAATGAACCCACGGCAGCGTCATTGGCATATGGTTTGGACAAGAAAAAAGAAGAAAAAATTGCTGTTTTTGATCTAGGTGGAGGTACGTTTGATGTCTCCATACTTGAAATCGGTGAAGGCGTGTTCGAAGTCAAGGCAACAAATGGTGACACCCATCTTGGCGGCGAAGATTTCGATCTTCGACTGATTGAATATCTGGCGAACGAATTTAAAAAGGATCAGGGGATCGATTTAAGGAATGACAAAATGGCTTTGCAGCGACTAAAAGAAGCTGCCGAAAAGGCCAAAATGGAGCTCTCTACCTCCATGGAAACAGATGTAAATCTTCCCTTTATAACCGCCGATGCCAGCGGCCCTAAACACCTTAACATAAAAATAACCAGAGCCAAACTTGAAGGCCTTATCAGCGATCTACTGGATAAGTTGGAACAACCCTGCAGGATTGCACTTAAGGATGCCGGA
>CP070768.1:1920053-1927335 GCA_020345745.1 Desulfobacterales bacterium
AAAAATTGTTGAAAGTGATCTGCTTTCAGCATCCCAGTTTCAGGCTGCAATAAAAACACTCAAAGAAAAATGCACCATTTATGCCGCTGGATGTCGTAAGCGGGGACGCATAGCGGAAGCAATGTATTATGAAGAATTGGCTACAAGGTAGGGGATTAGGTAAGATGACGCGTGATGTTGAAGATCGACAACGTCACCGTCGATGAGAAAGTAATGCTTTCTTGGTTATGATCCTAAAGATAAAGTCTACTTTTGATAGCGCCAAATTTCAAGAATGGTCAAATCATCGTTTGCCTCTGCATCTCCTCGCCAAGCGTTCACCGTATCCAACAGGCCCTTTCCCCAAGGTGGTCCTTTTGTGTCTTTTATATAGCCGGCCAGGCGATCATTGCCAAATAACTCATGGTTGACATTTTCTGCTTCGAGAATTCCATCTGAAAAAAGAAGTACCGACTCTCCGGGTGATAGAAAAATTTCTTTTTCTTCGTAATTCACCTGTGGCGTGACGCCCAATGACATTCCTTCTAGCGGCGGTAAACTCCCAATACTTCCATGTACGATCCACAACGGATTCAGATGTCCTGCCCGTATCAGTTGCATTTTTCCACTGGAGGGCCAATACCTGGCAAGCACGATCGTAGCAAAAAATCCTTCTTCAGACGTTAGACTGTACATGCTGTTGTTCACGGTTTGCAGCAGTTTGTTCATATCATCTTGCAGGAATGCTTCGCTGCGAATTTTTGTAGACAATGCAGCCATAATCAGAGCAGCAGGAACGCCTTTACCTGAAACATCTGCTACATATGCCAATAAGCTGTCATCCGGCAAAGGAATCACATCGTACAAATCGCCGCCGACATAGGTAGCAGGAACAGAAACCGCCCAAATATGGGCGTTTGCTTT
Source organism: Desulfobacterales bacterium (assembly GCA_020345745.1). GTDB lineage: Bacteria > Desulfobacterota > Desulfobacteria > Desulfobacterales > UBA11574. The sequence goes on from CP070768.1 coordinate 1,920,957, forward strand.
CAGCGCTGGAATTTTTGGCCAGAATAAAGATTGAATCTTGGTTGCCGTTTTAAGTTGAATTTTAAGCTGAGCCGATTGCTCAAGGACCGTGTCATGGAGTTCCTTGATCCGCAGCATTGATTTAACTCTTGCGACCAGGGCAGCATGGTCCACAGGCTTGGTAAGGTATTCGTCTCCGCCTGCCTCGAGACCGGCGACGACATCTTTCGAGTCCGCTTTGGCCGTGACCATGATGGTTGGCATGAATGGAAGAGAAGGGTCTTTCTTGAGACGCCGACACACCTCTAGGCCGTCCATCTTGGGCATCATAATGTCCAGCAGGATAAGGTCCGGTTGTTTCTCTCTGGCCATGGCCAATCCTTCTTCGCCGTCCGTGGCGGTGATGACATCATAGTTGTTCGCAGTCAGTCGCATCTGCATGATGTCCAAGCTTGCCGGATTGTCCTCGACAATCAGGATCAGCGGTGGTGTTCTCACTATTTCTCCTCTATGGTTAAGTTATGGCAAATAGTCTCGGATCTTTGCCAAAAGCTCACGCGGGCTGAACGGCTTCGTGACATAATCATCGCAGCCGGCTACAAATGCCTTTTGATCATCGCCGCTAAGCGCATATGAGGTAACTGCGATGATGGGAATCTTGTTGAGATCGGGGTTCGCCTTGATCTGCCGTGTGGCTTCATAGCCATCGATGCCGGGTAGCTGTATGTCCATTAGGATCAGATCAGGGCGGTAGGTCTCAGCCGAACTCACACCGTCTAGGCCATTAACCGCCTCGATTACCTCGTAGCCGCTGTTGGTGAGTAGATCTCGCAAGATACGTCGGTTATCCTCTTGATCTTCAACAACTAAAATCAACTTACTCATCTTGACTCCTTTTGGTGCTCGACACTAACAGGGAGTGTAAACCAGAACGTCGAGCCTTTTCCCAGAGTGGATTCCACCCAAATGCGACCGCCATGCATTTCAACAATTCTTTTGGCAATGGCAAGCCCGAGACCGGTTCCACCCTTTATTCTGGTACTTGATCCATCGACCTGTTGAAACTCTTCGAAGATCCGTTTCTGGTCGGCCTCTGATAGCCCTAATCCCGTATCAGAGACGGAAACCAAAAACGTTTGGTTGGAAACGACCACCTCCACCCGAACGTCACCTTCTTCAGTAAATTTGATTGCGTTTCCCAAAAGATTTAACAGCACTTGGGCAATACGTTGCTCGTCTCCCTTGCCTATGGTTAGATCAGCGGGAACATTCACCCGCAATTCGAGGTTCTTTTCTGATGCCAACGCTTCAACCGAAGCAGAGACCGTTTGTACCAACTCCCCTAGCGAATATTCACTCAGGGAAAGCGTAAGTTGGCCTGCTTCAATCTTGGATAGATCGAGTACGTCATTAATGAGGCCGAGGAGATGACGTCCATTTTGTTCTAAGCGTTCCAGGACCTCCTGAATCTTTTCTGGTATATCACCGTATATATTATCAAGTATTAGCTCTGTGTAGCCAAGGATAGCATTCAAAGGGGTTCTCAGTTCGTGACTCATGTTGGCGAGAAACTCAGACTTGTGCTTGTCGGCGGCCTCAAGTTGACGGCTCTTTTCTTCAACTTCCCTGAAAAGTCGCGCGTTATGAATGGCGAGCACCGACTGCGCGGCAAATGTCTGAATCAGGTCCACGACCGGCGCGGGAAATTCGCCAGCTGTCTTGCGTCGGACGACCAGTCCACCAATAAGCCGGTCTTTACGCAAAAGCGGCACTGCGAGCAGGGCTCGAAAGCCTGCCTGATGAACGTAAGAGAGGGGGTAGTCTGGTACGTTCACAAGGTCCGGAACTTGATCCGGGGCTCGATTTAAGGCGGCTTGACCGATTACTGTTTTATCCCCTATACGCAGCCCCGACTCATGTAGGGCTTCGATGAACGCTTCGCTCACACCATGGTTTATCCGCGGCACAAACACCTGCGCATCTTCATCGAACTCGTAGATCGTGCCGGCATCGGTTTTTGAAAGCTGCACCGCATGGCGAGCAATGTTTGCCAACACCGTCTCCAAATCGAGGGTGGAACTAACCACCTGGCTGACATCTCCCAAGGCTTTCAGTTCTTCCACTGATCGAGCTAGCGCCTGGGTGCGTACTTCAACCTTTTGCTCCAGGGTTCGGCTGTAGTCTTCTATTTTCTCTTTGCTTTCGCTCAGTTCCGAGAACAATTGCTTGATCGATTCCCGCATGTCATCTAGATGCTGCGCGAGCAGCCCGATCTCGTCACTACTGCTTTTATCGATAAAAGTGTTTAGATCACCATGAGCGATCAATGAAGCTGACTCTTGTAATTTCAATAACGGGCGAGAGATGTACTTTTTTGTGATGATCAGGGAAGTTAAGGCGATGGCAATAATAATTAAAATCGTAAGCGCAATGATCCCTAAGATAGTTACAATCAGCTCTTTTTTGACGCTTTCACGCGACATGGCGAGCCTTATGGTACCGACCTTATTGCCTTCGTAAAGGATGTTAGAAATTTTATCTATAAATTGCGAAGACTGTCTAAAATACGACGCATCTTTTTGTTGGAATTTTTGCCTGACTCTTTTCGAAATGACTTGGTTTCCCCACACAACCTCTGCAAAGACAATCGATTCGTCCAAAAACAACGCCTCAATAAAGTCATCAACCACATCATTATCAAGGTTCCACAAAGGGGCCGGCAAACTGATATAAGAAAGTTTCAAAGCGTTGTCTAGCCGTTTTTCTAACTCGGCATTGATCCTCGAACTGTCAATAATGATGGCTGCTGTGGCAAATAGAATTAAAATTAACGTCACCACACCAATAAAAGCGTAGCTAAAACGCCTGCTGACACTCCGAATTTTTGAGGCAGGTGTTGATGAATAAGTATTATTCATGGCAGCGATCCTAAATGGTTTATCGCTTCAGATCCATGTTAGCAGATTCTCTCAAAACCAACTAAAAACGATCTGGAAGGCTGTAGGCAGGAGATGTTACTCAACAAGAGTCGCCTTCTTTAGTATAGCTTCGGGGATCTTGATATTTAATAAATCACTGGTGGTTTTATTTATAATTAAATACGGCTCTTCAGCCTTTGCAACCGGTATGTTTTGCAGCTTTTCTCCTTGTTGATGTCTGTCTACGATTTTCGCAGCAGATCTACCGAGCTGATAATAATCGACAACAACCCCTATTAACACACCATTTTCGATAAAATTCTTAACTGCGCCAATACTCATTATTTTGGCAGCTCTTAACTGTGAACCCATCAATTTTGCGTTGGAAACCAGGAAACTAGCTGGCGACAAATATACGGCATCGACAAGAATCGATTTATCAATTAGTTTTTGTAAGTTTTCTTGTAACATTTTTTGTGCTGGTGGTGAGCGCAGATCAATCACTTCAAAATCAAGATCTTGAGCGACAGTATACAGTTCTTTCCTTGCAATCATGGAATTTTTTTCACGAGGATTGAAGAATATTCCAAGCGTATTAAATGATATTATCTCTAAAGCACTTTTAATCTGCATGGACACGGGAATTGCATCACTCACACCACTAATATTTCCTCCAGATGATTGCATGCTCTGAACGATACCTGCCCCCACCGGGTCGGTGACGACATTAAAAATCTGTGGAACCTTATCGTTAACAATAACCCGTGTTCGTCTGGAAACCGTTGTGCCAAAAGTATAAAGGTAATCAAATTCATCGAATTCAGGTTTTAATTGACTTAACAAACGACCCAGCTTCTTAATATCTTGATCTGCATTTATTATGACATATTCAGCTGCGTAACCGTATTCTTTCAAAGCGTCTTTAAATCCGCTTTCGGCCCGTGTTTCGCCTCGCCACAATATCATGGCAATGTTTAAACGTTTATTTTCGGCAAGCAGCGAATGGCTCAAAACAAGCAAAATGACCAGCGTGAGGAGCAATAATCTAAAAACGGTGTTTTTCATGGCTGTGCCTTGATATAATAAAGAGATGTCGGCTTTGCTATTCTACATCCCATTTGTCACGAATCTGCTGTACGGTTCCATCAGCCAACATGTCGTTGAAAGCATTTCTCCACTTTTGCACAATTGAATCTGATGTTTTTTTTGAAAAAGCAATGCTAACATCAATTACCCGGAGATGAAAAACCTCCTCTAATTCATTATAGTCAACCCCTGCCAACTCACAAACCGTTTTTAATCCCGGTTGTTTATAGGTCCACAGGTCTATACGTCCGAGAGCTAGCTTTTTAGCATTTTTCTGCTCATCAGAAACAGATTCAAGATTGGTAAATCCATGACTTTTGAGCAACCGCTCTCTGGTGTCATCTCGAAGTGTCCCGATTCGTTTTACTTTTTTAGCATCTTCCAGGTTGTTTATTATGATACCTGAACCTTTCTTGGCGACGAGAATATCTCTTTTTGTCGCTAGCGGACCCACCCATTTAAATATATCATCACGCACTTTTGTATGCGTCATACCGAATAATACAACATTTTCGTCCTCCAAAGCCATTTTATAGGCTCTTGCCCAGGGAAAAACCTTGATTTCTTCATGAGATCCTACCCTTTTTTGAATTTCTTTAACGATTTCAACCGAAGGACCCACCAGTATGCCGTCTTTAACATAGTTCAAGGGTGGTAAATTTTCCGTTAAAATCGTAAGCTCTGCTGACAATAGAGGTTGAACTGAAAATATTAGCACCGAGGCTGCCAGGATAAATAGCTTTTTCATAATAGCCCTCCTTTTGGTTTTATCAGAAATGAACAGCGCTTTTATTATCATGAGCCAATGGGTCATCTCAAAAGGCCCGAGAGTAAGGTCAGCAGAACAAGAAAATATTTTATAAAAAGAAATATATTAAGATAGGGGTTTGAATTCAAAAGAGAATTCATAAAAATAAGCGTATAATAAAACATTATGAATTACAATACAGAAAATGTGCGCGGATAAAACAGGGTTGACATGGCTTATGGGAAGCTTTCAGATTTATGTGGGCCTCACATCTGATGATTGCATGGCTAAATCTTGGTCAATGCATGGAGCCTTTTATTATTTCATTCGTTGTAGCTCTTTTAATTTCGTTGCAAGACGTTTTTTGGACACCGGAAACGCTGTTTTAAGTTCCTGAGCAAAGAGAGATACTTTGTATTCTTCGATCAACCAGAAATATTCTTCAATCGATTTTCTTTTTTCTGCTGAAGATTTAACGGTCAGTTGTTCTAGCAACCTTTGCAGGCTAGCGGTAAAGAAAAGCACCTCTTTGGCCTTTTGCTGGTCCTTTTCGAAGTTGACCAATGCCCTTTGAGCACGGATGGCGATGGCTTTGATGTATCGGTCAAGATGAACACGGCGGTCTTGATCGTAAAGATGGATAAATTCTTCAGGTACGAGTCTTTTAAGTTCTTCTCGCAAGCTGTTAAAAAATTGATTCATGGTAATATTATTTGCATTGGCGGTCTCCAGCTCGAATAGCGTCGTTCGGGTGTCGTGATAAGCCTCAAGAATAGCTATGCTTTGGTTTAATATGTCTTGACCGGCAGGGAGTATCAACGGCCTTGCGGATTCGGTGTGAGCATAAAACGCATCTTTTGATCGTATGTTTTTCGAAAAAAGATCGTTGATAATACGTTCATACAACATGTTTTCAAAGCGTTTTGGGCCCCCGAAATAATCGGATAATTTCCTCATCTCTTTTGGCAAGGCCACGGCTTTTTTCAGAAACTTCAAATCTTTCGAAAAATAGCGGGTAAATAGCAAGCAAACACCCTGTTTATGGGATTTGACGGCCTTGTCTCTGTGTTGAAAAAGGCGCAAATTTACGCTTCTATTCTTTGGGTCTTTTACTTCCAATGCAGGATAGAGGAGCCATTTTGCCCTGTTTTTGCCACTGATGGGTATGCTTTCAGGTAGATCTGGAAAGTTCCAGCGCGTTATACTACTTGCTTCCCATTTTTTTCTGACTGATTCTATTTCGTCCGATGGGTGCGGTTCGGATGGAGCGGGGATATGCTGACGCAAAATCGTTGTATCTCTGCTGGTGAAGAGTTCTTTGCCTTTTGCATCCGTAATTGATACACGCATTTTCAAGTGATCCGGCAACATCTCATCAGGCCAAGCAGAGGCGGGTATATCGATACCGAAGCGGTGGTAAATGAATTCTCCAAGTGCCGTAATTAAAGCGCTTTGGGTGCTAGGTATTTCATCGATGATCACATCGACAGTTTTCGACACAGGTACGAGTTGTTTCCTGAACTTCTTGGGAAGACCTTTGATAAGGGCGGATATTTTTTCTTTTAAAAGTCCGGGGACCAGCCAATCCAGCGATTCTTCGGGAACTATGGGGGCAAAGGATGACGGAATTTTAATGGTCACACCGTCT
>CP070768.1:1927435-1932510 GCA_020345745.1 Desulfobacterales bacterium
GACCGGGTTGGGACAGCCACCGGATCCAAAGCATGTATCGATCTGGTACCCTTTTATTTCAGAGCTCATTTGTTTTAGATAGCGAGCCTGGGCCGCCTTAACATCAGCAAGTGATACCACTTTTTTTCCTGCTGCTAAGGCTTCATTTTCAACTCGTGATCGAACCTTTTTTCTAACAAAAAAAGGCACTTTTTTAACGGCTGCTTCAGCATCAGACGACCATTTCATACGCTTTATCCCTCAATATAGATTTCATTGTTAGCCACCATTTTACACGACGATCATATGTTTACCTTGATTTAAGTCCAAATCAATAAAATAAATCAATTGCAAAGATAGTAAAGGAGAAAAAATGATCCGTGCGGAAGATAAAAATCGTCTTGGTGAAAATGCCACTTACTCTTAGGGCATGGTATGGATCGAATAATCAGATTTTACCGAAGGAGCAAGCTGGAAATGAGCAGGTGGGACAATCAAGGCAGAGTCCGCCGTGAGCAAGCCGAGCAAAGTCTTTGTTATCCGGTTTTTCACCTGCCAACAATCTGGGTAAAATTAAATCAAAAATGGTGATCTTATGATAGAGTGCACAGGCAGGTATCCCGATAATGGGAACATGGCCTTTATATGCAAGCAGGAACATAGCTCCCGGTAACACGCCAGCACCGTAATATATTTGATCGACTCCGGCGTCCCTGATGCCCAACTTTGTGACATCATCCGGATCGACCGACATCCCGCCGGTAGTTATGATGAGCTCCGTGCCGTCATTCAGAAATGATCTGATGCTTTCTGCTATCATATTTTTATCGTCCGGGAGAATAATCATCGCAACCAGAGATGCACCAAAGGCGCTAACCTTCTCAGTAACAACGGCTTCGAATTTATCTTCGATCAACCCATCAAAAACTTCGTTTCCGGTAATAATGAGTTTTGCTTTAAGCGGGTTGAAAACCTTAACCGATAATACAGGATAGTGGCTACGGGCTATGCCAAGGGCATGATTTAAAGTATTAATGTTAATAACTAAAGGTATGGCTCTCGTTCCGGCCAATAATTGCCCTTTCTTGACGGGTGTATTATTGTGAATTGATGCGCACATGATTTCGTGTATCATGTTAAGTTCAATCAACGGTTCGACATTAACCTTGAATAATCCTTCATAATCCGCTCTGAATCGGACCTTACCCTCCTTGGAGTGCCTATCGAAGGTTATCCCCGGGCCGGCTAAAGCAGTTGCCATCTGCAGGGCCGCATTGTCTTCATGAATCTGTTCTTTATCCAGATCCAAAACATAGAGATGTCGTTTGCCCAGTCGCATCAAATGGCATAAATCTTTTCGGTCAACCTTGTGTCCTTTACGAAAGGAAGGGCCTTTGTATTCTCCCGGCCTGATTTCGGTTATATCATGGGCCAAAGTCGAACCCACCGCATCTTCAATTTTGATTTTTTTAGGTGTGTAATCCGGCAATGGAGAACGCTTGTAATGCCACATTTTATCATCCCTTAACATATGGTTCGTAGTAGGTGCCAAAAGCACAAGGCCGGCATAGAATCTGTCCAGTTTTGTATATTTCTTTTTTATCCCTTACCACCGTTTTGCACTTCCCACACACCGCTTTAAATTGGGTCGGGCCCGGCAGGTCGCTTATGGGGATGTCCACCTTAACCTCTTCTACGACAAAAAGCGCCTCCAGGGGCATGATCTTGTATGCCTCTAGGTGTTGGAGATGTTTGTCCTTGATATGAGGCGCGTATTCGGCTGCCAGATCACGCGATTCTTCGGTTGAGTGGATCCTAAAGGCTCGACTGGTCTCAAGATTAACAAATGTGGCGGCCATAATTCCGTTGTCCACGAATTTGAGCGACCGGCGTCCCAATTTAACGCCGGTAACATGGGAGATGGCATCGGTGGCACAACGGTCGATCTCAACATAAACAATAATTTTTTTTATTTGAGATGGGCTGCTTGGATCGTCTAGACCGATCAATTCACATCCCAGCATGGCCATACGTACGCCGACGACCTGCCCCGGGCATAGGTGGCCATGGGCCTCTGCTGAACCTTTTAATAGTGTTTCAAAATCCTGCATAATCGTTTGAGAGAACCTTATGTTAAAAATAACATAAGCACCGATAAAAAATTTAGGCCTTATTCTTACTCCGCATGCTTATCCAGAACCTCATCCGCCCAGGCCAAAGCGGCAATCATGTTTGGGAAACCTGTTGTTGTTAGAGATAACAGAACCGCCTGGGTAATTTCTTCGCGTGTGGCACCGGATGCCAAGGCTTTTCTAACCGAAGACATGACCGCTCCTCTGGAATTGACGCCAATGGCAATTCCAAGCTTAATCAGGTCTTGGCATTTTTCTTTCAAAGGACCCGTCTCACGGCAGGATATGCCCAACTTCTGATAAAGCTTAAATACTTCGGGAAACTTACTCGAAAAGTTCTCGTACTTTTTTGGCAAATACATGCGCCCTCCTTGTTTTTAATATTCGATGAATTCTATGAAAGATCATTACTCTGCTTGAAATCTTTGTTCAATGATCAAGGCAGGTCTGATCAGCATGGTGACGACAAATATGCCTAAGGCTAAGATACCGAGCGTAATACTCACTTCTACCCAACTCGGTGCATAATCTACCACTTCCCCCAAGGGTGAAGGGACCAGACCCGGCACAATCAACCCCATGCCTTTTTCAATCCAGATACCCAAAAAGAGTAGAACACAAGCGGGAAACAATACTTTGGGATTATTATTACCCGGGTTAAAAGCAAGCGTCAAGGTACCAATAAGATTAATACTGATAGCGGTCCAAATCCATGGGACCAGGGCACTATGACCTTTGAGACCGAAATAGAGATAGACAGCCGGCAGGCTGTGATGGGTAGGCAAGTAGAACTCCTTGAAAATCTCGGAAAAGAGCATGATCAGATTAATGATTGCGGAAACGACAATGATTCGCCTAAGTTTGTTAAAAACCTGGGACTCAATTTTAAAGGTGGTGGTAAAATTAATAATGACCAGTACCACGGTGATCAATGCCGGCCCCGCCGCAAAGGCGGATGCTAAAAATCTGGGACCCATTAGCGGGTTGTTCCAGAAAGGGCGGGCGGGTAGCCCCTCGTAGAGAAATGCCGTTACCAGATGAATTGCAAAAGCCCAGAATATGGAGATAAAAACAAATGGGCGGTATTTTCTTTCATCGGGCTTACGGTTGTTGTAGTGACAATAAACGATGTACGCCGGAACCATAAGGTTCAAGGCCAGATAACCGTTCAATACGAGCACGTCCCACGTGAGTAACGATGTCGGCCAGTTAAAAACGCCGATAATCGGCATCATATGCCACGCCTGCAAAGGACCACCCAGATCCACAAAAACAAACATCAGGCACATGACCAAAGCCCCTATGGCAACCACTTCGCCGATGATCACCACCTTGTGCAGATCTTTGTCTTTAAAGATATATGACGGCAAAATTATCATAACAGAAGCAGCAGCCACACCCACTAGAAATGTAAAATTGGATATATAGAATCCCCAACTGACAATATCGGACATGTTGGTTGCTGCAAGGCCCAAATTAAACTGGACAAAGTAGGCATAAATACCTAGCACCATAAAAGCGGCCAAGAGACAAAGATATAACTGATAGCCTATCCCTCCGGATAGATTCCAAGAAATAATATCAGTTACAAACGCAACAAATCCTTTTTCACTAGACTTTTTCGCCATAATTTTTCCTGCGTTTAATCAATGAAATACCAGTACTTGGGATCTGTACTCAGATCCTCTTTTAATCTAAAAACTTTTTTGTGTTTCAGGACGAATCTGATCTCACTTTTGGGATCCAAAAGATTTCCGAACACTCTTGCACCGGTTGGACAGGCCTCAACACAGGCCGGAAGTCTGCCTTCTCTGCTCCTTTGCACACAAAAGGTACACTTTTCCATTTGTCCCCTTTTGCGCATTCTATTACCGAGATAATGCTGCTTTTTAGTCATCTCTTGCAAAGGAACATGGGGTTCGTTCCAGTTGAAACGACGCCCATAGTAGGGGCAAGCTGCGATACAATACCTGCAACCGATGCACCAGTCATAATCTACCACCACGATTCCGTCCGGCTCTTGCCAGGTAGCGGTGGTGGGGCAGGCTTTGATACACGGAGCGCTTTCACAATGAAAACACTGGACCCCCATATAAAAATGATCCTCAACCGGCACTTCATGGTAATATTTGCCGTCACCTGAGTCAGGGGTCATCTCGCCGGGTTCCATTTCAAAAATACGTATGTATTGTGTACGCGACTTCCTGTCGAGGTTGTTCTCCTTTACACAGGCAGCCACACATTCCATAAAACCTTCACATCGGGTAACATTAAAGGCATAACCAAACAACGCCCCTGCTATGGGTTCTTGAGAGCTTATATGAACGTCCGCGCCTCTCCGAATTTTTGCCAACCGCTCCAGGCGCCGGACGGTTTCGTCCTTTTCTTGTTGGGTCATTAGGCGGTAATTTTTTTTGAAAAATTCCTGCCTCCTCAATGCTGCCTCTTCGCCTGAACCCAGCAAGCCGGTTCCACAACCTGACACCATGGCAGCACTACCCAGTGCGGCAGCCTTTACGGCTCCCTTAAGAAATTCTCGTCGTCCGTACGTTTTGCTTTGCAACGGGTCGTTTATATTCTGCTTTTGGCCATCGTTATTTTTTCGAACATCCATGCTATTTCACTTTTTATTTAAAGGGACGTGAGTATTTCCTCGGCCAGCGTTTTTTAAAACGTGGGGAGTGCGGATTGTGACAGGACGTACAGTTCAGAACGACGCGTTTGCCCGCCCAGTGAGAGACCCGTTTGCCGTGTGCGCCACCCACCCAGTCTTTTTTCTGTCTGAAATGGCACTGAGCACACATCTGATAGCTGTGATCCATATCCACTTTTATTCCCGCTTCAGTTTCCAAAAAATCGCGCTCATCTTTGTTATGGCAAGTTAAACAGGATAATGGTTTTTCATCCCCGCCATGATCCAGGGCGATATCTCCATGTGCTATTTCTGTGGCCTTTACTACCTTA
>CP070768.1:1932610-1935750 GCA_020345745.1 Desulfobacterales bacterium
AATTACAATTGATAAAGACAAGCTGAAGATAACGGTGGATAGCTATGGTGATATTCTCGCCGAAAAAGAATATCAGATTACAAAAAATCAGTTTGAAGGATTAATCACTTCATTAAAAGAGAATCAGATAAAAAAGGTAGAATTAGGGGATGATGATGGATGCACAGGTGGGACAAGTGAAAGCATCTCATATTCAAATTTATCCCAAGAAATATTTTCTGGGACCGTCTATCATTGTGGTGGAAAAAATTTCGGTAATCTAGGTGGTAATGTTAAACGGTTTGCCCAGGATATAAGTGAGATTGTTCCTGACGTCAAAAAACTGATTTACTGATTGAGTAAAAGACCAGGTAATGTTTAAACTGTCGTTAGACGAAAATGATTTAACAACGATCAAAATTAGGATTTATCTGGTCTGGTACTAGAAAATTTGAAATCTGTATATTAATTATTGTTGTAAATGGAGCCGATACTGGCAAGCTATCAAAGGTTTTGACAAGGTCGAAATTTGTGGGGTAATCTCAATTTATCTGTAATCCATTTCTAATATCTAATATGCGAGAGTTATTTCCACTCACATAATAGTTATACTGCACTAAGAACATGGTGCAAAATAGCAATAATGTGAAACGCGATGCCTGATTACGACGACAAATACCTCCGTACAACGAGTGATGGCATTACGCGTTGTTGGTGGGGAATTGACCACGAGGATTATCAGCGCTACCACGACGAAGAATGGGGCCGTCCCGTCGCCGATGATTTCCGGCTCTTCGAAAAGATCTGCCTGGAGGGCTTCCAATCCGGACTCTCCTGGCTGACCATTCTTCGCAAGCGTGAAAACTTCCGGAAAGCGTTCGCTGGTTTTGACTTCCACAAGGTTGCTCGTTTTGACAACCAGGACGTCGCCCGGCTTCTCCGGAATGATGGTATTGTCCGTCATCGAGGAAAAATTGAGGCAACCATCAATAATGCTCTTCGCGCGCTTGAGGTCGTCCACGAGTTTGGTAGCCTTGGAGCCTATATCTGGCAATGGGAACCGAATTCCCCAGAGCCCCACGCTGGAAAGGGTGACTATTCACACCTCATTCCTAGCATCACAAAAACTTCGCAAGCGCTTAGTAAAGATTTGAAAAATCGGGGCTGGAAGTTTTTCGGACCAACAACCGCCTATGCATTTATGCAGGCTATGGGGATGGTAAATGACCATATGGAAGGGTGTGCAATCAGAGCCGAGGTTGAAGTTCTGCGGAGAAAGTTTAAACGTCCACAAAAGAGATGCGCACGATAATGCATAGCGAGAAGATGACGGAGGATGACGATGAAGAAGAGGTACGGCTACTACATAGTGGAGAGTACCTATTTGGTGCGATGGGGCACAAAGGCCTGCGAATACCTCAAGCCTGACGGCACTTGGCATGAGTATTCCAACGAGTGGAGCGTCATGACCAACGGCCGCCATATAGGCGACGATGAGGAACTGGCGATGAAGAAGGCGAAGGAGCTATTCGCCGAGATGGAGGAGATCGGCTTCAAGTACCCGGACTGAGCTGACATGAACTTAAAAGTTCAGCTTAACCCACTATTATCGATATGAGTTGTTTAAATAGATTAAGAGATTAAATGATGGATCATTGGAAACCAAAACTCAAATTGCTTTCAGTGCTATCAACTACGAAGGAGCTATTACTCAGATCTAAAAATGAAGGATGGCCAGATGAAGAACCAAGTGAATTTGCAATAGAAATCGATAAAATTATTTCTCATATTTTTAATCCTAAAGAAAATCCTTTACCTGAATTTGCTTCAATTCTTTACGCACCAACTGGACCGATACAGGAAATTGCAATGTCAAATGGATGGCATGGCGCATATATTGCTTTATCTGAAGAATACGATAATCTTGAGTATCTTATTAGAGAAGAAAAAATAAAGAACGTATAACAATCTGCTGCAAGGGACAGCGTAAAAAACACGCTGCCTCTGAGCAGTACGTTATGCCAAATAAGACTATAATAAATCGAAAATAGATGAGCTGTATAAAAAAACCAAATACAATGGTGCATTACGTTTAATAGTTGAAAGTAAATTGATAATAGAAAAACTACAGAAAGCACTTGGTGATGACAGGAAAGATATATTTTCAAAATTAAAGAAAACAAAAAAGTAGGTTTAATTGATTTCGTTATGATAACTAATATTATGTGTAGGAATATAAATATGTGCAAATGTAATAAACCACCATTTCATTTTGATTATGATACTGTCTACCTTGGAATGGGTGAATTTTCTGCACTGGATTATATGCACTTGATTCGAACATGCCAATTCCTTTTTGAGGAGATATATCATGTCTATGAAACCTAATCATCAAATGGCCATCGATACCATACACCATAAGATAACTGCCATAAAAGCTGAATTGGAGTCGTTTCGGCAGCACCCAACTCTGGGTCCTTGGGTGCACAGCCTGGAAGCCGTGCTCCCACAGTGGAAAGACCAGCTTGGTATGATGGGTGATCATGCGGGATACCTTCTGTCATCAATGGTCAGCCTTTTAACCGCATACTCTCAAGGCATAAAAGATCAATCCCCCGAACTTGCCAAAAGCCTGGAAGAGCTGTCGAAATACATTGAAAAAGGGATCAATGCCGGCTTATGGGGTGTTGTGGCCGAGCCTCCGTTGTCGGCCCAAGGTTTGGACCCGGCCGAGGATTTGGACCAGGCCCAAGGGGATTCATTTCATCGAGAGTCAAAGTTGGAAAGACGAGCGAACTCAACAGTAAGGAAATCTCGCCTCCCAACATCTCCCTCTCGGAAAGGTAACGTTATTAAGGAAGTGACCAAGGAAGAATTCAAAGCTATATTTATAAAGTATGGCAAGTCACAACGTAAGGGAGAAGTTTATTGGAATGAAGTCTATGAACCTCGCACAAAGGACATCATGAGATATTTTGTTCGCTTACCAGAAAATTCAGAAGAAGATCAAATGATGATTGTTGATGGAGGTAATGAACTTAGCTTATTCTTTATGACCGATGATCGAGTAGAAGCTTTTTTTGATTTCCCCGGTAAAAATGAATTATAAGAAAAAACCTAACGGGCGGCTACGCAAGGATTCGGTGCAAGAATTATTCTTG
>CP070768.1:1935850-1942073 GCA_020345745.1 Desulfobacterales bacterium
AAGAATTAGAAAAAACAAAAGCAAGCTAGAAAAATATCCAAAGATCTCGGAAGCTGTCATTTAGGATATCTGTATTCAGAAATAAGCAGTATCAAGATGTGCTTTTGGTAAGATATGCCCAAAATGGGAAGGGTGCAATTTATGAAATACCATTATCGTAGCTCTTTGTGAGTAAAAAAGATACTTGCAAGCTACCTCTGTGTTTTTGTCTGAACTTACCACCAAAATAACTCCGTGTTGCAAATCAATGGCCGTCTAATTTATAATTACCTAAAATTAAACAATCGGACAGTCAAAACCTAAAGCTATGCCAGTCGGCAAAAACGATATAGTCTTTAGGAAATAGAGCCAGCCTGTCCCCTGGATGGATAGTTGAATTTTTGTGAACAGCTCGGTGGTTGACCATAGCCAGTTGCACCAAATCAACCGGTATGTTAAATCTCTGTAAAATATCGAGCAACGGGGTCGGCTCTTTAAGGTCAAATCGGATCGGGCCATCATGGGGTTTACCCATTTTCTTTGGCAATGATCCAAATAATACAATTTTAGTATGATGACTCATGGTGATTTCCTTTTAAAATATTCGCACAATGTTCACTTTTAATATACATGGGGTAAAACGTAAAGTAATTGATTTAAGTCAAAGATTGCATCGAAATTAATTAAGAGAGTTAGCGTGGTTTTTATTCGAATATAGTGGTTTCAGTGAATCGATGGAAAGCAGGGATGTGCTCGAGTTTTGATGCAAAGCTTATTCCAATAGACCTTGAACGTATCGAACTTAAAAGGGAATTAATTAGTCATTTTTTCCATAGAACTATCACAGATGAATTGTTAGACGTATTGCCCGAACGAACCCTCTAGGTTCAAAAATAAGTAGCAGTATGTTCATCTTTCATCACACGCGAAAACCCCGAATATTCTGGCACCTGAACAGATTGCCTCATCTAACATGTCACGGGAATAGGGATCAAAAGAATTATGAAAAAAGGAGTTGTAAGTTGTTTTAGCAATAAAAAAAAATACGGTTTTATCAAAAAAAATGGCGGCAGAGATAGCCCGGAGGTGAAAAACCTTGATGGGAATAAATGGACATTACCAAAATAAAAGAAGAGGGGAAGACCAACAATGACGGACAAGAAAAAAGCAGACCTAGCAGGACCTGGTATCGGCAACTATGATGATTTGGAAAAGATTCTACCGACAGACTACGAGCCTTTGCTTTCTCCAAAAGAAAGAATGAAGGCCGTCTTTGCAGTGAAGAACTACATTGAAGAGAATCTATGTAAGGAACTTAATCTGCAGATGGTGCAGGTACCCCTGATTGTTGACCGCGATAGCGGTGTGAATGATTACCTGGATCGCGACGGTTCGCGGACACCGGTGGAATTTCCGTGTGGGCTCGGACTCGATAAACGCATACAAGCCCAGGTCGTTCAGGCAGCTACAAAATGGAAACGCATGGCTCTCAAACAGTTTAGCTGCGATGTGGGTGAAGGCATATGTACCGATATGAAAGCTATACGCAAAGACTATTTTCTGGACCACGATCACAGTGCGTATGTAGACCAGTGGGACTGGGAGCGGGTGATCACCGAGAACGACCGCAACCTTGCCTTTCTTAAAGATATCGTTAACAAGCTTTGGAAGGTTATTCGAGGGGCGGGCAAGATGGCGCAAGAAAGATTTCCCCAGCTAAAAACAGAGAAATACCCTGACTTTCCAGAGCAACTTACGTTTCTGCATGCCGAAGAAATGCTGGACTGGTACCCGGACCTGCCGAGGAAGGAGCGAGAGACTCGAACCCTTATGGAAAAAGCCTCAGCGATCTTCATCATCGGTATTGGCTGGCCTTTAAAGGATGGCTACCCCCACGAGATGCGCGCTGCGGATTACGATGACTGGGCTACCGAAACCATCGTTAAGGACGGTGAGCAGTATCATGGATTAAACGGAGATATCCTGGTATGGAATCCGGTAACGAGACGGCGCCACGAACTGACCTCGATGGGGATACGGGTTACTAAGGAGACGCTTAAAATCCAGCTAAAGATGTCTGGCCAGGAAGAATTTCTCAATTTTCCCTACCACCAAGCCATCCTCAACGATGAGATTCCGCTGAGCATCGGAGGCGGAATCGGAGAGTCCAGAACCCACATGTACTTGTTGCGAACGGCCCATCTCGGAGAGGTCGAAGTCTCTGTATGGCCGAAGGTCCTCAAAGATATGTGCGCAAAGAGAAACATCCATGTCTTAGAATAAATAGGCTGTTTGAACTTAAGGTAGTTGAGTGGAAATTATAATATAAAGAAATTGGTAAACCGAAATGTTTGTATCTAAAATTGTTAATGCAAGCCTCTCAGATAGAGATTTGGGTTTCCTTATCGATACGGTATCTCCTGACGTTAAAGATAAACAAACCCTCAAACAAATTCTTGCTCAAGACAGAGATTTTAGAAATAAATTTGTCGGCGATAAAAAAGTATTCAAGCGGGTGATCCATGATGATGAGATTTTCTTAAAAATTTCTCCAATTCTATTTTTTGAGATTCTACTCAGAAAGACAACTCAAGATTTTGAAAAATCAAGCTATACTTATGAAAAATCCGGCCGATTGCGAATACCGATATTTGATAGTGAAAATTTAGTTTCACTTTTATCAAATGATTCCATATTGACTTATCTGGCTCATATGCTTTCAACCTTTACCAAAATAAAAAGTTACACAATTTCATTTAGGGTCAGAGATGGAATTTGGCATAAGGTCAAATTTAACGATATGGATATAGAGAGCCTTGCTCGATTCAGCCAATCGATTGAAGGAGAATATCGTATTGTATTATACAAAAGAATCGCTGATGTCTGCCTTTTCGTATTAGGGATTTTTCCTGAATATATTGAAAATGAATACCGGTATCCTTTATCAGGTCAAATAAGGTCTCAAACCCCTGGCAAATTAAGGTTAAATCCTGAGAAATATGAAGAAGAAGGGCGGAAATTCTATAAACTGGTTTCTGAATGCCTGATATCGGAAGACATGGTGGCATCGAATATTTTTACAAATCTTCATGAGCACTTTCAAGAGGCAAAAAAGCCATTGAATTTTTTGGCAGAGCATTATCTTCAATACAAAAAGCTACACGTCTTTGGATAAATTCCATGAAATTGTAACGGAGAACACACGAATTTGACCTGTTCCAACAGTTTGGATATATTCAACTGATTATATTATTTTTGAGATGTTTTGATATCTAAGTCTCAGTAGAGTTTTTGATTCGCCTACAGATTTTGCCAAGTCAAGTATAGATCAGGACAGTTTGCTCCGATGGATCGAAAACCGAGGATGCCTCGGATTCCAGACGCCAAGGGTGAGACCGTTCCACTAACCTGCCTCAGATATCTTCTTATTGTCCTTGCATTAATAGCCGCTCAAGTTGCGCCAGGTGTTAGGCAAACAATGCAAACATGACCTTCTATACCAAGCTTTATTTAACCAAAAACCAAAATTTACTTAAGTTTGAAACGACCGTATTGACTATACCACCTTGTGGCATATATTAAAATTTGATACCACGTCACAGCTATCCTAAATAACCGTGAATGGTCTCTTCTTTGACCATTTTTGGATCATATTCTTGAATATAAAGGAATTGAATAGATAAATATCCAGGCAAATTAATATGGGAGGACAACATGCTTCAAATAAATAAAATTGTATTTAAATGGTTAATACCATTGTTGGTAGGCCTGAGCTTTTTAACCTCCGGTGCAGTTTGGGCTGATGAAATTACCGACTCCATTGAAGAAGCGATCGAATACTATAAGGAGGGCGATTTTGTTGAAGCTGCCAGTAGTCTCGACTACGCATCTCAGCTTATCCGTCAAAAGCGAGGGGGTAACTTGGAAGCTTTCTTACCCGAGCCATTGGCCGGCTGGGCAGCAGAGGATATAAAATCTAAGGCTGCCGGTGCTGGATACTTCGGTGGAGGAATTTCAGCTCAAAGGAGGTATCGCAAAGATCGAAGTTCTGTTACCATAGAAATAATTGCCGATTCTCCGGCCCTTCAGTCGATGATTATGGTGTTTTCCAACCCAGCTTTTGCCTCAGCTGATGGAGGAAAGTTAACCAAAATAAAGCGACAAAAGGCTGTTATTAAGTATCGTCCGTCAAATAAAGATGGAGAAATAAATATTGTTGTAGCCAAAAAATACCTGGTTACCTTAAAAGGACAGAAGGTTGTTGAAAATGATTTGATTGGTTATGCTTCGGCAATCGATTACAAAAAACTCAAAAAGTTTTAAAGGAAAACCCTTTCTATGGTCAGAAGTTGGGCATCGATATCTTAAGTATAGAATATCAGCAAGCAAAGAGCTATTCATGGTACAATGTAACGCCAACCTCCTTTGCATTTAGAATACTGGGAGCCGCTCTGGGAGGCTCTTTACCTAGAAACGGGGTGATATCCGATCTTTGCCAGGCTGGATATCCCATCAAGATTCCGGCCACATTACTGGCAGCCAGTGTTGCCATACCCTCTCTCGTCCATCGGGTTGCTGAAGCAATATGGGGTACGATAACCACATTGTGAAGGTCCTTCAACCCGGGCTTCATCTCCGGCTCGTCTTCAAATACATCGAGTGCAGCCATAAATTGGGGATGTGCCTGACAATGATCAACAAGGGCACTTTCATCAATTACGGGTCCGCGAGATGTGTTGACGAGGATTGCATTCTCTTTCATCAACTGGAGGCGCTCTTTGTTGATAAGATGGTACGTGGATTCGTCCAAAATGGTGTGAATGCTGACCACATCCGCATCTCGCAAGAGTTCTTCAATATTTCCAGCGCGCTTGCACCATATCGGATCTTCTCCCATGGCGTTCAAAAAGTCACCATAGGCGACAACATAATCTTCAAGTGCCTTGTTTTGGTATAAATCGTAATAGATTAAATTCATCTTAAATCCTTCGACCATCATTTTGGCATAGACAGAGCCGATTCGGCCGGCACCGACGACACCCACGGTCTTGTGGCGCAAGAGTTCTCCCAAAAAGAGGGTTGGCAGCCATCCTTTGTAACGTCCCTCGCGCATAAAGGTGTCTGCTTCCACCACCCTTCGCGCTGCCGCAAAAGTAAGCGCAACAGCCATCTCAGCAGTGGTTTCTGTCAACACTCCCGGTGTATTACCAACAGGGATACCCCGGTTGCTGGCAGCGTCCAGATCGACATTGTTGAATCCGACCGCGCAATTGCTGTATGCCTTGCCACCTGCCAATTTCAAGGCTTTAAAAAGAACGTCCCCCCAATCTTCGGTCAGCTGGCCGATGGCCCCGTCACAGCGATCGCCGATGGCATTCTTAATGTCGTCGAGGCTTAGAATATCCGTAGACGTACATACATCTACCTGGCAGTCGGCCCGGGTGAGAATGTCAAGCCATCGGTTTCCGGGGAGTTCTTTGGTTACCACCACCCGTTTGTTTCCGCTTGGGTAATATGTCTTCCACTTTTTCTGGCCCATAATGATATCCTTCTTTGTTGGCAATGGTTGTTTTTTAATATGAGAAATTTTGGCTAAAATTTATCATACAATGGTACAGCCAAAATATATCGGATTAGATCTCAAATCTGATATAGAAACACGATCCTGTTTATTCCAATCATGAGAAACCATAAAGCCCTTTTACCCGACGTTTTTGAGAGCATAATTTGGGTGACCATTACGACAATTCTGTTACCGCCTCACGGATGAGTTTGCTGATGGGCATTTGTTGCGGACACATTTTCTCTGCTTGAGAATAGTCTTGGTTGCCCATATGACTGCGCATCTCTTTTGGTATATTATTAAAAAACCCAACGGCACGGTTGCGGTCATCATAACTTCGCCAATACATTAAATAACGCATGATATCGCTTATAGGGATGTTAGCATTAACGGTGGATTCACAAATGTGGGCACAACCCATACAATATTCCGAACGGGTTTTGTGCGCGTATTGAGCCAGTGATTCCATATCTTTGGTGGTAAATTGGGTTCGATTTAACGCCGCCGATACATTTGCCATGAGTATCTTACGGTTTGGCATTTCAGAACAGATGCTGGCAATATTCGGATGTTCCCAAACTGCTTTGAGCTTGGCTTGGGCATCGGTATAACCTTTTTTTAAGAATCTGCCCGCCAATTGCAGTTCTTTTTCGGTGCTGGTACTTAAAGAACCGCCGCCTT
>CP070768.1:1942173-1947971 GCA_020345745.1 Desulfobacterales bacterium
AGTTTTCGTCATTTTGAAACATACCTCCGGCATGTCTTCTTATGTTTGTAAGCTCCAGAATACCTTCTTCCGAACCAGTTGTAATAGAAGATACAATTAGACCCCACAGAAATGGATACGTCGTCATATCTCCACTCATATAGTCGTTATACATCTCGGTGGTCAAATTGCCCACCCAGTTATTAACGCCAAAGGGAAGAGTTTTTCCATCGTACTTGATAATCGTGTTTTCATTGCCGCTTCCAATTCTCCACATATATTTTGGTTCATCCGGCACCGTCACATCTAACGCAAAATAACTTGAACCGCCCCTTCTTTCACCGCAAACAAGAATGACTTTATCCCCTGAATATGGATCTGGATCAACAAATCCGTCTTGGTTCGCATCATGAAAGTAAATTTTGGGACTGGAATCCACAAATTCCTTGTGACTGGTACCTTCAATCAAATATTTTAAGCGGATTAACTGATCTGGTGGAATAAAAGACCATGCTTCTGTACCATGAGAATTTTCATCACCATAAGTATCAATATCAGGATCGGTTTCATCTAACACAGCGTGCAGCATTCCATCGTTTGCTCCAAAATAGACCATTGTCGTGGTGGTTTTGTCTGCATAATGGTAAGTAAACACCACAGGTTCACTATGCAGCACATCACCGGTAATAAATTCTCTGTTTTCAGATGTATCCGTGTCTTCATCCTGATCAAAAACGTCAGCGCCGCGAATGTAATTGATAACTTTGTCTTTCCCGCTGACTACGATGCTATTAACAGTGATATTAGTTGGAAAGCCGAGGATAAAATCGGTTAGATCCGGATTTGATGTATCAAAATCGTTTTCTGCGACAGTCAAATCTACGTTGTTTCCAAGATAAGTATAAATGTTGCGGCTGGTGTTGTCAGTAATCGCCCAATCCTTGGTTGTCCAAATAGGAACTGCTTCTTCTCTCATGGCGCCATTTGGCCATGTGGCTGGATTGCCGTCTGCATCGATGATTTCATTTTGGTCATTTAGACTAAATTTAGAAACATAGCCCTCCCAAAAGTTTTCCTCTGTCGGTATAAAAAAGGCCATATATATTTTATCACCGCTAGTGGTGCGTGTTACCGGCACAACTGGTGCAACAAATGTGGCTGGTTTTGATATAATAGCATTAACAGCATCTAATATCGCCTGGGAAAGGCCTTGAGCAGTCTCGGCTTCAAAGTGGAATTTTCCATATTCTGGATGTGAGCTATCATTTAAATTGGGATAGCCATTACCATTGTTTGAGGTGATGATCAAAAAAGCCTGGATTTCATGGGAAGCCATAAATCCTACGGTATATGTTACTAAATTTTGAAAACCTCCAATTTCATCATTATCAACGCTTATATCATAGGAGTATAAATAGTGCGCCACGTCGTCAAGATAAGTGGAGCCGTTGAAACCAGTCGTTATGGTGTAGGTAACTTCATCAACTGTCAGGGTTCCCTGGCCTGGACCGTCTATGCCAACCCCGTCTGATCCATCTTCATCATAATCGTCTAATCTACCCGGGATCTCTTGGTTCAGATCGCTTTTGTCCTCAGATGAAATTCCAGCCGAAACAACAATCGCATATGATTTCTGACAAAAATTCGTAGAATCTATAATACCAAAGGAGTCCGAATTGACGTACCCTCCTATCGAGGCAAGCCCTTCAGCCAGAGGAGAATAAAGATATGCACCCATGTTATTAATGTTGTTTACATAATTAGTATCCAAAACATTATCCGCTGGGACTCCTCCCAAAGTAGCCACAACTTCACCTATAGGCTGAACTCTTGATGCACCCTCAGAGGTTGAGGTAAAATTGTAAATTGCAAACTTCGCTTTGTTTGATGTAAGCTTACCTACGTTAAGCAGAGCCTTCTTGGCATAATAAAGCCGGCTTTTGTCTGGCAGGTCGGAACCGTTACCCGTATAGTTTCCGCTGAAAAATAACCAGTTCAAGTAGTTTTTAGAATACCTGAAAACTTCGGCGTTATCTTTAACTCCATCAGCATCTACTGTCGACGAAGGTGACCCAGGTAAGGTAATTGTTTTGTCATTAATCGTCCATGTTGCAGACCCCTTGCCGCCAGTCTCTTGAAGCCTTATCTTGGTAGCAAGAGTTAGATCGTCATTAACAGGCACCAGGTAAAAGACACCACCGGTTTGAAAAATGGCATAACCATTTTCATTGAAAAACCCGTTGCCGGCAGCACCGTTTGGCACCATATCTGATTCCACAGCTTCAAACGGGGTATAATCTACGTTATTGTCAAAGCCAGCGTGCCATGTTATTTGCTGCATCATCACACCGTTATCTATAAGAAAAACGATATTTGGTGGCATTTCATCTGATGATACTTGATACATGCAACTGTCACCACTGGCATGTGCTAAGTCACCCATTAAAATTGAACTGTATACACAAATCGAAATAAACAATTGGATTAATTTTGTTTTACCCATATTTATAGCTCACTTTTTTATATCTTATAAGCCAATGCGGTAAAAACCTGCATCGATCCGAACTTTTGAGTCCCGTGGGCCAAAACCTTCACTAATTATATGATAATCGTGGGCTTTGTAGGTTCCCACTTCATAGCCTGATCCCCGAGGTACTGCGGACGATCCAAGATAGCCTGTTGTTCCATTAAAAGACTGCAGTGATCCCAAATTATACTTAACTGCTTCGTCATCTGTGTCTGGAAAGCTAAGTGATTGATTCTCTTCGATATTGTTTACATGGTACAAATCAGGGTTTTGCCTCACATAAGTTACGCCTGATTCCGCAGCAAAAAAAGCCATCTTATAAATCTCTTCGCTGCTTGAAGTCTGAAGTTCGGTACTAGAGGTTGTTATCGCGGCTGTTCCTAATATTGTTAAAAGCGCTAAAATCATGATTACGACAACAATAGTGAATCCGCTCTGGTCTTTTACTTTACATTTCAAAAAATGCATAATATCCTCCAGATCAATATTCGGGAATAATATACTGTACAGAAACTTCACGATCGTCAGTAGCTATTCTGCCTACAGCTACATTGACAATTTTAGAATCACTGGTTCCATTTGCGTCCAAATCGATCTCGGTGACATCCCAGTTTATGGTATAAGGTTCTATAATCTCCTCATAAGGGCTATCAAGCGGATTAAGATCAGCGTGATCATAGGGTAGCAGCATCAGGTCTTCTATCTTGCTTTCTGCCAGTGCTGTAGCTTCTGTGATCCTTCTGGCAGAAGCATTACTTTTTGTCG
Organism: Desulfobacterales bacterium; assembly: GCA_020345745.1. Lineage (GTDB taxonomy): Bacteria > Desulfobacterota > Desulfobacteria > Desulfobacterales > UBA11574. Next base: position 1,945,445 of record CP070768.1, read on the forward strand.
AAGACGCCTGCAAAGTAGCAACAGCTAAAATGCCAACGGTGAAAATAGCCATGCCTATGAGAACCTCAATGAGCGTAAAGCCCTCATCGTTCTTTTTTATTTTTTGCTTATGTTTTTGGACTCGAAACATTTACTATTCTCCTAAATTATAAACCGATGTTGCGGCATTTAACCGACTTGGTTAATGTACGACTCACAGGTTCATCGCGGCCTGCAGGTTCTTGGACAATAATTGCGATCGTCACTGATCGAATATCTCCAAGTTGGAGTGCGGGTACCGGGCTGCCGAGATCATTGCCAGCAGAATCAAAATAAGTAAAAGTCAAATCCTGAACGCCGCTAATCAAAGGATAGCTGATTTCACTAGCCGTTGTTTCATAAAGAATTTGATTCACCTGAGTGCCTTGAAACTCATAAGTAACGCGCTCAGAGTTGATATCTTCCAGAATGCCATTAAAATCGCCGCCTGTGTCGCTGCTGTCCGATGTAAACCTAAATTTTGTAGCCTCCGCTAGCTCGATGCCAAAATTTCCACTAGAAGTTGGATCTAAACCAGCTGTACGAATATCCTGCATAAGAACTTCCGTAGCCGCTCTAATGCTTTGCTGCACGTCAGCTGAGACAGACTGGGTGGTATAACTTCTACTTGCTAAATAGAATACACCGTAAACTGCCACTGAAACGATTGATATAATCACCAGGGAAATAAGAAGCTCAATCAGAGAAAATCCCCTGTTGTTTATAAAATCATTCTGTTTTGTCGTTTTTAAGCAATTCATATCAGCCATCCATTTATATTAAATCTTTAAAGGTCATTAAGACGTCCAAGCCGATTAATAGTTATTTGCTTTTCAGTCCCTCTTGAATCTTTAATAGTAACTGTTCCGGTCAACCCACTGCCAGTTAAGGTCAAGGGGTCAGGAAGTCCTCTGCCATTAAACCGTGTGCGGTTATTAGGAGAATCAAAGGAAGTTGGCAGCTTAATCGTGATCCCTGCTGGAAGTCGTCTGTTTTTTACGACAACTTCGTCAGCATCTAAATTCCAATTGCCTGAGTTAGCACCGGCACCATTGTCCGTAAATATATTGTATCCATTGGCGGTAAAAATCACTGCAATAATAGTGCTTTCTTTCAAGGCTCTTCGCTTGGCCAACTGGAGATCTCCTCGAATAGTATTTGACGCACTGCGTAGTTTTGCCTCCAGTCGCCAGGAAAACATGCTAGGCACAGCGATAGTCGATAAAATCGCAATAATGCCAATTACCACTAAAAGTTCATATATTGTAAATCCCTTTTGTTTTTCCATGCTGGTCCTCAATTTTTTAGTTCTACAATTAGTTCTACAAGTATTGTGCCAAATATGCTGAATTTTTTTGCCAGGTGTTAAGTTGGATCATGAGTGTTCCATTAAATAATCCTAACTTATTTAAATATATCAATTTATTTTTAATCAGTTCCTTTTTACTTTCTTTTCCAATAGAATTGATTCCAAAAATTATATAACCATTTCATGAAAAGTTATAAAAACTTTTAATACAACTATTAAAAACTTTAATAAGAGTGATTTTCATCTCAGATTCGAAAAAAGGCCGATTATACTTATGGTAAAATTTAAGAAAGTGAGACTGAGTGTTAATGCAAAGATATATAATCAATATTACATCCCAACTTAATTATCGGTCAGGTACCAAAAATCTTGAATTAATATTACATGCTGTATCGATCCAATAAGACCATAAAATAATAGGTTTTTTAGAATTTTTTGAAAAACAGGTATTTTCAGTATATGATGTAGCTATGAGGAATCAATTCGCTTGGGTATTTTAGACCTTCTAATATAAAATAGGAATTTAATCTTACAGACATTACGAAGTTAGGGTCTGACCCTTGATTTAAATCTTCAGACTGGGATAAAGGGATTGATCCTGATAATGGCTATTCCAAATTAAGCTATCTTGCAATTAGATACTGAATTACCAAGTCTTCAATATATTTGATTTACAAAAACTGTGAATAGCGTGGTTGATTCGAAAATTTGGGGGACCTAAAAATTTGTTAGATGTGCTGATGCAATTCACAATATTGCCAAATTGCAGGTTTCGTCAAATCATAATACCTCCGACAACTCCGACAACAAACCTTTTAAATCAATTTTGCAAGTCGAATCCCGAATCTGTGTTCTGTCAGAAGCTGCGGTCTGCTGAGGTATGCGGGAACGGTTTTGGGATGATTTTCGTTATTCCAACAATGGCTATTAATTTTGTTTATGCTGGCGGGCCAGGGAGGGCCAATTACCTACTTAAACGCGTTGATAACCACTTGTGGGTGAGTTCAGTTGCGGATGGATAAATGGATATGGAACACAACAGTATTCCTCCAGCCATTTTCGGCCCGGAGAGGCCACCTAAGGCCCCCGGAATTGGTTTAAATTAAGCTGCAAAGGCTCCCATCCGGGGGGGGTAAAGGCTTTGATTTAAAAAGCTGGAAGCTCAAAAGGCCAGTTTAATTATTTTTAAAAGGGTACCAG
>CP070768.1:1948071-1952216 GCA_020345745.1 Desulfobacterales bacterium
GGAGTTTGTGGCCAACTGGATCCGGGAGGGCGACTTCGAGAAGTTGCAGGACTATCTGGCAGATAAGACCCCGGAGCGTATGAGCGAAATCTGCGATGTCCCGGCAGAAACCATCAGGCAGTTGGCCGAAGAATGTGCTATGGCGCCCTCCGTGGGTGTAGACAGTTTCAAAGGCGTTATGCTCGGAAATGCCCTCGACTTTTCACATGCCTGGTGCATCTTCATGGCCGTAACCGGCAACATTGATAATCCTGGAGGACAACCCCTGCCGGACCTTGTACCGCTTTCACCCGTCGAACCAGCGCCGGAACCGCCTTCCTTGCATGATCTAGGATGGCACAGGACAGGCCCGGACAAGGATAAGTTCGAAAAATATTCCTTTATTATGGAGCCGACGTGGTACGAAGCCCAGGCGATTAGGAACGGCGATCTCAAAGTGCTTATGGTGGCGGAGGCTAATCCCGCCTTGACAGAGATGGGAGACTACAGCTGGCAGGAGGCGGTTTGTGAAAAGGACAAAAACGGTGACTACAAGCTTGAACTTCTGGTTAGCTTCGAGATAATGCTCTCAGAAACCTCCAAGCATGCCGATCTTGTCTTACCTGATAAGTCCTATTTTGAACGGTGGGAGCTTCTCTACATGCCATGGTGGTACAATTTCGGACATGGCGTAGCTCTGCGCCAGCCAGTTGTGGAAGCTCCGGGCGAGTGCCGCCACGCCAACGATGTATTCATCGAGATGGGTAAAGAGCTTTGCCCGGAATATTTCCAATTCGATGACCTTGTCTCCTATTACGATATCGAGCTATCCGGACTGGGGCTTTCGGTAAAAAAGCTTCAAGTGATGGGAGGGCATTGGTCTCCGGGCAGTATCGGTTTCAGAAAGTATGAAACGGCAGGCGGTTTCGGAACACCCAGCGAAAAAGTGCACCTATACTGGGAGGATCTGGAGGAAGCACCTTGGAGCCAGGCATTCCCGAGGGTTGACCTTCCTCTAGAGTACAGGGCGAACGTGGATAGTTATCCTTTCGTCCTAGTCTCTTACCGGACAATTTTTCACTCCGGTTCAGGGCAGTGGACCTTTAATAACCCGCAACTTCGTGACAGTATATCGGGATTTCAAGAAAACCCTCTCCTGATGAATCCGGCGGCAGCCAAGGAGCTGGGTGTCTCCGAGGGAGATACGATAACAGCAGAGTCGCCTACCGGCAGTGTCCAGGTCCCGGTTAAGTTATCGGAGCGCATCCGGCCGGATTGCGTGGCCCTTGGCCATGGATTTGGTTCAACCGTGGGCAGTGTGGCCAGTGCTTGCAAGGGCGTAAGCGACAACCGGCTGATTCCCGACGCAGGTGCTACGTTGGATTATCAGGATCTTATCGGCGGTGAAGCGCACGTTTCCACGCGCGTCCGTATCGTAAAGTAAGGGGGTGATACCATGAAACAAGTTAGTATGATGATAGATCTTAACAGATGTATCGGGTGTAGGACCTGTGTCGTCGCCTGTAGAAATCATAAGGAGATCATCGACCATAATAAGGCTGTGCCTGATGATATACCCTATTATCTGAGGGTAGAAACCCGGGAAAAAGGTACTTTTCCAAATCTTTCTATGGATACCTGGGTCGTCCCTTGCCAGCACTGCGGAGAGCCGAAGTGCGAAACCTCCTGCCCGGAAGGGGCAATAAGCAAAGCTCCGGAAACGGGTATAGTTATAATCGACCCGGAGAAATGCACAGGTTGTGAGGCCAAATCGGAATCCATCGCGGTGGAGAAACGGAAAGTCTCTCCGTGTAAGGGAAATTGCCCCGCAAACATCAATGTCCAGGGATACGTGAATCTTGCTGCACAGGGTAAATTTCAGGAAGCCCTAAAACTTATCAAGGATGAGAACCCCTTCCCTGCAATCTGCGGAAGGGTTTGCCACCATCCATGTGAATCCGACTGTAGCCGTAGTGATGTCGATGAGCCTGTCGCGATCAATGCAATCAAACGCTTCATTTCCGACCTGGACCTCGATCCTGAAACCCGTTACGTACCTGAAATCAAGGAGAAAAAAGATGAAAAGGTTGCCATTATCGGTGCCGGACCGGCAGGTCTGACATCCGCCTTTTATCTAGCCAAAGAAGGATATCAAGTCAACGTCTTCGATCGACTACCCGTTGCGGGCGGTATGATGGCCGTTGGTATCCCTGAGTACCGCCTTCCCAATGATATCCTTGAGGCTGAGATTAGTGTAATTCGGGATATGGGGGTAGAAATTCAGACAGGCGTAACATTAGGCGAGGACATTTCACTCGACAGCCTTAAGGAGGATGGTTTTGAAGCGGTGTTCATGGCAACGGGTCTTCATTTTGGCGGTCGATTGGATGTCGATGGTGAAGATCTACCCGGGGTATTTAACGGACTCGATCTATTGAAAGATTCCGCGCTTGGGAAAAAGATCGAGATGGGGGAAAAAGCGATCGTCATCGGTGGTGGAAATGCCGCCATAGATTCGGCGCTTTCAGCCAAGCGTCTCGGCGCAAAAAAGGTTACCTTAGTCTGCTTGGAACACCGCGATGAGATGCCTGCCTGGGATCAAGAGATCGCAGATGCACTCGAAGAAGGCATAGAGATTGTCAATGGTCTAGGGCCTCTCCGGTTTATGGAAAAAGACGGCAGGCTTTCGGGCATCGAGTTTCAGCTCTGCACCTCGGTTTTTAACGAAAAAGGTGAGTTTGATCCACAATACGACGATTGCCAATTGACGATCATGGAGACGGATTCGGCCATTATCGCTATCAGCCTTCTGGGTGAGCGAGACTTTGCCGAGAATTCGGGCATCGCCCTTACCTCCGCGGGTGGGCTCTGGGCCGATCCTATCACGCTGCAGACCCGAATTGAATGGCTTTTTGCCGGTGGCGATACGGTCTCCGGCCCCAAAACAGTTGTTGAGGCCATCGCAAGCGGTAAAGAAGCTGCAATATCCATAGATCGTTACATCAGGGGGGTTAATCTCAGTGAAGATAGGGCAAAGGAAATGGATATGGTTTCCGATGTATATAAAGCGGAGTATGATCCTGCTAAACGTGCCCAGATGCCCCGCCTGAAGCCTGAAGAGCGGGTAGGAAATTTCAATGAGATCGAACAGGGGTTCACAGAAGAGATGGTGATCCAAGAGGCTAAGCGATGTCTCAATTGCGGTTGTTCGTGCATACAAAGTTGCCCCTTCAGTGTGATCCAGTTCGATGGAGAAGGAGGAAAATCCCACAAATGTGACCTCTGTCAGGACAGGATTTATGCAGGCGAATTACCGGTCTGTGCCGAAGTCTGCATGACAGAAGCGATAACTTTTGGTGAATATGACCTTGTAAAGCAATGGGCAGTTTGTGATGGCCGGACAATTGTCACGGATTTGAGTAAAGGATCTATGCTGTACATCAAATAAAATGGAATATTGGAGTGATGGAGGACTGGAGTATTGGAAAAAATACTTTGTTACTCATCACTCCAATACTTATTAAGATCAACAATTGAAAACTTGAATATTTGATTCGTTTGGACTTTTCAGCTTTTAAACATGAATCTTAATAAAATTCCCATTTTTCCCGCCAATGAATTTATAGCCAAGCACCCAAGATATAGTGTATGTGCCTGTTCTAATTTTCCCGATGAAAATTCAAGACTTCTGGCACCTTTCTGAGCGGTAGATGTTGGGGCGGCGAGCGAGCCATTAGCGTAGCTCGCGGGAGCCCCCAGCTCTGTCTATCTTCAAGTCTTAAAATTACATCCAATTAACTTCTTTTAAACAAAAAAAGTGAAACTCCTCTGTTTGGTGAGACATCCGGCTTTCACCTGTGGCATGATGTATGGGCAGTCTGCAATGAAGCAGCTGCAGAAACGAAAGGAGTTTCACCTATGAAAAAAAGAAGCATTTATCAGAATCGAAGTCAAGAATTACTTTCTCTTTTTGAGACAGCCGGTAGCAATGCAACAGTGATGTGCGTACCGATGGATTTTGCTAAAAAAGATCATTTAGCCATGTTCTGCAACGGATACGGAGATATTCTTCGAAAGTCCTTTTCGGTTAAGAACTCTCCGGAGGGCATGGCGTATCTGATCGATCAGGTAAGTCGTTCTTGCAAAAAGCGTGGCATCAAAAAAGA
>CP070768.1:1952316-1956216 GCA_020345745.1 Desulfobacterales bacterium
CATCGAAAGGGCGATCGTTGAGGGGGGTTACCAGTTCAACAATAAAAATGTTGCCGTGTTGGGGCTGGCATTTAAAAAACATACCAATGATATGCGAGATGCCTCTTCTATCAAGGTTGTCGAGTCTTTACTTGGAAAAGGGGTGATCAAGATCAACGCATACGATCCCTTGGCCATAGAGACGGCAAAAGAGACGTTTACCCCTTCCCAAAACATTCTCTTTGAAAAGATCGACTACTTTCAAACTGCCAGGGAAGCCATCAAAGGAACCGATGCCCTGTTCATATCCTCTGACTGTGAGGAATTCAGGGGACTTTCGCGAACCATTGAGGAAACGGCTTCACCTCATTATCTGGTTATGGACGGGCGGCGTATGATTCCGGATTTCGAGGATCTGGTTGCAAAAGGATACAGTTATCTGGCCGTGGGCTCTATGGCCTTAACCCCGGAAAAGCCGTCGTAATCACCAAGGAGATGAAAAGATGAAGGGAGTAATACTAGCGCGCGGTTCAGGAACCCGTCTCTTTCCGATTACCCGGGTGGTCAGCAAGCCGCTGGTTTTGTTCAGGCAATCCAAGAACGCCAGGGGTTAAGGATCTCATGCCCCGAGGAAATTGCCTATCGGATGGGTTATATAAATAAGAAACAAGTCAAGAGGCTTGCATCTGATATGCTGAAAAACGATTACGGGCAGTATCTGATGGATATAATTTCTGAAAAAATAAGATAAACAAAGGCAGTTTGGAATGCAAAATATGAAAATTATGATTACCGGCGGTAGAGGGCGACCCGGACATGATCGCCGAGGGGTCCATTTGCCGTGTTATCAGAGCCTTATAGTGGCTTACTACGGCTGCGTCATTGAATGCCTTGCAAACGAACGCCTCACACAAGTGACATATCAGGGCCATAACCCACAATCAAATTTGGGGATGAATCGTTTTGGAGCGATGTAAAATGAAGAACGAAACCATATTGGTGGTCGGTGGTGCCGGGTATATCGGGTCTCACATGGTAAAAGATCTTTTGGAAACAGGACATAAGGTTGTTATCCTGGATGATCTTTCCACAGGCCATCGGGACTTGATTCCCGGTGGGAATTTTATTGAAGGCGGTTTAGGTGATGCAGCATTACTTGACCGCATTTTTACCAGTAACCGAATCGATGCAGTCATGCACTTTGCAGCCTTCGCCTTGGTGGGCGAATCGGTCGAACAGCCATTAAAGTATTACCAAAATAATGTGTCGGCAACGACGGAGCTTTTGAGCGCAATGGTTCGTCATGACGTGAAACGTTTTATTTTTTCTTCAACGGCGGCTGTTTACGGAGAACCTCTTGAAATACCGATCACAGAAAATCACCCTTGCAATCCCACCAATCCGTATGGTGCAAGCAAAATCGCCGTCGAACGGATGCTGCAAGACTGTGATTCGGCATATGGTCTCAGATACATCAGCCTTCGTTATTTCAATGCATCGGGTGCACATGAATCAAGCCAAATAGGAGAAAAGCATCAACCGGAAACCCACTTAATCCCCTTGATTTTGAAAGTTGCAACCAATGAAAATAAAAATGTCAAAATTTTTGGCACCGATTATCCTACACCGGACGGAACCTGTATTCGAGATTACATTCATGTTAGCGATTTAACACAGGCACACCTGTTGTCGCTAAGCGCCCTCATGGAAGGAGGCAAAAGCGTGGTTTACAATCTTGGAAACAGCAGGGGGTATTCGGTTCGAGAAGTGATTGAGCTGGCAAGAAAAATGACCGGACATCGGATACCCGTTGTCGAAACGGATAGAAGACAGGGTGATCCTGCAACTCTGATTGCAAGTTCTGATAAGATCAAGAGAGAACTTGGTTGGAAGCCACAATACGAAGACCTTGAAAAGATCATTCAGACGGCATGGATGTGGCACCAAAAAGAAGCAAAGTAAAAGGAATCATCCAATAATGAAACATAAAATAAATGTTTACCCTGTGCTGTTGGCCGGCGGTTCGGGTACACGGTTATGGCCGCTGTCACGGGAACTGTATCCAAAACAGCTCGTAAAATTCATCAGTGATGATTCCCTGGTTCAAAACACGATCAAAAGGCTGACACCGGTGCTCGAGCCGGAAAAAATACGGGTTGTCTGTGGTAAGGAACACTTCCACGAAATTGCCAGACATATGGCGGAAATAAATATTCGGCCCGAAGGAAAACTGATCAGCGAACCCTGTGGACGCAACACAGCACCTGCCATTCTTCTGGCCATGCTCCAAATTCTCAAAGATGAAGAAGATGCCGTGCTGTGCGTTTTCCCAGCGGATCATGTTATACAAAATCATAACAATTTTCACGACAAACTCGCCTCAGCCATAACCCTTGCGGAAGCCGGATATATTGTAACCTTCGGCATCAAACCCCATTATCCGGAAACCGGTTATGGATATATTGAAGGTGAAGGAAAACTGATCGAACAAGCACTTAAAGTAAAAAGATTTGTTGAGAAGCCGGATTTAAAAACTGCCGAAAGATACATTCAAAGCGGCACGTTTTTCTGGAACAGCGGGATGTTTGCGTTTAAAATATCCGTTATGTTGAAAGAATTGGCCACTTATCAATCTGAACTGATAAATGCAATGGACCGTATGGTTTCATCTCGGGAAGTTGTATCTAATGAAGCATATGAACAGTTGCCGAACATATCTATTGATTATGCGGTTATGGAAAAAACCGACAAAGGGGCGGTGCTTCCTTCGGATTTTGGATGGAGTGATATTGGTTCATGGAAATCTTTGTACGATTTCCTTCCCAAAGATACCAACAGAAATGTCATTGATGGTGACGTTATTGCAAAAAATTCAGAAAATAGTCTGATCATGGGATATGAACGGCTGATTGCAGCAAACCATATCAATCATATGGTTGTTGTTGAGACACCGGATGCTGTTCTCGTATCGGAAATGGAAAGCAGCAGAGATGTTAAATCGATTGTCGAAAAGCTCAAAGAGAAGGGGCGAAAAGAATATCACAAGCATAAAACAGTTCACCATCCTTGGGGAACGTTTACCGTATTGGAGCTAAAGGATGATTTTCGGGTGGTAAGATATGTCATCGATGCTGGCGCAAAACTTCATGTAAATACAGAAGCTTCTGTTTTAAAACATTTGGTTGTGATCAAGGGATCGGCTAAGACCGAACGGGAGAACTTGCATACAGGGCAATTCATCATGCTTGCTGAAAACGAAACGATGGTTCTGGAAAATTCTGGGCAGGGCCCGCTTATCGTCGTTGAAATTAAGCTGAAAAAACAGTAACAATTAAATAATGCATGAAAAATTTAAAAAGGAATGAAAATGATGAAGGGAATAATATTAGCGGGCGGTTCAGGAACCCGTCTCTTTCCGATTACCCGGGTGGTGAGCAAGCAGCTATTACCTGTTTATGACAAACCGATGATTTATTATCCACTTTCTATTTTAATGTTGGCAGGGATCCGGGAGATACTGGTTATTTCTACTCCCGAAGATTTATCTTTATTTAAAAAACTCCTTGGTGACGGTTCTCAGCTGGGAATTTCCCTCACTTTTGAAGAGCAGCCGCGACCCGAAGGACTGGCCCAGGCCTTTATCATCGGGAAATCATTTATAGGAGGTGATCAGGTCTGCCTTATTCTTGGGGATAATATATTCTATGGTCACAATATTACCGATACCTTACAGAGAGCAGTTCAACTAAAAAAGGGCGGTATCATTTTCGGATATATGGTAAAAGACCCTGAACGGTACGGTGTTGTGGAGTTTGATTCTAACGGCAAAGTTATCAGTATAGAAGAAAAGCCGAAAAAGCCAAAATCGAATTATGCTGTTCCCGGTCTCTATTTCTATGACAATGATGTCGTGAATATCGC
>CP070768.1:1956316-1959301 GCA_020345745.1 Desulfobacterales bacterium
AGGAAGATCGGACAGATGCGGCAGGTGCTTGTCTTTTTCCGAGATGATCGGGTCTTGGACCGGCCAGTCGATAGCAATGTCCGGGTCAGACCACAGGATGCCGCCCTCGTCATCGGCCTTATAAACGTCCGAGCATTTGTATGAAAAAAGGGCCGTGTCGCTCACAACACAGAAGCCGTGGGCAAATCCTTCAGGTATAAATAACTGACGTTTGTTCTGGTCTGACAAATGAATGCCGATCCATTGGCCAAATGTTTGCGAGGACCGCCGGATGTCAACGGCCACGTCGAATATTTCGCCGGCAAGGACCTGCAGCAGCTTGGCTTGGGGGTGTTTGATTTGGTAATGTAATCCCCTTATGGTGTTTTTTACAGAATAGGAAAGATTGTCCTGAACAAATGAATGATCAATACCTTCTGTCATATATCGGTTCCAATGATAGGTCTCCATGAAAAAGCCGCGGGCGTCCTTAAATACTTTGGGTTCGATAATAAGAACGTCTTTTATGGCTGTCGGGATAATGTTCATCGGCGATTCTATTTTTCTTCAAATTCGTTTTTTATTTGGATGGATCGTTCCAGATATTTTTTTAGCTTTTCTTGTGCACGGTGATAGACTGTCCCTTTTGGATAAAGACCTTCCTCATCCGGAGATCCGGCCGGAACACCGGTTAATATTTCAATCCCTTCTTCAACTGTGGCCACTTGATATACATGAAATTTCCTTTTTTTAACGGCATCGATCACGTCTTTCTTGAGCATCAGATTTTTGATGTTGGCCTGGGGAATTAACACCCCCTGTTTCCCGGTTAACCCCTTTTCTTTACATACGTCAAAAAAACCTTCTATCTTCTGATTGACGCCCCCTATGGCTTGAATTTGTCCTTTCTGATTGACCGATCCTGTGACGGCAATTCCCTGGTGGATCGGAATTCCGGATAGGCTGGAGAGGATGGCGTATAGCTCTGTGGAAGAAGCACTGTCACCGTCAATACCGCCGTAACTCTGCTCAAAGGCCACGCTTGTAGATAGGCTGAGTGGATAGCTTTGCGCAAATGTTCGTCCAAGATAACCGGATAGGATAAGAACACCTTTGTCATGGGTCTTTCCACTGAGCTTGGCTTCACGTTCAATGTTGATGACACCCTGTTTGCCCATATAGGTTTCAGCAGTTATTTTGGCCGGACGCCCAAAGGAAATATCTCCGATCTGATAGACAGAAAGTGCGTTCACTTGCCCGACGACATCGCTTTCAACATCGATCATGATGGTATTGTCAACATAGGATTCGTGCATTTTTTCTTCATATAAATTATAGCGAAATCTGTATTCATTGAAAGCCTGAACGACGTGCTTGTCCGTAACCTTTTTCGATCTCTTTTTTCGCGCCCAGTAGTCGGCTTCCTTTAAAATTCCCATAATAGGTCCGAATCTGAGTGAAAGCTTGTTTTTGGAAGCGATGTATTTTTCACCATACTCGACGATAGCGGAGACGCCTTTGGGTGTTAAGGGGAGAAGATTCTCTTCTTTGCACGCGCGTGAAATAAAACGGGCATACAGTTGCACGGTGTTATCGTTTTTCTTGACTTCATAGTCAAAATCCGCTCTGACTTTAAATATTTTGTTAAACTTTGAGTCGTGATTCTGCAGCATATGAAACAGGTGATAGCTCCCCATCAAAATGACCTTGACCTCCAGAGGAATCGGTTCCGGACGCAGTGATGACGTCCCGTAGCCTAATCCTGAAGCCATATCTTCAATGGCTAGCAGTTTGTTCTGCAACGCTCGCTTGAGGGCTTCCCACACAAACGGGTTCATGAGGACGGACTCGATTTCCATTATCAAATACCCGCCATTGGCCTTTAATAATGAACCTGCCTGAACCATAGTGAAGTCAGTGGTTATTGTTCCCATGTGGGCTCTTTTTTCGATTTGCCCAAAGACATTTTGATAAGTTGGGTTGGTTTCAAAAATAACCGGAGCCCCTTGCAGCCCTTTTTGATCCACCAGCACATTGATCTCATACCGCTGAAAAGACGGCTTGGAAGAAGGTAAAATTAGACCTTCAAGGGAAGGTTGCGACTCCGGAGAAGCGATGAAATCTTTGACGTTTTCTAAGATATCTGCTTGTACGTCGTCCAGATAGTTCAACACATCCTCATTTTTCTGGTATGCGTCTCGAATATGGTCGATTCGGTGTTTTACCACAAACAGCGTATCTTCTTCCATCAGCTTTTCGATTCGAGAATTCAATTTGTGGTTGACCTTGTTGATTTCTCGAATGGTGATGTCTATTTCGGACTGAACCGTGCTGATATTCTCCTCGATCTCAGCCTGTTTTCGCTTGGGCAGGGCAAGAAACTCTTCCGGTGAGATTGGCTTTTCTTTTACGATGGGAATGGTTTGATATCCGGTTTTTGTCCTATTTATCTTTATATTTTTGCTTTCAGCCGCTTTTTCGAGTTTTTTAAATATTTTTTTTTGCTGATCCGTATACTTTTTTTGGATCTCAGACTGCCTTTCCTGATAGGATTCATGCTCAAAGGTTTTCGGCAGCTCCTTGCGTAAATCGTCGATGAGCTTATTCATGGTTCTGCAGAAGGTGATCGCTTTTCCGGTGGGAATAGAGATGGCTTTGGGATGGTATTCGTCTTTAAAATTGTTGACCATGCACCAGTCCACAGGAGTTGGGAGGGTTTTGGCGTGTTGCGTAACGATATCTTTGATGATGGTCGATTTTCCGGTACCTTCTATCCCGGTGACAAAAATGTTGTATCCCGGGCTCATCATGTTTAAACCAAAATCGATGGCATGAACGGCCCTTTCCTGCCCGATGACTTCATCTAACGGCTCGATTTCCGATGTGTTATTAAAATTGAATACTTTTGGATCACACAGACATCTCAAGTCAGCAACCTGTAATTTGCACTTTTTTTTCATCATATGCTCCTTAAGGAAATAGTCCTGTTGGCAAAATATCTTTGGG
>CP070768.1:1959401-1962094 GCA_020345745.1 Desulfobacterales bacterium
CTATTACGGCGCGAAAATGATCAATTATAGTAACAGCGGCTTCTATTTCGAGTCAAACTATCCGCTAAATCCCGGGGCTTATCTTTGCGTAAATAGAGCACATACTTCACCAGGTAATTTTCACGTTGAAACATATAAAGTCCATCGAATGGAGGTGAGGTGGTGTCATAAATTATTGGAAAAGCATAAGACCGGATATGGTGTTGGGGTTAAGTATATCGACCCGATATATTATCAAAAAAAAGGCAGTTCCGAAGAGGTTTATGACGACACCCTAAACCTTTTAAGGGATAGAATAATAAAGCCATCTGAAATTCAAAGATTTGTATTTGATTATGCTGAACAAGAGAAACGGGAATTAGATTTGCAGCATGCAAAGGAACTTGCTGAAAAAAGGGCCAATAATCTGGCTGTCTTAAATCGATTAGCAATAGCTGTCAGCTCTACCCTTGACTTGGATAAAATTCTTCAAACCATATGTGAGGAGATGGTTGGAATATTTGATGCCCGTAACACAGGCATCTGTTTACTCAATGAAGAAAAAACTAAAATCAATCTTGTTGCTTTCCACTCTTCAAGTGAAAAGGAAGACGATGCTACAGGTTTGGAACTGTTACTTGAGGGGAATGCTGCAACACTGCTCGTGTTAGAGACCGGACAATCGATAGTCGTACCTGATGTGCAAAATAACCCTATAACTGAGTCGTATCATGATATTTCGCGAAAACGCGGCACCCAATGTATAATGATAGTTCCTTTATTGGCTCGGGGTGAGGTAATCGGAACAATAGGCATGCCCACTTCAGATAAAGATCGAGTATTTACTTATGAAGAAGTATCCCTGGCACAGACAATTGCCAGTCAAATAGCGAGTGCAATTCATAATGCCCGTTTGCACACTGAAATACAGCGAGATTTGGAAATGGGCCGTCAAATTCAAACCAGTTTCTTTCCGCAGAACCTTCCAACTCTTCCTGGTTGGGAAATTGCTACTTATTTTCAAGCAGCTCGCCAGGTGGCGGGTGATTTTTATGATGTATTTCATCTTCCTAACAATCAGGTGGGATTTGTTATAGCTGATGTGTGTGATAAAGGTGTAGGATCAGCACTTTTTATGGGGTTAATTCGTAGTTTAATTCGTATTTTTTCTGGGTCGATGAGCTTATATGGAATATCCTCTATCTCAGATAGCAAAAAGGCAGATTGTCTCTCAGGTCCTTCGCTGTCCGAAGATGAGAACAAAAACAACGTTCTCAAGGCTGTTTCGGTCACTAACGACTATATTGCTAATGAACATGGTCAACTATGCATGTTCACATCGCTTTTCTTTGGGATATTAGACCCTGGCACTGGTATATTTACCTACATCAATAGCGGGCATGAACCACCTTTAATTATCAGCTCAGCCGGAGGAATTAAGCGAAAATTAAAACCTACCGGACCAGTTGTTGGAATGAAGCCTAATGTGAAGTTTAGTACGAATCAGGTGGAGATCGAATCTGGCGATATTCTGATCGGCTATACCGATGGTGTTACTGAAGCCCTTGCGTCCAATGGAGAGTTGTTTAGCAGGGAACAGTTGTTATCCCTACTTGAACAACCTTCCGTCTCGGCCTCAGACATTATAGAAAAAATCAAAACCCGTTTATCCGATTTCATTAGTGATGTCCAACAATCTGATGACGTTACTTTGATTGCAGTTCAAAGGTTAATCAGAACCGCATAAAAGATGTTTTACCTATCGTTCGATTTTTATAAATTTAATCGTTACTTACCTTTTGATCTCGAACCTACTTACCGAACACGTTTCATATAGTCTGTAGGAAGCTTCAATTGAAATGAACTAATGTTCTAATTTATTATGGTGTTTGGATTACGACTACTTAATAAAAAATAATGCATTTTTCGTAGGAGGTATTAAACATGACTTTTGAAAGTTATTATATTGAGCTCCTTGACGCGTTAAATTCTTCGTTCAAAAATATTGCCTCCGGCAACTATGATAAAAAAGACGTTGAAAAGTTGTTTGATCTATCAAAAACAGGCAAATATCCAAGCCTTTTTACGGAAATGGCAGAGTCGTTCGCTATGATGATGGTTAAAGTTGAAGCCAGAGATTTTCAACTACAGCAAACCATTGAAGAATTAGAAAAAACAAAAGCCAAGTAAAAAAATATTCAAAAACCTTGGAAAAGGAAGTAGAAAAACAAAACCAATAAATCACTATAAAACCTAATGATTGTTAGGGATAATCCTTGCTTATTTTACCTATCCCAATTGGAAACATGTTTTTATATGACTAATTACATGATGAAGAGCAATTATTTGCACATTTTTTTATGTAATTTTGCATTTTAAGTTCGGTAGGTTTTGGACGAAAAATAAGAGCAAGTTTTCCTTATGAAACTATTCATCGGGGTGTTGATAGCTATGAAAATGTAAATATCAGGCGTCTAAAATATTTGTGATATCCTATAAGACAGGGTGAATCCCTCCTGGAAATCACCCTGTTTTTTATTACCGATACAAATTATCTATCCAACTAATGGCTTCTGTCTCGCTGATTTTTCCAAGATACAGCTGGGTCGTGGACAAATTCGCATGCCGTAGAATCACTTTGCTGACAACCTCAATTGGAACACCAGATCTTGATGCATAAGTAGCGGCATGTCGTCGGAGATCATGAGGTCTTA
>CP070768.1:1962194-1968313 GCA_020345745.1 Desulfobacterales bacterium
GAAGCTATATGAAAAGCAAAGTTCCTTACCGGGAGGCAGCCCTTTAGGGCGATGAGCCTCAATTCATCCCGCGCTGCAAGCAGCGGGGAATTCAAATTTAAATACTGGGCACCTATATTACCGTCTCGATCTCCTCTGCAATGCGGACAGCTGCCACTTTTGGATCCTGAGCGTCTCGGATGGGCCTGCCGATAACGATATAGTCTGAACCACTTTGGATTGCTTGGGTCGGAGTGGTAACACGTCGCTGGTCATCTCCCCTATCATCCCAAACAGGGCGAATACCGGGTGTTACGACAATAAAATCTTGCCCTAAATCTTTCTTAATCATTTCTACCTCGAGTCCCGAACAAACAACCCCTGCACATCCCGCTGCTTTGGCCATAACCGCCTTTTTTCTTACAAGCTTAGGCATGTCGTCAGACAACGCTTTTTTAAATCCGGCAGCAAAAAGGTCTTCGCTCGATATGCTGGTTAAAACCGTAACCCCAAGTATGCCCACCTTGCCTTTACTGCCGGTAACTGCTGCTTCGAGCATTCTTGATGTCTCTCCGCAATGAACTGTGGCGAATGCAACGCCCAGGTCAACCACACCTTCCACGGCGCGTAAAACCGTTGTCGGAATATCGTGGAGTTTTAGATCCAAAAATACCTTTGCGGGTCCTGAATCTCGAATAAAATGGGTGATTTCCGGGCCTGATCGTATAAAAAGCTCCAGTCCCACCTTGAACATACCCACAGACTCGGAAAGTATCTTAACATAGTTTTTTGCCATCTGGGTAGACGGCACATCCAAGGGGAAAACAATATAATCTTTGGCCTGTTTCATTTTTCACCTTAAGATTCTCATCAATCTTCGTTTAAGTTAAGCGTTCAGGGGTATCCATTTTCGGTTAACGATATTGGATACCCCTTGAACGCTGCCTATTTATGATTCAGGCGTTATGATATTCAGTGCACCGGGAACTACATCAACCACAATGGGAAGTATCCCTGGCTGCTCCCCATCGACCTCTAAAAGGACGTGCTGATCCGACAATGCCTCGACTTGCTTTCCGGTGAGCGTTATGACCTTGTCAATTTCACCTATTTTACCGCTATACAACTTCGGCAGGTTCATAAAAACTTCCGGAAGCGTTAAATCTCCTATGATGGTAACATTTAATAGGCCGTCGTCAATGGAAGCATTCGGTGCGACCCGCATGCCCCCGCCGTGATATTGACCATTGGCGACGGCAATATTCCACACATGGTTTTCCTGGTCAAATTCTCCATCTACAACCACCCGCACCTTTTTTTTCCCATATAAAAAAAGAGACATGAGCGTTGCCCACATAAAAGAAAGAAACGGGCCAAATGCCTTCGTTGTCCTGTTGACTCTCTGCGCAACCTCACCGCCCAAACCGAAACTGGCTATATTATGGAAATAGTAATAACCCTCCTGCCCCTTTGAACGGGAAAAGGTAATCCTGCCTGTATCTATCTTTCGAACAGGCCTTTTTGCGATCAAGTCTATGGCCTTCTCTATATCACCCGGTATCTGAACGGTCCGGATAAAATCACACCCCGTGCCGTTTGGCACAAAACCGAGCAATACGTCGGATCTCTCCGGTTCGTTATGCGTCATAATACCGTTGACAACCTCATTCAGTGTGCCGTCCCCACCAACACAGATAATGAGCGTTGCGCCTGAAGCTATGGCCTTTCTTGCAAACTGCCTGGCATCACCGGCACGAGTTGTGATATGTGATGTAAAGCTGCCTATCCTGTCCTTGACAAGCGCCTTAATCATCGGCCACTTCGATCCTGTTGAACCATGCCCGGCATGGGGATTGACAATACAGTTGATGTTTAAATGTGCCACGACCAGTCTTTCTCCATTGAACGATGTATTTTTCATATAACCCAAAAAATACAAACCATAAAGTTATTTTTGAACCCTCTTATTCGCGCTTTGCAATAAATCTATTGAAATTAACGACTTTAAGATGGTATGAAACCTACCAAACCCGAAAATTTCAAGTACCTGAGTTGAGAACAAATATGAACATTACCGAAAAACAACAGAACCTTTTACGCATGCTCCCTGGAATAGATCATATTCTTGAATTGGCAAAGACGGAACCTTTTTTCGAAGAGGTTCCCAAGTCGGTTCTCGTCCGTTCGAGCCGTCTTTTGGTTGAGATCCTCCGAATGGAAATCCTCCACAACAAAGAAGGCATACCAGAAAAAAAACTGTCCGACGTCTCAATTCTTGAAATGGTGAAACAACAGGTTAAAGAAGCCATGACCCCTAACCTTATTCGCACCATTAATGGTACGGGTGTCGTTGTTCATACGAACCTTGGGCGGTCATTACTGGCTGAAGATGTTGTTGAAAACCTGTTGACCATTGCGACGAGATACTCGAATTTAGAATTCGATCTCTCGAAAGGTATGCGGGGGTCAAGATATAGCAGCGTTGAAGACATCCTTTGCGAATTAAGTGGCGGTGAAGCTGCCATGGTTGTCAACAACAATGCCGGAGCCGTGCTTCTCTGTTTAGAAACCATGGCCAAAGGAAAAAAAGTTGTTGTTTCAAGGGGAGAACTGGTAGAAATTGGCGGGTCATTTCGAATCCCTGATGTCATGGCAAAAAGCGGTTGTGTTCTAAAGGAGGTGGGAACCACCAATCGTACCCATCTTAAAGATTATGAAAAAGCGATTGAACATGACACCGGTCTCTTTCTCAAGGTCCACACGAGCAATTACAGCATTGTAGGTTTTACGGCGAATATATCTCTTGAAGCGCTTGTAGCATTGGGCGCAAAATATCAAATCCCTGTGATGAAGGACCTGGGGAGTGGAACCTTTATCGACTTTTCAAAATACGGTCTCTCCAAGGAACCCACTATCCAAGAGACGGTAGCAGCGGGTCCGGACATCGTCACTTTCAGTGGTGACAAGCTTTTGGGAGGTCCTCAGGCCGGCATAATTGTAGGGAAAAAAGCCGTGCTAGATGAAATCAAGCAAAATCCATTAACAAGGGCTCTCCGAATAGACAAGCTGACACTTGCTGCCCTTGAAAGCACCCTGCGTCATTACAGAAACCTGAACAAAGCCGTAGAGGTCATACCCACATTACGGATGCTAACCCTCCCCTCTGACGATATTACAACCAAGGCAAAAAAACTTGAGAAAATGTTAAAGGGTATTAACGACACTCGTTTAACCATTCAGCGCATCAACATTTTGTCGAAAGTAGGCGGCGGTGCGCTTCCTCTATTAAACCTTCCCAGTAAAGGCGTCGGTGTAATAATAAAAGGCATAACGACAAATGCCCTAGAAAAACATATGAGAAACAACCATATTCCCATCATCGGTAGGATAGAAGAAGACACTTTTATTATGGATGTAAGAACGGTAAACGACGATGAGTTCCCTACAATTAAAAAGGCCATTGAGAAGGTGTTAAATTATGACCACTAAAAAGCCGAAGCTCTTCTCTAATCGAAGCTCCAGTCGACAATTTCTTTTGTATAAAACAGAAGCAAAACCAGAGAAAAAAAAGACATCCGACACGCAGTCGCTTGCTACTGACACCTTGTTAAAATCCTTTCCAGATATGCGCAGCGGACAGGCTTTTATCGATTATGCCTCGGCTCAAATCGAATCTTCTGCAACATTTGATGCCATGGTTATTCGAATAGACGCGTTAACTCAAAATAATGATGCTCCGGATCATCATCATGCCGCTAACCTTCAAATAGATATCGCCCAATCGATTGACGGTTTATGTGACAGTGAAAACGGCATTTGGGGTCAACTTAAACCGGACACCTACGGATGTTTCTTCTGTAGGGATGACCGGGCGTTAGCATTGGATTTGGCCCATAAAATTCAAAATAACCTGGCCGTTCGCCGAAAAGAGACCATCTCCATCGGCATCGCATCATTTCCTACGGGAAACTACGAAAAGAATCAAATCCTCGATAATGCCTATAAAGCCTTGGACCACGCTGCGTTCTTCGGCCCACACAGCGTAGTTGCCTTTGATTCAGTCAGTTTAAACATCAGCGGAGACAAGCTGTATCAAAAAGGAGACATCCAAGACGCCATTGAAGAATTCAAGGCAGCAATCCGTCTCGATCCGTCGAACGTAAACGTCCACAACAGTTTGGGCGTCTGCTATGGCACATTGAAATCATATGAAAAAGCTCTGGAAGAATTCAAAGAGGCGATACGGCTTGACCCGGAAGAAGCCATGGCCCTATACAACGCAGGCTTGGCAAACATGCTACTGGGTAAAAACGATAGGGCCCTCGAATATTTCCTTGATGCTGACATAAAAGAAGAAGATATATTTGAAGTAGCACTGCATATCGGGAAAATTTACCTGGAATTCAAAAAGCCTGATCAAGGGAAGTCATATCTTGAGAAAGCATCTAAGATAAGGCCCGAATCCGGGCTTGCGTTTCGATATCTGGGGGAATGCTGCATCGCTATGAATATGTTGGATGAGGCCATTTTGGCCTATAAAACGGCGATACGAAAAAATCCTAACGATGCAGACTCGCTTTCTGCGCTTGGATACCTTTTTGACCTGCAAGGGGAAAATCCCGAAATCACAACCATATTCTGTCAACAAAGTGTGGATATTTCCCCTGATAACGGTCTTTTTAGATACCGACTGGGCAATCTTTATTTGAAGCGAAACCAGCTTGACGATGCCTTGGAACAACTTAAAAAGGCTGACGAGCTGGGCCATGACGCCAAAGAGCTGATTCAAAAAATTAACAGCCTGATGGCCGATTCAAACTAGAACCTATCCATTTTATAATTGTGGATGGATACTAACTGAATGATAAGTTCTCAATAACTTCGGGCAAAAGGGCTTTATGGTTTTTTATGCAAGGAGATATCTTTTTCGCTTGCGACAACATTGCTCAGTGACCCCAGATTTATGATTTTTATTAAACAACAGTTTGGTTTTGCAGAACAGGTGCTCAAATCATAAATCTGGGGTCACACTGATAAGACAAGATTGATATCGACTGGAAGAAAAATCCATAAAGCCTGTATATATGAAATCAACCTAAATGTTTTGAGAAGTTACATTAAACGCTGGCAAAGCGGTGGTTCAAATGAAAAACATTATTTTAAACACACTACAAGAAACCATAGCGATTAAAGAGCGTTTCATTAAAGACCATATCGATCTCATTCAAAAAGGTGCCGACAAGCTTGCGACATGTATCGCTTCCGGTCACAAAATCTTGATTTTCGGGAACGGGGGAAGTGCCGCTGACGCGCAGCATATTGTCGCCGAATTTGTAAACCGATTCCAAATTGAACGTCCGCCGCTGGCGGCATTGGCCTTAACCACAGACACATCCGTAATAACCAGCATCGGGAATGACTATCACTTTGATGATATATTTTCCAAACAGATTCAGGCACTGGGTGTCAAGGACGATATTGCCATCGGTCTCAGCACCAGCGGCAACTCCCAAAACGTCATCAAGGCGATTTGTGCTGCCAAAGATCTCGGCATGTTCTGTATTGGTCTCACCGGAAGCGGCGGCGAACTAGCCGAATGTGCCGATCTGGTTTTTACTGTCAAAACAGACATAACGGCAAGAATTCAAGAGGCACATATCACTCTGGGGCATATCTGGTGCGATCTTGTTGACAGGATTCTTTTTCCGGAAAAATTTTGATTGATTCCGATGTAAGGAAAAACTATGCCGAACAAATTCGAACCCATCGATCTGCACAATGTAAAAATATACCCGCTTGCAGAAAGAAAAAGCAAAATATCCAATAAAGATTTTGCAAAAGCATGGCAGAAAGGGGCCAGCTATGAGGATTTTCTTGATAGCCTTCCTGATATACTGGCAGGTGCGCAAATCAAAAAAGTCATCTCTTTAATCACAGCAGCCTTTGAGAATAAAAAAACCGTCGTCTTTGCCATGGGTGCACACGTGATCAAAGTGGGCTTAAATCCGATTGTCATAGATCTTATGGAACGAGGAATTATCACTGCTGTTGCGATGAATGGTGCGGGTATCATTCACGATCTCGAACTGGCGCTGGTGGGTCGTACATCAGAAGATGTCGATGCCTCCATTGTTAACGGC
>CP070768.1:1968413-1972756 GCA_020345745.1 Desulfobacterales bacterium
CCAGGGCGGTTGCAGAGCGGCTGACGTTTACCGGCCCTTGCAACGGGCTTGTCCTCCCGCCATGGCATGATAAACAAGGACGAAACGCCGAGCAACTGCTACGAAAGGCGGCCTATGAAGGGGCGCCAAAGCGGTACGGAAACGATCTTCCTGAATCCGTTGTTGACCGGCTGGAACACGAACTGCAAATTATTGGGGAGATGGGTTTTTCATCGTACTTTTTGGTGGTCAAAGAGATTGTGTCTCGCAGCCCACGAATTTGTGGGCGCGGCAGCGGTGCGGCATCGTTGGTGGCGTACTGCTTGGGAATTACCAATGTCTGTCCGATCAAACATCATCTGTATTTCGAACGCTTTCTGAATCCGGGCCGCTCGGACCCGCCTGACATCGACGTCGATTTTGCCTGGGATGAACGGGACGAGG
Organism: Desulfobacterales bacterium; assembly: GCA_020345745.1. Lineage (GTDB taxonomy): Bacteria > Desulfobacterota > Desulfobacteria > Desulfobacterales > UBA11574. Next base: position 1,968,837 of record CP070768.1, read on the forward strand.
TCCTTCACACCATCTTAAACCAATACAACGGTCGCGCGGCACTGGTATGCAATCATGTGGCCTTTCAACCCCGCATGGCCATACGGGAAGTGGCCAAAGTCTTCGGACTCGGCGACCGAGAAATCGGCCAGGTCACCAAGCGTCTGCCCTGGTTTTGGCGGGCGATTCACACCAATAACGATCTGCTTGAGCGACTCAAACAGTTGCCGGAACTCGGCCAACTCGACTTTCCACAACCCTGGCCGCAAATCATGCGAATGGCCCATCGCATTATCGGCATTCCACGCCATCTTTCCGTTCACCCAGGCGGCGTGGTAATTACCCCTAATCCGCTTAAAGAATACGTCCCCATTGAAATCGCTCCTAAAGGTGTTCCGATTATTCAGTGGGAAAAAGACGCAACAGAAGAGAGCGGTCTGGTTAAAATTGATCTCCTCGGAAACCGCAGCTTGGGTGTGATCCGCGATGCCATTGCAAACGTGCAACAGAACTGTACGCCCTTTGCCGAACAGGTCTGGGAACCCGAAGACGATCCAGACACCCAGGCGAATGTGGCCAAAGGGAATACCATGGGCTGTTTCTACATCGAAAGCCCTGCCATGCGTCTGTTACAGCAAAAGACGAGGGTCGGCGATTTTAATCATCTGGTAATTCACAGCAGTATTATTCGACCCGCGGCCAATGAATATATACGTGAGTATGTTCGTCGGCTGCATGGGGGCAAGTGGGAACCGATTCATCCCTTGTTGGCGGATGTTCTCGAGGAGACGTTGGGTATTATGGTCTACCAGGAGGATGTTTCCAAAACAGCGATGGCACTGGCCGGCTTCTCTCATGTGGACGCCGACGGACTCCGTAAAATCATGTCTAAAAAAGACAAAGGCCGCAAACTAGATGATTATAAAGCGCGTTTCACAGCAGGTGCAAGGGGACGCGGCGTTACCGACAAACAGATCGATGCTATTTGGGATATGATGATGAGCTTCAGCGGCTATTCATTCTGTAAGCCTCACAGTGCCAGCTATGCTCGCGTATCTTTCCAAGCAGCCTATCTGAAAACCCATTATCCAGGGGAGTTTATGGCAGCGGTCATCAGTAATCAGGGCGGGTTTTACAGCACGTTTGCCTATGTGTCGGAAGCACGGCGTATGGGGATAAACATACGACCACCTGACGTCAACAGCAGTGATATCCGTTGGACGGGAGATACGGGCACCATGCGCGTGGGTTTGTTGTCCATTAAACATGTAAGCGCTCACACGCGTAAACAAATTGTTGCTAAACGGGATATTCGCCCTTACCGCAACGTGTTCGATTTTCTTGAACGGGTACAGCCTGAAGAACATGAGGTCCGTGCATTGATTCATGCAGGTGCCCTTGATGCGTTGCATTTTAAAACAGGCCGGGCGGCATTGCTGTGGGAGGCTGCGTGCTGGCAAAAATCGAGGTCAAGTCGATCCGGGGCAGGGGATTTGTTTGATAAAAGCGTCGCCATCCCGCAACCATCATTTCCCCCTGAAGTCAAACAGGAGCGCTTGCGAAATGAATTTGCGGTGCTGGGCTTTTTATGCGATTGCCATCCCATGGTGCTGTACAGCGCTACGCTGAAAAAATGGAATATTGTCAAAGCAAAGGACCTGTCTTGTTTTGTGGGCCAATATGTACGCGTTGCCGGTCTGCTAATTACGGGAAAAGTCGTACGCACCAAACATGGCGACCCCATGGAGTTTTTGACCTTTGAAGATGAAACCGGCCTGATCGAAACCACCCTTTTCCCCAAGGTATATCGCCGTTTTTGCTCCATTTTGGATCGCAGCCGACCCTTTATCCTATATGGAAAAGTCGAGGAGGACTTCGGCGCTGTGACCATGACAATAACCCGAATTGATCCGGTCAAAAAATATGGCTGACACTCAACAGTGCCATATGTCCCTTTCCGCAATGGATTGCCTGGTCAAAAAAACATTTTTATGCTACCCTAAACTTCGGTGCAAGCTTTGGGAGGCATCCTTTTCGTGAAACGATATTGGATACTTCTTGAATAGTTACCGGCTTATTAGCGTATCGGTGCGAGCAACTTGTAAGTAATGTTTATATTTAAGTGAAAAAGAAGACGAATGGCGCTTAAACCAAGGCATATAGAAAAATTACGCAAGATATTCGAAGACGGGCTAATGCGGGTCCAACAACTAGACAGAATTGAAAGAATGCAAATGAGAAGTAAAATCCGACGTGAAATTAGTTTTGTGTCTTCATGGAAAAACCCAAAAGCAGAGATAATTATAACTCGATGGGAAAGCCGTCTTTCCGACGTGTTTTCACTATTTCCTCACCGGTTTAAAGATGATTTAACCATGTTGTTACAGGAGATCATTAAAGAGGAATAAATCAGGAGATCAAGTTATGAAACTTTCGCCCCTAAATGCTGTTTCCCCTATTGACGGCCGTTATCGCAAAGTAACCGACGTACTGGCAGACTATTTTTCTGAAAAGGCGCTCATCAAATATCGCATACAGGTAGAAGTGGAATATTTTATCTCCCTGTGCAATTTGCCGCTTCCCCAATTAAAGAATATTGACCAAGACCGGTTGCAACTGTTACGGCGTATCTATCGAGATTTTTCCTCAGTGGATGCAAAAAAAGTAAAGGATATCGAGGAAATAACCAATCACGATGTTAAGGCGGTCGAATATTTTCTCAAAGAAAAATGGGATTCATTAAACCTGGAAGCATATAAAGAATTTATTCATTTTGGTTTAACGTCTCAGGATGTCAACAATACCGCAATCCCCTTGATGTTAAGAGATGCATGGTTCGAGGTGATCCAGCCGGTTTTGGGTGACATTGTCAATACTTTGAAGGAAAAGGCCAACCAGTGGAAAAATGTACCCATGCTGGCTCGAACCCATGGTCAGCCGGCGTCACCGACGACCATGGGAAAAGAGATTTATGTGTTTATTGATCGCTTGATCAAGCAAACCAACCTGATAAAAACGATCCCGTTTTCAGCCAAATTCGGTGGGGCGACAGGTAATTTCAATGCGCATTACGCTGCTTATCCAACCATTGACTGGGTAGCATTTGGAGAACATCTAATCAGTGAAGTATTAGGCCTTGAGCGATCAAAGGTTACCACACAGATTGAGCATTACGACCACCTAGCGGCGTTTTGTGATAATTTAAAACGGATCAATACCATACTTATCGACCTGAATCGGGACATATGGTCGTATATTTCCATGGAATATTTCAAACAAAAGGTCAAAGACGGTGAAATCGGATCTTCCACCATGCCTCACAAAATCAACCCAATCGACTTTGAAAACTCGGAAGGCAACCTGGGGTTGGCCAATGCCATTTTTGAACATCTTTCAGCCAAGCTGCCGGTTTCAAGGCTGCAGAGGGATCTGACGGATTCTACCGTCGCAAGGAACATCGGTGTTCCGATAGCGCATACATGGATTGCATTCAGATCTCTTTTAAAAGGACTGAACAAATTAATACTGAATACAGAGGCCATCCGGGGCGATCTTCAGGATAACTGGGCGGTGGTTACCGAAGCCATTCAGACGATTTTACGACGCGAGGGCCATCCGGAACCTTATGAGGCCTTAAAAGCATTAACCCAAAAACATTCGATCATTGATCAGACGGCCATTGTGAGCTTTGTCGATGCCCTTGATGTTTCACAAGAAGTTAAAGACGAATTGAAAAAAATTACCCCTGAAAATTATACGGGCATCTACAATTTGTATTAAAATGAAGATCTTCCATCCCACCCAGACCCCTCTTTCCGGGACAAATCTCATTGAAGCGAGTGCCGGTACCGGCAAAACCTATATGATGACCTGGCTATTTTTACGCCTGGTTCTCGAAGCGTATATTCCGGCGGATCAGATATTGGTTGTGACGTTCACTA
>CP070768.1:1972856-1978761 GCA_020345745.1 Desulfobacterales bacterium
AAAGCGAGATTATTTTATTAGAAATTTTAGTTTTCATTTCAGCATTGGCTATTACAGGCATTTTTTTTCTTTTCGGTGATACAAGTAAGTACGATATAATACTAAGAGCCAACGAAATTGAAGGACCAATTCGATTAAAGTACCGGGACAATAGAATATCGGTACCTTATGAAGATATCGATTTGGATGGAAGTAGAAAGCAATCTTTTTTGAGAAGAGGTTATGTTGCCACGAAAAACAGCAATGGAATTTGGATATCTAATCTTTACTTTAGTATAAACCAAACAAATCGACTTTTTGAAGAACTTAGTATTAGAATCGGGGAGGCAGCAAAACGAGATTTTAAGGACGTCCATAAATAAGTAAATAACCCGTCGGATGTCAATGGTATTGGGGTCAAATCTTGACAGGCTGTTGCCCAAATAGTTATCGATATAGAGGTCTTTTCTTGCTAGGACCCAATGGTATGAAAGATTTAACGAGGAGACAACAACCATGATGTGACCCCATTTTTCGCCACTGCTTCATAGTCACCCCTCTTGCAAATCGACAACCAACTTGTGTATAATATTTGTAGGATCGAGGACTTTTTACTAAGTGCTTTTTATCAGCGGAATGGATGGTCTTTTTTTAAAGGCGTGGACTGTTTTGAGATGAAGATACAGTTTGAACAAATCGTCGAACAGATCGGCACGGTTATTCTTGGCAAGGAGGAGCAAATCAGACTTGCGCTGACATGTCTGTTTGCCAGAGGGCATTTGCTCATTGAGGACATACCGGGGGTTGGGAAAACAACACTTGCCAAGGTTTTATCCATATGTCTTGGACTCAACTTCCAACGTATTCAGTGTACGAGTGATATGCTCCCGGGCGATGTACTTGGGACATCAGTTTTTGACCGAAAAAGCGGATCTTTTGTTTTTAATCAGGGCCCCATTTTTACCCATGTTTTACTTGCCGATGAAATCAACCGGACCACGCCCAAAACGCAAAGCGCTTTGCTTGAAGCCATGGGAGAACAACAGGTAACCGTTGACGGCCAAACCATGCCACTAGATCCTCCATTTTTTGTTATTGCCACCCAAAATCCATTGGAACACTATGGCACGTTTCCTCTGCCCGAGTCCCAGGTGGATCGTTTTCTTATGCGCATCGAGCTGGGTTATCCAGAAAGAGAAGCTGAAAAAAAACTTCTAAAAGCCGAGGACGCCGCCGACATTCTTGCCAAAATGAAGGCATGCCTTTTACTTGAGGATGTTAAAAAATTCCAGCAAAACACCGCTGGAATTCATATTTCGGATGCCTTATTGGAATACCTTCAGGATATTCTCGACTTTACCCGAACTTCATCTCACTTTTATATGGGCCTTTCGCCGCGGGCGGGTCTGGCTCTCTTGCAGGCCACTCGATCCTGGGCATTTATCCATGGCAGAGACTTTGCGCTTCCTGAAGATATGCAGCGAATTTTACTTCCTGTTGTCGGCCATCGACTAAGCTCAAGTGATGATTTGAGCCTGGTTCCCCATGACAGGCTCAAGGCTTTGTTGATGGAAGTCCCTATTCCATGATGAAAACTGCTTTCATAAAGAAAAAAACCAGGAAAAAGCCGTCAACACCGCTGCCTCAAACCCTTGAATGGAAACGAATTTTGATCCTTCCGACCCGTTTCGGCCTGCTTTTTGTTATTCTCATAGCAGGGATGCTGATAGGTTCCATCAATTACAACAATAATTTGGGATTTTTACTGACCTTCCTTTTAGGGAGCATGGCATTGGTATCTATGGTCCACACGTATAAAAACCTAAAAGGTATCCGTATCATTTCCGCAAAATCGCATCCGGTGTTTGCCGGCGACATCGCCGTTTTCGAGTTTTGGGTCGGTGCTTCTGGACGGGTTCGCGCAGCTGTTACATTTAAGTTTGAAAACAACAAGAAAGTCCGTCAAGATTTAAGGTCTGGTGCAGATAACCGCTTTTCCGTCCCAGTAACCACACACACCAGAGGTGTACTCAGACCCGGTCCATTAAAGGTGACGACCAGCTACCCTTTGGGGCTTTTTGCGGCCTCGTGCAATCTCAACATTGGCATTGAGTGCATCGTCTACCCACAGCCGATCAATGTTCCATTCAAGCCGACAAAGGGTGTGTTGCCCGTCGATGACAAAGGAAGAAAGAAATTCTCAGGTGTTGACGACTTCCAGGGACTGAAATCCTATCAACCGGGAGATCCTTTGCAATGGATTTCCTGGAAAACCTATTCACGAGGTCTCGGTCTTTTTACCAAGGTATTTGTGCACCATTCAGACTCCGAGGTGCTTTTGGATTGGCACACACTGGATGAGCCGGACATTGAACGGAAATTATCTATGCTTTGCCATGAGGTCCTGACAGCTCACAGACGGAATATCAGTTATGGGTTGAAACTCCCCAGACAGACGATTCCACATGGAAAAGATATAATCCATAAGCACAAATGTTTAAAGGCTCTGGCCATGTTCTCTACAGAAATTGACCTTAATTAAGTGTTTCAAATTGAACCGGAAAATCAAGTTTTTTATAAATTTAAGCTCTGAAATTTTTTTAAAGGTTTTAGACCATATCATCGCTTAGGCAAATATGAACCCAAACCAAAATTTTACATGTTGAAACGCTCAAATTAGATGTGCAAATCATGAAACAAACAAATAAGCACATGCTGCCGATTCTTGTCGCACTTGTAGTTTCTATTGCCCCTCAAATTTTGCGACTCCCCTTGTGGATTGTCGTTTGGTGCATGGTTCTTTGGGGATATGTGATTCTGACGACGTCTTCAAAGTTGCCTCGGCCAAATACGTTTTTTCTTAGCATGCTGACCATTGTCGGCTTGCTGGGTATCCTGCAAACCTATAAGTATGTTTTGAGTGGGCCGGCATTTATCGGAATACTTTCGGTCATGGCCGGTTTAAAACCTTTGGAAATCAACGACCACCGGGGCCGGATGGTGACTATTTTTTTGGCCTATTTCTTGATTATCACCAGTCTTTTTGAATACGAAAACCTGGCCATAACGATCTATATGTTTTTTTCTGTCCTCATCAATACGGCGGCGCTAATCCATATCAACCGTTCTCAAGAGGAACTGAGGAACAATTTCTTTCTTTCAGCTCGAATTCTGACACAGGCTCTGCCCCTTATGATCGTCTTATTTTTTCTTTTCCCTAGATTGCCGGGTAGTTTTTTTCGATTAACCAGGCAGCCTATCGGCCAAACCGGATTTACAGAAAAGCTTTCATTGGGCGATGTAGCCAAGCTGGTCATAAGCGACAAGGTCGCCTTCAGGGCGGAATTTAAAAACTCCATTCCCGAGCCAAATCTGCTTTACTGGCGTGGTATTGTTTTCCGGGAGTTTAACGGTAATAGCTGGAGTACGGGATTTAGGGCTCCGACACGAAGGGCACCGCTTCATGGGAGCAACCCGGTTGAATACAATATAACCCTGGAACCCCATCAGAAAAAATGGATTTTTTCTTTGGACTTGCCTGTTTTGGCACCATATCCAGCTTACATGTTAGACGACTATACCATGCTGTTGAAGCGAAACATCAAAAAAAAGCTTCGTTACAAGGTTAAATCTTATACATCATTTAACACAGGCCGTCTGAAAAATTGGGAACGTGTGTCGTTGAAATTGCCGGAAAAAGGAAATGAAAAAGCACGAATTCTGGGACGTAAATGGGCAGAAGGGGCCGATTCTCCTGAGGAAATCGTAGAGACAGCTCTTACTTTTTTTCGCGAGAGTAATTTTATTTACACCATAAAACCTAATATTTTAAGAAATAATCCGATTGACGACTTTCTTTTCAACACACAAAAAGGGTTTTGCGAACACTATGCTTCAGCATTTGCTTTTTTAATGCGTGCTGCAGGCATACCTTCCCGAATTGTCGGCGGATACGTCGGTGGAAAAGTCAATCCGTTCGGCAACTATCTGATTGTGCGTCAGTCCGATGCCCATGTCTGGGCGGAAGTTTGGATTGCCGAAAAAGGGTGGATACGTGTAGATCCAACATCTATAGTTGTTCCGGCAAGAGTTGCTCAAGGGATAACCGGAGCACTTTCAGCAGAGGAGCTTCCAGCTTTTTTAGTATCCCGGCAAAGGGGGGCCTTTTTGGATTTGTGGGAAAAGATTGGGCTCGGCTGGGATGCACTGAGCACGAAGTGGGACATGGTGTTTACCGGGTATTCGTATTGGGAACAAAAAGTGATTTTGTCCCATTTGGGTATCAATCTCAGCCACAAAGCAGGTTGGATCATCGTTTTTATCGTAATCTGCCTGGTCATTCTCTTTATTGCCATATTATACTTACGACACATTGATAAACCTGTTGTAAAAAAAGATGCTGTTCAGGCGACATACATTGAACTTTGTGCAAAGCTAGGTAAAATCGGGTTGAACAGAAAACCATCCCAGGGGCCTTATGATTATGCCCAATTCGTAGGGGCTTCAAACCAAAACTTGAAAAAACCGGTGGCTGAAATAATTGATCATTACATCCTCCTAAGATATGGACGCTGTAATGATGATAGTACGTTGAAAAGATTTAAACTGCTAGTTAAAATTTTACCCATCTGAGTAATTTAAAAATAATTGAGGTGTTGATCGAGAGAGAAAATTAGGGGCGTCCCTAAAGCCCCCCTAAAGTTTCCTAAGCTTTTTGCAATTTCTTTCGGGGTAAATACGTCTTCGGCAGGATGGAAACCTCTTTTTCGCGAACACCGAGCTTGACCATGCCTTCCTAAAGAGCGGGATAATTAATGATCAAGGTCCGGTACTATTAAATCCTTGGCGCCAACGCGCGACGTCTCCTCTTGACTTACCCAAATTCAGATTTAGTTTCAATATTTAAAGAAGTTTTGAAATAGCTAGTAAGGAGCGGGAGTAATGATTTTACTTAGAACCTATCCCAAAAATAAGGAGCAATGACGATGCCAATTTTTGAATATGATTGTGAGGTCTGCCACTATAAATTTAGCCAACTTTTAATTCATCGCGACACACCAGTGAAATGTCCACTTTGTCAAGGAAAGGTAAAGAAGCTTATGTCGACTTTCTCTGTTGGGGTTTCGCACAATGCTACCAGCGATCTGCCTCTAATGGAAGGCCCAAAAATGTGCACCAATTGTTAACATTATATACAGATCAGCATTAATACCGTAAATATACTCTAATAATAGATTCCGCCGGCTAAAGCCGGGCTTTAGGGGCGTCCATAAATAAGTAAATAACTTGAAAGATGTCGGTCTTTTTATTAACATGAGTCCATGCTCATTTTTTTTTCGCAGCACAAGTGCCGGGATATCCACTTTAAAGATTTTACGGACGTCCCTAAAGTTAATTCTTGTGCATGATGATAATCCGTCAGCAGCGGTCCAAGCTGAATTACCTTTAAAAAGGATATGGCGCATGGTTCAAGAAATAACTCCTTAACCAAGGAGAGGTCGTTGATTCTGGGGCATCTGAAAGGATTATGTGCAGGCTATTCACTTTAAATGGAACTAAAAAGGACAATCGATGGACACCGAGAATTTCAAGGATCAATGCGCTGATATAACCAAGGAGTTCACATTACATATCCCCTGCATACTCGCCGAGAGGGTTGAGGCCTATGCATCGGCTAACAATTCGACAATAAACAGCGTAGTGATCGAGGCGTTGGATTCATTTTTTAGAGAGCAGAAAAATCTGACTGGTTGAGATCCGACGATGTTGATGTGCCCTGAACGAAACCTGATTCGAAATCGCTCAGACCCTTCAGCTCCCGTCATAGAGGCCGTCAGGAGCCGTATTTGGGGTGAAATATATCAAGGAAGGGAAAATTTTAGGAGAAAGCCATGAAAAAATGTCCCAATTGTGCTGCAGAAATCCA
>CP070768.1:1978861-1981630 GCA_020345745.1 Desulfobacterales bacterium
AGCAACTTTCAAATACCCTTCTTCATTATTACAGACTATATGGACTGATGTAACTTTTGACCAACAGGGCGTTACTTGTTTGCGATCGTGCATGATGAAGCCCGAGCACTATGATTGGGTTGAGAGGATCTGGAAAATATTTGACAGCGTTACAAATATCGATATCCGTTAGGTTTATTATTCTGGTATCTTATCGTCTGAATAATCGAGGGGCAATATTTTGCGGATTTAAAGCTACACCCTCAAGGATACCGATCTAATATCAGGTGAAGCTTCAGGCACTATGTTTTTATGGGGAATCGGAATAAATGGGGAAAGTAAAACACCCCATGTTGTGACTTAGATGAGGTATGAATATCCTTGACTTCTAGTTTGTTATTTGTTGTCATAAATTGAAATCCATTCATTTTTTAAGGAGGAGGGCTAATGAAAGAAATTGATGTATTCCTGAAAACTGTGGTGGAAGGCATGAAAGCTATGGCACAGGGGATTGAAGCCTTGGCAGAAAAGCTGGATACTATCGCAAAGTTTCGAGTTGATGAAAAGGTTAAAGCTAAACCCGCTCGCAAGGCGCGGTCGAAACCGAAGAAATCGGTTGCAAAAAAAGCCGCTCCTAGGAAACCTTTAACTGCAGCTGAAACTGTCCTTAAAATCATCAGCAGATCAAAGAAGGGCATTAGCCCTGCGACTATCTCTGAAAAGACTGGATTTGCTCCGAAGAAAGTTCATAATATTGTTTACCGGCTGAAGCAACAAGGAAAAATCAGGAGCGTTGGAAGAGGACTTTATTTGAAGGTGTGAACCATGGCTGACCTTACGGGAAAAAAGCTACCTACGGTTGAGCAGGTTGAAGCGATAATGAAAGACTGGGGCAAATGTTCAGTAGAGGAATTTGCCGATCGTTTTCAACTGGATAAGGAGGTAATAGAGGCTACTGTAGAATATCTTCACAAACTTAAAAGAGCGTCCAATAAACGCTCAATTTCAGTGATGGCCTGTTATCGAAACGACCAGCTGGAATCCATTGTCAGATGTGCTGGTGCACAACATGGCTACATGTGATCGGATGAGTTGGTCTCTTACCTGTTTATTATAATCCGGCGTTTACATTTAATATACTAACCTCAGTTTCAGATAATTGAAATTGCAGTGACATCCTTATTCAATAAGGGTAAGTCTTTTTTTTACAGGATTAGCCCTTATTATTTTAGTGATATATGTAGTCCGTGTGCATTAATTCTGCTTAATCAATAGTTATACGGCATAAATAACAGGTGGATCGATGTCTAAAAAGGTTGCTGTTGTAACAGCTGCAAGCAAGGGTATGGGAGCCGCTTGTGCCACAGAGTTGGCTCAACGCGAGTATGAGTTGGTCTTGATGTCACGTTCCGACGCTGTTCTGGAACTCGCAAATAAACTTCAGGGGATTGGATTGCAAGGTGATATCATGAACCCATCCGATTTGGAACGAGTTGTATTCAGTGCTCTGAATCGTTATGGTAGGGTTGATGCCGTCGTCAACAACACTGGTCATCCTGCAAAAGGAGATCTTTTAGGGATATCAGATCAAGCATGGCACGACGGTCTCGACCTTGTGTTGCTGAACGTCATTCGGACCGCCAGACATGTTGTTCCGATAATGGAAAAAAAAGATGGTGGATGTATTGTGAATATATCCTCCTTTGGCGCTAGAGAGCCCAGTCTGGACTTCCCCGTGTCTTCATCATTGCGAGCAGCACTTTCCGCGTTCACTAAGCTTTTCGCTGACCGATATGCAGATCGAGGCATCCGAATGAATAGCGTTCTTCCAGGCTATGTCGATAGTTATCCAATAGATAGTGAAACCAAAACCAGCATTCCTATGCAACGACCGGGATCGGTTAAAGAGATAGCTAAAATGGTGGCGTTCTTACTCTCAGATGATGCGAGTTATATAACCGGTCAAAGTATCTGTGTTGACGGGGGCTTGGGACGCTCATTTTAAAGCTATACTGCTGTGAATGCCGCATTGGAGAATTTTCTTGCGCGTCAGGCCAAACAAAGAAACAAAAGGAGGGGCGGTTGTTTAAATTTGACATTGAGTTTGAACATTTGATATTATTACGATTACGCAGCCATACTTGAAATTAAATCGTAATATTGGATAGTTGCTCTTAAAGAATTATGTTGAGTATTCGCATTTTTGAGATACTTACCATTTATTTAGAAATCATTATAAGAGAAAGCAAAAAGTAAGATGGTTGAACATACGGATAAAAACGGATTCCAGGATAGACCGAAACTTGGTGAAACTTTAGTTTCCAAAGGGTATATAACAGAAGAAGCGCTTAATAAAGCGCTCGCAGAACAAAGGACCAGGCTTGGTGAAGTTTTGGTTAAGTCTAACTGTATAACAGCTGAACAATTGCACCTAGCACTGAATCGTCAACAGAAGGAATCGATTAAGATTGGAGAAATATGTAGGAATATGGGATACATAACGTCCGAAGACCTTAATTGGGCGCTCAATAGAGTGAAGAGGAGGCTAGGGGATATCCTAATTGAGATAGGCGCCATCAATGATGATGAGTTGCAACAAGCTTTAGCCTTGCAAACAAAATCACCAAAAAGAACTTAGAGCGTTAATCTTTGCAAGATTAATTCCTACCAACAGCTTCCCCACTCTACGATAGAAAAAATTAGCCTTATTTTACCATGAAACCAGAAACGTTTATCATACCTGTTGCAGGAGGAAAGGGTGGCGTTGGAAAAACGTTCTTTGCTGCAAAC
>CP070768.1:1981730-1989720 GCA_020345745.1 Desulfobacterales bacterium
CCCAAATACCACATCCGGGCCGCCGTCACCTGATCAGAAACAGGATTTTTGGATAGCAAGAAAGTTATCAGAAATAAGGGGGACGTCCCTTATATTTCTATATTTGTGATTATATCGATAATTTAAATTTACCCCTGCCTCCCCCCTTGAGTGAGAGAGGCCAGGTGAGGGACTGCATATCCGATCACAAAAAATCCCGCTTCTCATGCTGCAACGATGAGAGCGGGATTTATAAATCTGGCATCGAATCTTAACAAGGTGTTAAGTCTTGCGCTTTCTTCCCGGCTTATCCTGTTTCAGTTGTTTTTCAATGGTGGCCAATCGCTTTTTGAGATTAAGTAATTCTTCGCTGGATCGCTGTTCATTTTTTCTAATGTCAATGGCTTCACTAAATGCCTTGATATTGGCATTAATGGTATCGATCGTCAGCTGGTCTACGGCACCATTTGTAAATAATTAGCCGCAATCCATAGTGATTGCGGCTTTTTTATTTGACCACTTCTGTCTATCTTTGCTATTTAAATAGTTATGTTTGTCTTAAACAACTAGAACTCATCAGCCAATCCATAACGGAGGGCATATGCTCTGATTATCAAGACCCCATTTCTTCGAGAAATGGGGTTTTTGTTTTCCAATATCATTCACGTATCTGTATTTTTTCTATTTTGCAGATAGTGGCAAGATACACCAAATAATGAACTGGACAGCAGAACCACTATATATTGAGGTTCGGAATGCTTCAGAGGTTGTTTATAAAATTAAAAATGACCTTCGTCCAGTTTAGCACACGATCCTGTTTTTGCTATTTTTCCGGGTTAAAAACATCATCCTGCCTTTCGGAAATTGGTTGGCACAGCTTTATCTTGCACTATCGGCGGCTTTAGTGGTTTTCACCGTCTTCTGGAAGAATATATAGTATGCGGAAAAGACCTACGTCCCCGATGAGGAGAAAGTGCCATGGAAACGGTCGAAAGAAAAAATATTCTCTCCAAAATATTATTTAACTCAATTGTAACCGCAACAGCTGCAATTTCTCTTCTTTACCTTTATAATATTTTCAAATGGAAGGATGCCCCGGAATTTGGATTTGGTTTTCGCAACGCCACCGGCATACATGTTGTAGGAGTGGTGAGAGAACATGGCCAAAAGGCTGGGCTGCAAGCCGGAGACCTGATATTGAAGGTGAACGGTAAAACATATAAAAATTACGTAGAGTTCAATTCAGCAAAACAATGGGGGCTGGATGAACAGAATATCTATCTTTTACAAAGGAGGGATCAGCAGTTAGAAGTCACAGTTGAAAATATCCCGTTGGGTTTAAAAAAAACTATCAGATTAAGCGGATTTCCATTTCTGGTTGGCCTTTGTTATTTTAGTATTGGAACCATAGTTTTTTTAATGAAACCGCATCGACGAACCAGCTGGGTGTTCTTCAGTACTGTATTTAATATGGGACTTATGCTCACATTTCTATTTAAAGCTGGTGTAATGAAACCATTTTGGCTGGAGAACGTAATTCTTTTTGCATATTGTTTTTTACCAGCAGGTTGGATTCATCTGGCTTTATGCTTTCCAGAAGAACGTTTATTATTAAAAAAGTATTCCTTTTCTCAGTTTGTTCCATATGCTATTTCAACATTTCTGTTAATTAGTATTCGCATTATAACGCCAACTTTCTTGGACGTACCAAGGACTTTGCTTATTATTTTGTCAGGATACATGGTTATTGGCATTATAGTTTTACTGGGATCCACCATTCAACTGAGACTTACTTCTCTATCGGAGATGGTGAGAATCCGAGCAAGAATGATCATACTGGGTACCCTCATCGCGTCTTCGATACCACTGCTGGATTTCACAATTTCTGCTCTATTCCAAGTATACCTTGTGCCTTCCTTTAATTATTATTTGCCATTTTTTATCGCTTTTCCATCGTTTATCGCTTACTCCATCGTCAAACACGATCTCTTCGATATAGACGCAATTATAAAGCGCACTTACGGGTATATTCTCACGACCGGCACAATCGCCGGTCTTTACGGGATAATTGTGCTGGTATCCAATTTAGCATTTGGCGGTTTTGAATTTGCCAAGTCTCCGGTGTTCCCGCTTGTTTTTATATTGGCAGTTGTTTTTTTGTTCAATCCGATTCGCAACCGGGTGCAGAGGGTGATCGATCGGGTGTTTTATCGTCTGGAGTATGACTACCAGGAAACCGTCGAAAAGATCGGCGAGACCATGCGGTCGCTGCTGAATCTGGATGAAATCGGAAAGAGCATCATGCACTTCGCTCTGCAGCCCATGTTTGTCGATGCGGGCGCTGTTATGATTTTAAACAAGGAAAAACAATCGTACGATTGCCTCATCCAGTCCGGTGACCCTGAACAAAAAAAGAATAACCGCGAAGACGGAGAATTTGAAGAGAAAGATGCTGCGGAAAAGCCGCCAGCGGTTCAATTGCAGAATTTAGCGTTTGGCGAACCCTTTATCAGCAAAATGGCAGAATGGAAAAAGACCGTAACCATATACGATATCTGGGAGGATCCTTTTTTTGATGACAACAGATATGAGTGTATGAAAACCTTAGAGCAATTTGGCGCAAAGATTGTCGTTCCTCTAATTTATGAAGATCAGCTGACAGGATTGATATCCCTGGGTCGAAAAAAATCGGGTAAATTTTATCGCAGAGAAGACATCAACCTGCTCAATACTTTGGCAAATCAGGGGGCTATGGCCATTGAAAACGCCAGGATGGTGGACGAAATCATCGAAAAAGAGCGTTTGAAAACAAAGATAATGGACGCTTTCGGAAAATATGTAACCCACGAAGTTCGGGACCAAATTTTAGAAGGTCGTATCCCTCTAGATGGAGAAACCAAAGATGTAACTGTTCTATTCGCCGATCTGAGAGACTTCACTACACTAGCTGAATCCACTCCACCCAAAGAAGTGATAAAAATCATAAATGGATATTTCAGCGAAATGGCTGATGCTATTGTTCAACATCACGGGTTGGTGCTGCAGTTTATTGGTGATGAGATTGAAGCTGTTTTCGGGGCTCCTTTAGCGCTGGAAAATCATCCCACCCATGCTGCCAGAGCAGCTCTTGCGATGCGGGAGCGTCTAGTTTTGGTAAACGATAAACTGCAACAGCAAGGCTACAGACATTTAAGCCACGGCATCGGCATCCACACCGGCAACGTCGTTGCTGCCAATATCGGCAGTGAAGATCGTCTCTCTTATGCTCTTGTCGGCGATACTGTGAACGTGGCTTCCAGGATACAAGGTCTGAATAAAGAGTTCAACACAGACATCCTTATTAGTGCCACAACTAGAGCAAGACTAGAGGACAGCATTAATGTTGAAAAGTTGCCGGCTACAACCGTAAAAGGAAAAATTGAACCCGTAGAAATATTTAAGCTTATCCAAATATAATTGCAATTGACCAACATATAATTATAAAGAACTTTTAGCCTACCGGAATAATGATTCAGACCTCAACATATTGTGGCGTTAAAAGTAATTTCAAAAGTAAAGATATCTGCTATTTATTTCAGGGATTACAACTTCTAATTTTTTCAGATTGACAAATCGTATCAAGAATTCATCGTGAATCCTGGAAAATTGATTCAAGCTTTTTGTAGTATCCATTTCATATTGCAGATTTAGCTACCATTTTGGTATTAGCAAGATATTTCAGGTTTCATGAAGAATTCAAATTTTTAGAACTTCATCTACCGATCTCAAGTTTGCACATTTCTGTGATTGCATAATTACATAACAGGTTTTTAAAAAGGCTTGTTTATTAATATATATTCTATAAATTGATACTGTGAAATTGCTTGACATTCAATATTGCCGATAATACCTAGACGTCAACATTGTGCTTATCTGAAGCTCAATCTCACGCTCATTTTGACTTTTATATATTTTATTCTGTTATCCATCTTCACTGCTGAACTGATTCTCAACTTCTAAAGACTGCTTCCCTCTGGCATAGATGCTGAATTCCATTAATCTATAACCAATTAAGGTGACAAGTATGTGGAGAAGACAATCAAAATTTGTTTACCTCACTTCTGATAGAAATCAATATGTCTTATGGGGAGCCTTATCGTTTGCAGATAGTCCTGATGAGATTTTTTTCTGTAGCCAATGCACAAGTGCATTCAAAAATTATCAGAATAAAGGAGCAAATAAATGTTAAGCAGTGATGAATTCCGTTTGCAACGACATATGGAAATATGGAAAGAGCAAAACAAACTCATTAAACGGGTGATAATTCTTACTCTGATATTTGGTTTCTTAATACTGACAAGAATCATCGTACCTTTCAATGAAAATACCCAAGAGCTCACTAAGCCTATTATCAAATATAAAGAGGATAAAAATACCCTTGAAGCTCAGAACAAAATCTGGAAACAACTTGAAGACACCTTCAACTCTGTTCAAACAATCGTGCGTGAACGGCCCTGGGAGAAAGAAAAAGATGAACTGATTAAGAAATTTCAGGAAATACAACCGGATGAAGATCCGCAGGAATTTGCCAATGCCACAATAGGTAGTATTGCAGAGCAGATACGGAATGACATTATTGCACCTCTGAAAAGTGTCCATCAAAAAGATCTTAACGCAGCGGAAATGTTCCCAGAACTGTCAATAGAATTGGACAATTTGGAGTCATTTATCTACCGCTGGGAGATAGATCACATCGATGTAAATTGGTACGCTACTATATATAGAAAAGACGAGACAATGAGGGAGCTAACCAGGTCTATCAACAGTAAAATGCGGTCTTTTAGCGCTTTAATCAAAAGAAAATTGGACATCATAAGCAAGGAAATTGATAATCGAAACGGCCAAATAAAAGATATAGAGTCAAGGATTGACCAGGCAAACGCTTACCTAAAAACAGTATTGGACGAATTCTTTCCCAAGTGGGTGAAAGTAATTTTGTCACTGGAGCAATTGATCCAGCTCTATTCGCTCATCTTAATAGTAGTGTTGTTGTATGTATTCTGGCTAATTATCGCATTGTCAAGACATTATAGTTACATAGGTGAAAAGATAAAAATAAATCATCAGGATAAAACTGACTTCTCAACATCATCCATTTGGACGTTTGGTGGAAAGACACAAAGTGCGGCGATATTAACATATATTCTCTACATCTTATTTATAATTTCGATTTGGATTCTTTTTGAAAATGGTTTGTCTCTTTTAGACGGGTGGTTAAAAGTAGCAGACACTGACAAAATTTTCATGAATATAGCCATTCTTCAGGCATTGAAATGGATCGGTAGGATAGTTTTCTTGGTTAGCATATTTGCTGTCTTGCTTAATCAACGGATCAAAATCTTCAAGATGATGTCTTAACAAAAGAAAAGGGCAGAATGAAGTACCCCGTCTTGAATATTAATTATTGAACACCGATTTTCACGCCACCAATTTCCAAAAGTAGGTGTCAAACCTTGAATAGTGAATAACACCTATCAATTATTCTTAATTAGATAACGGTATATGAATAAAAGCTTTTCTAACCATATCTTATAGCATTATTCAAAGAAAAGATTATTTGGACTTAATCTATTATAAAAACATAGTTTGTTTACGATTGACTTTTCTATCTGCAGGTCAAAGTCAAAGTTATAATTATCATGATTCAAATTGCATAATTATTTAATTACATTCGAACAATACTATTCACTATTCAAGGTTTGACACCCTTATACATGAGGTGAACCATGGATCCTACTATCACAGTCGCAATTATCGCGGGTGCGGTTAGTATCATTGTTGCAGCACTTTCCTTCTGGCTTACAAAGCGCGCCGAACGGTTAGACGCCCTTCAACAGCGAAAGCTTGAGCATTATAGAGAGCTCTTGCTGGCCATTTCAGATTTAGCCGTTGACGGCGTTGACAAGGAGGAAGCCAACCGAAGATTCGCACGTGCTGCCAACATCGTCGTATTAGTCGCGCCTCCCAAGGTGATCACCGCCCTTATGGCGTTCCACGACGAGGCGAAATTATCGAATCTAAATCGCAGCATAGAGGCACATGACAGAAAGCTCAAAGAGTTACTCGTAGCCATACGTTGGAGCCTAAGGTTACCATTCGAGAACGAGCCTTTCGATTTTCACCTGATCGGTTCTGAACCGACGCACAATACATAAACTTTACCTGCAAGAGTTTTCGCTACTGCTCGGCTCCTGAGGAAGGCGTTAAGGATACAGATATTCCAATGTAACAGCGATGTAAGCTGACTGCATATTTCTGCTATATATCAACAATGTGACTGCGCCTCTAAAGTTAGAGATAATGCACACATAACTGTATTAGGAAACCAGGGCAAATCCTCAGCCCATCTACTGACTATATATTAGAGAGTCAAATTTAAACCAAAATTAATAACCCTTACCGGAGGACATATGCTCTGACTATCAACCCCATTTCTCAAATGAGAGAGTGGGGTTTTCTATTTTCAACGAATGGAGGTATGCCATGAAAAAGCTCCTAATTTTTATCACCATCGTTTTAACCATTGCAAGTATTTGGAACCTTGCCATTGCTGATTTTTACGTGATTCCTACGGGGACGCGATACCAGCACCCGGACGTTGTGAGTGCTTATGGCGAATTAACGCCTGGGGAACTGAGAACAATGATGACTATTCCTGCCGGGAAAACGTTTATTCTTACTGATGTTGTTAGCCCTGATTCCGCTTATTGGACTTTTATGGAAAATGACAGCATTAAGTCAAAAGTCCGGCTAGAATTTAACACCAGCACTGGCCTTGAAGAATTATCCATCCACTTCAAAACCGGCATTCCGTTTGCTCCTGAAACTCAAGTAAAGCTTGAAAATGCTCATAACGAACAGGTTCCTGTTACCATTACCGGATACCTGATAGATAGTTAACACTTGAACAGTGTGCCCATTTCTTCGAGAGGTGGGGTTTTTGTTTTTTATTACGGGTGAAAATATTTTCCCAAATATTGCAAAAAAATTGGGTGTCAAACCTTGAATAGTGCAATTAAAATATAGCCAGATGATGACTGTGTTTGTGATCGCAGACGACCAATTAGTCACTGATCAGGATTTGACACTTTTTATTTGCTGGGTCTAACCCGGAATGACGATGGAGCTAAATGTGAAATTAATTTGTATTTACAGCAAATTTAATTAACCCGGAAAGTTCGGTAGACATGAGTAAAAATATGCTCCTCTTATATCTAGCTCTGATACTAATTTCAGTATCTGTATCGTCCGACTCTTATGGTGGAAACATGAATCCAGCCACTTATTTACTGTTATTAGCAGATAAGGAAGTCCCGGGCCAAATCCCTGCCGGCTGTTTTGACATGGGAGACGCCTTTAGCGAAGGCGACGAGGATGAGCTGCCGGTGCACAACGTGTGCATCTCGGCTTTTGAGATGGACGTGCACGAAGTGACGAATGCTGAGTACGCTGAGTGCGTGAACGATGGGGCATGCACACCTCCGACCCAACCGAGCAGCTGTACGCGTATGACCTATTACGGGAATCCGGCCTATGACGACTTTCCGGTGATCCATGTAGACTGGAATCAGGCCACGGACTACTGCTCGTGGGCAGGCGGCAAGCGACTGCCTACAGAGGCGGAGTGGGAGTATGCGGCCCGCGGCGGGCTTTCGGACAAGCGGTTCCCGTGGGGTGACTCGATCAACGGCACGGATGCCAATTTCTGGGACTCCGGGGATCCGTGGGACAATGACACAAGTCAGGTGGAGTACTATACACCCAATGGCTACGGGCTGTACGATATGGCCGGGAACGTATGGGAGTGGGTAAACGACTGGTACCAGTCTGATTATTACACGGTCAGCCCCCCCAATGATCCTCCGGGTCCTGGTGCTGCAGGTAGCACGTCCCGGGTTTTGCGCGGGTCTTCCTTGAGCCACCTCTCTAACGACCTGCGCGTGGCCAATCGCAGCTACGCCCACCCCGACAC
>CP070768.1:1989820-1996511 GCA_020345745.1 Desulfobacterales bacterium
AATATTTTCCAGATCCTCTCAACCCAATCATAGTGCTCGGGCTTCATCATGCACGATCGCAAACAAGTAACGCCCTGTTGGTCAAAAGTTACATCAGTCCATATAGTCTGTAATAATGAAGAAGGGTATTTGAAAGTTGCTAAGTGTATATTCTCTTTTGCTGCAGCGTGAAAAATTTCTTCGGTCCGCTTTGAAATTTGGCTTGCGCTTACACCATTGGGTGCCCAAACCAATATGTCTAGCTCAGGAGGAAGGATTGTTTTGAATCGTTTATCAGAGGCCAGCTTTTCATAGAGCAAAAGAGCTGCCTTGCGCGCCTTTACTAAGCCTTGAGCAAACTCCCCTCCTGGAACCAGGGGCAATAACCTCTGCGTTGCCCAAAGTGCAACAGCAGATGCGCCTGGCCGAGAGCATTCTAGACTAATTTCACCAAGATGTAATTCAGAGGATGTAAAATACGTATATGGCGAATCATGTTTATAGAACTGACCGACACCGGGATCTCTGTAAAGTATGCAACCGCAGCCATATGGTTGCAAACCGTGCTTGTGAGGATCAATTACCATGGAATCGACCTCATTGAGGCAGTTATAAGCGCCCTGCGTATTTGCCTTCAGGTTGTCTGCAAGGATAAAGTAGCCACCGTAAGCAGCATCAGCATGTAGACGAAATTTATATTGTTCTCTTAGATCGATAAGCTCTGGCAACGGATCAACAGATCCCGTTCCTGTTGTGCCAATTGTCGCAACAACGGTACCAACATCACCTTTATCCAGAATTCTTTTAAGCGAATGAATATCTATCCTGGCTTTTTCATCACAGGGAATCGATTGATAATTTATGCAAAGGACATCGGATATGCGCTTGTGGGTGTAATGCGCCTGCTCTGACGCAACCACTTTCATGCCAGGTTTTAACTGTCTTGATATCCATAGTGCCTCCATATTGGCCATTGTGCCGCCACCCGTCAGGTGCCCCAGAAAATGTTCCCAGCCAAAAAGCTTTGCAATTTCGGCCACAGCCTCTTTTTCAAGATTTGAACTTGCTCGTCCACCATCAAGTGCATGGTTATTAGGATTAATCCAAAGTGACAGCATGTATGCCACACGCGCGATTGGGTGCGGGGGTTTAAGCATTTGACCTGCATAAAAGGGATGAAAATACGGGTAATTATCTTTCATAATTTCTGCTACTTCCAGAATGACTTCTTCTATTCTTTCGGTATCATATTTGGGCGCATGGTCAGGTAATGCTTTGAATCCACTTTCGAGCCGATAAAGTGCTTTTTCAAGAATATTGAGTGTATTTTTTTCAAGCTTCATAAAAATCTCCTAGATCCAATAGATGTCTAATATTCCTTGGCGTTTGACTGTGCAAACGACTTTTCTAAATAATTGAATTTCAGATACTTAATAATGAGGTCCCCCCGCCACCCCGCTGGGCGGGATTTCCGTTGCTCTCCAACAAGCACACGAGGTATTAAAAAAATCATAATAAAATGGTGTTTTGGTTGTGGAAATATCGGACAGACTTACGCTAGAATTCCAACACCGTTTACCCAGAATTGAAGGATAGGGTGGTAATTGAAGAGTACCCTGCAGCAAGCTGCAGGGAATCTTCCCGGTAAGGAATTCTGTAATTTTTATATTCGCTCGCTAACCCCGCAGCAAGCTACGGGGAATGCGCTCGCTGTTGCCGGTTCATAAGAGGTATAACACTGCTTAATGACAAAACTCTGGATAAATCCAATCAACTGCCCATTAGCCTCATAGGGTGAGACGGTGACTGCTAACTTTTTTCCGCTTCTTACCGTCTCATAATAAAACGCTCTTGTTTTGCCCTCTTTTATATCTGTTAAGATCCTGTCTATTTTAACAATGCTTTCTGGCTTCTTGTGACAAATTCTTATGTCTTGACCAATATATTCAGGCTTTCGATCAACAAATTTTGAACAGTACTCGTTATAGTAAAGGACGTGACCTTTTAAGTCTATTACCGTTATACCTACCGGTATTTTTTCTATAACCATTGCCAGTTGAGTTGTGCTTAAAGTATCATTTTCTTTGCCAACCATTTATTTTTCTTTCAGTATATTTATCTCATTTCAAGATGACGTGCATGATATGGTGGTTGGTGTTTTATCTCTCAAAAATATTGAAACATTGGGATTATACCATAGAAATCGCGCTTTTCAAAACCTGACATTTCTTACCGTATCGAAACGGTTTCGCCCGGGCCTTGACATATTAGGCATCATTCTAATGTTTAACAATGAATATCTTGATGAACTTTAGTAAACTTCGGAAACAGCAGGGGAAACGATATGGAAACCTTAAGGTCAAACCTGAAGACCATCATGGACCTCGAAAAGCTCAACACCTATAATGCCGAGGGCTGTGCGGCCTGCGGCAGGAAGTTTGCGTTAGGGGAACCGGTAGTACTGGCTTGTGGCTTCTGGGAGGGTGTCAAATACGTTCATGAGCATGAAGCTGTGTTTGACTCGGAGACATCCGCATACTACGAGCGCAAATGTTACGCTTCAAGGAAATAATGATGAACCCGACGCAGTTCGATTGTGCACAGTTGGGCACCGTGCAATGATATGCTTTTACATCTCCTCTTTTCATGGCTTTGGCAAGAACCGGCTTCCAAGACGCTTACTTTTAAGCACAAACAAAATTATTCAAACCGCCCTTGAAATGCTACAAAGTGGTATTATTATCTATCAGGTTAAGTGGTTAACTGTATAGTTTTGCCTCTTAAACCTCCTTTCTATAGCCCCTGGCCATCCAAGCCAGGGGCATTTTTTTGTTCTATCGACTCACAACGTGAGGCTTGAAAATCGCCCTCCTTTACTCCATCTCGGAATCGAGACCGACTGTTAATCCGCCAAAGTTCGCTGGTAGATTAACATTTCCGCCCTCCTTGACTTCGAGCTGAACTGAACATGTTTCAAAGGTCTCAACCTTTCCGAATATTTCATGAAATTATTAGCCAGATTTTGTCAGCAAAATACGATATATTCCTGATTCGATATACCATTATATCTTGTGGTAAAATAATGCTTGACATACAATATGTTCCGATATTAGATTCCAGTATTACGGTAACCGCCACATATTCGAATCCAAACAAATATAAAGATCTTATCTAATTAACCAAAGAAATATCCGATCTAAATTAAGGTGGCCTGAAATGTCTAATGATATGTTTGACAAACGTTTTGGCAGGTTAGCCATTGAAAAAGGTTATATTGCCTTTGAACAGGCATATGAAGCATTGGTGATTCAGGTTACCGAAGAGCTGGAGAGCGCCAAACGTCGACCCATTGGAGAGATTTTATTTGAAAAAGGATACATGACAACGACCCAGGTTGATGGTGTGCTAAAGTCTATGGGTCTTTTATAAGTTACCGAACACGTTCCTGTTATTTACTTTCCTTTCTCAATTATTTTTCCTTCTTAGGCAACCCCATACAATATGTTCCGATTAAAATTATCCTTATGTGGAATGCCTAGTTGCTGCCGCATGAATTCATTTAGGCAAGTCCCCAGTCCCTGCATAATTCTGACAAGCCTCAGGCTATTTATGAAAAGGAACAAATTTATCCTTGACATACCACATTGTAGTATTGTATAGAGGGCTGGAGGACTGCTGCTGCAACATGTCCTTCTATTCTCCTGTCACGCCCCCAAGGGCTTGATGCCTGTCCTTGGGGGTCTTCCTTTGTTATTCTTTCTCAGCATATTCAAAGATAAGTTTTTTGGGCACGGACTCAATGTTTTTTGGTATATAAACCGTACCAACAATGCCGACGTCGGTTTCAATCTGAAATCGATGATACCGTTTACTATCTTTTTCGTATTTAAATGACCCTTTAACCTCTATTTCATCACTCATAATTCCTTTCTCCTGCATTTGAATTCTTCCCGCGCTGCAAGCAGCGGGGAATTCAAATTTAAAAGTGTTGATGCCGCGTTTTTAATGGATTCCCATAGTGTTCATAATCCAAAAGAAAGTGTGCATAGCACAAGGTCAAAAAACAGTCAAAAGAAAATATCCCAGGAATCAAGTATTGCCATCCCCGGGAACGACTAATGTACTGTCGTTCTTTGTTCTATTTCCAGAGAACGCATCATTGTCTTCAGGACAGCTATAATGTCTTCAGATCCCTTTATTAATAAATCATTTTAAACGGCGATAGATAAAAAAAGATGCCAGCATGAGATATGTTATGACTGACATTGAGGGCGCAAGAGAACGACAAAGAGATGAAAGCAAGTGCAGGGTAATATAAATCTTTACTTTAACAAATTGAATTTAACCATATAATATCAGTTAATTTAACTCATTTGCCTATCGATAGGGATGGGTCACTAGAAAGACTCTCCTTTATCGATCATTTTATTTAGTATTTCCGGTGGATTAAAGCGTTTTCCATAAGTTTCAGCCAGCTCTTTTGCTTTGTCAACAAATTCGTTTAGACCGACATCGCCGATAAATTGCAGAACGCCGCCCTTAAAAGGGGCAAATCCCCATCCGAAAATGCTGCCGATGTTCGCCTCGGCAACATTAGTTATGATATTTTCTTCATAGCACCGAGCAGCTTCCAATGCCTGAATGAACATCATGCGAGACATCATTTGTTCTTGCGATAATTCTTGAGCAGCTGGTAAAAAATGCTTTTGCAGTTCAGGCCATAGATATTTTTCTTTCCCATGTGGATATTCATAAAACCCTTTTTTATTTTTCTTTCCCAGCCGCCCGAAGGTATTTACCATCGTTAAAACCACCGCTTCACCAGGATGAGTTGCGTATGGTTTCCCTGCTTTGGCAAAATCTTTCTTGGTCTGTTCAATGACATGTAAAACCAAGGATAGGCTAATTTCATCCATCAACGCCAGGGGGCCAACCGGCATACCTGCCTGCAGGCCTGCTGACTCGATCGTCCGTGGATGCTGCCCCTCTTGCAGCAAGGCAACCCCTTCCAAAATATAGGTCGCAAAAACACGGGAAGTATAAAACCCACGACTATCATTGACCACAATGGGTGTCTTGTTGATCTGCTGTACAAAATCAAACGCCTTTGCCAGCGTCTCTCGGCTGGTATGTTTGCCTACTATGACTTCCACCAGAGGCATTCGGTGGACCGGGGAAAAGAAATGCAACCCGATAAAATTAGATGGCCTTACAGCGTGTTCGGATAATCCCGTAATCGGAAGGGTTGAAGTGTTGGTGCCTATAATGGCAGTTTCCTCGAGGTGTGCCTCAGCTTCCTGAATAACCTTGGCCTTTAACCCCCGATCTTCAAAAACAGCCTCGATAATCAAATCACACCCCTTCAGGTCGTCAGTATTTTCTGTCGCCAACACACGATTCAAAACTTCCATTTTCTTTTCAGGGTCTATCCGGCCTTTATTAACTCGCTTTTCCAGCAGCCCGTCTGAATATTGTTTTCCTTTTTCTGCTATTTTTTTTGAGATATCCTTAAGGACAACTTCCATACCTGCATCTGCAGCAACGTAAGCGATACCCGACCCCATCATTCCGGCACCCAGAATGCCGATTTTCTTGAAGTGGTGTCTTTCAAAACCTTCTGGACGGCGTTTACCCTTTTTGACATCGTTCAATTGGTACCAGAAAGCATTAATCATATTTTTGGCGACCCTACCTGTGGCCAGGTTGGCAAAATAACGGGATTCCACCCGGCAGGCTGTATCAAAATCGATCCATCCACCCTCATAAACACAAGAAAGAATATGCTGAGCGGCTGGGTAGTTTCCTCTGGTTTTTTGGTTCAGCATGGAAGGCGCTACAGCCCACAATTGAGAAATGTTCGGGTCATGGTTATTCCCTCCGGGCCATTTAAAATGGCTTCGGTCCCATGGCTGTTTCGATTCAGGATGGGCAAATATCCATGTTTTAGCCCGTTCCATCATATCCGGCACATCGTCAGCCAGTTCATCGATCAGACCGTGTCGCAAGGCACTTTCTGGATTGAACGCCCTTCCCTCCAGCATCAATGGAAGTGCATTTTGGATGCCGATCATCCTGGGTAATCGTTGCGTCCCCCCTGCTCCGGGAAGAACGCCAAGTTTTACTTCCGGGAGTCCGATTCTTGCCTTGGAACTGTTCAGGGCGATACGATAATGACATGCCAGTGCAATTTCGTATCCCCCTCCCAAAGCAGTCCCATTGATAGCAGCCACTAGCGGTTTACCCATGGTTTCCAATTTTCTGAGAACAGCCTTATAGGTTTCCAGCCACGCCATCATGGCTGTGGGATCTGTCACCTGATACAACTTATCGATGTCCGCACCGGCCAGAAAGTCTTTTTTTAAGGAAGTAATAATAATGCCGGCCAGGTTTTCCTCAGAAAATAGTTGCGCACTCACGCTCCGCAATGCGTTTAGCAGGTCATCATTAATAACATTCTGAGAACGCCCTGCCATATCCATGCTCAAAACAACAATATCGTGATCATCTTTTCTGTAGTGAATGGTCATATTGCCTCGCTCAAACCAGACCCAACTCGGCACCTTCTAAAAAGCTAAACCCTTTCGATAATGGTCGCTATCCCCATGCCGCCACCGACACATAAAGTACACAGCCCGGTTTGCTTGTCTCTCCTTTCCAGTTCATCCAGCAATGTATTCAATAGCATCCCCCCGGTGATTCCAAGAGGATGTCC
>CP070768.1:1996611-1999645 GCA_020345745.1 Desulfobacterales bacterium
AAACAATCCTCTAATTTTCAATTAATATGATCTATAAAGCTGTTCTATTCGACCTCGACGGGACGCTGCTCGACACGCTGACAGATATTGCGATGACCGTTGACAGGGTCCTTGAAGGGCGGCACTTACCTACCCACCAGTTAGCGGATTACCGTTCCTTTATCAGTGACGGTATCGCTATGCTGATTACCCGTTCGCTTCCTGAAGATTGCCGGGATGAAAATACCGTAAAAGAATGTGTGAAAGAATTTCATAGCGCATACGAGCAAAACTGGAATCGGATGACCAGACCTTACGACGGTATTATCGAAACCCTTGAAAAGCTTGCTGCCGAGAATGTAAAGCTAGCTGTGCTTTCGAATAAATCACACGATTTTACCATCAAGTGCGTGAGAGAATTTTTTCCTAACATTCCATTCGATTTGGTATTGGGTCAACAGACCGGAATTCCTCCAAAACCAGATCCTACAGGTGCAAGGCAAATTTCCAAAAGCATGGGGCTTTTACCCAATCAGATTCTCTTTGTGGGCGATTCTGCTGTTGATATGAAGACAGCTGTCGCTGCCAAAATGTTTCCCGTGGGTGTGCTTTGGGGGTTTAAAACGTATAAAGAATTGAAGTATAGCGGGGCTGAAATATTGATCAAACACCCTAGTGAGATCGTTCCCCTGGTTATCTGATACGATGGTTCAAAAAAAGCTATTCATCCTCTTTTTCAGCAAGAAATTTCCAGAATAAGGTGATCCCCACTAAAACAGGTACGATCAGCAAATAAGTGATGCTTTCGGTGTGGAAGAAGAAATCGTGAAGTGTATAAAATACGTTGTCCATACGCTATTGATCCTTTTTTTAATGGCTATCCTTGTAGTCAGTATGTGTATACAAGATAGGCATCCGGGTGACGATAAACCTGAAGGCAAGGATACCCAGGGTAACGATAAAAATCGAGATGCCAATTTCAAGCCAGTGTGGCACATAGCGTTCACTCGATGGCAAATGCCAATTGAACGCGATCAGACACACATTGAACCGATTAACAACGATACCCAATACAGCCAAAACCGATGTCCACTTGATCAGCACCAAGTTTTTTTCCCGAACACCAACCGCATATAATACGCACGGTAGAGCGACAAATCCGAACAGCTCTACAAGGTACCATATTCCATATCCTGTTCCAAGGTAACGCCAATCGTTCCCCGATGATAATCCGAAAAATTTTATGATGAAATAACCTGCCAGAACAAACGATGCGGCTTTCCCGAATCCCAGTGTCACATCATTTTTCTCCTTCAGATAAACCTCATCCATCTTGTGCTTTAAGTAGCGGTATGAAAGGGTACTTTCCAGAATGACCATAGAAAGTCCGGCAATGATACTTGTAATAAAGAAGTATATCGGTAAAAAAGGTGAATACCACAATGGATGGAGTTTGGAGGGTGCTATGAGAAAAAGCGCACCCAGAGAAGACTGGTGCATGGTTGAGAGAACTACGCCCAGTATGGTTAGAAGCAGCGTCAATTTATCAACCAGGTTGCGAGCCCTTTTTATGCCGAGCCACTCCATGGCTGCAGGAGAAAATTCAATAAATAGAACAGCAAGATACAAGGCAACGCAGGCGGCCACTTCGAATAAAACAGACGTTGTTCCCTGCTGAACGATAAAGGGATACGGCAGTCGCCACGGTCTCCCGACATCATAATGAAGGGCGAGAACTACGAGGGCATACCCTAAAAACCCGGTGAGAATAGCCGGCCTAACCGCGGAATGGTATCGTTTCATGCCAAAGATATAAACCGCCGCAGAAGTGACATATCCTCCTGCAGCCAGGGCAACACCTACAAGCAGATCAAAACCGATCCATATTCCCCAGGGGTTGTAGTCCGAAAGATTAGTAACTGTAGCCAGTCCACCCGTAAATCGTAAGATGGTGATAACAAGACCGATTACCACAATAAGTCCCGCTACAACATTAAACGGAGTTATCCATGATTTTTCGTCGGTTGAATCGTTTTCGTACATCAGGAATCCTCCTTGGCTTTCGACTTGGCAGCCTCTTCGCTTGCCGCCTTTTCAGCTTGGTCAACGGCTAGCTCTCTCTCATGCTTGGCAATTTTATCGCTCCGCTTGTTTATGGCATAAATTCCGGTAAGAAGGACAGGCCACAGACCGACGATCATCGGGACGGACGACAGCGCTCCGGCCGTCAATTCAGATGCCGGTGTTACACCCAGATCTTCCCGCATATCCACTTCTGTATATGGTACTCCGGATAAATATAGCCAATTGGTTCCGCCCATTTCATGTTCGCCATATATATGATCAACATACCGATCAGGATATCGGTGTATCCGGTCCCTGGCCATTCGGATCAAGTCTTTGCGCTTTCCAAAAGAAAGCGCCTCGGTGGGGCATATCTCGACACAGCCGGGAAGAAGCCCTTTGATAACGCGCGGATAACACATGGTGCACTTCATAATCCGTGGCTCTAAAACCTTGTCGTATTCATAGGCGGGTATCTCAAATGGGCAGGCGATCATGCAATACCTACAACCCACGCAGACAGATGCATCGTAAGTTACCGCTCCCTCTTTGGTTTTTTTGAATGCGCTTACAAAGCATGCCGATGCACAAGCAGGTTCCAGACAGTGATTGCATTGAATTTTACGGAACATTGGCCCTTTGGAACTGTTGTATCGATTGACAATCGTATAGGTTTTAGCCGTTGTCCGCCGCTTTTGGTCGAGTACCGAGAGGTCTTTAAACGACTGTTCAGGCGGTGGTAATTCATTGACCTTGTTGCATGCTTCTTCACATGTCCGGCATCCGATACAGAGTAAATTGTCAAACAGAACACCGAGGCTGTCAGGATACCCTTCAAAATGTTTCGTTGTGGCAGCCGAGGCCGGACCGCTCCACACTGTGCTCAGACCGGCGGCGCCGACCCACCCCAAAAACTTTCTACGTGAAATCGACATGTAAAACTCCTTAATAATCAGCCTTTTATTTTTGTCGGTTTGTTTTCTGCCTGGGA
>CP070768.1:1999745-2002303 GCA_020345745.1 Desulfobacterales bacterium
CTCTATTTCGAGTCAGCTCCCTGCAATTACATATATCCTAAAACCCGTATAAAATCAAAAGACGAACCCCTTGAACGCTTACGTTGTGGTTTATATTCTAAACCATCAATTCGCCAAATAGTAGCTTCAATAGACGGTAACCTACAAGCTACTTTTAGTACAGCTGTCAAACCATGTCTAAAAATCCATTTGGCTACCCTTTAGGTTGTCATACCTAAGTCCATATCTAAAAAAGAGTCAAAATTTTGACGACAAGTCATCGTTTCCGTATCAATATTTTTTATTTGTACGGATTAATTTATTGATAAGTAAAGATAAGTACCTTTATTTATAGAAAATATATTTAATATTCTATTGAACCCATTTCGGCATAATTGTTGCTGTAAATACCTATAGCTTACTATTCAGATCGTATGAAACGCAATTATCTACGCCAGTTAATACAATGGATGCTAGGTGCAACATATCGCCTTTTCGCTAATCATCGATATGAATAATGGCAACATATTTCCAGTGCTGTATGTTTCTAAATAGCCTGTAAACCCTATATATTATAAATGAATTTTTTTTAACTTCTAAATAAAATCTAGCTATGGCAAATAAAGACCCCAAACGCATAAAAATCCTTGTGGCCGATGATGAGGAGATGATTCTGGAGTTATATGATCATGTCCTTGGGCAGTATCATGTTACCCGTACTTCTGAACCTGAAACGGATGTTTTTAGAAATGAATTGCTCAGCAACGGAAATACGATAATAAAACCAGATAAACCGGTGTATGATCTTACGCTTTGTCGGCAGGGCGAAGAAGCGGTTAAAGCCGTATCCGTTGCTGAATCTGAAGGTCATCCGTTTGCCATTGCCTTTCTGGATATTCGTATGCCCCCTGGCCCGGATGGTATCTGGACTGCAGAGAATATTCGTGCTATCTGTGCGGACACTCAAATTGTTATCGTTACCGGTTATTCTGACATTGATCCGGCTGAAATTGGAAGACGTGTTCCACCTGCCGACCGTTTGCTTTATATCCAAAAGCCGTTTCATCCTTTTGAAATGCGTCAGTTTGCTTCAACCATGGCAGCCAGATGGGAAGCGGAAAGAAAGACGTTAGCGTTAAACCGTGAACTGGAGCTGAAAGTCAAAGAGCGAACAATCGAATTGCAAAAAGCCTATGAAGAGCTCGAATACCAGGCCATGCACGATTCTCTAACAGGCCTGCCGAACAGAACGGCTGTGCTCAAAGATTTTGAACGGGAATTGAGCCGAATTCAACGAACAAAAGAGCCATTAAGCATCATCATGGCTGATCTTGATTATTTCAAAAGAATTAACGATACCTTTGGCCATCAGACAGGAGATGACGTTCTTGTTGAAACTGCCAAACGAATGCTTGTATGTGTTCGCCCATACGATACTGTTGGACGACTGGGCGGCGAGGAGTTTTTGATTGTCCTTCCGGGGTGTGATACAGCAAGCGGCATAAATGTAGCAAAAAGAATTTGTGCATCCATTAGAGATAAAGACATGGAAATCGACAACAAAAAAATTTCCATTACGATCAGTCTCGGCGTTTCCACAACTGCTCCCAATAAAACACTTGATCAAGATTCGATGATTTCGACTGCGGACAAGGCCCTTTATCGTGCCAAAAGAGAGGGCCGTAACACGATACGAGCAGCATAACCGGGTCATTGAATGTTACTCAATCTGTACCGGCGTTATTTTTATATTCATATAATTATACAGAAGACATTGTGGGTATAGCCTGGTCGAATTGTACACCTACCCCATCTGGATCGACCCTCACAACTTTACCGTTCGTGCGAACAGGGTAATTAAAGCTACTGTGAAAAAAAGTTATAAAAAGGTCTTCGTGAAAAGACAGAGTGGTTTCAGGTTCAATTAATATCCCGCCGGCACTTACATTTTTGGTAAAATCTCTAAAGTTGCTTTTTTTAGTCTCAAAGATTCCATAGATAGAAGCATTTTTCCTAAGATACACCCTTTTTTCAGAAAATTTGGGTTCATGCTTGTCAATGGGTAAGGGTTGCTCCCATTTCTTCAAAGCGTGAAGGAGCTGTTCCATTTGTGGTTCTGAAAAAGTAGAAATGATTTGTAATATTCGATCGTGAACGTCTGATTTATAATCGTTTCTTTTCATGGTTACACCTCGTTTACCACAGAAGTTTTGGGCATGGCATAATAAATATAAACCCTTATAATATTCATTATGTTTACTTAAAAACAGATGTCAATGGCAATTATCTTTTTTTTAAATCCTATTTAATTCGCCATTTAAGAGGGGACCGTGGTAAAATTTTACAAGGGTATCCACGCTACAAACGGTGAGAAAAAGTCACAGAAAAAAAGAAAACAGTTCTTTTGAAAGCTTTATTGTTTGTAGAAAACCGGGTGCTCTGCACCCGGTTACAAACGCAACGATTAAATCACTAATGTACTTTTGCCTTTTCGGCCTATGGCCGAAAATTGGAGCTCATCGCTCTAAAGAGCGGGCTCCCCGGTAAGGAACTTTACATTTTTTATAGCTTCCCTCGAA
>CP070768.1:2002403-2006521 GCA_020345745.1 Desulfobacterales bacterium
AGGGTGTAGCATTGAGCAACACGCAAACGCACATCAAGGGCCGCCAACAAGCGGCCACGTTTACCATCACCACGCTGGGTTGCAAGGTCAATCAATATGAATCAGAGGCGATTGCACAACAGTTGGCAAGTGATGGATATCGTCAAGTACGCCAGAAACAAACAACAGAACTTTGCATTATCAACACCTGTACGGTCACCCAGAAAGCGGCCATGCAATCCAGACAGGCAATTCGCAAAGCAATGAGATCCAATCCTGGGGCGCGAATTATTGTAACCGGTTGTTATGCCCAAACCGAACCTGATGCCATCAAGAAGATTAAAGGCGTTCATCATATTATTGGGCATGCAGATAAACACAACATCCCGGATATCATTCCTTTACCAGGTGAAAACATCCAACATCCAGTTACCGCGATTAACCGCGATATTTTTCTTGAAAACGACTTCAAGTCACCACCCGCAACTGTTTTTGGCAATCGAACACGGCCAATTTTGAAGATCCAAGATGGCTGCGACTCCCGTTGTACCTACTGTATTGTTCCTTTGGCTAGGGGGCAAAGCCGCAGCATGCCTATTGCAAGCGTGTTGCAGCACATCCAACAACTCAAACAGGCCGGTTATCATGAAGTCGTTCTTTCCGGCATCCATCTCGGCGCTTACGGAACGGATCTGCCCAATGGAATTGATCTATACTCACTATTAAACCGTATCCATGAACAAAATGGGATGGATCGGGTTCGTTTGAGTTCCATAGAGCCGCTTGAGTTAACGGGTGATATTATAACACTCGTGGCTGAATCGAGCATGTTTTGCCACCATTTTCATATCCCTTTACAAAGCGGAGACGACGATGTTTTAAAAAAAATGAATCGGCCCTACACCCGAGCATTGTTCCAAGATCTTATTATAAAAATCAATAAACACTTACCGGACGCGGCCATCGGTGTCGACACGCTGATCGGGTTTCCTGGTGAAACTGAAAATGCTTTTGCAAACACCTATGCGTTGCTTGAAAATTTGCCCGTCACGTATTTACATGTTTTTCCGTTTTCCGCAAGAGGCGGAACACCTGCCAGTATGTTTCCGGGTAAAGTCCCTGCAACCGTCATAAAGACGCGGTGTCAAATCATGCGACAACTTGGCGATGTTAAAAAAAGGGCATTTTACCAAAAATTTATCGGTCAAAAACTAAATGTTCTTATGGAAGACAAAAGGGATAAATCGACAGGCTGTTTAAAAGGGATAACAGCAAACTACATTCCCGTCCATGTGCCGTGGGATGAAAAGATCAAAAATACCCTGGTTCAGGTCAGCATTGATACACTGGACAGCAACAACACGGTATTTGGGACCCTTTGTTGACACTGTCTCCTTAATCCGCTATTCAGCGTTTCAAACAATACAAAGATAAGGTTTTAATCAAATGAACAATTGAGTAGTTTTTCCATAAAAAAGCGCTATTGATGATGATTTATTTTAAAAACCATCTATTCCAATGTAAAAAATTGTCTATAATAAAAACCCCTTGACATTGAATTAAAGAGGCCTTTGAAAAATGTTAAATTTTATTCAAGGTCAAGGAAGGCGAAAATTTTAACCACATGCATACATTGAGTATTCCGTGGATTCAAATTTGAGCCTGACACAGAGATTGGATGAAATAGGGCCTTTTTCAAAGGTCTCTTAAATAATAAGGAGGATTTACATGTCATTCACAAAAAGCGACTACAAAGAAGATCTTGAACGCTGCACAGCTGTTTTCGAAACAACCCTTGGCACTTTTGAAATCGAACTGTATGCCAAAGAGTGCCCGGAAACCGTGTGGAACTTTATCAACCTTGCAGAGGGAAGACAGGAAACCGAAAAACCAGGAAACTTTTACGACGGCCTCACTTTTCATCGGATCATTGACGGTTTTATGATTCAAGGCGGCTGTCCCCTGGGAAATGGTACCGGCGGGCCGGGATATCGTTTCAAAGACGAATTCACTCCGTCCCTTAGGCACGATAGTCAAGGTATTCTTTCAATGGCCAATGCCGGACCCGCAACCAATGGGAGCCAGTTCTTTATCACACTCGGCCCGACGCCGCACCTCGATAATAGACACACGGTTTTTGGAAAAGTGACCAAAGGCATGGATGTCGTCCAAACCATCGGTGCTGTCAAAACAGGTCCTATGGACAGACCGCAAGAACCGGTTGTGATCAACAATGTGACCATTCAAAGATGAGGATAAAAAATGGACGACGCTTATATTGATCTCGCCAAACACCTGGATGACCTACCGGCAGGTTTCCCTGCGACCGACTCAGGTGTGGAAATGAGAATATTAAAACGACTGTTCACGCCACAGGAAGCAGCAATTGCCGTGGGCCTTACCATGATGCCCGAACCTGCTTCTGCCATTGCCGAACGGCTAGATATGGATGAACCCGGCTTGTCGCCGATACTTGAGCGTATGGCAAAAAAAGGACTAATATTTAGCCGGCATAAGGGAGACAAAGACCAATATATGGCAGCCCAATTTATTGTCGGCATATGGGAATACCATGTCAACGATCTTGACAAGGATTTGATCAAGGATGTCAACGAATACCTCCCTTATTTCATGAAATTGTCCTGGACCAAGCAGAAAACCAAACAGCTCAGGGTTATCCCCTTGTCAAAAAGCATTTCCGCGGAAATGAACATCATGCCTTATGAACAGGCTGAAGAAATTATTCAAAAACAGTCAAAGATTGTTATTGCGCCCTGTATTTGTCGAAAAGAGCATGCAATGATGGATAAAGGGTGCAACCGGCTATTAGAGGGCTGTCTGATATTTGGCAGCGGTGCCTATTACTACGAAAAAAACCATCTCGGGCGTTCAATCTCCCATGAAGAAGCGCTCAGGATTTTAAAAACCGGTATCGAAGACGGTCTTGTACTGCAGCCGGGGAACTCGCAAAAACCAGCCAATATCTGTATGTGCTGCGGCTGCTGCTGTCAAATTTTAAAAAATTTGAAGGCTTATGAAAAACCCGCCAAGATCGTATGTTCCAATTACTATGCCGTAATCAACGAGGATGACTGTACTGCATGCGGAACCTGTGAGGATCGCTGCCAGGTAGATGCCATAACCGTTGATGAGGATGCGGCACATATTGACAATGGCCGATGTATTGGTTGTGGTCTTTGTGTTGTTTCCTGTGATTTTGACGCCATCCATATGCAAGAAAAGGACCAGGCTGAGCGTTGGATTCCCCCGGAAAACACATTAAAAACCTACCTCAATATTGCCAAAGAGAGAGGAAAGATTAAATAAAAGCTGCGGGGAATGTGCTCGCTAATGCCGGTTCAAGGATTCGAGTGAAATGCTCAAAAATGTGATGGGGCTCTTTGGTCCTTTGAACCTTCGTATCCTCGAATCCTTTATTTCAAATTAATTGGAGAAGAACCAAAAAATCAAAAGTGTTTAAAGATAACTAAAGCTAGCTAAAGTATAAGGCTTAATCTAGAACTGGCTTCAAAATTATAAATCGGTCTTAAGGTCAAGGCGGAGAGACGGTTTTAACCACAGAAATATATAGAATACGAGGATTGAAGCCGTCGATCCAACACAGAGATTGGGACCTATGGGTAATTTTGAAACCAGTTCTACCTAATCCCTCTTTCCTTTTTTACCACTTCATAGGCTTCTTGGATTTCTCGGAATTTATCATTGGCGAATTTGGTAAATTCCGCCGGCAGTCCTTTTGCTGCAATCTTATCTGGATGGTAATCAGAGACAAGCTTACGATACTGTTGCTTGATGTGCTGATCTGAATCGTTTATATCGCAACCGAGGATGGCATAATATCTTTCAGATTCGGTGACATATCTGGATCTTATTGTTCTGTATTGATCATCACTGAGGTTGAATATTCTGACAGCGGTCTGAATCAGTTTTTCCTCACTTGGATTTAGGATACCGTCAGCCAATGACACTCTGAGCAATATATCGATCATCAGGTCGAGCATCTGATACTGCGATCGAAACTGATGGTAAAATTGCGTTGCATAATCAATAAAATTATCCTGAGATTCGATGGCGGTATTGAAAATGTTTGTAGCAAGTCTTCTGCTCTCAGGATCTAA
>CP070768.1:2006621-2012548 GCA_020345745.1 Desulfobacterales bacterium
ACACACCCTTTGACGGTGACACCTCAATCAATAACCGGCATGACCGGCCCGACACCTTGGACAACTCCGACTCAATCAGCGCACCGTAATTGTCAAGAACCCGCTTTTTCGAAAAAAAGTTGGGCGACAAAAGGACAACATTCCCTGCATCACAACGCGACACCTCAAGCGGCTCAATCCACATCCTGAAACTGTGAACGGGCACACGTGACTTCATCGTCGCTTTGACTTGTTTCCAGATCGCTTTCATTAAACCTTTTAAGGAATTGCCGCTGGTCTTGAACTCGATTGAGCTGTAAAAACAGGTTTAACGGGGAAGGAAAAATGGAACATCCTTTAAAAACCTCCCACGTCACATCTATAATTTAATGGGAATAATTGGATAAAATTAAAGATTTCAGTCGGTTTAGGGGTGTTACTTCAGATTTTGATTAAACCACTGAACGAGATTTAGTTAGCTTAAGAGTTTAACCTTATTATGTCAAACCTAATAAATCCGGTTTGTTGTTTATTTTCCAAAAAATTTTAAACAATCTACAACTACTTGTATATATTTGATTTAATCGTTATCATTATTACAAATACTTCTAAATACAACCTTTTTTTGAAGCATGGCATTTCCATAAGAATTTTAAACATATCCATCCTTATTATACTATCTTTATACAAAAAGGGTTTATTCAATATCTCCTGTTTTCTTCTATTTTCCTTTATTTTTGATAAAAAAAAGATTCTATGGATTTTATTTGAAAATTTTCTCAACAAACGATAATACTCTGTCATGGATTCTGAAAAAATAATTATACGCGGGGCAAGACAGCATAATTTAAAGAATATCGATGTTGAATTACCCCGAAACAGACTAGTCGTCATCACCGGCCTTTCCGGGTCAGGTAAGTCGACTCTTGCCTTTGATACACTCTATGCTGAAGGGCAACGCCGATATGTTGAATCCCTTTCCACTTACGCTCGGCAGTTCTTGGAGCGTATGGAAAAACCGGACGTTGACCTGATTGAGGGACTCTCGCCTGCCATAGCTATTGAACAGAAAACCGCAAGCCACAACCCTCGATCGACGGTGGGAACCGTTACAGAAATATATGATTATCTTCGCCTGCTCTATGCTAGAGTCGGTACACCCCACTGTTACCAATGCGGGAAAGCAATTACTTCACAAACACTTGATCAAATTGTGGACAGAGTGCTGGCACTGAGTCACGGTTCACGCATTATTATTTTATCCCCGCTGGTCTCCGGTCAAAAAGGAACCCATGAGAAACTGCTTAGTCAGCTAAAGAAAGACGGTTTTTCTCGCGTTTGTATCGACGGAGAAACCATCGAAATCGAAGACGTCAGCAAGCTTGAAAAAAATAAAAAGCATACCATTGATGTTGTTGTGGACCGCCTGGTTGTTAAAGAAAAGATTAACAATCGGCTGGCAGATTCCTTAGAACTGGCCCTATCCCAATCCGGTGGTGTCGTCACCGTCGATGTAATAGGAAAGGAATCTATTCTTTTTAGTGAAAAATCGGCGTGTATTGATTGTGGTATATCCTATCCGGAATTTACACCTGCCAGCTTTTCTTTTAATTCCCCACAGGGCGCTTGCCCAACATGTGACGGTTTGGGTTCAACCACCGAGTTTGATCCTAATCTTATTGTTCCAAATCCAGAACTCTCCCTGCGGGAAGGTGCGGTTGTTCCTTGGGCCAACCGGAATACCGTACATTTTACTGAATTTCTAAATGCACTCACCTTGCATTACGGCGTAGACATATATACGGCGTATAAAAAGCTTCCAGAACGTTTTAAGAAGGTTCTTTTTTACGGATCAGGCGATGAACAAATCAGGTTTTATTTTGAGCGCAACAATCGTCGATATACCTACCTTAAGCACTTTGAAGGAATTATCCCGAAACTAAAACGACTCTACTTGGAAACCGATTCATATCAATCCAGAGAAGAAGTTAAACGCTATATGAATTTTCGACCCTGTCCTGAATGTGGGGGGGCCAAATTAAACAAGGCCAGTCGATCCGTTAAAGTCGGTGGCCGTACGATTTTCGAAACCACTCAACTTTCAGTGGGAAAAGCCCAATCTTTTTTCGAAACGTTAAAGCTGACCGGAAAAAAAGAATTCATCGCCAGAAGGCTCTTGAAAGAAATCATCGAACGTTTGAGATTTCTTGGTAACGTGGGGCTCTCTTATCTTACGCTTGACAGAGCTGCATTCACCCTTTCCGGCGGTGAAAACCAACGAATACGCCTCGCGACACAGATCGGATCAAAATTGACGGGTGTCCTTTATGTTCTCGATGAACCGAGCATCGGTCTGCACCATAGAGATAATCAGCGTCTCTTAGCAACGCTTTTACAAATGCGAGATCTTGGCAATACGGTTCTTATCGTGGAGCATGATGAAGAGACGATACTCGCTTCAGATCATGTCATTGACATGGGGCCGGGTGCCGGCGTTAAAGGCGGGCGAGTCGTATTCTCGGGAACGTCGAAAGCACTGCTAAAAGAAGAGGGGTCCTTAACCGGTCAGTACCTTTCAGGCTTGAAATTCATCGAGGTCCCGGCTACTAGGCGACCCGGAAATCAAAAACAGCTCATCATCCAAGGGGCCTCGGAAAACAACCTCAAGAATATCGATGTGGCGTTTCCCTTGGGTTGTTTCATCTGTGTCACCGGTGTTTCAGGTTCAGGGAAATCGACACTTGTTCTGGAAACCCTTTTTCATGTTCTGGCCCAGCGGCTCCATTTTCATAGGATCCCTTCTGGTGCCCATCACCGCGTAACAGGACTTGAATATATCGATAAGGTCATCAATATTGACCAATCTCCCATCGGAAGAACCCCGCGTTCCAATCCAGGAACCTACACCGGTGTTTTTACGTTTATTCGAGAACTCTTTTCCAAAACGCCCGAAGCCCGTATGCGCGGTTATAAGCCGGGTCGTTTCAGTTTCAATGTTAAAGGCGGAAGGTGTGAAGCCTGCCAAGGGGGCGGCATCATAAAAATAGAGATGCATTTTCTGCCGGACGTTTACGTTACCTGTGACGTGTGCCACGGAAAAAGATATAATCGCGAAACTCTAGAAATCAGATACAAGGGCAAAAACATTGCTGATATTCTAAGCATGACGGTCAATCAATCATATACGTTCTTCGAAAAAATACACAATATCCGGTCTAAATTAGAAACACTGAAAGATGTAGGGTTGGGATACATCTGTATCGGCCAGTCGGCGACCACGTTGTCCGGTGGAGAAGCCCAGCGGGTTAAACTATCCAGAGAACTCAGCAAAAGAAGTACAGGAAAAACCCTATATATCATGGATGAACCGACAACGGGACTTCATGTCGATGATATTCGAAAACTGCTTAACGTGTTATCTCGACTTGTGGATGCAGGCAACACCGTAATCGTGATTGAGCATAACATGGATGTTATAAAAACCGCCGATCATATTATCGATCTAGGCCCTGAAGGCGGAGATGAAGGAGGCTATGTTGTCGGATGCGGAAGTCCTGAAGAGATTATTAATATTAAAGCGTCTTATACCGGCCAGTTCTTGAAGAAAGTTATAGCAGACCAATACGTCAGAAACAAGCCAAGGGAATGATGTAAAAAACTCCAGTTTCACACCTAAGTTTTGATTGCAATTTTCGCACAAAGCAGCTTGGATAATATTTTTAGAAAGGCGATATCTAACTTCACAAAAGACTCAGCATTTGAGCCTGTCGAAGCGAAGCGTAGATCCTGCCCATCGGGGCCACAGAGATTGAGAAAAACAGGACGTTTTTCAAAGATTTCAGATTATGTTCGTTCCACATCCTTTAAAAACCGGTAAAGTGTCGCTCGACCAACACCTAATATCCTGGCAGCCTTGGCCTTATTTCCACCGCTCTCGACCAGTGCACTTTCAACATCTTGTGAATTCAATCTTCGTGAAGGTCCTCGGGAGGGCTTTTCAGCTTTTTTGCTCTTTAATTCAATGGGGAGGTGAACGGGCTGAATGGTCTGGCCCTTTGATTTTATTAGGGCATACCAAATGGCGCTTTGAAGCTCACGAACGTTTCCTGGCCACGGATAGTCGACCATAATGGCAAGCGCATCCTTAGAGATACCATCCGAGTGCTGCCCTTCATATGAAGCTTTTTCAAAAAAGTTATCTATGAGTAGTGGGATATCATCTTTGCGCTCTCTAAGTGGCGGAATATGAATGGGAACCACGCTAATACGATAGAATAGGTCATCACGAAAATCACCCTTTTTCATTTCCTGTTTCAGGCTGCGATTGGCGGCGCTGATGATACGTACATCTGTTAATACTGTCTTCTCACTCCCCACTTGCTCAAATGTGCCTTCCTGAAGAACCCTCAGCAATTTGGCTTGGACGGCCTTGGACAAATCAGCTATCTCATCCAGAAACAGCGTCCCGCCACGTGCCATCTCAAACCGTCCCTTTCTGTCCTTTAAGGCTCCGGTAAAAGCACCTTTCACGTGTCCAAACAGCTCACTTTCTAGTAAACCTTCCGGTAGCGCACTGCAGTTGACCGGCACAAAAGGTTTGTTGGATCGGGGTCCTTCATTATGGATGGCTCTAGCCACCAATTCCTTTCCTGTACCGCTTTCCCCTTCTATGAGCACCGGAATATTAACTTCCGTAATATCTTTTATGGTCTCGAACAGCTCTCTCATTTTGGCACTGCGCCCTATAATCCCTGAAAAGCTATACTCTATCTGCTTTTGTTTGGTAATGTCCTGAACCGTACCAATGGATCGCAACGGTTTACCGTTCTCATCGTATATGGTCTGGCATTTTTCATGTACAAATTTAATCGTTCCGTCTTTGAGTA
Organism: Desulfobacterales bacterium; assembly: GCA_020345745.1. Lineage (GTDB taxonomy): Bacteria > Desulfobacterota > Desulfobacteria > Desulfobacterales > UBA11574. The sequence goes on from CP070768.1 coordinate 2,011,487, forward strand.
ATAGCCGGTGGATAATATCATAACCGGTCTTATTTTTCACAGAGTCAGTATAGGCTTTATCGACAAGCCTTCGGTCATCAGGATACACGACATCCAAAAAAGCTTCGTAAGTTGCGCCAAACTCACTGGGATCCAGGTCGAAAATACGATAAATTTCGTCAGACCAATATAGTGTATTGGTAATTATATTAAGTTCCCAATGCCCTAAATGGGCAATTTGCTCGGCTTCCTTTAATCTCAATTCACTTTTTCGGACTGCCTCCTCAGCCCCCTTCAGTTCGGCAATCGCTTTTTCCAGCGCTGCGACCCTTTGCGCCAATTCTTCATATGTTGGTTTGCCTGCCACTGGCCATTCTCTACAATCAATTGGTGATCTTTAGGTTATCATATTCATGCCCCGACCCGGATTTTCGCGCGCCTGGTGGAGTTCATTTTCAAGCCCCTGATAACGCGGTAATTGGGCGCATCACAAAGCGCCCGATGGGTGAAAATACTTCACCTTAAGTAAAAAATGTCTGGGTACAATGTGTCGTATAATGGTTATTTCTATAATTTAATCGAATCGTTTAACAAGGTAAAAGAAGTTTGCTGAGAAATTTTCATGAATTATCCGGGCCAATTAAGCAATGGTTAAGGATGTGTTACAATGATTATATTGTCCAGAGTTTCTTCATTTTGTTTTCGCTGGTGAAGGGTTATACCATGTGAGGCTAAGGATGTAAATATCGTATTAGATTTGAGATAGGTTCTAACACACTGACATTTGTGATTATCCCGATACTAAAAAAGGGCTTAACAGGCCATCTTCCTGCCAAACCCTTCATCTTCTTGGTGCCGGAGCTCGGAATCGAACCGAGATGGGGTTGCCCCCGCGGGATTTTGAGTGCAAAAACAGCCATTTTTAGAAAAGCAATGATTTCAGATATTAACTTGATTTCATTGGCTTTTTATATTGATGTTTTTCTTGGGAAATATTAGGTTATTTTAGAGAAAAATAGGTGCAATGGGGACAGCATAGTTACAATTTGAAGGGCTAGCCGTAATCAGGTGAAAAGGTGTTTC
>CP070768.1:2012648-2016120 GCA_020345745.1 Desulfobacterales bacterium
AAAAACGAGATAAATTGTTTTTTGTTGTAAATCAAAATGGTTGTATGTGTGTAAAACTTATACACAGGTTTAGACAGATTGCACGTGAAACAACAGATTTTTCCTGGCTTAACACGTAATAGTGAAGTAGGCGGTAATACTAATGGATGGTTCGTTTTTCGATCTGATATTTCTTGAGTTTGTTATAAAGGGTGCTCCGGCTGATTCCTAACCGGCGGGCCGCCTCTTTTTTGTTCCAGTTACACTCTTCCAGTACATCCCTGAGCAGGTTTATCTCGTTTTTTTGCATCGTCGTGTCCCTATGTAATGATTCACCAGGAGATGAGATCAGCGGCTTGTGCAGAACCGCTGGAAGGTCGGTAACCTCGACTCGCTTGCCTTTAGCCAGCACCGTGGCATGCTCGATAGCATTTTCCAGTTCGCGAACATTTCCCGGCCAAGGATAGTCGAGCAGAAGCCGCATGGCTTCCGAGCTAAACTCGTCTACATCCTTGGCCTGCTCAGCAGCGAAGCGTTGCAGAAAGTGCCGGCTCAACAGCGGGATATCGTTGCCTCGATTTCTAAGCGGCGGTAAAGAAATAGGAATAACATTAAGGCGGTAAAAAAGGTCCTCGCGGAAACTGCCGTTTTTCACTTCCTGTATAAGGTCTTTATTGGTGGCTGCCAGAATACGCAAATCAACGGACAGGGTCTGTTCACCCCCCAGGCGTTCAAATTTTTGACTTTGCAGGACGCGCAGCAGTTTGATCTGGGCCGACGAAGGTATCTCACCGATTTCATCTAAAAAAACGGTACCGCCATGGGCTTGCTCAAAGCGTCCTGTCTTTCGCCGGATGGCTCCTGTAAAAGCCCCTTTCTCGTGGCCGAAGAGTTCGCTCTCGAGAAGTGTGGCTGGATAGGCCGAACAGTTAACCACGATAAAGGGTTGATCTTTCCGAAGGCTTTGGCGATGGATGGCATGAGCAACCAATTCTTTGCCGGTGCCGCTTTCACCCTGAATAAGAACCGATGCGTCTGTAGGGGCAATATCCTCGATAAGTTTGTAGACCGCCTGAATTTTGGTGTCTTTGCCTATGATTCCACTATATTCAGAAATACTTTCGATCCGGCTCTGCAAATTACGTATCTCCTCTTCTTGCAGCGCAGCGCGTTTGATTGCTCCCGAGGTCTGGTTCAAAATTAAATCAAGCAGTTCCATTGCTTTGGTTTCATCCCGGCATTCTCTTGAACAGGCCACCAGCATGGCTCCCAAAAACTGATTCTCATGATGCAAGGGAAAAACTGCGATGTGCTTAGCAGCAACAAAATCCTCCGGTACGATCGGGGGAGTGAAGGTATCCTTACCAACAAAAGTTATGGTTTTATGCTGCTTCAAGGTAGATACGGTCGTTTCCAATGACTCGCCTTTAACGATGCTGGCTTTTCCGTCCGATAAGACGAAAATCGCATCACTGTTGCCGGTGTAGACGAGCAGAACCATACGTTGACAATCTAAAATTCTTTGAAATTTTTCGATTAGATATGAGACGATATCATTCAAATTGGGCATGGCACCGATTTCCTGCACAATGGCAAAGCAGCTTCGGGTCTGGTTGTGGGCGCGATCCAGTTCAACGGTGTTTTCTTCCAGCCTCTGGGTGTAATCCTTAATGCGGGCAATCATTTGATTGAAAGATGATGCCAGTTTTCCCACCTCATCACGGCCTGTTAGTTCTATTCCAATTTCGAGGTGGCCCTCATCGATATTTTCTACGGCCTCCGATAGGACGGCCAAAGGCCCTGTGATCCGCTGAATAAAAAGAAAGCATGCGGTAAGCGCTATGATGAGAATTGCAAAGGTTACCGCGCTCATTTGCAGCCACAAATAGCCTATTTGTTGTCTGATTGGTGCTTCGGTGAGCCCTAAACGCAATATGCCTGCTTTACCAGAAAAAATAGGCCAGGCAATATCAAGATAATGTTCGCCGTTAGAGGCTGCGATTTTTTGAAAATGACCCTGATCGTTGGGTGTGATATGGTTGGCCCTGATCAGCTCTACGGGCGCTCCGTTGGTAAACGTATGTGCTACAAGTCGATCATTTCTGATAATAAAAACATAGGCGACTGAGGGATTGCTGTTTTTCTTATCATCCAGCATTTTCTGGATGGATACCAAATCATTGATGAGGAGTTTATCAGTTGCATCAAGCGCCAAATCGTGGGCAATGTTTTCGGCTTGGGCTTTTGCTGTATTAAAAAGGCTCTTGCTATAGTGTTGTGTCACCAATCAAGAAATAAGCAATCCACTAACGATGACAAGTGCGGATACCGCCCAAAAAAGTTTGCTTCTAAGACTTTGCGTTGGCATCAGTTATTCCTTTTAATTGACTCACATTCTGTTTCATTTGTCTAATTGCGTCATACCATTCTTCTTTAGGCTCCATGAATCGTTCAATCATCAATTCCGCTAGAATTTTTTGGCCTTTCGGATTCTCGTGCATAGAAAACAATATCTGGCGGATACGATCTTTTAATTCGATTGGCAAATAGGTGGAAGCCACTACCGGGGGGTTGCCAAACGGCTCTGATTTCTTGATAATGCGGGTCTTGGATGTATTTACAGGATCTACCTTGTTATAGTACTCCCAAATATGCCCGTCTATTGTGGCGCCGTCGACCAGATTTCTGGCTACCGCCAGAATCGAGTTGTCATGACTATAGGTATAGATGTTCATTGTGAAGAAGGAACTTGGCGTCTCTTTCCATTTATACAGCCAGTAAGTCGGAACCAGTTTGCCGGTATTTGAATCTGGATCGGTGAAGGCAAAGGTTCGACCTCTCAGGTCTTCCAGCTTTTGAAACGTGCTGTTTTTGTTGACAATTAGATAAGACTGATAGAAATTGGTTCCGCGGACTTTTGGGGTGGCAAGGGCTTCAAACCCGTATCTTTGCCTCTCGGCAGCATAAGGGCCTGAACATATGAACCCTACGTCAACTTCGCCTTTTTTAAAAAGCGCATTAATCTCGCCATATGTTTTGCGCTGTACAAGCTGGGTTTTGCGACCCATTTGATCGCCGAGATAATCCAAAATTTGCCGATAATAAATTTCGGTATCTTTGGGTGATATCATGGCAGCTACGGCGACTTTTAAGTAGGGTTTTTCTGATAATTGCCTTCCAGGACGCTCCACGGATATGGTTTTAGATAAATCAACGGTGACATAACCGGAAGAATCCCCACATCCTTGGCTGACAAGTATAAGAAGGATAATTAGAAACGAGAAAAAATTGGTGATTTTTTTGGTTTCACAGGCCGTTGGCATGCTTTCTCCTACAAATAAAAAGGTTCCTGATTTCAATGCTTTTTTGAAATTGATCGATTAAAAGAGATAGTTGAATTCGTTCTGAGTGATGTACCACATGGTGATACTTAAAGTCAAGCAGATTCAAGGTGCACTGCCTTTCTAATGTGATCAGTGGCATGTCGCTTTTA
>CP070768.1:2016220-2020030 GCA_020345745.1 Desulfobacterales bacterium
AGGGGAACTAGCTATACATCTGAAAAAAATCGATGTCGCCATTGTATTGAACCATGATCAGTTATCTTATGATGTGAGAACCTATCGATGGATTGATAACTGAAATAATAACGTAAGCCTTATGGCTTAGAAAAAGTCGAGATTGCGTGCTATAGACACATGGATCCATCATTTTTTCATAAGCAAAAACAAGATGGCGGTTTTACCCTGCTGGAGATTTTGCTTGCTATTTTTATCTTTGCTATCATTGTCACCACTGTATTTGCCTCTTATAACGCCATTTTTCATGATTCAGGGAGCATCGATCAAGGCCTTTCATCTTATGAGATGGCGAAAAACTGCTTGAATCGTATGATTGTTGATCTGGAGTCAGTATATGTGGTCCAGTATCCAAAATACACCCCTCCTGATGTTGATGATCCACCAGATCCGTACAGAATGGTTGGCGATAGCACGGTTATTAAAACCGAAGAATTTCCCAAACTCAGATTTTCTTCTCTCGCCCATCTACCTTTGAATGGAAAAATCGAAAAAGGTGTAGCAGAAATCGTCTACTATGTTCAGGATTCAAATGTGAATGGATTTGTCTTGAGGCGTGCCGACACCCTCTACCCTGATCAACCTTTTGCAGAGAGAACCAGCGACCCCATACTTTGTGAAGGATTGAAATCGTTGACATTTACATATTATGGCCCCGATGGCGAAGCCTACGATTTTTGGGACTCAGACGCCAAGGATTGGGAATATGCGACGCCAAAGCGCATCAAAATAAAACTTGAGTTAGCTAACCACTCGGATTCAATGGTGTTCGAAACCATGGTGACACTACCCGTCTACCGAAAAATGCAAGAGGATAAATGATATCGAGACTGCTTGGAAACAATCGCGGCATCGCCCTCCTCGTGACCTTGGGCGTAATCACCGTATTAATTGTGGCAACATTGGAAATGAACAGGCATACGCGTTCAGCTTTATTCTCTGCAGCCGCAACCCGGGATCGCATGACCCTTTCTCAGATGGCTGCATCCGGCATACATGCAGCAAAAGCCCTTTTGATAACGGATAAAAATCATTCGAATTCCGACTCTCTGCAGGAAGACTGGGCAGACCCTGAAATAATCAGCGAAATCCTTGCCGATTTACCTTTTGATGACGGTCAGATCACGTTAACAATTAGCGACGAGCTGGGCAAAATCCAGATCAACAGTCTGGTTCAATTTCCTGAAGGAAACGAATTTAACCCAACCCAAAGAATGCTGTGGGATCAGTTTTTAAATCTTTTAATTACCCAGAACGAACAATTCAAAGAGATTGAACCCGAAACCATCATAAACTCAGCAAAAGACTGGATGGATTCCAAAGATGATGACGCCATTACGGGATTAAGTGGAGCAGAATCAGACTATTACCAGGATCTAGATCCGCCTTACTCCTGCCGAAACGGCCCGTTCACCTACCTTGACGAACTTGCCCTGGTAAAGGGCATATCCCGTGATCTTTTCCAGGGGGCAGACGAATCGCTGGGGATTTCCAATTTTTTAACCATCCATGGCATCATCGAAAACGCCGACCATTCATTCACATATGATGGTAAAATAAATATAAACACGGCGCAACTTCCGATACTCGCAGCCATACTTCCCTTGGGTCATGAAGACCTCGCGCAAGCCATCTACGACTATCGACAAGAAACCTCCGATGCTGTTTATATACATGATCTTTCCAGTGCTACATGGTATAAACAGGTACCGGGATTAGGCAATATTGACATCGACCCAGGCCTGATCACAACTTCCAGCGATATATTTCAGCTAGAATCGAGTGCCATATTACACGCAATGAAACTGACGATAACCGCCATTGTCAAAAGGGAAAGAGACAAAAAAACGGGTAAATGGGTTTGCAAGGTCTTGCGTTGGGTGACAGAATAACATATAGTTAATATTATCTTAATTGAGCGGAATGTAATTTCTCAATAAGCGCCGGTCGATATCACATGTTCGGGTTTCAGCAGTTTTCTTCCAGTCGATATCAATCTCGTATCAGCAGCGTGACCCAACATTTATGATTTGACTTTTTTCGTGCAAACTCTAACCGGTTTTTCAAGAAATCATATTATTGGGTCACTGGGTGACTATGCGCTAAATGAAAAAACTATCTTCCTTTCATAAAAAACCTGAAACCCTCTTTGTCCTAAGTTTCGAAAAGTTACATCGAGAATAAAACGAAGAAACACGGTATTAAGCAAGAAAAGGGCTTGGAGTAATGGAAGGATTTCTGAAAGATGAGTTTAAGGGGCAGTTATTAAATGAGTAGAAAGATACTCGGACTCGATATCCAGAATAACGCCGTCTCTGCAGTCCTGATAAGCAGCGGAATCAAAGGTGCGGTAATTGAGGCTCATGATTACGTCCCTTTTTCAACCCAAGGCGATCATGAAAACGAACTTGCCGTCGCGCTCGAAATGGTGGCGAAAAAAATAGATGTTTTCGGATCGGTTTGTGTGGCATCATTTCCGGCTGATTGGATATCTTACAGAAATCTTAAGCTACCGTTCAAAGGAAAGAAAAAAATTTCCAAGATTCTTCCCTATGAACTTGAACCTACTCTGCCGCTTCCGGTGGATGATCTGATAATCGATTTTCACGTCATCAAGCGGGCGGAACACACAGACCATACGGACATTATCGCAGCGGCGGTAGATAAATCTGAACTTCAATCGTATTTAGACAACCTTTCAACGTTTCATATCGATCCGGAAATTGTTACCGTCCAAAGTTATCCGGCAGCATTGTGCATCGCCAATCTAATCGATGGAAGTAAAAAATGGCTGTTTATCGATCTGGATAACACCAGGGCTACAATGTTTGTCGGAACGTCCGGAAACATCCGTTTGATGCGTTCTTTTGCCATATCTTCAAATGATATACCATCCTCAGCAGAACGGTTTTGTACCAACGTATACCAAACCCTGTCTGCATTCGGAGATGAACTTGGTTTCGATTTTCAACCCGATGAAATATTGATCTCCGGATCCGGACTTGATGTTCCGGATTTTGAAAATCATCTAGCAACCTCTTTGGAGGTCCCGATAAAACGGATCAATCTGGTTCGTGATACCGATGTCATAAAACAACATCCTTTGGAACAATCCTGGATTCCTCATAAAAATGACGGCGCGTTTGCGCTCGCACTGATGGAAATTCAAGGAAATTATGGTTTAAATTTTCGCAAAGGCCCTTTTGCACCAAAAAAATTCTGGCAGGAACACAAGAAAAGTTTGATTAAGACGGGTATCCTCGCAGCTGTGGTTATCGCGTTGGCATTTACCAACCTTGTTCTCGATTCGTATTTGATGAATAAAAAATTTAACCGGTTAAACCGTCAAATCGAAGACACCTTTACGTCAATATTTCCGGACGTAAAAAAAATCGTCGACCCATTACAGCAAATGAAAATAAAGATGCAGGCGGCCAGAAGAAACGCCTTATTGCCCGGAGCAACCGACAGGAGCATTCGCACCATCGATATCCTGAGAGATATTAGCAGACTCACCCCTAAAGAAGTGGACGTTAACCTTACGCGACTGGTGGTCAGTATGGACAGCGTAGTGATTTCGGGAAACACCGATACGTACAAATCTGTAGACGGGATTAAGAGCAGCCTGGAACAAGCTGATTTTTTTAAAAAAATTGTTATCAGTTCAGCCAATATTGACAAATCCGATAACCGGGTCCGGTTCAAACTCAAAATTGATTTGTAAACTAATGAAAATATGGCAAAAAAGTTAACCAGACGTGAAAAATATTC
>CP070768.1:2020130-2027380 GCA_020345745.1 Desulfobacterales bacterium
ATTATAGAGTTGAGGAAGCATCTTCGAAAATCGTATTCTATCCCTGCAGAATGCTCAAGTAGTGATGTCTTCTTTACTGATGAAATCAAGAATTTAAGTAATAGCGGTGCTTTTATACAAACCGATAGCAACCTCTACATTGGCCAGCCAATTACATTAGCCTTTTCAGCGCCCACAACTAAAGAGGATATAACAATTAATGGTAACGTTGTTAGAATCGATTCTCAGGGTATCGGTGTTAAATTTAATGAGACTTTAGCTGCATTCAGTTGAAATGAAAGGCATAAATATTACTGCATGAATAGTCATGAAGAATCTGATCAATCTATGAGAGATTTCCTGATTTGAATCAGCCACAATATTTAATGTGCCAAACAAATGATTAAAGTACAGAAACTGTCATTAACTTCATCCAATTATTCTATCATACAAAGTATTTTATCTCCTATTTTTTTAATAATATGGGAATAAGGAGATTGCTTTTCCATTTGCTCTACTTAAGAATTTATCTTATTAAGAGAATTCCTTAGATAATTTCAGAATTCTCCCGATTGACAGCATAAAAGACCAATTATATCATCCAATTAAAACTTCTAAAATTTAACTAGTGATGGGGCATTGGTAATCCTTATCCAGTATCCAGCATCAAATATTCCAGTGATCGATTCGGTTTATTCAGATAACCTGATCCCATCAAAGCTTCTTTTTAATTTTCGATATGATCTATCAATGAATGCTGAATATATGGAAAAGAGAAGGTGTGAACGTTTTAAGATACCCGGTTCAAATGTGGGATATAAAAAGCTTAGGATGTTTGGCTCTCTCAGGAGTCTGTCTAAACCACACCCTTTTTCTAACACAGATAAAATAGGAGATGATACTATGCCGACCTATATAACGATAGCAATTCTTGATAGTTGACCGGCAATTCTGATTCAAAATATAAATTTTGTCCAAATTCTATACAATCGATTTTTTTATTTTCATTGAGGGTATCATAATGGAAAACACAGCTTTTAAAGAGATTGCCGAATTAAAGAAAGAAATGCATGAACTAAAAACTGAAATTGAACGCTTGAACGGAATTTGTCATATTGGATTTGTTCTCACAAGAGAACGTGATTTAGACAAACTTCTCCCATTGGTTATGACCGAGATCTCAAAGGCAATCGATGCTGATCGAAGCACCTTGTTTTTAGTTGACTGGGAGCGCATGGTACTGCGATCAAAATTTGCTGAAAATTTAGAGATTGATAGAATTGAAGTAGAACTTAAGATGGGGCTTGTAGGACTTTCTGTGCTATCAGGGAAATTAATTAATACGGCAAATGCATATGAAGATCTGCGTTTTAATCCTGAGATTGACGGAAAGACAGGCTTTCGAACTGAAAGTCTTATATCTGCCCCTTTTTTTAATAACGAAGGGGATGTTATGGGTGCAGTGGAACTGCTCGGTAAAGAAACCGGTATTTTTACTAAGGAAGATGAGAAAAATGTGCTGAAAGTCACCTCAATGCTCACTAAAATAAATTGGGATTCTGAAAAAGACACAGATACAGCAAAAAAAATGGTTTATGAGCTTAGGAAATTAACTGAATGTAAGCGGGGAGCTCTCTTTTTACTCGACAGGGTAAATGGAGAGCTTATCTCAGTAATGGCAGAAGGGCTCGAACAAGATATTCATTTGAGTTTGAATTTAGGTATAGCCGGCTTGGCTGCGATTACAGGGCAAGAACTCAACATACCAGATGCCTATTCTGATATACGTTTTGACAAAAGAACTGATGAGAAAACCGGATACCGAACGAGATCCCTTTTGTGTGTTCCTATAAAAGATCAATCTGATAGTGTGATAGGAGTAATTGAGGTAATTAATAAGAAAACTGGTGTTTTCAGCGACTCTGACATGGATCTTTTGAAAGCTCTCTCATCTATAGTTGCGATATCTGTTGAAAATGCAATACTTCTACAAGAACAGAATCGACAGTTTAGAAGTCTATTAGAAGTATTAGCGGCTTCCATTGATGCCAAAGATCATTTGACTGCAGGCCATTCTCAAAAAGTGACCGAATATAGTGTAAAGATCGCACGTGAACTTGGTTTTGGAGAGAGTGAAATCGATATTTTAAGTGTGGCTGCTCTGCTTCATGATTATGGCAAGCTTGGTACGGATGATAATATCTTAAAGAAATCTGGTAAATTAACTAATGAAGAATTTGATCATATTAAACAACATGTAGCAAATACCCGAAATATATTAGATAAAATGTATTTTATGCGGAAGTATCGGGATGTACCCTTAATCGCATCTTGCCATCATGAACGCTTGGATGGATCAGGTTATATGAATGGCCTTAAAGAGGATAAAATTCCCTTTATGGCTAAGATTATTGCCGTAGCCGATGTTTTCGAAGCTTTAACAGCCCAAAGGAATTACCGTGAAGCTCTTTCTCCAGAAGATGCCTTTGAAATTTTGGAACAGAATGCTGGAATTAAACTCGATGAAAATATTATTACCGCTTTGAGAAAAAACTGGCAAAAAGCTATTGCAAATGAATCGTTACAGGATAGGGTTATGAGTTAAATAGAGTTAACGGAAACCTGTAATATCTGCTATGTATGGCACGAATTTCAACCCTATAATTTTTGCAGATATCACAAAACCGAATACAAAGTTCTATATTCCACATATTGGCAAGATATCGCAGGTTTGATTTCAGTTAGAAATCCTCTTTTGTTTGGAAGTAAATGATTAGGATATAGAACCCTAATTACGGTATGAAGTTGCATATTTTGACTGTCCTGCTATACTAATCTAAAAAAGAATTAATGTTATGTATTTCAATACGTCGTGAGACTATCGAAGGGATAATTTTATTACTATTCGAACCACGACAAATCCCGCAGCGTGCGTAAAGGGAATTTAACAATATAACAACTTGGAGGTTAATTTAGAAATGAAAGCAATTCGACGAGCGGTCAAACCAATTAGTATTTTCCTTATCATTTCATTTGTTTGGATTTCTATGCCTTATGGATATGCCTCGGCAGCGATCGTCGGAACAGAAATTGCTAAGGACTCAATTGAGGGAAAACGAGCACGCAACTATATCCTCAGCGTTTTTGCTCGTGAGGAAGTTCAAACAGTGCTCACAGCCCAAGGTGTCGATTCTCAGGAAGCTAAGAGGCGTATAGATAGCCTTACAGATGCTGAAGTTATTCGCCTTGCAAAAGAGATCAAACAACTTCCAGCAGGCGGTAATGGTTTTGGCGCTATCGTCGGTGCTGCCCTTATTGTATTTCTTGTTCTTTTATTTACAGACATTATGGGATACACAGACGTTTTTCCTTTTGTTAAAGGCCACCATAAAAAATAGTTCCACCTCATATGCTAACAGCTTAAAACAACATTCTGCTGCTATTGTACTGCTATTTGTGCTCTTCGTTTCCGGTTGCGGTGGAATGAAATCAGTGCGATTACAAGAGCTTGTCGATATAGGAGTACCGAATCAATTTGAAATTAGCGATGTCCCATTTTTTCCACAAAAAGCCTACCAATGTGGCCCTGCTGCGCTTTCGATGGCACTTGTGTGGTCCGGTATTCAGATAAAACCTGAGACTGTCGCCCCAGAAATATTTACACCTTCTCTCAAAGGAAGCCTTCAATCAGCTCTAATTGGGGCGGCCCGCCGACACGGAAGGATAGCATATCCGATTACTACGATAGATGCATTAGTAAAAGAGCTATCTTACGAATACCCCGTTATTATCCTTCAAAACCTCGGACTCTCGTGGTTTCCTATCTGGCATTACAGCCTGGCAATCGGCTATGATTTGTCAGATGGTTTTGTTATTTTGCACTCCGGAAGGACCGCTCGAAAACACCTTTCTCTGGTTACTTTTGAGCGAACATGGGCTCGAAGCGATAACTGGGGATTGCTAATTCTTCCACCTTCACAATTACCTGTTACTGCGAAAGAAAGTGAATACATTTCAGCGGTGATTGGCCTTGAGAAAACATATCATTGGAATGAGGCATTAAAAGGATACCAAACTGCTTTAAGTCGTTGGCCAAACAGCTTAGGTGCCTATATCGGGATAGGTAACTGTTATTATGAATTGGGCGAACTTGAAGCTGCGGAGGCTACTCTCAGGGATGCTGCTGATCTTTTCCCAAATGAGGGGGTGATATTGAATAACCTGGCTCAGGTGTTATTAGAGCAAAGTAAATATAATGAGGCCCTTGAATCTGTTCATAAAGCGATTCAACTTGGAGGGCCTCTATCCCATTTATATCAAAAAACCCTTGAAGAGATTCTATTTTCAAAAGATAATCAGAAACTGTATTGAAATACATATATTTCGCTCATGATCAGTATAAATAAATTAAAAGACTATTTTCAGAAATACCTGAAAAGCAAACGATTACCTTTGAAGGTCGATGTTCTGACTGCGGATGCGGTGCCGTCATTGCAATTACACCGACGTCAAGAGGGTTTGGATTAAAGGGAGGTGCTTTATTTGAACATGCACCTGACATATACTTAGCGAAATGCACTGATTGCTATAAAGTTAATCCAATATTAAGCGTTAATTATAAATCCAAATACAAGTGTACAATTATTAGATAAATCGCCCGATAGGCTCAATTTGATATTTAAGTGTGTGATTTGCACATATCTTTTTACTGTTCTACTATATATTTGTTTCCTATAATTTTGTTCTTGCTTATATTTTTTTTTGGAGTCGTTCCTTGCTAAAGCATTATTCCAGAAAGGGGTTTTTTGCTCATTAAGTTAATCAAACAGCGACCTGCGATTTCTGCAATGTATCCGCCATTTTGAAACTGGGTTCTGAGCTTGTGATATCATCTTTTCAATAAGGGCAAATCATTTTTCGGAGGTTTGCCCTTTTCATTTTGATGATATATGTAAAACAGCTTGGGTTGAGTCAACTTGCTAGATTGGCAAGAGATCAAAAGTTTTGACAAGCCAGATTTTTATAGGATAGGCTCAACAAATCTTCATTTTAATAGTAGTTTCTTTTTTCCCAAATTCAATATTTTAACGTGTTTTTCAAACTAAACATATTGATTATTAGGTTATGGAACGTAGAAAGACTGATACTAATTCCAGCGTAGGAACAATTACATTCATAACAATTATTTGTTTTTTCATATTGTCTGCTGTTCCAACAATTGCGCAAGATAAAAGTGATGTGCCAAAAAAACTGATAGTCGGCACGATGATTCTTCCACCGTTTGTCATGAAGGGTCCATCTGGTGAATGGGAAGGACTCAGCATTGAGCTCCTACAAGCGGTTACCTTAGATATGGACATTGATTACGAGCTTCGAGAATACAACAGTACCGACGATTTGAAGGATGCGGTCGTAAACGAAGAACTTGACCTGATACCGGTTACAGCGGTGACGGGAGAACATGAATTGATTTTGGACTATAGCAACTCTTATTACAGATCGGGGGCTGGAATTGCGGTAAAGATAGAAGGCAGTATGCATGGTTGGTCTCGTGTTGTCGAGCGTTTTTTTTCTATACACTTTTTTAAACTGATCTGTCTTCTCGTTCTATTGTGGATAGTCGCTGGTGCACTCGTATGGTTTTTTGAAAGTCGACGGAATGATGAAATGTTTGGTAAAAGGATCATAAAGGGTCTTGGTCATGGCATTTGGTGGGCTGCGGTAACCATGACGACGGTAGGGTATGGAGATAAGGCACCAAAGACGTTTGGTGGACGAGTTGTCGCAATTTTCTGGATGTTTGCTTCGATTATATTGATCTCCAGTTTCACGGCTGCCATCACTACGTCATTAACAATTGGTGATTTAAGAGGAAATGTCCATGGTTTTCACGATCTGCCCAATGTTCGCGTGGGTTCTATTGCTCAGAGTGAACCCTTAAATTATCTCACTGAGAACGGGATTACAGTGATGTCCTTCAGGAATATTCAAGATGGTTTGAAGGCACTTGCAGAGAATAAACTCGATGCATTCGTTGCTGACGAAATCATATTAAAGCATCTGGTTAAGACCGAATATCCTACTCATTTGCGTGTTCTTGCCGGAACGTTTGATCATTACTTCGTTAGTATGGCTATTCCGCAAGGTAGCAGGTTGCGCGAATCGCTCAACATGGCTTTGAACAGAGCAATGAAAAATGAAAAATGGGATGTGTTAGTAAGGCAATATTTAGGCTCCGGTAGTTGAATTGAATCTACTAAACCCAATTACCGATATCTGCTATAGATCGCATGGTTTCTTCCACCAAAATATTCTGTGTCCTGTGACGATATCTGAAAAAGAACCAACCTTGTGATCAGTGATTGAAGTCTTGAATATCTGATCAATTTGGATTTTTTTAGACTTCAAACAGGAATCGCAATAAAAATCCCCTTTTTTCCGCCAATGAAATTATGATCAACACCACAATATGTAGTATGTGCGCCAATTTTAATTTTTCCAACGAAAATTCCAGACTTCTCCCTTCACACTTAAAAAATCAAAGCTTAAAATATTTTGGATTTAGGTTCGAAACCTTAAACGGCCCTCACCTTCTTGCATATCACAAGTATTGTTGTTATACATATATTCTCAATATATCTGTAATTGACTAATGTTTGGTTTGGTGGCAAAAAAACATATCCTTTGATTTCATAAATATTCTTTCTGTAATTCCCTTCTAATATCTAATATGCGAGAATTATTTCCACTCATTTAATAGTTAGAAGCTACGAGTGTAATGTATGCGAGATAATGAGGTAACCGAAATGAGAATCAATTTACTTGGCGCACCTTTTAATAGTGACGGTACACCCCCAGAAGAAGAGAATCCGGCAAAAGCTCTTCGGGATATCGGGCTAACTACTTTGTTGAAATCTAAGGGACACTTTGTCACGGATTACGGCGATATTACAATTCCGAGACCAGAAGGCTACCGAGATCCAAAGACCCGCGTTCTGAATCTAAACGCATTACAAGAGACTTCCCGTCGGCTTGCAGTAAAACTCAAAGAAATCGTGGATCCAAACGAGTTCTCAATTGTGCTCGGCGGTGACTGCGCAATTCTCATCGGTATTTTTGGCGCTTTTGCGGCCAGAGATATTAATGCCGGTCTTATCTTTTTTGACGGCCATGCAGATTTTCACAGCAAGGAAACGTCGCCAACGGGTGAGGCTGCCGATTTTGAACTTGCGTTCTTGACAGGTTATGGGCCTGAAGAAATCACCATGCTA
>CP070768.1:2027480-2031324 GCA_020345745.1 Desulfobacterales bacterium
TAGGGATCGAGAAAGGCGACTTGCTGTAAAGATAAGCAAAGCTCTTTTACGAATTGAAAACGGCACATTCGGAATTTGTAATAAATGTGAGGAAGAAATTGCTTTTAAACGTCTTGAGGCCAGACCAGTTACAACTCAATGCATTGACTGCAAAACTAAAGAAGAAGCTTATGAGAATGCCCGTGGAGTATGAATAGGCAATATTTGTCCTTTAACAACAAAAAGGTCAGAATCTGAGCCTGCCCCTTCAAACCTCGAAAGGACAAGCCCAATATCATCAGATCTTGGGAAACAATGATTAGACAAAAAGGATCGGGGATCATCTTCTTATTATATCATTATCGGTCGCATAGATAGACAGGAGGTTAGAGTGGAAGCAGAGAAAAGTAAGGAGTTAGAAATTAGACTTCAAAAAATGTTTGAGCTAAACAAGCAATCCCAATCTGCAAAAGAACAACCACAGGCCAAATTTTATACCAGCGATGTTATTCGCCGCAGAAAAGGCAAACCAGATAAACGGATTTCCCGTATGTCAATATAATTATAATTTCGAAATCTGGAACAGTTTACCTCTTATACCATGTATGGAGATGATGAAAATGATTTATCCTTATTTTAATCTTGGAGTATGAATCTTGAATTTCCATGAATTGAAGGTGTAGGTGTTAACCTTAAACTCCCTCAATACTGCTTTGGATGTAATGGGACATGTCGAAACCCAATTTCCTATTAATCGGCACCCAGAAGTCGGCGACTACCAGCATCAGTGTGATGCTTTCGCATCACCCCGACGTCTTCGTTGTCAAATGAAACCCTCAAAGGTCTGGACGATTACATAAAGTCATACAGATTCATCGTTTTGCTTGGAGCAAAGAGCCTTTTATGCGAATCGCCGCAAATTGAAATCCACACAGTTTCCCAATCGGAAGGAATGGAGGCCATTGATGCCGTTAGGGGGAAAAGAACCCAATAGAAGTTATACGCTATATGGAAAATTCAAGTTTCCGATCTCATCACTAAATTGGTTTCGCAAACAACGTCTTTGCTTAGCGATAAATAAAATTGCAGGCTTGTTTTTTACTTATTACGCACATCCTCTAACCATTAAAAAATATGGATGATTTGACACATGACAAACATGTTAAAAATATGTCAATTATTTCTTTTCACCCTTAGCCTCGTATTTCTGTTCAGCGTTACGATTGTTATTGCTCAAGAAGGTCTTCTAGATGGTAAAGTTTTTGTTGGTCAATATGGAGAGAAACACAAAAGAACAGTTAAAGAAGACGAACTTCGATTTATGAACGGCAAATTTCACTCGATCGTTTATGCTAAAAAAGGTTTTAATGAAGGTGTGTATACAGCTAGAGCAGAAGAGGATAAGATTTATTTCGAGGCCACAATCGTGAACCCAAAACAAGGCAAAATTAAATGGCGTGGAATCGTTCATGGAGATTCCATTGAAGTGAATTACCGCTGGAGCAAAAAGGGTTGGTTTAGCAGTACAGAAAAAGACTATTCGTTTAATGGGACGTTAAAGAAATAAACGAAATACAAGAGCATTCTTTCCCTTTTTCATTTTTCGAATGACTTCAAATTATTGCATCGGCTGCGTCTGGTATGGTTGGATCGATTCGGTTGGTTGCAATCCTGGCATGAGATAGTCCGCAGCAAGGAGTCTCATAATATGAACGTTCTCCTGATTTACCCAAAATTTCCGGATACTTTCTGGTCTTTCACGTACGCTTTAAGTTTTATCGGGAAGAAAGCGGCCTTCCCGCCGCTCGGTCTGCTCACCGTCGCGGCGCTGTTACCGGAAGAATGGCCCAAACGCCTTGTGGACGTAAATGTGGACAGCCTTAGGGATAAAGATCTTTTATGGGCAGATATGGTCTTTATCGGCGGCATGGCGGTTCAAAGGAAATCGGCCAAACAAATCATCGCCCGTTGTAACGCTTCGAATTTAAAAGTCGTTGCCGGGGGGCCTCTTTTTACCTCTGAACCCGATGAATTCAAGGAGGTGGATTATCTCGTGCTCGACGAAGCGGAACTCACACTGCCGGCCTTTTTGTCGGACCTGCAAGCCGGACAGCCGAAAAAGGTCTACAGGGCTTCCGGTTTCTGCGATCTTTGCGATACCCCGACACCCTCGTGGAGTCTTGTAAAAATGAAACGATATGCGTCCATGAACATTCAGTTTTCCAGAGGCTGTCCGTTCAACTGCGAATTCTGCAATGTGACGGCGTTATTCGGTAACCGGTCACGCTTAAAAACACCTCGGCAAATCATTTCGGAACTGGATCGTATTTACGCTTCCGGCTGGCGCAGTAGTATATTTTTTGTTGACGACAATTTTATTGGAAACAAGGGCTACCTTAAAGTACATTTACTTCCCGCCCTGATCGAATGGCGCAAATATAAAAAGGGGTGCGTTTTTTTCACGGAAGCCTCCATCAACCTCGCCGATGACCCTGAACTCCTGGATATGATGGTAACAGCCGGATTTGATTCCGTTTTTATCGGCATCGAGTCGCCCGATGAGGCCAGCCTTACGGAATGCCATAAAAACCAGAATAAGAACCGGGATCTCCTTGAAAGTGTCGCGGCTATCCACCGTTCAGGGCTGCAGGTGATGGGCGGTTTTATTGTGGGCTTTGACAGCGACAAGCCTTCCATTTTTCAGCGACAGATCGATTTCATTCAGAAGAGCGGAATCGTGACCGCAATGGTTGGGATGCTCCAGGCGCCTCCGGGAACCCGTCTCTTTGACCGGCTTCAACGGGAAAGTCGAGTGGTCAAAACCTTTTCCGGAGATAATGTTGATGGAACAACCAATATCATTCCCCGAATGGGCATAGACAGGCTTTTAGACGGGTATCGATCGATTATGAAACAGATTTATTCTCCTAAGAATTACTACCGGCGGGTCAGAACTTTACTCAAGGAACTAAAGGCGCCTGAAATCAACCATCCTATGAATATTCAGCGGTTCCTTTCAATCTTTCGATCAGCTTTTCGGCTTGGGGTTTTGGGGAAGGAGCGTTTTCATTACTGGCAACTGATGCTCTGGATCCTGATCTGCAAGCCCAGACAGTTATCCGTGGCAATAACGCTATCAATATACGGCTATCATTATCGTAGAATATGCGAACGATATATTCTTTAAGTCTGGCTGCAAGCACATCCAAGCGAAGCGAAAAGCTTATCGTCTCCGGTTTCACGAAGGACTCGCTATACGCAGGAGACGTTTTGGGTGTTAAATTGGTCTCTCCGGGGGGAAATCACGGTGGTGGTTGGGAGGAGATTCTCCGGCTCGAGTATTTCATGTAATGACGGGCAAGAACCCATCTAAAAGGAAATATCATGCCAAAGAACTTAGAATCCAAGAATATCGAACAATTGCTGGCTGAGGCCGATGAACTCATCCAACAGATTAATTCCGATGTCATCAACGACATTAAAGAAGAACATCGCCTGCAGTTTGAAAAACACACTCAAAACTTGGAAAAGATCAAATCCGAGGTTCAGGACAAGATCGAGAAGAAAGGAACATTAGAAATAAGCTCCAGCGCTGAGGGCATGCACGAGGCAATCAAAGATATTGTGAAGGCCATGCAGAACTTGAAAAACTATCTTTTCTGATTTCCGTCAAACGCCTTTGAATAAAAGTTGGCAGCTCAATTAATTTTAAAAAGTGAGATGGTTTTGCGGGCAGTGAGCTGTCCGGAAGTCTTATTGACATGCTGTAAATTTTAAAAATGCATGGCACGTCATCGCAGAAAAAATAGGAAAATAAAAATGCCATCTAATGAAAAAAAAGAACCACTGGAAAAATTAACAGACA
>CP070768.1:2031424-2037878 GCA_020345745.1 Desulfobacterales bacterium
TAACCATTCATTTAAGGGTGCTCGAAGTAGAAAAGATTGCCCGGATTGAGGCTCTTGAGCATGGTCCGGATGAGGGGCAGATGATGTTGGCTGAACTCCTTCTTCCTATGTTAATCTTTTTTACGTTATCGGTATGTTTTATCATTGTTAAAAAGAAAAGATCAAAAACGATGCTTTCGCTCGAAGAGTCGGATGAAGAGTTTCAATAATGTGTTTATATGATATACGCATAAAATAAGAATTGGCTTCAGGTTTTGTGTACGGCAAGAAAGCACAACATTTTGTCCGTCTTCGTAGTTTAATAGATTGGCTCACTTAAGTCTCCTTTTAACCTTGACCTCCTGACAATAAATAGGATTATTTGTAGATGAGGTCAAAGAGTTTATCTGCAGTTTTTTTATCCAATTTCTTGAGTATTTTATATTCTTCAAGGGCAGCGTCCTTCTGGCCCGCATTGAGATAGAAGATGCCCATATTAAAGTGGGCAGGCACGAAATGAGGGGCGATGCGAATTGCCTGCTTGTAGGCCACGACTTCCTCCTTTAAGTTGCCAAGATTACCATACATAATACCTATGTGATAATGGGCGCCCGGTATTTCGGGATTGATTTCCAATGCCCGTTTAAATGCATTGATTGCGTCCCGATACCTTCCCAGCTTTCCATAGGTGATCCCGATATTATAGTGGGACGCAGCGTAATCTGGATGAATCCGTACCAGTTGTTCAATGGCTTCTTTCTCGTCGTTTATACGCTTCTGTCCGTTGTATATTTCAGCCAGGCTAATATATGCCGGGCTGAAGTCCCGATTGATTCTGAGCGCTGCTTGATAAGATTCGATCGCTTCTTTGTATCGCCCCAAGCTTTGATAGTATTTTCCGAGATAGTAGTGGGCCCGGGGTTTGTCCGGACTCGTTCGTATGGCCTCTTTAAATGCCTTGATAGCTTCGGGTGACTGCTTAAGGCCCACATAACAGCTTCCCAGGCCATACCAGGATTCGGCATCGTCCGTACTTTTTTTGGCAGCTTACTTATAATACTCCAGTGCTTTTTTATATTTTCCTTGGATAGAAAATTCGAAGCCCTTTTTACACAGCTCGGCAGCCAATCTGGACTTTTGTTTGCTGATACTGTAAGTCCATTCTGGCAAAGTCATTGCGGATTTTTCATCCTTTAAATCCAATACACTTTGCCCGGCAACGGCAAAATTTAGGTTTTGACCAGGTTCCACTATAAAAGAGACTACCCCGATGACCTTTCCGTCCATATTGATCACCGGGCTGCCGCTAGAGCCACGGGATGCCGGGGCGGACATCTGGAAAATTTTACCGATGTTGGGAAATTCTCGCACTGCAGAAACAATGCCTTCACTGACAGTTTGGTCAAGCCCGAGAGGGCTGCCGACCACAAGGATCCGCTCGGCAATTCTGGGAATATCACGGGTCACCTCAACCTTGTGAAACGATTTTTCGGGAATCTTTACTTTTACCTTAATCAGATCTGCAGTTTTGTTATACGCCAGAACCCTTTGAATCTGATATTCGCGTCCGTCATAGGTTTTGGCATATGCCGTGTAAGCGCCATTTAGAACATGATAATTGGTAATCAAAACCCCATCTTCATCGATAAAAAAACCGCTCCCGATACCGATCTGTTCCATTTCAACATCATAGGTGGTTATCTTGACCACGGCATGCTGGACATTGCTTGTCACCTGGACCAGATGCGTGTCAGTAGAAATCGCCTTGTCAGGATAAGAAGCACATCCGGTCATCAAGGACAACCAAAACAATCCAAAACAAATACCACCGATATATTTTGAAATATTTTTCATTTCTACCTCATGGTTAGGGCAAATATCCTGTTTCTCTCAAATACTCCTGCTTATATAAAGTTAGTCGTTTGACCACACAAATCCTTACCGTTTAATTTAACATTGAATTCTTAACCCCCTAAATCAGGCGATAAATAGCCTGCTTTGCTGGAGTTAAATCCGCTGGGCGTTGTAATAGTAGAATATTGGATTTTGCGGTGTGCTCCTAAAGATAATGATGGATCATTGGATTTTTTGAATATTTGATTACTCATGGGCAAAGGGGGATATGTACCCTGTCCGCGTCAAATTTTATTGAGAGTGATTTTGGCACGTTACGAAAATTCTACGATTTATAAGGCGACGTTTGAATTTTTCGTATACTCTGAAAAAAATATATCCAAATTTTCCCACTACCATATAGCTATAAAGGCGTAAGTATCAGAACATAAAAAATCGTGTGATATCATTTTTTCAATGAGGGCAAATCCTATTAAAAGGGTTCGCCCTTTTTTGCATTAATGTAAGAAATAAGATATATGTACTGGAAGGTTAGTTGCTTAAAGTAGTGCTTTTGGCAAAAAATCACAGGTTTTGACAAGTCCAACTTCTTTGAGATCCTATCACAATGTATCACAATGTATCTTTAATAATGAGTGAGGAGGCAAGTCAATCACGCTAATCTTGACTAAGTTGATAATTGGTTTCTTAGGTCTTATTCTCTTGACCCTGTGCGTACTCCGTTTTGGAGTCCTGCCGCATTTTGACCGGAAGCACAATGCTGTGCTCGTGCCGGGACCTTACGCCGTTTCCGATAGCACCCGGTCCTTCCACAATGCTGCATTTGTTGCCGACATGCATGCTGATTCGCTTCTATGGGGTCGTGATCTACGCAAGCGACACTCTCGAGGCCAAGTAGATCTTCCGCGTTTACGGGACGGCGGCGTAGATTTGCAAGTGTTTGGCGTGGTGACCAAGGTCCCGAGGCGAAGAAGGTTGGACTCCGTCAGCGACGACACCGACATTCTGCCGTTGTTATTTATAGCTTCTTGGAGATCCCCCGCAACTTGGTTTAAACCGAAGGAACGAGCACTGTCGCAGGCGCGCGAAATGGCGCGTCTGGCTGAGAAATCTCCACTTTCCCTTGTGCTTAGCCGGGGCGACCTATCTATCGCGGGAATCAAGGGATTACTTGCTCTGGAGGGCATGCATGCACTTGGTGGCGAAGAAGAAGCGCTAATCGAGTTGTATTCGGCAGGGTATCGAATGATAGGATTGGCGCATTTCTTTGACAACGAATTCGCAGGAGCGGCCTACGGTGTCGATAAGTACGGACTCACCGAATTGGGGCGTTCTCTAATTCCTCGAATGGAAGCACTCGGAATCACCATAGACCTTGCACACGCTTCCCCTGCCGCTCTTGAAGAAGCACTTAGCCTCGCAACCAAGCCGATAGTCGTATCCCATGGGGGCGTGAAAGGCACTTGTCCGGGGCCGCGAAATCTCTCGGACGCCCAGTTGCACAGCATTGCCGAAAATGATGGTGTCATAGGTATAGGATTCTGGAAGAGAGCCGTTTGTGACGTGAGTTTAAAAGGAATCGTTGCGGCAATTGTCTACGCGGTTAAGGTCACGGGAATTGACCACGTTGGTCTCGGATCGGATTTCGACGGTAAGATTGCATCACCCTTCGATGCGACTGGATTGCCGATGCTGACCGAAGCTCTATTTGCCGAAGGGCTGTCCAAAGAGGACGTAAGTAAGGTGCTAGGTGGCAACGTGCGACGCGTGCTCGCAACAAACTTGCCGGAATAGGGTTTGCAAAAAGGTTGAAGGGCGATACGAACCATGCCTCGGAACTAAGGTAGGAAAAAAGGTGTCTGGCATTTGAAGACGTCACACTTTAAACATTTCTGTATATCATTACAATTTACTTGATAAACAAAACTGCATAATTACTGGTTAACCTTAATAAGAATGATCGATAAACTTCAGGGAATTGCTCAAGCCATTCAAATCCTTCGTCTGCCATCTATTATTGTTGGATTAATTAGTTTAGCATCAATGGTCGCTATCATTTTCATCTCTAAGTCTCATGAAAGTGACCGATTTCTTATTCCAAGTATTGTTGTCCTACTCTGGGCTATTAGCACTTTCACCTTTATAGTGACTTTTCGTTCAGTTCCTAAAAAAGCGAATAAGTCCATGAAGTTTTTCAGCAAACTAAAGCGTAACATTAATCGCGGTTGGTATTGGTTTATAGGTGTAGTTTTTTTTGGCACAACAGTGGCTGTCATGTTTGTAACTTTTCGGATGGTTTCAATTTGGTTAGGATCCTATGGCAGCTAACCACGCCTTACACCCAGCGGTCAAAATTAGGATTTACTTGACTTGACACCAACAAAATATGATATCTGCAAGTCAGCCATTTTTGAGATACTGGTAAGATATTTTACGTTTTAAAAATTCCATTTTCGTGGAATAATCTCAATATCTGGAGAGTTGGGAAGAGTCAAAACTATTATTGGTAATGAAAAAATAAGACGATGCGCAATCATATAGTAAAAACCAACTCAAACGTTATGCCATACCATATAGTTTAAATAAAATGAAGAAGATGCGACTCGCATTCTGGAGATGAGAAATGAAATTAGATAAACCGATTACCCGCAGAGAATCAATTCAAAATTTAATGCAAATAGGACGTGGTATCGCCCTGGCCGGAGCTGCCTCCTGGATGTCTCCCTTGTCTGTCTTTGCCGTTCAAAAAAGTGGTTTTGTCGTCGAGGGTATTGGACAGTCACTGAATTACTCTATAAACGACCTTACACGGAGGGTTTTCGAAGCTGCTGGCGGTATAAACAAATTTGTCTCTAAGGGCGACGTGGTTGTTATCAAAGCAAACCTCTCCTGGGCTAGTAAACCGGAATTCGCAGCCACCACCAACCCCGAGGTGTTGAAGGCGATAATCGAACTTTGTCAGGAAGCCGGAGCTAAAAAGGTTCGGATCGCAGATAATACGATAGATGATGCCCATCAGTGCTTCTCGATCACTGGTGCAGAGAAAATAGCAAAAATAACCGGAGCAGAGCTTGTCTATCCACGATCTTCTCTGATGAAACGCATGAAAATCCAGGGAAACATCATCGACGTTGAATGGCCTGTGTTTATCCCCTTGGTCGAGAACGATAAAATCATTAACCTTCCAGTGGCCAAAACGCATATTTTGAGCACACTTACATTAGGTATGAAAAACTGGATAGGCGGCGTTGATGGCAACCGCTGGATGCTTCACAATAATATTCACGAATCAATCGTCGATCTATCCCAATTTTTTAGACCGACCATCACCGTTATTGATGCTATTCGTATTATGGCACGAAACGGTCCAAGGAACGGCAACCTGGAAGATGTGGCGGAAAAAAATACACTGATCCTCAGTAATGATCCTGTGGCAGCAGATGCGAGGGCCACGCTCATGTTTAATCTCAAACCTGTACAGATCGGATATATTTGGTTGGGCCAGAAATGGGGTCTGGGGACCTATGATGCTGAAAAGTTGGTTTATAAAAAAGTGGTGGTGTAAGATATTTGCTGCATTTACGGATCGTTTGTGTAGAATAGTGGAACTGGTCATCTCCCGCTTCAATGCGGGTAAGGGGACAAAGATTTCTGGTTTCGATTGTGGACTAAATTGTATGCGACCATGCTAGTCAAGAAGCAGGTAATTGTGGCAGGAATAGATTTCTCGTAGAGATCAATTTTGTTTCAGGGTTGTTTGCAACCACTTGTTGTATTTCCCGCCCGTGATGGCTACATTACTCAAAAATAAAGTCACCTTTTTAAATTACAGATAATTCCAAAAGGACGTTAACCGCCCTTTATTGCCGATCCCTGAAATAAATGACATGCTTTTGAGGCTCTAAATTTTGTGGGATATCATTTTTTCAATAGGGGCAAATCCATTTTCGAAGGGTTTTCCTTTTTGCATTTTTGTAAGAAATAAGATATATGTACAAGGGATTTAGCTGCTCAACGTTGTGTTTTTGGCAAGATATCTCAAGATATCTTATGCCAGAAGCGTTCCAATACTTAGTAGCCTTACAACCTGCAATTTTTTGATATATAGGGGAAAATAAGATTTGATTTCGGTTAGAAGACTCAAATTATCAAAGATTTAAGATTAAGGTATAAAGTCAAAAATAATCTATAAGCAGATTTCCACTCCAATCTACTTATACATTTTTTATTAAGATAAACGATTTGAGTATATTATGAAAAGAATTAATATTTCTTTCATATTAACGGTGATAATCGTTCTTGCACTATTCTCCTTTAGTTTTTCCGAGCGTGGAATACAAATTCAAGAAAAACGTTTTGCCCTTGTCATAGGAAATGGAAGTTATAAAAGCTCACCTCTGAAAAATCCAACCAACGATGCTCATGACATGGCTTTAGTTTTAAAGACGTTAGGTTTCGAAGTCACTCACCTTGAAAATGCTGAACATAGAACAATGGAAAGAGCCATAAGAAAATTCGGCAAACAGTTAAGGAATGAAGGTGTAGGCTTATTCTATTTTGCCGGCCATGGAATACAAGTAAATGGATGGAATTATCTAATACCAGTTGATGCTGAGATTGA
>CP070768.1:2037978-2044179 GCA_020345745.1 Desulfobacterales bacterium
CTTGCCCCCTGTTGCTGTGAACATCGATGAATCCGCCGTGATTCTGAATGATGCCGTAAGCCGAGGCCAGGCCCAGACCTGTGCCGCGGCCCATTTCTTTGGTGGTAAAGAATGGGTCGAATATTCTTGCTTGGGTGACCTTATCCATTCCGATGCCGGTGTCAGTGACAGATATTTTTACATATTTGCCTGGTGCTAAGGAATATGGCTCAACAAAGTCAGCATCAAGCAGGACATTTTCTGTTTCAAGGTATATTTCTCCTTCACCGGGCATCGATTGCCAGGCATTGACATACAGGTTCAACAGCACCTGTTCAATCTGGCTTTGATCCACCTCCACCGCCCAGATGTCGTCTTGACGTTTTTGATGAATGGTAAGCTCTTTTTTAGTGCGGCCAAACATCTTAGAGGTTTTCGTGGCAACCTCATTTAAGTCCGTCGGTTTAACCTCGTATTTCCCGCCTCTGGCAAACCCCAAGAGCTGTTTGGTAAGATCGGCAGCGCTTTTAACAGAATCTTCTATACCCTTAAGATGTTCAACGTAATGATGGTGTGAATCAACATCCATTAACATCAATGATGCTCGCCCCTGGATACCCATGAGCAGGTTGTTAAAGTCGTGGGCAATACCACCGGCAAGTGTACCTAATGATTCCATCCTTTGGATTTGCTGTAATTGAGATTCAAGGCGCTTCTGTTCGGTTATATCCCTGATGAAGTTAATCGTTGCAGGTGTTCCTTCCCACATAATGAACGCTGTATTAATCTGAACCCACAATTTTTCACCTGATTTGTTGATGAGCCTAAAAGAATAGATGGAAGGAGGGTTCTCTCCCATCAATCTTTTCTTGCGCCGCTCAAGAACCATATCCCGGTCTTCAGGATGAATAAGGTTTGCAAATTGAATTGCGGACAATTCCTCCATCGTATAGCCTGTCACGTCTTCAAGCTTGGAGTTAGGAAATTTTACCATGCCGTCTTGTATAACAAAAATAGCGTCATTGGCATTTTCCACTAAATTACGATATTTTTCTTCAGATTCTAATAATGCCTTTTCTGCCTGCTTGCGCTCGGAAATATCGAGTGCTGTAAATGTTACGCCAATTGACAGGTCGTTAAGGTCTAAAGGCGTTGAGCTTAATAATACGTCAATCACTTTGCCATCTTTGCGCTGCCAACGGGTTTCAACTGTCCCTGTTCCTTTATCCCGAATCTGCCTGTATTTCTCTTGCCCAACATACTCAAAGTCCTCATCGCTGGGATACAGTATTCTTGCACCTTGTCCTAACAATTCATCTTTAGAATAACCCAAGATGTCGCAAAGTCGTTCATTAGCTTGCGTGATCACTCGATCATGAACCATCCCACTACCTGTTGGCGCTGCCCGGAATATACTTTCTAACAAATCCGCGCTTTCTTGAAGCGCGTTTTCCGACCTTCTTACTTCAGTAAGATCCCGAACAGAACAGAGAACCCCTATACTTTTCCCAGTTTCATCGATCACTGGATTCTTGGCGACCTCCAACCATTGCTTAGCTCCACCAGCTCCGGTCACTTCTTCATTCTGGATTTGAGGTTTGCCCGACGCCATTACTTTCGCATCGTCTTGCCGATACAAATTTGCTTCGGTATTTGGAAAGAGATCAAAATCCGTCTGACCAATAATGTCTTCTTCCGGTTTGTCTAAAAACCTGCAAAAAGCAGGATTTACGGCCTGATAGACAAAATTAGTATCTTTAAAAACAAGCAGGTCAGGGGTAGTAGAGAGAATTTTCTTTGATATACTAAGTTGTTCTAAAAACGTATCCTTTTCTCCTTTGAGATCAAGAATTTTATTCTCTAACGCTTTAATCCGTTGCTCCAATTCTTTCCTGGTTGGTTTTGTGGCCATTATTAATCCCCCGACTAACAAAAAACGAAAAAGCTCATACTACGGTATCGACCAGCCCATTACATAAGCCTTTATTCATCACATCAAGCTTCTTTCAATCATCTATTATTATTTAAGCATATGGGTCATTATTTAAGTATATTATATATTCATCGATTGTCGCTTTGCAAGTTATCGTTATTTTGCATATGGCTTCATGTAAGAAACAGAATATCTATCATGGATGAAAAAAGTGATGGCTAAAGATGCAGTGCCACAACCGAAAATCAACATTTTTAGTATTATTTTAAAGACGTATTTCGCAAATCATAAAAATTCGGACCCTCAAATTGCCAGGTCAAAAGCAGTATCTTCGGTTAGAGAATGTTATTAATTTTTTCGATATATGGCTCAATAGGCTCTTTTACATTGATCGACACATTATCTAAGGTATTTACAACATCTATTTCTGATTAGGAAGCCGTTATGATTTAAGGGAAATATATCTGGAAATGATCAGTGATGTAAGGGTTATGAGATGGATTGAAACTTTACATTCAAGGTATGCTATTCGGCTGTAATTGAGTCGTCGTAATATATGTTTTTTGCTAAGAAGTGAATAAATATAGGCGGTTGAAGTTATGGATCAACCTTTTTTGCAAAAAACACAAAAGGGATTGCCAAAGGACCGAAAAAAAACCCCATGATTGCCCAAAAGATTTTATTTGACCCTCTTTTGTCTGCCATCAGATATAATAAACCGGCAAAAAAGATAGATATTAGCAACAGAACCAAATATCCCATGCCCAACCTTTTTCATATTCAGATAACGATTTGATCATTCCCGGAGATTTTTTACCCATTGCGCGTAACACTAGGTGCATAAACCGTGCGATAGTTTGGGAAGGGGATATGCATGTTGCAAATCAAGAAATTTCATTGCGCCTTCAACTTCGCACTATTTATCTTCATTTATCTTCACTTTTTTACAACTGCTGCAAATGGTTATGAGTTCCTTTGACCTGTCTTGAAGGTCACTTAAAATGGGTGCCGGATTACGAAATTCAAGCCTTACTATTTTGGTCCTGATTTGAATGTCATTATTATCTAATTTTAGTATATCCATTTCCATGTGCTATCCATCGGAAACGGAATTCAGCATTTCTTTTATCATGAGATACTCAAAATCAGTGCCATCATAATCATATGTTGCCTCTTCTCCAATCATTGGAATTAATTTAACCTGCCCTTCGAAAAATTTTGAGGTAATGCTTTCAACTTCTTTGATACTCAAATTTTTCCTTAAAAAATACTTTGAATATACATTCGGGTAGCCCAAACTTCGCGTAATGCGGAATAATCTTATTTGCGCCCTTGGATTAAGTTGCTTGCGAAGACTGTATGCTGTGTTCACCGTATTTATATTAAATAAATGGGGATTTAAAAATATCAGGGAGGACAGCCTGAATCCCTGCCTGCCGTAATCGTCTGTTGCGTTGGAAAGCTGATGCGACGTGTCATTGAGAAGCCTAACAGGAAGCCGGCCGAGTTTATCTCTGTGCCCATGAATGATTACTGTAGGAAGTATGATGGCTGCACTCCCTCGGAAGTGCTTTACGGCATCCAAGAAATGCTCAATAAATTCTTCTGTTGTCAACGGTGAATCCGCTGCAACAAATAGCGCATGCTGCCTTTTTCTAAAAGCGTTGCTCTGACCATATCCCTTAATTAAATTTCCAGCTATGGAGTTACGTTTGACCTTCTTTTGTATAATATTGAAACGCTCAATAACGTTAGGAGGAATTTTTGAATTCTGGCTCACAATTTTGCATGGTTTTTTGAATTGACGAATGTAATCCCCCAGACGCTGCTCGAGAAGCATCTTATGACCGACGATAACGATATCATCAATTGACTCACAGAAAAGCAGTTTTTCGAGCGTATATTGTATAAGCGGTTTGCTTTCTTCCTTACCGTTCTTAATTGTTTTGAATTCTCTTAAGGGTTTATAACCTGTCTCTATAAACGTTTCACCGTAATTTTCAGCAACGATTCTGCTGTACTTTTTTACCGCGCGCTTGTTGTTGTATCCAGCCATTAAAATTGCGCTGACCATTACGTTCCTCTTTTAAATAGCGTCCGGTTCAAACGCTAATTATACATTACTATACCCATATCCCAATATTTCAATTGCTCGCCAAACCAACTAACTTTTAAATAAAAAACAAAAATAGTTCAAGAGCGTTTTAAATGGCCGTCATTTAATCCGCCATTTTGTTAATGCCCAATTGAGTTGTAAGATTCGAAATTTTATTGGATGGGCTAAAGTTTTATATGACATTTTCCGATATATGTGTTACGAAGCAAAAAAATGAAAAGGAACAGAACAATGAGAGCCGTTTCCATTTCCAGGATTCAAAATGCACATCAAGCCATCTGCGCTGCTGCGGCAGCTGCTGCAGGGTGGCCTGCGGTCCTGGGGGGGAACCAATGATCTGATTCCTCTATATAAAAAATCCAGGGCCGCGGGCGACCAACCGCGGCCCTTTTCTGTTAAAGGGCTGTAATAATCATACAGCCCTTTTTATTTTTATGTTGCAAGAACAAAACATATCCGGATCGAAAAAAAAGGAGGTTTAATTATCATGAGGACGGACATTGTACACATTGGTGCCGAAGAGCTTACCTATGAAATCCGTAACATTGTACGCGTTGCCGACAAGTTGAAGGAATTGGGGGTTCCTGTTTACATGGAGAATATCGGCGACCCCGTGGCCAAGGGTGAGAAGATACCCTTTTGGATGAAACATATTGTGACGGAGCTAGCCATGGAGGACGACTGCTACGCTTACTGTCCCACCCAGGGACTGCTTGAAACCCGCGAGTTTTTGGCATCCTTAAACAACAGCAACGGTAACTGCCGTATCAGTCCGGATGACATCATTTTTTTCAACGGGCTTGGAGACGCCATTACCAAGACTTACGGATTTCTGAGCCGAACAGCAAGGGTTATCACTCCTTCGCCTACATATCCGACACACTCTTCATCTGAGGCGGCACATGCAGGACTTCCACCGATTTGTTATCCGCTTGACCCTCAAAATGACTGGTATCCGGACATCGGAGAATTGCGACGGAGGGTCAAGTACAATCCGACTGTGGCCGGCATTCTATTAATCAATCCCGACAATCCCACCGGTGCTGTGTACCCGGTAAACCTGTTAAACGAAATAATCGACGTTGCCAGGGACTTTGACCTCTTTATTATTGCTGATGAGATCTATCAGAATTTGGTGTACAACGGCCAAAAAACCGAACCCATTGCTTCGGTCATTGGCGAAGTTCCAGGAATCTCTATGAAAGGAATTTCCAAGGAGCTACCCTGGCCAGGCTCACGGTGTGGTTGGATTGAGGTTTATAACGCCCATAGAGACCCGCAGTTTAAAGGTTATGTTCAAAGCATCCTGAATGCCAAAATGATCGAGGTCTGCTCAACGACACTGCCCCAAAAGGCTCTACCATACATTTACCAACATCCTGAATACCTTGCCCATCTGGAAAACCGACGTCTGCGTTATGAAAAGTATTCTCGAATTGCCCATGACAAGCTCAAAGATATATCCGGTGTGGTGGTCAACCGCACCAACGGCGCCTTCTATATGAGTGTTACTTTTGAAGACGGCCTTTTGAATAATCAGCAGACCCTTTCCATTTCCAGCCCTACCGTCAAAGAGCTGGTTGAGGACCTAACCGCTGATCCGAATATTCAACCGGATAAACGGTTTGTGTATTACCTGCTGGCGGCTAAGGGAATATGCGTGGTGCCTCTGACCTCCTTCAGTACGAATTTACAGGGCTTTCGTCTTACTCTTTTGGAACCTGATGAAGACCGATTTCGGGAAATGATCGAAACACTATGTGAAGGGATTAAAGACTATATCCAGTCTAAAGAAAGTAAGATTAGATATTTCTCGCAACCCATCAGGAAGGATCAGGGAAGAACTGAACAAGACCTATTCCACAAAAAGGAAGTATTTCGGAAATCCGCATGATTTAGTTACGATTTTTAAATAACGGTTTATATAACAGGCACAGGCAGTTGAACCGGCAACAGCGAGTGCATTCCCCGTAGCTTGCTGCGGGGTTAGCGAGCGAATATAAAAATTACAGAATTCCTTACCGGGAAGATTCCCTGCAGCTTGCTGCAGGGTACTCTTCAATAGAATAAAAAATTTCTTCATTTGGTTTGCGCTCATTTAGGATTATATCCACCTGACACCTTGCACCACCCGAACTCCTGCACGGTTCATTTCACGAACAGCAGATTCAAC
>CP070768.1:2044279-2067872 GCA_020345745.1 Desulfobacterales bacterium
ACATTGAGTATTCCGCGGATTAAAATTTGAGCCTGACACAGAGATTGGACAAAAGAGGGTGTTTTTCAAAGGTCTCGTTAAAGCAAAGCGGATATAGGAGGTTAACTTATGAAAACAGACTCGAAATGTAGATCAGTGATGTTAGTTGTGCTGTTATTAATTGTTTTTGTTGGGAGTTCCTTTGCTGCTGAAGTTACGGTTGAAAAAAAAACCGTGTCAGGCGTCGTGATAACAGAAGATATTATTAAAACAGCGGACAATTTCATAGTCATGTTTGACAGTTCAGGTTCCATGGCAAAGCCTTATAAAAACACCGGGCTGACAACATTAGAAGCTGCTGAACAATTACTTATAGAAAGGAACGAGATCCTTCCGGACCTGGGTTACAATGCCGGTCTGTATCTGTACACGCCTTTCAAGCCGATTTATCCGATCCAACCATACGACCGAGAAAAATTTGCCCAGGCAATAGAGCAGTTACCCAAAAAGGCGTCGGGAGGAACCTTACTGCAGCAAGGGCTTCACAAATTGGATGGCATAATGTCTAAGCTTTCCGGGCGAACGGTGGTGTTTTTATTTACCGATGGTTCTTATACCCGTATGGCGGAGCGGAAGCCGGTGGAAATAGCAAAAAGGCTTGCAAATAAGTATAATGTTTGCTTTTACCTTATCAGTACCGCCAAAGATGAGAAGCAGGAAAAAATATTGAAAGCTGTTGCTTCCATAAACGCGTGTTCCCGTGTGGTCCCATTTGACCAAGTTTTTGCAAAGCCCGTATATTTAGCCGGAGCCTTGTTTGTCATCGAGAAAAGGGCCGTGCCATTTGTTTCAACATTTGTGCGAATCGCAGACTTTAAAATTGAAAACATATTATTCGATTTTGATAAAACCGACATCCGCCAGGACGATTATCAAAGGTTAAATTTGCTGGGTACTTTTCTTAAAAACAACCCCAAAACCTATGCCGTGCTGACCGGCTTTACAGACAGTGTCGGGGCATCCGAGTATAACCTTGAACTCGCCAGACGAAGGGCTGAAAGCGTTGAAGGTTATCTGATTTCCAACTTAGGTGTTGATGTTGGA
Source organism: Desulfobacterales bacterium (assembly GCA_020345745.1). Classification (GTDB taxonomy): domain Bacteria; phylum Desulfobacterota; class Desulfobacteria; order Desulfobacterales; family UBA11574. Next base: position 2,045,363 of record CP070768.1, read on the forward strand.
AGGATTGTTACCCAATGGTACGGAAAAGCAGATCCAATTGCCAGTAACGACAGCCCTAAAGGCCGTCAACTCAATCGGCGGGTTGAATGTATGGTAATGGGCATGGATTAAAATAACACGCTGATTTCTTTATTTTGTTTATGCTCATTTTGGTAAAAGTAATTATTTCAAACAAAAGGAGGATTTGTATGAGAACAACCATATATATGATGACATTCATGATACTGCTGTTTTTTGTTTCAGGTCCTGCTCTGGCCCAAGAGATGATCATCTATCCGGCCAAAGGTCAAAGCCAGGAGCAAATGGATAAGGACAAGTTCGAGTGTTATAATTGGGCTAAGCAGCAAACCGGTTTTGATCCCATGGAAGTCCCCAAAGCAACGGCTCCGCCGCCCAAAAAAGAGGCTAAGAAGGGTGGCGTCGTTCGAGGCGGCGCTCGGGGCGCATTGGTTGGTGTCACTGCCGGTGCCATCGCCGGTGATGCAGGTAAGGGTGCCGCCATAGGGGCCGCTTCCGGTGCACTTATCGGCGGCATGCGGCGCCAGGATCAGAGACGACAACAAGAGCAAGCGGAGCAGCAGTGGGCCCAGGAGCAGACAGCTCAATACCAGCAACGGCGCAATAATTATAATCGTGCTTATGGCGCATGTCTTGAAGGTCGGGGTTACACAATAAGATAGTGATAATCGGAGGGAATTATGAAAAAATGGCATGGACTCATCTTTACTCTGTTTTTGGTCGGCTTAACTCCTCTTCTGGTTTCAGCCGGTGATTTCGACGGATCTGCCCCGTTGATCTGTGCTGTGATTGAAACCATCGATTGCAGGGCAAACGGCAATTGTCAAAATGGGACAGCCGACAGCATCAACATCCCGCAGTTTCTTAAGATTAACTTCAAAACCAAGACCATTACCGGAAAGAGAGCAGAGGGAGAAGCAAAAACCACCAAGATTGAAAATATGGAATCTAGTAACGGGAATCTTATACTTCAGGGCACTCAAACCAACAAGGGATGGAGCATAGTGATCGACGAGGCTAATGGAAAGATGGTGCTAACAGCCTCCGGCGACCAGGTAGGATTTGTTGTGTTCGGCGCGTGTGCACCCCTATAGATTCTTTAAACCACAGCTGAAATGGATTCATTTCAATAAAATTGACTACATATAAGGGTTTCACATCGTGATTTTTTTTACTCTCGCGAAACCGCTCAACCGGGTTTAAAGGTTTTAACGTGGTTCACATCCTTAATTTTTACAGTGCTTCTTTTCTTCGTTTACGATGCCGGGGCCGACTGGATCAATCTTACAGGGGCGCAAAGCGCACCGAACCTCGCCGAATTCCACGTCAACGATGATCACGTACGTGTTGTTCTGGAGATTTATGTCGGCGATGTGGACAAGTTTGTCGACCTGCTGCCTGACGAGTGGATCCGGCAAGCGGGCGTGGAACCACCGCCGATTGAAGAGCGCATGCGTCGATTCTCAGCCGAAACGTTGCAAATTGTGGCCAATATAAACGACCAGGAAGCGGTGGTTATCTTGGAAAATCTGCTTAAAAACATTTATCGTTCTTTTGACTTCCGCGAGGAATCGGATGTCTATGACCGACTGGCAACCAGTGTCAGCGGCGATCTGCTAACCGACATATACCTTCAGAACAGAAAATCACTCATCATCACCCAGGCCGGTGGTGCCCAGGCAAAGGTAAAGGAGATTGAAATCCAGGATGTTTCTGTGAAGCACCTTGATGACCGGCCCCTGGCCCTTTTGTTTCATTCCAAATGGACCGCCATGGGAACCGTGGGTCACTGGAGCCATATTCACACGCGGAAAAACCAGTATGAAGCCAACATCACCGTGGAACCGGTGGACGGCGCCTGGAAGGTCACCGACCTGGAGCTTTTGGAAGAAAAACGCATCGATCCATATGCCAAACCGAAAGCTTGATTATTGGCCGCATAAGCACCCAGACAACTCAAAGAGAAACAAGGTAAAAAAGAAAGTGTTTAACTCATTAATTATCGAAAGGAAGATAAAATGAAAAAATTCGCTTAAGCCTGATCGCTATTTCTGCCGTGCTCGCAGCTTGTCTGCCTCTGGCGTCGCTAAAAGCGGCCCCAGGTCTAAATCCAGCCATGTCTCGCCGCAGAGGGATTGTAGGGCTTTCTCAGCGGTTTTTAGATGGTTGTTGAATAATTTTCAGCAACGGCAACCTGTTACTGCTGAGCAAAAAAATAACGACGGAGGTCAATTATGTTGAATCGTTCTTTTACGTTTATGTTCCTCATGAGCATAATTCTACTTGCTGGATGCGCTGCCCAGCAGCTCAAAAGCTATGAAACATCGGGATTCTTGAACAATTATTCGAATTTTAAGCCCGGCGGAGAAGACCAGCCCAACCTTGTGTACCTCAATCCCGGATGTAATCTCAGACCATACAACAAAGTGCTCATTGATCATGTTATTGTTTACTTTAACCCGGAATCAAAAAACAAGGGAATTGATCCTGTACAGCTGACAGAATTGACCCGGTATTTTCATAAGGCCCTTATTGATGCATTGAAGGACGGCTATCTCATCGTCGAAGAACCAGGAGAAGGGGTATTGCGCATACGTACAGCCATTACAGACGTTGAACCCGGAAAACCGGTTGCCGGTGCAGCATCAACCGTTATTCCGGTGGGAGCAGCAATTTCAATCATCAAGAAAACGACAACAGGCTCTAACATGGCAGTAGGTCGTGCATCCATTGAAATGGAACTGGTCGATTCGCTATCCGGCGTGAGGTTGGCCGCCGCCATCGATCGGCGAGAGGGCGGCACGAAAGTCGTGAGCGGAAAATGGACTGCCATTGAAGAAGCTTTTGATTACTGGGCGAATAAACTCAGAATATTTCTCGATAAGGAAAGGGCCCAATCATTTTAATCAGAGGAAGGAGGTTTCAATGAAAAAGTACCTTGTTCTTATGGTCGTACTGACACTGGTCCTGGGCTGTGCGACTCCGCAGACAAAAACTGAGGAAGGCACTCGCAAAGGTGCTGCCATTGGTGCAATTGCCGGCGCAGTACTCGGCCAGGTTATTGGAGGCAACACTCAGGCGACATTGATTGGTGCGGGTATAGGTGTCCTGGCAGGCGGAGCAATTGGCCAGTCTTACGGGAAGAAGATGGACGAGCAGGAAGCTGCCATGCGCAAACAGTTGGCTGCCATTGAAGAGGCAAATGTACAGAGAAACGCGGACGTACTGGCAGTCACGCTCATGTCGGATATGCTCTTCGACATTGGCTCTGCCACATTAAAGCCGGGATCTAAAGAGCAGATCAGACATATCAGCACTGTTCTTACTAAATATACCGACACTGCAATCCTCATAGCCGGCCATACCGACAGCACCGGTTCTGCAGCATTGAACCAGCAGCTTTCTGAACTCCGTGCGACAAATGTCAAAATCGCTATCGTAGAACAGGGAGTTCACCCTAGTCGCATCAAAACGGTTGGCTTCGGAGCGTCTACCCCGATTGCAGACAACGGAACCAAAGAGGGTAGGCAGTTAAACAGGAGAGTGGTAATCACCATCAGTGAGCAGCAGGCCTGAAGGTGGATCACATCAATTGAATGAAACATAACTGAAGAGAAAGGAAAATCTATTATGATGAAGGGAAACAAAATTATTGTCTTTCTGATATGCATCAGTCTGTCTCTGCCAGTACTTGCTGTTGCCGATGAGGTGGGCGAACTGAAGAAGAAAATCATGTTTGACCAGAAAAAGCTCATTGTGCTGCAAAACATGGAGTTTACCGCAGATGAAGGGAAGTTTTTCTGGCCCGTTTATAATGAGTTACAGAAGGAGTTGTTTCAGGTCGACCAGCGGGCTGCCAAACTGATTGTCGCTTATGCTTCAGTTTACCAGACCCTGACTGATGATCAGGCCGCAAAGATAGTGGCGGAGTATTTTGATATTCAAAAAAGCCGAATTGCTATCCTTGACAGGTTTATGAAAAAACTTGTCAAGGGACTTCCCGCTAAGAAGGCGTTCCGGTACCTTCAGGTGGAAAACAAGCTCGAAGCCATTGCCCGACATGAAATTGCCAAGCAAATCCCATTAGCGCAATGATCAGAAGTGATGTCAACAACAGATCGGAGGATTTTATCAAGGGTTTTTATGCTGGGTACCACAACTATTATCCTAAATTTCTCGATTTGAATTGTGGGCCTTAATCGCTTTTTTTGACGTATTTAATTTTCACTATTTATGCTTCCATATACTTAGGTATCTGCTTAAAAATTGCATCAAGCAAAAAAAAGTGTGAGCCGGTGACTAATGAAACATGCAATATACGCTAACACACCGGAGACGTTAATGAATCAGCAATGATGGCTATAAATTATAATACGAAGTGTATTTATGAATACAACGTCAGCACGTGATAAAGGTATACGGATCTTGATTGGTTTAACCTGCTTTGTTGTTATTATTGCAGGAGTCCGCGCAGCAGGAGCCATTTTGGTTCCGTTTCTCTTGGCGGTCTTTATCGCTACAATCTGTGCCCCACTTCTTTCGTGGCTCCAGCGACACAAAATACCGACAGCGATCGCATTGATTATCATCATTATCATCATTGTTGCTCTGGCAATATTCTTAATGGCTTTTGTAGGCAGCTCCATAACTGAATTTTCCAGAAGGCTCCCTACTTATCAGACGCAGCTCCAAGGAAAATTGACAGATCATCTGCACTGGTTGGATAAATGGGGTATTGACCTATCTAGCGACCTCATTTTCCAATACTTTGACCCGGGCGTTGCCATGAGATTGGCAGCAAATACGCTCACACGTTTGAAAGGAATTTTGACCAACTCCTTTTTCATACTTCTCACGGTCATTTTCATCTTGCTAGAAGCGTCAAGCTTTTCAAAAAAACTCGTCGTTGCCTTCGGTGCTGACCATCGTTCTCTCGAAAGCTTTGATCAGATCACTGCAAATATCAATCGCTATCTGGCCATCAAAACCCTGACCAGTCTGGTAACCGGTGGAGTGATCACGCTTTTGATGCTTTTGCTAGGGGTTGATTTTCCCCTGCTTTGGGGTGTATTGGCTTTTTTACTCAATTATGTGCCGGCCATAGGATCGATTATCGCCGCCATTCCGGCCATCCTTTTGGCCATGATTCAATTGGGGATGTTTGAAGTTTTTTTGGCATGCTTCGGTTATATTGCGGTAAACGTCATTATTGGAAGTTTTATTGAACCTAAATTGCTGGGTCGGCAGGTCGGTCTATCTGCACTGGTCGTATTTCTTAGCCTGGTTTTCTGGGGCTGGGTTCTGGGACCGGTTGGGATGATTCTGTCGGTTCCACTGACCATGATAGTCAAAATCGCTCTTGAGGGCAGCGAAAAAACCAAATGGCTAGCCATTCTTATCGGCTACGATTCGACTGACAAGGTCGCTGAAATAAATTCTACTTCTTAAACCAAGGGCCGTTGATTGATAAAAAATATCTGTCGAAAGGATGCTCTATGAAATCGTATTTTGATGCTGGTTCACTGATTGTAATTATTACCACGTTTGTTTTGTTCGCAGTGGCGTTATTTACCAAAGGGTTTACGCATGATCTTTTATTGGAAGCCGGCGTGCTTTTGGTATCCATAAAGCTTATCCAGATGGGTTATAAAAGTAGTCTTAACATAAAATCCGTAGAAAATGAATTAAAAGCAATAAAGGGGCTACTTGAACAAAACCAATAATCCTGATACGATTTTTTTCATTTTCACACGCTTTACGCTTGGAGCATATTGAACTACAATCGCGAGATACTATAACTGATTTTTGATTTGTACCCAAGCTGCCAAGTTCGGCAACTGTTGTTGAATCAATTTAAAAGCCGTCTTTGCCACGCAACAAATTCTTCGTTTAATCCATCCAAAACTGCCCTGTCCCTATCGTAAACATCCTTTTTAAAAATTATCTTCCCATCTTCATCGAATCGTACGGTCCAATAAAGCAGACTTACCGGTATCGGTTTCGGCAGGTTAACTTTTTGGGTTTTAAGGGTGTCGATTAAATTCCGAATGTTTTGCTGATTCCATTTTTCAGGGTTGTCTAAAAGAATTTCAGCCAATTCGATGTTCTTTTCAACCCGAATGCAACCAGAGCTGAATGCCCGATCTTTGTACGCATAGAGAGATCGGCTCGGCGTATCGTGCAAATAAATAAAATGTTTGTTGGGAAATATAAATTTAATTCGCCCCAGTGCGTTGTGTGCTCCGGGCTCCTGTCTGAACATGTAAGGTACATTTTTACCGGAATATTTCGACCAATCGATTGAAAATGGATCTACCATCCTGCCTTTCCTATCAATAACGCTTATTTTCATTTTTCTAAGATACTCCGGGTTCTTTTTGATTTTAGGAATGATATCTTCTTTCAGGATGGTCGGCGGTACGGTCCATGTTGGGTTAAAGACTAAATATTTAATCCGCGAATTGAAAACGGGTGTTTTACGAAAAAACTTTCCTACCTGAACCTTGCTTGTCCATTCGATGTTAAAATTTCGATAACGATAAACCCGAAATCCTGCAATATCTACAACAATAAATTCTTCGGGTAGGTTGCGTGAAATCCATCGGAAGCGTTCGAGATTCACACGAATTTGATCGATTTTTCGTTTAACTGGAACATTCAACGCTTTATAGGTATTTTTTCCAACTGCACCGTCAGCAGCTAACCGATGGCTCTTTTGAAATCGAACGACGGCATTTTCAAGTTCTGCATCGAAATGGTCAGAATTTGTATTCGTTCCTTCAAAGTGCCCGGTAATGGCTAACCTTTTGCGCAATTTAGGAATGCGTTTGTCTGTCATGCCAACCTTAAGTGTCGGCCCCTCATGTATCTGCTCCCAACCACCAACTTCTTGAATCTTGCGATATTTTTTCAATGCACTCCTCATCAGATGATAAGATTTTAATTGAGGTCTTATTTTTTTAAGTGCATTGGCCAGTTGGTTGGAACGCAGTATTCTTTCTATACTCTCGATGGGATCAGCAGCATTGATCTCACGGGTCATATTCCAGTTTGTATGCAAATTTTCAGGGTCTACTTTACCGAAATAAAGATGACAGATCAGACGAATCAGGCTATCGGTGAGGAGGATGTCATAGTCCGCCATAAGTGAAGGCTCAGAAGAATCGCTTTTTTCTAAATTCAACTTTTGCACAAGCAGGGTTGATAGATGATAATCCTCCGGGTTTAGACCGTCTTCTTCTATGATTTTTAATTCATTTAAAAGGTCATTTATATTTTGTAAATTTTGCCAGATTAATTGAAAATCGTTTCTTTCATAAAGCTTTGGAAGAATATGTTTAGAAGCAACATTTGCATAACTTATATCGAGCCGACCAGTCGTCCAAATCTGGTCAATTCTATCTTGGATGATTAAAGATGTGAGATTTTCCTGGGCACAGACTATGGAAACGAAAATAAGATTGAGAAATATCAAAATTGAAATTGTTTTAATAGATTGACATTTCATTTTTCAAGACTCCTTGTGTGGTGTTAACTTATGTAATGACAATGCTTTTTCAGAGTCAAACGATTGAAATCTGATAATTGATTCGGACAAAGTTGTCAACCAGCGTTTTTTATTGTTGGTAGAAAACCGGGTGCTTTGCACCCGGTTACAAACGCAACGATTAAAAATTCTCAAGAATTTAGTGACATCACTTTTTAAATATGGAAAAAACTTGAAAGAGGGTTTGCTTTTTTGATTTTTTATGGATTATGGGATATATGTAATCGACGCTAATTTACGTTGGCTTATAGCGTTCTGGTAAACCGTAGTTCCTATTTCCTTCTTTTCCAAAAGTATCACCTTATTGATATGAATTTTATTCAATTGGATAAAAATAGATCTAAAAAGGCGGGCTTTTTGAAAACCAGCCGCTTAATTTTTAGAACATGGTTAGAAACTGACTTGGCGCTTGCCCTTGCTCTATGGGGGGATTTACGTGTAACAAAATTCATCGATGCCCGCGGAGAACTTTCAGAGGATGATGTTCGAAACCGGTTATTTCAAGAAATCGATAGTGAAAAGAACTATGGCGTTCAGTACTGGCCCATTTTTTTACGATCAACCAACGAACACATCGGCTGTTGTGGTCTGCGGGTATATGAACTTTCTAATAATATTTTTGAAATCGGTTTTCATATTCGATCTGATCACTGGGGTCGCGGATTTGCTACAGAGGCGGCTCATGGGGTTATGGACTACGCTTTCAAAGTGTTATCTGTAAAAGGACTTTTTGCCGGTCACCACCCTCACAACAAAGCCTCACAACATATGTTGCAAAAGCTCGGTTTCCGTTATACCCGTGATGAATACTATGCCCCAACCGGTTTGCATCACCCGTCATACATGCTAACAGCTGATGAATATTACCAAACAAATTATGGCAGCACTGAATCTTAGGCTGTACGGGAATTTTTTATGAGCTTGTATTTTGATGTGGTAACTTATTAATACTAAAGAGATGATTTAACAAAGGTGAACTTATGGAAACCCAACCTGACATAGTTGGTGACGTGCGCAGTTTTATGAAAAGTAGGATAATCCTCTCGGCCGCTGAATTGGACTTCTTTACAATGCTTGATACAAATTTTTTATCTGCAAAAGAATTAGCCCAAATGCTTGGACTGAATGATAGAGCTACTACACGAATTCTTGACTGCCTTATTACATATGATCTTATTGAAAAGAAAAATGATCGTTACAGGACAACAGAAAATGGATCAAATTTATCCGCTTTGCATCCTAAATCTATCCTTCCAATGGTAAAGCATATGAATGTAATTTGGGATAACTGGAGTTATCTTACAGCGTGTATAAAAGAGGGTACTAATCCACATTTAAAACCGATTGTTGATTCGCAGTCAGAAGAAGATAGGAGATCATTTATCGGTGCAATGCATGTAGCAGCCAGAAACCTTTCTGGGAAAATAGCCAACACCTATGATTTGAGTTCCTTTAATAAGCTGCTCGATATTGGAGGAGGGTCTGGTGCATACACGATTGCTTTTCTTAAACAAAATCCACGACTAAATGCTGTCATTTTTGATCTGGAAGGAGTTATTCCAATTGCAAAAGAAAAGATCAAGGAGGAAAACTTACAAGATAGAGTTAGTTTAGTTACGGGAGATTTTTATAAGGATGAACTTCCCACTGGATGTGATATCGCTTTACTTTCAGCAATAATTCACCAGAATAGCCCCAACCAAAATTACGAACTTTATCAGAAAATATATCGTGTGCTCGATTTTGGTGGAACATTACTCATACGAGATCATATAATGGATGATTCTCGTACAAAACCACCCGCTGGTGCTCTTTTTGCATTGAACATGCTTGTAAATACTCCAGCAGGCGATACCTACACCTTCAGTGATGTGAAAAACGCTTTAGAAATGGTAGGCTTCATAGATGTGAAATTGATAATGGCTGGTGAAAAAATGGATTGCCTTGTAGAAGCTATAAAGCCGAATAATTTATAGGAGCATTTTGTTAAAAAATACGCTTACGAACATCAATCAAAACCGTCTTGCCCTATATTTAAATCTGAGTTTTTGATTAAATCCCTGATTCATAATGCTATGAAAAACTGATCAACAAAACCCTCTATGTTTGACACATGATTATAATTGCTTAGTTTGATTTAATTGGTGGGTTGCTACATTTTATCATCAAAAGGTTTATTTGATGGTGCTGATAACCGCTGAACCGACTTTTAATCAGAATATATATGCGCTGGATAAAATATACGTCTATTTTCTTAGCCGGACTCGTTGTCCTAATCCTGGTGCTGGTTGCCGTTGTTCTTGTGACGTTTGATAACGACGACTACCGTCGACTGGTGGCCCGTAGTGTCAAGTTTTTCACCGGATATAGCATAATGATCAAGGGCCCCTTTGCAATGGAGCTGTCTGCCGAGCCTTCTCTATCGGCCGAATCGATTCAACTCGATCCGGGAGCCGATGGCGCCCCGCCGCCGGTGAAGACAATCGGAAAGCTGCAGATACAGATCGCGCTGTCACCGCTGCTGAAGGGAGTATTGGTCATCAGACAATTGCTGCTCGAGGATGTCGCTATGACGGTGACCATCAAGGAGGAAGCCGAACCTGAAGACCGCCGCGTTTCCACCGGACCGGCGACACCGGACATCGCGATCCCGATTCTGGAAAACGTTCACCTGCGTAATATCCATCTGGACGTCATCGATGCGGTAACCGACCGCACCGTCGAGATCAGGTTGCGGAAATTTGACATCGATGACATTCGTGATACCGGGCCGTTGTTTGTAAACGGGGAGGGCGCGGTGAGCGGCAACGACTTTAAGATTGAGGGAAGGTTAGGTGCCCTTGCAGCCATGCTAAAAGGGGCAGAGCCGTATCCAGTGTTTCTCAATTTGACTTCATCCGGATTTGAGCTTTCAGTTTCCGGAACTGTTGAAGATCTCGCAGATGGGGAAGGATTGAAGCTGCGCCTTTCCGGGGAGACGGATGAACTCTCAAATCTGTTCAAGCTGCTGCAAATGGAGGTTCCCCCCTTGGGCCACCTCAAATTCGATGCGGCCATCGCCCATGATATTTCCGCGCCGAGGGTATCATATCTTGATATTAAACTCTTCGGGGAGCCCCGGTTAGAATTTGCGGTTAGCGGATCCATCGCCAATGCCATCAGTGGAGAGGGTGCCAATGTCCAGTTTTCCGGATCGTGCGAAAATCCAGATATTTTCAAACTGCTGTTACCAGCAGACCTGCCAGCGCTGAGCCGGATTCACATGGCAGGCAAGCTGCAGGAGGAGCAGAGTGAGATTGCCGTAGAAAACCTAATAGTCGACGCGGTCGCCGAGCAGGGGCTGGCGGTCACCGTCGATGGCCGCATCGTCTTGGGTGATAATTTCAGCAAACCGACAGTCTACGGGCTTGATGTGAACATCAAGCTGTCCGCTCCGAACTCGGCGCTGCTGAAATCTTACGTGATCGATTCGGTGCCCGAAATAGGTCCGATCAACGCGCAGGCACGATTGACCGGAACTCTGGCACAGCTGTCGCTGGAAAGCATCGCTGTCGAGGCTGGCCGATCCGGTCCGCTGCACCTGACCTCACAGGGACGCATCGGACGGCTTCCCGTCGCTGCCGATATGACCGTCTCTGAGATGGACCTGAGCGTATCATTGCAGGCCAGCAACACCCGTTTGCTGGCTTCCGGTTTCGGGATAGAGATGCCGGAGTTTGGCTCCGTATCTCTGCGCACTCTCATCCGCGGTTCTTCTGAGCGTTTTCAACTGAGCGAGATCGATGCACGCACCTCCCACGCCAAAGGATTGAAAATTAGACTCGCCGGCAACATAGCTTTTGAACAGCATAAAAAAAGCGGGCTGCTCGGAAATATGGATCTTCAGGCCCGCATAGACGCGCCGAGCATAAGCGCGGCTTTCGTTCCGCTGGGCGTAACCGATATGCCCGAACTGAAAGCGATGCGGGCCAGTGCCCAGGTGGGGGGAACCACCGAAGTCTTATCCCTTAAAAAAATAGCGCTCAGCATCGGTCAATCGAGTCCATTGCGAATGCAAGTCAATGGGGAAGTAAATCGGATTCCCCTGGTAGGTGACCGGCCCCTCTCCGGTATGAAACTTTCTGCCCTGTTACAAGCCGAGAACATCTCAGCCCTTTCAACAATTTTGGGTGTCGCCATTCCGGATTTCGGTCCACTGCAGATGGAGGCCAACATCAACGATAGCAGCGGCAGTCTCGATGTGGAGACCTTTGACATTCGCAGTGATTCGGGCAAAGAGGCTTTTTTCCACATGCAAGGAAAAATCCTGCGGATAACGGATCTTCAACAGATGGCGTTGCAGGCTGCCTTTGAAACCGCTTCGCAGCCCTGGGTTGAAACCTACCTGCAACAGCCGGAGGCTCAAAATTACCCGCTGGCTGGAACCATCAAAATCGGCGGTGGCCAAGACGGTTTGCTGGTCCATGAAATTCAGCTCGGCACCGCCGACAAAAAACGTCTGGTCGTGAAGGCTCAGGGTAGACTTACGAATCTGTCCACATCTCCTGAGGTAGATCTTCAAATTATCGCCACCGCACCCGATCCTGCTGTGATGGGATCGATGGTGGGTGTATCTTTGCCGGCTTTTCATTCGTTTGTAATCAATGGCCGGCTAAACGGCAATGAGCAAAAGGTTACTTTCGAAGGCCAGACCCGTATCGGTGAAACCACCTTCAGATCGAAGGTTAGCGGCACCTTTACCGCCGAACGGCCCCGCATCGACGCCAGGTTCGCCGCGGGGATCGTAAATCTGGAAAACATTGGGTTGTTCCCGGACGCGCCAGCGGATGATGCCGTTCAACCGCCGCAGCCGAAATCTTCAAAAGGTAACCGCCTGTTCGATGACACACCCCTATCGCTCAAGGCTCTCAGATCCCTGGACATTTATTTTGCCCTCGATGCCGATAAATTAATCGGGCGCAATGTCACAGTCGAAAAAGTGGATCTGGATATCCTGCTTGAAAACGGACGCTTGCGCATCCATCCCGCCAGCATGATTTATACTGCTGGATTTACCTCCGCTGAGTTTGTCATCGATGCTTCCGGCTCTATCCCGGAGTTTATTCTTAAAGTCAGCGGAGAAGATATTGATATCGACGATATTCTGGCCTACGCGCATGAGCCGATTATTCTTGCCGGATCCCTCAATCTGGTTGTAGACCTTCGCAGCTCCGGCCGATCGCCGCGTGAGATTGCATCGAATCTGAAGGGTGAATTCAGCATGGCACTGGAAAATGGCAGAATACGGCGAATCATAAATTTTCTTTCCATGGATGCCTTTGATGCGCTGCTGACCACGGTAGATCGGAGAAAATATACAAATCTGCATTGCCTGGTCAACAAAATTCAATTCCAGGACGGTGTCGGTGACGTTAAGATTTTTTTCATGGATAGCCCCAAAATAAGGGCCAAAGGCGCCGGGAAGGTAAATCTGACCGAGGAAACCATGGATCTCGTTGTCCATCCGAAAAATAAACGAAGTCCGTTAAAAAAGGGATCGGCTGTAAGGATTAACGGCTTTCTGGCGAAACCTTCTGTCAAGACGCTGCCGCTTTCGGAAGCCACCTTGCTTTACGGCGATATATTGATGCCTTATGTATTCGTTCCGGCACGTGCGCTGGGATATTTATGGTCTTTGATTAATAATGATAAAGAGTCGACTCCATGTGTATTCGAAAACAGCATGTAAACCCACTGACAGGGCGGTTTGTCAATCGCCATTTTTTATAAACTTTTTCCCAGCCTAATAAAATTACATACTGGCATTCGCTCTGCAACCAACAATCTTCTTTCGCCTCATATTAGCTCTACTCTGGATACCTGTGAGGATTGCACACTGAATGCTTACGCCTGTGACGGCTCAATCCTGATATGGTCGATATCACAACCACCGAGCTTACCTAAAGGCAAATAAGCGTACAACAGGGTAAAGAGCCTTCCAATTAGGGAATGAGTATCTGTGAAATAATCTTGGCTTGATATTTACATTTCGAATTTGAGATCTATCAATTTGGCTGATCTGAAATCTTGGTAAGGTAAAACAAGTTTTGACAAATCCAATTTTTTGAAATATTCTCAATTAACGTGACACTCCATCATCAATCGTCTATTTAAACTTAACATATTACGGAACAGGAGGTTAACATGAGTCGAAAATTGCTGATAATATTCTTAGTGTTCTTTATGACAGGACTTGCATGGAACTTGCCGGCAGCATCTCGTGCCGCAGAAACAGATGTGGCTATTGGTGGTGGCGTAGGCGCTGCGCCGGACTATGAAGGATCGGATGAATACGAAGCCGTTCCCCTGCCTTTTGCCAGTGTCCGCTGGGACAATGGACGATTCGTGGAACTGGCCGGCAACACCTTGAGGGCAAACCTGCTTGCCCACAACATCTTGTCGCTCGGCCCGATATTGCAGTACATCCCCGAGCGTGACGATGTGGATAGCGATGCGGTGGATGCCATGGAAAAAGTTGACACTTCTGTAATGGTCGGCGCTTTTGCCAGGGTAAAATTCGACTCCTGGTATGCTCGGCTGCATGCGATTCAGGATGTAGCCGACGGAAACGACGGTTTTCTGGTTCAGGTCGGCGGCGGTTATAACTGGTTTTACAGCGACACTTTCCGCATGATATTTGACGTTTTCAGTACTTATGCCAGCGAAGATTACATGGAGACCTATTTCGAAGTAGACGCCCTAGATTCGGCACGCAGTGGACTGAGACAGTATACCGATGTTGATGCCGGTATAAAAGACGTTGGCTTAGCGATCACCGCCAACTGTCGTCCTTATGAAAACTGGTCTTTTAGAAGTATTGTCAGCTACAAGCGTTTGCTGGGGGATGCAGAAGACAGTCCTGTGGTGGACGATGAGGGTGATGCCAGCCAGTTCTCCGCCGGAGTCATGGTTGTTTACCATTTTTAACAGACTAAAAAAAGCCTGTCACTCAAAGAGACCGTAAAAACAAATATTTTGATCTCTTACGCATAAAGCACAATATAGCGTATGTATCAAAAAAGCTTGCAAAGGCAGGACTATACATGTTCCTGCCTTTAATAGTGAAGACCCCGTATATTGAATTGATAATTTCGGCGATTATTAAAGCTAAAGTCGACGTCAAAAAATATAAGACCGAAATTTTTAAAGCTTCGATTCGAATTTTAGACTGGGACTACCATTACAGGACAAGGTGCATAGCCAATAACTTTCTGGGCCACACTACCCAAAAAAACTTTTTTGAGCCCTGTCACACCGCGTGTCCCCATTACAATAAGATCAATATTCTTATCTTTTGCCTCTTGAATAATGGGCTGATGGGGCTGCCCATCTAAACGAATGATTGTCTCACATTTTACATTTGCTTTTTCTATTCTATTTTTGACGTTTTCAAGTATTTTTTTTGTATTCTTAGATAGTTCTTTCTCTAACTGAGGTGAATATGCCAAAGATTCAGGAAAAAGCGCGATAACGCTGATAATAAAAATGGTGCTATTGCATATTCTTCCCATACTTATTGCTTGATCTACAATAATATCCGTATAATCTGACCCATCAACTGCAACAAGTATTCTCTCGCCCTTCGTTATTGGGCACGCCATCTCATCCTGTACCATTAAAACAGCCTCCTTTCTAATTTCCTAAATAATTTGCCGAATATATGCGTGACTCAGCACAGTGTCAAACATTTTTTCATACCCTTAATTCATTCTACGAACTGTAAATTCTGGTTGCGCAACAAGCACTCACTAAAGCTGACCCACGTGTTTGTATACTATTGTTTGCTGGGCTTTTATTTGTTTAAAAAAGGAAATCGAACTATTGGATGAGCAATGCATATATCCACGCTATCCTTATTTATATGGATAGTTAAAATATTGGGGTATGGTTTCTGGCATGAAATCTGTGCTTTCTCCGACGAAGCCGTAAAAGACACAGATTAAAGATCACCGGCCTAAAAATCGTGTGATATCGTTTTTTCGGTTGAGGTAAATCCTTTTAAGAGGGTTTGCCCTTTTCGTTTTTATGATATATGCATAAACAAGAATTGGCTTCAGGTTGCTGTTTTGGCAAGATACTAGAACAATCCTTTTTACCGAAATGGTATATTCGAATGATGATCTTTTTTTCTATCATCAATTTTCAACCAGGGAATGAGTAGGAAGTTCCCATATGCTGCGTTATTAAGGGTTCGAAGTAGCACAGTACGACTTCACCCTTAAGCGCATATGGTAGCCTCTGATTAGTGCAAAATTCAGGTATGAATTCGTTTCAGACGGAGAAATACAGATGAATAGAAAACTGTTAGCAGCTATATTTCTCTCATTGGCAATAATCACTGCCGTAATTATAATACTCGTTAAAGACAAAGATGCAAAAAAAGCCCAGGAAACTATAGAAGAGACTACCGGGGTTGAGTCGGTTTTGAAACTTAATGAAAAATGGTCTGGCGATTTCGATGAAATGAGCAAAAGGAACCTGATTCGTGCGCTCGTTCCTTTTAGTAAAACGTTTTACTTTCTGGATGGCGGCGATCAGCGCGGCCTAACTTACGATCTTCTCCGGGAATTTGAAAACTACATAAATAGAAAGCTAAACCGGAAAACACTGAGAGTCAGGCTAGTTGTCATCCCAACAAGACGAGACAGGCTTCTACCTGCTTTGATGGATGGAACAGGAGATATTGCTGCTGGGAATTTGACTATTATTCCGGAACGGCAACAACTGGTTGATTTTTCTGATCCACTTTTTACCGGCATAGACGAAATTATTGTTGCTGGGCCAGCGGCGACCCCGCTAGGCACCATAGACGATCTGGCTGGCAAGAAAATCTATGTGAGGGCATCCAGCAGCTATTATGAAAGCCTCAAGTATCTCAATCGGAAATTCAAGAAATCTAGAAAAAAGCATATGAAACTAGTTCTCGCTGATGAATACCTGGAGGACGAGGACCTTTTGGAGATGATGAATGCGAACCTGATTCCGATGATTGTCATCGACAGCCATAAAGGAAAGTTTTGGAAACAGATTTTTAAGAATTTAAATCTTTACCCTAATATCAAACTCAGAAGTGATGGTAAGATTGCATGGGCGATTCGTAAAGGCAGCCCCAAATTGAAAGAAATTATCGATCGCTTTATTAAATCTCATAAGGAAGGAACAACAATCGGTAATTTGCTCAAAAAGCGGTACTTGCAAAATGTAAAGTGGGTACGCAACTCGCTGTCTGATGAAGATTTAGGAAGATTCAAAGAGGTTGGTGAGTTTTTTAGAAAATACTCCGACCAGTATGGCTTTGACTGGCTAATGATTGCAGCCATTGCCTATCAAGAATCAGGCATAGATCAAAACAAACAAAGTCCGTCAGGAGCTATCGGAGTTATGCAGATACTACCAAATACCGCTTCAGGTAAGAAGGTGAACATACCCGACATCGACAAACTAGAATCAAATATCCACGCTGGTATCAAATATCTCCGAATTATCAGAAATGAGTATTTCGAAAAAGAACCAATGGATGAGCTGGATAAAATGCTTTTCACTTTTGCAAGCTATAATGCTGGTCCGAACAAAGTCAAACGACTTCGCAAGGAGGCCTTACAAATGGGGCTTGATCCGAATGTCTGGTTTCGTAACGTAGAGGTTGTTGCAGCAAGGCGAATTGGACGCGAGACTGTACAGTATGTCAGCAACATTTATAAATATTACATAGCATACAAGTTGATTACAAAAAAAATTGAGTTAAAAAAAGATGCTAAAAAAATGATGAGAAGCTCATAGATTTAAATAAAAGGACTATCTGATAACCAAAAGGGAAGATTGATATCACCAACCATTTGAGCATACCAATCTGAGCTTTTTTTCATATCAGAAAACACAATACAAATTTCTGTATCTGCCACAACAGTATTATATAACCACACGACACTACAAGCCATCCCAAAGATACATCTAACGACCAATTACAGTGTTGTACGCCTGTTATATTGTTTCACAATACTTAAACGATGAAAGCTATTGCTTTACTGATTTCCCGATCCAAGATCGTGAAAAATATCTCTACTATCGATGAAGTACGGATGCTGTTATTTTGCTTCGGTTTTGTTTGCCAAGCAACAAGGCCGATGAAACCACATCTTCAGGGTTAACAAAAGTTTGCAACCCAGCCGTGGCGCGATGTCTACCCCTAGACGCCTTGATTCTGGGGTACCCTCGACTTTCACTAAATTAGAATTTAACGGTTTGCATTAATATATACCTATTGAATCGTTTCCCTTAAATATAAAATCCTTTTATTTAAATCCCCTAAACTTTGCGTCCATCGCACTGATATCTTTCACCCGAACCAACGCATCGTGATAATCTCGACCCCCTCCTAATTTTTCCAAATGCAGCAGGCCTTCTTTAACATCTTTGACATATCCAGACAACGACTGTCCCGATGACAAAATGACTCTCACATACTTACCTTTAAACAATAACAGGTTATCATCAAACGAAGAATTTAATTTATATTCTACCATTTTTTTCTCTTTCTTTTCTGCAGCAGATACTTTTGCACTGATTATAAAATTAATCCCAAGCACGATAACGATGGCAAGACCAACTTGAATCCATTTGCTTTGTCTAGATTTATTCATACCGCCACCTCCTTTTTAAGAATGAAGCTCCCAGCCGCCAGCGGCGGGGTAGCAAATAATCACCTTTTCCCAAGCAATGCTTTAATCGGCTCCAATCCTGAGGTTGTCCCCTCCTGAATGGCTTTTAACACTGCCCCGCCTCCGGTAAAAATATAATACTTAGGACTGTCAAGGGCTACGATATACAAGCCGGGCAATAACCGCTTCAATTCCTGCATGGTATCGCCGCCACCATATAACTTCACGGCATCGACATTTTCGTCAATTAACTGGTCGAGTGCAATGGTGCCTTCATTAAAGTGAGGAGTAAATCCCATGACTGCGTTGACAAATACGCTCTTTGCATATCTAAATACTTTATTGACCGGTTCATCATGAAAAGATTCAGCCGCAACATCAAGCACGTAATTTAATTTTGTGCCTTTTTTTAGGTCATGGATATGATGGACACGGTACTTTCCTTCAATTTTTCCATCAAGTGTATCCGATTCAACAATATAAGGCAGTTCTACCAGTTTTTCGGGAAATTTTCTTGTGAAGTCGACGAATTTTTCTGCATGCCTCAAGTCATCCCCAGAAATGCCCTTAATCTCAACACCGTATTTGGCACATAAATACGCATTGTAAATCACCCCTCCTAAAACAAGGTAATCTGCCTTCTCAATCAGTGCAAACAAGGGATCAATCTTGGTATCAAATTTAGAGCCTGCTACCACGGCTACAAAAGGCGATTCAGGGTTATAAATACGTTCAAGATTTTCGATCTCTTTTTGCATTAAAAACCCCGCGTAGGAAGGTAAATATTGATTAACTCCGATTGTCGAGGCATGCGGCTGCCATGAGCCAAAAGCATCGTTTACAAAAATATCTGCAAGTCCTGCAAGCTGCAGGGCAAAACGGTCGGCCTCTTCACCTTCGGCTTCTTCGCCCTCAAACCATCTGGTGTTTGGCAGATATATTCCGTCGATTTGGTTTTCCTTTAACTCTCGTATCAGATGGTTAATGGATGTTTCAATTCCGATATATCCGCGTTTCTCTTCACGGTAGAACTCGGGAATCTTCATTTTGATGTGAAGTTTGTTTTCTAGGTAATCCAAAATCGGCTGCACAGAGGTATCATAATTAATTTCAATTTCTCCGGTCCTTTTATCTTTGGGGCGACCGACATGTGTCATAAGAATGACCTTCCCGCCGCGTGCATTAATATGATATAAGGTGCCAATGGTTGCGTCAATCCTGTATGGGTCATGAATGACCCCCTTCTTTACGACATTGTGATCCACACGAACCAGAACAATTTTATCGTTCAAGTCAGCATCTTGGATTAAGGGCAGGCTAAGTTTTTTCAGCATTACATTACCCCTTTATGTTGTTGGTCGGATGGTTTTCAAACTTGGATTTTCTTTGCATTCAATACATATAAGACATTTTTCAAATGGATTAGCGAGGGGTGTGTGGAATAAAAAGAGAATCGATCACATCTGTTCAAATCCCTCTCTCGATTCAAAGCAGCTGCTATACAACTATCAGAACCGAACGCTTGCTGTCAAATTTTTAGATCCTGAATCCATAAGAAGGTATTTTTCTTTAGACCCCCAAAACAAAGATGACTTTTCTTAATTGTCTCTAGCAAAGTTTTTAAGAAAGATTAACCATCCTGCCTAACAGCCTCTGTCCATTTTAGTTACTTCCTGATATGACATTATTAAATCCAAGATACATCTTTTTTAAAAATAGTCTTTTTAAATATTGTAATTGCTAATGATAAAAACCACTTGACTCCATGCTACAGCGTGGTGTTATAATATTATATATACTTGTTTAACAAACCTCACACCCTTTAACGGAAGCCTGCGAAGCCTTTGGATGAAAAATTGCCTGGCATGCTGTTAAAAACAATCAATCTTTGGACCATGTTCGTTCTCATATTCAAATAGTTTTCTGCTGTTTTTTTTCGGTTTCAGGATCGTATCCAAGGTTAAACAAATAGACAGCTAAATAATGGCTACAGAAGATAGACATGTGTTAGGACTGTTGTAATTTAACCGATAACCTAAAAAAGGAGGAAAACAATGAGAAAATTAGGTGTTTTAATCGCCCTATTCTTGGTTTTTGGGCTGGCGCCAGGTGTTTTCGGTGCCGAGTTCGCGTTTCACGGGGACATGAACCACCGATTCGCGTACACTAACCATAACGAATGGATAAAGGGATCAGACCAACAAGGCTTATTACAGAATGGATCGGTCAATGACTTTTTTGGTGAAATAAAGTATCGGCTCTGGTTTGAGGCGGCAACAAACGAAAAAAATGTCAAAGGGGTGTTTGCAACGGAAATCGGCGGGCTCCGATTCGGGGAGAGGGGTAGCGCAGAATTTTCAGGAGACCAAATAAGGATGGAGGTGCGTTGGGCTTATGTTGACTTTCAGTGCCCCTGGTCGGATAACAAGAACCGCTTTAAGGTAGGACTTCAGCCCTTTAAGGTCAACCCGTACCTATGGAGCGAAACGGTTGCGGGTATTAATCTTGACGGCGCTGTAGGTAATATCGATTACCAACTGGCCTGGCAGCGGGGTTATGAGGTTGACGTGTCGACCAAAGAGGATGGCGAGTCTGATGTGGACTCATTTTTAGCCCGCATTTTTACCAAACCCACAGATGGTATGAAAGCGGGTGTTTTTGCCCTCTACCAAACCTATGATGATGACGATGATGATCCAGCTGATTTTTCACCAATAACGTCTCGAGGCTATCAAATCAAAAAATTTACTCAGAGAAATGAGGCACCCGACAATAGGAATCCACCCAGCATCGATATACTCACCCTGGGGGTCGACGGCTCGTATGCCAAAAACAATTTCTTTGTCAACTGGGATGTCATGTACCAGACCGGCGACATTGAGGACATAGCGTTCGATGATACAGAATTTTCAGGGGTTGTACAATCAGGTGCTTTTGATCTGAGCGCCTACTTTGCGCACTTCGATCTCGGTTACAAGATGGGCAAAGCCAAATTTACCTATACCTTCTGGTATGCTTCCGGTGATGACAATCCGAACGATAGAGATTTTGATGCGTTTATTACCACGGATATCGATCGTGCGGACAGTATATCGATTATGGAGGGCAACTACGCTGACGACAATTACTTTACCGAGGATGTGAGTCTGCTCGACAAAGGGCTTATCTTGAACAAACTGGCCTTGGATTACTCGGCCACAGATAAAACGACCGTTGGGGCAGCAATCTTATATATGTTGACTGCTGAAGACATTCAATATACAGATAATTCCGGAAGATCTCAGAAAGAAGATGAAATCGGTATTGAAGTAAGTGGTTACATGAAGTATATGCTCTACAAAAATCTCGAATTTGCCGTCAATGCCGGTTATCTGTTTGCCGGCGATGCCATGGACGCCTTTGAGGTGGATGAGATAAAGAACGGCAGCTCTGATGAGGATATTTTCATTGCCAGTTCAAGAATAAGGTATAAGTTCTAGCGTATGGTTTGGTCATAGCAAAATAATCAGGGCCAGCTGAAAAGCTGGCCCTGATTATAACTACCTTAAAAAACAACATGACCTGGAGTGTATAGCGTATGGTTAATTCTAAAGCCTTGCTGACTCGTTTTTATTTGTTTCTTCTAATCGTTCTCATATTCAGGATACCAGCTAGCGCCGGGGAAGAAACGGTAATCGATAAGATTGCCAAAGACTTTAAACCGATTCCCGGATATCTGGTCAAAGAAATCGATGATGAATATATTATTGATCTTGATCAATCTCATGGAGTGACCATTGGGGACCTGTTTAGTGTCATAACTGTAGGTGAAAAGCTTATACACCCTGTCACTAAAAAGGTCATCGGTACCCTTGAACAAGCAAAAGGCATCCTCAAGGTAACGCGTATAAAATCGGGCTACTCATATGCACGGCCCTTAACAAAAGAGATGGACTTTAAGGAAGGGGATCCGATTCGTCGTTATGAAAATCTACGTGCCGTGTTCTGGGATTATACCGACCAGGGACGAATGTTTTATGGTCAACTACAATCGGCATTGCCTGGCTTGAAGTGGCAAGATTACGATGTCGCTCAACGTTCAAAGCCAAAAAAACCGGCACTTGTTTCGAATAATGGGATTGACCTCTATTTCATCTTAACCCCACAGCAAATTGAAGTGCGAGATGTCCAGTTTTATCGCTTGCATGGTTACCATTCGCCCAAATTCATTTCAGGCGCCATACCCACCATCGAAAAGAATGAAACCACC
>CP070768.1:2067972-2073527 GCA_020345745.1 Desulfobacterales bacterium
ACCATATAATTTTTCTGAAAACGAGTCTCAGAAGGTCCTGCGTTTTCACCGCCAAATTCCGGGCTACCAACCCACCAATCTCGTTCGATTGAGTAAGCTGGCACAGTCATGGGGGATCGGAGAGGTATTGGTCAAGGATGAATCAGCTCGGTTTGGCCTCAAGGCCTTCAAAGTGTTGGGAGGTAGTTATGCCGTTGCACGGCTATTGTGTCAAAAATTGAGGATAGATATAGAAGCTATCGATTATGATTACCTCATGAGCGATGAAGTACGACAGCGCATTGGCCAAATAACGTTGACAACGGCCACCGATGGTAATCATGGACGCAGCATTGCTTGGACTGCAGAACAGTTAAAATTACGGGCGGTTATCTTTATGCCCAAAGGATCGGTGCGTTCTCGAGTGGAGAACATTCGCTCCCATGGAGCCACCGTTGAAGTGACCGATCTGAATTACGACGATACGGTAAGGTTGTCTTGTCGCATGGCTCAAGAAAACGGATGGTATGTCATCCAAGATACTGCCTGGGAGGGTTATACTGAAATTCCACTCTGGATCATGCAGGGCTATATGACCATGTGTGCGGAGGCTGTGAGCCAGATGTCTCATGAAGGAATACGCCTCACCCATGTCTTTGTTCAGGCCGGGGTAGGAGCGTTGGCCGGCGCCGTGGTCGGCTATCTAATCAACAAGTTTCAAGACGATCCGCCCCAGTTCATCATCATGGAGCCTAATAATGCGGCCTGCATTCTTGCTTCCGCTGCAGCCGACGATGGCCTCCCCCACTCTGTTACGGGAGACCTGAACACCATCATGGCCGGCCTAGCCTGCGGTGAGCCAAATCCCATTGCCTGGAACATTTTGCGGGATTTTCCAAATTGCTACATCAGCTGCGACAACTTTGTGGCTGCCAACGGGATTCGTATTCTGGCCAATCCTCTGGAAGACGACGCTACTGTGGAGGCCGGGGAGTCAGGATCCGTGGGCATCGGTCTGCTGGATCTATTAGTCAATAACCCTGATTTTGGTAAGTTAAAACAAAAACTGAAGATAGGCCCTAATTCCAACTTACTTTTTTTTAATACTGAAGGTGCAACAGATCCTGAAAACTACCGTGCAATTCTCTGGCACGGGAAATATCCATCTGTTGTGATTTAAATACTACCTTTGAATGATCATCACCTTTGGCATGCTGTAAATTTGGGATGCGAGGGCTGCGGCAATAAGCCATTCCCTGAAAGGCTTTTGAATAAGGAAACAATATGGAAGAAAGCGTGCATAATCCCATGAATGAACCGCGTTATTCAGGAATCCCTACGTTTATGAGAACTCCTCTTGCAACCAATCTGGACAGTTTGGACATTGCCCTTGTTGGAGTGCCCTATGATGGTGCCGTTGAAGCTAGATCGGGTGCACGTCAAGGTCCAAGGCAGATAAGAGACATGTCGAGCATGATGCGAGCTATCCACCATGTCACGCGAACTAACCCATATAAATTGTGTAGGATAGCTGACGTCGGTGATGTTCATTTCACACAAATATTTGATGTTGTAGCCAGCCATGCTGATATAACAAGTTTCTATGAGAAGCTGCATAAATCTGGAATTGTCCCATTAAGTGCCGGTGGTGATCACTCAATTACTTTACCAATTATGAGAGCCATTGCAGCAGATTATCCTGTTGGCCTAGTGCATATTGATGCCCATACGGACTGTTGTGATGAGGAGATGAATTCAAAATACAGTCATGGGACTCCCTTCCGTAGGGCTGTCGAGGAAGGGCTACTGGTACCAAAGCGAACTATTCAAATAGGAATTAGAGGTGCCCAAAACTCTGATGAATGTTGGGAGTTTGGCCCCAAACATGGCATCCGAACTGTGTATATAGAGGAGTTCAATAAGCTTGGAGTTGAAAAAGTAATAACTGAGGCGAGGCGTGTGGTTGGTGAAGGCCCTACCTACGTTTCCTTTGATATTGGCAGCATTGATCCCTCGTACGCGCCTGGTACAGGTACACCGGAGATTGGAGGCCTAACTACGATGGAGGCACAGGGATTAATACGTGGACTGAGAGGATTGAACCTTGTTGGCGCAGACGTCGTTGAGGTATCACCACCATTTGATTCATCCGGTAATACTGCTCTGATAGCGGCAACAATAATGTATGAGATTCTTTGTATTCTAGCCGAGAAAATAAACTCAGACTCTAAATAAAGACTGTAACGGTATTAAAGGATCATTATCCTATTCTTTAGATCTGAATGGTCTGAATACGTCAACAAAACCTTATGTTTTTATAGGACACATAATAGTTGGGCCGTAGACTATAATTTCAATGAATAGATCAGCGCACGATTGTTTTAAATCGAACTTGAGAAGGGAAACCAGTTTTGAATAACTCACCCCAAACCTACCCAAGTATCTTCAACGATGTGATTGGTCCTGTCATGCGCGGGCCATCAAGTTCTCATTGTGCTGCCGCGGTACGGATTGGCTTGATGGTCCGAGATTTGATGGATGGGGAAATCCAAGATGTAATGATCGAATTTGACCCTGATGGCTCGCTGGCAACCACCCACAAAAGCCAAGGTTCGGATATGGGACTGTTCGGTGGTCTTTTAGGGTGGGATGCCACCGACGAACGCTTGGCAGATTCCCCAAGGGAGATTCAGGAAGCCGGAATCAACGTCAAAGTCGAAATTACCCCTATAGATTCCGACCACCCAAACACGTACAAGATGACTGTTGCAAACGCCAGAGAAACCCACACCCTGACCGCTATTTCCACCGGCGGAGGTATTATTGAAGTGGTCGAGATCGATGGTGTCCAAGTTTCGATGGCAGGTGACTACTACGAAACCCTTATTTACTTAGAAGATGATGGGAATCGGTTGCTGGCTCACTTGAACGAGACTATTCCGGCTGATGAGATTCGCCTGTTGTATGGTGAAGCTATCCAGTTTGTCACTATCAAGTCACAAGGATTTTTAGACCAGAAAACTATCTCTATATTGCGCTCTCAATTCGACATTCAATCCATCAAGCAAATCGCGCCGGTGCTCCCAATTTTGTCGCGCCAAAAGATCGAAGTCCTATTCATCACCTGTACGGATATGTTAGCATATAACCGCGATAAAAATCTCGATCTCTGGGAGTTGGCCGTCCATTATGAGAGCGATAGAGGAGCCATCACCTATGATTATGTGATGCAAAAAATGACAGAAATCATCGACATCATGCAGAACGCTATTGATGTAGGTCTTGCAGGCACAGAATATGCAGACCGGATCTTAGGCTATCAATCCGGCAATTTCCAGACCCAGATGAAAAATCGTCAATTGATTGATGGGGGTGTGTTGAACCGGATCATTCTGTATACTACGGCCTTAATGGAAACAAAGAGTGCCATGGGTTTGATTGTTGCAGCACCGACTGCCGGAGCTTGCGGCGGATTGCCAGGCGCCTGCATCGGAGCGGCCAGAGCAATGGGCCTTTCGAACGATGATATAGCTCGAGCCATGCTCGCTGGTGGAATCATCGGTGTTTTTATTTCAGCGCATGCAACCTTTGCTGCCGAGGTTGGCGGGTGCCAGGCCGAATGCGGGGCTGGGTCAGGAATGGCCGCTGCCGCCTTAGTAAATCTGGCAGGTGGTTCGACCCATCAGGCGGTCAATGCGGCCTCGATGGCACTACAGAATATCCTCGGTATGATTTGTGACCCGGTCGCAAAACGTGTGGAGGTGCCCTGCCTGGGCAAAAACATGATGGCTGCCAGCAATGCTCTGGCCTGCGCCAACATGGCCCTGGCCGATTTTGACCCGGTTATTCCACTTGACGAAGTAGTGCAAACCATGGATAACGTCGGTAAGATGCTTCCTTCATCATTGCGTTGCACGGCTCTTGGAGGGTTGTCGATCACAAAAACTTCGCTTGAAATTGAAAAACAATTAGCCCAGAATGATGAGTGAGTGCGGCCTCACTCCACATGCAGGAATCCACTGTTACGCCTTATTCCAACAAATCCGTAACGAATCCTGATCCCATGTATCTACGATGTATGGCACGAATTTGAAGCCTAAAATCTTTACCGATATTACTATACCGGATAATAAGTTCCATAGTCCACAAACTGGCAAGATACATGTAATTTTAGGAATTGAAGATTAAGGCATGAACCTTTAAGGGATGTGACTCAACAAAGAGCGAACGAATACTTTATTTTTTGTTTAGTTTGAGCCACCTTTTTGCATTACCGCTACCAAGTTTCCCAGCCGTTTTTATATCCAATAAGCCCTTTTTTTTGCTTCCCGATTTTCTTAATGATCGACCTCGGTGGAAATAAGCATCAGCTACATTAGGATTTAAATTTATCACTGTTGTGAAATCCTCTATCGCTTTTTCATAGCGTTTCAGTTTCATATATGCCTTACCTCTATGGAAGAAATACAATCGTAAGAAACCGGTTGGTTCAAGATGTGGTGCAAAAACAAGGTCGGGGCACGCCTGTCAATCTTATGCGATGCCTATGGAAATATTCCCCAAGTTGGTTGGAATCAGCTTGTAAAGCTTTTTTATCACACCTAGATTATAGCCAGAAGCATACATTTTTTTCCGAAGCTGGTGGATTTTGTTCTTATTATTAACTCATTTGGATCATTCTGAAATCATGAAGACAGCATTCTTGCTGCATATCTTCAAAAAGTCTATTTGACAAAGATGCCACAATGTCACATTTTACTTTGTGGTATATTTCACCAAAACTTCAAAACGGGTATTCATTGCCGATCGAAAAGGACGATGTCACACTGAACACTTAACAAGAGAAAGATAAAATAAAATGATATCAACTAATTATACAAGGGAGAATTGTGAACCGTGAAAGCCGATAGACATTTACCATCAAAAGAGTTGATTAATCTAAACCATTTGAATTTGGACTTTGTATCGGAGATAGAAAAGACCTCCGGAGTTAATATAAACAAATGTTATCATTGCAAATCCTGTGCTGGCGGGTGTCATTTTTACCAGACAACCGATTATCCGCCCAACAGTGTCATCCGACTGGTACAGTTGGGGCTCAGAAATGAGGCCCTTGAATGTTCAACCATCTGGCTCTGTGTCGGCTGCCATACCTGTTCGATTCAGTGTCCTATGGGGATCGACATGGCAGGTTTTATGGATGGGCTGCGCCAGATAGCGATTCGGGAAGAAGTTGTTATCGCTGAACCGGACATTTTAAACTTCCACAGAGATGTTTTGCATACCATCAAACGCCACGGAAGAACTCACAAGTTGGAAGTTATGCTGCGATATAAAGCTCGCAAATGGGATTGGTTTTCCGACCTTGCGGTAGGTCTGAAAATGTTTTCCAAAGGGAAACTGCACTTGATGCCGTCTAAAATTAAAGCCATCGGTGAAATCAGAAAAATCTTTACGCCACGTCCGGATGGAGTGATTTATGAATAGAAAAGCGACAATCGATTTATCTTTTTTCCCGGGCTGCTCGCTTGATACCACGGCAACTGAAAATAATCTATCCTTAAATAGTTTGTTCA
>CP070768.1:2073627-2084351 GCA_020345745.1 Desulfobacterales bacterium
CTCTGTGTCAGGCTCAAATTTTAATCCGCGGAATACTTATTGTATGCCTGTGGTTAAAATTTTCGCCTTCCTTGACCTATAACAAAATTGAACATTTTTCAAAGATCTCTTTCTTAAAGAGATGAGTAAAAAACCCGATAGCAGTGTCTGAAGATGAAGAATCGCGTGTAACAGAACTGTAGCGCGGTAAAGCTGCTTCATATAAAAGTTTTAGCGATTTTATATTTTTATCGACTGAAAGAAAAAGCTTGAAGCCCGTAGAGGTGATATTAATCCGGGACACCATGTTATTTGATGATATTTTTTATCGCCTCATCGATATCCGCATATTGAAAGCTAAATCCGTTACTCAAAAGTTTTTCAGGGATCGCCCTCTGGCTGCCTAACAAGGTACCGGCGAATTCTCCGAGGGCGAGCCTCATTACAAAAGCCGGTGCCGGCATAAAGGAAGGTCTCTTTAAAATACGTCCCATGGTTTTAGCGAGGTCACCATTTCTGACCGGATGCGGAGAACAGAAATTGAATGGCCCTGCAACATGTTGGTGTTCAAGAATTAATATCATCGCTGATATGAGATCATTGAGATGAATCCACGGAAACCACTGCATCCCGTCACCCATCGGGCCACCCACAAAAAAACGGAAAGCTGATTCCATCTTCTCCATGGCTCCGCCGTTTTTTCCCAAAACAACGCCAAAACGAGTGGTTGCGACCCTAACCCCTTTATTTTTTGCACGAAACGCTTCACCTTCCCAGTCTTGGCAGACCCCTGCAAGAAAATCATTTCCGTTCGCGTCATTTTCAGTCAGAATATCATCACCTCTGTCCCCATAATATCCGGCGCCTGAGGCACTTATCAGGGTGATGTCTTTGCGGGCGGGTAACGCATCAACAAGATGGCGCGTTGTCAGTACTCGGCTGTCATAGATGAGCGCTTTATATTTGTTGTTCCACCGTTTAAAAATGGACCTTCCTGCCAGATTTATAACAGCGTCCACATCTTTCAAATCAGCCTGCCAAGGGCCTATTCGGGTCGTATCCGCGGATATATAATTGAAATTTGTATGGTGAATCAGGTTTTGATCGGGTCGGGTCCCCACAGCCGTAACCTGGTGTCCGCGGTCCAAGAGAAAATCTGATAGATGTTTGCCGATAAATCCTAGGCCACCGGTAATAAATATCTTCATGATTATTCTTCTCGAGCTTCATGTTTTGGTGGTTTTACAGAAGGAAGCCCAAATTATAAATATTGGGTCATGCGGCCAAATTTAAATTGTTAGGATGGAAGAAACAGCCTCAAATCCCGTAAATGTGAAATAACGTCGAATTTTTTTGGTAGTTGCATGAAAAAAGGGCAGTACCCTAAAAGTATTGCCCTTTATTTCAAACAAGGTATGTAAAACTAACAACTGGAGGAGGTATTTGTCCCGCAGCTTGAACAATCTGATGTGAATTTTATCGCACAGTCTAATTTAAAGCCCATTTCCGTAAAATCTACTCGAATCGGCAGCGCTTTATCCGCAAACGCCTTATCGACAATATAGGAAAACCCGTCGATGTCATATACCTGATCGGTATCTTTTGGCTCATCCAGAGCCATGGCTAATGACGGGCCGCCTCATCCGCCGGCGTTTAAAAATATCCGGATGGGCGAAACCTCTTTGTCTTTGAAATATTCAGCAATCTGTTGGGTAGCTGATTCTGTCACTTCAACCATAATATTCTCCTTATATTTTTTTTCCCACGTACTCTTACAGGACCAAAATTTGACATAACATAGGCCTGGCAATCGAATTTGTCAATGACCATCGATAATAAAATCTTGTACCCTTTTAAAAAAATTGATGAGTTAAAAAATTCATCATCCGCACCAGCATTCTGCATCAAAGATCATAAAGGGTCTCATCCTTAAAAGGTTCTTGGTATTTTGCTTTCA
Organism: Desulfobacterales bacterium; assembly: GCA_020345745.1. Lineage (GTDB taxonomy): Bacteria > Desulfobacterota > Desulfobacteria > Desulfobacterales > UBA11574. The sequence continues at coordinate 2,075,564 of CP070768.1, forward strand.
AGCCTTTTGACTTTTTTCCAGGTAAGGAAAATGGGTCTTCACCTTCCAGGATATCGCCCATGTCAGCCTCAACCTGTTCGGGATCCTCACCTTTTTCCATCCGCCTCAACGCCTCATCCATGCCTTCACCCAGTTTAATACCGGTCATATCGGAAAGTTTACGCATAAGATCGGCCGCCTGTTTCGGATCATCTTCGTTTATTTTATCCGCTTCACTGGCCAGCATTTTCATGGCCTGCTCCATTTTACTTTCGTCAAAGGGAAGGTCATCCATATCCCCTTCTTCTTTGGCTTTCCCTGTAAATGCCACAAGAGAAATCTGTCTTGAAAGTGTTTTGGTTTTACATTTTGGGCATTTGGGCTTCTTGGTTGTATTTACGGTCTTTGAGAAAAAATTAAATATCGTGTTGCAGTCTTTGCAGTAAAACTCGTAAATCGGCATAATTGACCCTTTTTTAAGTGTTAAAGGATAGATACGGCCAAGAGGAAGTCGCAAAATAATAAAATGCACCCGGCGCTTTGTCAACCGCATTTATGAATGGAAACAACTTAGTGATCAAATGTATTATTTGACGGGCACTAGTTGGATTACTCAAGCCGTGTTTAAATCTCATTATCCCGGATATTGACTTGCGGTCTTCCTTCTGGTAATTCAGCCAAAACCTAATTCTAATTTCGCGATGGTATGAAAAGGACGAAAAAAACATGGAAAGAACACTATCTATTGTCAAGCCCGACGGCGTTCAGCGAGGCATTATTGGTGAAGTCATTCGACGGTTGGAAAACAGCAACATAAGCATCATTGCAATGAAAATGTTGAAAATGACAAAAGCTCAGGCAGAGGGGTTTTATGCCGTGCACCGGGAGCGGCCATTTTTCGACAGTCTGACCGATTTTATGTCATCAGGCCCTGTTGTCGTCATGGTCCTTGAAGGTGAACAGGTCATTGCAAAATACCGCGAACTTATGGGTGCCACCAATTACAAGGAGGCAGCTGACGGTACCATACGAAGAGATTTTGCCACGGATATCGAAAAAAACATTGTCCACGGTTCAGACGCTCCGGAAACAGCTGCTTTTGAAATTGGATACTTTTTCAATCGTTTCGAAATCGTTTCCTGATGTCTAAAAAAATCAATCTAAATCAAATTGCTATTGTGTTGCATAAGCCCCGATATTCTGAAAATATCGGTGCTACGGCCCGAGCCATGTGCAACATGGGTATGGATCAACTCATCGTGGTTGAACCGAAAAACTACGACCTCTATGACGTATTGAAAATGGCTACACATGCCGCTTCAGATGTTGTCGAAAAAAGCAAAATTTGTGCAGATCTCAAAGACGCCCTCGCTCCTTTTAACTATGTTGTCGGAACCACGGCGAGGTTGGGAGGACAACGTCAGGTGATCCAATCCCCATCGAAGCTTGCCCAATCGCTCATTCCCATCTCCAGCGAAAACCGGATCGCCATTTTGTTCGGCCCGGAAGATAGGGGCCTTTCCAACGATGACATCCGGCTATGTCACGCGCTCGTGAATATTCCCACAGCTGAATTTTCATCGGTGAACATCGCCCAGGCGGTAATGATCATATGCTATGAAATCTTTTGCACCCATCGAGAAGAAAATGGAGAATTTATACCCCGCCTTGCCAATCGCCATGAACTCGACGGAATGTACGATCAACTCAAAGAGATCCTTGTCAGAATAAGCTATATTAATGCTGAAAACCCTGATTACTGGATGAATAAATTGCGTCGCTTTTTTACCCGAATGAACTTACAAGCCAAAGAGGTGAGTATGATTCGTGGAATATGCAGGCAGATCGACTGGTATGGCAAGAAATGCTACAAAGAGGGGCAAAACGCAAAACTGCATGAGGAGGATGTATGAAGCTGGTCCGCTATGGTCCAAAAGGGAAAGAAAAACCAGGGTTGTGGCAAGATGGAACGATTGTGGATTTGAGAAAACGGTTTCCTCAAGTTCCAGATATCAATGAAACATTTTTCAAAGAGGGATGGCTAGAACGGGTTGCGCATATTGAAGAACCCGGTCAGGTCACCCAAGAGAGAATAGCCAGCCCGATTCATTGTCCGTCCAAAATTATCTGTCTTGGAATAAATTATGTCGAACACTCCAATGAAGGCGGTTTCGAAAAGCCCGAAACGCCGTTAATCTTCTGTAAGGCATCGAATGCGTTGAATGGCCCTTATGATCCGATCCTTCTACCCAAAAGTAGCGGCCAGGTGGATTGGGAAGTAGAGCTGGCAATTGTCATTGGCAAACAAGGAAAAAGAATAACGAAGAAAAGCGCACCGGATTACATTGCCGGATTCATGGTCTTTAACGATGTGTCGGGCAGAGAAGCCCAGTTTTCTGATTCCCAATGGTTTAGGGGAAAATCGTTCGACACGTTTGCTCCGGTGGGACCGTTTCTGGTCACTCTGGATGAGATCGGCGATATGAGCGATGTGCATAACCTTAATTTGACCGCCATAGTGGATGGCAAAATCATGCAACAGGGTAACACCAGGGACATGGTTTTCGACATCCCAACCCTAATAGAAAATATCAGTGAAGACATGACGCTGATTCCCGGAGACATTATTGCCACCGGAACACCGGCAGGGGTTGGTATATTTAGAGAGCCGCCGGTGGTTTTAAAGCCCGGGAATGTCGTTGAGTGTCGAATCGAAAAGATCGGCTCAATCATTAATACTGTTATCAGTGAATAACAATCGGGTGGCAGATGTCAGGGATCGGGGGTCAGGGGTCGAGGGTCACAGGGGTCAAGGGGTTGAAGTGTTTACTATCAAATGATTATATTAGCCCTCTGAGCATCCTTTTAACTTCTTATCATTTTTTTCTTTCAAATTCTTTTAATTTCATAGACCAAGATTTAATCATACAATTATCCAACTGCAGACACAATCATTTCTGACGACCCCATACTCTGTGATAAGGAATGTATATATGAAAAATAACCTTGCCTTGATATTTACATTTCGAATTTGATATCTGTCAATTTGATGGATTTCAGGTCATGGCTAGTGATCACAGGTTTTGACAAGCCAGATTTTGTTACGGTATTCTCCATATATCTGCATTCTGAACATTTTTGTTTCTTAACATTTTTGTGATTTCTGAACGAGGTATTACAATATCCAAACTCAGAAACCATCAAAGTAGTTGACTAAAATTTTATCCGGTTATATCAGAAAAATATACAATTCCATTTCAATTCGCACCAGTCCGTTGAAATCAATTCTGCTAGATTCAAATTTCGTTTGCTACTTTTTGTATATTGTGATTGCCCATACCAAGAAAAGGTGAAGGTTTCTGGCATAAAGCAACCACTATAATGCCTTGTTAATGATTCAAGATTTTAAATAAAAATCATTTAGATTTTTTACGCTCATAACTAATTCCGAGCTTCTTCATTTTACTTCTGAGTGTACTCGGATTTATACCCATTAATTCAGCAGCGCCTCCTGGACCGTAGATTTTCCCATTCGTCGTAACCAATATTTGGTGAATATAACTGGATACTACCTCATTATATCTTGGTGGGCTCTCATTGAGATCAAAACGTTTTTCAAGTTTTTTTTGTTGAGGATGCAGTCCAATATTTTCGAACCTAAGTGGCTCCCGATGGTTGACAATTAGAGCCCTCTCAACAACATTCTCCATTTCTCGTACATTGCCCGGCCAGTTATAGGTTGATAGTCTATCAATAGCACCAGGTGCGAGCTTCGGAGGAACCGGCACCTTCAGCTCTCTGGATTTTTTTGCAATAAAGTGTCTTACCAAAGCAGGAATATCTTCTTTTCGTTCTCTTAACGGAGGTATGTAAATCGGAAAAACATTTAGACGAAACCACAAATCTTCTCGAAACTGACCTGCCATAACCATTTCTTCAAGATTCTTATTTGTGGCGGCAATTACACGAATATTTAATGAGATCTGCTTGGTTCCACCTACGCGTTCGATCTCCCCATTCTGTAGTACTCTAAGCAGCCGAATCTGTGCCTGTGGAGGGAGTTCACCTATCTCATCAAGAAAGATAGTTCCGTTGTCCGCCCGTTCAAAGCGACCACGTTTTTGAGTTGCTGCGCCGGTAAATGCGCCTTTCTCGTGCCCAAATAATTCGCTATCCATCAAATTTTCGGGGATTGCCCCGCAATTTACAGCGATAAAAGGCTGATCTTTTCGGGCAGATGAATAATGAATTGCATTAGCAATCACATCTTTACCAACACCAGTTTCGCCTAAGAGCAAAACTGGGCTGTCGTGGGCAGTGACTTGACGAACTAATTCCATAACTTTTTTTAATCCAAAATCGGCTCCAATGATTTGATCTCCGGAAATACCGAATAATTGACGCTGAAGGAAACGATTGTCGTCCGCCAAGAGCTCTTTGAGATGAAGAATCTCGTGGTGTTTAAGTGTATTGGACATTGCTACGGAGAAGGGTTCCTTAAGCAAAGAAATAAGGCGACTATCTTCATCTGAATACCTGTTTTTACCCCTTGCAGCCACAAACATACTGCATAACGGTCGATCCTTTGTTTCCAGCGCCATGTGAACAATTGAAGCATCTAATTCATCGAAAGCCTTCAATATCAATTGTGCAATTGGATCTGTGTCAGGGTCGTTAATAATTACAGCGTCTGGCCAGCTGGATATTTTAAACTTTTTATAGATTTTCTCCATCAAGGCTTTGGCCTTTTGATTCATGGGGATAACCATATCGACTCGTTGGCATTCAGAGTGGGTCGCTTTGGCAATAATGCGGAGTGACTCAATATCAGGTTCATAGATCTCTAAACACATTAAGTCTACAGGCATAAAAGATGATAGATAGATAAGACAGGCTTGCATCCCTTGTTCTATATCCAGGTGCCCACATATCCTAAGCGTTGCCTGGCGGAAAAATTCATTTTCATTCACCATCATGACCAATCTCCTGTTTTCTTAGAATAGCAAACGCAACAATTGCGCAATATCACGATTATCGCTCATTTCGCTAAATATAGCAACACAAACCGCTATATTTCGCAATTACAACCATGTTTATTTAGTAACTATTTAATTTTAAAAAGCAATTAAGTTTTGGCATGGTTTGAGCAATGTCGGGAAATAGCTTATTTAATAGCGCGATTAGAAAAGGATGATTATGAAAACAACGGTTAAAATTAAAATTCGTGGCTACCACATCGACCATTTCCAACATGTAAATAACGCCAGGTATTTGGAGTTTCTTGAAGAAGGGAGGTGGCATTATTCAGAAAAAAATAATCTTATTAGCATATTTCACCAAAAAGGCATCAGCCATGTAACCGTGAATATCAATATCAATTATAAAAGAAGCGCTGTGGTTGGTGAAGTTTTAAGAATAGAAACAAGCGTAATTAGAAAAAACAGGAAAAGCGTTACAATGCTGCAGCAAGTCTTCCTAAACGATACGGACATACTGATCGCGGATGCTCAGGTAACGAATGTGTTTTTACATATAAAAAGCGGTAATGTCATGCGAATTAATGAAGAATTGAACTCTTTGTTGCCTGACATTGCCAAAACAAATCAAATCACACGTTAGAGGAGGAAATCAAAATGAATAAAATGTTATTTATAAAAGGTACTTACTGGCTTGGGATTGGTGCCGATGCACTATGGGCCGTTGGGTTATTTTTTCCTTCCGTATTTGCCTTGTTGGTTGGCAGACCTGATTTCAATGTAGATCTTCAAGTAAGGCTCGCTATGGGTGTTGGTGGATCGTTAATGATAGGCTGGACATTTCTACTTTTCTGGGCGGTTCTGGAGCCAATCGAACGTCGAGGTGTTTTACTTTTGACAGCATGCCCTGTCATCGTTGGTATCTTCACAATGGCGCTTTTAGGCGTTATTAATGGAAACACCTCTAGTCTTTGGATTCTGGCTAAAACCTTTATTTTATTTATAGCTATGCTTTGCAGCTATTATTTTGCATGGAAGATGGATAGGCAAGGTACTTAGGCAGGCTATTCTTTCTAGAAATATCAGTTAATGAATCAAATCAATTAAAGAAAATGGAGCCGACCACAGTATTTTGTGGTCGGTCATTCATTGAAAAAATGCGAATTACAGGCATAAATCAGCGACTATAATCCAATTTCCTGTATCCATTCCGTTTATAAAATAGGATCTAGTTCGAACGTACTATCTTGTATATATCCTATCTCAGAACTCACCTTGGAAACTGGTGATACCTCCTACATATTCAAAGCCCACATGGGTAATGTTAAAACTGGACACTACGGCTATGGCTCTTTAGTAGTTCAAATTCCAAGGGACTGAGGAATAGCGTAAATATTCTCCGAATTATTCTGGTTGGACTATCCTATAAGGTTACCCCCAAATCCGCTTCATAAATTTCCTTTCCACAAGGCCGAGTTCCGGTTCCTTCACTTTTTTCATGGTCTTGCTTCTTTGTTTGACATAACTAGCTTTGAATCCACATTCGTACATCTTTTCCTGGTCATTTGCTCCGGCCGTGTAGATCAGGCAGCGGGGATGATATTTATCGTCGTAGGTGACCCAGGCACCGGTGTTAAATATGTTTGTCTTGCGTCCTAATACTTTTCTAGTCACGTATCCTCCATCGTGAGTATCACCGTATATAAAGGAGATTTCCTTTTCCTTGCCGATTGACACGAGAGTTGATTTTATGATTGCGGGTACGTATCGATTAAAAATCAGATCTCGGCTGAACTTCCCTATCCGTGGAAGCTCGTTGCGCTTCAGGGCGTGGATACCTTGTTCGAGACTTCTTGCATCGAAGTGCTTTTTCACCTTATGAACATAACGCCAGAATTGTTCTTCCGGTGGCACTGACTCATTGTACTCGTTTTTCCATAGAGTGGTTGCAAAAGGAAAGGTGCAGTTTTCGAATTCCTCCAGTGTCTCGGCTTTGTCTGGTGAAGGAATACCGAATTCAAGATTGTTGCCGGTCACGATTTGAACAAGACCGATCTTGTTGCCGAACTTGAAAAGGTCCCAACACTTATGGATGTCCTCTCTCAGGTGATGCCCGTGATGGAACACATAGACTTTTTTATCGCTTTGAGTAATATAGAGCGGATTTGCGATTTGAAAGCGGATATCAAGGCCGGACGGGACTAGAAGGTCTTTTAGCCTTTGTACATCCGGGTTACCATCAGCGCTAAGACCATGGAGGAAGAACTTGCTAGTGGAAGAACCGCTGCACATGAATTCGCGAAAAAGGCTTAGGTCGTGATTGCCGAACATAAAAGTAATTTTTCCTATGTAAGTTATGTTTTCGGCAAGGCATTGTATAAAGGCCTTGGTTTTAGACGAGTATATCTTCTTACTGGCCAACACTGCATCTGTAATGTCTCCGATCAGGATCAGGTTTTTTACTCCCTCGGGCGCGATTTCTTTCAGATACTTTCCTAATGTATCAAGACCCTCGTCTTCGTTGAGCAGTGAAGCATCCTGCCCAAGATGTGTATCCGAAATACAAAGATATTTTTATGGTTTCACGACTACCCCCTTTCTCTTAGTGGTTAAATTAAGGTTAGGAAAACGAAGTTTTGATGTTTTAATCCTACTATATTACATTAATTCAAAACAGGCATATATGCATTCTTAGAGTCGAGTATAAAAGTTAGATTAAAAAATTAAGTTTTGGTTGTTGGATACTAAAATATTACAGATTCAATAAATACATACATCCTTTTTTCATATGTATCGCGAACTTGAAACTTTAAGAGATAAAAATTATTGAATAATTGATATAGCCACAATGTGGTGCAAACCTGTTGATATGAGCGGCAGAAAAATGTCAGTTAGCGTCCAGTACGATATTAGATTATATATGCTACTTTCTTAACTATTTTGGAAATTATTCTAGCAGGGAATCCCCATCGCCTTCTAAGAAACAAAACTCCTCGACGATCTTATGTTGAACACGGGGTTTCTTTCTGCCTATTAAAGGTTTGGCAACTGTTCCACTTTATCGCCGTCTAATATTGTATCTCTTCCTACTCAAGACAGCAAAGTCATACTCTGTCGTCTCTCTTTCAGAATATTTTGAAACTCAGTATAAATCTCTTTTTCTTCATCATGTTTCATGAACTTCTACACTGGCAAATTCAGCCAAAATGTTGTCTCCGGGAGAGTCCACCACTTCACCCCGGTGTTTACGGACAACCGATCCTATCACCTCTCGATAGGCAGTTATAGTCCGGACAGTTGCTTCCTCATCATCCCTCATGAGTTGACTGTAACCTCTAACATCAGCACTGAGGATAGCCGTGAGCTTACGTTTGAAATCTTGTTCAGCCATGGGAGCACCTCTTAGAGTTTTGAGTTGAGGGTTTAGTTTTAGGAAATGTTTTAGAAAAGCACATTCACTCGAAAATGAGGTCGACAGAATAAGCAGTGCCACATAATGGAAATCGAATACAGGTAGAGGTCTGATTTCAGAGGAGATTCAGTATTTAATACTGATACAATATGCAAATTTGAGTGTCAAGTGGCAAGCAGTTTGAAATTTCAAACAGCTATGTGATACATTGTGGCACTAATGAGAGGTTTGGTTGATGACAGATATCTTGCCACGATCTGAAAAATAGGTCAATCTGAGATACGTAATAGATATTTAGGCGGAGTCAGATTTAGTTCCAACTAAAATTTAGATATGTAAGATCGAGATTCAATTTTTACATTCAATTTTAAAGCATCTCTCTCGAATCCTTGAATCCTTGGCTCCTTGAACCCTTTCTGGA
>CP070768.1:2084451-2095142 GCA_020345745.1 Desulfobacterales bacterium
CCGGGCTCCAGGCTTTTTCTTCCAGTCGATATCAATCTTGTCTTAGCCGTGTGCCCAATATTTTATGATTTCAACTTTTTTTTGCAAATCTTAACCCATGCCTCATGAAATCATAATATTGGGTCACTGGGTAATGATGAATAAACGAAATAGATATCTCCTTGCATAAAAAACCTGGAGCCCTTCTGCCCGGAGTTTTTGAGAAGTTGCCTTCCTATAGCTAAACCTATGAAATGACGAAGTGACTCCGCCAATATCGTTACACGAAAATGGATACCCCCTGAACGCTTACAGTGGAGCTTGCGGAAGGCTGGATCATGTTTTTTTAAAGTCAAAATATTATCGAGCCGTTTTGCACGAAATTTGCGATCAATATTTGAGTGTAATATTGTGCTAATCATTGGTAAACGGCGGTTGACAATCATGATTGTCACTGATAGCTCAATATTAGACCTTTGAAAAAAAGTCTCCCTTTACTCAATCTCAGCGTCAGACTCATCCCGCTTAAGCGGGACTCGAAATACTACATGTACTTCTGCGGCTAATGCCGCCATAGCGGGATCGTCTTTCTTGATCTTGAAATAAAATCGTGTCATGATTTTATATAACGCGACGTTGCCGCTGCTAAGGCAAAAAGCTAACATTCTTATCCCTATTTGAATCCATCCCGCGTTGCAAGCAGCGGGGTATCAAAATGGATTTAATGCTATATTCTTAGCCCGATTTCGAAATCACGGCGTGAAGCCTCTTGCAGCTTTTGCGCATCGTTTCTTAGCGAAGCGAAACGAAAAATTGCAAACTGTTTGAGAGCGTTAGCACGAGTTTTTGCAATTTAGTGTAGCAAGCTTAGAAACGATCAAAAGCTGTAAGCCAGCGAACGCAGGATTTTGAAATCGTAATTGTCGGCAATACTTAGGGTACAGCCATTTACCCCGCCGCAAGCGGACAGGGTATTAAAAAAATAATCAACGATGCAACGAAAAAGAAAATAATGAAAGCCTATCAATTCACAATACCCGCAGAAAATAAACCCGGTGTCCTCGCTCAGGTAACGTCAATCCTTTCCCTAAAAAAAATCAATATTCGATCTGCCACCATTTCTTCTTTTGGCAATTCTGGGTTTATCAACCTGATTGTAAACAACCCCAAAATGGGTCACAAGGTACTTCATAAAGAAGGCATTCCGGTCGAGCTGAAAGAAGTTATTGCGGTACTGATTGAGGATCGTCTAGGTGGTCTGGACAAGCTTTTGCAGGTCCTTCTCAATGCAAATATCAACATTGAAAATGGCTACGGCTTCGTCATAGAGAGCCGAAAAAATGCCGTCTTCATTTTAGACGTCATAGAGCTGGAAAGGGCAAAGAGTCTGATTAAAACATCAGGGTTTAAAACGCTCTCTCCTCAGGAGCTTTCCGAGATTGAGCCGTTTCATTACGTGGGATATTAAATCCTGAGCTGAGCGTTTCAAAATTTAAAAGATACTCAAATATATATAATAAAGGAAGAGAAGGAGCCCTCACTTGATGGCTAGGCACATCTTGGACAGGTGCAGAAATCTGACATGAGGCTTTTTAATCTCCGTCTTAATACCGCGTATGAATAGCAATCCGATGCTATCTGATAATTCTTCTCGACCATTTCTTTGCAAAGTTTCGGATCCTTAAGAACCTTTCTGGTCTTGCGGACGGATTCTTCCGTGACATACCCATCGATTTCTACCACATCAAACCCTTGTGGCTGAATATCATATGAATATATGGAATAGTTGTTGACCACAATCGGTTTTCGAAAGTAAATGGCTTCGAGAAAAGCATTTCCGAACCCTTCAAAATTGGATGGATATGTTACAAGATCAGCATAAGGGTATATATCGTCAAGTGTGTAAATTTTCTTTCCTGTCTTCGTCAATCCCCTTTGCTCATTGATGATCTCGGAAACAAAAACCGTATTTACCTTCATCAGTTTTGAATATTCACGTACCCGATTTTCATAGTCAAAACCCTCATCACCGGATGCATGTGAAATAATAAGCCTGGCTTTCATTCCGAGTCGATGCACCAGTTCAATTGCGTGCTCTATTCCTTTACGTTTAACGACCCGCGTCGGCTGCAGGATAAAAAGCTCATTATCTTCAACGCCTAAGGCTTGCCGAACATCCGAGGTATATTCGTCGGGCGGGGGTGGCGGATTTTCAAAATCCATAACATTGGGAATAATCGTTGCGGAAATACCCGTCCTCAGGCTTAGCTGGTTATCACCGGAAGAGTTAATAACAACGTGGCGAATGGAATTCAAGTGGGGAGGAAATGCCATGTTGAGGTATTCCCAGACACCATTTTTTAGAAATTCCTTGCGCTCCCAAAAAAAGTCGTGGTGGTGGGCGATGGTCGGTATACCGGTTTCAGATATAACCTCGGTGAGCGCAATACCTAAGGGAATGTTGAGGGGGATTGTAAGAGAATTCTGAGGCACCAAAATGTCAATTTTAAATTTTTTTATGAATGCGTAGATATGATCTTTTAGCAGGCTCTTTAGTTTGTAGATCTTTTGGGTTGTCTTTCTATCCCTCTTACTAACACCAAAGCATTTTAGATAAATATCCCTGATATCGGGGTGGGTAAAATGAGCCTCTTCAACAAGATACGAACGCTTCGGTGGGGTATCAAGCTCACCGGCAAAAAAGAAAGGCGTCAAACCTTGATTTTCGAACACCTCAGCCCATTTTGCTGTCTCTAGGGAAACGCCATCTGTCCCGGCCAACCGGACCGAAACAAATCCGATGTTCTTTATCTTACAACGATCAATACCTTTCCTCTTATCTTTTTTTACCATAACTCTTCCTTTTCCTGCCAGCGTTCACTAAATATCCACATTCGTTCTGCTCGGATGCTTGCGTCTTTGATTGTAAGGCTAAGATCGAAATTGACATGGATCGAAAGAAATCGCCTGAATCCCGTATACGCAAAGTCTGTTCAAATTTTTTGATAATTTATGTTTTATTCTACTCATAAAATCGTGTAACGATTTAATGTCAGAGACCCTTGAAACATGTTCAATTTTGCTTAAGTTCAGAGAAGACGATCCCGCCATGGCGGGATTAACCGCAGATATACATTGAGTTTTTCGAGTCCCGCTTCAGCGGGATGAGCTTAATGTCCCGCCTTTGGCGGGAGGCAAAAGAGATCGTTTTTCAAAGGTCTCTATCAGTCATCCTGCCCGACCTTATGTATCTTAATCAGATTTGTTGAACCGGACTTTAATGCCAGACCGGTTATAAGAACGATAAGATCATCCTGTTTTATCAACCCTTTTTGTAATAATAACTTTTCGCTGGCCTCGATCAGGCGCTTTGTTTTTAAAGTGCGTGGGACATATTGCGGTATGATACCCCATGAAAGCGCCATGCGGTTGTAAATCTCCGTATTCGGGGTAAAGGCATAAACAGGCCTGGATGGTCGCTGCCTTGCAACATGCTTTGAGGTATTGCCTGATACGGAAAAAACGACAATGGCCTTAGCCTTTACATCATTAAGAATCCTTACCGCAGATTGTGCCACGGCATGCGTTACCGTACAACTGATATCTTTTTTGTATTGTCGATCATATTTCATGAAAATCGATTTTTCTGCTTCAGCAGCAATTCTGGTCATCATCCGAACGGCTTTTTCAGGATATCGGCCGGAAGCCGTCTCGCCGGATAGCATGACGGCATCCGTTCCATCATAGATAGCATTGGCCACATCAGAGGCTTCCGCTCGGGTTGGGATAGGGTTGTTAATCATGGTTTCCAACATCTGTGTAGCTGTTATAACCGGTCGATTCGCCCTCACGGCTTTATGGATAATCTGTTTCTGGATCGTCGGTATCTTTTCGGGTTTCATTTCAACACCGAGATCTCCACGCGCAACCATAATGCCATCAGAAACTTGAAGTATGGTATCAAGGTTCTTTACGGCTTCCGGTTTTTCAATTTTAGCAATGACCGGGATATCAGACCCCTGTCTTTTTATTATCGACTTGATGAGCTTGATGTCATCTTCACCCCTCACAAATGAGAGTGCAAAAAAATCGACACCTGATTTAATACCAAAACTGACATCTCTTCGGTCCTTAGCGGTCAATGCCGGTACAGATATGCTCACACCCGGCAAATTTATCCCCTTGTGCTCTCCTAACATACCGCCATGGATTATTTTGCAAGACACCGTGCTAGCTGTTTTTGATAAGGCTCTGAGCTCAATAAGACCGTCATCAAGGAGGACCCGGTCGCCCTTTTGTATATCATGAGAAAGCTTAGAATACGTGGTTTAAATCGTGTCCGCGGTACCAAAAACTTTTTTGGTTGTTATCTTTATTTTACCATTTTTTTTGAGTAATAAAAGCTTACCGTCCTTTAATCTCCCGGTCCGTATTTTAGGCCCCTGAAGGTCAAGGATGATGCCAATCGGTCGGTTCATGGATCTCGAGAGGGACCGGATCGTATTGATTACATGGGTATGCTCTTCATAGGTGCCATGTGAAAAGTTAAGTCTGGCAACATTCATGCCGGAGGAAATCATTTTTTTGAGGACAGATTTTCCTTTGGATGAAGGTCCAATGGTTGCCACGATTTTTGTTTTATTCGCCATAACGTCTCTTCTTTTTTATTGGTCATCAACGATTTCTAATACAACAGCGGACTTGCTTTGTGCTACCGTTACAAAACACCCCCTTTTAACCAATCGTTGCCCGGACTGGAAGGCATTTTATACCAATTATATCTTTTAATAATTATGGTAAAACCTGGTTTGACAACTTGTCGCTGCTGTTTGAGCGAAAACGCTTTAATTACATTTTATCTTTTAAAAAAATCCAGCCAAGAAAAATCCCAAAAGCTAAAACCCCTAAAATAGCTACCAAATAAGACTTCCAGTCTGTTGGTTTTTTGGCGATCCCCCTCTCATCCGCCGGTCCGACTTTGGTTTTACACGAATCACAAACGGTAGCATTACTGGGAAGATAAACAAAACACTCGGGGCATTTTTTGGTTGATTTCATCTGATGTGCCATAGGGGTTGTCTCCGTTCTTTATATCGCTTTGTTAATAATAGATTTCTTTTGAAATTTCGCACCTTACCAAAAACATGCCGGGATAATGGAATGGTGGCATAGTGACATTTTGACCAATAATAAAACGGTAATATTATCACCCGTTTTTTGCAACCTAGCTAGGGCCTCTTTTTCTTTGTGATCTTGTTACCGGACGCTGCCGAAGTAGGACATACGTGGCTCCGGCACCTCCGTCAATTGATCTAGCACTTGAAAAGGCAATGACCCATTTTCGCCATGGCCCGCATCTAAGCCATTCAACAACCTTGGTTTTTAAGACGGGTTTATGAGGAGATGAGAGGCCACGACCGTGAACGACAAGCACAGCCCTTTTACCCGTCATGATCGAATCCTTTAAAAACAGCTCAAACGTAGTCCGGGCATCTTCAACACAAAGTCCATGAAGGTCGATATGGGCCTGTATGGAAAAATCCCCTCGATGCAGACGCTTTGCAAATTCCGGATTAATATTATATCCCGTTCCCTCGATGTACTCCGGTGTATTCGATACGACAAATCCCTTTCCACATTCAACGAGCTGTTGCAGTTCCTGCAACGCCTCGTCATCCGAGTTAACATAATTATCAATGGGTAGGCTGGCGGTTGAATATGTTTCTACACGATCACCTCGTTGAATCGGTTTAACGTCGGCCATGGCCTCGAGAAACATTTTCTTTTCATCTTCCACCATCTGATCAACATCAAGGCAATCGACTTTAGGCGCTTTATGTTGGCTGTCGTCGGTTTTTTGACAGGTTCTTTCTGAATTGACGGTCAAAGATGGGGGTGTGAGCTTAAACGACTTCTTTTTTAGCAGCTTCTTTAAGTCTTTAAACGGCATAAATGCTCCCGATGATCCGGACATTTTCATTGGATTCTATAATTTGATGTCTTTCAAGAATATTTTCCGCCAAAAAGGTCTCATTTTTTCCTTCACAAAGCTTGCGATGAATATTATGCTTTAAAAATATCTTTTTTCAACACCCCATTTTTGTAACGAAAATAATCAATGATAATTTTCTCGTGATCAAAAACGATGGGAGCGGGAAGTTCATTTTGTGAGAAAACACCAACATTTTTTGCATCATCAGCGGACTTTGGGATACCCTTCCCTGTTGCAATGTAAACAGTGGTAATCGTGTGATGCCGGGGATCACGATCCGGGCTTGAATAGGTGTGAAACTGCTCCTCGAGCTGAATGCTCAGAGATGTTTCCTCTCTGGCCTCCCTGACAGCTGAAGCTTCAAGGGATTCACCGTAATCGACAAATCCGCCCGGCAGAGCCCATCCATACGGAGGGTTAGCTCTTTCAATCATAACAATTTTTCCTTCGAGTTCTATAATGATATCGACGGTAACCAGAGGATTTCTGTATTGTTGCTGCATTTTGTATATGCTCATTTAGGGTAAGATTATATCAGTATGGGTTCTTTAGATCAATAGAAATATGTATTTGAACTTTACAACCCCTTGGAAATAGAGCTGTTTTATGACGCTTGACGCATCGCGTCACTTAAACCAACCGTTTCAATTACGGCGCAAGTTTCACACCCTGACAAATAGCGAAATCCACAGCGCTAAGGAACTGGATATGACCCAGCTTTTGTAAGCGCCCGGCTTTGTCATCAGTTAGGAGTTCTAAACTTGAGTTATGGCCAAAGCGAGCCAAGTACATATGCAAATTGGATCAAAAAAATGGAACCGTCTCATCGAGGACGGTGCCAAAGAACTTAACGTTTCTCTTGATCAGAAAAAAATCGATCTATTGGGACGCCATGCCATTGAACTTTTGCATTGGAACCAAACAATCAACCTAACGGCAATTACCGATCCTGCCAAAATAGCCGTGAATCATTTTCTTGATTCAATAGCACCGGCAACGATGATCCCTTCGGATGCATCACTGCTTGATGTCGGTTCAGGGGGAGGATTTCCGGGGATCCCGCTGAAGATCTTAATGCCTTCATTATCCGTTGTCCTTATCGATTCATCGCGTAAAAAAATCAGCTTTTTGAAACATGTTATCCGCGCACTTGGGCTCCATAACATTGATGCACACCATGTCAGAGCTGAGGACATCGCCAAAGACACCATAGCAACCCATACCTATGACGTTATCATAAGCCGTGCGCTTTCCTCCACGGATATTTTTATTCGTACGGCATTGCCTTTACTTGCAAAAGATGGAATAATAATAGGAATGAAAGGGAAATTATCCTATAAAGACATGCAATCTTTGCACTCTTCTTTAAAGACAATTGAAAACAGTTTTTCTTTGGTGCTGAAAAAATACAGGCTCCCGCACCTAGAATCAGAGAGATCTTTGGTGGTATTGAGGAATATCCATTGATGACAATCATACATCAACGGTAACATGGCTGACCGATACGCATTTAACCTGAATTATGCACGCAAAATTCAGGAATAAGGAGAGTTTAATGAAAAACGTAATACCCGGGCGAGTGATTGTTTACATGTTGTTGAATTTCCTGATTATTACAGGATGGTTAACCTTGCCCCATATGGCAAACGGCCAAGACCTTCGATCTGTCCAGGTATCTCCTGATCAAGAAAAACGTTCTTGTATCCAGTCTGTGGACGGTTATGCTGTTCTTTCTGAAAATATGACCATCGCAGAGACCCGCACGACTGCCTTCGCCAACGCTAAGAGACAGGCGGTTGAAAGAGCGCGGACCTATATTCAATCCAAAACAAAAGTGGTCAATTTTGAATTAAAATCAGATAAAATAACCGCCACCACAGCAGGTGCCGTAACCGTACTTGAGGAAAAAGATCTCGGGATTGAAAACAACACACGCTATCACGTCTGGATCAAGGCTGAGGTTGAATTTAGTCTCAAGCCCGATATAAAGACCCCCGATGCAACTGACGTGGATCAAGATTCTCTCCTAACGGTAAAGGTGTGGACACCCAAAAAAAAGTACAAAGACGGAGAAAGCATCAAAATATATGTCCAGGGAAACCGCGATTTTTATGCCAGAATTGTAGATATGACTTCGAGCGGAGAGATCATTCAGCTCTTACCTAACCATTATCGAAAATCGAACTTTTTCAAGGCCGGAAAAATTTATAAAATACCTGATACCGGTGATCGTTTTGATCTGACGGTCGGCGCTCCCTATGGTCAAGATCAAATCATCGTTTATGCGAGCGTAGTCCCGTTGGGTGCTGTCGCTCTGGAGAAAGTTGGCCAAGGACTCCACAGATACCGAGGCAGCAGGAAAGATTTGGCCGTTCAAACCCGCGGTATTGCCGTTATGGGAACTGCTCAGGACACGCAAGAAGGAGCGGAATTTTATGAAGCTTCATGGGCGCTGACCACAGGGAAATGAACCGCAGGCAAAAATTGACCTTACAATGAAGCGGAACATGCTTCACACACCTTTGCAGAAAGGGATCCTTTATCAATGAACAAACAAAAAGCCATTATCGCATTCTCCCAAAGTGAAAAAATCAAAGCCGGACTCATCTGGATCTCACAAACCCTCGAGGTCTACAACAGCCTCCCTGGAACGAATCGTGAAGGGGCGGAGCTAGTGATTAAAGCCATTGTCGGCATGATCGCCCATGAGGTCCATCTTGCCAGTAGAATGACTGAAGATTCAACCTGGAAGGAAGTTGAGAAGCATCTAGACATGGGCATGGTCATGATCAACTCCCAGATGCTTCAAGAGTCAGGATTCCACTTGACTCGGGCCTTGAGCCAAGTTACCAGTATTGGTCAACGATCATTGACCGTTTTAAAAGAGGAAGGGCTTCTTGGAGATATTTGAGCCTGCGATCGTATGCAATATGGAAACTTCAGACATACAACATAATGGATCCTATCCCAGTCGTCCTCGAGTGGCCGTAGGAGCCATTGTATTTAAGGATAACAACGTGTTGTTGGTATTGCGGGGTAAACCACCGTCGCAAAACCTGTGGTCCATCCCCGGCGGCAGTGTGAAATTGGGTGAAACTCTCCAGCAAGCCGCGGAACGGGAAATAAAAGAAGAGACCGGGCTGCGCATAGACGCCCGTGAACCGATATATACGTTTGATGCCATTGATCGAGATGATAATGGCGATGTGCGATATCACTATGTGATTGTTGATCTATTGGCTGATTATGTCAGCGGCACCCTTCGGCCGGGTGATGACGCCATCGATGTGCGCTGGGTGTCACCCAAGGATGTTAAGCATCTTAAGATTACCGAAGCAACTCGTAACCTGCTGAATCAACTTTTCAATTTCAGGGTTTAACCTCCCATCTCTCATAAACTTCGGGCAAAAGAGGGCTTTTTTCATAGGTCTCGCTATCTGGGAACAACGGGTTCACAATGCTTCTCTATCTTTTCCGCTTTGCTCAAATCCTCCAGATAACTTTCAACATAGCCACATTGACTGCATACAAAGTCTTCAAGACGAACACCCGATCCAAAAGCCAAAACAAGAGCACTCCTGTAGCCGCCGGGAAAGTTTCTTCGATACACTTTCGCTAAATTACATTTTGGGCATGTTCCTGATTTCATGATACCCTCCTCTCTCTTGTTTATTCCCACGAAAAGGCATATATTTAATAATATATTCATTATGTAAGATGTTATCAATGTCCTCTGCCATACCGATGTTCTATTTTTTGTCAAGCAAAACCATTAAAAACAAAATTGATGAAACCACCTATCAATACTTGACATCAGAATAATATTTCTTTATACGTGATTAGGTTTTTATAATTACGACTAACGCTTAAATAATTGATCTATCGCAATCTGAAGGAGGAAAACATTTTGCAAGAGCCCATTAAGATAAACAGAAAAAACCGCAAGATAGCAACGTCTCCGGAACTGGCTGACGTTTGTTTTACCTGCGGAACGTGTTCCAGAGGCTGCCCGGCAACCGGGCTGGTCCCTGGATGGGATCCCAGAAAGGCCATACGCGCCATTGCCTTGGGCCTGGAACAAGAGGTCATCGATTCCAAGTGGCCCTGGGTCTGCACGTTGTGCGGCAGGTGCCAGTATGCGTGTCCCATGGGGGTGCAGCTTCTCATAGGGACATTTGATTTCCAACAAGTGAGATGTTGAAAGCCCATCAGGAGAAGCCCCTGAGAAAACCCCGTAAGAATAGAACTTGAACTCTTGGCCTCCGTAGTATTCCCATATCTGTTCGGATTGATTGTTGAAGTGAATGAACGCTTCTTGTTCGTGTTCCAATCCCCAATCAAGAGCAGCACCCCAAGCGGGTTTCTTTTGACCGGTGAGAATCTCGGCTGCCTTTTCAATAACGAAAGATTTGGCGGTCTCTGTCAGGAGTTCTCCTTTCTTCTTAGGAGTTCCCATTAACTTGTATATCTCGGAAGCCGTGAACTTACCCATTCTCTTTGCTTCCCATTCTATTTGTGTCATTTCAATGTTATATAAAAAAAGGTCTTATGGTCATTACACCAACTGCAAAGCCTAAACTAAATGCCAATGCAATCAATGCTCGTTGTTTGAAACTTTTGACCTCAATGGTGTAGTGATTCATCGGTAAGCAAAGAAAAGGATTTATCACAACCATCATCACCATACCTATCCAATTTTTGTCCATTAAGAATCTAAATC
>CP070768.1:2095242-2098610 GCA_020345745.1 Desulfobacterales bacterium
ATCAATTATAAAGAGGTAGAGTCGATAAAGATTTCGCCTACAATGGGGATTTTATGAAATTGTAGATTTTATGATTAAATCCACAGTTCTCGAATTTTTAAGCAATTTCTATATATTGTGTATGCGAGGTGCTAAAGCAAAGTTTACATTCCGTGCCTTGTCAAATCTCCATAAAAATGTAGGAGCGTTGTGTATTAGATCGGGCAATCTTAAATTCGACAAATTTCATAAAAGCTATGCAAATCAGAAAAAAATCGGCTATCCAAATTTTTTAACAGGATAGCCGGAATCCACAATTTGACTAAAGCTTGGGTTGCGATGCCTAATATGCAATCTTGGATGTGAATGAATGTGACCTTTTTAAATCCTGTGAAATAAACGGATTATCACAAATTATTGGACCTGCTTATAGTTGTGTTTTGTTGGATATATGAAATTTTTAAACGGTGAGGGAAAGGTTTGAATGGACCAAGAGGAATTAATTGTTCTCCATCAACAAAGAATTCTTGAGTTCCGTCTCCATAAGTGATGAGCACTTTGTTTGGTATGAGGTGAGTTTGAATAGAATCGTCATGAATTACGCGATTTGCAATATCGTAGCCAACAGTCAAGTTTAGAATTGCGCATGTGAAGTTGATCGTTGCATGATCAGATCCCAGAAACACAAGCGATGCTTGACATTTGCTGTTTGACAAATTGTATAACTGATCATCTGGGAGCCGCTGACTCTCCCACACACTAACTCCTCCCTCGATCTTATAGAATCTTGCAGATTGCGTAATTTCTTCACCATACAAGCAATGATAAACCAATGTAGCTTTTTGATTCTCATTTTCAATGAAATCCGTAACTGGACCACAACCCTTATTAAAGAAGCTCGCCCAAGTATATCTAACCGGTGTTTCTTTGGATTTAAAGAAAGCACATGCGGCTATAGTCACAAAAAGGACCAGCAGCAAAAACCAAATTCGGCAATAGTTCATTTTCGAATCAATATTGTATCAAGAAACTAAACATCAAAGTAATACCCATGAGAATACATATAATTTGTTAAACTTTCAGATACGAAACAGGTATCACAACTTTTTTATTGATTTAAAAGTACTGATATGTTGGAGGTATATGTACTTTTCAGACTAGATTTTCATTGCCGATATCAGCACAAATCTGCAACATAGAAATAAATGCGTGATACAGAATATATAGTATCTTTTATAGCCTAAGCGTCAGGCAATTTGGTCAAAATTTCTCTTACCTTGTCTGGCTCAAGTAGGGTACCCAGGCGCTCGAATATCTCAAGAGCCTTTATCAGATACTCGCGTGCCTGAGCTATTTGGTTTTGCTCTTTATGAAGCTGAGCATTACCTACATAGGATAGCGCCAACTCGTTTTCGGCCCTTATCTTTTGAAGTACGGCAATGCTTTTTTCGAAGTGATCCGCCGATTTTTTCGTATTTGTTTTTAGGTTTATCTCGCCCAATAGACGGTGTGCCCACCCGATATAATACCTCGCTCCACAGCGTTCAGCAATTTCTAAACCCTCTTTTAACTTTATCTTTGCTTTTTCTTTTTCCCCCGCCAGCCAATAACCGGCACCCATAAAACAAATTGTAGGAATAATGGTCGGTAGGTGGTTAGAAATTTTGACATTTGGGAGAATAGAAGCCAAAAGTTCGACCCCTTTGTTTGTGTTTCCCATCCGACATAATGCCCACCCAAGACCTCTACCTGCCCACGCTTTGTCCGCAGGTGTTGAAGCTTTTTGGAATGCCTGTTCCCCGTATGAGATCGCCTGATTCAGGTCGCCTTTCCAGGTATAAGCCATTACGAGGGTCCAGGTCGAAAAGACTATAAGGCTGTTATCTAAATGTTCTTCAGCAACCTTCATCGCTTTTTGAGCCTCTTCTATTGCCTCATCCCAGCGACCGAGACATATGTATGCCCTTGACGCTGCGGTTAATCCCCTCACGTACCAGCGAAGGTTAAACCGCTTTTCCATCGAGCGAAGGACGTCTTTTTTTACAGCGAGAACACGGTCGTAGTTTCCCCTATATAGATGCGCCCATCCCAACCAGGCATATGCATACCCGGCTTCTTCGGCGTTCCCCGAAGATTCACAAAGTTCAGCTGCTTTGGTCAATCTTTGGATGGCCTTATCAAAGTTGCCGGACGCCCACTCACAGTATCCCAAGCGAGCATTGAAGGCACCTACCAACTCTGAACTCCTTAAACTTCTAGCCATAGAATCATAACGGGTCAAAAGATCGAAATACTCCAAGTGTTTAAAGAGCTGGTCAAAGACTGTCATTTGATTTGATATCAGAGAAATTCGCCTTTGTCGGTTCTCCTCGGTATCAGGCAAAGTATCAAGGAGTTCCATGGCTTCATCAAAATATGCCTTCGACTCTTCCATGGCGTTGACCCTGATCGCCTTTTGATTGGCCAGATCCAAATACTCGACAGCCTTTGCTTTGTTTGAACTGTTCCCAAAGTGGTAGGCCATCAGTTCGTAGTGTTCAATCCGATCCGGGTAAAGGGTCTCTATAGTTTTCCCTATCTTTTCATGAATCTCATTTCTTCTTTTGAAAAGTAAGCTGTTATAGGCGACCTCTTGGGTAAGTGCATGTTTGAAGATATAGGTCGATTCGGGGTATATCCCCCTCTCATAAAGGAGTTCTGAGTTCTTTAAGACCGACAGGTGTGATAATAATTCCTCTTGCGATATTCCCGTCACGCTCCTTATCAAATCATAGCTAAACTCCCTGCCTATTGCTGAGCCTGTCTGAAGGATCCTCTTGATCCCCTCTGAAAGGGCGTCAACCCTTGTCATGATGACGTCTTGAACCGTGGCCGGAATCCTAACTTCCTTGATATCCTTTTTCATCCGATATCTGTTGTCCTCTATCTCTACAATTTTTAGATCTTTAAGGGACTTTATTAGTTCCTCTATAAAAAACGGGACCCCTTCGGTCTTCTCAAGAATGAATTCCTCAAGGTTCTCTTCTACATCCTCTGTACCCAGAAGATGGTATATCATCATGAGACTCTCCCGATTGGAGAGCCGGTTCAACATTACGTGACTGTGATAGGACTTGGCACCCCAAGTATGGACAAAATCCGGACGGTAGGTGAATATCAATAATACCCGCGCCCCTGCAATGCTCTCGAGTAAATATTTCAATACATCCTCTGAACTCTTATCCGCCCAGTGCAGGTTCTCAAAGGCCAGGACTAGTGGCCGGATCTCAGAGCTCTTGAGGGTGATTAGCTTGATCACCTCCATCATTCGATTTTTTCTCTCTTCTGGATTCATGGGAATTTTACCGATGCCACTGTCTTTCACTGAAAAAAGCTCTAGAAGATAAGGG
>CP070768.1:2098710-2103670 GCA_020345745.1 Desulfobacterales bacterium
CTAACGTTTGCTTTATTCCTGTGTATTTTATTTCCTTCAAGCGCTTCAAGCGCGGTATTGCGAATCCCGCAAGCCATGCATTCTTCAGTAAAACCACAACCTTTTGGTTCTTCATACGTTCGGACACACCTGAGCGCATCGCCCGTCATATGGTCGATAACATCAAGGCTAGAGGTGTGAAAGGCTTGTTCAAGCACATTGTTGATAGCCTGAACACGCCGTTTATCATCGATGATAAAAACCCCGCAAGGAATCGACTCAAACAGGTTTTTCAAGAAACCTTCTTCATTAATTAGCTCAGCGATAGATTTCATTTCACACAGGTAATCTATTGATAATAGTTTATTTTTAAACGTAAGTTAATGAAGAGATATGACTATGTCAACCCCAAATCAAGTCCATTCACCCATGGATGATATATTTCTTGTATTCTCCGATTTTGTTACTGAAACAGAATTCATTTTAATCATTTGACTAAATGAATAAAAAACCTTATCTCTCATTTGGTGTTCGTTTTGATAGGATGCGCCATAGACGTTCATGGCGCTGTCTTAGCCCGGATATGTCATGAAAATTTTTCAGCAAATTTATTTGGTTAAATCAATAGTCGTAACAATTTATAGGTTACATTTTGTACCCTGAGCTTTCTCTACCAAGCTGAAATATTTTCCCTCTCTGGGTACTGCTTGATGCATCCATTTGCTTGGTTATTCCCGCCACGGCGGGACCGCTGCCTTACTACAACTGTTTCTTTGAGTGTCTTGCAAATGAATGCATCTGACGCGTGAAAAACACGGGATTGGCGTTTATTATAAACCTTGCGATTATCTATTTTGCCATGCCAATAAACAGTAAAGAACGGTTAATGGTGTTCACCCGATATCCAAAATCGGGAACAACCAAAACCCGACTCATTCCGCTGCTTGGTCCTGACGGCGCAGCTGACCTTCATCGAAAAATGGCTGAACATACATTATCGCAAGTTAACAAACTCTTAAATATACGTGAATTCGATGCAGAGGTTCGTTATGATGGTGGAAGTAAAAATCGAATGAAAGAGTGGCTTGGTAGGGGTTTTACATACCTTCCCCAGGACAAGGAGGGGGATCTTGGATTCCGTATGAAGCGCTGTTTTGAGGATGCCTTTAAATCTGGAGCAACTCGTGCCATCATCATTGGCACTGATATTCCGGGCATAACACATACGACCATTCAAAAAGCGTTTAATGCATTAAAACAAAAACCGATGGTTCTGGGACCGGCTACAGACGGCGGCTATTATTTAATTGGATTTCAAAAACAATCTTTCTGCCCCTCCTTTTCGGATCTGTTCTCAGATATCCAATGGGGTGGGAGACATGTCTTAGATAAAACCATAAAAATTGCAAAAGATCTTGCCATACCTTTTTCACTACTTGAAGAATTGGAAGATGTCGATCGGCCGGAAAACCTTTCCGTTTGGAAGCGAATCAATCAGCAAACAACGCATGATGACAACCCCACTCGTATCTCCATAATCATACCTGCCAAAAATGAAGCTGACAACTTAAAACAAACCCTTGTTAATATTGACTCTACGGATGGCAAAGAGGTCATATTGGCCGACGGGGGCAGTATGGACGGAACCGTTCATCTTGCTAAGTGTCTGGGCCTGAAAATTGTCAACAGTTCTCCGCCGAAGTCGAAACAAATGAATGAAGGTGCTCTCCGGGCATCTGGTGATATCCTCCTATTCCTTCATGCTGACACACGGTTGCCGGAAAACTTTGACAACCATGTGCGCCAATGCTTCAAGCAGCCCGACGTTGTTGCCGGGGCCTTTGAGCTGGGAATCAACGCCAACAAACCGGCATTCAGACTGATAGAGCGTCTTGCAAACTGGAGATCCTATCGACTGAAGCTGCCATATGGAGACCAAGCTATCTTCGTTCTATCAGACATTTTCCACCAGCTAGATGGTTTTCCTGATATACCGATAATGGAGGATTTTAAACTCATAAAGCAACTGCGTAGAATAGGAGAGGTTATTACCCTTCCGTTCCCTGTTATCACTTCTTCGCGGCGCTGGGAAAATCTTGGCATTTTAAGAACAACGTTGATCAACCAAATCGTAATTGCCATGTACTATGCCAGAGTTCCACCGAATCTGATTGCGCGGTGGTATCATCGAAGCAAAGGTGTGGCAAGTAACATATGAAATGAAACCACGAACCGTTTAGCGTTCAGGAGATATCTAAATTTGTTTCACTCGGGTGCCTATCTCTGGTCATCTCAGTGGTTAGCTCACCAAGCTATCGGCGGCAAACCTTTCGTTCCAAGAGCGACAACATCGTGTTATATAAAATCGTGGAACGATTTTATTTCCTGTAATGCTTCCATGGCCGCCTCTTTGACCTCATCGCAATATGTGCCTTTTACAATCGATTCTAGCCTGGGAATCACCTTTTCGCTTTTAGATTGCCCATAAAGATATAGGATATCTCCTTTGATCGTATCATTTGCTTTTGCAAACCTTTCCCATAGGAACGGAATGACTTGGCGGAGCAAATGACTATTTTTCACGGCTACTGTTTCAAAGGCAACCATGGCACCTAAGCGAATCGGCCATTTTTCGTGGACAAGCAGTTTCATAAAGGCTGGATATATGCGACCACTCTTGACCATCATTTCAGCAACCTGTATAGCCTCTCCATCGTTGAGCATAGACGCCAAAGATGCTTCGCTGAGTTGCAAAGGGTCTCTGTTTAATATGATATTGACGATCTCATCTGTTTGAATAGGACCGCTCCAACGAAATTGCTCATCCAGCAACACGGTGGGTGCAGCGTGAATGTCGTCCAACGCTGCCATTTCAGAAAATAGAGATCCGTCAATAATGGCTAGTTTTATGGATTCAGTTGATGCGGCTAAAGCAAGGAGCTGATTGACCGCCAAAGGACAAAAAGGGCATTGCGGCGTGATATAGACCTTTAACAGCGCAACCATCTCAATTTGGCTAAGTTTCTTCTTTATCGATGAAGGCAGCTCTTTGGAATAACCCTCGCTATCACCGATTATCCTGAGAAAAGGATCGAGTTCCTTACCCAACGGTATGGCGTGGTATCGAATATTGCCAATTTGTATTTCAGGTGCGGTCGATTCGTCTTCCTTTTCTATGTTCGTTCGAATTTTAGGACATAGCTGGTTTAAATTATTCACAAAGCTTTGAAATGCTTCACCGCGCTTATCTTTGGTTAAGACAAGTTTTATCTGTTTTTCACCTGCAAGATTCTGTCCCCACCTTTTGATTTTTATCTCTTCTTCAGGTGTCACTATTCTTCAGCTCTCATCGACCTAGCAAGGACCTTTGAAAAACGTCCGCTTATTCCGTTTTGTTAACGCCCATTTAGGGTTAAACCTTGAGGCAATAGGATCTCACTTCGCAAAACAGCTGTAAAAGAGCAAAGGCAACAGCATGTTTTTTTTTAGTGGCAGAACCCCACAAGGGCCAGCGGTTCATGGCTTTTAAAATTCTTTCCAAATTCTCGTTGAAAAAATAAGCCCGCTCGAACTCGGTATAGGAACTGCCCCTTTTAGGATCACCTGTTGGAAACCAAACCGGCACCCAGCCTTCTATATTTTCATCAAAGGATTCCCACGCTTCTTGGGGATTTACCATAGGAGGTACCGTCTCCCAAGCAATGGTCGGCAGGGGAAGGCTTTTATCCAAAAACTCATCTAACAAAGGATTTGGTTTTCTGCTCATGCACTCTCCTATGACCCTTGTTCAGTAAAAACCAACTCGGATTTTACCTATACAGCAGATTCGAACATTGCCATCATTCTTCCCTGCATTTTTTTCGTGACCGCCATCCGGTCGTGTTCTTGGCCTAAACGCTGTCCCAACAACTTTCCGGCTTCCACCGCGGATGTGATTACTTCCGGCTGTTTAGTAACATCCGGAATGATGTCGTCGGTAATTTTGAACCCTTCTCCATGAAGTAAGTGAGGTATGCCGACTTTGCACGTTTCGCCATGCCCACAGGTATAGCATGATGCAGCCCCCTGGCCGGTAACTTTAGCAACCGTCTCGACAAAGTTATAAAGAAAAAATTTTTCGATCTCATCAGCTGGAAACTGCCCACTGGTTCCACCTACGCCAACTGCCACACCCAGCTTGCCCCACAAGGTGTCGCCTTCTTGATGACGGAATTGAAACCAGCGTTCTAGAAAGGCGTGGGTCGTTGCGTTAAATGTGGAATAGTAATTCGGTGCGCCAACGACATAGGCATCTGCCTCGACAATTTTATCTCGCAAGTTGAACAAATCGTCCTCCACTTTGCAAATATTATCCTTCACGCAACCCAAGCAAGCAATACAACCTGCAATTGTTTTCCCTTTTAGTGATACAAAATCATAATCGAATCCGGTATTGTCAAGAACGGTTTGTACCAGTTTGTGAACACCCGAACGATCAGCTTTTCGCGGACTTCCGGAAATTCCGAGTATTTTCATAGTTTCCTCCTATGCAGATATATTCTAAACCTATTGTTTCAATAGCAAACCCACCCCTCATTAACAACAATTATCCGGGCTTTGGTGAGGTCCATAATCCTAATATTTCAATTCTTTTACGCCCGATCGTGCCCAGCAATGGCAGTTGGGCTTTGCTGTTACTGGAAGCACTTTGGGGATTAGAGATTTATCATAATATCATAAATGGAAGGTGATATTTTAGAAGACGTCAGATATGAAGTTAATGGTTTACCTATAACCTATCTCAAAAATAAGATTAGCGTTTAGAGTAAGGCGCGAAGCGGTGAAAAAGCGGAGCATACACGTAGTATGTGAGCATTTTGAACCGTTTCGCAACACCGCTATGGGCACTTAGATTATTTTTGAGATAGGTTCTAATTAATTTAATTGCCACAAGTGATCCCATATGTAATCGACAAGCTGGCTTCGCTCTTCTGATGAATAA
>CP070768.1:2103770-2108545 GCA_020345745.1 Desulfobacterales bacterium
GCAAGCACAGGGCAGGTAATTTTTGGAAGATATTCTTTAATATTCCAGTTATAAAATTCAGTTGACAGCCATCGGTTTGCCCAGCGGTAAAAAATCATATCTGTATTTTCTTTATGATAACGAACAAGCCTTTCCTTTAGAGAGGTTGATTCAAAATTCTCAACCGCATTTCGGATGCCTGACAGGGTAATGTTCTCCACAAATATGTGGGCTGCCTCTGTAATAATTCCCCTTACCATATGGCTGCTAGTGGCGGCGGCTAACAATGCAATGGTGCCGCCATCGCTGTGTCCGATGAGAATGGTGTCGGTAATAGAGCATGCCTGCAAAAAAGCGGGCAAGTATTGTAAGGCCTCTTGCTCTAAATAGTCCAGTGGCCAAGCGTCTTCAAATGGTTCGGATTCCCCATACCCTTTTCTGTCATACACGAATCCTGCGCAACCGGTTGATTGACAGACTATTTCTGGAAAATCTCGCCAAATTTCTATGCATCCAAGACCTTCGTGGAGAAAAATCAGGCTGGGTCGATTGGATTTAAGTTTAATGGCATGAGGATGAATACTTTTGATCCTGAAACGGCAACCAGCAGCGCTGACGTAAAATATTCTAGAAGAGATGTTCTTTTTTTCTGAAGAGAGGATGCTCATATAAAATCATTGGTTATTTGAAATGAATAAAATTGTCAACCAAAGGAATTATATCTCGACTTTCGTTCCAGTAAGATTTATTATGTTGATAAATTTCGGAAAGTTCGGTCTTTTTCATATTTGCGGGCTTTATGGCTTTTTCTTCCAGTCGCTAGCAATATCGTCTTAGCCGTGCGACCCCATATTTATGATTTGGGCATCTTTTATGCATAACCAAATTAATTTTTATAAAAATCATAAATATGGGGTCATGGGTAACGTTGTGGTAAACGAAAAAGATATCTCCTTTCATAAAAAACCATAAAGCCCTTTTCCTCGAAAATTTGTAGCTTGCTTATGTTGAAGTTAAAACTAAGGTTTTAAAGGAGATTGGCATGATTGTAAATCAGCCGGGAAAGGTAACGGACAGAATTTTATTGCTGGGCAGAAAAGAGTCATGCGTATACCTTCTAAAAGGAAAACGAGAGTATGTGCTACTTGGCGGCGGTATGGCATACATCATTCCCGATGTCCTTGAGCAAATGAGGTATTTTAAAATCGAGGAAAAAAAGATACGACGAATTATAATCCTGCACTCCCATTTCGATCATTGCGGGATGGTTCCCTATTTTAAACAGCGTTGGCCGTGGCTTCGGGTAACAGCTTCAGACAGGGCAAAAGAGCTTCTGAATACCCCTAAAGTCATGGAGAGTATCGAATTTTTGAATCGAGTACTTTTATCCGAGCACGGGCTTGAGAAAAAGGCCAAGGAAATGGAGATCGGATTTACCGGTGTAGAGGTTGAAACGGTTGTCAAAGACGGGGATATTATTTTGTGTGATGACCTCTCCATGGAAGTGATAGATGTCCCAGGGCATTCTTCATGTTCGATTGCCATTTATGTTTCTCAAGAAAAGGCCATGTTTGCATCCGATGCCGGTGGCATACCGATTGGACGCCGAGTCTTTACTGCTGCCAATTCGAATTTTGATAAATACCAAAAAAGTATTGAAAAGATGGCAGGATATGACATTGATATTTATCTTGCTGAGCATTTTGGCGCCAGGGTCGGTGCCGACGCACGTGGATATCTTTTTAAATCAATGGGTGCTGCCAAAGAGACCAGGCGTATAATGGAAGCGTCTTATGACCGTACGAAAGATGTTAAAAAGAGCACGGAAGAGATGACGGACATGTTTATGGAGTGGGTACCTGAGAATTTCATGCCAAGAGATATCATTGCCCTGGTAGCCGGTCAGATGTTGAGATATATTGCCAAGCAAAAGTCAGGCGGCAAATCACGCTGATGGCTCAAATTAAGTCCAGCACGTCCATGGTGTTGTCCATAAGATCGACAATGAACAGCTTATTTCTCAAAAGAGATCCTCTTTTAAGTATTATTTTTACCACCTCAGAGGTTTCTAAGGCCGCAATAAGCGTTACCGCCTGGGTTAAGCATCCCAGTGAGGCCTCGGCGCCTTTTTGCGGCGAATCTTCGGATTCGCTGTATATTAACTTTAGGCCCGGGTCTTTGGGAAATATACTGGTGACATGTCCAGAAGTACCGGCCACAGCGCCGGACACCAGCGGTGACCCAAGGCTCTTTGACGTCCTTTCTAGTAAAAACCGGGAAGGAATGCTGTCCAGGCAGTCAACAACAACATCTGAGTGATCGATAAGACCAGGTGCGTTTTTTTCGTCAAGATACTCCGAATAACCCTGAACGACAATCGATGAATTTATTTCAGCAATCCGTTTGACCGCCGCTTCCGTTTTGACAGTTTCGAGCAAGGAGTGAGTACTTAAGAACTGCCGGTTTAGATTGCTGTCTTCAAATATGTCACCATCAATCAGGTTGAGATTTCCAACGCCGGTTCGGGCCAGCATTTCAATGAGCGCGCCCCCTAATCCACCCAAGCCTACTACGCTTACTCGAGATTTTAAAAGGGCTGACTGGTCTTTTGCCGAGAACATTTTCATGTTTCGCACATAGCGCTCGGGAACAATGTTATGCTCAAGTGCGGTAATTTCTATGTATTGCCCAGGTACTTTGAAATGGCTGGAAAGATGAGTAACATGTTCAGAAGAAATACTGTTATAACTCGTATCGTCGGGCATTTTTTTATGGATCGACACTTTTTTTATGTTGATTATCATGTCTGATTTCAAATCGTCTGCCTCCTCGACGTTTGTTTGCGATTTTCTATACTAAGACCACTTTTTGCTTTACAAGGAGAATCACCTGCAGCATGATGACATAGCATTCAGGAAGTTTAGGGGTAAGCTTTCTTAAAGTCAAGGATTTGAACCCATTAAAAGTTGTTTGCTATGGATGCATTGAATATTGTATCGACGATTATTCCTATTTTTTCAGTAATCATACTCGGTTGGCTTGCCCGTTGGAAAGGGTTTATACAACAGGAATTTCTCGAGCCGGCAAACCGTCTTGTTTACTATTTGGCGATTCCTGCTCTGATTTTTCGCGCCATTTCCAAAGCATCTTTGAAATCTCAGTTTGATGTAACGGTATTGGGAATTACCCTTTTTTCCGTGGCCGCTGTTTTTGCCATTGCCTGGGGCATGGGATTTCTGCTGCGGTTGCGTCTGGGTCAGCTGGGTACGTTCATACAGACCACCTTTCATGGAAATTTAGGATATATCGGTCTTGCGATTGCCTTTTATCTTTTGGGAAACGAGGGATTTGTAAGGGCCAGCATTATTGCCGGTTTCTTAATTATCCTTCAGAATTTTTTATCGGTTATCTCACTCCAGTTCAATTCCGACGACATATCAGTTAAAAGAAACAAGCTATATATTGTTTTAAAAATACTGGGCAACCCGGTGATTCTATCTGCTTTAGGCGGTATATTATTCTCCCTGTCAAGTTTAAAAATGCCGCTGGTGATTGATCGGAGTTTACAGATTTTGGGTGGTCTCGCGCTGCCGATGGCATTGTTGATCATTGGTGCATCGTTGTCTTTTGAATTAATGCAGCTAAGGATACTTAGGGTTATTTCCTCGTCTTTGCTGAAACTGATTCTGCTTCCTGGTATTGGCTTTTCATTGTATCGAATATTTGGCATGGCCATACAGGACTACCTGCCCGCGTTGATATTGCTTGCATCGCCGACAGCCACCATTACTTATGTAATGGCAAGAGAAATGGGAGGGGATGTTGATTTTGCGGTTGCTGCTATTTCCACAAGCACGCTGATATCATCTGTAACGTTTACTTTGTGGATCAATATTGCGGGTATGTAAGACCTTAATCCTGCATGAGGATTGACGGTATTTTGCAAAGGCTTCTCAACCTGAAACAGCGGTGTAAATTAAAATGATCAATGGTAAAATCACGCTTAAAATAAACAATAACCCTTCATATGAGGTCCATGACTCATATGGGGATTTGCCTTTTCTGCGCATATTGACATAGGCAGATAAAAATCCCAATCCCATCACAAGCCACAGTGTCAAAAGCATTACGATGATAGTTGGGGTGTTCATTTCTTCAATTATCCTTATTCAGTACCCATCCATAAATGGTCTTTTTGCCCAATCTCGGTGTTATGCTCAAACAATAATCCTCAGAATATTACACGGAAGGTTACGTTGAGCATGGATGATACTATGGAAGTTAAAGAAATACAAGAGGATTGTAGGTAAAAATGGCGCAAATGAAAAAGGTATCTTGTTTCAGAAAAAACCATAAGGCCCTCTTGGCCCGAAGCTTCTGAGACGTTACTGTAAATTGAATCATTGGTAAAGATAATTGTATAAAAGGGTTATTTCCGGTTTGGAAAAACGCAAAAAATATGCTATCTGAATACGGATATCAATAAAAAAACAGCGGTATCAAAAAACATTATAACTATAAATCTCATGTTGGGAGACGCTTTATGGGGATCATTGGAAAAATAATTGGTGGAACCATTGGCTTTGCTATGGCAGGCCCTCTTGGTGCAATAGCCGGTGCGGCCCTGGGGCATGCCTTTGATTCTAATGGACACCATTACCAAACGGCTGAACGCCCTCGTCTGGCCCCTGGTGAAGAAGCCCAGTTTACTTTTTTTGTGGCGGCCTTTTCCATGCTTGCAAAGCTAGCCAAAGCCGATGGCCGGATATCCCGAGAAGAAATAGATGCTGTTAATA
>CP070768.1:2108645-2111244 GCA_020345745.1 Desulfobacterales bacterium
GCCTGAAACAGAGCGAAAATATTTCAGTAGGTATAAAATTTTGCATCTTGAAAATATGTCAATGACAATTAAACTGGAGTGTATTTATAGTAAATACCTATCATAGCAGATGGAAGGAGCAGGCCGCTCAAAACGCCTCCGGCCAGGGGTAAATTATGTGCTCAGATAAAACCCCAAATCTTTTTCATATAATTTTGTTTCCATGTAATGTGCGCCAACGATGCGATCCTTGACCCATATTACTTTGGCTAATTTGCGGATTTCCGTTCTTAATGGGTTGTCAAGATTGAATTTTACCTCCAACGTATCACCTTTCAAAATATGGTGTGGATTCATACATTCAAACCGGAATCCACTCAATGAAAGCTCTCTAATGATTATCTCTCCTTTTTCTTTTTTTCCCTGAACAATGTATGCACCCGGTAACCTGACATGCTTTCGGTGTTTCTTCCTAAATTCTATGGAGAACTGATATATTTCACCACATCGACATCTACCCTTAAGCGTTTTTTGCGTATCCTTGAATTTTGTTGCGTCTACATTTTTCTCAAATCTGCACTTGGGGCAGATGATCTTTACTCTATTGGTATTGTCCGCATATAATTTTTTCATTTTATTTCGCTCTCTTCATTAGGTGAGCCTATCGGGCTGTTTTCCATTGTTTATGCATCATGTCTTTATATTCCTTATCATGAGATTCGATTTTATGTCGAATGTAGATATCAAATAAATTCTGGAAACCTCAACATCTTCCTTTTAAATTAATTGTCGAAATAAAAAAATTTCATGCCAAACATTATGGATCAACGCTAACTGTATTACATATACCAGAAAAATAAAAAGGGCAAACCCTGTCAAAAGGATTTGCCTTTCTTGAAAAAACGCTATCACAAAATTTTTTAGCCATTGATATTTGTACCTTTATCACAGTATCTTGGGTTCGAATGCTTGCTGCACTTATCCGGCATTTTCGATTTTCGAATGACCTTATAATCAGCTTGACTTTATTCAAAAATATCTTATTGTTCAAACAATCAATAAAAGCCCGTTCTTAGTTGGCGGGCTAGTGTCGTTCTTCGGGAAAAGTAGATTTGTCAAAAAGGATCTGCTGCGACAAATGTCACTGTAAACTAGTTTTACCATTTTCTATTTTAAAAATGACATTTCGTTAAATATTAAAAGAAGCCCCGGTTTTAAGTCTATTAACACAGGCAGAGGCTTTAGTCTTTGCCTTTTTTCTTTTTTCTTAGCTAAAAAATCGAGGGGAAAGGGAGAATTCTCATGGAGGTGCTGAATGGAAATTAATCTTAAATTGGACGGCAATAACTTATACCGCGAAGAATCGTTTACCGACTTGAAGGTAGGCGCCATACGGAAGCTAACCCCGGTAACCGCCGATGGTTCACTAGATGAAAACCGCGACCCGATTTTTATGGCGCATACGCAATTGATGTCACCTGATGGACCTTTTCCGGTAAGTTGTCTGATCAATTCGAAGACGCTGCCGGAAGCCGTTGAGAAATTTCCGGATGAGATGAGCCGAGAGGTAAAAAAAATGATGGATGCGGCTCAAAAAACCAAATAAAATAATCTTCACGAGTAAGCTGCCATCCCGTTTTACGAGCGGTGTGGCTTTATTTTGCGCTAAAGCTGTGGCCATGATATCCAGTTCCACTAGATTTTGGGGAAGCTGTCTGGCAGAATACACAACCTTCAATTTTCCTTATTCGGCCCTCAAAAACCCGAATTCTATCCAATAATTGTTGCATTGGCTTTATTCATAGCTATGTTTTGCTAATTAATTTGCTAAAACAGCAAGGTTGACTATTAACTTTAAATCACAAAGTAATCAAAGGAGATCCATCATGGCTCGTTTACTTTACATAGAGGCTTCACCTCGCAAGGAAAGATCATCTTCAATCAAGATAGCCAAAACATTTATCTCTGAATATCAGCGTACCCATCCCGATGATGTCGTTGAGACCCTGGATCTGTGGAATACATCATTGCCCGAATTCGATGGCCATGTCATCGACTCCAAGTACGTCATTCTACACGGCCTGGAGCACACAAACGAACAAAAACAGGCCTGGAAGGCCGTGGAAGACGTTATCGCCCAGTTCACTAATGCGGACAAATATCTCATTTCTTTGCCCATGTGGAATTTCGGTATCCCTTACAAATTAAAGCACTTCTTCGACGTTATCGTACAACCCGGTTATACCTTCAGTTTCAGCCCTGAAGAAGGGTATAAAGGACTTGTAACGGGCAAGCCGATAGCGGCCATCTACGCGCGTGGCGGCGCATACGGGGCCGGAACCGGTATGGAGGGCTATGACCTGCAAAAAGCCTACCTGGAACTCATACTTGGGTTCATCGGTTTCAGCGACATCCAAACCATTGCCGTGGAGCAGACATTATCGCCGCCTAAAACTTATGATAAAATCATAGCCGAAGCCGAAGCCCGTGCCAAGGCCGTTGCCGCGAGTTTCTAAACGGGGAAAAACATAAAGGATCCGGTCTCGATTTCCCTAAACCAAACCTTTGATCTTTCACAGTCATGATGGATACGGTATTGAGGTATCTCAAAAAACTCAGC
>CP070768.1:2111344-2141259 GCA_020345745.1 Desulfobacterales bacterium
GATGCCGCAATATCTGCCGTGGAAATGGCAAATTTGCTGGATGTCGTCAATCAGGCATAACTATGGGCAATCGTCGCAAGTCACGAGAACTTGCCATGCAAGCGCTCTTTTATATTGACATGAGTCAGAATGATGCAAACGATCTGCTTGATCGGTTCTGCGAAAATTTTAAACCGTCGGCCAAAGTACTTTCATTCTTTATTAAGCTCGTAAAAGGGGTATTGGAAGCCAGGTCGGATATCGATAAGATAATTGAGCGTTTTTCAGATAACTGGAAGCTGAGTCGGATGTCCTGCGTGGACAGAAATGTGATAAGAATTGCTGTATACGAACTGCTCTGCTGCAGTGATATCCCATACAAGGTGTCCATCAACGAGGCCATAGATGTGGGCAAGAAGTTCGGTACAGAAGAATCAGGTGCTTTTATCAATGGAATTCTCGACAGTATTCGTATGGCGCTTGAAAGTGAAGACATTAAAATAGGGGTTGATATTCAAACAAACCAAGCAGAGTGATGTAAAGGAGGATGGTATGGAGGTTAAAAAGGTTTTTTTAGCAGAAGATGAAATGCCGAGGCAGTGGTACAATATACTTGCTGATATTAAAATGAATCCGCCTCTCGGTCCTGACGGGAAGCCGGTTGGCCCTGATGCCCTTGCGCCGGTGTTTCCAATGAACCTGATCGAACAGGAGGTGAGCCCCCAAAGATGGATCGATATTCCAAATGAAGTGCTCGATGTGCTATGCATCTGGAGACCATCCCCATTAGTCAGAGCGATTGCTCTGGAAAAGTATCTGGATACCCCTGCAAGAATCTACTTTAAAAATGAAGGCGTCAGCCCTCCTGGGAGCCATAAGCCAAATACAGCCGTACCCCAGGCGTATTACAACAAGGTGTTTGGCATCGAAAAAATGACCACGGAGACAGGTGCAGGTCAATGGGGGAGTGCCTTGGCATTTGCTTGTTCCCAGTTTGAAATTGAATGTAAGGTTTTTATGGTCAGGGTCAGTTTTGACCAGAAGCCGTACCGCAAATCGATGATGGAAGCTTGGGGTAGTCAGTGCATTCCGAGCCCCAGTTCCGAAACTAATGCCGGCCGTGCTGCCCTTGAAAAGGATCCCGACACGCCAGGAAGCCTCGGCATCGCGATAAGTGAAGCTATTGAAGCGGCGGTCAGCGACCAGACCGGAAAAACCCGGTATTCATTGGGGAGTGTTCTAAATCATGTCATGCTGCATCAAACGATCATCGGACTCGAAGCCAAAAAGCAGTTGGAAAAAATCGGTGAATATCCAGATGTCGTCATCGGGTGCGCCGGGGGAGGAAGCAATTTTGCGGGCATAGCGTTTCCTTTTGTTTATGATAAAATAAACGGAAAGGATATTGATATATATCCGTATGAGCCGGCTGCCTGTCCCACAATGACCAAAGCGCCGTTTGTCTATGACCATGGTGATACGGCAAGATATACACCGCTGTTGCCTATGCATAGTTTAGGTCATGCCTTTGTACCTCCACCGATTCACGCCGGGGGGCTTCGCTATCATGGGATGTCGCCTTCGGTCAGTCAACTCGTAACTGAAGGGATAATTGAAGCAAGGGCCGCTAACCAATTGGAAGCATACCAGGCAGGTGTTATTTTTGCAAAAACAGAGGGATTTATTTCTGCTCCTGAAACCAATCATGCACTGGCAGGTGTAATTGAAGAGGCTAAGAGAGCAAAAGACGAGGCAAAAGAAAAAGTTATCCTTTTCAATTGGAGCGGTCACGGTCTTATCGATCTTGAGGCGTACGATAAATATTTTGCCGGTGAACTCTATAATTTTGTCCTGACCGAAGAGGAGATATTGGAATCGGAAAAGGTCTTTGAGGACTTTCCAAAACCACAACTAATAAAAAGCCGTTGATCAATGGACAAAAGCAAGAATCATCTTGAACGAAGATGCCCACGGCTTGGTGGAGCTGTTTCATTTGGCTATTGCAGAGCCAGCGGCGAACACGATACCGCTTGTTGGAAGATTTTCGACTGCTGGTGGGAGCATTTCGATATTGTCGAACATTTGAAAAAGTGTATGCCTGAGGAAACATTTATTAAGCTTGTCAATGCAAAGCCAAAGCCGAAAATGGTGAGCCTCGTCGAAATCATTGAACAAGCCCAAAAGAGGGTAGAAAACCAACTTAAATAATGTCATTTACAAAGAAGACTCCCCAAAGCTTGCATATGTATAGCTGAAGGGAGTCTTTAATTAGAATTCAAGTTAAGGAGGATGTATTGATTATTAAAGAAATAGTGGTTGGACCACTGATGGCCAACTGTTTCATTTTTGGCTGCAAACAAACCAAAGAAGCGGTAGTTATTGATCCCGGCGGTGATTCAGATAGGATTTTACTGGAACTTTCAGATGCAAACTTGAAAGTAAAATATATCATTAATACGCATGGTCATTTTGACCATGTTAGTGCCAACGGAAAAATGAAAGCAGCCACCGATGCCGAGATCCTGATTCATCCACAAGACGCTCCCATGCTTGGCATGCTCTCGACAAATGCCGCCATATTTGGGATTTCAGTGGAAAACTCACCACCCTGTGACAGAACCATTGAGGAAGGTGAAACCGTCTCTTTTGGAAATATCTCTCTGGACGTTATTCATACACCAGGACACACCCCGGGCGGTATTTCACTCTATACCGATGGTATCGTGTTTGTTGGAGATACTCTTTTTGCCGGATCCATCGGGCGCACTGATTTTCCTGGAGGGGATTTTGATACGCTGATATCGAGCATTCAGAACAAACTTTTCAAGATGAGAGATGATGTAAGGGTATTTTCTGGACACGGACCGGAAACAAGCATTGGAAGGGAAAAACGGTATAATCCATTTGTTGGTCTATATTAATTATTTAAATAGACTCCTGATAACTTTCTCAATAACATGGCTTAATCTCACTTATACGAGCTTTTGGCTTTTTCTTTCAGTCGATATCAATCCCGTCTTAGCCGCGTGACCCAATATTTTATGATTTCAACTAGTTTAGTACAGACCTCAATCGTTCTCTCATGAAATCATAATATTGGGTCACCGGTCGTCATTGTGGAAAACGAAAAAGATATCTCCTTACAGTAAAAACCTGAAGCCCGCTTACCCGTAGTTTTTGAGAACCTACGACTCTTGAAATATTCGGGCTAAAATGCGCCCAACTGGCAATCGTTTATTTTTATTCCCAAAAATTCGCATGTACTGCTGACGGTTATTTTACTTACGTTGAATCGAGATGATATGTTCCATGCACGTTTACATGAAAGCTTCCCTTCCACCAGTGCTTCAGAAATGGCATCTTCCAGATTCGGATCAGCCAAGCTCGCTGGCTTTAACATCTTTTTTTTAGGTTTGTATCCAAATAACCCCAGCTGACATTTTGTTATTTTAACGTTAAGCAAATCAATGGTTATGCCAATATTATGGGGTGAAATATTTTGTTCTCCGGCAATTTCAAATGCATCCGTACAAGACATTTTGCGGTCTTTTGACCGGTGGAATATGTGATTTTTAATTTCAGGGTCGACAATCTTGGTTTGTTGATGTTTTTCTGAATATTTTTTTTCTTTTTGAAATGCCATAATAGGTCCTTTCCTTATATTTCAATCAATGGCTGTATTTAAAAATCAACACCGATTGTGCCGTTCCTATAGAAAACGCCTCATCACCATTGGATGATTCTGTTTGCTATCAATTAGATTATAACAAGCTTCTCAAAAAATTCGGACGAATTGGATATGCGCAGGTTTTACGGTTTTTTCTTTCTGCCAAGATCAACAAAAACCCATCAAGCTCTTTAGCCCGAAGTTTATGAGAAATTTACGGGTAGAACACTTTCTACTCTAATATATGGGAAAATAATTGCAATCATAAAAGGCCTCATGGCAGCGTTATTTCCCGTGAGCTTAAAATGAGGATCTCTCAATTTTGGTTGAACTTATCAGCGTCGTCTGTTACTTATATATGTGCAAAATCAGAAGAAACCGTTCGATGATGGCGTCATTATGTCCCTTTTAAATAAACGAAAAAAAACACGTCAGATACACGTTGGAGACGTAAAGATCGGCGGCCTGGCTCCGATTGCGGTTCAATCGATGACCAATACCTATACGCAGGACGTTGCGGCCACCGTTTCACAGATAAACCGTTTGGCGCAAGCAGGCTGCGAAATCATAAGGGTTGCTGTGCCTGACCAGGAGGCTGCCGCAGCCATTGCTTCGATTAAGGAGAAAATTTCTATTCCGCTTATAGCAGATATACACTTTGACTACCGTCTTGCGATATCTTCAGCAAAGGCAGGTGCGGACGGTTTGCGGATTAACCCCGGGAATATCGGGAGTGTTAAAAAAGTGAAGGCAGTTGTCGATTGTGCAAAATCGTTCGATATCCCGATTCGAATCGGAGTGAACGCCGGCTCACTGGAAAAAGATATCCTTAAAAAATATGACGGGGCCAGCTCGGAAGCGATGGTGGAAAGTGCACTGCGACATATGGAATCGTTATGTTCTTTTGGTTTTCACGAGATAAAGGTGTCCATCAAATCATCTGATGTCTGCCGTACCATAGACGCCTATCGTCTCCTGTCGTCTAAGACCGAATTTCCACTTCATGTTGGTGTAACCGAAGCCGGCGGGCTGTATTCCGGAATTGTTAAGTCTTCCATCGGTATCGGCATTTTGCTGACAGAAGGAATTGGTGATACGATCCGTGTCTCACTAACCAGGGACCCGGTTGAAGAGGTGAGGGTTGGATTCGATATCTTGAAAGCGTTAAACATTCGCCGACATGGACCTGAAATAATCTCATGCCCCACCTGCGGTCGTTGTAATATAGACCTGTTTGATATTGTCGAGCGAGTTGAGCAAGCCTTGTTGTTAAATCCTTTGCCGATCAAGCTTGCCATTATGGGGTGCATTGTCAATGGTCCCGGTGAAGCCAAGGAGGCAGATATCGGTGTTGCCGGCGGAGATGGTACGGGGATCCTATTTAAAAAGGGGGAAGTGATAAAAAAATTTCCAGAAGAAAAGCTGGTCGATGTTTTACTGGAAGAGATTGAAAATTGGAAGGAGTAGAAAAGAGAAGACATATGGCAAAAAAAATCCAGACGGCAATCACACCGACGAGGACTGAAGATTATCCAGAATGGTACCAACAGGTGGTCAAGGCCTCCGATATGGCGGAAAGGTCACCGGTTAGAGGTTGCATGGTGATCAAACCGTGGGGTTACTCCCTGTGGGAAAACATTATGCGATCACTCGATGACATGTTCAAGGAAACAGGTGTAAAAAATGCATATTTTCCTTTATTTATCCCACTATCTTTTCTTGAAAAAGAAGCTGAACACGTGGAAGGTTTCGCAAAGGAATGTGCCGTAGTTACCCATCATCGATTAGAGAAAGATACGAACGGCGGGCTCAAACCGGCTGGAATGCTTAACGAGCCTTTGGTTGTGCGGCCGACTTCTGAAACGATTATTGGCGATTCGTTTTCAAAATGGGTGAACAGTTATCGCGATCTTCCGATAGTGATAAACCAATGGGCCAATGTGGTCAGGTGGGAGATGAGAACACGATTATTTTTGCGGACCAGCGAATTTCTTTGGCAGGAAGGGCACTCGGTTCACGCTACCGAAAACGAAGCTTTGACAAGGGCGCATATGATGCTCGATGTCTATGCCCGGCTTGCCGAAGATTTTCTCGCCATGCCGGTAATAAAAGGCAGAAAATCCACTTCGGAGCGGTTTCCCGGTGCAGTAGACTCCTTGAGCATGGAGGCTATGATGCAAGACAGAAAAGGCCTTCAGGCCGGCACATCACATTTTCTCGGACAAAACTTTGCCAAAGCATCTGAAATCAAATTTCAATCGGCCGAAGAGACAGAGGAGTATGCCTGGACCGTTTCATGGGGGGCTTCCACCCGACTTATCGGCGGTCTGATAATGACCCACGGTGATGATGATGGTGTTATTCTTCCTCCCAAGGTTGCGTCCTCTCATGTGGTGCTGATGCCGATTATCAAAAAAATGGAGGATCGGCAGCGTGTCATGGCATTCACCGAAAGCTTGGCTAAGGAGTTGGAAGACCAAATGTATCATCAACGCAGGCTCAGAGTAGAGATTGACGCTAGAGATATCGGTGGGGCTAGAGGATGGGACTGGATCAAAAAAGGAATACCCCTTCGTGTCGAGATCGGGCCCAGGGATATTGCGAATGACTCCGTTTATCTGGGAAGGAGAGACAGGGCTCACCGGGATAGAATTTCACTAAAAAAGGACTATTTTGTTGGACAAGTACTGACCATCCTGGATGACATTCAGGATACCCTTTATAATCGTGCCCTAGCTTTTAGAAAAGAGCACACCACAGCCATCGATAATAAAGATTCATTCTACGAATATTTTACACCGGAGAATCAGGAAAAACCTGAAATCCATGGTGGATTTTCCTTATCGCACTGGTGTGGCGCAGATCATTGCGAATCAAAAGTAAAGGAAGATCTGAAGGTGACCATTCGATGTATTCCTTTTACTAGTGAGCCGGAAAAAGGAGAATGTATATGCTGTCACCAACCGAGTAATGGTCGTGTGGTTTTTGCAAAGGCGTATTGACCTCGGATTTTATCCTGCAATTGAGGGCTAACGCGCAATTGAACGTTATTTGTTAAGCGAAAGAGAATAAATCACTGTCCGGCATCTCTATTGCAAGTGAGATATAATTTTGAATTTCTTTCACCTAAAACCAATAACAGGTAACGGGTAACGCCTAATTGTGTTTAAGCTCGATTTAGGTAATGCATTGGGCAATACATTACAAGTAACAAGAAGGTAAACTCCAATAAAACTATGGGCAAAACGCCATAACGCCAGCGCATGTGAAATATCCCCCTATTTTTGAGAGATTACACAAGAAACGGTTATGATCCGTATCAACGACATCATTGATAAAATTAGCGATTATCATCCGGAAGCTAATTTAGACATTATCGATCGCGCCTATATATACTCAGCTAGAGTGCACGACGGACAGGTTCGACTATCAGGTGAGCCTTATCTCTCGCACCCCTTGGAAGTCGCTGGCCTTCTTGCCGATATGAAACTGGATGTTGTCAGCATTGCGGCCGGTCTTTTACACGATGTAATAGAAGATACTCATGCAACGGCTGAAGAGATAGACAAGATGTTTGGTCGAGAGATTGCGAATATTGTCTCTGGCGTTACAAAGCTGAGTATTCTCCCTTTTGACAGCGGCTCTCAGGCTCGTCAGGCGGAGAGTATCAGAAAGATGATTCTCGCCATGGCGGATGATATCCGGGTCATTATGATCAAGTTGGCCGACAGACTGCACAACATGAGGACGTTACAATTTCATTCAGAGAAAAAAAGGTTAAAGATAGCTCAAGAAACACTTGATATCTATGCACCTATTGCCGGACGCCTCGGTATTTACTGGATCAAGAAGGAACTCGAAGACACATCATTTATGTATCTGCAGCCAAAAGAATTCAATCAAATAAAAAATCTTATAAACAAAGATCGGGAGGAAGGCGAAAAGTATATCGAGACCGTTAAAGGCATTATCGAGAAAAATTTGGCTGAACACAATCTTAAAGGTGAAGTATTCGGTCGGTACAAATATTATTACAGCATTTATCAAAAAATGGCCTCCCAGAATCTTTCTTTTGAGGAAGTATATGATATTGTTGCGTTTAGAATCATCCTTGATACCATGCCCCAATGCTATGAAGTTCTCGGGTTGATACATTCTGTTTGGAAACCGGTTGCCAAAAAGTTCAAGGATTATATTGGTGTTCCTAAACCCAATATGTACCAGTCACTTCACACAACCGTCATCGGACCTTTTGGGGAACGCATCGAGATACAAATCCGGACTCGAGATATGGATAAGGTTGCCACTTCCGGCATTGCCGCTCACTGGAGTTACAAGGAGGGACAAGGTTTTGATGAAAAAATAAGTCAGGCGTTTTCCTGGATTCAAAACTTGGTTGAAAACCAAGAGAATTTCATAGACCCGGATGAGTTTCTTGAAAATGTACGTATCGATCTTTTTCCTGATGAAGTTTATGCGTTTACTCCGCAAGGCGATATAAAATCACTGCCAAGAGGTGCAACGCCCATCGATTTTGCCTATTTAATTCATACAGAGGTGGGAAATCAGTGTGTTGGAGCCAAGGTCAATGGACGTCTTGTATCGCTCCAGTATGAATTAAAAACAGGAGATACGGTTGAAATTACAACATCGAAGAAAGGACATCCAAGCAAAGACTGGCTCAATTTTGTTAAGACGGTCAAGGCACGATCAAGGATAAGACAATGGATCAAAATTCAGGAAAAAGAGCGAAGTACCACGCTGGGAAGAGAGATGTGCGAAAAGGCTTTTCGGAAGTATCGGCTCAATTTTAATACGCTATTGAAATCTGAAGAGATGGCGAGGGTGGTTGAGGGCTTTGGTTTCAAGAAAATCGACGATTTGATTGCAAGCGTAGGTTATGGAAAAATCACACCGTTACAGATCATACGAAAGATCGCCCCAAAACCTGAGTCGGAAAATGATCAGGAATCGATCTTTAACAAAATCATTGGCCGTGTAAGGAAAAAGAAGCCCAAGGGGGGAGTGACGGTAAAAGGTGTTGATGACATCCTAATTAAGTTTGGTAAGTGTTGTCAGCCTGTTCCTGGAGATCCGATAACCGGCTATATCACCCGAGGTTTCGGTGTAACGGTTCACCGCAAACATTGTGTCAATGCGTTGAAAATAAGCCCTGAAAGGCAGATCGATGTGCAGTGGAACGTTGATGAAGGGGAGGCCTATCCTGTCAAAATTCGAGTTCGGTCTTATGACAGAGTCGGGCTATTGGCCGATATCGCTTCCAATATAAGTAAAAATGGTGCAAATATAATAAGTGCAAACACAGAAACGAAAGGAAGAAAAGTCGTCGAAAGTTTTTTTACCATAACCGTTGAAGATACAAAGCATTTAAACCGGATTCTTTTAGCAATTAGAAAAGTAAAACATATTCATGAAGCGATAAGAATAGATCATTAATCCGAATATTTACTCAAATCTCAAGTTCTTCGCTGTGAATTGCAGTTAACATTCGGGTGCGAAACTTGAGTAAAATATATAACATTAATGTTGTCACAACGG
Source organism: Desulfobacterales bacterium (assembly GCA_020345745.1). GTDB lineage: Bacteria > Desulfobacterota > Desulfobacteria > Desulfobacterales > UBA11574. Next base: position 2,120,550 of record CP070768.1, read on the forward strand.
CAACTGAGTTAAGGTGCTTTGACTACAAAACCTGATTTTATGCAAGAGGTACAGACGACCATCCTTTTGACCCTACCTTCATGCAATGCACGAACCCGCTGTAAGTTTGGATTGAAACGACGTTTTGTTAAATTGTGGGCATGGCTCACATTATGGCCTGTCATCGGCTTTTTCCCACATATTTCGCACATTCTTGGCATTTTGATAACTCCTTGTGTATTTTTAAAAACCTAATTAAATACACACTTCTTCAGATGGTGTAAAGTCTTTTTTTTAGACTTATTTAGACATCTTTTCTTCTTGGTGTTTGGTTAAAGACGCTTCGCACAAGGCAATATATTGCAGTGCTTTTTGATGGACGCCGACATCAGGGTAATTGGATATAATCGATTTGAAGCGGTTTAAGGCGGCTTTATAATGCTTGCTTTTGAAATAAAAAAGCCCAACATATAGATCATGTCCGGCAAGACTTTTAAGGCACTTTTTTATGTGACCTTCGGTCCTGTTTGTATATTGACTTTCCGGAAATTGACGATTCAGTCGTTGAAAGGTGTCGAAAGCCTTTTTCGCAGAGGTCTGGTCCCGGTCGACGGTATCCATTTGTTCGAAATAACAACGGCCAATTTGATAGATAACATATGGGATAGCTTCATTGCGAGGGTGGAGGTTTTCGAACTCCTCATAAGCAAAGATAGCCTCTTCATACTCTTTTAAATGGTAATGGGCGTCGGCAATCTTCAATTCGGCCAAGATTGCAAATTTGCTAAATGGATACCAATCCCTAATCTTTTCAAATTGTTCTATCGATTTTCTATACTTGCCATCATTGAAATAGTCCATACCGTCATAGGCAAGCTCCTTGGCAGGTTTCTCCTCTTTGGTTTCAAACCATGCACAGCTTGCTAATACAAACAGTGATATAAAAACTAAAAACAGAATCCGCTTCATTTTAAAATGTTTTCGATATATTGCTCAGCTGAATAAGCAGCAACAGCAGCGTCTCCGACAGCCGTAGCAATCTGTCGTATAGATGTATTTCTGACATCTCCAGCAGCAAACACGCCTGGCACCGAAGTTTCCATATTTAAATCTACCCTAACAAAGCCGGCTTTATCAAACTCGACGGCGTTTGCTAAATATTGCGTAACGGGATCTATTCCTACCCAAATAAAGCATCCGTCCACATGAAGCTGTTGTATATCACTGGTTTTTACATGTTGTACGGTAATATTTTCAACATGGGTAAGGCCATTAATGCTGGTTACTTCCGAATTCCATATCATTTCTATCTTATCGTTTTTCATTGCACGGTGCTGCATAATCGCCGCTGCTCGCAGCTGATCTCTGCGATGAATAAGGTAAACTTTTTTGGCAAACCTTGTTAAAAAAAGACTCTCCTCGACAGCCGTATCACCACCGCCAACTGCTGCAATGACGCGATCTTTAAAAAACGGGCCATCACAGGTGGCGCAATAGGATACCCCTTTACCGGAAAAAATTTCTTCTCCAGGAACACCCAATTTCTTTGGCGATGCACCGGTAGCGATAATAACGGTGTGGGTGCTGATGGATCTGTCGTTTAGGGTGAGGTTTTTAATGGGCTGTGACAAATCAACTGAGATGACTTCATTATTTTCTATCTCAAGGCCGAAACGTTCAACCTGATCGGTCATCTTCTTGACGAGATCAGGGCCGCTAATACCATCCGGGAAGCCGGGATAGTTATCGACAAAATCAGTGATATTGACCTGTCCGCCGGGTACGACCTTTTCAATGAGGATAGTATTTATTTCAGCGCGGGCTGCATACAGACCGGCGGTGAGCCCAGCAGGACCACCGCCGATAATTACCAGATCGTAATCAACACGTTTCATTCAGTCATTTCCTGTTAAACTTGAGTGATTACTCCTTCCAACTTTGATTTGGGAACCATACCGATGACTTTATCAACGACGTTTCCATCTCTGAAGAAAATAAGGGTGGGAATCGATTTAATTCCTAATTTGCCGGGCGTTATCGGGTTATCATCGACATTGCATTTAGCAAATTTGATTTTATCGCCATATTCAGCGGCAAGTTCTTCAACTAAGGGCGCAATGGCTCTACAAGGTCCACACCAGGGCGCCCAAAAATCGACCAACACAGGTTTTTCGGACTGTAGCACTTCGGAATCGAAACTATTGTCATCAATTTCCAAGATATCTTTTGACATATTAGATTTTTCCTTTCTGAATGAAGTTTAAAATTTAATGAAATATAGAAGGATAAATATACGTTGTCAACCTTTTCGGGAGCTTCTCAAAAAACAATGAAAAAGGGCGCTTTTCAGTGGATTAATATCCCGTTTTACTGCACATTGACACATGAGAGCGGTTTTGTTACCTGTTTCTTATTGTTTTTCAAAAGGAGGGAAAAACGTGAAGCAGCACATTGTGGGAAGTGAACCATCCATTGTCGCGGCAAATGGTATAAGTATTGCGTATGAAACCTTTGGAAATTCGAGTGATCCGGCTATTCTATTGATTATGGGGTTAGGGTATCAAATGATATTCTGGGACGATGAGTTCTGTGCGCAATTGTCCTCCCGGGGCCACTTTGTCATTCGTTTTGATAACCGGGACAGCGGTTTATCGACCTGGTTGAATGATGCGGGCATTCCGGACATTCCTGCAATGAAAAAGCTGATGGCAAAAAGAAAAAAAACTCGATCACCCTATTCATTGCTCGATATGGCAGGTGATGCAAAAGGACTTTTGGATGCCATAAACATCGAGTTCGCCCATATTGTCGGGCGATCTATGGGTGGAATGATCGGTCAGATGATGGCGATACACCACCCGGAACGGGTTAAGACGCTGACATCCATCATGTCTTCCACAAGCGACCCAAATCTGCCGCCGCCAAAATCGGATGTGCTGTCCATTGTGCTGGAACCTGAGCCCACAGACAAAGAAGGTTTTATTAATCACTGCGTTCGAATTTTAAACGCACTCAGCGGGCCAGAGTGCCGGATCGATGAGTCGCGGGTTCGGAAGTGGGCAATCGATTCATACCAACGAGGGCTCAATCCCAACGGAGCTGCCCGACAGTTCGCAGCCATCTTGGCAACCGGGAGCAGGAAAGAAGCTCTCAAATCGGTGAGAGTGCCAACATTGGTCATTCACGGAGATGCTGATCCACTGGTGCCTGTCGAGTGTTCAGTTGATTTAGCTGATACGATTTTTGGTGCGCGATTGCTTGTGATACGGGGTTTAGGCCATACCCTGGTGCCGCAGGTTTATCCACAAATAATTGATGCTATTTCACTCCATGCAGCCAAGAATTCAGAGTAAGTACTCAAGTTTTGCACCCTAATTTTGGTAGCAATCCATAGTGCAGAACGGCTGGATCATGTTTTTTAAAGGCAAAATGATAATAAAGCGTTTTTGTTCTAGCAACGTAGCGTACATGTCAAATGAGATTTGCCCTAACTGAGCGTAAACAAATTGAAGACATTATTTATTATAACATCAAACAATAATTTTAACTTTCCTCTTAATTTTATATCCCTTCTATCAGTAGAGTAAAGTTTTTCTCTTAAATCTTCATTTTGTTCACCCTCCGGGAAAGCCGATAATGCCCCACCTCCGGTGTTGTCAAAGGTTTGCAGTAGTTCACTACGGCTTCACTTTTGACGCCTTGGATCTGGGGCATCCTCGACTTTCGCTCAATTAGGGTTATTATTATCGGATAGGGGTGCGAAACTAGAAAAATACCTGAATTTTCATGCAAGATTCAGGAAATTAGTTTATCCATTCAGCACTAGCTTGGCGTCTAAAGCGATCCAACTGCTTCTGGAAAAGACCAGAGGATTGATATCGAGTTGGCAGACACTGCTGCCGAGTTCAAAGACCAAATCGCTCGTTTTTGAGATAATGCCCGCCAGCTCCCGGGCGTCTATATGAATTCCTCGAAAATCTTTTAGCACGGGTGCTACTATGAGCTCCTGAAGCATACGGAGGGCCTCTTCCGGGGGACAGGGTGCCAATCGAAATACCACATCTTTGTATATTTCAGTGAGGATACCGCCCGCCCCAGCCATCACCGCTGGCCCAAAATCAGGATCTACAAGAGCGCCAATGATGAATTCAACGCCTTTAAAGGCGACTTGCTCCTCGATTAAAAGGGCTGAGTTGGGAAACCGCGCTCGAAAATGGGCGACGGCCTTGGGTAATGATTCATTATCTAAATTCAGCATAACACCATCCTGTTCCGTCTTATGGAGAATGTTGCCTGAGCAGACTTTTAATACGAATGGTGGGTTAAATTCGAGGCGACCCAAGTTGTCATCCGGATGAAGGCGGCATGCTTTTGGTGTTGCTATTTTATATAAGTTTAAAAGGCGCTTTGCTTCAAACTCATCCGGAAAACCCTTGATAGCCAGGCTGTCAAGCCACTTTTTTAGGGATGGTTTCATGTTTAGCCCAAAGCTTTTAAGATAATAGCCCGCTCGACCAGAAACTTTGCTGCTCGGACGGATCGGCCGATTGATGGAAATCCTATCACCCCGTTTTCGTGGAAGCGACGCAAATAACCATCGGTAAAAGGCCCATATTGAGTAAAAACGATGACCGGCTTTTTAGACCCTACAGCTCTAGAAGAGATTTCGTCGACAATACCATCGGTTATTGAAGGGGGTGCAAAAAAAGCGGTACAGATGATTATGTCGACATTGTCGTCATCTAAAAGCGCATCAAGGGTGTCACCGATCATTTTGTTGTCGGCACTGGCTGTTAAATCGACAGGATTACGGCATGATGCAAACGGCAAGGAGAATAACCGGATACGTTCTTGAGTAATGGGGCTAAGCGTTGCCATAGCCAACTTAACACCACCTTTTTGAGTTTCAATGTGATCAGCACCCATCACACCGTAACCTCCAGCCGGCGTAAGAATCGCTATTCGATTACCGAATGACGGTGGTAGAGCTGCCAGTGTTTTGGATGCATCACACAGCTCTTCGTCGTCATAAACGCGCTGGATACCAAACTGACGAAACGCACCAGTAACGACTTGATCTGACCCTGCCAGTCGCCCCGTATGCGAGCTCACCGCTGATGCTCCGGCTTTTGAGCGGCCAGCCTTGAGTACGACCACCGGCTTTTTCGCAGCGATTTTCCTTGCCTGTTCAAGAAACATACGGCCATGATCGAAACTTTCAAGGTAAAAAGCGAGGCAGGTCGTTTTGTGATCCATTCCGAAATATTGTAAAAAATCGAGTTCATCGAGGTCACATTTATTTCCTAACCCGATAAAGGCACGCATACCATATCCCGTGTTGCTCGCTAGGCCTAAGGCTTCTACCCCCACTGAACCACTTTGAGAAATAAAAGCCACACCACCACCGCCGGATAGCGCACGGTCGCCGTGCTCAACGAAGATAGTGTCCAAATTGTTATGGGGTATAAAAAGACCCAGCGTGTTGGGCCCGAGAATTCTACTTCCAAACATTTTGGGTATCGTTCGCAGTCGATCTTCAAACAATTTTCCCTTTGTTCCAGCCTCGCTAAAACCACCGGCAACGACAATAATTTGGGGTATGCCATGTCTAGCGCAGCGCTCGGCAGCCTCTACCGCTCTTTGCGCGCCGATAGCTATTATTGCCAGATCGATGTTATCCGGTAATGATTCTATCTCATGATAAGTCGCGTAACCGGACACCTCTTTTTCCCTGGGATGAACCGGAAAAAGAGGTAGCTCAGAACGCATGAGGTTTTCGAAAATAATATGGCCGACGCGATCCTTCTTGCTGGTGGCACCGATGACAGCAATTGAACCGGGGCTTATGAGCTTTTGAAGATCCGATGTTATCTTCATGGTGTTAAGACCCTATGAGTTTATCATCCTGTTGGCAGATAAATACAGGCTTTGTTATTGTTGTTTATGCTCAATTGAGGTAATAATCAATATATATGTTTATGGTAAATCAGAAGAGAGAATAACATGGAAGATAACTATACAAAAATAGTGAATGATAATTTAACCAACCTCTACAAGACCCTTCCGGATGATTTGGCCCGGGCATTGCCCGGCGATCAAGATGGAAAAAACTTTATGTTTGAAGCGTTTGGTGAAAGGTGTGAGATCAGGCCCAATGAAATTCTTCTCGGAAAGGAAAAACAGACCGGGGTCGTCGGCATTCTGATTTCTTTGTACGCCCTTTATGCAACAACGACAGCGAGTGTACTGGAACCGTTGCAAGCCTTTAAAGATTTTCCAAACAGCATGCCGTATGCGGCGGCTTTTGTCACACATACTCAGCAGATTCTTGTGCCTTATGTTGCAGATATCATAACGGCTCGAAACAGTATCATGGAACGGTTAAAGGGCCAGGATGCACCTCACTCTGTTAAAGGGGATGATTCATTTGTCGTTTATCCGTTGCCCAAAATAGCGCTTTGCTATATCTTTTATGAAGCCGATGAAGATTTTCCGGCCTCTGCTACTTGTCTCTATTCAAACAACGCTCATGCGTTTTTGCCGATCGATGCGCTGGCAGACGTCGGTGAATATACATCCCGAAAGATGCTCGATCTTATTGTTGCCTGAATCTGACATACAAAAACCTTCGACTCGTACAAATTCCAGATGTTACAGGTATTAAATGACTGTCAGCTGGTCTTCCAAAAGGACTGGATCCGCGATAATGTGAAGCGATTGGATATGAAACATAGTTTTCAAGCGGTTGATATTATCATTATTTAACCCTCTCATATTGGAGATACTGTTGGGATGGACATGAATGGAGACTTTTTTCTGCAAACCTTTTTTTGATCTTAGGGCTTCCTTGGCCTTATCGAAAAAAACAGCGGAATGCACCAAATGTCCGAATGCAGGGTGGTATGGTCCTGCCACAACTATTGAGCCTTTATCAAAATCCTCTGAAGCCTGCAGCCCCATACGTATGACCGGAATCTTATTGTACTGAAATAAAAGATAAATTTTTTTAACAAGTGTTACGCATCGGTGCAAAGACCAAGGGGTATATTTTCCCTTTTGGTACCAGCTGGCGAGAAGACTATTTTCAAGGACAAGCGTGGGATAAATTCTTATAAAAGCCGGTGAGAATTCCACCATTTTTTGCGCGGTCGCTAAAGATTTGGCCTCATTATCACCCGGCAGCCCCACCATCATCTGCAGGCCCATTTCATATTTTCTATTTTGCAATAGGGCGACAGCTTTTTCAGTATCATTTGCCGTATGTCCCCGATTCGACAAGGCAAGGACCTGATCATCCATTGATTGGAGGCCGATTTCAATGGTTGAAATAGGGTATTCTTTTATAAAATCAAGTGATTTTTCATTGATAGTGTCGGGTCGCGTAGAAAAGCGGACACTATGAATTAAACCCTTTTTGACAAAGGTTGTCGATTCGTCAAGAAACAGCCTGATGGTGTCTTTGTTTAGACCCAAAAAATTCCCACCATAAAATGCCACCTGAACGTGCTGCCGCTGTTTACCCTTAAATTTTATAAATGCCTCTATCAGCAAACGGAGACTTTCAACCGTAAAGGATCCGGGTGTCGTACCGGTGATTGCCGCTTGGTTGCAGAATACACAATGATGTGGACACCCGCGATGGGGTATGAAAATGGGAATGACAAATGGTCTGGTATTTTTTTTATGCAACCGGATAACTCGCCTGCCAGCTCTCAAGGCAAAAAGACCTGGAGCTCGACGGCTCCTATGTATTAAGACGTGAAATGCCCGGGTCAGATGATCAAGAATCGGCTTTCAAAATTTTTAAACCTTTTCTGGCAGCGTCTTGCTCGGCCATCTTTTTACTTTTCCCAACCCCTTCTGTTTGAAGTTTTCCTACTTTGAGCTGTACCCAAAAGGTTTTTTCATGGTCCGGGCCGCTTTCATGGACAATCGTGTAAAGTGGCATTATTTTTTGGGTTGTCTGAACAAATTCTTGAAGTCGGCTTTTGTAGTCGTGATCGGCGTCTGGCATCGTAATAGCATCTAACAACACCGAGAAATGTTCCAGTACAATGTTGAAGGCAGCCTCAAATCCGCCATCTAGGTAGACTGCGGCGATGATAGCCTCAAATGTGTTAGCAAGTATAGAGTTCTTTTCTTTGCCATTGGTCTGAATTTCTCCCTTGCCGAGTTGAATATGGGGACCGATGTCTATTTTACGGGCAATTGAGGCCAGCTGGGTTTCATTGACCAGATTGGCTCGCATCCTGGACAGGTCGCCTTCCTTAAATTCCGGAAAGTGTCGCATGAGTATGTGTCCAACAACTAGATTCAATACCGCATCTCCTAAAAATTCAAGCCGCTCATTGTCCACAAGATTTGGATCTGATTGTTCATTTGCAAATGAACTATGCCTTAAAGATTCACCGAGAAGATCCGTATTTTTAAATTGATAGCAGAGGTTACGTTCTAACTCTGATAAATCAGTTTGTACCATCTGTCGTCCTTTCTAAACTTGACATCAGATTTTCATATAATTGATAAGGAATGTATAGGTCTCCCGTGCCTGAACCCATCTTTATTTCTGGTTTAATCGAACCGTGAAAATCTGTACCTCCAGTTATCAACAAGTTGTGTCGATTTGCCATTTCGTTATATTGGGAAATTAGCCTAGGAGAGTGTTCTGGATAGTATGTTTCAAGGCCTTTAAGCCCCATTTCCTTTAGCGTTATAACCAACGCTTCGAGCCTCTTCTCATTTTTTATTGGCAGAAGGTACGGATGGGCCAAGACAGGAATTCCCCCGGCATCGATAATGATCTCAATTGCCTTGGCACAACCAACACGATATTTATCGACATATGCTGGTTTACCAGTTCCTAGATATTTTTTAAATGCCTCCTCCATCGATTTAACAAAACCCTTTGTAATCATATGCTGAGCAATATGGGGTCTTCCAAGCTGGCATTCTCCGGCTTCATTTCGGACCTCATCTAATGTGAGCTCAATTCCCAAATTGGAAAGCAGTTCGAGAATTCGAGGGTTTCGATGCTTTCTGGATTCTTGAAGTAATAAGAGTGTTTTGTTTAATAAAGAATTATCGAGGTCAATCGCATACCCTAGAATATGCATGCTTCCGGAAAATGGAAAAGACGGAGGTGGGTCAGCGCTTATTTCAACGCCGGTCAAAAACTCAAGGGAAGGTGGTATGCCATGGCAAACGGCATCCCTTGATCCATCGATCGTATCATGATCAGTGATGGCAATCGCCCCGAGGTTGAGATCGATTGCCAGGTTAAGGATCTCTATTGGTGACAGCGATCCATCGGAAGCGGTTGAATGGATATGAAGGTCGATATTCACATGTTATTTATATCCCAAGCGCTTTCTCAACGGCTTCTTCTTTGGTTTTGCAGTCAATGCATTGTGTTGTAACCGGTCTGGCCTTGAGACGCTTAAGGGTAATATCTTCACCGCACTTTTCACAAATACCGAACGTACTATTTTCAATTCGGTCCAGCGCTTTTTTAATCTTTTTGATCAGCTTATTTTCTCTGTCCCGAATTCGAAGCATAAAATTCCGTTCTGCCTCAAGAGATGCGCGGTCTGTTGGATCTGGAAAATTTTCTTTCGGAGCAGTCATACCCGATACCGTATCATCTGCTTGGCTCAAAAGCTCATCTAACCGTTTGGTCAGAAAGTCTTCAAAATATTCAATATCCTTCTTTTTCATGTCAAACCTTTGGGATGATAAATGTTCTTTGGTTTAAAAAAGAGTATAAATACATCAATAAAATATTTATGTAAAGAAAAAATTGATATTTTTTAGGTTGTTTCTTTAAAAAAGTGTTCGAGGCTATTCATGTTATATACACGGTAAGTTTTACAGGGGTAATCTTTCGGTAAAATCTTTTTTAATAATCCGGTCAAAACCGTTCCCGGGCCAATCTCGACAAAGATTTCCACCTTTTCCTGCATAAGCTTACACATGGAGTCGTACCACTTCACAGGACTGCAAAGCTGTTGCGTCATTATCGTTTTAATTTCGTCGATTTCCTCAATAAAGTCACCGGTCACATTGAACACCATCGGGCTTTTTGGCGTGTCAAAGGAAATCTCGTTAATAAACCGGCCAAACTCTTCTTGTGCATTTTTTATCAATTCGCTGTGCCATGCACCACTCACTTTCAAAGGCACGGCTTTTGCTCCCATAGAGACGGCCAGTGATGATACCTTCTTGACCGCGTCCGGTTCACCGGTTATCACAATTTGCTTCTCGGTATTGTGATTTGCAACGGCGACAATGCCCTCTTTTTGAATGTCGGCTACAAACCCCGATACAATGTCTACGGGCAACCCGATGATAGCATTCATGGCACCTTTATGTTGGATCGAATCCCGGTGCATCAGTTCACCTCTTGTAAAGACAAGCCTGAAAGTATCTTCCCTTGAAACAACACCTGAAGAATACAATGCGCTGTATTCACCGAGACTATGACCTGCCGAAATGTCAGGTGTTATATTTTCTTTTTGGATTGCCGTAAAGCAGGCCAGATTGACCACGGTTATGGCAGGTTGTAGGTTTATCGTTTCCGTAAGTTTTTCAATGGGACCTTTAAAACAGAGTTTTGATATGTTAATTTTTGAAATTTCTTCAACCATGTCAAAGAGTTCTCTTACAATGTCGTATTCTTGATAAAGATCGAGCCCCATGCCGACAGACTGTGAACCTTGCCCGGGGAAAAGGAATGCTGTTTTTTTCAATTTATTCCTCCGTGTTATTATCAAGTTTAAAAAGTTTCCGTGTAAGATCGATATAGATCGACTTGCTCCTGTGAAACCCATTGCTCTTTAACAAAAGTGTGGGGTCATGAAGGATTTTTTTGGTCATGGCATTTGCCATCTTGCGGATGGCCTGCAAATCATCATCTGACAAGTGTTCCAAAGATCGCAATGTTTTATTGATTTCCGATTTGGCAATGTTATCAACCTTATTTCGTAATGCGACGATGGTTGGCACAACATCCATGTTGTCGTACCATGCCCTGAACCGAATGACTGCTTCATCGACGATTCTTTCTCCTTTCATCGCCTCCTGTTGTCGGTTTTCAATATTCTCATCTACAATGTCTTTTAAATCGTCGATATCATAAATGTATGCATTGTGAAGTTTGTTTATTTCCGGGTCGATATCCCGAGGGACTGCGATATCGATAAAGAAAAGAGGGCGGTTTTTTCGGATACGCATCACCTTTTTGACTTGATTGCGCCTGACAACTAAATCAGGTGAACCTGTTGAGCCGATAATGATGTCCACAATTTGGAGGCAATCTGGAATCTCTTCAAAACGAACCGCTTTACCATCAAATCTCTTTGCCAGCTTGACACCGCGTTCAAATGTTCTATTGGCAACAATAATATTTTTGGCCTTGTTACGAATTAAGTGTTCTACGGCAAGTTCCGCCATCTCTCCAGCACCAACAAGCAGAACCTTTTTGCCCTCGAGGGAGCCGAAAATTTTTCGTCCAAGTTCTATGGCTGCATAACTAATGGATACCGCGTGGTCTCCGATGCCCGTTTCACTGCGAACACGTTTTGCAGTGAAAAACGTGCGGTGCAATAGCTTGTTTAATAAAACACCAGAGGTCTTGTTTACCGTAGCGGCTTTATAAGCCTCCTTTATTTGGCCGAGAATTTGAGGCTCACCCACCACCATTGAATCGAGGCTTGACGCAACCCTAAATATATGTCGTACCGCATCATCGCCATCGTGGATATAAAGGGCTTTTTCAAATTCTGCCGTTGGAATATTTTTAAACCCGTGGAGCAACATTTTAACCGTATCAACGGCATTCGGTTTGTTGTCGGTTGTCAAAAGAATTTCCACCCGGTTGCATGTGGAGATGAGAACGACCTCACCAATGGCCGGAGATTCTTGAAAGGTTTTAAGCGCTTTATCTGCCTCTTCTTGTGAGAATGCGATACATTCCCTCAGTTCGACAGGCGCTGTTTTGTGGTTTAATCCGAGTAATACAATCTCTAACATTGTTCTTGGTACACAATTTATTAATGTGATAACGAAAACTTGAAAAGCCCTAATTTGTCCAATCTCTGTGTCCTTGCTGTGCGGGATTTGTCATTAGTCTCACACGTTAATCCGCCAAAGCTCGATGGTGAATTAAAATTTGCGTAAAATATTCAAGCTAGAGTTTGGTAAACTCCCCGTGATGTCCTTTTAAAATAAAGTTAACACCGAAAAACGTAAATAAAAGGACGGCAAAACCGATAATCGCCATAATTGCGGCTTTACGACCTCGCCACCCAACGGTGAGCCGTTGATGAAGTAATGCCGCATACAAAAGCCAGGTTATACCTGACCAAACCTCCTTCGGGTCCCAACTCCAGAATCTACCCCAGACAGATTTTGCATATACAAACCCTGAAATAAGTCCGATAGTGAGCATGGTAAATCCGGCAATGATGAATGCATACCCCGTTGTATCGAGTAATTCTAGTGATGGCAGTCGTTTGAAAAAAAACCCGCGTTGTTTTGATTTAATGGCGTTTTCTTGGAGCAGATATAGAAATCCTACCCCACAAGCCAGTGCAAAGGATGCTTCACCAATAAAAATTGCAATAACATGAAAGACCAGCCAAATACTGTTAAAAATGGCTCTAGCCTGTACCGGCTCGTTGGGCAAATAAGAGACAACGACCATAATGAGTGTTGCGAGAGGAGCAGCATAAACCCCTAAAATTTTAAGGTGATACTTGTACTGAAAGAGCAGAAAAACCCCGGTAAGGGTCCATCCCACAATGGATAGCGTTTCATGGAGGTTGCGAACGGGAAAATGTCCAGATTTAACAAAGGCGTAACCGATGGTGGCTGAATGGCACAAAAAACTGATCACCAGCAGGTAAAATGCAGCTCGCTGGAGACTATCTTTTTGTATGAACAGATAGGCAACATATCCTGCCGTACTCATCATGTAAAAGAAAATGGTTATGAAAATGATCGTTTCCACAAGTAGCACCCAATATGATCTAGGCTGAGCGTTTCAAATGTTAAAAAAGAATCAAATATCTATTTCTTTTAAAAAATTATATCGTTTATATTTTTAAAACTTGAAACCCTTTGGGATTGTCGATGGTACCGCAGCCACTTCCTCAGATATTGTCACGCTTTGTTGACTATGCATTTTCCTTGTAGCGACGGTAACATCGACAATCGCTCAATTTAAGTATAAGAAATTAAAGCTAATCTGTCAAATGACCTGCAGGCATCAATGCTTCAAAAATATAGCCTTCCCCAAGCACCTCGTGAAGCAAGAGATTTATATCCTCGGTTCTGCGATTCTTAATCATTTCGACGAGTCCCCTGTTAATCAGCTGTTCAAAAAGCGGTTTATGAACTTCGGATTTATGGTTTTTAGCCAGCAGTTTTTTTCGGATGGCGCCCATGAGTTCTAAAAATTCTGCATATTCGTTTCCAAATTGGCTTTCGAAATCTTTTCTCAGCTTTTTTGCGAACGCCGGGCTGCTTCCAGAAGTGGATATGGCAATGACCAAGTCTCCCTTTTTTACAATGGACGGAAGTATAAAATTGCATGCTTCCGGCCGATCGGCGATATTACATAAAATACCGAGACGTTCTGCTTCGGCATGAATCTGCCGGTTCAATTCCTGGTTGTCGGTTGCACCGATGACGAGGAATTTGTTCTTCAAGTCAGAAAGCAGAAAGGGCCTTTTTTTTATTATTAACGTTGCTTTTTTTGCAAGCTCGTTCAATTTTGCACTGATCGTCGGGCTGACCACTGTTACTGTTGCATTGCAGTCAAGCAGTGTCGAAACTTTACGGGCGCCGACGGACCCGCCACCGACAACCAGGCAATGACGATGTTTTACGTCTAAAAATACCGGATAGTATTTCATAGTTCGATGTTTATCAGATCTTCCGCAATGATCAGCGGGCCACTATAGGTTTTTCGACATTCTTTTTCCAAGTCGACGTCATCGCATTCAGGATAAAAGTGAGTCAAGACCAGTTGGTTAACACGTGCATTTGCTGCTATTTTTCCAGCTAAAGAAGGTGTCAGATGTCCCTTTACTTTCAAGTTATCAGGAAGTGCCGATTCGCAGATTAAAAGATCTGCATTTTTGGAAAGGGATACGAGATTATCGGAAAAATCAGTGTCGCCTGAGTAGACAACCGATTTACCCCCCGGGGTTGTAATTCTGTAAGCGATGCTTTCGTCACTGTGCATAACCGGTACGGATTCCACCTTAAAATGATTAAAACGAAGACTATCATATTTCGTGTTATCCAGCACAACAATGTTTAAAAGGCACGGCGCAAGTTCAATCCAATCGCCATAAACCATTTTAAGTTTGTTGTAAAACGCAGAAAACCCTTTGCCCGCCACAACCGTTATCGGAATTTGGCGTCGGGTTCCATCAGGGTATTTGTTGGAAAAAATAAACGGTACGAATTCACCGGTATGGTCAGGGTGGAAATGACTGTAAAACACAAAAGAGATATCGTAAATTTCAGTGTTAGCTTCAAGGAGTCTTCTCATCGTGCCGGCACCGGAATCGAATAATAATGCTTCGTTCTTTATTTTTATGAGTACTGAACAGGAGCTTCGTTTCAGGGAAGGAACGCAGGTGCCTGACCCGAGGATCGTTACCGATATTTCAGGGGTATTCAATGTCATTTCTTGCCTGCCTTTTTTTCAATCTTCTGGATGACCCAGCCCAATAATTTTTTCTCATCTTTGTAGTCGATAACGTCTTTTAGGTTGGTTAGAGGAATCTCCGCGCGAGCCATATTTTTATGGCCTCCGGCCGAGCCAATAAAGCCAAAACTATTTTTAGAAACGTTACCAGCATTTTTTCGGAGCCCATCGTTTCTTAAAATAAGAATCAGTTTTTTATCGTGAAGGCCAGAGACAATGCTCCAGTTGATTGAATGGACTCTCATAAAAAAATCTGCAATGAGGACAAGGATGTCGGGATTGGATACAGAGCCGAGGTGGGCAAAAATCCTGCCTTTTCGCTTACGCCTATTTGCAAGCGCTTTGTTAAAATATTTCAAAAAATCCAATCGAAGTTCTGATTGTTCAATCTTACGGGCCAAATGGATATTGGTGTGGCGATAAAGAAACTGAAACGCCCTGACATCCTCGATGATGGCTTGCCGTTCAAAATTACCGGTATCAGTTTTTATCGCATAAAATAGACCGGTGGCCAGTTTGACTGATGGTTTTATTTTAGCCGCTCTCAAGTATTCGGTCATAATACTTGCCGTAGCACCGTATTTTGGACGGATATCTGTTAAAGGTGCCTCGATACCGGTGAAAGGGTGGTGATCGATGATGACATCAGGTGTAAATATAGCAAAAGCCTCATGATGGGATGGCTGGGAATCGACGATAACACAGCGACTGAAGCGGGTTTCATCGATGTCTTTGGTATGAAAGATATCGACACCCAACAGCCGAATCATGGCTAGATTGTCAGGACGTTTGATGGTATTGATATGGGATATGGTTACGTTGGCAACTTTTCGCCACAGCAACCTTTTAACCGCCATAGCGCTGGCAATGGCATCGGGATCGGCATTTATGACAATCAATACATAATCATCGCCGGAAAACTGATGGTAAAAACGACGCAACCTTTCAGTACCAGAGAGTTTCATAATAGAACATCACCACAACACACATTTCTGAGGCCTTTGAAAAGCGCCTCTTTTTATTCATGTAGGTTAGGGCATAAGATATATTACAAAATATTTTAATGCAATCAGAAGTTTTGGCTTGACTTTTTGTTGATGGTTTCTTTGGTTATAAAATGCCTAAAAAATATTAATCTTCTTGACAGTCGTAAATAATATCTGCTATTTAAACTAATTTTATTAAGGCCTGTCCAAAGAAAAGAAATTGAAATAAACTCAGGCAATTATAGCTGATCGAGATGCCGAAATCTAAAAAAAAGATTTTCGATTATAAAAAGGATCGGGCCTGGGTCGAAAATGTTTATATTGTAACGCAGCTGGGCCTCACCATGGCCGGTTGTATCGGTTTTTGTTTTTTTGTTGGATTATACTTGGATAAATGGCTGGGGACAAAGGGCGTTTTTATCACCATTTTTATTGTTTTGGGCGTTGTCGGCGGTGCCAATGTTGTCTATCGTCAAATTCTTGAGATAACTGAACAGAAGGATAGTAGAATAGATTCCAATAATGGAGACGCTTAGACAAATACAGAAAAAATACTGCTCCACAGCAATTACAGTGGCCATTTTTGGCGCACTTCTTTTTATTTTTGCCGACCAGAAGGCTATTGGTAAGGGTTTGGTTTTGGGTTCTGTATTCAGTGTTATTAACTTTATTTTAATGGGCGAAACCCTTCCGCTTCGGCTAGGCAAATCTAAAGGTAAAACCTTTATGTGGGCGCTGGGTTCCATCTACTTTAGGTATATCATTTTAGCTATACCGCTCATTATGGCAATTAAAATGGACCAGTTAAATCTTTTTGCAGCAATCGTTGGCATTTTTCTGGTTCAGATCGTAATACTTGCCGATCATGCACTAAAAATTATCTTTTCAACCCGCGAAAAACAGGTATAGGGTATCATATAATATGAAAGAATTGGGCAAACTACATCAGTTGATCATCAATGTTATGGGATATGACATAGCTTTTAATCTTGAAGTTATTATTATGACATGGATGGTCATGGCGGTGCTGATTTTTTTTGGTATTGCCGCCAGCAAAAAAAGGGCATTGCTCCCCGGACCTGTTCAAGTATTAGGGGAGTTGTTTGTGTCATTGCTTTATCAACTGACGGTAGATGCCCTGGACGAAGAAATGGCAAAAACTTATGGACCATTAACAATAGCACTGTTTATGTTTTTGCTCCTTTCCAATTGGTTTGGGATTATTCCACACCTTGAGGAACCAACAAAGGATCTTAACACGCCTTTAAGTCTTGGGCTCATGGGATTTTTTATTGCTCATTATGCCGGGATAAGGGCCAAAGGCATTGGCGCCTATCTCAAAGAATATGGTCAGCCGATCTTTTTTATGGCGCCATTAAATGTTATTGGCGAAATGGCCAAAGTCGTTTCCATCTCCTTCCGCCTGTTCGGAAACATAATGGGCGGCGCGATCATCATACTTGTCGTATCTTATCTGACTTACAGTATTCTTCTCCCTCCGTTTCTCTATTTTTTCTTTGGGTGTTTTGTAGGAACAATCCAGGCATTTGTGTTTACCATGCTTACGATTGTTTACATTTCGGTGCAGGTAAAGTAACTTATGGAACTTGAACCTCAAATAATTATTAAAATAGCTGCTTACGTTGGAGGCGGTCTTTGTATGGGAGTCGGTGCCGTTGGCGCTGCCATCGGAGAAGGTTATACGGCCGCTTTAGCTAATGAAGCGATATCACGAAATAAGCATCTTTCCGGCGATATTTTCAAATCCATGCTGGTGGGGCAGGCAATAGCCGAGTCAGCCTCCATCTTTGCCCTTGTCATTGCCATACTACTCCTCTTTATGGATGTCCCCGTTCATAGTCTTTTGAAGGCATCGGCACTTCTGGGAGCGGGCATCAGCATGGGGTTTGGGGCAATGGGTTCAGGTGTGGGGTCGGGATTTCCGGGGGGACAGGCCTGTAAGGGAATATCCAGACAGCCGGAAATGACTGGACGATTGACCACCAATATGCTTATTGGATCGGCTGTATGTCAGACGCCGGCCATATTTGCCCTGGTCGTGGCACTGATACTCATGTTTATAGATTTTGGGAATGTAGCTTTTAATCCTACATGGGCAGCATTGCTGGGAGCAGGTATAAGTATGGGACTTTCAGCCATTGGTTCAGGATTCGGGGGAGGGATGGCAGGCGGAGCGAGCTGTGAGGGCATTGCCCGAAATCCTGAAACCGTCACAAGTGTGACCACCACCATGCTTGTGGGACAGGCTGTGACCCAGACACCTTGTATTTTCGGCTTGCTGGTGAGCTTTATACTAATGTTCAAGGCATTTCCGGAAACTACTGCTTTGAGCCCTTCCATGGCACGTTTGGGAGCTGGTATCAGTATGGGTTTTGGGGGCATTGGCCCTGGAATAGGCAACGGTATGGCCGCAGAAGGAGCGGTAAGATGGGTAGCCAGAAATGTTAAACACCAAAATGAACTAATGCGAACCATGTTGGTCGGGCAGGCTGTATCACAATCAACAGCCATTTATGCTATGGTCGTAAGCCTGGTCCTGATCTTTGTAGTTTAGGTATGGTTTTTATATTTATATAAGGAGGACAAAGAAAATGACAATTGAAGGTGCAGACATTGTAAAAGCAGCAGCGTTTATCGGAGCAGGTATTGCCATGGGGTTTGGTGCCATAGGCCCCGGCGTAGGTGAAGGCATGGCCGCAGCAAAAGCCTGTGAAGCTATCGGCAAGAATCCCAAAGAAGCAGGCCTACTTACCAGAACGATGCTCGTTGGTCAGGCGGTTGCCGAATCTACAGGAATTTATTCCCTTGTTATTGCGTTATTGCTTTTATTTGTAGTTTGATGTCTTAATATTATTCAGTGGATGATAGACGATGGAAATTATCAGTACCAATGCCCTTATAAGTATAAATGGAACGTTAATAGCCCAACTGGTCTCTTTCCTTATTTTCTTGTTTATCCTCAATCGAATTATGATTCGCCCCTTACAGGGAGTTATGGGTGAAAGGGAAAGTTTTCTTGAAAAAATAAAGCAGGATACGGATGATAATGCAAAAGAATTTGAGCGATTGAACCTTGAGGTGAAAGGGTTGAAATCAGACGTCAGGCATGAGGCCTTCGGAATTAGGCTTGAGCTCGAGGAGAGAGGTGTCCAGGAAGCCTCTGCCCTACTTAAATCGACTAGACAAGAGATTGAGTCGATCAAAGAAAAAATGGAAGTCAAAATCAATGTTCAGATTTCAGACGCTAAAAAACACCTCCAAAAGGAGTCCGAAGCGCTGGCAGTCAACATTATGGAAAAGTTGCTGGATCGGAGGCTGACTCCATGAAATACGTTCGTAAAACAGTATGGATGCTCGTTTGGATGATGGTGCTCGTTTTCAGCCTGCATTTTTTCGGTTATGAAACTTTTGCCGCCGAGAAAACAACCAAATGGCGACCCACCTACGATCTGATTTTGAGGTGGATAAATTTTGGGATTATCGTTTTGATTTTTTATAAATATGCCAAAACACCTATTATGAACTTTTTGAGAGGTCAAAAAGAAAAGCTGGCCAAAGAAATTAAAAAGCTTGAAGACAAAAAAGAAGATATGGCCAATAAGGTCAAGGAGATGCAGAAAGCCCTTGATGATAGTGAAGTCCATTTCGCGGATTTGAAAGAGCGAATCATTCATCAGGGAGACAGAAGAAAACAGGAAATTATCGAATCGGCCAAGAATCATAGCCGTATAATGCTCGAAGATGCCAACCGAAAGATCGATTCTTATATTCTTTCTTCAAAAAACACATTTAAAGCCGAACTTATTGATGCAGCAATCGAATTGGCAAAAGAAAGACTCCCCAATGAAATAACCGATGAAGATAACGAACGATTCATTGCGCAATACATTGCTAGTGCATCAACAGAATAAATTCTAAATACTAATCTTAAAAGGGTTATAATCAAAACGCCCGGCGCTTTATTGGCCGGGTTTTTTTGATTGGAAATATTTCGATATGGCTGGCTCGATTCATTCATGATCTTTTTTGTTCAATTTGTGGAGTAAAGGTAAAATCACTTGAAATGGGTTGGGCAATCTGATAGATACCTAAACCGAGCGTTTCAAATTTTAAAAGAGAATCAAATCTCTTTTATTTTTAAATAATTATATTGTGTTATATTTTAAAATTTGAAACCTTTCGGGATTGCCGATCTTGCCGCATCTACTGCGTCAGATACCGTACCACATAGTTGTTGACTATAGCGGAACGACATCTTCCTTGTATCTGTGGTAACCTCAACAATCGCTCAATTTAGGAGTTAGAAAATGTCTTTGTGGTGGGTGTAGCTCAGTGGTAGAGCACCAGGTTGTGGCCCTGGGGGTCGAGGGTTCAAACCCCTTCACTCACCCCATTTTTCGCGCCCGTAGCTCAGCCCGGACAGAGCGCCGGACTACGAATCCGTAGGTCGCAGGTTCGAATCCTGCCGGGCGCACCAGTAAATTCAAGAGGTTACGGTTCATGTCATAACCTCTTTTTTCTTTTCTGCTACCGTTTTGCTACCATTTATTCCAAAAACCGCATTTTCCAGCTTTAATGCTGACTCCTGATTTGCCGGCTTCATTAGGTGTGCATACACGTCAAGAGTTACTGTTGGGCTTGAATGTCCAAGCTGATTTTGAATGTACTTTATATTTTCTCCCTGTTCTATCAAAAGGCTGGCATACGTATGGCGTAAATCGTGAAACCTTATCCTCGGAATTTTAGCTGCCTTGAGAGCAGGAAAAAAATGGCGATTTAGCATATTAGATTGGTTTATAGGCCCTCCTGCTTTATTAGGAAAAACCAGATTAAGCTCATTGTCAGGGCAGACAGCTTGCCAAACGATTAATTCAGACATCATTTCCGGTCCCAAGTCTATCTTACGTTTTGACCTTCGTGATTTCGGCTTATAAAATTTTCCATTGTTATATGTCCGTTGAATGTGGATCTGGTTATTGAACCAATCAACATCAGTCCATTTTAATCC
>CP070768.1:2141359-2146501 GCA_020345745.1 Desulfobacterales bacterium
CAAATTAACCCAATCATCGGAGATTTTAGACATAACTATAACAGAATAAAACATTTTTCTGAAAAAGCCCAGGGACACAAATGTGATTGGGTTGTTTTTTCCGAGTTAGCACTTTCGGGGTATCAGCCGCGACATTTTCTAGAAAACAACGATTTCATCAATACCAATCTCGCGTATTTGAATCGACTTATGAAATCGATACACGGAATCGGGGTCGTCTGCGGCTTTGTGGACAGAAATCCTGCCGATGAGGGCAAACCCCTTTACAATTCAGCCGTGCTTTTTGAAAACGGCAACATCGTTCATAAGGCCTATAAAAGACTCCTTCCCACATACGATGTCTTTGACGAAAGCAGATATTTTGAGCCTGGAACAGAATGCAAATCATTCCTTTATAAAGCAGCCAGGGTAGGGCTAACTATTTGTGAGGACGGATGGAACGACAAAGATATATTCAAAAGAAAAATATACCCCATAGATCCGGTCGCTCTGGTTGTAAAAGATGGAGCGAATATCGTCATTAATATATCTGCGTCTCCATTTCGTGTTGGGACCAGAGATTTCAGATGGCATATGTTCGAATTCATGGCTCGAAAATACAATATTCCCTTTGTCTTTGCCAATCAGGTAGGCGGTAACGATAGTGTGATTTTCGATGGAACCAGCGCTGTTTTTGATAAAAACGGGGTCATGGTTGCAAGAGCTTATGATTTCGAGGAAGATCTTATCTGTTTTGATACAGGGCTGTCCGCGTCTTCTGAACCTGACTCGAGCAATCTGCACTCGGTTTCAGATTCGGATATCGAGTCCGTGTTAAATGCGCTGGTCATGGGAACAAAAGATTATGTGACAAAATGCGGCTTTGCAAAGGCTGTTATAGGTGTTAGCGGGGGTATCGATTCAGCGGTTACGGCACATATTGCGGTACGGGCTCTTGGACGGAAAAATGTCTCACTGGTGTTCATGCCATCTCGATATACATCCAAGGATAACTTCGAAGATACTGAAAAGCTAGCAAAGAATATCGGAACTAAACTTGAACATATACCCATTGATAGCATTTTCGAAGCATTTTTAACCTATCTCTCACCCGCTTTTCATGTGGATGAACCTGGAGTTACAGAGCAGAATATTCAGGCAAGGATTAGGGGGAGCATTTTGATGGGTTTATCCAATCGACATGGCAGCATTGTTCTTTCAACGGGAAATAAATCTGAGCTTGCCGTAGGTTACTGCACCCTTTACGGTGATATGAACGGTGGACTGGCAGTAATTTCAGACATACCGAAAACCATGGTCTATGAACTTGCAAATGTTATTAATAGAGAAAAAGAGGTTATTCCCAAGCGGATCATCGAGAAGCCACCTTCAGCCGAGCTCAAGCCTGACCAGCTTGATCAGGACGATCTACCACCTTACGAAATCTTAGATCAGATATTAAAAGGCTATATAGAAGACGCCAAAGGGGTGGACGATCTGATTGAAATGGGTATTGATAAACGCTTGGTAAATGATGTCATCCATATGGTTCATCGAAACGAGTACAAACGACATCAAGCGGCACCGGGTTTGAAAGTAACTTCCAAGGCGTTCGGTTATGGAAGGAGGTATCCGATCGCGCAAAAATTCACTTAAACTGAAGATTTCAAATTTTAGAAGGAAATAAAATATATTTTATTATTAATGAATTATATTGTTTAATCGTCGGTTCTCAAACTTGTATCTGCGGCAACCTCGGCAATCGCGCAATTTAAGGTTCGCTTAGATGGCATCATCATGCAAACTTTCCCTGCCACGAATCCCTTTTTTCCAAAGTTTCTTTTATCATATTGAGCGTTTTTGATTTATTGAGTGACCACATTGGCGCAACGAGTTCCCCGGGATGAGGGTCTCCGGTCAGACGCTGGATGACCATATTTTCAGGAATGCGTTCCAAGAAATCACAAACCAGATCTACATATTCCTGCTGTTCAAGACATCCGTATCGACCTGAAGTATAAAGCGCATCAAGTTTTGTTCCCTTGATAACGTAAAGAAGGTGGATTTTGATAGCATCGATTCCCAAACCTGCAACGATCTTTGCCGTTTGATGGATCTCTTTTTTTTCCTCCTGAGGAAGGCCGAGTATGACATGCGCACAAATTTTGATCCCCCTGTTTTTGGTGGCATCCACAGCCTTTTTAAAACAATTGAAATCATGGCCTCGGTTGATAAATTCGAGCGTTGAATCGTGGGCAGATTGAAGGCCATATTCGATCCACACCATATAACTTTTTGCGTAGGTTTGTAGAAGATCCAAAACCGCTTCATTGATACAGTCGGGTCGTGTTCCGATGGATAAACCGACCATATCATCCACTGCAAGAGCCTCATCATATAGGCTTTCGAGTTGGTCTATTGGTGCATATGTATTTGAAAATGCCTGGAAATACGCGATAAACTTTTTGGCCTTATAGCGCTTTGACAGAGCATTTTTCCCCAGGGTAAGCTGTTCGGTAATAGAAAGCCCTTTTAGATGGGCACCAGTTCCGGATCCTCGAAGGTTACAGTATATACACCCTCCGACTGAGATCGTTCCATCCCTGTTTGGGCAGGAGAATCCGGCATCGATGCTTATTTTTTGCACCCTACACCCGAAGATGCTTTTAAGATAATTGTTTAAGTCATTATATCTTTTCATCTTCACCTTAACCTTGAAGCCAATAAGAATTTTATATTTTTTCAAACATTTTGGGCAGGAGGGAACGTTTTTCAAAAGTCTCTGATCGGCCTTCTATAATCACTACCAATGCGCCTGGTTCATATACATTGTAATATTTCAATTTAAAAAGTATATGGTATACAATCTAAAAAAAAAAATGTAAAATAACAAGTATGGTGTTCTATTCGAAAAAATACGATATTATCGTTGTCGGTGCAGGGCATGCCGGATGTGAGGCCGCACTTGCCGCGGCTAGAATGGGATGTTGCGTGCTTCTTATGGCCATCGATCTTGATAAGGTAGCTGCTATGCCTTGCAGCCCTTCCATTGGCGGTATGGCCAAAGGGCAGCTGGTAAAGGAAATCGACGCCTTGGGTGGCGAAATGGGAAAAATTACCGATAAAACAGCCATCCAGTATAGAACCCTGAACACAAAAAAGGGGCCGGCCGTCCATTCTTCTCGCACCCAGAACGACAAAATGCGCTACCACATGGCCATGAAGACAGTGATTGAAAAAGAGGCGAACATCGACTTAAAACAAGCCCTGGTAGAACGTCTGGTTTTAGAGGGTGGCAAGGTCGTTGGTATAGAGGATCAAACCGGTTTCGGATACCAGGCCGATGCCGTTGTTCTGGCCACCGGAACATTCTTAAGCGGTCTGATTCATATAGGTTTTAATTCAATCAAGGCAGGAAGGGCAGGTGAATTTGCAGCATACGGTCTTGCCGTTCAATTGAAGGCATTGGGCTTTAAGCTTGGCAGGATGAAAACAGGGACACCCCCAAGACTCAAAAAATCGAGCATAGATTTTACTCAGTTTACACGCCACGGGGGAGATGAAACACCGATACCATTTTCTTTTTTTACTGAAAGGATTTCCATGCCGCAGATCCCAAGCTTTATCGGCTATACGAATGAGAAAAGCCAAGATATCGTACAGAAGAATCTGAAGCGATCTGCTCTTTACGGAGGAATGATTAAAGGTATATCAGCCCGTTACTGTCCCTCATTTGAAGATAAGATAGTTAGGTTTCCTCATAAGGACAGGCATCAAATAATCCTGGAACCCGAAGGTATAGATACTGATGAAATCTATGCTAGCGGCCTTGGAAATAGCCTTCCGATGGAAATACAAATTCAGTTTGTCAGGTCTGTTAAGGGTTTGGAAGAATCTGAGATCATGAGGCCAGCTTATGCAATAGAGTATGATTATGTCAATCCTGTCCAACTTAAGCCGAACCTCGAAACCAAAATGATCTCATGTCTTTTTATGGCAGGTCAGATTAATGGAACGTCTGGATATGAGGAAGCGGCGGCACAAGGATTATGGGCGGGTATCAATGCTGCTTGCAAGATTCAGAGGAGGCGTCCGTTCATTCTTGACAGGTCCCAGGCATACACGGCTGTAATGATAGATGATCTTGTAACGAGGGGCACCACCGAACCATACCGAATGTTTACATCGCGGGCCGAGTACAGACTGATGTTGCGGGAAGATAATGCGGATCTAAGATTAATGGAAACCGGACATGAATACGATCTTATCGATAGTGACACAATAAATGATGTGATAGCGCGCAAAAAACAGATTGCTCAAGAGATTGACCGGATTAAAAAAACCGTGATTAAGCCAATGAAAGAAGTAAATGACTATTTAATTCATCAAAATACCAAAGCATTAAACAGCGGTATATATCTTGATCAGCTTTTAAAAAGAGCCGAGCTCGATTACAGGGCTGTCGAAAACCTATCCAAAAGCCCGGACGACATCAGCAAAAACGTTGCCCGACAGGTGGAAATCGAGATAAAATATGAAGGTTACATAAAGCGTCAGCTAAGAGAAATAGAAAAGTTCAGGAACTTGGAAAAGGTAAAAATACCCGAGGATTTTGATTTTACAAAAGTACACGGCCTGTCAAACGAACTCAAAGAAAAGCTTTCTGCCGTCCTACCCCATTCTTTGGGTCAAGCATCTCGTATCGACGGCATCACTCCTGCTGCCCTTTCTGTGCTAATGATTGCCATCAAAGCCTCTGAGAAACAGGTGAGTGATCCTTGACACACGAAACTTTTAACTTATTTTTATTATTTAAGAATCCTTAAAGTTGTACGCCACCTCGCGGAGTGAAATTCCACTAAGTGCCGACAAACTTAAGAAAAAGCACCCAAAGACACTAAAACATAATTGAGTGGATGTGTTGTAATTACTTGCGAATTTGTTTGCAGTCATTTAAGGTACGTGTTAGTTTCTGCCAAAAAGGGTAGAATTCTCATTTTTCCGAATAAGATAGTGGGGTTGTTTAAGAATGGCCGACAAAGATTATTATAAAATATTAGGGGTAAAAAAAAGCGCTTCCGATGAAGAAATAAAGAAAGCTTATCGGAAACTCGCCATGAAATTTCACCCTGATCATACCAAAGGAGATAAAACCGCAGAAGA
>CP070768.1:2146601-2163969 GCA_020345745.1 Desulfobacterales bacterium
ACAGATCGGCTACATGATTGAATCAAGCCTGGACTCCGCGCTGATGGAAATCGGAATTAATGGCGAGCAGTACTTCGTTACGGTAATCACCTACGTGGTGGTTGATGAAAAAGATACCGCTTTTCACAACCCAACCAAACCCATCGGCCCCTTTTATACTGAAGAAGAGGCATCCAAGCTGCCATACACCATGACAAAAACCGACAAGGGGTATCGGCGGGTTGTAGCATCTCCCAGGCCGCTTGCCATAGTGGAGCGCCGTGAGATAAAAAAGCTCATTGCCTTGGACTTTATCGTCATCTGTTGCGGAGGTGGCGGAATACCGGTAATTCGACAGGAGCGAAAGTTCACCGGTGTAGAAGCAGTGATCGACAAAGATCTGGCAAGTTCTGTCCTGGCTCAGGAAATAAACTCCGATATCTTTGTCATCGCTACAGATGTTGAAGGTGCTGCCATCCACTGGGGGAAACCTGAACAGAAGGTGCTGGGCAAGGTAACCTTATCGGAAATCAGCGAATATGCGAAGGAAGGTCATTTCCCCGCCGGCTCAATGGGACCCAAAGTTGAGGCGATTACCCAGTTTTTCCAAAATACGGGCAACAGGGGTGTCATTTGTCAATTGGGAGACATTGATAAGGCTGTCAAGGGTGAAGCTGGGACTGAAATTATTAAATAAGTGAAGCTCCCCGCCCTAAAGGGCGGGGCTTCCCGGTAAGGATTTTTTCAATTTCATATAGCTCCCCTCGACCCCGCCTTAAAAGGCGGGGCTTGCGGGGAGCAGGCCGGTCAAAAGGTGCGGGATTATTTTATGGGTTCAGACTTGACGGTTCGCTTCAACTTGCCTAATTGCCTAACAATTGTTATATTCATTCTGCAAATCGCTTTGGGATCGAATGATTACCCGTTTCGATGGTATTTACGCTCGAGTTGGAAAATTATAAAAACTTATGAAAGGAAACCAAATCATATGCCATTTTCAATTGCTTTAGCCGGAAAAGGCGGAACAGGAAAAACAACTGTGGCAGGCATGCTCATCAAATATCTCATAAAGATGGAAAAGACACCGGTCCTTGCAGTGGATGCAGACTGTAACGCGAATCTAAACGAAGTGTTAGGTCTTAAAGTTGACGATACACTGGGCAATGCTCGTGAAGACATGAAAAAAGGCATCGTTCCAGATGGAATGACAAAAGATATTTTCATGGACATGAAATTACAGCAGGCGATCATTGAAGATGATGGGTTTGACCTTATTGTTTTGGGGCAGCCTGAGGGTCCTGGATGTTACTGCGCTGCAAATACGCTGCTGACAGGATTTTTAGAAAAATTGACCAGCAATTACCCTTACATTGTTATGGATAATGAAGCTGGAATGGAGCATATCAGCCGATTGACCACCAGTAACGTCGACATACTTCTTACTATTTCTGACACGTCTCGGCGAAGTCTTCAGTCTGCCATTAGGATCGATGATCTCGCAAAGTGCCTTAACATCGGGTTTTCAAAAAACTATATTATCATTAATCAAACAAAAGAAACCGTACCTGATATGGCCCTTAATATGATAAAAGAAAAAGGAATCGACCTTGCTGGAACCATACCTGAAGATCATTCGATCTATGAATATGATCTAAACGGACGACCGACCATTGAGATGCCAGAAGACAATCCGGCTGTCCAAGCCGCTTTCAATATTTTTGAAAAGATCGTTAATTAGGTAATGAATCGTTCAAAAATTTGCACAAGCGTCCCCAGCGATAGTGCCATCCGCTCATACGATGATCTTTTTATATATTTTTTCAAAGGCCGTTTGACGCTCGATGAAAACCTATTGAACGATGAATTTATTGGAAACTGGCAGGAGGATGAGTCTTCTTTTCTTTTTTTTTCCAAACCTTGCCGTGAAATAGTAGATAAAATTCTTGGCCAACAACCCGATTTGACCCTTCTTGACGAATTTCACATACCCTATAATCAATGGCATGGAAATAAAATTGAGCCATTTCAAATCGGTCGATTTTACATTTCTCCGCCCTGGCAAAAAAGTAACACGAAGAATGGACCATGCCAAGATAAACTGCGTATCGCTCTTGATCCTGGAGTTGTATTCGGTACCGGGACTCACACCACAACAAAAGATTGTTTAGAAGCATTGGAATGGGGATTCAGCTGCCATAAAGTCAATTCCGTTTTGGACCTTGGAACAGGAACGGGCCTGCTTGCTCTAGCAGCATCTAAACTGGGCTGTAAACGTACGCTTGCTATTGATTTTAATTTTTTAGCTGCACGTACGGCAATACGAAATGTTCGACTCAATCAGCTAGAAGATCGGGTGTTTGTCGTGCAGGGGCGGGCGGAGGATTTTATTGACTCATCCTTGGATCTTGTGATAGCAAATATACACTATGATGTTATGAAACATCTAATTACTTCCCAAGGTTTTTTTAAAAAAAAATGGTTTATACTGTCTGGGCTGCTGCGCAGCCAGGCCAGAGATATACGCTATAAATTATCCCACCAACCGGTTCGAATTTTAAAAAAATGGGAAGGAGATGGTATCTGGCACACATTTTTTGGTGAAACATGTTGACGCCAGAAAACCATTGGATTTGAACCTAAAATCTGCACATCAATTTTGCATGAAATCTATTTCCCTTTAAACATTTATCATGCAGATTTTAGGTTGAAAGGCAACAAATGTATATCAAATGTTGGGGATCTAGGGGTTCTATTCCGGTTTCGGGAAAGGAATATATCAAATACGGCGGCGATACGACCTGTATTGAGATCAAAACAACGAGTGACGATATAATCATCATTGATGCCGGAACCGGAATACGAAGGCTTGGCAATAAACTTATCGAAGACAACCGCTGCAATTATAACTTTATCTTTACCCACGCACACTGGGACCACTTGATGGGCTTCCCTTTTTTTAAACCCCTTTATTCGGAAAACGCCCAATTTAACATGTACAGATGCCCTTTCCACAGTAAATTCGTAGAAACCATACTTCCCAAAGTCATGTCTCCTCCCAACTTTCCGGTAAAATATTCTGACATCAAGGCCAAAATTGTCTATCTCGAGTCGGACCATACGGAATTCGAAATAGGGTCTCTCACTGTCACGCCGATACCGATCAGCCATCCTAATAGCGGAAGTGGATACAAGCTGACTGAAAACGGAAAGTCTTTTATTTTTCTGACCGATAATGAACTCGGTTTTGTCCATCCAGGAGGCCGTAAATATGAAGATTATCTGGCCTTTGCTAAAAATGCAGACTTGCTTATTCACGACGCCGAGTACACACCTGAAGAATATGTATCAAAAATAGAATGGGGGCACTCATCTTATACCGACACCCTTAATCTTGCCCTCGAAGCCGGCGTCGACCAATTCGGGCTTTTCCACTTAAACCAAGAAAGAACAGACCAGCAAATGGATCAGATTGTCGATACCTGCAGAAACATCATCGCCGAAAATGGACGAAAGCTAAAATGTTTTGCAGTATCCTGTGACATGACGTTCAATCTGTAATATCCCTTTCATTCGCCTAACCTGAATTTTGCATGAAAACTCATATAACGCTTTTATGAAAGATTTTATATATAAGGCTGCAAAGGATATCCTCACCGCAAAATATGTTGTTGCATTGACCGGTGCCGGAATCTCTGTTGCAAGCGGAATTCCTCCTTTTAGAGGAAAAGGCGGTTTATGGGAGAAATTCGACCCTATGGAATATGCCCATATCGATGCCTTTAGGCGAGATCCTGAAAAAGTGTGGAATGTTCTGATTATGGAAATGAAAGGGATCTTTGACAAAGCCAAACCCAACGACGCACACAAAGGGCTGGCCAAGCTAGAAGGTTTGGGCATACTTAAAACGATCATCACCCAAAATGTGGACGGACTCCACCAGCTTGCTGGTAATACGGATGTTATCGAATTTCACGGAAATTTTGCCTGGCAGCGATGCATGGCGTGCGAAAAAAGATGCAGCACAGCAAACCTTGACATATCACAAATTCCGCCTCGATGTGAATGCGGTGGAATTTACAAGCCCGAATGTGTATTTTTCGGCGAAATGATATCGCCGCATCTTTTGTGGCGGTCTAAAAAGGTTGCTTCAGCGTGTGACGTTATGTTGGTGATTGGCACATCGGCCCTTATCCAGCCTGCAGCATCTATACCGGTTATTGCCAAGGAAGCAGGAGCAATCGTCATAGAGGTCAACCCTGAAAAGACACCGCTTTCGCATGACACCAGCGATTATATGATAAAGGGGAAGGCTGGAGAGGTGCTCAACCGTTTGCTTGCCGAAATCGAGCAAACCAAATAAAATCGTGTAACGACTTTATGAAACACTAATTGAAACAATGATCAGAGCTGACCTTTACGAGAACACCATCCAAATTGAATCATACGTCACTTCTCAAGATTGTAGCGCCTGCGGGTTTCACAGCCGGTCTGAATTCCTTGATAATCTTCGTGCCGGACGACTACAACCTTCCCAGTGCAAGATGACCAAGATGCGCTTTCTTCCTTTGCTGTGGGGGGCGAGGCCCAATGAGATTTTACCTGACGTCCAGGTTTTCCAACACCCGAGTCCAAGCCCTGCTGGAATCGTTCCTGTCAACCAGCCCAAAAAAAATTCCCCCGTTTTGGTGTCAGGTAATTCAAAGCTTACCGTGGAAGTTATGACTGCCGTACTCTCCACGACCTCAAGCCCGTTTTGGTACCTGGTCGTGGACACGGATGGGCATACTGTAGACATGGCCATGGTCTATGAAACCTTCACATCCAAACGGGTTGTTCACGGCATCAAGCAGATTAACCTGGATCAAATCGCGCCGGACGCCACGCTTTTCTTACCGGGTTTTGCAGCATCCATCAGGGAAGAATTGTCCGGAAAAATTCATCACTCTGTGGCCATCGCCCCGGTATGTGCAGCTGAGCTTCCGCTATTTTTTGGCAAAACCCTTTGGCAAGTGGCTTGATTCACCTATCCCCACGACCACCTTTATCCAATCTTCCCTTTGATCCAAGATGAGCTTTCGAAATCTTAGTTTTTCAATTCCAAGCAGAAGACCAGTTAATTTTCTGAAGATTGATAAATTTATCTTACGAAACCAACCCCACCTTCCGAACCGCACGTTCGATCTGACCAAGCCGGGCGCTAAGACTACCCGTATAGCCGATGGCCATCCTTACCAGTCCAGGAGAAAGGCCCATCTTGGATTGATCCTCTGGCGGAATCTCCGAAGAGGTGGATGATCCCGAGCATGACATCAGGGTATCGTAAAAGCCAAGGGAAACAGCGATAAAGCCGTATCGTTCTTGGTTTTGAAGGATGGACATAAATGCTTCCGCCTTTTCAATTGTACCGCAGTCTAGTGTGAGTATACCACCATACCCGTATTCAGGGTTCACCATCGATTGGATCAGGTTATGTTGAGGATGCGACGGCAATCCGGGGTAAAAGACCGGAGCGCCAATCTCCTGAAGTCGTTCGGCAATGACCAAAGCCCGTTTACAATGCTCCCGCATACGCAGCGCCAGATGGGGCAATCGCTGAATAATATCATAGGCAATTCGAGGATCCATGGTGGGACCAAGTAGCATGACACGCCCGGTGTGAAGATCCATCAATTCATAAATGAAATCTCGACGGGCACAAATGACCCCAGCAAGTGCATCGCTGGCACCGTTAATAAACTTGGTCATAGACGAAACCACAATGTCGGCCCCGTGTTTGGCCGGAGTCATCACCATCGGCATAAATGTATTATCAATAACCAGAGTAAGTCCGTTCCTTTTTGCAATTTTTGAAAGCCGGGGAATGTCTGCAACCTTGAGGGTCGGATTACCAATGGTTTCAGCATAAATAACACGGGAATTGGGTAAAATCGCCTGCTCAAAGGATTCGGTATCCGAAGGGTCTACAAAGGTCGTAGTGATTCCCATCTCCGGAAGAAGCTTGCGAAAGAGTGCATGGGTTCCACCATAAATGGTATCGCTGGAAACAATGTGATCACCGCTTCTGCAGAGTTGTAGCAAGGCGCAGCTGATGGCCGACATGCCGCTCGCCGTACAGACTGCAAATTCGGTTCCTTCCATGGCAGATATATACCGCGCAAGGACGTCTACCGTCGGATTAAAATGCCTGCTGTAAAGAAAGCATCCTCCCTTATCCGGACCTCTAATACCGCGAAAAATTTCCGGCATCGTAGAAGGATCCATAACCGTAAAGGTCGAAGATCTGGCGATGGACGGGGTTACACCACCGTGCTCCCCGAACTCTCTACGCGTTTCCCACAATGCCTGCTCTGGATTGAATACACTCATTTTTCTACCTCCCGGCATGGTGATCTATTCTCTTGAGTAAAATGGATTTTGGAAATAGCTTTTTCGAATCGACGGTTTGAAAAAATTTGATGAGATTATCTGAACTATCTGTAATCTTTACACATTTTATCGATTTTTTCTTGTTTTGCTGTATCCTTTTATTTTCATTACGTTGCTTTACAGCCGTTTGTTTATAAGTGATTTCACCTTTTAATTTCCCAGATTTGATTCCCTCAATGATCGGTTTTTCATCGATTTGAGACAACCTCAGTGTATCGGTGTCGGTGAATCGATATCTCATGAAGGTATATCCACAAAGATCTTCGCCAAATTCTTTGAACAGCTCTTTTATATTAAAATTGAGATAACTTTGGCCACCGGCTAGGGTAGAGAATACGGTGAAGGTCAATACGTCGATGGCTCCATTATTCTTATGCTCGATCGAAACCATTTCTGTTTTCTTTTTTTCGCCCTTACCAAAATGCAGAAACACCAAACCGCCGTCTTCTGAAACCACCTGCCATGCGCCCTCAATTCGTTCATCATATGTTGGGCGCTGAGGATCTGAAAGCGGATTGAGTGAAGTCAATGGACAAAAGCATGAACTTATAAATATCAAAATAAAAATTGCAATGACTGAGCGGATCATCCAATTCATTTAATTTTCCCCTATTGCTAAATCTAGGCTAAAACAACCTACTGAAAATTCATATTATTATCTAAAACATCAAAAATTCATTTTTAATTGAATTGTATGCTTTTTGATTTTTTTAAAAAAAAATCAGAAACCAGAATGCTAAAAAGATATGGCTTATGCCTTACCATAAACCGGTTACCTTGACTCTAAGTCCTCTTCATGTAGTTTTCTCCCGCAGTCTGGGCAATCAGTTATCTCTTGAATACGGTTATCAGAAAATCGGCAGACCCAGGTATTGCCTTTTTGGAGATACTCAATCCAAATTTCGCAGCCACATTGACAATATCCGACATTGCTATAAATCTTGCTCATTAAATTAGTCGTGGTTATGGTCGTTCTCAAAAATAGGTTACCATTGAATCATCTTTATGGCTTTGCCTTCATTATGATCCAATAGGAGATCGGGCAAGGCCGATTCATCAAGTTTATCGTAATCGTTCAGGAGGTATCCACATTCGTTTCATACCAATGTCTAGGCCCTCATTTATTGTAAGAGACCTTCTCAAGGTATTCCTTGATTCTAGCAACAGTCGAAATAAACATCTTTGAGCCGGTCATAAAGGTGAATATATCATCCTTATTTCCACAAGTTCTGGCAAACTCCGGCCCTATTACCAGCGCAGGTTCTTGTGCATCAGGCTTTTTAGCCAAGGCATCTACGTACATATCGAGTCGATGCTTTAGTATTTGAAAATAGTCGATATCTTGACCAATCATTAGCTCGGTCGTTGAAGACAGGCTAGTTGAGAATTCATAAATAGCGGTCCAATAGTGTTCTAACAATCGATCCTTTAAGGGGTTGTCGTCTAAATAATAGGATATACTCCATCCAACGCTGATAATCTTTAGTATCTGAAGCTCGTATTCTACTGAACTGCGCTTGATGTCGGCTTCTTTTGCCAGATGTGCCATAAGCCACTTGATGTCATCACGGTCTATAGCAAAATTGAAGAGGTCTTCTCCGATCTTTTCAGTGTCTGAATTTTTCTTTTTTGAAGTTTTCATGGTTGCATAAGCTGTAATTGCTAAACGCCTGATCATCACGCTTCTGATTTGGGAATAAGAGTTCTGAGAATATCCTCTTTTCCTAAAATTCCAACAAGTTCTCCTTTTTTTACCACCGGAATCGTGTGGAAATTCTTATCTACCATAAGCGCTGCTATCTCCTCGATGTCAGTATCGGGGTGAACGGTAACCGGATTCGGTGTCATGGCCTGTGCTACGGTAAGGGCGGCGATCTTTTGGACCTGCTTTTCGAGCTGTTTCATGGAAGACAGGGCAATTAATCCATCTAATATGGTAAAAAAGGAAGGAATAGGAAGTTTTTTCTGTTGTGCAATCAGGTCACTTTGGCAGAGAATGCCCAACAATGTTCCTGCTTTATCTATGACAGGAACACCATTGATACGGTTTTCAAGAAGAAGTTTTGCTGCATGGACGATCTCCGCATCCGGCGCTACGGTGATCACCGCTTTTGTCATGACATCTTTAGCTTTTAGCATGGCGCTTCCAATCGTTATGTATTCTCAATTAACAGATTCAATTAACCACACCACCGCAAGCGGATGAGGCAATTGACCATTTTATATGCCCTATACGGTTAACTATCACAATGGTTAAAAGAATTTTGCGGTTTTTTCGCGCACATAATCCCCGATGGTTCTCATATGCTCCATTTCCGTTTGAGTCAGGGGTCCTAACTCAAGGGCTTTTAATGCCACTCGCATTTGTTCTGTGTTCTTAGGACCGCATAAGCAGACATCAACTGCCGGATGGGAAAGCACGAACCGGTAACAATCTGTGGCAGAAGGCAGAGGTAATCCGGTAGGCATTTTTTTAGGATTGAGTAAATGCCCCCATCGAGTTGCAGTGTATGAAACAATGCCCGGCCGGTTTTCTTTTTCCAAATAAGGGAAAGTTTCTCTTTCAGCTCCTCTATGGGCTGCATTGTATCGGATGTGAAAAAGGTCCATAATCCCATCCCTGGCTAGCTTTGGAAAAAGTGACCGGTTGTGTCCTGAAAGGCCTAAGTATCGACAAAATCCCTTTTCTTTCAGGTCTAATGCTCTTTCTATGATCCTTGCGGCAGGCGATTTGTTGTACCAACCCAGAATCAAGACGTCCACATAATCCACCAATAGGGATTTCAAAGCTTTTTTAAAGGTGACCTCCAGCAAAAATGCGGAACGCGAATAGCTCTGAACCACCACAACCAATTGATCTCGTTTTCCCTGTCGACAAATATTTTTTATTGCCCGGCCCATTTCGGGCTTGCGCGATGACCAATAAAAATAGTTGCAACCTCTGGCAAATGCTTCTTCAAGAGCGACAGCCGGCGCACCGTATCCTGCCCCAATACCTAATCGTCCTACCTTGAGATCTGTTTGTCCGAGAAACCGTGGTTGGTCAAAATTCAAATCATTCCCTTTAGCTTTATCGTTTAATACATGGAATATAAAATGATTATTGCTGTTTCGCCGTCGCCTGCTTTAGCTTTTTTAGGGTATCTAAGAGAAGGGTTTTCCCTGCTTCTACATCCCTTAGGTCATAAGCCCCGATTACGCGTGCCTCTTCTTGTATCACCATAATATTCTGATGATAGGGTTCCTCTGAGATAAAGCTGTGCTTGCCGAATCCTTCAAGGGGCAACCATGTTTTTTCTGACTGTTTTAAAAAAGCCTTGTGTTGTTTCACTGCTTTTACAGCATCCTGGACTGATGGAAGAAAAGCAATAAAAACGGTAAGTTTTTCACCGTTAACAAGATAATCGCATAGCAGCCCTTTGTCCAGGAATGCATGTCCGAGAATACCCCCGCTAATATAGCGCTCTGATCCAACTATTCTCTCCTTTTCAGGAAAATAAGCCAGTGCTTTGGGTAAAGAATTGTCACCCGGGAGATGCTCCGCTACCATTGAAGCGATATTCTTAACGACACCCGGATCTTCTCTATCCGTAAAAAAGGCCCGTATTTCAACATAAAACCTATCTTTATGAAAAACGAGGTAGTCATTCAAACCGAATGCAGCGGCACCTATTCCTAAAGAAGGTGCCTGACTGTCTTTTCTTAATTGGTATACCCCGAAAGCATTCAGCTTGTTCCTCATATCATAAATATCGATAGTCACGGCGTCACCTTCTCCAGTAACCGGAGAAAAATTAACGCCTGTCAGTTCAACAAATCCGTAGCCAATAAAAAAATATGCACCGCCATCAATATACTCATAAAGGTTATGGGTGTTATAATGATATGTTTCGCCATCAACTTTCCACCCTGGCACCGATATGGTATCCGTTAATATGGCTTCAATATCAGATCCCGCTATACAATGGTCACCTGTTCCGACCAAAATTAACAAAATAACCATTAACCGTTTGCAATGGTTTAAAATATTGTCAATCTGCCTGCCTTTAAACAAAGATAGTATGTGCATGGCGCATTCGCTCTGGAATTTGTATACCATATTTGCATATGCATGTCGGGGTTGAACAACTTAGGCATGCCAAGGCATTCTCCTTTGTTGAGAGCCTCCGATAGGTTGTCTGGCCCAGTCCAAAATCCTCGTAGCCCTCCCAATACATGAGTGAGCGGTGAACTGAAGGGATTTCCACAGCCTTTATACATGAAGACTTGCAGGTGCCACACCTTAAGCAATAGCGGTCTTTTATGGTATCATAATAAACGGCAAGTGTTTTTCTATCGCTCCATCCCATCTTCATTCCGATGACTTTTGCGTTTTCAACAAGCTGACGTCTATTGACCATTCCGGGTATAGCGCAGTCCACAAAATCGAGATCTAAAGCCCACCGCAGTGCGGCCTGATGTGGATTGATGTGGGCACTAGGACCACGTTTATAGCCACCGGCCTGTGTCTTCATAGCAATTACACCCACATTCTTACTGCGCGCGCGTCTTAAGGCCGCAATTTCTTCATGATAACTCTTGTAGTTTAACGTTGCCAAAATAACATCGTAGGCGTCGGTTTTTAAAGCCTGGTTCACGATATTCACATATAATTCACCATCTGAGTGAAAAGAAATGCCCACATAACGCGCCTTCCCGGCTTCCTTCATTTTTTGACAAAACCTTAGCATGTCATCCTGTGCCGGCCAGGCCGGGTCTTTAATATTATGCAGAAATAGCACATCCACATAGTCGGTCTGCAATCTTTTTAAACTTTTTTCCATTTTTGCTTCCATGGTGCTTGGACTGTCGAGCTTGCTCATATTCAAGAATCTGGAATAAGGGGGAATCTTGGTCCCAATGAAGACCTTTTTTCTGCCATATTCTTTAAGAACGTTTCCCAGCATCTTTTCATTGTTGCCCCTCTGATAAACATGGGCGGTATCAAAATAGTTTATACCCATATCAAGGGCTTCAAATAAAACCGCGGGCTCTGTGAGTCGCATAACGCCGAAGCTGAGTGCGGAAACCTTCAATCCTGTTCTGCCCAGCAATCGATATTCCATATCTGCCTTCCCTATAGAGGCAACATTCTTGTCGGTTGTTCCTTCAGCATATCGGGCAGCAATAGGATGGACAAATAGGCCACTGTATGTACAGGTAACTGTTAGGTTCTTTAAGAATCTGCGACGTGAAATTCTAGTTTGAGCCATTTTTTCTCTCCGTGGTAAAATAGAGACGATGTCTCGAAATCAGAGCCGATGATCCACCTCTTTATTCATATAAAAAAAAACCTAAGAGGGCAAGCCGCGGATAAAGAACCTTTGAAATCCTGAGCCATGAGATAAATTCATATTAGCGTTCAGGAGGTATTTATTTTTGTGTAACGATATTGGCGAAGTTAATTCGTTATTTCAGCTTGACGCCAACGCATGAGGCCTTTTATATTGAAGCCATACACATGGAGGGACACGGCTAATCAGAGATTGATATCAGCTGAAAGAAAAAACCTGAAGCGCTAACATGCAAAATTAACCCGGCATTTTAAAGCGTTTACGATTTAATTAAAATACCTTTCAACTTGGATAAAACAGATGCCACAGACAGATTCCAACCATCGGCCCCTTGATCTTTTCTTTCCTTTTTTAAATTGGCTTAAGGGATACCAGATATCTACTTTTCGCAATGACGCGCTTGCCGGTATAACCGTTGTGGTGGTTCTCAGTCCCCAGGCCATGGCCTATGCCATCCTGGCCGGAATGCCCCCTGTTTACGGACTCTATGCAGCCGCTATTACACCGCTTATCGGGGCCTTATGGGGCAGTTTGCGTCAGCTAGCCACCGGTCCCATAGCGATTATGAGTCTTCTGGTCCTGACAACCCTAACACCCCTGGCAGAACCTGGCAGCAAGCTGTTTATTGAACTTGCATTCCTTCTCGCCTTAATGGTGGGGGTTCTGTATCTTCTCATCGGGCTGTTTCGTTTTGGTTTGGTTATGTTCTTTATCTCCCACTCTGCTGTTAAAGGATTTACGGCCGCAGCGGCACTCATTATCATCGCAACCCAAAGTCCTCACTTTTTGGGTCTTAGCGTATCCCGGCATGAGTATATCTTTCCAAGGCTTGTAGAAATTGTAAAAGGATTGCCGGAGCTACATATTCCAACATCCATCATCGGAATTGTGGCAATTTGCATTATCTTTGGCGTTCAGAAATTCCGTAAGAATTTGCCCGCGGGACTCATTGCTTTGATCGCGGTAACCATACCCATCGTTCTATTTGAACTGAATTTGAAGGGTGTTTCCATCGTAGGCAAGATTCCCAAAGGACTGCCGCATCCCGTTATACCGTCGTTCGACTTTAAAACAGTCACCTCACTCATTGGCCCGGCGGTTGTTATTGCCTTGGTGAGCTTTGCCGAAACCTATTCTGTGGGAAAAGCGATTTCCTCTCAAACCAAACAAAAGGTCAATGTTGATCAAGAGTTTATCGGCCAGGGCCTGGCTAATATCATAGGTTCATTTTTCCAAAGTTATCCAGTAAGCGGTTCATTCTCTCGTACCGCCCTCAATTACGCTACTGGAGCTAAAACAGGTGTTTCGAGTGTTATCTCGAGTTTGAGCGTGGTTTTGGCCTTACTCTTTTTGACTCCTCTGTTTACCTATATTCCCAAAGCAGCACTCGCCGCACTGGTTATCAGCGCCGTACTGCTGCTGTTCCATCCCAAAGAGGTGTTTGAACTCTGGAAAATGAATCGACACGACGGGATTGTTGCGGTAACTGTCTTTGTGCTCGCACTTTTGACAAAACCCGATTATGCACTGCTGATCGGCGTGATCATTTCCCTGATGTTCTTCTTGTGGAAGACGATGCATCCTCGTATTGTTCGAGTAACTAAAGATCCTGAACTCAACATGTTTCTAAATGCCGATGTCCACGAAAAGCCCAGTTGTCCGCAGATATTGCAACTGCGTTCTGAAAACGCAATCTATTTCGCCAACGCCGAATATACCATAGAACATCTGATCGAGCGTCTGGAAGAACAATCGACCCCTGTCAAATTTTTACTGCTCGATTTTCAAGCGGTAGGCTTTATCGATATTACGGGGATTGATGAGTTACGGGTACTGTTTGATGAAGTAAAAGCACGCAACACAGAGATCGCATTTATGAGCGTCCACCTCCCCGTAAAACAGGTGTTTGAGAGCTCTGGCTTTATTAAAGAACTGCCGTCCGATTCTCTGATTGAAAACAGAGGAGAGGCGATTACCATCCTTTTTCCACAGATCGATCATGTATACTGTAAAGGCACTTGTCCTTATGCACTCTTTCATGAGTGCCATACCGTAAAGTAAATCGAGGCACAAGTTTCGCGCTCCTACCTGGTAACATGACCGGGTCACTGATAAGGTTAGATATCCCCTGAGTGCTTACTAAGCTTTGTTTCGGATAGGGATGCGAAGCTTGCGTTTATAAGCTGAACATGGCCAGTAAAAATTGCCTATGAAAAATAGTACAAAAGAAATAGAAACGTCAAAAACATCCGTACTCATCGTAGCCGCTCTGACAACGTTCATGGCGCCGTTTATGATCTCGGCAGTTAACATTGCACTGCCTGCCATTCAGAATGAATTTTCCGTGGATGCTGTTTTATTGAGCTGGATCGCCAATGCCTATCTTCTCGCAACGGGCGTTTCACTTGTACCAATAGGCAAGATCGCTGATATTTATGGTAGAAAAAAAATATTTGTATCTGGAATTTTTGTTTTTACAGCGTTTTCCGTAGGAACGGCCTTTGCCCAGTCGGTCTTTTGTATCATTTTTTATCGCATTATTCAGGGGCTCGGGGCAGCAATGATAATGACCACCGGTTTTGCCATCATAACCGCAGTATTTCCTTTAAACGAGAGAGGGAAGGCTATCGGGATAACCGTAGCCGCCGTATACCTCGGATTGTCGACCGGCCCATTTGCAGGAGGGATTTTAACCGGCGCATACGGTTGGCGAAGTATTTTTTGGGTTATCGGCCCTATTGGCCTTTTGGCTTTTATCCTTTCGCTAACTAAAATACGAGATGAATGGGTTGATGCAAAAGACGAGCGTCTGGACATTTTGGGTAGTGTGTTATACGGATTCTCACTGGTCTGTTTTATTTATGGGCTTTCCCTTTTACCCGAACCCCTTGGCATTGCCCTTTTGTGCGGAGGTTGTAGCGGATTTGCAGCATTTGTCTGGCAGGAACTGCGTACCCCATTTCCCGTTTTTGAGGTCAGGCTCTTTTATCACAACCGAACCTTTAGCTTTTCAAGTTTAGCCGCTCTCATAAATTATGCAGCGACCTTTGCGGTCTCTTTTCTTTTAAGCCTATATCTTCAATATATTAAAGGCATGTCACCTGAAAGCGCTGGATCTGTCCTTATCTGCCAGCCGATCATGCAAGCCTTGTTCTCACCATTAGCCGGAAAGCTATCTGATCGTATCGAACCGTCTATTATCGCCTCTTTAGGAATGGCGCTTACAGCTGCCGGGTTGATTTCCTTTAACTTCCTCAGATATTCAACACCAACCATTTATATTATTGCCGGTCTTATCGTTCTTGGAATCGGATTTGCCCTGTTTTCCTCCCCAAATATGAACGCTATCATGAGTAGTGTGGAGAACAGGTATTATGGTATCGCTTCAGGCGCTGTTGCGACGATGCGACTCATGGGTCAAATGGTAAGCATCGCAATAGCAACGCTAATTTTTTCTTTCATGATTGGAAAGGCTCAAATCTCTCCCGCCAATTATGACGCCTTTTTGACTTCGGTCAATCTTGCATTTAGGATTTTCTCTGTTATGTGCATTGTGGGGATCTACTTCTCTTTTACCCGAGGATCCTTACGCAATTAGGTTTCTGGGGTTAAAAGAAACGAGGTGTCCGGTTCCACCAGACTTGGAGGAGATCCGGCCTCAAATTTAAGAAAAAGTTTCTCGCTTTGCCCGTCGATTTCCGGAATGTTGTTCTTCCAGTCAAAAAGACGACACGAATCCGTCACATCACTCGGAAGCGAACACCGGATAAAAGGCATCATGGGATCACCGGCTGTCGACTTGTAGTTGAGCATCATGGCTTCATCAACCGGAAACATGTCAAATTCAAAAAGCTGTATTAAATAGACTGAGCAGTCACCTCGAAATAAATCACTTCTCTCCCGGTAACGGATAATCCGATCTCTAAATCTCCGCAGGGCTGCGTAAGGATCTTTGGCATCGATGATGAGACTGAATTCACCATGCCGCCTATCTTCCTCCAATGTTTCCTCTTGATTGTTAGCGTAGATAAAGTTACCGATAAAATACATTCGGTTACCTCCTATGTTAATTATACTTGTTGCTAAAATTATGTTTCAGTTGAATCGTTTTAAGAGAACATATTATGAAAACCACTACCAAAGAAACTTAACATATTTTATATCATATCTCACAGGCGCAAACAACCTCGTGAAAATCTTTGAACCTATTTATTCAGTTGCTTCCACGAAAGATAAATTGTCTGATTATCGAGTCACTTTTTCTTGATGATTCAAAATAGTGATTATTCGAATTTAGATATTTTCTTCTCCCAAACAGATACCTTTTGCATGCATCAAAACTTACGGATTAAGAATTCTTGCCATTTGCATTAGGTTCTTATTCTTGCCAACGGCTACAACGGTATCACCCGCTTCGAGCTGATGTGAGGCCTTTGGGTTAAAGCACATATAGCCGTCTGCTTTTTTTACCGACAGGATGATCAGATCAAGATCCTGGCGAAGCCCCGATTCACTTAGGGGTACCTCGATCAGTTTGGAAGCAGCGCTGACAGGGAACTCTTCGACGTGAATATCTGTATCATCGTCAGCAAATGCCAGTTCCAAAAAATGAATTACAGTTGGACGAAGGATTGCATGGGCCATTCTTCTGCCACCCAGGGTAAAGGGAGAAACGACCTTGTCAGTACCGGCATCGTATAGTGTTTTTTCTGATTCATTCTGGTTCGCCCTTGCCACGACAAAAATATCAGGATTGAGCCTCTTTGCAATCAGAACCAGAAAAACGTTATCTGCATCGGAACCCAGGACAGTTATGATCCCTCTTGCCCGCTTAATGCCTGCTTTCAATAGGATGGCTTCATCGGTGGCTTCACCCACGAGGTACAGTATACCATCATTATCCATAACTGGAACCCGCCCTACATTTTGCTCAATGACGACAACATCCAGGTACTTTTGAATGAGATAGCTGCATAAGGCTCGCCCCATCCTTCCGTATCCACAAACAATAAAATGGTCTTTTAGCTTGCTGATTTGTTTGTCCAAAACGCGCCTCCCCAAAATATGTCTGATTCGCCCCTCTACCACGAATTGCACGACGTTTCCAGCTACATATAGGAAAAACCCAACCCCCGAAAAAATAAGAAAAACCGTAAATATTCGGCCGGTCGGACTGATTTCGTGAACTTCACCGTATCCGACGGTAGCAAGGGTAATGACGGTCATGTAAATCGCATCAAGAAATGACCAACCTTCAATCACCATATATCCCAGCGCTCCCAACATCAGCAGGACTAGGGATAAAAAAATAGTGATAAAAAACAGTTTTGTGCGTTCCATGGGTATATTAAAGCCTTTGCCGCAGATCTCGTTCTGTATGATGACAAATTACATGTTTAGACGCCAACGTTATTCCTTTATTTTTTTATCTCGATACTGAAGATATATATCGCGTACAGCCACATATGGATCTATGGATGCCTTTTTGAGCGCTTCATACTCTCCAATACGAAAGGATGTTTCATTTATTCTATCAAAACCCTTAACAGCATAGGTTATTTCTGCAGGATCAATATAATTGATAGGATCTAAAAACCAGTCTCCTGCCATTCCCATTGAATCACGCAAGG
>CP070768.1:2164069-2170843 GCA_020345745.1 Desulfobacterales bacterium
CAAGCAGGGCGGATAATGCGCCGATCAGGGCAATCTGGGGATAGGTTAAGATATCGGAAGAAACAATTCCCTTACGAATCGTCTGGGTAACATGGGAGCCGATAAATGCGGCACCAAGGATATTTAAAATTGCAGCGAGGAATATGGCCTGACGGATCGTAATGGCCTTGGCGCCCACAGAAGAAGCCATGGAATTGGCTACATCGTTGGCTCCGATGTTCCAGGCCATGTAAAAGCCGAAAATATATCCGACAATAAGGACAAAAAATTCTTGAGGCACTATTATTTCAATTCCAACAGTAGCTTAGTCACTAGTAACATTAAAGATCTTCTCTTCAGAGGGATTCAAGATTATTTTTCAGTGCGGTGCTTATCATGGCCCATATAATAAATCAATCCAAAAAAGATTCATTTCGATGATCTGTTTTTTCGGGTTTAAGGTCAAGGCG
The DNA here is from genome assembly GCA_020345745.1 of Desulfobacterales bacterium. GTDB lineage: Bacteria > Desulfobacterota > Desulfobacteria > Desulfobacterales > UBA11574. The sequence continues at coordinate 2,164,519 of CP070768.1, forward strand.
GAGCGACGGTTTTAACCGAAGGAATATGTAGAATATTTCGAGGATTGAAATTGTTGCTCCAACAAAGAGGTGAAGGCCAAGGGGTGATTTTGCATCCAGTTCTAATTCACCTTTGACAATAACTACAATAAACCGTACTGCGACCGTTCTGCCGGATTTCCTTAAGTTCGTTTGCACAGCATTTACAGGCCTGCCCTTTCCGGCCATAAACAAAGAGCTGTTGCTTAAAATAACCGGGCTCGCCGTCACTGCCAACAAAATCCCGCATTGTCGTTCCACCCTGATCTATCGCTGCACTCAGCACATCACGAATATTATCAACCAGCGCACTTAAACGCTTTTTAGAGATTCTACTAGCCGCTCGTTTGGGATGAATGCCCGAGAGAAACAGGGCTTCATTGGCGTAAATGTTTCCAACACCTGCTACCACACGGCTGTCCATGATCAATTGCTTGATCGACGTGTTACGCGCACGTGCCAGAGCATACAGATAATCCACACTGAACGCGTTTGTGAGAGGCTCTGGTCCCAAATGATGGATAAGTCTATGGGTGGACCAATCGGTCGTCCATAACAAACACCCAAATCGTCTTGGATCATTGAATCGAATGAGGTTGCCTGAGTCCAACACCATCTCAATGTGGTCGTGCTTTAGCATAGCTTCTCGTTCAGTCAGTACTCGCAGGCTTCCAGACATGCCTAGATGCACTAAAATCGATCCATTCTCCAGCGTAATAATGATATATTTAGCTCGCCTATGAACAGTAAGTACTCGCTGTCCGGATATTTCATTTATTTCTTGCGAAACAGGCCAGCGCAGATTGGGATTGCACACCAAAATAGATACAATCAATGCACCCTCCAAATAAGGCCGTATGCCACGCTTGGTGGTCTCAACTTCTGGTAGTTCAGGCAAAAAAATATCCTCGCGATAAGGAATGGGAGCGAATAATCATACAGTCGCAGGCAACAACGCCAATGACAAATAAATTACGCAGGATTCGCAGTGGTTGATATAAGCACCAATCAGGACGAGGTCAACTGTAATCAACAAACCAATAATGGAGAGTGATCCCTACTCAATTTTATAACCCTTAATATTAGGCATGAGGATCTTTTAGGATTTGTGTATTTTTTTATCCGTTGTTTAGTCGACTCGATATTAAGGAAATTATTATTGCTGTTAAATTATAAAATCAAGATTTATTACTATAGATGTTAAGGCTGCACAAGTCTCTAGGCACAATACCTGAAAAAATGTACATCCCAATGGAATTATTATCAATCAATTCTATTCTGTTATTGCCTTAACCCACTGTAAATTCTGCTTATAATTTTGATCTATATTTTTGGGCATGAATATTGGATTATAGTGTTGGAAACCAAAAGGGCTGTATCATGCAGGAAGGGATAAGATTAGTCAGGGTTGAATGCGGTAATGAAGGTAATATTTTCATCAGGTTTATCAGTAAATTTGGCAAGGTAGATACTCATGTGTCAAGCATTGAGGATCTTATCCTGGAAATTGAGAAACTCAATCCTGATGCTGTTGAGCTTGATATGGGTCTGTTCGATAGAATCGGTGGTATTGATACTGTACAAATGATTAAGGATCGATTAGATGTAAATGCTTGGTTTGGGTGATATCACAACTACTGAACCTTCTTTGCAAAACGAGAGGTTTTGCAGATATCCAAGGGCCGGAAAATAAAAAACAGAGCTATTGCTGACCCTGCCCGTTTAGAATTTCTTTTTGTTATTCAGATGTTCTTGGTTTTTGTCTTCTATCCAGCCCGCTTCTTCTTTTCTTATCAGATCTGTGCTCAGGAACATGCCCTGCATATTTAAATTGACGTCTATCAAAACCCGAATGTCTGCCTCCATTATCTTTGATAGATGGCTCCATATCATCGCCAAACACTTGGCTCTTATCTGAAATTTTATAGCCTAAAGCCAAAACAATCTTTCGTTTTGTTTCCATTCTGCAAGGCATACCGTTTTCAATCCGTGTAATGGTAATGGGCGATATGTCGGCTTTTCTGGCAAGTTCGGCCTTGCTCATCATCTGAGATTCTCTTATTTCTTTTAAGGCGTTTTTGCGCATCCTCTGAACACTATCTTTAGTTTGGTTTAATCATTTCTGAACTTAGCTTATCGATGATAGATAGCTCGACAAGAGAGTGATTCGTAAAGCGATAGTTAGAATTTATTGAAGTGATCTGGGTTTTCCAACTTTTGCTGGGACCTGATAATTCTGAGGGATTGTATTCCATATTTAATATATCACCGACCTTCAGTTGTTTGAACACTGAAGAATCTTTTTTTACCAGAATACACGGTCCGGTCAATGAAGTGTTGCGTAATTTGAACATGTAGTTTGGTCCTTTATCATTTAAGGAAAACTCTACGCTATAGAACTCTTCCCAAATAGGTCCCAATGCAGAATCATTTTCGATCAAGTTGTTCGATATAAATTTTTCTTCCATAATCACACTTCCTATTGAAATAAAAACTTTTGAGTTAAACGGTTAACTTTTTTTGTGTGTGGTTAGATCTCTACATAATAATCAAGTCGTTTTATACGAAATGAACCGTCTTGTTTAACAAGACTCATTGAAATCCAACCTGAATTTTCTTTCCAGCCAGCATAATTTAGATGGCATTTTACATAAAATTTGCCATGAATATCAATAATCCCTGCAGCAACCTCTTGAAAATGTTCTAATAAATCAATTTGGTAGCTTATAGAATCCGTTTTTTCAAAATTTTTTCTATACTTAGGCAATAGACTACTAAAAGATTTGCCTTTTTCCATTGCATCAGCAGTAAAAAATTTTTTGAATTTGTTCAGATTTTTATTTGCATATGTCTGGCAATAGTCCCGTAAAAAGTTATGCAGTTGCGCTTTTAATTCTTTATCTGTAAGGCGATCTTTATTTCTTTGCCTACAAATCTCAAGATACATCTCTTTTGTTACGATATTGCCATGAGGATCATAGTAAGTGATTTTTTTATTTTCAGCAGAGCATGGCACGACCCATAAGAAAAGAACGAATATTAAAATAACAGCATGTGAAACCTTCATGTCTATAATTACCTCCTATGATTATTTTAAATTGAGAATATGCTACACTATTATTATATCGGGATTTTTTTAAAAAACTTTAGATAACAACGACTAAAAAATCCCATTGGTTGTGAGAAAATTCATAGCCTGAATCGATCAGAATCATATGCAGCCATCAAATAAATCGGTGAAAGTACCAAGCCTTCAGGATCGATCCAATACACAGAATCAGTCATAACCCTTGTATATCAGACAATTTGAACGAAAAGGTCACCTACCCTCTTGGTATAGATTTAGGATGATATCGATATAAAACTTCACAAAGGGGGTAACATGATTCAGGAGGAAGGTCTGAAGCTACTGATACTTGATGATGGGGCCGGAAAAGGCGCGAGCCAGAACCGGATCGGCCGAATCTTTAAGCATCCGGCCACGGTTTAAGTTCGGAATGATTACACTTACCGCAATCTTTTGGGCCGGTTTGCCGGTCATTGGGCTATCCAATTAAGTTGGACGCTATGTTCCTCGTAGTTAAAACCACTTATTATAGATTTTCTGGTACTCTCCGCTTTTTTGCATATCGATGATGGCGATGTTAAATAATTCTTTATATACATTATTCCCGTTTTGGGGAAAGACAATCCCGTATCGTTGTTTATCGAACATATCTCCCACCACTTTGATGGATGGGTCGTTTTTTGAAATATACATCAGCGCCGGCGCATCGTAAACTACGGCATCCACATGTTGATTTTTTAAATTACCAATCAGGTCGTCAAGGTTTTCGGAGAGCAGCATCTTTACGTTATGGAATCGAAGGTAATTTTCACTGGTTGTGCCCCTTATCACGGATACTCTTTTATTGGTAAGATCCGCAAGGCTTTTAACATATCCATGTTCAATCTTCTGCACCGTTAACGATGATGAGAGAGTGGCTGTAAAGCCGGCAAACCATATGATACCGATGATCATCCAAATCGATGCAATGACCCTGCCGCTTACCTTTCTCGGACACTTATCCCCATATCCCACGGTGGTCATTGTAACCACAGACCACCAGTATGCATCCAGAATGCCTTTGCCGTAGCTAGTGGGAAAGCTCTTGGGATCGCTGTCATTTTTCTCAATAAACCAGATGATGTGCGCAACGAGGGTAAGCCCTATAAAAATCAGAATAACCAAGTATCCAATCACTTTCAGTATGGTAATATACGTGCCGGTAAGCTCACTCGACTGTTCTGTCCTGACGGCAATGGCTAGTCCTGAATCGAAAAATGGTTGAGAAAAGTCGACCCGCTTCTCCCGATCTGCCGTAATGGTGATGCCGGAAAACGCCATGTGACATTCTCCGGATTCAACCGCAGCAAGCACTTCCGGAACACTTTTATACCTTATAAATTTCGGAGTAAGGTTGTTTTTCTTGCATATAATGTTGGCCATATCAATACAGAAGCCCTTTAGCTCCTTAAAGACAAACGGAGGAAATTCTTTTATAGCGATGTTTATCTTTGAATCTGTTGCGGAGGACAACAAACCGGGAAAGGAAAACAAATGGAAAATCAGACAGATAAACAGCGTGGTCTTTTTCTTCATTTTACCTCGTTATCGACCGTTGACGCCTGGTTTTAGGGATTTAATGGAATCATTGGAATAATTGAGCAATAAGAAGAACAATAACGCAGGTTATGTTTCGAAAATGATAGGAAAATGCAATTTGCCTGTCAAGCATAAATAGGGCGCAGTTACTTTCATCCGAACATGTCAAGATTGGTCTTACGTATAAGCCTACTTGAATTACTGATTTCGATCATCATTCATGCTTTTTAGAAAATTGAAGATTTCTTTCTGAAGCTGCAATTTCAAATGTTGTTTTTTTTGCCAAACGCCCAAGTTGAAAGACAAATCTTGTTCATTGCATATATCATAAGAATCATAAGGGCAAACCCTCTGAATAGAATTTGCCCTTAATGAAAAAACGATATCTCACGATTTTTTTATACTCTGATATTTGCACTTTTATAACAGAAATCACCTATTTTCAATTTTGGGTTTTTTGTTTACTATAAGCTTTTATAAGGCTTATTATAAAAAGTCGGGTTTTTTCATTATCTTCAAGAAACTGAATTCCAGTTCGAAACATTCCGGAGGCTTCTGCGCTGCGACGAACAACCTTACCAGCAATATTGACCAATTCACCTTTTATGCCGTTGGCCGTTAGCAAAATATCTTTTGATACTATCGGGAAATGAGTTTCTATAAGAACACCTCCTATACTTATATCTTGCGTCTTTCCGATCCCCTGTTCTTTTTCGTTTCCACGGTCGTCTATACCAACAAAGGATACCACATTTTTTGTTTTGGTCCTCGAATGTTTTCTTTTCTCTGCTATCGACAAGTCGCTACTCCCTTGTTATTCGAGATTGTCCCTCTTGAAATAACGTTATCAAACGATTTTGCCACCCTAATACTTGCACCACCATAGAAGGAATCACCACAGCTATCATTTGGTGAAATGGTATGCAGGTATATGACAAAATCCGGTTCACTGATATGTGCCAAACCATTGCAGCTATCTAAACCGGAGCAAACTTCTTACTTTATTACCCCTCATCAAATACCCTCCGAAAGGATATGGTAATCTTTTCATTAAAAATAGGCCAGCCCTTTCTTTTTTTCTTCATCACCTTTTCTTTATTTAATAGACACTCACGATGAGAACTGACACGTACTACTATGGAAGGAAGTTGTTTCGATTTAAACTTCATGGCTTGGCAGCCATGAGGAAACTCTTCTTCCCAAGTGACATAATAATGTTCGCATTTATGACAATCTATCATTCTTTGCTTTTACGCAGAGCTTTCCGAAATAGATGAGGCGATTCTCCTGAATCGCCCAAAACAAACGTAGTGAAGAAAGGTTAACAATCTTACAATGCCCTGGCCTTGGCTAATTGCTTCTCAAAATGCCGTTATTGGCACCGGTGCACATCCTTCTTTTTTTTAATATTCATTTTTGTTTATGTTGGAAGATGTATGGAGAAAAGATTTACGCGCACCCGAGATGCCTTTAACCTTAATCTTAATATCGGCAATTTTATCAAAAAGTTTAACGATTTTTTCAAGTCAAGTATTAATCTCCACTTATGGTATTTTTACCGACAAATAAAATCGTGCCACGATTTTATATAACGTGACGTTGTCGCTACTGAGGCGAAAAGCTAACATTGGTGCCAAACCATTAAGGTTTTCAAAATGATTC
>CP070768.1:2170943-2180665 GCA_020345745.1 Desulfobacterales bacterium
ATATTTTTTACAATCATTCTCGACTGTTAGAGCGAGCCGCCAAACTAAATGACGAGCTTGGTGCCGGTTCTTTAACCGCACTGCCGATAATTGAGACCCAGGCCGGTGATGTATCCGCATATATCCCGACAAATGTTATTTCCATTACCGACGGCCAGATATATCTGGAACCCGGGCTCTTCTTTGCCGGTGTCAGACCTTCTATTAACGTTGGACTCTCTGTTTCTCGCGTCGGCGGGGCTGCGCAGGTCAAAGCGATGAAACAGGTAGCTGGAACCCTTCGGTTGGATATGGCGCAATACCGTGAACTTGAGGCATTTGCTGCATTTGGCAGTGACCTCGATAAAGCCACCCAAAGGCAGCTTACACGGGGGGAAAGACTTGTGGAAGTTCTGAAGCAACCCCAGTACCAACCGCTATCGATGCCAAAGCAGATTTTGATTCTTTACGCCGGAACCAGAGGCTTTCTAGACAATTATCCTGCTAGTGTTGTAGGGAAATTTGAGGCCGGTCTATATGCATTCATTGAAGACCGATATCCTCAAATTTATACGGAGCTTGAAGAAAAACAAGAGATAACCGACGACATTGACAAATTAATGGATGAGGCCTTGAAAGCCTACGATGAAGAATTCAAGGATACCATCTAACAGTTATTTGTTCGAGTGGTTCCTGTTTCATGCTGCTACTGAAACAATTAATAGCAAATAACTTGAACGATAAAGGCATATTTACATGGCAACGTTAAAAGAAGTTCAAACAAAAATTTCAGCGGTAAAAAAGACCAGGCAAATTACCAAGGCAATGAACATGGTGGCCGCTTCCAGATTACGGGGTGCCCAAGAAGCAATGGATGGTTTTCGACCTTATGCAAAAAAGTTTGCAGAAGTCCTTGGTAGCCTTTTGGAAAAAGCCGATGAAGATATAAGCTCCTTGATGATGCCACATGAAGAAGTCAATAACATTCATCTTGTTTTGTGTACTTCTGACCGAGGTCTATGCGGTGGTTTCAATGCAAACCTGATCACCAAGGCTCAGTCATTTATAAAGGAAAAAGAAGAAAGCATCGATTTTTCCTTTACCAATTTTGGTAAAAAGGGACGAGACTGGTGCCGAAAAAATAAAATTTCTATCGCTGACGAGCATTTAGGGATTGTGGGGACAAAATTCTCGTTTAACATAGCAGCGCTAGCAGGACAGAAACTGATTGATGGATTCCTTGATGGAACCTACGACGAAGTCTATATCATCTACTCAGAGTTTGTTAGCATGGCTCGACAGGTACCGGTGCTACAACAGATTCTTCCGATGCAACCCCTGGAACAGGCTGAAGATGAAATTGAAGCTGAAGATAAGCCTTATTTGGCTGAGCACATTTGTGAACCCTCGCTCGGCGAGTTGGTGGGTGAAATGCTGCCCAAAAATGCCTATGTTCAGTTACACAGCGCATTATTAGAGACATCCACCAGTGAACACGCTGCACGTATGGCTGCCATGGATAATGCGACCAATGCATGTAATGATATGTTGGAGAATCTGACGCTTGTATATAATAAGGCCCGGCAAGCAGCCATTACGGCAGAATTGATGGACATTGTTGGCGGTGCCGAGGCCCTTAAAGGGTAAACCTAGAAATATTTAATCGCTATTTGTTAATCATTTGTCGAATAACAAATAATAACAGATTTGGAGGTCAATAGATGGGAGAGAACATAGGTAAGATTATGCAGGTTATGGGGCCTGTCGTCGACGTGGAATTTGAGCAGGGTAAACTGCCCACGATATATACATCACTCTTAATCAGCAACCCTGCCATTAATGATGAACCGGACAATCTTGTCGTCGAAGTTGCTCAGCACTTGGGTGATAATGTGGTTCGTACCATAGCCATGGATGTAACCGATGGCTTGGTTAGGGGAATGCCCGTTAAAGATACGGGCAAGCCGATTTTGATGCCCGTGGGTGAAGCCGGACTCGGACGGGTTCTGAACGTTGTGGGCAGACCGGTTGACGGTCTGGGCCCGGTTAGCCAGGAAAAGCTGCTGCCAATTCACCGTGAAGCACCCAAGTTTACCGAACAGGACACCACGGTTCGGGTTCTCGAGACTGGTGTCAAAGTCATCGACCTGCTGGTACCTTTTCCTCGTGGCGGTAAGATGGGAATGTTTGGGGGTGCCGGTGTGGGGAAAACCGTTATTATGATGGAGATGGTCCACAATATTGCCATGCAGCATGGTGGTATTTCTGTGTTTGCAGGTGTAGGGGAGCGTACGCGTGAAGGGAATGACCTTTATCACGAAATGAAGGATTCCGGCGTCTTGCCCAAAGCGGCTCTAATTTACGGACAAATGACCGAACCGCCCGGTGCCAGGGCTCGCGTCGGACTTTCCGCATTAACCGCTGCCGAGTATTTTCGAGATGAGGAAGGTCAGGATGTTTTGATTTTTATCGATAATATTTTCCGTTTCACCCAGGCAGGTTCGGAAGTGTCAGCCATTTTGGGCCGCATGCCTTCGGCCGTTGGATACCAACCCACCTTGGCCGTCGATTTGGGAGCACTTCAAGAAAGGATTACGTCCACGGATAAAGGGTCGATTACCGCGGTTCAGTGTGTATACGTTCCCGCAGACGACTTGACAGACCCGGCGCCGGCAACAACATTTGCCCATCTTGATGGCACCGTTGTTTTATCCCGACAGATTGTCGAGCTGGGAATCTACCCTGCTGTTGACCCGCTCGATTCAACATCCAGAATCCTTGATGCTGCTTACATTGGCGATGAACATTACCAGGTTGCCCGTGAAGTTCAAATGATCCTTCAGAAATACAAAGAACTACAGGATATTATTGCCATTCTGGGTATGGATGAGTTGTCTGATGAAGACAAGGTTACGGTAGGCCGGGCACGGAAACTACAACGCTTTTTGTCACAACCATTCCATGTTGCTGAAGCATTTACCGGAACCAGTGGCAAGTATGTAAAGATTGAAGATACGGTTAGAGCTTTCAAGGAAATCTGTGAAGGCAATCATGATGATCTCCCTGAACAAGCATTCTATATGGTTGGGGGTATTGAAGATGTTGTTGAAAAGGCCAAACAAATGGCCGAAATAGAATAGTTGTGAGAGAAAACAAATGGCTGAAAATATTACATTAGAGGTAGTTACTCCAGAACAGATTGTTGTCAGCGAAGACGCTCAAATTGTTGTCGCACCTGGCACTCTCGGGGAATTCGGCGTGCTTATCGGTCATACGCCTTTTTTAACGACACTTAAAACCGGAACGATTCATTATAAGGATGCAAACGGGCGTGAGAGGTTCCTATTTGTAAGCGGTGGATTTGCTGAAGCGCTACCTGATAAAGTTACCATTCTTGCAGAGTCAGCTGAAAGAAGACAAGATATAGACGCAGGACGTGCCAAAGCTGCGTTGGAAAGGGCACAAAATCGTTTAGAAAAAGAAGAAGATGTTGATTTTGTTCGCGCCAAAGCTGCGTTGGAAAGAGCTTTACACCGTTTGAAGCTCATTGAGACCAGACAATAGAAAAATTAACCCTGTTTTCATCCCTCAATCTTGGGAAGAAACTTCTGAATGTTTTACAAGGGCAAGCCGGCAATAGGCCTGCCCTTTTTTAATGGCACTAGGCTTCTTTCAGAACGGTTTGAGAATTGCTGAAACAAGCGGATCGCGCCATTCAAAAGAGGAGCTAGATTGAAGTATAGAAAGAATAAACCGGCTATTGTCGTACTTGCTGCAGGCGCAGGCAAGCGTATGAAGTCGAGCAAAGCCAAAGTGCTACATGACATTCTCGGTATTCCGATGGTTTTGTATGTTGTGAAAACAGCACAAAAGGTGGCCGGGAAAAATGTTATTTTAGTTGTCGGCAATCAGGCTGAAGCGGTTCGAAAGGTGGTTTCAGAACAATATGACGTCATCTTTTCTTTGCAAAAAGAACAGCTTGGAACAGGCCATGCCGTATCTTGTGCACTACCTTATATACCTGAAAGCACGCAACACGTCATCGTTTTATGCGGCGATGTTCCGCTCCTAACGCCTGGCACTATCCATCGGTTATTGGATGATCACATAACAGCGAAACGTGACATAACCATTCTGGCAACTGAAATCGATGACCCCAAGGGTTATGGTCGGATTTTAATGGATAAAGAGAGAAATGTGACGGGGATCGTGGAAGAGACCGATGCCACGGATAAACAAAAAGAAATCAAGATCATTAACACAGGCATATATTGTTTAAAAAAAGAAGTTTTGTTTGATTCATTACAGAAAATTACACCGAACAATGTGCAGGGTGAGTATTATCTTACTGATATTATTGAGATAAGTTATAATGAACAAAAGATTGTTGGCGCAGTGATTGAAAAGGATTTTGAAGAGTTCGTAGGCGTAAACAGCCACAATGATCTTATGATCGTTGCAAATATAATGCGCAAACGGCAACGCCCGGATATTTCATAAAAATTTTTCAGCAAGCTTTTTTATAGCATTAAACCAATAAGTTAAGATAAATAATAGTGACGACTATCATATTACACTTTATACTCCGATCTTTTCCTTTTTATGCCGAAATATTTTCACCCTTTGGGCGCTACCTGATGCACTCATTTGCTACATTATCAGGGGCTTGCGGTAGGCAAACTACAGCGGCGCCCCTGCAGGCCTTGCAATTGAAAGCATCAGGCGCGTGAAAAATCCGGGTTAGGATTATGTCTTGACTTTCGAATATCTGAACGATTATATTAAATAGAATATATTGAGGTGCATTTTGAATAATAATACGATTTTTAGTCAGTTTGAAGAGATAGAAAAAACAGTTGGAAAATTGATCGATGTTTGCAAGTCACTTGAAACAACTAACTTGGAACTTAATAATAAAATTGAAAGGTTAGAGGAGGAGCTTCAAACTAAAGTTGAAGCCGAAAATAGTTATCAAGAAGAAAGGGCCTTGATCCGGTCAAAAATTGATGGTCTTTTGGGAAGGATAGAAGAGATTACAGAAGCTCAGTAACGACCGCAAAGGGTTGGTTTTAGAAAGGTAGAATACTAAATCATTGGAACAACTTGTAACCATAGAGCTATTTGGTCAGCCTTATACTTTTAAAACCGAATCTGACGTGAGTAAGGCAGAGGAGGTTGCCGAATACCTGGTGGAAGAAGTGACCAAAATTGAAACTCAGCACTCGAAAATATCATCCAATGTTACGAAATTAACTACTTTGATTTTAGCTGCACTGAATATTGCCAATGAAAATATTGAGCTAAAAAAAACCCAATCAGATTTATTGAAAGATATTTCTAAGCGATCAACAAATCTGATCCGTGCAATAGATGCCGCAGCAAATATTGAAAGCTTAAAACAAGTTGATACCAGGAACATATAATGAATTTCCCGGTTGTTTTTTCCTTTGTAGACCTGTGTGACACCTTTTTAAACGCATTGATAATTTTTGTAATCTTTTTAAGATCTTATGTAGTCTTAGCATGTTTTAACTATGATTAATGGTGGTGTGTGACCCCCGTCGTGTTTGTGATTGGCAGATGCTCTTCGACCCAACGCTTATTGAAAGGGAGCCTTCACTGATTTTGGTGAGCAAGTTCTGCTTGTACAGAAAAGCCTAAAGAAATCATAAGGTGCCCACCTATTTTTTTGGTTCAAAGACCTTTCAACACTGCACTGTGGCGGGGGTCCTGTTAAATCCGATTTTCGAATAATAACGTATGGATACTATTCGGCAAACGATATTTTTTAGAAAATAGATCACAATATAGACGCTATTTTGCTGCTAATGTATCTTTTTTTACCACCTCACCTTCTTTCCCCCAAAATCATCATATCCCCTAACCGATAGCAGGGTTTTTAAAAAAATCTTACACTTTGATTCGTGTTGTCTTTTTATTGTTAAAGACACACCCAGAAGCGACTTGAAGGTTTCTGTATTTAAGATTTAGCTAGTCATTTTTTTGGGTATATCATTCGCTAAAATTGGTTCGATTGAGATTTGCAAATCTACTTTTAGCATTCAATATGTTTTGAACATTAAAACTAAATATTTCCAGGAGAAGGATAATGATGGAATATAATCTGTTTATCATCTTGATCGGCTTTATGGCAGGTTTTGGCATCGCCTACTGGATGAAAGGAAAAATTATTGCCAAAAAAGTCAAGGCGGCAGAAAGAGAGACGGCACGTATACTTGATGATGCCAAGCGAAAATCAATAACGCTAATAAAAGAAGCTGAACTCGAAGTAAAAGATAAGCTTTTAAAGATGAAGGCCGAGTTCGATGCAGACACGAAAGAGACACGATCAGAGTTGAAAAAAAAAGAACGGAGGATCATACAGAAAGAAGAAAGTATCGACCGTAAGCTAGACCAGTTTGAAAGAAGAGAACGTGAGATTTCAAGAAAAGAAAAGAAACTCCTCAAAATGGAGGAGGAGGTTGAATTAAAGGTAAACAAATACACTGAATTGATTGAAGAGCAAAAGAGTCAGCTTGAAAAAATATCGGGTTTGACAGCGGAACAAGCCAAGGAGCTCCTTATCAGGGCAATGGAAAACGAAGCGAGGTATGAAGGAGCCAAGCTTATTAAAAGAATAGAGAATGAAACCAAAGAGCAAGCCGATAAAAAAGCTAAAAAAATAATGGCCACGGCTATCCAAAGATACGCTGGGGATTTTGTTGCTGAGCGAACGGTTTCGGTTGTTCAGCTCCCAAACGATGAAATGAAGGGGAGAATCATTGGTAGAGAGGGTCGAAATATCCGAGCCTTAGAAGCTGCGACAGGTATTGACCTGATTATTGATGATACCCCGGAGGCGGTGATTTTGTCTGGATTTAATCCGGTTCGAAGAGAAGTTGCCCGGGTCGCGCTGACGCGTTTGATATCAGATGGTAGAATCCATCCTGCCCGGATTGAAGATGTAGTTAAAAAAGTAGGAAAAGAGATCGATGCAACCATAAAAGAAGCCGGAGAGCAAGCGGCATTTGATTTAGGTGTTCACGGTATACATAACGAACTTGTTAAATATATTGGCCGGTTGAAGTTTCGCACAAGCTATGCACAAAATGTTCTGCAGCATTCAATTGAAGTAGGGGTATTAAGTGGCATCATGGCCTCTGAATTAGGGCTCAATGCTAAATTGGCCAAGCGGATGGGATTGCTACATGATATCGGAAAGGCGATCGATCATGAAGTGGAAGGACAGCATGCCATCATCGGCTCCAAACTTGCAAAGAAGTTTGGAGAAACCCCTAAAATCGTTCATGCCATCGCAGCTCACCATGAAGACATACCCCCCAATTCGGTTTATGCTTTATTGATACAAGCTGCAGATGGATTATCGGGTGCACGGCCCGGTGCTCGAAAGGAACTCCTTGAAAACTATATTAAACGGCTGGAAGACCTTGAAAAAATAGCCAATTCATTTAAAGGCATCGCAAACACATATGCCATACAGGCTGGAAGGGAGCTTCGGGTTATTGTTGAGAGTGACATCATCAGTGATGAAGAGGCCACGCTTCTGAGCAGAGATATTTCAAAAAGAATAGAAGAGTCCTTAACCTTTCCTGGCCAGATTAAAGTCACGGTTATCCGTGAAACCAGAGCAGTGGAGTATGCAAATAAATAGGTTTGCATTTCATAATGAGGTAAAACGGAATGGCGAATTTACTTGAAGTTTTAAAAGAGCGAGGCTTTATAGAACAGACCACCCATGAGGAAGAGCTGAAAAAATATCTCGAAACCGAGCAAGCCACTTGTTATATTGGTTTTGATCCAACCGCATCCAGCCTCCATGTCGGGAGCCTTGTTCCGATCATGTCACTAGCGCACATGCAAAGACATGGACATCGTCCCATAGCGCTTATTGGAGGCGGTACAGGCCTGGTTGGCGATCCGAGCGGTAAAACCGAAATGCGAAAACTGCTTACACCGGAACGTGTGGAAAAAAATGCTCGTGCTCTAAAGAAACAGCTGTCCAACTTTCTCGATTTTAGTGGCGGCAAAGCCGTGATGTTGAATAATGCTGAATGGTTAACCCAATTAGAATATATTCCTTTTTTACGAGATGTTGGAAGGCATTTTTCGGTGAATCGAATGATTAGAGCAGAAAGCTATAAAATGCGCCTTGAATCCGAAGAAGGGCTCAATTTCATCGAATTTAACTATATGCTCTTGCAAGCATATGATTTCCTGAAACTTTTTGAAAGCCATGCATGTAAACTGCAAATGGGAGGCAGTGATCAGTGGGGTAATATTGTCGCCGGAGTTGAGCTGGTGAGAAGGGTTCATCAGCAAACCGTATTCGGCATCACCTTTCCTTTGATAACCACCAGCAGTGGTGCTAAAATGGGTAAAACAGCTGAAGGTGCTGTATGGCTGGATCCCCAAAGAACATCTCCTTATGAATATTACCAATACTGGATCAATACGGATGATAGAGACGTGGCTAGATTCATGGCCCTATTTACTTTTTTACCTGTAAAAGAAGTCAAAAAACTCGGTGAGTTAAAAGGCTCGGATTTAAATGCTGCAAAGATCATTTTGGCTTTTGAGGCAACGCTGATCGCCCATGGGGAAAAAGAGGCTGTAAAGGCTTATCGTGCTGCTGAGAATATGTTTGGTGGCCGATATGTACCCAAAAAATTTATGCCGTCGAGCACCTTTCACTCTCTTGAGCTAGGGCAAGCCGAAGCCGATATCAAAGAAACCGTTCCACATTCGGTTATTGACGAGAACCAATTTAAAACAGGCATTCCGGCCTTTAAACTATACCACAAGGTCGGCCTTGCAAGCTCCGGAAGTGCTGCTAGAAGACTTATCGAACAAGGCGGAGCGTATGTCAATGGAAGGCGGATCGATGCTCACGATTATATATTGACGGACCACGATATTGTCGACATGGAGATAACCTTAAGAGCAGGAAAAAAACGCTATCACAAAATAAAAATAATCAAAAGTAACCCTTGATTAAATAAAAATAGTGTATATATTTATATAAAGATGCGCCGATAAAAAAACCAAATCGATACGACGCGCATTTTTTTTAGAAACAAATTGTAAATCAACCTAAAAAAACGGTTGACATTACACCCTAAAAATCGTATCTAGAAACTTTCCTTTAAAAAAGCCAGAACATTTTTTGGCTCTTCTTGATCTTTGAAAACTAAATAGCGACAGCTTGTGAGTTTGGCTCAAAATTATACGTTTAATTGGAGAGTTTGATCCTGGCTCAGAATGAACGCTGGCGGCGTGCTTAACACATGCAAGTCGCACGAGAACTCTTCTGCTTGCAGAAGATAGTAAAGTGGCGAACGGGTGAGTAACGCGTGGGTAATCTACCTCCGAATCGGGGATAACTCGCCGAAAGGCGGGCTAATACCGGATAATATCTTTTATGCTTCGGTGTATTAGATCAAAAGTGGCCTCTACATGTAAGCTACTGTTTGGAGATGAGCCCGCGTACCATTAGCTTGTTGGTAGGGTAATAGCCTACCAAGGCGACGATGGTTAGCTGGTCTGAGAGGATGGTCAGCCACACTGGAACTGACACACGGTCCAGACTCCTACGGGAGGCAGCAGTGGGGAATATTGGACAATGGGCGCAAGCCTGATCCAGCCATGCCGCGTGAATGAAGAAGGCCTTAGGGTTGTAAAGTTCTTTCAGTCGTGACGATGATGACGGTAGCGACAGAAGAAGC
>CP070768.1:2180765-2193608 GCA_020345745.1 Desulfobacterales bacterium
AGATATAATGTATTGATCACAGCTGGCTGTAACCGGCAAGTTTGGGGTGGGCGGCAGCCCGTTCACAGAGCATTAGGTTGACAAGACACACATATCAATAATATGGGCATAGTCATGTCAATGTTAAAGTAAATATTGACGGAATATTCATTTTTGGTTAAATCCAGAACACCAAAAACCTGCAACCTATCAAAGAACATTGAGGGAAAAATCATGAGCCTGCTGACCGTAGATCAAGAAAAATGTAAACGCGATGGTATTTGCGCTGAAGTCTGCCCTGTGAGAATCATCGAATTTAAAGACAAAGATGCCTTCCCTATCCTTGTCGATGGTGGAGATAAACTGTGTATCAAATGCGGGCATTGTGTGGCGGTTTGTCCACACGGTGCCATGTCTCACGCAATGATGAAGCCGGAAAAGTGTCCACCGGTAAATGATGACTGGTTATTTAATCCAGAACAAGTCGAGCACTTTTTGCGCTGTCGAAGATCTGTTAGGAATTACAAAAATAACCCAGTTGATCGAGACGTTCTTGCCAAATTGATTAATGTCGCACGCTTTGCCCCTTCCGGACATAACCTCCAACCTGTCAAATGGTTGGTTATATATGACAGGGATAAGGTCCAACAAATGGCCGGGTTTGTTATCGACTGGATGCAAAATTTAATTGAAGAAGATTCCCCGCTTGTTGCAGCCATGCACCTGGATCGCGTTGTTTCTTTTTGGGAAAGTGGACATGACCCTATATGCAGGAATGCGCCTCATGTTATCGTTACCCATGCCCATCAAAATGATCGAACGGCTCCAGCTGCTTGTACGATTGCCTTAACATACTTGGAATTGGCTGCCCCGTCTTTTGGCCTAGGGACATGTTGGGCGGGTTATTTTAATGCAGCGGCTAGCTTCTGGCCGGCCATGCAAAAAGCACTGGGACTCCCTGAAGGGAATATTATCTTTGGATCAATGATAGTGGGTTATCCGAAATTTAAATTTCAAAGACTGCCGCTCAGAAATGATGCCGAAATTATATGGCAATGAAGCTCCCCGCCGCAAGCAGCGGGGTATTAAAAAATTATACTGAAGCTCCCCGCCTTAAAAGGCGGGGGTTCTCCCATTCGGGAGTGCTTCGCGGCGGGGAGCAGGCCGGTTAAAATGAATATTGCCGATTAAATTTTTGATCAAGGCGTAACATTGTTTCAGGAGGGTTCTATGAGCGTACTTATTGATTTTTCCATACTTCCGGTTGGCAAGGGCGAAAGTGTGAGTTCACATATATCCAGCGTTGTTACGATTGTTAAAAACAGCAAACTGCCTTATAAGCTCGGCCCCATGGGTACGACGGTAGAAGGAGAGTGGGAAGATCTCATGGCGGTGGTTACAAGCTGCTTTCACGAGATGAAAAAAGATTGCCCAAGGATATATATGAGCATCAGAGTCGACTACAGGGAAGGCGACTCCAGTCGCATCAAAGACAAGGTGAAATCAGCAGAAAGAAAACAAACGTTTCAGTTAAAAAAATAAGGCATTTATTTCCCTAAGATATGAAAACAAGTTATTTAGTATCCAATACAAGCGATTTTCATCTAGAGCACTCCGCAAAAGTTGTCTTAGATTATGTAATGGCTGAATTTCCTCATGTTGATGAATTTTCACTTATTGGTGATAGAAGCGTCGATCCTGATTTTTCTGAAACAGATGATAGAAACCTACTTAGAGATGCCAAAATCAAGGCAAAAAAATATGGTGGCAATCATACAGAGGCTGAAAATGAAGTTTGGCTTGGTGAATATCAAGAGGTATTGGTTAGGCAATGGTTAGGAATACTAAAACCAACGAAAAAAATGCATGAAACAGTTGAGGGTTATGTGAGAAGTGCAAAAATTGCTCAAATTTTAGACCTCGGGGGAAATGATTGGGATAAACAAAAAAGAGTTTTAAAAGCATATGAATTTGCAGAAGTTGAAGGAAAAACATTGTTTGATATATTGGATGCATCTTTCGCTTTTCGTAAATTGCAAGGAATCGAATTCAAAGTTATTGGAAAAACATTAGAAATTAATATTCCCTACATAGAAGAAAAAACAGATGAAGAATTAGAAGCTTATCAATCAAGAATTGAAACTATTTTAGAAACACATGGTAGAGAAGTATCTCAAATAGTATTTAGAAGCCATTCAAATTCTGACCCAAAATTAAGAGAAGAAAAAAGAAATGAGTGGTATATACCTATTTTTGATTATGCAAAAAAAGTTAATCCTGATTCCAGCGTTATGCATATCTTTGGCCATTGCCATAAGATACCACAACCTTATGATTTTAAAGGTATTCTCCTCGTTCCAGTAGGTTATGGAAAAAAAGAATCATTACAAAGAGTGTTTGTTCAGGATTACTTTAATCCTGGGAATGATATAATACAAGATTTAAAATTAAAATAACTGAATTTTTACTTAACCATTGTGCCCCATTTTCTCTTTTCCAAGTCTTTCTTTTGATTGAATATAAGATCGCTGTTATGCTATCTGACCCTGCGAAGTGAGATCAGATTTCGTCCAAAAAGTAAATTTGGTTTAAAACGCAACCTTGACAAAATGGTATACATCCGGTATTTAAATTTTTTATCATAAGGGCGGTGATGAAAATTGCGATTGTGTGCTAGGCAGTAACATATGTTGTGACTGCCCGCTTGCTGTGCACAATTTCAACCGACAAAAAGCGAGCGCATCCCGCGCAACTTGCTGCGGGGATAGGAATTTTATCCTTTCGCCAATCTTAGCGGCATAGCCGCGTTTCATAAAATCGTAACACGATTTTATTTTTCCGCTAAATTAAATTCAATGACAAAGTCGGCATAGTGTTGACTCGCGTGTGTGGTATTATGTATGGGGCGTACCAATTATCAGAAATTCATTAATCAAAGGAGGAGCGTTATGTCTAAGCGATTTGTAATTATTGTAGGGTTGTTGCTCGTGGTTGCGTTGCCCACCAGCGTGATGGCTGGTAGTCATGAAGCCAAAATCAAAAAGTATGTCGACTCGAACATCAGGGGTTGGTTATTTGCACCGGAATTGCTTGCGGCTGTGGCTCAACAGAACATCAATCACATGGGTCTCACCGGAGATGACATCAATAACTTGGATCAACGATGGCGAATAGAAAAAAAATACCACGGTGGTGGCGACTTGATGGACAGCAAAATGAATAATCAGCTCTCCGCTTTTTTGCGGGGTGTCAAAGCTGCTTCAGGTGGCGTCATCGTCGAGATCTTCGTCATGGACAATCTTGGATTAAACGTCGGCCAGACCGATCCAACCGGTGACTACATGCAGGGAGATGAAGCGAAGTGGAAAAAGACATACCCGGTCAGCGCAAAAGCTGTGTTCATTGACGAGGTGGAAGAGGACGGCGGAATGAACATATCTCAGACGAGTCTGACGGTGGCTCGTCCTAATGGGGCTCGGCTTGGCGCCGTTACTATCGCCATCAACGTTGACAAGTTATAGTAGAATCCTAATTGAGCGGAAGTTGAGGATGCCCCAGATCCGAGGCATTAGGAGCAAAGCTGTAGTCATCTACTGCGAGCCCTTGATAACAAAGGAGATGGGGTATCATCAGCTTTCCAGGACGTCACACACCGCTAGGCCGCCATACGGAATATGCCGGTGCAATCATCGCGAAATAGGTGGCCACCATGGTTACCCCTGTGATCAAAGCGCCGGCTAACTAATATCTTACTTCGCGATGCGCTGCTGAATTTCATTTTAGCCCCGGGTCACCATCCCAAAGTATTTCCAAATTCGTGCGTCAGGAACTGACACAGCACGACCCTTAAAACTCCGTGTGCGTTAAAGGCGTTGCGCAAAAACGCGACGTTGTATAAGGCGAACGACTATCACTGATCCCCCCTTTTTAAGCTAACGACAGCTTGGATTTGTTAATTTTGCTTGGTTTGATTAAAAAATACTGGTTTCTGATAGGGCTTTTTCTGGTTTTTTCCACAACGATATTCGATGTCACTGGGACGGTATCCGGTATTGGCAGGTGGTTAACAATTCACCGTGGGCCGGATGTAGTGGTGATATTAATATTCTTTTTTTCCGGTTTGATACTCAATGCCGATCAAATAAAGTTGGGATTGATGGATATAGAATGCATCCTGATTACGCTGGTAATAATATTTATTGTTGCGCCGATAATTGCCGCTGTATTTAGTTTGGGATCATTGGACACCGGTATTAAAATAGGATTATTTCTGGTTGCGGTTATGCCGACAACACTTACTAGTGGCGTGGTTATGACAGGGAGTGCGGGTGGTAATATTGCCCATGCTCTGGTCATAACCATTATGGCCAATGGACTTGCTATTTTTACGATACCAGTTTCGCTGCCTTTACTTTTGAATCTTATTGGCGGGACAACCTTTGTTTCCATTGATAAACTGGCGATTATGATCACACTCGGGCTTCTTGTTCTGTTGCCGCTTTGTATCGGTTTGTTGATAAAATTTTATGGAAAATCTTTCGTTGATCAATATACTTCGAAATTACATACCTGGAACCAGTTTTTAGTTCTGACAATCGTGTGGATGGCCATGTCTCAGGCAAGAGTTACGATCATAAACGGTGTAAATAGGATCGGAATTATTTTTATAATTGTCGTTATCTTCCATGGCACATTGCTTGCCGCAGCCGGGCTCTTTATTCGGTTTTTTAAACTGAGTCGGGGCAGCAGGGAAAGTGTTTTATTTGTGGGAGGACAGAAAACCTTACCCCTTTCTGTAATTTTACAGGTATCCCTTTTCCCGCAGTACGGATTAGCCCTTGTTGTTTGTGTGATGCACCATTTGTTAGTCCTTGTGATGGACGGATATCTGGTGGAAAAACTAAAAGGCGATTGATAGTTACTTTAGGCACTTTAGATCACTTTAGACACTTTTAACTTTTACAGCTGTAATTAAAACAGCCCCTTTCTATGGCAAAACAAAGCCTGGGGCTTTGGGCCAGGATGCTTTACTAAACTATAGGACCATGACATGGCATAGTGATGACGTGGTCGCAGATTTTCATAAAATCTTTGGTTAATCTCCTTTCCCGCCTTGTCAACTCTGAATCAGAAAAGGCACTCCCGTAATAGGCGTTGATAACTTGGGTTGAGGCGGTATTGATTATTTCAATGAATCGCTCAAGGCGGCCTGCCTGAAGATATAGCGTAGCGTCATTGACAAATAGGATCTTTCGCTTTTCCTGCTGGAATTTGATAAATAGTTTTTCTATGTTGCGTGCGTTTTCCTCAGCCAGCTGAAGGGTGTAATTTTCGTCTTTTCCCATGAGGCGAGGCGCTGTAATAGGATTCGTCAGATAAAGCACCGGTTCACCTTCAGGCGGCTTCATTTTTCCGCCGATGCCTTGAACTGGCTCTATACCCATATCGAGGATCGCAATCTTTTTTGCATAACCCTCCATTAAGAACAGCTGCAGTATTTCTAGTGTTCGACCGGTCTTGCCTGTGTTGACGTCACCGATGATTAAGGTTCGCTTACCTATGTATGGATTTAATTTGTCCAAAAGAGAAAGTCCTAAAAAATTACAATCGTTGCCATACACAGAGGGCTGTCAAAATCAGAAACCCAACGCCAAGCACCAGCCAATCCTGAGCGCCCAATCTGTAATCTTTTAAATAGGTTCTTCCCGGCCGACCGAAGCCACGCGATTCCATGGATTCTGCCAGTTCCTCGGCCAGCTGAAATGCTTGGATCAACAGTGGAACTAAAAATGCCGGGTAATGGCGCAGGGCAGACCAACCAGGTTCCACAGGGATGCCCCTGGTGCGTTGGGCATCTAGAACGTTCTTGGCTTTTCGGCTGATGACCGGTACAAATTGCATAGACGTGCTCAGCACAAATGCAGCAGCATAGGGCATTCCCGACTTGACCAGAGCATTGCCCAGGTCTTCAGGCAGGGTCGTGGAAAAAAAGACAAAAAAGACGGTCGTCATGGCCAGGAGCTTGAGAGCGGCAACGGCCCCTGCTTCTCCGTTTATTGACCACCAAGTTACAGCCCCAAAAAATAGCGACATAGGCACCACCAGTCGAAGCCACCGCAAGTAAGCCTTGCCGTTACTGGTATAGACGATGAGCGATACCAACACACCCCATTCCACTACAAGGCTGGAAAATCGGTTTGAAATGACAACCAATATCACATAGAATATCGAAAGAATCAATTTTGTGCGTGGGTCAAACATGTGCATGGCCCTTTATAAAATCGCGCAAGCCATTTTATTGTTAGTAGAAAACCGGGTGCTCTGCACCCGGTTACAAACACAAAGATCAAATCACTGACGTGCTGTTGGCTCATATAATCGAAACGAGTCCGTCGGTTCCAGACCGGCGAGGGCCATGACGTTATTGTCTGCCATGACCTGCTTGGGTGGCCCCTCCGCAACCATGCGACCTTTGGACATCAACAACCATCGGTGTGCATGCTGTTCGGCAAAAGCCAAATCGTGGGTGATCAACAGAACCGCTTGCCCCCGTGATCGAAGTTCGGACATAAAATCGCCCAGAGCACGGCGAAAATAACCGTCCTGACCGGCAGTCGGTTCATCAAGGGCAAGAATCGACGGTTTTGCAGCCAGCGCAGCGGCAAAGGCCACCCGTTTTTTTTCTCCACCGCTTAAACGGTAGGGAGAACGATCCAGTAAGGGCTCCAGACGGAACAGTTGTGTCAATTCTTGTATCCATTTTTCGTCATAGCATTCAAGAGCCTGGGCTCCCACAATTATTTCATCGCGTACGGACAACTTGAAAAACTGGTTGTTTGGATTCTGAAAGGCAATACCCACATGGCGGGCCAGTTGGGATACTTTGAGTTTTGCGGTATCCTGCCCTTTCATAAAAACTCGGCCCCCGGATACACGGTACAATCCGTTCAATAGCTTGAGAAGAGTGGTCTTACCGGCGCCATTAGCCCCCACAACAGCCAAACATTCTCCCTGTTTCAGGGTAAGGCTGACCTGACTTAAAATCAAATCACCGCTTGAAACAAATGAAATCTCCTCTGCTTTTAGAACGACTTCGGCCTCATTCGGCAGAGGAGTCAAAGGGATCGGCCTCAAATCAGGTAAGGCTTGATTTGAGGTGACGTTTGATTGCAAAGCTGCCACGTCTAGAGGAAGTTTCTTCAGACCGAGTTGTCGTCCAGCACGCACCGTCAGAGGGAGCTCTAGGCCAAAGGATTCCACATCTTTGGACAGTACTTCTGCAGGAGGGCCATCCAACACCACACGCCCTTGGTGTAAAACCACCATCCGCTGTACGTCGGGCACGGTATACCGCAAACGATGCTCGCTGATGATGACACCCACACCTTCTCGGTGGATTTTTTTCAATAGACTGCGAACCCGGTGAACGTTGTATGGATCAAGATTGGCATAGGGTTCATCGAGCACTATCAATTTTGGACCGATAGCCAGTATGGCCGCAATGGATACCAGTTGCTGTTCACCGCCGGATATTTCATGGGGATTTCGATTTAGAAGGTCTGAAATGTCAACAAGTTCCGAGATTTTCGCAAGCCGTGTCTCGATTTCGGCACGAGGCAGCCCTAAACTTTCAAGGCCAAAAGCGATTTCCCGCTTCACCGTAAAGTTGAACAGTTGAGCCTCTGGATTTTGAAATACCATGCCCACCTGTTCGAACAGGTCCCCCACAGAATGCAGGGTCGTAATTAATCCTGCAACACTAACCTCTCCTTTTAGAGAGCCGCCATAAAAGTGAGGAATGAGCCCGTTAAACGTTCTGCAAAGGGTCGATTTGCCTGAACCGCTGGCGCCACAAAGAAGTATATATTCACCTTGTTCAATTTTTAGGTTGATGTCATCAAGAATCCATTGGCCACCGACCTTCTGGTAAGTGTATCGAATCCGGTCGGTTTTTATGATTGATAAAGACATTACCTAAGCGTTTCTTTGAGCAAGATTCGTTTTGCGGTGCAACAAATGTATGGATCTTTGTGTCCTGAGGGGAGCATATAAACAACTACTTTCTGCTTTTTTTTGCTTCCAGTGATCCCGCATAGGGTTTTAACTCAATGATATCTGCACTGATAAGCAGTTTTATTGCCAGCACACCCAACACAGCACCAGCCACGGTGCTGGCTAAGAATGAAGGAATCAGGGCAAAAAGAGGAATGGCCTTTCCCATCAAAACCGGCGCCACAAAGAGAGCACTGACAACAGGTGCGATGAAACCTGTACCGATGACTTCACCGATGGCACCTTCGTATATATTCCACCTGCGACGGTAAAGAAAACCTGCCAAAAGTGCCCCGATCATACCGCCCGGGAAAGCCAGTAGGGTTCCGACCCCCATTACATTGCGGATCACACCGATAACTCCAGCAATCGTCATCGCCCACCATGGTCCCAGAAGAACCGCACCAAGTACATTTACAAAATGCTGGGTGGGGTTTACCTTGGCAATACCAATGGGAAATGAAGTGTAAGGCGCCAGGGCCACACCGATGGCCACCAGCACAACCGAATAAGCCACCTTGCGGGTGTCTGCTCCCATCCCTTGAAACTTGCTTTTGTCTGAATTCATTTTTTTATCAACCTTTCCTAAAATATGGGATTCGTCAAAAATAATTAGACTACCTCATTCCTGCCTTAGCATATAAATTATAAAAGTGATGGGTGGGTCCATGGCCTTTCCCGATGGCTAGTGAATGCTCTATAGCGCCAGTGATATATGCCTTTGCCAGGGTTACGGCTTCAAAAAACACCTTACCCAGGGCGATATTTGCTGCAATGGCTGAAGCAAAAGTACAGCCGGTGCCATGGGTATTTTTTGTTTCAATACGATGACTTTCCAGCGCTTTGAATTCCTTTCCATCATAGAGGATGTCTGTCGCCTGGTCTTCTCCCATATGTCCTCCTTTGACCACCACATTTTTGGCGCCAAACTTCAGGATCTTTTGTGCAGCGATTTTCATTTCATCCACTGTAGTTATTTTTTGGTCGATGAGCGCTTCGGCTTCGTAGATGTTAGGGGTAACAACATCAGAAAGCGGGAAAAGATGATGCACCAGAGTGAACTGAGCGTCTTGGTTCAGCAACCGATACCCGCTTTTGGAAATCATTACCGGGTCGAGGATTACTGCAGGCGGTTGCACCGCCTTTAGCGCTTTTGCAATGGCTTGGATCAGTTCAGTACTGGAGACCATTCCAATTTTTACGGCATGGATTTCGGCATCGTCGAACAGACAGGTTATCTGATCATGAACGATTCTGGGTTCCATTTCTTGAATGTCAAAGACTTTTTGTGTATTCTGCACGGTAACTGCGGTAACAGCACTCATGCCAAATACGCCATGTGCTTGAAATGTTTTTAGATAAGCTTGGATTCCAGCACCACCTGAAGAATCCGAACCCGCAATGGTAAGCGCGACTCGCATAAAAGACCTCCAGACTCGGATAGATCTTTAGGGGTTATACCGATTGACAAAGTATGATATCGGTAGGGAAGTGATAAACGATGAGAAGAAAGCCGGTGTGAAAAACCGTAGTTAAAATGTTCTCCGTTTTCCCTACGACAGTGCTAACTGTATCAGGTTCAAAGGGTATGTTCTCAGTTCTGATATAAAATCAGAAAACCCCTATCCGGAATTTTGATTGATCTCTATCAGGCACCATAAAAAATAGCAAGCTTTTTTATTATCGATTCAATCGATTACTTATTTGACAAACAGTAAAACTCGTGTTAGCAATTAACGACTGAGCCGCTGGGGGAGCTGGTGGAAATCAGCTGAGAGGAGGCTCGAGGCCTCGACCCCTGGAACCTGATCCGGATCATGCCGGCGTAGGGAAGTATATAAAACCACATCCTTATTTATCCTCTCCATACTCCGGCGCTTATCCATGCCGGATAAGATCCCGCTCGTTTAAGACCACAATCTGGATAAAATTTTCGACAATCTTTTTATTGAACCATGAATAACAACATCAAAACCAATGCCGGATATGGAAAACATCCATCTGCCCCAAGCATAATGCTGGAAAATGTATCTTTTGGATATCCCGGCGAGCAGATCTTTCGTTCCTTAAATTTTACTGTGGAAGCCGGCCAATGGACATGCCTTATCGGTCCCAGCGGTTGTGGAAAATCTACATTGCTCAGATTGATTTCCGGAACGCTTCGCGAAGGCCTTTCCGGTGGAATTCGCTTCAGCAATGGCAAAAACTATAATGGACTTACTGCCTGGATGGCTCAAAAAGATTTGCTGCTCCCCTGGTTGAACGTTCTGGATAATGTCTGTTTGGGTATACGCCTGCGTGGTGAAAGGTCTTCCCAAAAACGGGAAAGAGCGATTTCGATGCTCAAAGACGCCGGCCTGGGCGAATATTCAAATTCACTGCCTTCGGAACTTTCCGGTGGTATGCGTCAGCGGGTGGCCCTGCTGCGCACGCTTATGGAGGGGCGTTCTGTGATCCTGATGGATGAGCCGTTTTCAGCGCTTGATGCGTTGACAAGACTCAAACTTCAGGATCTTGCAGCTAGTTTGGTTGAAGGCGCAACTGTTTTGATGGTCACCCACGATCCCCTCGAAGCATTGCGGCTGGGACATAGAATATATGTCATGACCGGGAAGCCTGCCAAGCTGAGCAAAGCCATGATCCCGCCCGGTCCACCTCCACGAAAACCGGTAGATCCGATGATTCCTACTCTGCAAGCGGAATTACTCGATTGTCTGGAGAAGGGGAATAAAACATGAAGGTTATGCGCCTGGTGGCTATTGCAGCCGGGTTGATTATAGTATGGCAGGTGACGGTGCTGTTGACCGGAGCACCCCCTTATATTTTGCCCGGCCCATTGCGTGTTGCTAAAGCAGCCTTTGTGCATTCGAGGTTTTTATTTGATCATGCAATGACAACGTTGTTCGAAATTATTGGGGGTTTGCTGCTTGGGACCCTATTGGGTGCCTTGAGCGCTCTTTCCATGATTGCTTCCCTTTCCCTAAAACGCTGGCTCCTGCCTGTGCTCGTCATTAGCCAGGCCATCCCTGTTTTTGCAATTGCACCTTTGCTAGTCCTTTGGCTTGGCTATGGTATGAGCTCAAAGATCGCAATGGCCGTTCTGATTATCTTCTTTCCGGTCACAGCGGCGTTTTATGACGGATTGCGCAGTACCGAGCCCGAATGGTTGGAACTGGCCCACGTTATGAACGCAAAACCCTTTGCAGTCATTAGGCATATCAGAATGCCTGCGGCTCTTCCCGCTTTTGCTTCTGGCCTTCGCGTAGCCACTGCTGTAGCCCCTATTGGTGCTATTGTCGGGGAGTGGGTTGGCTCCAGCAAAGGCCTCGGATTTTATATGCTTCACGCTAATGCCCGTATGCAAATCGATGTCATGTTTGCTGCACTGGCTGTACTTGCCATCGTTGCCCTGACACTCTATTTTACAGTGGACAGGGCCATGATTAAAATCGTTTATTGGCAAAAAGAAGAAACAGAAGAAAAGGTGTCAAAATGAAAAAACGTATTTTTCTTTTATTGTTATTGACGGGATTGTTTCTATTGAGCGGGGGATTGAATATTGCAAATGCGTCGGAAAAGATTACGGTTGTGCTCGACTGGTTTGTTAATCCGGATCATGGACCACTCTATGTCGCCCTTAATAAAGGATTTTTCAGTGAACGAGGATTAGATGTCGAGCTCCATGTTCCATCCAATCCGAACGATCCGCCAAAATTTGCGGCAGCTAAAAAGGCGAAAATTGCCGTTTCCTATCAACCACAGCATCATCTTCACTTCGATCAAGGGTTACCCATTGTCCGTATCGCGACGCTTGTTGCAACACCCCTAAATACGCTTGTTGTTTTGGCAGATAGTGATATTAAAAGTCCCATGGATTTGAAAGGCAAAACAGTAGGTTACTCAATCGGTGGATTTGAAACAGTTATCCTTAAGGTCATGCTTGAACGTCAAGGTCTGTCTCTGAATGATATCAAGCTGGTTAATGTCAATTTTTCCTTGTCTCCATCCCTCATTGCAGGAACAGCAGATGCCGTCATCGGCGCTTATCGCAATTTTGAGTTGAACCAGATGGATATTGAGGGTCGGCCGGGCCGAGCCTTTTATGTGGAGGAATATGGTATCCCTTCTTATGATGAACTGGTGCTCGTTGCCCATCGCGATTATGTCAGAGATCCAAAATTAAGAAAATTTGTTGATGCCTTGGAGGCAGGTGTTCAGTTTCTCGTTAATCATCCTGAGGAAGGGTGGAAATTATTTATTCGCGGACGAAAGGATCTGGATAATAAGCTCAACCGGCTTGCCTGGCGGGATACACTTCCGCGATTTGCGCTGCGTCCAGGCGCACTGGATCGGGCGCGCTACCAGCGCTTTGCCGAGTTTCTTAAAAAACATGGTATGATCAAGAAAGTTCCACCGCTCGAAACATACGCGGTAGAATTGCCCTAGCTAGTGCCCATCCACAATTTAAGAATGGATGCGATGTGTTTCCTATTCATAAATGAATAATTTTTGTCCAGATCAAGGCCGCACAAGGGTTTACGGTGAGGCGTATTCCATGTACGCCGCAGCCGAAAACCCGCGGAGAACGCAGATCCGGGCAAAAAGGGCCATTTATGGATGGAAACTAGGTAATAATACTTTTCAACTCGTCATTAATCGCTTTCAGATGTCTCGCCATCCATGCTGAGGCTTTTTCTCCTTCACCGTTTTCTATGTGGTTAACCACCTTGTTTGCCGAATGGATTGAAAACAGGCGATATTCAGATGACAGTTTCGTCGTTTTCAGACGTGAGTGATGGCGAACGACTTTTT
>CP070768.1:2193708-2206761 GCA_020345745.1 Desulfobacterales bacterium
GCTTTAATTAGCTGATTGGATCCGCCGAATACTCTTTTGGCGTTGGCAAATAAATTGGTGGTGAATTCATATGAAACCCAGTAGGCGGGATCGGTTAAATGGTATTCTTGAACCCTAATAAGCCTTGAGGGATTCTCCTTATCTGCAACTAAATATCTATCATTATCGGTCAAACTATCGATGACCAGGTGCACCCCTTCATCTCCGTAGTGCTTCCGCAAAAAACCAAACAACCCTATAAAATTGGAGCAGTTCACATCTTTGCTCATCATCACTTGGGCCGCCTTTTCTTGCGTTGCATTCATAACATACGGCTTTATGGTCATCGTTAGCTTCCTTGCTATCCAGCTATTTATCGTGGTGTCTTTTTTATCACACACGCTAGTTAAGAAGAATGCCGGGAGTCTTCATCGATTGACCTAATCTCGTCCATTCGAGACCTTTGAAAAACCCTCGTTTTATTCAATGTCGGTTTCAGATTCGAATGTTTATCCGGTTAAGTTCAGTGGAGGATTAATTCGTGAAATACTCATTGTATTCCCGTCCGCCCTCTAGGTTTGGAAGATCGTACTGGAGTGGTTAAAATTCTCGCCTTCCTTGGCCTTGAGCAAAATCGAACATTCTTCAAAGGTCTCTGTTCTATGATAAATCTACCCAGAATGATAACCTATCGAATTGAGATAACTTGTAACGGCTTGATAAACACTGAAAAAATATCAAATTCAATCGATTTGTCAATGCTGAATTTTTTTCTTTAAATTGCGCAGGCAATTTCTGCGTTTTAAGAAATATAGGTTATGATATCAGCATCTTATATTGATTTTTTCAGGGTTATACCAACATTCCTTCTCTCTTATACCTCTTTCAAGGGTTCACCGAGTCTATTCAAAATGCTGATTGAAGAATAATATTGATTTGAGGACTCTGTAAATCAGGAAATTCCTGATTTTTTTCTAGGAAAATCCCTGTAAATGATCTCTTTTCAGCTTGGGAGACGACAACCTAACATTCAAGTTTTCAAGGAAGCTGCGCACGAAACGTCTCCTTCATAAAGAAAGTGCAGATCAATGAAATGACTGAAGACACTAAAAGAATGAGAAGGAGCATTTTGTAGCCCGCTAGAGAATATCCTCCTGATGCCATTTTCGGGTAGGCGTCCAGCACGCGGCCTAAAAGCGGCATAAATACAGCGCCTCCCAAAAAGGGAAACAGGTTTACCATACCGGTTGAAGTCCCAGCAATCTCCACCGGAAAAAGCTCTTTGATCATGGTAAATCCGAAAATAACCACCGACGACGCACATATTGAAAAAATAAAAAAGAACATATATAAAGCTGTCCGTGAAAGACCGCTGGGAAACGTGTAAAGGAAGGCTATCACTACTACCAGCAGAAATGCACAAAGCATGAAAGGTTTTTTACGGCTCCGCATGATCTTATCCGACAATAATCCGAGCGGCGGGCTACCCAAAATCATACCCCAGGCGATCATGCTGAGAACAGCACCCGCTTCTGCATTAGACATACCATAGACATGCATCAGGTAAGGGCCACCCCAGAGAGCTCCGAAACCGAAAAATACACCGCAATCGAAAAAAAACCACAACGCTACAGGCCAAAAATAAAATTCTGATACCACAAGTTTGGCACCTTCCAGTAAAAAAATTTGTTGTGTTTTCTGGGAAATTGCATCGTCCTCGCCATCGATTTCCTGGATGGAGGGCCACCCTTTATCCATAGGGCGATCTCTCACAACCAACCAGACCATAACAACAATAATGAATGTGCACACACCGATAAGCTCAAAAGATATGCGCCATCCCAGTAACCCGGTCATCAAGGCCAAAAGCCATGTCGCCGCCAACACACCCAATCCTCCGACTGCGTTGAAGATTCCGGTCATAAATGCAAACTCGTGAACACGAAACCATTGGGAAAGGATCTTCATTGTGGGAATAAACACCATGGATACGCCCACACCAACCATAATCCTGCCAACGAATGCCATTTTGAGGGTCGGAGCAAAACCAAAAAGAATACTACCGATGGCGGCAATAATCAAAAAACACGTTACTGACTTTCGAGGGCCGAGAGAATCTGAAAGCAGCCCGGCAGGAAGCTGCATGGCCGCATAGCAATAAAAGTATACAGAACCGAGAAACCCCATAACGCTGGCGGTTGTTTGGAAATCGTTTATCAGATCATCGGCAACCACGGAAAGCGAGAGGCGGTGAAAATAAACAAAAAAATAGGCCAGGGCGAGCACAAGATAAATCAACCATCGAAAGCGCAGCACTTTTGTAGCCAGGGTGTCATTCATTTTTTTCTCGTATCGATACGTTAACTGATACATTTTTCGATTTACAAACATTCATAGGACTTCATAACAAATCGCAACTTCCGACTCAAGTACAAAGCCAAATATTTCATATTGTTGACGTATCGGTGAGCACTGGAAGGGTTCAATCCATAATCAGACACTTTTTTCGAAAAATAGCTCGAGCTAATTTATTGTTTGTAGAAAACCGGGTGCAGAGTATCCGGTTTTCTACAAACTATAAAATGCGGACATATAACGTCTATGTTTTTACCAACAAATCGAATATTAACAAGGTATTATCAGGCAATATTCATACTCGACATTATTTTACGGGAGGTCCTTACTTTTTTCATTTAAAGAGGGTGCCGTTCATTTTTAGGTTTATATTGACCCAGGTGGTGATTTTATATAACCTGAAAGGTTAGTGAAAATTATTATTTTTAGGCGCAATTGAAGCGTTCAACTTAGATAAAATAATAAAATAGGCAACCCACATTCGTATGGAAAAAAGTATTGTCGCAGCAGGCAGCTATGTTGTAGGAAAGAAAAAATCAGCGGTGTTACAGGCATATTTAGGGACCTGTGTCGGTGTTGCAATATATGATCCCACTAAGGATATCGGTGGATTAATTCACTTGATCCTGCCCAGCCAAACATCACCTGAAAGCACTTATGAACCGCTAAAATACGCATCATCCGGACTCCCGATATTTTTAAATGCACTATACGAAGCGGGTGCTAAAAGAGAAAATACAAAAGCGGTTGTTGCCGGTGGGGCACTCGTGGGCCCATTGAGTGAATGGGACCTACAATTAGATATAGGCGGCCGAACCCTGGAAGTGGTCGAAACCATCCTTACGGATGAAGGCATTGAAATTGAAACATCTGAGACAGGTGGCTTTTTTACAAGCAGATTCAGCCTGGACATGAGTAACTGGGAATGTGACATCGATCCCTGTATATCTAAAAGCCCTCCCACCTTACACGAATTATCGACCCCTGAGCCAGATAAAATCAATCAAACAATAGAACATATACAACCCATCCCGCAAGTAGCGTTAAAAATATTAAGGATGGTTGACGAAGACACCCATCACTTCAAGGATATTGCAAATGAAATTCGCAATGATCAGGTGATATGTGCAAGAACATTGAGGCTTTGCAATTCAACTTTTTATGCCAAGGCAAAAAGAATTGATTCCATAGATCACGCCCTGGTTTTTCTTGGCCAAGATCTGTTTGTGAGATTGGTGGTGTCAGTTTTTATTAAAGATTTTTTCGAGCACCACAACCACGGCTATTCACTCTGCAGGGGCGGCCTTTATCATCATGCCATCGGCACTGCGATCATTGCGGAAAGAATAGCGAGACTGACCCAAAAGGTGTCGCCCACACTAGCCTATACAGCAGGTCTTCTGCATGACATCGGCAAGGTTGTTTTAGATCAATACATTGCTTTAGCTTCCCCTTTTTTCTATAGAGAATTTCAGGAAGGGATTGACTTTTTAGAGTTGGAAAAGAAGTATTTGGGAATCACCCACACCAAAGTGGGAAGTCAGCTTGCAAACAATTGGTACTTCCCGGATTCTCTTATCGATACAATCCTGCATCATCATTATCCTGAGAATGGCACCCGCAATAAAGAACTAACCCATGTGGTCTACCTGGCCGATCTTTTAATGTCGAGGTTCCATGCTGGTTTTGAATTAGAGCGCCTGAATACGGACAGCCTTGCCAGTCGACTCGAAAGCATCGGTTTTTCAATCTCCCAGTTCCAGCAGGTACTGGATTTGATCCCAACCACATCGTTTGCATCTTTTCTCAGTGCTACATGATTTCGGCTTCATCCCTGAGCGACCGTCTCTGATATTGGCGTTTCGGATAATCGATCATCCTTGCACCAAGACGGCCAACAGGCAACGACCTTTCCCGGATTCATTGTAGAAACAAGCGACAATCCCGCCTTAATCAAGTGGCGCATCTTATTGGTAGAAAAGCGTTTTTCACTCATCAAAAGCTAGGGCATGAATGTAATCTTTTTGTTTACATGGATTGACATATTCAATGGTGAATCTTAAATTAAATCACCAAAACCGTCCTTTGGATATTGACATAGGGATTTATATTTTAATAACAGAAACAACTTTAACCCTAATTGGGTTAAAACTTAATTAGGGTTATCCGATATTGCTTACAGGTTTTACGAGAAAGCTATTTTAAATGATATATCACCTGTGTTAAAGATGCCGAAAAGTAGTATGTGCTCTTGCGATTAACGCATAAAAAGTAACAAATAACCCCTCCATTGAGGTTTAATTCTTATTTAGGAGAACAATAACATGGCCAAGATCTATGAAAGTGTGGAGGAAGCACAAAACCAAAATAAAAGCCAATCGGATCAGGATGCATCTGTTAATGCATCACTGGAACAAATAAAACATAAATTTCTCGTGATGAGCGGAAAAGGTGGGGTGGGAAAAACAAGCGTATCTGTAAACCTTGCTATTGCACTTGCCCAAAAAGGGTTTAAGGTGGGTCTTATGGATGTAGATATCCACGGTCCTGATGTCCCGAGAATGCTTGGGCTGGAAGGTATTCTATCCCTTAACAAAAACCAAAAGCTAAACCCCAAACGCTTTTCTGAAAATCTGAGCGCTGTCTCAATTGAATCGCTAATGCATAGCAGGGACGATGCGATTATATGGCGTGGCCCAATGAAATATTCTGCAATTAAGCAGTTTATCGGTGAGGTGGAGTGGGGCATGCTTGATTATCTGATTATCGATTCTCCGCCTGGAACGGGAGATGAACCAATAACCGTAGCGCAAACCATTGCAGACGCCAAAACTATAATCGTCACAACGCCTCAGGAAGTCTCCCTTGCAGATGTCAGAAAATCGATCAATTTCTGCAAAATCGTAAAAATGGAAATTTTCGGATTGATTGAAAACATGAGCCTTTTTGCATGTCCACACTGCAGCGAAACCATCGATCTATTCGGTTCAGGTGGAGGTGAAAAGACTGCAAACGAAACAGGAATAGCGTTTCTTGGAAGGATTCCCTTTGATCCCAAAATGGTGTCATGCGGTGACGCCGGCACATCTTTCCAAGACCTATATCGAGAATCACCAGTAACAAAGGCCTTTGCAGATATCGCAGATATCATGGCCAGTTCTATCTAGCCCGGATATTTTATGAAAATTTTTCAGCTATGGGGATCACATTAATTCTAAAAAACAGGTCTTCCCGAAACTCTTTCCGAGCAATCAATTCCTCAAGGTTTTTATTGGTTGCCGTAATGATCCGGACGTCCACTGAGATCGATTGTTGGTCTCCGACACGTTCAAACTGCTTGGTTTCCAAAACATTAAGGAGCTTTACTTGTATCGACTTGGGCACGTCTCCGATCTCATCGAGAAAGATGTCTCCGCCATGAGCAGCCTCAAAACGGCCGAGGCGATGTCGATACGCCCCGGTAAAAGCACCTTTGATGTGCCCGAACAGCTCGCTTTCGAGAAGCGCTTCGTTTAATGCCGCACAATTTAACTGAACAAAGGGGCCCTCCCTTCGTCTGCCGACAAGATGAATGGCTCGGGCGATAAGCTCTTTACCCGTGCCGCTTTCTCCATAAATAATCACCGGTGCGTCACTTTGGGCGGTTTTCTGAACCACTTCAAAAACATAAGGATTGTACAGGGGCGCCCAATGATTTCGTCTGAAGAATACCCGGCAAGCTGTTCAACTGACTGATTTACCAAGATAATTGAGCCATTTGTACCAACAAGGATGAGGCCGTCGCTCATGGTGTCAACGATACGCCTCCAGTACAGGTTGATGTCTTGGTCTTCCATCAAAACATAACTCCGAATGTCTTTACGGTTGATCCCAACTGTTTAAACACCTGTTTAAATACATTAAACACTTTTGCATGGCAAGGACAATTTGATTATATACATTATTAATTAATATCAATAGGTTATCATTAATGCTATGGCATATAATTATCCGGCACAATTTTTGCGTGTTGCTTTCATTCATATACATAAACCATTAATACCACCATAACCTATTAGGAGGATTAGCATGCATGCGACAATTCAGAAAGAAATGGACGTTATTCTGACCTATTTGCAACCTGATGAAAAAATTTATGTTGTTGGTTGCGGCAACTGTGCTGAAAAGTGCAAGTCAGGAGGACCGGAAGAAACCGAAGAGATGGCTCAGCGATTGGAAAAGAAAGGGGTTAATGTCATTGGTTATTCGTCTACACCCAGCGGAGTCGGCTTGTGTAGCCTCCCCATGTGCCGGAAAATGATGATAGAAGAAAATTTGGATGAAAACAATGCTGCCGACTCATTCCTGGTACTAGCCTGCGGACAGGGAATACACACGGTTATCGATGCCACCGACGGCGGAGAAGTTCATCCCGGATGCGACACCATCTTCGGGGGCGAGACCGAGCAACCTGGAATCGTTAAAGAATACTGTTCCCTATGCGGCGAATGTGTAACCGCATATACCGCAGGATTGTGCCCCATGACACTCTGTTCAAAGATGCTCCTTAACGGACCGTGTGGCGGAGCGAAAGATGGAAAGTGTGAAGTAGATAAAGAGAAAGATTGCGGTTGGCATTTGATATACGTACGCCTCAAAGATGCAGGAAAGCTGCATCTTCTTGAAGCCTATTACGATCCCAAAAACTTCGCAAAATGGAGCCGCCCGCGAAGCCTAGTTGTGAAAGGTACTGAAGCTACGTTTAAATCACTTGCCGGCGAGCATACGGTTTCAAGAGAAGATTAATCTTAAATACATTTTTACTAGTTGTTCAAAGGAGATTCAAATGAGTAGCTTAAAAGAGAAATTAAACAATGGGAGTTTTGTGCTTACCGGTGAAATTGGACCCCCTAAAGGGACAGATATTGAAAAACATCTCGAAAAGGCAGAACTGATAAAAGATAAGGTTGTCGCAGTAAATGTTACCGACCTTCAGAGTGCTATATTGCGGGCCGGATCACTGGCCACCTGCCATCTCCTTCAACAAAGAGGTATAGAACCTGTTTACCAGCTCACCTGCCGTGACCGTAACCGGCTTGCGCTTCAATCGGACCTGCTC
The DNA here is from genome assembly GCA_020345745.1 of Desulfobacterales bacterium. Lineage (GTDB taxonomy): Bacteria > Desulfobacterota > Desulfobacteria > Desulfobacterales > UBA11574. The sequence continues at coordinate 2,201,141 of CP070768.1, forward strand.
AGCGCATGGATACTTGGGATTAAAAATGTTTTATGCTTGACGGGAGATCACACTTCTCTTGGTGACCATCCGGAAGCAAAACCCGTTTTTGACTTTGACTCTGTCCACCTATTGAAGGCGTCGAGCATCCTTAATTCCGGAAAAGACCTTACCGGGCATGACCTTGATGGATCGCCAAATTTCTTTCAAGGTGCAGTCGTTTCACCGGGAGCCGATCCAATTGAGCCGCAAATCATTAAAATGAAAAAAAAGGTGGCAGCAGGGGCGAAATTTTTCCAGACCCAGGCGGTATTCGATGTGGAACAATTCGGTGAATTCGTGAACAAGGTCAATGGACTTCAAGTTCCCATCATTGCAGGCATCGTGATTCTAAAATCAGCCGGAATGGCCTCGTATATGAACGAAAAAGTAGCCGGGATTAATGTCCCCGACGGTCTGATTAAAGAAATGAAAAATACGGAAAAATCTGATATCAAAAAGAAGGCTGTTGAAATTGCTGCCCGGTTGACCCGCCAGGTCAAACCTTTCTGCCAGGGTGTTCACCTCATGACCTTAGGCTGGGAAGAGCTTATACCTGATATTATTGAACAGGCAGAGATTAGCTAACAAGCCCTCATAGAGATTGTTGAAAAACGTATCTTTTTCCTCCCGCCAACGGCGGAATGTCAAAAGGAAAACCCCTCGCCGGGGAGATCCCTGCAAGTTACTACAGGGATCTCCCACAGATCAGACCCAAATCATAACGTCGTCTTATAAAGGCCAATGATCATTCTCGTGCAATAGTCATGGACGAAAAACTATTATAGAAAGGCAGTTTTACGAGACATATTTACCAAATTCTGCCAGTTCTTCCAATCCACTTGGATGGATCAGCGTAATATGACGGCCGTCCACCCTGATCAAACCCTGGCCAGTCATCTTGGCAAAAATCCGTGACAGTGTTTCAGGAATCGTCCCTAAAAGACTGGCCAGCTGTCCCTTTGAAATAGACAAGACCACAACATCATCCGTATCCTGCTCGCTGGCCATATACAATAAATATGAAGCGAGCCTGGCGGGCACTTCTTTTAGGGAAAGATTTTCTATTTGAACGGTAAACCGGCGCAACCGCTTGGATAAGACGGCGAGCATATTCAAGCTCAAGGAGGGATTTTTTGATATCAATCCAACAAAATCAGCTCTAGAAAAAAACAACAGATGGCTCCTGGCAATGGCTTCAGCACTTGCCGGAAATGGCTGGCCGGTAAAGACCGGAACTTCTCCAAACGGTTCACTGGGACCGAAAATATGGAGAATCTGCTCCTTTCCTTCAGATGACACCTTAAATATCTTGACTTTACCATCTGCAATGATAAAAAAGCCAACACCATCATCGCCTTCAGAAAAGATAATCTCACCCTTTTTAAAATGCTTCGATACAACTATTTTTCTGATATCTTCGAGCTGGGTTTCAGGAAGGCCGCCGAATAGAGGTGTTTTTGCAATGATATCTAAAATTTTTTTCATGGTTTTTAACTGTTTTCTACAAACTATCACTTTTTTTTGACCTAAGTCAAGGTAATGGCTTTTCTAATGGGTTATGTTTACACTCAAGCAATGAAAACGTAACTTTTTTAATGAATTTAATTTGTAAAGCGAAAGGAGGAACCCTCTGTTTTGTTATCAATGTGAACAGACTTCAAAAGGTGAAGGCTGTACCAAGATCGGTGTGTGTGGCAAGCAGCCTGAGGTTGCGGCTCTGCAAGACCTTCTCATTTACGCTGTCAAGGGATTGTCTCTCTTGGCCGTAGAAGGACGAAAAGTCGGTATAAATGATGCAGCTGTCAACACGTTCACCTGTGAAGCGATCTTTTCAACGTTGACCAATGTGGATTTTGATCCAGAAAGATTTGTCCAACTCATTACGAAATGTGTCGGCTTAAGAGATTCTCTCAAGGAAAAGATTGCTGCTGCCGGCGGTAATACCCGTTTTCCGGATAGCCCGGCCAATTTCATTCCATCCGGAACACAAGCGGACCTGGTGGCTCAAGGTGAAAAAGTAGGTGTTAAATCATATTCGGATATGAATCCCGACATTCTCTCTTTAAGAGAACTTCTCATTTATGGCCTAAAGGGTACGGCGGCATATGCAGACCACGCAAGAATTTTAGGTCAAGAGGACGACAACGTCTATGCGTTTATTCATGAAGCCCTGGCCGCCACCTTAAACAGCGATTTAAGTGCCGACGAATATGTTAGCTTGGTTCTAAAATGTGGAGAGATCAACCTGAGAGCCATGGAGCTTTTGGACGCAGCCAATACCGGTACATACGGACATCCGGCTCCGACCGCCGTCCCTCTTGGCGCGAAAAAAGGTAAGGCGATCCTGGTATCTGGTCATGACTTGAAAGACCTTGAGGAGATTTTGAAGCAGACCGAAGGGAAAGGTATTTATGTATACACACACGGCGAAATGTTGCCTTGTCACGGCTACCCCGAGCTCAAAAAATACCCTCACTTTTTCGGACATTATGGCACTGCGTGGCAGAATCAAGCCAAAGAATTTTCCGCATTTCCGGGTGCCATCGTCATGACCACGAACTGTATTCAAAAGCCAAAAGATGCCTATCGGGACAATATTTTCACAACCGGCCTGGTTGGCTGGCCCGGCGTCACCCATATCGCCGACAAAAATTTTGCTCCGGCCATCGAAAAAGCCCTTGAAATGCCAGGTTTTACCGATGATGTAGAAGGGAAATCAGTCATGGTAGGGTTTGCACACAACGCGGTAATGGAAGTAGCCGGAACGGTGGTCGAAGCTGTTAAAAACAAGGCGATCCGCCACTTCTTTCTGGTGGCTGGATGCGATGGTGCAAAACCCGGCCGCAATTATTATACCGAGTTCGTAGAAAAAGTTCCTCAAGACTGTGTAGTCCTGACTCTTGCCTGCGGTAAATTTCGTTTCTTTGATCAAGAATTGGGGGATATCGGCGGCATCCCAAGACTTTTGGACGTGGGCCAATGCAACGACGCCTATTCAGCCATTCAGATCGCTGTGGCATTGGCAAATGCTTTTGAATGCGGGGTAAACGATTTGCCGCTCTCAATGATTCTGTCCTGGTACGAACAAAAGGCCTGCGCGATTTTGTTGACGCTGCTTTATCTCGGCATAAAGGATATTAGATTAGGACCGTCATTGCCGGCATTTGTCTCACCCAACATTCTGAATGTGTTGGTTGATAAATTTAATATCATGCCGATCAATTCACCGGATGAAGATTTGCAAGCTATTCTGGGATGATTATATTACAAGCAGGATTTACAGGATAATAAAGACATGACAACATCCTGTAAATCCTGTTTAGAAAAATGTTTGTCACAGGAGAAAAGAGATGAAATGCCCGGGACAAGACAGCCGATACTGGAGACCGGGGGCCATTTTTGACGAAAAATGCCCTAAATGTAACAGCATAGTGGAATTTTTCAAAGACGACACCGCCCGCAAATGCGACCAATGCGGTCACCGGTTCGCAAACCCAAAAATGGATTTTGGATGCGCCTCATACTGCCAGTTTGCCGAGGAATGCGTGGGCGATTTACCACCTGAGGCCGTGGCCCAAAGAGATGATCTGTTAAAGGATAGAATCGCCATAGAGATGAAACGCTACTTTAAAACTGATTTTAAGCGTATCGGCCATGCGACGCGGGTGGCACGGTATGCTGAAAAAATCGGCAAAAAGGAAATGGGTAACCTTGCGGTGATTCTAGGGGCTTCATACCTTCACGATATCGGTATCCATGAAGCCGAACGGAAACATTTCAGCACTGCGGCAGAATACCAGGAAAAGGAGGGCCCGGGTATTGCAAGATCGATCATGATCAAGCTGGGAGCAAAAGATGAATTGATCGAAGAAATCTGTGATATCATCGGACATCACCATCATCCAAGAGCCGAGGAAACGACGAACTTTAAGGTGGTTTATGATTCGGATCTGATCGCAAACCTTGAGGAGAAGCATAAGGAAAATCCCATTGACCCAGATCGACTGAACCGAATCATCGACAATTCATTTTTAACCGAAGGCGGCCGCGAAGTGGCCAGAGATGTCCTCGTAAGCGCTTAGGGATCAAACCTAGATATTTTTTTAATCATGCAATCAACAGTGAGATGTTATTGCGATTGTAGCTATAAAAACCCATAACCATTAACGAATACGCCCCATCGAGGCAAACCTCAATGCAGATGGGTCAACCATAAAAGGAAAGAATCATGAAAGTGTTGCGTAAAATTGTGGAAATAGACGATGAGCTGTGTGATGGATGTGGTCTCTGTATACCGTCATGCGCAGAAGGCGCACTGGAGATTATAGACGGTAAGGCCCGTATCATTGCTGACAAATTATGTGACGGCCTTGGTGCGTGTTTAGGTGAATGCCCAACCGGCGCTCTCAAAATTATCGAACGGGAGTCAGATGAATTCGACGAGGAGGCCGTAGAAGAGCATCTGGAAGCGTTAAAGGATCAGCCACAAGAAGACACCGCCCCTGTAGGATGTCCTTCGGCAAGCATCCAGTCCTTTGCCCCTCCCGCTGCCCAGCCGATGCACAACAAACATGCAGTGATCGGTGCCGAGACTGAATCCGCCCTCTCGCACTGGCCGGTTCAGATAACGCTGGTACCCCCAACCGCGCCGTTTCTTAAAGGCGCTGATCTTTTGGTGCTGGCAGACTGTGTCCCCGTAGCATTCCCCAATCTACACACAGATTTTCTAAAAGGTAGAGCGGTGACAATGGGTTGCCCTAAACTCGACGACGTAGACGAATACATTCATAAATTCAAAGACATATTCAAAACCGCAGACATCAAAAGCATCACATCTGTGGTTGTCGAGGTACCATGCTGTTCGGGGCTTCCCATGATCGTTAAGAAAGGGTTGGAATTATCCGGTAAAAAAATTCCCATGGAAGAGGTGGTCATCAGCACACGGGGAATGATTTTAGAACGAACGAAAAGCTAATCTTTATACCCAAACCTAAGGCATAGGTTCAAAATCAACATGTATCGGTTCGATATGTTCATGCATGGGCACACATTCGCCTGCGTAGCGAATTTTGGTTAAATTCAATTTAAATAAAAACTCTGCTTTCCATTCTTTCCCGTCGGTCGATGTTCCGGTGATAACGGTTTTTATGAATCTGTCACCACGCCACACCCGTTCGGGCTCTCCAACCGGCATACATTCACATCCACTGGGGCAGCCAACAGCCGTTCTGCTGGTATTTTCTTTAATGATCTGTTCTGTGGCCACGGCTAACAGTTGGGCATCATCCATATCCACATTCGGAGATGCCACCTCTTTTACCAAAAGGGGATTTGTTGCCTCCCAAATTACGATTTCGCATCGATTGTCACACGCCATCATATGCTCCTTTTTCGAGACCTTTGAAAAACACCCTCTTTTGTCCAATCTCTGTGTCAGGCTTAAATTTTAATCCGCGAAATACTTTATTTATGCCTGTGGTTAAAATTTTCGCCTTCTTTGACCTTGAAAAAAATTGGACGTTTTTCAAAGGTCTCCTATTTAATTAATGACTTAAATTTCGCACCCATATTCAGCAGCAAGCCGGATATCAACTGAGTCT
>CP070768.1:2206861-2215374 GCA_020345745.1 Desulfobacterales bacterium
AGTTTTTACATTCAATTTTAAAGCATCTCTCTCGAATCCTTGAATCCTTGGCTCCTTGAACCCTTTCTGGATTACGTTATCTTTTTTGTAGATTATCCTGAGAGAATATCTCGAACTATCAGTTCTACACGTTGGTCGTATTAATATCTTGAATCAGCGTATTCAACCCACCCACCACTCTCAACCAGAACCCGATCAAAATCGGTCATGGAGAACGATACCTCCAGTCGGTGGTTGTCGGCTGTCAGGGTAAAGACATTTTTCTCAAAATTCGTTTCCACCTGCGTTTCTTTTCCATAAAAATCAGTAAAGATACGGTCGATGGTTTCAGCAGGCAACTCAATTGCCATCATGCCGCAGTTGAACATGTTTTGTCTGAAAATTCTGGCAAAACTTTCAGCTATAACCAAATGGATGCCGTTGACCTCAAGCGCCCAGGGGGCATGTTCCCGGGAAGACCCGCAGCCAAAGTTTGCTCTGGTAATGATGGCGCGTTTCCCTTCAATATCAGACCGAGCATTGAATTCATCGAGCCTGAGATCCTCTAAGAGATGGGGCTTGAGTGCTTGTTTTGAAATTTCTGTTAGGTATTTTGCCGGAATGATCTCATCGGTATTGATATCTGACCTGTCGAGAAAAAGTACGCTTCCACTGAAATTCTTCATCGTTTAATCCTTTACGAACTCGTAAAAAGTCGAAAATCAGATGGCAAAGCAAAAAGTTCAAGTTCAAGGCGTCGCGAATCCCGTGTGATGAGGCGTACTTAGCGTACGCCGCAATCACAACGGGATGAAGCGCAACACAGAAATTGGACTTTTTACGAAGCCATCAATCCTTGAAAAGCTTGGAGTTAGTAATATATCCTGCGATGGCCGTAGCAGCCGCTGTTGCAGGACTTGCCAGATGAACCATTCCGCCCTTCCCCATACGACCGTTGAAATTTCGATTCGTGGTCGAGGCGCACACTTCGCCCTCGGCCAGCACACCGGTGCTCATGCCCAAACAGGCGCCACACGTCGGATTGGTGACACAGAACCCCGAATCCATGAAAATTTTTAGGATGCCCTCTTCCATGGCCTGGCGATAGACGTCAGTTGTCGCTGGCACCACGATACCCCGCACCGAATCGCTGATTTTTTTGCCGGTAAGAACCTGAGCAGCGACTCTAAGATCTTCGATTCTTCCATTGGTGCAGGATCCGATGTAGACCTGGTTCACCTTAATGGGTTCAATCTCTTTTACCGGTTTCACTTGGTCCGGCTGATACCCGAAGGTTACCAGCGGTTCCAGACGGCTTACATCATGATCAATAATCCGATCATATGCAGCATCAGCATCAGAAGAAAAGCGGACAAAATCTTCGAGTGCTGCTTCTTTTGAAGCATATTCATCTTTAATGAACGCCCACAGGTATTCGACCGTTGTCATATCCGGAAGACAAATGCCGGATGTCCCACCCGCTTCGATCGCCATATTGCATAGCGTCATCCTGGCTTCCATACTCATGTTGTCTACTACAGGACCAACAAATTCTATCACTTTATTCGTTGCACCATCAACGCCCAGGCGGCTAATGATGGAAAGAATAACATCTTTTGCATAGACGCCTTTCGGTAAGTCGCCGGTAATGTTTATTTTTATCGTAGCAGGATAGCGAAACGCGCAAATGCCCTTTAAGATGCCAACCTCGAGATCCGTGGTTCCGACGCCGGCTGCGAAGGCGCCGAATGCACCCAGGGTACAGGTATGGGAATCACCCATAATCACCACATAACCCGGACGTATAAAACCTTTTTCGGGAAATAGCGCATGGCAGATGCCATTTCTTCCAACATCAAAAAAGTCCCGAATATTGTGACGTAGCGCCCACTCTCTAAGGATTTTTCCCTGAAGCGCGGTTTTCGAGTCTTTGGCTGGTGTCACATGATCGATGACGGCCTTGATTTTAGACGGATCAAATACCTCGTCTTTTCCGCGGTTGACCAAATCGTTAATGGCAACCGGCGTGGTAATTTCGTGGCATAAAACCGCATCCAGCCGAACAACATGAATATCGTCATGAGGGTTGTCAATATAATGGTCCTCAATAATTTTTTCAGCAATGGTCTTTCCCATGTTAACTCCTATCTACTTAAATTCTCAAAACGTTCGGGTTTATTTCATTGATGCGGGGCTTCGGCTTTTTGTTTCAGTCGATATCAATCTCATATTAACAGGGTGATCCGCCCTATCCCGTATCCGCCCTTAACACCGAAAGAAATGCAGATTGTGGAATCATAACCTGACCCACCATTTTCATCCGTTTTTTTCCTTTTTTTTGCTTTTCGAGAAGTTTTCGCTTGCGTGTGATATCACCACCGTAACATTTGGCAGTTACATCCTTTCTGAAAGCAGATATGGTTTTGCGTGCAATAATATTGGACCCAATAGCACCTTGGATAGCAATTTTAAACATGTGTCTGGGGATCTCATCCCGAAGCTTTTCACATGCATAGCGAGCCCTCTCTACCGCCCTATCCTTATGAACAAGCTGAGAAAATGCATCAACACGATCACCATTAATAAGAATGTCAAGCTTGACCAGATCGGTTTCTCGAAAATCAATTAACTCATAATCGAACGATCCATACCCCTGAGTGGTTGACTTTAATATGTCATAAAAATCGTAAACCACCTCGGCGAGTGGAAGGTCAAAAATCATCTCCAAACGATCATTGGTCAGGTACTGATAATTTTTGTTAATTCCCCTGCGACTGAGGCAAAGTTTCATGACCTGACCCATGTATCGATCAGGTATGATGATTGACGCCCGGATAAACGGTTCTTTTGTCTGTTCAATCATTGCCGGATCAGGGTATAAAGCTGGATTGTCGATGTTTATTGCTCCGCTGTTTTTCATGATAATTTGATATTGAACAGAAGGTGCCGTTATGATCAAGGAAAGACCATATTCCCGTTCAAGCCGCTCCTGAACAACCTCAAGATGAAGAAGCCCTAAAAAACCGCATCGAAACCCGAACCCCAAGGCTATTGATGAATCTTTCTCATAAATGAGGGAAGCATCATTTAATTTGAGTTTCTCCATACCCTCAGAAAGATCTCCGTAATCATCAGAAGCGACGGGATATATCGATGAAAAAACCACCGGCTTTGCCTCCTTGAACCCGGACAAAGGCGTTTTGCACGGTCGGTCTTTGAGTGTAATGGTATCTCCGCATCTCGTATCGCTCACGGTTTTTATACCGGCAATCATATAACCGACCTGGCCTGCAGAAATGACCTTCTGGGGAACCCGTTCGATCTGAAATATACCGACCTCCTCAACTCTGTAAACCGCATTATTGGACTTAAACAGCACCCAATCTTTTGGCTTTACTTGACCTTCAAAAACCCGAAAATGGACGATGGTTCCCCGAAACGGATCGTAGTGTGAATCAAAGATCAACGCTTTTAGTGGCGCCTGGGGATCTCCGGAAGGTGGTGGAAGGTATTTGACGATGCCTTCTAGTATCTCCTCGATTCCGGTTCCTTCTTTTGCTGAAGCGAGTATGGCGCTTTCAGCATCGAGCCCCAGATCCTCTTCTATCTGCTTTTTGGTTTTTTCAATATCTGCTGATAGGAGATCTACTTTGTTGATCACAGGGATAATCTCGAGTTCGTGTTCCATCGCAAGATAAAGATTTGCCAGCGTCTGAGCTTCTACACCCTGGCTGGCATCGATGAGAAGAAGCGCACCTTCACATGACTTAAGTGCCCGGGAAACTTCATAGGTAAAGTCCACGTGGCCCGGTGTGTCTATGAGATTCAACGAATAGACCTGCTTGCCTTCATAGATGTAGGGCAGGCATATCGTCTGGCTCTTTATGGTAATTCCACGCTCTCGTTCAATATCCATTGAATCAAGAATTTGGTTTTTAAAATTTCGATCCAAAACAACATGTGTCGCCTGAATTAATCGATCCGAAAGTGTAGATTTACCATGATCGATATGTGCGATAATGCTGAAATTTCGTATGTTTATCATTTTAACCGTGCAGGCCGTTGCTACATTCTATGGTATTTAAAAGTCTATTGACACAATCTTTCTTTCTAGTTATATTAAGTGTTTAACAAAAAAGAAGAGTAATTTATCAGATTGGTTTTAACTATGTCAACCCCGTGATCTTAATTGATCGGCACCTTTTTGCTCAAGCCCCTATTGAAACAGTATTTAGGGCATCTTATCCGGTTTCTTTTCAATTAGAGTAAAATATTGGCTTAAACGGTAAAAAAATGAATGAAAATATCTTAATTGTCGATGCTGACGCTGACATCAGGGATTCCATGAAGGCGTTTTTAGAAAAATCAGGCTACCATGCCCTGATATCGTCCAGTGCGGAAGAGGCGCTTCAATTACTAAAAACAACCCAAGTGCATGTCGTCATCACCAATGCCGCTCTGCCGGACCAAAACGGTCTTGAACTTACCGATTTATTAAAACAAAACTATGATATAGACGTGATCGTAATGACGGGCTACAGTGGGAACTACTCCTACGAGGAAGTCATCAACAAAGGTGCCAGTGACCTCGTTTTCAAACCCGTCCGTTTCGAAGAGTTGTCGCTCAGATTAAAGCGGGTGATAAAAGAACGACAACTCAATAAAGAGCGTGTCCAAATGCTGGGCAAGTTGGAAAAGCTCGCCATTACTGACGGACTAACGAAACTTTACAATTTAAGACACTTTTACAATCAATTGGAAATAGAGATTGATCGATGCAACCGTTACAGTCATTCCCTCGCCCTCCTGCTTTTGGACATTGATCACTTCAAGATATTTAACGACACATATGGACATCTTGAAGGTGATAAGGTGCTCGTCAGGCTCGGTCAAATCATAAAATCCTGTTTACGGACAATGGATTCTGCCTACAGATATGGTGGAGAAGAATTTACGATTATCCTGCCGGAAACAACAGGTGAAGAAGCCAACAATGTGGCCAATAGGCTTAAAACAGCGGTAGAGTTGGAATGTTTTTTGCCGGAACCCGGAAAAATCTATACGATAACCATCAGCATCGGGGTTACACAATTCCACAACGACGAAGAGGTATCGGAATTTATTCTAAGAGCTGACAAGGCCATGTACAAATCAAAAGCCACCGGTCGAAACAGGATCTCCTCTTTGTATGCCTAGCCCTTTATCATTAGTACCACATATGGCTTGTTGATTGACATTTTCAAAAAAACGTCATGAGAAATTCATTAGTTGCGGAGCCGTCCAATTAGAAATGAGATGAAAAAGATAAAAGATGCAAGCGTGACAATGGTCGCACCTGATGCCAGATCGGCGTAATAGGAGAGCGTTAGACCGCCGATGGTTGAACCCATAGAAATAATCACGGCGGTAACGATCATTGAAACATAGTGACGGGTTAATTGTAAAGCTGCTGCACCGGGGATGACCAACAGCGCCGACACAAGAATAATGCCGATAACCTTCATACTGATGACCACTGACAGGGCAAGAATCGTCAGGAAAAAATGATCTAGAAAGACGACGGGCATCCCACTGACAAATGCAACCTCTTCGTCGTAGGCAACAAACAGCAACTCTTTGAACAACACAACGATAGACACAAATACCATCCCCCCCAATACACCGATGACGATTAAGTCATTTTTGGTAATGGCAAGAATGTTTCCGAAAAGAAATCCAAACAGATCGACGTTATACTGGTCGGACATGCCGATGAAGATAACCCCCAGGGCCATGGCCAATGAAAAAAAGATTCCTATGGCCGTATCTGTACTTAATTTGCCTTGCTTGCCAATATAGCCGATGGCATTTGATACGATTACGGAAAAGCCAATGGCTGTCAGTGTTGGAGAAATGCCCAGCAACGCACCCAAAGCCACACCGCCAAAGGCCGAGTGTGCAACACCGACACTAATAAACGACAAACGTCGAAGCACCACAAAAAAAGAGACCACAGCCAAAACCACGCTGAGCATCATTCCAGCCAAAAAAGCGTTTTGCATAAATTCATAACCCAATATGTCAATCATCGTCGATATGCCTTTGATAACAGGTTACGCACTTTGGATCATGAACGATAAACTTATGTTCCTTTCCATAAACTTTTTGTGTGATATCGCTGGTAAAGCATGAATCGGGGTCGCCATGATAGTGAAGCTGCCGATTGAGGCATGCCACACGATCCGCATGTGACGTAATCGCTCCGATATCATGGGATACCATAATGACCGATATCCCATGTTCATTCCTGAACATTGCCAACAACTCATAAAAGTCTTCCTGGGCCACGCTGTCGACGCCGGTTGACGGTTCGTCTAGAACCAATAGCTTAGGTTTCGACGCCAGTGCCCTGGCAATATTCACCCGTTGTTTTTGTCCGCCGGATAATACCCCAAAAGGCGTGTTGGCATGTTCTTCCATATGAACCTGCGAAAGCAAATCCATGGCATCCTTTTTGCTGTTTCTATCCGGACGGCTAAAAAATCCCAGTCGGTTATAAAGACCCATTAGAACGACATCGAGAACGGTTACCGGGAATGATCGATCGGCATGAGACACCTGGGGGAGGTATCCTATCTCAAGTCGGCTGCGCTTATCCGGCGGGTGTCCAAAGACTTGCACCGAACCTTTTTGAGGACGAGCAAGTCCTAATATAATATTCAATAAAGTTGTTTTCCCACCGCCGTTAGGCCCCACAATGCCCACAATTTCACTGGGATAGCACTTGAAAAAAATCGATTTTAGAACCCATTTACCATCATACCCCATCCAAACATCATGAAGATCCACCAGGACGTCATGGGTATTTTTTGGCGTCAATGTGTCAGTTTCTTTCACTCCATGGCCTCTTTCAAAACATTTACGTTATAGTTCATAAGATCCACATAGGAACGGCGTCCCGGCAAGTTAGGGCCACCCATGGGATCGAGTATGAGCATGGTGACACCCGCTTCCTTGGCAATAACTTCCGCCACTTTTGGATTAAGCTGGGGTTCGGCAAAAACCGATTGGATGTGGTGTTTTTTAATACGCTCAACAATGTGCTTGATCTGAATCGGTGAAGGATTTCTGCCGGGAGTGGCTTCAATGACACCGACAGATTCTAAACCGTAGCGCCTGGCAAAATAAACCCAGGAAGCATGAAAAGAGACATATTTTTTATTGCTGAAAGATTCGACAATGGTACCGATATGACGATCGAGTCTATCCAGCACATCCAAATAGATGCGGCTTCGACGTTGATAATACTCGACATGCCCGTTATCGACCTCAGAAAGTGACGCCGTTATTGTATTGACCATCAATTTTGCGGCGGCAGGATCCAGCCATATATGGGGATTCGCCATTGGGGCATGACGGTCTGTAGCGTCAGCCTCGTCAAGCCGAACTTTATGATCATCATGATGATCCACTGTGTGAATCAGAGAAATTCCCTCAGACAACACCACCGTCAGGAGGTTCGCGTCTGACAATCGAATAAATTTGTCTGCCCAGAATTCCAACCCGGCACCGATCATAAAAAATATCCGTGCCGAAGAAAATTTTTTTAACATACTCGGTTTAGGTTCGAATGTATGTGGACTGGCACCTGCCGGAAGCACGACCGTTACATCCACCAGATCTCCGCCAACCTGACGGACCCAATCGGCAACAGGATATATGCTGCAAACAATGGGAAGTTTTTTTCCAAAACAGACAGTCGGCAACAGCGCAACGACCCAAATAAAGAGTCCAAAAAAAGCATACGGAAGACCCATCTTAGTTTTACTCGCAACCATTTTTCCTCTCATATGCGTTCCCATTGAACGCCTTTTCGGTGCGTGGAAAATCTCCCCTAGATAGGTAATGAAACTCCCCGCCGCAAGCAACCGGGGTATCAAAATGGATTTAGTCTATATTCTTAGCCTGATTTCGAAATCACGGCGTGAAGCCTCTTGCAGCTTTTGCATATCGTTTCTTAGCGAAGTGAAACGTTAAATTGCAAACTGTTTGAGTGTGTTAGCACGAGTTTTTGCAATTTAGTGTAGCGAGCTTAGAAACGAGCAAAAGCTGCAAGCCAGCGAACGCAGGATTTTGAAATCGTAACTGTCTATAAAACTTAGCGAACAGATATTTACTCAGCCGCAAGTGGACGAGGTATTAAAAAATCATAATAAAAATACAATATCATAATTATACCTGGATGTTAAGAGAATGTTTAACCCTGATCGAGCGAAAAAAACCAGAACCATTGTAAGCAAGGTTAAAAAAGGCGAATACGAAATAATCAAGCCTAACTTCCTCAAAAGGTTAAGAAATCGAAGCCCGTTATCGATTGACAATTCAATATTGTTGTGTATTTTAATGGTTAGATCAACCGTCTGCCTTTATCCTTAGATGGCATAGGAAGTCTATTAAAACAAACAGAGAGGGGATATTGATGACACGTAATGAGCTACCGATTCCTCCCCATTTCGATCCTGATAACGTGGGTCACGTGTGGAGAGTTCCATATG
>CP070768.1:2215474-2231149 GCA_020345745.1 Desulfobacterales bacterium
GGCTAAAATACGAGCCTTAAACTTGGCAACACCCAGATACCCTGTTTTCAGTGAATAACGCAACTCTTTCTTGCCCACAAATGGCTGAATGTCCTTAGGAACGAACATTCTAAAACAGTATGAATGAGGGTTACGAACAAGATAAGAGGGTGCTCTGCTTATGTGAGGATTCATATTTCAACTCCATCTGCTACTTAGTGTAAGAATTTAGTGTAACAAGATGGAATTGAAGAATTATCCTCAATAAAAACAAAAACCTACTGCATAAACAGTAGGTTATTTTTCAGTGGTGGAGCTGATCGGGATCGAACCGACGACCTCATGACTGCCAGTCATGCGCTCTCCCAGCTGAGCTACAGCCCCTCACACAGAAGTCCGATTAACAAAAACCCAAAATTGTGTCAATATATATTTTAGACGAATGGAAGGTGTGAAGGTGTTGACAAACCTGAAGACAGAAAATATTATATCTATTTTTCAGCAAATTGAAAATAAACGATTTTATTAACCAAACCCCGAATAAACCAACGTCGAAATTACCCGGGCAATGGAATGGGCGCGGGCTACGGGACCTTCAATAGGAGCCGCGCTGTGGCTTTTGAATGGCAAACCACTGCAAAAGACTGAAAGACGCAACGCCATAATGAGGGGAAGAATCGATGGTTTTAGAAGGTAAGGAATGAATCCGAGAAAATTTATGAAATATCCTGATGCATTTACACCTCAACCCAAAAAAGAAGGTATGTTTGAGGAGTTTGATGCAACACAGCTTTTTTGTCCGAAATGCAAACAGGCCGTTTCTGTCCGTAAACGCCTTCTTCTCGTGCTGCCTGAAGGTGATAAGTATGAATATCTATGTGCGTTTTGTTCGGAATCTGTAGGTACCAAAATCGATCGACATGGAAAGCCGACGACGGTCATTGTTTGACCCGAACGTCAGAGGCAGCGACGCCTTTTTTATAATACGACAAGCCATCTCAAAAATACAGCTCACGTATAAGAACAGCGCGCGATCCGGCGAAAAAGCAAAGCAACCACGGGATGTTGCGAGAATTTTGCCTAATCATTAAACTGCGAAGCAGTTTGATGATTTCTTGATATGTGATCGGAAACTCAGCAAAGCGTAAGCTTTCGTCGTTTCTGAATTGTGAAATAATATAACAGGCGCACAACGCCGACATTGGGCGTTAGATCTATTTTTAAGATGGTATGTAAAAAGTGAACGCTAGGAAGGAAGTAGAAATATATGCTTAGGTTAATGCGGGAAAAAGCCACCAGTTGGCTAATTAAGGTACTGTTGGGTGCTATTGTCGTTGTCTTTATTTTTTGGGGAATAGGAAGTTTTCGGGCGCAACGGGTTGGTAGGGTTGCGCTTGTTAACGGTGAACAAATCACTTTGGATGAATATAGAAATGCTTACAACAATCTCATTGAGCAATTGCGTCAGCAGTTCAGAAATAGTTTAACAGAAGAGATGATTAAGATGCTTCGGGTAAGAGAACAAACCTTAAACCAATTGATTGATAATAAACTTTTGGTCCAGGAAGCCCGGAGGCTCAAATTCCGCGTTTCTGATAAGGAGCTTGCTGCAGCCATCACCCAGATAGAAGCCTTTAAGAGAGACGGCGTATTTGACAACCGCCTTTATCAGAATGTTTTGAGTCAAATCAGAATGACGCCTGAAGATTTCGAGGATTCGCAAAGAGAAGCCATGCTAATCGATAAACTGAGAATGCTAGTGAATGGGGGTATCAAAGTTTCTGAACAGGAAGCAAAAGAGTGGTTTGGTTGGACCAATGCATCCGTAAGTATAGACTTCACTTTATTTGATCCCAAAACCTATAAAAATATCAATCCTTTAGAGGACGAAGTCAACGCATATTTCGAGGAGAATAAAGAGCGTTATAAAACCGATGCCCAAGTGAAAGTTCGCTACCTTCATTTTGCCCCGGCGGCATATCTATCTGCAGTAGCAATTACTGATGAGGAGATTCGATACTATTATGACGACAATCAACAAGAATTTAAAGCACCCAAAACGGTTGAAGCTCGCCATATTCTTATAAAGGTTGATGGGGATGCGGACGCCGAAACAAATGAAAAAACCAAAAAAAGAGCGCTTAATATCTTGAAAATGGCCAGAGAAGGCAACGATTTTTCAGAACTTGCGAAACAGTATTCGGATGGACCGTCCGGCGACAGCGGGGGATATCTCGGCACTTTTAAAAAGGAGGACATGGTTAAACCGTTTGCTGATAAGGCTTTTTCCATGAATGCCGGAGACATCAGCGAGCCTGTGCGCACACAATTTGGGTGGCATATTATTAAAGTTGAACGAGTCAATAAGGCATCTACTCTAACATTTGATGAAGCCAAAGAAGAAATAAAAAAGAAAATGGCTGATGAGAAAGCCAAAAACCTGGCATATGAGGTAGCGGAAAAGATTTCCGAGGTATCATTTGAAGGAGACGACTTACTGCAGGCTGCAAGAGATCATAAACTCAATGTGAAAACGACCGATTTTTTTACCCGAGAAGGCCCGGCAAAAGGTGTACTCGAACGCGCCAAGTTCGCCTCGGAAGCATTTGATCTTTTGGAAATGGAAATCAGCGATATCATAGATTATAAAGACGGGTATTATATTCTACAGGTGGTGGAAAAATTACCTGAAACAATACCACAATTTGCAACAGTGAAAGAAGATGTCAAAGCAGATCTAGTTGAAAAAATACAAAACGAAAAAGCGAATGAAGATGCAAATGAATTTCTATCTGCTGTTAAGAATGGAAAACCTTGGGCAACGGAAAGTGAAAAGTACCATGTAACACCGGCCACCACCGATTTCTTTAAACGTAATGATTCGATTCCAGAGATTGGATTCGAACGCGAGATTTCCACAACTGCATTTGAGCTCACTCGTGCAAATAGATGGCCTGAAAAGGTGATAAAGGGCAGTAAAGGGTATTATGTCATGCAATTCAATGGCAGAAAGGCATCTAAAAACCAAGGGTTTGACGCGGAGAAAGAAGAGATCCTGCAAAGACTACAGCAACAAAAACAGTCAAAGGCGTTTACTGCCTTATTGTCCCAGTTAAAAAATGCCGGTGAAATTTCCATTAAAGAAGGATTTTTGGAACAGTAACTTAAGTTTCGCATCCCCATTTTGATTGCAATCTTGAGCGGAAATCGGCTGGACAATTGAAATGACCAGCGACGAGAAATCCGATTGAAACGAATGTGGATACCTCTGAACGCCTACAAAATTGGATATCGGATAGGGAAGCAAAACTTGAATTGAATGTTAAGAGGAGGTTCAGCTTGGATAAGAATTATTCAATCAGTCCTGATGGCGAAAAATTCAGGCTCCCTGAGCCTGACGACTATGTTAGAGAATTTGATCGATTGAGGAATATCGTCAGAGAGCATCGAGACCAGGGCCGTGAGATCGTCGTGGTCATGGGTGTTGGATTTGTGGGCGCTGTAATGGCTGCAGTGGTGGCTGACACAGAAGATGATGATGGCAACCCCATCAAGTTTGTCATTGGCATGCAGCGACCGAGCACGCGCAGCTATTGGAAGATCCCTCTTATGAACCGTGGATTACCTCCGGTTCAGGCAGAAGATCCAGAGGTGGCCCCGATGATCCACCGGTGCGTAAATGAGAAAAAGACCCTGACCGCCACGTTTACTTACGATGCCTTAAAACTAGCGGATATCGTTGTTGTAGATGTTCAGTGTGACTACTTGAAGGAGTCTCTGGGTGATGTGAGAAACGGACAGGCGGACATGGCCGCCCTGGAGCATTCCTTGGAGGTTATCGCCGAACACATCTCTCCTGATGCGCTTGTGCTGATAGAGACCACCGTGGCCCCGGGAACAACCGAACAGGTAGCCTATCCCATCATGAGAAAAGTGTTTCGCAAGCGCGGCATTGAAACCGACCCTTTGTTGGCCCATAGTTTTGAACGCGTGATGCCGGGAAAGGATTATGTTGCCAGCATCCGCGATTTCTGGAGGGTTTGCAGCGGAACCAACGAGGAGGCTTCAGATCGGGCATTAAAATTTCTCGAGGAGGTCATCAATACGGATGAATATCCGATTACAGCGTTAAGTCGGCCCATCGAGTCGGAAACGGCGAAAATCGTGGAGAACAGCTTCCGCGCGACGATTCTGGCGTTTCTCGACGAGTGGAGCCTGTTTGCCGAGCGAAATGGCGTGGACTTGATCAAAGTGCTCGAGGCCATCAGGGTTCGACCCACACACAGCAACATCATTTTTCCGGGCCCCGGCATAGGAGGGTACTGCCTTCCCAAAGACGGTGGTCTGGGAATGTGGGCATATCGACACATCCACGGCTTTGAAGACGACATATTCAAAATAACCCCTCTTGCCATAGATATCAATGATACCCGTTCATTGCATGTGGCCCAGCTTGTTCGGGACGCACTCCGAAATATGAGCCGTCCGTTGGCCGCCGCTGAGATCTTACTCCTCGGGGCTTCTTATCGAGAGGATGTTGGTGACACGCGATATAGTGGATCTGAGTTGATCGTGCGCAGACTCACCGAAATGGGCGCCGAACTTCGCGTGCACGATCCCTATGTTCGACACTGGTGGGAATTTGAAAAGCAAGATGAATATCCTTCTTCCACGCATAGTCTGAAAAGGTTCTTTCGCAATCAAGCCAAGCTTGCCGAACTGCGCGTTGAACAAGACTTGAAACCGGCGTTATACGGCACTGATGCCGTGATTTTCGCGGTCAGACACAAGCATTATTTGGACCTGAATCCAGATAAAGTGGTGGAGACCGCCGGTGCGCCTTTGGCAGTAATCGACTGCTTTGGTATACTGGATGACGTCAAGATCAAGCGCTATTTTGAACTTGGCTGTGAAGTAAAGGGTTTGGGTCGCGGTCACGTCCAGCGGATCAAGGATCAGGTACGAACTGAAAGGGAAGAGATGTTAATGGCATTAAGCGCTAAACACCGGAAGGACACCACCTAACGAAGACTATTATGCTCTAAATGACTGCAATCCACAGCACAAACCGGTGGGATAATATTTTTTAAAAGGTCTCTGTCAGTGGCTTAACTGTGGGGAGGCAACTTTTCAAAAGCTACGGGCAAGAGGGCTCCAGGTTTTTTATGCAAGGAGATATCTTTTTCGTTTTACTCATCGGCACCCAGTGACCCAATATTATGATTTCATGAAACATGGGTTGAGGCATTTATAAAAAAAAGTTTAAATCATTAAATATTGGGTCACACAACTAAAACAAGATTGATATCGACTGGTAGAAAAAGCCTGGAGCCCGGATAGATTATCTGATCCTTGTTCAATGAGAAATTATTGGAAAGATTGCAATCCACAGCGCAATGCGGCTGGATAAAATTTTTTTAAAGCAAAATTGAAAAAAGCGTTTTTGCACTAGCAACGGCGCGTACATATTAAATGGATTTTTTGCTAATGAACAAATGATGTGCCTTCGATAAGCTATACAGTTGCGCCTGTTTCATATGAATTGAAATATTTCATTCTTAACACTTAGCCCGGAAATATTTTGCCTTTAAAAAAACATGATCCAGCCTTCTCGGGGATTTAGCGCAGACGTTCAGGGGATATGCTCTCGTGCAACGATATTGGCTAAGTCGCTTCATCATTTCAATAACATACACCTATTAAACTAAACGATTCAATTCATGAAAGTTTTGCTGGTTTCTGCGAACACCGAAACGATAAACATGCCGGTACTACCACTGGGTCTGGGGTGCATTGCCAGGACAACTCAAGAAGCAGGGCATGATATACACGTCTTAAATCTCATGACCCAAGAAGATCCGCTAAAAATTCTAAAAGACGCCATAAAAGAATTCCAACCAGAGGCCATCGGGATCTCGGTCAGAAACATCGACGATCAGGTCATGCAACAACCAAATTTTCTACTTGAACCTGTCAAATCGATGATATCTTCTTGCCGAAAACATTCAGATGCTCCAATAATTTTAGGCGGTGCGGGTTATAGCATTTTCCCTCAAAGTGCACTGAATTATCTTGCAGCTGACATGGGAATTCAAGGCGAAGGTGAAACGTCGTTCGTTAGGTTATTAGCTAGGCTTAAAAAAAAATTAGATCTTTCGGAAATTCCTGGCCTTTATTTGCCCCAAAAAAGGTTGCCGGTTAAAGTGAGTTCTACAAATAAACTGGACGATCTCCCCATGCCCTTACCCGGTGTTCATCTATGGCCTTTTGATCGTTTGGAAGATGGACCCATTTGGATGCCATTTCAAACGCGACGTGGATGCCCGCTGCAATGCAGCTATTGTTCGACTGAGCGGTTTGAAGGGCGAGTCTTACGGATGCGTGATCCAGAGGTTGTTATGCAAGTGATATCTAAATATGCCCAAGCTGGCTGCGATCATTTTTTCTTTGTAGATAATGTATTTAACCTTCCCTTATCTTATGCGAAAGCCCTTTGTGATAAAATTATTGCAGCAAGGTTAAATATTTCGTGGCGATGCATTCTTTATCCATGGAAAATAGATGAGGCATTAATTAAGAAAATGGCTTTGGCTGGATGTAAAGAGGTCAGTTTAGGGTTTGAGAGTGGATCAACAACAATCCTTCAGAATATGAACAAGCGGTTCCATCCTGAAGGGGTCAGAAAAATTTCCCAAACCTTAAAGAAATACCGTATTCAACAGATGGGGTTTTTGTTATTCGGGGGGCCGGGAGAGAACAAGAGCACTGTTCAGGAAAGTCTGCAATACGCCGATTCATTAAATCTTGATGCAATGAAAATAACCATTGGCATCCGGATTTATCCTCATACCATGCTTTGGCGGCAGGCGATTAAACAAGGCGTCATAACACCGGACGACAATCTTCTTAACCCAAAATTTTATTTTCCAAAAGATCTGGAAATATGGCTTCCAGAAACAGTCGATGAATGGATAAACGATCGCCCCAATTGGTTTACATCTTGAAGCACGATGATACATCGTCTCCTGAATAGAAAAGAGTTCGCCGTTGATATAACTCAAATATTGAAAGCAGGATAATGAAGAAAATTGTCATCGTTGCCAGTGGAACAAAAGGAGATGTTCAACCCGCGGTAGCCTTATCTTCATACTTGCGAAAAAAGAATTATGACGTGTTAATATGCGGTGGGTTAAACATTCGAGAATTGGCAGAAGAACATGATTGCCCCTTCATTCCGGTAGGTGAGGACAATGAGAAGTTTGTAGCAAGAGCACCGGACCCTTCACAACAACCGATAAGGGCAACCAAAGCATTAACGAATTATGTTATCAATGAGATGAAACTGCAATTTGAATACCTTCCGCAAATTGCCAAGGACACCGACTTAATCTTGTCTGTAACATTTGGTCTCGGCGGCGCCACCGTGGCAGAATTACTCAACAAACCGTATGGGTACATCGGTTTTTGTCCGCAAATCCTGCCGTCTGATGAGCATCCTGCCCTGTTCGTAAAAAGCCACCGGCACTCGAAATTTACCAACCGATTAAGTTGGGTTTTCCACAAAAAACTGTTCAACTTTTCCTACCGGGCGTTTATCAATGAGAACAGAAAGAGATTCGCCCTTGCCCCGGTTAGCGACTGCTGGGATCATGTTATTGGTAACAGAGTGCTTTTAGCGTGTGATCAAGAATATTCAATGGTACCCTCAGATGTAAAACAACAATGCTACCAGACCGGTTATCTGTCCATTGCCCAAGAATCAGACATGGATGATCGTTTAATGACGTTTATCGATTCAGGCGCAGCGCCGATATACATCGGTTTCGGCAGCATGACGGCAAGTGAACCGGGAAAGACCACCAAGATCGTCACCGAGGCTGCAAAACTTGCGAACCAACGCCTGGTTCTTGCCAGTGGCTGGGCCAATTTAGGTGCAGACAACCTCAATCAACACTCATGTTATGTGGTGGGAAAGATCTCCCATAATTTCCTGTTTCCCAAGATGGCTGCAGTCATCCACCACGGCGGCAGCGGCACGGTTGCCACAGCGGCAAGGGCCGGAAAACCTCAGATGATTGTTCCTCACATGACAGACCAATTTTACTTTGCCGAACAGGTTCCGAAAACCGGTGTGGCGACCCAATCGATCTGGCGAAAGCATTTAACACCACAAAATCTTGCTGCTGCCATAAGACGCCTTGTTAAAGATCAAGAGCTGAAATACAACAGTGAAGTATTACGCAATAAACTGTTGAATCACGATAGCTTCAAACTTGCTGAAAAACACATCAGAGAACATTTTATGGATTGAAGCCAAGCATTATTTTAAGTTTGACTTCCCCACTGCTTGTTGTAACGCAGTGGAAATCCCGCTGTGTGGGGCAGCGCAGGATGAATTGAAGCTCCTCGCTTTAAAGGGCGGGTTTCTGCATTACGGCAGTGCTTCGTCCCCGGGTGAGGATCTTTTCATTTTTAATCGCTTCCCTATGGCCCGTCCTAAAGGACACGGCTTCTTGGATGCATGTGGTCAAATAGGAATAGAAATGTTTGCTTTTCGCCCTAGTAGCGACAACGTCGCGTAATATAAAATCGTGACACGATTTTATTAACAGCCATAAAACTGAGGTCTTATAGGAGATAACCAATGGGAGAAAAATTCGATCAGGATCAGATTGCCGCTTTTGAAGAACTGTTGATTTCAAATACCATACAGCTTGATGTTGTTACCCAGTTGTTGATCGAAAAAGGAATGATAACAGAGAATGAATTCTCTGATATGTTGAAACGGGTACAGTCGGAATATCAGAAGAGTGAGGAATGACCTATCGACCTTTAAAAACGATACTCTTGTTTCACACTCCTATCTAATAACAAAGCCAGGTGACGGCGTTCAGGGGTATCCAGTATCGTTATACGAAAATGGATATCCTCTAAACGCTTATGATAGCCGGAGCTACGATTAGGCTGAATCATGTTTTTAAAATGGCAAAATATTGCCGGATTCTGTGTGATAATTGAAATATCACAATTTATATTAACCAGGCGCTATGGTATCGCTTGTCGAAGACGGATCGTTCATTCATTAATATAGGATCTTATTTGATATATACGCGCCGTTGCTAGTGCGAAAACGTTTTATTTTAATTTTGCCTTTTTAAAAATATTATTCAGCCGACCTGCGAGGTGGATTGTGATCAAAATAAGGATGCGGAACTTGAGTACCCTGTTAATAAGAGGTATAGGCAAACCACAACGATTCGGCAACAATCGAATGTCCTGAACGTTGTTGCTGATACGCTTTATAAAAGCTATGGCATCGATATAAAGTTAAGCGCGTTCATGACGTTTATGAAACGGTTTATTTTGGACTTTGGCATAATCATGAAATAGGGCTTTGACTTTGTCCGTCAAACCTGAAGATGAGGAGGCGATATGACAGTGCGCACATGGGATGAATTTTTGGTATATGAGCATGAGATGATCGAGCGAGCGCTGGATGTGCTCAAGCGTGAAATGGAGGCCATGCCGGCCCAGGAACCCAATCTGTTCGCGGTACAGCGGGCCGTGGATTTTCTTCTGCAATTTGGGGACCGCATTCACAACAAAAAAGAAGAGGAAGTTTTGTTCCCGCTGATGGTCGAGCGTGGGGTGCCTGCAGACGGACCAATTCGCGTCATGCTATCAGAGCATGAAAGCGAGCGCGATATACTGGCCACTCTATTCAGTGACATTCCGCTGGTGCCGGAAATGAACATGAAGGAACGGCAGCGGGTCAAGCAGGCAGGGATGGATTACATCGACATTCGGGCCAATCATATCTGGAAAGAGAATGATGTCCTCTTCAAAATTGGATTGAAGGTGCTGTCCGCTACCGACGGGCAGACGTTGCTGCAGGCCTTTGAGAATATCAATACCGAATTTTACGGCCCCGATGCACAGCAAAAATTCGGTCAAATGCTCGCCGAAGTTGAAAAGGGCCGCAAAGTCACCCAAAGTCTGGTGCATAACTTGTCCCAGGATCAGATTCATGCTATCCTGGAAACCCTTCCAGTGGAAATCACTTTTGTGGATGCTGACGATATAGTGGCCTATTTCAACCGTTTGGACAAGGAAAAGGTATTTGTCCGTACCCGATCAGTAATCGGCCGCAAAGTCCAGAAATGCCACCCGGAAAAAAGTGTCGATCAGGTTCAGCGGATTGTAGCTGGCTTTAAATCCGGCACCCTGGACAAAGCCGAGTTCTGGATCGACTTTAAGGGGGACAAGATTTTGATCCGCTATTTTCCGGTGCACGCCGAAGACGGCCGCTATATGGGGGTATTGGAGGTCACCCAGGAAATCGGTGAGATCCAAAAATTAACCGGTGAAAAACGGTTGTTGGATTCATAACGATCATCTTTTCAAAGCCATATGGGTTTGCATACATGGTTTATTCTTTTTTTTCAGACATGGTGGTTTTACTGCACTTTATTTATGTCATATTTGCCGTAGCCGGCGGTATGCTGTTGATATGGTGGCCGAAAGTGATTTGGATACACGTTCCATCAGCCATATGGGCCGCTCTGATTTCATTTGCAGGGTGGATTTGCCCTTTAACGTATCTGGAAAATTGGCTTCGTATCAAAAGTGGAGGGGTCGGTTATTCAACAGGATTTATAATCCAATATATAGAACCGGTCTTGTATCCTGCTGGCCTCACTTATTTTCATCAAGTGATTTTAGGCCTGATCGTTGTTGTGTTGAATCTTATAATATACACAACGATGTTTAAACGTCGGCCCAAAAGAAAAATGACCTGACAATGAAAGGCGAATCCATTTCATGCAATAAGCCTTTCAATAGATGGTGATTTGTAAACTTATATTAACAGCCCTGAGCGATAATTGATGCGACGGCTGACATATAAAAATCAGACGAGACGACATTATCTGAATATGATTTTCGCCCATAAAATCCCAAAATAACCTTCGGATATCGCAAATCATTTCTGCTATAATACGTATTTTATATACCTATTTTTATTTGCCAAATTAGGCATTGACTTTCTAATAATTTTTTATATAAAGAAATATCGGCACAAGCCGGTTTTTGTGCATCTTCAGCATTTAATAAATCCGTTAAACCTTCAGCCAAGCTGAAGGTTCCAGCTTTGCAATGCAGTTAGGGAGTTTATACTCACCGCCCGCTTTATCTGCCTCTGGTAGATTTGCTCAAGACACAGAGGACGCAGAAGATATTAATTTTTCCATTGTCGTTGAGAGGACGGCAATGGAAAAGCAATCAGTTCCGATCAATTCGAGACAGGAAAGCAACGCATGATAGATAATTTCAATTCAACGATAACTTAGAAGTTATATTAACAAAGGGTTGTATCATTTTGCTTTTCGGCGTCCTAGCAAAAAGCAAAAAAGAAAAAAAACTCTGCGATCTTTGCGCCTTTGTGGTGAACTTTTTTTAAGATCCTTTCAGGATCATCATCATGCCATCCCTTTAGGGGTGGTTATTGACCAGCCTTTGGATCGTTTTTTATGACAAACCGGAAAGATATCAAAGAAAAAAGGAAGCACCGGCGATTCAAGGTCAAAGAAGGTGCCTTTGCCGTCTCATCGCCTTTTAACGACAGGCTGGGCCGAATTAAAGATGTCAGCAAGGGGGGACTTGCCTTCCAATATGTTGGGAATACTGAATCGACTCAAGCGTTTCATGAGGTTGAAATATTTTCTGCGCGTGATGGTTTTTATTTGAAAAAGTTACCGGCCAGCACGGTTGTGGATGTTGAACTAGACAACCAAGTGTCATTTGCGTCGTTGCCGACACGGCAATTGCGTGTACAGTTTGGAAAATTGAATCATCAACAGAGATTGCTGTTAGACCATTTCATTCAGAAGTACACGCAGAGGTGAAGATCAACAGTTTTGGAGGCCCCAAAAAAATGGCAACATCATTGCTGATCTTGCCATATAGATTACTTCCACCGGTTGTCTTTAAATTTGAATCTTTTTAGCTCTTTTCAAACGTATATCAACGTCAAATTTTCATAATGGTGTTTAGCTTTAATAGTAATACCCTTTCGTGGCGTCCTTTCGGCGGTTTAGCACAAACCCCAAGAAACTTTTCTGTCGGGATCAGATCCAAAGCCTTTTTTACATCGTGAATCGATGTCCATCCTTCTTCAACCACCATAAAATCAAATTCTGGGGTTATTCAATATCTCAAGATCGCCACCTTGCATCTGACAGACTTTTCATATATAAATTCAAAGGCAATTTGGTGTTTCGATTTATTTTTCGCAGCGTATTTTCTGGCTCAGGAGAAACATTGAGACCCAGGCGCTTTATGATCTTGGCTTTGATATGAAAGATCCGATTTTTAAAGTATTTGGTATTGGGCAGTGTTGTTTAGACTATATTGGAAAAATATCTTCCTATCCACAACCTGACACAAAGTGTGAGTTTTCCGACATGGTCATACAAGGTGGCGGTCCGGTAGCTACAGCCTTGGTTGCCCTTGCAAGGTGGGGTGTTTCGTGTACCTTTGCCGGGGTCATTGGAGATGATCCGTTTGGCGCCATGATAAGATCATCTTTAGATGACGAAGAAATAGATACCAGCGGCATCCTTGTCAGAAATGGCTTTGCATCTCAATTTGCCTTTATTACGGCTGAACCTCATGTCGGGAGACGAACGATTTTTTGGAAAAGACCCACAGGGCCATCTCTAAGCCCCGAAGAGATAAATTACGGTATGATACGCAATGCCAGGGTTGTCCATACCGACGGGATCTTTCCCGAGGCATCGCTTGCTGCGTGTAAAACAGCCAAGCAGGCTGGTGTCAAGGTCGTAGTGGATGCGGGTTCTCTCAGAGAAGGTATGCTCGAACTTGCTCGGTTGAGCGATTATTTTCTGGCCTCTGAAACATTTGCAAAAGCGTTTGTTGAAGAGGACAATCCGCTGGCCGCCTGTATGAAGCTGGCGGAATTAGGTCCTGATGTGGTTGGGGTAACATTAGGGCCAAAGGGCTATGTAGCCTTGGACAGGGGTAGGGTTATCGAACGGCCGGCATATCCGGTGGAAGCAGTCGATACCACGGGTTGTGGCGATGTATTTCACGCCGGCTTTATTTACGGCTTGCTTGAGAATTGGCATGTTGACAAATGTTTTGATTTTGCCGCATGGGCCGGCGCCATGGTCAGCTTAAGATTAGGAGGGCGAGCCGGAATACCAAAGCTTGACGACTGGCATCGAGTGGACCAAGCTGAATAAATTCCTCCGACCTATAAAAAAGACGCCTAATGATTGACAAAACAAAGATAATCGACACGGTCTGTGAAAGATTGGAAAAGCTTCCTGTAGGGCACTATATCGACCTGAAGACGTATAAGCGCAATCGAACCGTCATCATTGTTAAAAAAGATGAAAATAAACTTTTGGTTATTGAAGATGGTTATCATAAGGACAGGTTTGTGATAAAGTCTGGCAAGCTGAAAAAGTTGCTCAAAACCCTTTTAAAAAAGGAATTCCCCAGAAGCAGAAAAATCAGACTCTATGTTATGGGAAAATTCAATGATAAAGACGCCTTGAACCCAAAACGAAAAATCCTTTAGATCTTTATTCATGCAAGAATTGCGATCTCATGCATGATGTGGGAAATACACGACATTTGTTTACAATTCATGCTTCAGATGTTGTTATGTTTTACCGGCATATTTTAAGTCCTTGGAAGAAACAGGGGCGTATCCAGTGATTATAAAACCGAAAATATGGAAGAATATGTGCGTTACCGCTCATCCTTTGGGCTGTGCCGCCCAAGTTAAAAGCCAGATTAACTATGTAAAAGCAAAAATTTAGATAATATTGAAGATATCGGAGATGTGAAGGGACTGCGGGAAGAGTTTTTACGTCATCATGGTTTCGGCATGCCGGGGGTGGACTACAGTCAGGACGTGGAACCGGATATATTTTAGTATCCGATGCCTCTTGTCTTTTCCATCACCATTTTTTTCTTATGTTCTCACGAACCCGTTTCGATTTTGGACCCGGAATCCGACTTCCGGACGACAATTATGGTAATGTCATCGCTTTGGGTGGCATCTTCAGTGAACCGGAAAAGATCCGCCTGGATATTTTCCAGAATCTTATCGGCGCTGGCAACCGGGTCGTTTCCCAAGCTCTTTTGCAAGCGCCGCCTGGAATAGAGCTCATCCATTGGCGAACGGGCTTCTGTCACGCCATCCGTGTAACCAACAAGGGCATCACCGGGTTCGAAAGATATGGTCTCTGGGGTATATTCTGTATCCTGCAGCAGGCCCACTACAGGCCCTGTGGGTTTTAGCTTCTCCATCTTGCCATTTTTATTGATGAGAAACAGCGGCTCATGTCCTGCATTGATGTACGCAAGCATATCGTTTGCTGGATCCAGAACTCCGAAGAACAATGACGCGAACATCCCATCATCCTCGTGTTCTTGTACGATATAGGCGTTGATGACTTCTACCGCTTTCAGGGCATTCATCTGAGCGACATCCGAGCCAGGATTGGATATGTCCTCATCCAGGCATAGCTCTGTGATCGGCATGCCACCGACAAGCCTGCTGTGTCCGGAAAATATACGGATGAGACTTCGAATCAGCGCCATGTAGAGGGCTGCACCGATTCCCTTGTCACTGACATCGCCGATCAAAAAACCGACCAATCCTTCCGGGATCCGGAAAGCATCGTAAAAATCACCGGAAACCTGCTTTGCCGGATAAAAGCACGCCGATGTTTCCCAACCCGGTAGTTCCGGAAAACGATTCGGGAGAAAATCCCTCTGGATCTGCTTTCCCTTCTCCAATTCATTGTTCAGGGCCTTAGAATACGATTCAACATTCAACAGGCTTGACTGGAGTAAGTTTTCGGCTGTCTTGCGCTTTTCTATGCTGTGCTGTATCTGGTCGAACATCTGACTGAACGCGGCAATGACATCACCCAACTCATCACGACGTTGCCGGGTAACCGAACGGAAAGATGGTGTACGGTCCTGCTCTACGGCTTCACCCGCGTCGTTGAGATCCTGCCGGAGCTTCAAAATCGGGTCTATCACCAGCGGAACAAGCGCCAACCATGCCCCGGTAGTCACAAAAAATGAAATGATTAAAACCAGACCCGCAATCCTCAAGATAAAGGCATTGAGTTCATGTTTTACTGTCGAGGCATCATGGCGCAGCATCAGAAGGTAATCCTGCGTGGAATCCGAGCACCGGTATGCAAACTCGTAAATATAGCTGGATCGAATCAGATAATCATTACGCCCGTTCTCCACAACGGCTTTTGCATCGAGGGACGGTTTTTCCCCGAATGAACCGATTTCGTTCCCTTCGGCCCGGTAAAGCCTTCCCCCAAGAATGTTCGAATTGCCGGTCAGTTTTCGAAACAGCATGATCAGCTCAGCATCAGATCCGCCCCGAACCGCATCGTGTAATAAAAGCTCAACCTTGGCCGTGGATACCTCCCGAAGCTGGGATAACAGTTCTTTTCTTCGGTTTTCATATGAGGGAATGAGGATGATGCCTTCAATCATGATCACGCTGATAAACACCCACATGACAACGCTTCGGTTCAAACGTGCCGCTGTAATTCGCGCAATGCGATCTCTGAACCGGGGCATGGATATCCTCCTTGGTACTAAAGTCATCCGGTAACCATGGTTCCTCACTAC
>CP070768.1:2231249-2243455 GCA_020345745.1 Desulfobacterales bacterium
AACAATATGGACGGAAGTCTTTGCCTATCGATTTCCGGCATATCATTGATATTCTGTAATATACGCGATTTTACTTCATGTACGCTAAGTTCATTCCCGGTGTCAGTCACTGAAACGCTCCTTTATTATGGTTTTATTTAACATGCTTTAAATCCAAAAGATCTTTTGAGTGTCAACATTCAAGTAATTGATGTTCTTGAAAACACCTGGCAAGATGCATGCCATGTTACGAAACAACCGGTGAAGCCTTGGGATCAAAAGGGTTCGTACGAACAGCCAGGTTATAAAGATAGGGGTAGTTGTGCTTCAAATAGTACATATAATCAATCCAATGGAAAACCAGCTGGCGGTATGCTCTTTTGATGTCGCCGGCTAAGTGTTTGTAATCGGTGCTTGGCAGCTTTTGAAGGTCGCTCCGGTAATAAAGTTCGTCTCTTAAATGGATAATGGCTTGAAGTAGGTTGGTAAATGATTCATGTTCCACCAAGACGGGATTTTCCAATAGGCGCAACAAGCGATCTCCGGTCCGATCCAGAAAACGGTGCAAGGATTCTAAGTTGCCTTTATGGATATCCACCGCAAATTGGTAGGATTTTAACGTTCTTCTTGCCGCCGAGAAGTCTTTTTTCGACCAGTCTCCTGAAATCGTAAGGCTTTGGTTCACGATTTCGATCTGGGAATCGAATGCTGTAAAGATTGTTAGCAAGTGAAGCCCGATTTCGCTAAAAAAGGCTCCCAGCATTACGTTGGTTTTTTTAAGTCTATTTTCTTTTTCGCGTTGATAGACGATGATTTCAGTCGCATTGGCGACTACACCCAAAAAGGTGCCTACCCCACACAGGATCAGGATCATGGCTAGAAATTTGCCGGGTTCGGTGGACGGATGGATATCACCATATCCCACAGTAGCGATGGTAACGACACTAAAATAAAAAGCGTCAACCACGGATAGCCCTTCAAGGAACCTAAAGCCTAAGGTGCCAAAGACGATAATAATGAACAAAAACGCGATGAAAACTTTTAATCGAAATCGCAGATCGACCACATTATAACCTCCATCTTGACCGGAACAAATATATTATCGTCTTTGGCATGATATGTAAACTTAAAACCAATACGTTACCCTTAATTGAGCGTGAACAAAATGAAAAAATATATGAGTATCAACTAGTTCGGGGCATAATACCGGTCCAACTCGCAAGTTATTATCCGTTCATAAGTGAGTTATAAGTGTAAATAAAATCTTCATTTTGTTTACCCTTCGGGAAAGCCGATGATACGCTATCTCCTTTGTTGCCAAAGGCTCGCAGTAGTTAACTACGGCTTTGCCTTTGACGCCTTGGTTCTGGCGTATCCTCAACATTCGCTCAACTAAGGGTTATTTTTCATGAAAATTGTTGACAATCTCATTTGAAGTAAACGAAAACAGATATAAGAACACGTGTTCCTTGTCAACGTTAAGAACTATATGCAAGAGGCCTTTGGAAAATGCCCTCTTTTACCCGATATTTTCTTCAGGCTCAAAACCGGCACCGATGATTCTTCAGATACGTGTTAATATGAGCAAGCCATCTCGAAAATATAGATCACATTCAAGGACAAGGCGCGAGTCGATGAAAAAACGCAACATACATGAGGGTATGTGAGTATTTTGAAGAGACTCGCAACACTGTAGTTGGGCGTTAGATGTATTTTTGAGATGGCTTGGAGGTAATTTATGACTGACAGGCCACAGGATAAAACAGGTTCTGAATTCATACTAAGCGAATGGCTGAAAACCACCACTGAATTCTGGAAGCCTTGGTTCTCGATGTGGGGTGGTATTAGTGAAAAGACCGACGAAACAGCAGCAAAAAAAGATAAACACCGGACCCGGGTAGAGGAATCGCTGGAGACGACCCGGAAAGCGTGGGAGTCGATGTCCTCGATGATGGTAGAACCCGAGACCATCGAATCTCTTTTCAAAGGAAGCAGTGGCTTACCGGTGATATTAATGAACCTGGCACAAACAAGTTGGACCGGTTTTATGCATCTTCAGCAAAAGTGGTTGGAAAATGTCGGAAGGGTCGGAGAATCCACCGGGTCTTATACATTTGAGAACCTTGATGAAGATTCCCTCAAGGTCTGGAATGAACTTTACGAGAAAGAATTCAGAAAGTATTTAAATATTCCTCAGTTGGGATTGACCCGCCTTTATCAGGAAAACATGCTTCAGGTAACGGATGCATACAACCTTTTACAGGCAAATGTTGCCGAGTTTTTTCACCTTTTATATTTGCCGATTGAAAAATCCCTAAAATCCATGCAAGTACAAATGACCGAATTGACCGACGAAGGTGAGCTTCCTGAAGACCCTAAAACATATTATCAAATGTGGATAAAAGCACTGGAAGGTCAGTATATGACGCTGTTTCAGTCCGAGGAATACGGACAACATTTGCGTAAAACCCTGGCATCCGTATCGGCATTTTCCAAGGCAAAAAAAGCAGTTCTCCAGGATGTCCTGAACATGCTTCCTGTTCCTACCCAAAAGGAGATGGATGAACTCTACAAAGAAATATATCTGTTGAAAAAAAAAATAAGAGCACTTGAAAAGAATACATAATAGCGCGGATTAATCTATTGGGGTACTGCATTGATTCAACATTTGATTTAAACCCGCAAGGTAAAAGCAAATATCCAAAATCGAACCAAAGGTGATGTGATGGGCCAGCCGAAGGTTTCCGTTGACCTTATATTATCCAAATTGGCTGAAGATGCTGAAAGAACCCAAGCAAAAGCTCAAAGGGCATCAGATATTCTCTTCGAACCTCTCGACACAGATATTGCCACAACACCTTACGACATTGTTTATGAAGAAGATAGGGTTAAATTAAAGATTTACTCATCAACAACCGATATAAAGATCCAAACACCGCTTTTGGTGGTTTATGCCCTGATTAACCGAGAGACTATGCTCGATCTCCAGCCAGGCAGGAGTGTCGTGCAAAGCTTTCTCAATCACGGCATTGACCTTTATATGGTCGATTGGGGCTATCCAACCCGTAAAGATATGTTTCTTACCATCGACGACCATGTGAATGGATATATGAACAATATGGTTGATTTTATCCTAGCAAAACAAAAATTGGACAAAATTAATCTGATGGGAATCTGCATGGGCGGAACCTTTAGTGTTATTTATGCGGCACTCTACCCGAAAAAGATCAAAAACCTGATTACCACGGTGACCCCCACCCATTTTGATACTGATAAAGGACTGCTGCATACTTGGATGAAATATATCGATGCGGATCAGATGGTGGGTACTTATGGCAACATCCCCGGAGATATAATGAATTTCGGGTTTCTCCTCCTTAATCCAGCACGATTGATGATCGACAAGTATGTGGGCTTCATTGAGAACATGGACAATAAAAAATTTGTAGAAAATTTTATCCGGATGGAAAAGTGGATTTTTGACAGCCCGGATGTACCGGGAGAGACCTTTCGTCAGTTCATCAAAGATTGTTATCAAGACAATTTGCTGATCCAGAGTAAAATGCGGGTGGGTGGAAAACGCGTGAATCTCAAAAATATTACCATGCCATTGTTGAATTATTATGGAAGATACGATCATCTGGTTCCACCGGAAGCCTGCGAATTACTGACAAGCAAGGTAGGGAGCAAAGATGTCGAGGATGTTTGCCTGGACTCCGGTCACATCGGCATCTACGTGAGCTCCAAGTGTCAAAAAGAATTTGCGCCAAGGATTGCCGGCTGGCTAAAAGCAAGAGACAAGGCCAAAAAAAAGACAAGAACAAAACAGTCATCAGCGAAAAAAACACGGAGAAAAACCGGTGTCAAAGCCAAGCATACCAGGGGCACTAAATAAAAGACCCTCAACTTTGAAAGGATGTGAACATGATTGGAAAAACCCTTAATGAAATCAAAATCGGTGACCAAGCAGAATTTGCAAAAACAATTTCGGAATTTGATATCTATATGTTTGCCGGGATAACTGGTGACTTCAACCCTGTTCACATTAACGAAGACTATGCCAAGCAGACCTTTTTTAAAACCCGTATTGCTCACGGCATTATGACGGCAGGATTTATTTCCACATTACTCGGAACCCAGCTTCCGGGGCCGGGAAGTATCTATATTAAGCAGGATTTGAAATTTCTGGCCCCTGTAAAGATCGGCGACACGATTACTGCCCGTGTAGAGGTCGTTGAAATTTTGGATAAAAAGATATGGGTACGATTAAAGACCACCTGTTTTAACCAGGACGATACCCAGGTTTTAGACGGTGAGGCCATTATCAGCCCTCCCAGAGCACCAAAGAAATAAAGGTCGTTACACGATTTTGTCTGTGCAGTATTTAGGAGAAAAAAATGGTCCCAAAGAGCAACTATTTTAAAGCATTTTGCAAAGTGAGTAAAGCGTTTGGCAAAACCCTTACAAAAGAAGAACTTTTGGATCTGATCGTCCAAAGTGCCATCGATACCATGGCCGGAAAAGCCGCCTGTCTATTTCTGGCTGATGAAGAGAAAGATGTGTTTGTGCCGGTAGCGCAAAAAGGGTTATCGAAAGACTATCTTCATGCGAAACCAATGCAAGCCAAAAAGGTAGTAAAAGCAATTCTCAAAGG
Source organism: Desulfobacterales bacterium (assembly GCA_020345745.1). Lineage (GTDB taxonomy): Bacteria > Desulfobacterota > Desulfobacteria > Desulfobacterales > UBA11574. The sequence continues at coordinate 2,235,883 of CP070768.1, forward strand.
GGGTTATCTTGCCATTCGTGATGCAACAACGGACCCCCGGGTGGAGAATCATGCAGCCAAAAAGGCAGAAGGTATTGCTTCTATTCTGGATGTGCCGGTTATGGTTAGGGACAAGGCTATTGGTGTTCTTGCACTTTATACTGCAACCACCAGAGATTTTTCTCAAGACGAGATAGATTTCCTGTCCGCGCTGGCAGAACATGGCGGCATGGCCATTGAACGGGCCAGGCTCCTGGAGCGGATTCAAAACAATACAAGGCTTTTTCTGGATCTGGCTTCCAATATCAATTCCAGCCTGGATATACAGAAGATTCTGCATATTTTATCAGCAGACATCGCCGAAGCGATGGACGTAAAGGCGGCGTCTATTCTGCTCATTGATGAAAACAAACAGACGCTCGAGCTGGTGGCGAGCTATGGTTTGAGCGATAAATACCTGGATAGAGGCCCGCTGTCAGTTGAGAAAAGTATCATTGAAACCATAAAGCACGGACCGGTCGTCATCAAGGATGCTACCAGGGATAAAAGGGTGGAATTCCACAAAGAGAAAAAAGAGGAAGGAATTGTATCCATCCTCTCTGCCCCGATCAATACCAGAGAACACGTCATCGGATGTCTGCGGTTATATACCGGATCACCGCGAGAATTCTCAGAGGAAGAGATCATGATGGTCAGTGCTTTGGCCCACACAGGAGGTCTGGCCATCCAAAACGCCACCTTATACTTGGAGCTTCAGGATGATATCAAAGACCTCCAGGAAGACATCTGGAGCCACCGATCGTGGTTCTAAAAATTGAACGGACTGCTTCCCACAAACCCCGCCTTTTATGGCGGGGAGCTTCACTTACTAGGTTTTGCACCACCGATTTTGATCGCAACCCATAGGGCAATGAAGCTGGATAATATTTTCGGATCCTCTCCAATGGTGTTGCAGAAGAGGGGCCGAGGATTCAAGGGTTCAAGAGGTCGAGGGCTTTTCTTTATGATAGAGACCTTTGAAAAATATTTAGTTTTGTTCAAGTTCAAGGCGGGTGAAGATTTTAACCACAGGCATACATTGCGTATTTCGAGGATTAAAATCTGAGCCTAACGCAGAAATTGAGCAAAAGAGAACGTTTTTCAAAGGTCTCTCATTTGATACGTTTGAGCGTCGTGGTGCAGTTGGTTACCCCCGAGCCACCGATATTGAAGACAACGCCGACTTCAGGTTGGCCCTTAGCGGGTGCAACGCCGATAGGCTCTCCAATGAGCTGTTTATACGCAAGGGCATGCATGGAAGCACCGGTAGCGCCGACCGGATGGCCCTTGGACTTTAAACCGCCGGAAAGATTGACCGGGCAATCATCTTCAGACGTATATTTGCCTGCAATATAGTCCCATCCACCCTGACCGTCCTTGGACAGACCGAGTGCCTCAGTGCTGAGAATCTGATTGATGGTAAAACAATCGTGCACTTCAGTAAAATCGACATCTTGAATGGTGATCCCCGCCTCATTAAATGATTTCTTGATCGATTCTTTGCCGGCAGTCAATTCATACATGTTGGGTCTAACGCGTTCTGCAAGCCGTTCCGTTGTCAGGCCAATACCGGCAATTTCAACCACTTTTTGACCGATCAATGCGGCATCATTTGTCTCTGCCAGAACCACAGCAGCGGCACCGTCAGAGATGAGCGAACAATCATGAAGCCGCAGCGGCGGCGTAATCATTGGATTGCTACCCTTTCCCTCATCAGGGAGATCGAGGATGGCCTGGGCGGTGGTTAGACCGAGTCTGTCCGGCGGGCTTCCTTTACTGAAATGGGCAAGGGGATTTTCAAATCCATTTCGGTAACACAGGGCAGATACCGTGGCCAGCATTTTTCGTAATTCTTCATCGCTAAAGCGATAATGCGCCTGGTAGCCTTTTGCGTATTCCGCAAATAATCCCGGAAAGGTCATCCCTTTTGATCCTTCCGATGGCCAGTGGGATGAACATGCCAGCACATGAGTCACCTCTTTGGTGTTAAGAAGACTCATTTTTTCCACGCCAATAACCAGTACCCGTTTAAATCTTCCGGACTCAATACCGTAAATAGCATTATACAGGGCAACTGAAGATGATGCACATGCACCTTCAGCTCGCGTGGTGGGAACAAACCTGAATGCTTCCGGGGCGACTTCCAAGCCGAGAGGACCGACATGCTCTTGATTAACAAACAGGGAAGGTGAACAAGCACCGATCCAGATACCATCAATATCTTTGGGCTCGATTCCGGCATCTTGTATGGCCCCCCTTCCGGCTTCGACCAAAAGATCATAATACGATTTGGTGTCTTTTATTTCTCCGGTTTCTCTGTTCTTTTCAACAAAGGACCCGAATTTCGTGTTATACGCTCCAATAATACTGACGTTGCTCATAATATTGCCTCTCCTTTTTTACCTAGTTTTTATCCATAAATGGTAGATTTTGGTACAGGGTAAGGCTATAGCATTTTTTCAACCGCAGGCATAGCTTTCAATTCTGAGGATTACAAAAAAGTGAAAAACATTGCCATGGGCCAAAAAATGTCGTTTGTCGATGAACACTGTTATCCTTTGGACCCTAAACGCAGTCCGCCGTGGATAAAGAATACATCGCCGGCCAAAGCTTCATTTTGATACAGTTCACACACTAAAGAAGCGACCTCCTCGGTGGCAATCAACCGGCCGATGGGAACATTGGTCAATATTTTTTCCAAAGCTTTTTGATTCATCCCTTCCAGTATCGGTGTGGCCACATAACCGGGTGCAATGGCGACACAACGAATCATATTGCCAAGACCTCTCCGGAAAAATTCTGCTGTGAGGACTTTGGGCATCACCGAGACAGCCGCTTTGGTTGCAGAATAATTAATCTGGCCGGCTGTACCCAATGAACCGGTGGAGGAAACCAGGCAGACCAATCCCCGGCAGTTATGGTTGATCATTCGCTCTGTGCATTCTCGAATGGTCAGAAAAACCCCGGTCAGATTAATGTCAACAACCCTTTGGAATTGTTCCAGAGACATTTTTCTGGTAACTTTTCCGGTATCCCGGTCCGGAGAAAGCATCAGTCCATCCATGATGATTCCGGCAAAAGGTGCTACCAGATTGATTTGACCGAATCTTTCTATGGCGGTATCGGCCAGTTTTGCGCAGTCATCCTCTTGGGTAACATTACAGACAACAGTGACAACATCGCCATTCATGTCGGCTGCTGCTTGCTCTAAGGCATCTTCAGCAATATCCCCCAAAACGACCTTGCCTCCTTTTTGAAGCCAGTATTTGGCGACGGCAAGACCGATACCACTGGCCCCACCAGTGATTACCGCTACAGCATCTTTGATATCCAACATGATCCCCCCTCTTTGCTTAATTTAACCGTCGGATTTCTTATTATGAAAAAATCGACCAAAGCTTTTCGTTAGCTCCTGAAATTGTGCACTTTGTTTGTTCATCAGGTCTTGGTAACTTCTGACGACCTCCGATTGATCGATAGTCTGCCTTTCGTCCAAGAGCATCCTTAGGTGCTTTATGGTCTTTTCCTGATCTGCCACCCTTTTTTTCATATCCTTGTAATCTTTGACTAATTTCAGGTGTTCATCCTTGGTAACCACACCCATCAGGTCCAGGTAATCCTTGAAAGATTTTTGAAAATCCTTTGCTGCATTTTCCCAGGCAGGCGTATCATTGGGTGTGTCTTCCTCGACATTTTCCAATCCATAAAATGTTCTAAACATGTCCGCCAGTTCATCATAACCTTTAAAATCCTGATTTATCCACTTTGCTATGTCTTCCAATTGCTTGTGCCCCTTGGCTGCGTTGATTAGAAAATTTCCCCAGAATTCCAGAAATTGTCTGTCCATGGATTGGATCTCCTAAAAAGGTAATAACTCAATTAAGCGATAACGCTCAATTGAAAGTTATTTGTTATGCGTTACTCGTTAATCGACCACTATTCGGTATCTATATCAAAAGTGAGATATAATTTGGTATTAAAACCAATAACCAATAACAGATAACGCCTAATTGAGATTTAACTCAATTAGAGCAAGTTCTTTCCTTTGTGGGATTGAGCGTCAGAATTACGTTTTCCTGTAGCCGGTTTGGCAATATTGCGGTCTATCTCTTGGTCCAAGTCGAGTTGATAACGTACAGGCCCCCTAAACCCTTGATTGCCAAAACGGGTGTGAAGGGCACATGCCGAGTCAGGATGCGACCAGGAAGTGGCGATGGCGACGTGTCCTTTAGGAAATGGCGTCACTTCAGCATCGATATAATTCAGCGGGGCAAGTGCCGTATCCTTTTCCACCAGATCATCATTTTCTCCATAACAGATCAACCACTTGATGTTCTTTGCTTTGAGCCGTTTGAAATTGAGGTTTCGGTCGAAAAGCTTTACAGGCAGGGTCCCGTCTTTAGTAATGGGGGTATTGTAGGAAGCATAACTCATCTTGGTAATTCCCAAGGGAAGATCAAACCGTTCATTAATCAACCAGTGGTTGATGGCTGCCGCGGTTTTACTGATTTTTTTCTCTTTTTCCCCCTGGCGGGCAAACATCATAAAATCCCTATAAAAGGCAACAATCGGTGCTTCATCTTCTATGCTCTTGAGCTTGTAGATCCAGCCCATCAGCTTGCCATCCGCCACTTTGTTGCCATTGGCAAGGGTTTTGGTTCCATATGCCAGATCATTAAACCGTTGCGGCAGACTGTTCAGAAAACCGGAAAGGCCCTCACTTCGGGTGCCGTCGATGGGAGATACACAGGTAATCAATGCATCCACTAAACCGTCCAATGCACCGGAAAGAAGGTTACATACAGCGGAAAAACCGCCCTGACAGTAGCCGTTCAAGGTGACGGGTTTTCCGTGTCTCGCCTTGACCTTTTCACAGAACACTCGGGTGTCGTTCGCATCATCCTCGCCGGTCATTATCTGCAGCGCTTCGGTGGTGCGGATGTCTTTCAGGATTCTGATATATGTAGGAATTCCCTGGTTGGCAAAACAGTGGGCGTAACTCCGATTTTCACTGGGCAAGAAAGCCAGAATATTGGCTCCAAGGACAAACGGTGGAATAATTAGGACCGGCTTGCCCTTTTTGTTGACCTCTGTCTTTTCTTTTGTTGGAAGGATTTGGTAAAGAATAAAGCGGTCTGTTTCGGCAATTTTTACATTATTTCCTTTGTCGAAATGGAATCCAAATTCAGACTCGATATCCTGTATGGCTTTTGCATATTCGTTGACCACCAAGTCAATCAAATTGGCCTGCCTTGCCGTAAATGCTTCAATGTCTTCCCCTTCTTCACGTAGATAGGTTCTTAACAACGCATCCACAAACTTACCCGCTTCAACTTGGCCAAAGTCACCCATGGCCCGCAAGCTGGCGTTAAACCCCCTGCTGAAAAGATCAAAACTAAAATTCCATAGCTCCATATAGGAAGTCAAACTCTCCAGGATGGACGTACTGCTTAGCTTGTTTCTTTCAACCTGATTGAAGTAGCTTGTGGAAATGAGATAAGGGATTGCAAAATCATTTGCATACTTGGAAAGACCAGCCATGTAACTTTGGGAGATGTTTATGATATTATATAATGTTGCCAGGTTTTTCCCGAAATTTATTTCTTTTGAATCGTTACCATACAGACCCTCATTCATCCCAAACATCATCATTCGCTCCCTCTCAACAAATAAACAGAAAGAGTGGCCCAAAGTCTTTCACTTTGAGCCACTCAAGTTACTTTGATTTGCTTTTTGCACCGGTAAAGAAGTCTTCAACTTTCCTATAGTTGTCATCAACGGTCTTTTTGAAATCCTCACGCCCATTTTTGTAGGCTTTAACCCATTCATCAATCGCCTTTCTCCCTTCCCCAGGAAGCCAGGTCGCTTGGTCCAATAACGTAATTGCCATCCATTCCGTCAGTTCCTGGAGCGTGACCATTGCGTTAAACGAGTTGTCAAAAGCAGCCTTGTTGAAATCGATCATTTGTTTCAGCAATTGTTTCTGATCCATTTTTTCCTCCCTTGATACTGTCTGGCCATTGCTTGGTGCATCTTGCTTTTTCCGTTCGAAGAAATACTAATTTACTTTGTTACGGCAAATAAATCTTCAACTTTTTTAAAGTTGTCATCAACGGATTTTTTAAAGTTTTCACGCCCTTTTTTGTAGGCCTTGACCCATTCATCGATCGCCTTTCTCCCTTCTTTGGGGAGCCAAACCGTCTGATCCAACATGGTGTTGGTCATCTTTTCCGTCTGGTTTTGCTGCACGACCACAGCCTGAAAGGCGTTGTCAAAAGTGGTTTTCTGAAAATCGATCATTTGTTTTGCAATTAATTTTGGTTCCATGCTATGAGTACCTCCTAAAAGTTTAATTATTTTTTACCCTCGATCAAGGATGACTAAATTATAAGCTGTAATTTTGGATTGTCAAGACCTTTTTTTGCATTGCACAAAAATTTTTCAGACACTTTAAATAGCTTGTAGATTAGGAGGATGTATCATAATATATTGTAAATTATAAAAAATTATTGTATTTATTTTAAAGCTAGTGTAATTTAATTTTATCCGGAAATATATTTTGTTGCATTATAGCATAATAGTGAATTCATTTTTCGCCAAGGGTGGAAAAAGCGATGCCAGAAAAAATTCTTTTTAAAAAATATGCCAACCGACGGATATATGACACCGAGAATAGCACTTATGTGACACTCAATCAAGTGGCCGACATGATCAGGCAGGGACGACAGGTGGAGGTTATCGATGCAAAAACCAAAGAAGATGTAACCGAATTTATACTCACTCAGATTGTTCTTGAACAAGCAAAAAATAAAAACATTCTTTTGCCGAAACCTCTCCTGCATCTGATTATTCAATATGGCGATAATATCCTGGGTGAATTCTTTGAAAAACATCTCCAACAAACCATCCAGAATTACCTAACCCATAAGGCGGCTGTTGACGAGCAATTTAGAAGATGGCTTGAAATGGGCATGGATTTTTCCAATATGACCCAAAAAACACTGGCTGATTTTTCTCCGTTCAAATCTTTTTTCAATCAGTTTGGTGCTTCTTCAAATGGACCGGAAAATCCAGAGGATAAATAGCGTGTGACACGATTCCCGTTGGCGGATCTACCTTGATTATGAGTTAGATGACCCCTTTTTTTTCAGCTTGGCCAGTTTTTTCTTACCAAACCCAAGATACTTTAAATAAATATATGAATTATCAGCACCGATGGGGCGGCAAACCCATTTAATTCGTAGAGGGGTTTCGCTCATCTTCCACAGTTGACCCTGCAATGTGAGTTCGCTGTAAACCGGATCTTTGACCGTAGTAAACGAGCCTCGATTCCACCAATTGTCTTCGTTAAGCGTTTCTTGAGGACTGGTCACTTTTCCGGTAACTACCGCTGCAGCTCTTCCTTCTTTCTTGGAGATCACCGGCTGAACCCGGTCAATCACTTCATCGGCGGTGTATTGCGCGCTCAATTCTTCTAAAATATTTTGCAATGCCTCCTCGTTTTCTAAAGATGCACGATTCCTAAAGGAAGAGAATCTTGGATCTTCTGCCAGTC
>CP070768.1:2243555-2268458 GCA_020345745.1 Desulfobacterales bacterium
GGACATCGGCTCCGAGATAATCGGTGTTGCTTTTGTACCTGATGATGAGGATGTAATTGGACTGGAAATTAAACGTCACCTTTCCTCTGGAGCAGACTTGATTCTAGCTACTGGAGGGATGTCGGTCGACCCGGATGATGTCACAAAGTTAGGCATCAGGAAAGCCGGCGTCGATCAAATATATTATGGTGCCGGCGTGTTACCGGGAGCTATGTTCCTGCTTGCGTATAAAGGTCATGTCCCCATTGTCGGGATACCAGCCTGTGCGCTCTATCATAACATCACCATTTTTGATTTAATTTTACCCAGATTGTTGGCTGGTGAAAAACCGGATAACAAAGACTTTGCAAGGCTTGCCCATGGCGGACTCTGCCTTGATTGTCCCACATGCTCATTTCCAGCTTGCTCCTTCGGTAAAACCTGATTATTCGATCCATACGATGCCCAGAGAATAAGTGACATTTTTACCAAGACGATTTTTATCTTCCGCACGGATCAATTTTTCTCCTTTACTATCTTTGCAGTTGATTTATTTTATTACTTTTGACTTAAATCAAGGTAACCATATGATCGTCGTGTAAATGGTGCCTAACAATGAAATCTATATTCAGGAATAAAGCGTATGAAATGGTCGTCGGATGCTGAAGCAGCCGTTAAAAAAGTGCCCTTTTTTGTTAGAAAAAAGGTTCGAGCACGAGTTGAAAATGACGCCTTAGCAGCAGGAAAAAAAATGGTATCACTTGCTGATGTTAAGGCGGCCCAGGCTCGCTATCTAAAACAAATGAGCTCTGAAATAAAAGGGTACCAGATCGATACATGCTTTGGATCCGGTGGCTGTCCCAACCCGGTCGCCAGCTGCGACGGTCTACTCCAGAGGATCGAACAATTATTGCAAAAAGAAGATCTTTTAAGTTTTTTAAAACAACGCGTTCCAAGCGATATCAAGTTTCATCACGAATTTAAAGTTACCTTGGCAGAATGCCCCAATGCATGCTCGCAACCCCAAATCAAGGATATTGGTATTATAGGGGCGGTAGTACCGATAGTTACCGAAGAAGAATGCACACTTTGTGATGCTTGTGTTGAAGCATGCAAAGACAGATGTATTACGATCGATAACGCTTCCAAGGCGCCTGAAATCGGTTTTAAATGTTGCCTGAAATGTGGCCAATGCATTCGTGCCTGTCCATCAGGAACAATAGGAGCAGGACGCAAAGGGTTTCGGGTTCAGCTAGGCGGAAAACTCGGGAGGCATCCAAAGCTTGCAACCGAACTCGAGGGCATCTACAGCGACGATGAGGTGCTGCAAATTGTTAAACGATGTATTGAATTTTACAAGAAAAACAGTAAACACGGTGAACGGTTTGCGGAGATTTTTAAGACCACTGATTTTTTAAAAGATCTTTTGCATTTGAATTCGTACGAAAATGGATTATCTTAAGTGGTGGATTGCTTTTTTCAATCATTAGCCCGGATTTTTCATGCTTTTAAAGCGTTCATTTGCAAGGCAATCATGGATGCTGCTGTACCGGGAAGCCCGCCTTTTAAGGCGGGGGCTTCGCTTAACTTAATAGTTTATTAAATAAAATAAGTTTGCTGAAAAATTAATATGAAATATCCGGGTTGGGAATATACAGAGGCAACATGCTGGAGATTAAAACCATAGCCGATCAAGTGCTAAAAAACTGCGATATTTCCGATTCTCAACATGCGGGGTTTTATTCTATATGCGGTTTGGCCTTGCGCTTGCGCGATCTTTACAAGTGGGAAAAGGGTATAGATCCATGGATTGAAAAGGATTCTTCAGAGATTTTGGAATGGATTGAAGACAAAGAACAACAGTGGGACACTTTGGTGGATAGGCACCTCGAAGATATAACCATTTTTGGAAAGACTTACGATCCGTTCGATACAAAGACGATTAATGCGGTGCTTGAACCTTACGGTGTCATCTATGGGAGCGGTTATGCTTACAGCCTGAAACCCACCTTTTTCCTTGCTCAAATTGAAGATAAAAAAGAAATCGACGGATACACGGTATATATTCTGGGGCGTGAACTGGCTCGTGATTTACCAACGATTCCCGCCCTTTCCCAAGACGACTGCGTCCTCATACGGAAAGAACCGGCAACGCTCTTTTTTTGGGACCAAATAATATATTTAAAAAAATCGGGTCGCTTTGCCCTCAAGTTTGCCCTGGCAAACTATGGTTTAGATGAGAAAAATCTTAAAAAGGTTCAACAGAGCTTAGATAAAATTGTAGCAGATGAAATGGGAAGGTACATATACCATGAATTGGGAGAAATACAGGATACCGTCTTCAATCGAAATACCTGGCGAGAAATCATTGCCACTTTTCCTCATACGCCCATCGAACTGCTTGCCCGTTCTATAAAGGACCTTCTGGCAGATACCAATGATTATGGAACACTTCGCTTTATCATAAGAGAACGCAAGGCATCTTCTTTAGCATTTTACGTGGCCTTTGTAGACGGCCTCATGAAAGAACTATTTCCCGAAATTAGGCCTGCTTTCAAAAAATTTATAAATACGCGCGATTGGAATGCCATAGAAAACGCTGTTGACATCGGTTATCGCACGGCCGAGGGTTATGCTGAAAAGATGAGCCATATATACCAAAGTGGGAAGCAAAAGAATAATGTCAAGTGGGCCGAAAAAGAGATAGAAAAAAATCTATTAGAGCCTCTCGGAGTGGTAAGGACGGGCTAAATCCATGCAAGATGCTCAGCCATTTTTCAGAAAAGTTTTTATTCTTCCAGCCTAATGGGCCGAAGGTCGAGGATGCTCCAGATCCCCCGATAACGGGATCTTCGTGTCACTACGAAAGGCGTCAAGTGTGAAGCCGTAATAACCTACTGCGAACCCTTGACCGGCCTGCTCCCCGCCGCGAAGCACTCCCGCAAGGGAGAACACCCCCCTTTTAAGGGGGGAGCTTCACAACACAGGAGATGGGGTATCATCGGCTTTTGCTCAATCAGGATGCGGTTCTCTCGATGAGATGGACAGACCGACCAAATAATGCCCCTTGAATGGTGCCTGTTCATCCTTGGTGATATGCCTTATTTTTGTTTTTAAGGATTCTACAGGTGTTGACGGTTGGGGAGGGTGATATGTCATGTCCAGGGTCTCGCCCACTTTTAAATGCTTTAATACAGCGGAGGTTTCATTTACCAGTATACACAGGCCGTTGGATGATATATCTCTTAATTTGAATTTATAAATATGCCCGGTTTCCTGTAACACAAATTCTACATAATAATATTGATCCAGTATGATCCTGGGCTCAGATCTTTTTTCTTCAATATTTTCGGTGTTGGCATGATCGTTCATGGTGTTATCCTCATGGGTAGTAAAATGGCCAGAGGTTGCCACTTAACGCATTTAATAAGCTGAACGCTCACCTATTTTTTATTTGATTCCTTTTTGAGCTTTTTGTCCAGTTGAGCAAAAAGATCTTTTTGCTTTTTTGCTTTCTGGGCTTGAAAGGATTCTATTTTCTTCGACAAATCTTTTTTAGAATCTTTAAATTTTTTAAGCGCCGCCTCAAGTTTGTCCTCTTTTTCATCCTTAGGGATCTCCTCTATTTTTAGATGGTCATTAACAAAGAGGCGAATTCCAAATGCACCTTCGACAATGTCGATGATTCCCATCCCTTGCAGTTTTTTACAAATAAAATGACCTTTATCTGATGAAAAGGATAAAGCAGTGGAAACATCTTCAATAGAAGGTGGCGTATGGTTCTTGTGCGTGAGTACCCGGATGGACGCAACGATCAGGTGGGAATCAGAATAAAAGTTCGATTTTTGCATGATAGATGAAGGTTTTGATTATTACATTTGAATCTCTGTTTTTACTCACGCCAACTTCTTGACATAAAGTTATCAGCAGAGTAACATTTATTCATAACTTGTCAAGAAGTAAAAAGAGTGATTCTGTGCTGGAACGTGTCGCCGGCCGGGTCATCGATTAAAATAGTAACTAATTATATATATGGGGGAATCATGACTGAAATCATTGATATTAAGGCAAGGGAAATTCTGGATTCAAGGGGTAATCCCACCGTTGAGGTGGATGTCTTTCTTGCCTGTGGTGCGGTTGGACGTGCTGCCGTTCCTTCGGGTGCTTCCACCGGCAAACGTGAAGCTTTAGAACTTCGTGATAAGCGCTCAAAGCGATTTGCTGGTAAGGGTGTTACCACTGCAATAAAAAATGTTTTGAACAAAATCACTCCCGCTGTTCGGGGAGTGGACGCTGCAGATCAAATGACGCTGGATCGATTCATGATTGAGCTGGATGGGACATCCAACAAATCAAAATTAGGCGCCAACGCCATACTTGGCGTATCTATGGCGGCCACCAGGGCCGCTTCGTTGGCCTTTGGTCTACCGCTTTATAGATACCTTGGCGGTATTAATGCAAGATGTCTTCCGCTTCCCATGATGAACATCATAAACGGCGGGGCGCACGCTGCAAATAATTTAGATATTCAGGAGTTTATGATTGTACCAACCGGGGCTCGGTCAATTAAACAGGCGGTTCAAATGGGTGCTGAGACATTTCACAGCTTAAAAAAGATACTTAAAAGCAAATCCCTCAATACCGCGGTTGGAGATGAAGGTGGTTTTGCTCCAGATTTCGAATCGAATGAAGAAGCCATAAAATGTATTATCGAGGCAATAGAATCTGCCGGATACAAACCAGGTGGCGACATCGGACTGGCGTTAGATTGTGCTGCGAATGAGTTTTACCAAAGAAGAAAATATATACTGCAATCAGAAAATAAAAAGTTGAATGCAGAAAACCTCATCGATTACTATGAAGGTTTAATTGATAAATATCCCATCCTTTCCATAGAAGACGGTCTGGCTGAACAAGATTGGGAGGGCTGGGGAATGATGACCGATCGGTTAGAAGGAACCATTCAGATCGTCGGTGACGACATTTTTGTGACCAATCCTAAAATATTCAGAAAGGGTATTGAAGAAGGAATTGCTAACGCTATCCTCATTAAGCTCAATCAGATCGGTACGGTTACGGAAACGCTCGATACTATCGAGATGGCAAAGCAAGCCGGATATACGACAGTCATCTCCCACAGGTCCGGTGAAACAGAGGACACTTTTATTTCAGATCTTGTTGTCGGTGTAAACGGAGGCCAGATTAAAACAGGTTCCATGTCTCGAAGCGATCGGGTTGCAAAGTATAACCAACTTATCAGGATTGAAGAGGAGCTCGAAGACGGAGCCACGTTTGCAAATGAGGTATTGTAATCTTATCGTCATATTTATTAGTCTGTCCGTTCTGGCATCTACGCATTTAGCAGCCAACGCATATGTTTTGCAGGGACCGCACATCCTGGATATAATGACCAAAAGATTGGGCAAGGCCACAAGTCTTTTGGTTTCTCAAAATCTGATCCTTCATGACAGTAACCCGGTACAGAGCGCCGCCCGTGTGGGTGAAACCTTAAGATATATTTTCCCGGCGACTTGCCGATCGGATATTGTGTCTGAAGATTTTCAAAAGATTCACGTTCTAGCGGAAGATGAATCCTTGACAGTCATTGACGAAAAGGTTGTAGATGGTTATGAGAACAGATATGATCGTTACAAAGATCTTCTCCTTTTCAGGTCCAGGACCTTGCTTCAGGGCAAGCTTCCAGCGGTCGGTGTAAATGTATCGATTTCTAGTATCGGTCGCTTTCAAGGCAAACTGGCTTATATTATCGGTGCCCAATATCCGGATGAAACCGTCCCGCAAATTTGGGTGAATAAAGAAACATTCAGACCCTTTCGCTGGATAATAACGGGCCATGCAAAAACAGGTGCCCAAGACAGCCTGGAAGTTCGATATCTTGAATGGCGGGAGGTGGAAAGTACATGGTACCCCATGCGTATAGAGTTTTTCAGAAACAATGTGCTATTTCGCGAAATTCTGGTACAGAATATACGGGTAAACCCTGCGTTGCCTCAAGAGCTTTTTGATATTGACCGTCTTAGGTCAATCTATCCACCGATAAATGGTTCTAGGCCTGGCCAGGATGCAACGGATGAGTTAGAGGAGGTTCAAAAGACCATTGAGGAGTTTAAGAAAAAATACGAATAATAACATCGGACAATCGATGTTATGAAACCATCGTAGCCTTTAATCTAAGGTTGAGGGGCCTATGGAATCTAAAACGAAATTTATATTTGTAACAGGCGGCGTGCTTTCTTCTCTGGGCAAAGGGCTTGCATCCGCGGCTATCGGGGCACTTCTTGAAAGCCGAGGACTTACCGTGACGATCCAGAAACTCGACCCCTACATTAATGTTGATCCCGGGACGATGAACCCGTTTCAACACGGAGAAGTCTTTGTCACGGATGATGGTGCGGAAACCGATCTGGACTTGGGACATTATGAGCGATTTACCAATGCGAAATTGAATCGGAACAATAATTTTACTACCGGCAAAATATACCATTCCGTCATCACCCAGGAGAGAAAAGGGGATTTTCTTGGAGGAACGGTTCAGGTCATTCCTCACATTACAGACGAAATTAAAAGAAGCATTAAGCTTGTTGCAAACGATGTCGATATCGTAATCGTTGAAATCGGCGGAACCATTGGCGACATAGAAAGCCTCCCGTTTTTGGAGGCTATCCGGCAGTTTAAAGCCGATGCTGGCAAAGAAAATTCATTGTATATTCATCTGACACTGGTACCTTATATCTCGACAGCCGGCGAAGTTAAAACCAAACCGACTCAACACAGTGTCAAAGAGCTTAGGAGTATTGGTATCCAGCCGGATATCCTTCTGTGCCGTACCGACAGATATCTGTCCAAAAAAATCAAGTCCAAAATAGCCTTGTTTTGCAACGTGGGTGAGGAAGAAGTCATCACCGCAAAGGATGTGGATTGCATCTATGAGGTTCCCCTTATCTTTCACAAGGAGGGATTGGACCAAAAAATTGTGGACCTGCTTAATATTTGGACAAGGGCTCCTGCGCTAGAAGACTGGCACAAGATTGTCAATAGAATAAAAGAACCAAAATTTTCCGTAACCATCGCCATTGTTGGAAAGTATGTCAACCTCACGGAATCTTACAAAAGTTTAAACGAGGCGCTCTGCCACGGTGGTATTCCCAACGATAGTCGAGTCAATCTTAAATTTATTGATTCGGAAAAAATCACCATGGATAATTGTAAAGACGTTCTTGAGGATGCTGACGGCATACTGGTTCCCGGCGGTTTTGGTTCCAGGGGTATCGAAGGTAAAATCTGTGCTGCCAAACACGCCAGGGAGAATATGATTCCCTTTTTCGGTATATGTCTCGGAATGCAAATCGCAGTGGCAGAATTCGCGCGCAACGTCGCACATATGAAAGGTGCCAACAGTAAAGAATTTGACCCAACCACCTCCTATCCGGTGATATACTTGATGGTTGAATGGTATGACGACAAGACGGGAACTACGCAAAAGCGGGATGTAACTTCGGACAAGGGTGGAACCATGCGTCTAGGTGCTTATCCATGTATGTTAAAAAAGGGAACGCTGGCTTATGATGCATACAATGTTCTCAATATTTCAGAACGGCACCGCCACCGGTATGAATTCAACAATACCTTCAAAGAAAAACTTGCAGAAAAGGGCATGGTCATCAGCGGCACATCGCCGGATGGCGAATTGGTGGAAATCATAGAAGTAAAAGACCACCCCTGGTTTCTTGGATGCCAATTCCACCCCGAGTTTAAATCGCGACCTAGGGATCCTCATCCGCTATTTAGAGAATTTGTTCGGGCTTCATTGGTGTACGCCAAGGCTCGGCCTTAATGATACCTAGATTGGCTAGAAAATTTTACCTACAACCCGCATACAAATTTTAAAAGGATTAAATAAACATCACTGAAATATTCCGGGCTAAAATGAATGTTAATGATTGATAATGGAGGAAAACATGGAGGTCTTGGGCATTGACGTCGGGTTCGGTTTTACCAAAGCGACCAACGGTAAAGATTTCATCATTTTTAAATCACTTTTTGGAGATGCGACAGACATACAATTTCGTCTCAATATCGGGAGTGTGTCATTTACGGACAATTTACATGTTACCATTGGCGATCAATCTTTTTTTATCGGTGATTTTGCCGAACAGCAATCGAGTGTCAGGCAGTTCACGTTGTATCAGGAAAGGTTGTTGACGGAGTTTGCTAAAATTTTAGCGTTGACCGCTGCTGGAAGTATCAATGAAAAATATGTGCCGATAAATGTGGTGTCTGGGCTCCCCATCGGTTACTTGAAGCAATACCACCAGCAATTTTCTAAAATTTTAATCGGGCATCACGAGGTCATCTACCACCAAGCCGACGGGTCCAAAGTTACGAGAAAAATAAATATCAATAACGTTCGGATGATGCCTCAACCCCTTGGAAGTATTTTTAACCTGCTGATGGATGACGAAGGAAAAATCGTTAACAAGGAATTGGCCAAGCAAAAAGTTGGTGTAGTTGATATCGGGTTCCGAACCACGGATTTTAGCATTTTTGACCGGTTACGGTATATTGAGCGAGGCAGCACGACGACGGATACCGGGATTGCGAAGAGCTTTGGCGTTATCTCTAAAAAATTGCGTGAAGAATCCGGTGTCAGCATCGAAGTCTTTCGCTTGTATAAGGCGGTTGGTGCAGGCGTTATTAAAATACGGGGAAAAGATTACAATTTTGCAAAGTTAAGAGATCAGGTCTTTTCCAATGCTGCCGGCATCATTTCAAACGACATCGAGCGGTTATGGGCCGACGACTGGGATATTGATACCATCGTCTTAACCGGCGGTGGCAGCATGGAACTGGCCCGATACTTGAAACCATTGATTACCGGAAATGTTATACCCCTTGATAATAAAATAGATGCGCGCTTGAATAATGTCCAAGGATATTTCAAATACGGAAAATATGAATGGGAAAAGCAATCCTCGGAGACGCCGCCGCCGGCTGCTGAAGAATAGAATATATCCTCGGTTTTCGATTAATTAGGGCCGAGAACTTTCATCATTTGTGTGTCGATTACAAGAGACCTTTGAAAAAGGTTATATTTTATTCAAGGTCAAGGGCAATTCCGCAGGACAGCGGAATTGGACAGCCGCCAGGCTACCCGTCAGGGCGAGGGGCATGGATGCCCCGAGTCAACGCGAAAATTTTAACCACAGGCATACATTGAGTATTCCGCGGATTAAAATTTGAGCCTGACGCAGAGATTGGGTAAAATGGGGCGTTTTTCAAAGGTCTCTATATTTTGAAGCTTTCAGACACACCGGCAAATTTCTTTCGAAGTGCCGGTTTTTCAATCTTTCCGGTCGGGTTGCGGGGCACCTCGTCGAAAATGATTTTTCTGGGTCGCTTGAATCTGGGCAGGGTTAGACAAAACGCGTTAATCTCTTGTTTTGTGAGTTCTTCTCCGGGTTTTATCTGAACGATAGCTGTCGAAATTTCACCCAAACGCAGGCTGGGAAGACCGATGACGGCCACGTCGAAGATCTTGGGATGGCCCTGCAAAAAATCTTCGATTTCAACCGGGTAGATATTTTCACCACCGGTGATAATAACGTCTTTTTTTCTGTCCACCAGCCAGATAAAACCGTCTTCATCCTGACGCGCCACGTCTCCGGTTAAAAGCCATCCATCGACCAATGT
The DNA here is from genome assembly GCA_020345745.1 of Desulfobacterales bacterium. Lineage (GTDB taxonomy): Bacteria > Desulfobacterota > Desulfobacteria > Desulfobacterales > UBA11574. The sequence goes on from CP070768.1 coordinate 2,253,246, forward strand.
CTCTTTTGTTGCAGCCGGGTTTTTATAGTACGCTTTCATAACCCCTGGACCTCTTACGATTAACTCGCCAGGCTGTCCCTGAGGCACAGGCCTCAGCTGATCGTCGACAATCTGAACTTCCCAATCAAAGCCCGGCAAACCGATGGCACCCACCTTGTGCATGTTTTCCATTCCCAGATGAACACATCCGGGTCCGGTGCATTCAGTCAGACCATAGTTGGTGTCATATTGATGCTTGGGGAACACCCTTTTCCATTCCTTGATCAGGCTTGGCGGCACTGGCTGGGCACCGATATGCATCAGCCGCCACTGGTCCAAATGATAATCTTTGAGTTTGATATCACCGCTTTGGATAGAAAAGAGGATATCGAGCGCCCAAGGTACCAAAAGCCAGACAACGGTTACCTTTTCTTCAGAAATGGCTTCTATGATCCATTTGGGCTCCACACCTTTAAGAATGACACTTCGGGCACCCACAATAAAATTGCCGAACCAGTGCATTTTTGCGCCGGTGTGATATAGCGGGGGAATGCAAAGGAAGTTGTCTTCGCGAGTCTGGCGATGGTGTTGATTTTCCACATAGCATGCGAATTCTAAATTTCTATGGGTGAGAAGTGTTGCCTTGGGTGTACCTGTGGTACCGGAGGTAAAATACAAGGCAGCTTCATCAGTGATATTGATGTCAACTTCAGGATCTACAGGAACGTGAGATGCTATAACCGCTAGATAGGGCTCGGCATAGTCTGGTCTGAGTTCTTCAGGACCGACAAAGATATAACGTTGGACAATGTTATCGATATCGTCTTTTATCATGTCAATACGCTCGATAAATTCCTCACCAAAAACCAGCGCCTTTGCTTCGGCAGTCACAATGCATCGTCTGATGGTTTTTGCCACAAAACGAAAGTTGAGCGGCACCGCCAAAGCACCGGATCGAAGTATCCCAAAATATATGGGCAACCAATCGATGCAGTTGGTCATTAAATGGACAACTCGGTCGCCCATTTTAATTCCTCTTGACATCAGGGCGCAGGCCAACTGACTTGCCTGATTGTCAAATTCTTTCCAGGTGATTTCCTTGCGTTGGTTTTTATCAGGATCCCGCTCAACCAGGGCGGTTTCGGTTGCATACATCCTCGCATTTCTTGCAAGTATTTCTGTAATCAGCATAAATAATCCTTTCATCATGCATATTTTCGAGAATTGGATATCAAACCCTCGACCAATGGTCAAGATAACAAAGCGGTCTCATATCGCTGGTTTGAAAAAGCAAACCTTTTCACAATACGCCATCTTAATACAGCCTATCCCATTGACATCAAAACGACTTTGCCGTAGAAATAGAATGTCCCGGATTTGTTGCGACCGTGATTCTCGAAGGTTTTATACCCTAGCCGAAAATAGACCATGAGCAGGATAAAAATATTATCATCGAGCAGCCCTCTCCGCGTCAGGAAAACGTTATTTGAAGAACTAATAACCGACGTCTTGCGCCACGACAGGTACCGTATCGACCGCATCCTCGGCATCAGCGAGTCGACGATGCAAATTGACATCCAGGGTCAATATATCCCTTCCGGTTTGCCATTCTATGCTGAATGCAGATGTTATGATCGAGCAATATCAGCCCCTGAACTTCAGGCCTTTTATGGCAAGTACATGGCCCGATGGCATAAAAACAAGAGATGCCACGGTATATTCATTGCATTACCCTGCCTCGATAATCCAGCCAAAGCATTTTTTACAGAACATATCCAGGAGAATCATAATGTTACGGGATATCTGTATGAGGAAAACGATGTTCTGGAATCCCTCTCTGCCATTTATGGGATTGTCAGTCCGGATACCTTTCAAAGACCCATTTCTCAAAATATAGGAAAGCCCGGTGATCATTTTCTGCTTTATACGGAAAAGGGCATATTTTGGGCTCAAAGTATTTTTTCTCATGGGAGTAGTATCCCGGATCGCGTCGCTTTGTTTAATATAAATGGCACGCCGCTATCTGATCAATCTATACTCGATTATTTAACGAAACTGTATCCGGCATTCGGTCAACTTGAAAATATTTCCATTGGTGGTGTAGCTCATCCGCAACCGGGTCTGTTTCATGGTACAGATGAAATTGTCGAGGTCAGTGGCGGTTCCGGACTCTTTGAATACCATCTTCCAGCATCCCCCGAGGGGTTTATTGGCAGAAAAGCTCTGCTTGCAGATTTCGATTCCTTTGTTGATGATGTGATACATAAAAAAACCTCCCATAGAAGTTTGCTGCTCGAAGCGCCGTCAGGATGGGGGAAAAGTTCACTGGTGACGGCATGTGCCGACCGCTTGAACGCCTTGGGACACGCTGCCATTGCTGTAGACTCTAGAACCGCATCGTCAGCAAAATTTATTGTTCGGGTGTTCGACCATGCCCTGCGCAAGTTGGAACATCCAGACAGCCCATTTAAGAAGGCATATAGTACTAAAGGATTGCAAGGCTTTGACGCTTCTGTTGCGGCCATTCAAAACATGGGGAAACGGCTTGAGCCCCACCACCGGCTGATGGTCATCTTTTTTGACCAGTTTGAGAACATTTTCTTTATTCCGGATCTATTGCAAGGGGTCAGAGATCTGTTTTTGAATGTCTGCAGTGCCCAAACCAACGTTGTTCTGTGTTTCTCATGGAATACTGGCCTTTTCGGTCCGGCCAGTGGGCCTTCAACTGACGTGCACCATTTAATTTCGGAAACGAGTAAGCACATCACCCTTAACCCATTTTCTCAAGATGACATCATCGAGCTTTTTGATATGCTCGGCGATGAACTCGATAAAACCATAGACAAAAACCTTCAGTCGTCTCTAGCCAAATTGTCACAAGGATATCCTTGGCTACTCAAAAGGTTGTTTGCCCATGCAAAAGCCAGGATTCAAGCAGGGGATTTAACATCTGACGGTTTAACTAGAATCCCCGATGTTGAAGACCTTTTTAATGAGGACCTTGAGGGATTGACGGTTCAAGAAAAAGACGCATTGTTCTATATTGCTAAGTCCGCGCCGGTTTCTATCTTTGAAGTTGACAAATCATTTGAACATCAAGTGGTTCAAAATTTAATGACTCGAAAACTGGTGATTAAAATTGGCGGCGTATGTGATGTATATAGCGACATCTTCCGCAACTACCTTATCATTGGCGCGCTGCCTCTTGTCGAAAATTATCTATTTCGAACGCAAGTTACAGACGTTCTAAATGCCGTAAAAATTCTGGAGGAAAAAGGCGGCTCCCTAAATCGGTCTACATTTAGCACCAAAATGGGATTGCCGGAGAAGTCACTGGCTGAGATAACCAAAGAGATGAATGTACTGGGTCTTACAAAAACCTTTAACGGCAACATTACCTTGCAGATTAAAAAGACCCGTCCATCCGGAGAGATAGAGACTGCATTTCAATATCATTTAAAAGACAGACTCCGAAATAATCGTCCGGTACAGCTCATTCTCAGCAAAGTAAAAAAGCAGAAGACGTTGACCTTGGGTGAGGTGTCAGAAGTGCTAGAGACGTCATCTCCTCATATTTCAGCCACAAAAGCCGCCTGGGCAAAATATGCCAGAACGTTGGCAAGGTGGGTTGATATCGCTGATGTGGCTCTTTTTGATACCAGAAAAAGAGAACTCGTCTATTTAAACCCGGAAACAGATATTCGCGAGCGGAATCTCCTGCTGCCCAAAAGGCGAGGATCCAGAACCCCATGGATTCAGTATGCGCATGTGCAACAAGTGGCTACAAGGCTTGTTCAGGCACTTCATGGGGATGGAATCGTCGATTGGTTCGGTATCGGCAAAAGGTCAATATTCAGGTCGTTGGCGGCACTGGAGGATTTGGGTTTCATCATAAGACGTACCTCTGTGATAAAAGTATTGCCAAAAGGGGTGGAATTTGTGGTAAATCCTGACAAGCGTACCATCTTGTTTGCTGAACATGCATTGAAGATACCTTCGTTTGCAATTTTCATTGACATACTAAATGTCCATCAAGATAAGGACAATACCCTATTAAAACTTGGCCTTGAGCTTCGAGACAGGCTTGGTGCAGGCTGGAAGAAAAGCACCGCTGAGGTTGTTGCAAAAATTCTGCTCGATTGGGCACGCCATGCGAAATTAGCACCGGGTGTATTCGCCGAAACGCGAAAAGGACCGATAAAAGGGTGGAAAAAGAAGGAGGACGGCCAGCTGACGCTTTTTTAGATCTTTGAGACCTTCGAAAAACGCCCTCTTTTGCCCAAACTCTGTGTCAGACGCAAATTTCAATCCGCGGAATACTCCATTGTATGCCTGTGGTTAAAATTTTCGTCCTCCTTAACCTTGAACAAAATTGAACGTTTTTCAAAGGTCTCATTTTTTAAAGGAAAAGGTGCGATAACTTGATCCTTTTCGATGGCATATATCGGCTGCAACGGGAAGACGATGTTTCCCGAAAGCCTATCAGTCAATGGGCATATGCCTGGCGGTTGCGGATTATCGACTTTTCACTCCACCAACCCGAGGTTAAACACCTTCGGCCTCATGTTGTTGTGGCTTCCCAAACCGGTGACGGCATCTTTAAAACGACCTGCGCGGAAAGTCTTGGCAAAAGAATTTGCAGAGATTTTAAGCTCAAAATTAGTGACATTCTCTGGGTAGAGCACTTTCCGGATGAGCCCGCTCTCTATATTGCAACCTTTAAACCCAAATCCTATATTGGTCCTGAAATTTTTTACACCATTGACTGGCGATCTATCCTGCCCAACGAGTTCGAATCGATCCGTCCGTTCATTCCGGAAATAGAGGGTGTCAGGTCCTTCTAACCCGGTTTTCTCACAATTTTTTGGCGATACCTAAAATCAATCCATTGGGTGTTATTTGTCTTGCCCTAACAACCAAAATGGTGGATACTAAGTATCCAGACCAAGAGAAGATTGGATCCAGCCGGGTAAAAAGTATCCATTAGATCTGCTGCAGATGGCCCCGGTACCCAATTTCCGAATTAAATTTGAACTGACCAGCAAAAAATAGGTGCTACCCGTGAAATCCCCTGCAAAGGGTCCGCACAGCAGAATTCCAAGAGACAAGCACCCCCAAGGCAGGTAATAAAGTGGAGTAAAAGCAGGTATTGCTCAGATCCTAAGGTCGTTGTAACTTTATGGCACCATATTTGCTAATTCATATTTAACTGTTTTTGAAGTAAAGCACAAAAAATTGGCATATTAGAAAACCTGAATCACTGTGTTATGGACGATAAATCCGAAAATATTAAATTCTGGACAGGAATTCCGCCCTGGATATTCATCGGCGCTGTGGTGGTATTGTTTCCGATATTCTCTTTTATAACCATTCAGAATATCAACCGCCAGAATGAAAACAGCCTGCGCCTGTTACTGGAAAAAGGGGCTGCTCTTATCCGATCGTTCGAGGCCGGTACGCGGACCGGTATGGGCTTGCGATGGAATAACCATCAGCTTCAGCAGCTGCTGACGGAAACCGCCCAACAGCCGGACATTCTTTACCTTTTGGTTTCTGATATCAATGGAACGATTCTGGCACATGATAACCCGTCGCATATCGGCAAGCGCCATGGAAAAGGCTTAAACCTAAATCAAATCGCGCGCATAAAAAAGATCCATTATCGGTTTTTGCCGAAGCTTGACGGCAAGGAAATATTTGAAGTCTTTAGAATGTTTTCGCCCACAGAAGGGCATATGGGGATGCGTCATGGACGGATGATGATGCAAATGTGGCTTGGCCAAGACGCCAATCGCAGATTACCTATGCCTTCCGACGATTTGATTATCTTTGTCGGCCTTGACACGACGGCCATTGAGGAGGCAAAAAGATCTGATATCAAACACACCGTTATCATGGGCGTGATCCTGCTTTTTGTCGGTTTTGCCGGTGTTATTTTTCTTTTTTTGGCACAAAGTTATCGCACCACCAAAACATCCCTTTCCAGGATAAAAGCATTCTCCGACAATCTTGTGGACCATATGCCGATCGGTCTGATTGCCATGGATGACAACAAGCATATCACTTCCTTTAACCATGTCGCCGGTTCGGTTCTTGACCTGTCTACCGAAGATGTCATCGGAAAAAACGCCGAGCAGGTCATACCAAAAGAGCTGTGGCGATTATTGGACAACCTCGATCCAGAATTAGGGGTTGTGGAGAAGGAGCTTGACTGCACGATTTATCAAGGCAACGTTATTCCTCTTGAAGCCAGCGCTACCTTACTAAATGATAATGACGGTCAGTTTCTCGGATATGTCTTTTTGTTTAAAGATCTTAGCGAGGTGCGTTCTTTAAGAAAAGAAATTGCAAGAAGCCAGCGCTTGGCATCTGTTGGAAGGCTCGCTGCCGGTGTTTCCCATGAAATACGAAATCCCTTAAGTTCGATTAAAGGATTTGCCACATATTTTAAGGAAAGATATCATGATGTGCCTGAAAATCAGCAAATCTCCAATCTCATGATTCAGGAAGTCGACCGGTTGAACCGGGTCGTCAGCCAGCTTCATGAATTTGCCAGGCCGATTACCATCTCCAAGAAAACAATTCATGTCAGATCATTTATTGAAGACAGTCTCAAGTTGATTGAAAGGCAAGCAATAGAAAAAGGGATTCAAATAGAGACCAGCCTTGCCGTTGCAATCGATACCGTTAGTTTTGATCCTGACAGGTTGAATCAAGTGTTACTGAACCTGTACCTGAACGCTATCGAATCTATGGAAGACGGCGGGAAACTGACTGTTTTGTTGACATGGAATGAAGAAAAACACCTCATCGAGATTCGGCTATCTGATACCGGTACAGGTATCAGCGAGGATGATTTGGCCCATGTATTTGATCCTTACTTTACAACCAAAGCGTCCGGTACCGGTCTTGGCCTTGCGATTGTACATAATATTATAGAGGCGCACGATGGCGAAATACGGATAGAAAGTGTCATGGGTGAAGGAACGACGATTACGATGTTGCTTCCACAAAATGTTAATGGAGAATAAAAAACATGCAAGAAAAGAAAACCGTACTGGTTGTTGATGACGACAGCGCCCACCGAACCATGCTGAAGACCCTTGTCGGGGGATGGGGTTATCAAATCGATGAGGCCGACGACGGATCTACCGCAATTGAAGCCGTCAAGAAACAGCCTTTTGATTTGATCTTAATGGATGTCAGGATGATAAAAGTTTCCGGCCTTGAAGCCCTGTCGAGTATCAAAGCCTTTAACCCTGCCATACCGGTTATCATCATGACCGCCTACTCATCTGTTGAAACAGCTATCGAGGCATTGAAAAAGGGCGCTTACGATTATCTTACCAAACCCATAGATTTTGATAAGCTTCGGCTGACCATGGAAAGGATAATGGAACACACCCAACTTAAAGAGGAAAACCGCATTCTAAAGGAAAGCCTTGGCAAACATTTTGACGTGCAGAACATCATCGGACGCAGCTCGGCAATGGTTAACCTTTTGGAAACCGTGGCGCATGTAGCCCCTTCCGAAGCAACGGTGATGATTACCGGCGAGTCGGGGACAGGTAAGGAGTTAATTGCCGGGGCCATTCATTTTAACAGCCCCAGGAAAAGCGGACCCTTTGTCAAGTTTAATTGCGCCGCCATTACGGAAACGCTGATCGAATCGGAGCTTTTCGGCCATGAAAAAGGTGCCTTTACCGGTGCTGATCGCAAAAAGGAGGGACGGTTTTTGCAGGCTCACGGGGGCAGCCTTTTTCTGGACGAGGTCAGTGAAATGTCTCTGACCATGCAGGTAAAGCTGCTAAGGGTCTTGCAGGAAAGGGAGGTCACACGTGTGGGCGGGGATCAGGTCATCAATGTAGATACGAGGGTTATTGCAGCGACCAATAAAAATCTTCAGGAATTAATCAGTTCGGGATTATTTCGTGAAGATCTTTACTACCGGCTCAACGTGGTGAGCCTGGAACTTCCTCCGCTTAGGGAGAGAAGAGATGATATTCCGTTGCTGGCCCAGCACTTTCTGGATGTATTTGCAAAAAAGAACCATAAAGATATCAAGGGATTTACACCGCGAACCATGGACCTGCTCATCAGATATGACTGGCCCGGCAATGTTCGTGAATTGATGAATGCTATTGAAAGATGTGTGGTCCTGGCACGTTCTGAATACCTCGACAGTGAAAACCTCAACACGATCCAAGGTTTGTCTCAACCAAATAGTAAGTCCTTGCCTTTTGCTGCGGAAAAAGATAACAGTATGTCCCTTGAAGACGTCGAAAAAACGGCTGTATTACGCATGCTGGAATATGTATCCGGTAATAAAAGCGAAGCGGCGAGGCGCCTGGGCATCACCCGGAAAACCCTACATAAAAAGCTTAAGAAATATGGTGTTATGCCGTGACCAAATGCTGCTGGAAATAGGGTTACACAACAGGCGGGTGCCCCTTGAACACGTAACATAGTGTGCTGATAATGAGACTTAAATTGAGATTGCTCACAGGTTTTATTCTTATTCTTTTTTATGCTCAAGGGGCTTTGGCCCAAAGCGCTCCCTTACCGGCCGTTTCACCGAAGCAAGACAGCCAACTATTGCTGGAGGATATTTTAGACAATGTTGAGAAACGATATGCTGGTTCAAGTTTTTCCTCACGATTTTTCCAAACATTGACATTAAAAGCCATGGACATCACAGATTCAGCTTCAGGGAAAGCGTTTTTCAAAGGCCCTGGTATGATGAGATGGGAATATGAAGAACCGGATCGGCAGATTATTGTTACAGACAGTAACACATTGTGGATATACAGACCTGATGACGGTCAAGTCATGACAGGAAAATCTCCTACCTTTTTTTCAGGAGGTAAAGGGGCAAGTTTTCTTTCAGACATGAACCTGATACGTAAAAAATTTGCCATCACTTTCCAGGAAAAGAATACAGCCGGACATTATGTATTGAAGCTTGTACCCGTTGAAAAGGCGTTGGATGTAACAGCCATTTACATATCCATCTCAGCAAAAACGTTTAATGTCGTTCAGATCACAACATATAATTCGTATGGTGACGAAACGATTATTGAGCTGATAGACATACAGTTTGAGCCAAAGCTTGATGATGCCATGTTCAGATTTCAAATCCCCAGTGGTGTGGAGGTGCTGCAACTGGGTGAATGACCCTGGCCCCGAATGTTGCATGAGCCGGAGACTTTTATTGTTTGTAGAAAACCGGGTGCTTTGCACCCGATTACAAGCGCAACGATTAAATCACTAACGTACTTTTGCCTTTTCGGCCTATGGCCGAAAATTGGAGCTCATCGCTCTAAAGAGCGGGCTCCCCGGTAAGGAACTTTACATTTTTTATAGCTTCCCTCGAACCTGCCCTAAAGGTCAGTTGCTGCGGGAAGCAAGCCGGTCAAGTCACCCGCTATGCGGGTGGTCGTTGACTGACGAGTTGTGTCGGTCCAAATGAAATTATCCGAAGCTGATACGGAACGTTGTTTTGAAAATCTTTTTAAAGGAAAATATATGAAATGAAGGAAAAAATCAGACATTTGCTGAAAAAACGAAACGCCATAATGCTGGCTCACAACTACCAACCCCCTGAAATTCAAGATATAGCGGATCTTTGCGGTGATTCATTGGAACTCAGCATAAAGGCGGCTAGAACAGATGCCGAGACCATCCTTTTTTGCGGTGTGCACTTCATGGCAGAAACCGCTTCGGTGCTCTCGCCCGACAAAACCGTCCTGCTTCCTCGCGAGGACGCTGGATGCCCAATGGCGGATATGATAACGCCGGAAGCACTTAAGACCCGGCTTGATGAGCTTTCACCCATGCCAGTCGTTACCTATGTCAATTCCACAGCAGCGGTTAAAGCACTCTCAACCATATGCTGTACATCGGCCAATGCCGTAGACGTTGTCAACAGTCTGGACGCAAGGGAAGTATTAATGACCCCGGATCGGAACCTTGCCAGATACACCGCAGCTCACACAGACAAGAAGATTCATATTTGGGAAGGGTATTGCCTGATCCATGATATCCTGACCCCTGAGGATGTCAACAAGGTCAGACAGGCGCACCCGGATGCGGTTTTTGTGGCCCACCCGGAATGTCGGCCGGAGGTGCTGCTGCTGGCGGATAAGGTTTTGAGCACCTCGGGTATGATTCGATTTGCCGGAGAATCCGAGAGCAGCACGTTTATTGTCGGAACAGAGGTGGGACTTCTTTATCCATTAAAAAAGGCAAATCCGGATAAGGAATTTTATCCAGCATCCTTGGCGATGGAATGCCCGGATATGAAAAAGATTAGCCTAGACGATATCGTCCGAAGCCTTGAATTTATGGAAGGGCAAGTTAAGGTGCCGGAAGAGATTCAGCGGCCGGCCTTAAACGCCGTTCAGAGGATGATCGATCTGTCTGAATCAAAAATGGTTGACCATTGATTGGCTAGGTGAGCCCTGAATTTTGCAAGAGTCAGGTAATCAAATCTTCAGGTATATCCGCGTTGGTGTAAACTTTCTGGACATCTTCACAGTCTTCAAGCGTCTCCATCAGTTTCACCATTTGCTGGGCGTCATTTCCCTTAAGGTTCACGGTTGACTGGGGCAACATGGTGATTTCCGCAGCAATGTAGGAAATCGACATGTTGTCGATGGCTGATTTGACGGTTTCAAAATCCTGGACAGCTGTTATAATTTCATAGTTGCTGTTGTCTTCTCTCACATCTTCCGCACCGGCGTCGATGGCGATTTCCATCAGCGTATCTTCATCAACGGCGTTACTTTCGACCACGATATACCCCTTCTTTTCAAACATCCAGGCAACGCATCCGCTGGTACCCAGGTTCCCGCCGGCTTTGCTGATAATGTGACGGATATCTGCCACAGCCCTGTTTTTGTTGTCAGTAAGGGATTCGACGAAAATGGCAGCCCCTCCCGGGCCGTATCCTTCGTAGATACTCTCCTCGTAATTTACGCCTTCAAGCTCGCCGATCCCTCTTTTAATGGCCCGTTCAATGTTGTCCTTGGGCATATTTTCACTTTTGGCCGCCTGGATAGCTGTCCGCAGTCGTGGATTGGTTGCCGGATCGCCACCGCCTAACCGTGCTGCAACGGTAATTTCTTTAATCAGTTTACTGAAAATCTTACCTCGTCTGGCGTCAGTTATCCCTTTTTTATGTCTTATGGTTGACCATTTGCTATGCCCTGACATCATACCCTCCTATATAGACCTTTGAAAAACACCCTCTTTTGCCCAATTTCTGTGTCAGGCTCAAATTTTAATCCGCGGAAAACTCGATGTATACCTGTGGTTAAAATTTTCGCCTTTCTTGACCTTGAACAAAATTGGACGTTTTTCAAAGGCCTCCTATTTTTTTCCCAACCCGATAATAAAGATTTCTTTGCTTGCCTTGCGGCTGCTTTTCGGTTTGAAAATGGTGTGTTTGGTGAAGGATGACTTTATAGAATTTATAAACAATGTAAAGTCTTCTCCATGAAAAATTTTACAAACAAACGATCCGCCCGGTATCAAAACCGTGTGAGCAATGGCTAAAGCGGCTTGGCAGAGTTGATAAGATCTGGCGCTGTCAATATGTTTATTGCCGGTTGTCGCTGGCGCCATGTCGCTAAGAACAAGGTTAAAATGGTTGCCCAAAGATTTAAAAAAGGTGTCTTCCATAGTCAGGATGTCGCCAGTATACACCCGGACATGTGGTGGGAGCTGCAACGTGACCGGTTCCAGATCGATGCCGACAACCTGCCCCTGGTTACCGGTCAGGTCGGCTGCATAAAGTAACCAGGATCCGGGATAACACCCTAAATCCAGAACATGGTCCCCTTTTTTTATGAGATGGTATTTTTTCTGTATCTCTTTTAGCTTATATACTGATCTGGCGGGGAATCGTTCTTTTTTTGCCTGGCGTGAATAGTGATCCTGCCATCGGCTCTTCTTAGGGTTTGCTCTCTTCATTTACTCAACCCGAATATTTTACGAACGAAGAAATTGGCAAAGAGGACGTTTCCCAAAGGTCTCAGAGGAGTTCCTCCACAGCCTCCTCCACATGCGTTACTCCGATAATTTCAATTTTCTTAATTCCCGCCATCCGTTTGGCATTGCTCTGGGGAATAAGGCATCGCGTAAAACCCATTTTTTTTGCTTCAGCAACCCGGGTTTCCACATGGCTGATAGCCCTCACCTCGCCGGTCAACCCGACCTCTCCAAAAACAATCGTTCCTTTTATAATCGGTCGATCCAAAAAACTTGACGCAATAGAGGAGACAATTCCCATGTCAACCGCCGGTTCATCGATCTTCACCCCGCCGGCGACATTTATAAAAATATCGTGACCCATTAAGTGCATGCCCAATTTTTTTTCCATCACGGCAACAAGCAATGCCACCCGATTATGATCAATACCAAGGATGGTTCTGCGCGGATTGCCAAAGCTGGTACTGCTAACCAGAGACTGAAGCTCAACAAGAATAGGGCGGGTACCTTCCATACTGGCCGTAACCACTGACCCCGGGGCGTTGGCGGGGCGTTCGGAAAGAAATGCCGCCGAAGGGTTGGCAACCTCATTTAGGCCCTTTTCACTCATCTCAAACACGCCGATTTCATTGGTCGATCCGAATCGGTTCTTCACCGCCCGCAAAATCCTGAACACATGATCCCGGTCCCCCTCAAAATAAAGAACCGTATCCACCATATGCTCCAAAAGTCGCGGCCCTGCGATGACCCCGTCTTTGGTGACATGTCCCACAAGAAATATAGGCGTGTTTGTCTTTTTGGCCATCAACATGAGCCGAACGGTTGATTCACGCACCTGGGTTACACTTCCCGGTGCAGACGTCAAATCCGGACTGAACATGGTCTGGATGGAGTCGATGACAAGTACGTCTGGACGGGCGGAATCGACCATCAAAAGGATCGATTCCATGTCAATTTCCGAAACCACCAGCAATTCAGGTGACAGGGTGGAAAGTCTTTTGCTGCGTAATCTTAACTGCCGGATCGACTCCTCTCCCGAGATATAGAATACCTTATATCCTTGTGTAGTGAGGCGGTGTAAAGCCTGCAGCATGAGGGTCGATTTGCCGATTCCCGGATCCCCACCGATCAGCACCAAGGTTCCGGGAACAAGTCCCCCGCCTAAAACCCTGTCAAACTCTTTGATGCCGGTTAAAATCCGTGTTTCCTGATCAAGATCTACTGAATCGATAGGAACAGGCACGGTTTCCAGAGAGGACACACTGAGCCGGCCTCTTGAACCTGCCTGAACGGTTTGCACCTCTTCGACGAAGGTCTCCCATTGGCCGCAATCCGGGCACCTTCCCAGCCATTTGGGCGTCTGGTATCCGCAGCTTTGACAACAGAATATGGTTTTTGATGCCTTTTTCACCTGTTTATGCGTGTTCTAAAATGAAGTATAAAAATTAAGAAAAAACTAAGAACATATTGTAATGATTATGTTATCCAGCGCTTCTTCATTGTATTTACGCGCAATTAGGATTTGACAATGTTACTCATAACATGTCATTTAGATCCGATCAACACCCAGTCATCTCAATAGCGAGACCTTTGAAAAATGTCCAATATTGTTCAGGTTCAAGGCCGGCGATCCCGCCGTGGCGGGATTGACCCCACCATTACAGTCTGCCGGCCGACGGAGCAGGCAGTCGTATATTTGATGGTTCGAGTCCCGCTTAAGCAGGATGAAACCGACACAGAAATTGAGCAAAAAGGGAAGTTTTTCAATGGTCTCAAAAGGCGGGCGATAGCCACTATGATACCGGACAGAAAAAGCCAAACCCAATCGGTGATCCTTTGTTTGTGCATGTTGATATTGGTATGGATGATACCCTTTCAGGAAGCAGTAAGCGGGGAGAAAAGTAACATCTATTATGGGTCACTGCAACATCGCCTGATTAAGGATGGCTTTGACGCGCACACGATAACCGAGCTCTACAATCATCCAAAGGTGTATTTTGAAGAAAAGGGCATCACTCTTTTTCTGTTTCACCGAGAAGCCAAGTTGAATTACGATCGGTTTATTTCATCCAGGATGATTAAAAAAGCTCGCCAATATATGAAAACACATGAACCGGTGCTTTTAAAGGCAGAGAAAGACTATGGTGTGGATAAGGAAGTCATTACCGCCATCATTCTCGTTGAGACTCAGTTCGGGGCCATTTTGGGGGGACCGTTTATATTGAATACCCTGTCGACGATGGCAGCTCTTGCGGATCCTGTGGTCAGGGAAAGGTTTTGGGAGGAGCTTTCAAATTCTAACCAGGTAACACGAAAAAAATACGAAACATGGGTTAAAAGAAAGTCAAAGTGGGCTTATAACGAACTCAAAGCCTTTCTTAAATACACTGCCAGAGAGAATGTGGATCCTGTTGACATTAAAGGCTCATATGCAGGTGCCATGGGTATTGCCCAATTTATGCCCAGCAGAATTTATACTCTAGCCAAAGACGGAAACGATGACGGGCGAATCGATCTTTTTAATCATTCAGATGCTATTGCCAGCGTGGCGAATTATTTGCGGCATTATGGATGGTATCCAGGTATCGGCAGAAAAGAAGCCTATAAAGTTGTGCTGCATTATAATTACAGCAGCCCATACGCAAAAACCGTGCTCAGGGTTTCATCGCTCTTGAAAGGATAACATTGGATATCGCCACCGTCGTCACATGGGTAAAAATCGGTTTTTTCTTCTACATACTTACCGTCCTGGCCATTATCGATATTGCCTTCAAGGATTTCGGAACCATCGGAAAAAAAGCGTTGTGGGGAATTATTGCCTTTATTCCATTTATTGGGTGGTTGGTTTACCTTGTTTTTGGCTTCAGGAAAGGTAAACGGTCGAGTGCCCATAATTAGTCAAATAGTGTTTGACAATCTATTCCCTTTTCTATATTCAAATCCTGTTTTTCGGTCCCATCGTCTAGCGGTCAGGACGCCGGCCTCTCACGCCGGTAGCGGGGGTTCGATTCCCCCTGGGATCACCAATAATAATATTAGGGAGTTACGATAGAATGTGACTCCCTTTTTCATTTCTTATTTTCCAATACCCAACACTATTTTGAAAACAGTTCTAGTCTTCGATTTTCAGCTTAATCTCATCCGAATTCCCGCGAAGTTCCGGAGCGTACATGGCATATCCCTGTGCCGGGAGGGCGCTGAACCGTCCTGGAATTTCGGCTCGCAGTCGATAGGAAACACTGT
>CP070768.1:2268558-2286471 GCA_020345745.1 Desulfobacterales bacterium
GGAAACAATCCATTAGACGCGCTGCCCCTCAAGTAGCAAGACCATTCCCGTCCGTGTAGGTAAATAAAGACTCAGCAGATTTCGGGTCCGTTGCATTGAGGTATCGAACTGTGTCAGATGATATTGGTCTGGTTGCAACCGGTCGTGGCCCCCGTATTCAGGCCCATCGCTGTTGAAGATCATCCGGTATTTTCCTGGTGGTGCTTCAAAGCAATAATCCGAATGGGAAAGGGCGGGGTGAAAATTGAATACAAATAATAGACCTGCCCGCTTGAATACAATCACTTTGTCCGCTGAGTGTTCGAACAGCAGATGCGGTTCCGACGATTCCAGTATGCGAAAACGTTTGGCTAATGCGATCATGTCATGGTCAAAGCGTGAAAGAAAACGATATTTAAGCGCAGGGTTATCCACCAGGGACCATTGTCTGCGCGCGTATTGATAGGACCAGTTGTTGCCTTCTCTCGGAAAATCGATCCATTCGGGATGTCCGAATTCATTCCCCATAAAATTTAGATACCCACTGTCAGCGGTTGCCAGCGTGATCATCCGGATGAGTTTATGGAGCGCCATGCCCCGGTCTATTTTAATATTTTGAGAATCACCATCCATAAAAAGATACATGTCTGAACCCATAAGCCTAAAGATGAGTGTCTGGTCTCCAACCAGGGCCTGGTCGTGGGATTCAGCGTAGCTGATGGTCTTTTCATCCCTTCTCCGGTTGGTTAATTCGTGCCACAGATGGCCCATGTGCCATTCCTCGTCTGGGTTGTCCTTAACCAGACGGATCCAGTTGTCAGGAACGCCCATAGCAAAACGGTAGTCAAATCCGACACCCCCGGACGAATAAGGGGCAGCCAGGCCGGGCATGCCACTGACATCTTCGGCAATGGTAATCGCATCAGGATTTATATCGTGAATAAGCTTATTGGAAAGCGCCAGATAGGTATAGGCGTCCTCGTCCACATTGTCACCAAAGTAGTCGTCGTATGTGGTAAAGGCCTTGCCTAATCCGTGGTTTAAATAAAGCATGCTGGTAACGCCGTCGAAACGGAAACCGTCGAAATGATATTCATCGAGCCAATAACGGCAATTGGAAAGAAGGAAATGGAGCACCTGTTGCTTCCCGTAATCGAAACACCTGGAGTTCCAGGCGTTGTGAAACCCACGAGGCCCGTCATGAAAATATTGATACTGGGTTCCGTCGAATCGACTCAACCCTTCAACCTCGTTGCTCACGCCGTGTGAATGAATAAGGTCCATAGTGACCCGAAGGCCGGCAGTGTGGGCAGTGTCGATTAATTCTTTTAGCTCTTCAGGCGTTCCAAAGCGTGATGAAGCGGCAAAGAAACTCGATACCTGGTAGCCGAAAGATCCATAGTAGGGGTGTTCCTGAATGGCCATCAACTGGAGTGTATTATAGCCGGCGGCGATGATACGCGGCAGGGTTTTTTGGGTAAACTCGCCATAGGAGCCGATTTTTTCCTCTTCCTGAGCCATTCCCACATGAGCTTCATAAACAAAGAGGTCATCTGAGGTGGGCTTAAAATCATGGCATTGCCAATCATAAGGATCAGGGGGTGACCAAACCTGGGCGTTGAATATCAGCGTATCGCGATCCTGAACCACACGTCGCGCATAGGCAGGGATACGGTCGCCTTCGCCGCCCGGCCAATGGACGCGGAGCCGATATAAGTCTCCGTGTTCCAAGGCCGTTGAAGCGATCCGGGTTTCCCAGACACCTTGCTCACCCATACGTTCAAGAGCAAACGCTTTATTCTCTTGCCATCCAGTCATATCCCCCACAAGATACATTGCAGTGGCATGGGGCGCCCATTCCCTGAAAATCCATTCATTATTGCAAAAATGCAAACCAAAGTATTCATGCCCGGAAGCAACGTCAGAAAGTGTCAGAGATGGATGAGTAAGGCGTTTTTCTGTGATTTTTATGTTATTGATCCGACGATCGATGATATTTGCATATGGCTTCAGGTAAGGATCATTCTCCAATAAGAGTAGAGAGGAATCTGTTGCGTGTTGTTTTTTGTCTCTGGTCATCAGGTGTATGACTCATTCGATCCTTGACCTTGAATCCCGCATTGGCGGGAAACATTTTTCAAAGGTCGCTCGATGTTTACTGTATCAGCGGTCGTTGCAGCATTTTTTCATACAGGTCGATATATTGTCTGGCATTGACCGAATGATTAAATGTTTCAATGCCTTGTCGCATAATCCGCTGCACTTGCTTTTGTTTTACCTTCCAATGCAATCGATAAAATGCCATGGCCTCATCAATGGCCCAAAACAGGCCGGTTGCATCGTAGGTCTCAAACAGAAACCCGTTGCCGGTGCCGGCCTCCTTGTCAAAATGGGTGATGGTATCATGAATACCCCCGGTATCGTGGGCAACGGGAAGTGAGCCGTAAATAGGGGCGATCATCTGGGGCAAACCACAAGGTTCAAAGAGGGAGGGCATAAGCATGAAATCGGATGCACCATATCCGAGGTGCTCCAGGCGATTATTAAAATCACAAACCGCCACGCGCCCGTGAAATTGATGGTGATTGACAATATCCCGGAATACTCTCTGGTAATCACCGTTGGCGACAAAAACAATCTCCAAATTCTGTTCCCAATATTTGGAAATGATGTTGTACAAAATATCGGCCAAAAGCTGGCATCCTTTTTGGGTCGGATCCAGCCGGTGCGGCCAGAAAAATAACGGCGCCTTCTCATCCTTAATGAGCCCCAACATTTCCTGGAAGGCCAGTTTGTTCTTCTTTTTGGCGGCAAAATGGTCCGCCGGGCCATATGGAAACGGCAGTACTTCGTCAGTTGCGGGGTTAAAGGTTGGATCAGGCGCATTCAGAATCCCAACGGCACATTCGGCGTTCCACTTGTTGATAAGCTCTTGCCGCATATGCATGGAGATAAAATCGTGACGACCTTCCACGATTTCTTCCAGGAAGCGACGGCTGACGGTATTGACAAAGTGTGCCGCAAATATACCACTGGCGAGAAAATCGACCGGATTGGTTTCCCGTATCTGGATGTAATCGTTGGCCATATTTTCGTAGTACAGATACTGCCAGAAAGCGGCGGCATCGATGCCCCGATCCTCAATCACGGAAAGCGTACTTTTGACGGTGTGAATGTTGTGGATCGTAAACAGACACGGAATGCCCAACTCCCGTGACGCGGCGGGAATGAGTCCGGTCATCCAGTCGTTACAATGGATAAGGTCGGGCTGCACGCGCGGAATTATATTGTTAATGACCTCCCGTTGAAACACCAGAGCCAATTTGGTGTTTTCACCGCCGTAATTGCTATAGACTCGATTTAAATAGAAAAATGCCCGATCTTCGGCCAAATGCAGCCGATCGTCCGGCATGACGCTGCGAATCATCCGTTGCTCTTTTCGTAGAAAGGGTGCCAGACGATCCCTGAAAATAGATCGATAGTCCGGCAGAGCCACATGAACATCCGCACCCTGATGAAACAGGGCACTGATCAGTGCTGCAGAAACATCCGCCAGACCGCCGGCCTTGGCGGTCAGATAATTGGATAAACTCCCCATCCGATCGGGAAGGTAAGTGACCTCAGGCGTTACGATCAGAATGGATGGGTTATTGGATGAATGTGTCATGATGTTATCGACATCATCGGAATATGAGTTAAAATCTATCGTCGTCAATGTTGCATTAACTTACCGTTGCGAGATGCGAAATCCTGCTTGCTGAAAATACCGCTTGTGGTTCAGGAGGACAGGTGGTCACACCAATGAATATTTTTTAACCATTGTTGCGTGCAGGTTTTAGCCCGCTTATTTCATGCGTCTGGTACGCTCATTTATATATAATAAGGTGGCTAAAAAATTTTCATGAAATATCTGGGTTAGGTATTATGCCCAAGTAATCAATCCAGGAATAAATCGGATCCAGTCATCGCCTTTGGGAGTGACCCGGGCGGTAAAGCCGTAGCGACCGGAAGACCGACATTCCAATGTGCAGCCGTATAGGAAGTTGCCGTCTCCACGATCCTTTATAACAGACATTTTTTCTATATTACTCTCATCGATGATATCCATCGATTTTAAGCTTCCGTGGTAGAGTTCTACTTCCACTTCATCCGGTAAAAGTTCCCCAAGACGGACTTCTGTGGTGACCTGAAACGCTTCGCCGGCGTGAAAGGGACCTTCGGTTCCACTC
This sequence comes from Desulfobacterales bacterium, assembly GCA_020345745.1. Taxonomy (GTDB): domain Bacteria; phylum Desulfobacterota; class Desulfobacteria; order Desulfobacterales; family UBA11574. Next base: position 2,272,767 of record CP070768.1, read on the forward strand.
ACCGGGCGCCCGACATGTATATCTTTCCATAAAGAATAGATCCGTTCGTGCTTGGAAACCCATTTTCGGGCAATTTCAGCATGTTTCTCTCGCAGCAATTGGTATTGCTTCAAGGCTGGCTGATAGAATTGCTTTTCGTATTTTTCAAGCATCAAGCGAGCACTAAAAATTGTCATTGCCATTTTTATGGATGCTTTCATCATCCGCAACCACTGTTCAGGAATATTTCCATTCTTGCGGTCATAAAAACAAGGGATCACATCGTTTTCTAAAACATTAAAAAGGGCCTGGCTATCGATGGAATCCTGGTAGTCACTATCCGGATATTCTTCCCCGCTGCCGATCTTCCATCCCCTTTCTTCAGAATACCCTTCGTCCCACCATCCGTCTAGGATACTCACATTAAGCACACCGTTAACCGCTGCTTTCATACCAGACGTTCCGCTGGCCTCCAAAGGCCTCCGGGGTGTGTTGAGCCACACATCTGCCCCTTGAACCAGATAACGTGCCACATAGATATCATAGTCTTCGATAAAGGCCACACGCTGTCGAACGCTCGGCTTTCTTGCGAACTCAATGAGACGTTTAATCATCTCCTTGCCTTCGTTGTCTTTGGGGTGTGCTTTTCCTGAAAAAATAAACTGAACCGGGTGGGTTTCTGAATTGATAAGTGCCTCAAGTCGTTCCTGGTCTTTTAATAACAGACCTGCACGCTTGTAGGTGGCAAAACGTCTGGCAAAAGCAATGGTCAGGATGTCTTGATCCAGAACCGATTCTGCATTTTCCATCATTGCTTTCGGTGCGTTGCGGCGAGCATATTGTTTAACCATCAGTTCCCGGCACGTGCGAATCAGACGGGATCGGCTCATTTCACGGGCACGCCAGAGCTCTTCATCATAAACCTGGTCGATACGCTGGGCAAAATCCTCATTCCATTTTTGCCACTGCCAGTCCGGTCCGATGTAACGTTCAAAAAGGAGCGCGTTTTCAATGGAAATCCATGATGGAATATGTATCCCGTTGGTGATATGGGAGATGGGAACCTCATCCTTGGGTCTTCCCGGCCATACATGGGACCACATGTTTCGAGCAACTTTTCCGTGTAGTGCACTGACGCCGTTACGGTGCTGGGCCATTCGCAATCCTAAGACAAACATGGAAAGCAATCCTTCGGGTCCTGTTTGCAGCGGCTGACCCCAGGAAATGACTTTGTCCGCGCTGACACCCAGCCGGTTTTCAAAAGAAGCAAGATAAGGCCTTACAAGGTCAGGCGGAAATTCATCGTGGCCTGCGGCAACCGGGGTATGTGTGGTAAACACCGTGGTTCTTGGGACAATCTCCCAGGCGGTTTTCAGATCGACCTGATGCTTGGACATGGTCTGGGCCAGTCGCTCCAGGCCGGAAAAGGCTGAATGCCCTTCGTTCATATGGCAGACCGGCGGATGGATACCCATGCTTTCAAGTGCCCGTATGCCGCCGATACCAAGAAGTATTTCTTGAGCCAGTCGCTGGCTTTGTTCTCCTGCATACAGTGTAGAAGTGATATCCCTAATATCAGGCGGGTTTTCCGGTGTATTGGTGTCTAATAGAAATAGCGGAATACGACCCACCATGATTTTCCATACGATGGCGTGTATGTTTCCGTTTGGTCCGTCGATCATCACGGTAACCGGTTTTCCTGCAGGGTCCTTTACCCTTTCCAATGGCAGGTGATAGAGATCGGTTTCGGGATATTCTTCTTGCTGCCATCCGTCCTGATCAAGAAACTGGCGGAAATAGCCGTGATGGTAGAGAAGGCCCACAGCTATTAGAGGGATATTCATATCCGATGCCGCTTTCAAGTGATCACCGGCAAGCACTCCCAAGCCGCCGGCAAACAGCGGCAGACTTTCGTGTATGCCGTATTCCATAGAAAAATAGGCAATGGGTTCCTTGCGTTCATATGAGGTTTTAGAATCAACGAGAGGCTCTAATACTCGGCTTTTAAATTGTTCTTTAATTCGTTTCAGGTGGGCCAAATAGCTTTCATCTTTAGACAATTCTTCAAGACGTTCTTGGGGAATCAGTGTTAAAAAAACGATGGGATTCCGACCGGCCATATTCCAGAGTCGGGGATTAATCCGGCGGAAAAGTTCTATGGCGTTTATATTCCAGCACCACCAAAGATTTCGGGACAGTACTTCCAGAAAAGATAGGGGCTCAGGAAGTAAGGGAAACACCTGAAATGTTTGCAAATGACTCATTGTATCGTCCCTGTGGATGAAAGCTAGTGGTTAAAATAATGGATGTTGCCTTCTCCTGTCAAAATGGCATTTATGACCTTCCATAGGCAGCCGAAACGACATTGCCCGGCGCATCGGACAGAACATTTATATGCGTTTCAAAATATAAAACAACAAACCGAAGATATCAAATCAAATTTAAAGATTTGTTCTGCGAGAATTGGCCCGAATTTTTCACGCGTCTGATGCGTTCATATGCAAGGCATTCAGGGATGCCGCTGTAGTTTCATATCACACGCCACTGATAATGTTGCAAATGGGCGCATCAGGCAGCGCCAAGAGGGTGAAAATATATCAACTTAACAGAAAAAACCGGGGTGTAAAGTGTATCCTGACAGTTGACGCTATTAGAACCTATCTCAAAAATAAGATTAGGGTTCAGAGCAAAGCGCGAAGCGGTGAGAAAGCGGAGCATACACGTAGTATGTGAGCATTTTGAACCGTTTCGCAACACCGACATGGGGCACTTAGATTGTTGTTGAGATAGGTTCTATTTACCTTAACTTAATGGTTTTGTTACATAAATAAGTTTGCAGAAACATTTTCATGAAATATCCGGGTTAGACGTTGTTTTTGTTAAGCTTTAACCACACCCTCAATAGCTCACTGACGCCCCAAGCCTGGGCGTCGCACCCCCGGTGTGTATGCGGAACGTCACCGTCAAGAATTTCAGGAACATGGCCCACACACCCTTCATTCATCAGGTGTATTCCACTCGACAGCCATGCCATGGCTGTCTGCCGGCTTTCAGGGCCATAGGCAGCGACCCATGCCTCGCAAAAACTTGGGAATAACCATGTCCAGGCGGTGCCGTTATGGTAGGCAGGTTTTCGTTGCGTATCTTCGTCTCCAATATATTGACCCTGATACGGTCGATTCGGATCATTCAAAACGGTTCCGAGGTGAACAATGGGCAAAGAGCAATGAACCGGCCGATCAGCCAGGCTCCGGATGGCGCCCGGGATCAGCAATTCATGACAGGCGTCAACAATGTTTCTCTGAACGCTTTGATCCTTGATCGCACCCAGGGTTACCGCTAAAAGCTGGTTCGGTCGAAGAGCATCATCCTGTTCCGCTTGACGCGCCGGCGTGCCGTCAACGGCATGGAGGCAGTCTGATAAATACCCCTCCTTGTCGAGCAAAAAAAGTTCGAGAATGGATGACTGGATTTTTGCAACCAACGGCTTCCAAATATCCTCTGATGCGGGATCGATCTGCGATAAAAGCGTGAGGGCATAATACCAGAGTGCCTGAATTTCAATGGGATATCCTTGTCGCGGCGTGCAAGCCGGATGGTTGGTGTCCATCCAGGTAAAGTGCGCCGGACTAAACAGCAACCCGGATTCAGGGTCCATTCGGACGCCGTTGGAAGATCCCCGAATCAGTGAATGCCCGATAGACGTCAAAACCTGGCGAATGGTTCGATCTCCACACGGTGCATCCAGAAACGCGTGATCTTTTTCACGGCTAATCAGCTCATGGCATGCAACAAAAAACCACAGCGGTGCATCCGAGGTATTTCGATTGCCGGTATCTTGGCCTCGAATCATATTCGGTAAGGTTCCGTCTATTTCAAAACGGCCGAACTGTTGCAAAACAGCCCTAGCATCTTCGACGCTTTTGCCTGCAACCCATCCCCTAATAACAATTAGTGCATCGCGTCCCCAATCGAGAAACCAAGGGTATCCGGCAATCACCGATTTTAAATGATTCCTTTTAACCATATAGTGATCAAGGGCTTTTTCGAGGGCGGCAACCGGATTTTTTTTATCCGGAATATTCAAATCCAGGGGGAATCGAGTGGTATTTGGGGATCGATCTTTAAACGGTGATTGCTTTTTTGATGTCGAAATATGCGACATCAGCTCAACCATTTCGCCCCCTTTCAATTCGGTTTTAAAATATCCTGGACTAAATAGATCAGAATCCGGATCCAAGCCTCTTGCTTTTTCCAGAGGGCGATGAACCATGTACTGCCATTCAGGTTCCCATACAAAATCCCCGCTGGAGATTTGCATCCGAAGAATACGGTCTGGATGCGGTGCAAAGGAAAAGCCGTCAGAAACATGCGTGATAAACTGGGGCCACTGACTTTCGGGTCCTAGATAAGCCTTGGTTGTCTCATGAAAATTCCTGTCTTCGATATCAGGACGCAGAATGAGGCTTATGGGGCTGGCATCGATTAGTTTTTGTGCCTGTCCTTTTGCTGGATGCCGGTAAAAGAAGATTCGCATCGCGTTTTTTTCATACACCATCTCTACGCCTATGGTAACAAGAACATGTTCTCCCTGGCCGGTGGGAACCTGAAACTGCCAGAAGCCCCGTTTACCATCAGAGTGAAAGGCGGTCTGGCAATCGCCATTAATGTCCTGTGAATAATCTTGAAATACGATCCATGCACGACAGCGTGAAAACATTATCCAACGATCAACCGGAAATTCGCTGTGAAGGTTCGCAGCCAAGAGGGCATCATACCGGCTGGTCAGTTCTCCCCATGATACACTGGCGCGAAGCATTCCGCCCCTTCCATTGGTATCGAGCATCCGCCAGGCTCGATGGTAAAATGTGCTTCGTTTAAACGTGTTTCTTACCCGTACGTTTTCAGCGAAAGAGAGAACATAGAGCGGCGCCTCGACGTGTTGGCAGCCATCGTATGTGAAAACCGTTAGCTTAAGGATTAAGGAGCGATTGTGTTCAGGAACCGGCAGCGGTTTGAATAGCGCAAACCATGTGCCGTCGGCCAGGGGCATGCTCTCTTCAAAGCCCACCACTTGATGATTATCTAACATACAGGTGCGAAAGGGAGAAGTGGCCCTGACAAGTAAAAAGTGGTCCGGCGGTACCATGACCTTTCGTTTAATATCGAGTGGCCAAGACCAGGTCACGACACGGGATTCGTTGCTGGTGGAGTTAAGGCGTTGGCAGTAATCTACAGGATTTTTCATTAGCTTTTCGGCACCCAAATCCGGCTCAAAGGAGCCCAGATCCCGAATGCCGTTATACCACACAAACACCTCCAGCGCCTTGGCTCGTAGTTGTTGCCTTTCAATCCGTTCCGGCAGTAAAAACAGGCGATCGGATTTTTGGTCAATGATATTAAGATCTTCAGGATCAGAAGACAGACAGAGGACCTCGCCGGGGCCCAGGGCAATCTCATTTTTTTTGGTGGACGTGGCCGCTGCAATGGTTTTACGGGTGATAAGATCCGAGAATTTGGAACCAATCATCCCGAGTGATTGAAAATTCAACCGGGTGACTGTCGGCATGGCGTCATCGAGATTGGCGACCACGACAACTTTTTTCCCGGTTGGAAAATGGTGTCGGAAAAGGACCAGAACATTTTCTTTTCCCTCTTGAACCAGCTTGAGTTCGGTTTGATCGTGAAAAGCCGGATGATATTTGAGAATATGGCTTATTCTGCGGATGTGGTCTGTCTGATGATCTGTTGCTCCCCAGTTGAGAGAGGGTGCTTCGTGGACGTTGATCTTTTTAGTAGCATACCACTCCACGCCATTGGCAAAGCCAAAGGCCCCCTGGAAAGAACACAGAGCGCACAGTGCTGTACGCATCTTAGCATAGGTTTTTGAACGTGCAGCAAGGCGGGGATTATCATGGGTCTCCGCGAAATGTACTGTGATCCCGTCACCTTGCGAAATAGCGATGGATTCCGGAAGATAAGCTTCGATTTGCTCGCGATCATAGTTCTGGAAAAGCTCGGAATAGGCCCAATTGAGATTGGCCAGGTTCAGAATATCCCGTGTGACGGATATCTTCCCACCCAGCCCTTCCAACAAAAAGATCGTATTGGGAAATTGTCTGCGAACTTTGGCAACAATATACTTCCAGGCAGATATTGGGATCATATAGCCGGCATCACAACGGAAGCCGTCGACGCCCCGTCGACACCAAGTGATAAATACATCTGCCATATATTGCCAAAGATCCTTATGGGTGTAATCGAGCTTTGTCAGATCCTCCCAACGCACGCCCCATGCTCCGGGAACTTCTATTTTGCCATCTGGGTCACGAACCAACCAATGGGGGTGTGTCTCGTGGATGGTGGCGGCCCAACCGGTGTGATTGATGGCAATATCGATAACAATTTTGGCGTTCCGACGATGGATCTCATCCACCAGTTCGATGAACTGTTCAAGGGGTGTAGCCCGCGGATCGAATTGAGCCAAAGCAGGATCAACGGCGGTAAAACTCAAAGCAGCAAAAGGGCTTCCAAACCTTCCCATCCGGCCGTAGGTCGTCGGTGTCGGATGAACGGGAAGCAACTGGATGATCCGACACCCGAGCTCGCCTATAATGAAATCGAGTTCTTCCATGAGGTCACGAAAGGTTCCCGATGGCGGGATCACAACATAGCCGTCTTTATCCAAGGATTGGATTGCAGTCATTTTTTCTGCATCAGACGAATGGGTTTTCTTGTTAGGGCCGAACTGTCGGACAAAAGCATTGTAAATAATGTTCGCACAACAGGTGTCGGCCGGTTCAACGTTGATAGAGACATTGGGACCTTCCGGCCAAACCGGATCGGCATCGCCTGCAGACAAAAAGAAGCATTTGGCTTCAAAATGACCGACCTCGCAGAGGGGTAGCCGAATATGAAAGCAATGATCATTCATCTGGGTCATGGGGATATCAAACCAGTCCCGGCCCAAGGGCGGCTTGCCATTGTGGACCTCTTTGATGATTTCCTTTCTGATGGTTTCTGCATGACCGATGTTTGTGCGAAGCCATGCTTTTCCATTTTGGGGATGCGAAAAAGAAAGGGTAAAGGATAGGGTATCCCCCCGAAACATCAAAAGATGTGTCCCGGGTGCGGGATCCTGTGTGATCCCATTGGTGTCGTCCATTTAGCCTCGCTGTTAACTGCAAATATAAGGGAATATTCGGCTTTTTCAAAGGTCTCGAATGAATATAGGACAACACCTAGAGTGTGTCAAAGAAAAAGGCATCCTTTAAGCGTCCGCGTCCACAAATTGCTAAATACCTGATGTGCGGATGCAAAATGATGAGAAAAAAGATCACCATCCAATATAACTTTTGGGTAGAATCTAATGGTTGTATTTAAACCGTCAAAGAAAGGGGTTTTCAGATCTTGGTTAAAAAATCGATATTGACAATTTATCTCGCTTTCGATAATCAGATATTGGTAAGCTGTTTTGCATATTTATAAAAAAGCCACACGATGTAAATGCTTCCGTCTAGCCGCCATTAACAGGTGATTTATCCGTAATTAAATATTATGTTCTATATCTTTCAACCGCGCAAAGGAGGCTGATATGGACAAAATTTTAAGACTCAACATGGGAAATGAAGGTGGGCCTCAAGCCAGCGAAGAACCACTAGGGGATTATGCCGGTTTGGGCGGCCGGGGTATGACGTCGGCCATTATTGCCACTGAGGTACCACCATTGTGCCATCCACTGGGTAAGGACAATAAGTTGGTCATTGCTCCGGGGATGCTCAGCGGAAGCCATGCCGCGCAATCAGGTCGAGTATCGGTGGGGTGCAAAAGTCCGCTTACCGGTGGCATCAAAGAGGCCAATTCCGGTGGACAGGGATCGCAAGTTATCGCCCGTTTGGGTTATGCCGCTATTGTGCTTGAGGGAAAACCCAAAGATGACACCCTGTACAAAGTGGTCATCAACAAAGACGGCGTTGACATCATTCCTGATAATAGCTTGAAGATGATGGGAAACTACGACCTGATTGACAAAATAAATGCAGAATACGGTGACAAGGTTGCCTGTATTTCTATTGGGCAGGCTGGGGAGATGAAACTGGCTGCCGCTTCTGTGGCCTTTACCGACATGGAACAACGACCGACCCGGCATGCCGGGCGCGGGGGCGTGGGTGCTGTTATGGGATCCAAAGGTGTCAAGGTCATTGTCCTAGACGACAGCGGGATGCCGGCAAGATCCCCCAAGGATCCGGAAGCTTTTAAAGCAGCGAACAAGGCATTTGTTCAAGGGCTTAAAAAACATGCCATAACCGGCGAAGCGCTGCCTGCTTTTGGCACCAATGTGCTGACAAATATAATCAATGAAGCCGGGGCCTTACCCACTCACAACTTCCAGACCGGCCGGTTTGACGGTGCCGGCGATATTAGCGGCGAAACCCAGTCGGATATTATGAAATCCCGCGGGGGTATGGTGGCGCATGGTTGTCATAGAGGCTGTGTTATTCGGTGTTCGGGCATCTATCATGATAAAGACGGCAATTACCTGACCAAGCGGCCGGAATACGAGACGGTTTGGGCTCACGGCGGCAACTGCGGCATCGATGACATGGATATCATTGCTGTCTTGGATCGTATGGACGACGATTACGGCCTCGATACCATCGAAATGGGCGCCACTATAGGCGTCGCCATGGAGGCAGGTTTGGCCACGTTCGGTGATGGTGAGGCAGCCATTAAGCTGTTAAAAGAGGTTGGTGAAGGTACGGCTTTGGGGCGTGTTCTCGGCAGTGGCGCAGCGGTAACCGGGCAGGTTTTTGGGGTTGAAAGGATACCCGTGGTCAAGGGACAGGCGCTGCCGGCGTATGATCCGCGAACGGTTCAGGGCATCGGCGTGACCTACGCTACCAGCACAATGGGTGCAGACCACACCGCCGGCTATGCAGTTACCGCCAATATCCTTAGCGTTGGAGGAGACGTGGACCCGCTGAAACCGGAAGGCCAGATAGAGCTGTCCCGCAACCTACAGATCGCCACGGCTGCTGTTGATGCAACCGGATTTTGCCTGTTTATTGCTTTTGCAATTCTGGATCAGGATGACACCTTCAATGCCATGCTCGATATGCTCGGTGCGTTTGCCGGGATAGAGCTTACTGCTGACGATGTGGTTGCGCTTGGCAAGAAAATCCTCGACTATGAAAGAGATTTCAATGCCCGGGCAGGCTTTACATCAAAGCAGGACCGCCTGCCTGAATTCTTTAAAAATGAGCCATTGCCGCCACACAATGCCATTTTTGAAGTAAAAGACGAGGATCTTGATCAGGTGTTTAACTGGTAACCCAAACCCAAACTTTTTCGCAATCGGGGTGAAGCGATTTTAATGATGAGCACAGGGGGTCTCGAAGAAGGCCCCCTATTTTTTTACGCTCAATTAGGGTTTTCATCATATTGCGTATCAAAAAATGAATAAACCTCGTAAAAGCACATTACATTTGACCGTTAATAAGGACCGGGTTCCATACTTTTTCCCCTTACTCACCAAGGGTTTTACCGTAAAGACCAAAGTCGGATGTAGTGTTCAGGATCTCCTATGCCGTCATCTCGGTTTGAGCGCCGATTACATGGAGCACAGACTGCAAACCATATTTTTGGATGGAAAAGCGGTGGATGATGTCAAAGACGCTGTGGCCGTCCAAGGCGCAACGCTTGCCCTGTCGGCCGCTATGCCGGGGCTGGCAGGAGCTACCTTGCGCCGGTGCGGCACCTATGCCGCTATGCGCCATCAGATTACCCATACAGGCCATTCCAAGAATCCAATGGTTAAAGACGGTACAATCGTTCTAAAGTTGTTCAATCTGGTGGCCAAAGATATTGGTTTTTTGTTTCTAGCACAGGGTGTACAGGTCAGCGGAAATGATCTCCAAAGGCTGTTTCAAAAAGCACCGAAACACTTGTGGGAAGGATGCTACTCGGTCCAGATCAATGGCAAGGACCGTAATGTCAGTGACCTATCTCACTTTGAATGGAAACGGCAACAGGTCTTTTTTAAGCTTATTATCAGATAATAGACAACGAGAGCTGTCATTCATCTGATTGACCGGCCTGCTCCCCGCCGCGCAGCACTCCCGCAGGGGAGAACCCCCGCCTTTTAAGGCGGGGAGCTTCAATTACAGCCGATAACCTCTTTCTTTAAAGAGCTTTAAACAGGTATCGACAACTTCGGCGTCGTAGAGAACATCCCTGTTTTGTTGAATTTCCTTCAATGCCGCATCGACGCCAAGGGTAGGGCGGTATGGTCGGTGTGAGGACATGGCCTCAATTACATCCGCTACAGATAGTATTCTCGATTCGATCAGAATAGTTTCACCTGAAATGCCATCCGGATATCCTGAACCGTCAATCTTTTCATGATGCTGAAGTACAATTTGAGCGATTGGCCATGGAAAATCTACCGTTTTTAATATATTGTGACCTGCTCTGGGGTGTTCTTTAATTATACCCAATTCGTTTTCACTTATTCTTCCTGGTTTACTCAAAATTTCACCAGGTACCGATATTTTGCCGATGTCATGGATAATTCCCGCGAAATGAATGCCCTGAATTTTATTTGCCGGAAGACCCATCTCTCTGCCTATAGCACAAGCAAGATTACTTACCCGTCTTTGATGACCGGCAGTATAAGGATCTCTTGTCTCGACGGTTAAGGCCATTGCCTGGATGGTCCCGCCCAATGCCTTCCTTAATTTTTCCAGGGTTTTTTCAAGTTTTTGCTGGCTTAATACCAACTCACTGATATCACGAATAATTCCCTGGTATCCCATGATGTTTTCATCTTTGGAACGCCGAACCGTGGAGGTAATGAGACAGTTCATTTCAGAGCCATCCCTCTTGTATAACTTGGCCTCAAAATCCCTAACAGATCCTTTTTGGTTAATTTCTTCCTGAAGCTTGCGATATTCATCGGCGTTTACAAAGATATCCTTGGTATTCATCCCAAGCATCTCTTCCTTGGAATAACCAAATAGCTCTGTCGTCGATTGGTTGAAACCAATAAACTTCCCCTGTTTTGCACTGATATAGATCGCATCTCTCGATTCTTCGAACAGGGTGCGATATTTCTCTTCGCTCTTTATTAATTCGTATTTTGCCAGTCTACGTTCATGCCTCACCTTGGTCTCGCGCAGCTCTCGATCCATCGCAGGGCTGAGTCTCGCCAGGTTATCTTTTATGATGTAATCATGAGCACCCGCTTTCATGGCTGCCACCGCAGTTTCATCGGTTATCGTTCCGGATACGATGATGAAGGGTAGGTCCAGTTGCTTTTTCTTATACAAATCCAAGGCTTTATGCATACTAAAATTGGGCATGGAATAGTCGCACAGGATGGCATCCCAGGTTTGGGCATCAAGCGCGTCACTCATTGCTTCGGCCGTGTCTACCTGCTTGTATGTCGGATTGAAACCGTTCTTTTTCAATTGCCGCACCAGCAACAATGCGTCGTCTATGGAGTCGTCGATAATCAAAAGGCGAATTGGTGTATCCATTAAACCATTCCTTCCGTGGTATGAATATCATTGCACGTTTTGTTTGTAAATTGTAAATTTTTTAATTGATCAGTTTTCCATTAGAGGACCGGAAAAAAAGGATGCTAAAATGGCTAGTAGCAGCATATATTGTGCTTTTAGTACTTGACACACAATATATATAGTTTTATAAATAATCGATACAGACAACATCCATAGAAGGGTTTTGCAGAATGAAAAAGCTTGCGGTGTATTTAGGAACTATAATCTTCGTTCTTAGTATCACACAAATAGCCTTTCCAGTACCTTATACGCATAAAGAGGTTAAAGATGCCGAGGAATTAATTGACACGGCGCAGATTACTCGGGGTAAAGGAAGTCTCGAACACATTACGGGTGAATTAACGGGTAACGATATCGATTTGTACCAAATCTATATAAATGACACGGATGACTTTTCCGTTAACATCTGGGCCGATCTTTCTTATAACGATCCAGATAAACTCGATGACAATGACGCTGTGCTTTATTTATTCGACTCGGATGGATATGAGACATTATTTGATGATGACGGTAAAAGCAGTAGTCTTCTGCCGCAGTTCAACCCCGGCGATATACCTAAGGACAAGGATGCCGGCATATATTATTTAGCATTTACCATTTTTGGTACTCGTCCGAATAATGGTATGCTTGTCAGCTGGAGTTATACCAATTCGCCTCAAACAGGCGATTACATCTTGGATTTAACCGGAACATCTCCTGCAGCACCAGCCCCTGTCCCCGAACCCGCCACCATATTTCTTTTGGGTTCAGGTCTGGTGGGTTTGGTGCGGTTGAGAAAAAGGTTGAGAGCATAAATTAATTCATTGCATGTAGTTATACCCAAAGAGACCTTTGCAACACCTTTTTTGGCACGAACTCTATGACAGCCATGGTTAAACTTTCGCCTTCCTTGAATTTGTTTTAACCCGCTCCAATCAAACATCTTAAAAATTCCTATTATTTTTCCTGCTAGATTAAGGTTTTCCGATTTACAAAGCTTATGTTCAATGCTATTGATTTAAAGACGTTCAATATATTCAGGACTGAACGTATAGAAATGAGACCTTTGGTAAAGGAGAAAAAAATGCAAGAACATGAAGGAATAATTACAATGAAGGGTAATCCTTTGACTTTAGTGGGATCAAAGCTCAATGTCGGGGAACCCGCTCCAGACTTCGAGGTCCTTGATAATGATCTTTCCGCCGTAACCCTCTCATCGTTTAAGGATAAAACCTGCGTTATCACAACGGTTCCCTCGCTGGATACACCTGTTTGCAATATGGAAACGCGACGGTTTAACGAAGAAGCCGGAAAGCTCGGAGCTGATGCGGTGATCCTGGCCATCAGCATGGATTTACCTTTTGCCCAAAAGCGCTGGTGTGGCGCAGCAGGAGTGGATAAAGTCGTAACACTCTCCGATCATTATGGGGCTTATTTTGGCACGGCTTATGGCGTACTGATCAAGGAACTTCGATTGTTGGCCAGAGCAGTATTTATTGTGGACAAGAATGGGACGCTTCAATATATCCAAATTGTTGGGGAATTGACGCACGAACCGGATTATATCGAAGTCCTGGCGTCCTTAAGTCAATTATAAACCGAATCAGTGTTGATTCAGGAGGAGGGATACGTATGAGTAAAACTCGAGACCATCTAGAGGAGGCTTTTGCCGGAGAATCCCAGGCCAACCGGAAATACCTTGCTTTTGCAAAACAGGCTGACAAGGAGGGATATCCCCAGATAGCCAAATTGTTCAGAGCGGCAGCTGAGGCCGAAACCGTTCACGCCCATGCGCATCTGCGTGCCCTGAAGGGTATCGGGACAACACAGGACAACCTCAAAGAAGCTGTTTCTGGTGAAACCTATGAATTTAAAAACATGTACCCGGGTATGATTGAGGCCGCAAGGGAAGAGGGAGAAACAGCAGCCGAGCGATCTTTTGTCTACGCCAATGAGGTTGAGCAAGTTCATGCTCAACTTTATCAGAATGCCCTTGATAACATGGATTCACTTGCGGCGGTTGATTACTACGTTTGTTCAGTGTGCGGATATACCTGTGAAAATGAGCCACCCGATGAGTGCCCGGTGTGCAGTTCCCTAGCAAAAGTTTTTTTTAAAGTCGAATAATATTCTTATTGCAGTGACGCAAAAAAAGATACCCATGGGCT
>CP070768.1:2286571-2310459 GCA_020345745.1 Desulfobacterales bacterium
CTGTCACTAAAAAGGTCATCGGTACCCTTGAACAAGCAAAAGGCATAATCAAGGTAACGCGTATAAAATCGGGTTATTCCTATGCACGTCCCTTAACAAAAGAGATGGACTTTAAGGAAGGGGATCCGATTCGTCGTTATGAAAATCTACGTGCCGTGTTCTGGGATTATACCGACCATGGACGAATGTTTTATGGTCAACTGCAATCGGCATTGCCGGGCTTGAAGTGGCAAGATTACGATGTCGCTCAACAAGCAAAGCCAAAAAAACCGGCGCTTGTTTCGAATAATGGGATTGACCTCTATTTCATCTTAACCCCACAGCAAATTGAAGTGCGCGATGTCCAGTTTTATCGCTTGCATGGTTACCATTCACCCAAATTCACTTCAGGCGCCATACCCACCATCGAAAAGAATGAAACCACCACATCTTTTCAGGCATCCTCACCTGCCCGAAAAGTGAAAAGCCACGCTATGGTTAAAGACGCTTCCGAAAATCTTACAAAAGGCTTGAAATATCAAGCGTCATTGGAAAATACACACACGGTCGGCGAACTGCCGGGCACTACGATTATGGCTGATTTTGTTGAGTTCGGCGGGCATATTCTCATGGCCGCCACCGACGGCAGCAACATTACCATACTGAATGTGAGCCAACAGGTGACCCCCATAACCACCGGCAAACCGCTTTATCCTGGTCAGATTCTGGCGTTGAAATGGTGGTATCCATCGGAAAATGAGCCCATATACCTGTCTGTCCTTATCTGGTCGGACAATGAAGCGTTGAGCACCCTGTTTAGACTGGACGAAAACAAGCTTGTTCCGGTAATTAAACGCATTCATCGTATCTTAGGCACCTTCGATGTTGATGGGGACAAGCGCCCGGAAACGTTATTGGGCCAGGAATTCGACAATGAATATTTTTTCGGTAGACGAATAAAACAAGTCAGGCTGGTAGACGGCAAGATCCGATATAACCCCGTGCCGATGGATCTGCCCACCGGATTTACCGTATTAGGGAGTCATGTTGCCGATCTTACCGGCGACAAGAGCCCTGAAACCATGTTTATTCGATACGGAATTCTGTATATCTATTCTGGCAAAAAACTCATCTACACCTCGCCCAAGCAGATGGGAGGGAGCATCTCTTTTTTGACTTATGATGTCGATCCTGATGCAAAAAATGTCAGGACAACTTCCATGGCCTTTGAAATATCTCCAATCACCATGGACCTTGATAGAGATGGACTGACCGAACTTGTCGCAGTGGCTTCTGAAAAATCTTTTCTCCACGCTGCAGGAATAGCCCCTAGTGTCAAAAAAAGCTGGCTGGGAGTGGTGAAACCCCAAAATGGAAGGTTCCACCTGGGAACCCTTGGGAATGAGATGAGTACTCCGGTGCAGGGACTGGGTGCCTACAATCGGCAGGTGTACTTCGTGACAAGTGAGACCGGATCTAGTTCAGGAAAAGCAAATAAGAGTTATCTGTTTGCTTATCCCATAGCACCGTGAAAATTCTAACCCATTGTCATGCAACATTCTTAAAGGACCGGCACCTCAAACCCGGTATGGCATTGACAAGGGCATAAAAATTGACCATTTTTCCGGGAATACTTGATTTTTTAAAAAAAGGTGTTATAATTCAACAAATCATTAAAGGCCCGCATTAAAATAGCGGGCCAGTTTCGTTCTGAAGGCAACATCCATTTGTCAAAGTGGTCACCTTAAGTTTGAAACTATGATAATTTTTTGAAAGGAGGGTGTCACTATGGCGAATGGGATTGTAAAATGGTTTAACAGCAGTAAAGGCTATGGCTTCATCGAGCAAGAAGATGGTCCGGATGTATTTGTCCATCATTCAGGAATCAATGCAACAGGTTTCAAAACGCTTTATGAGGGAGACCGGGTTACCTTTGACATAGAGCAAGGTCAAAAAGGTCCTGCTGCGGTAAACGTTACGGTAACTTAATTTAACAATCGAAACAAAAATAAGGGCATTCCTTAATCACCAATGGAATTGCCCTTATCTTTTGTGCAAAGGATATTTACATGTTTTTTGAAGCCGTATTTCAACCGTCGTCGGATATGAATTACAACGGCGAGGCCAAACACCTTGAAGGAAAAACCATTGCCGTGCAAGACGGGTGGGTCGTTAAAGAGGGGCCATTTAAAGGGCAGAATTGTTTTTATATTCCGAATTCTACCATCGGCTGGATCCCGCAATGCGATCTGATTGGGCTAAAACCGATACCTCTGGTGAAATATAAGGAAATTCTGAAAAACCTGGGGTTTCATAACTGAACCTCTCTTGAATGTTGCAGAAAATTGAATTTCAACAATACTTTTGAAAAACGCTCAATTTTGTTCAAGTTCAAGGGCAATTCCGCAGGATAGCGGAATTGGACAGCCGTCAGGTTGCCCGTCAGGGAGAGGAGCATAGACGCCCCGAGTCAACGCGAAAATACCACCCCGTACGATATTCCAGACCTACGGGACAGGCAGGTATACATTGAGTATTCCGCGGATTGAAGCTTTCCGCCCAAATGGGCGGGGTTCTGCTTTACGGCAGTGCTTCGCGCCCTGGGTAAGGATTATTTAATTTTTATATAGCTCCCTTTGCTTCCGTCCTAATGGACGGAACCTGCAGGGAGCGAGCCGGTAAAATTTGAGCCTGTCGAAGCGAAGCGTAGATCCCGCCCACCGGGGACACAGAGATTGGACAAAAGGGGTGTTTTTTAGAGGTTTTATTTCAAGCCATCTCAAAAATATAGATCACGTTCAAGGACAAGGCGCGAGCCGATGAAAAAGCGCAACATACATGGGAGTATGTGAGCATTTTGAAGAGGCTCGCAACACCGTAATTGGGCGTTAGATGTATTTTTGAGATGGCTTGATATTATTTCCACCGATTATCCTCCCCTTTTCTCAAATCAATATATTGTATGGTTCCCCGCTCATTTATGAACGAATTAAGGGCCCAGCTGACCAAACTGATGAACAGTGACCCAAAAACCGCCGTCCAGAACCCCTTAACTTCAAATCCGGGTATCACACCTGAGACCATCAAAAGCATGGCGGCGTTTATCACAAAGGTAAAGAACCCGAGACTCAAGATATTTATGGGAAGTGTCAGAATGAATAGTATGGGTCGAAAAAAAGCATTCAATATGCCTAATATGGCAGCGGCAAAGAATGCGGAAATAAAACCACTCACCTGTATGCCGTCAAGTAAATAAGCGCTAGCAATAATCGAAAAGGTTAAAACTAACCAGCGAATGACTATCCCGTTCATTTTGTTCTCCGTTTTTAAATGATACCGCCGCCTTCATTAATTCAGGATTCATACTTAAATGAAAGTTTCACCCTTGCTCTGTAGGATTGGATCTTCCCGTTTTCCAGTTTCATGTCCAATTTGGTTATTTCCGCAATTCGTAAATCCCTAAGGGTCTTGCTTGCTCTCTCAACTGCATTTTTTGCAGCTTCCTCCCATGACACCGAACTGGACCCTACGATGTCAACAATTTTATAAACACTATCATTCATCTTTTCCCCCTTTCCTGTGAAAACCCATGTTTTTAAAACCACGTCATCCCCATAACCTGTTAGAGGTAATGATAGAATGGACAAAAGAAAAAGTAAACCTATTGTTAGAAAGAAAATAACAGCCCAGGATATTCTCGACGCTCCCTCAAACTGGGTTTTATTATCGGTTGTCATGGTTTGTTTCGATGAGGGTTGCAATCAACTAACAAGGGATTATGTTATGGCAATACCAAGATAAACAAACGATAATTTCTCCTTGGTTTCAACTGACTCGTGAGTCAGGTGTTTCATTGGTTTTTGTGAAGCCTTCCGCCTTAAAAGGCAGGGGTTCTCTCGTGCGGAAGTGCTTCGCGACGGGGAGCAGGCCGGTCAAACTTCTGGCTGCCGCAATACGATTAGGTGGGAATAAAGAAAACGCTTGCGCGAAAAGGGTGACTATAATGAAAAAAATATATATTTCAATAATGGTAATATTGGCACTGGCTTCTTGGACACAGCTGGACCAAAACGTTTATGCCTTTGGTAAAGATGCCAAAGAATATTTCAACTTGGGGCTGGAAAGCTCTTTGGCTTATAAAAAAATCGACTATTTTACCAAAGCGTTAGAGTTGGATCCAAGGCTAGCAGATGCTTATGAAAAACGCGGAATTCATTTCTATTTTCAGGGTAAATACGATCGGGTGATTGAAGATTATACCGAATATATCAGACTGGTTCCAGACAAAGCTGATGCCTTCAGGATGTTGGGCATGGGCTATCTCAAAACCGGTAACTATCAAAAGGCCATTGTCAGTTTCGATAAGGCGATTCATTTGGCACCAAAAATGAGTTCGGCGTATACTTACCGTGCAGAGGCATTTCGCCTGAATGGTCAAATAGGTGAAGCCATCCAGAATGCCAACATGGCTATCACCACCGGAAGTGATATGCGTATTTTGGCCGATGCTTACAGAACCAGAGCCAAAGCTTACCGGGAATTGGGCGAAGAGGCTTCGGCCAGTACGGATTTTAAAAAGGCGGCTGAAGTCGATCCCAGATACTTCTTTTACCGGTATGTATCAGGATATGCCGATCTTGAAGACATGAGACAGGCAGGTTTACTGGGTATGATCGGGCTGGCCTTTGTGTTCATCTTCGGCTTTAAATTTAAGGCGCCCCAAAAAGAAGAATAATGCGAGTTAGTGCTTGGCAAATTTAACCGAACCAAAGTAAATGGCGATGAGCACAATAAAAACCCCGATCCAATTGATCAGGCTTGTCGGCCGTTGAAAAAGCAATACATCCCAAACAAATGCAAGGGCGGGCTGCAGCAGCAAAATAAAACCGGACAAAGAGGCAAGGACAGCCGGCAATGCATTGGTAATTAGCATCCAACCGATGGTCTGGCTAAACAGACCCAAGGCGACTAATGCAAAAAAACTCTGTAGATCCGGTATGCTAAACGTATCGCCAGCACGAAATATTTCCAAGGCTAACACAGCAGACGCCGACAGCGAAACCATCATCAAAACATAGAAAAAAGACACGCCGGCTTGGTCTGACTGAAGCTTGCGAAGAAACAATAAAAACGCCGCATAGCACACGGCGGCGGCGAGACCGAAATAAACGCCTATTTTGTTTAGTTGATCCAATTGCCCCCAATCGATTCCGACAATCAGGAAAAGGCCAATAAAAGCGAGTGGGATAGATATCAAAAATAGCACGCGAACCTTTTCCCCGAACAAGAAAATCCCAGTAGCCGCAAGGATAAACACTTGAAAATTGGGAAGAATCGTACCTAACCCGGGCCCGACATAAACGACGCTATAGTGATAGAACACCAGGTCAATGGCAAAAAGAAACCCGCAGACCAGACTCAAGAACAGATGTCTTCCACCATGCCATGCCATTTCACGACGAAATAAGGCCGCGGGCAGCAGGATAATACCCCCAAAAAAAACACGATAAAAAGCAGAAGCGGTTGGTGTTACATGGCTTACTTTAACCCAAACACCGGAAAAACTGATCATTATCGCCCCAATGACCAACGCGCCTACGGCATGATGGTGTCTTGAAGCATGAAACATACGGGACATCAGCATGAAAACAATCCTTTATATATTTTAACACTACAAGTCAATTGAATAGAAAACCGTATTTTAGCCCGAGTGAATCAAGACCCTCATTGGGGTGCGCTATATATCCGTTGGATATGTGTTCAAATATTATCGAAAAGCGATGGCGGCCGTGGATGGTTAAGCCCGCTTCAATGGGGATGCGAAATAGAATTCTCGCTCCCAATCCCTTTTTATTATCCTTATTTGCTTTAAGCTCGCCATCATGTATTGCAAGGCCGATGCCGACGTTAAAAAATAATGATCTAGAGGCCAGCTCCCATAAAATCCCCCCATATATTTTGCTCGTATCATTCTGACTATTAATGCTGACACCCAAATTCGGCCGGATACGTCCGTGAAACAGATCCTTCAGGGGCTGTTTGAATACCATTTCTGCATTGATATCGAAGCCGCCCTCTTTTCTTGTTCCGCTCCATAAATCGTCCACATCATGGGCCAAAATTCCCAAGCTAATTTCATGTAAACGGACACGATTCCATGGATGACGTTTCGACTCAGTTAAAGGCTCGGCCTGACCGTCGAAAGCCAAAAAGAGGATTATTGCGAACACCAAATAGATCTGCCTTCTCATCGATCCTTGCTGTCAATATATCTTTGATTATTTAAAGTTCGGATCAAAAACCCGTCTCAACGCCATGAGGTTTTTTTCACTAACTTGAGGCAAAAATGTACATCCCCCGCCAAGCATCCATTTTTTACCACCGGTTTCATTATAAGCATTTTGGGCGTCTTTGAGGATCATTTCAGGGTCATTTGCCAGCAGGTGTTGGGTATGATCGACGCCGCCGATAATCGTTTTATCGGTACGCCTTAAGACCTCACCAAGTCCGGGATTCGTCTTGTCTGCAGCATCCCAGTTCACGGCGTGAACCGGATAATCCAAAAGATGATCCAACATGTTGTTGCTTTTACAGACATGGAGAATATTGAATTCAGCATCTTTCACCGCATCCAGTACTTGCAAATCGTATGTTCGGCCAAATGCATCATATTGCTCGTATGATAACAAATCCTTTGTGGCACAGTGCGTTGTGGCAAAGAAGATGCCGCTGGCGCCGGTGTCCAGGCAGGCCCTGGAAAAATCGGCAAAGGTTTCTGTAATGACTTGCAAACCCTGATGAAGGGCATCCGGTGCTTCTTTCATCAATCGAACCAGTACGGTTGCATCATTTACAAGCCTCAAGGCAATCGACAACGGGGTGAAGACCGTCATCACAAAATAGACGTCTTTGTCAAGACTTTTGGAAATTAACGTTAATGCCTTCAAATGCTCTCCAAGAACCCCTTGGTTCGGCGGTAGAACATCCAGCTTTTTCCAATCGTTCACATCCTTGATGCACCCCTCTTTCAACTGGGGTTTAATATGATCGTTGCCACTATACGCATAAATATTCCCCCAGTCCTCCACGTGATACTCTGCCCGGGGATTGACTTTCATAAAATCCCAATCATACTTATTTTGAAACCCCAACATGGCTTCAGCAAGGCCCTCTGCACTTGTTTCTTCCTTGTAAAAATGCCGCCAAAAGCTTACTGCCGGACGATCGACAGGCTCCCCTTTCAGTGTCGCCTTAATTCTGGTACGCTTGTCCATACCGCTGTCCTTTCTTTGGTTTTATAGTCTTAATATTTCATGAAAATATTTGAGAGCCTGAAGCCCTTTTGCCCGAAGTTTTTTAGAGCTAACCAAAATCACAAATAAAACAGTTTCGCACCCGCAACGGCGCATATCTGTCAAATGTTTTTTTTTATTAATGAATAGAGACCTTTGAAAAATTTTCAATTTTGTTCAAAGTCAAGGCAGGCGAAGATTTTAACCACAGACATACATAGAGAATTTCGAGGATTAAAATCTGAGCCTAACGCAGAATTTGGACAAAAGGGAGCGTTTTTCAAAGGTCTCTGAAAGGGTTACATATCCCACGTGGCATCCCCAAAAAAAGCGCCATGATCCTTTTTTAGAAATGCGTTGATATATTGGCGCTTATCCCCCAATCGAAATGAAGGCCCGTGACCCGGATAGCAGATGGTCTCATCCGACCAGGACAAGACGATTGTCCGCAAGGTTTTCAAGGTCGTCTGAAACTCTTTAGCAGACCATGTTTTCCCCGGGCCTCCTGCAAAAATCGTATCCCCCACAATGGCATCATGCTGGCTTTCGATCACCAAGGATATCTGATCCGCAGTATGACCAGGCGTATGGCACACCTTTATCTGGTGGTTGCCGACGTTGATCATCTCTCCATGGACAAGCCATTGCTCGGCATCCAAGAGACTATCTCCGGCATGCAATCCAGGATGCGCCATGAGCGGAACCTTTAGTCGTCTTCGCATTTCGACCAGCGAACCTACATGATCCGAATGAGAATGGGTCAATATGATTGCCATCGGCTCACTTTTCACAAGGAGTCGTTCCAATGCATCTGGCTCAGCCCCGGGATCGATAAGAACACTTTTTCGGGTTTTCGAACAAACCAGTGCATAGGCGTTCAGACCCCAGGGGCCAACTTGAGACATTCGAATCTTGAGTCCGGATGTTTTGCGATGTTTCAACGCACTGTCTCCTTTTTGGGAGCGGTTATTTTCTGAAAATATCAGATACCCTATTCGCAAATTAATTTATTGAATTTGTCAACCTTTTTTTGTAATGTATTTAATATTTAAGGATGATGTATTATATTTACTAGCACACTGGTTTTCTTCAATTTGTGTACGCTCGATCAGCCCGAATATTTCATAAAAAATTTTCATTAAAACATTTTTTATGAAATAATACCGATAAGTTAGGGTAAATACAGCGGGCGCCAACGGTTATGTTACACCCTGTACCCCAATTTTTTTATTTTTATGCTGAAATATTTTCATGAAATATTCGGGTTAAGGTCAACTTTTTTTATTGCGAGGCGCTGAATGAACGTTCGATTCAGACACCTGACGGTTGCTTTTACGATTATTGTGTTGCTTTCAGCTTTTGTTGTTTTTAACCACAGCGGGATGGTTAAAGCATCTGGTCAGAAGGTTTACATAATTCCCCTATCTGGAACGGTCGACCCGGGCATGGCCGCCTTTACCAAGCGGGTGCTTCACGATCAAAAAGATGATGCAAATTCTCTTTTTATTTTTGAATTGGACACCTTCGGCGGCCGTGTCGATTCCGCTCTTCAAATCGTGGATCTTCTTATTTCCGTACCTAAGGGAAAGACCATCGCCTATGTTAAAACCAAGGCCATCTCCGCAGGTGCATTGATCGCTTTAGCCTGCAGCCGGATTGTGATGAAAAAAAATACAACCATCGGTGACTGTGCACCGATCACCTTTTCAAACGAGGGGCCGAAAATGCTGGGAGAAAAGTTTCAGTCCCCGTTGCGAGCCAAATTCCGTGCCCTTGCAAAACGCAATGGTTATCCTGAAGCGCTGGCCGAATCCATGGTTACCGCCGAGATGGCAGTCTATGCTGTCAACATGGATGGAAACATCCGCTACATGGATTCCCAGGCGTTCGATGATCTGAGTGCTTCCGAAAAGGACAAGGTGACAGCCAAAAAGACGGTAGTTGCCAAAGGCGAGCTGCTGACCATGAATGACAGTGAAGCGCTTGAGCTCGGTTTTTCGAGTACCAGCGTTGACAGTATTGAAGACCTGCTTAAAGAAACAGCGATCAAAGGCCATGAGACGATTAGAATCGATGAGAGCTGGTCGGAATCGCTGGTCCGGTTTATCGGCAGTATTTCACCCTACTTGCTGATGATCGGTCTTGCCGCTCTTTATACGGAGATCAAGGCTCCTGGATTCGGGCTGCCGGGAATCATCGGTATCACCTGTCTCGCCCTTGTTTTTCTGAGCCAGTATATGGTCGGTTTGGCTGATTATACAGAGCTGCTTCTTTTAACCCTTGGTATTATCCTGTTAGGATTTGAAATTTTTGTCATACCCGGCTTCGGAGTCGCAGGCATTTCCGGCATCCTGCTGATAGCCGTAAGTGCCGTACTGGCCCTTCAGGATTTTGTCATCCCGGACCCGTCATTCCCTTGGCAAGGAGAGCTTTTGGTAAAGAATATCATGCATGTGGTCGGTGCTTTTTTCGTGGCCATCATCACCGCCCTTCTCATTTTAAGATATATACTTCCCAGGCTTTCGCTGGTCACCGAAGGACCCTACCTCGCCACGACCCTTAAAGACTCCCATGCCGATTCAGTGGAAGCCAAGGGGGCCAAAGTGGGAGATAAGGGAACGGCAATGACATTTCTCCGGCCTTCCGGTAAAGCAAAAATCAAGGATGCGTTCTTTGATGTCATCACCGAGGGTGAATTCATTGAAAAAGGGACAACAATAATAATTTCGGAAATAAAGGGAAACCGCATCATTGTATCAAGGGGGCCCGATGATGAATAATATTCTAATGCTCCCAATCATTCTCCAGCTTGTCGGTGTCATCGTCATCATTGCAGAAATTATTCTACCGTCCGGCGGCATCCTTTCCATCCTGGCCACCGGCGTTTTCGGGTATTCCCTTTTCATTGCGTTTAACGATATTTCGACCCATACCGGTATTGCATTTGTGATCGCAGATGTTATACTTATTCCTGTTCTCGTCATCGTAGGACTGAAGCTGCTGGCCAAGTCTCCGGTTACCCTTCGCCAAACACTCTCCCGGGAAGATGGCGTTTCGTCCCAGCCTTCTGATCTGGACAGCTACATCCATATGGAAGGCACCGCCATCACCGACTTACGTCCTGCGGGAACGGCACTTATCAACGATAAAAGGGTCGATGTGGTCACCCGCGGAGAATATCTCGAAAAAGGTGCCGGCGTCCTTGTCACCGCGGTGACCGGAAACCAGATCATCGTTAGAAAAAAAGAAGATTCGTAAAGAGAGGTGCCATCATGACCAACTATATCATTCTCATCATTATCGGTGTCGCCCTACTGATCCTGTGGTTTTTTGTGGGGACTGCCATTTCGTTGTGGATCCAGGCGCTGGTCTCAGGAGCGCGGGTGAGCCTGTTTGCCATTGTTTTTATGCGATTTAGAAAAGTTCCGCCAAAGATGATTGTTAATGGAAAGATCATGGCGGTTAAGGCCGGTCTCGATATCTCGACCAATGACCTTGAATCTCATTATTTGGCAGGCGGCGATGTCATGCGCGTGGTACAAGCGCTGATCGCTGCGGACAAGGCTAACATAGATCTTAAATTTAAACGCTCTGCAGCCATCGATTTAGCGGGGAGAAATGTGCTGGAAGCCGTGCAAATGAGCGTAAATCCAAAAGTCATCGAAACGCCCATGGTGGCTGCCATGGCAAAAGACGGCATCCAGATGAAAGCCATTTCCAGGGTAACGGTGCGGGCAAATATCGATCGACTGGTAGGTGGTGCCGGCGAAGAGACCGTACTGGCAAGGGTGGGCGAAGGGATTGTGACCACCATCGGTTCAGCAGATACCCACAAACTTGTCCTTGAAAATCCGGATATGATCTCAAAACGAGTGCTTGAAAAAGGATTGGATGCCGGAACCGCTTATGAAATTCTTTCCATTGATATTGCGGATGTGGATGTGGGAAAGAACATCGGCGCGGAACTCGAAACCGACCGGGCCGAGGCGGACAAGAAGATTGCCCAGGCAAAAGCTGAAGAACGCAGGGCAATGGCCAAAGCTGCAGAGCAGGAGATGATAGCCAGGGTGCAAGAGATGCGGGCAAAAGTGGTTGAAGCAGAAGCCAAGATCCCACTGGCAATGGCCGAAGCCTTCTTAAAAGGGAATCTGGGCGTAATGGATTATTACCGGATGAAAAATATCATGGCAGATACCCAAATGCGAGATAAAATCGCTTCGCCCGATGACAAGAAGGAGTAAAGAATGGATTTCGAAAGTATCCTATGGATTATCATCTTTTTGATTTACCTCGCATCGATCATCCTGAAAAGAACCTTTCGTGCTTTCAAAGCCAAGAAAAAGGCAGCGGCTAAAACGCCCTTGGGGTGGAAACAAAAGCTGGCAAGATTTCAAAGCCAGGTTCAGGGCAAGTTCGGCGGTCTTATGAACCAGATTCAGCAGGAGATGGAAGCCGCCAAACAGAAAGATCCCGAAAAAGAGACCGGGTGGGAAAAATTATTGCCACCAAAAGACGATGAACCGGTACCTGTTTCGAAAGAAACGGAAATGATGGATGTTTCACCTAAACCCTCCCGGAAAATAGTTAGAGAGGGGGTTGCTGTTGGATGGAAAGAAAAGATTGATCGGCTTCAAACCCGGATTCAGGATGAGACTGACGGGTTTTTATCCCAGATGATGGACGAATATGACCCTTCACCGGCTCCGAAAGAGATTGAAAAAGACGTTATCCCTAAAGACGCGGAACCGGAGCGTCAAGATATTATTTATCAAGAAAGAGCGCAGCCGGTGCAAACAGACCCTGCGTTCAAGCCAGAACCATCCGTAGAGAAAGAACCAGCTGTTTCAGAAACAGAGGTATTGGTCAATGATTTGCCCTATGCCATCCGAGATCTGAGAAGAGCCGTCATATGGTCGGAAATTTTAGCACCGCCGGTGGCTCTGAGGGACGAATGACTTTGAGGCCTTTGAAAAACGTCCTCTTTTATCTCCCGCCAGCGGCGGGATGTCAGGCTCATCCCGCTTAAGCGGGAATCGAAATACCCTGATGTATTTCTAATGATTTCTTTATTAACCGGCTGGGGCTTGCTTAAAAAAGTTCAAATCATAAAATATTGGACCACCCTGTTTAAACGGGATGGATATCGATTGGAAGGAAAAGTCTGAACCTTTTACATTTGAGATCAACAGTGAAATACTGCGGCCATTGTGGTTCAAAAGGAGATTACCATATTCCAGAGGGTGATGATCGACCCCGTTTCGTATGCACCGAATGCCAGGCCATCCATTATGATAATCCCAAAATGGTGGTTGGATGTATTCCCCTATGGCAGGAGCGCCTCCTATTATGTCGGCGCGCCATCGAACCGCGCTACGGGAAGTGGACCATTCCCGCGGGGTTTCTCGAGATCGGCGAAACCGTTCAAGACGGGGCCAAACGAGAAACCTTCGAGGAAGCCGGGGCAAGGGTCGAAGATCTTAAACCATTTGCGCTATACAATCTTAGCTTTGTTGGCCAGGTCTATTTTATTTTTCTTAGCCATTTAACGGATGGGAAATTTCATGCAGGACATGAAAGCATCACTGTCCAGCTGTTTGAAGAACATGAGATCCCTTGGAATGAAATGGCTTTTCCTGTGATCCGCAAAGTTCTTCACCAGTATTTCAAGGATGCCTCAAAGGGACGTTTCAACTTTCATATCGGCGATATCGCGCCGGGAATAAATTTGTCATAAAACGATTGGGAAATGAAGTGGCTACCATAAAAATCGGCGTCATCGGGGTCGGCAATTGTGCAAGTTCGCTCCTTCAGGGGGTGATATACTACCGGAGAAAAAACCACAATGACGCCACAGGAATCCTCAATTGGTCAATCAACGGGTATACGCCAGGTGATATTGAGGTGGTCTCTGCATTTGACATTGACAAAAGAAAGATAGGCAAAGATGTCCACCAAGCCATTTTTAAACGACCCAATTGTACCCAAAGGTTTGTTGCCCGAATGCCAAGAGGCAATGTTAAAGTGTCGATGGGTAAAATACTGGACGGTTTTTCTGACCATATGAACAACTATGATCCAAATGATACATTCCTAATCAGTGATAACAAGGAGCCGACAAAGAAAGACGTTATTCATCTTTTAAAAAAAACCGGCACCCAAGTCTTGCTAAATTACCTGCCTGTCGGGTCGGAAGAAGCCACCCGATTTTATGCAGAATGTGCCTTGGAAGCCGGTGTTTCATTTATCAATAACATCCCTGTTTTTATTGCCAGCGATCATTTTTGGGCTGAAAAATTTAGTGTTAGAAACATTCCACTCATAGGAGACGATATTAAATCTCAAGTCGGCGCAACGATTATTCATCGAACACTGACCAACCTGTTTGAAAAACGTGGCGTTAAGGTAGAAAAAACCTATCAAATGAATACAGGGGGCAACACCGATTTTCTGAACATGCTGGATAGGCATCGGTTGGGCAACAAAAAGAAATCGAAAACAGCAGCGGTGCAGTCGGTTTTGAGTAAACGACTTGAAGACCGCAACATACATATCGGTCCTAGTGACTATGTCCCGTGGTTGAATGATAATAAAATCTGTTTTATTCGAATGGAAGGGAGAATGTTTGGGAATATACCGATGAATGTTGACCTTAGATTATCTGTTGAGGACTCACCAAATTCAGCCGGTGTTGCCATCGATTGCATCCGCTTGTGCAAATTGGCCATGGAAAGAAATATCGGCGGTGTACTTGAGGCGCCGTCTGCCTATTATTGTAAATATCCGCCCGTCCAATATAATGATGACCAAGCCTTCTCATTGTTAAACGATTTTATCGGCGAGATATAATGATATAATCGCTGTAACCTACGTTCAGTGGGAGACCTTGGGTAGTGGTAAAAACCGGTTTTATCCCCCAAAATGAAACCACACGGATCTCTTTGGTTCGACATGCCAAAGTACATAATCCTTCGAACATCTTTTATGGTCGTTTGCCGCGCTTTTCTTTGAGCCCCAGCGGACATCTTGAAGCCACGCAAACAGCGCAGGCATTTAAACACTTGATGATCGACGACCTGATCACCAGCCCGTTGCTTCGATGTCGTCAAACTGCAAAGCAAATCCTTAAATATCATCAACATATTAAACTAAGGCAGTCGCGCCTGATCAATGAGGTATTGACGCCGTTTCAAGGTAAAACCACGAATGTGGTCGATGCTAGAAACGGGGACGTGTATACCGGTATCGATCCAACCTATGAACAGCCCAAAGATATTTTATTTCGGGCGCAAAGGTTTTTATATCGAATCCGGATCAAATGCTTCAAAAAGCATGCCGTAGCAGTAACTCACGGGGATATTGTTTTGTTCATGTTGCTGTGGGCGAGCAACATGCCCACCACACCGCAGAACAAAATAAAATTCACAACCCTCAACATTATAGACGAATATCCCGCTACGTCATCGATTACCACTTTTTGTTATGCAACGGACCGAAAAGACGAGCGCCCATCAGTCACCTATTTTAACCCGAACCGCCAATTGGCGTAGCGTCTTAATAATTACGGGCAAGAGGGCCTCATGCAAGGCGCAAGTTATCGAAATATCTCCACCTGATGAAAGGCTTCAGCGACTTCAAAATCGGTCCCTTCGGCCATCTTCTGACACCGCTGCCACAGCCACTTTTCCAGATCTGGAATATCCAGCTGAGTTATTTGGCTTTCGTGGCAGCGCAGCGCAGCAAGCTTAAGGTGAAAGGTCTCGGTGATGTCAATGCGCAAGTTAACGTCTTCAGTTCCAAAGAACAGGATTTTTTTAACTTTATGAGGCATGAGCCCCGCGTCAATCAAATCTGGATAGGCCAGCAGATCACGGGCATATGGATAGACCGCATCCAGCGTTACCTGACCGACTATGCGGTGGTCCCTGTGCCAGATATAACGCCTGTAAGGATCTGATGTTACAATTGTTTCAGGTTTGTATGTGCGGATTTGCCGCACTATCGCTTTGCGAAAATAAGGCGTATCCTCGAGCTCCTGATCCGGATATCCGAGGAAAACAACATCAGAGACCCCTAATACGGCTGCGGCATCTCTTTGCTCTTTTTCTCGAATTTTGGCAAGCTGTTTAGGTGTGATATCCGGCTTGCTGGTTCCTTTGTCACCGCTGGTGCACACAACATAGACGACATGTCGACCGTCTTGGGTCCATTTAGCAACCGAACCCGCAGAACCAAATTCTGAGTCATCCGGATGAGCTGAAATTACCATAATATCTGATGTATCTGTCACAATGAATCACTCCTTTTTACAAGCCATCTCAAACATACATCTAACGCCCAATTACAGTGTTGCGAGCCTCTTTAAAATGCTCACATACTCCCATGTATGCTGCGCTTTTTCATCGGCCCGCGCCTTGTTCTTGTACGTAATCTGCATTTTTGAGATGGCTTGTAGTAAATCTCAGGCCTCAGACTGCGCCTGATAGGCTTCGAGTAACAAAGACGCCGACCTTGTCCAGGTCAACCGAGTCACTGACGCCCGGATTTCTGCGGGTGATAAAACGCCCTTAAGCTGTTTTAACACGATGGCCTCCACAAGCTGAGCAAAATGCTCTGCATCCAAATTATCGGCCACATATCCGCTAACACCGTCTTGAATAATCGTTTTCATGGCACCAACAGGTGTTGCCACAACAGGTGTTCCACAAGCCAGAGCTTCAAGAGTCACCAGACCGAAGCTCTCATAATGTGATGGCACAACAAAAACATCCGCCGCACTGTAATAGACGGGCAGGATTTTCTGATGGACCCTTCCGGCAAATACCAAACGATCTTGGATATTCAAACCTTTTGCCACAGATTGTAAATGTTCATACATCCGGGAGTGTTCGCCGTCACCCCCTACCAATACCAACCGAAGCTGATCAAGGTGTTTAAGGTAGCTCAATGCTTTGAACAAATGGTCAAGCCCTTTTACGGGTGAATACCGCCCCACATACAGAACAATAATTGCTTCATTGGAAAATGCCAGCTGCCGACGGGCGGCTGCTTTAGCCATTGGTTTGAAGCGCTCAAGGTTGACGCCGCAGGGTATAACCCAAATCTTATCTTGCAGCGCATCATAATATTGGATCAAGTATTCCTTCTCGTTGGCGCTGGGAACGACGATACCATCGCACACATCTGCCAATGTTTTTTCGTTGGCCAACCTCACCTCGGATTCTTTTTCCGTTGGGCTGACCCGATTCTTTACAACCCCTATGGTATGGTAGGTGACAAAGTGGGGCACATGCCACCACTCCTGGATCATGGCCCCTAAAACCCCGGAGAGCCAATAATGACTGTGGATGACATCGTATGTGACGCGTTGCCTATTCTGAAACGCTTTCAAATCGAATAACAGGTTGGGCAAATATTCATAGAGCTCCGATTTGGCGATATTTTCGTTCGCTCCCCCGGACAAATGGATGAGGCGAACGTTGTCGTATAAATCGATGACCGGGTCTTGCTGGCCGGGATTGTGCTGAGTGAAAATATCAATGCAATGACCTAAACGGCCGAGCACTTGTGCCACTTCCCGAACATAAACACTCATACCACCGGTGTCCCGGGTTCCCAAATCGCCGATGGGGCTCGAATGAATACTCAGCATAGCAATGTTTAATCCCATCAGAAGAGACCCTCAGAGACCTTTGAACATTTTTCAAAGGTCTCTCGTTGTAGGTGTTGTGTATGATTTTTTCTAGCCTGCAAGATCGATACATAAACGATACAACGGAACCGGCGTGCCACCCAGCCGTTTTTTGTAGACTTCATTCCCCTTTAACAGATCATACCGCTGCCTTCCTCTCTCAATACTCTCCTGAATGCTGTACACCTTACTGAGCAATCCAACACTTAGATGACGGAATCGACGATGATACCCACTGTTGTAGAGAAAAACGGTATGATGGTAATCAAAACACATCACCGCAGCAGCCGGCACCTCATCGATGTCTAAAAAAGAGAGTCGAAGAAATCCCTTTTCTGCCATTCGCTGGGCTATCAACAGAAAAAAAGAGGCCATTTGGTCGGTCATAAATTCGGACTTGTCCTCCCGGCTAGCGCTAAACCGCGACAAGAAAGTATCCATGTTTTCCGGTATCTCATCCGGCCTTTTAACGACACGATGACGAACATCCCCTGCTTCGTCAAGCCGCCTTAATTTACGACGAATCTCATGTCGTTGTTTGCCGCCAAGCATATAGAGATACGATTCCCAACTGCGGGGAAGCGCCATTTCATAACCAATGGCCACCTGATCACAGATGGCAGCATATCCCATCTGCTCCGCCGTGTTCGAGAATCCTGTTAAGGAGACGGAATCGTGCCTCACAGCGCCTAGCTCAAGAAAACGAATCCCTTGGGTTTTCAGGTAAAGCAAAATGGCCGCAAAAAAGGCCTGATGATCATCTGAAGTCACGATCATATCCTGGTAATCGCAGACATTTTCTGTGCCGATGAAGGTAGCGGTTCTTTTGTTAACACGCAATGGCGCAATGCCGATAAGTTTCCCTTGACGATATCCCGCCAAAATGTCAGGGCCGTTACCAGGACCGAATACATCCCACCATGTTTTGAGCCATATGGGCAGGACAAACAAGCAATTCCAGCCGAGCCCCAATCCTTCTTCTAAAAAGAATGCTTCGAAACGCTCAAATGATTCTGTTTTGATTTTTATCTCTTGTTTTTTTCGTACCATTGATATGCCTGACCCTATCCGGATTGGCTTGGTATCTGCTTTGGAGAGATCGCAACCCTTTTGCCGGACCTCGCCGACTCAGCCAAGGCATCCAATACGGACATGTTTTGTATGCTGTCCCGGACCTGTATATAGGGTGAATTCCCATCGATTATGGCTTCCGAGAAATGTTCAACCATGAGCCGATATTCATCAGCCCCTGGAATAACCTCCTGTTTCCCGACGTCCTCATCCCTGCTGCGATAAACATACGAAGCATCTTCTTCCCATGGAATAAACGCATTATGGGGTAGTTCGATGGCACCGTCCTGGCCGATGACGGAATAGGTCTGCTGCAATGAACTGACAAAGCTGGCCTCAACCGTCGCAAGACCGCCGTTTTGAAAGTGCAAAATTCCGGCCGTATGTACATCGACCCCCTCGGAGTTGTAATGGGCTGTGGCCTGAACACTTTCAGGATCTTCCCCCATCATCCAGCGTGCAACACTGACGCCATAGCACCCCACGTCCAAAAGTGCGCCCCCTCCTCTTTTTTTCAGGCGGACATTCTCTTTTTGCTGTAAGACATGTTCTTTCATACGGAAGCAAAACGAAGCCCGAACGAGTCGGGGAGTTCCAATCTTCCCCTGACAAACCATCTGGTGGATATGCCGGCTTCGAGGATGAAACCGGTACATAAGCCCTTCCATAAGATGCAAACCCGTCTTTTTTGCTACCTGCCCCATTGCAACGGCCTCGGTAGCATCGCAGGCCAGAGGTTTTTCGCACAAGACATGTTTCCCGGATTCTAAAGCACGGATCGTCCATGGTTTGTGGAGATGATTGGGCAGAGGAATGTAAACCGCATCGATCTGATCGTTGTCAAGAAGGGATTCATATTGCGAGTATATGTTGGGAACGTTGTATTGTTTAGCCAGAACTTCTGTCTCTTGCGGCTTGCGGGACGCTATGGCGTGAACCCGGCCATTTGTGGATCTGGCGATGGCAGGAACCACGCATTTTCTAGCAATCGTAGCGTTACCTAAAACACCCCAGTTAATGCGATTATTCATCGAAGCGCTCCATGCTGCCCCCTTTTTCTGCACTCCTGGCGGCGGTTTCTAAAATGGCAACAACTTTTACCGAATCGAATAATGACGATACCATCGGTTCACCGAGCAACAGGTGGTCTGCAAGATTTATATGAAAACCATAGTCCTTTCGCTTAGGTAGGACTAACTTTTGTTCTGCGATCCGCCCTGAAGCATGCCGCTGATAAAGAGTGAGTTCAGGATTCATCTCCGTTGCCGGAATATCATGTTGGTGAAAATAAAGCACCGGATCGATATGATAGGTAGCGACATCTTGCCAATGTCCGATAATAGCCCCTTTGGTGCCTAAGAGATACCATTTTGGCTTGCGTACGGCGGCGATATCCGAATGTATGAATTCAGCCTCTTTCCCTCCTTCAAATTTAATCCATATCCTTTCCTGGTCGGCATTGGTTACGTCATGCCAAACCCTTTTGTGGCGAAATCCGATGACATACTCCACACGGCCAGGAATAAGGCCGACAATCCAGTCCAAATAGTGTGCGCCCCAGTCATAGGCCGTGCCTCCTGACACTTCCTTGTGAGAATGCCAATAACCGCAAGGATGTGAAAAGCCTCCGACAAATGTTTCCGCATAGAAAAGATCACCAATGAGATCTTCACGCAATGCGTGTTTGATCGCCACATAGTCTGGGTCCCATCGCCGATTCTGATGGCAGCTCAAATGAACGTACATCTTTTCAGCCATTTTTAGCATTCGGTCTGTTTCGCTGCGATTGAGTGCCAGCGGTTTTTCGCAGACCACATGTTTGTTTTCTGCCATCATCTCAAGGCATAGTTTTGCATGACTGTTCGGGGGTGTGGCAACGATCACCAGGTCAACCGCATCGTCATTTGCCAGCTTTTTGGCATGCGGATACGCCTTTATACCGGAGAACTGCTGTTGTGCCACAGCCAACCGCTGGGGATTTACATCACAGACGGCGTGAAGATGAAGACCGGTTGTTGCAAGAACACCTTTTGCATGAAGCTCTCCCACCGAAGGAGCATATCCCAAAATACCAACATTTAGCTTCTGAGAAGTCATCGGTTGACCTGAAAGCTGCCGTAACAGCCGATACATGATTTGTCTTAATTCAGGATTTTCAAAATCTTGCAGGGTTGTACAAGCCACCTGTCCGGCATCGACGTGGCGTTGCACCAGTACCGGGCTGTGCTGGTAGTGCCAGTCGGCATACAAAACTGTTGTTACATCTTTACCATGAGGTTGTATGGGATGGTATCGACCTTTGACATAAATGGCGTCCGGCAACCGTTCGGCCATGGGCTGATCTGGATTCTGAAACAGGATCCGTATCTCCGATTCCGGACCCACACGAGCGGGTGATACGCCGAACAACTCGGATATGGGAACCTCCAGCAGGTTGACTATCCCCAGCCATCCGCCTCCTGATCGAACAAATTGTTCCAACGGTCTGGGGACCGGATGAAAGGACGCCGCCGGTTCCGTAACCACCACCTGGAAGGTGCTTAAATCCGCCGGAAGGTTTTCAGATAAGGTCGGCTGTACATGGGGTATTTGCTGCAAGTACGTCAAGAGCGGTCCTAGTACAGATGTTGATTGTGAAGCGATACAAAGAATATTCAATTGAGAGTGTTGTTGCATGAGATTAAGACTTCATGGCCGTTTATAAGCCGATTCTATTAAATTATCTGAAGTGTGAACAACCAACTGTCTTCCTAACGGATATAAGGTCTATCGGAAATTTTCCTAAAATATCGGGTGAGGGCATCTATTCCTCAAATAATATTTAACCACCTTCATCAATGATTCGCCAACGAAATCCGTCTTCGGTATCCTCCACGAGCACATTGCTTTGAAGGAGGGTATCTCGGATGCTGTCAGCTTCTGACCATTTTTGTTTTTTTCTGAACTGTGCCCTTAGCTGAAGCATTTGTTCAACCAGTGGGGTCAGGTACTTTCTAAGATGATGGGGTGAAAGATTCAGTTCCGTCCCCAATAGCACGATTGAATCTCTCAGCATTTCTCGTGCTTGAGAAATGCTCTCCTCATCCTCCATTTTTTTTTGCGCTTGCCAGATGGTGCTGTCTAGCTCCAACAGGGCACTGGTCGCCTCTTTTTGATCATGATTCGCCAGTCCCTTGTGAAAAGAAGCTTTGATGACATGCAATTGGTCCAACAAACTTCCTTTCGCTGTACCAAGACCTTGGGTTTGATCAATCTCATCAGGACCTTTGATCTTCCATTCTCCCAAATTTATTTCTTTAACCAGTGCCTCAAATGGAATTTGCTCTCCTTTGCTAAATTTGATTTCACGTCCCCTTCTTCGGATGGTTACACCACCAATGCCTTGGATGTCGATTTGCTGTGACTCAAGATCAACAATACAGGCAGTATGTTCATCTATACCTAGTATGGTGGCGTCTTCCGGCAAAAGCGCTTCCAGTTGATTAAAACGGGGTTCTCCCATAAAACAAAATCGTGTGTCATGTGTACCTCCCTCGGCGTTGTTCCAATGAGGAACGACAATCAGATTAAACCCGAATGACGCCAGAATATCGAGTCCATCAACCCAGTGGATTTCTTGTCCGACTTTATATATTTCGTATACGGGAAGCGTATAGCGGCCCATTGTCAGAGCAGCTGCGCTTGCAGCCACCATACAACCACCGGACCGAATGATTGTACTCAGAATTTCAGGGATCGGTGTTTCCTGAAGCTGACGAATCGTGTACGTGGGACTGCCCGGCCCAAAAAGCACAAAATTAGCATGTCTCAATACATGAAATGTGGTTTCTGCTTCAAGTGCGGTGGTAATCTCAGGCGATTTGTAGGAGGCTACCTCTAGCTGCTGTTGAACGTGAACGCGAAAATATTCTACGGCTTTTCTGGAAATTTCATCCACATTCAACTGGAAGCCGGCAGGTGTATCTAAAAAAACAGCCCGGGGAGAATCGGCCAAGCGAGCAAGCATTTTTTTATGTACTTCCACCATGGTGGCGGTCAGCTCACCTGAGCCTATGAGAACAACCGTACCCTTTTTTGACGCCATATCAAAACCTTTTCGGATCTCTTTTATCGTAGTTTTTTAAATACGTTGCGTTGGTTGATAGTAGACCGTTAAGGAATCCGTCAAATCCCGCTGATCTAATAGATAGAAAGTCCGCTGCTGCGTGAGTCTTAGCCTGCACGCTGTTATTCGAACGTTTCACGAAAACGGATGTCGCATGTTCAAGGTGATAAGATGCTGCTAACAGGTAGGTTCAACTGAACCCAAAAGGGGACCACTTCAACACGCGCCCACCATCTTCAGTTTACCGTTTATCCAATATTCCTTAAAGTATTGTTAACACTCTCCACAGCGATAAGAAAAGTTAACAACCCCACCTCTTGCCTCTCCTCTGGGGTTCAATAGATTAAGGCTATCCGGACCCGCACCACACGACAGGCACGCCTATTCTTTTGCCGGGCACGCTTTGTTATGACGTTTCATGATATGATTCTAATCCTCGATCATATAATGCTTTTGTATACCGTACCGTTAGCCTTTTATTGAAAATTTTGTCTTTGCTTTCCTCACTTCAGCATTAGCAGAAAGACTAATTTAAGATAATTATAACTATTATTTGCCCCTTTTTCAACATTTTACCAGGAAAGGGTGACGGTGAGGTAAATCAAGGCAGGGTATTTTGCTTTGAATATAAAACTTCGGGATTTTTTCAATTCAGCAAATTGGCGAGGAATCGGGGCTGTTATACTCCTCTATAAAAGGCGCTCAACAATTAAGTGATTCAATCAAGACCTGACCTGTGTCTCTTACTTCCATGGAGATCGTTAAGCTGAGCCTCTCTACTTAAATAAATTTTAAGATTTCATAGCTAGCATATCCTATCAGTTATCATTTAGCTACCGTTGATCTTCTCTCTCAACTTCTGTGAACATCTGAACGTAACAACCTTTCTCGGTTCCAGCATGATATCTTCGCCAGTGGCAGGATTCCTGCCTTTGCGTTCTTTCTTTTCCTTTACGCAGAACTTTCCGAATCCACTGATCAGGACATCTTCTCCTGATTCCAATGATCTTTTGATTACCTCTAAGACTGTCTCTACAATTTCTGAGGATTTGTTCTTTGGGAAGCCTGTCTGATTCTTTATTGTCTCAATGATCTGAGCTTTTGTAAGTGCCATAGTAAGATGCTCCTTTGTGCTATAAAATCCAAGATAATACTGCTGTTCCAAAGATTATCGAAATAATCCCAAACAATCTGTATGTTTGATCTGATGCTGAGGTTAGGTACCAATCAGTAAGTTCATCATATAGATTGGTTGGAAGAAAAAATATAATTCCTCCCTCAAGGACTGCCATGAAACCAAGCAATCTTATAAACCATGAGTGGTGGCTCGCAGTTGCGGAAAATAAAAGCAAGACACCCATGATGGCCTCAATAACTGCGAGAATTTTTCGATCAACCTTGTTTATTATATCTCTCAATACGCCTCTGGACTCACTGGTATAAAGAATAATGCAACAGCCTACTGCAATGCAGATCATACTAAAGGCATAAAGAAACCATTTCATAATGGATGTCCTTATAAGCTGAATGATTATTGAGAAAATTTATTACCTAAGGAAAGGGCCTATATATTCACAGGCATCACCGGGTTTGTCAAGATTTGATCTAAGATAATATCACTTTTCTTAAATATAATTGATACGTTAATTCCATAAAAGAATGGGGTCAAGCCTTGATTAGTATATTTGAAAGACATTCTGTTCGTCCTACTTTAGCCGGATAGCCACGACTTGCCTCTAGTGAATTGAGCAGG
>CP070768.1:2310559-2338094 GCA_020345745.1 Desulfobacterales bacterium
ATCCATATTTACGCGTCATCTCGGCCTTTGGGCAAAACCTGCAATTGAATTCACAAATATTGGTCAATTCCAAATGCACCCGCTGCAGGGGAATCTGCACGTGGCCAAGAAATTTCTTTTCCATTTCCGTGTTTTCCTTTAAGCAATGTATAACCTAAATCATGCTTGTTTTTCTTTTCCATATATCGCCGGAAGGATCGATATATTGAGAATAACTCATGAGAATCAAGTTTGTCAAAAACTTTGCTTTTTTGCTATAAGGTCAAATCTGCTAAATTAACAGATATCAAACCAAGATCGTTACAAAGATCTGCATTCTCCAGCACAGCCTTGATCATGTTGTATCTGCTATAAAAATGTAAGTATCAGCGGGCCAAAAATTTTGTGATAACGTCTTTCAGCAAGGCAAATCTTTTTCAGAGGGTTTGCCTTTTTTGATTTTATTGTTAATGTAATGAACAAGGGTCGGTTTCAGGTCGTGTTGACAGCAAAATAACGCAACATTTAATTTCGAGGGAAACCTCAAACTTTAAATAATTTTGAAGGAAGATGCCGTGAAATTTTCAGAAGTTAAAAAAATAATCAGACCGCTTATACTTTTTTCTTTGATCATATCTATTTTTTGGGCGACCGCTGGACTTTCCCTGTCCGGGGAAGAGGATTACCTGAAGCTGATGGGGGTAGCCAGGCTGTACAACGTGCTTGATGCTCCTGATTTTATCCTTTCCGATTTAGAGGGAGATAAATGGACCCTGGATGATTTTAAAGGCAAGTTCGTTATGTTGAATTTCTGGGCCACCTGGTGACCTTACTGCGACAAAGAGAGGTCCTCTCTAGAAAAAATCTATCAACTCTATAAAAATAAAGGTATGATTGTTGTAGCAATCTCTATCGACCAGGGAAGATATGAAAAAGTAAAAAAGCTGGTGAAAGGCTATGTTAGTCGCAGAGCCTTGACTTTTCTCAATTTGCTCGATCCAACATCTGAAATTGCAATGCAGTATGGGGTGCGAGGAGTTCCGATGACTTTTTTCATAAACCCTCAAGGGATGGTTGTGGCCTATTCCAGCGGCTATAGGAAGTGGGATAGCAAGGAAGGTCTGAAGATGTTTGAACAGTTGTTAACCGAGCCAACATAGAAAAAAAGCTAGCAGGATCAGGTCAGATGACCCTAGAAAGGAGTTGCCGGTTCATAAATGGCTAATGCGGTACAAAGGATCTTGAAGATGTTCGCTTTTGCATTGCGGACAACGACTGGGAGGTGAGAATCGCTTCCGGTCTTTAAATATATAATTGCAGCTAAGGCATTGGGACGGCGTGATTATAATCTTTTTTCTCTGAGCATTTACAGTTCGTGCAATATGAGGAAGATGCTCATAGACCTCTTTTTCGCTGATACCAACTATTTTCGATAACTCTCTGCCACTTGCCTCATGCTCACTTAAACAGGCGATCAACTGCTTGCGAATGGTTTTCACGATACTCCTTTTAACTTTTACTCAAGTTACGCACCTATATCCGACAAAAAGTCTTGTAAGCATTCAATGGGTATCCACCTTCGCTTCGCCCAGGCTGCCTGTGGTATTCCCAATAATTTCTAAATAAACAGGGGATAGATAATCTATAAGGGGTCAAGGCTTTTTCTTAAAGTCGATATCAATCCTGTCTTAGCCGTGTGACCCAATATTTTATGATTTGGGCCTTTTTTATGCTATCCTTAACCCATGTTTAATGAAATCATCATATTGGGTTACAGGGTGAATTGGCCCCTTGAATCCTTGGATCCTCTTCTCCAGCTACATTGGAGAATAACCGAAAATATTATCCAGCTCCTTTGCATTATGGATTGCGAAAATCAAGGTTCTAAATTTGAGTTTTCACCTAAAACTTCCTCTTTTAACATACAGCATGCGATTTTGTACTGCGGTGATCCATCACTGTTATAGATTAAATTCCCCGGTTGAATGATTTTGTTCATCACGCAACCTTCAGGAATGTTGAGTTGGAAAAAATCGTTCTCGTTTATTTTTGGGGTTTTAAACAACCTGTTGTCCTTGAAAACCTTACTGTGTAATGGAAAATCCTCACACAAGGGGCATCGATATACTCTCCCGTTTGGAAATATAAAATAATTTTCTGCAACCAACCCGGCACACTCGAAAGGTTCCTCGCTGCTTAAAAAAACTTTAGGGTAAACTACGGAAATGCCTAAACGGGCAATCTGTTCAGCAGCTTTTGGGACAACATCCATCCATTCGGAACGTGAAACTTGCAGCCGGGCCTGACCGATGTCAGCCGATTTACCCCTAATGCCAATAATTTGAATAAACAACCGATCGACGCCTAAGTCGTTTAAAAGCGGAGCCATCCTATCCAGCTCGTGGACGTTTTGTCGACTGATGGTGTAGATCAGACTGGTGGTAAAACCGTTTCGAACAGCCTTTCTAATTCCCTCAATACAGATGTCGTATGATCCTTCACCCCGAATCGCGTCGTTGGTTTTTCTCGTGGCACCATCCAGACTGAAACTGAAATAATCGACCATCTCAGGAGTGACGTTGGATAGAATATCATGAAACAGGTATCCGTTAGTGTCGATGGTAATGGAGTTGTAACCGAGGTCTTTTGCTTTTTTTACGGCGAGTGGCAAGTCGGGATGAAGCGTCGGTTCTCCCCCTAAAAATATAACGTTGGCCGATGCGCTCTTGGCGATAAACACCTCAAGCCATGCTTCCATCGTCTCTAAGGGAAGTATATTTTCGCCATGCTGTTCAGGGTTGATGTAACAGTGCTTGCATTTGAGATTGCATTGGGTCAGAATATGGAAAAAAATGTTTGTGGCATCTTTGGAAAAGGCGACCGTCTGTTTCATTGTCCTTTATTTTGTTTGAGTTCTTCAATTTTCCTCTTAGCTGTTACCAGCTCTTCGTTGGTTATGCGCAGACGAATTGAAACAAACTCGGCAAAAATCCTGTACAATAGTAGCAAGAATTCTACATCCCTATCTCCCGAATCAGCAATGCCAAACCCTTTTTTCCCAGACGTGTTGATCGCCAGACAGGCGGTAGGGGCTTCTGCATATACCGATGCCGATCGGCTTGAACTATCCACAATTCTCATTTCGCCAAACAAGTCACCTATCGTGTTTATTTTAAAAAGCTCAACACCTTCTTTTGTCACCCGAACTCTTCCGGATAGAAGGAAATAAAGCCACGGGTCTTGATCGCCCTCTCTTATGATACACTCATTGCTGTCATATCGCCTGATCTTGCTCAGTTTTAACAGCCTCCCCAAGCTTTCAGTTTCAAATTTCTGCAAGGTTGGAATCGCTAGCAGCCGTTGTATATTTTTAACATCATTTTTAAGGTACTTTGATTCAATCACAGTCACCCCCTTTCAAGGCAATCTTTGGATAGATCTTCGTCAAACCCCACGGGATAGCATCCGTCGAAACAGGCTTTACAAAAACGACGTCGTGGGTGCTCGATACCGGTCGAATCCAAAAGACCCTCCAAGCTCAGATAATTAAGTGTATCCAGGCCGAGATGATGACACAGGTCCTCAACCGTTTTATCTGTTGCTATCAACTCACCTCTAGTGGAAAAATCGATGCCATAGTGGCATGGAAAACGATGGGGAGGCCCGGCAACGCGCATATGAATTCGATTGACGCCGAGTTCGCGAAGGGTTTTTACTCTGGTCTTTACCGTGGTTCCCCTTATTATTGAATCCTCTATAATAATGATGTCCTTTCCTTTCAGAAGCTGTTTTATAGGGTTTAATTTGACCCTAACACCAAAATCCCGCATGCTCTGGGTCGGCTGTATGAAGGTTCTGCCCACATAGTGGTTCCGTATCATCCCCGTCTCAAAAGGGATTCCGGACGCTTCCGAAAAACCGAGTGCGGCATAAGTCCCTGAGTCAGGAAAAGGCATCACCAAATCGGCAT
The DNA here is from genome assembly GCA_020345745.1 of Desulfobacterales bacterium. Taxonomy (GTDB): domain Bacteria; phylum Desulfobacterota; class Desulfobacteria; order Desulfobacterales; family UBA11574. Next base: position 2,314,509 of record CP070768.1, read on the forward strand.
TAACAGGCGCCTCCTCAGCCAGACGCCGGCCATGTGCCTTTCTTGCCAAATATACATTCTGACTGTCAATAATACTGTCCGGTCGGGCAAAATAAATGAACTCAAAAATACAAAAGGTCTGGTTTTCCGCCAGTGTGGTTTTGATACTTTTGACCCCGTGATCATCGATGATGACTATCTCTCCGGGGTCGAGTTCACGGATAAATTCCGCATGGACAAGGTCCAAGGCACAGGATTCTGATGCCAGAATATAATGGTTATCGAGCTTTCCAAGGCACAATGGCCGGAAACCATTGGGGTCCTTAATTCCAATCACTTCCCCCTTGCTCGTCAGCATAATCATGGAAAAGGCCCCTTTCAGCCGAGATACCGTCTCGAGCAAGGCCCCTTCAAACCCTTTGTTTAAGCTTTTTACAAAATGATGAAGAAAAACTTCTGTATCCATAGTGGTTTGAAAAATAGAACCGGATTCCTCAAGTTCCCTTTTCAGAATATGGGCATTGACCAGGTTGCCGTTGTGTGCAATGGCGTAAGATTTTTTGCGATGATGGACAACAAACGGCTGAGCATTGGCGATGATTGAGCTCCCCGTGGTTGAGTATCGCACATGCCCGATAGCGCTGCCCCCCCCGAGTTTACTAAGAAGATCCACGTCAAATACATCCGGGACAAGCCCCATACCTTTATGGTCATAAAATTTATAGTCTCTAGCAACGACGATTCCTGCACTCTCTTGTCCTCTATGTTGCAGCGCATACAATCCAAAATAACTGAGTGTAGCGCCTTCAGGGTGGTTATGAATACCAAATACGCCGCAAGATTCGCGGGGTCTTTCTGTATGATCCATTTATTTATTATACTCCTGAATCGGTTTTACCGAAAGCTTTTTTTTCTTTAAAGCGGCTATCCCTTTGCAAATTGCCATCGCGGCCGCTATGGTTGTTGTATAGGGGATGTTAAATTTTAAAGCTGCTCGCCGAATCTCATATCCGTCCCGTTTGGTTTCGCCTCCCGAACCGGTATTGATCACCAGCTGTATTTCTTGGTTCATAATGGCATCGATCACGTGTGGACGACCCACAGACAGCTTGTTGATCATCTTATTTGAAATGTTGTGACTGTTTAAGAATTGAGAGGTTCCCTGTGTAGCCATAATCGAAAACCCCATATGCACAAACTGCGACGCTACAGAGAGCATCGAGTTTTTATCGCGATCCTTTACACTAATAAAAACCGTTCCATCTGTGGGTAAATGATTTCCGGCGCCAAATTGAGCCTTGGCATATGCTGATCCAAAATCAGAACCTATGCCCATTACTTCTCCGGTTGATTTCATCTCCGGCCCGAGCAGGGTGTCCACACCGGGAAACCGGTCAAAAGGTAAAACAGCCTCCTTCACCGACACATGGCCGGGCGTTGTTTCCCTGTGCAGGCCAAGATCCTTAAGGGTGTGGCCTAGCATAACCTTTGTAGCAAGTTTTGCCAGAGGCACACCGGTGGCTTTGCTCACAAACGGGATCGTTCTTGATGCCCGGGGATTGACTTCGAGAACGAACAATTGATCACTTTTGATGGCGTATTGTACATTCATCAAGCCGACAACATCTAATTCGGATGCCATGGCCCGGGTGGCATCAACGATATCATCAAGAACAACGGCAGATATGCTGTAAGGCGGCAGCACACACGCTGAATCTCCCGAATGGATACCAGCCTCTTCAATATGCTCCATAATTCCGCCGATAATGGTCTTCTCTCCATCGCAAATGGCATCCACGTCAACCTCAATGGCATCCTCTAAAAATTTGTCAATTAAAACCGGATGCCCCAAAGATTCTCGTATGGCAATCCTGGCGAAGTTCTCCAGCTCCTGACGATCATACACGATTTTCATGGCCCGCCCGCCCAGCACATAGGAGGGGCGTACAATGACCGGATAGCCGATTTTTTCCGCTACGATCACGGCATCTTCCACTGAGACGGCGGTTCCGTTAGCCGGCTGTATAAGTCCCAACTTATGCAACAATGCCTGAAATTCCTCTCGATCTTCAGCACGATTGATACTTTCCGGGCGGGTACCCAGAATGGGAACACCGGATTCATGTAAGGGTACAGAAAGATTGAGTGGTGTCTGACCACCAAATTGTACAATAACCCCGATGGGTTTCTCGGTCTCTACAATATGGAGTACATCTTCCTTGGTTAACGGTTCGAAATAGAGCTTGTCGGATGTGTCATAATCCGTACTGACCGTTTCGGGATTGCTGTTGACCATGATGCTTTCAACACCCATTTCTCGGAGCGCAAACGAAGCATGGACGCAACAATAATCGAACTCGATGCCCTGGCCGATACGGTTGGGACCGCCGCCCAAAATCATCAACTTTTTTTTGCCAGATATCCTGGCCTCGTTTTCCATCTCATAGGTGGAATAGTAATACGGCGTTGCAGCTTTAAATTCGGCCGCACACGTATCAACCAGTTTGTAAACCGGACGTATGCCCGACGCATGACGAGTTTTCTTCATAGCATCTTCGTGAGTATGGGTAAGGTGTGCCAGCTGTATGTCTGAAAACCCCCAAGATTTTGCCTTTTTTAAAACATCGCCGGACAGCTCGTTAGCCGTCGACCGAATTTGTCGCTCAAGCGCTATAATTTGTTTAATCTGGAACAAAAACCACGGGTCAATGCCGCTGAGTTCATAAATATATTGCAAAGACATCCCTTCCAGGATGGCGTATCGCAAATAAAAGATTCGCTGCGAATTTGGCGTGGCCAGCTTCTGTTCGATTTCAGATACAGACAATGGTTTCCGTCTGGATTCAGGGGGATCGAACTCATCCTTGCCATCGGCACCCAAACCAAAACGGCCGATCTCAAGGGATCTTAAGCCTTTTTGCAAAGCCTCTTTAAATGTTCGCCCAATGGCCATGGTCTCGCCAACCGACTTCATGGCTGTTGTAAGAAGGTCCTGGGTCTCCGGAAATTTTTCAAAGGTCCATCGTGGTATCTTTACAACGCAATAATCGAGCGTCGGCTCAAAAGAGGCCAGAGTTTCGCCGGTAATGTCATTGGGAATCTCATCAAGCGAATAGCCCACTGCCAGCTTGGCAGCTATTTTTGCAATGGGAAAACCGGTGGCTTTCGATGCAAGGGCTGAACTTCGTGATACTCTCGGGTTCATTTCAATCACGACCAGTTCTCCGTCTTTGGGGTTGACGGCAAACTGGACATTTGAGCCACCGGTATCGACACCGATCTCCCGCATGATGGCAATGGACGCATCCCTCATGGCCTGGTATTCTTTATCCGATAGCGTCTGGGCCGGCGCAACGGTAATGCTGTCACCGGTGTGAATTCCCATAGGATCCATGTTCTCGATAGAGCAAATCACCACCACATTATCATTGTTATCCCGCATAACCTCCAGCTCATATTCTTTCCATCCCAAAACAGATTCTTCGATCATCACCTGCCCGATAAGGCTTGCATCGAGTCCTGCCTTAGCCACTTTTTCTAAGTCTTCAGGGTTATAGGCCGCCCCACCACCTGTACCTCCCAAGGTAAAACTGGGACGAACAATAACCGGAAAGCCGATATCGTCCGCGATGGCACAAACCTTCTCCATATCGGTTGCAAAGCCGCTTCTGGGTATACGCAGGCCTATATTCTCCATGGCATTACAGAAAAGATCTCTGCTTTCCGCCTTTTTTATCGATTCGATCGACGCACCGATCATTTCAACCCCGAATTCATCGAGGGTGCCCATTGCGGCTACTTCCACGGCCGTGTTGAGGCCGGTTTGACCGCCAAGTGTCGGAAGCAGCGCGCACGGCCTTTCTTTTTCAATGATCTTTGCAACTGTTTGAGGGACGACAGGCTCAATATATGTTCTATCCGCCATCTCAGGATCTGTCATTATGGTGGCAGGATTGCTGTTGACAAGGATAACTTCGTACCCCTCTTCTTTTAACGCCTTGCACGCTTGCGTCCCAGAATAATCGAACTCGCAAGCCTGGCTGATTATGATCGGACCGGCACCGATAATGAGAATTTTTTGTAAATCCGTTCGTTTCGGCATGAATGATTTTATCTAAATATTTTTATGTTTGATGGTTTTATAAAAAGTTAAAAGACAATTTATTTCGAGTTTTTTAAGTTATCCGTTGGCAGCTTTTTAAAATTCGGGTTAATTTCATGTGTGCGGGCTTGATGGCTTTTTGCCCGAAGTTGTTGAGTGCTAACGTCGTTTTAACGTTTTAAGTACATTATCGTTCCATCATGGACTTAAACTCATCAAAAAGATATTGGGCATCATGAGGACCGGGCGATGCTTCCGGATGATACTGGGCGGTGAAAACCTGGTATTTTTGGTGTCTGAATCCTTCCAGGGTATGGTCATTCAGATTGATATGGGTGATCTCTATATCCTTTCCTTTCAGGCTGTCCGTATCAACGGCAAACCCGTGATTCTGGGATGTGATTTCAACCCTTCCTGTCAACAGATTTTTCACCGGCTGATTAGCGCCCCGGTGGCCAAATTTCAATTTAAAGGTTTTTCCTCCCAAGGCCAGTCCTAACAGCTGATGGCCAAGACAGATGCCAAACATGGGTACATATCCTAAAAGCGCCTGTATGGTCTCGATGGCATAGGTGACGGGTTCGGGATCACCGGGCCCGTTTGATAGAAAAATACCATCCGGTTTCATCGCCTGTATGACATTGGCTTTCGTTGTAGCCGGCAGCACAAGGATTTCAAATCCTCTTCTCTCTAAACATCTTAAAATATTATATTTAATTCCGTAATCCATGGCAACGACCGACCGTTTTTTCCCTTTAAATTGCCACACATGGTGGTTAAAAGAAGCATCGTTTGACTCTAAAAACACCGGTTTTCCATCGATCCAGCGGTAAGGTGTTTGTTTTGAGACGACTTGAACCAGATCGAGACCCATCATACGGGGTACCTCTCCGGCACGTTTCACACACGATGAAGGGTCCAGATCTTTTGTGGAGATGAATGCCTGCATTGCCCCAGCATTGCGGATATGTCGGGTTAACGCACGGGTATCGAGTTCTTCGATACCGAGAACATTCTGACTCTTAAGATACTTGGCCAAAGAGGCCGTGGATCTAAAATTGCTGGGAAAAGGTTGATATTCCCTTAACAGAAACCCTGCAACCTGAATTCGGTCAGACTCGACATCGATAGGATTTACACCATAGTTGCCTACCAAGGGGTAGGTCATGGTGACGATCTGGCCGCTGTATGATGGATCGGTGAGGACCTCCTGATACCCGGTCATACTGGTATTAAATACCACTTCACCCCAGGTTTCTCCTGGCCCTGTAAAACTTTGGCATTCGAATGTGCGCCCATCTTCAAGGGCAAGAAGTGCTTTCATGGAATTGAAAAAAGGATTGATTTTGGCTTGCGTTTAAGATACATGTGATCACCCTGAATGAAAAATAAAAGAGACGTGTTTCAATTAACACAATTTTCCAACAAATCAACTAAATTTCCCCTTAATTTTACACGAACCTGAGGCTTTTATATGCAAGGTTCAGGTACTTATTCTTCACGCCAGTCTTCGCCCCATTCTTCTACGGCAACAGATTCTTTGGCTAAAACATCGAGTCTGACCGCCTGTACCTTGCGATAAACCTCATGGTAGCCGCGTTTATCACCGTTTACACTAAGCAAATCATTCTCTACGGAAATATGGAAAAGTTTTTCGTTTTCCTGCAAATAGGGCAAAATCAGATCCCAGTCAGCGGGACTTAAATCGACAAATTCTCCGCCGTTGAGTTGTTCTTGAACCACTGTTCGGTGCGGGTCTCGCAAATAGATGGCACCTCCCGAGGCCAGCGAAAAAAGATTGGAACCGGGATAGGGTGTGGATTGATCGATGACATTGGCTTGTTCATCAAACTCGATGCCGTTCAGAACAACAAACCCTCCGCCGGCCAAAGGGTCGCCGGCCATAAATGACTCGGCCAGATAGTCCAGGCATGTGCCGTTGATGACTACACGGGGGCGACCCACCGCATTAATCAGCGGACGACCGGCAGCATTGCCCATCACATAGACATCCCCGCCCTTGGCACCGTACATAAATGTCTGGCCCACATCACCGTAAATGACCAGTTTTCCCTGTTTCATTATCTGGCCCAGCTGGTCCTGAGCATTGTTGTGGACATATATCTCCAAGCCGTCAATTCCTGATGCCAGGTAGTCTCCGGAACTGTCATATACATCGATTCTAACACCCTCCGATGCCTTGGAAAGACCGCAGCCGCAAAATCGCTGCCCCCTGTAACCGTAACAAATAAACCGCTTCCATCCCATTTCATAGGCTGCACAAATCAACCGTGCGTCACAATCTTCTCCTTCTGGTGGAAATTTTTCAGCATTGAGGACAAGATATTTTTCTTCGTTAACCGGAGGTCTTATTGTACTGCGGCTCTCCCAATCGATGTAACGATACATACCGGAGGCATGCCCATTGAGTCCTGGCGAAGATTTAAAAACAGCAGACAAACCATCTCTTATGATTTGCAGCACCGAGCTACGTTTTTTTTCTCCTGTTGGATAGCGACGATCATTCAAGGAGGTCAACACGGCGATGGTTTTTTCTTTGTTTATATCATTGATCTGAGCCTGTTTTCTTAGCTCTTCACAAAAATGCTTCAGCCCTGTATAGTCCCAATCAATGATATTGCTCAAGCAATAGTCCATGAATTCAGCAAGGTCGTCAGAAGCAAAACCGCCTGCCACCGCTTTTGAAATGTCATGTACATCTAGCGGTACGGACACCTCTTGCGATATTCTATAATGGTGTTGATGTTTTGGAATCCTAACGATCTCGCCGAACTTGTTGGTGCAGATCAGTTCTTTTGACCCATCCTTCTTCCCGGCGTCTTTGACGGTAAAGATAAAGGTGCCGCCATCAGCGGCGCTGCCGCCGCGAGCATTCCAGTATTTGTCAGCAACCGGGCAAAATCGGTCGTCCTCTTGCGCCAAACTCTGTAAGGTCGCATCAATCGCCTGCTTCTCCGAACAGATAAGGCCAATCTGAACATCCCCTTCCTGTAATGCAAAGACTTGTGGCCTCAACATAGACGTATCCGTAATGCCCATCAGTTGGAAATAGTTTTCATAAGGGTTGTTCCGGGCGATAATAAAGAACCACGGACCATCAGGAGAGGCATGGATGTGTGCGGACTGGATATAACGGTAAATATGCTGTTTTTCATGGGGTAGCAGATCAAAATCATATTCAGAGGTCGGTGCAAGTGCTTCGATAATGTATTCCAATGGATAGCCAAATGTCCGGTTGAGCAGATCGAGCAACAGGACGGAAACCTCGGTATCGGTTAGAAATTGCGGAAAAATGTTATGCTGTTTCAAGTATTCACTGACAGCATGGTAGTTTGCAAAATCACCGTTGTGGACCAGAGCTTCGTCCAATCCGGAAAAAGGGTGGGCACCACCGGGATGCCAGACCCGCCCTTTGGTGGGATAGCGCTGGTGCGCAATCCATCCGTGAGCTTTGAAATCTTCCAAAAGATAATATTGAGAGACCTGTTCAGCATAACCGACGATCTTAAGAATCATGATATTACGACCATGTGACAGAACAAAAGCCTCCTGTTCTCCCAGCGATGCGTAAAACTGTTGATTGAGGTGAAAAGAATTTTGATAAATGAATTCATCTTCAACCTTTTCAGGGGTGATATCATGAAATGCGTTTTCTTGGATGAAGCGATCGAGGGAACTCTCTTTCGCCCTGACAAAATATCGCCAGACATCCGGAGGTTTAACTTCCAATCCTTCGACCTCCCTATAATCATCCAGGGTAGGAATCTGCTCGGCTTTCGTTACTTCCAGGAAAGGCTCAATAGAAAATGCTTCCACATGCTGACGCGATTCAGGGTTGAGGAGAGCAACCTGCAGCATGTAATGGGTATCCAGAACGTCCTGTGTAACCCCCAGATCATCAGCCGAAAGGCCGACGGCTGCAATTCCGCCCCCTTTACCGTTACCCCGGTTGTGCATCTGTACAGAAGGTTCGAAAATGTGGCGGCCACTCACCGGAATCGATGAAATGAAACCAGTGACGCCACAACCGCCTTCTTCCTCATGCTTTTTATGGCGAATATTTTCACAAGGGAGTTTTGCCCTGGATGACAGTATTTTTTTTATATTCGAATCATCACCGAAATTCATTCTTTTATATTCCTTAATACTAAAATGAAATCGCAGATATGCGCAGACAAAATCTGCCTAAATTACCAGTTTTTCTTGCGGCGAAGGCTGATATGTTGCTCTTTCCTCTTGGTCTAAATAATCGAGGTGAACCAAGAGATCCGAGCGGCCGACCAGTTCTTTGAGGCTTCTCATACCGTACTGTCGCAGGATATCGCACCATTGTTTGCGCCAGGCCGAATACATGTTGACAATGCGTTGATCAACCCATTCTTCAGTGGTCAATATTCCCAGCTCCGGATCGGTCGTGGCGACACCGCGTGCGCAGCCCCGTCCGCTTTCACAATTCCCGCAACGGACACATTCAACAGCGACCAATTCGGCCGTGCCGATGACAACACCATCCGCCCCGAGAGCAATCGATTTGGCAACATCCATGGCATTACGAATACCGCCACTGGCAATCAAACAGATTTTATCCCTGACGCCTTCATCCTTTAGGAAGTTATGGACTTTCGGAATCGCATATTCAATGGGCATGGCAATGTTTTTTTTGGCAATGTCCGGTGCGGCACCTGTTCCGCCATAGCTCCCGTCAAGATGAACAATATGCGCTCCCGCATAGTAGCTCCCCACTGCCACCATGTCCACATCCGTGGGCGTGGAGACTTTGACAGAAACCAACACACGGGGATTGATCTCCTTTACCCAGTCAACATGCTTTTTATGATCCTCAACCGAATAAACACTATGAAAGGGAAACGGCGAGAAAAGCGCATTGCCAACGACCGTTTCTCTCATTTGAGCCACTTCAGGCGTCACCTTGTCACCTAAAAGATGCCCACCCAGTCCGGGCTTAGCTCCTTGGGCGTATTTGAACTCAACCATAGGTGCAAACAGAATCGTCTCTTCCCGTACGCCAAACAATCCGGTAGCCAGCTGGGTGATGACATGATCCGCATACGGGAGGAGTTCCAAGGGATACCCCCCTTCTCCGGTGCAGGTCAACGTGTTCAGCCGTTGGGCCGCACGGGCCCTTCCGACGATGACCGCCAGGGCGGTTGACCCAAAGGACATGCCGCCCCCATAACATGGAATAGAAATCGTTTTTTCCGGTCGACCGTCATTGCGTTTGTTTAGTTCAACACTGGTATCGATCTCTTCATCCGGAAGATCAAGATAATGATTTGGATCTGCATGTTTGAAACGAATTTTATCAAAACCGCCACCAGAATACCCCAGATTGTATTCCAGATCGACAACCGGCAGGTTGGCGGTTTCCGCCATCTCCCAGTGTCCGATCAACATCTCTGCGGTCCAGCGATAATCGCCCAGGGTATCCAAAATTGGATTCAGTCGAAGTGTCAAGGCTTGCTGCGGACATTTATCAATACAGAAGAAATCATTTTCCTTGCATGAAAAGCCGATGCATTTCTCCTCTTTAGGGCGAATCGGTTTGGCATAATTTTCATATCTTGGGTGGACCCCGTAAGGGCAAAGCTCCGCGCAGAACCCGCAGGATATACATCGAGAATTTCTTCTAATCACGTATTTGCCAATGGAATTACGAAACCGTGGCGGTACGGGCACGATTTCCGGCAGTTGCATTTTTTTGGTTTTACTACTCATTTGTTATCCTAATCCTGACACTTTTCTTTGGCCGAATATGGGGCCAAAATTTTCCATTTCAAGGTCATCGAACCACATGGAACGTCCGACTTCACCTCTTAATCTTCTGGCCTCGCGTATACCCATGGCACCCATGACCTCGATGAGTTGGCTATGCCAAGCGCCCATCAGGTTCACAATGCGTTGACTACCCCACTTTGGATCGATGCCATCCTCCAATTTTACCGGACAGGAAAGTCCCTGTCGACACCGAAAGCACAAGCGGCACTCAAAAGCGATCAAAATCGGGTTGTCTATCACAACACCATCCGCTCCACAGATAATCGACTTGGCCATGTGCTCGGCCATGGCGATCCCGCCGGAAAAGATCAGATTAATCTTTTGCCGGGTCAAATTTTCAACCAGTTTAAGGTGAACATCACGAATCATTTCCTTTATGAAGCGGGGTTCTTCCGCATTCAGCTCATTGCCGTGCTCATCAGCATAATAATGCAGGGTGTCGACATCCGTTTTCGCCAGCTGTACACCCCTTGATGCTGCCATGGCGTCAAGCGGAATGCGGACAATAATAGCAATACCGGGGTTTAGGGCCCGCAGGTCGACGAAGGTGTCTGCTACATTGTCGCTAAAAGAGAGTTCCACCGCCCTGCTATTTTGAATAACCTCCACATGATCATTGATACGGTCTGCAGGTAAACACGGAATCAGGTTGTCGGCAAATGGAAGTAAGTCGTCTGTATATTCTTCGGGCCGTATTATCATCATGGTGCCAAGCACGCGGGCTGCATTGGCTGCTGAAATGAGGATCGTGTCGTTTACTATCAGATCTCTCGGCATCTGGAACAGCAAGGGAATTGGAATTTCCAGTATGGGAGAAACTTGCGAAGCCAGACTTAAATCTTGATTAAATATCAATGGTGTTATTCTGCGAGAAATTTCAAAGCTGGTGCTGATATACTCTCTGCCATGAATCCCGTCTCTTGTAGGACGTACAATTTCGGACATATCGGTCCACATGGAATCAAAACCTGCAGCCACGAATGGACCGCCATATCCTGCACCTGAAACCGGAATCTTGCCGGTATGAGCCTGGTACCAGAGCCTTCGAATCGTGTCCGCCCGCCAGTGATCATCGCCCAGTGTCCGGTAGTCCGGATTGATCACCCTGGAGAAAATCCCTCGGGTGCATTCCTGCACGCAGCGAAAACAGCTCTGACAGTTATACAAATATTCTGGCTCATCCATCGTGCTAAAATGCTCGTAATTTTCTGTAAAAATGCCATAGATACATTTTTTCTTAACGCACTCCCGACAGCTTCCGGCGCAATCCTCTCGAAACTCAATGGTAGCGTATCTGCCGATCGGAAGAAATCGCGGCGGTGCCGTTTTTACTGGTATGTGGTACTTCTTGGGCATGGATGTCTCCATTTGAGACCTTTGAAAAACGTCCCCTTTTGTCCAATTTCTGTGTCAGGTTCAAATTTCAATCCTCGGAATACCCGATGTATGCCTGTGGTTAAAATTTTCGCCCTCCTTGATCTTGAACAAAACTAAACACTTTTCAAAGGTCTCCACTTGTTGATAATTGACGAATTTGTAATAACGCCGAATTCATTTACTCAATTGTTCTGAATGAGAGCGTAGCGAAGAATCATCTTATATAATATGATCCTCCCTCACCAATCTACGAGGGCCACCTGAATTGCTCGAGCGCCAATCCTTGGGGGGAACATAGGTCGTTAAATTATTTAACTGTCCCAATGACTTTGAACGATCAATGATGAGATGCCAGGCACATTCCGTTTCTGCCTTGATCTCACAATACCCTTTCTGAGATCCGCCGCAGGGGCCGTTAAGAAGCTTTTTGGCACAACGGGTGATGGGGCAAATCCCTCCGAATATTCCAAGAACGCAGTTACCGCACCCTGTACACTCCTCAGTGAAGAATCCCTGCCGCTCTAAAACCCCGAGAAATGTCGTGTTAACTCCGGGTAGTACCGGGATCTTGGCGAACCGTCTGGCAATGGCCTGAACACCTGCGCCACAAGCAAGGGACAGGACCGAATCATTTTGAGCGATCACCTTTGCAGCCTCTTGAATGAATTCGTTTTCACATTGTCGCTCTATGGTGTATTCTGCAATGTCAATCGCTTTGCCATCTTTCTTAAAAGAGAGCCTCAAAGCGGATGCTAGGACGGCAACCTCATCTTCTCCACCGGCAAAACAGGTCTTGACACAGGTACCGCAACCCAAGATGAGAAGTTTTTTATAAGGTTTTACAATCGCTTTTATTTCAGCGATGGGTTTTTGTTCTCCTACTATCATTTGAATCATCCTTCCTAAAACTGGATTGAAGCTCACCACCTTAAAAGGCAGGGGTCCCCCATGCGGGAGTGCTTCGCGGTGAGGAGCAATCCGGTTAAAATTGCCTCTCAGCCCTAATTTCCGGGTTGGTGCAGCGGTGGTAATCCGCCATGCATTCACACCGCTGGATTGGGACCTAAATCATTCAATACGGCCAACGTTTCCTGAATAATTTGCTCGGGTGCATCGGTATCTTGTAAAGACATATGACTTATGGACAGCCTTCTGCCATCAAGGCCAATTTCGTCTAACAGGCTTTTGACCCATTGCGTTCTTTTCTTTGCTCGTATGTTGCCCTCAACATAGCGACATTGCCCCTCAGGGCACACCATGACAAGAACGGCATCAGCACCAGCCTCAAATGCTTTCAGCAAAACTATATCTTTTATCATGCTGGAACAGGCCAGTCTAATAACATTCAACGCTACATCAACTCTGCCGTTCAAAGGTAAAAACAATCCTTCGTTAAAGCTGTTGATGCAGTGAAACAATGCGATTTTTGGTTTATAATTCGGTTCCATATTTAAGCTTTTGTTTCCTATTCATAAATGAGCAATTTTTGTCCAGATCGCGGCCGCACAAGGGTTTCCAATGAGGTGTACTCATTGTACGCCGAAACCGAAAACCCGCTGAGAACACAGATCCGGGCAAAAAGGGCCATTTATGGACGGAAACTAATTAGGTTATCGGCAGATACTTTTCTATTTCATATCGGCTCACATGGGTTCGATACATATCCCATTCGATCTTCTTGTTTTCCACAAACTTATTAAAGATATGCTCTCCCAATGCTTCCTTAACCAACTCTGATTTTTCAATTTCAAGGATCGCTTCATAGAGATTTCCCGGTAACGTGATGATATCCCTTTCATGCATCTCGTTTTCGGTCATCTCATAGATATCCTCTTCAATGGGCTCTGGCAGTTCGTATTCTTCTTCAACCCCTTTTAATCCGGCTGCCAGCATGACGGCAAATGCCAAATAGGGGTTACAGGAAGGATCAGGTGCTCGAAATTCGATGCGAGTCGCTGTCTCTTTACCAGGTTTGTACATGGGGACTCGAATCATCGCCGAGCGATTCCGTCTGGCCCAGGAAATATATACCGGCGCTTCGTAACCGGGAACCAACCGTTTGTATGAGTTGACCCACTGATTGGTCACCGCCGTAATCTCCCTGGCGTGTTTCATAATTCCGGCAATATAACCCTTGGCAATATTGGATAAATGATATGGATCATTTTCATCAAAAAAAAGATTTTTGTCGCCCTTAAACAGGGATTGATGCACATGCATTCCGCTCCCGTTTTCACCAAAAATAGGCTTGGGCATGAATGTGGCGTAGTAGCCGCTTTGCCGGGCAACCTCCTTTACCACAATCCGATACGTCATGGTTTTGTCAGACATGCTGAGAGCGTCATCGTATCTCAGATCGATCTCATGTTGGCTCGGTGCCACTTCATGATGGCTGTATTCAACATCGATACCCATAGCCTGTAAGGCAAAAATAGTGTCCCGTCTTAAATCGAATGCCATGTCTAAAGGACGGCTGTCAAAATATCCGCCTTCGTCGATACCTTCAGGGGTCTTGTTGTCTTTGAAATAAAAATATTCCAGTTCAGGTCCGACATAAAACGTGTATCCCTTTTCGCCAATGTTCTTTAACAGCCGCTTTAATACATACCGTGGATCACCATCATAGGGTGTATGGTCAGGGTTGACGACATCGCAAAACATTCTTGCTACAGGCCTATCCACACGCCAAGGCAACAACTGAAAGGTTCCAGGATCCGGTAACGCCACCATATCGCTCTCCTCGATACGCGCGAAACCCTCTATGGACGACCCATCGAAACCCATACCCTCGGTCATGCCGCCTTCAAGCTCGGAAGGTGTGATGGCAAAGGTTTTCAGCATACCCAGAACATCCGTGAACCAAAATTGAATAAAGCTGACATCTTTCTCTTTGACTAATTTTAATACATCCTCCTTGGTCATACGGGCTGCGGAATTCATCTTTAGTACCTCCTGTCTAAGGTAATAATAAAAAAAAACGTCTTTTCCCGACGGTTTGGGATAAAGACGCCTTCGTCTCCCTAAGCTTTGCACATCTTTGTGCAAAGTTCCTTCAATCGAATTTAGCCTGTCAAGCTAATTGTAATTACCCCTTTTGTCAAGTTGATTTTCAACAATTAATTTTGAATAATTTTTTTCCTCCTGTTTTAGTCTTAATTAACTAGAAAAACAAGGGTACCCTACCGCTTAATCAATTATAGATTTAAGTGAATTCAAAAAGATATGTTTGTCAGGAATGAAAAACTAAGTCTGGGGTTTACGATGTTGATCAAGAGCAAATCAATCATACAAGCCAAAAACCTAAGGGTCTTAAAAACTAAAAAAACCGCCGATAAAGACAGAACTTACAGATCCCGAAAAAGAAGAATTGTGGTATGCCAACGCGTCAAACAATTGCCTTGTTATCATGCGTTCTTAAACTTGTTGATACTCATCCAAGTAGACCTGCCCGGCAATTTGCAATCCCAGAACAACCAACCGTCAACGGTGTTTCTGGTAATTGTAGTCGCTGCCGCAGATGGTGATAAGAATGATTTCCCCTGAAGTACAAAGGCACCGTTGTCAACCTTTCCATAATAAACATGGCCTTTATATCTTCCTCGCAATTCAGTCCCATGGGGAAATGTTGCACCTCTGACTTCCCATGATAAGCTATCATCCGCTTCGCCAGACTTGCTTTGTTTATTCCCAAAAATAACACTCGGCTTGTCTAACCTATCACTGGGATATGTTTGTTTGGAGGATCGCTTAGAAATAGCTGAATTAGAAAGGCCAGAATCCGTCTCTATGTTTTCCATGAATATCTCCTTAAGTTCAGAGCAAAAATATTATCTGATGTTTGACCGGATATAGAACCCTTACTATATGCATATTTTTTGTTAGCATAGATAAAAATTTTTTTCAATTAATTAGTCTTACTAATATAAATACGTGTTTCAGACCTTTCGTCTCATTGTCTATGATAATTTGTATAAGAATCGATGAAATTTTGAACGGCAACAGAAAACGCATGTCTTATGAAAATTTCGAGAATCTGAAAAATATCTTGACATCACAACCAATCAAATACATACTTAAATTATTGATATTATTATAAATTATAATTTTTGGTTACACTAATTGCCTCTATTATGGAAGCCTTATTCGACAAAACCATAAGGTGTTGAAAAAGACCATTATGCCTCGACAGAAAAAAATAATGAGCGATCCAATCAAGGAGGTGAGGAATTATGAACATCAAAATTTCGTTAATCGACAACGATTATGTGGTTCAGGCAAAAACGGACGTCGCCCAAGATGGGCAAGATGACACGTTCCGTAATTTTCTTGAGCAGATCAAGGAAGAATTGGTGACCGGGCAGACAGCATATCTTAAAATCGAGGATCCCAAAAAGGATTTGGTCACTTTAGAGATTTCTCGGGCGGTATAATCAGTTAGATCTCTCTCATTTCAATTCCATTGACATTCGAACGGGTGCAATTGTGCTTGATGTATTCTTCGGTGATGATGGCAACCCTCTCCGTCTCTTATGATCCTATAAGGAAACCTGCGTCCGCTTGTTTTGAGCATATTACCGCTAAAACAATATTTTCTCTTGTATATCCGAGAACCATAGATTCATAATCCGTAGCATATTGCTCAAAATGCCTAAGTGTGCTTGAAGCGTACCAATCTATCGGCTTTTATGCTATATATTAGGTAAAAGTCCCTTTTCCAATGTTTAATTGTGAACGATGAAAGTACAAATCGCATTACAGACGGCAGTGGTACAAAGGAGATGACAATGGTTTCAAAGAAACTTAAGGTTGCGTCTGGTGTCAAGCAACTTGATCAGCTTCTCGACGGTCTATACATCGGAGACAATGTCGTGTGGCATGATGAAGCCGGCAGTTTGGCCGCGGTGTTTTGCCTCAATTTCATCCAAGCTTCTCAAGATCAGAAAAAACCAATCATATATGTAAGCTTCGATCGGTCTCCGAAAAATCTGCTTGATAAACTGGGAGAACTGGCATGGAATCAGCAGTTGATTATTCTGGATTGCTTTACTTTTGGCAAGGGCGCCGGCTCCATTGTCTTTCTCAAATTTTATGAGAAAGATGAATCCGATTTGCCGTGCCGAATCGTCAGGGTTGATGAGCCTCGCGACGTCGATAGGGTGATGGATGCCCTCTATGGTATTCATGAAGACTTAGAAGGTGATGTACGGTTCGTTTTTGAAAGCCTAACGGGTATGCAGGATTTATGGGGCGGCGAGCAACATCTGGTCAATTTTTATTCCCATTCTTGCCCACGGTTATATGAATTAAATACCATTGCATATTGGATTATCGAAAAAAAAGCTCATTCTGCTAGTGTCAGAGCTCAAATTAATCAAATCGCCCAAGTCGCTATTGACCTCACAGTTAAAAGAGGTAAAACGTTGTTAACTATTTTGAAAGCCGAAAAGCGCCATCTGGATACCCTCAACAAGCCGTATCATTATTGGCTCAAAGATCTCAAAATCACGTTTGATTTGGAAAAAAGTTCTGCGGGATGGTTTGGTCTGGGCTTACGATTAAAAAAATTACGGACAAAACGCGGAGTGTCCCAATCAGAACTGGCAAAACTTGTCGGGGTTACGCCCAGCACAATCTCTCAGGTTGAGAGCAGTCTGATACACCCTTCCCTACCAGCGCTTCTCAAAATGGCGGAAGTCCTTGAAGTGAAGGTGAGCTCTTTTTTCCAGGAGTCATCGAAAACACCCAGCAAAGTAATTTTTTCATCAGGGGACGCGGTTGATGTAAAACTCCCGAATATGTCGGAAGAAAGTATTCATACCCGCCTATTGACCTCGGTGGATTTCGAGTCCAAGGTGGAGCCCTATATGATTGAGATACCTCCCGATAAGGCACTGCCTTCCCATTTTTTCATCCATAAAGGAGAGGAGATCGGCTATCTATTGTCTGGAAAGCTGCAATTAAAATTGGAAAAAGCAGTTTTTACCGCCCATGCCAATGATGTCATTTATTTAACGTCAGAAATTCCATCTCGGTGGGAAAATCCTGGTCCGGAAACAGCCCGGTTGCTCTGGATGAAAATTAAATAAAAATAACTATCTCACTCGGTGAAGTTTTAAGTAAACTCGCTCTGTATCCTATACATAAAAAAAGGCTTTTCGGAAAAACACTCCGGAAAGCCTTTTCGGTTCAGACGTTCGTCTTTATCTTATGCATTCAGTATTTTTTTGGCAATTTCATCATTAACATCTGAAACGTGTGGAATCCCTGTCTCTCTTTCAGTTTCTCTATTGCCGGAAAAAAGATCTGAGCGGGAGATTTGGTCCAGAGAGAATTTTCTTGCGCCGGCCATAAGCTGTTGTAAGCCTGCGGCCAATTTATCAGCCATCGTATAGAAGGCAATGGCACCATAGGGAATATTTTTCATTTCTTTTTTACCGATTTTCTTCTGGAGATCAAAATATGAGGCAAAGATTTCTTCAGGTTTGGTGCCAATGTCCGTCACTGTTTTTGGCAGTTTGTCCCAGTTGCCGAAGATTTTCTCTTTCCTTTCATGATTTAACGCGCCTTCGATATTTGCACCCACGAAGCCTGGAATCATGATGGCTCTGCCCATACATATCAGTTTTGTAAACGGGGCACCAAGCGCCAGGGCCTTGAAGATATGATCTTCAAGGGCAAAACCGCCGGCAAAAGACATGTCGACCACCTTTTCTCCCTTTGCCGCCAGTATACCTGCATACTCATAGGCTTTTGAATGGAGAAATATGGATGGGACTCCCCAGCTCTGCATCATGTTCCATGGACTCATCCCCGTGCCGCCACCTGAACCGTCCATAGTAAGCAGATCGCATTTTGCATCTGATGCAAACTTAATTGCCATGGCAAGTTCTTCCATGCCATAAGATCCGGTCTTGAGCGTAATTCGTTCAAAGCCGATACGACGAAGGTATTTTACACTATTCATAAAATCTTCACGTACCTGCTCGACGGTATCTAGATTTGTGGCGCCCAATCTACTGTGGCGAGCAAAAGATTTGATCGCACCTTCTTTGAATGCAGTTTGTACTTCACGCTTTGTTGGGTCTGGGTCGACAATATAACCTCTTTCTTTGAGAAAAAGGGCGTAATCGATGCTGGTCACTTGTATCTCTCCACCGATATCCTTGGCGCCCTGCCCCCATTTCAGTTCGATAATACACTTGTTTCCGTATTTGTCAGCAACGAATTCCGCGACGCCGTTACGCGTATCCTCAACATTTAGCTGGACAATGATCGCGCCATAGCCATCATAATAACGCAAATAGGTGTTGATTCGGCGTTCCAGTTCGGGAGAACTTTTGATTTTACCCTTTCTGGCTTTTCCCTTGCCTATTTCTGACTTACGATCAACGCCGACAACATTTTCACCGATAACAACCGGAATTCCCACGAGTGCGCCGCCAACTGCAAATGAATCCCAGTATTTCTCAGCGATAAACGTCGATCCAAGCGCACCTGTCATCAGAGGTATGCGGGCCTTGGTCTTCATCGTATTACCAATCTCGGTTTCAAGATTTACATTTGGAAAGATACAATCATCGGGATCGTTACTTAGGCCCTTACTGAGCCCATGGGAACCATAAGCATATCCTTGAATTCGAAGTGAATTGTAGGAAACGCCGACATGGGTTGTATTGTTGGCTCCTGCCGTAACCATGCCAAAACTTCTCGGATAGAGCAATTTTCGACCGATAAGGCTCGAAAGCCATGTTTCACATTTACCCTTGCAATCAGCCCTGCAAAGCGTACATAGGCTTGATTCAGCCGCATTGCCTCGATTCGTTGTGCCTAGCACATCGTTACTTTTTGAAAATCTCATGTTAACTCTCCTTAATTATTGATATTTATTAAAATAAAAAAGACGCCTACCTCAAAGAGGAAAAAGACGCCTTTGTCTATTATTTCGTAAAGCGTTTCTACACGTCGTTGTGCGAAGCTTAACTCATGCTAATTAAATCTTTGCACTTTTAGCTAAACTTAACCCATTTGTCAAGTTATAAAATCGCTTATCGGTTCGACAAAAAAGGCTCTAATCTCTAATTTTAAAATATTTTTTTTAAAAAAATTTTCATGCGGTTTTAGGTAATAGTTGACACCCGTAGCGCTCTTTTTTATTGTATTCTTTAACCCATTTCAAATTTTGAGGTAGCACATGGAGAATGAACAGTTGCGAGGCGTTGACGATAACTTGCTCACAAGAAGAGAGTTTTTGTGGGTTTCGTCCATATCAGCAGCGGGTCTGATGCTCGGCTGTGCCACCAATCCGGTAACCGGTAAATCCCAATTGATGCTTATATCGGAAAACCAGGAGATTCAGATTGACCAACAGCACTCACCCCATCAATTTTCATCTGATTATGGCCAGTTGCAAGACAAGTCGTTAAACAATTATATCCATGAAACCGGCAAGAAAATAGCTGTTATGACACACCGCCCTCAAATGCCTTATTCGTTTCGCGGTGTCAACGCGACCTATGTGAATGCTTATGCATTCCCCGGCGGCAGCATAGCTGCAACCCGCGGGATTCTGCTCACTCTGGGAAGTGAAGCCGAACTTGCAGCGTTACTGGGGCATGAACTTGGCCATGTTAACGCACGCCACACCGCTGAACAAATGTCAAAATGTCAATTGACAAACATGCTCGTCGGAGGTGCTGCCATATTGGCAGGAACCCAAAGTTCGGCGTTGGGACAGCTGACATCACAGCTAGGAATGGTCGGTGCCGGTGCACTCCTAGCTTCCTACAGCAGAGACAACGAGCGTGAAGCAGATGCCCTTGGATTGGAGTATATGGTGAAAAGCGGCTATGGTGCCGACGGGTTCGTAGGGCTGATGGACATGCTTCAACGGATGTCCAAACATAAGTCGAGTGCCATCGAACTCATGTTTGCAACGCATCCCATGAGCAACGAGCGATATCAAACCGCAGTAACCGCCGTAAATAACCAATACGCATCCGTGAAAGGTCTGCCTCTGCATCGGGACCGCTATATGGACCAAACAGCCAATTTAAGATCGATAAAAGGGGCCATCGAAGCCATGCAAAAGGGAGAGGGTAAGATGGCCAGGGGGAAATTTAGTGAAGCCGAGCCTTTGTTTAAGAAGGCCTTGAAAACCGCACCTAAGGATTATGCCGGGTTGGTGATGATGTCTAAATGCCAACTGGCACAAAAGAAATATGGTGAAGCCAAACGGTTTGCCGAAGATGCCAAAAAAGTCAACCCAAAAGAGGCACAAGCGCACATGATCGCTGGTTTCGTCAAAGTCCATGAAAAAAAATTCGATTCTGCATATGCGGATTTTGTCAACTATGACCAACTGCTGCCCGGGAATCCGAATACCCTGTTTTTTAAAGGGCTGTCATTAGAGGGAATGAATCGGATTGAAGCATCGGCCAATGATTACTATCGATACCTGCAAATTGTCAATCAAGGTGATAAAGCCAAATATGCCTATCAGCGTCTGGTTAAGTGGGGATACATTAAACCCTAATGGGTCATGAATAATTCAAGACAAAGCAATATTCCCGGAACAGGGAGCAAAAAAAGCAACCAATGTTTGTCATGTGGAACAACGGAAAATATTGGCCATCGCAAGTACTGTTCCATCGATTGCCGCCAGAAACTCCGGTATACCCTTAATATCCGAACCGGTCTTTTAAAGGCATTAAACATCCGTTATGCAACGTTTTATTTTACTGACATGATGATTATCATGGATGTTCTTCCGTACGGCTCCAGCGATATTTTCAGCTTTATCTATCCCCGTTCCAACGGCAAAAAACCTTCCGAGGATTACCGTATGATGTCTGCTATGCTGGGGAATGAATGGTGGGCTGAAAAAAACCGAACAAATAAACATTATCTCGCTTCGCGCCACATTCTGGAGCAAGCGGTACGAAATGAACCCAAAGCAAATTGTGCCGTGCCTTTTGAAACCAAAATTCCTGTTGTCAGAGAATCATCCTTGACATATCTTAAGCTGAGCAAATCTGAGTTGAACTCTCCTGAATTAGAAAAGATTATCAAGAGCGCATACCGTGTTCAGGTAAAAAAACATCATCCTGACCTGGGTGGTGAAACAGACACATTCAGAAAAATTCACCAGGCATACTTAGACCTTGTTCAATGGGCAGAAAACCCGTCTTATATGAATCGCCGCGGATTCCCTGACAAATGGTTCTATGATGGTAATAAAAACAAATGGGTCCAGCCGACGCCGTATCGTAAACCCTAATCCGTTTCCCTCCATAAATGGTCCTTTTCGCCCAGATCTGCGTTCTCCGAGGGTTTACGGCTGCGGCGTACAGTAGTACGCCTCACCGGAAACCCTTGTGCGGCCTTGATCTGGAAAAAAATTGCTCATTTATGAATTGGAAACTCACTGGGTATATTTTACCATCTAAAAAAGAGCGTCATTATGAGACTGAACATTTTGATAAGATGTTACGAAGAATTGAATGACTTTCTACCCAAAGAAAGGCATAGACAGGATATTGAGGTGTCAATGAAGGGCGCAGAATGCGTCAAGGACGTGATAGAAAAATTAGGCGTGCCTCATACTGAAGTTGATTTAATTCTTGTTAACGGAAATCCAGTTTCTTTTTCACATGTGTTAAAGGATGGAGACAGGGTCTCAGTTTATCCCGTATTCGAAGCATTCGATATTTCAAACGTTACCAAACTGAGAACAAAACCATTGCGGTCCCCTAAGTTTATTCTCGATAACAGCCTTGGCGAACTTGCAAAACATTTAATGGCTTTTGGCTTAGACGTCTCCTATTGCAGAGATAACAAACCCCTGGATATTATAAATTTATCCTTAACGGAAAAAAGAACGATCCTGACCCGGAGCAAGAAGCTCCTTTTGAAAAAAAATGTGGTTCGCGGTTATCTGGTGAGAAATAGAGCGCCTGAACAGCAATACCATGAGGTGGTAAAGCGTTTTGATCTCGCATCGATGATTGATTCTCTATAGCGCAGCCCTTAGAAAATTACGAAGGGTTCAGGGGGCAGGGATCGGGTGCCTGGATAAATTTAGAAAAAACCTGATCCCTGATCCCTGGCCCCTGGAAAAAAGACTTACAACTGGTAGCGCTTGGCAACAATCTGTTCCACTTCCTCTTCAGTCGGCATGCTATCCCGATAACCGGCAAGATACTGATTTCTAAACCATCGAAAAAGGGATACCGTCTCGTTAACCAGTATAAGCTCCGGAATGACATCCCCTTTCTGCAACTTGATGTGTGGATTATACTGCCCCAGCATACTGACAACATCGTAAAACGTTGCCGGCTCTCTTTTAATCCCCTTTTTAAAGGATTTCCCCTTGGTCGGATATATCTTATCTGGAGATGGGTTGGCTGATATATCCAGTTTCTGAAATGGTCTTCTTACCTGAATTTGCCATTTTCTCGCTTCATTCATCATTCTTGAAATCAATGGCCCCGCCCAATCGTTCCCTTGATGGCCTTGTGAACAATAGGAAAAAAACTCCACAACCGATGGGCCGCAATAGGCGATGGCTTCTTTTAATATCCGTATGGCGTAAAAGGGGTTGTCAATGGTAAGTTTGGCTGAATAGACGTGTGAAATTGCCGTTGCTTGACTGACGATACGTCGATGCAAGGTCGACTTCCCGGCATACTTATCCCCGATGGGCGAAGTGGAACGATCGCAACCGAAGCGGGTGGCACCTGATTTCTGGGCACCGGTGTTCATGTAACCTTCGTTATTGTAAATAACCCAAGTGACGTCAAAGTTTTCGCCCAAAGCATAATTGAAGGGACCGTTGCCGATATCATATATGGCCCCGTCACCTGCAAAAACGATTATTTTTGTCAATACATCATTGAAACCGCTATGGTAAGCCTGGTCAAGGCTGAATTTGGCCCCCAATGCTGCGGCCGATGCTGTACCGAAGCCGTAGTGACCCGACTGGTAGATCCTGGTGTTAAAGGGGTTGACCAGTTCGGAGACCTGATTGCATCCTGTAGCATTGATGGTGTAGATGGTAAATCCCTGGTCGATCATATGATCGATGGCTTCTCTGTTTATATCCGAAAGGACCTTGATCCCCTGGTAGAAAGTCTCGATACCTTTAGGGCTGTTGCGCAGACTTTCTAAGGCAAAAAAGGTCAACAGGTTAATGGTTCCCTCGCTGCAGCCCGGGCAAAGGGTGTGTTTGCCCGGATAAAGCTTTGAAAATACAAAAAGAACCTGGTGATTCAAAGACATCCTGTCCACATATTGGGCGGCATCGTAGGTCCTGT
>CP070768.1:2338194-2350684 GCA_020345745.1 Desulfobacterales bacterium
CACCATTCCAAAACCGAGTCCTTGCTCGGTTTCCACAATGACATGATCTCCCTTATTAAGTACAAATGCGCCGCTATCAAAGTCATAAACTTTTCCAACGGGCTTGAATCTTATTCCAACCTTTTTTCTCATGGTAAAATTTCTTTCAAATTTTGGTTTTAGGCTCTCGCAAGGCGCATTATTAATACCTCCAAAGACAGCCTCAAATTTGTGTTGGCATGGATATTATTTTGTACTGACTGGATGTTATCTATATATGAAATCAGTGAATCAGCACGCATCTTGTTTGACGCTTTTTGAATCTTGTCCTGCAAATCTAGGTTGATCATTTTATCTGGATGATATCTATAAACAATCAAATCTCTGAACCATGTTTTCATCACCTCTAACGAGTCAAAAAGCAATGTTTTTTCTTTTGATAATTTTTCCGCAAAGGCCAGGTGTGACGCAATGGGTTTATGATAAATCGCAGCAACCTCATTTATCAGCCAATTTCTTCGCCTTACCCAGTTTGTCCGAGGCATCGATGTTGTCATAGATAGGGCTTTGGATAAGCTTCCATTGGCCATGATTGAAATTATTTGAGCATCACCAGGACGCACCCCGTGGTCATCGACCAATACTATTTCAATGCTTTTTTTTGCAATTGGATTAAATCTGATCTGCTGGCATCGCGAAACGATGGTAGGAAGAAGATCGGATGTCTGGGTAGCCGTAAGTATCAATATGGTTCGATCCGGAGGTTCTTCCAGTACCTTGAGGAGGGCATTACTAGCCGAAGGATTCATCGCTTGAGCATCGGCTATGACAACGACACGCAACCTGGCCTCGTAAGGCTTCATGGCAAGTGTCCGAATAAGATCGCGAATCTGGCCAATTTTGATAAAGGGACCGGACGGTGAAACGAGGATGATATCCGGGTGATGGCCTGAAGATATTTTTCGACAAGGCCTGCAATAGCCGCAAGGCGTTGCTTCCTCCCGTCTTATATCCTTCCGCTCGCTTCTCGAATGAGGATACGCAGCTTCCGAAAATCGTTCAGGTTCATGGGACTTGCAGTTACATGCCTTGGCGAATGTTATGGCAGTACTCTGTTTGCCCACCCCTTCCATCCCGATAAAAAGCAGCGCGTGGGGTATCGTTTCGTTTCGAAGGAGCGTGGTTAACAGTCGTATGGGCTGATCTTGGCCCACTATCGACTCAAATCCAGGTATTGGCTTAGGATCAGACACAAATTTAACAATTTACCCGTTCTTTCAATTCTTTCCCGGACTTAAAAAATGGTAATTTTTTGGGTCTGATAATTACCTTCTCCCCGGTTTTGGGGTTTCGGCCGGTATAGCTTTTATAATTTTTAACAAAAAAACTACACAAACCACGAATTTCAACCCGTTCGCCCCTGGCCAGTGCATTTGCCATGTTATCAAATAATATTTGAACCACCTTGGCTGCTTCTGATTTCGAGATGTTGGCTTCTGTTTTCAAGGCGGAAATAAGTTCCAATTTATTCATAAATCCTCCTTATTTAAAAAATCGTATAACGATTTTACGAAACTCCTGCAGCCAATTGTGGATGTGGAATCATCCTGATAAAATGGAAGACAGCCTGTCTGCATCAGCCGCTTGCGAGACCTTTGAAAAAGGTCTCTTTGCACAAGGCTCCCTGCTTCACTCCAGCGGGCTGCGGGTTAGTGAGCGCAATGAATGCTTCAAATTTAAATGTAAATCTATAGTAAGTCAAGAAGTTATGATAAAATTTCGGGCAGGATTTCAATATCGTCTTCATTCACATCCACCCCGGCAAACTGGCCTAAAGCGTCAATATTTACAATCACCCGCCCCTTTCCCCTGTATCTGGCAAACGTTCCAATTACACCGGTAAACGGGCCGCATACGACTACGACCCTGTCCCCTTTTTTAAAACGGGTGCCCGTTTCTACCGGATGCCCTCCTTGGACCATAATTTTTAAAGATTCAATGGTTTCTGTAGGAACAGGTATAGGACCATCTGTATTACCCACGAGACGAACGGCGCCGATGGTTTTCACAATTTCAATGTGTTCATTCGGGTTTAGGTTCGATCGAACAAATAGGTATCCGGGAAACAAGGGTACATGAATCATTATTTTTCGATCACGTCGCTTACTTCTCACCTGAATCTTAGGCAGGAATACCTCCATCGACTTTTTGATCAATCCCTCGTTGACCACATTTTCAAACCTGCTTTTGGTATGGAGGACATACCATAAATATTTGAGTTGTTTTACGGTCATAAGATTACATGCGGATTAAAATATCAACCTGTTGACAATCCCACCATCCAAGGAGGTCGGGATCGGGCAAAATGGGGCGTTTTTCAAAGACTTCTCACCATATTCTTTCTGGCAGAATATGTCCAGATCGTTTTTGTGATAATTGGATGAATACCCAAATTCGGATTAAGGCGGAGCTATCGTCTGCCCTATTTCTCCGATGCCAAAAAGGTTTATCATAAATTCATATCTTTCATCTTCCTCTGCATCGACATAGTGAAAATCGAATGACCAACACTGTGCTGTATACAGAAAACCTACACTCTGTCTTATATCGATTCGGTCGTGTATATTGCGCTCATAATCGGCATATACTGCGAGGCTGTCTGTTAATTGTATACGAAGATCGGCATAGATGGATTCTTGCTGGTCAACTTTGTATCTGTGTTCAATAAAGAGCCTGTCTTTGCGTTCATCCCATAACGTTAATGCGATATTTCTGGATCGAAAGTCACGATCATAGTGGGACCACTCGGCATCTGCATCTATGGCAAGGTATTTTCCAGGCGTAATGTCGAGCTCCCCCAAGATAGGTGAAAACGGTTCAGGATCGTCCTCTTTTTCCTTATTAAAATCATAACTCTGCTGCACCTTGAATCTGAAGAACTGGTGATAATCATATACGGAAACCCGGTTATTTTTCTTTAATCTTGAAATCAGCGTATTGGTTATCGAATAGGTAATCAGGTTCGTTCTTGCAATCCGGTCCAACGCATCGAAAAGAGGAAGGTTTGTCTGATCCTTGTCTGGTATGTAATCATAGACAATCTGTGGTCTTACATTATGCTTTATTTTGTCGATGCGATTTTCTATCCCGCCATATATTCTATAGAAATCAGACGAAAGGTCCAATTTAATGTCATAAATGGTCCTGTCGAGTGTTTTTTTGCCCGAGGGTGAGTATGCCGCTTTATCAAAATACCATATGGTTTCTCTTACTCCCACAGAGGGTTCAAAGTTAAAATAGGTTTTATAGCTCAAAGGCAAATAGAGTCTGGGGTGCGCGTCAATCCTGTGCCCTCTGTCGCCGTCCTGCCGGTAGAAATAATCATATTCGGAATCGAAATCAAAATAAAACGGTGTGGCCAATATCACTTGTTTTGCACCATCAAATTCAATAACCGGCAGTCTTTGCAAGGTATCATCTTCTTCCATCTGGCGCCGTTTGATCACATTGTCAAACCATCGTAACTCAGCATTAAGACTGTATGCTGCCCAGTTTCTATTGACATTGAGTCGGTTTAGCCGCTCTGGATCATCGTACGCGTCGATGTCCCTGCCAAATTCTTTAATAAAATATTCTTTGGTGCTGGTATATCCGGTATATCGACTGCGGAATTCCCGAAGATAATCCTGGTCGCTCACAATGTCTACATCGATCATTGCAGAAAAATCATAAGGCAATGCCTGGTCGTTTTTTGCTCGAAACCAGTAACGATCTGAATTGGGCCTTAAAAGATTATCATCTTCATATCCCCATTTACTCGAACCAGGAGTTCCGTCATCAACTTTGTTGTCATATAAGTAATCATACATCATCGTCCCTTTGGATGCTTCGTCCAAAACATAACGATATTCCACACCCAACTGCTCTCCTCGGCGACTCATATAATACAAATAGAAGGTTGCGTCCGAACTCTCATTGATCGCCCAGTAGAGCGGCTGAATATACGCTTCCCCTTTGCGATTCGAAAAACCAAATTGCGGCATGAGTAATCCGGATTGGCGCTTTAACTTTACGGGAAACACAAGAAATGGTGAGTAGAGTATCGGGATGTTTTTTGCCCAAAGTGCCGCATGACTGGTATACCCGTACCCTTCAATGGTCACTTTAAGATTTCTTCCTGTAATTTTCCAGGCCGGCCGGTCACCGTCACAGGTTGTTATGCTTGCCTTGTGGGCCCTATATGAGTCTTTGCCGATTTTTTGTATTTTATCTCCACGAATATAATAATGATTTTCTTTGAGAAATATGGTCCCATGATAAATGGTCCCTGTTTCAGCCCCTAGATCTATCTCCATCTTATCGCCGAGCAAAACGTCCCCGCCAACGGTCATCACCACATGTCCTTTTGCAAATGCCATCATGGTTTTTTGATCAAAACGGACATAGTCGGCGCTCAGGTTTTTCCCTCCCTTGGTAACAGAGACATCACCCTGGGCAATATATTGATCGGCATTTTCGTCATATCTTATTTCATCAGCAACAATATGCCACGGCTCTTTCGGATCATCCTCAAACATTTTAAATGACCCTTTAGCAAAGGCATCACCGAGCATCGCCAACAAAAAAAAGAGGGTGAATAGCAACCAGAATGGTTTTAAGTCATTCATATTATAAAAAGATTGTCGTCAGAGAATAACATCTTGAATATGGATAAAATATCAAGTATAAATGCCATTTCAGTGAAAAAAGTCAAGATGTAGTTTTGAAATAATATCCCAATGGTGTTAAAACGTATTTGGGCGGTGGCTGTTATTATTGGTTTCTGGTAAAGATTTACAAGATGATGCCTCACTTGTGATAGAGATATTGAATAAAGGTTTATTTTCTTTTGCTTAACGTATAACGACTGATAAATAAATTTCAATTGAGCGTTATCACTCAATTGAGGTCACACGATCTCACGAATATCAAAAACCACCATGAACATCCTTTTGACAAACGATGACGGCATTTACGCCAAAGGACTTTGGGCGCTTTATGAGCGGTTTTCTGCACGATACTCGGTTACAGTGGTTGCCCCTGATCGTGAACGGAGTGCTGTGAGTCACGGTATAACGCTGCACCAACCCCTTCGCGCCACTAGGGTAAAAATGGCTAGCGGTTATCACGGATATGCCGTCAATGGAACACCGACCGACTGCATTAAGATAAGTCTAATGGAAATTCTCGACCAGCCACCTGACCTGGTCATTTCAGGTATCAATCTAGGCGCTAATGTGGGAGTCAACCTCAATTACTCCGGCACTGTCGCTGCTGCCAAAGAAGCTTCGATATATAAACTACCGGCGATGGCTGTTTCAATAAAAGGACATCAATCCGGAACCTTTGATGACGCTGCCCTTTTTACCGCTCATTTGGCGGAAATAGTTCTAAAACACGGACTTCCCATGGGCACCATGTTAAATGTTAACATCCCCGATATGCCAATAAACGAAATCAAAGGGGTACGGATAAGTAAACAAGGAACCATGATTTATTCCGAATTTATTGAAAAGAGAATCGATCCTCGCAACCGAGCCTATTATTGGCATGGGCACGATACAACCACTTCCTCTAACAACCCTGAGTTTGATGTTACAGCACTGGCTGAGGATTTTATCTCAATAACCCCCATTCAATGCGATATGACGGATTATCGTTTGCTCGAAGATTTGAAGCGATGGAACATCGATATTCGTACCATGGATATCGCGGACGAAAGAAAACAAGAAAACAGGGCGGATTAAAACGACATTTGGAAATAATTATTAAAGGTATTAAGTAATGAAGCGTCGATTTATTAATGAATGCAATCCCGGTGACACTATTGATGACGTCTTCGTGTTATCAGAAAAAACGCTATCCCAAAAAAAGGACGGAAACAATTTCTTAAATGTGGTGCTTTCCGATAAGACAGGAACGATCAAAGGGGTGATATGGGACAATGTAGACCAGATAGCTGCCAGGGTCAATGCGGGCGATTTTGTAAGCATTAAAGGAAATGTGAATGAATATAGAGGCGCTCTTCAGCTGGTTATAAAAAAAATGGAAGCTTGCCCGAATGATTTTCTTGACGCTGCAGATTTTTTGCCGAAAACCCCGCGAGATATTGAAAGCATGTTCAATCGTCTATTAAAAATAACGGCAACCATTGATACAGACCATTTTAGGGAACTCATAGAAGCTTTTTGGAATGATGAGGATTTTGTTCGTTCTTTTAAGATGGCCCCCGCAGCAAAAAAAATGCACCATGCTTATATTGGTGGCCTGCTAGAGCATGTCCTCTCAATGGTCAGTCTGGCCGACAAGGTTGCCGGTCATTACAGCGGGATTGACAGAGATCTGCTTATTGCAGGTGCCATACTTCATGATATCGGCAAAACAAAGGAATTGGAATATGAATTTAAGATTGATTATACCGACCAAGGCCGGTTGCTGAGCCATATTGTGATAGGGCTCAAAATGATCGATGAAAAATTCGAAAACATCAATAATTTTCCTGAAGATCAACTGTTTTTACTAAAGCATTTGATCGTGAGTCATCATGGATCCCAAGAATTCGGTTCACCCGAACCACCCAAAACCATAGAAGCTGTGGTATTGCACTATATCGATGAAATAGATTCCAAAGTCAATGGTATCCGCAATTTTATGGCCACAGAAGATCCCAACGAGAACTGGACTTCTTATCACAGAATGCTTGGCCGCCAATTTTACAAAGGGAAAAATATCCCATAGCGTATTCGCCTCATTCCCCTGCTGATATGTTACCGGTGTGCGAATTAAAAGTCGGGCATGCCGCTGGGATTGGGAAAAAAGGAAGTTTTTCAAAAGTCTCGAAAATATGGACCTTTAGTATATGTTTATTACACTCGAAGGCATAGAAGGATCGGGCAAAACGACGCAGGCAAAACATATGGTCAATTTTCTGCAAAACAACGGACACGACTGTGTCTTGACTCGAGAGCCGGGAGGCACAAGGATCGGAAAAAAAATTCGTGCCATTCTGTTGGATCCTGAAAGCAAGGACATGGATCCTTTAACAGAACTGCTACTATATAATGCAGATAGGGTCCAGCATATCAAGAGGCTCATCGGCCCTTCTTTGTCGGCCGGTAAAACCGTGATATGTGACCGATATTGTGACGCCACTAGGGTTTATCAAGGATTTGCTAGAGGGTTAGACATCGGACTGGTCAATCGATTACACCAAATGGTATGTGACGGATTAACTCCGGACATTACATTTCTTCTCGATCTGACGCCTCAATTGGGTCTGTCTCGGGCATGGAAACAGATAGAAAACGGCGCTAGGACTGGGGCGGAAACCCGGTTCGAGGAAGAGACACTCGCGTTTCACGAAAACGTCCGGTCAGGCTATCTTGAACTTGCGCGAAACGAGCCTGAACGATTCAAAATCATCGATGCATCAAGAGATGAACATGACGTAAAAGCGGTTATAAGCAATATTTTGTCCACTGAAATTAACCCGAATACTTGAGGTCAGGTTTGCGTCAAGTCAATTTTATACTTTTGGATATTCACAAATGAGCTACTCTATTCTGAAGGCCATCGGCAATACCCCGCTTGTTGAAATAAAGAATCTCAATCCAAATCCGAATGTAAGCATCTTTGCAAAGCTGGAATATTTGAACCCTGGCGGCTCCATTAAAGATAGAGCCGCTCTTTATATGATCGAAGACGGTGAAAAGTCTGGAAAACTTACGCCTGACAAAACAGTTATCGAGGCCACAAGTGGAAATACAGGCATCGGTTTAGCTCTAGTCTGCTCGGTCAAAGGGTATAGGCTTCTACTCACCATGTCCGAAGCCGTCAGTATAGAAAGACAAAAAATTCTCAAAGCACGTGGTGCTGATATCTTGCTAACCCCCGGACACCTTGGAACAGACGGTGCCATTGAGGAGGTATATCGTCTGGCCCGAGAAAATCCAGACAAATATTTTATGGCCGATCAATACAATAATCCAGCAAACTGGCAAGCTCACTATTCTGGAACGGCAGTAGAAATATGGGAGCAAACCCATGGAAAAGTCTCTGCCATTGTTGCCACATTGGGCACAAGTGGCACCCTCATGGGCATTTCAAGACGGCTGAAAGCGTATAACCCCAACATACGTATTGTCGGCGTTGAGCCTTATCTCGGGCATAAAATTCAAGGTTTAAAGAACATGAAAGAGGCCTACCAACCCGAAATCTTTGAAAAGGGTCTTCTTGATGAAATTATAAACATCGATGACGAAGAAGCCTTTGAGATGACCAGGCGTCTGGCAAAAGAAGAAGGTGTTTTTGTCGGTATGAGTAGTGGCGCCGCCATGGTAATGGCGCAAAAGCAAGCAGAAACAATGGATGAAGGAGTCGTGGTCACCATTTTCCCAGACGGCGGGGAACGATATTTGAGCACCACACTATTCGACGTCCAGGAGACCATCGGCTTGAGGTTGTACAACACCATGGGTCGTATCAAAGAGCCGTTTGATCCCACTGTTCCGGGCAAGGTTTCCATGTATTCATGCGGTCCGACGGCGCACGAGAGAATGCATGTGGGAGAATGCAGGCGTTTTGTTTTTTCTGACCTGCTATGCCGCTATCTCGAATATAGAGGTTATTCGGTAACGCATATCGTTAATATAACCGATTTGGACGATAAAACAATTAACGGATCTGAAAAGGCGGGTTTAGATTTAATCGAATTCACCCAAACACACATCGATGCGTTTAAGGAGGATATGCAAACACTCCGAATTAAATCCGCTTCAGCATACCCGAAGGCGAGCGAGCATATAGACGATATGGTTATGATTGCTGAAAAACTTGTCCGAAAAGGATTTGCTTATGAAAAGCTAAGGTCTCTATATTTCGATATATCACGCTCCTCAGGTTACGGTAGGCTTTCCGGTATCGACATAAACAAAATTAAACTGGGTGCAACGGTAGACTTGGATGAATATGAAAAAGACAATCCCAGAGATTTTACGCTGTTAAAAAGATCACGACTTTCCGAACTCAAAAGAGGCATATACACCAAGACCGATTGGGGAAACGTTCGTCCCTCCTGGCACATTCAATGTGTCGCCATGTCGATGAAACATTTGGGAGAAAGCTATGATATCCATGCCAGTAACCGAGAACTGGTATTCCCTCACCACGAAAATGAAATTGCCATTGCCGGAGCGATTACAGGAAAACCTTTGGCCAGATACTGGATCCATTGTGATCGAGCTATACCTGATACCGAGGATGACAAACAAGCCGGCTTGCCAACACTGGCCGAATTAAAGGATAAGGGATTTACCGGCAGGGAGATCAGATACTGGCTTCTGTCAAGCCATTACAGAAAACCGGCAACCTTTTCGAAAAACAGACTGGATGATATCAGGCGTTCTCTCAAAAGGCTCGACTCCTGTATCCACTCATTGGTAAATATTAATACCGACAAACCGTCGTACCCTGAGCTGGAGCAACTGTTGTATGACTTGAAACATGGTTTTACCGCTGCCATGGACGATGATCTAAACATATCCGCAGCCATCGCTTCCATGTTCACCATTGTTAAAAAAGTAAATATACTTATTTTGGAAAACAGAATAAATAAAAAAGACGCGGTGAAAATTGTCGATGGATTTCGCAATATCGATTCCGTTCTCAATATTCTCGATTTTAAAGATGAGTTTTATGACCCTGAGGTGCAGCAGTTGATTAAAGAAAGGGATAAGGCGAGGTCGGAGAAAAATTGGGATCTCGCTGACAAGATTCGAGAGCAGCTGAAAGCCATGGGGGTTACCGTTAAAGATCGAAAAATAAGCGGCTCAAGTTTCGTATCCTAATTTTGATTTTAATTCTCAGCGCATAACGGCTGGATAATATTTTGCCTTTAAAAAACATGATCCAGCCTTGTCGTAGCTTCAGCGTAAGCGTTCATGAGGTATCCACTTTCGTGTAACGAATGTGGATACTTCGAAACTCCTAAAAATTGGTTATCAGATATAGGTGCAAAACTTGAGTAAATGAGTCAAAGGAGTGACATGAAACCGATCTATTTTCCATTTACCTTCATATCTGAACCGGTCTTTGACGCACTATCGGCTTGTTTCGGTAAAATCGTCGTTTATCAAAGCTCAAAGGTAAATATCCCTGAAAAAATGAAGGAATGGGCCCATAGTGGTCAGCTTGAAATCCGTATACCCATCAAAGGGGATGAAGTAAAAATCGACAACATTCTTCAGGATTTTAAAGATTGGGCAGAGCTCCACCAAGGCAGTGAATTATCCATTTTAAAAACACAAATTGAAAAAATACCGTTTTTTAGTGAAAACGCCATCTCCCAAATCACCTTGGACATCAAAAGGCAAAACCGTGAGAAGCCTGCGCGAAAAAAACCGGATGTGTTGTTTAATGCCCGATTGTTTCTGCAAATCGCCCAGGAACACGATTTTCAAGCAGATGTATTGCGGAAAGACTTTTTATTGTTTGAAACCATGGAAAATAACCTAATGAAAAATCTAAAGGGAGAAATTGACTCGCCCCAAATGGACATTGAACCCCATCCATCTGTAAAAACAAATGACACCGGACATTATATGACCAAAGAACGAATAGCGGCCTGGATCCATATCATGGCGCATGACGATCATCTTCCGGGACTATTTGTTACCCATAGCCGATCGGTGATCGAACACCTGCTCGATACCGCACCTGAGGCCAAAATACTACGGAATATCAATGATATACCAGCGGCTGAAAGGCGGGTTGAAGAGCCAGAAAAATGGCACATCCGTTTAATGAACACCCTTGAAACAATAATAACAGATGCTTCACTTAAATCAGTTAAAGCCAGCATGAAAACCCCCGCGTTTATCGAAATAGAAAGCAACAAAAATCTTACCTTTTTTATTATTCCGGAGATTTCACCCCGCCAATTTTTTTCCCGCTATATCGAACCAACCGGGTCACAACCCCAGGACAAAAGGGATATGGCGCATGTCAAAAATACCCTAATTGGATGGTATGATATTTAACGAGAAAAAATTTCGGTCGATACGTTAAAAAAAATATGAGAAAGCTTGACTCCATTAATCAATTGGTATATGGGTTTTGCCCGACAATGGATAAATGGTGGTAAAAAACACCGTAAATTAAATTCATGCGAAAGGAGGCTCTATATATGAGTTTTATTGTTAACGTCGATGCAGATAAATGTGAAGGCTGCGAAGAATGTGTAGATGTTTGCCCAGTTGAAGTATTTGAGATGGAGGACGACAAATCTGTCCCGGTGAATGCGGATGAATGCTTGGGCTGTGAAAGTTGTGTTGAAGTATGCGAACCTGGCGCCATTACGGTTGAAGAAATATAATTAGAATAACATGCCATGTTCCCCGGGTCCGTCCGGTTTTTCTTTCGGACCCGGGGTTTTTACCATGAATTCACCTTTTTTGTGACCCCTGTAAGCAATACTTTATCCCTTAACATTCCAGCATCTTATACCCACTGATCAAACCCGAACTCCATTTGCTTCACCTAGTCTGCCCATGTAAGCTTACCCACCCGCCAAGCAAAGTGCGGCACACTTGGACACGGGCGGAAGGAAGGCAGCAATTGGAAGGAGGGAATTATAGATGTAAAATAATAGTCTCATGAACGGATCATCTCCTATGACATTTCCTGATATGGCTGCGGTAAAGCAGAAACTGTCATCCTCACCCATTCAGGATATCCCTGCAGCAGTATGGTCGTCACTCTCGGCATTGCCCCTTTTTGATACAACAACGGCTGGAAAGAAGGTAGCTTTGGCCGTTGGCAGCAGAGGCATAAGCCATATTGACAGCGTCGTTTATCATTGCTTAGAATTTCTTAAAGAGAAAGGTTTGAGACCTTTTATCGTTCCCGCCATGGGAAGTCACGGCGGTGCGACTGCTGACGGACAGAGAGCGGTACTAGAGAAACTGGGTATTTCCCCATCGACCATGGGTGTTCCGATCCATTCGGAAATGGACGTCGTAACGTTGGGAAAGCTAAAAGAAGGAGCAAACTTATTTTTTTCTAAAAAGGCTTTGGAATCCGACTATATTATAGCAATCAACAGGATCAAACCTCATACGAAGTTTAGAGCCGACATCGAGAGCGGACTCTGCAAGATGTTAACCATCGGTCTGGGTAAGGTTGCTGGTGCAACCGAATTTCACCAGCGTGCAGTCAAGCACTCTTTTACCATTATTGAAGAGGCAGCCAGTTTTATCATACGCCAGCTGAACATCCTTTTTGGCATAGCATTATTGGAGGATGGATGTGGTAACCTTGCACGTATTGAAGCTATTTTGCCGACCTCGATAATAGACCGTGAAAAAATACTGCTGCAAGAAAGTTCGACAATGATGGGACGCATCCCTTTTGATCATTTGGATATTTTAATTATCGATCAGATCGGAAAAGATATCAGCGGGATCGGAATGGATTC
>CP070768.1:2350784-2361380 GCA_020345745.1 Desulfobacterales bacterium
ACTCAAGAGCACAAAAGAAAAGCGGTCAATCTGCTCAATGGATTGACCGCTAGTAAAAAACCTGATGGTCACAAAATGGTCACAATGCCCGATCAAGGGAAAAGTGCGAGTTTATAACCTGTTGATATCATTGGTCGGGGCGAGAGGATTTGAACCTCCGACCCCTTGAACCCCATTCAAGTGCGCTTCCAGACTGCGCCACGCCCCGACAAAGAGCCAGTAGCATTTTGTATCAGTCATGTCAATATAGATGTGATTCAAAAGGCATACGATTCGTAGCTTCTCAAAAACTACGGGCAAGAGGGCTTCAGGTTTTTTCTGAAAGTAGATATCTTTTTCGTTTGCTTCATTGTTGCCCAGTGACCCAATATTATGATTTCATGAAACATTGGTTGGGGTTTGCATAAAAAATGTTTAAATCATAAAATATTGGGTCACAAGACTCAGACGAGATTGATATCGACTGGAAGAAAAAGCCATAAGCCCGCACAGATGAGAACAACTCGTTTTTATTGAGAAGTTACTAGAATTCGAGTTAACATGATGAAAAACAAGAAAAAAATGCCCGTACTCCCCCGCCGCTTAAGGCAGGGCGATACCATTGGAATCGTCGCTCCGGCAAGCTCGTTTGATAAAGACACGTTTTATCAAGGCATCGCCGTTTTGGAATCCATGGGTTTTCATCTTTCAATTCCTGATGATCTCTTTTTGAAAAACCGATATCTTGCCGGATCAGATAAACAACGAGCTCACTGGGTAAACCGTTTTTTTTCCGATAAAAAAATCGCTGCAATTCTGTGTGCCAGAGGCGGCTTCGGAACCATGAAAATGCTATCATTATTAGACTTTAAATTAATTCGGAAAAATCCTAAGATTTTTGTCGGATTCAGTGATATATCTGCCCTGTTGTCCGTTTTATACACCGAATGTAATGCCGTGAGTTTTCACGGGCCCACGGTGACAACGCTTGCTAATGCCAATGAAGAGACAAAAAAAAGCCTGTTTTTAGCGATGACATCAGCCCGCAAACCAGAAGTTAAGCCCAAAAAAGGTATTACCATCCAACATGGCGAGGCGTCGGGTCCCTTGATCGGAGGAAATTTAACCACACTATGCCATCTTATAGGAACGCCTTATACACCGAAGTTTAAAGGACAAATCCTGATGATTGAGGAGAAAGGCGAGGCGGTTTACAGAATTGATCGGATGCTCAGCCAGATGAAGCTCGCAGGATGTTTTGTCGGGATAAAGGGGCTCCTTGTTGGTTCTTTTGAAGACTGTGGAAAGCCGGATGATATTTACATGGTCATTGCGGAAGCATTCAGTCATGTGGACATTCCTGTTCTTGCCGGTTTCGACATCGGCCACGGTAAGACCAATATTACCGTTCCCATAGGACTTGCAGCAACGCTGGATACAGATAAACAACAATTGACGTTTCATGAACCCGCTGTGAGTTAGATCTGAATAAAAGATAAGTTTGCTGCGAAACTTTCATTAAATATTCGGG
This sequence comes from Desulfobacterales bacterium, assembly GCA_020345745.1. Classification (GTDB taxonomy): domain Bacteria; phylum Desulfobacterota; class Desulfobacteria; order Desulfobacterales; family UBA11574. The sequence goes on from CP070768.1 coordinate 2,352,295, forward strand.
TTAGATCCAAACAAAAGACAATCTCGATTTACCAATTATGGTATGAACAATATATGATAAAATCGCGGAGTGATGTTATTATGGAACAGGTCGATCGCCTTATGCGTCAGGCTGTATCAGACGATGTATTTCCAGGAGGCGTTCTTTTGATTGCAAAGGATGGTACTGTGATTTTTCATGCAGCATATGGGTATGCCAACATATTTTCAAAAAGGCCGATGACTGAAGATACGATTTTTGATCTTGCATCTCTTACCAAACCGTTGGCAACCACTTTAGCGGTCATGAAGCTGGTCGCACAAAAAAAGCTCGGACTTGGTCAGCACCTTGGTCAAATTTTAAACCGATTTAACTGCTCAGAAAAGGCGCGAATCCGTATCGAACATCTGCTTTATCATAATTCAGGCCTGCCAGATTATCGTCCCTATTACAAAAGGTTAATTAGGCTGCCGGAAGATCAAAGAAAAAATGCCTTAAGGGCTTTGCTAATGCAAGAACCTCTTATCCATCCCATCGGCCAAGAAACGTTGTATAGCGATCTAGGGTTTATGTTGCTGTGCTGGGTGGTCGAAACGGCTTCAGGTATGCGTCTAGACCGTTTTGTAGAAAAGGAAATTTACGATCCATTGGGTCTCGAAACCCTGTTTTTTGTTGATCTTAACTTAGAACCTCAGCAGCTAAACTTTGCGGCGACGGAACGATGTCCATGGCGAAATCTTCTCTTAACCGGGTTGGTTCATGATGAAAATGCATATGTGGTCGGAGGTATCGAAGGACATGCCGGGCTCTTTGGTACCGCCGGGGATATTCATCAGTTATTGAAAGCTTTGCAGTCAGCCTTAACCACGGAGGCTGCTAACAATCTGTTTGAGAAAGAAATATTGCAACGGTTTATAAAGCAGAATAATAATACACAGAGGGCGCTTGGTTTTGACACGCCAGCCGCATCAGGAGCAAGCTGCGGCCGCTATTTTTCAAAGAAAAGTGTAGGGCATTTAGGCTTTACCGGAACATCTTTTTGGATGGATCTCGAACAGAGAATTATCGTTATACTTTTGACCAATCGTATACACCCATCGCGTGATAACGATAGGATAAAACATTTTAGACCGATATTGCATGACACCATCATGGAAAATATACGAAATCATGACACCGTTAAAGGCTAAAACTAGATAGCTTCCGCCCCATTAAAGAATAACGGATTCGATATATTATCCTTGTAATTGCATTATTCTTTTGATAATAATTTAAAGTTACATCGTGAATAATTAGGAACCACTTCTAAACGATCGAACGAATGAATACAGGACCTTTGAAAAAAGCTTATTTTGTTCTGATGAGGAACCATGAATCTATTTATTGACAGGCTATTAGGTGCATTTTCCAGTGACCTGGCTATCGATTTAGGAACAGCAAACACGCTCGTTTATGTAAAAGGTAAGGGTATCGTATTAAATGAACCTTCGGTGGTTGCCGTTCGTACGGATAATCGGGCGAAAAATCGGGTTCTTGCTGTTGGTGTAGAAGCCAAAAATATGTTGGGTAGGACGCCAGGGCATATCGTGGCTATTCGCCCTATGCGCGATGGCGTTATTGCTGATTTTGAAGTTACCGAGGCGATGCTCCGTCATTTTATCCATAAAGTTCACAATAGGCGGACGTTTGTCAGGCCGAGAATTGTTATTGCCGTTCCGTCGGGTATCACACAGGTTGAAAAACGTGCGGTGAGAGAATCGGCCGAATCTGCAGGGTCGCGAGAAGTATTTTTGATCGAAGAACCGATGGCAGCAGCCATCGGAGCAGGGCTTCCCATCACCGAACCCATTTGCAATATGGTGGTCGATATCGGTGGCGGTACTACGGAGGTTGCCGTCATATCTCTTGCAGGGATTGTCTACAGCCGATCGAGAAGGGTAGCGGGCAATAAAATGGATTCAGCGATCATACAATATATCAAACGGAAATATAACCTGTTAATCGGTGAGCGGACGGCAGAAATAATTAAGACGACGATAGGTAACGCCTACCCGGAATCTAAGGATTTGGAAACCATAGAGGTCAAGGGAAGAGATCTTGCATCGGGAATTCCTAAAATACTGGCCATTGATTCAGAAGAAATACGTGTGGCGATTTCCGAACAAATAGATGCTATCGTTGAAACTGTCAAAATAGCCTTGGAGCAAACACCACCGGAGCTGGCAGCCGATATTGTTGACAAAGGAATCGTATTGACAGGTGGTGGTGCACTGTTAAAAAATTTGGATAAGCTGCTCCGGGAGGAAACCAGTCTCCCGATTACTGTAACAGAGGATCCACTACTAACTGTGGCACTTGGCTCCGGTGTGGCTCTGGATAGTCTAGAAATCCTCAAACAAGTTGTCATTGCATAGTTCCATGTTCTCGAAAAAGATGGTGATGATTGTTGTTGTGATCGTCCTGATTGCCACCAACATCATAATCCTTTCCGCTTCAAGTCGTAGCTATTCTTCTTATTATGAACCCGGGCGTATAGCCATTTCCCTTATTGCCCCTTTTCAAGAGGCTGTTACACGTTCAATTCGTTTTGTCAGGGGCATCTGGGACGGCTATTTTTTTCTGGTAACTGCGGCAAAAGAAAATGCGAGGTATAGAGAAGCTTTGAGCCGAGCCATTGAAGAAAACAATCAATTAAAAGAGCTTAAGCTTTCTAATGTTCGTCTCCGTGAATTACTCGACTTCCAGAAAACCATAACGAAACGCGTCATTGCGGCTGAAGTTATTGGTAAGGATCCATCTCCCTGGTTTAAGACCATCATCATAGATAAGGGCAAAGAAGATCATGTGGGCAAAGGAATGGCAGTTGTGATTCCTAATGGGATTGTCGGGCAAGTTATCGACGCTTCATCCCATTATTCAAAGGTACTCTTGATTATCGCCCAAAACAGTTCAGCCGATGCTTTGGTACAAAGAACAAGAGCCCGAGGAGTTATTCGCGGTGAAACTTCGGAGCGATGCACGTTTAAATATGTTTTACGTAAGCATGATGTGCAAGTGGGCGATCAGGTGATATCTTCGGGATTGGATGAAGTCTTCCCAAAAGGTCTAGCCATCGGGCAAGTTTCGAGCGTTACCAAACCTGACGCTGGGATATTTCAAGAAGTGACGGTCGTACCTTATGTCGATTTTGAAAAACTTGAAGAGGTTTTGGTTGTGCTTAGTCCTCTGAAACAGACGATTGTAAAAGAAAAATGACCTATTGTTTTCATTTTTTAATATGTTTTGCTTTGGTTATTCTTCAGACAACGGTGATGCCCTATTTTTCTATATTCGACAGGTTTTATGATCTACTCTTTCCGTTTATTGTCTTTTTGAGTCTTTTTCGCTCCTCCCGTGAAGGTATCCCGGTCGTACTCTTTTTCGGGTTTGTAATGGATACGCTTTCAGGAGGACCCTTTGGACTCTATTTAACCACCTATCTTTGGTTGTTCGTTGGGGTAAAATGGATGATTACCTTTTTGGATGTCGGCGACAGTGTGCTTTTGTTATTTGTCGTTGCCATGGGCGTATTGATACAAAATTTGATCGTTGTCTGGGCGATTGCTATTTTCGACCCGTTGTCGCTATCTCTTTCTTTGACGATGAATACGATTGCTGTTCAACTTCTATGGGCAATTTTCACCGGCCCCATTTTACTCCTCTTGTTTAATTATTCCCATACTCAGTGGGACAATTGGTACAAGCAGATATTTGTAAAAAAATAGTTTTCTTAGAGGTTTTTTTTGACTAAATATTTAAAAACCGCAGACATGGAATGGTACAAGCAAAGAGTGATCATCTCCATGTTGTTCGTGGCTGCAGCATTTATTGTCCTTTTCGTACGATTATTTTACCTGCAGGTCATTAAAGGCGATGAACTCAGACGGCTTTCGGAAAATAATCGTATCCGACTGCAAAGTACGGATCCACCAAGGGGATTAATTTTTGATCGCAATGGGGTTTTGCTGGTCGATAATCGTCCTTCGTTTGATCTATCCATTATTTTAAAAGATGCTAAGCCGGTCAAAGAAACGATCAGAAAGCTTTCCAAGTACATTCATGTGTCGGAATCAGAATTGACAGCAAAGATTGCGTCCGCAAAACACAGCTCTCCCTATAAACCGATCGTGTTGAAACAGGATATCGGACGAGATATGCTTGCAGCCGTTGAGGTTAGAAAGTACGATCTTCCCGGCATCGGCGTGAACGTAAAACCCCGAAGACATTACATCAATAAGCATCGCGCTGCACATCTCATCGGATATTTGGGAGAAATAAGTTCTGGTGAACTTAAGTCCTCAAAATATTCAGAACTTAAACAAGGAGATTTTATTGGAAAATTTGGCGTTGAAAAGGCATTTGAATCATTTTTGAGAGGGAAACGAGGTGGGCGTCAGGTTGAAGTCAATGTCATGGGACAGGTTGTCAGCGTGCTGAAAACTGTTGATGCCCGGCCGGGGAAAAACATATTTTTAACGATCGATCACATTTTACAAAAGCAAGCTGAAGTTCTTTTAAAGGACGTGGCCGGTGCCGTAGTCGCAATGGATCCCGAAAACGGTCATATCCTTGCCTTGGCAAGCTCACCGCCATTTGACCAAAACATCTTTGTCGACGGCATGTCACACGAACAATGGGAAGCGCTGATTTCTAATCCCTTTAGACCGATGGAAAATAAAGCGATTCAGGGTGAATATCCCCCGGCATCTACATTCAAAATTATTACCGCAATTGCCGGGCTTGAAGAGGGCATCATTGACGACAATTTCATTATTTACTGCCCTGGACATTATAAATATGGAAATCGTATTTATAGATGCTGGAAAAGAGGCGGGCATGGAAATGTGGACCTTGTCAAAGCATTGGCTGAATCTTGCGATGTTTATTTCTACCAAGTCGGTCAAAAATTAACCATAGATCGATTAGCATCTTATGCTACCGCTTGCGGCCTGGGGTCACCCACCGGAATTAATTTGGACCAGGAAGCAGAGGGACTCATTCCAACGTCGGCTTGGAAGAGGCGCCGTACAGGCATTTCCTGGCAGGGTGGAGAAACCCTTTCCGTAGCCATTGGACAGGGGTATAACCTTGTGACCCCGTTGCAGATGGTTGTTCTGACAGCGGCTGTGGCTAATGGGGGAATAAGATATAAGCCTTTGATACTTAAGGAAATCAAAACAGCTGAAGGGAAAACTATTATTAGCGGTGAACGCCAATCAATCGGGCAACTACCAATTAGCAAACAGACCTTGGCAAGGGTAAATAAATGCCTATGGGAAGTTGTCAATCATCCCAAAGGGACAGGACGGATTGCACGTATTGACGGCATCGATGTCAGTGGAAAAACCGGAACCGCCCAGTTGGTGAAGCGTAGAGATGACGACACCGAGTCTGAAGCGGATATTTCGGATCATCTTAAAGATCATGCATGGTTTGTTTCTTATGCGCCGTCCGTTGATCCCAAAATAGCAGTAGCCGTCATAGTCGAACATGGCGAACATGGTTCAAGTGCAGCGGCACCCATTGCAAGAGATATTATGAGAACTTATCTGAAAAAAGATGAATATGATAGACACCTTCGGCTAGCGGCCAACCCATCAATGCGAATCACGATCAAGGACAAGACGCAAACCGGTGAAAAAGACGCTATACAGAGGAGCATGTGAGCATTTTGAAGCGGCTCGTAACATCCTAACTGGGCATTAGATGCATTTTTGGGAAGACTTGTAATAACAAGAGTTTAACGACCATGTTTGATCGACGTTTTATCAATTATTTCGACTGGGGTTTATTGGGATTGTCCGTTTTACTCGGTTTTGTCGGCCTTGCTACGCTATATAGTGCGGTATCTTCATCTATACCAACCCAATCACCGCATAAAATACTCTATTTCAAGCAACTCATCTGGTATGGTGCCGGACTTGCGGTAATGGTCATTGCTTTTCTGATCAATTACAAATCTATAGAACGCTGGGCACTCTTGTTTTATGGAATATGCATACTGCTTCTGGTATGTGTTATGTATTTTGGGAAATATGTCGGCGGCGCGAAACGCTGGCTCATACTGGGTCCCATCTCCGTTCAGCCATCTGAGATTGTAAAGATCGCTGTAATTATCAGCCTGGCTAGATATTATTCTAAAATTGCAAATACCGGCGGGATTAACTTGCGCGATCTTTTTACCCCTCTCGTGATAACGATCATTCCCTTTTTTTTAATTGTTAAGCAACCCGATTTGGGAACAGCCATGCTGGTCATTTTAATCGCCGGCTCTATGACCGTTTTTATTAAAATTGAAAAACGATCCCTTTTATTTATCATTGTTTCGTGTTCGTTAATCGCTCCAATGGTATGGTTTTTTCTTAAGGGCTACCAAAAGATACGAATTCTAACATTTTTAAATCCCGATCGTGATCCACTGGGCGCGGGTTATCACATCATCCAATCCAAAATTGCCATCGGGTCCGGCATGATTACCGGCAAAGGCTTTTTAAAAGGAACTCAAAATGCACTGTTTTTTCTCCCTGAGCAACACACCGATTTCATTTTTTCGGTTTTATCAGAAGAATGGGGCTTTGCTGGATCGACAGCGCTTCTCATTGTTTTTCTCATGCTGATTATTTATGGCTTAAACGTGGCTTATCGATGCAGAGATCCTTTTGGAACGATCCTTTCCGTAGGAATTACGTCGATGATATTTTGGCAGGCTTTTATCAATATTGGAATGGCGATGGGACTGATGCCGGTTGTCGGTGTCCCTTTGCCGTTTATCAGCTATGGCGGTTCATCGATCATTTCCATCATGATCTGTATCGGTCTTTTGATAAATGTCAGTATGCGGCGCTTTATGTTTGAATAGACTCATCCATTTGATTTTACCTCTTAAGGTTCCCTGCACCCTACGTAAACAGGATAAAAGGTATGAAAAAAGAAAAAAAAACAGGCTCGATATCGACGATTTTGGGATTGGGTTCGAGCGTTGAAGGCACCATCGTGTTTCAAAATACAATGAGACTTGACGGTAATGTTAAAGGGAAAATCAGCAGTCAATCGGGCACAGTTATCATTGGCGAAAAAGCGGTTGTCGATGCTGAGATCATCACCGATGTTGCCGTCATCATGGGACAAGTAAACGGCGTCATCGACGCAAGGAAAAGAATTGAAATTTATCCACCGGGTCGTGTGTCCGGTGATATTCAAGCACCGACGGTTCTCATTGAAGTCGGTGTCGTATTCAATGGAAATTGTGTCATGAAAAGGCCATAAAAATCCAACAAAAAAGACGATAAATTATGCAAAAAATCGAGCTTTTATGGAGAAGTCAGCAAGATAATAAAAATTAAAAAAAACCTTTGACAATATATCATTGCTGATGGTATACACCGCTTTTTGATGTTGATGACATTCCGCCATGGCATCTGTTCCGGGTGATAATAATGAATGGCCGGAATGAAACGATGATATCCTACTTTCAGCGACGGAGGACCCTTAGATGATGATTTCGGGTGAAAACCGGAACGGTTTTAAAGTCTTTGCATTATTTATAGGTATATCTTTATTTTTCTTGGATGACATTGCATGGGGTGCTGGAATATCGGTTATTCCCGACAAATCGCTTATTATTCAAATCGTTAACTTCCTTTTAATTATATATATTTTAAACATTCTCCTATACAGACCTATCCGTAAAATACTGATCCAAAGAAAGGAAAGAGTTTCCAATCTTGAGGAAAATATCGATACAATGAATATGGAAGCACAAGACAAAGACAATGCGTATGCTTCGGGGATTCAGGAAGCCAGAAGCAAAGGATTGGGTGAAAAAGAATCTTTGCTGCAAGCTGCTGCTGCCGAAGAAAGAGAGATCATCGAAAAAATTAATCAAAAAGCACAGGCAGATCTTGCTGCGGTGAAAGAGAAAATAGCGAAGGATACCGAGACGGTAAGAGAATCATTAAAGCAAGAAATTGATACGTTTGCAAATGCTATTAGTGAAAGAATTTTGGGGAGGTCGGTTTAAATGAAAACGCCTGGTATTGAATGGTTGAACCCTAAAACCAGTAAATGTTTCATTGTGGCGTTGGTGATAGCCCTGTCAGTCGTCTTTTGTTTAGGCGTTGCCTCAGCGTCATCAGAGGGTGAAGGTAAAGCAAAAGGATGGGTTTCTACAGATACCTACCGAGTGATGAACTTTGCGGTTTTGGCTATCGGTCTTTTTCTCCTTATTCGCAAGCCGGCGTCCAATGCACTTGACGCTCGCATCAAAGGGATAAAAGAGCAGCTCAGCGAATTGGAGGCCAAAAAAAAGGACGCTGAAAAGAATCTGGAAGAATACAAGAAAAAATTTTCCCTTCTAGAGCAAGAGGCTGAAAAACTGGTAGAAGATTACATTCGACAGGGAAATGAAGCAAAGGTGAGAATACTGGCGGAGGCCAAGTTGGCTGCAGAGAAACTCGAAGAGCAAGCCCGCCGAAATATTGAACATGAATTCAAAGAGGCGAAACTAAAGCTCCAGGAGGATATTCTCGAAAAGGCTCTGATCAAGGCTGAGGCTTTAATCACAGATAAAATTACGGCAGAAGATCAGGATAAACTGGTGGATGAATATTTGAATAAGGTGGTGGCATAGTGAAAAATTTGACGGTCGCACGGCGTTATGCCAAGGCACTTTTAATTATCGGTAAAGAAGATGGTCAGGCTGAAACGTATAGAGAAGAACTCGACGCATTCTCAGGTTTAATGGCAAGTGAAGAAGAGCTTGAACAGGCAATTACAAACCCGCTGTATGATGCATCAAGTCGAAAAAAAGTTTTACGGGCCGTCATTAACAGAGTTGAAATTTCCAAAGTTATGACGGCGTTTTTGCTTCTGCTGTTTGATAAGGGTCGATTTGGGTTTTTAAGCGATATCAATGAGTTCTATCAAAAGCTGGCTGATGAATTAAAGGGCATTGCCCGTGCCAGTTTGGTTTCCGCCACTGAACTTCCATCTGAAACCGTTGAAAAGATTCGTACAACCCTGTCAAAAAGGACAGGTAAAGATATCATTTTAGAAGTTGATCATGATCC
>CP070768.1:2361480-2392005 GCA_020345745.1 Desulfobacterales bacterium
CAAGTTGTTGAAACCGAACGAGCGCCGGCCGCGATTGGGCCATATTCACAAGGCATAGCATTTGAATCCTGGCTGTTTGTCAGTGGTCAGCTCGGCTTACAACCTGAAACCGGAGAACTGGTGAGTCATGATTTTTCGACCCAGGCACGCCAGGCCTTGGAAAACCTCAAGCAGATCGTGCTGGCTGGAGGGGGTGCTCTTGATAAGGTTACCGCAGTCGATGTTTTTCTAACGGATATTGGAGATTTTGCCGAATTTAACGAAATTTACAGCGAATATTTCTTAGAACATCGACCGGCAAGGGCAGTGGTGGAGGTTAGCGCGCTACCACGAGAAGCTTCTGTGGAAATCAAGTGTATTGCCCGAACAGGCGAGTAGCCTTTTTAATGCCCGGGAACGTTTAATATTTGGATCTTATGCCCTGTTTTATCTAAAAACCGCTTAAGTTGATCCCGAGATATAACCAAAGTACTTGTGTTGACAAGGGGATGGAATTGAAAAGCATCTGACACCCACAATGCTTGGTCCACAATCACCTCGACAGCCTTTTCTATATCGTTGACCACAGCGAGTATGGTGACGGATCCTGGATCCACACCAAGATATTGTTTAAGACGATCCGGAGAACCAAACCGCAACTTACTGCTGCCAAGTAGACTTGGCAGATTCTTTATATCGATCCGTTTATGGCCCTGGACAACAACCAAGAAATGTCTTTGTCCTTTACTGTCACGAAAGAAAAGATTTTTTGTCTTTGCCGCCGGAAGCGGGGGAACAAGACGGTTGACGTCTTCTACAGTATAGACCGGGGGATGGTCATGGCGCTCATATTTAATTTGATGATCCTCAAGAAATTTATAAATATCAACCACTTAAATACCATCTCCTGATTCATTCAAGCTTAACTGGAGACCCTTGAAAAACCCGGCTTTGAGGTTCACATCAAGTATCATACAACATGTTTTTATGTGCTAAATATATGAATATCTATCCGGTAATCGCCCTGCCGAGATCCAGACTCCATTTTCACTCTTTCTGTGACCATCCCTTTACCTTTGAATATGGCAATTGTCGAATGATACTGTACATTACTTAGCATCTTTCCAGTTTCAAAATTTTCTAACAACTCTTCTTTGTGACTCTCAAGGAACAGCGTAATCACATTGCCTGTTTGGAAACTGACATCAAGAATAAATGTTCCTCCTCGCAAAGGACCTTCCTCCAGGGTTATAATCATAGAGCAAATATCCGGGCATTTTCCATTGGTGATGTCGAGTTCTTCAACATCTGATGCATCTCTTAACTGATGAGAAATCTTTTCCTTCTGGTTATCGTAGCGAAAAACTTCGAGAAACAAGCGTATGGTTAGTAACTGATGCGAAGAAAACAAAGGGCTCGTTTGCCATTTTTGAAATTGAGTAACAGCATCATCTATCGACGCGTATGCCATATGGCACCGCAAAATATTTTTCGCAGCCTCAATTCGAAGCGATGCTTTTTCCAACATTTGCGTGAATTCTTCTATTGCCCTATCGAATTGCCCGAATTTGGCTAAAGTCATCGCTCCTTCCATGTTGGCTTCATCTTTACTTTTTCCCTCTGACTCTGTAAATAGCTCTTTAATGAGATCCTGCTCTTCTTTAGGAACCTCGGGCAATGCTGATTGTTTTTCTATTTTTTTAATTTTATTTTGAAGCGTAACAATTTTATTAGAAATATGGTCGATAAGATTTTGTCTGCTGGGTATTCCATCGGTCCTTTGAATTATGTCGGCTGCTTTTTGATACTTTTCTATGGCTTCGGCTAACAGTCCCTGAGATCTATAAAGATCTGCAGCCTTTATCAGGTCTTTTAGTTGGGTTTTAATGTCCATGATACCCCTCAATATTAGGTAAACATGTAAAGGCCAAGAGCCCTGTCATAAAGATCTACCGAACTAAACTCAACGCCTACGTCCAATCCACGAATATTTCTTATAATGACCTCTTTTCTGATCAACGTTTTTTGCTCATCGTCTAGATGAAATTTTAATACAAGTTGGTCACCAACAACAAAATCTTGCCTCTCATCTTTATCCATCTGAAAGCCCAGTCCAGCACGCGAAATATCTTTGACGGTTATTGCACCTTTTGCAGACCGGCCCGTTGCAAGAGAATAATCGTATTCACCTGATAGATTGACCGTTTTTCGATATCTTTTTCTTCGTTCTAAGAGTGCGGTATGCAAATAACCGCAACCGCACTGGTGTTTTAACCGAACGGCTTCATGCATATTCAGATATTCAGATATTTTTTCGGTCTTTGATTCTCCACATTTCGGACAAACAAGTTTCACTGTGTCATTATTTGCGATAAAAACTTTTTCAGCCATTTTTTTATTCCTAGCGATTTACTTTTTATGATAATGGGTTTGGTCTTAATAATCAGTCAGTTAATCTCTCATTTAGCATATAGTTTGTGTTAAAAGCAAGACTTCTTGAGGATTTGTTATCCGCCTGACACAGAAATTGGGTAAAAGGGGGTGCTTTTCAAAGGTCTCATTTTTTGATGTCTCTGATTCAAATGAATAGATGTTCATTTGTAGCCAATGCGCTCAAGGAGCAAACGTACTGTAAATTTATTTGTCTCAATATCTATTAAAACCAATTATTAAAAGATATTAATAGCGATTTAAAACACCTTTGCTTGACATTTTTCTTGACACGTGACCCGCCTGTTTGTTAATGAATGAATATTCATTCATAATGACTTTTTCTAAAAACCCATTCTGCTATGGAGGCCTGCTATTCGTACCAAAGAAAAAATAAACGACAAATATCATCGGATTCTTGAAGCTGCAGTCAGGGTGTTTGCCGAGCAAGGTTTTTTCCAATCGACCGTCTCACAGATTGCTAAAGAAGCCGGTGTGGCTGATGGAACAATCTATCTTTATTTCAAAAATAAGGATGATATCCTCGTTCAATTTTTTAGCTATAAAACCAAACAGGTGTTTGCTCGCTTCAGAGAAGAGGTTGATAGGGCTGATAATACGATCGACAAATTTAGAAATCTTATCCGTCGTCACCTAGAAGAATTCCAATGCGACAGAAATATGGCAGTGGTCTATCAGGCTGAAACACACCAAAGTAGTCGTTTGGTTGAAAAACAGATAAAAGCAATGTCCAAAATGTACTTTGACATTGTTTCAGAAATTATTGAACAAGGCCAAAAGGAGGGGGTGATCAGAAAGGATCTGTACTTAAGCCTGGTGAAGCGTTTCATACTCGGAGCCGTGGATGAGGTTATAAGTACCTGGTTACATTCAAGTAGTCAGTATGACCTTGTATCAATGGCGGACCCCCTTGTGGAACTCTTTTTAAAAGGGATCGGTAATATTGGACCGCACAATCATATGTTATTCACAGGGAGTAAATGATTCAAACCTTACGCAACAGATTATGACGGCCAAAACAGATAAGCTCTTAAAAACTTTGATAAAAGGGCTTTGTGGTTTTTTAGGAGACTGGATATCTTTTCCGTCTACCACCTCGTCACCCAGTGACTCAATATTTATGGTTATATTAAAAATCCGCTTTGGTTTTGCAGAAAAGACGCTCAAATCATAAATATTGAGTTACACCGCTAAGACATGATTGATATCGACTGGAAGAAAACCTGAAGTCTGCACATATGGAATTAACCTGACCTTTTTAAGAAGTTACTCCTCATAGCGCCTAAACTAAATGAATCCATAGGGTCAAAATAAGGGAGAGATAAATCAATGGCACAATACATTTCAGATCGAAGAGATGTCGATTTTGTTCTCCACGAACAGATGAAAGTTGGAGATTTGAGTCACCACGAAAGGTTTGCGGAATTTAACAAAAAAACCGTAGATTTGATCGTATCTGAAGCCCGTAATCTGGCAATAAAGGAGATCCTTCCGACACAGAAATTGGGAGATCTTGAAGGGTGCGTGTTCCAGGATGGAAATGTCTCGGTACCCGAATCCTTCCATCGGGTATATGAGATTTTTAAAGCGGGAGAATGGGTTGCAATGACAGAAGACCCCGAATGGGGAGGACAAGGAATGCCCACCACGGTAGCGTTGGCAGTAAGCGATTATTTTGTTGGGGCCAACTATGCGTTTATGATGTATCCAGGATTGACGCACGGGGCAGGAAAACTGGTTGAAGCTTTTGGAACGGACAAACAAAAGCAACTTTTCCTCAAAAAACTGTACACCGGCGAATGGACGGGTACGATGTTGCTTACGGAGCCCGAGGCGGGATCGGATGTCGGCGCCCTGACCGCTTCAGCCGTTCGAAATGATGATGGAACCTATTCCATCACCGGCAACAAAATCTTCATTTCCAGCGGTGAACACGATCTGGCGGAAAACATCATTCATCCTGTTTTGGCACGCATTGAAGGTGCCCCTCCGGGAACCAAAGGAATTTCGTTGTTTCTCGTACCCAAATTTTGGGTTAACGATGATGGAAGCCTCGGGGAGTTTAACGATGTGGTTTGTACCGGGATTGAAGAAAAAATGGGAATCCATGGCAATTCTACGTGTTCTATCACACTCGGCGGGAAGGGAAAGTGTAGAGGGACCCTCTTAGGTGAAGAAAACAAAGGCATGCGGGCCATGTTTCTTATGATGAACGAGGCACGTCTGCTGGTGGGACTGCAAGGCTTTGGCTGTGCGTCTTCTGCATACATGTATGCCCTTAACTACGCCAGGGAACGGGTCCAGGGAAAGAACCTGCTTACAATGATGGACAAGAGCGCTCCATCCGTCCCGATTATCCAACATCCGGATGTGCGTCGGCAGCTGATAACCATGAAGGTGTTTGTTGAAGGTATGAGAAGCCTTCTCTATTATATCGGAATGTGCGAAGACAAGGTTAAGATTTCAGAAGATGTGGCAGAAAAATCAAGATTTAAAGGGATCATCGATGTGCTCACGCCGATTGCCAAAGGATATGTTACCGACAGGGCTTTTGAGGTTTGCAGTCATGGCATTCAAGTTTATGGAGGGTATGGGTATATTAAAGAGTATCCCATGGAACAGCTTTTGCGCGATTGCCGAATAACGATGATCTACGAAGGGACCAATGGCATCCAAGCCATGGATCTTTTGGGAAGAAAACTGGGACTGAACCAGGGAAAGCCCTTCATGGATCTATTAACTGAAATGCAAATGACAATTGCGGCCGCCAAAAACGAATCAGAGCTTGAAAATTTAGTGGTCAAATTTGAAGAGGTGGTGAATAAACTGGGTGAAGTGGCCCTGCACATGGGTGCCACCGCTTTTTCCGAAAAAATTTTGTATGCTTTTGCCTTTGCCTATCCTTTTATGGACGTGACCGGTGATGTTGTCATGTCCTGGATGCTGCTGTGGCGAGCGACAATTGCAGCGCAACAATTACAAAAGGGCGCCAAAAAAAAGGATTTCGCCTTTTATGAAGGTCTGCTTAAAAGTGCTGAATTTTTTCACCATTCTGTTCTTCCCGTCACACTAGGCAAGATGGAAACCATTCTGATAACGGACGGTTCAGCCGTGGATATTTCAGAAGATTCCTTCGGCGGATAACCTGGTTGATATGCTACTAAGGAGATGAAATGGCCGAAAGAAAGTTGTTTACAGGTGGAGAATTTCTTGTCACAGAACCGCGGTCCGATGACGTGTTTGCTCCGGAAGAAATGACCCGGGAACATAAAATGATCTACGCGGCGGCAAATGATTTTGTAAAAAGAGAAATCGATCCCAATATCGCCCAAATTGAAGAAAAGAGCGAAGCATTAACCCGCTCTCTGTTGAAAATAGCCGGTGAAATCGGTCTGAATGGAACCGATATCCCAGAAGAATATGGCGGTGAAGGGATGGATAAGATTAGCACCGGCTTAGTTTCCGACGTCATTGGCGGAACGGCTTCTTTTGCTGTTTCTCATTCGGCTCACACCGGAATTGGCACGCTGCCAATTGTATACTTTGGGACCCATGAACAAAAAAAGAAATACCTTCCCAAACTCGCAGCTGGAGAATGGGTTGCTGCCTATTGTTTGACCGAGCCGAATGCCGGTTCCGATGCACTTAATGCCCAGACCACTGCACAGCTGTCTGATGATGGCAAGTACTACCTGCTAAACGGTGAAAAAATTTACATTACCAACGGTGCATGGGCCGACATTTTCATCGTTTACGCCAAGGTTGACGGGGAGAAATTCACCGGTTTTATTGTTGAGCGTGCTTTTCCCGGCGTTTCGAGCGGGGTTGAAGAAAAGAAAATGGGCATCAACGGTTCTTCCACCACATCCGTTGTTTTTAAAGATTGCCGGGTGCCGGTGGAGAATGTCCTGTTCGAAATTGGAAAAGGGCACAAAATCGCCTTTAATATTCTTAATATCGGTCGATACAAACTGGGTGCCGGCGTTACCGGTGGAAGCAAGATGACAATTGCAGAGGCTTCAAAATATGCCAACGCAAGAGAACAGTTTGGGAAAACAATAGGTTCTTTTGGCATGATTAAAAATAAATTGGCTGATATGAGCATCCGCACGTTTATGGCCGAATCTATTATATATCGAGTGGCCGCCATGATGGATGACCGATTTCGCACATCGGCTATCGGGGCAAAGACGCCGGCGACTGAAAATGCCAAAATGTTAGAAGCCTATGCCGTTGAATGTTCTATTGCCAAAGTTTACTGTAGTGAGTGTCTAGACTTGTGTGTCGATGAGCTGGTTCAGGTTTTCGGCGGGAATGGATACGTTGCCGAATATCCCATTGAACGGATGTATCGGGATGCGAGAATCAATCGGATTTTTGATGGAACCAACGAAATTAATCGTCTCCTCATTCCAGGTACGATTCTTAAAAGGGCCCTGCAGGGAAGGCTGTCATTGTTCGATGAGATACAAAAATTGAACAATGAAAACAACGTATATTCATTTGATCCAACCAAGCTTGATGCTGCCTTATTGGGCATACAAAAATATATGCTAACCACCTGCAAAAAGATTCTACTGATAAGTGTCGGGGCAGCGGTGAACAAGTTCTTGGACAGCTTGGCTGAGGAGCAGGAAGTCTTGGCTATGATGGCTGACATAATAATGGAGATCTTCGCCGCCGAGAGCGGTCTTGTCAGAGCCCAAAAACATGCTGCGGCAAAGGGTGAAAAAAAAGCAGTATATCATATCGCCGCTGTGAAAATTTATATGAATGATATGGTGCCCAAGGTTGTTCATTGGGCGAAGCAAATTCTTGTCGCATCTGCAGAGGGTGACCATTTATCTGACCGGTTAGCTGTTGTAAACAAGCTGTCAGCCTATCCGCCGGTAGATACAATAAAGTTAAGGCGTTTAATTGCGGAAAAAGTCTTAAAAACGAAGAGGTATCCGTTCTAGGCTGTTATTTACTGCGTTTGTCCATCTCCTCTTTGCGAAGATCCTTTTTTAGAATTTTGCCGACATTGGTTTTTGGCAGCTCTTTTCTGAACTCAACCTCAGCAGGAAGCTTATATTTGGCAAGCTTGCCGGCGCAATATTCGATAATTTCCTCTTGATCTGCCGCTTCTCCTTCTTTCATTGCAATAAAAACCTTGATGACCTCTCCACGAGTAGGATGCGGAACGCCGATTGCCGCCGCTTCTTGAACTTTAGGATTTTCATATAATACTTCTTCGATATCACGGGGATACACATTATACCCGCCCGATAAAATCATATCCTTTTTGCGATCGACGATGTAAAAGTACCCTTCTTCGTCCATTTTACCGATATCTCCGGTATGAAGCCAACCGTCGGTGAGGGTTTGAGCTGTTTCTTCAGGTTTGTTCCAGTATCCCTTCATAACCTGAGGACCCCTAACGAGGAGTTCACCGGTCTCTCCAACCGGAACGTCGGTGTTTCCATCTGTGATATCAACAACACGAGACTCGGTGTCAGTAACCGGGACACCTACGCTTCCCACCTTTCTCTTGCCCCCGGCAAAAGGATTGATATGGGTAACGGGTGAAGATTCGGTCATGCCAAATCCTTCCACGATGACAGCACCGGTTTTGCTTTCAAAATCTCTTATGACTTCAAGAGGAAGCGGCGCACTTCCGGAAAAACATCCTTTGATAGAGGTCATATTAACTTTATCGATCTTTGGATGATTGAGCATTCCGATATACATGGTTGGAACAAGGGGGGCAAAGGTTGGCTTGAATTTTGAGATGGATTCAAGCAGAGCATCCGGCTGGGGTTTTGGAACGAGAATGTGTCCCCACCCCATATATATAGCAAAATTCATGGCCACTGAAAGTCCAAACACGTGAAAAAACGGCAGGGCGCCCAGCATGATTTCCTCTCCTTTATTGAACTTGGGAAACCAAGCCTCGGCCTGCTGAACCTGTTTGCTCAGATTGCCGTGGGTAAGCATCACCCCTTTTGAAACACCGGTCGTCCCGCCGGTATATTGGTACATGGCCACGTCATCAAATGCGAGGGAAACATCGGGCGGAGGGGTTGTACTTTTTGCGAGCAGATCTTTCCATTTATAAACGTTTTCAGCGGGTTTTACATCTGCGGCTAGATTTTTCTTTTTAGCCACCAGCGGAAACAGCAGATTTTTTGGAAACGGAAGGTAATCGCCGATGGAGGTGTAAACTACTTGTTGAATGCCTGTTTCAGGCCGAAGATCGATCATTCGATTGCCCAAAAGGTCGATGGTAATGAGTATTTTTGAATCGGAATCATTAAATTGATGTTTAAGCTCTCTATCCGAATACAAGGGGTTATTCATCACTGTTATGCCGCCCACCTTTAATATGGCGTAGTAGGCCACAACACAGGGGATAACGTTCGGCAACAAAATGGCGACACTGTCCCCTTTTTTGACACCAAAATCATGCAAGCAGGCGGCAAATCGATTCACCATATCATTGAGTTGGCGAAATGTGATCTGGTACCCTTGAAAGAGCAGTGCCATATTATTCGGAAACTGGTTTGCTGTTCGTTCTAAAATCGCCGGCAAGCATATATCTTCGTATTCCATTGTGACTGGAACCCCTTTTTCATAACTGGCTAACCATGGCTTATCTTCATATCTTACCGTTTCTGTCACGTCAGCCTCCTTTGCTATGCGTCTTTGCTTATTGCGGAATAACCGGTTATTTAAACAGACTTTTTATAATGAAAATGGAGGCTTGTCAAGATATGAAAAATCTCTGGAAAAAAGTTGGGTTTTTCCTTGACAGGGGAAAAATTTGTCTGATAAAAATGAATGAATGTTCATTCATTTGCGAGCCAAATGTTCTCTGCGCGCGATTAAACGACCCGTTTTCATGTTTGCAGGAACACGAAAATAGGAAATGAAAAATGGAACCCGTGTTGATTTCTCCAGCCAAGGCCATCGTCTTCGATATGCCTGCGGTTATTTTCTCCTTTTTGATTCCGCTTACCGGCGTTGGAATTTTTACATATATTATTGCGCTTCGACTCAAGCCACTGGTTAAAGCACAACCCGATCCGCGAATGGATGATCGGATCCATCGGTTTTTTAATATGTGCAAATTCGCCATCGGTCAGTATCGACAACCAAGATACCTGCTTGCCGGAATCATCCATATTACACTTTTTGCCGGATTCGTCATACTCTCCTTGCGATCGATTACTCTCGTGTTGATCGGAATATCGGATGGCTATGTACTGCCCGGAATGAGCGGTGCTGCCGGACATATCTACCATGGTCTTAAAGAGTTTGCGGCAATGGCCGTTTTGGCTGCCTGCATTGTGGCCATGTTTCGGCGAGGAATATTAAAGCCTGAGCGCTATGCTGTACCGCCTAAATATGGGAAAAACCATACGTGGGAAGCCATATTCGTATTGGTGCTGATCTCGGGTTTGGTGCTATGTGATATGGTTTTCGAAGGCAGTCATGCTGCTGCTCACATTCGGAAAGGGTTAAAAGCTGACATGCTGATTCCAGGAACAGGGTCATGGCTGAGTGCCATTCTATTAACCTCTGCATCCATGAACACGCTGCAGCATATTCATTTAGGGGCTTATTTCTTCCACGAACTGATATTTTTCTTTTTTCTCTGCTTTCTGCCGCTTGGCAAACATTTTCATGTCATCACATCCTTGCCAAACGTCTTTTTGATGAAAATGAACAAAGGTACCATAAAGCCGGTTCAGTGGGGCATTGAAGATGAAGAACTCGACCAGCTTGAATCCTTTGGTGTCAAAACATTCGAGGATTTTACCTGGAAGCACATGCTCGATTTTTATTCCTGTGCCGACTGCGGAAGATGTTCTGATAACTGCCCTGCCAATGCTGTCGGGCGACCGCTTTCTCCCCGCTTTATATCCATCAAATGCCGTGACTACGCTTTTAAAGCGTATCCGCTGCACGGCCTTTCGACCAATAGTCACAATTTGATCGGTAGTGTGTTGGAAGAAGATGAAATATGGTCCTGTACCACCTGTGGTGCTTGTGAAGAGGAATGCCCCCTTTTAATTGAATATATTGACAAAATTGTCGACCTTAGAAGGGGTATGGTCGAGGACGGCATCGTACCGCAATCGCTGCAAAAACCATTAAGAGCATTGGAAAAACGAGGCAACCCCTATGGCATAATGGAAAAAAAGCGGATTGACTGGATTAAAGATTTACCAGAAGAGATAAATGTCAAAATTCTGAAAAGAAAAGAGACGGCAGATACGCTCTATTTTGTTGACAGCATTTCATCATATGATGACAGAATACAGGAGATATCCAGAGCAGCAGTCAAAATTCTTCATGCAGCCGGCATCGAGTTCGGTATGCTGGGACCCAATGAAATGGACAGCGGGCACGAGGTTAAACGATTTGGGGAAGAGATGCTTTTTCAGTATTTAAGAGATAAAAACTTGAATGCAATAAAGAATTCACGCGCAACCCGCATCATTACTACAGACCCCCATGCCTATAATGCATTAAAAAATGACTACGCAAATCTTCCCCCTGTTGAACATATCAGTCAAACCACATTAAGAGCCGTAACATCTGGAAATATCCGCTTAAAACCTATAGAGGACCCAAACAAGATTTACACGTATCACGATCCATGCTATTTGGGTAGGCACAATAATATCTATGATGCCCCCAGAGAATTGATTGATGCGATTCCAGGGATAAAAAGAATAGAGATGACCCAAAATTGTAAAGATCGCTCGTTCTGCTGCGGCGGTGGAGGTTTAATGCTATTCTATGAACCCATAGAAGAAAAGCGGATGGGACAAGTACGGGTTGAGATGGCAAAAACCGCCGGCGCCAATATTATTATTACCGGGTGCCCATTCTGTATGGTAAATGTGGAAGATGCCATTAAAACAAGTGGCCTCGAAAATGAAATGGGGGCCATCGATCTTGTCGAACTAATTGAAAGACACATGGAATAATTGGGGAGGGGACGTATGGAGATTTTGGTATGTATCAAGAGAGTACCTGACACAGCGGAAAATGAAATAGAAGTGAATAGAGATGGTTCGGATATCGAAAGGGATGATCTGGTCTATTCTGTAAACGAATGGGATAATTATGCGGTTGAAGAAGCGATTCAAATTCGCGACAAAGTGGGTGGCAGCATTACCGTTGTTTCGGTCGGTGATGAAGATGCAGAAGAAGTATTGAGAAGAGAAATGGCGATGGGTGCAGATAAGGGCATCCTGCTATCAGATAATGCTTTTGAGGGGTCCGATGGGGAAGGGGTTGCAACGATTTTAAAGGCCGGAATTGAAAAAGGAAATTACGATTTGATTTTAACTGGTGCTCAGGCTGATGACGGCGCCGGTCAGATAGGGGGCATGCTGGCGGCTATGCTCGATTGGCCTTATGCATCGTTGGTAAATATCATAGACATTGTGGATGATAAAACCATAAAGGTCGGGCGAGAAATCGCTGGAGGGAACCAGGAGATGAATGAAATGGATCTTCCCTGCGTGCTGTCGATTCAGACCGGGATTAACGAGCCGCGTTATGTTGGCATTCGTGGTATTCGAAAAGTGGCATCCATGGAAATTCCGATGTTGGGGGTGAAAGATATAGAACTTTTATCTGAATCTGTTGGTAAATCCGGAGCTAAGGTCAAACGGTTAGATTATTTTGTACCCGAGCTAGGTGAAGGGGCGGAGATTCTTGAAGGCAGCACAGATGAAATCATTGACAAACTGACAGAACTTTTAAAAGCCAAAGGAGGGATTAAATAATGACCCAGCGGATTTTTGCATATATTATTCATAAAAAAGGCGTTGTTGACGATACTGCTCTTGAAATGGTTTCAGCGGCCCAGCGTCTGGGCATCGATGCGCCGATAACGGCTGTGGTCGCCGGATCTGGTGATGAACTGGGTACCGTCTGCAATGCAATGGCTGCTTCCTATGCCGAGGTATGGAAGATCGATGATGATGCCCTTGCATATATCAATGCGGAAGTCCTGCGGGAACTTCTCGTCCGCATCTTACCAACAGACGGGATTGTATTGATTCCACACGAGCATTTTGGAATGGATCTTGCGCCGGGTCTCTCCGTAAAGCTTGGCGCCGCATATCTACCGGATGCTGTCGATTTTGAAGGTATTGAGGATGGCTATCTCAAGGCTGTTCGGGAGGAATATAGCGGGCAGGTCAACACCCATGTTCTTTGTGATATTTCTCAAGGCGCTGTGGTTACGGTGCGTCCCGGAATTTTCAAAGCTGACGAGAGTCAAGCCTTGCAGGGACAGATTGTTGACAAAAGTTCTGAAGCCCTGGAAGAGGGTCGAACCGATGCGCGTCGCCGTTATATTGAAATCGTTGAAGCAGAAGTTGGTGACGTCGATATCACCAAGTCTGAAATACTTGTTTCGGTAGGTCGAGGCATTGAAGATGAAGATAACATGGAAATCATTTTCGACTTGGCAGAAGCCATGGGAGGGGATGTTTCATGCTCCAGACCTGTTGTGGATGCAAAATGGTTGGAAAAATCGAGACAGGTCGGAACATCAGGCCAGACAGTAAAACCAAAAGTTTACCTGGCATTGGGGATTAGCGGAGCATTCCAGCACCTGGGAGGAATCAAGGGATCCCCTTTTATTGTCGCCGTAAATAAGAATTCGAAAGCCCCTATTTTTCAATCTGCAGATATTGGTGTTGTTGCCGATATACTCGATTTTGTTCCTGAATTGACGGACAGAATCAATGAAATGAAAGGTTAAGAAATATAACTTCTAAATAAACAGGCATGAATCTTTCTTTTACGGGCTTTGGCTTTTTCTTTCAGTCAATACCAATATATAAAATCGATTTAGGGATTTTATATTAAGCGGCTTTGCCGCGCTGAACCTCTCTTGCCCGAAGTTTTGAAAAGCTACTACAGGCCATCTCAAAAATATAGATCACGTTCAAGGACAAGGCGCGAGCCGATGAAAAAACGCAGCATACATGTAGTATGTGAGCATTTTGCTTAAACGACAAACTGCAAAGCAGTTTCCTGATTCCTCGATCTGCGATCGTGAAATCAGGAAAGCGTTAGCTTTCATCGTTTTAGTATTGTGAAACAATACAACAGGATCACAACATAGTAATTGGACGTTAGATGTGTTTTTGAGATGGCTTGGGAAGAATTTCGTAGCACTCAAGTATCTCTCCGAAATAAAGTGTATGATAATCCTTTTCAGGGTATAGGGCTTCATATGTTTCGGCAAGATAATCGGGATCCATTGCAGCCTTAAATATAATCTTGCACTCGTAATGCAATCCTTGCACCTTTATGATCGGTGAACCGACGGATTGACTCTCAACGACGCTTAAACTGCATGCTTTAAATTTATCAAAATCCCGTCCGGACTTGGTGCCGCAAAAGGTGATTTCTTTGGCCATATTTTTCCAAGGAATCGATACGGTAAAATCATTTGCTTTTTCGATAATGCCAAAGGTGTGACGGGTCGAACGAACCGCAATCATCATTATCGGCTTTCTCCAAATATACCCAAAGGTTGCCCAGCCAATGGTCATCGTATTGATCATTTCACCCGACTTTACTGTCAAAAACACCCCTTTTTTGATATGGCTCATCGCTCGTTCAGCAACTGCCATATAGTCAACACTTTTCATGTCAAACTCCTTTCACATTCTCCACGGCCACACCTTTTCCAGATATTTTAAGCTGGGGAATAGGTCTTGCTCTTTGTGAGGTTCGATGGTTACGGCCATCGGTTTGATTTTAAGCTGTTTAACAGAAGCAAAGAGTTTTGGGAAGTCGATATTTCCGTCACCTAAAGCCAGATGGTCATCCTGCTCTCCAAAGTTGTCGTGAAGATGGAGCTGCCTTATGTAGGGTCCAAGATCTTTTATCCATCGCTCCATAGGTGAACGGCTAAATACCGCCTGATGCCCGACATCCAGACAGAATCCAATGTTTTCATTTCCTAACTTTTCTAATAGGATCAATATATCATCTGGATAATGCTCATACACATTCTCTATCATTAAATGCCCACCTTCATTCTTAATTTTTTCACTAAACCATGTCCAGGTTTCTATACTATTTTCTAGCCAAATATCCTTCATAAATCCATATCTTTTTACGTCATAAGCCGCGTGGCAAACAATTGTTTTTGGCTTGAAAATAGGCACAAGTTGAATCGCTTGATCAAACCGTTGTTTGGTTAAATCTCTGACTGCCGGATCCGGGGATCCCGGAGATAAATCCCAGAACGGTGAATGCAGGGTAATGATTAGGTCCTGTTGCTGGAGCTGCTTTGCAACCGTGTTAAAATCAGCAACAGAATACATGTCCAACGCATCTGAATTAATATATATTTCAGGATTGAACTTGTGCTTGATAAAGTAATCGAGATACGATTCATAAAGCATGGTAAAGGGTATATGAATTTGAATGTTCTCAATTAGTCGCTGCATTAGCCATTTGCTTTCAAAGGTCTCTATTCTTAAGTATTTTGCTCGAATCCTTGAGCCCTTGTTAACTTCTCAATAAACAGAGTTTTTTGTCACGTGTACGGGCTTTTTGCTTTTTCTTTCAGTCGATATTATCAATCTCGTATGAGCGGTGTGACCCAATATTTTATGATGTTGACTTTTTTTACAAACCGTGACTAGTTTTCACGACATCATAATATTGGGTTACTGGGTAGCAATCGAGCAAACAATAAAGATATATCCTTTCAGAAAAACCCTAAAGCCCTCTTGTATGTGGTTTTTGAGAAGCTACAACCCTTGGGTCCCTGGAACCCTTGGGAATCACGCCTGTTCTTTTGGATTTAATGTTAAACGGGTAATTTCCGGTGGTGCACCCAATCGAAAAGGGAACACAAGGGTGCCGATCCCGCGATTGACATACGTGTATCCATATGGTTCTTTTATAATGCCGGCCATGTAACGCGATGGGTTGTTTATGGGCAGAAAGTGTTGGCTCAGATAGGGGATGGCAACCTGCCCACCATGGGTGTGTCCGCAAAGCGTCAAATCGATTTTCATCTCTTTGTGAATATCGGTTGTAACATCGGGACTGTGCGAGAGCAGGATTTTAAATGCGTTGTTGGGAACATAACGCAGCGCGCGGGTAAGATCATAAGAAAACCAGATGTCGTCGGTTCCTGCAAGATAAAGTTTGTCTTTCCCGCGAGATATGGTTATGGAACTATTCCTCAATACTCCAAACCCGATGCTTTCCAGTTCGCGGACGAGCCTTTTTTCAGTAGCGCTTCCATCCCATTGGTCATGATTTCCCAGCACAGCAATTTTGTCACCATCATGTAAATTTTTTAACACATCGATTACCATTGCAAGGTAATCACGCTTAGACGTTGGCAACCATCGTTTCCAAAAATCATTCACTGCGCCCGTTATGATATCCCCGGTAATCACCAAAAGATCTTTGTCTAATCGATTGATTGCTTCGATGACGCCTGTCAAGTAACTCCTTCCAACCCAAAAACTGGCATGCAAATCGGATATTTGAACAATTCTAAAATTCTTAAAATTAGATGGAAAATTGGAAAAACCGAGCCTGACATGTTCGGTTGTGAGGTTGTTTCTTCGTTCAAAAGCAAAACATAATAACGCCAAAACAGAAAAGCGTAAACCGTGCTTAACAAATGCGCGACGATTCATGGGATATTTAAACATCGCGTTCACGGTCCAAGCCTTCTGCAGGATGTTATTCGAATTTCAAGGGATTGTATCATTTAAAACGTTTTATAGATAATTATTATACCAATATTGCTTCAACGACTGAATAATATTTTCGTCAAGCTTGGTTCCGGCCTCCTCATTTAAAATTTCAAAGGCTGTCTCAGGAGAACACGCTTCATGGTAATATCTTTTGGAGGTCAATGCCTCAAAAACATCCGCAACAGCGATAATCTTTGCCATAAAAGGAATCTGATGCGCTTCGCGGCCGTCCGCATAGCCGGAGCCATCCAGCCGCTCGTGATGAGACGAGGCGATTAAAGGTACATCTCGATATTGACGCATTAAGTACATTTTATTGAGAATATTTCGAGTGTTTACCACATGGTCCTTTATATGGTCGTATTCCTCTGGCGTTAATTTTTCTTGTTTTTTCAATACCTTATCAGAAGTTCCAAGCTTGCCGTAATCATGAAGCAAAGCAGCCACAGTGAGCACCTCTATTTCAGGTGCTGCAAAACCGAGTTCACGGGCAATTCCAGCAGCATATTTTGTAACCTTGAGCGAATGGCCAGCAGTTAAGGGATCCTTAGCGTCAATGGAGGCTGCTAGCACTTCTAAAATACTTCTGAATTGCTGGTTGTGTTCATCAAAAAGTATGGCATTTTCTACAGATACGGCCACAAAAGATGACAGCGCCTTTAATATCTCCTTATCAGCCCTTGAAAAGACGCCTTCTTTTTTATTGATAACCTCCAAAACACCGATGACTTCGCCGGATCGATCCTTAATGGGCACACACAAAATAGATCGGGTTCGATACCCTGTCTTTTGGTCGATGCGCTCATCAAATCGAGGATCATCATAAGCATTTTCTATGTTGAGATCCTCGCCGGTGATGGCAACAAGTCCGGCTATTCCTAAGTTGAGACTCAGCTGGATATCGTGTTCTTCGATGCCCTCGGCCACTAGGGGGAAAAGGATGCCTCTTTCTTTATCTAATAAGAATAGAGAACATCGTTCACACTGTATCGATTGCCTGAGGTTGCTCAATAATGATCTGATTTCGTTACTATCTTGGTCTATTGCAGTGACCAATTCCGCTAGTATTGGGGTCATTTTTAACGCTTTTTCTTCATCATCTTTTTTAAAGCGTCCTGTCTTTTTATTGAGAAGCACAACAGCCCCTATAACGTTTTTTTCTAGGTCAAAAACAGGAGCAGACAATACACTTTCCGTGCGATAACCGGTGGCTTCATCAATGGTTGAATTGAAACGAGGATCTTGGTAGGCATTGGTTACGTTGACAATTTGGCGGGTAAACACAGAAATCCCAATGAGCCCCATTTTGAGATGAATCTTAATTTCTCCGTGATTTAGGCCCTCGGCAAACTTCGTCCATAACGTCATTCGATCCCAGTCGATCAAAAACAGCGTGCTTCGGTCTGCCTTGAGCGCTTTGGAAATGTTAGCCATAACCAACGGAAGCAGTCGATCTAAGTCCCTTTCTTCGCATATGGCTGTGCCGATCTCGATGAATTTGGCTAACCGTTCATTTTCGATTTTTAATTCCTCGATTTTGTTTCTAAGATCAGCGACATCTTTGGCAGCTGCTTCTCCCATCGTAATTTCTCCTGTGGTAGTTTAACCCGAACGAAGCTCCCCACCGCTAGCGGCAGGGTATCAAAATGAATTTAATTCTATTCTCTTAGCCGGATTTCAAAATTACGGTGTGAAGCCTCTTGCAGGTTTTGCGCAGCGTTTCTTAGCGAAGCGAAACGTAAAATTGCAAACTGTTTGATGGCGTTAGCCCGAGTTTTTGCCATTTAGTGCAGCAAGCTTAGAAACGATCAAAAGCAGCAAGCCAGCGAACGCAGAATTTTGAAATCAAAATTGCCTGTAAATCTTGTTGAACAGCCATTTACCCCGCCACAAGCGGATGGGGCATTAAAAAACTATAATAAAAATAATAACTTGAACCTTTCTACAGGCCGTATCAAAAATACATCTAACGCCAAATTGCGGTGTTGCATGCCTCCTAAAAATGCTACATACTCCCATGTATGTCGCGCGTTTTTAAATATTACACATGGCGCCTTCGGCGTCTCGGGCTTTGTCTTTTAACGACATCTGTCTTTTCGAGACGGTCTGTAATGGAAAAAATATTATTTTAGGTTGAGAGCAAATTTCTGTTCGTTAACTGTTGTTCCCCATTGTTCACCGGTCTGTTCCTCAACAAGCCTGAAACCGAATTTTTCATAAAGGTGTCGTGCAGCATCGAGTCCTTCAAACGTCCATAAATAAATATGATGATACTGGTGCTCCCTGCAAAAACAAACCGCTTTTTCCATAAGTTCATTACCGAGGCCCTGTCCGCGCATTTTCGCTGACAGGATAAACCATCTCAGATGAGCACCCTCCGACGCGGCCTTCACACCATCAATGACAATTGATCCTTCAACCTGGTTGTCCAGGCATAACGTCCACAATCCGTCTCGATATTCGTCAAAACGGTTTAAAAACGCTGACAGTTCGGTAGCAACTTTCGCTTCGAAAAATTTCCCAAAACCCCAATTTTGAAAATAATATTGCGCATGCAGTTCGGTGATCCGACCAATGCTTCCCGGAACGTAGCCTGTAACCTCAACCTTTTTTACCATTCACTTGCCAGCCTTTTCTTCACCTCGTCCCATTTTTCATCTATATTTTGAACAGCATCTACGGCAATTTCGAGATGGGTTTCCATGTGCCTTGAATATATTTCTTCGTGAAGTTTTTTGTCTTTTATACCTTTCCTTTGCAGAGGCATATCAGAAATTAACATAACGGACCCGATGGGAACTTCATAATGGTATGCCACCGAGAACAGGGTTCCCAATTCCATCTCAATGGCAAGTATTCTTTGCTGCCTCAAATAATCTACAAACTCCTGATCGAACTCCCATAGACGCCGGTCAGTGGTGTATACAATACCGCATCTGGGTGTCGTGCCTATTTTTCGAACCGCACCGACGCAGTAAAGATTGACTGAAGAGGTTGGAATAGCGGGAAATTCGCTTGGGAGGTAATGTCTGCTGGTACCTTCACCTCGAATAGCCGCTGAAGGAATGATAAAGTCACCAACCTCTAAGGTGTCATCAATCCCGCCGCACATACCAAGAACGATAACAGCCTTGAGGTTTTCAAGATAGGCAAGGCAGTTGATGAGAAGAGCAGCCTGGGGAGAGCCGATGCCGTAGTCTATCATGGTGCAATTCATATCTTTTATGTGTAAGACACGAAAATTGCCTTCAAAGTAATCACCTTGGAACTTTTCTTTAAAGCGGTTCAAATACTGTTTGAAATTCGTTAGAAGCACGTAATCACAGATATCTTCCAATCGACTATTTGTATACCTTTCCAACGTCTGTCTGATATATTCGTGTTCTTTAAGCGCCATATCCGTCTCCTTTTAGCTCCGGTGATATAATATAAAGGCCATCTAATCCTGATTGAACACCAACAAAATACCATATAAAATTACGTCACTCAAGTTTCTTCCCCCTGAAGCATTCCACCTTCCCTTCGCTAAGGTCGGCTGCGGCCTCTATCACAGCTAAAATTCTGAAATGACCAGGCACATCTACCAATATCGTTACGCGAAATTGGATACTCTCTAAACGCTTGCAGAAGCTGGGCTTTAGGTGAGGCTGATAAACATCTTTTGGATGCAAAATATTTATGGTTTCAACGAAAAAATCGCTATGTTATATTTAAACATTGCGCCAAGGTTTATGATGCTATACATGATTTTAACCAATTTGAATGCGAATAAAATCGTGTCACGATTTTATATAACGCGATGTTGTCGCTGCTAAGGGGAAAGGCTAACATTCCTATCCCTGCAGCCCCGCTTAGCGGGATCTCCGCTTCGCTCCGACAAGCTACGAGTTGCGGGGTATTTCGGAATGCTTACCTCAGCCCTGACAGGCTTCGTTAACGCACTTTCGCAAAACAATGGTTTTCTGACCATCAAAGTATTTATGGTGGCTTTAGTGCTCTAAACACATATTATACTGATATGTTGCTTTAAATAATTCCTTTTTCCTGCATTTGAATTCATCCTGCGCTGCAAGTAGCTGGGAATTCAAATTTAAATACGTAAATAAATCATGTGTCTTTTTCTGTAAATGATGAAAATGTAACTCGAATCTTAGTCGACCAAGGAAATAACCTCGAGGCGTATGCGAATGAAGAAAGGGTTTATTATAAAGCGTTACGGATTCAGGCTGAGGAAGGATAGTTCTTTTACCCATTATTAATAAAAATTGCTCTAAGATACTTATGCAGATCCCTTCCAAAAAAGCGTGTTATCATCTGATTTATGAAATGGAGATGATGGATCATATTGTGTCCCACTCCCTTCTGGTTTGTCAGGTGGCGACCCTGCTGGTGGATCATCTTGATCTAAAGAATATTTATTTAAACCGCGAGATGATTCAAGCCTCGGCATTGCTTCATGACATAACCAAAACCCGGAGCTTTAAAACCAAAGAAAATCACGCACAAACCGGAGAACAATTATTGCGCGATCTAAATTATCCGGAAGTCGGACACATCATCGGCCAGCATGTCGTTTTGCACGAGTATGTGTTTTCGGAGCCACCCAAAGAAGCGGAGATCGTCAACTACGCTGACAAAAGAGTGCTACACGACAGGGTTGTTTCTCTGAAAGATCGTATGGCATATGTTTTAAAAAAATACGGAAAAGAGCTAATTCACCACGAACGAATTTTTAGGCTCTGGAAGGACAGCGAACGCTTGGAAAAAAAAATCTTCGCCGCTCTCTCTTTTTCTCCCAGTGACCTGAACGACCTTCTCGATCCCGTTACCCTCAAAAATGAGCTTCAATCCTACCGTAAGGTATGTGCCCGTCTTGAATAAATTCTAAATCTGCTGGAAATATTTGGAAAGGATCGGCAGGCATCGTGGCCTAGAAAAAAACTAAGACCTTTATGCGCTTAATGCGATTGATCGATGATATCCCGCCTCTTTTCCGGTTTTTGATTATACCACAAGGGCAATGAATTCATACCGAAACCTTGAAAATTTCGAGCTTCGATTTGTTAAGGTTAAAGGGAGAAATCATTTAAAAATTGGAACTATTATTAATGAATACAAAATTTAAATAACATCGATTTTTAGGCATCTGCTCGATCATTTTGTTCAGCTTTTTAGCTATAATGACAATACCTGTTCCTTATCACCTTACACGACCGTATAGGCAACGTAGTGCACAAGAATCTCGTCACCATATTCCTCATTGTACGGTAGGTAAGGACGCCGTTCAGAGATACGCACATGCTCGATCCAACCCTCATCTGAGAGTCTTTTAAGCACGCTCTGAAACTTACGCTTTGCGAACAAATCACTTCGCTGTGTAAAAACGACGATCCCTCCTGATCTGACTATTCGACTGAACTCTCTTAGCGTACCAGCGCTATCGGTTAGGTACGTGAAAACGCCTACACAAACCAGTCCGTCGTATTGGTCATCTGGAATGGGTAAAGGAAAACGTTGTATGTCCATCGCACGCAAGGTGCTGTATGCACCAGACATTCCAGCGATTTTTAGGGACCGAAGGGAAATATCAATCCCGTCAACGGTTGTGAACCCGGCTGAGCGCAACGCCCTGCCGCTTAGTCCAGTTCCACAACCTGCGTCCAGAATCACCGATTTCGGCGAGAGTTCGGCCATAAGCATTGAAGCCACTTGTTCGGGTGCTTCGTAACGCCACTCGGCAATAGTCTCATCATAATCGC
The DNA here is from genome assembly GCA_020345745.1 of Desulfobacterales bacterium. Lineage (GTDB taxonomy): Bacteria > Desulfobacterota > Desulfobacteria > Desulfobacterales > UBA11574. Next base: position 2,383,418 of record CP070768.1, read on the forward strand.
TGGCCCAGTTGTCGTAGCATTTGGCGACGTCATCGCTCTTTCTGGATATATTGCTGAGTCCTCTATGCTTTGAACGATTGCCTGGTTCCATGTTGTGGTCTCCTGCATTTGTCGTCACTATACCAGTAGAAAAAACGAAGATTCGTTTTTCAGTTGCCAGTTTAACACAGAGCTGAACTAGTGAGTAGCGAGAATTTTTTCGCGTTTATTGAATAATTGGGAATTATATCTCGTTTATTCGGTATTCAACAATATAGAAATATTTTGCCAATATCACAATATCCGTTAAACTGCAGATACATGGAGAATATGTGTATAACAAAAAAGCTTGTGATAGCAAGGAATCGACCTTTAGTTTAATGGATTCAAGGCGCGAGGTTTCTTTCCAAGGCATAAGATATTTTGTAATGCCAACAGGTTGTGATATTATTTTGAAATCAAAATGGGGAATAACTTTCCATAGGATATGAAACACATCCTCGACCACAATATGTGGGTTTGAGTGGATGAGGAGGCCGTTTAAGACTTCGAATCTAAGTCTAACCACCCAGTCTAATAATTGTTTTTAAGATTTGTTTCGTAAATCGAAAATATTTTGGCCCATAATTTTTCATCGCGCAAACCAGAATCATACATTTCTGAAAAAGCACGAGATGAGCCGCGGGCATTCAGCAAGTATATATGCCCGACAGCTTCATCTAATTAATCAATTCATTTAATCTTAGGACTGGACAAACCAGTAGCCAGGAATACCTAGATTTTCAATCGATGTTATAAGCTTCTTGTACGAAATGTACTAAGCCTGCCTGCTCTAAATTGAGCAACGGGGCCAAAAATGTTACTTGAACGACACCGGGTAAACGCCCGATCTCAATTGCGCCGGTTATAGTCGCTCGATTTCGGACTTCTGAGACACTGATGTCAAGTAAAGTCGCTGCGCGATTAAGACCGTTTTCAGTAGCATCATTGATAGTTCCTCCGGTACCGATGACTGAAATAGGTGCACTTTTTTCTATTTCCGACAAACCCCATTTTTGGGCCAAAGCACGAGCACGTTGTTTCTCTTCTGCAGTTAAAGGCCGAGCCAAAGGTGGTAAATCTTCTATCAGAGGGAACAACACAGGCCCATCAAGCTGACGTCCTTTGACCACTTCAACCTGAAGAGTAACTGTCCCTGACACATCCATAGTGTGTCCAGCAATCTCACCATCTCCCTGCAAAGCGTGCATATCACCTAGATAAATACCTGCTCCAGGAACTTTGACCGGAACCAACAAGATGGTGCCAGAGCGAACAGCGTCAATATCCATATGACCATCAGTGCGATGCTCCAATTGATCCTCTGTTAAGGCATATTCATGGGGTGCGCCGATCAGGAACGTTCCAAAATCACCAGCGTTGTGTGAATCAGGTAGACGAACGGCAGGTATAGAACCCAATTGTCCTAAAAAGGGACGCATCCTTGCAACTACTCCCACCAAGTCAGCAGGTGTGTAAACTAAGACCGAAGCCTGCTGAGAGCTCTCCGGACAGGCAGAATAAAATTTGGGATCTTCCGCAATCCGGTCAGCTATGGACTTGTCCACAGTCACTCCAACTTGACCAATTTTGTCGAAAACGACTGTATAGCCATGCGCGAAACGAAACGGAGTCACCGGTTCACCACAATTGATACATCTTATCGCCTCTGGACCAGTGCCTTCAATTTGGGTTTCAGGGTTTATTTTGTCACAGTTGGAACATTTAGCAGCTACATACGGGTCACCTAAAAAATAGCCATCAATCATTTCATCGTGCCCGGAAGCAGTAGCTATTGAAGTGACGGTTATATCGCGGATACGGATAGCCACAGCATCGCCTGGTTCAGTATTTTCGACTGCAACTGGTTGAGTTACCTCGTGACCTCCCTTGAGAGAAGGCGTAATCATCGGTCCCCAACAACCCGGGGCGGTATTGGCAATGATGGTACCTCCGTCTCTTACCGGACCCAGCATTTGTTTATCGGGATCCAATATTCCATCAGTAAAGGTAGATACAAAAACCGTATTCTCGGCTTTTTCTGTTTGTTTTTCTGGGGCCATACTCATCCTCCCTCCACCCGTCAAAGTTTGACCGGGCAATAGATGTTTTCCTATATCACCTTATGAATAATAGATTAATTAAATAAGGATATATACATTAGTAAGTTGTTGATTTGCAAGATGGAGTTGTTTTGGTAGGAAGTTCAGACAAAAAACACAAAATATGGATTCCGGTCCTATGGTTAAAAAGCAATAATTCACAGTCTTAAAAGTACGATTTAATATATAATATTTTATGACCTTTTTTCGGAAACCTAGAATATTTTGAGCCTTGATTTATAAACCCTGAAGGGAGAAACCTTAAATTTATGGTGAAAAAAATAGAATTAGTCCTTATACAATATATTGGATTTGTGCCCATTTTTTGGTTACTAAGTCAGGTTGATCTTTTTAGGTGACCTGGGTGAGAAATGTCAGTTCTTGACAAGAGAGATTTGGTTAAGGAGCGATTTCATTCCTCGAACATAAATAATGCTCCTGTCTAATCCCCGTGTTTGGTCCCTTGGAATTCCTACCGGATCCGTTGAATTTAAAAGCCCAATGTAGATCTTCTTGCTTACCGATTTGATAAAATTCCCCTATTTTCGAAGGATTAATTTCTTTTATCATTAACAATAGTTAGCTCTTGACACCCAACTTGCCACCAGCTTATATATGAACCGAATTTTCTATAGAGTTGTTTAACTAACTATTCTTTCTACAAAACTTGAGAGAATCGGCTGGATTTCCGATCGAATCCGTTCGATATCCAAACTGGATTGAATTTATTAAAGGAGGAAAATAATGATGAAGCGATTACTGATATTGTTGACTGCAATACTCTTATTCACGGTTTCTTCGGCAATGGCCGAAACCGCAAAAATCGGCATGATAACTACCCTTTCCGGAGGCGGCAGCGCTTTAGGGATTGCCGTTCGGGACGGATTCAAACTGGCAATCGACCAGGAAGACGGCAAACTCGGCGGCTACCCAGTCGATCTGATTGTGGAAGACGATGCCCGCAAACCGGACAAAGCAAAACAGATTTCCGATCGGTTCATCAAAAAAGACAACGTTGATATCATGACCGGAATCATCTGGTCGAATCTGGCAATTACAGTCGTCCCCAAAGTCGTACGTACCGGCGCCTTTTATATTAGTCCAAACGCCGGGCCCTCGCTTTTGGCCGGTAAAGAGTGCCATGAAAACTATTTCAATGTAGCCTGGCAAAACGACAATCTCCACGAAGCCATGGGACAGTATGTGAAAGACAAAAACTTCAAAAAAGTGTTTATCTTGGCTCCAAACTATCCGGCAGGAAAGGATGCTCTAAGGGGCTTCAAGCGATTTTATACCGGCAAACCCGTTGCAGAAGTGTACACTAAGTTAGGGCAAAAGGACTATGCAGCCGAAATCTCCGCGATTCAAAGCGCGAAACCGGATGCGGTTTTCTTCTTTCTTCCCGGCGGAATGGGTATCAGCTTTATCAAACAATACAACCAGGCCGGCTTGGCGAAAGAAATACCGCTTTTCGGCCCAGCGTTTTCTTTCGACCAGACCATTCTGAATGCCGTTGGCAAAGCAGCTCTTGGTGTCATGAACTCCTCACAATGGAACAAGGACATTGACAATCCGGCAAACAAACGTTTCGTGGCCGATTTTAAAAAAGCCTATGGACGACTGCCTTCTTTATACGCCAGTCAGGGATACGACGCTGCACGTCTGATTGCCAGTGCCCTCAAAGCCGTGGGGGGAGATATGTCACAGAAGGACGCCTTTCGCGAGGCCTTGCGCAAAGCCGACTTCGAATCGGTTCGTGGCCCTTTCAAATTTGGACCGAATCATCATCCGGTACAGGACATCTACATCAGACAGGTGGTCGAAGAAGGTGGTGTGCTGACCAACCGGATTGTCACCAAGGCGTTTAATAACCACTCCGACGCCTATGTAGGGCAGTGTAAAACGCAATAAACATGTATTGGCTACTATTTTGTCAACAATTTTTAAACGGCCTGCAATCCGGGGTGATGCTCTTTCTGATGGCTTCCGGGATGACATTGATTTTCGGCATCATGGATTTAATCAACCTGGCCCACGGGTCGCTGTTCATGGTCGGCGCCTACTTGTGCGCTACCGTCTTTCAACAAACAGGTTCTTTCCTGTTAGGGTTACTTGCTGCTCTTGTTGGCGCAGGTATTGTCGGGATTTTGGTTGAGGTCATTGCCTTGCGAACCTTGTATGCGCGTGACCATTTAGACCAGGTTCTGGCTACTTTCGGACTGATTCTCTTCTTCAACGAGCTGACCAAAATTGTTTGGGGACCGCGGGCCCTTTTTCTTGATGTGCCTTTGTCGCTATCAGGTACAATCGAAATTGTACCGGGCTCGCCCTATCCGGCCTTTCGACTAGCCATCATCGCCGTTGGAATCGTCATTGCGATTCTACTCTATCTTATGATCACGAGAACACGCCTCGGCATGCTTATCCGTGCCAGTTCCACCAACCGAGAGATGGTCGGATCTCTGGGTGTCAACGTCAAACTGCTCTACACGCTTGTCTTCGGTTTGGGTGCTTTACTGGCAGGCCTTGCCGGGGCCATGGCCGGTCCTTTGTTAGCCGTCGAAGTCGGTATGGGTGAAGATATCTTAATTCTAACATTCGTTGTCATTGTCATCGGCGGAATAGGTTCCATACGCGGGGCTCTAGTGGGAGCAATCCTAGTGGGGCTTATTGACACATTGGGCCGCGCTTTTTTACCTGCCTTGTTTAAGCTATTTATGGAACCAGCCGCAGCGGACGGTGTAGGGGCCTCTCTGGCCTCCATGTCGATCTATATTCTGATGGCCCTGGTTTTGGCCTGGAAGCCCAGAGGACTGCTGCCGGCCCATGGATAAATTTCAGCCCAACCTAAGAACCTATATTGTCCTGGCCGGGTTATTGTTTCTGATAGGCCTTCCCCCTGTTTTCTCTGCTCTAAAAGAGCCCTTTTATATCGGTGTGTTCAGCCGCATTTTTATTTACGCTCTGGCTGCCGTAAGTCTGGATCTGATTTTAGGCTACGGCGGTATGGTGAGTTTTGGTCACGCTGCCTATTTCGGGGCCGGTGCTTATGTTGTCGGAATATTTGCATTTCACTCGGAGCAAGCATCACCGCTGATTAGCTGGCCCTTAGTTTTCACAGGCACGAACAACGCGCTAATTTCATGGCCGGCTGCAATTCTGGTTTCGGCCGTATTGGCGTTCATAATCGGCGCCATCAGTCTTCGCACAAGCGGTGTATATTTCATCATGATCACTTTAGCTTTCGCTCAAATGATGTACTTTTTTTTCACATCCCTTGAACTTTACGGCGGAGACGACGGACTGAGCCTTTATGCACGAAATCGATTTGGAAGTCTAGATCTTGGCAATGATATTATTTTCTACTACATTTGCTTAGGACTGTTGATCGGTTTTCTGGTATTCAGTTGGCGACTGGTGCATTCCCGCTTTGGAATAGTCGTCCGGGGCTGCAAGGAAAACGAGCGGCGCATGGCTGCTTTGGGGTTTCCAACCTACAGTTATAAACTGGTCTGTTTCGTCATTGCCGGGGCCGGAGCCGGGCTCGCCGGGGCCCTGATGGCTAATCATACTGAGTTTGTCAGTCCAAATATCATGCATTGGACCGTTTCCGGAGAAATCCTGGTTATGGTAGTGTTGGGGGGAGCCGGGACGCTTTTGGGCCCGGTATTCGGAGCTGCCGCGCTGCTGCTTTTAGAGGAGTTTCTGACCCGCTATACGGAACATTGGATGTTGGCTCTCGGCCCTATTCTGATTCTCGTGGTATTATTCGCCCATCGCGGACTCTACGGATCTCTCGTGGAAAGGGAAGTAATCAATGGCTGAACCACTTTTAACGGCCCACAGGATAACCAAAAGCTTTGGGGCGATCAAAGCAACGGACACGCTTTCCCTTGAAGTCCATACCGGCGAGATTCACGCTGTAATCGGGCCCAATGGTGCCGGAAAAACAACAGCCATCGGTCAACTTTCCGGGGAACTCAAATCCGACGCCGGCCGCATTTATTTTTCAGGCCGAGAAATAACCAGGCTTTCCGTTCATAAACGCGCCCATCTGGGCTTGGCGCGATCGTATCAGATCACCTCGATTTTTATGAATTTTACAGCCGAAGATAATGTGGCCATGGCGATTCAGGCCCATGACGGTCACTCATTTAAGTTTTGGAAGCCTGCCCGACTTGACCCTAAATTGCGCGAACCTGCTCGGAAGACGCTGCAAGAAATTGGTCTTTCACATCGCGCACATAAGATGGCGTCCAATCTTTCCCATGGTGAGCAACGTCAACTAGAACTGGCTATGGCCCTGGCTACGCATCCTTCTCTGCTCCTCTTGGATGAACCCATGGCCGGTATGGGACCGGCAAGTACAAACCGCATGGTGGACTTGCTTCAGAACCTCAAAGGAAAAACCACCATTTTAATGGTCGAGCATGACATGCGAGCTGTGTTCGCGTTAGCGGATCGCATTACAGTTTTGGTTTATGGCAGGGCCATCGTAACCGGTACACCGGAACAAATTCGCTCAGATCCTGCCGTGCAGCTAGCTTACTTAGGAAAGGAAGGCTGATGCTTCAGATTTCCGAAATAGAAACTTTTTACAAAAGAAGCCAGGTGCTATTCGGTGTCAGTTTGGAGATTGGTGCGGGGGAAGTAGTCGCTGTGATGGGACGTAACGGCATGGGGAAGACAACGCTAGTTCGATCCATCATGGGTTTAACACCGCCCAAAACCGGCAGCATTCGATTCGAAGGCATGGAGTTAACGAACCAACCCAGCTATTTTGCAGCCAAAGCCGGTATTGCTCTGGTTCCGGAAGGCAGACAAATATTTCCTACGCTGACTGTTCGGGAAAATATGATAGCCACGGCTGCTAATCGGTCAGGTAAAACAAACCCCTGGACGCCGGAAAAAATTTTTCAAATGTTTCCTGAACTGGAGGAAAGGGAACACTCTTTTGGCAGAACCCTCTCAGGTGGAGAACAACAGATGCTCTCCATCGGCCGGGCATTAATGACCAACTCCAAATTACTCATTTTGGACGATGCCACCGAGGGATTGGCACCGCTTGTATGCACAAAAATCTGGAACTGTCTGGAGCAATTGAAGGCTTTCGGTCAGGCTATTTTGGTTATTGACAGGAATCTAGAATCTCTGATGCGGATTGCAGACCGGCATTACATCATGGAAAAGGGTCGTTTTGTCTGGTCCGGAGACTCATCTGAACTGGCATCCGATCCCGAGCTAAGAATTCGCTATCTGGGAGTCTAAATCTCATATGTCGCAAAAATTGGTCAACATGCGCCACAGATATACATAGGTAAACTATGAGTACAATTGTGTTTCAAGGTTACACCGCTGAGCAACTGGAACAGCAGTATAATGCCCGCGCCACCATACCCGACTGTGAAAATATTTTCGAGCAGTGGCGGACGCTCAGCGCCTACACTCGACGGCAGTGCAAATGTGAATTGGATGTGCCTTATGCTTCCGGCAGTCGTGGATTCCTCGATCTTTTTCTGCCCCAGAATGCCAATGCGCCTGTGCACATGTTCATCCACGGTGGCTACTGGCGCTTGATGGACAAGAGTGATTTCAGCTTTCTGGCCCAGGGTTTAGTGGAGAAAGGTGCCCTGGTAGTTATCGTTAATTACGGTCTCTGTCCGTCTGTATCAATCAGTGAGATTGTGCAGCAAATGCGTGCTGCTTGCCAATGGATCTGGTCAAATTGCCGCAAATACTCCGGAAACCCTGATGCCATACATGTTTCGGGTCATTCAGCCGGCGGGCATCTAACAGCCATGCTAATGGCAACAGACTGGCCGGCTTTCAATTCCAACTTACCTGCGAATCTAATCAAAAGTGGGGTTGCCATCAGCGGCCTGTTTGATCTGGAACCGATGCTTTATCTTGCACTCAATAACGACCTCAAGCTCGACAAGCACGAGGCCCGTTTGAACAGCCCCATCATTTTTAGCCCCAGCACCGATGCACCGCTTTCGATTGTTGTGGGTAAAGAAGAATCGGATGAATTCAAGCGCCAGTCCTACCATTTTTCGCGAAATTGGCTTGAACAAGGGGCTGAGGTTACGTACCTTGAAATGCCGCACCTGCACCATTTCAGCATTGTGGATCAGATGCAGCACCCGGACAACCAGTTAACGCAAATTATGTTACGGCATATGGAACTTATTTAAACCGAATCCCCAACAGCACATTTTTTTGCCGATCCCTAATAAACGTTAAGTAACGCCAAATAGTCTGCAGTTATCTTCCTGATACAATCTTAAATAGAACAATAATATGTTCCAAACCGCAATATGATGGGTTTCCTTTGTATGGTTTGTTTTTGATTTAGGGCCTGTATGCAACTATCCGATTTGGCCATTATTTTAAAGACTTATTTTAACAAAAGATTCCTATTAATCATTCGGCTTTATAGCTTCTACAAGGCAATCCATTTTTTCACCA
>CP070768.1:2392105-2422278 GCA_020345745.1 Desulfobacterales bacterium
TTATACAAATGAGAAGTAGTCTGTTAACTATAGCCCTTTTTTTTACGACCATAACATGGTTTCCCGGGTGCATGATTCATGAAAAGGCGCCACCTTCCCTTGCTAGAGAGATCAAAGAGGATGTGATAGGCGCTGATCAAACAGAAAGTCGCTATTACTATTTTACCGAAGCACAAATCCAGCAGAAAAGGGGTAATTTGGATAAAGCGATCATGTATCTAAATCAAGCGATCCACACGGACCCTGAGTCGCCGTATCTGCAACGGGAGTTGGCGATCCTGTACATCAAGAAAAAAGATAACACCAGGGCATTGGGTATCCTCGAACAGGTAATTGAAAAATTTCCTAAAGATATTCAGTCGCTGATCATATACGGAAAACTCAACCAGGGGCTTAACAAAAAAGAAGATGCCAAAACAGCATATGAAAAGGTGCTCACGATTGATCCGCAGCAACAAGATGTATATTTATTTTTGGGTGGCATGTACATGCAAGATAATGAACTAGACAAGGCGTTAAAGAACTATCAACGGCTGATTCATAGATTTCCGCAGTCATATGTCGGGCATTTTTTTATCGGAAAAATTTATCTTTCTCAAGGCAAGTTAAAAGATGCTGAAGATAAGTTTCAACAGACACTGGCTTTAAACCCCGATCTTGAAGAGCCGCATTTTGAACTGCTTACTATTTATAAAAAGCTCGGCAAAGAGAAGAAGGTGGTTCAGCTGTATCTGGATATTTTGCAAAAGAACCCCAGAAATGTACGGGCTGGGTTGGAACTGGGCTTGGTTTATCATAAAAAGGGATTGGCCGAGGCATCTCAAAAGCTGTTTATGGAGTTGGGCGCCCGGAGCATTCTAGAAAGGGAGATCGTCAGACAGGTTATACAGCTCTATGTGGATTCCAAACAATATAACGATGCCATCGTTGTTTTGCAAGGCATGTTGCAAGGTGCGCCACAGAGTTCAGATCTTTTCTACATCGCAGGCATTGCCTATGACGGAAAAAAAGACAAGGACTCGGCTATTATCAATTTTAAAAAAGTTGCGCCGGGTTCCAGATTTTATAAAGACGCTGTGGTTCAAATTTCTTTTTTATACCAGGAACAGGAAAAAATCGAGCAGGCTATCGGTTATTTAGAGGGGGTGGTTCAAACCATTCCTGACAATCCGGAGTTTCTGTTATATTTAGGGTCGTTTTATGAAGACACCAACGCCTATGAGAAAGCTGAAAATGTTCTTAAGCAAGGGCTTAAAGTCGATTCCAGTAATATTAGGCTCCATTTTCGCTTGGGGGTTGTTTATGATAAGTGGGGCCGGAAACTGGAATCCATAGAAGAAATGAAGGCGGTTATCGACCTTGATCCAAAGCATGCCAATGCGTTGAATTATCTTGGATATACGTATGCCGAATTGGGCGAAAATCTAGATGAGGCGGAACGACTGATCAAGGCTGCATTAAAAGAGAAACCGGATGACGGTTATATTACAGACAGCCTGGGGTGGGTCTATTTTAAAAAAAGGCTTTTCACCAAAGCCCTGAAATATCTGGAAAAGGCGGTAACTCTTGTGCCTGATGATCCTACCATCCTGGAGCATTTAGGTGACGTGTACCTTGAGATCAGCAATAAGGAAAAAGCGCTTGAATTTTATCAACGTTCTCTAAGGAAAAAAGAGAAGGACACGGCGGATCTTGAAAAAAAAATTCAGGGATTGATGGGGGAAGAATAAAAAACGCTTCAAGGTTTAAATGCCAATGCGACAGTTGCAACGGAACAGACAGCTTACTTTAATTCTTTTGATCTGTTCCTTTTTTTTTAGTGCATGTAGCGGTCTTTCGACCCGGGTTTCAAAAAGAGAAAAACATCTTAATGCCTTGGAAACCGGGAAGCTGCTGTCGTCACTGAGAAATCAAAACCTTGACCTCAAAACCTTTAAAGGTGTGGGCAGGATAACCCATATAAAAGACGGAAAAAAAACCCTGTCAAACCGTATTGCCTGGATCGGTGCAGCACCTGACAAATTTCGAACTGTGCTCAGCAGTGCATCCGGTCAGCCGTTTCTTAGCTTTGCAGGTGATGCGCAATGGTTCTATTTTTTTGACCATGGGAAGATTCAATTTTATAAACACCGTGCCGACAGTTCTATTATAAAAAGGGCCTTTTCAGTCTCCATCAAACTGGATGACATTGTCAGTATTCTGGCCGGACGTATACCTATTCATCAATATCGTTCAGCTGTTTTAATCAAAGATAGATTCACACGCAAAGCACCGTTAATGCTTCCTCAAGGTGGCGGGAATACGGTTCGCTCCGGCCCATCAAAAGGGGATAAAGGTGGCTATATCCTTGTTCTAAAAAGAGGTTGGGTCAACATTCAAGAGAAAATATACTTTTATGCAGACAAGATAAATATTCGAAAAATTGAAGTCTTTAATCTGGCCGGGGCGCTGGCGTATAGAGCTGAATTTGATAAGATGCAAAATGTCAACGGATATCAAGTCCCCGCTGTCATCATTTTTTCCAATGATGAGGGATCGGGTTTTCGGCTCGATGTCGAAAGATATTGGCCCCACGTTCATGTTTCACCATCCATGTTCGTGTTGTCACCACCGGAATCATGAAGGATGGCAGGTCGTCACGTTTCAAAGCACGCGTTGAGACCTTAAGCTGAAGCGGAACCCTTCTAGCAAACAGCGAGACCGCTTGGACAGGTGGAAAGAATTCATGCCATATGCTTTTGTCGCTGAAGCCACACTTGGGAAATTGGCCAGGTGGCTTCGTATCATGGGTTTTGATACGATTTATTCTCCGGCTACGCCTACTAAAGAATGGATCGAGGACAAGGATAAAACCCGGATTTTACTCACTCGAACGCGGAAAGTTAAGGATCTGAGCAACGCACAAACTCGGATTTTTATTGTGTCGGACAAGCCGTTTGAACAGCTCAAGGAAGTGATTCATAGCGTTGGCATCGTGCCAGAAGATATAAAGCTGTTTTTTCGATGTTTACGATGCAACATCCCCATCCAGCCAATCGATAAAAAACATGTGCAAAGGTTGGTGCCTGATCATATCTTGGAAACGCACCATCTTTTTCAGACGTGTACCGGTTGCGGACGGATCTATTGGCCAGGGACCCATACCGAAAACAGCCGGGAGGTCATTAAAAAACTGTTTGAATGACAAAGAGGACCATAAAAAAAGTCATCGCCCTGGAAGCGCGACTTCGCCATTGTAAAAATGTCATGACGCTGGGGGTTCGTCCCAATTTTTCAGATTATAGCCCCCAAGAAGCGGATTTGATTCGACAGGCGCAAAAGGTATACTATCCGACGACGTTCTATGCCGAGCTCTTTGATGCTATGGGTAAAATAACATTTCCCAGCTATCATACCTATAAGTGCGTGCAAGACAAAATCAAGCAGACCGCCTTGTTGAACTTGCTAGAAGTGCCTCACCCCAGAACACGCGTTTTTTATGGGAAGCGCCAGAAAAACGCCATATGCAATCATTTTAAGTTTCCTTTTATTGCGAAAATTCCAAGAGGGTCGGCTATGGGGCGGGGCGTCTACCTCATCCAGAACCATGACGACCTTATTTCATACCTCAGCTTGTCTACCGCCGCCTATATTCAGGAGTATTTGCCGTCTGATCGTGATATGCGTATTGTTATTATTGGAAAAGAGGTGGTGCACGCCTACTGGCGCATTGCACGAAAAGGTGAGTTCCGAAGTAACGTCGCACTTGGTGCAACGATCAGTCTGGATCCTGTTCCCCAAAAGGCGCTAGATCTAGCCCTTGATACGGCACGGAAATGCCAATGGGACGACGTGGGGATCGATATCGTGGAGCATGACGGTAAGCTTTATATATTAGAGGCAAATATGAAATACGGCCGCGAGGGATTTAGACAGGCCGGCATCGATTACACGAAACTGATGGAGAATATGATTGAAGAGCAACGAATTTAGCGGCCAAGGCCTTGATGTGATTCGAGTGGCTTTAAAACAGCGGGAAAAGGAAATTTTGTCTCCCATTGCCACCTTGAGCACCGAAGGGGTGCGACGGCATAGTGATCAGCGACTCGAAAAAGGATATCGGCAGGCGTTTTCTGTGGATGTGGATCGGATCCTGCATTCCCGAGCCTACACACGGTATATCGACAAGACCCAGGTGTTTTATCTGATCCACCACGACCATATCACCCACCGGGTGTTACACGTTCAGCTGGCATCGAAAATTGCCAGAACCATCGGGCGGTATTTAGGATTAAACGAGGATCTTATTGAAGCTATTGCCTTGGGCCATGATATTGGGCATACCCCATTTGGCCACGACGGCGAAAGATTCTTGTCTGATCTTTGCCGAGCGAATGGTATCGGGTATTTTTTGCATAATGTTCAAAGCGTTCAATTTCTTGATAAGGTTGAACGTAAAGGTAAAGGCTGGAATCTGTGTCTGCAGACCTTAGATGGCATCCTTTGCCATGACGGAGAAATTCATAATCAGGCGCTAAAGCCCCATCGAGGAAAAACCTTTGAGATGCTGGAACAAGACATGTCCGCAAAAATGAAAAATCCAGCGACCACCCTTATCCCCATGACGTTAGAGGGATGTGTTGTGCGTATGGCAGATACGATCAGTTATATTGGGCGAGACATAGAGGACGCCATACGGCTCAATATGATCCAAAGATCTGATCTCCCAAAGGATTGCGTCGATGTTCTGGGGAATACGAACGGTACCATTGTCTATCATCTGGTAACCGATATCATTCGAAACAGTTTTCGAAGAAGCCATGTTACCTTCAGTTCAGATGTATCTGAGGCCTTAAAAAAGTTGAAAGATTTTAACCTGGAGCACATTTACATGAATCCGAAAATAAAGGTGCATAAAGATACCATCAAAACGCTTTTTGGGATCCTTTTTGAAACCTATCTTGAAGATATTGAAACGAATAATCGCTCGTCAGTAATATTTAAAGGGTTCTTAGAGGATATGTCTGAAGATTATATTCATCAACACAGCAAGGAGGAGATCGTCAGGGACTTTATCGCTGGGATGACGGATCAATACTTTTTGCGGCAGTGTCCGCAAGATCTGAGACCTCATTTGTAATTGCAGCGGTCAGGGCGGATATTTCATGAAAATTATTCCTAAGAATTATTTTTAGTTAAAGCTCAAGTTTCGCACGCTAATTTTAACCGAGACCCACAGCGAAAAGCGGCTGGATAATTTTTTTTAAAAGGCTAAATTGGAATAAAGCCTATTCGCACTAGCAGCGGCGTGTACATATCAAATGAGATTTTTATTAATGAATGAGCGATCTGCCTTCGACAAGCGGTACCATTGCACTTGGTTCATATAAATTGAGCATATTAGGCGTTTGTAAATCCGGGCTAGGTGAGGCCAAACATGCATCAAATCCGATCGTATCGAAATTTACTGTATAAAGGGGAGCTCATTGCTTTCAGGGTTGTTGTCAAAGAGACCGATATTTTTGTTCATGCAACAAAACCGCTTGAAAATATTACAAAAGAGATCATTTTAAAGCATAGAGGGTATATTGAAGCGTACATCAGAAGGTATCCGGCGTTTGTCACAGCATTGGCACCATGGCGGCTAGCTGGTCCGTTACCCGCCATCATAAGGGAGATGGTTGGGGCAGGAGAAAACGCCGGGGTTGGTCCCATGGCAGCGGTTGCAGGGGCTATTGCCGAACAAGTGGGTCTTGATCTGTTAGCCCACACCGATGAGGTTATCGTAGAAAACGGAGGTGATGTTTTTCTTAAGACGCATATGCCGGTTACTGTCGGTATATTTGCTGGAAGCTCGCCAATTAGCTTGCGCATGGGTCTGCGCCTGGATTCGGAAGAGAATCCAGTATCGGTATGCACCTCATCCGGCACGGTCGGGCACTCGCTCAGCTTTGGAAAAGCAGATGCTGTGTGTGTTATTTCAAGGTCATGCGCTCTGGCCGATGCAGCTGCAACTTCCATTGGCAATAAGGTTGATTCCAAAGGGCACATCCAGCAAGCCATCGATTTTGGAAAACATATTAAGGGGGTTATGGGTATTGTTGTGATTGTAGAAGATGCAGTTGGAGCATGGGGAGAAGTGGAGATGGTTCCGCTTGAAAGAGAAAAAGGTTGAGTTTTGAAGGTGAAAAGGTTAGATGAAAGCATAAATAACAGCGGAAGGTGTATGGAATGGAAACGATGTGGGCACCTTGGCGCATGGAATATATCCTGAGTGAAAAAGATGAAGGATGTATTTTCTGCAAAGCCCTTTCAGAGCAAAACGATCTGACACTGTATAAAGGCAAGGTGACGATGGTTATGATGAATAAGTTTCCTTATATCAACGGTCATCTTCTGGTGGCGCCAACGCAGCATCTGTCCACACTCCATCAGTTAACAAGAGAAGAAATGGGATGCCTTCTTGAGACGGTTGACGCGTCCATCGGGGTACTCAAACAGGCGATGAATCCTGATGGTTTCAACGTCGGGCTTAACCTCGGCAAAGTCGCCGGTGCGGGTGTTGAGGAGCATCTTCATTTCCATATCGTTCCTAGATGGTTTGGCGACACCAATGCCCTCACTGTTTTTGCCGATGTGCGGGTGATTCCTGAGCATCTACTGACCACCTATCAAAATTTAAAACCTTACTTTGACAAACTAGATATAATAACCTGAAATTGAAGGAGAAAAATATGAAAAAAATTAAAATAGGATTATGGGTTATTCTGTTACTTCTCGTGGGACTATTCTTTTATCAAAATAAGGATTTTTTTATGGTGAAGCAGAGCATTAGCTATGGCCTTCCCTTTTTTAAAGAACATCATGCACCTGATCTTCCCATAGCCATTCTCTTTCTTTTTTCGTTCCTCATCGGGCTTTTAGGCACCTATTTTTTCAGTCTTTCGGATCGATTCAAAGCCAAAAAAACAATAAAAAATTTAAACGCTGCAGTCACTTCCCATTTGGAGGAGATTTCAGCACTGAGAAAAGAAGTCGAAACATTACGAGGTGGTTCAACAACAACTCATACCGATGCCAAAGAAACGGCTGCAGGGAGCACATAAATCTGATACCCAAGGTCGGTGTACAGCGCTTCATCTAAAATCACTTCACACGACATTTTCCTTTGAGCCATGAGTTCATCAAAAATAACTCCCATGATAAAGCAGTACCTGTCCATCAAGGAAAAATACCTTGATGCCATCCTTTTTTATCGGATGGGAGATTTTTATGAGATGTTTTTTGAAGATGCCGTGGTTGCTTCCAAAGTTCTTGAAATAACGTTAACCTCGAGGAACAAAAAGGACGAATCTCCCATTCCCATGTGCGGTGTTCCGCATCGGGCCGTACAAGGGTATATCGCCCGCCTCATCGATCATGGCTACAAAGTCGCCATATGCGATCAGATAGAAGACCCTGCCAAAGCCAAAGGACTGGTCAAAAGGGATGTCGTCCGTGTCATTACACCCGGAATGATTGTCGAGAATGAACTGCTGGATGAAACGTCAGACAATTATGTCCTATCTGTAACGTGTAGTAATGGTAAGGCGGGATTGGCCTATCTGGACATTTCTACAGGCACGTTTAAGGTATCCGAGTCTGAGGACATTGACGCCATTATCGATGAGACGCTTCGGGTGTCGCCCAAAGAAGTTTTATTCCCTGAACGTTCAAAACAAGACCGTATGTTTTCTCCAATGTTGAACGCTTTAGCCGAGAAATCGATAACCTTTTTAAAAGACAGCGCTTTTGACCATAAAAGAGGATATGGAAGGCTTGTCGACCAATTCAAGACCGTTTCTCTTGAGGGTTTTGGCTGTGAACATTTCAACGCCGGCGTACGTGCGGCCGGCGCACTGTTGTATTATGTCAGGGAAACCCAGAAGCAAAAGATCGAACACCTGAAGGGTATCGAAGCATATTCGTTAAGCAATTACCTTATTGTTGATGAGATAAGCTGTCAAAACCTTGAGCTTGTCAAAAATCTTCGCACCGGTTCTAAAAAAGGAACCCTTCTCGGAATCATCGACCGTACCGTGACTGCCATGGGGGGAAGACTCTTGAAACGGTGGATCAGATACCCGCTGCTGGATATTTTAGGCATACGTTCCAGGCAAGACGCCGTTGAAGAAGCCAAGGACCAAATTCAAGTTCGTCGAAATATCAGAGAATTATTAAAGTCGGTTTACGATCTTGAACGCCTGGTGAGTAAAATCGTCATGGGGCATGCAAATGCCAGGGATCTTGTTGCGCTTAAACGCTCACTTCAGCATCTTCCGGATGTATGGTCTTTGCTTTTGCAACTCAAATCGAAACTTTTTACGTGTGAATGCAATATCGATGATCTAAACAAATTGTCA
Organism: Desulfobacterales bacterium; assembly: GCA_020345745.1. Taxonomy (GTDB): domain Bacteria; phylum Desulfobacterota; class Desulfobacteria; order Desulfobacterales; family UBA11574. The sequence goes on from CP070768.1 coordinate 2,400,487, forward strand.
GAATTAATCGAAATGGCCATACGCGAAGATGCCCCACCATCGATCCATGAAGGCGGAATCATCAAAGCCGGTTACAACCCGGAACTCGATGAGCTGTTAACCATCAGCAAAAATTCCAAAAAATGGCTTGCGCAGCTTGAGTTAAGAGAAAAAGATAGCACCCGAATCAATACCCTAAAGGTCGGTTACAATAAAGTGTTTGGGTATTTTATCGAGGTACCGAAATCCCGTTCAGAAGACGTACCTGCTCATTTTGTCCGCAAACAGACGTTGGTCAATGCAGAACGCTACATTACGGATGAGTTAAAATCATTTGAATCAAAAGTTTTGCATGCCGAGGACCAAAGAGCAATTCTGGAGTATGAGATATTTAATAACATAAAAGATGAAGTGATAGCACACCATGTACCCATTCAGCAGGTGGCGCAATTTTTAGCCAGCCTAGATTGCCTGATGGGTTTGGCTGAAGTTGCCGATCAAAATGACTACCGGAGGCCGGAAATTAACGAGCAGCATGATATCGTGATTGAAAACGGACGTCATCCGGTTGTGGAAAAGATGATTACGGGTGAACGTTTTGTCCCGAATACCATTAAAATAGACAACGAGGAACATCAGATACTTATCATCACCGGTCCTAACATGGCCGGAAAATCGACGATATTGCGCCAGGTGGCCATTATGGTTCTCATGGCCCAGATGGGATCCTTTGTTCCTGCCAGCAAGGCAACCTTGGGTATAACAGACAGGATATTTACGCGCGTGGGCGCCTTGGACAACCTTTCTCAAGGCCAGAGTACCTTCATGGTGGAGATGCAGGAGACCGCCAATATATTAAACAGCGCAACTCAAAAAAGCCTCGTTATTATGGATGAGATCGGACGGGGAACCAGCACCTTCGATGGCTTGAGCATTGCATGGGCCGTTGCGGAATATTTACACGACTTGAAGGGCAACGGGGTTAAAACACTTTTTGCCACCCACTATCATGAATTGACCGAACTATCACTTTCAAAGCCCAGGGTAAAAAATTACAACATTGCGGTCAAAGAATGGAATGACGAAATTATTTTTTTAAGAAAGTTGGTTACGGGTGGAACCAACCGAAGTTACGGCATTCAGGTTGCACGTCTTGCCGGTATACCTGATGATGTTATCATTCGGGCGAAAAAGATTTTATACCATATAGAAAACAGTGATCACGGCGTACAGAGTCCACCAGTTTTATCCCCAACGGAAACAGACTTAAAAGGACATGTTCAGCTTGATCTTTTTAAACATTCAGGTCATCTTGTCATAGAAAAACTGCAGAAGCTTGATATTTCGAAAATGACGCCCTTGGATGCGTTGAACTACCTTAACGCGTTGCATGAGAAGGTCAAGGATATTGCTTAATCTTTGTAGAAAATCTTACCTGGCTGGTTATCTTGCTTTCTGCATTGCTGTTGTGATGTGGCCGAGTTTGTCGTCAGCAGCCACAGCCAGAGAAAAGTACTATCAAGCTGAAGCCTGCTATAAAAAACTCCGCAACAGTCCCAAACGGCAAAAGTACAGGGATCAATGGCTGGCTTGTATTGAGAAGTTTCAGAAGGTGTATCGACATGATCCTTCCGGACCCTGGGCAGCCGCTGGGCTTTACAAGTCAGGAGAGCTTTATCAGAGACTCTACAAGCGCTCATTAATGGCCGCTGACAAAACCGAGGCGCTGGATATATTTGAGCGTATCATTAAGCGCTACCCAAAAAGTAGATACCGATCCAAAGCCAAACACGCCATTGGCCAATTGTCGCGAAAAAAGCGGCCAAAAAGTGCAGCCAAAAAGATCGTATCCGACAAAGGACGCTCATCCAAATCAGGCTCTGCAAGGGATAAATATATTCGGGCCGACGCCTGCTATAAAAGACTCCGCAACAGTTCCAAAAAACAGAAATACCGGGATCAATGGTTGGTTTGCATTGAGAAGTTCCAGGCAGTGTATCAGCACGATCCTGTCGGTCCCTGGGCAGCTGCCGGACTTTACCGGTCAGGGGAGCTCTACCAAGAGCTGTACAAGCGTTCATCCAAAGCGTCTGACAAAAAAGAAGCACTTGCAGCATTTAATCACATCATCACGCATTATCCGCAGAGTCGATATAAACCCAAGGCCAAAAAAGCTATGCAAAGATATTCATCTAAAGCGCCGCCAAAGATCGCCGCCAAATCGGTCAAAGAAGACAAACAAGATTTCGAGAAGCCGATAGATGACATTGCCAAGGAAATTGCAAAGGCAACTAAAACACCTCCCCCAGTGAAAGCGGATATACCTACGGATCAAAAAGAGAACATTACTGTCAAAGGATTACGGTTTTGGTCCAATCCAAGCTACACGCGTGTGGTCATCGATGCAGACCAGGAAACGACCTATACGCACAGACTGCTCAAAAAAGATGTGTCGATCCAGAAACCTCAGCGTCTTTATGTGGACTTAAACAACAGTAGGTTGGGACAAGATTTAAAAAAATTTATTCCGATTAATGACAACTTGCTTAGCGACGTGCGAGCCGGTCAGAGAACGCCGCGTTCGGTTCGTGTGGTCGTCGATATCAAATCGTTTAAAACATACAAGATTTTTTCTTTAAAAAATCCCTTCAGAATCGTCATCGATGTATGGGGAAAAGTGGGGTCGCCGCGGCATACATTGGCCAAGAAAGGCAGCAATGATACCAAATTGTCGCCTGGGTCTTTGGCAAAACAGCTTGCGCTCGGAGTACGCCGGATTGTCATTGATCCGGGGCATGGCGGACGTGATTACGGGGCACCGGGTTACTTAAAGGGTGTCCATGAAAAACATATTGCTCTGAAAATTGGAAAAAGGCTGGCTAAAAAAATCCGCCAGAAGTTGGGATTCGAGGTCTTTATGACGCGCTCAAATGACCGAAATCTCACTTTAGAAGAGCGAACCGCCATCGCCAACACTAAAAATGCCGATCTTTTTATTTCTATCCACACCAATGCTGCTAGGGATCGGAGAGCTATTGGTATAGAGACATTTTTTCTCAATCTGGCTACCGACGATGATGCCATACTGGTCGCTGCTCGGGAAAACGCCACGTCTAAAAAGAACATCAGCGATTTGCAGGCAATTTTAAGCGACCTGATGCAAAATGCCAAGATTAATGAATCGAGTCGTCTGGCGGTCCATGTCCAGAGATCCATGTCCGAGCATTTGCGAAAATATTACAGCAGGATAAAAAGTAAGGGGGTTAAGCAGGCGCCGTTTTATGTTCTTCTGGGTGCCCAGATGCCTGCGATTTTAATTGAAACATCTTTTATCAGCAATGCCAGAGAGTGTAAACGGTTGATCAACCCGAAATATCAGGATCGAATGTGCGATGCCATTGTCAAGGGTATCCAGGCATATATCAAGGAGATGAACCCCACTGCCTTGATACGTCCGCAACCCAAGAGTAGCTCAAAGGGATAATCGAAAGTGATGGAATATTGGAATGTTGGGTTAATTTTTCATAACTTCTCAAAAATTAAAGAAAAGAGGGTTTCAGGTTTTTTATGAAAGGAGATATCTTTTTCGTTTAGCACAGTGTTATCCAGTGACCCAATATTATGATTTAATAAAAAAGCGATTGGGATTTGCACAAAAAAAGTCAAATCGTAAATATTGGGTCACGCTGCTGAAATTTAATTGATATCGACTGGAATAAAATTCCTGAAACCCGAGTATGTGGCATCAACCCGTGCTAACGCCCTCAGACAATTTGCCATTTTATCCGCTTGAGGCGGATTAACGTTTCGCTTCGCCAAGAAACAATGCGCAAAAGCGGCAAGGGGCTTCACGCCGGAAATTCGAAATCTGGCTAAGAAAAAAGAATTAAATCCATTTTGCTACCCTGCCGCTTGTTGAAGTGAAACGGAAATCCCGCCCAGCGGGGCGGCGGAGCGCTTCATTCTCAATCAATGAAATAAGTTTTTCGGGAGGTCATCGATGAAATATGAAAACATTTTATTTAACGTCGAGGAAGGTATTGCAACCATCACGTTCAACCGGCCTGAAGTTCTGAATGCGTTGAATGAAGCAACGCTCAAAGAATTGTCTCACGCCCTTGATGAGATTGCTTCAAACGAAGATATCCGGGTGCTTATCCTTACCGGTGCCGGTGAAAAATCGTTTGTTGCAGGGGCGGATATTACCATATTTCCAACATTCAATGCTTTAAGCGCCAAACTTTTTGCGCAAACGGGGCATAGCCTGCTGAACAAACTTCAGGAGCTACCCATACCGGTGATTGCGGCGGTTAACGGTTATGCTCTGGGTGGTGGATGTGAGGTTGCCATTGCATGCGATTTTATCTATGCTTCTGAGAATGCGATGTTCGGTCTGCCTGAAATCAATCTCGGTATTATCCCAGGATTTGGGGGAACGCAGCGATTGCCGAGATGGGTCGGGATAAACATGGCAAAAGAGATGATTTTTACCGGCAAAATGATTCCAGCAGCAGAGGCCCGTACCATTGGACTGGTAAACAGTGTGTGGCCTCAAGAAGCGCTTATGAGCGAAGTCATCAAGGTCGCCAAAACCATGGCTTCAAAAGGAAAAGTCTCCCTCCGCGCAGCCAAACAGGCCATCAACAACGGCATGGATGTGAACCTTGGTACAGGCTGTAGCATAGAAACGGATGCATTTGCCCTTTGTCTGGCTAGTCAAGATGCCAAGGAAGGGACATCTGCCTTTTTAGAAAAAAGAGCGGCGGATTTTAGGGGAGGATTGAAAGACTAAATCTTTTTTGCTTGACATCTTTTTCTTTATCCAATATGAACGATCCTGTTAATTTTTTATTTTTTTAATAGTTTACAGCTTGAATCGATGCAGTTACGATTTTTCTACTTTTGCTTTTTTTATTTTTTTGGTGGCTTCTTTTTTCAGGAGTCTATCCATGGGCTGGCAAGGTAGAGAACTCCGAACTTGACATAACAACAAACCATGGGTAGACAAAAAAATCAAACCCATGGTTTTTTAGGGCTGTGGGTTAAAAACCTTCAGCCTTTTTTGTTTACGCTCATTTTAGGTATCGTTATTTTCTGAAAGGAGTATAGGAATGATTCTCGACATTGGATTTGAAACTATGCCAAGAGAAGATCTCGAGGCCATTATATTGCGTCGACTCAAGGCGACATTGGAACGCATTTATGCAAACGTACCATTTTACCGCAAGCAATTTGAAGAAAACAATATCACACCAGATGACATTCAGTCTCTCGAAGACTTAAAGCGAATTCCGTTCACCACAAAAGAGGATTTGCGCGATAATTATCCCTTTGGCATGTTTTCAGTACCCATGAATAATGTGGTTCGCATTCATGCCTCATCAGGGACGACTGGCCAACCGACCGTGGTCGGTTATACGGCCAGAGACGTTAGCACATGGGCGGATCTTATGGCGCGTTCCCTTGCTGCAGGGGGGGCAACCCGAGAAGATATTATCCACAATGCGTATGGTTACGGACTTTTTACAGGAGGGCTTGGGATCCACTATGGTGCTGAAAAATTGGGCGCATCCGTCATTCCGGTATCCGGCGGCAATACCAAAAGACAGATTGTCATCATGAAAGATTTTGGTCCAACCATATTGACGGCAACACCTTCCTATGCGCTCCATTTGTCGGAAATCGCAGATGATATGGGCGTCTCCTTTGAAAATTTGAAATTTAAATACGGTATTTTCGGCGCTGAACCCTGGTCGGAAAATATGCGGGAGGATATCGAACAAAAACTGCAGCTCACCGCCGTTGATATTTATGGTTTGAGCGAGGTCATCGGCCCAGGTGTCGCCATTGAATGTTATGAAGCAAAGAAAGGCCTCCATATTTTTGAAGATCATTTTATCCCCGAAATTATCGATCCCCCTACCGGCGATGTCCTGCCCTATGGCGAAACCGGTGAGCTGGTTTTTACCACCATTACCAAAGAGGCCTTCCCTGTTATCAGATACAGAACCCGTGATATCACCTCACTGAACCCAGAACCATGTAAATGCGGCCGGACCCATGTTCGCATGAACCGGGTGAGCGGGCGTACCGATGACATGTTGATTATCCGGGGCGTCAATGTATTCCCTTCTCAGATTGAAAGTGTTCTCATGGAAATGGATGATGTCGAACCGCATTATCAACTCGTGGTTGACAGAGAAGATAAACTGGACACGCTCACGGTAAAGGTGGAGGTTGGAGAACGTATTTTTTCAGATGAAGTGAAACACTTGCAAGACTTGGAAAGGAAAATAGCAAAGAATATAAAGGATTATCTCGGTGTTTCAGCTAAAGTGCTGTTGGCGGAACCCAAATCAATAGCCCGTAGTGAGGGGAAAGCGGTACGGGTGATTGACAATCGTAAAATATGAAGGACAGGGCTTAGAGTTCAGGTGCCAGGGGTCAGGGGTCAGGGATCGAAAGACCGAGACGAATAAAGAATGACCATTGAGTCATGTCCAATAAAACCTATTCAATCCATAGAAGGAGGACAGATATGCGGGCGGAACAGATTTCAGTTTTTTTAGAAAACAAGGCCGGACGTCTGGCTGAAGTTACCGCTATTCTGGCAGAAGCAAATGTCAACATCAGGGCCTTGGCTTTGGCCGACACGTCCGATTTCGGTGTGCTGCGTTTGATTGTCAATGACAATGCCACGGCTGTGGCAGCACTCAAGAACCAGGGGTTTACTGTGGGCAAGACCGACGTCGTTGCTGTTGAAGTAGAAGACAAGCCCGGGGGGTTGCATCGGATTCTCGACATTTTGCACCAAGCAGGGATTAATGTGGAATATATGTATGCTTTTGTTACACAAAGTGGAAATAATGCAATCATGATTTTTAGATTCGAAAGTATTGATGAAGCGGTCAAGCTGCTAGAAGCAAACAACGTAAAGGTTATCAATGGTAGTGAAGTTTACACCCTTTGATGTGGCTTAACCCGCCGAAAAAGGAAAGCACCGGAAGATCTCCGGCTGACAGTTGTCGTATCCAATGAGATCCATTGGATACTATAATAATCCAACTTACCCAGTTGGTTTCGGATCGCTTTATTATCGATGCTTTTTTATTAAACACGTATGAGAGGCAGGATGATTCCCAACAACACAAATGAAGAGGAGGTACAGATGATACTAAAAAGAATTACTATTCTCATAACAATCTGTCTTTTCAGTATTGGGCTGCTCATTTCTTGTGCTGAGAAACCGCCTGAACCGAAAAAGACCTATAAAGTGGGCGCTTTATTTTCTGTCACCGGTCGCACGTCATTTTTAGGTGATCCGGAAAAGAAAACTGCCGAGATGATCGCCGAACAGATCAACGCAGCTGGTGGAATTAACGGACATAATTTGGAACTCATTGTTTATGATACCGAAGGAGATGCCACTAAGGCCAACCTGGCTTTAAAGAAACTCATTACTCAGGATAAAGTCAGCGTGGTGATCGGCCCTTCTTTGAGCGGAACATCCCTTGCTGTTTTACCACTTGCCGAACAGCATGAGATACCCCTTATATCCTGTGCTGCCAGTTACAAAATTGTTCACAACGAAAAGACGGGCAAACCGTATAAATGGGTTTTTAAAACACCTCAGACCGATACCATGGCAGTGGAAGCCATTTATAGGCGTCTAAAAAGTTACGGCTTAAATTATATCGCAATCATGAGCGTGACCACAGGCTTTGGGGCAAGTGGACGTGGGGAGCTATTACGGCTGGCACCGAAGTATGGAATGAATATTATAGCAGATGAAAAGTACGGCCCCAAGGATACGGATATGACTGCCCAGTTGACCAAGATTAAAGGCATAGGTCCCCAGGCGATTATCAACTGGTCTGTGGGCCCGACCCAGGTAACCGTACTTCGAAACCGAAGCGATCTGGGAATGGCAAACATACTCTTTTTTCAGAGCCATGGCTTTGGCAGCCGAAAAAATATCGAGTTGGCGGCAGGTGCTGCCGAGGGTGTGTTAGCTCCTTTAGGCGCTTGCAACATCGCTGAACTGTTAACAGCGTATGATGTGCAAAGAGATGTGGCAATGAAGTATATGCAAGATTACAAGACGAAATACAATGAACCGCTGTCCTCTTTTGGGGGACACGCCTGGGATGCCATGTATATGGTGATTAATGCGTTAACTGAAATAGGGGATGACAAGGTAAAAATACGGGACTATCTAGAGAATAATATTAAGGGTTTTGTGGGTCAGCATGGTGTTTTCAACTATTCGGCGGATGACCACAACGGCTTGACCGATAAAGCTTTTGCAATGGTTATAGTAAAAGACGGGGACTGGTCCTTAGCTGACTGATACAACGACGTTTCAAAAGAAGTATAGGTGAGGATGGTGTTTTTGCCATCCTCACTTTATTATTCTGGCACTTATGTCCCAAATAAATAAATTGATTATAAATATAGAGGTCCAATTGTATCGGGAATTACGATAAGATTATATCGACTGATGGAAACCATTTCTTTTACAAGCCAGCTGTTTCAGTACCTAATCACCGGTCTGACCGTGGGCAGCGTTTATGCCATGGTGGCGGTAGGGTTTAATATTATTTATAATGTGACCGAAATCATCAATTTTGCCCAAGGTGAGTTTGTTATGCTAGGTGGGCTGATCATGGTTTTTTTTCATGTGGGCATGGCGCTTCCTCTTGTTTTGGCCTTTCCAGCCACGGTTATCCTTGTTACGCTGGTGGGGATCCTTCTGGATCGACTGGCCATTAGCCCCATCCGTCAGCCTTCCGTCCTTACGCTAATCATTGCAACCATTGCAGCTTCCATCCTGATTAAGGGTATCGCCATGTTTATCTGGGGTAAGGACCCTTTTGACCTGCCAGCCTTTTCCGGTCGTAATCCCATTACTGTTATGGGAGCTGTGATCCAGCCGCAGTATTTTTGGGTTATCGGTTTTTTGATCGTTGTTGTCATCGCCCTGTCCATCTTTTTCGACAGGACCATCATCGGCAAGGCCATGAGCGCCTGTGCAGACAATGCGGATGCAGCCAAGCTGGTGGGAATCAATGTCAAGCAAATGATTTTGCTGTCCTTTGCTCTTTCTGCCGCTATCGGCGCGGTGGCAGGTGTTACGATGACGCCAATATCTCTCATGGAATATGACCGGGGGGCTATGCTGGCCGTAAAGGGATTTGGTGCCGCTATACTGGGAGGGCTGGGCAGCTTTCCGGGTGCTATTCTCGGTGGACTGATCATGGGAGCTATTGAATCATTTGGAGCCGGTCTGGTTTCTTCAGGATACAAGGATGCCTTTGCATTGATTGTGCTTTTGGCCGTTTTGTTTTTTAAGCCTAGTGGGATCTTAGGAGACATAGAAATCAGCAAAATTAAAAGGTTTTAAATATGTTGCAAATCGCCAAGCTTCCTATAGCCATTTTTGCTGCTTTGATTATTACCTTTCCATGGATGGCACACCAAATTCCTGTCATAGACCATTACGCCGATATCATGGTATTTGTAGGAATTTACTGCTTGATCACCATCGGCCTTAGCCTTCTGATGGGGTATGCAGGCCAGATATCGGTTGGACATGCGGCTTTTTTCGGTATCGGTGCCTATGTTTCCGGCATTCTTACGACTAATTATGGATTGAACCCTTGGATTTGTATGATTATCGCCATGCTTATTACTGCAGTCATTGCACTTCTGGTGGGTGCGCCTTCACTTAAACTGAAAGGTCATTATCTGGCTATGGCTACCCTTGCCTTTGGGATTATTATTTTTATTATTTTCAATGAAGAAATAGAATGGACCGGAGGACCGGACGGCATGCCTGGTATCCCGGGTTTAAGTCTTTTCGGATTTAAATTTGACTCGGTTGATAAATATTATTATCTGGTTTGGGCTTTTGTCTTGGCCGCTTTCATATTTACTGCCAATATTATTCAATCAGACGCCGGGCGTGCCTTAAGAGCCATTCATACCAGTGAGCCGGCTGCCAGTGCCATGGGCGTTGATATTGCAAAATTCAAAATCATAGTTTTTGTCTACTCGGCGGTTTTAGCCTCGCTGGCTGGTAGCCTTTATGCCCATTATCTCAATTTTATCAATCCATCCACCTTTGATCTTTTCTTTTCCATCAAGCTTTTGATCATGATCGCACTGGGCGGCATGCATAATATTTGGGGGGCCATCATCGGTGCGTTGCTGATCACTTTTTTAAGCTATGAATGGTTGCACTATTTTGAGGAATTTGAGGTTATTGTTTACGGTGCTATCCTGCTTTTAGTTACCATTTTTTTGCCCAACGGTCTTGTCGGCGTGCCCGAAATGCTAAAGAGCTGGGTCAGAAGGAAGAATTAAGTGAATAGGCTTGCCCAAGAACACGTCCTGGATGTACAAGGGGTGGCCATGACCTTTGGCGGACTCATGGCGCTCAGCAACCTCAATTTCCAGGTTAAAAAAGGAACCATTAAAGCTGTTATCGGCCCCAACGGTGCGGGCAAGACCACGCTATTTAATATTATTACCGGATCGTTTCCACCAACAAAAGGGACGGTAAAATTCAAGGATGAACCGATAGAAAACCTAAAGGCCCACAAGATTGCCGATCGGGGTATTTCCAGAACCTTTCAAACCATTGAACTATTTAGTAATATGACGGTTCTTGAAAATGTGATGATGGGCTGCCATACCTGCGTCCGAACATCCTTTCTGTCTTCGGGTCTTAAATTGCCAAGGTCCCATAGGAAAGAAACAGAGATTCTAGATAGGGCAATGAAGGTCCTGAGATTTATCGGACTTGGTGAAAAGATCAACGAGCCTGCAGATAGTCTTGCCCTTGGCGAACAGAAAATTCTCGAGATCGGTCGAGCGCTGGCCAGCGAACCTGAACTGGTCTGTTTGGACGAACCGGCGGCCGGTCTCAATGAGACCGAAACCCATGTGGCATCCTCCTTGATCAAAGCCATCAATGCAAAAGGAATCACTGTATTGCTCGTCGAGCATGACATGAAGGTGGTTATGAATATATCCGATGAAATTCTTGTGCTCAATTATGGCCAGAAAATTGCTGAGGGAACGCCTGAGGGCATCCGGAATAACCCAAGGGTTATCGAGGCGTATCTGGGCGGCGAGGCGTAAACATGCTAAAGATTGAAGGAATCAGTGCCGCTTATCACAGTATACCTGTGCTTAAAGACGTGTCCATTCACGTGCCCAAGGGAAAAGTGGTTTCTATTATCGGCGCCAACGGTTCTGGAAAATCGACACTGTTGAAGGCCATTTCAGGGCTGATAAAGATTAATCAAGGCCGAATCCAATATCAAGATCAGGACATAACCGCCATACCGGCCCATCGAATTGTGGGCTTGGGTATCTCCCTGGTACCGGAAGGACGGCAGCTTTTCGCCCATCTTTCGGTTCAGGATAACATTCGTCTGGGTGCCTATCATTACTTCAAAAAAAGCAACCGCGCTGAGATCGAACAAAGCGTCAAACAGGCGTATCAGATATTTCCCATCCTGGAAAAACGCTCCAAACAGATCGCTGGAACCTTATCCGGCGGTGAACAGCAGATGCTGGCCATTGCCCGCGCCTTAATGGGTCGACCCGAATTGCTTCTTTTAGATGAACCTTCCATGGGTATTGCTCCGCTAATTGTCCGTGAGATATTCAACGTTATTGTGAACCTGAATCAGGCAGGCACGACGATTCTACTTGTGGAGCAAAACGCAAAAGCCGCCCTCAAAGTGGCGCATCACTCATACGTGCTTGAGAGCGGGAATATCGTTTTAGAAGGCATAGCTGCCGAACTTTTGCATAATCCCAAAGTGAAAGAAGTTTATTTGGGGGGATAGCCCCAAACAGCTCCGTTCAAGGTGCTTGAGATTTTATGGCGAATCTCAACTAGCGAATAATTTGACAAAATACACCCATTTGATTTATACTTTTTGCACTTTTCATGAAAGATTCAGATAAATACCAGGGTGACGGCAAGGATAGAAGCAAAACCGTTTCGCAGCTCATATGGGGGATTGCCCTTGTCCTGGCAGGGGCAGGGGTGTTTTTCAGGATTCCCCAGGTGATGCCAAAAATTGAAACCATCGAATGGTTTTCTTCGAGTCTCTTGTTTGTTCGATTTTGTTTCTATCTTTTGGGCATTTTGCTCATTGTTGGAGGATCAAAAAAGATATATCATTACTACCGGAAACTCAAAACACAGGAATAAATCATGCTAGAGGACGCTAACGTATCCAATGCAAAAGATGTGGACGGCAAGCAGCTCGTATCCGAGGTAGAGAAAAGAAAAAAACTTCAAAACATTTGTGATAAGATACATGCAGCCGTCAATTTAGATGAGATACTTGTCGGATTGATCGATGAGATTGCGCATTTTTTTAAAGCAGAAAGGCTCACTATTTATTTGGTCGATGGAAAGAAGCAAGAACTGGTGTCCAGGCACAAAATAGGGGATGAAATTGAAGAGATTCGTATCCCGATTTCAAGTAGTAGTATATCCGGATATGCTGCTTTGAAGAAGAAGATCTTAAACCTTAAAAATGCTTACAACGATGATGAACTGGCCACCATTGATTCGGATCTGAAGCACGACAAACGATGGGATGAAAAATTTGGATTTACAACTAAGCAGGTTCTGGTGGTTCCGGTGTTATTCAAACAGAAAATTGTTTTTGGCGCCATTCAATTGATGAACCGGAAGAACGGCAATTCCTTTACAGCCATGGATGAACAACAAGCAGCCGAGTTGGCCAAAAGTTTAGGGATCGCCCTTTACAACCAGAAAAGAATTGCCAAGACCAGACCCAACAAGTTTGACTATTTCCTGGAAAATCACGTCTTGACACAAAAAGAGCTCGATAAGGCGATTGCCGATTCAAGAAAGACAAGGTTGCCGGTTGAAAATGTTCTGATGGCTGATTTTCAAATCTCCAAACAGGATATCGGAAAAGCGTTGAGTAAATTTTACAACCTTCCTTTTGTGGCATATAATTCCAACCTGCCGACCCCTCGTGATCTGCTGGAAGGCTTAAACGTGCCTTTTATGCGAAATTATGTTTGGGTGCCTTTTAGCATGGAAGATGGAAAGATCGTTATTCTCATAGACAACCCTCATGATCTGCAGAAAGTTGGCGAAATCAAATCGCTTTTTTCCGGAAAACCCATTACATTCAAAGTGTCGTTAAAACAGGATATCCTTGATTATATCAAGCTTTTCACCCAAGCTCAAACCGAACAAGTGTCAAGGGATGAGATTATGACTCAGCTTCGAACCGAGGATGGAGAGGATTTCGATGATGATTTTTCCTTGCATGATACAGAACTGTACGACCAGCAAAGCACGGTTGCAAAATTGGTCAATACCATGATTATCGATGCCTATAATCGAAAAGCCTCTGACATCCATATTGAGCCCTATTTCGGCCAAGCGGCTCAGGTTCGGATACGGGTGGATGGATCTTGCAGAGAATTCGACACCATTCCCAAAAAATCTTGGAGAAAAGTCGTATCCCGTATTAAAATCATGGCCGGTTTGGATATCGCTGAACGCCGCAAGCCCCAGGACGGTAAGATCGATTTTAAAAAATTCGGCGGCCTGGATATCGAGCTCCGGGTGGCAACTGTTCCCACTCAAGGAGGGATAGAAGATATCGTTATGCGTATACTGGCTGCCGGAGAACCGATTCCTTTGGATCAAATGGGCTTTTCAACAAGAAATTACGAAAACTTTCTTAGCGCGGTTACCCAGCCGTACGGCATCATCTTTTTATGCGGTCCCACAGGTTCCGGCAAAACAACCACCCTCCATTCGGCTCTGGGGTATATTAACAAGGCTGAAAGGAAGATATGGACGGCTGAAGATCCGGTGGAAATTACCCAAAGACGATTGCGGCAGGTTCAGGTAAAGCCTATCATCGGATACGACTTTGCCGCTGCGATGCGTGCATTTTTACGGGCCGACCCCGACGTGATTATGGTGGGTGAAATGCGTGATAAGGAAACCACTTCCATCGGTATTGAGGCATCGTTGACCGGTCACCTTGTGCTTTCCACCCTACACACCAATAGCGCGCCTGAAAGCATCACCCGGCTGCTTGACATCGGAATGGATCCATTCAATTTTGCAGATGCTATTCTATGCATCCTTGCCCAGCGTCTGGTTCGTACCCTCTGTAAAAACTGCAAAGAAGCCTATCATCCGTCCAAGACGGAATACGATGAGCTGGTCAGAGAATACGGCTCAGAAGAACTGTTTAATAAGCATGTTAATATTCCGTATACAGATGACTTGACATTAAACAGAGCTAAAGGTTGCGATGAGTGCAACAACACCGGATATGCAGGCCGGATGGGCCTGCATGAGCTCTTAATGGGCACTGATACCATGAAAAAGCTGATCCAAACCAGCGCAAATATGGAGGTTCTTCGGGATCAGGCAATAAAAGAGGGCATGACGACCCTAAAACAGGACGGCATTGCAAAGATTTTTAGCGGCAACTGTGATCTGTTTGAAGTGAGGAAGGTCACGATTAAGTAACATAGAGGTTACTTCACAAAAAACCTTAAAGCCCTTTACCCAAAGTTATTGAGAGCTTACACCTAGTAGACAGACCAGATAGGGAGTGGAAAAAATCTACTCCCTATTTTTTTTGGCAGCAGCCGTAAATTTATCAAGCTGTTTCTTATAATAAGGGACATTTTTTGTCGCCAAGTCAAGGGCCCGAATTTCGGTTGCAACCGCGTTTTCAAACTGGCCGTTAACAAAATAGCTTTCAGCCAGTGTGTCCAATACGTGCGGAGATTCTTCGAGGTTAGCCGCTTTTTCAGCAAGGCGTAATGCTTTTTGCGGATTACGGAAGGTTTCGTCTTCACAGGTGGCATAAAGCCAGGCAAGGTTGTTCAATACCTTGGAATTGTTCGGCTCTAGTGCAATCGATTGTTCATACGCCTGCACGGTTTTTGCATAGTCTTTATTGCTGTAGTAAAGATCGCCGAGGTGGCCGTATAGATCAGGGTTTTCGGGACTTTTGATAAGTTCCTGTTTGATGATGTTTTCAAAAAGGTGTTGGTTGATCTTCTTGCCGGTTTCGCCGGAATTGAAATGATATCCTATACCGCCAATGATCAAAATGCCGGCCATATACGCGGTGATGCTTTTTTTTATTTTTTGTTCATGGCGAAAGATCCACCTCCGATCGGCTTCGCACTTTTTTAGGTAGTCGATCCTTTTTTGTATGCTGAAGTGATGCCAGTTAGGTTTATCCCGCGGCTGGCCGCTGGTTACTGCAATTTTTTCCAGCGTGGATATCAACGGACCGGCGCTGTCGAATAGAGTGAACACATAGGTGTCGGCCTGCCGTTCAAAGTTGCGCATAAAATATCCGAAAATATAGCGAAAATAGATCACAAATATGATTATGATGGTAAAACTGAAAATAGATGACACCACAGTGGTCTGGTTGAGACTGGTGCTTTGGATAAAATTGTATATGGGTTCTGCAAAGAGAATGGAATATAACAACAGATCAAATGACGCAAAAGATACCAGCATGTAACCGATAAAAAATATCAGATAGAACATGAGATGCTTTTTTTTGATATGCCCGATTTCATGGGCGATAACGGCATCAATCTCTTCGGGATCGAGAAATCGAAGCAGCGCATTGGTCACCAGGATATAGCGAAATTTCTTTACAAGGCCCATGACACCGGCGGTGATCATTTTGCCGCCAAAAATTGGCCAATAGAGAATGTTGGCATATTCCATTCCGGCCCTTTGGCACAGATTTTCGATCCGTTGTCTGTAAAATCCGGTTTCTAATGGTTCGCATCGCCAAAACTTTTGAATGATCAAGGGACCGACGACGGCGATGGCAAAAAGAAAAATAAGAAAGTACATGATCTGGCCTTCTGTTGTTGAGAGAAGGCGCTTGGGGAGATGAAATGGCAGGGCGTTGATAATATCGGCGACGCCGGAGAGCAGCAGCCAAGGTAAAAGAACGGGGATCGAAAATGAGATATTGGAAAGGATATATGACCGTCTGGATAGATCGGTGGCCTGCAGTGCCCGGTGGCTCCCATGTGCACACGCCCATACAATCGACAGATAACCGACGAACAGCCCGATAAAAAGCAGCGCCTGAAACGTTGGGATCGTGGACAAAAAAGGCGTATTTGTAAAAAAAGATGGAAGGTTCAGACCGTAAATATTGATAGAAAAGAGAACGATAGCCATGACCGACTGCCGGGTGATGGTCGCGCCCAATTTATGATCAAGTTGCAATAGGCTGTCACTTGCAATTCGCTTCTCGATTCGATGAAATTGTATCCAGGTCATCCACGTAAATAAAGCGATCAAACCGATAAAAAGAACAAAGGTTTCAATTGCCGTGAAATGGGTATCTTCAGAAGGATGATAGGTAATGTAAATGAGGAGTACAACAATGAAGTATATGAAATTGCCAAACATAATTTAACAGTAAATGATAAATAGCAACGAATAGTGAGAGCGTTTCACTGAATACTATTTACTTAAAATACCGTTCCTTTTCACTGTAAATACAGCCACAATATTGCTGACGATACAACTCCAGCTGTTTTGATGTTTCGATGCCCTCTTTCCAACCTGACCGGAAATCGTAGTAGAAAAACGGTACACCAACGGATTGGCCGATGGCTTCACCCATCGATTGAATGATATCATGCTTTTGGAGCTTGCTATACAGTAGGGTTGTTGAAAAATAATCAAATTTACCGCGTTTTGCCATTAAAGCCGTTGTTTTAAGGCGCTCGTGATAGCAATATTGACAGCGATCTGATTCCCGAAAAACCACCTCCTGCAGGAAACCTTCCACATCGTAGCCGTCCTGATAAATCACGGTTAAATCGATCCTATCGGCATAGGATTGCAATGCCTCCTGACGTTTGACGCATTCCATATACGGGTGAATGTTGTTTTTGTAAAAAAACCCCATGACATCAAAATTTTCCATACGCAGCGTTTTAACGGTGGTTATGGCGCATGGGGCGCAGCAGATATGAAGTAAAATTTTCATGATCGTTTTCCAAAAATGGCGGTTCCTATGCGAACCAGTGTTGCGCCTTCTTCGATGGCAACCTCATAATCACCGGTCATACCCATGGAAAGCTCGTCCAGACAAACGTTGGGTATGTTTTCATCTACAATCCGATCTCTCAGGTTGCGAAGTGCAGAAAAATAAGATCGCGCCTTTTCAGGGGCGTCGAAAAAAGGGGGCATGGTCATTAGTCCTTTAATAGACACGTGTTTTAAAAGACTTATTTGTTTTACCAGATCACGGGTATCCTCGACATATACCCCTGATTTCGAGTTCTCCTCGCTGATATTCACCTGTATCAGTATGTCCTGAATTTTATTTATTTTTTCCGAATATTTATGCAGTTCACGGGCCAGTTTCATGGTATCCACGGAATGGATCAGATCAAAAAGCCGAACCGCATATTTGGCCTTGTTGGATTGCAGATGTCCGATAAAGTGCCATGAAGCCGGGTAGGCTGCCAGCGCATTGAATTTATTCCGGGCTTCTTGAACATAGTTTTCCCCTAGGTCTGTAACACCTGCCTCGATGGCCTCTTTAACTCGGTCTGCAGAAATGGTCTTGCTAACCACGACCAAACGGATGGCCTCAGGATCCCGACCACACGCTTCGGCGGTTTTTTTAATACGATGCTTTATATGTTGTAATCGTGTAATCAAACCAATTCATTCCCTGTTGGCCCGAATATTTCATGAAAATTTTTCAGCAAATTTTTTAAATTTTAATATTATATATTAAAGAAAATAATAGCAAAAGCTTCCATTAAGTGTTTGGTTTTTCAACCGATAGATCCAGCACGCCTGCTTTAATCAGAAATTCAATGACTTCACAGACCGGCAAGCCTACCACATTGGTATAAGAGCCATTAATACGTTTCACCAGAAACATACCCAGCCCTTGAATGGCATAGGCGCCGGCCTTACCGAACGGCTCCTTTGTTTGAATGTACCATTCGATTTCATCATCGGTCAAATGTTTAAAAAGGACTTCTGTTTTAATGGTTTCGGAAAATTTTCGATGAATGGCTTTACAGCATATGGCGTAACCGGTAAGAACTTGGTGGATCTCTCCACTCAGTTGTTTTAGCATATGCCGGGCGTCATCTCTGGAGCCGGGCTTACCCAGTATGGTGCCTTCTTTAAGGACAATCGTGTCTGCTCCGATAATCCATTTGTCAGGATAGATATTCGATATGTCGTCGGCCTTGGCTTCTGATAGGGTTCGAACGTAAGTTTCAGGGGGAGATTCGGGTATCGTTTTTTCGTTGATAGTACTGGGAACGACTGAGAATGAAATACCCGCCTGTTTTAACAGATATCGACGACGCGGAGACTTTGAAGCAAGTATGATTAAAGGTTCAGGGTGTATGTTTTTCATGGCGACTCATTATCAGATGCCATGTTGTTTGACAAGTATCAACCATAAAATAAACAGGGCCATTGCCAGCGGAAAATAAGTCATGAAACCTTTGCAAACCGCCCCTTTTGGATAAACTGAAATCGTTTTCCAGACCATCAAAATGAGGGGTCACTGGGTGACGCTGATGCCGACGAATAAGATATCTTGTTTTATAAAAAACCATAAAGCTCTCTTGTCCGTGGTTTCTGAGAAGTTACCCCTTTTCAAAGATTTGTTCGTGATGTTGATCTTGACAAAACGGGTAATCTCGATATGTTATACTCGCAAGGATTATAGACCTGTGAATGGTTTTACTCAAATAAACAAGTGGACCTGCACAACACATGACTTCTCAAAAAACCTTTTCCTTGGTTGAATCTTACGTTAATAAAATACCGGCTTTTCCGGTGACAGTGAGCAAAGTCATCAACATCTGTGATGATGAGAACGCGTCACCCGCCGATCTGAATAAAGTCATCAGCTTGGATCCCGTGCTTACGGGCAAAATTTTGAAACTTATCAACTCAGCCTATTTCGGTCTATCCCCAAAAATCGTCTCCTTGGCGCGGGCAATCATCATGCTGGGTATGAATACCGTCAAGAATCTGGTCCTAAGTACTGCAATAATGAGTAGTCTGGGCAACCGAACCAATTTTAAAGCATTGAATATGAATGCATTCTGGAGGCATTCCATCGGCGTGGGGATCCTCTCCAAGCTCATTGCCAAAGAGCGTCAAATAAGTCAGAGCAAGCTGGAGGAATATTTTATCGCCGGACTTTTGCATGACATTGGAAAAATACCATTGAATAGCAAGCTTACGGATAAATATGAGATGGCGATCGACACTTCAGAGAGAGAGTATCGGCCTCTCTATCTTTCAGAAATATCTGCTTTAGAGATGGATCATACCCAGTCAGGGAGACTCATCGCTGAAAAATGGAAACTGGGGCCCGAAATCACAGATACGGTAACATACCATCGCGCAACGGAAAACTATCGCGGCGAGCAAAAAGACATCCTTTATACCGTCAATTTGGCAAACTATTTTGCAAACATATCTGACATCGGTTTTTCTGGAGACCCTTATCCTGAAGACGTTGTTCCGAACGTTTTCGAGTCATTATTTGAACGGTCGAATATAGCTCTTGACTTCTTGGAAAATATTACCGATGAAGTGAATTTAGAGATAGAAAAAGCCCAAATATTTCTGCAAATTGCTGAATAAGGAGAACACCGTGAAAATCCGATTCTGGGGGGTTCGCGGTTCCATTGCATGCCCCGGACGTGAGACCGCAACATTTGGTGGCAATACGTCTTGTATAGAGCTTCGCTTTGGTATAAATGACCGGCTTGTCATTATCGATTCCGGGACCGGCATTCGACCTCTGGGAGACTATTTGGTAAAAAACGACTTGCCGAATGGAGCGATCGACACCGAGATATTTCATACCCATACGCACTGGGACCATATCATCGGTTTTCCCTTTTTTAGTCCCATATATATACCCGGCACCAAGCTAAAAATTTACGGCCCCATAACATTTGAAGAAGATACGCTCGAAAAAATCATGGGTGATTTACTTCGCTATCGATACTTCCCGGTGATGCATAGCGAACTCGCAGCAGATATTAAATATTTTCAACTTGGCGAATGTGAGATGGACCTCGGCGATGGTATCATCCTGAAAACCAAGTACCTTAATCACCCCTTACTTTGCCTGGGATATCGGTTTGAATTCGACGGCAAGGTTTTCTGCACAGCCTTTGACACTGAACCCTTTCAGAATCTGTTTTCCATTAACCAAACCTCTTCCCGTTATGATCGAATTGCAGATGAGATCGGTGACGAAGCAGCTGCAGAAGAAAATGAGAAGTTGCTAAATTTTTTTCGCGGTGCTGATATTCTTATTCATGATTGCCAGTACACCGAGAAGGAGTATTATTCATCCAAAACAGGCTGGGGTCATTCGTTTTTTGAACATGCCATTGACTCGGCAAAAGCGGCGGAAGTTAAAAAAGTAATTCTTTTTCACCATGACCCTTCACGGACTGATGACGAGTTGCTGGAACTTGAAAAACAATACTGTCACCCTGCGAACACTCATTTTTCTCCTGAAATCATTATTGCCAGGGAGGGGATGGAATTGGCGCTGTAACGCCAAATGTCCTCGGAACCGTTTTACTCCATTGGCGTTAAACCGTTTTGTTTACGATACCTTCGTTGTTTGCGCAAATGTCTTTTTTTCAAAGATACCAGCCCCTGAAAGCGTTCATATCCGACAATCTTTCTGACCTTCAACAAAAACCTGAAACGCTCGGTTCCGAGATCGGACCGAGCCTTTTCAAGTCTTTCATACTGCTTATGGACGGCATCATCATCCAGTGATTTACTGTCCATGAGGTTTTCCAATTCAAATTGTTCACTTTCCACCTGACCCTTTAACTGGATGAGCCTGCGGCGGCTGTGACGAAATGCTTCTTCTAGTTGCTGAACTTCTTTGTCGCTCAGGTTTAAACTTTTAGCAACATCTGGAATTCGCCACCATTTGCCGGAAGCCATGTGTTGACCATAGACCAGGGTCGGCGCAACCATTAGCAGCACCACTAGGGCAGCCCACAGGGTGTTTCTTAACATCGCCCTACCTCTTTCTTGGATAATAAAGATGCAGAATCATTGGGTCCTACAACCGGGACAATAAACTGCATAAAGTCTTCCTCAGATTCTGTTTCGAATACCGTTAAAACGTCTTGATATGCCTGGGGCAAGGCATTCTCAACAACCGCGCCAACATCTATCATAAGCTGTTCTGCCTCTTGCAGCTCTTGATTCATAACCACCTGCTGATTGGCCACATGGCTCGGTTTGAATCTTCCTGGCCACCAGACAACAAACACTACGAGGCATATTGCCGTTGCGATTCCCAAAACAGGTCTTAAGCCAAGGACCTGCCAACCGGTTTTCTTTTCAGGCAGAACGATCGAACGCATTGTCAAAGGGGTCATTTCCTCTGCCATTTGGCTCAGTGCGTGCAACGGTTGTTCTATTTTTTCTTTTGCGGTCGCACATTGCGGACAGGTTCCCAAATGTTGTTGCATACTAGGTGTCAGATCCTCCTTGTCTATGACAGCCTTAAGGAGTTGATCCATATTCAGATGACGGTTTTTTTCATAATTCATGGTGATGTATCTCCAGGGGCACCCAATGCCATTCATTTGTCAGGGTATAAGACGTTGTATTGGTTATTTTTGTCTACAAAAATCGACTCAAATTGATATTAACGTTAAAAAAATTATACTCTGGAGAAATCTTTTGAA
>CP070768.1:2422378-2442073 GCA_020345745.1 Desulfobacterales bacterium
AAAAAGTTGTTAAGAGAAATTGAGGACCAAGTCGACAAAAGGACATTTATGCCAACAAAGAACGTTCCTTTATTTTCCGAGGTTGCTGAAAAGTGGTTGGAGTATAAAAAGCCTAACCTTAGGGATTCAACATGGTCCGTCTATGAAGGACACACAAGAAACCATTTCCACGACCTTGATCACCTGAAAGTGAATAGAATAACCACGGCAAGAATCGAAAAGTTTATCATAGATCGTCAGAAGCAAGGCATGAACATTCTGACGTTACGGAAAGTTCTTGTAACCTTGGGTCAGATTATGGCTTATGCCGTGAGACACAGGTATATAGATCATAATCCAGTCAGAGATGCGGAAAGACCAAAGGGACAAGGGAACGTTTCAAAGCCAGTCATACGGATACTAACACCCTGTGAGATTAACGCTTTACTGGGGGCAACTGATGACTTGGAGTATAGGACGTTGTTTAGGTTGGCAATCTTCAGCGGAGCACGACAAGGTGAGCTTTTGGGATTGAAATGGTCGGACGTGGATTGGGAAAACAGCCAGATCCACATTCAGAGGACATTCAATAATCAAGCTTGGTATGATGTCAAGACAGAAACATCAGACCGTAAGATTTATTTGGGACCGGTAATGATGATCGAGCTAAAAAAATGGAAGGTTGCATGTCCACCTATTGACCTTGATCTTGTGTTTCCCAATAAAGCTGGAAATCCAATTAACCATAACAATCTGGTTAATAGGCGTTTTGCACCGGCTCTGAAAGACGCAGGCTTGCCTAAAGTCCGTTTCCACGACCTCAGACATACCTATGCAAGTCTTTTGATAGAGCAGGGGGAAAACATTAAATACATTCAAAACCAGCTTGGACATTCGACCCCAACTGTGACTTTGAACGTGTATGCCCATCTGATGAAATCAGTTAATCAGGAGGCGGCTTACAGGCTGGAAAAAGCGGTTTTGGAAACAAATGGAGACCAAATGGAGACCAAAACAAAAAAAGAGGTTACAAGATGAAATGTAACCCCTTGATTTTAGTGGTAGGCGGTACTGGATTTGAACCAGTGACTTCTACCGTGTGAAGGTAGCACTCTCCCACTGAGTTAACCGCCCATTACTTAGCCCGGATATTTCAAAAACGTTTTTCAGCAACCGTGTTAAGGCTTATCTACACTTTCCTTTAACTCTTTGCCGACCTTGAAAAAGGGTAATTTTTTAGATGTGACCTGAATTTGTTCACCGGTTTTCGGATTGCGGCCCAAATAAGGTTTGTAGTGTTTTATCGTGAAACTGCCAAAACCCCTAATTTCTACCCGATCACCTTTAGCGAGTGTTTCCTTTAATGCGCCAAAAAAGGTATCAACAACTTTTTCCGCATCCTTTCGACTCAGACCAGCTTTTTCTTTCAGTGCATGAATTAAACCAGACCTCTTCATGGAAACTCCTTCAAAGACGTGAAACGTTGTGTCTATTTACACGATTAAAACAGATATTTGATATGTATAGAGGGGTGGTAACTTTTAAGTCAAGTGTTTTTTCCTTTTACCGTCTTGTTAATCCGAGTTTTTTGATGATTCATTTTCCAATGATTCTATCTCCTTTGGCGTGGGTAGATCTTTGAGATCTTTTAAGTCAAATACTTCTAAAAATTGCTTGGTTGTAGCATATATTAAGGGCCGTCCCGGAATTTCCTTGCGGCCCAAAACACGAATCAGCTTTCTCTCCAGCAGCATGCGAAGAATGCCGCCACAATCGACACCTCGGATATGCTCGATGTCACTTCGAATAATCGGTTGCTTATAGGCGATAATGGCAATCGTTTCCAAAGCGGCTTTGCTAAGACGAAAAGCTTTGGGTTGAATGAATCGTTTAATCCAATCTTTATATTCAGACTTGGTACGAATCTGATATCCACCGGCAATGATTCGTAAATGAACCCCCCCTTTGCGGGTTTCATATTCTTCGAACAGCTTGTTTAACGCCTCCCGGATCTCTTTTTTATCGATAGGAGCAAGGATACTGTGGATGCGTTCGACCGTAAGCGGTCCCTCAGCCACAAATAAAAAGCTTTCTATAATGTTTTTTAAATCTTCCATTATAAGTAAAAAAGTCTGATAATGCCTGATTGGGTGTGCTGGACAATTCGGACTAGGTAGAGCTTGACCATCTCAAGGATAGCCAGAAATGTCACAATGACCTCGCTTCTGCCTTCACTTTCGGAAAACAGCTCATTAAAGGTAACTGACCTTCGGGCTTCAAAGACATCCACAAGTTGAGATATTTTATCCTTTACAGAGATCGTGTCGGCAGTAATTTCCACCTGTGTGTGAGGTGATATTTTTTCAAGGATCCTTTGAAATGCATCGATAAGCTCAAACAGTCCGACTTTAACCATTTCATCATCCGGTGATATCAAATGGTCTTCCTGGCCTGGGTTCCTTATAAAAATATCTTCTCCCAGAAGGTTCCTATTCGCCAGCAGCTCGGCTGCTGATTTTATTTGAAGATATTCTTCAAGGGGTTTGACAATGTCTAGGCGAGGGTCCTCGTCGTTGTCTACTTCTTCATGTACAGGAAGCAGCATCTTCGATTTAATCTGTGTCAATGTCGAAGCCAATACGATAAAATCCCCTACAACGTCAATGTTCATCGACTTCATCCATTCCAGATATTCAAGATACTGCTCTGTGATCAGCGCAATGGGAATATTATAGATATCCACCTCATGTTTTTTGATCAGGTGGACGAGCAGGTCCATTGGGCCTTCAAAGATATTGTCGAGTTTTACTTTATAGATATTGCCTCCCTAACTTCTCCCATGGTCTGCCGGGCAACCTTCCTGGCTTTATCACAACCGTCTGCTATGATATCGTCAACAAGTTGTGGTCGCTCCACATAATATTTTCTCTTGTTACGTATGGGTTCCAGCGCTTTGATCAGGAACTGGGCCATGGTTTGTTTGCATTCAACACATCCGATTTCGGCCGTACGACATGTTTTGTTTACGTTCTCGATAACAGACTCATCGCTATAAAGTTTGTGAAATTCGAAAACATTACAAACATCCGGGTTGCCGGGATCGCTTCGCCTGGCGCGTTGAGGATCGGTTAGCATTTTGGCAACCTTGGCTTCAATTTCATCTGGGTCTTCGGAGATAAAGATGGCGTTGTCGTAGCTTTTACTCATTTTACGTCGATCGACCCCGAGTATTTTAGGTGTTTTTGTCAAGATGGATTCAGGCTCCGGGAACACGTCTCCGTAGAAATGATTGAACCTTCTTGCTATTTCACGGGTAATTTCAACATGGGGTACTTGATCGACGCCAACAGGGACGCCGTATGCTTTATACATAATAATATCAGCAGCTTGTAGTACAGGATATCCGAGAAAACCAAAAGTGGACAGGTCCTTGTTGCTGAGTTGGAGAATCTGATCCTTATAGGTCGGGTTACGTTCCAGCCAAGGCACCGGTGTTATCATCGAAAGAATCAAATACAGCTCTGCATGCTCCCTTATTTCCGACTGCACAAATAGCGTGCTTTTTTCCGGCGAAAGCCCAACGCTCAACCAGTCTAACAATACATCTCGCGTATACCCTGTAATAGCGCTAGGGTCTTCATAGTCACTGGTTAAGGCGTGCCAATCGGCTATGAAGAAAAAACAATCAAATGTTTCCTGCATTTCCACCCAGTTGGCAAGCGCACCGTGAAGATTACCGAGGTGAAGGGGGCCTGTTGGGCGCATGCCGCTTAATATCCTTTTCTTTTTGGTCATATAGAGTCTCCTGTTATGAGGCCTAAAGACAATTTTGCTGAAAAATTTTCATGCAATATCCCGGGCTATCCCTGGATATTCACGCGCTTGATGAGTTCATTTGCAAGGCATTCAGGTGCGCTGCCGTAGTTTTCTACTGCAAGCTCCTGATAACGATGCAAATGGGCGCATCAGGCAGCGCCCGAAGGGTGAAAATATTTCAGCTTAATAAGAAAAATTTCTGGATACAGCGTGCAACATTATAGCGATTGCCATTATCTAACTTAACTTATCGTTTTATCATATAAAATAATTTTGCTGAAAAATTTTCATGCAATATCCCGGGCTATCGACCCAGTAATATATTGAACATCGGTTCTATAAAAAAAGAGATAACTTTACTTAGGGAATTCGTAAGAAGCAAGAAAATTATGATGATTATGCCATATCGTTCCATACGGGCATATTGAAGCCTTAAATTGGCAGGCAATAACATGGCCAGTAATTTGCTCCCATCCAACGGTGGGATCGGAATCATATTGAACACGGCCAAGACCAAATTAATCACTACACTGTAACCGAGCATATAATAGAGATCCATGACGAATATCCTTAATATGGATCCCTGCCAGACCCATTGGAAATGGGCTAGGAGCTGAAATAGAATGCCGGAAAGGACCGCCAAAATGAAATTGGCCAGTACACCGGCCGACGAGACGTAAATCATTCCTTTCCGGTAATTGTTAAAATTTGTGGCATTAACCGGCACCGGCTTTGCGTAACCAAAAATAACGGGTGAGCCGGTTAATTTCAAAATAAGTGGAAGGATAAGTGATCCGACAGGGTCAAGATGCTTCAGCGGATTGAGAGATAATCTTCCCGCCTGCATGGCTGTGTTATCTCCCATTTTGTATGCAACATAGCCATGCGCTACTTCATGTATGGTAACCCCAAAAAGGAGTGGTATGATCATGACAACAATTTGGTTTATTTGATCAACGCTACCGAACATAATCTTTTACAAAAGCAAATTCATCACTTCGTGTTTTAAGTTGACCATTTATTTTAGCATCGTGGACAGCTTGCAGAATTTCGCGAAAAACCGGACCGGGTGCGAGCCCCATTGCTATGAGGTCGCGGCCTTTTATTGATATATCAACATGTCTTAATCTTGTAAAATAATTAGAGATAGATCGTTTGACGTTTTCATATTTTGTCGACGCCATCATGTAGAGTGCCAACTCTGTCTTGAATCCGGAAAGTAAGTGATACAGCGTGCTATTTTCCATGGGATGATTTCGCTCCATCTTGGACAGGCAGTGATCTGCGTTGAAGCGTTCCTTGGTGAAGATGGTTCTGTATCGCGGTGCGATTTCCAGTCGGTTACAGACTTTTTCAACGGTTTTTCTATCGCAATGTCCGGTTAGCGCCAGAAAATAAACCGCCCATTTCATATAAGGTTCTTCAAGAAAGAGCAAATCATGCCATGATATTACCTTTTTAACAGAATTAAACAGCGAGAATAAATCTTTGTTCAATATTATAGAAGAGTGGATAACGCTAAGCAGATCATATTCGTTCAGGCGAATAATTGCAGCTGTGGGGTTTTCTTCTTCAAGGATCTGGCGTAATTCTGTGAATACCCTCCTGCCGCTCAACCGCTTTAAGAAATCCATTTTCACCGCATTTTCTATTAAACCGGAAGTCAATTTTCCGATTGAAAAACCGAAACGCTGCTCAAACCTTATGGCCCGGAATACGCGGGTAGGGTCTTCCACAAAGCTTAAGTTATGCAAGACTCTGATCGTTTTTTCCTTGACATCCCTTTGTGCTGCGAAAAAATCGATCAACACACCGAATTGGTCAGGGTTTAGTTGAATCGCTAGGGTATTTACAGTAAAATCTCGTCTAAACAGGTCCAGCTTAATAGAGCTCATTTCGACCGTGGGGAGGGCAGCCGGGAATTTATAGAATTCCATTCTGGCTGAAGCAACATCGATTTTAAACCCATCCGGGAAGATAATGACGGCTGTACCGAACTTGTCATAGGCGTGTATACGTGCATCGACGGTCTTGGCATATTTTTTGGCAAATGTTATTCCGTCACCTTCAATGACAATGTCCAGATCTTCGTTGGTTCGATACAAAAACAGATCACGAACAAACCCACCAACGACATAGGCATCGTAACCGAGTTCTTCAGCCGTTTTGCCAATGGCTTTAAGAATATTCACAATGCGGGTGGAAAGACGTTCTTTCATAAATCGAAGTATATTTCGGGTCCTGGCATGTCCGCGTTCTCTGAGCAGGTGAGGGGAGCTTGCTGTGTCATATCCGGTTCGTCGTGCCAAGATATCGAGCAAATCGGTCCGGGTAATCACGCCAATGATGATATCGTTATCAATGACAGGTAGGACCCGCTGCTTGTTTTCGATTATTTTTTCTTGAATTTCCTGAACCCCTGCACCGGGTTCAACAAATGCCAGCTCCGTTGTCGTATATTCCTTAACGGGTAAGTGGTCCAACCCATGGTACAGCGCTTTTTCAACAATTTGGCGGGTGATGAAACCCAGAAGGATTTCCTTACCATTTTGCTTTCGAATGACCAGGAGGGCATTTATGTTATACTGGGTTAGTAGATTTTTAGCATCTTTGCAGGGTATGTCGGCGTCGACCTTGATAGCTGGAGATGACATAAGGTCCTTGGCCCGGCTTTTCGAACTGACCTTACTGTATAGGATTTCGTTCAGTTCGTGCTCGATCTGGATCAGCGTTTTGCCTTTTATTGTTGCAGCGGCAGCATAAGTATGGCCGCCACCCCCTAAAGGCGTTACAATAGCTCCTACATCGACCTCTGGTATTCTGCTGCGTGCAACAACATACATTTTATCCGCCATGCGCGCGATGGCAAAAATGGCATCAAGGTTTTCCATCTTGACCATTTTATGAACCAGAAAAGCAAAATCAGATACGTAATTCTCGGTGGTTACCGTTGTAATGAGAACTTCGACGCCGTTGATGTTATACCTTGTTGCTGCTTGAATCATATCGTTTAAAAGCCTGACCTGCTCGGGGCTGATCTCTCTTGAAACAAGATTTGAAACCACATTTAAATTTGCGCCTTTTGAAAGCAAAAATGCTGCGGCCTTAAAATCTTTTTCAGTGGTCGATGGGAATGTGAAGGATCCGGTATCTTCATATATGCCAAGGCACATAATCGTTGCTTCATCAGATGAAATGTCGATATTTTTAGTCTTAATTATTTCTGTTAATATGGTAACGGTGGCGCCGGTAAGATCATTTACTTCGTAATGCCCTTTGATATCATTGTGCATTGGCGGATGATGGTCATAGATATGTATTTCGACATCAGATCGGTCCAAAACCGTTGACAGCTTTCCGATACGGTTAGCCTGCCTCGTGTCTACCAGAACCAAGCGTTTAAGATTGGCAAAATCGATGTCTTTGATGTCGATCATATTAAATAGATAAACCATTGATTTAACAAAAAAATTTCTTAAATTTTTTTCCTGGGATCCGGGAAAAACCACGAGAGCATCAGGATATAACTTTTGAGCCGCAAGCATGGAGGCCAATGCATCAAAATCGGCATTGATGTGGGTGGTAATTATGGTAAGGTCTTTTTTATTGTAAATGCCTGTATCGGATACCATAGGGTCCTGCTTGTGTAGGGTTGAATAATGTCTAAAGACCGTGTGAAATATTTTGCAATGGCATGTATATTTAAGTGTATATTTAGCTAGGTCCCATTTCAATGAAATTCTGGACGCACACTATTTGTGTATCGATTTGACAAACGTTTGCAAAATTTTCATGTCGTTTTTTAGGTAATAAATTTATACATATATGGGCCGGTTTAGCAACCTGTATAACCCATTTTAAGCGTGTCAAATGGTGACGGGAGAATAAAATTGATTATTTTAACCAGCTCATATCCAATAGAAAAAATCCCTTTGTGGAAAGATCCTTACCGATTTCCGCTAGCGACTGGCAAGCCCTGCAAAATCATCGAGGATACAATAAAATCAGCAAAGCGGTTGTTGTTTGGCTCTGTTTATGATAGTAAATAACTATAATTTTGTTAATAAAGCAATTTGTTAAGTCGTTTTATAAAAAGATTTTTTTGGTGCTGAAGTATTTTATAACGAAAGTTACCCCTATGGAAAGAAATATATTAAATTAACGAATGGAAAGGTGAGATCACGGTGAGAAAGATGCCAACCGGCATTTTTTTTACATTAAACGAAGCCAAATCGGAATCTTGTTATGAGCTAGCCCTCGTCTCCAGTTAAAAGGGAGGAAAGATCATGCCAGTTTATATGTGGAAGGGAAAAGACAAGAAAAATAAGAATAGAAAAGGTGAGATGGAAGCCCCAAACGAAGAGGCTGTGCGTGCTGATCTGTTGAGAAGAAAGATTACACCTTCCAAGATTAAGATAAAACCCAAAGACATTTTTGCGAATGTATCCTTCTTGCAGCCAAAAGTAACGAATGATGATGTCATTCTTTTTTGCCGGCAATTTTCCACCATGATCGATGCCGGACTACCCATTATTCAGTGCCTGGACATTCTCCACACACAAATGGAGAATAAGACATTTAAACGAATATTAAAGGAGATAAAGGGAAACGTAGAAAGTGGACAAACGTTTGCGGAAGCGTTGAGAAAATATCCCAAACAATTTGATGATCTGTTTGTCAATATGGTGGCCGCAGGCGAGGCTGGGGGTATCCTTGACGAGATTTTAAGAAGGCTATCGTCTTATATGGAAAAGGCGGCCAAGCTTAAATCCCGGATAAAGGGTGGTATGATATATCCCCTCGTGACTATCGTCATTGCGGTTATCGTTGTGGCTATAATTATGATTTTTGTTATACCTGTATTTGAGGAAATGTTTCAGGGTATGGGCGGTGCGCTTCCCGCGCCTACCCAAATCGTTATCAAAATGAGTCGGTTTACCAAAGGAAACATCCATTTTATCATCATTGCTTTAATTTTAGGGGCATTTGCCTTCAGGAGATCTTATAAAACCGAAAAGGGACGGGCATTTATGGATGAATTTTTACTCAAGCTGCCTGTTTTTGGGCCCCTTGTTCGCAAGGCTGCTGTAGCCAAATTTACGCGAACCATGGGAACCATGCTTGCTAGTGGTGTGGCAATTTTAGATGCGCTTGATATTGTTGCTAAAACAGCAGGAAATAAAACGATTGAAGCGGCAGTGTACGAGACCCGATCAGCCATAGCGGAGGGTCGAACGATGTCTGAACCGCTTCTTGAAAGCGGCGTTTTCCCAGCGATGGTATGCCAAATGATTTCGGTTGGTGAATCGACCGGCGCCCTTGATGCAATGTTGGGTAAAATTGCCGACTTTTATGATGAAGAAGTCGATCAGGCAGTGGAGAATTTAACCACAATGATGGAACCGGCCATGCTGGTTTTTCTGGGTGTGATTATCGGCGGCCTGGTTGTCTCTATGTATTTGCCAATATTTAAAATGGCGTCTGTGGTGGCTGGTTAAGAAAACGAGCATATTTTGCCTTTTATACACAGATCCCCCACCAAACCCGAAAACGATTTGCTTCATAAGCTTCAGTGGCTGATGTTTTCGCGGGTCATTTTTACCTCTCTATTGCTGGGATCTACTATTATTTTCCAGCTTGGCGAGGACCCTTCTCCCTTGGTCAGTCCGTTGCTGGTTCTTTATGGACTGATTACCGCCATGTTTCTGCTGTCATTTATTTATGCCCTGATCCTTAAGCACATAAAGCGAGAACTTCTTTTTGCTTATATCCAAATCGGAATCGATACGTTTGTGGTCACTCTGATCATTTTCGTGACCGGCAGCTTTGCAAGTATTTTTTCGTTTCTGTACCTGGTTGTCATTATCTATTCGAGTATGCTCCTTTTCCGAAGAGGGAGCATGATCATGGCGTCGCTGTGCAGTATCCAGTACGGCATAATGATAGATCTGGAATACTACGGAATTTTGCAACCCTTTGTAATGGAAGAGAGTATTGTTGCGGCGAATCACTCATGGAGCTATGTTAGTTTCAAAATATTGATTACCATGGTGGCCTGTTTTGCCGTTGCTTTTCTGAGCGGTTTTTTATCGGAGCAAGTAAGAAAAACAAGAAGAGAACTTTCCACTATGGAGGAGCGTGTCAAACGGGTGGAAAAAATGGCCTATATGGGTGAAATGGCCGCTGGTATGGCTCATGAAATAAAAAACCCACTGGCATCTCTGGCAGGTTCAATACAGATATTGAAAAAAGAGATTCAATTTGACCCCGAGCTCGATAAACTGATGCAAATTGTTTTGCGAGAGACTGATCGGTTAAGTTCACTTGCAAATAACTTCCTTTTTTTTGCTAAGCCGCCTGTGGGGAAAATCGAGATCATTAGACTCGACAGAACGTTGATTGAAACGATTAAGCTTTTTGAAAAGGATCAAACCTGTCGCGAAAGGATTCAGATACAAAACCACCTGGATCCAAACATTTGGATAGAGATGGATCCGGTACACTTACGACAAGTTCTTTGGAATTTACTTTTAAACGCTGCGGAGGCGATTGAAGGTGAAGGGCTTATCGAAATTAGAACTTATTCCTTGAAACACAATTATGTGAGAATCGATATTACGGACAATGGTTGCGGCATGCCAAGAGATGTCTTGAAATCAATTTTTGATCCCTTTTTCACAACAAAACCAGATGGTACAGGTCTTGGACTTTCCATCGTTCACAGCATACTCGAATCCTATAGTTATTGGCTTGATGTTGAGAGTCAAAAGGCTAAAGGGACCACGTTTACCATGAAGTTAAAACAAGTCAATCCTCCAGCCTGATGTGACTATTTCTAGGTTCTTATGACTCGTTTGCCCGAATGAGGGTTGGCCTTGACACCCTTAAATAAATACGTTAGCTAGGCAAGTTTAATTATCTATATTTGGAGCCCTGTCAGTCCATATGTCTTTTGAATATTTCATCGGCGGCCGCTATCTGAGAACCAAACAGAAAGAGGCGTTTATTTCATTAATTACAATGCTTTCCATTGCTGGAGTGATGGTAGGTGTCATGGCGCTTATTATTGTTATTGCGGTGATGGCGGGATTTGAGTCTGATCTGAAGAAACGAATACTTGGGGTTGAATCTCACATAGTGGTCATGCGTCACGGCGGGTCCTTTTACGACTACCGCGGGGTGGTTAAAAAGATAGAGGCGACCAATAGGGTGAAGGCCGTTACACCGTTTATCTACACTCAGGGTATGCTGCGTTCGACATCAGGGGTGTCCGGAATCGTACTAAGAGGTATAGAACCTGATTCTGTGGGAAGTGTACTTGAGATTCTCGGGTCCGATATAACCCAAACATTGAAGCGTTCGTATTCTGGAAGCGATTCAGCATCCTCTACGCCTGGGATTATTTTGGGAAAAGAGCTTGCTAAGAATTTAGGCGTCGTAGAGGGCGATACGGTTTATTTAATATCGCCCAGAGGAATTATATCTCCCATAGGTCATCTGCCGGCGATGAAGCGTTTCATGGTGATGGGCCGCTTTCAATCCGGGATGTATGAATATGATGGATCTCTTGCCTACATCCATTTGGGCGAAGCTCAAAAGATTTTACGCATGGGAGACTCTGTCACCGGCATTGAGGTCAAGGTAGATGACATTTATGGTGCCAGAAAAATTGCTCAAAGAATTATTGAAAAGATAGGATTTCCTTATTGGGCTAAAGATTGGATGCAGATGAATCGAAATCTGTTTTCCGCACTTAAACTGGAAAAAACAGTAATGTTCATTATTTTGGTTCTTATTGTTTTGGTTGCTGCTTTTAACATTGCAGGCACACTCATTATGATGGTGATGGGAAAGACAAAGGATATTGCGATATTAAAAGCCATGGGTGCCACCGACAAGAGCATAAAGCGGATTTTTATATTCAAAGGAATGGTCATCGGTGCTGTGGGCACGACGTTAGGCGTGTGTTTGGGATTTATTTTATGTAAGCTGCTGGAAAAATATAAGTTTATCGAGCTTCCCGGAGATGTTTATTATATTTCAACCCTTCCAGTCAGACTTGAAATCTTGGATGTTTCTATGATTGCCGCTGCAGCAATGCTCATCTGTTTTGTTGCAACTCTCTATCCCGCACACCAAGCGTCGAAATTAAATCCTGTTGAGGCGATACGTTATGGTTAATTTGGAAAGCACTGCCGTAGGATCATACTCAAACCTTTTAATGTCTGCAAAGGATATTTACAAAGGTTTCGACAATAATGGTATTCGTGTAGATATTTTGCAAGGGATAGACTTTAATTTGGATGCGGGAGAGACGGTGGCTATTGTCGGGGCGTCTGGAATTGGAAAGTCGACGCTACTCCACATTTTAGGTGCGCTTGATCGGCCAGATAGCGGGACATTGTTATACCAAGGCGAGGATGTATTTCTCTTTGATCAGGCCAGAATGGCAAAATTTCGGAATGCATCTATCGGTTTTGTATTTCAGTTTCATCATCTTCTTCCCGAGTTTTCGGCTCTTGAAAATGCCATGATGCCGGCATTCATCAGTGGGATGAGTAAGCAAAAGGCCATGGAGGCTGCAGAAACAATACTTGTCAGGGTTGGGCTTAAAGACAGGTTGTCTTTCAGGGTAGGGAAACTTTCAGGTGGTGAACAGCAGCGAGTTGCTCTTGCCAGATCCTTGGTACTTAAACCTGTTATTCTTTTGGCTGATGAGCCGACAGGAAACCTTGACAAACGATTTAGCGAGCAAATTCATGATTTGCTTTTGGAGTTGAATCAAGAATTTTGTGTCGCTTTGGTTGTGGTTACGCATAACATGGATCTTGCATCAAAAATGTCAAGGAGAGCAACTATCATTGATGGTAAACTCGCAGAGTTGGTGGATTGATACCGACAGGAAGAAAAAGCCTGAAGCCAGTAAATGTCAGATCAACCCAAAGTTTCTTAGAAAATACGGAATTTCCAACTAGCAGTAAGGTTTCATAGGAATTATATGATAAAACGTTTGAGCCTATTGGTCATTGTCATGTTATGCATTCTTCCGAATACTGTATTTTCCATAGATAAAATCAGGGTGGCCGTAATACCTTTTGAAGTTCATTCAATGAAAGATCTTTCCTATGTTAAAACTGAAATTTTAGAAGTGATAAAGAACAACCTCAAGGACGGGGGCGCTATTATAGTGGACGTGGAAAGCGCTCTTGCGTTAGAAGATGAAACAATAACGAGCCGTATCGATGCCATTCGAAGTTTTGGTTTAAAACAAAACGCTGATTATGTCGTCTGGGGAAGCCTGACATGGATCGGACAAAAATTCAGCCTGGACGCAAAGATGGTGGAATCTTTTGGCCAGGAACCACCTGGTGTATTTTTTCAAGAGGGCCAAGGCGCCGAGAATTTACTTGGTATAGTAAACCAACTTGCAAAAAATATCGGGCTGAAGCTTTTCAAACGCGAAAAAGTGGCTAAAGTGATTGTGACCGGAAATAAGCGTATCGAAGCCGATGCCATCAATAAAAGGATTAAAACAAAGCCAGGAGATGTCTACCTTGCCAAAAGCCTATCAGAAGACCTAAAGGCAGTTTATGCTATGGGATATTTTGACGATATCCGAATCGAAGCCGAAAAAGGGCCGGAGGGCAAGACCATTGTATTTACAGTCAAAGAGAAACCTACCATCCGTCTAATTCGGTTTAAAGGGAATAATGTTTTGGACGATGAACAGATCAAGGAAGGTTTAAACTTAAAAACAGGTTCAATTCTGAATGTATTTCAAGTTCGTAGTAACGTTCAACGCATAGAAACGCTTTACACAGACAAAAATTACCATAATGTCAACGTTTCTTATAATATCAACCGGCTCGAACACAATCAGGCCGATCTTGAGTTTGTCGTTGAAGAGGGAGAGAAAGTTCTGGTAAGACATATAATATTTAAAGGAAACGTTGCTTACGAAGATAAAAAATTAAAAAAAATAATAAAGACGTCGGAAAAAGGTTTTTTTTCTTGGATAACATCGTCGGGAGATCTGGACAAGGAGGATCTGGATCAGGATATAACTCAGCTGTCGGCTTTTTATCACAACAACGGTTACATTCAGGCAAAGGTTGGGGATCCAAAGATTGAATATAAAGGTAATTGGATTGATATTACGATAAAAATTGATGAAGGGCCTCAGTATAAAGTCGGGAATATCGACGTCGCCGGAGACCTTGTTTTAGACAAGGAGACATTGCTAGAAAAACTGAAAATCACCAAGGAGACATACTATAATCGTGAGATTGTGCGTAATGATGTGTTGGTTCTTACGGATATTTATTCCGATGAAGGTTATGCTTTTGCAGATGTAAATCCTCAAATTGAGGAAAACATTGATGAACTGAAGGTCAATATAACCTATACTATTGAAAAAGGCGGACAGGTCTATTTTGAAACTATTATTATCAGTGGCAACACAAAGACCAGAGACAAGGTCATCCGTCGAGAGCTCAAAGTGTATGAGCAGGAACTCTATAGCGGCAGGCGATTAAAGCGCGGCGTACAAAATCTATACCGGCTGGATTTTTTTGAAGACATAAAAG
Source organism: Desulfobacterales bacterium (assembly GCA_020345745.1). Taxonomy (GTDB): domain Bacteria; phylum Desulfobacterota; class Desulfobacteria; order Desulfobacterales; family UBA11574. Next base: position 2,436,760 of record CP070768.1, read on the forward strand.
TGAACACGGTAAAGGGAAGTGCCGATGATAAGATGATATACAAAATAGAGGTTACTGAAAAGTCCACCGGTGCTTTTAGTTTCGGAGCGGGTTACAGCAGCGTTCAAAACCTTTTTGGCATGGCCTCAATTTCTCAAAAAAACCTTTTTGGGCGCGCACAAATCCTTGAGCTAAAAGGAGAGATAGGGGGAACGACAACACGTTATAGCCTGAGTTTCACCGAGCCTTGGCTGTTCGATATTCCGTTATCAGCAGGCTTTGATCTGTATAATTGGGAGACCGATTATGATGATTATGATAGACACAGCATAGGAGGAGGGGTAAGATTCGGTTATCCTATTTATGATTTTACCCGTGTCCATCTTAAATATAATTACGACATTGCCGATATTAAAAATATTTCCATAGATGCTGCAAATTCGATCAAAGACCTAGAAGGGACAAATGTCACAAGCAGTATATCACCATCCATAAGATATGACTCAAGGGACCATCCCATTAATCCGACAAAAGGATCACAGCATAGTCTAACCGTGAAATATGCCGGACTGGGTGGAGACATTGCCTTTACCAAATATGAGGTAGAAACCGGATGGTTCATACCGCTTTTTTGGAGTACTGTGGGATTTTTGCATGGAAAAGCAGGGTATGTTGAAGAACATAGTGGAGGCATACTTCCTGATTACGAACGTTTTTATCTTGGTGGGATGAATTCATTGCGTGGTTTTGAGTGGAGGGACATCTTTGTCTTAGATGAAGATGGCAATGAGATTGGAGGAGACAAGTTTGTGCAGTTTAATGTTGAATATCGAATCCCCGTATATAAGAAACTAGGGCTGTATGGCGTCATCTTTTTCGATACCGGTGATGTTTATAATAACGATGAGGATATCGACCTAGGTAATTTAAAACAGAGCGCTGGATTCGGTTTTAGATGGTATTCTCCGCTGGGGCCAATCCGCATAGAATATGGCCACATACTTGATGCCGGTGATCTTGATGAAACTGGCGGGCGTTGGGACTTTTCCATGGGTGCGGCGTTTTAACCTGAATATTTCAATTTGAATTCCCCACTGCTTACAGCGCGGGATGAATTCAAATGGAGGAAAAAGGAATTATATAAAATCGTGGCACGATTTTAATTCTACAAATAAACGCATCAGGCGCGTGAAAATCAGGATAAGGCAATATAATAATCATTGACTTGCTGAATATTTCAGGAGGACTACATGCGAACTTTAACGGTTATTTTAATGGCGGTATCCATTTCTTTTTGTTTTTTCATCGTTCCTTCATATGGGGCTGACGTCGCCAAGATCGGGGTTGTCGATTTCCAGAGAATTTTCGGAACATCAATCGCCGGCAAACAGGCAAAGGCTGAAATCCAAAAACAAGGAAAACAGATGGAGGCCGATCTTAAAAATAAATATGCGGAAATTGAAGAGATCAAAAAAAAGCTTGAGCGTGAGGCTCTGGTGATGAGCAAGGAGATGCGGGGGGAAAAAGAACGTGACCTTCGAATAAGAATTAACGATTTTAAATCTCTTCAGAAAAGATACGAAAACAGTATGAGAGATGTTGAGAAGAAATTTGTCACACGCATAAGAAAAGAACTTTTCGAGATCGTCCAGAAGATCGGAAAAAATGAAGGATATCTTCTAATTATAGAACGTGTTGGTGTGTTGTATTCACCAAAGACAGTTGATATCACAGATATCATTATACAGAAATACAACGCCAGTTTTGCTGAGAAAGCCGAAGATAAATCAAAGGTAAAGAAAGCAGAATAGAGAGCGTTTAACACAGGAAGTAATTAAGGATATACGGATAATGGAGCTATTACTCTCTAGAATAGCTGAAGTTACTCAAGGTGAGGTCAAAGGTGATATGGACAAGATTATTCGTGATGTTGCACCTTTTGACACTGCCAGTGAAGATGACATAACATGTGCCAGTGAAGCAAAGTATTTAAAACGGTTGGAGCAAACGAACGCCGGGGCAGTGATTGTTCCTAAAACCTTTGAAGCATCGACGAAAAATATCATACAGGTGGACAATCCAAGACTTGCTTTTGCCAAAGTTTTGGAGCTTTTTTACCCATCCGCCAAGCCAATGTCGGGTATCAGCTCGAAGGTGTCTATCGGTCAACCGTTTTCACAAGGACAAGAGATATCGATAGCCCCTTATGTTGTCATTGGAGATAACGTAACCCTCGGTCATCGTGTCATCCTATATCCCAATGTTGTTATCGGCGACAACATTGTTATTGGAGATGATGTTAAGATTTATCCCAATGTAACGATTCTTGATCGAACGATAATAGGGAATCGGGTGACCATTCATGCAGGTTCTGTTATAGGGAGTGATGGTTTCGGTTTTGTACCTGATGGCGAAAAGCATTACAAGATTCCCCATACAGGCATTGTTCAGATCGATGATGATGTGGAGATCGGCGCCGGAAACACCATTGACAGGGCAACATTTGGTAAAACTTGGATTAAGAAAGGTGTCAAGACCGATAATTTGGTTCACATTGGGCATAATGTGACGGTGGGTGAGAACAGTATACTGGTGGCTCAAGTAGGAATTTCAGGGAGTGTTACCATTGGAAAGCACGCCGTTCTGGCGGGGCAAGCAGGGGTTGGCGGCCATCTAACCATAGGCGATAATGTTATCATTGGCCCACAGGCGGGGGTTGCCCAATCAGTGCCAGATGGTGAGGTTTTGTCCGGAACTTTGGCAATGCCCCACCGGATATGGCTTAGGGTCCAAAAGATCATTCCACAACTCCCTGAATTGAAAAAGAGGCTAACTGGTCTGGAAAAGAAATTAAAGAAAATTGAGGGATCGGAGGGAGAAAATGGATAATCCATATCATATTCAAGAGATTATGAACCTCCTGCCACATCGATATCCATTTATTATGATTGATCGAGTCGTTGAATTGGTACCGAACGAGAAGGTTGTTGCTTTAAAAAATGTAACCATCAATGAACCTTTCTTTCAGGGCCATTTTCCGAAAAATCCGGTTATGCCCGGTGTGCTTATAATAGAGGCCATGGGCCAGGCTGGCGCCATCCTGGCTGCTGCATCATTACCTAAAGAAAAGCAGGGCTCCCTGATGTATTTTATGGGGATGGATAAAGTGAAATTTCGAAAGCCTGTTGTGCCTGGAGATCAAATCATATTTGAATTGCGATTTTTGCGGCGGAGGGCAATGGTGTTCAAAATGTCAGGTATTGCCTTTGTTGAAAAAAAACGAGTCGCTGAAGCGGAACTTATGGCCACTTTTGAGGAAAAATCATGATACATCCAACCGCAATTGTTGATTCGAAAGCCGAGATCGACACGAATGTTGATATTGGACCGTACTCGATTATCGAGGCAGATGTTGCCATCGGATCAGGAACCGTCATAGGAGCCCATGTCGTTGTTCAATCTTATGTTACCATTGGCCCCGAATGCCAAATATTTCAATATGCCTCCATCGGAGCACCGCCGCAAGCACTGGCATACAAAGGTGAAAAGACTCATGTTAGCATCGGTCGCGGTACGATTGTTCGTGAGTTTGTGACCATTAATAGAGGAACGGAATTCGGCGGTGGTATTACTGAAGTCGGGGAAGATAACTTATTGATGGCCTATGCTCACATTGCCCATGACTGTATAACCGGAAGAGAAGTTATTTTTGCAAATAATGCAACCCTTGCCGGCCACATCATTGTCGGAGATTTCGTAACGGTGGGCGGATTAGTGGCCGTTCATCAATTCGTGAGAATCGGAGATTATGCATATATTGGCGGAAAGGCTGCAGTGGTAAAGGATATTCCTCCTTATGTCATTGCGTCAGGCGACCGCGCAAAACTACATGGCTTAAACAATGTGGGGCTAAAACGGCAGGGGTTTTCCAAGGAGACGCTGACCGTTTTGAAGAAGGCTTACCGAATTATTTTTCGAATTGGTCTTACCTTGAATGAGGCCATCGAAAGAGTCAAAGCTGAGGTTGAACAGATTCCCGAGGTGATCGATTTAATCGATTTTATCCAATCCTCACAACGAGGTATCACAAGATAGCACCCTGATTAAGCTTAATTAGGGCAGATAATTACGATGATGCGAATCGGGCTCATTGCAGGGGGCGGCCAGTTCCCCATCCTTTTTTCAAAAGAGGCCAAATCGAAAGGCTTTGCTATCTATGCTGTTGCTCATAATAATGAGACGGACCCTACCCTAAAGGACTACGTTGATGCTATTGAATGGATTTATTTAGGACAAATCAATCGCATCATTAAATTTTTTAAAAAAAGCAAAATTGACCAGGCGGTTATGATAGGCGGCATTACAAAGACGAAGATGTTTTCGGATGTAAGACCTGACACCAAAGCCATTTCCATAGTTGCCAGAATGAAACATACGCATGATGATGGACTCTTAAGAAGCTTTGTCAAGGTCCTTGAAAAAGAGGGTATTCATATACAGGATTCAACATTTTTATTACCGAACCTTCTTGCTCAAAAAGGCTGTTGGACAAAACGGAAACCAAGCCGACACGAGAAGGCAGATATTGAGCTTGGCTGGAAACTGGCAAAAGAGATCGGTCGCCTTGATATCGGACAATGTGTCGTGGTTGGGGGGGGGTCAGTTCTCGCGGTTGAGGCTATTGACGGAACCGATGCCACGATTCTGCGAGGAGGGAGCCTCGGAGAAGGAACAGCTGTGGTGGTTAAAGTATGTAAACCCAACCAAGACACACGGTTTGACATTCCTGCTGTTGGTGTTCAAACGATTGAAACGATGTATGAAGCAGGGGCAAAGGTACTGGTTGTCGAAGCCGGAAAGGCGGTGGTTTTTGACAAGATGGAGATGGTCGATCTGGCGAATAAATTCGATATTTCCATAGTGGCCCTGGAGAAAACAAGATGAGAAAACTCCATGTCGGTGTTGTTGGTGTAGGTTATCTTGGGAAATTTCATGCTGAAAAGTATGCACGAATGGATCACGTTGACCTGGTGGGTGTAGCCGATGTTGACCAATCCACGGCTGAGGATATCGCTAAAAAATTTGCTACAAAGGCATATTCAACCCATCGGGATCTTATTGGCAGAGTCGATGCTGTCAGCATAGCTGCGCCAACGTCTGATCATTATATCATTACCAAAGATTGTTTAGAACATAATATCGATGTACTGGTTGAAAAACCGATGACAACGACCCTTGAGGAGGCTGATGAACTGGTTCGGCTCTCGGAATCAAAGGGGCTTATTTTACAGGTTGGGCATCTTGAGCGATTTAATCCGGCTGTCGTTGCTTTGCA
>CP070768.1:2442173-2452721 GCA_020345745.1 Desulfobacterales bacterium
GGTCGGCCCATAATACTCCCTTTTTTCATTATGCCTCCTTTCTGAAGCGACCCGACAAGAAGGGCGTCCTGTCAAACTTATGAACAGGTACCTTCATTGCTATATTTTCCCCCGGTGCAAACTTGGGTTTTATGAGCATCTCCTCAGTTTCAATATCGGCACATAACGCCCCGCAAGCCCCGCCTTTTTAGGCCGGGAGCTTCACTGACTAAACATATTCTTTGGGCTGATGATGGTTCTGAATTTTTTACATAGCGCCTCTGCTTGCGGGTGAGTATGGAGAAGTGGTCAGAATATCTGTACAGGCGTTTGTTACAAGCCATCTCAATAATACATCTAATGTCCAAGTACGGCGTTGCGAGCCTCTTTAAAATGCTCACATACTCCCGTGTATGCTGCGTTTTTTATATATTACACACGACGCCTATGGCGTCTCACGCCTTGCCCCTGAACGTGATTTATATTTTTGAGATGGCTTGTTTTATTTTTGGCTCTAAAGGATTATCTAATATGAGACGATTAAAAGATCAATCAGGGGAACTACTGATTTTTATATAGGAAAAACACTTATTTTTATCTAAGGGATATGAATCAATAGCCGAATGTGCAAAGGGGGTGATGGTGACATATTTCATTTAAAGGTATTTACAACTCGGCAATCGCCCAAGTTTCGAGCAAAACCGGTCAGCGCCTCTTGTAGTTAAGCCGCAAGGGCACGGTTTACAGCTTCTTCAGCATGAATTGCTGCTGTGTCAAAAAGGGGAATGTCGGTATGTTCCTGTTTAACCAGCAGCACGATTTCTGTACAGCCTTCAATGATACCTTCAGCACCTTGCTCCTTCATGTCATCAATGATTCGCAAATATTCGTTTCTTGAGGCGTCAAAAATTTTCCCGAGACACAACTCTTCGTAAATAACACGGTGAACAATCTGCCTATCTTCAAAAGAGGGAATTATCACCTCCAAGTCATGTTTTTCCAGCAAACGGCCTTTGTAAAAGTTTTGTTCCATGGTAAAGTTTGTTCCCAAGAGCCCGACCCTGTTCAAGCCCCTTTGCTTTATTCGTTCTGCTGTTGCATCAGCTAAATGCAAAAGAGGGATGCTGATTGCCTGTTCAATTTGAGGCGCAACCTTATGCATCGTGTTGGTACAAATCAGCAGAAAATCTGCTCCGGCAGCCTCCACACTTTTGGCAGCCTGAGCCAGCATTTTTCCGGCACCTGTCCAATCGCCGTTTTGCTGCATTTTTTCAATTTCATGAAAATCAACACTGACTAAGGCAATACGGGCTGAATGCAGACCCCCGAGTTTGGCCTTAACGCCTTCATTGATAAGACGGTAGTAAAGTTCTGTTGACTCCCAACTCATTCCGCCCAGCAGACCGATAGTTTTCATGTTTGATTAAATCCTTTTGCCCGTTGAAAATGTTGACCGACCTGCTCCCCGCAAGCCCCATCTTTTAAGGCGGGGAGCTTCATTTTTGCTGATTTTTTACTGCTCGAAGCTTGTTTATGGACGCCCCTGATATCCGTACTTTAACCGCTCGTTGAGCGACTAATTTTTTGTTGCAATGGCCTTGAAAAACGTATAGCAAAAAACCCCATCTTTTTCTGTTGTTCTGTATAACGCTTTAATTCCGTCATCAAAGGTTTTTTCGTCAATTAAACCAGCTTCAATAGAGGATTCACGTACGCCTTCGATCATTGCCGTAAAAGTGTTCTTGGTAAAGCCTTCGACAAGCAGAGGTTTACTTGAATCAACGTAAACCATTCGCGGAGATACATGGATAGAGCTGAAACCTGCTGAATCTAATAAGGGATGTAGCTCTCTACCTATATTGGCATTGCCACCGGTTCTTTTTTGCAGTTCGACTTGGCACTGAATCGCTTGGTGCGCTGCTTCACTGTCAGGATAGAAATAGGTCGATCCGTGGTCTCCCTCGATAACTGTGATCGTACCGCCGATCTTAAGAAGGTTTTTTAGGCAATGCAGTGCCTCAACCGGACGTGTCAAATGTTCGAGAACAAAACAAACGAAGATATGGTCGAATGATTCCGGCTTAAATGGCAGTTTAAAGATGTCGCCCTGCTGGAAGCTTACCTTGGTGAATCCTGCGCCCTCAATTTTTCTCTTGGCTTCTGCAACCGAACTCTCGGATATATCAATTGAGATGATATGTGCATGCGGGCTGTTACGGGCCAAAGTTATGGTTTGTGCACCTACACCGCAACCCGCCTCAAGGACTTTGCTCCTTGCCGGATAAGATGTATCAGCATGTAGTAATTCGACAAGCGTTGAGGCTTGATCTTGCAACCGTATATTTTCCCTTTGATCATATCCATGCACGTATTTCAAATTTATTGACCTCTTTCTTTCATGCTGTGGAACATTAAAGCTCACTGGTTTTTATGCAGCGAAGCTGAGCAAGCTTCCAATACAGCGTTTTGTTATGTACCATGCACCTCTTTTTCGTAACGATTCTACGCTTTAGGGAGGTCCCCAATGCTTCGCTGTTGCTTGCTAATTTTATAAAATGATTTTCCTTTTCAATCAAAACAATCTGCTGATTTTTTTCGTTGAAAAATAAAGTAGTTGATTTCATTTTTTCCAAAGATATTTGCTTATCCTTAAAACATAACGCTGCTCTTTAGTTGCGATTTTTTTTGGCATCTGACGAAAGCGCTTGTGATGCCTCTATTTATTTGAAGTGGCCAGTAGAATACCAATGCCAATAAAAATTGAACCGCTGGTTCGATTGAAGACTTTAATTCTATTTGGTTTTGATATCCAGGTTTTTGCCCTGTACGCCAGCAATGCATAGAACATCAAAAATGAGAATGAAAAAATCATTAAAGTAGCAATCAGCAGAGAAAATTGGGGAATTAATGCTTCGTTGATTTTTACAAACTGTGGAAACAGGGCGGTCAGGAAAACGATTGCCTTTGGATTGCTCAGTGCAACGCCCAAGGCTTGAAAGAATATTTTTTGCGATGAAACATTAGGCGAGATCAATTGGTTTTGCATTTTGGCAAAATCCAAACTTTTTTGAAAAATCAACTTAAGACCTAAATAGATTAGATAACCTGCTCCAGCATATTTGATAATATTAAAAATAATTTCAGAAGTTTTGAGTATTGTCCCCAATCCTGTAATAGCGATGATGCCTAGGCAAAAAAGACCCACAATATTACCAAGTGCAGCAAATGCGGCTTTTCTCCATCCATGTAAAGTTGAGTTGGTTGTTATGAAAAGGACCGCCGGTCCGGGTGTTGATGTTGCGACGATGACTAGTGTCAGATACATGAGCCATGATTGAATGGTCATTTTAAATTCCTATGATTGGTATAACGATTGATAAGAAGAAAATTATAGAAATAATGCTTATAAAGTAAAAGCGGACGTTTTTCCAGTGTAAAATTACAGGAGAGAATTAAAGCATATCTATTTTCTAACCTGGCGCTTCTCGCGTCGATTCCCAGCGACGGGTTACACCTGATTTAAAAGGAGACCCACCTTGTTTAAATCCTCAGAAGAAAGCTCAAAGTCAAAGATGCTGAGGTCTTCCTTCATGTGCTGCTCAGATGATGTTCCGGTAAGCGGCACAATACCCTTTTGGCTGAGATATCGAAAAAGAATTTGCGCATCAGTTTTTTTATATTTTTGAGCAATGGTTTGGACGGTATTGCTTGCCAGAATATGAGGATTTGCAGTGAGGGTCCAAAAACTCTGGTAAATAATTCCATGTTCAGAGCACCAGTGCCGCAAGTCTGCATCATACCCTGTTTCCTGATAAAACCGGTTTTGTACCACCGCTGGCTTCACGTTGGCATCGGCATAGAGTGCCCTTATCACTTCAATGTTATAGCAGTTGCTGATTCCCAGCTGACCAGCACCACCGGCCCTTTGAATTTTTTCCATTGCGTTCCATACCTTCATCAAAAGCAAGTAGGGTGCTATTGGTGAATGCAGTACCAGAGAATCCACATATTCTGTTTGTAGGTTTTTTTTCGATGCCTCAAAGGATTGGGCGACCTGTACCTCAACAGGGGCATTCTTATCGTATGGCATTTGTGTTGGATCCTGACCAGCAAGTGGGGTAAATTTGGTTTGTAGGAACAACGCCTTGCGTTCGATACCATGGTCTTTCAGCCGGTTAAGTGCTATTCCAACCAGTGGTTCGTTATAGTGTTTCGGTTGGCCAGCGGTATCAATCCCTCTAAATCCTGCTTGGACGGCTTGCACCACCAGATCTGCCGTGCGGTCTTTTTTCCAGGCCGTGCCGTAAATAATCCGTGGCATTTTTACACCGGCTGCAGTTGTTAACCATTTCTGATCTACCATTATTAAGTCTCCTATAATTAGTATCTTACAACCATTATGCTGTCATGTTTGCGCAAGATATGATGCAACTATATATGGGTTTGAGCCCGATGTTTTTTTATTTCTTTATTATCACACCTACTAATATGCCGGCTATGAAGATTGACAATACAGCGCCAATTAATTTTATCATTGTTCATCCTTTTTTGTCTTATTTTAAGCTATCTAACGGGCCCTTCAGCTGCAGCGTTCAGCTGCCGGCTGCAAGGGCGCAGGGTTAGGTCTCCAGGTTTATTGATTGCCTTGCTCGACTCATTCGAATCCATATACCTGTTTAGGTGCTAGATAATCAGGATATTTTTCTATATTTGCCCTACGAGTTAAATAGCAAAAATGGCATTCATCTACATATCCTGGCTCAGGCGCTACACCTAACGCTTTTGCCAATTCCGACGGACCTCCCCGAAGCAGCGGGGCGCAAATAGGGTGATCATTTGGGCGGTATTTAAGAACGAGTTCAGATAGGGGCGTCATCCACATATTACCCATACTGATGCCTTGACAAATTTGGACATTCCCATGTGCATCGATATGTACCCTGGAGGGCGACTCAAGCTCCTCATATGGACATTCACATAACTCGCTCCATGGTCTGAGAGGAAGGTTTTTAGTTAGCTTCTCGACGGCCCGGCCTCTGAACTTTGCTCCCCCGCCAACGACAGGCTGTCCTTTGTCTTCCACATTTGTGGATGGTTGTATAACCTGCGGTGGTTCTATACAGATTGTTGAAGCCTCAATGCCCAGTTTCTTAGCAACAGAAGAAGCAATGGTTGCAGGATTTTCTGGTTCCTCACCATAGTGAAAAGTGTCATTGCTTATACTGAGAAATGACAAGCCCGATTCAGCAAGAGGCCTTAACCACAATTCAGCATCCTCTTCAGAATTAGCGCCGTGGGCATTTGTTACTACACCAACCTTAAAGCCTTTCACACTGGCACGCTTTATACTTTCATTTAATAGAGGAAAGAGTAGGAATGGCTCTCCTCCTTCATAGAATATCCATTCAACAGTGCCTATTTTCTCTGCCTCAGCCAAGATCTTGGTAACCTGACCTATGGTAAACGTGCCTTGTGACATGGGACTGCTGTACAAAAAGCAATGATCACATTCAAAGTTGCATGCGTATGTTAAAATAAAGTGTATTCCAGTTAACAATTTCTATTATCTCCTCTCTACATAACGTGGGCATACGAGACTTCCGAAACGCCTCTTAAATAATAAGATTCTTTGCAGCCATAAGTGAATATCCATTTTGTTACCGCCTACTTGTCGTGTTTCGGGGAAGCCCTACTCCGGCAAGTTTGCGGAAAGTACTCGTCGCACGTTACCACCTAACACCTTGCTGATATCCTCTATGGACAGACCTGTAGTTAGCAGGGCCTCGGTCAACATCGGCAGCCCTGTCGTATCGAAGGGCGATGCTATATTGCCATCAAAATCCGATCCAAGACCAACGTGATCAATTCCTGCAACCTCAACTGTGTAAAGTATGGCGGCAACGATTCCTTTCACACTTGCATCGCAAACTGCTCCCTTCCAGTATCCTATACCGATGACACCCCCGTTTTTTGCAATGCTGCGCAACTGGTTATCCGACAGGTTCCGCTGGCCAGGGCAGGTACCTTTTACGCCGCCATGAGATACGACTACTGGCTTGGTCGCGAGGCCAAGGGTGTCTTCGAAAGCGGCTGTCGAGGCATGTGCCAGGTCTATGGTGATTCCAAGCGCTTCCATACGTGGAATAAGAGAACGCCCAAGTTCGGTGAGTCCGTACTTGTCGACTCCGTGTGCTGAACCCGCGATTTCGTTATCAAAATGGTGTGCCAATCCCATCATGCGGAACCCTGCCGAATAAAACTCGTTTAATGCCTCTACTTCGCCGCCAAGTGCGTGCATGCCCTCCAAAGCGAGTAATCCTTTAATTCCTTCGAAGGACAAGTCGCCCCGGTTAAGCACAAGAGATAGCGGAAAGTTCTCGGCCAGCCGGGTCATCTCACGCGCCTGCGCCAGTGCGCGTGCCTTCGGGCTAAACCAAGTTGCGGGGGATCGCCAGGAGGCGATAAACAACAGCGGCAGACTGTCGGTGTCGTCTCGGTTGGAGATATAGTTGCTCTGTCTTGGGACCTTGGTTACCACGCCGAATACCTGTAAATCCACGCCGCCGTCTATCAAACGTGGAAGGTCGACTTGGCCTTTTGAATGTCGCTTGCGCAGGTCGCGTCCCCACAGAAGCGAGTCAGCATGCAAGTCGGCGACAAATTCGGTGTTGTGCAGCAGCCGGGTTCTATCAGACGCAGCGTAAGGGCCACGCACGAACACGGCATTGTGCTGGCGGTCGTAGTGAGGAAGAACTCCAAAACGCAGTACGCACAAGACCAACAGAATAAGACCGAACAAGCCAATTAATAGTATAGACAGGATGCGTTTAATTGATATCCCTCCTTACTTGCTTAACGGCGGAATGGCACCGATTTCAAACTTGTGCGTCCCGTATTTATCTGAGTGCATTTGATTTGCTATGTTTTGGTATGACCTAACCAACAAAAGAACAGCAGTAATCAGTTAGTCTTTTAACCCTTAGTCCAAACTTGGACTGAGCGGGAACTTCGAAAGCATCACCATCTTTAATTGTTTTCCATTCTTCCTCTTCCGGCAGAGACACCTCAAGATGTCCAGAAATAATTTCAATAATTTCTTTATCATCCGTATTGAACTCATATTGTCCGGGAAGCCAACGCAGAGGTCAATTGCCGTCATGAGGTTTAATCACCCTTTATAGTTTTTGATAGGGTTACAAGTTATCTCACGCGGCAGGGTTATTTGCGGTCAAGGGAATTGGCTGGTTATATGTCAGTCCTACGCTGGGTTGCCCGCCAAATTAAAGCAGCGCATGTCAAGATAATGATATAACTCGCCAAATAGCACCACTCAGCTGGACCCGAGTGACCAATGGACTCGATAGCGAACATCGATTCGATCCAAGACCAAAACGGAAGTAAAGCGATCGTTACGGCAATTGCGATAGGTGCTGATACAAAACAAATCCCGAATGCTATGCCAACACCTTTCAGTCTATTTACCCTGTTCATTTCGGCATACGGATGCAACATTTATTAGGCATAATGGACATGAGTTGATCACCGCAGTAACATCTGCGTCTGTCTCATTAAAATGGTTATATATTTAGTTTACACAATTTTTTTCTTCTACTGTTATGCTTAAACTGTAGTATGAATAAGGCTTTCCGCCAATATGAGGATGAGGAACCCACCAAAGAAACCAATCTGAATCGTACTTTGAAACGGAAACGGGGATATTCTTCAATATACAATTTTGAGTCTCTATGTCTACATGGCGGACTTTACTGGCCCATTTGGGAATCCAGGTTGATAGGTGCTCGAAGCACTCCTGCCAGGATTTCCCGGCTTCTTTTGAAGATGAGGCTAATTTTTCTACCTCATGGCAATCACCGACTTCCGGATGTATCAGATGAACATAGTTAATTTGCTCATCACTTATTCCATTGGCTAAAAAGCGTCCCTCTGAGTCTAAAAAAAGTATCTGTGCCTTTGGAATGGTTTTCGGTTTTTCGCTGTTAGCGTCCATAAAATCGAGCTGAATATAAAATGATGCATGTGTGGAAGAATGCCAATATCCATACCCAAGTATGAATCCAATAATAATAGCGATTGTTAACATTATCCGCACTATGACCCCAAGACCCTGTTCGCAAAACATCATTATTCTGTTTGAATATGAGATAACACCGCTTTGGCTGTCGCTAATGATTCACCTGTTACTTCACTGTATCTCTTCCAAGCGTCAATTTTTCGACCTTCTTTTAATAACTGAGTCAATTCAGAAAGAAGAGGATCTTTTAGCTTACGAAAAAGTCCTTCTGCGCGTTTGCGTTCTTTTTCTTTTTTAATATTCATCTTCCTGAATTTTTTAACCATTTCCCGTGTGGGACAACCTGAAATCTCATAATATTTCCCATCTTCCAGTATTAATTTCCTTACAATAGCCACAGAAGAATACTCGCTTTTATTAAAATCGATCTGCAATTGATGTGTCGGTCTACTAGGATAAGGTAAGCCCCACTGCTTGAATCCTGCCATTTCTTTTGCCACAGATTCATCTGCTAATGGCTCTATGGAAACAGTGTAATCTTGAGGAATGTCATATTTCAATGATTTCTGAAACATCGTATCAAAATAATCTTGGTTAGTAGAATTAATACAGTTTAAATAACTTGAATGCATCAAGACTTTAAGTTTGCTTAAGTCATCGGCATTGATCGCTTCAACATAGCGTGTAACATAACCCTGTTGCTCCTTGGACAGATTATTTAAGTTTTCATTAGCCAAAATATTATTTATTGATGAGATACAACCCAGAAGGATAAAAGCGATAACTGTAATTTTAATTACTTTGTTCTTTTTCATACCAATCCCTTTCTTCCTTAAAATCTAATGCATGCTTAACCGGTCAACCGGAGCGAAGCGAAGGGAACAAAAAGCGCCAGCTTTTTGCTGTTCGGTTGCAGCAGTTGTTAGCCTTTTTAGATTTATTATAAAAATCTACACACAACAGGTATTAAATAAGAAACGACCAGTAGTATAAAAATGATAATCAAAAAAATTCCTATCGGAGGTATTTTCTGCCCTTTTTCCATTTTGAAATATACAAACTGCCAAATTAATCGCCACATCCAAAAAATGGAATATAAAAGATTAAATCCAAATGCTAAGCCAACGCTTTGGCTCAATTCTTTGGCATAACTTATTGAGATGGCAGCAATCATGAAAAACAAAAGCAATAACGCTATATGAATTGTATAAAAAATTCTAGCATTTATGGATGTGATCTTTTCGAAATCATCTTTCCAATTAAACATTATGTAATATCGGCTATGTAATATTGCTAATAGCAATGTTAAAACACCACCAAAATAAATACTTATTAAAGGTAACATGGATTAATCTTTTTATTACTGAGGGTTAACGTATTCATGAGTGGCGGACGACTTGGCAGCGATGAGCTTGGAAAAATTAGATGACCAGTAACTACTCATAATTACAAAAACGGCGCGATTACAGCCCGACTAGCTCCATGATTTTGTTATATGATTATCCATCTATTATATTTAATTTTGGAGAACCATTTTCAAAATTAGCAGTAAAATAATGATTTGCGGCATCTACGAAATAGCATACACTCCATTTATTTTTAATATTTGCATCTTTTGGAATGCTTATATCCATTAGTTTAAAATCATCTCTCCAATTTCCACTAAATGTCTTTCCTGTCCACTCTTCAAAATCTGGTTCGAAAATTGGCCAGCATTTATCAAACAATTTGTCTAAATTGGATATAATATCTTTACAAAATTCAACTTGTTTAAATGATGGGCCTTCAATACCAGCGGTAATCAGTATACCTATTGGATCTTTTCCTTTTTCAAGCTCTATTTCACATTCCCAATAATCATTTTCATCAGGAATATTTCCACCCATAAATACAATTTTTCCAAAAAATTCATGGTCCATTGTAGTAGGTGTTTTTCCAAATATTTTTTCTTTGAGTTTTTTTAACATAGGTTTTTACAGATAACGCAGAAGTCAGTTGACAGCCAGGGTAACATGAGTCGTGCTAATAGACGAGGTAACTCAAACTATCGAAAATGCCAAAAGCTGTGAGGCACTGGCTGTCAACTGAACTGACAGGTTAGGCCGCGCTCCCTCTGAATTTGACGCTCTGTTACATTATACGACCAATTGCGTAGAAAAAGTCTGAATTCGTATCTTTCTCCACAAGCTCAACTTGCAGCTTGTTCCTCAGCCAACAGCCGCACGTCCAGCGGTATCCCTTTTCCCTCGTCGCGCACAAGCGTCATTGCCTCACCAGGACAACGTTCCACACACACACCACACCCCATACAGGTTTCCCAGTTCACAACCGCTGCCTCCTTCACGTGGATAGCCTCGAAAGGACAGATCTCCTCACAAGCCGCACACGCCTCGCATACTTCCTCGTCCATCTCTGCCACGTAACCCGACGAAGCAACCATCGGCACACCATGCCTGGCCATTGCCTCCATCCCGAAACAGCAGCATTTGCAGCAGCTACAAAGGGAATAGAAGCGTCCCCCCATAGCATCCTTGAAC
>CP070768.1:2452821-2471664 GCA_020345745.1 Desulfobacterales bacterium
AGGTTTTTCTCCACGGCCCTTTAAAATAAAAACCGCGGGAATTTTACCTGCCCGCGGCTGTTTCGCTTTCGATCTTGTTTTTATATCAGCGCACCTCAGGCAGGCCGGTAAAATAATAATACCAATAAACAAAATAACTGCCTGACAATCTATCCGCCATTTACCTCTCCATTATCAACCAAAAGTTGGGCAACCTTTATAATATACACCCTATGATGTCAATACTTTTTTACCCTAATTGAGTGTAAACAAATGAAGAAATTTTTTTATACCAAAAATAAATTCTGGCTGTCATGGTTAATCATGACTCTGATATCGGAACGGCCGCCTTATAAATCGTGGCATCTCCGCTAATGCGGTATTTCTCCACTGCAGTAGGAATGAGAATAGAGCTCCCCTTTGACAGATCTATCTTCACACGGCTTGCCAAATCAAATATCAGCGCATTCCCAGCTGTACAAAGGAGTATTTCCCCACTTCTATTGGACGGGCTGTGGTATGTGGTGTCTTCCTGAAGATTGATGACAGACAATACAAACTCTTCGGTACGGCTTAAGTATATTCGTTCACAACGATTGATGTGGGTCACCGGCAACACGTCTGTCTCGCCTTCATTGAAATTGAGCACCCATCCAAAGCTCTGCCTGTGGGTGTCGGATGATGGGCTTTCCGTACCCAAAAGTTCAGGTATGGCAGTATAGGAACCCCATGCGTATGTTTGAACGCTATTTTTCAGAATACTGATGCTATTCATGTGCCCTCTATCATTTTATGCGTTAAGTTGCCGACGATATTACTTTATTAAATATCACAAAATATTTGGATTTGGCAAACTGGAGTTCACCGAACCCTTAAAACGTTTCTTATATTAGAGACCATTGAAAGATGTATGATAACTAAATATTTACTTATCTATTTCCTATTGTTATAAAAAATAGAAAAATAGATCTGAATAAAAGGAAAAAAGAATATGGCGCTGGTGGTCAATGAAATATTTTACTCTATTCAAGGTGAATCCTTACATAGCGGTCGTCCATGCATTTTTGTGAGGCTTACCGGATGTAACCTGAGATGTACCTACTGTGATACTCAATACGCTTATGAAGAAGGCGTCAAAATGACCATCGACGAGATTTTGCAACAGATTGTCACCTATAAGTGCCGGTTGATTGAAATCACCGGCGGAGAACCGTTGCTCCAGCGTGAAACACCTCGATTCATCGTTGAACTTCTTGAACGCGGTTATGAAGTGATGATGGAGACAAACGGAAGCATCGACAGCAGCGGCGTGGACGAACGATGTATAAAGATTGTTGACGTCAAGTGTCCCACAAGTGGCGAATCGGATAAAAATAATTTAAAAAATCTGCTCCGACTGAATGCAAAAGATCAAATCAAGTTTGTCATTGGAAATCGTGCTGATTATGAATATGCCAAAGATATCATTGAGACATATTGCTCTGGATTTTCATTGAAACGAGTTCTGTTTTCTCCTGTTTTTGAAAAAATGGCGCCTGCCACACTGGCAAAATGGATACTGGACGACAACCTCGATGTCAGGCTCCACCTGCAAATACATAAAGTCATTTGGCCGAACAAACAAAAAGGGGTTTAGAAGATAATATCAATGCGTTTTTTATAATTGTTTGATGGTTAATTTTAAATTAATAAGAAGTTCATGACCATGACAAAAGCCGTAATATTATCGAGCGGGGGAATCGACTCCACGACCGCTATGGGTATCGCAAAACAGGACGGCTTCAAGATATACAGTATAAGCTTTTATTATGGGCAACGACATGCCTTCGAGCTCGAAGCCGCACGCAAAGTAGCGGATGCCTTAGGTGTCGTTAAACACCTTGTCATCGATATCGATTTAAAACAAATAGGAGGCTCATCGCTTACCGATGAGATTGATGTGCCAAAAGGCCGGAATGAAACGACCATGGCCAATGAAATACCGTTGACCTATGTGCCTGCAAGAAACACCATTTTTCTGGCCTATGCCCTTGCCTGGTCTGAAGTTTTAGGGTCGTCGGATATTTATATCGGTGTGAATGCATTAGATTACAGCGGTTATCCAGATTGCCGGCCTGAATATATCGAAGCATTTGAACGCATGGCAAACCTTGCCACCAAAGCCGGTGTGCAAGGTATGATCAAAACCAGAATCAGAACACCGCTCATTCACCTGACCAAAGCACAGATCATTCAAAAGGGCCTTGAATTGGGAATCGACTACGCCTTGACCCACAGCTGTTACGATCCTTCACCACGTGGTCAGGCATGCGGGCTATGCGACAGCTGTTTGATTAGGAAAAAAGGGTTTAAAGAGGCAGGCGTTAGGGATCCTGCAACATATATCCAAAACTGAGCGTTTCAAATTGCAAATTAATGGCTCATATCGAATAGATGTGCGAACCAAAAAAATAACTTTAAGTTAAGGAAGGTCAATATGTCAGAAAAAGGTATTGTATTTTTTCCAGAACGCTTCATCGAAGCCACCCCGAAAGATTATCATCTGGAATCTTACGAAGACGTGTTTTTTTCTGCCAAGGACGGTACACGCCTGCATGGATGGTATGTTCACGGACCCGATGAACGGGGCGTTCTTCTATGGTTTCACGGCAACGCAGGCAACATCAGCCATCGCTTGGATAACCTAAAAAAATTGCATGATTCCCTGCAAATTCCAATATTTATTTTCGACTATCGAGAGTATGGCTTGAGCGAAGGTGAAATCTCTAAAGCCGGTACCTTTTCTGATGCCCAGGGAGCCCTTGAATACTTAACCACCGAAAAGGGGTTTAAAACATCTTCGGTGTTGTTGTTTGGTCGTTCGCTGGGAACTGCTCTGGCTGTGGATATTGCCAGCAGGGAAGAATGCCTGGGGATCATTCTGGAAGCGGCGTTCACTTCAACAGATGACATGATGCAGCGGTATTTTCCCTTTTTTACCATTCCGACCCAATCGAAGGTTAAATATGACAGCTTATCCCTGATTGATCGGATTCGATCCCCTGTTTTGTTTATACACGGGCAAATGGATCAAACCATCCCTGTTTTCATGGCACGCCGTCTCTTCGAAAACGCGCCACCCCCAAAGGATTTCTACGAAATCGCAGGGGCGGATCATAATGATACCTATCTGGTGGGAGGTGTCGAGTACTTTTCCGTGTGGCAAAAATTTCTAATACTTTGCTTAAATCAGCAAAAAAAATAGGTATTACGGCACCCGGTAAACCACCGAATTAACATTCATGCCCGCACCCACAGAAGCAAATACAATAATATCTTTGGAATGAAGGTTCGGATGATTCAATTTTCCTCTCTGAAAAAGATCATACAGTGTTGGAATCGATGCGACCGAGGTATTGCCGAGCCACGATATGGTCATTGGCATCACATGGTCAGGGACATCTTGGAGTTTATACAACTTTAACAACCTGTCCAAAATCGCTTGGTTCATCTTTTGATTCGCCTGGTGGGTAAAAATCTTATTTACATCGGTTAAGGTGTACCCCACTTTATCCAGACTCTGTTTGATGACCTTGGGTACGGTTCTGACCACATACTTATATATTTCATGGCCATGCATTTTAATGAACAGTTCATCTCCATGATGATCGGAGTTGTATGACCTGCCCAGTCTTAACAGATAGGCATCATTCAGCGTATCCGATCGAGTGATGTGTGATAATATCCCGGCATCTTGGTCTGTTGCTTCAATTAAGGCGGCTCCGGCCCCGTCAGCAAATATCATGCTGTCTACATCATGGGGATCCAATACCCGTGAAAGGATCTCTACACCAATAACCAGCACCCTCTTTGCATCACCGGACTTAATATAATAATCGGCAAGGATTATCCCATGCAGCCAGCCCGGACATCCAAAAGGGATGTCACTGGCGATGGTGTATGGATTTTTTATTTTTAGCCTGTGCTTCACTCTGGCGGCGATGGTTGGAACCATATCGCTTCTTATATTATCGGTTTCCACATCTCCGAAATTCTGTGCAACAATAATATAATCGAGCGTTTCCTTATCAACGGTAGCCAATATCCGTTCGGCGGTTATAAAGGCAAGATCGGTGGTGTTTAGTTCATCGGTTACATACCTTCTTTCTTTGATACCGGTTATCTCTTCAAACTTCTTAATGATGTCATGGGTTGACTTTTCAAGCTTTTTCCCATCGGAACCATAAAATTCATGGTTAAGGAAATGCGCATTCGTTACCCTTAATTCTGGAATATAACTCTCCACTTTTGTTATAATCGAATTTGGCATAACAGAGGCAGTCTCCTTTTTGCAACAACACCTGAAAGTTGATTCATGTGACCTTTGAAAAACGCTCTATTTTACCCGGAACAAAATATAACATTTTTCAATGGTTTAATATTATACTATTTTTATTCTCAATTCAAGGATACTCAAACGGGAATTCGATTACGTCTGTGGAGTAGGAGTAAAGACCTTGATTTATGCGTCAATCAAATTCATCCTCTCAAGATCTTGTATCACGTCCAACAGGTCGAGTCGTTGAAGGGCTTCACCCTTTTGTAGTCCAGATGCCGAATTCCAACCCCGCAGTTCATAAAATTCTTTTTGCATTGCGTTGAAACTGTCCCGATCCAAGGTTTGGCCTTTGCGGCTGATAACTTCTTCCCCTGGTCCCGGAACAATGACGTTAGGATTCATAAACACGCTTTCAACCGGATCATTAAAGTTGAATTCTTCCGGAACGTCGTCCAACTTGGGACGCCATCCCTCTCGCAACAGGACGGCTCGCTGGAGATTGAATATCCTTTCACCATATCGATTGAGCCTGATCTCATCGGTTTCAATACCGGTTACCGCAGAAAAAATCTGACTTTCAAGCGTCGGATCGCCAACGCGATCCAGCGTATGCCATGAAACCATCAGCGGCCAGCTGGAATCACACAGCAGCAGGCTGTCCTTTACGTAGGTTCGGTCGATAATTTTAGTTGCCGCCATGGCTTTTCCTTCGTGGGTTGTCAGGTCCCATGCTTTCTCATGGCCCCAGAATTTTGCAGCAGCAGCCCGAAACACCTCGGATGATACAGGTGAAGATTTAGGGTCATCTTGATTCATGGCCCACAATCCGGCCATCCGGCTGATTTCATGTAGCATGGCTATCGGTTGTCTGGGCTCCAGTGCATACAACAGTCCATTCATCAGATATTCACGTGCAGAATACGTGGCGCCATCTCCTACACCGGACACCTCGTTTGCAAAATGCGCCTTCGCCTCATCCCCCAATGTCTCCCCGGCCCGAAGCAGGCCTTCGGCCAAGACATTGCCAAATCCATCTCGATGAGCAATCATGTGCGCAAGATTTGCAAAGAATTCGTGCGTTCCAATTTTGGACATATCGATGCCGGTCTCTTTGCTGGTAAAATAGCCGGATGTATAACAGGTATCTAGCCACTGAATAATATTATACATTTCCATTGTGCAGATCGACAGGTCGTTACATATTCCTGTGGCTTCAAGGGCGGTTTCCACGGACGCTTCCGGTCTCGCCATGACCCACGGCAAATAAACGAACATGGCTTGACATTTTCTTATCATGGTTTTACCGGACGCCGTTCTCAGGGAACTCCTATAGTTGCAATCCAAAGCACATTGGTAACAGGATGCCTTGCCGGTTCTGCGCACCTCTTTTTCCGAAAATGGAAGCACCATGGGATCGCTCTGGGTTAAATGAATAGCCCGTCGATTGAGTTCCTTTAATGCTTCCGGTTTTGCAACCAATGGAAGGCCTGTTCCCGTTACTGCTACAGCCTTTAGATTTTTGGATCCCATTACCGCACCAAATCCACCAGTGGCACTCCCTTCGTTATCCGTCATTAGGTTGGCACTCCGGCACATATTTTCACCGGCCACACCGGTGGTTACGAATCGCACCTGTTTTCCATGTGTGTTTTTTAAAATATCCCGAACCTCATATACCCCTTTCCCCCAAAGTGGCGACGCATCTAAAATGCGGACACTTGCATCAGCGATCCATATATAGATCGGCTTTTCTGAGCGTCCTGATATGACAATTCCGTCGTAACCCGCTTTTTTTAAATAGGGGCCAAAAAAACCGCCAAGGTTTCCATAACAGAACCCTTCCGGCATCAGCATGGGAGATTTACCTACCACTTCAAACCGGGACGCGCCTTGGGCACCGGTGGCACCCAAAGGCCCGGTCATAAGAATCAGGTGGTTCTCCGGATCAAAAGCATGCACATGTGGTCCGACTTTTTCCCAATATATCCGTGTGGCAATACCGCGTCCACCAAGAAAACGGTCTGCGTAGTTCAAAGTTTCCAGTTCGGAAATGGTTGCATCAGAAAGGTCGACGTTGAGTATTTTTCCGCACCATCCAAAAATGTTCGACGCCATTGCTGCCTCCTTACCATCAGGTGTTGGAATTTTATATTATCAGAAGGGATTGGTTTTTCCAAGAAAAAGTAATGATAACCGAAGCTCTCAAAAACTT
Source organism: Desulfobacterales bacterium (assembly GCA_020345745.1). Classification (GTDB taxonomy): domain Bacteria; phylum Desulfobacterota; class Desulfobacteria; order Desulfobacterales; family UBA11574. The sequence continues at coordinate 2,459,331 of CP070768.1, forward strand.
CGGGTCGATTACATCGGAACGGGTTATACGGCTTTTTCTTCCATCCTGGTAATTTAAACTTAGCTGGGTGATCCAATATGTATGATTTTAGCACTGTTTTTACAAACTTGAATACGTTTTTCAAAAAATTATAATATTTTTGTATTGTCTACAATTTCAGATTTTATGTGCCAGACTGTCTTGACAATGCTCCAATACGTCCATAGTTTACCCGATAGTTGGCGTCGAAAATTTTTCACAGCACCATATAGTGATGAAATAACACAACAGAGAGAGCAATATTAATTATGGCTGATGTTGAAGTGAAAGAAAATATAAACCGGTTTCTGCTAGAGTTGTATGTTTTAACCCAAGGCGATCCTGCAACTATGGTCTCCATGTATGATATCGGTGAAACCTTGGGCCTGGACCGAGGTATCTCAATGCGAACGGCCGAGGAACTCATTGGTACCGGGTTGGCAGTAATTAAAACCCTCAACGGCGGCATCGGTATCACCACCGATGGTGTGACCGAAGCCCATCAATTGGGGGCTACAGCTGATAATGGATCGCCCACGGGGATTTCTCTGGGAGATGCTCCGGTCATGGACGAAACCCAGTGTAGGGCCGTGGAACGCATTGCCGCTGAATTGAAAAGCCAACTAGGTGAAAAAGGATTGAATTTCGATCAATTGGCTGAAATGATGGCTGACTTAAAATCCATCGACGCCCAGTTGTCTTCTCCGAACCCTAAAAACGCCATTATCCGGGAATGCTTTCAATCCATCAAGAACGTCCTTAAAGAGACGGGTGACAGCTACGGCTTATCCATGGTTGCAGCGCTGCTTGGTGAATGAAACCTATGAAAAGGCGGTAATGGAAATCACCCTTCAAGATTGACTGTTTCCACCAGCACCCTGGCGGTCCCTTTTTTAAAAAATCCGAGTTTTTTGGCAGCACCCGCGCTCAGATCGATGATCCGGCCTTTGACGAACGGCCCGCGATCATTGACCCGCACGACGATTCGACGCCTGTTTTCAAGATTCGTTATGCGAACAAACGTCGGAAGGGGTAAATACTTGTGCGCCGCATTGAAGCCGTTGGGATCAAATGCCTCACCATTGGCCGTCATATGCCCACCTTTTTGCCGGTAGGTCTCATACCCGTACCAGGACGCAATTCCCTTTTCTCGATAGGTTTTTGCCTTTGCAACACTCATTGGTACATAGCGCCTGCCATTCACGACATAAGGGGACATTTTCACACGCCCCTGCTGGATGGCTTCTTTTGGGGGCAAATCGTCTATGGATTCAAGATCCTCTCGTATCAAGGGCCATGTTAGCGGTGCCATGACCACCTTGAAAGTGAACTTGCCAACAGTATAGACGGTCTTTCCTGCAAACTTCGTGACCGTATAAGCGAGTTTTACCGTTCCTTTTGTGGCCCGATAAGTGGTTTTCACAACGCCACAAGAGGCCAAATATAAACAAGCAACGACCCATACGATTCTCAAAAAATCGTATGATTTTTCTCTTTTTTTTACGAAATATAAGGCCGAACCCGATTCCACAACAGCACGCCTTTTTATTAATGCTTCACCAGCTGTCCATATTTCATCCATTAGACCTATCCCGGCTATTTCATGAAAATTTTCAATAAATTGATTATACAATTAACCGGATAGGTGTTTATTTAACCTAATTGAGCGAAAGTTGTGGATTTGTCATTACGGTTTAAGATACTATAGCAATTTAAGAGGGTCAAGCATCTGCAATGCTGAAGGATTGCTTTGAACAAGCTGGGTTTGATATTTACCGTTCAAATGTGATATCTATTCAATTTGTAGCATTATAAAATTACGGCACGATTTTATCCAGCAAAAGTCACTATCGGCGAGGAACTGTCAATAATGAATCCGTTTAAAACCTGCCCAAAATGTGCATTCACTTGGACGTCCAGCGACGACTTTTTGGACGACCCCGCCATTTGTCTGGTTGGATTTCAAGCCAATTTCATAGAGACGGATTCAGCCCTCTATTTATTCAATCATATTTTGGAAGACAACCGTTGTAATACAACCATGGCCGTCGAAGTGGATAACTTTTTATTCCTTAACAAAGAAACCTTGTTCGAAGAAATAAAATTTGGCAGCTCCATGTGCGAAAGTCATTGTAGAAATGTCGAAGATCTATCCGAATGCCCGGCAGAATGTAAAAATGCAATCGCCAGGAAAATCATGCAGGATTTTTCGCATTGCAACGGCTGATACAAAATACTCAATCAAAGGTCGATTGATTTTAGGCATTGACCAGGATATAGCCATACAATTATCAAGCTGTAGGTACGACAATTTCTGCCAACCTCACATTTTGTAATATAGAATGGGTATCTGTAAAATAATCTTGGCTTGATATTTACAGTTCAAATTTGATATCTGTCAACTTGGCTGATCTGACATCGTGGCAAGCTATCACAGATTTGTTTTTTGCCGGAAATATTCTCTTTTCGATAAGTAAAGGTGTGGGCACTAAGTCTTCACTCTTGCCTGAAAAAACAAACTCTATATATTGCGGTTATTAATGTATCTCTACTTTGATAATTAAGCCCTACGAAACAACATCCTGATAACATAACTCTTTTAAATGATAATATATTTTTTCAATAATATGTTTATGATATAAATCTTCCTGCGATTTAAAAGGACCCTTGATTGTTGATAAAAAAAACTGTAATCGGGGCTTTTGTTTTTTCAAATACTAATTGGAGGATTATCTAATGGCTAACAAGCCAACTTATGAAGAATTGGAGCAAAAGATAAAAAAGCTTGAGAAGAAAGTTGAAACGTTCAGTAAGATAGATGAAGTCCTGGCTGAAAGTGAAATGAAATGTCAACTGTTTCTGACAAATCTTCCAAGTATCGTCTACAGAGGATTCAAGGACTGGTCTGTTGAGTTCACGGACAATAAAGTAAAGGAGTTAATAGGATACAGCCGCGAGGAATTTAACTCAAGAAAATTGAAGTGGTCAGATTTAATTTTAAAAGAAGATATTGAATCTGCAAGACAAAGTTTTGTTAGAGCCTTAAAAACTCACGATTCATACGCAAGGGAGTATAGAGTAAAAACCAAGGCGGGAGAAATTCTTTGGATACAAGACAGAGGTCAGATCACATATGACAAAAAGGGGGATGTTAAATATATAATTGGGACCTTTTTTGATATCAGCGATCAGCGAAAGGCCGAGGAAGCATTAAAAAAGCGAAGCGAACAGCTCATTCAAGCCAGAAAACTGGCCTCGTTGGGGGTTTTAACCTCAGGTGTAGCCCATGAATTAAATAATCCGCTGAATAATATATCTACGTCTATTCAAATAGTTCTTGAAGAATTAGAAGAAGATAATATTGAATTTAAACGGAATCGGCTGTTAGAAGCGGAAAAACAGGTTGAAAGAGCTAGAGATATTGTTAAAGCATTGCTGGAATTTTCACGTGATAAATCGTTAAGCTTCAAACGGGTACAATTTATAAATTTAGTTAAAAAGGCCATCAGCTTAATAAAAGGAGAATTACCCCCTGAATTTCGTATTCATATGAACATCTCTGAAGACATCGAAGTAAATTTAGATCCGGAACGGATAAAACAGGTTCTCATCAACCTAATTTTAAATAGCGTGCAGGCAATGACAGGAGGGGGTGTCTTAACCATTAAGGCTTGGGAAGGCATGGAAGACGATGCAAAGATGCTTTATTTCCAGGTTCAAGATACCGGCCATGGGATCTCCAAACAAGATATTGATAAGATCTTTGATCCCTTTTTTACCACCAAGGATGTGGGAAGAGGCTCCGGTTTAGGACTTTCCATCTCCCATAGTATTATTGAACAGCACGAAGGGCGTATAGAAGTTGAGAGTATTCCAGGAGAACAAACTAAATTTACCGTTATTTTACCGTCAAAAGAGCATTCAAGGGATGCTGCTGAAAGATAGAAGAGTTTATTGGCCAACACTCTATATTTGCATCAGCTTTTTTTAGATGCGCTTAATGTGAAGATGTCTGCCTTTAATCTCGAAAATTTAAGCCATAAAATCTTTACGATTTTGCCTCAAAATCTTCACTTTGAAACCTTGAATATCTGCTATAGAACACAAATCCGACAATGTGAAAATATCTTGTGTTCCAAAGATATATCTGAAAAAGAACCAATCTTGTGATCAGTAATGGATAGCGGATAAAACATCATCCTCTCCGCAATGAGTCGCCTCGCCTGCCCTCATGATCTTTATCCCAGCTAGTTGACCTTGCTTAGAATGCCATATATCGGCAAAGACCGATACGATACGCATCCATTTTAACTCGAAGTTGTGTCAGCAACCACTTTTCAGCAAAGTGAGGAGGTGGACGTGTGCATATACAATATACTTGACATATATTTTAAATATACCTTATGTATATCAACTTATTTCATCCTAATAATGGTTATATATGAAAACCGTATCGAATATTGTGAAGGATAAACAACCGCTCGGGGCAAGGGGTTGCATAAAATTCGATGTGATACCAACCGGCTCGCCTATCTGCCCTATGGCAATGAAATTGATCCTCGCTGATTGCTTCATGAACATCACGAATCAATTGTTCGACAGCATAACGATATGATCCACTATATTGAAAAGCGGGATGAAATCCGGCTAAAGAAACGGTGTGCAAACACATTGTCATTTTCAAAAACCGGATCATCCAGTATCTTGCGTCATGATGGTTTCGATCCGATCAAGTAAGGCTGCTTTTTTAGCAGAGGTATAACCAACATTTTTAAATACCAACAAAAGGGGGAAACAATGAAGAAAGTGTTGATCGTAATGGCTGTATTGCTGTTTGCTTTTATGACGGTTTCAGACGTCATGGCGAAAACCAAATGGGATTTGCATCTGAACTATCCCGCCGGAAATTTTCATTCCAAGGGTGCATAACGGTTTGCAGATATAGTTAAGGAAGCCACTAACGGAGAACTGGAAATCGTTCTTCACCCCGGGTCTGCGTTAGGATTTAAGGGACCCGAACTGCTGCGGGCGGTTAACGAGGGACAGCTAGCTGTCGCAGAGGTTCCCACCGGCATGGTGGAAGGTGATGCCCCGGTTTTGGCTCTGACAGCTCAGCCATTTATATCTACAAATGCCTTTGAACAGCGTCTTCTCTATCAGTTGGCCAAACCGACTTATGCGAAAATTTTGAAAAAATTTAATCAGTTTACCTTATACTCCTCGGTCTGGCCTTTTTCCGGTATTTATACACAACGTGAGATCAAATCAGAAGCCAACCTCAAAGGCCTCAAAATGAGAGTGTATGACGGTACCGGCCTTGCCTTTGGAAAGGCGACGGGCATTGCGGCCAGAAAGATGCCTTTCAGTGAGGTTTATCCGGCCATGAAAGCAGGGCTGCTCGACTCCATGTACACCTCTTCCGTATCCGGCGTCGATGCCAAGGCTTGGGAGGTTCTTAAGTATTTCACTCCCATTAACATTGTCGGTCCTGTGAATATGATTAATGTCAACCTCGATGCCTGGAATAAACTACCGGCTAAAGTCCAGAAAACGGTTCTGGAGATCGCCGCTGAAATGGAAGATGAGATGTGGAACCTGGCCGGCGACATGGACCGCAAGAGCCGAGCGAAATTGAAGGAAAACGGCATGATGGTCAGCACCGTGAGTCCCGGCTTCCGTGCAGAGCTTAACGCTATCGGCGAAAAACTGCGTGCCATTTGGGCCAAAAAGGCAGGTGCTGATGCGCAGAAGATTCTGGACGAATATTACAAGATCACCGTCCGCAAGAAATAGGGAAAACGGATCCACGACCAAAAAATCAAATGTTCGAGGAGCGAGACCGGCCTTTGCCGCGCCGGTCTCGCTCCTTGCTTTCATTTTCGGTGATATACCATGAATTCTATTATTCGAATCACAGAATCCATAAGCGACTGGGTGGCTAGAATTTCGGCCGTAACATTGGGGCTGATGACCATCCTGATTCTGGTTGAAATATTTCTCTGGAATGTTTTTGAAAAGACCACCCTCATTGCCGATGAATATTGCGCTTACGGTCTGGCTGCCATCATTTTTCTGGGTGCGGGATATTGCCTCAAGGAAAAAGGACACATTAGGATTACCCTTGTGCTTGGCTTTCTGCCGGATAAAGTGGCTCAAATCATCACTTTTTTAAGCTCGGGAATAACCACGATTTTTATGGGATATCTGTGGTGGTATTTATTTAAAATGGTAAAGTCTACTTACCGATACAGCTCTACTTCAGGGACCCTGACCAATACGCCCCTGTGGATCCCACAAACCATCATGTTGATCGGTGCGGCCTGCTTTTTAATTCAGCTGGCAGCCACTACCATGAAAACCTATCAGGCCATCGGTACGGGAGAGGAAGTAGTCTAATGGATGCAAGTATGGCAATCATGTGCCTTTTGGTGTTCGGAGTTCTGGTTCTGACCCTTAGTTCAGGTATTTGGGTCGGCTTCTCCCTTTTCATGGTCGGTTTTGTAGGCATGTTGTTCTTCAGCTCTCTTCCCGCCGGGAATAACATGGCCTCGTCGGTGTGGGCAAGCATCGAAAAATGGGAATATGTAGCCCTACCCATGTTTATTCTCATGGGTGAAATTTTGTATCGATCAGGTATTTCGGAAAAGCTTTTTGAGGCTTTGGTCCCCTGGCTATACCGTCTTCCCGGCGGTTTGCTCCTAATGAACATTCTTTCCTGCACTCTATTTGCCGCCGTATCCGGTTCCAGTGCTGCCACTACCGCCACCGTGGGTCGTATTACCCTTGCCGAACTGGACAAGCTGGGATATGATAAAAAATTGGCCATGGGTTCCCTTGCCGGAGCCGGCACTCTTGGGTTTCTCATTCCGCCTTCTCTGATCATGATCGTTTACGCCATTCTGGCTGAAGTGTCCATCGGCAAGATGTTCATCGCCGGCATCCTTCCAGGTCTACTCCTTTCGGGAATCTACTCGAGCTATATCATTTATCGCGGTGTCCGAAATCCTGAAATTGCGCCCAAGTCCAAAGAAAGCTACAGCTGGAAGGAACGTGTAGTGGCCTTAAAAGATTTGGTCCCGACGGCGATTCTGATTGTTATGGTTCTGGGGAGTATTTATGGAGGATTTGCCACACCCACGGAGGCCGCCGCCCTGGGTGTCTTTGGCGCAACCATATTTGCGATTATCAATCGCAGTATGAATTCGAAAATCATGATGGAATGTTTGATGGGGGCCGTTAAAACCAACGCCATGATCATGCTGATCGTGATAGGAGCTAGCTTTTTATCCCGGGTTATGGGCTTTTTGGGTATTCCCGCGGCCATTACCATTGCAATTACCAAAATGAATCTATCTCCTTATATGCTTATGATACTTCTGGGTATGGTTTATGTGGTATTGGGCTGCATTTTGGATGGTTTTTCCATCGTGGTGATGACCCTTCCTATTGCACTACCAATGGTTACTACGGCCGGTTTTGACCCTATCTGGTTCGGCATCTATCTGATTCTGATGGTAGAAGTCAGCCAGATTACACCGCCTGTTGGATTTAATCTATTCGTTATTCAGGGACTGACGGATGAGCCTATTATACGAATTGCTAGATATGCGTTTCCATTTTTTTTGCTGATGCTTTTCACCACGGCCATCATAACCGTTTTTCCGGAAATCACACTGTTCCTGCCAAAACTAATGACAACCAAATAGGTGGGTGTTCAGGCGCCACACAGAAAGTTTTATTATTGCAGATTTCAGGCACTTTACTATTGAAAGGAGACCTTTGGTGAAAAAAATCGATCTCAACTGTGATATGGGCGAAAGCTTCGGGGCATATAAACTTGGCATGGATGAAAAAATCATTCAATACATTACCTCGGCCAATATCGCATGCGGTTGGCATGCCGGAGATTCGATGGTAATGGATAAAACCGTTAAAATGGCCGTCGAACATGGTGTCAGCGTTGGTGCTCATCCGGGTTATCCGGACCTGATAGGTTTCGGACGCCGCAATATGGACTGCACTCCGGATGAGATCCGGAACTATTTAGTATACCAGGTCGGGGCGCTGCTGGGATATTGTAAAGTGTACGGCGCCCGATTAAGCCATGTGAAACCCCACGGTGCGCTTTATCTAACCGCGGTTGTGAACAAAATCGTTGCACGTGCTGTTGCTGAGGCAATCGTCAGCATTGATTCGAATCTTTTGTATGTAGCATTAGCCGGCACCAAAGGAGAAATGATGACCCGCATCGGAAATGAAGTGGGGCTCAATGTAATTTACGAAGCGTTTCCTGATCGGGCTTACACGTCGGAAGGAAATCTTGTCTCCCGGCGCGAGCCCGGCGCTGTGATTAAGGAGCCCGGGCAAGTAATCGAGCGCGCCCTTAGAATGGTCCTTGAAAAGCGTGTTATTGCAGTTGATGGGAGTTCCATACCCTTTGAAGTGGACACGCTTTGTGTTCATGGGGATACACCGACCGCTGTGGAGTTGACAAAGGGCATCCGAGAGGCGTTGGAAGCTGAGGGTGTGGAACTGTCACCTATGTGAACCATGGATTGATGCCGGAACGTAACGATGATACATGTAACCCATTGAGGAGAATGAAGAATATGGCAGGCGGCATATTCGAAAAAGCGAAATTTCGCATCGCTGGAGATAGGGGACTTCTGGTCGAATACGGAGAAACAATAGATCCTGGCGTTAATCAAAAAGTCAGGTCCATGACCATGGTTGTGGAAAAAAATATGCCGGACGGAATAAAGGAGGTCATTCCCACTTACCGGTCAATATTGGTACTCTATGACCCTGCCGTGACAACACCGACTGTTCTACAGGAAAAGCTGACAGCCATGGAAGAGCGACTATCCGGTATCGATATTCCTCCCCCAAAGGTCGTTGACATTCCGGTATGCTATGGCGGAGAGTTTGGGCCGGATATCGATTATGTTGCCGAAAGTCACGGCCTTAGTGTGAAGGAAGTTGTCCGTATTCATTCGGAACCGGAATACCTGATCTACATGGTTGGCTTTACACCTGGTTTTCCTTTTCTCGGAGGACTGTCGGAGAAGCTCCACACGCCCCGACTGGAAACACCACGTACATCTGTTCCAGCAGGTTCCGTCGGCATCGCAAACAATCAGACGGGGATTTACCCCATTACTAGTCCGGGAGGCTGGCAGTTGATCGGGCGGACCCCACTTCGACTATTTTCGCCTGAGCGCGTGAATCCATTCTTATATCAAGCGGGGGATCGAATTCGATTCAAACCGATATCTTCAGAGGAATACGACCGGCTGGCAAAAGAAGGGGGTGAATAATGGATACATTCCTGGTTCTGACGCCAGGATCGTATTCGACGATCCAGGACAAAGGGCGGTTTGGTTATCAGCACCTTGGCATTCCAATTTCCGGGGCGCTCGATACGTACGCCTATCGCATAGCAAACCTTCTGGTCGGAAATCCGGAAGACAGTGCTGTTCTTGAGGTTACCGTCGTGGGGCCCCAATTGGCCTTTTTAAAAGAGACGTATGTGGCCTTGACCGGTGCCGATATGGAGATGACGCTCAATTTCACACCGGTTGAATGCTGGAAGAGCATAAGGGTTGAACCCGGTGATGTGCTGAACATTCAATCGATCAGAAGCGGTTGCAGGGGGTATCTTTCGGTTGCCGGCGGTATCGCCGTGCCCAGAGTGATGGGAAGCTGTTCCACATACGTCGGTGGTAAAATCGGTGGATACAAGGGACGTCCATTGATAAAGGGCGATGTTGTTCAAACCGGCCGTGGATTTCTTTTAACGTCACCGAAACAACTTCCGAAATCATTGATCCCCAGATATTCGGATGAGATTCAACTTCGTGCTGTCCCTGGACCCCAGGACGATTTTTTCGATGAAGGGTTGATGACCCTATTCGAGGCGGAGTACACCGTCACCAACAATGCCGATCGGATGGGATATAGACTTCAGGGTCCCCCGATCATTCACCGGGACAATGTGCCAAGAAGTATTATTTCGGAGCCGACAATACCCGGAGGCATTCAAATTCCCGCAGACAATCAGCCAATCATCCTGCTGGTGGAACAGACTGTCGGCGGATATACCAAAATCGCTACGGTCATCTCCACCGATATTTCCAAAATTGCCCAGATTATGCCCGGCAATACAATTCGCTTTAAACGGGTTGACCTTGATACAGCCCATGCCATTTACGCGGAGAATGAACGAATGATCAGACAAGTCTCCAATTTGTTTTCCAATCAACAATAGAGGTATCATTGTGACAATATCCGTCTGGCTGCAGAATTTAACATGGGAAGAGATCAAAGAAAAAATTGCCGACAGCCGGGATACAATAATTATTCCCGTCGGCAGCACCGAGCAGCATGGACCCCACCTGCCCGTAGGAACCGATACTATGGTTGCCAATGCCTTAGCTGAAACAGCGGCAAAAGAAGCAAATGTTCTGGTTGCCCCACCCCTGTGGTTCGGCTGGAGCCCGCATCATATGGTACTCCCCGGGACCATCACCATCCGCCCGGACATTCTGGTAGAAGTCGGCTTTGATGTTATCAAATCGCTTCATCACCATGGTTTTGACAAGTTCATTCTTCTCAACGGGCACCGTATCGTTAACGTCACATGGCTTCAAATCGTGGGAGAGCGCGCCAAAAGGAAACTCGGGGTGAAGGTGGTTATCTTTGATCCGGCCTATATGTCCAAAACATTTACCGGCGATATGGAATGGGGAGAGGTCGGTCATGCTGAAGAAATCGAAGGCTCTCACATGTGGTACTATTATCCGGATATTGTAAAAATGGATCGCGCTGTGGACAATCCCCACAAGCATCGTACCCTCTATCATGTGGATCCTAAATATAGCGGAGACACCCTATGCTATATTCCAAGCAGCCCTGAAGAAATGGTCGAACTGACCCGGACCTCAGGAGGGACTTCAGGTGAGCCGAGCAAGGCCTCTCGTGATCACGGCAGGGCCTATCACGAGCATTTGGTCAAACGTTTGGTAGAAGTGATTAAAATTCTCCAAGAATGGAAGCAATAATGCTCCTGTTCATTTAATCACGCAAGTTTCAGGAACCGTCCATATTTAATTCCGAAAAGCACTACGGCATGATAAATGATCTACGATCTAACCCGAATTTTTGCTATTTAGTGCAGCAAGCTTAGAAACGATCAAAAGAGGCAAGCCAGCGAACACAGGATTTAAAAATCGTAATTGTCTGTAAATCTTATTGAGCAGCCATTTACCCCGCTGCAAGCGGGTTGGATATTAAAAAATCATAATCAAAATTGAAGCAGCGGTATCATTTCCGGCACTTTGTCTTTATCAATGGGGAACAGTTTGAACGACTCTCCTTGGAATTTCTCCTCTTGTGCCTCATTAACCTTCCTGGAAAGCGGTGTGTAATAAAAAGCTAACTTCATCTGATTTTTTTTGCCGTAAAACTTTAGTTTTATTTTTACATCCTTATATTTCCAGCGATATTCAGTCTGATCATTTTTTAATTTTATAGTTTTTTCGGGGAGGCCGTACTTTGATTTCATATATCTTCGAAATTCGTCAAACACTTCAATAGTGTCGATCTTAATATACACGGCAAAAAATTGATCAGAATATGACCCGTAAATAACTTCGGGTACGGTCACTTGATTGATCGTACGAACCTCTCCGGGCTTTATGTAGTAATCAACATGGCTGCTTGACCATAATTTTGAAAAATCATTTAGACGGGATACCCTTGTTCCCCATTCTAACCCAAAAATACCTCCCTGAAGATCAGCAGCATGAAGCGTTCCGACACAGATCAGCCCCATGACAACAACAAAAATATGTCTCTTTAATCTTTTCATGATCATGCCTTTTTTTGAAAATAAATGGTTCATCATTTGTTCTATCTCATTTGAATTCATCCCGGCTGCCCCGCACAGCGGGATTTCCACTGCATTACAACAAGCAGCGGGGAATTCACATTTAATATAAGACCTCAATTGAGTGTTTCAAATGGTGATCTTTTATTGTTTGTAGAAAACCGGGTGCTTTGCACCCTGTTACAAACGCAACGATTAAATCACTAACGTGCTTTTGCTTTTTCGGCCTATGGCCGAAAATTGGAGCTCATCGCTCTAAAGAGCGGGCTCCCCGGTAAGGAACTTAACATTTTTTATAGCTTCCCTCGAACCTGTCCTAAAGGTCAGTTTCTGCGGGAAGCAAGCCGGTCAAGCCACCCGCTATGCGGGTGGTCGTTGACTCCCGTCGATATCAATCCTGTCTTAGCCATGTGACCCAATATTTATTTA
>CP070768.1:2471764-2494571 GCA_020345745.1 Desulfobacterales bacterium
CCTAGGGGACTTTGTTTCGTCCGTGGCGATAAACATTGCTGCGGGGTGTGGGGGGGTTTTTGGGCTGGAGCACAACCTGGAACACACACGACTGGTGGCCACAAGAAAAGAGAAAATTGCCGTTGTCGGTTCCGGGCCTGCCGGTTTGTCTTGCGCGTTTCATTTGGCCAAAAGAGGATTTCATGTCAAAATATTTGAGGCCGACAGCGAACCCGGTGGAATGATGCGTTACGGCATTCCTTCCTATCGTATGCCCAACTATATTTTAAGGCAAGAGATCGACAATATTCTCAATTTGGGGATCGAGCTCGAGTGCAATGTCAAGATAGGTGTTAACATCCCCTTGGACCAGCTGATCCAGCATTATGATGCGGTTTTTTTGGGCCCGGGAGCCCAGTTGGGGACCTCAATCGATGTTCCGGGACAGGATGTGCAAAACGTTTTTACCGGCGTTGAGTTCTTGAAACAGATTAACAGTGGTAAAATTGTCGAAGTGGGCCGGGACGTGGTGGTGGTCGGCGGGGGCAATACGGCCATGGACTGTGCCCGGGTAGCCAAACGATTGGGCGCCAATGTGAGTATATTTTACCGGCGCACCAGGATAGAGATGCCCGCTATTACGGCAGAGATCGACGAAGCCATGGAAGAGCGCATTATGTTCCGTTATCATACCAATCCGGTCAAGATCATTGCTGATGAGGGCCGAGTGGTCGGGGTTCTGTGTACCCAGATGGAGCTCAAAGAACCGGATGCCAGCGGTCGAGCCCGGCCGGTTCCCATTAAAGGATCTGAACAGGTATATCCTGCAGATACCGTGATAATGGCCACGGGCCAAGCGGTCGATTATGATGGCATTGAGGTTCAAAAGGTTGATGACAAGTGGATCCATACCAGTGAAAATTTGATGACGGATATAGATGGTGTCTTTGCCGGTGGCGATGCAGTGATCGGCCTGGAAACGGTTTCCGCGGCCATCGGTCAGGGGACGCGGGCGGCGTCCGCCATTGAAGACTATATTGACAAAAGTGTGGAAAGCCGTTTGGCCCAACCCCCGGTTATCTATTCCAAAGACTTGAATACCTACTATTACCAAACCAGCAGACGTTTCGAAAAAGAAGCGGTGTCTATTCATATGCGTTTGAAGGGGTTTAAGGAGATATATCCGGCGTTTGATGGTGAAGAGATCATCAAGGAATCCGAGCGCTGTTTCAGCTGTGGATTATGTTTTAACTGCGGCAATTGTTATATTTATTGCCCGGACAATGCCGTTAAAATATCCCCATCGACCGGATTATATGAGTTTGATTTAGATTTTTGTAAAGGGTGCGGCCTCTGTGCCAAGGAATGTCCCTGCCGTTATATCCAGATGACCCTTGAGAAATAATCCGTAGCGGTTTCCGACTTAAAAAGCCCTCCCATCAAGGAGGGCTTCTTTGTTTATAGGAATGAATGGTCGAACTGATTTTGAGAACAAGGATCGAGCGCTTATAGGGAGATCAACCAATGGTAGAATTTGCCTATCAAGAGATGTTTCTGCTGGGAGAGGATACCACCGAATACCGCCGGTTGACGGAAGACCATATATCTTTAACATCGTTTGCAGACGCTGATGTGTTAAAGATTGAGGCCAAAGGCCTTACGCTTTTGGCTGAGGCGGCTTTTAAGGATGTTTCCCATTTATACCGCCCGTCCCATTTGTTGTCGCTGCAAAAGATTCTAAAGGACCCCGAAAGTTCAGAAAATGATCGATTTGTGGCGCTGGAAATGTTGAAAAATGCGGTAATTTCCGCAGAAGGTGTATTTCCTATGTGCCAGGATACCGGAACGGCTGTTGTTATCGGTAAAAAGGGTCAACAGGTCTGGACACGCTGTTGTGAAGAAGAGGCACTGTCAAAGGGCATTTTTAACGCCTACACCAAAAACAATTTGCGCTATTCGCAAAATGCACCCCTGTCTATGTTTGAGGAAAAAAACACCGGGTGTAATCTTCCGGCTCAGATTGAACTGTATGCAACGGAAGGTGATGCTTATCATTTCCTTTTCATGGCCAAAGGCGGAGGATCTGCAAACAAAACGTTTCTTTACCAGGAGACCAAAGCAACGTTATCGCCTGATCGGCTCATACCGTTTATGAAAGCTAAAATGAAAACCCTCGGAACAGCTGCCTGCCCACCGTATCATCTTGCCTTTGTGGTGGGGGGACTATCTGCTGAAATGAACCTAAAGACTGTCAAACTGGCCACAACGGGGTATCTCGATCATCTTCCAACGTCTGGAAACGAGCACGGTCAAGCATTCAGAGATGCGGCGTTTGAAGCGGAATTGCTTGAAGCATCTCGACAGATGGGTATCGGCGCCCAATTTGGCGGAAAATATTTTTGCCACGATATACGAGTTATCAGACTTCCTAGGCACGGGGCCTCTTGTCCCATCGGTGTGGGTGTCAGTTGCAGTGCGGACCGGAATATTAAGGCCAAGATAACAAGGGGGGGCATTTTTTTGGAACGTCTCGAGACGGACCCATCAAAGTATCTGCCGGAACCGGATGTGGCAGATGGAAAAGCAATCCATGTCGATTTAAATCAGTCAATGGACGATTTGCGCAACCTGTTAAGCCAATATCCGGTTGCAACCCCTCTGCGACTATCGGGCAACATTGTGGTGGCAAGGGATATCGCGCATGCTAAGCTGAAAGAACGCCTCGATAGCGGGAATGATTTGCCCGACTACTTCAAAGATCATATCATATACTACGCAGGTCCAGCAAAAACGCCAAAAGGGTATCCCTCCGGCTCATTCGGACCCACAACAGCCGGACGAATGGACCCGTATGTTCCCATTTTTCAAGCCTGTGGCGCATCAATGGTCATGTTGGCAAAAGGCAATCGTTCGCAAGCGGTTGTTCAAGCGTGTAAAAAATTCGGCGGCTTCTATTTAGGCTCCATTGGCGGTCCCGCTGCCCGACTCGGCAAAGAATGCATCACCAACGTGGAAACGCTGGCCTTCGGCGAACTTGGAATGGAAGCCATTTTTATGATTACCGTTAAAGATTTTCCAGCATTTATCATTATTGATGATAAAGGTAATGATTTTTTCGAACATCTTCTTGATTAAAAGTCTAGAAATAGAGGCTTTTTATTAAACACAATTGAAAAAACCCTATTTTCCGAAGTTTTTGAGGTGTTACCACGATATTTATAAAAGAAATAAAAGGAGATATCTTGCCAAACAACAGATCAGCTGCTGAAATTTCAGAGTGTATCCGTTGCGGTACGTGTTGTAAAAAAGGCGGGCCCTCCCTCCACCATGAGGATACGGTGTTGATCGAAAAAGGACTCATCCTGTCAAAATATCTGTTTACTATCAGAGAGGGAGAGATGTCATATGACAATGTCACAGGGCAATTGATTCCCGCATCTTCAGATATCATCAAGATTAAAGGCCGGAAGGGCTCCTTGACCTGCGTTTTTTTTAACGAACCGGAAAGCGCATGTACCATTTATGATAAAAGACCCTTGGAATGCAGGATTTTAGAATGTTGGGATACCCGGGAGATTGAAAGGGTATATGCTAAAACCCGGTTGACACGGAAACATCTGGTATCAACCATCGCAGGTCTGTGGGATCTGATTGACGACCACCAGGCAAGATGTTCCTATGAAAAGATCAATAGGCTTTTGAAAATGTTGGGAGGCGACAACAAAGATGACGCCCTAAAAGAGATCCTCGAAATGATCCAATATGACACCCAAATCAGGGAAATGACGGTTCAAAAAGGCGGCCTGGACCCTGATATCGTTGACTTTCTTTTCGGTCGACCCATCAAAGAGACTATAGGCATGTATGGATTTAAGCTCAAAAAGCAAGGGGATGCCTATCGTTTAATTACCATTCCTACTGGCCAAAACCTTTGAACAAATCCTTAACCTGCTTCTCTACAGGTTTTAGTCCCTCTTTGGTTGTTCCGCCTTCCAGAAGATTCTTCTTTAAGTCAGGAAGGCTTTTTTCGATTTCTTGCTGCAGCATTCCTTCTAGATCGGGGCGAAATTTGGGTGCGGAAAAGCTTCCGGTAACCAGAACCGGTACGGTTATTCCGGTGCGTGTCTTGGTATCTCCCTGGCCCTTGGTCGTGGCAACAAATTTGGGTTCCACTCGGAAGTCGAGGCTCTCTTGAACCAAATCGGCATCACCCTTTGCCAGGATCCGGAGCAGCGGAGATGTAAGCGTCGTATTGGGCGTGTTTACGCGTCCCCTTTTGATGGTGAAAGGGGCATGAAGTTCGCTAAAATCTGTGCGAGGCTTTTCCTGGCCTTTTTCAGCCAAACCAAAGGCGACCTGGACGTTCCGGACCATACCGGCAAGGTCGACGCCCTTAATGGCACCGTCTTTGAAACGAAGGTTTCCTTGGCCGTTTAGGGTCTTTTTAATCAGCCCGGGATCATCACCCTTCATGTTTAGATTAACCTGGGCCTGTAAAGCCCCTTCGAGAAAATCTTTTTGCAAAACATCGTTGAGCAGAGGACCGGTTTGGACGCCATTTGCATTCAGCTTAAAAGCGGTTTTTGGGACGTTTTTTTGAACGTTCAATGATCCTTTGCTCCCAATGCTGCCTTGGTACAAGGTCATGGTTAGCGGGTCTAAATGGAAAATTCCATTTTTTCCTTTGATCTTGAGATCGACGTTTTTAATGGTGGCCTTTTTGATCTTGAGTCTTCCTATTCGAGCTGAGCCGTCTAGCACCAAACGCCGCAATGGGGAGTAATCTGTTTTTTTCGATTTCGATTTTGAGGCTTTGGCTTTCGGGCTCTTTTCTGCGGGTTTTTCCTCACTTGGCGGTGGCAGGTATCGATCTAAATCGATGTCGTCAAGATTAATATTGAACATTATGTCAGGTTTCGAGAAGTTGTTTGCTTTGACCGAAAAATTCATTTTTGAATCGTCGATATTGATCACACCGTCTGCAATCGATACGTTTTGTGAATCACCTTTAACGCTGGCAAGTAGAGAGACGAGGTTTAACACCTTGGGATCAGACGTTGTTAAAGGGAGCGGTTTTCCCACTGTGGCCAGCAGTTTTCGAGGCGAAAACGATGATAATTGAAGCGATAAGTCAAAGTTAGGATGCGAAGCGATTTGGTTGAGCTTGCCTTTTAAGTTCAGATCCAACTGCCCGAAGAGTTTGGCGGATAAATCCAGTTGCAGGGTTCCTTTGCTTAACGCTTCCTCTAAGGATCCCACGGTTCCCTCAAGAGAAAAAGGGAGTTTGTCAAGACGGGCAGAGAAATTGAGATGAACGGGACGATCCAGAGAGATATCTTTGAAAAGAAGATTTACATCAGAAACTTCTCGGCGCTCTTTTTTGGCTTGATCGAGCCAGAGAATGGATCCGTCTGTGAACGAAAATTCACCCACGGCCATCGCTTTGAGATCAAATTTTTCCATGGGGTTGCTTTTGCCCGGTTTTTTCGTTTCCGGGGGCGTTTTTTGAGAGACTTCGCCAGACGTTTTTGCTTTGAATTTCCAGCTTACACGACCATCCTTGCTGGTTTCTAGAACGACTCGAAGTCCTTTCAACAAAAAGCGCTTAACTTGCACATCCTTGAAAAGAAGGGGGAGAAGTTTAACCCGTACATCGAATGATTCGATGGTTACAAAGTTCTTTTCTTCAAATCCTTGGAGGCTTCCAAGATGAAGATCCGAAAATGAGAGGCTTGCCCAGGGAAAGAGCGTAAGGCGAAAATCGTCGCTAAGGGTAAAGGTCCGTCCGGTCGCCTTTGCGACATGTTGTTCAATCTGAGGCTTGTAATGCTGAATGTTAACGAATTTAGGGATCAGCAGAAGGGCGGCGACGACCGTCACAATCAAACCACCACTGATGATTAAAGACCATTTTAATGCTTTATTCATTAGCAACCTCCTTTATCCGAATTTTTCTGTAATTTGTCTGGAATTATAATAATATGGTTGGATAATAACTATAAAGCAGTTATCATAATTGTCAAAATTACCTGCTATTTCTTCGGTTTCCGGCTCACCTTCCATGGATTGCCCAGACGATCATTCGGTATCCATATAAAGTAAATGTTATTATTTAACCTTGGACTGCAGTCGGTTCAGGTTGGCATATGATTTAGCCAGTGAGTCTCGATTCTGCAAGGTTACGTGGACCACTGTAAGATCCTGGCGCGCTGTAATCTCCTGCATAAATCGGTCCCCTTTGAGAGCAATTGAACCGAGGACAGGATGATCTGAATCGAGAATCTTGACCAGCGTTTTCCTGAAAAGAGGGGAAAAGCACTCCATTTTTCCGATTTCATCGATCACTACAATTGTATCAGGTTTCTCAGGCAGCATAGACGGAACCGCAACCCGATCGATATCGTCAATAACAACACCATATTTTCCCACCCTATAGCGGCTTTTGATGCGCTGGTGAGCGAGTAAGCCCTGTTTTCCATCCAGGGTATGAATTGAAAATCCCACCCTATGCCCTTTTTCCTTGATCTCACGGGTAAAAAAGCCGGTAGCGGGCGATTTGATGTGTTTGACTAGGCTTTCAATTAACGTCGTTTTTCCGCTTCTAGGTAGACCTGTGAAAAGAATCTTCTTGGCTGTCATGGGTTTGGTCCTTTTCTGAAGACATAGGGAAGCCGGGCGACACGGGTAAGATCAGACGAATCAGAAGGTAGTGACTCATGGGATCCAATGATTAGTAATCCAAACGGTAAAAGACTGGAGAACACGTTGTTGAATGCTTTATTTTTTAGCCGATCCCCGTAGTAAGTCAAAACATTGTTTCTTAGAAAGATGATATTAAAACCCGAATCAGGCGGATCGGAAAGCAGATGGTGCCTTTTCCAACTGACGTCTTTCCCCAGTGTGGGGTTCACCATGAACAGATTTTTACCGGGCTTTTGCTGAAAATATTTTAATTTAAGGTCTTTAGTTAACTCCTTCAGGCTGCTTGATGAATAGATACCGGCCCGGGCTCTCGCAAGATAGGTCGGGTTCATATCCGTCGCAATGATTTCAAGTTTTGGAAATTTTACAGCGTGCTTTTTCATACCATCCCAAACCATCTTAAAGCTATAAACTTCCTCTCCACTTGCACAACCTGCTGACCAAATTTTAATCTTATCGCTGTTTTTTTTTACCATTTCCGGAAGCAACTCTTTTTCGAGAATTTCCCAAAATTTCCGATCACGAAAGAAACGGCTGATGGAAACGGTTAGGAGCAGTTCACATTGTTGTCTTATCTCTTCTTCCCTATCGATAACTGCCAGGTATTCTGAGATATTTCGACAGCCCAACGCTGTCATGTGCCGGCTGATCCGCTTTTTGGCGCCTTTACGTATCTTGCGGTATCCTGACCAAGAAAACTCACATCGATTAAGGAGTTGACGAAATTGCTTATCATCCATAAAATCACTTTTATCTTTGTGGATAAAATGTGCAAGGGATTTTTTAGAGCAATGACGACCTGGAGCGTTAAAAAAGAGCGGATTCGATTGGAGAAACTGCTTTGCAACCAGCATCTCGATTTCAGCGCGAATTACATGGCGATTCAACAGCTACATGCGTTGCTAAAAGATTATCCGCAGCTGGTAAGGCCATCGTCGGTTTCAGCATTGCACCACGTGCTTAAAGACCGCACGCACATCCCTCAAAAGCAATCACTTTTTCTATACAGGGCAGCTGCAGACGCTCTGATTTCGGTTGTGAAGGCAGCGCCGGACAATGGCCTTGGTGAACAATCCATGCGCACATTGAGGCAGGCTGTCGATGCCGTATCGGGTGCCCCACAGAGAGCTGCCGCGGAAGCATTGGCGTCACTCCCTTTAACCATAAACGGACCTGTTGTGTGTTATCAGACGACAGCAGACATACCGCATGTCAAATGGGAAGATCTGTTAAGCAAAAATGGGTTTTCGGTTTGTCGCTTGCCGACCATGTTCGGACGTAGCCTCGTTGCTAAAATCGATAAGGACAACCGCTTGCTTGTCATCAAAGTGGCCCATGACGAACATTCCGTTCAATTATTGAACAAAGAAGCGTTGTGGATGGATTTGTTAAGCTCAAAAGGTCCATCATTTCCTGTTCGATTCAACATTCCGGAACCGATCAAATTTAAGGAAAGCTTCGTATTTCGACTGCAAAACCCCCCATTAAAGCATTTGCTTGATCGAGGCACAAATTCGACCCACTACGCGATCGGATTTAAGGCTCATAATGATTATTTTGTTTATCCCAATGAAATTGCCAAGGGCCGGCTTGCGCGTCAACGCTTCAAGGAGACGCTTTTCAGAAATGCTTGGTTGTTTGGCAAACTAACCGCTATGGGTATTGTGCATTCCGCTCCAATTCCTTTATTTCATAACCGCCTGCAGCAGGCAAGGAGAGCCGATCGCGGTATTTATGAATGGCATCGAGGCGGAAGACTCGATCGATGGCTTTATTCCTGTCGATATCCTAACTTTGGCCCAACAGGTATCAGAGATTTTGAACATTTTATGTCCATTGCAAAGCCGGGTGTTGAACTCTACCGGTATATTGGCAGCCACCTCTTAAGCCTTTTGCTCGTCACTGGTAGTTATTTTCGCAATAAAGCAAAAGGAAAATGCGGGTTTGATGCAAACGGAGCACCGATAGATACCCGAGATCTTTTTGATAGGCGGTTTTTTCAGGAGCTTATTCGAGGCGTGTTTTTAAAATATTATCGAGGTTTTGTGGGAAAAAAATTTGAGCACAAGATGGCTTTCGACTTCGAGGCATTGACCTGCCGTATGATTGAAGAGATGGGCGTGGACCGCCATATGTTCGAGATATTGCGGAAGATTGACCAGAGAGCAATGACGGATCAGGCGTTTCGCGCTTTTTTAAATGATAACGGATTTACGGACAGAGAAACCGACCGAATTGAAAAAGGTCGAGAAGATATAACCATCCATTCAGGCCCTCATCTAGGGGGATTTAACGAGCGAATATCCCTGCCAGAGCTCATAGCATTTCTTTCGATGACATCGGCCTTTTGCGTGGCAGGTAAATTTCTGTGTGGGAGGAAGGCAAATGTCTGAAGAAAGATTTGAGTTTTTAAAAAAAGACTATGTTCAAGGATTTCCGGCAGACTGCGGTTTTGAAGTTTCGCGGGTAACATACGGGGAATTTATATCTCGCCTTGCCATTCGAACCAAACACATTCAGCAAGACGGATTTGTTCATGCTGGTGTCATTGCGACCATGGCGGATCATACAGCAGGTTATGCGGCATTTACGACGGTTTCTGAAGCTTATCGAATTCTTACAATTGAATTTAAAATCAACTTCTTCAGGCCGGCCATTGGTGAAACTCTGGTATGCCGGTCGAAGGTCATCAATAACGGAAGAAGAATAAAAGTATCAGAATCGGAGGTCTTTGCTGTCTTGGAGGGTGAGGAAAAGCTTGTTTCCAAAGCGATGGTTACATTAATGGCCGTTCCTGAAGTCGACATGACCTAAAGATAAAATATTTCTAAAAATGTCATTGACTTGATCATGGAAATTATTCATTTAGTATATTATTCTGATTTTCAAGTAAAATGTTGAAAAATAAGAATGATATGTCGAGCCAGATGTATCAGCTTCTTTTTTTAGGAAAACGTTTACATAAAGGTTATTGTTTTATTATAATTTTTTAATACCCTGTCCGCTTGTTGGAGTGCAACGGAAATCCCGCCTTGCGGGGCGGCGGGGGAAATGGCTGTTCAATAAGTTTTACAGACCATTACGATTGCAAAATCCTGCGTTCGCTGGCTTGCATCTTTTGATCGTTTCTAAGCTTGCTGCACTAAATTGCAAAAACTCGAGCTAATGCTCTCAAACAGTTTGCAATTTAACGTTTCGCTTCGCTAAGAAACGCTGGGCAAAAGCTGCAAGAGGCTTCACGCAGTGATTTCGAAATCAGGTTAAGAATATAAATTCAAACCATTTTAATACCCCGGCTGCTTGCGGTGGGGAGCTTCATTTCTGTTCAATCGAAGTAACCGGTTAAGGGGGCGATGATGAGGCACAAGCTAAATTTTGGACTTTTACTTATTTTTTTAATGCTGTGGGGTGTGTGTATTTACATGGTGTTGAGCCACAGAAGTGCGCTAAAAGCTTTTATTGAGTTTGAAAGGGATACGGTTCCAGATGCGGTTGCCATGATCGAGTTGGAAAAGGGAACTTTTGAAATCGCCCATTATGTCATGGAGTATATCGCACATGGTAAAGAAGGCGATATGAAAAATGCTCAAGCGGGTGTAAGCAATTTAATAAAGATTGGCGAGGAACACCTGCGACGTGAACAACCTAAAGGTCCGAATAAAGAAAAGGGCGCAGCAGAATTATTGGGCAAAATCAAAAGGCTGAATGTATCGGTTACGCAACTAATTTCACTTAAGAAAAACGGTGTTGGTGCCGAAGAACTTTTCAGGGTGGAAGAGAAAATCCATCCGGTGTTCGATTCTCTGATTGCTCACGCTCAAACATACAGAAATATTCATATGAAGACAATGGCATCGGTTGGAACCCGGGTGTTTAACAAACACAACGATATCATTAAAAAATCGAAATTATTAGGTATTGCGGGTACATTCTTGGCTTTAACAATCGTGTTGTTTACCGACAGACGGGTTCGTCAACTTCTCAATGATCGTTATCAAGAGGAAAGACGTTTGAAAAAAGGTAGAGACGACCTGTCCACCGCCTTAAACAGCACCGGACAAGCTGTTATTTTTACCAACAGCACCGGGCAGGTGTATGGCATGAACCCTGAAGCAGAGCGCCTGGTCAACGTTGAGATGGATGAGAAAGAACCGCCGATATTATCGGATATGCTGACCATCGTCAACCCAAGCACAAAAAAACCGCTTGAAGACCCTGTTGCAAGGCTGCTCAAAGAAGGCGCTATAACAGAGCCTGACGACACCTTCATCCTGATGACCAAAAACGGTGGGGATCATCCCGTGGTCTTCAATGGATCAGCTATTTTAGGCGATGACGGGACGGCCCAAGGCACTGTTCTGACATTCCGCGATATAACAGACGATTATCATCAGCTGCAGATGTTGAATGAAGACGAGGCGCGTTTAAGGCTTGTCGTATTTAGTACCTATCAACTCATTTACGACTGGGATTTTAAGACCAACGAGTTTAAGTGGTTTGGCGATATTGATAACGTTCTGGGATATCGACCATCGACGTTTGTCAAATGGGAACAGTCTTTGCATCCGAATGACAGAAATGAGGTCATAGAGGCATATCAGAAGGTTCTGTTCGAAAAAACCAGCACCTTTGATATGAAGTACAGAATAAAGCGAGAAGACGGTACCTGGCGGACCTGGATTGATCGTGGTGGTGTTATGTTGGATGAAACCAATGAGCCATATAAATGGGTCGGTGCGTGCACGGATATAACCGAATATAAATGGACTGAGAAAACACTGCGCGAGAAACAATATTATTTTCGTTCATTGATCGATAATCTGCACGAAGATGTATTGGTCATTGGATCGGACTACCGGATAACATTTGTCAATGACAGGCTGCTAGAAAAGACCGGGCTCAAACGCAAGGATGTCATCGGAAGCCATTGCTCTAAGGTGTTATATGACTATGATGATCCATGTATGAAGCACGGTAAAGCTTGTAAACTTCAGGAGGTTTTTGATACGGGAAAACCGGGTCGGTGCAGTCATGAGATGACGCGTAAAGACGGGTCGGTGGTATGGAAAGATATTCTTTTTTCGCCGTTAAAGGATGCAGGAGGGAAAGTTACCCGCGTGATTGAAACGATTAGGGATGTAACCGATCTGCTGGCCTCTGATAAAAACGTTTAATAAAAAGGTCCCAGATAAAAGGGCGAACTTTATGGATAGTTATTTGAAAATGATGAAGCATATGGCCGACTTGTATCGACAATACGCAAAGAAGATGGTCGATTGTGAAGCTGACACTGCCGATTTTGCTGCGTTTATTGAAGATTTGAGCGAGCCGCAATTTCATAAGATGATGACCGGCATCCCGGCATTGTTCGGTGCTGTGACAGATCCTCTATTTTTGTCTACATTTTCCTTAAAAAATTTGCAGCAGCTTTCAGAAGGGGACGATCGCTGGGCCAAAGTCCTGGCGGCTTCCAGGAACATGCCGCTGCCCATGGATCTAACAAACCCTGATCAGGAACGCCAGGTTTTTGGGACCGCAGATCTGTTGCTGAGTCTTTACCCGTTGGAAGATGAGCTGTGTCGAGTCGATTCCCACCTGGTCAACGAGCAGCGGCAACATCCTGTTCTCCTTCACCTTGCTTCCAAGCTTGCGCTTTCAAAGATGTTTTTAAATTTAATCCCGTCTCCGTTGTTTATCAGTTTTATTGTGCCGATGTATAAGGAAAACAATCGCATTCGTACGCTTGCAGAGCACCCATCCGGCGAGGATTTTCTAAGAAGAAAAGTATACCAGTTAAAATGGTTGTTTGATGAAAACGGTGATAAAACATGGGAGCTCGTTTTCGTCGATGATGGTTGTCCTGAAAACAGCGGTGACATCGCCGAAGAGATCATTCGGCAAGAAGGATATAAACAGGCAAGGGTGCTTCATCTTGCTGATGGGATTGCCCAAGGCGTTCCTGTTACCAAAGGTATGTTATCCACAGACGATAGTCAAAAGGGCGGAGCCATTCAATACGGCATGTGGTCGGTTCTCCAAAACCGGCAGACCGAGGACGGCCATGTTATTGTTTTGACAGATTCTGATTTATCGACAAACATTGCACAGGCCGGGTTATTGTTGCGTGGCCTTGAAGAGCCGAATCGAGTATGTGTCATTGGCACACGGTATTCTGCTGACGGCGTGTACTGTACGCCTGAAGGTGCAGCGGGCTTGACCCGCTACGATCGCATGATGCTTGTGTTTCGGCATTTTATTCGATCCAAGCTTTTACCGCAACTGGGGGAGATTATCGACACCCAATGTGGTTTCAAGGCGTTCAAATCCGAGGTGCTCGAGAAGGTGCTGCATCAGATGACGGATAGGCGGTTTTCTTTTGACATGGAGCTATTGCTACTGATTGCGTTGCACTGCGGACAGGGCGATCATTTTTTGGGTGAAGCGCCTATTGTCTGGATCGAAAGCAATGAAGAATCTAACTTTTACACCCTGCCAGCCGGAGAATCAAACCGTCAATAACAGAAAATATCGGCCGGGAAGGTGGGGCTATCTGCCCATTCCTAACCCAGCTAGTCGTTACGAATTTATTTTTCACCATCCGGTGTGCGGTCACGCGTCTCCCACCAATCCCGACTGTAATTGATAAAAAGTTGCTCGCCGGCAGAGACATCTTTTATGGTATAAAAGACGATCAGGTCCCGCTCGGTGTCGTGCCAATATTCTGTATTGTGCTCATCGGCATGGTTGAAAATACATCCCCATCCCAAGGGGAGCGAGTAGATTTCGGGCCCTTCTTCTGAACCGTCATGATTTGCTTCTAGACCATAAACATAGTCATCAATAATACCCGAGCAATCTTGTTCCCTGATGCGCAAGTGATGGCATTCTTCGAGTGTGGTGTTGGCTGGAATATGCTCAAGTGCAAAAACGCCGTGACCGAATTTACAGGGCGCAACCACCAAGGCGTGGTGTCTGATTAAGGGTTGCGATGGCAGCTTGCTCATGTGTCCTGCTTATCTGGTTTCTACTTTACCATTCAAATAATGTTTGACTTCACCTATAGGGACTTCTTTTCTGTGAAATATGCCTGCCGCCAGCGCCGCTTCTGCACCAGTCTCAGAAAATACGTCATAAAAATGCTCAACTCTGCCGGCGCCGCTTGAAGCTATCACCGGTATGGTTACGGCATTTTTGATTGCGTTGATGAGCTCAATATCGTAACCTGAATTGGTCCCATCTTTATCTATGCAATTGAGAAGTATTTCGCCGGCTCCCAAATCTTGGCAGATTTGTGCGAGTGTTATGGCGTCCAAATCTCTTCCTTCTCTTCCCCCCTTGACGGTGCATTGATACCAACAGTAACGCTCTTGGTTTGGTCCCTTAATGACTGTTTCGATCACCTGGTGTTTTACCTGATTGGGTGAAGCGATATAAATCCGTCTCGGGTCGATTGATACGACAACTGCTTGATCCCCGTAAACCCGAGATATTTGTTCAATGGAGCTTCTTCCCGTTTTCTTTCCTGTTTTCAAGAACGCTTCGGCAATGAAAACCGCATCGCTTCCGATGGAAATTTTATCTGCACCCGATCGGAAATACGCCGCTGCAACTTCCAGAGCGGTATATTGCTTGCCGTTCTTATCGATATAATCGCGAATTCCCCCTCCTATGGTCAGCGGGACAAAAACATGCCGAGACGTTTGCTTTAATACATCCATCATTGGCATATCTTCCAGTGGAAAATCCCTGAATCCGGTGATATTGAGAAATGTAATTTCATCGGCGCCTTCATAGTAGTATCTTTTTGCAAGATCAACGGGTTTTCCGAGATTTCTTACCGCTCCGCGCTCTCTGACATCATATTGGTCGCCCTTGGTAACAACAAGGTCACCGTTGTCATTGGCCCTGACATCTAAGCAAGCCACAATTCTTTTGGCCAGCGTTGTATGTCCCGAAACAAAAATGGTTTCTTTTTTCTCACCAGGTGGCCCAAGAAAATTTTTTAACAGGTGAATTCCCGCATCCCCACTTTTTTCCGGATGAAACTGCGTTGCTATGATGTTTCCTTTTTGGATACTGCTGACAAATTCTATGCCATAGTTGGTTGAAGTGAGAACAGACGAGCTTTCTTCTGGTTCAACATAGTACGAATGTACAAAGTAAAATTTCTCATCGCCACAAAGCCCGCTAAACAGCTCGGAGGATTTTTTTAAACGGACGCCATTCCATCCGATATGAGGAACGGAAAGGTTAACATCGAACTTTTTGACACGTCCCGGCATTAATCCCAATCCGGCAAAATCTGCCGACTCCTGACTGTTTTCAAACAACGCCTGTAACCCCAAGCATATCCCCAGAAATGGCCGATCTGATATTAAATAGTCTTTTAATGGATTAACATAATTTTTTTCATGCAGTACCCTCATCATGCTGCCGAAGTTACCGACGCCTGGAAAAATCAGCTTTTCAGCAGACAGGATATCATCGATACCTGAGACGACCTTAATGCGATCGCCCAGACTTTCAATGGCATTGATGACGCTTCTTACATTGCCTGCACCATAATCTAACAGAGTGATCATTTTTTCCTCTTATCGTGGTGTTCAATATAGTGTTCTGTGTTGCTGGGTAATTTGTCTATATATATAATCAGTTGATGTTTTTCAACCAACTCCATTCAATATTTACCTTTTTTCTGTAACGTTTAAAAACTTCGGGTTTATTTCATATATGCGGGTTTTATGGCTGGTTCTTCCATGATTAGGCCCTTTTTTCTGCAAAACCATAGTAATATTTCAATTTTAAACTGAATTTACTCTTATTTTGCCTTTAAAAAAACATTATCCAGCCCCAAGATCCGGCGCAGTCGTTTGGAGATATCCATTTTCGTGTAACGATATTAGCGGAACCGCTGGTCACTTCATGGGTTTAGCTGTAGGGGAGACCACAGCCATTCTGAGCAAGCGAAGGTGGAACGCCGGAGTAAGGGAAAGTTTTTCAAAGGTCTCAGGCTCGGTTGCGTCGTGGCAAGAAGAATGCTTACCCTGTGCTAGAGGATTTGTGAATAAAATTAAAGGGCTTGATGGTATCGGTTAAAAATCAGGTGAGTTTAGCCCATTTGTTTTCAAGCGTCAAACGACCGCCTGTACCGCACTTAGAGCATTCGACATCAAGTGGTCTTTTATCTGTAGTGATTTCGATAGGTGCCTTACATTTAGGGCATTTGATGAGCAACTTTTTTTTATTTATCGGCTTGTCTTTCGCATCTTCCGGATCGCTGCCAATAAATGCCTTAATTGCTTTTGTAACACAATCACGATCATCATCGCCACCGATGGATTTTAATTTCTCGTATTCCTCTTTTGAAAGAATAACCTTTACGTCTAAGGTCGTTGCGTTTTCCAAGGCATTTTGAAGTGCCTCTAATGCACCGGCAAGATCCGAAAATTTCATATCACCTGCATCAATTTTTTCCTGAATTTTATTGGCAAGATCATCGGCAGAAAACCAAACGCCATCCAAATTTATTTTGGCTTCACTTAGCTTGATTTCGTGCATACATTCCCCCTTTTTTGAGATGGCTTGTAACCTCGTGAGAAGTTCGGGCTACGCTTTACCGAGCTTCCCGGTCATCTGGTTTTTATAAAGATTATAATACTTAAACACTTTTTTGATATAATATTTGGTGGCTTTAAATGGAGGGATGCCGTTATAATGCCTGACTTTCCTGCTGCCCGCATTGTATGCGGCAAGTGCAAGTTTGATATCTCCATCGAATTGATTCACCAGCTGTTTGAAGTACCGTACACCACCACTGATGTTCTCCGTGGGATTGAAAACATCTGTGACTCCGAGAGCTTGGGCGGTTTGTGGCATCAATTGCATAAGTCCTTTTGCACCTCTTTTTGAGATGGCTCTTATTTTATATCCAGATTCAGCCATAATAATGGCCTTGATCAGCGCTGGATCGATCTGGTGGAGGTCAGCAGCTTTTAGAATGATCGGGTGGAGAACACATTCGACTTTTTTATCACAATCAGCGGTTGAAGTCTTTTCCGGCTTTTTTGGAGGGACGTTTTTGTCTAATGACTGGAGGGCGACGACAGTTACACCCTTAGCTTGTTTGCCCTCTGGTATGGCAAGTGGTTGGTTAATGCGCGATGCGGCAAAGGTTACCCCGAGCATCATTACTGCTAAAAATAACAAGCGTATAAGGCTCAAAGATAGTATTTGTATGACGAATTTTTTTTTGGCGTTGGGTTGCATTTTTCAATTTATATTGTTCGGAAAAAAAATAATACACAATATAAGTTTATATATATTGTGTGTCAAGTTAAAAAAACCACAATATGTTGTAGTTAAATACCTGCGTATATGTGGTTTCTCATTAAAGAAATCTTCAAGAATGATAATGCTATATCACGTGTCACCGTTTATCATTATTGATCAAAAGGCGAGCTCATAACCGCTTTTCATAGGTTTTGCAATAATAAAATAAACATAAATGATAAAATGTCCAGATTCAACTTTCATGCGCTTTTGTTTGTGCCTGATTAAGGTGCAATAACCCTCTCAATCGATTGAGGTTTATGCTGTCACTATCTTTCTCCCCTTTTTTTTTCGGTGTTTCGATAATTTTTGGGATACTGGCGAAACGGTTGTCGTTCATAAACAACTTGAAAGCCTTAATTCCAATGTATCCTTCTCCGATATGCTCATGCCGGTCGACTCTTGAGCCAAAACTTTTTTTGGAATCATTCAAATGCAACAGGCAAAGGTGTTCCAAGCCTATGGTAGCGTCAAACAAATCAATTGTTTGCGCGTATGACGATGACGTACGGATATCGTATCCTGCAGCAAATATGTGAGATGTGTCGAGACAAATTCCCAACCGACTTCTGTTTTTTACCTTATTCATAATCGTTGCAAGCTGTTCAAAAGAATATCCTATATTGGAGCCTTGCCCAGCTGTTGTTTCAAGAAGAAGTTTCGTATTCACATCAGGCGTTTGTGTAAATATGGTGTTGATACTGGCAATAATTTTACGCATACTCTTGTATTCGCCGCTACCCATATGAGAACCAGGATGAAGAACGACAAAAGGGATGCCCAGTATAGAGGATCTATTCAGTTCGTCGGTCAGTGCTTTGCATGACAGGGTATGTTTTATATTTTCATTGGCTGCCAGGTTAATCAGGTAAGAGGTGTGTGAAGCAATTGCTGTTATTCCCGTATGTTTTCTTGCCTGATCAAAACGGTTAATCTCCTTCTGTGACAGCTTCCGCTCTTTCCAAGTATGGGCGTTTTTAGTAAATATTTGAAGTGCATTACAGCCATAGGAATGGGCTTCATAGATGGCATTGTGCAGACCTTTTGCAATGGAAAAATGAGCCCCCAACAGGCACAAGTCCTCTCGCCCCCGGGTTTTTTCTGAAGGTTTGTGATGCTTGAGATCAGTCGTTTGATTGGCCCGGGTCACCAAGTGTTCCTCTTTTAATCACATCTTTCCCAAATTTCTTACCAATACTATCGACAACTTTGTCCACATCTTCCCAGTTTCGATGTTTATTTTTTAAGTATTCAAACATATCCATCTGTACAGGCACCGTGTCTGAAACCAGATGGGAAGCACCGACACCAATGAGTCTTATTTTTAATCTGATGTTATAATCGGTTAGCAGTTTTGCAGCGGCGTTGTAAATACTTTTAGAGGACTGAATCGGATTGGGCAAGGTGACACGCCTTGTTACTATTCTAAAATCAGAATGTTTAATCTTAAGGGTAACGGTTTTGGCCCTTACCTCCATTTTTCTGAGTTGCCTTGCAACCGTTTCTGCATGCTTTAAGATATAATTGTTGAGTACTTTCTTATTATCCGTATCTTTTTGCAACGTCTCTTCAGCGCTGACAGATTTATGCCTGCTTTGGGAAACAACCGGAGTTTCGTCAATACCGGCAGAAAGTTTTAATAGCCGGAGTCCAAACTTGCCGAATTTTTTCACAATGACATTTTCCGGATACGTCTTGACATTGCCCAACGTTGTAATCCCCATGTTCTCGAGTTGCCGGCGTTTGGTTTCTCCCACACCGGGTACTTTGTGGATGGGAAGATTTTCCAGAAAACGGGCCGTCTGGTCCGGCATAATAATCGTAAGTCCATCAGGTTTATTCATATCCGAGGCAATTTTTGCTATAAATTTGTTGGGCCCGATACCCATGGAGCATGTAAGGTTTACGGTTTTTTTAATCGTTTCTTTTATGTTTACTGCTAGTTGCCGGAGTTTGCCGTGAAGTCTTTCACAACCGCTGATATCCATATAGGCTTCATCAATTGACACCGGTTCGATTTGCGGTGAAAATTCTTCAAGCAATGACATGATCTTCTTTGACACCGCTTTATAACGGTCCATACGGGGCCTGACAAATATACCATGCGGGCACATTTGACGTGCCTTAAATATAGGCATGGCGGAATGGATACCAAATGCCCTGGCTTCATAACTTGCGGCTGAAACCACACCCCTGCCGGACAATCCGCCGACGATGACACATTTGCCTGCAACATCAGGATTGTCCCGTTGTTCAATAGCGGCATAGAAAGCATCCATATCGATGTGAAGAATCATTTTTAAAAATTATTTCATTAAGTAATAAAATTGCAAAAAGGTTTTAAGCCTAGCTATAAATTACATTTTATAGTAATAATTGAAATTTTTTTTTAGATACTTTCGGGTGGAATCTATATATGAGGTTAAGTATAGTTGTTGACAAAAATATTGTTTTACCATATTCTAACTAACTTATCAGCTTAATCAAAGCAAATTCTTCAGGTCTTCCCATAAGGAAGACCTTCACATTTGGCCCGAAGGGGATTTTACCCTCCTTCGTGGCCCTACTTTCAATACCGAAAGTACGATAGTCCGGATAACTCACGAATCCGATTCATTCAAGCATAAAATTTCATAAGGAGATCCGATATATGAAACAACCGATAGACATAGATACCCTGTTGGGCCAGCTCCCTTTTAACAAAAAAAGAGAGAAAAGAAAAAAAATTGAATTTGATTGGGAAGCGGAATGGGAAAGGTTCGATGCAAAAAACCTTTTTAAGTTTGATCTTTCCACCATTCCATCCGACAAATTGAGTGCTTTACAGGAACGTAAAGAAGCCATCATGGACGGAAACCATGCCGCACTTTCCATTCTCACCCGGCTTGTTGACGGGCTGTGCGGCTATCCCATTACGCCGTCTACCCCAATTGCTGAAGATTTTGCCAAAGCCGCAGCACAGGGTCAAAAAAATCTTTTCGGTACAGAGCTCATGTATTTTCAGCCCAGCGACGAACTTTCCGCCATTGTGGCGGTGGAGGCCATGGCATCTCAGGGCGGGCGCTATGCCGATAACTCTTCTTCACAGGGATTGGTTTTAAAGACGAAAAACCTCTTTTCGGTGGCAGGTAAACGCCTGCCTGTGATTATGAGCGTCATGGCGCGTGAGGTCAACAAAGGATCATTGAGTATTCACTGTGGTCACGACGATTTCTACGGTGTTCGCAATACAGGATGGGTGCAGATGGTAGCCGGGGACAACCAGGAGCTTCACGATCTTTTGCCCGTGGCCATAAAAACGGCGGAGTTGCGGCAAGTCATGCTGCCTTGCATGGTTATCGGCGATGGCTTTATCAAATCCCATGCCTTGGAAAACATTAACCTGCTTTCAGATGCGTTTCTTGAGTTTTTTGTTGGATCACCCAATCGATTCTATCAACCTGACTTCGTTCAAAAGACCCTTACCGGAACCTTTACCGATGTGGATCTGACCATGGAAGGCCAGATTGCCCAGGATCATGCCTATCGGTTTGTTAAAAGAGGGCTGATTGCCGCCATGAACGTCATGAACCAGATTATGGGAACCGATCTTAAGGCTGTTGAGTGCTACCGAACAGAGGATGCTGATATGGTGGTTGTTATACTAGGCTCAGCTGCTGGTGTGATTAAGGATGTCGTCGATTATTATCGGGAGGTAAAGGGACTTAAAATAGGCGTTGTACGGCCCGTCCTCTTCAACCCGCCTTGCTATCAAGAGCTTGCCTACGGTGTTCGTAATGCCAAAGTGATTACTGTATTGGAAAGAACAGGAATGGCTCACAATCAACTCCTCTTGGCCGATATTCAGGCTGCGCTGCAGATTTCTCACCGGGCCGGTAGAGAAGGCAGAGAAGAGCACAAAATATACGGCCGTATGGATATGCCCACGATGTTGCATGGCGTTTACGGTCTTGGAAGCAAGGACTTTAACAAATACGATGCTGCTGCTGTTGTGGAGAATATGTGGGCATGTCTCCAGGAAAAACCGAAGGGGCAATTCTTAAGGGATTTTTTTGTTGGCATTGAAGGCCCTTACACGCTAACGCCGCAACCACTTCCGGAATATGAGGATCGAGAGCTTGGCATGACATTTATCGGTATCGGCGCAGAAGGTGTCAAAACTGCGCTGGAGACCGCGGCGGTCATATACGCCGAGGGTGGTGATAACGGCAAAAGATACATTCAGTCTGGAGCACGTTACGGTGCAGCCAGAAAGGGTGCTCCGGTCTTTATGAATCTTCGCATCAGCTCATCTCCCATACGCAATGCTTCGGAGCTTACCGAGTATGAAATCTTGTCCTTTTTCAATGACAAGTTTCTAGCTGGCGACATTTTACGGGATTACCTGAGAGGGCTGAAGGAAAACGGGCTTTTGGTCGTTAACAGTTCAACAAAAGCGGACGAGCTGATCAGCTCATTTTCGCCTGAAATGCAACAGTTGATTTCAGAAAGAAAGATCAAAGTGATTTCAACAGACGCTACTCGTTCGGCCCTTAAGCACCTCAAGCGCAACCTGCCGGGTGCCATGTTGCTCGGTCTCATCAATGGCGAAACCGGGATACTTCCACAGGATGTGTTTGAAAAGCGGTTTAAAAGCATCCTTGAAGAAAAGCTGGGTCCCAAAAAAGGTCGAGAGATTGTAGACTCTAATATGGCGCTTTTAAAAGAAGGCGCCGCTTTGGTCTCTGCAACAATGGATCAACGGTTTGCGGCAATTGCGGCCGGTTCAGATGGCCTGGCCCAGTGGTCTGAGGCTAAACCCGAAAATTTTGGAAAAGAAACGGGTACTGCAGGCCTTCGAGTGAAACTTTCCCAAAAAGACGAGTTGGGAACCATCAAGCCGGTCAATTTGATAGAAGATTACCAGAAACATTTCAATCAGGAGATGGTTGAACCGATTATGGAAGGCAGGAAGGTTGCCTGGGACAAGTTCTTGCCTGCTGTACCGACGGCTACCACCAGATACCGTGACATGAGCTATATCGGCACCCAAATACCGGTCTGGGATGCTAAAAAATGTATCACATGTGGCATGTGCGCAACCTTGTGTCCAGACTCAGCCATCTATGCAACAATTACCGACAGACCGATACCACAAGATGCTGCACGCTATTTCAAAATTTTCAAAAAACCACCTAAGGGTATCCCTTGGGAACAGTTTGCCATGAATATTAATGCCATTGAAGATGCTTGTAAAGGTTGTCGAATTTGTTCAGAAGTCTGCCCTGCAAATGCCATCACAATGGTCGACAAGTCAATGGCTAAGGATGTCGATTTTCTGCCCCAAGCCTACCAAGATCTTGACAGGACCTACGATGCCGCCCAATATGTGGACAGGATGTCTTTGAATCACCAGGTTCTTTTTGTATTTTCAAAGCTTTATCCGGGCAAACACACCCTTTGTCCGGGCTGCAGCGAGGGAACCATTAACCTGTTGACCTTTTTTGCCTTGGAGAGCCTGCGCAACAGTCCCAGAGGTATCGAGACCTTCTACCAGGGGATCAAGGTCCTTTCGGATATAAACAGAGAAGTCATCGACCATATGATCGACCAGGGATTTACCATCTACACCATCAATTCTACAGGATGCAATCAGGTCTCAGAACTGGTCAACGCCTTTAACACCAGGATTTATCAGTCGGGTCACTACGGTTTCGGAACAGCATCGGCCGCAGCATTGGGGGCCAAATTCAGCCTTGACCAGGCTTACCATAGCGGTTTCAATGATGTATTGACAAAAATAATCGTTTTTGCAGGT
>CP070768.1:2494671-2550912 GCA_020345745.1 Desulfobacterales bacterium
ACATGGTATCCAAAGAGGCTGTTGACTTCACGGGTTAATGCCAAGCTGGCCCTTAATTTCAATGAGTCAGACAGTGAGATAACCGTTTCTGTTTTATCAGTGTTCAATAAATGAACATATGCTGGGCAGGAACCCGGATGCCCTTTCAAGATGTCATTTAATCTTATCAGCAATGTTTTGTCCGTCCGGGTAGCATCTAAATTGAAATGGATGCTTGCCGTCCAGAACTCATCCGCTTTATCTATGGATATGATTTTATCCGCCAACATTTTTATTGAATTTTCATCCTTTTGGAGCTGCCCCTGAACGAGAATCGGAACATCTTCTGCTAACAGATGGTACACCTTTGCGTAAAGTGAAGAAAAAACAGTGATTTCAACCGATCCATGGAGGTCTTCTAGGGTAACAAAGGCCATTAAATCGCCCTTTTTGGTTTTGATAATCTTGGTATGCCTGACCATCCCACCCATTCTGACAGCTTCGCCATCCTTTTTCCCCTTCAGTATATGGCTGTCCACGTTGGCGAACTTTTCCAGCACAGCTTCATACCGATTGAGCGGGTGTCCGGTGATATAAAAACCAAGGGATTCCTTTTCAAAGGTTAAGCGTTGCTTTTCACTCCATTCATCGATGTCGGGCATGGGGGGCAGATTGATCTCCTGTTGACCTTTCTCCAATTTAAACAACCCGATCTGGGGATCCAATTTTTCTTTTTGCACCCTTTGACCGTAATCGATGCAGTCCTCTAAAACTGCCATCATTTGCGAACGATAGTTCCCGGTAGAATCAAACGCGCCGCATTTAATGAGACTTTCAATCACCCGCTTGTTCACTTTTCTAAGATCAACACGTTCGCAGAACTCAAACAAAGAAGAGAATTTTTTCTCATTTCTGACCTCGATGATAGCATCAATGGCACCTTCCCCAACATTTTTGACAGCCACTAGTCCAAACCTTATCTTTGAACCGGTCGCGGTAAAGGCTTTGCCGCTGTCGTTGATGTCAGGTGGCAGA
Organism: Desulfobacterales bacterium; assembly: GCA_020345745.1. Lineage (GTDB taxonomy): Bacteria > Desulfobacterota > Desulfobacteria > Desulfobacterales > UBA11574. The sequence goes on from CP070768.1 coordinate 2,495,686, forward strand.
ACTTCTATGTTGGCACTTCGGCATTCTGCCATATACTTGACAACACCATCTGTGGATTGCATTTCACTCGTCAGCAACGAAGCCATAAATTCCACGGGATAGTGAGCTTTTAAATAAGCCGTCTGATATGCAATAAGCGCATAAGCCGCGCTGTGGGATTTATTAAATCCATACCCACCGAATTTTTCCATAAGATAAAAAATCTTTCCGGCTTTATCAGTGAGAATGCCATTCTCCTGGGCACCCTGCATAAAATGCTCCCGGTGCTTGGCCATAATGGACGGAATTTTTTTGCCCATCGCTTTTCTAAGATCATCAGCGTCAGACATTGAAAAATTCGCCAGCTCACTGGCGATTTTCATGACTTGCTCCTGATAAACGATGACGCCGTATGTTTCTTGCAAAATTGATTCCAGCTCGGGGACAATGAATTCAACTTTTTTTCTGCCGTGTTTCCGGTCCACAAAATCATCAACCATCCCACTGTCAAGAGGCCCTGGTCGATAGAGAGCAACCAGTGCGATGACTTCGTCAAAGCGCTCCGGCCGAAGCCTCATCAGCAGGTCTTTCATGCCGGAACTTTCCAGCTGAAACACGCCTGTGGTCTCTCCGGACGAAAGCAGGCGATAGGTTTTGGAATCGTTTAAATCGAGGTTGGTATGATCCGGAGGATTGCCACCTTGTTTGGCAATCAGGTCCAATGTGTTGGCGATAACCGTCAGGTTACGAAGACCTAAAAAATCGAACTTGACAAGCCCGATCTTTTCAACACATTGCATGTCGAATTGGGTGACCACCTCACCTTTTTTGCCTTTATATAGCGGTAGATATTCTACCAAAGGCTTGTCGGCAATGACAACACCGGCCGCATGCGTTGACGCGTGTCTTGGAAGCCCTTCCAGTACTCGGCAGATATTGATTAAATCAGCAACTTCGGGTTTTTTTTCCGCCAAATCCCTGAGTCTCGGCTCCTGCTTTAACGCCTCGTCGAGGGTGATGTTCAAAACATCAGGTATCATTTTGGCGATGGCGTCGACTTCATAAAGCGGTATGTCCAAAGCCCTTCCTACATCACGAATGACCGCTCTGGTTTTCAATTTTCCGAAAGTGATAATTTGGGCCACAAAATCACCACCACCGTATTTCTCCGCAACATACTTAAAGACCTCTTCTCTCCCGTTGATACAAAAATCAACATCGATATCCGGCATGCTTTTTCGGGCCGGATTAAGAAACCGCTCAAAAATGAGGCCGTGCTCGATAGGGTCCAGATCGGTAATTCCAAGGGAATATGCGACTAGACTTCCTGCTGCAGACCCCCTGCCTGGGCCGACCGGAATTTGGTTATCTTTTGCGTAACGGATAAAATCGGCAACAATTAAAAAATAACCGGAAAAGCCCATTGAGCTGATCAGTGAAATTTCATTTTCAACACGATCAATATATACCTGTTGGTCAAGGTCAGGATGCTTTGCGGTTACCCGCTGCAATATTTTTTCGAATCCGTCCCTAACCTTTTGTTCAAACAGTTCATCCACCGTCTGCCCAGACGCTGTTTCAAAATGGGGAAAGTGGTATGAGTCGAAATCGAAGGTTAGGTTGCAGCGCCGGGCAATATCTACCGAGTTTTCAAGGGCACCGGGATAATCCTTAAACGTCGCAACCATTTCATCTTTTGATTTTAAATACAACTGATCGGTACGAAATTTCAGTCTTTGTGTGTTCTGAACAACCTTGCCGGTTTGGACACACAAAAGTACGTCATGGGCGCGGGCATCTTCTTTGTTAAGATAATGGCAATCGTTCGTAGCAACTAGAGGAATGGAAAGCCTTTGGCTTATATCCAAAAGCATTTGGTTAACGTTCTCTTGCTCCTCAATGCCGTTGTTTTGGACCTCCAGAAAAAAACTGCCTTCACCGAATACGTCCTGGTAAAAGCGTGCGGCGTCTTCAGCTTGATCGATCCGTCCGGCTTGAATCAGTCCGGGGATTTCACCATGGAGGCAGCTTGACAGGCCAATGAGCCCTTCACTCAGGTTTCTCAAAACGTCTTTGTCGATTCGCGGCTTATAATAAAATCCCTCCAGTTGGGCAATGGAAGCCAGTTTGCATAGATTACGATAGCCGGTTTGATTTTCAGCCAGAAGGATCAAATGTGACAGCCCACCTTTATCCAGCGGCGTTTTTTCTGTAAGTCGCCGAGGGGCCAAATAACATTCGCAACCAATAATTGGTTTGATTCCCGCTTTGTTTGCTTTTTCATAAAATTCCAACGCACCGAACATGGTGCCATGATCGGTAATAGCTACAGCATCCATACCAAAATCGGCCACGCGTTTTAATAACGGTTCGATCCGAATGGCACCGTCCAAAAGGCTGTATTGGGTGTGGACATGAAGATGAACAAAATCGGACATTTTTTAAAGGCTTTCTAAATCTTTGACCGGCCTGCTCCCCGCAAGTCCCGCCTTTTAAGGCGGGGTCTCGAGGGGGGCTATATGAAAATGAGAAAATCCTTACCGGGCGCGAAGCACTTCCGTACGGCAGAACCCCTCCTTTTAAGGTGGGGAGCTTCATTAAAACGGGTTTGAAAATTATCAATCGCCCTTAAGCTCAAGGCGGAGTAGCGGTAACTCCTCAATAAACAAGGGTTTATCTCACATATACGAGCTTAAGGCTTTTTGCAGGTAATTTTTAGCAGTTATGAACGGCGGTTTTAACCGCAGACGCATATAGAATATTTCGTGAATTGAAACCGGCGCTCCTACACAGAGATTAAGAGCCAAGGGGTAATTTAGAACCCCGTTTTTAATTAGTCGAGACGATAATTGGGTGCTTCTTTGGTAATAATAACATCATGGACATGACTTTCCCGCATGCCTGCAGCGCTAATCTTTATGAAACGGGCTTTTTCCCTGAGTTCTTCGAGGGTCCGGCATCCCACATATCCCATACCGGCTTTTAACCCCCCTATGAGTTGAAAAATATTCCCGGAAAGGCTACCTCTGTAAGGAACGCGCCCAACAATTCCTTCAGGAACCAGTTTATCGCCATCGTCAATATCATCGTGATAATACCTGTCTTTGCTGCCTTTCTGCATGGCTTCTATGGAACCCATGCCCCTGTAGACCTTGTAACTGCGTCCCTGATAGATAACCAGCTCGCCTGGGCTCTCTTCGGTCCCAGCCAGCAGCCCGCCAATCATAACAACATGAGCGCCCGCGCCCAAGGCTTTGGTAATATCTCCTGAAAACTTGATGCCACCGTCGGCAATCAGCGGTACGCCTGTTTTGCTGGCTATAGACCTGCAATTCATGATCGCTGTGATTTGGGGTACACCAACACCTGCAACAATGCGAGTTGTACAGATGGATCCCGGTCCGATCCCTATTTTGACACCGTCGACGCCGGCCTTAATTAGGTCCTCAGCCCCTTTTGCTGTCCCGACGTTACCGGCTATCAGTTCAACGTCATCAAACGTACCCTTTATAATTTTTACTGCATCGATAACATTCTTTGAGTGTCCATGCGACGTATCGATCAAGATAACATCAGCTCCGGCATTCAGAAGGGTTTCGGTCCGCTCTTCCATATCAGGTCCGACGCCAACGGCGGCGCCCACTCTGAGGCGGCCCATTTTGTCCTTACATGAATTCGGATATTTTTTTATCTTTTCAATATCCTTTATGGTTACTAAACCGACCAGTCTGTCCTTCTTATCGACCACAAGGAGTTTTTCTATGCGGTGTTTATGCAGCAACGCTTTGGAATCTTCCAAGGAAATTCCTTCGGAAACCGTGATAAGATTGTCCTTTGTCATGACTTCGGAAACTTTTTTCTCGAGATCGGTTTCAAATCTTAGGTCACGGTTTGTCACGATACCGACCAGTTGATCCCCTTTGGTTACCGGGACGCCGGATATTCGATATTCCTCCATCAGCTTCAACACCTCTTGCACGAGCTGATCAGGATGAATGGTCACCGGGTCAATAATCATTCCGCTTTCGGACTTTTTGACCTTATCAACCTCAAGGGCTTGACTTTTGACACTCATATTTCGGTGTATAAAACCGATTCCGCCCTCCCTGGCCATGCTTATGGAAGTTCGAGCTTCCGTAACCGTATCCATTGCAGCACTGACAATTGGAATATTGAGAGTCAAGTTTTTTGTCAATTTTGTGCTCACATTGACGTCCCGGGGCAGAATATCAGAGTAATTGGGGAGTATTAAAACATCGTCAAAAGAAAATGCGTCTTCTGGTGGTATACTTTTCATATGTTCCTCCAAAAAGGATTGGTGTGTACAATATTTTTGGAACCCGAATAACAAATGGATTTACCTTTTGCAATCTTTATTCATTCAAATCTTCCATATTTCTTTTCGCAAACAGATCTTTACAAAATATTCTATCGTATCCACATGTATATATTGAGTATTTCGCTGATTTATCCGTCACCGAAGTTGGACGGATTAACATTAGAGTTTTTGACAAATCCCGTCCATCAGGGACTATAGATTGGATGAAAAAGGGCGTTATTCAAAGGTTTCGAAAAAAAATGACGACCGGTCTTGACACCTTCTTTTCCCATTTTGTAAATAACATCGTATGCTAATTCAAATTAATGACAAAAACCCACAGGGGCGACTTATCTCCAATGTCGTCGATATTCTTAATAAAGGAGGCATCATCGCCTACCCAACCGACACCTATTACGGAATCGGTTGTGATATCATGAATAAAAAGGCGATTGAGAAGATCTACCAGTTAAAACAGCGCAATAAAACCAAGCCGTTTAGTTTTATCTGCTCTGACTTCAAAAACATCAGCCATTATGCCAAGGTTTCCAACTACGCATACAAAACAATGAAGCGGCTCTTGCCGGGTCCTTACACATTTGTTCTCGAAGGGTCTAAACTAGTCCCCAAAATCATGCTGACGAAACGGAAAACCGCAGGCATTCGTGTACCTGACAACGCTATTTGCTTATCCATTGTGGAGGCTTTAGGTAATCCTATCATCACTACGAGTGCCACTAGACCGGACGGGACGATCTTCTACGACCCCTCATTGATTCACGATTATTTCCACCCCAGAATAGATGTCGTCATTGACGGCGGTCCTGTCCCTGGGTATCCCTCAAGTGTCATATCGCTGATCAATGATATACCAGAAGTTATTCGTAAAGGTAAGGGGGATGTCAGTATTTTTAAATAAAAAAACGCCCCAAAAAAAGCGCGTCATAAATTTAGTGAATCTCCCAGCCTCATGCAACCGGGGTATCAAAATGTGTTTAATTCTATATTCTTTGCCTGATTTAGGAATCACAGCGTGAAGCCTCTTGCAGCTTTTGCGCATTGTTTCTTGGCGAAGCGAAACGTCAAATTGCAAACTGTTTGAGAGCGTTAGCACGAGTTTTTGCAATTTAGTGCAGCAAGCTTAGAAACAATCAAAAGCTGCAAGTCAGCGAACGTAGGATTTTGAAATCGTAATTGTCCGTAAACTTATTGAACAGCCATTTACCCCACCGCAAGCGGATGGGGTAATAAAAATCATAATAAACGAATTGGTTTGTGATAAATTTATTTAAAGACCCTATTCCGGTTGATACAGATAATCAGCAAAAAAATTTGCATGACCGAATTGGTCGATAACTGCTTTTACCAGTGAACCCGAGAGGTATTTAAGAAAGGGATATTTTTTATCTTTGGCATAGACGGTCGATATTTTACCTTTAATTCCTCCCATTCGGCCAGCCCACTCAATGGCATCTTCATAATTCCCCAAGCGATCGACAAGGCCAAGCATTTTTGACTCTTCTCCTGTGAAGATACGTCCGTCGGCCAGAGATTCCACCTCAGCCTGTTTCATCTTTCTGCCTTCAACGATATCCATAATAAATTGTTTATGGATTTTCTTGGCGAAATCATGAAGAATTTTTTGTTCTTTTTCTTTCATTTCTCGAACCGGTGATCCGATATCTTTGTATTCACCACTTTTTATGACAATGGGGAGCAATCCGATCTTGCGAAGCAGTTCTTCGTAATTGGTAAAACCCATAATCACACCGATGCTGCCGGTAATGGTCCCGGGATTTGCCACAATCCCGTCCGTTCCGGCAGCAATATAATAACCGCCTGAAGCGGCTATGGTCCCCATGGAAGCGACCACTTTTTTGGTGTCAGACGTCTTTCTGATCTCCCGATAGATCTCCTGCGCAGGGCCGACGGCGCCTCCCGGGGAATTAATCCGGACCACGATCGCTTTAATGGATTCATCCTCTCGGAAACGTTTCAGGTTATGGATTGTGGTTTTAGCTTCTGTAATAATTCCGTCGATTTCTATAACACCAACTTTCTCTCCAAATTCGAAATCCGAATCCTTGACAGAAAGCAGAAATAGGACAGTCACTCCGATTGCTGCAAATGTTACAATCGTAGAAAAAGTGAGGATAAAAAAAAGGTATGGATGTCTTCTTGAAAACATAATGAGAAGATATTGTCGGTTATTTGTTGTGAGTATTAATCAACTCGTGTCCATCCAGAAATGAGGATTTTCGTTCTATATCAAGGGATGCGGAAAAATAACCGCAAGCATATATGTAATATTCCGAGGATTAATTTTTGAGCATAACGCAGAGAGTGAGCAAAATGGCCATTTATGGATTGGCACTAACCTATTCTTCATTCAGCTTTTCCTGAAGGTTCTCTCGCAGAATTTCCCCGAACGTTGATGTGGCAGGTCTCATATTATTGACATACTCGGTCAATAAGTTTTGCTCGTCTTCGATTTCGAGGCGTTTAATGGACAGGCCGATCCTTCTCTCATGGCTGTTTATATTCATCACTTTGGCGGTAATCACATCGCCAATATTAAATTTACCGATGGGCGTCTTTATCTTTTCTTTGCTTATTTCAGACACATGCACAAGTCCTTCAATACCTTCTTCGAGCTCCACAAACACGCCGAAATCGGTCAGGTTGGTTACTGTTCCCGTAATCTCTTTTCCAACCTCGTAGCGCTCCGCCACGGTTTTCCAAGGATCCTCCTGAAGTTGTTTTATCCCGAGCGAAAATCGCTCTTGCTCTTTTTCAATATCAAGAACAATGGCCTGTACCACCTCGCCTTTTTTATACAATTCAGAAGGATGTTTGATACGCTTCGTCCAAGAAATATCTGAAATATGAACCAATCCGTCGATGCCTTCGCCGATACCAATAAAAAGACCAAAATCGGTAATGTTCTTGATCTTGCCCTCGATAGTTGTGCCAACCGGGTATTTTTCACTGATGACATCCCACGGATTCGGAACGACCTGTTTCATGCCCAAGGAGATTCGTCTACTTTCCGTTTTGATGTCGAGTACCACCGCCTCGACAATATCGCCGACAGAAACAACCTTGGAGGGATGGCGAATTTTTCGGGTCCAGGACATTTCTGAAACATGTATGAGTCCTTCAACTCCTTCTTCCAATTCCACAAATGCACCATAATCCGTGAGGCTGACTACTTTCCCGTTTATCCGGGAACCCAGTGGATATTTTTCGTTTGCTGTTGTCCAGGGATCTTCCGTGAGTTGTTTCATACCCAGAGAAACCCTCTCCCGCTCAATATCAAGACTCAGAATCTTTACGTTTATTTTATCACCCACCGAGAAAAGCTCCGAAGGATGTTTGACGCGTCCCCATGAAATATCGGTAATGTGAAGCAATCCGTCCACGCCACCAAGATCGACAAATATGCCATACTCCGTGATATTTTTTACGGTGCCCTCCATGACCTTGCCCTCGTGGATCTCGGCCAGGGTCTCAGCACGACTCGCTTCGCGCTCATCTTCTAAAATAACCCGTCTTGATAAAACGATGTTGCTCCGTTTTCGGTTAAATTTTAAGATCTTAAAAGTGAATGTCTTGCCTACCATCTCATCAAGGTTTCGGATAGGGCGTAAATCTGCCTGTGAACCGGGTAGAAAAGCCTGAACTCCGATATCAACGGAAAAGCCCCCCTTTACGCGATTCAAAATAACACCTTCCACTGTTCCATCTTCGTCGTAAGATTTTTTTATGTCCTCCCAAACCTTGACTTTTGCTGCTTTTTCTTTGGAAAGAATGACGCGTTCTTCCTCGTCGTCCCACCATTCCACCATCACATCAACCGTATCTCCCACATTGGCGTTTAAATTTCCATTTTCATCCAAAAATTCTTGGATCAGTATTTGTCCCTCTGATTTGTACCCAATATCAACCAGGACATAATCTTTATCCACAGAAATAATTCTGCCGCTAACGACCTCTCCTTCCGCAAAACGCATGAAGCTTTCTTCGTAGAGATCTATCATGCTCTCCATGCTGGTGTCCTGAGTTTGCCCCCTCTCGGGTCTGTCTGTTGAATCCAGGGGTTCCTCAACGCTGTCGATGGTATCTTTTTCGGGTACACCGTCCTGTTGGTCCTGGACCTCGTCAGATGATGTCTCTCCAACCGGATCCTCAGGTACGGCAACGTCTTCTTTTACGTCTTTTGGCTCTGAATGCTCTGCAACGCCCTCATCGGAAACGTCCTTCTGTTTTGAATTTTCGGTTAAATCGTTTTTCTTAACATTTTCCATTGAACAAAATACCCCCTAAACCGATTTATTTAAGAGACCCTTGAAAAATGCCCTCTTTAATCCAATCTTAAGGCCTGTTCCACCAACCCTGCTGCTATGGAAGATCTTACCGAGGTGGTTAATACACTCGATTTTCCCCGATCCAAGCTCAGGACCTTCGATTCGGCCTTGGATAAAACTGAACATTTTTCAAAGGTCTCTTTGGTGCTGGCTTGACAAAGCTAGCATAAACGACTTGAATATCAGACTCATTTTTAAAAAACAATATTTTTTTTATCTTTTATCGTCCGGAAATGTCAATATAGTGGAGCATCCTGTTAACCACCTGGTCAACAGACAGCTGGGATGAATCGATAATAATCGCATCTTCAGCGGGTTTCAACGGGGCCAAATTCCTGGTGCTGTCATTTTCATCTCTCTGCTTCATGTCACGCTCGACTTCTTCAACCGTTTGTAATCCTTTCGATTTAAGCTCATCATATCGTCGGGCTGCCCTGGTCTTGAGAGATGCATCGAGGTAGAATTTTACATCCGCATCAGGAAATACGACGGTACCCATATCGCGTCCCTCGAAGACGGCGTTTTTATCTTTTCCCATATCCCTTTGTAAATCCAAGAGACATCGTCTCACTGCCGGTCTAGCAGAAGCTGCCGAAGCAAACATCGATATTTCGGGCGTCCGTATTCGATCGGTGATATCCAAACCATTCGATATCAGACGCAAACCTCTCTCCGTAATAGCAAACGCCATATTTAATCGGCTGCAAAGATTCTCAAGGCCCTGGTCGTCATCGCTAGCGACGCCTGCTGCCAGTGCCTCGAAAGCCACACCTCTATATAGCGCACCGGTATCAATATATTTATAACGCAAACGATCGGCAAGCATTCGGCTCACCGTGGTTTTACCTGCCCCTGATGGGCCGTCTATTGTAATGAGGCGGCGTATCATCTTAAGGTTTTTTTAAGCGCCCTGATAAACCGAACATTCTCTTCATGAAGCCCCACATTAATTCTAATATAATGCGGATATCCGTAGGATTTCATTGACCTGACAATAACGCCCTGTTTAAGCATTTTTTCAAAAGCCACATCAGCCTCTTCTTTAACATCGATCATGAAAAAATTCGTCTGAGTGGGAAAATAGGTTATCCCCAAGTCGTCTAAAGAAGCCTGTAAAAATGCCAACTCACTGTGCACCAGACGCTTTACATTTTCAAGGAACGTTACGTCTTCAATTGCTGCACTCGCACCGATTTGGGCCAAAGAATTGGTATTAAAAGGCATTCTAATCCTGTTTAGCAAATGAACCATTTCTTTCGGCATCACCCCATAGCCGATACGAAGTCCGGCCAGTCCATATGCTTTGGAAAATGTACGCAGGGTAACCAAAGGCCTGTTGTTATCAATGTATTCTATACTTCTGGCGCACCCGTCATCCCTTACGAATTCAATATATGCCTCGTCAACAATCACCAGCACGTGGGGCGGAATATTATCAATAAATTTCTCAAAATCTTTTTTATAAATGATCGTTCCAGTCGGATTGTTGGGATTGCATAAAAAAACCATCCGGGTCTTATCGGTTATCCGATCTGCCATTCGGTCCAGATCGATTGAAAACGATGTCAAAGGGACGGTTACCGGTATGCCACCCGCACCCCGGACGGATATGTCGTACATAAGGAATGAATGAGAGGGAAATAGCGCCTCATCCCCGGGTTTAAGCAGTACTTGGGTCAGCATGCCTATAATCTCGTCTGAACCGTTACCTAATAAAATATTATGCGGGGGCAAACCCAAATATTCCGAAATTTTGTGTATTAGAACATATCCGCCTCCGTCAGGATACCGGTGCAATTTTTCAGTAGCGCTCTGTATGGCTTTTAGGGCCATTGGGGAAGGTCCAAGGGGATTTTCATTGGAAGCAAGCTTGATGGAATCATCAATCCCATATTCCCTTTCAAGCGCTTCAAGGGGCTTTCCGGGAATATAGGGTTTTATAGATAAAATGTAATCAGGGACAGACAGTTTCATTTTTTATCCCAACCCAAAAGCTGCAATATCTTTTCTTTGTCGACATTTTACATGCAGTTTTAAGGTGCTAAGGCATTATGCCTCTTCGGCTACTTTTTTACCTTGTTCGAGTGCTTCTAAATTGATGGGAATGAGTTTTTCTTTTGCAGCAAACATCGCTTTTACACACTGGCGCAGGATATCAAAGCCAACGATTTTGCTACGGGCAACAAAAGCGCCAAGCGCTACGATATTGGCTACTTTCGTAGTGCCCAGGTCTTTTGCAATATCGTTGGCCGGAACCAAGAGCTCATCAACATCAGAGCGATCTGCTCTTATGGGAATTAATGACGAATTGACGACCACAACGCCGTTTGTCTTTACCATGGGGGCAAATTTTTCCAGCGAAGGGCGATTCATGGCAACCAGATGCATCGGATTTCTGATAATCGGAGAACCGATGGGTCTGTCACTGGTAACGACCAGACAATAAGCGGTTCCGCCGCGCATTTCAGGGCCATACGAAGGAATCCATGCCACTTCACGGCCTTCTTCCATTGCAGCATGCGCAAAAATGTCTCCGATTAATAGTATGCCTTGACCGCCGAAGCCGGCAAACATGACTTCACTTTGCATTCGGTCCTCCTTGATACCCCTGTAAAATATTTGCGCCTATCTAGGATGTTATTCTGGGGTTTTGATTTCGCCCAACGGGTAATAAGCGTGCATGCTCTCTTCGGTCCACTTGACGGCTTCTATCGGCGTCATCCCCCAGTTGGTGGGGCATGTGCTCACAATTTCCACCAAACTAAAACACCGATTTTCCAGTTGATACTGGAACGCTTTTTTAATCGCTTTCTTTGCCCTTACAATGTATTTGGGCTTAATCGCCGATTGCCGTGCAATGTATGCCGGCGTTTCCAATGCAGAAATCAGCTCGGCAACTTTTATGGGCATGCCCACATCTGCTACATCACGTCCCGATGGAGAGGTTGTCGTTCTCTGATCAGACAAGGTTGTCGGTGCCATCTGCCCGCCGGTCATACCATATACCGTATTGTTAACAAAAATTGAGGTAAACTTCTCTCCACGGTTAGCGGAATGTATGATCTCTCCCATTCCTATGCTAGCAAGGTCTCCATCACCCTGATAAGTAAACACGATTAAATCGGGCCGAACCCTCTTTATACCTGTGGCCACTGCCGGTGCTCGACCATGAGCAGCTTCCTGAAAGTCAAACGTAAAATAATTATAGGCCAGTACCGCACATCCCACCGGTGCAATGCCGACCGCCCGACCCCGAACATCCAGCTCATCGATGACTTCGGCAACCAGCCGATGAATAACACCGTGCGTACAGCCTGGACAATAATGAGTGTGTTGATCAGAAAGCGCTGCAGTTTTTTTGAATGTCTTTGCCATACCTTTTGTTCCTTCGTACAAAACTCTACCCCGGATTTTTCATGAAATATCCGGGCTATTTGCTTAACGGTTTAACCACACCCATAATTTCTTCCGGCGTCGGCACATCCCCACCAGCCTTGCCATACCAATGAACCGGGCACACGCCCTGAACGCTTCGTTCCACGTCTTCAACCATCTGCCCCATACTCAGTTCAATACTAATGGCAGCCTTGCAGCCGCTTTTCGATACAGCTTCTTTTATGGCATTTTCAGGAAAAGGAAAGAGCGTCTGGGGCCTTATCATACCGACTTCGAGACCTTCAGTCTTAAACATGTCAATGGCGGTTCGACACACCCTGCTAATGATGCCGTAGCTGACGATAAGCACCTTGTAATCCCCATCCGTGTTATAGGACTCGTACCGTATCTCTTCTTGCTTCATACGATCGTACTTGGCCTTTAGAAAGCGGTTATGTTCCTCCAATAGCTCGGCATTTAGAAAAAGCGATTTAACCAGGTTGCGATCCTTTCGGTTACGTGTGTCCATGCCGCTTGTGGCCCAATCATCCTTATTGCTCGGCTCGGATATTAGATGATCCGGAAATTCAACAGGCTCCATCATCTGACCGATTAAACCGTCGCCTAATATCATTACGGGATTTCTATATTTTTCCGCCAAGGGGAATGCCATCATCACCATCTCAACCGCTTCCTGAACGCCATCCGGGGCCAGGACAAGTAGTCGGTAGTCACCGTGTCCTCCGCCCTTGGTGGCTTGAAAATAATCGGCTTGCGATGGAAGGATGCCACCCAATCCTGGGCCACCGCGTACAATATTGACAAAAACCGCCGGTAACTGGGCGGATGAGATATAGCTCAAGGCCTCGCTCATGAGACTAATGCCGGGGCTTGACGATGTTGTAAATACACGAGCGCCGCAACCTGCAGCGCCAAAGAGCATATATCCAACGGCAACCTCACTTTCTCCTTGTAGGAAAACACCGCCAACTTCCGGCATACGGCGTGAAAGGTATTCTGCAACTTCAGATTGGGGTGTAATAGGGTAGGCAAAATAGTTGAAACATCCCGCTTTGATTGCAGCCTCTCCAATCGCTTCGTTGCCTTTCATCAAAACTTTGCCCATGTGTTCCTCCGTTTATTCTTCCTCTACTTCTTTTTCACTCGTTTTGTTTATTGCAATCGCCACATCAGGACACATGATACAGCATGTCGTACAGTAAACACAGTCCTCAGGACGTGCCTGGTAAACCGGAAAATAGCCCATTGCGTTGACCTTGTCACACAGTTCCAAAACATTTTTTGGGCAAACCGTCACACACAATTCACATCCCTTGCACCGATCATTATCGACAATATGTTTATAGGGCATATACACAGCTCCTTTTAAGTTGAACCTTGGTTGAGAGCAAACAAATAATGACACGTTTTTTATATTAACTTGTAACAATCTTTTAACAAGCCATCTCAAAAATACATCTAACGCCCAATTACAGTTTTGCGCGCCTGTTGAATTGTTTCACAATACTTAAACAATGAAAGCTAACGCTTCCCTGATTTCCCGATCACGGATCGTGAAATCAGCAAACGGCTTCGCAGTTTGTAGTTTAGGCAAAATGTTCATCCCGCCTATGGGCGGGACTCCGCTTTTTCATATGTTACAAATGACACCTACGCCGTCTCGCGCCTGGCCTTTGAACGTGATCTATATTTTTGAGACAGCTTGTAGCTTCAAAGGTTCAATAATTAAAACATCACACTACCCAACTTTGGCGGCCTTTTTCCAGGGTGGAACGAGCTGCCTGTCTATGGCTAATACCGGACAGGAAAGGCGGTTTTTGTCTATTTTGGACAAAAGACGCGACTCAACTGTTACAAATTCAAGCGGCAGCCGACTCTCCTCAGATAAAGATCTAACAAAATCGTATCCGTAATAAACGCTTTCACTCGTTGTTTCATCTATCAGGTTTGCATTGCCAACAATACCACTTACGCGCATCTTCGATGCCTTGTCAATCTCATCTCGCATTTTGATGCACCCTGAGATGGTATCCGTAAAGGGACGAAAGGGATTCACCACCTGGAGCATATGAACACGCTTATCGCGCAATGCGTCAGCTAAGGTTGCAAGCACTTTAGCCCCGACGTTATTACCCCCTGCATCGATTAATGTCAGCTGGCTCGGCTGGCGGATCAAACCGGATATGGCAGGGCTTAAAACAGGAAGATCTGCCTGCAGATACTGTTTCGGCGGAACAACAACATCAATGTCTAATTTACACAGCGTTTCCTTTGCTTCACGTGTTCTAAAGTAAGGATTGACAAGATCAAGGTCAGCGATTCGAACAGCAAGACCCGCACGCCTACGATTCATGGCGAGGTTAATGGAGACTTCCGTCTTTCCGCTGCCATAGCCGCCGACGATAACCACTATTCCTGTAAGGTTTCTCACGTTGATTAATCGTTAATATCATAAAAATATAAAAAAGTTGCTGATTTGTATTTTCATTTTATTTTGGTGTCAAGTTATTTCATGTTTATTTGAAGGTGCCGTCTCAAAGCGCAGCGACGCTGTCAATATCGTTAAGCGACAATGGATACCCATGAATGCTTACAATAGCCGGAACTACGAAAAGGCTGGCCCAGCCGCTCTGCGTTGTGGATGGTAATCAACACCTTTGGCACACATATTTAACCTGTTTCACCTTCTTATCTTCTTCAATCTTTATCCCCATCCGTCCCTTTTTTTGTCTTTTTCTCTTGCTCTTTCAACCTTCGCCATTTTCGAAGCATCTCTTTAATCGTTTTTTCATATCCCCTGTTTGTGGGAACGTAATACCTTTGGCCCTGAAGCGCTTTAGGCAAATAGTCCTGCGGGACATACGCATGGGCATAATCGTGGGCATATTTGTACCCCTTACCATATCCGAGTGCTTTCATCAGCTCTGTTGGCGCGTTCCTGATATGAAATGGAACGGGCAAGGCACCCGAACGGTCAATGCTTTCCTTAACCTTTCCGTATGCATCATAAATGCTGTTGCTCTTGGGGGCAGTCGCCATATAAATAGCTGCTTGGGCCAGCGCCAGTTCACCTTCCGGGTGACCCAGAAATTTGAAAGCTTCCATAGCGCTCTGGGCGATGCCGAGTGCAAACGGATCCGCATTCCCAATATCCTCGGAGGCAAATCTGACCATGCGCCGGGCAATATACATCGGATCTTCTCCAGCCGACAACATACGCCCGAGCCAATAAACAGAAGCATCTGGATCACTCCCCCTCATACTCTTGTGAAAAGCTGAAATAAGATTATAATGCTCTTCGCCGGATTTGTCATACAACAGTGCCTTTTTCTCCAGCGCACGTTCGATGTCTTGCAGGGTTATATGCACAGGTGTTTTGGCGTGTGCAGGATCTTGTTCCGACACCACCATAGATGCAACGATTTCAAGGCCGTTTAAAGCAACGCGGCCGTCCCCGTCGGCAATTCTGATGATATGTGAACGTGCCTCTGGGTTCACGACAAGATTGATATTTCCCAACCCCCGCTCCTTGTCCTTGACCGCACGATCGATGATCGTCTTAATCTCACCCTCAGAAAGGGAATTTAAGGTGATGACACGGCACCTCGACATCAGTGCAGGAATCACTTCAAAGGAGGGATTTTGGGTGGTAGCGCCGATGAGGGTTATCAATCCACTTTCAACATGGTGAAGAAATGCATCCTGTTGGCTCTTGTTGAACCGGTGGATTTCATCAACAAAGAGGACGGTTCTTTTCCGAAAAAGCGTTTGTTGGTTTTTTGCGTCTTCGATAACCGATCGGATCTCCTTGATACCGGATAGGACGGCGGAAAAATGAAGAAAATGACAACGGGTCTCATTGGCAAAAATCCTTGCAAGGGTTGTTTTTCCACACCCAGGAGGACCCCAGAGAATCATAGAAAACATCCGGTCGTTCTCTAGGGCATGGCGAATCGATGTCCCTTCACCAACAACGTGGTTTTGCCCTACGAATTCATCTAAATTTCTAGGACGCATCTTGTCGGCTAGAGGTCTTGATGCATTCGCCGTTTTTTGGGCGTGGTGTTCGAATAGGTCCAATGATTCCTCCCTAGAGACCTTGGAAAAATCCTTCCTTTTGTCCAATCTCTGCGTCAGGCTCAGATTTTAATCCTCAAAATACACTATGTATGTCTGTGGTTAAAATCTTCGCCTTCCTTGACCTTGAATAAAATTAAACATTTTTCCAAGGTCTCCCATTTAAGCATTTAGAAAAAATAAAAATATTTATCCAATTGGTATAGTAAACTCTCAAAAACTTTGGGTAAAAGGGATTCAGGTTTTTTATGAAAGGAGATATCTTTTTCGTTTACTACAATGTTACCCAGTGACCCTATATTTATGATTTATTTTAACAATTGATTTGGTTTTGTAGAAAAGAAGCCAAAATCATAAATATAGGGTCACACGGCTAAGACAATATTGATATCGACTGGAAGAAAAAGCCTGAAGCCCGAACATTATGAAATAAATCCTACCTTTTTAAGAAGGTACGTTGATATAAGGCTCATGTATTTCATAGTCAGTACTATTGGAACCGGCTAGTGCGTTTACGAAATATGATTCTTATTGGCGTCATTTCAAGCCCCGAGCCTTCCCTGATCTGATTGATTAGATAACGTTTATAAGAAAAATGAACAGCAGCAGGATAGTTCACGAAACATACAAAGGTGGGGGGAGCAGTTGACGCCTGAGTAATATAGTAAAATTTTAGACGCCTTCCCCGAAAAATGGGCGGTTCATTGCGTTCTGTTGCTCGCTTTAACATCTTATTTAACGGTCCTGTGCCGATCCGCTCTGAATACTGGCTGTAAACCTCCTCTACAAGCTTGAAAATTTTTATAACCCTGAGACCCGTAATTGCTGAAATCGTCATCACTGGTGCAAAGCTTAAAAATTTTGCTTGTGTTCTCATCTGGTCATAAAAGCGTTTTGCTGTTTTGCTGTCCTTCTCGACCAGATCCCATTTGTTTAAGAGGAGAATGCATCCACATCCGCGCTCAAACGCATATCCGGCAACATTAACGTCCTGTTCGGTGATGCCCTCGTGAGCATCGACGACAATTAACGCTATATCACACCTGTCAAGGCTTCTTAATGCTTTAATAATTGAAAACTTTTCGAGCTTTTTTGAAACCTTTGCTTTTCGACGGATACCGGCTGTGTCAATGAGAAGGTATGATTTACCGTCTATTTTACAGACAGAGTCAATGGCATCGCGTGTGGTTCCGGGAATGTCACTGACCAGAAGACGTTTTTCACCCAGGATTCGATTTATCAATGATGATTTTCCAACATTGGGTTTACCGACCACTGCGATCCGGATCATCGATTCTAATTCGACGGATGGCATTTCAGGCAGCGTATCGATCAGTTCGTCGAGAAAATCTGATATCCCATAACGATGCTCAGCCGAAACAGGGTACAATTTTTCAATGCCAAGGCGATGAAAATCGTACAACTTCCCTTCCTGTTCGATCCCGTCAATCTTGTTGACAGCATAGAAAACAGGTTTTGTTAACCGGCGAAGTATGGTTACCACATCTTCGTCAAAAGGGGAGATCCCCGTCTTGCCGTCCAGCAGCAAAATGACAGCATCTGCATCGTCAACGGCCTGCAGAATTTGAACCCGGATATCGTTGGCAAAATCATCCTCATCTTCGCTCTGAAATCCGCCTGTATCGACCAGCGAAAATTCCACACCGTTCCAACTGGCATCACCATAATGACGGTCTCTTGTAACACCGGGAAAATCGTCAACAAGGGCATTTCTGGTTCGAGTTACACGATTAAAAAATGTGGATTTGCCGACGTTTGGTCGTCCAATAATAGCAACTATCGGTTTCATAGCAAACGAATGAATATTAAAAGGTAAAATCCTTGTCTCACTGCCCACGCGCTGTGTTAACCGCCGAACGCCTTCATTCAGGTGGAGCAAAAAAGCCGATTCCCTGCTGTTCCTGATTGTTCTGATATATATGTAGGCAACTGCCGCCGCTTGATGTCGGCACGTGGATGACGCGAACAGCGGATTCAAAAGCGGTCAAATCTGAAGCAATGGAAGAAATCTGGTTGGGTGTTTGGATAAAGAAATCCTCTTTAAAGACAGTATCTGATTGGTCCGGGAAAATAGCAATAGGTGAAATTTCTGCTTCTACCAAATCGTTAAAAAAATGAGTTCCATAGGACACCTCTGGCGTATAGCCCTCCTTCTCAAATGCAATCTCACCCAGAATTAACGTATGGTTAATGTCTTGGTATCCAACTTTAACACCAAGGTTGATGTCATTGCTCCCCCAACGACCGGGTCCGAAAAGCGCAAAACGTTTGTCGTGGAACAACTGATTTAGACGGCTTACTGCCCGACCTACGGCCAGTTTGTCATCATATGTCGACAGCTTTCCATAGGCTTTCGGACACACATAAACAATATATTCTATATCTTTTATTATGCTGCTTGAAACGACCTTGTTATTGGTAAATATGATCTGCTCTTGCGGAATGTCCTTTGGAATATTTACACTACCAATGTCTTTAGTGGTCGAAAGGGAACGGCACTGAAGAATGTAAAGGTACTCACCGTCCCATGCAAACTCGATATCAACCGGCCGTTCGTATGCTTCCTGGAGCTGATATAGTATTTTCTTCATCAAGTCTGGAAAAACCGTTTTAGTAAGTAGATTTTCAAAGGTGAGATAGGCACTGTTAGGGTTGATCGATTTGCTTTTGAAAAGCGGGGGAGATAGATGACCCTCTTGATCCAAAGAGACTGCAAAATACATATCAGGATGGTTGATCTCACTGAGCAAGTCAATATATGGCATCGCCTCTAATTGTCCGCTCTTTAGATTGAGCACATCGACTTCTTTTTGTGAATATTTTTTTATTTGTCCTGGCTCCACCTCAGGGCGAAGCGTGGGGTGGCTCAAATG
The DNA here is from genome assembly GCA_020345745.1 of Desulfobacterales bacterium. Lineage (GTDB taxonomy): Bacteria > Desulfobacterota > Desulfobacteria > Desulfobacterales > UBA11574. Next base: position 2,514,717 of record CP070768.1, read on the forward strand.
AACCATACGGGGATAGCCTTGGCCGACACGGTCCACGGCTCGCGTTCCGAGACCAAAAACAATGCGAACAAAGCCATCTTCCTTTTTGATACGGGGCGTCCAGCTGTAGGAACTATAAGAAAAACCTACACCGGCTGCAAATGGAAAGAAATATTTACCAAAATGCCTTCCCACGACTTTTTGAACCAGAACACTCATTCTTTCATCAAAATCGATCAGGTTATGATTTCGGCGATATAGGATAGGCTCAGGACCATATGTACTCATATGCACCAATTTTAACCCCCAGACGAAGTCGTTAAGACGCTTTTCAATGTCTCCCTGGTTGGCAACAAAAACGGAATCATATTTTCCTGAAAAAGCATACCCAAAATTATCTTCCAAAAGGCTGGACGATCTGAGAATAAGCGGGTACTCTCCGATCTTTAGCAGAAATTTATGGAAATCATCCATCACATCAGGAGGAAAAATGGCCTTTTTAAAAAGCTCGGCCATATGTTTGTATTCTTCCTCAAGTACCTCACGCGATTTGTATTTCTGGGTATGAAACTGATCCAGATTATTATAGTCGATAAAATCGGAAAAAATCCCGGAATTGAAATAAAAGGATTCAGGTATTCGGACATACCGTTCGATGTCTGGATCCCCTTTGGCAAGTGTAGGCACAAGGATTTTATAGGCCAGAAACATGCCAGCGGCCTTGCCGCCGATCTTGCCAGGACGTCGCCGGCTCCAGTACATATTAGCGACCAGTTGGTATACGTCTCGAATAGTTATGTGTTGCTTCCCGATTCCGATAAAGGGCAACTGATTTGAGATAAAATGATTGATGAGGGCTACCCTGGCACCCTCGGCTTGGCTTGGCGGAATGTGAAGATCTCCTATGGGAATTTCGCAGAATCCTTCGAGCGCATGCTTGATCTTTTTTGACGTTGCCCCCTCGGTGTTTATCACCCGGTTGAGATGCTTGAATCGATCCTTTTTCCTTGCTAGATTGATGTGATTTTCAATCTCCTCTTCACTGAAATAACTAGCAAAATAAAGATCGATAAGGGCATTCTTATACTCACGGATGCTATCCTCATCCGGCTCGAGACCTTCTTTGCGAAGCCTTGCGCTGGCCTCTTGTTCGAGTGTCTTTGCATTGGTAATCTTACCTTTGCTCAAAGCCTCGAGGAATATTTCCCGAACAGAACCGATGATTTGAGGAAAATTCATCAATTTTTGAAACATGCGATACGTTTTGATAAGGCTGAGCTCTGTTTGATGGTCGATCGTAAACCTCCTATTTTGTAACAATGTAACTGGCAATTCGCCCGGATATTTAAAAGGAGATCCTTATAACAATTATCTGTAAGCCACCTCAAAAATGCAGATTATGCTCAAGGACAAGGCGCGAGCCGATGAAAAAGCACAGCATACTTAAGTGTGTGTAAGCATTTTGAAGAGGCTTGCAACTCCGTAATTGGGCATTAGATGTATTTTATAATGGAGACCTTTGAAAAATTCTTCATTTTGTTCAAGGTCAAGTAAGACGAAGATTTTAACCACAGACATACATTGGGTATTTCGAGGATTAAAATCTGAGTCTGACACAGAGATTGGACAAAAGGGGACGTTTTTCAAAGGTCTCCGGTTATACCCACCCCCTCAGTTTACAAGCCTCAGCCACCCGCGTCACCGAAACCAGATAGGCGGCTAAGCGCATATGAACGTTCTCCTTTTGGTGCATCTCATGCACGCCATGGAACGCCTTTGTCATCTTCTCATCCAATCTCCGATGGACTTCTTCCAAGCCCCAATAATAATTGTAGGTGTTCTGAACCTGTTCAAAATAGGAAACAGTCACACCGCCGGCATTGGCCAAAAAATCCGGCAATACGATGATGCCTTTATCGTAAAGGATTTCATCGGCATCAGGAGTCGTCGGTCCGTTCGCGAGCTCACAGGACATGCGGCAGCGCAGGTTATCGGCATTTTCTTTGGTGATAACGTTTTCCAAAGCCGCCGGGAACAGCACGGTGACGTCGAGTTCCAAGAGTTCTTCATTCGTGATCTCATCCGCTTCAGGATATCCCTCGAGCGTACCGGTTTTAATTTTATACGCAACAACATCTTTGGCATCCATACCGTTGGGATTATAGACACCTGCCCTGGAATCTGAGGCTGCCACAAGTTGCAACCCCAAAATCTCCTCTCCTAGAAGTGCGCCAAACTGTCCGGCATTGCCAAACCCTTGCACGGCCATTGTTCCTTTTTGAAGATCAATACCATGAGCTTTAGCTGCTTCACGGGTCACATAGATGCCACCCCTCGCGGTGGCATCTCCTCTCCCGGGGGACCCTCCCAGCGGGAGTGGCTTTCCGGTGATCACGCCAGGGTGTTTTTCTCCTGCGATGACTTCAAATTCATCCATCATCCACGCCATGATCTGTGGTGTCGTATAAACGTCCGGAGCAGGAACGTCCTGGGTTACACCTAACGTTCGGGCAATGGCCCGGATATAAGCACGAGCCAGGCGCTCTTTTTCCATTTCTGAAAGTGCTTTAGGATTACAAATGACGCCTCCCTTTCCTCCACCAAGCGGAATGTCCACCACAGCGGTTTTCCATGTCATCCATGCGGCCAATGCCCTGACCGTATCAATCGTTTCGTCTGGATGCCATCGAATACCACCTTTGGCAGGACCGCGGGCCGTATTGTAGGCAACTCTGAATGCATGAAACACTTTCGTTGATCCATCGTCCATCTTCACTGGAAGTAGCACCGTCAATTCCTGCATGGGCCAGCGTAATAATTCGTGCATGGCCGGTTCAAGTCCCAATTTTTGCGCGGCATCGTCAAGTTGTTGCTGGGCAATACTGAACGGGTTCAATGAATCCTGCATGATAGGCTCCTTTGGTTTCCTTGTTTTTACTGATCCCAAAAAATGTGGATGCCATTATATCAACCAAAATCTTATATTTTCAAGCATTTTATATAACTTCAACTATTATAAAAACGTAAATTATACCCTTTGCTCACCCCCAGTGAGGATCATATCATGTTTGCTTTCCCAAACACTGTGTGATAGACATTTACCAATTTTCGTATAGACGTTATTTAAACATTTTAAAATAGAGTTTTTAAATGCCGTACGCTCTGATGGAAGGTAATGAAGCCATTGCCTGGGCAGCAGCCGAATCCGGATGTCGTTTCTTTGCCGGGTACCCCATTACCCCTGCAACAACGATTTTTAACAGCATGTTAAAAATTTTACCTCCGTTGGGCGGCATCTGTATTCAAGGCGAGGATGAGATCGCTTCCATCGGTTACTGCTTGGGTGCATCTATGGCTGGATTGAAAACCATGACGGCGACATCCGGGCCCGGTATCAGCCTCTATAGCGAGCATATCTCCTTTGCCATCGGGAGCGAGATACCCATCGTCATTGTTGATGTGCAACGGTTAGGACCTTCTACCGGCTCAGCCACGCGAGGTGCCGACGGAGACATCCAATTCCTCAGATGGGGCAGCAGCGGCGGATTACCGGTCATTGTTCTGGTACCCGTCGATGTCAGCGACTGTTATACACTGACATTACATGCCTTTAACCTCGCAGAACAGTTCAGATGTCCTGTTTTTATAGCGTCGAATAAAGAGATTGCCATGACTCGAGAGAACATAGATATCGATTCATTAGAAAAACCTGCAATCATCGATCGGACATCCCCTCCTACCAACCATCCCTTTCTTCCATTTGAGGTTGCTGCAGATAGAGTCGTCCCTTATTTTTTGCCCATAGGCGGTGATATCCTGGTGCGACAGACCTCTTCAACCCATGGTCCGGACGGCTATATTACCACCGATTATGATAACATCGCCAAAAATCAGGAAAGGCTCCATAAAAAGCTGGCTTCCGGTATAAGCCGATTCAGTTTTCACGAAACAATACTGGCGGAAAACGCTGACACCTTGTTGTTGGCATATGGCGTTTCGGCCAGGGCTGCACGCGATGTCTATAGAAAACAAAAAAACCGGAATAGACCGGTGTCACTCTTGATTCTTAAAACCCTATGGCCGGTGCCTGATGCGTTAATCAGAGAAACAGCCAGAAAATTCAAGCGGGTCGTCGTTGTTGAGATGAACCTCGGACAGTATGTGAGGGAAGTGCAACGTATTTTGCCAGATAAAAGCGTCGAATTCATCGGTCAAATGGACGGGCGACTGATAAATCCGCGTCAAATTGAAGAGGCGATTTATCATGTCTAGCTTATTAAATACCAGTAGGCCGCCGGTTTTTTGTCCGGGTTGCTCCCATGAACGGATCACCCGCTCCCTTGATAAAGCGTTCCAGAACATGAAACTGAGCGGCGGTCAGATCGCTGTGGTTACCGATATCGGTTGTTCCGGCCTCTTTGACACCTTTTTCCATACCCATGCTTTTCACGGGCTCCACGGCCGCGCCCTTACGTATGCAGCAGGAATTAAAATGGCACAACCCGGGCTAAACGTCATTGTTACCATGGGAGATGGAGGGCTTGGTATCGGTGGTGCCCATATATTGGCTGCCTGCCGTCGCAATCTCAATCTAACACTACTGATCTTAGATAATTTTAATTTCGGAATGACCGGCGGACAGTTTTCAGCAACGACGCCTTCCGAAGCACATGTGGGATCCGGATTTTTAAATCAGCTAGAAAGACCCATGGACGTTTGTCAGGTGGCTATATCTGCGGGGGCGGCTTATGTCACTCGCTGCTCCGGTTATTCGAAACATCTTACCGAAGAAATAGAAGCCGCCATTCGTTTTAACGGATTTTCATTGATCGACATTTGGGGTATTTGCCCAGGCCGTTACACCAAACAGAATAGACTGACCCCGCAAATGATTACGGAAATGCTTTCGAAACTGCCATCCATAACAGGACCGGTAGCGAACAACTCAAGGAAGGAATATAACGAACACTACAGGGAACTGTCCGCCGGGTTAGAGCCTGTCTTACCACCAAAAAAAGTTGCGGTTAAATTCAGGCCACCGGAACCCGGCAGACAGGAAGTGGTTATCCTAGGTAGCGCCGGCCAGCGTATTATAACAGCCGGAGAGATATTATGCATTGCGGGTCTAACAGCCGGACTTAGAACGACCCAGAAGAATGATTACAACATAACGGTTCTCAGAGGTCACTCAATCAGTGAACTTATTCTGTCGCCAGAAAAGATAGGCTTTACCGGGATAGAAAGCTCCAGTGTTATCATTGCCCTTAGCCAGGAAGGGGTGGATCGCCGGAAAGGCCTTTTTGGCCGTCTTGATGATCATGCTCTGATACTCAAACCACCAGAAATTAACACGCCCATGAGCCCTGCGAAAATTCATCTTATGGATTTCAAATCGCAGCGGATTAAACCCAAAGACTGGGCCCTGGCCGCCCTATCTGTCATGGCCAAATTAAACAAAGTGATCCATAATGATATGCTTCGATCAGCGCTAGGGTTTAAGTTCAAAGACAACACGCTTGCATCTGCCATGGATCTTGTGGAGCGGGTTGATATCACTTAGCCCGGATATGCATGAATAAAGGTTAACTGTTTTTACTTTTTTGTGCAAATATGCTACTCGGAAGAATAAAGAAAATGATGCGTGGAGGTTTTTCCTAAAATGCCGCCCGTTGAGATCGTAGAAGCCGACCTTAGCCTGACAGAGCACCAGCATGCTGTCGTTGAGCTTATCGACGCCTATGCCATAGACCCCATGGGAAATGGCAAGCCCTTGTCGGCTGAAGCCCGGCGCAACCTAATACCTGGGCTTCAGAAACATCCCACCACTCTGCTCTTCTTAGCCTACCAGGAAGGCAAAGCCATGGGTATCGCTGTTTGCTTCCTTGGATTTTCTACCTTTACTGCTCGACCGCTCATCAATATCCATGATCTGGCAGTGTTACCCGCCTATCGCGGGCACGGGGCGGGTCGACGGCTCTTGCAGGAGATCGAGAGGAAAGCCCGGGATCTGGGATGTTGCAAGCTGACGCTGGAGGTTCAGGAAAACAATCACAGGGCCAGAAAGGTCTATGCAGCAGCCGGATTTGCACAGGCGGTATACAAAGAAGCCGCCGGAGGTTCCTTGTTTCTCGCAAAAATGCTTTGAATTGAGCGGCGAGTGAAAAATCCGGGTTAGCAAGGCCAAAAAAATGAGATCTTGAGATAGAATATCATGAATACACAAATGCAAAAAAATAAAACAGCATCCTTGCAACAGGCGGATGGGTTCTTCAAAGCACTGATGCATACTATCAACGACGGTATAGTGATCACCGACACGACACAACAAATTATCATGGCCAATGATGTATTCTGTGCATTTTTTGGCCTTGATGCAAAAGAGGTTTATAAAACCAGCATGACGGTGTGGATTGAATCGTTTGGCACCGATGCCTTAGCCCGCTGGCATGAGCTGGAAGAAAGCGTTCGCCTTGATGGCCAGTGCCGCAATATCGAATTCAACATGCTGTCTGGAAAAATTCTTCGCTTCTTTAACGTAAACGCATCCTTGATAAAACATCCCGTTGACGACAAAACGGCTGTCATCAGTATTTGGCGTGATAGCACTGAACACAAACAGGCGGAAGAAGCACTGCGTGAGAGTGAGCAGGAATACGTATCACTCATAAAGAATATTCCAAGCATTGTATACAAAGGGTATAAAGACTGGTCTGTTAACTTCTTTGATAAAAAAATTGAATCTATAACCGGCTACGATGCCCGGGATTTCAATTCTCGAAAATTAAAATGGGTCGATGTTATCATTGAAGAGGATATTGAACGCACAAAGAAGAGTTTTATCGAGGCCTTAAAAACGGAAAAATCTTATGTTAGAGAATATCGGATTAAATCCAAAGATGGGGAAATATGCTGGATCCAAGAAAGGGGACAAATCGTATGTGATAAGAATGGGGAAATAGAATGCGTTAACGGTGTCTTCTTTGATATAACCAAGCGAAAGTATGCTGAAGAGGCATTGCGCGAAAGCGAAGCATTTAATGCCAGCTTGATGAATCATGCACCGAGTGCGATTCTGGTTCTCAATTCAGACACTTCAATAAAATATGTAAATCCTGCCTTTGAAAAAATAAGCGGGTTTTCGTACAAGGAACTTATGGGGAGCAAAGCCCCCTATCCATGGCAGACAAAAGAAACACTCGATAAAACAAAAAACGATCTCGATGTGGCTACGCATAACGACGTACGAAAGGTCGAACAGCTTTTCCAAAAGAAAAACGGCAACCTTTTTTGGGTTGAAATAACATCTGCGCCAGTTGAAAGTGGTGGTGAACTCAAATACTATCTATCCAATTGGATTGATATTACCGAACGAAAGCAGGCTGAAGAACAAATTCGCACCCTGACACAGCAGTTGATAAAAGCACAGGAAAATGAACGTCAAATGATTTCCCGAGAACTGCATGATCGTATCGGACAAGATCTTTCCATGTTAAAAATTCTCTGCAATAATCTTTTTGACAACCAATCGGAGGTTCCTGCTGAAATGCGGCAGAGAGTTTCTCAACTATATAAAATACTTGGGGATTCAATAAATTCTGTGCGCGACATGGCGTATGACCTACGCCCGTCAAGCCTGGATCAATTGGGCTTGGTTCGAACCCTTTATCAGTTCTGCGAAGATTTCTCTGAAAAAACCGGATTAAATGTCGATTTCAATTCTGCCGGTATGGATGAACTCAAGCTAGATTTTGATACTGAAATCAACATGTATCGTCTGGTTCAAGAAAGCCTGAACAATATTATAAAACATGCTGATGCCAAACAAGTAACCATCAAGCTGGTCGCTTCATTTCCCAAAATTATTCTCCGTATTGAAGACGATGGCAAAGGGTTTGATAAAAAAAATCGGTTGGATGCAGCTGCATATGAGAAACGGATGGGAATCATAAGTATGAAAGAAAGAGTCAGCTTACTGAATGGTAAAATAAGAATTAATTCAAGCCCGGCAAAGGGTACGAAAATATTTATTGAAGTTCCTTACAAAAGATAAGATCGTGAGTGAAGAGAAAAGAATATTGATCATCGATGACCACCCTCTTTTCAGGGAAGGTCTCAAAACAATTATTGCAAGAGAAACTCGTTTTAAAGTCGTAGGAGAAGCAGGAAGCGGTCACGAAGGGCTGAAAATGGCCAAAACCATCAAACCTGACCTGGTTGTCATGGACATATCCTTGCCCGACCGCAGCGGTATCCAACTGACCCGAGAAATACGAAGTCTTTTGTCAGACACGCGCATCATTATTGTCAGCATGCATTCTAAAATTGATTATATCACTGAGGCATTTCAGGCTGGCGCCACCGGATATGTGGCCAAGGAATCCGCCTCTGAAAGGCTCGTTCAAGGTCTTGAAGCGGTCGTTAATGGCGATTATTTTCTGGATACTTCCGTATCCCATGCAGTTGTAGAAAACCTTCTAAAAATACCGGTGAAAGAGGCACGGATCACCGATGCGAGTTATGGAACCTTAACGCCGCGCGAGCAGGAAGTCATGCGCCTTCTGGCAGAAGGGTTTTCCAGCAAGGAGGTAGCTAAAAAACTTTTTATCAGCCCTAAAACCGTCGAGAATCACCGTGCCAACATTATGAAAAAGCTCGGGTTGCACAGTACAATTGAGTTAATCCGCTATTCAGCCAAACTGGGGTTAATCGATGTGGACCTTTGGAAGGAGTAAAGCTTAATTGTTTGTAACCGGGTGCTTTGCACCCGGTTACAAACGCAACGATTAAATCACTAACGTGCTTTTGCCCTTTTCGGCCTATGGCCGAAAAATCACGCCACCCGCTATGCGGGTGGTCGTTGACTCCTATCTTAACCCCATCTTAACCCTATCTGACATAGGGCAAACCCCTATTATACGGGAGTTTTCTCCCGTCAAAATGAACCCTCCCCTCTATAGACATAGCAAACAATAATCTGTTATTTACCCATTTCAATCGAAATTTTACTGGAGCATCTCCGATGCATCATGTTGCGCTTTAACGAGGCACTTTTTTTATTAATCCTGATTGAGGTGTAATCATGATCTCTTCCCCCTGTAAAAATTGCCACAGGAAAAATCAGCCAAAAGATGAATGTTCGAAAAAATGTGAATTGTTGCAGGCGATTCAGGACATTCAGATGTCAGCCAGAAAAAGTAGCAGTTTGAGCGGAATAGATTATACCGAGGAAAGCAGATACTCGATACCGCCGTCACTCACTAAAACTTCCGTCTCCTTATGGACAGCATGATGTAAACTAATCTCCAAAGAAACAAACAATAAAAGAGCTTCATTCGTTTCACCCCGCCAAACGTGTTAAGCTCCCATATTAACCAAACAAGGAGTGGCAGCCATGGGCATGCGGGAGGGGAACTCATCATTGGAATATTAAACAAATGGGTGCAAAGGGTTTAGGTGTCACGAAAGATGGTGTTGGGCATAAAAAGATGTCTAAGGCACCATCGTGTCGGACAAATTTTGAAACAGCAAAAAATAACTTTATAGATATTAAAGCCTTGATTAGAAGTATCCAGCGAGCCGAAGGAAGTACCGACTGTTTTCGAAAGGGAATCATCGATTGCGATCAGGTCGATTGTAAATGGCGTCACATCTGCCTTGAAGGTCATTATATATTGAACATAGAATAAAATCGTATAATGAAAAAATCTTTTATTAGCCTATGGGGGTGGTTTGAAAAACAGGGATTGTATGAGGAAGAATTCCAATATTTTATGAAAGACATTTTTAATTACATGGATCAAAAGGGAAATGTACCGCTAGATTTGCTCAATCAGGAGTTGGAAACACTCGGCTGGGGTATACAATTAATGGATGAAACAGTATACAAGCAAATGCTCATCTTACATCAGAATAAAAATCATATTGACCTCAAAGGATATGTCAACAGCCAACGCTAACTCGACTCATATCGGCATTAATTTCATATCACCTACCACTTGTTTTTTTGCTCGTCACCCTATCCTGCTGATCACAATCGAACTGTTGCAATGGATGCCCCGGGTCAACGCGAAAAATTTAACCCGCCACCGACCTTTGGCGGATTAACCACAGACAACCATTGGAATATTTTGAGTCCCGCTTAAGCGGGATGAGCCTGACGTCCCGCCTTTGGCGGGAGGCAAAAGAGGGCGTTTTGCAAAGATCTCAAGCCAATAGTCAGTGAAAGGAGGATATCATGTATATACAGCAAGCTGACCTTTTTTGGGGGATGAATCGGGATTTTGTAAAAGAAATTATGGATATAACAGATAAAGAAACTTTTCAAAAAGGAGACTTTCTGTTTCGAGAGGGAGATCCCGCCACGTATTTCTACATTTTAATAAAGGGACGTGTCAAACTGATCATAGGTGAAGACGGGCCGGTCGTTCATACCGTGGACCATGCCGGAGAGGCTTTTGGCTGGTCAAGCTTGATCGACAGGGACGTCTATTCCGCATCAGCTGAATGTACGGAGACAACAACGCTACAAAAAATTGACCGGAGAATATTTCATAAAATAGTTGAAAAAGATGCCACAAATGGGCTCATCTTCTTCAAACGTTTGGCCGGGCTAATCGGATATCGCTTGCTTCGAAGCTACCAGATGGTGACATCCGCATCTATAGCAGAAGGTGCCCTCTCGTTCGGCACAGAACAGGTCGAAGAATCAGAAGCGGCTTCATGATGTAAGGTTCTTATTATTCGAGAAGGACCGTTTTTATTCTAGCTAAGGCCCAATCAATTTCTTTTTTTGTAATGACGAGGGGCGGCGCAAAACGGATAACGTTTTCGTGGGTCTCTTTGCAAAGTAACCCCAGCGCCATTAGGCGTTCGCAAAAAGGTCGTGCCCCACCGGCCTCAGGGAGGAGCTCGACTCCGATCATTAATCCCTTGCCCCTTGTCTCCTTGATGTAAGGGCTGTTGATCTCTTTGAGTTGCGAAAGGAAATAGGTCCCCATTTTCATGGCGTTATCGATCATATTTTCTTCAATTAAGACGTTCAACGCTGTTCTTGCTACAGCACAGGCCAAGGGGTTTCCGCCAAATGTACTCCCATGATCACCCGGAATAAAAACGCCGAGAACCGCCTTATTTGATAACACCGCCGATATCGGATAAAAGCCCCCGGAGAGCGCTTTGCCGATCACCGTCACGTCCGCTTCTATACCGTCATGCTCTTCAGCCAGCAGTTTGCCCGTCCGTCCCAGGCCCGTCTGTATCTCATCCAATATTAAGACAATGTCGTGCTTTTCACAAACCGACTTCGCGTCCTTCAGATACCCTGACGGAGGGATAACCACACCGGCTTCACCCTGAATCGGCTCAACCATAAATGCCACGGTATTTGATGTTATTGCCGATTCAAGAGCTTCGATATCGCCATAAGGAATCAATTTAAAACCAGGTGCAAACGGCCCAAAACCGTCACGGTACTGATTCTCGCTACTGAATCCGATTATCGTTATTGTCCTGCCGTGAAAGTTGCCATCGCAAACGATGACTTCGGCTTTGTTCTCAGGGACCCCTTTCACCTTGTAACCCCATTTTCTAACCGCCTTGATAACCGTTTCCACGGCCTCAGCACCACTGTTCATCGGAAGAACTTTATGGGAATTGGTCAACTCGCAAAGCTCCTCATAAAAAAGGCCCAGCTGATCGTTGCGAAAAGCACGTGAGGTTAGGGTAAGCTTAGAGGCCTGTTCAATCATTGTGCGCATAATCACCGGATGGCAGTGGCCTTGATTGACCGCCGAATATGCCGCTAAACAATCGAGATATTTATTCCCCTCTACATCCCAGACCCAAACACCCTCACCGTGGCTTAAGACAACATCCAATGGCTTATAATTGTGCGCGCCAAGTTCTTCCTCCAGCTGTATATAACGTTTTGTTTCCATCACCGGTTTTCCTCTGTTCTGATTAAAAAAGTGTATAGATAAAAGGCGCAATGGCACTACTTTCGGTAAAAATAATCAGCGCGCCAAAAAGAAAGAGCACCAGGACAATAGGCAGCAGCCAGTAGCGTTTCCTTGCCTTTAAGAACTCCCAAAATTCAGTAACAATGGACTGGTTCGCCATTTTTTCCTCTTTAAAATCGTTTTGAAAAACGCGTCTTGGGTTGTGTGGGTTCGGTTCGATCGACCCAGTACGATTCGATATTTTTATCAGGCCTGCTGGGAAGCGGCCGACCGCCCAATACCCTTTTTATCATGGCTGAAGGGGTAATGACCAGATAATACGACAAGATCAAAATGAGCGTATTCACGACACTGCCCAAAAAATGGCCAACTTTCAACCAACAAGAATAAACCGGAGCTAAAGGAGAAGGCATGAGCATAAAGCCCAGACCCAGAATAGACAAGCAACCAAAAAGATAGACAGGCAACATCTTCTTGGTCCAAAGCCCTATTATGCAAAGGCATCCAAAAAATATGAATGCAATGATTCCGAACTTTCTGATCTCTTTATTCTTAATCGAGCTCAAGTTGACGCCTCCAATCCCCTTCTTCTTCCCATGACGGTTGTTCCTCTTTATACAAGATGCAGTCTTCTATAACCAAAATGTCCATCTCGGTCCGCATAAAGCACCGGTAAGCATCTTCAGGGGTGCAGATGATCGGCTCACCCCGAACATTAAAACTTGTATTGACGACAACCGCACAGCCCGTCATTCTTTCGAACGCCGAGATGAGCTCAAAATAGTCTGGCTTATCCTCTGGGCTCACGGTCTGCACGCGAGCGGAATAATTGAGATGTGTAACAGCAGGAATATCGCTCCTGCTAACTTTGAGACGATCCAGCATCGACATGTTTTTCTCTGTGGTCTGCGGATGGCGCCGTTCTTCTTTGACGTCGGCAACCAACAGCATATATGGACTGGGCCTATCGATCTCAAAGTAATTAGAAGCCTTGTTTTCCATAACACTGGGCGCAAAGGGCCTGAAAGATTCACGATATTTAATCTTTAGGTTCATTACGGTTTGGGTGTCTTTACGCCGGGGATCCCCCAAGATACTTCTTGCTCCCAACGCCCTGGGGCCAAACTCCATTCGCCCTGCCATGTATCCCACGATCTTTCCCCCTGCAATCAGATCCGCAATTTTTTTGGCCCTGTTTCGGTTACTTAACTCATGATAGGGATATCCTTTTTCTTCAAAGAGTTCTTTGACCGTACGGTTAGCAAACCACGGGCCAAGATATGAGCCTTTTTGGTTATCCTTCCCATTCGGATCAGCCCTGTCATTTCCCAGAAACTGGTGCCAAACAGACAGTGCCGCCCCCAATGCGCCGCCGGCATCCCCTGCAGCCGGCTGTATCCATATATGGTCAAAAGGCCCTTCTCTAAGTATGCGTCCGTTTGCCACACAGTTGAGTGTCACGCCGCCAGCAAGGCAGAGGTTTTTTTGTTGTGTCTCTTTGTAGACGTGATTGACCATCTTCAGGATGATCTCTTCGCAAACAACTTGAATGCTTGCAGCCATATCCATTTCTCTTTGTGTGATTTCGGTCTCCGGATCACGGGGAGGGCCGCCGAAGAGTTTGGAAAAACGTTTGCTGGTCATCCGTAGACCACCAAGAAAATCGAAATATTTCAGATTTAACCGAATCGATCCATCTTCTTTTAGATCGACCAGCTCGGAAAATATGATATCTTGGTAACGAGGTTCGCCATAAGGGGCCAGGCCCATGAGCTTGTATTCGCCGGAATTGACTCTAAACCCCGTAAAATAAGTAAAGGCAGAATAGAGCAGTCCCAAGGAATCGGGAAAGTGTAGTTCTTTTAACAGCTTGATTTCCTTTCCTTTCCCAAAACCATAGCTTGCGGTCGCCCATTCTCCAACCCCGTCAATGGTTAAAATGGCCGCTGCATTAAATGGAGAGGGATAAAATGCCGAGGCTGCATGAGAACCATGATGCTCCGTAAACAATACAGTGCCTTCATATCCTGTTTCTTTTCGAATAATTTTAGGAATATACAGTTTTTTCCCCAACCATAGCGGCATCGCCTCCAGCCATGATCGAAGCCCTTTGGGCGCGACGGTCAAGTAGCTCATGAGCAGCCGTTCAAAGGTCAGAAACGGTTTGTCATAAAATACCACATGATCTATATTATGGATGGTCACACCTGCTTCTTCCAAGCAGTATCTGATTGCGCGTTTGGGGAAGCTTGGATCATGTTTCTTACGAGTGAATCGCTCCTCTTGGGCAGCGGCTAAAATGTCGCCGTTCGCAACAAGACACGCAGCACTGTCATGGTAGAAACAAGAGATTCCCAAAATGTACATGATAACTTCCTGAGTAAGTATTAATATCTTACCAATACTTGAGATATAACAAAGTGATCGAACCATCCAAATACTTATATAAATAAATATTTTCGACGTTCTCAGCTTGATTTACGCTCAAATTGGGCTATAGTTTAGATGAATAAACCACATTTGTAAACCTTGATCCTTTATCACCGATGAGATTTGGGTTATTGCGGATCTTAGCATAACCGTTCAGTACTCAATACAAACCACCTCAAAAAAATAGATCTCGTTCAAGGACAAGGCGCAAGGCGCCGTAGGCGTCATGTGTAACATATGAAAAAACGCAGCATTCATAGTAGATTCACAACATCGTAATTGGACAGTAGATGGTATTTTTTTGAGATGGCCAGTAATGGCTAATCTCTTTTAAGCCGATAACTACGTGTCGATGACCGCCTGTTGGGCTTGGATATTGCCTGTAATCAAATTTGACACGGGGTATGAATGTCTGATAAGCAACATTATTATGCCGTTATGTTGGTTTTATCCTAACCCGAATATTTCATGAAACTTTTCGAGAGGCCTTATAATTTGCAGTGACCCGATATTATGCTTTTTTTAAAAACGATTTGAGTTCGTAAAAAAGATAAGAAGGTGCTTATGATGCATTCCGAAAAAGAAGAGACCATTCAAATCTATCCCGGCTGGACAGAGTTCTACAACATAGAAGTCAGTGACAAATTGGATGCGTTCATAAAAAGGAACCGGCTGTTCGATATCATTTTTGCTCAGCAGTTTGATAGACCCTTTTTAGATTTTATGTGTGAGCTTGCGAATCAGGTGCGACTGCTGGCAAAAACAAAATTGGGTGCCCGGGTGTTAAGCCGCCTTTTATCACATAAACGTGCCATGCTATATTTTGTGCAACCGTCTACCCGTACCTTCATTTCCTTTATGAACGCATGCCATATATTGGGTATGAAAGCTTCCGAAATCCGGGGCACAACAACCAGCTCGGAAGTCAAAGGAGAATCCGCCGAAGATACTATCCGGACCTTTTCAAGTTATGTGGATCTCATCGTTGTTCGGCATCCAGAAGCTGGCTTTGCTGAAAAAACAGCATGGGTATTAAACCAAACCGAACGGCCCGTTTCAGTGATCAATGGTGGATCCGGACCTGATCAGCATCCAACCCAGGCTTTACTTGACATCTATACACTTGAACGATCGTTTGAACATATCGGTGGGCTGGATGGGAAAAAAATAGCGATGGTTGGCGATTTGAAAAGAGGAAGAACCGTCCGCTCTTTGAGCTATTTAATGAAAAATTATAAAGATGTAACGTTGTATTTTGTCTCACCGGAAATATTCAAAATGAAGGACGATATCAAAAACTTTCTAAAAAAGCATGACATTCAATTTTACGAAACAGATGATTTTGCCAGCGTCATGCCAATTGTGGACGCGATCTATATGACCCGCATACAAAAGGAATATGCCACTACACCTGCAAAAGAGACGGATATCTACCCGACCTTCCACTTTAGAAAAAAGGACCTTGCCAACGTGCAATCTCATTGTATTATTATGCATCCGCTCCCTCGCCGTTACGAAATTGAAGTCGATGTTGATAAGGATCCCCGTGCGGTATATTGGCGCCAAGAAAGAAACGGCATGTGGATACGAGCAGCTCTCATCGCCTATCTCTTTGGTGTTGATGATGAGATCGCCTGCGAGTTTAACTAGTTTCCATCCATAAATGACCTTTTTGACCAATCTCTGTGTCAATCTTCGCAATCGCTTGTGCGACGGTCCCTAGTACGCCTCCGCGCAATTGCTTGATTTCCTTGACCTTGTCCAAAAATCCGCATTTCTGGATTGAAAACGTCTAGAGGGGCCATTCCACCTAAAGCGCTAGTTGTGGATGGGCTTAGACTGAACCAATTCAAGTCTGTAGTTGGAAATTGCGTTTTTCGAATTTATGCCATAAAAATTTTTTCTCGGTTGTCTTTGACATTCTTGGTTGCATTTCGGGTGTCGATAACTATCTTTGAAAATTTCACAATCTCCTCAACGTCGTAACCGCTGTGATCGGTCACAATAATGACAGCGTCCATTTCAGTCAAGACCTCAGGGGTAATTGCCGTTGACGTCATCTGAAAATTGTACTTTCGGGTTGGCTCCAATTGCGATATCCACGGATCATTATAAGCGACAATAGCACCTTTCTCCGATAATAGTTTCATGATGGCATAGCCGGGAGATTCTCTGTCGTCATCAATATCTTTTTTATATGCCATTCCCAATAGCATAATCCGGCTGCCGTTGAGACTTTTTTTATGTGTGTTTAAGGCTTCAATGGTCTTTTCGATTACATAATAAGGCATAGACACATTAATCTCTCCTGCCAGGTGGATAAATCGCGCGGAAAAATCGTACTCTTTTGCTTTCCAAGCAAGATAAAAGGGATCGATGGGAATGCAGTGGCCTCCCAAACCCGGACCCGGATAGAAGGGTGTATAGCCAAACGGTTTGGTGGCTGCAGCATCGATAACTTCAAAAAGGTCGATTCCCATTTTATGGGCCAGAATTTTGAGTTCATTGACCATGGCAATATTAACGGAGCGGAAGGTATTTTCAAGAAGCTTGGTGAGTTCAGCTGTCCTAGTAGACGAAACCGGTACCGTTTCAGTTATGGTATTATACAAAGCCACTGATGCTTCCAAGCAAGGACGCGTAACACCGCCGACAACCTTTGGAATATTGACAGCCGTATATGTCTGGTTCCCCGGGTCTTCTCTCTCCGGTGAAAAGGCTAGGAAGAAATCTTCTCCGATCCGCATATCACTTGATGTGAGGGATGGAAGAAGCATCTCTTCGGTTGTTCCGGGATAAGTGGTGCTCTCTAAAACAATGAGATGTCCCTGGCGAAGATGTTGTGAAATGGTCTTGGTTGTTGACAATAAATAACTAAGATCAGGCTCCATTTTGTCTGTCAAGGGTGTGGGTACACAGATTAAAATGCAATCCGCCTCTTTCAGGTGACTAAAATCAATAGTAACATCGAGCTGTTTTTTATCAATCAATTCCCTGATTGATGCTTCAGGGATGTGCTTGATGTATGACTCTCCATGTAGAATTTTGTCGATCTTGCGAGCGTCGACATCAAACCCGATGACCCGAAAACCGTGCCTTCCAAAATGAATAGCAAGGGGCAACCCAACATAACCGAGGCCGATAATTCCCACTACAGCTGTTTTGTCTGTTATCATCTTCAACAATCGCTGATGTATATATCCCTTATCATTAACGTTCATTTCATCTCCTTTTGTGCCATCTTTTGATGTTTTGAGACCACGGTATCATTTACTCGCTGTTTTGTTCCCTTTCCCCTGATCGTGTTAATATCTCTTTTAATGCGTCAGGATGGAAACTTTCGATGATTTTACCTTTTTCAATAAACGATTCAATATTGATCACCGCGTTTTCATATCCAGTCATGATGGTTTTTATTTTATAATAAATTGGATCATCGACGCCCAAAAGATCTTTGGCTTCTTTTAACAGGTGTTCACCCTTTTTAAAATGTTTTGCCAGCTCACCGAATATCTCTTTTCGCTTTTCGTGCTTTTCCCTTTCCTTGGCAATGATCGGTAACAGTCTCTGGACTGAATACTCGACCAAGGCATCCCGTGGGGCATTAAAGTGTTTCGAAACGCTATCAAGGGATGTAAGGGATCTTCGACTAATAACAAAGGTTTTCTGAATTCGCCCATGGGATCGGAGTTTGAGATTCTGAATTTCACGAGCAATTGAATTTAAAGAGCGGGCGTCCTCTACCAAATGATCAAACAGAGATTTTTGTTTGATGCCAAGATGAGTGGCAACGATGCTAATGGCATCGATGCATCCTTCTGTAAGTTTAAATGTCGCTCTAACGGATTGTTTGCCCCTCAGGTCCAAAGTGGAAGTATAGGGCAAATAAACGTCTCTGTATAATTCATTTTCTTTATCTTTCCCCATTTTTTCCTCCAAAAAGGTTATCATTTTCCATTACTGATTATTCAATACAATTTAATAATGCAATCTTTTTTAATGTACTTAAATGAATAGCAGAAAATTTATCATAAGACATGGCAGACAACAAAACAAGCGATAGTATGAACACGTTCGCGTTGCTAGAAGTTGAACCTCTTTGTGAGGTCTCAATGACACGCTCAACTTGCACCTGCACCGTAATTGATAATTGCAGATTTTAGGTGATAGGGGTTTTTAAAATAACGTTCCATATCCAGCACTGGAAAATTTCCATAAAAACGATTCAATCGGCTTGACATATATTAAATACCCGTATATTATTAAATAATTACATGTTGTATGAACCCATTCCATGAGGAGGCGCTATGGCATTAACCAAGAATGATATTGTAACAAGGGTACATGAACTGGGTTTTACCAAGAAAAAATCTGTGGATATTATTGAGTCTTTGCTGGAAATTATTAAAGGCACACTAGAAAAGGGTGAAGATGTTCTGATTTCTGGATTTGGAAAGTTTTGTGTTAAGCATAAAAAACAGAGAAGAGGTCGTAACCCTGCTACTGGCGATGATTTGACATTGAAGGAACGAAAGGTTGTTACATTCAAATGTTCAGGTAAATTAAGGGATAAAATTAACCATTAAAACAAACTTCAACACGCTTGTTTTCTATTTATAAAGGTTGCAAGCGTTTTTAAATACCTACCGTACTAAGCCATACAGACCGATATGGACCCAATTCAAACGAATGCATTTGGTACGCTTTTCCTGTAAAAAGGTCCCTCATTATTAACGGCGCCTCTTTTTCTGACAGCGCTACGACTACCTGTTTGGATGAAATATTCTTCAAAGCATATATCATCTGGTCCGGGCCATACCGTGCAATAGCAAATACTTTTGGGTCTATTTCGAGAATTTTAAAGCCGGCGTTAGGGTGAAATGCCTGCTGTTTTCTTCTGATTTTTATCAAATCGATATACGTATGAGCAAGTACTTAATCGCATCGGTATTTCCCATGGCGCCTCTCCTTGGTTTACCTTAATCGAAACGAGCCTATATTTTATCGCTTGCAATTTTATAAAATGATCGACATATTACCTAACATCTCTGGTTGTCGATGTTGGCACTGCTGCAAGTTGAACAATACGCGCTTTGGCAAGTTTGGACGTCGCTTGCGGCTCAACATGTTTCACAGCGTTTTAAATATTATAGAGATTCTCAAGCTAGCCGTCGCAATAGGGTACAGCCATATGATATTTGAATTTAATGGGATTTCACCCAAAATTGGAAAAAATGTCTATATTGCGAAAACCGCAACCGTTATCGGCGATGTCAAGATCAAAGACGGCGCAAGCATTTGGTATGGTACTGTTTTAAGGGGAGATATGGCCCCTATTACAGTTGGTGAAGGTACCAACATCCAGGATAATTGCACCGTGCATACCGATTATGACAAGCCCGCGATTATTGGAAACAATGTCACCATCGGGCATAATGCAGTAGTGCACGGTTGTATAATTGAAAACAACTGCCTTATCGGCATCAATTCCGTTGTATTAAGCAACGCTCACGTTAAAACCGGTTCTGTCGTTGCAGCAGGTTCTGTTGTGAAATACGGCCAAATCGTTGGCCCGTATCATCTAGTCGCCGGCATCCCGGCGCTAAGGAAGAAAACACTGTCAGAGCATTCTCTCGCAAAACGGAAACAAACCGCAGCGCATTATGTTCAGCTCGCCGCAGCGCACAAAAAAATGAAAAAAGCCGACGCCTAGACCGGCTTTTTTATGCAAAGAAAACCATCGAGTTATCTAAAGTTTCGGGTGTTTGCGGGAAAAATGTTTATTTAAAGCTCGTACTCGCCATCCATGTCGAGAATGAATTCATTCGGGAAGTCTCCCCTAGTGACCTTGAACTTGCCCTCGCCTTTGATGTCCGCCAGCTTGCCGGTTCCTCTATAGGTTTTCCAGGTGCCTGTCGTGAGCTTGCTTTCTGCGTCACGCTCTCCCTCAAAACGGCTGTAAACCGAACCATACTGAAAGTTCGTCACCGCATACCCCTGCATGGGACCGCTTCCGCCAATTCGGTCATGAAAGTTGACGCTTCGGCGGGAAACAAATTCACCAGCTACCCCCACTTCATAGTGAAGCGGTGTGCCCTCCATTTCGACCAACATTAATTGGTGGTCGAACTCATCGTGAACATGAAGGGATTCCCTTCGGGTAATGCGAAGTTTATAGGTCGCTTTCCGTATCATAACCTGCTCCTTTCGATTTGGATAAAACTAAACATTTATCAAAGGTCTCTCTTAATGTAGAGAACCGGATATTAAACACAAAAAAAACCTTATCCGGCCCCTTTTTGGTTGTCAACCTCAAATTGGTGCCATAAGCGGTATTTTTAAAACAATCGCTGCAACAATGTCCGATCATACATTGCCTATAAATCGCCGGGCAAATATGGTTGGCACCCTATATGAACATATTAATAACTGCCCAGTATTTTCAGATAGTCGGTTTTCTCGTCAAGCAAATCGAGCACGGGCTTAAACGCGTCTGATTCTGCATCTGCTTCAACGTCGACATAAAACATATACTCCCAGGGCTTTCCGTGGATGGGTCGGGATTCTAGCTTTACTAAATTAATATGGTTGTCAGCATATATTTTCAAAACTTCATAAAGAGCGCCGGGTTGGTTGCCGGTGGAAAAGATGAGAGACGATTTTCTTCGGGGTCTTTTTTCAAGCTGTTCTTTGCCGATAACCACAAAGCGAGTATAGTTTCTGGGATTGGTTTCGATCCCTTCTTCAATAACCGCCATCGAGTGAATTTCAGCTGCCTCTTTGCTGGAAATGGCAGCGTCAGTCACGTTTCTCCTGTCGCTTATTTCTTTAGCAGCAGCTGAAGTGTCATTAACCGGAACCAGCTTCCAATCTGAATGACGCTCCAAAAATTGACGGCATTGCTGAAAAATAAGCGGCGGTGATAAAACCCGTTTGATCGTATCGATCCGTGCATCCGGGTGACCGATAAGGTAATGCATGACACGAATAGTGATCTCGCCGATGATTCTTAGATCATATTCGAGAAGAAAGTCATAGTTTTCATGGATACTTCCGGTAAGGGAATTTTCCAACGGCACAACACCGAAATCGACCTCACCCCGCTTTACGGCTTCGAAGATCGCTCTAAACGAAGGTGCCGGGATGGCTTCTACTTGTGCGCCAAAATATTGTAAGCAGGCTTTATGGCTGAACGTACCCATTTCACCCAAGAATGCAGCTCTTTGTAATCCGGTTCCGTTAACTTTTGCCAAATAATCGACAGCGGAAGCTTTGTCCAGATAATCAAAATCGAGCTGTTTACCGATCACCGGTGCGATGACATAAATATCTCGCATGAGTTGTCCGAACTGTTTTGGATAAAGGCTCTGGGGACCATCAGACAGGGCATGATCCGGATCGTGATGTACTTCAATCATCAATCCGTCTGCTCCGGCAGCAATGGCAGCCCGGGCCATGGGACTCACCTTTTCACGGATTCCGGTGGCATGGCTGGGATCGATAATTACCGGCAAGTGCGTCAAAGTCTTGAGAACGGGAATTGCAGACAGATCAAGTGTGTTTCGTGTGTAGGGTTCGAAAGTTCGAATCCCTCGTTCACACAATATAACGTTGTCATTGCCCTCTGAAAGAATATACTCGGCTGACATCAGCCACTCTTCTATAGTGGATGAAAGCCCTCTTTTTAAAATAACCGGTTTGCCAATGCGACCGACACATTTCAAAAGTTCAAAATTTTGCATGTTGCGGGCGCCCACCTGCACAACATCCACATATTTCATCATCATATCGGCTTGCGCCGGGGATGTGATCTCGGTCACAACACCCATCCCGGTGACCTCTCCGACTTCGGATAGAATCTTAAGCCCTTCCTCTTGCATGCCCTGAAAAGAATAAGGGGACGTTCTCGGCTTGAATGCTCCCCCTCGAAACAGTATGGCGCCGTATTTTCTGACTTCATTGGCAATCGTCAATGCCTGTTCCCTGCTCTCAACAGCACAGGGACCCGCGACAACCGTAATGCGTTCGCCACCTACAACAGCATCCCGAACCTGAACGCGCGTGTCCTCCGGACTCAATTGTCGACTCACAAGCTTAAAAGATGTGGAAATGGGAATCACCTTGGAGACACCGGCAAGCTGTTCAAAAAAATCGACAGCCAGACTCCCCTTGCCCACAGCGCCAATAATGTGTTGACCCGCCTCGGACATCTCACGAACAATATATCCCTCTTTAAAGAGTATGCTCCGTATATTGCTCTTCTGATCCGGAGTGATTCCTTTTTCCAACACGAGAATCATAATAAACCTCCTTTTAATGAGTTACTCAATTTTCCCAGCCCAACGTTGAATGCGATCTACAGCAAAGTTCGGCTGGTAAAATTTTAAAGACAAAATTAAAATAAAGCGTTTTTACACTTGCAACGGTGTATATGTATCAATTGAGATTTTATATTTACAAAAAAAGCCCCGAGAATGGTTGTTTCCCGGGGCTGAAAAAAAGAAACCCCGGACAGACCGGTTGAGGTCCATCCGGGGTTATTTAACGGTTTGTGTTAAACTACCGGATGGACGTTTCTAAAGCTAAAAAAGAAACGCCCGAAAACCTTTTTTACGTTAAATGTATGATCTTTCGCCATGGTTATTATCTTTTCCTTTGAATCTTTAAGGTGTGATAATAATCGACTCTTTGGAGCCTGTCAAGAGTTGTTTGAGAATTTAATCCAAACATTCGTTCCAGCTATCTTTCATATATTTATTGCGATTTGACAACGTTGTGATAAAAGATGGGCAATGTTAACCAAAATAAGAGGCACGCCAAATGAAAATCCTTGAAATTTTTGGCAGCAACGGAGATTCAACCCTATTTGTAGGTGAGAGAATTCAACATCTACAAAAATATATTCCGGGGAAAAAAGCGATTATAATAACGGATATCAATGTTAAACATTTCTATGAGAAGGAATTCCCCTCCTACGAGGTCATTACTATCGGAACCGGTGAAGAGATCAAGACCCTGGATACGGCCCGGGCCATATATAAGAGGCTGGTGGAACTCGAGGCCGACCGTTCCACGTTTATCATCGGAATCGGGGGTGGGATTGTTTGCGATATTGCCGGATTTGTTGCTTCAACCTATCTGCGCGGCGTGAAATTCGGATTTGTCTCCACCACGTTGCTGTCTCAAGTTGACGCAAGCGTTGGCGGTAAGAACGGGGTCAATTTCGAAGGGTATAAAAACATGGTGGGCGTTTTCAATCAACCGCAGTTTGTTATCTGCGACCCTTTCCTTTTGCATACCTTGCCCCAAAAAGAGATTCGATGCGGGTTGGCCGAAATCGTCAAACATGCCGCCATTGCTGATGCCAATCTATTTACCTTTCTTGAAGCACATTACCAACAAGCTCAATCGCTAGATACCGATGTCATTGAAAAGCTGGTGTACGATTCAGTGGTTATCAAATCAGACATTGTCAATAGGGATGAAACAGAACAAGGGGAACGCCGCAAACTGAATTTCGGCCATACTTTCGGACACGCCATTGAAAAGACGACCGGAGTTTCTCATGGAGAGGCGATCAGTATCGGTATGGTGATGGCTTCAGCGCTTTCCGTAAAAAAAGAGCACCTGCCGGTCCACGACGCCCAAAGGATCAAGCATTTACTCGAAAAGCTCGGACTCCCAACGACATTTGAGACCCATAGAAACAACATCATCGATGCAGTGCACAAGGATAAAAAACGTGAAGGGGATCGAATACATTTTGTTCTGCTCAACGGTTTAGGAAGCGCGTTTGTGGATAACATACCTATTAAGGAGCTAACGGCCGCTATTACTTATATGTCATAACCAGAGAGCCCGTTTGCTCGTAATTATTGAGCGCTTATGAAAAAAATATAACAGGTTAATGCCAATGCAATTGACAATAAAAGTGATTGAAATCAAGGGGAAATGCCCGGTCTATGACATCGGCAACAAAATCGTTCTAAAACAGGGATATATTTTGGACACGAAAGAGACAGACGTGGTCTGCATGCACTCCATTTCGTCGATTATGCCCTTTTATGTCGCTTTGTCAAAAGGGGTTAAGGCCAAAGAGATCGGTCTTGCCAAAGGGGATTCCAACGAAGCATACGTTCAATGTGCGGACCCCTGTGATCTAACCAACGGCGGAACGGTAAGATTTGAGATTTGTCGTGTGGACTGAAATATTCGCGTTAAGGCTTGCGATCCATGTCTTGTCTTAACTTTTTGATTCGCTCCACGGCAAATTCATATTCAATCCTTTCATCCATATACGATCCCAGGGCTTCCTTATAATGTCTGGTGGCCTTCTGTTTATCACCGGAACCTTCAGCCCAAAATCCTAAAGCAGCATGTGCGGTAATAATATATTCGGGACTTTCACCTGCCTTTTTTAGCAAGGACGCTTCTGTTCGTTCAGCCAAGAGAACTTCGCTGATCATCCGGTACCAAGAATCTTTCGTCCCTTGTTTGTACCTCTTGAGAATGGTCTTTGCTTGCTCTTTTTGTCCCATTCTGTAAAGGATCTCTGGTTCTAAAATCCCAACAGTTAAACGACCTGCGTTTTCTCGACCCTCTATCTCGAGATAGTTCTTGGCATATTCAAGCGCCCGGTGCCAAGATTCTGCTATGGCACTATAATATATCAGTCGGATAAGGACTTCCCCGTTGGTTTTGTCGTGATCATATATTTTTTTCAAAACAGACTGTTTGTCATGGATACTCAAGGTGTCTTGTTTGAGCTTTGCCATGATCGTCTCAAGCTCAATCCGACGGTCTGCCTTGGCCAAAAGACCGTTTTGTAAAGCGACTGCAAAGCCCTCTGTCTCAGCCTGATATTTGGTCTTCGCAACGTCATCTAGCAAGGATGATATTTTTTGCTGCTGCACCTGGCCCAGTTTCGCAAGGGCCATGAAAAATACCCAGTCATTGCTGTCAACACTCTGAACGGCTTTTTTCAGTAAATTTTCTGCATGTTCCAGATCTCCTTGTTTTGTCAGGACCAGCCCGGCAATATAATAAAGCCAACCCTTTTCAGAATTAGAATAGCCGCCCTTGACAGCCGTTTTCATGTCGACAAGTCCTTCCAAAATCCTTACCAGATAACCGAAAAACTCGGAAGGAGATCGCCAATCCAAGGCCAATAATTGCCGGCCATGGGAACTTTCGGTCGAGCTGCCTGCCTGCCAGTCGATCACATAAAGCATGAGCCTGGCAAGGTCATTCTCCGAATCCATCGATAACGCATTAACAAACAGGGCTCTAGCTCCGGAGTAGTCCTTGGCACAGAAGTGCATCATCCCCGCCGCGATGACCAATGTCGGATCAAAGCTCAATTTCAATTCTTTATCGGCCAATGATTGGGCATCAACCCATCGCTGGCGGCTGGCTATCTCCGCGATCTGTTTCAGCTTGGTTGCAATCGATAAATCAAGGAATCCGTTCCATTTGACTTGTCCGGCTTTCAAATCATGCAAGAAACCAGCTGCCTGGGAAATGGGTAGTACCATACCTAAATCAGAGAGGAGCGTGGCTACCGGTATGGGTGCGGTCGCCCAGTCCACTGCCACGCTAGAGGCGATACCGATGACGTTGCCGTGAATATCGATGATCGGCCCGCCACTGTTACCCTTGTAGATAGAGGTATCGACTTGGATCATATTTTTAAACGTGCGACGAACGTGCCCCCTCGTCACGCTGACGTTCACCGTAGCTGCCTGGGTTTGCCTGCCAAGCGGAAACCCCAGAGCAATCACCGGAGAAAGTCGAGGAATTTCCATTGTTGTCAAGTTAATGGCTAAAGGAAGAGGTTTGAGTTCAATCGGAACTTGATCGATTTTAAGGACCGCAAAGTCATCTTTCAGCGGTGATTTAACCCGTTGCCAAGTCTTTATAGGTGGTCTGGCTACACCGGCGATGGTCAAGCGAGGCATGCCGTCGGTCCTAAAGGCGGCATTAATGTAATAGATGTCGTCCAAATCTGTACTACCTGATAACCCTGGTAAGCGTTTGAAGGCTTTTTCACCATCAAACCATAAAAACGCCCGATAGCCCAAGCGAGGTGACCGCTGCAACATCTTGAGTCTTCCGATGAGCGCATACAGCTTGGTATCTTCCAACCAGGGACAGGCGACATGGCGGTTGGTTAACAGGTAGCCCTCTGCATCCACAAGAAACGCCGTTCCTTCGGTCCTATTGCGGTAAACCATGGTTTCACCATCATTTAGCCAATAGTCAACCAGGACAAATGCCACGGCTCCGGCATATTGATTGGCGTATTCGCCGAGAACGGTTTCACTGTCCCTTTTACTATAAGCGTAATAGATCCATGCCAGGCCTCCAAGAAGAATCAGAACAGCCAAAATGACCACCAAAAAGCGCAAGCTTTTCTTGATCCCTCTGATTTCCTGTACCGGCGTCGAAACGGCATCCAGGTGGTCCAGCCTGTCCGGCTCAAACGCTTCGATGTCGATCCCGGCCAGCGTTTTGGCAACGTTGGCCATGGTCCGAGGTCGTAGATCCGGATCTTCAGCCAGCATGATTTTAAGCAAAATTTCCATTTCCGAAGGAAGGCTTAACTGACCTATTTTGTCTTGAAAGTCTCTCACTTCGTGATCGGCGGTGAGCAGTTCCACGAAAATTTTCCCTAACGACCAGATATCGCTTCTAATATCCAGCGGCCTGTTGTTGACAATATCGGGGTGACAGGAAAGGAGTTTTTTCAACATGGGCCCGGGTTGGTCCATTTTCGGGTCGAGGAAGCGAGACAGCTTGTAATCAATTTTAACATCCAGTTCACCATCTTCTCTTTTGAAAATAATAACATCATCTAAAATGAGATGCGGGATAAAATGCCCGATTTGATGGAGACCTTCAAGAATTGAGGCGATCCTGGAAAAAAGGTTGAAGGCGGCACGATAGTCTTGGAAAATGCCGGAAGCCAACAAGGCTCCCCAGCTCTCAGCATCAATCCATTCGCTTACCCGATACCATAACCCGTCCTGGGATCTCCTGATCTCAAGATGCCTGACGAAGTAATCCTCGGGAAGCTGCTTGAGTTGTTCCAGTTCCTGTTTGAGGCGATCGGCTATGCTGTTGTCCACTCCGGACCGGGGAGTGAATATGCGAATCATAACCGACCCCTCCATATCATTTTTGACCGCGCGGCATAGGATGCTGGAGTATCCTTCGTGGATGATTTCAACGATTTGATAGTCGTCGATGAATTTCCTTCCTTCACCAATTTCGCTACCGCATGAGGGACAGGCTATAATCTCTTCCGCCACCAACTGTCCACATGTTTGGCACAACTTCATAGACTCATCTCAAACTTACAATATTCTCTTTTTTTTCAATAAAATATAGAGGTTCGTGTAAATGGTGTCAAGGAGTAAATCGGCGCAATAAGACGTTAAGCAATGCGACGAATAAAATAAGCGTGACAGGATCTCCAAAACTTTACAGAAGGCCTCTGATGTGGCATAGTAAACAGTCTCTAGTATGTTGGGTTGTAACTTCTCAACCAACACGGGCTGATCTCCCAGGCATGGGCTTCAGGTTTTTTCTTCCAGTCGATATCAATCTCGTCTTAGCCCCGCGACCCAATATTTTATGATTTCAGCTTTTTTTTAGGTAAACCCTAAGCCGTTGATAAGGAACTCATAATATTGGGTCGCCGGGTGATGACGAAGCAAAGGCAAAAGATATCTTTTTTCATAAAAAACCTGAAGCCCTCTTGTCCATAGTTTTTGAGAAGTTGCGTTGTGTCTGTTATGAAACCTAAAAAGCAAACGTGAACAAAGATGGAAGCACTCAAATGCAGATTAAAAGAACAAGGATTTTCTGCTGGGAGCTGCCTGGTTGAAGTAGATGGAAAGCGGGTGCTTGCTTGTCAGGCCACATTAAAATTTGAGAACAATCAAATCTATCGACGCATTACTTCCATTCATCTTTCCCGTCCTGAAAATTACCTTTCCATTTATCAATCAGGATGTAACTTTTCCTGTAAAAAATGCCATTCCTGGTATTTTAGCAAGAAAAAAGACGGTACCTGGTACACACCGGAGGCGCTTCTTAAACAGGCCATTTCTTACGAGAAATCAGTCAACCTGATAGAACCCAAAGCCAGAGCAACGTCATTTCATGCTCACGATACCTGCCGTTGCTGCGGGAGTTGCGTGCTTTACGGAAAGCGACCAAGCGCGTGCCCCGGGATCATGCAGCCTGAATCGATTGTTATGAGCCCTCAGGGATTCGGTCCGGTCCGAAATATCGTCGCATTTACCGGTGGTGACCTGACCTGTTGTCCCGAATTTTACGGTGAGTTTGCATCGCTTGTTCATACCCATACCCAGCTATGGGTAATGATTGAAACCAATGGTTTAGGTTTAACCAATCAAAATCTTGATTATTTTCAATATTCAGGCGTAGACGCCTTTTGGCTCGACATCAAGGCTTATGATGTCAACAAACACAAATGGCTAACCGGATGTTCCAACCAACACATATTGAAACTGCCTGAAGAAATCCTCAAACGGGAGTTTACGTTGGAAGTTCTATCACTCTATATTCCGGGACTGGTTGAATCCGACGAACTTGAAAGTATCGCTTTTACTCTAAAAAAAGTCGATGCCTCAATCCCCTTTACCATTCTTGCCTTCTTCCCCGAATATCGCATGAAGGATGTTAGCCCTCCCACGGTTCAGCAAATCGTAGAAGCCTATGAACGGGTCAAGAATGTGGGGCTAAAGAATATCCGCCTTGGGAATATAGGTGTCTTTGTACGAACTGAAGAAGACCAGGAATATTTTCTGTCTCACGTTGACCCGGGTGCATATTGACCGGACCAGCATTTCGGATCCCGCCCAAGCGGGATGAGCCTAACGTCCCGCCTTTGGCGGGAGACAAAAAGGAACGTTTTTCAAAGGTTTCCGTGATGAGAAGTGAAAAAGATCACCAGACTTTCAACCAGCCGGGCCATGAACCCAAAATCTAATTTGTCCATGGTATCTGACGACATGTGATAATGAGGGTTGCGAAAAAAAGCTGTGTCCGTAATCATGACCGCCTTGTACCCCTTATCCCAGAAAGAGGCATGGTCGCTGAGCCTCACGGCAGGAAGCAGCCAGCCGCCCAACGGAACGGTAAGTTTGATAACCGGAAGTTCGGGATTCTTTCGGAAACTTTGAAATAATGCCTGAGTAAGGCTTCTGGAGCTCAAATTACCGACAATGCCGATATAGTCCCCTAGCTTCGGATAGCCGAAAAACATCAAGGGAAACGGATAATTCTGGCACCCCGGTTGACGGCAAGTATAACCGACCATCTCCAAACAAATCATCCCATCGATTGGTTCCTTCTCCTTCCAGGCCTTTAGCGCATAAACCCGGCTCCCCATGTGTCGCGTGGCGTACGCCGGGGGCTCCTCCAGAGCAAATGAGACAAATTTAACAGCCAGATCCAGTGTGCGCCCGTCGTTCATTGCATGTAATTGCCTGGCGGTTTCAAGCTGTACCGCTATGGCGCTCGCATTATCATCCGCACCGACCGTGCCGGCCACAGAGTCATAATGCGCTCCCAAAATAAAACGATTTGACGGATGATCAACAAAAGAAATTTCCGACACGATGTTCGCAACCGTATAATCTCTGTATTGATAAGGTTCTTTGTGGACCGGTGCGCCAATATCCTGATAGAATGCTTCGATGTATTCAGCGGTTTTTTTAAGGTTCTGTGGTGTCAAGACGCTCCTTTCACCTATGGTCACTGTCAGTGCCTCCAGGTGATCATGCAACCGTTCCGTCGTCTTTTTGATGTCAATCATAGATCTCCTTTCAGCACCTGTGCGCATGGGACGAATCAGAAAAACTACAAAAAATAACCCTGTTAAAAGAATAGACCATTTCATAATTGAAAACCTTTGAAATATCAATTATAAATAAAATATCCAGATCCAGAGAATCTGGTAATGGTGCCATCTCATAACAGTGGAGCCTACCCTTAAAAACCAACCGGGGTAATGGAATGCTGGAGTAGTTGAGTATTGGGTATAAAAAATTAATAGGATTCCACTAAACCCATTGCCCCAATACTCCATTATCACAATATTCCAGTTTAACCAGATAAGATAGCATAGCTTTTGTTTTTAACCTTGCCATAAGATTCAAATTTCAAGTACTATAATCAACCATGGGTACGTGTAAATACTGCCAGAGTCAAGCCGAGACCATCTCAAACACCATCGGCTATTGTGGTGACTGTATCCTGGACCACTTCGAAACCATATGGCCAGAAATAAAACAGGTTCATGACCACAGCCGTGCGGCCTTTGGTCTTCCTAAGGATCCCCCTCGGGCAAAAAATGGTATATCTTGCGGCCTGTGCATCCACAGATGCCGAATTCCCGATCACGGAACGGGTTTCTGTGGTCTCCGATACGTACAAAACGGAAAGATCCGTGGGGGTAGGCCTCACGAAGGAAATCTGTATTACTACCACGACCCCTTACCGACAAACTGTGTCGGCGATTTTGTCTGCCCTGGCGGAACCGGCTGCGGCTATCCTGAATACGCCGTTGCAAAAGGACCGGAATATGGACACAACAATCTAGCCGTATTCTATCATGCGTGCGCATTTAATTGCCTTTATTGTCAAAACTATCATTTTAAAACAAAAACATTTTCTGCCAAAACGACGCCGGCAAAAGCACTGGCCGAGGCCGTGAATAAACAGACAACGTGTATCTGCTATTTCGGAGGAGATCCAACACCTCAGATACTTCATGCAATAAAGGCTGCAAAAATAGCTGTTAACAACGCCAGAGACCGAATACTAAGAATATGCTGGGAAACAAATGGTGCTGTTCAGGAGCCTTATCTGTCCATGATGGCGGATGTGGCTCTAACGTCGGGTGGGTGCATCAAATTCGATCTAAAGGCTTGGAACGATAGCATTCATCATGCCCTTTGCGGTGTGTCCAACGCCAAAACTCTGGAGAATTTCAGAACGTTATCAAAGCTGGCAGGACAACGGTCGAATCCTCCGTTGCTGATTGCAAGCACACTGCTCGTACCCGGATACGTTGATGAATCCGAAGTCTCTTCCATCGCCAAATTCATTTCCGATCTTAATCCGCATATTCCTTACAGTCTGTTGGCTTTTTATCCTCAATTTTATCTCCACGATCTTCCTACAACCGCACGATCCCATGCACTTCGCTGTCGCTCGATTGCCGAGAAAGCCGGCCTGAAAAACGTCCATGTGGGGAATGTGCACCTACTAGCTGAAGATTACTAAAAGCCATCTCAAAAATATATCTAACGCCCAATTACAGTGTTGCGAGCCTCTTCAAAGGTCTCGCGGTTGCAATCCTTGTCGCACCCAATAAAGACCCATACGACCCCACAGGTCATACATGAATAGCCAGAATGTAATCATTTTTTCTTTCAGGGGTGTCAAGTAACAGAGTCTGATCAAATCCTCATACAGAATATGGATATCAGGGGCGTCAAGAAAAATTCGGGCGTCTTGATGACGAAAGTCCCATCGGTTTGCCATTTTTCGAGCAACGTGTTTGCCGTCCCTCATGGTCACCACAGCCTTGAAAGGGCCTTTGGGTGTGAAGGGTTTAGTCGAAATATTCGTGAGTGAGGCCACTGCGGCTTGTTTGAGTCCAGCCCGCCAGACATCGGCGTCAAAGTTTTGAGGCCCTTGTCGTTTATCGATAGGATAGACGTGAATCATGTTAATCGCTGCCTTGGCTTGACCACAGGCAACAGGGCAGCCTGAGAAAAAAATAGGTCGTATGCCATATGGGGCGAAAGATGCCGAAAAAAGCTCAACCTCGGACATCGGTTTTCCATTCACTTCCAGGTAAGCAATGCGTGACGTTAGTGTATGGGCAAGAAACCCCCTGGTTCCGGAAGCGGCGTGCATGCCAAGAAACATGATCGCTTCTGCGGCTATGGGATTTCCCATACCGGGCACAGGGCCCAATTTATAACCGGAAATGATCCGTGCCGCCGGATGAACCTGTTCAGGTATGATATTATAACCGGTTCGATGAAAGTCTTTGACGGTTATTTCTTCCACCCCGGCCGCAAAAAGGGTTTTGACAACGTGATGGACATCCTGCGTCATGCCAACACACGCTCGCCGCCAATCCTTTGTCATAAATGATGCTGCGCGATAACTGAAACAACCGGAGCTGCCCTCCATATCTGAAACAATGAGAATTCGCTTGAACAAAGTGCTCATAACCATTTCATATCATTATATTTTAAAATATACAAATAGCTAACATCTGATCTCATTTTATGTATTACTTAACCAAATCCTTTCGTTTACTTGAGGATGCAGGCCATCGCCACCCACTGTTCCTTGGTAGCGGTTTCAATATCAGCGAAACCAAGACGACGCATCTTTTCTAAAACCACATCCTCGTCCGCTTCGGTTATCCCTGAAATAATCAATACCCCATTGTCGTTAAGAAGCCTTTTTGCGTCATTCAAAAGCATGAATACAACCTTTTTTGACACATTGGCAGCAATAACGTCAAACGACTCTGTCACCCCGGTCGCCAGATTACCATGAATGACCGTGGCATCTTTTTCCGGTATCATGTTCAGGGATAAATTCGTTCGTGCAATGCCCGTGGCAATTTTGTCCTGATCGGTTCCACACACCCTTCGGGCGCCAAGCTTCGCCGCTGCAATCATCAAAATACCCGAACCGGTCCCTACATCCAGAAAAGAATCGCCGGCTTGCAAATACTTCTCAATCAGCATGATACATAAACAGGTTGTGGGATGGGTTCCGGTACCAAATGCCATACCCGGATCAATTTCAACAACGATCTCATCCTTCTTCCAAGCATATGCCCGCCAAACCGGCTTTATCACCACACGAGCACTGACCTTTTTCGGCCAAAAATAGTCCTTCCATGATTCAGTCCAATCAATCTCGTCTATTTCAGTACAAACCATGTCGCATTGAATACCATTTTCCTTTTCGAATCGTTTCACTTTTTGTTCAATAATTTGAAAATTTTTTTTCAAATTATCATCTTGCTCAATATAACCGATAACCGCATAATGTTCATGTTTGATGGCATCTTTTCCCCAGTCCTCTAAGGATTCGTCTGCGGGCTCCTCAACAACAACCCCTTGTAGCCCGCAGTCAAAAAAAATATGTGCGAGAAGATCAGAGGCTAGCCGGTTATCTTTAGCATCAAAATATATTTTGACTTCTACCCATTTCATGGTTTTCTTATCGAGTCCGGCTATTTCATGTAACAGTTTTATCCAAGGTCAAGGGCCATTCCGCAGGACAGCGGAATTAGACAGCTGATAAGCTGTCCGTTAGGGCGAGGGGCAGGACGCCCTGAGCGGATTAAAATTTAAGCCTGACGCTGAGATTGGGTAAAAAAGGGCGTTTTTCAAATCATAAAAAACCATAAAACCCCCTTACCTGCAGCATCTGAGAATTTACTTAAAACGTTCCTTGGGCGGATTAAAATAACCGAATTTTAGATTCGGAAATAAGGCTCGAATTTTGCTGAGAAGACGTTTCATTCCCATGGGGGGCCCATGTGCTTCAATATCAAACATGGCGCGCCAATATCTGATCGGATCAAAATTCAAGTTTCGCCACTGGATCATGTTGATCGGATGTCGCCTTAAAAATGCCATGAGTGCATCCACTTCTTCCGGTGTATCCGTGAATCCCGGAATATTCAGGTAGTTGATGGATACAAATCTGTTCTGATCAAGCGCTGTATCTATGCTTTTTTTCACATCTGAAAACCGGTAACCCTTGGGGCGAAAATATGCATCATAGTATTCTTTTCTAACACTGTTTAAGCTTATTCTAATGCTATCCAGTCCTGTATCGAACAGATGTTTCAATTTATCGGGTCTGCTGCCGTTGGTGTTCATGTTGATGGTGCCGGCTCGAGTTTCTGAACGGATAATACCTATTGCAGCGTTAACGGTGTCAGCCACAAGTAAGGGATCTCCTTCACAGCCTTGACCGAAACTGACAATGCCGCGCTCTACCTTGCTGATATGCGCAAGCGCCACCTCGGCAATCTCTTCCGGTGCAGGTTCAAAGGCGATTCTGTCCTGGCTGTGTGGAATCTGTTCATTGTCTTGTAAAGATAAACACCCCAGACATCGGGCATTGCAATGGGGCGACGTGGGCAGCGGTGCCTCGTACCTGCGCAAGAAAAAGTTCTTACTGGCAGGGCAACCATACTCGAGTGCACATGTCTCAAGATGCGCTCTCAGTCTGTTATGCGGCATCTTCTCTTTCATCTTTTTTATGCCGGCAACAACATCAGGGGATCGCATCCATCTTAAATCCTGCCGTTTCTCCTTATCGACAGGAATCACTGCAGTTCTGAACCTTTCATCAGACCATCCCACCGCTCCGTAAGAAAAAAGGGGCAGATATACAGCACCGTCATTTTCGTTATAAGCACTGACATAAGATACCAAATGCCCTGGTGAGTTAAAAGCCGCCACCGGATAGACAGGTTCGCCGTGAATAACTGGATTCTCTGTAACGATTTCGAACCTATGACGGCTCAAATTATACAAGACCGGCTGTCGATCCGGCATTAGCATCAGTTCACTTCCAAACGGCATGTCTCTTGTTTCATTCCATGTCAGGGGAACAAAGGCGTCACCCGCCATACCCACAGCAGCATATCCTTCTAATTCAAAAATCTCTCCATCAGGATTGGCGACAACCGCCTTCAAAAGCGTCTTTTTATCCTTCTCTTTTTTCTTCAAACGCATAAGTTTAATTCGATTTAATTGAACGCTTGGTAAGCATAACCAAACGAACGGAAATCATAAATAATCTTCCTAGGCCATTTTGTTTACGATCAATTAAGGTTGAAAATAAATCCGCAGTATTATAACCCTTTAAATAGCCCCTAATTGAGCGAAAGTTGGGAAAATGCGGCAATGATTATGTGGCATAGGGTTACTTTATTTTGGCAACGCTCATTGAGGGTAACAAATTCGTTCATATTATACAATACATGGGGGATATCAAATGAAAAGCTATCGAAAAGAATTATGGTTTGAAGTACCATCGCGCAGAGGCCTGATCAATATTACACCTCAGGTTGAAAAATGTCTAAGAGAAAGCGGGATAAAAGAAGGTCTAGTTCTCGTTAACGCAATGCACATAACAGCCTCCGTTTTTATCAATGACGATGAAGCGGGTCTTCATCACGACTATGAAGTATGGCTTGAAAAACTGGCACCTCATGAGCCGGTTTCACAGTACAGACATAATACATATGAGGATAATGCCGACGCTCATATGAAAAGGCAGATTATGGGGCGTGAAGTGGTTGTTGCAATAACTGATGGAAAACTCGATTTTGGTACCTGGGAACGGATATTTTACGGCGAGTTCGACGGTAGACGACGCAAAAGGGTGTTGATTAAAATTATCGGTGAGTGATAAAATTTAACTTTTTCAATGAGTTGATGGAGCTATTATTCTCTTATCGCAGGATTGGGTTCGGCTGTGATCTCTATGAGATAGCACAGGTTTCATATCCGATCCTACGACCGCAATATTTTGGATAAACGGATAAATATAAAAACCGTGGACTGTATACGATAATCCACGCTTATTTCTAATGATTAGGGCCGAGCACTAATAGCCGTAGTGTGCAGTTTGAATATTACCCATTTGGGCCTTGAATAGGAGATAATGCAGGCTGTAAAAAGTTCAAGATTCCTTTGCTCACTATTACTTATCCATATTAATTCATCAGGGCAAGTGGT
>CP070768.1:2551012-2563678 GCA_020345745.1 Desulfobacterales bacterium
AAATGGCACTGAGCACACATCTGATAGCTGTGATCCATATCCACCCTCAAGCCATCTTCAGTTTCCAAAAAATCGCGCTCATTTTTGTTATGGCAGGTTAAACAGGATAGTGGTTTTTCATCCCCGCCATGATCCAGGATGATATCTCCATGTGCCATCTCTGTGGCCTTTACAACCTTGACTTCCTTATTATTATGGCACTGGCTGCACTTAATGCGCTCTATCTTATCCTTGCGGGCTTCTGTCCAGAAACGTCCCCCTTGGTAATGTGTCTTCACCAAAACGGACTTAACTGGAAGTGCCAAGGCCGCATTGACGCTTTTTTCGTCGTCAAATGGAGTGTTTGCATCCTTATAGATCTCTGCGACGCCGCCCTGCCTGGAATATGCATTCCACCCCGAAAAAACGAATATTATGATGGGTAACAGCCAGAACAGGCTAGTTTTAAACGTTGGCGTTTTCATAAACCCTCTGTTTTATCCAGATTCGAATTACCTTCTAAATAGGCCTGTTGCAAGCTCAGGCACATGACATTGCCTACAATTACCCCGTGAGGCATGCTCCACACGAATGCTCGTCACTGCGCCCGGACCCACATGGCATGCGATACAATTGCCTCTCATCTGAAGATCATGAGGAATGGGAGGCGGAGCCCCGGGCAGATGGGATTTACCCAAACGGGGCGGGGGAAAACGCACCCAATTGTTTGCAACGAACAGGCTGTCTGCTGTCATTTCCACGTGGCACTGCATGCAATAAATCTGTTCCGGATGGGGGGTTAAGGGTGTATTTCTTTTTAGCTCTTGTGTCCATCCGCCCTTGGCGTGACATGCAAGGCACTCAATTTTTGTTTCAACCTTATGGGGAATATATGGCGGTGATCCAAGATATTGTCTGCGGGAGTAGTATTCATTGAGTGTCCGCTCGGTAGACGTGCCTGCCAGATAATCCTTGGATATTTGGTCATAGTTTTCGAAAACAGCATTCCCGTTCTGATCAAAATCCCGATTCTGGGCTTCCATCTGGGCCGCTTCGATCTCCTTCGGTTCATAAGATAACGCCGAAAGTACAACAAACGGCAGTGCAATCACGCAAATACCGGCAAAAATGAGAAAAAGTTTCCCAATTTTCTGATCTGACATTTCCATCACGCTCTCTCCAATCTCACCGCGCATTTTTTATAATCCGGTTGTTTGGATATGGGGCAAAACGCATCCAAAGTGACTTCATTGATTAAATAACTTTCGTCAAAAAAGGGTACGAAAACCATCCCCTTTGGGGGATTTCCTCTGCCGTTAATACTGGCTTTCATAACGATCGAACCGCGTCTGGAAATAATCTTGACCTTGCTTCCGTTGGTGATTCCCATTTGGGCCGCATCATCGGGATTGATTTCCACATAGGCTTCCGGAACCGCTCGGTGCAGGATGGGGACGCGCCGGGTCATGGATCCGGTATGCCAGTGTTCCAGAACCCGACCGGTATTGAGCCAGAAGGGGTATTCACTGTCAGGCGATTCCGCCGCCGGCTCATAAGGCCTCAACCATATCCAGGCCCTGTTGTCCGGTTTGCCGTAAAAATGGAAATCTTCTGATTTAGCTGCCGGATCATATTCAGCATTGTAACGCCACCGTGTCTCCATTCCATCAACAAAAGGCCACTGAACCCCTGATCGCTCTTTTAGCACAGTGTAAGGAGCCATCCGGTGTTTAGGGTTATCGTGAAACCGGGTATATTCATTCCATATATCTTGGATGTAGGTTTCTCTACTCCATGAAAACTGCTTGTTGTAGCCCATTCTTCGGGCCACTTCGATCAAC
Source organism: Desulfobacterales bacterium (assembly GCA_020345745.1). Lineage (GTDB taxonomy): Bacteria > Desulfobacterota > Desulfobacteria > Desulfobacterales > UBA11574. The sequence goes on from CP070768.1 coordinate 2,552,833, forward strand.
TGCCACGTATTACACATGGCATCTCCCGGCGGTGGTACCATCTGATCCCAATGTTGGGTCCGTCTTTCCGAGTTACCAAAAAAGCCTTCCCGTTCGATCCACATGGCCGAAGGAAGCACAACATCGGCAATATCATAGGTGGGGGTGGGATATATTTCAGATACCACGATGAAGCGACCTCCCTTTAGCGAACCATCTCGATACCTTTTCAAATTAGGCATCGTCACCATGGGGTTGGTCACCTGTATCCACATGAACATGATATCTCCCCGATCAAGTGCCCGGAACATTTCGACGGTGTGATAGGTGGGTTTGGGGTCGATGTTTTCCACCGGCACCTGCCAGATTTCTGCTGCCATCTTACGGGCCTTTTCCTTCATGACGACGCCGTGAGGAAGTTTATGGGTCAGGGTCCCAACTTCGCGCACCGTACCGCAGGCGCTCGGCTGTCCGGTCAGAGAGAAGGGGCTGTTACCCGGAGTGGAAATTTTGCCGACCAACAGATGGATATTGTAGACAAGGTTGTTGATCCAGGTTCCGCGGGTATGCTGATTCATTCCCATGGTCCAAAAAGAGGTCACTTTCTTGTCCGGATTCCCATAAAGGGAGGCCATGTATTTTATGTCTTTAGCGGAGACGCCGGACATCTTTTCTACTAGCTCCGGAGTGTAGTCCTTTAAAAATGCCTTATACTGATTAAAATCGACGGTTTCCGGTTTATCTTTGAATTTGAAATGGTCCTCGGTGCCGTAGCCGATATTGGTTTTTCCCTTATGAAAGGATACGTGTTTGTTGACAAAATCCCAATTTACCCAGTTGTTACGGATGATCTCATAACAGATGGCATTGGCCACGGCCAGATCCGTCTGGGGTTTGAATAGAATCGATTTGTCCGCCGCTTGGCTGCTGCGGCTGGTTCGGGTGGCAAAATCGATGATCTTGACATGTCCCTTGCTTTTACGATTGGCCAGCATTCTGGAAAAAAGGACCGGATGCATCTCGGCCATATTGTTGCCCCAGGTGATGAACACGTCGGCATTGTCGATATCCTCATAGCAGCCCATGGGCTCGTCCAGGCCGAAAGATGTCAAAAAGCCCGTCACTGCGCTTGCCATGCAGAGGCGGGCGTTGGCTTCCACATTATTGGTACCGATACACCCCTTGAACAACTTGGAAGCTGCATAACCGTCGGGAATGGTCCATTGTCCTGATCCGTACATGGATACGGCGTCCTTGCCATGGCTTTTGATCGTCTCTTGCATTTTCTCGGCAACAAGATCAAGGGCTTCTGTTAAAGGAACTTCAACCATTTTTCCGTTTTTCCGGACCAAGGCTTTTCTTACCCTGTCCTTGCCGTAGAGAATTTGAATCGAATGGTAACCTTTAACGCAGCACAACCCCTTGTTGACCGAACAGTTGGGATCGCCTTTAACAGCCACGGCTCGGTCACCTGAAACACCGATCAGAAGACCACATCCCGTGCCGCAAAAACGACAGGGCGCCTTATTCCAGTGAATTCCTCCCGAAGGGATATCCTTTTCTTTCCAGGCACCGAAACTGATGTCTGGAAACATGGCTGATGCTGCTACAACGGCACTGTGTATGGCCATGGATTTAATGAACGCTCTTCTAGTGATACTCATTGGGGACTCCTTTTACACGTCTCCATGGCCAAACGTCATGCCAAGAGACTGTAATGATTTTAATTCTTTCAGTTTGTTTTGTAACTCCTCTTCCTTTTTCTCGTTCGGCGTATCCGTAACAAGAATCAGAACCTCTTTATTTTTGGCCGGCATCACTTCGCAGTGGTCGAGAGCCGACAGGTCATTGAGGAGTTTCTTCTTTGCTCCCTTAACAGGATATGCCAGGTAGCTGAAAACAGGCACTTATCCTCCTCCTTGAAATTGGCGAATCCGATCTGAAATGCCGACGTCTTTAGGTGTTTTTCCTCAAATCACCTGTTTGCACGTGTGTGTTGCATGGGGGCTGTAGTCAAACAATCAAAATAGGTCTAAAGATAAGGTTCGTACCAAATATAACAGGTTAACCAATAACATAGTTTTTTGTAACAAAAAAGTAAAAAATGTTACTGTGTGGTATGTTAGGGTTGGTGAATCGTTATGGAAGCTCAAAAGGAGCGGGTTTTTCTTTCCAGATGTAAGTGTAACGTTAATAATGTAACTGTTTTGTAAGCGCATGAAAAAAGTCCTTGCACCAAAGGTTAAGGAATGCCAATGTCATATTAACCCTTAAATTCAGTAACCTTGTTTTATTGAGCATGAGAAGTGACATTCAAAAAACCAAAAAAAGCATCCTGGTCGTCGACGATGATGAAGATATTGTAAAAACCATTAAAGGCAATCTGGAATTGGACGGCTACGAGGTGTTGACTGCACATGACGGGAGAACCGGCGTTCAAATAGCCAAAAAAAATAGGCCTGACTTAATCATACTCGACTTAAACCTGCCGGATCTCGACGGGATCAAGGCCTGTGAAATAATTCGAAGAGAATTCGATTTTCCTATTATCATGCTTGCGGCCCGGGGTGGGATATAAATTTAAGACCGGTTAAGCGCTTACAGCTAAAATGTATGCCGTTGACGGCAAAATTATGGGGAACAAATATGGCAATTTTACAACTATTCTGCCATTCATTCTTTTGCCGAATCGAAATTTCCGAATTGTTAGGCAAGAAAATATGGTAGAACTAAAATTGAAATCGAGTCAGTGGATAATCGATGAGCAAGGTAATATCGTCATCGGAAAAGGAAGAATGGAAATCCTGGAACATATTGAAAATACTGGATCTATTAATCAGACTGCAAAAATGATGAAAATGTCATACAAAGCGGTCTGGAGCAAGATTAAATACTCGGAAAAACATCTGAAAAAAAAATTGGTGCATACCGATAAAAAGAAAGGGTCGCGGTTATCTCAAGATGGTAAAGACCTGCTGACAAAATACAAATTATTAAAGAAAAAATGTACGATTGCTGACGATAACATATTCAAAGACATATTCAATAAATAGAAGGGAACAAATTTGAAAGAAAAGACAACCCCTCCAATCGTGTCAATAATCGGTAATTCAGGATCGGGAAAGACCACATTTATAGAAAGGCTTATTCCTGAAATAAAAAGACGCGGTCTTAAAGTGGGAACGATCAAACATGATGTTCACGGCTTCGAAATGGATAAACCGGGAAAAGACACCTGGCGACATAAACAGGCGGGCGCGTCGGTTACGGTTATTTCATCGCCATATCAGGTTGGAGTGGTCATCGATGTAGACCATGACCACAGGCCGGAGGAACTTTTACCGTTTTTAACCGGTATGGACCTAATCCTGACCGAAGGGTATAAACGGGGGGATAAACCCAAATTGGAAATTTTTAGATCTGCCATCAGTAAAGAGCCTTTATGCAAAAATGATAAAAACCTGATGGCACTTGTCAGCGATGAAGAGATTGATATCGGTGTACCCAGATTTTCGTCTAAAGAGATTGACAAAGTAACCGACCTTTTAATCACATATTTTAACTTAGCCCCCACCCAGAAAGCCAAGTAACAAAAAACCATATTATAATCTTTGGCTCTTCTCCAATATCGATTGAGAAGAGGGGCCAAGGATTCATGTAGAACCTATCTCAAAAACAATCTAAGTGCCCATGGCGGCGTTGCGAAACGGCACAAAATGCTCACATACTACGTGTATGCTCTGCTTTTTCACCGCTTCGCGCCTTGCTCTGAACCCCTATAATCTTATTTTTGAGATAGGTTCTAGTAAATAAATGTAGTTGGGAGTAAAATTTGGCTAAGGCAAAGCCGTCAAATAGGATAAAGTATTACATTAATTATTGACTTCCAAATAGTTAGTAACGCAGAGAATATATGTGATATATTGAAGAACTAAACGGTTACTCTATTGTAGATGCACGAATGGCCGAAAGTAAGCGCAAAACACAAAAAAGGGTTCTACGAGGTATATTCTCGCAAACCCTTATATATCAATGGTGCCGAAGGGGAGACTCGAACTCCCACGGAGAAATCCCCACTAGACCCTGAACCTAGCGCGTCTACCAATTCCGCCACTTCGGCATAAGACAATTTACATTACACCTAAAAACAACATGAAAAACCTGAACAAGCCGACAAACATCAATAGAGTGAGTTGGAAACACCCTTGAAATGGGCCTTATCAAACTTTGAATATTAACTATAGTGTCTTTTTAAAAACTTTTTTTGCCGTTTGTTGTTACCATTTAAAAAAGATTGATTTAATCAAAAGAGTATTCTATACATACTATCTTTTACTTTTGTCAAGGTCGTTGTTGTTAGCTGGATTTATCATAATGGAACTCGTTGAAAATATTCATAGTATTAAAAAGCCCTATGGAAATGCCGTTATTACCATCGGTAATTTTGATGGCGTCCACATAGGACACCAAGCCCTTTTTCATGAAGTCATCGAAAAAGCCGATGCCATCAGTGGAACTTCTATTGTCATGACGTTCGAACCCCATCCCATGAGGGTATTAAAACAAAACGGTCATCCTCCGCTGATAACACTGTATGAGCAGAAGCTGGAGCTCATTGAGAGTTCAGGTATAGATGTTCTTATATGTGTCCCCTTTTCAAGTGAGTTTGCAAATATATCAGCAAAGGCATTTGTGGAAGACATTCTCCTAACTCGAATAGGCATGAAAGCCATTGTCGTTGGGAAAGATTATACCTTTGGCAAACATCGCGAAGGGAATCTCGATCTGCTAAAAACTTATGGCGAAAACCATGGGTTCGAGGTCATTGTTGCAGATTGGATTCAGACGTTAAACGGCCAGCCGGGAAGAATCAGTAGCACCCGAGCGCGTAAACTTGTCATTGCCGGGGAGGTGTCTGAAGTCAGAAAATTATTGGGCCGCCATTACCAGATCAGAGGGGTTGTAAAAACAGGACGCAACCGAGGAGGACGCCTGCTGGGATTTCCTACCGCCAATATTAATTTGCATGACGAGCTTTGTCCAAAAACAGGAATCTATGCCGTAACAGCGGAGTATAAAAACAACGTCTATAAAGGTGTCGCCAATATCGGCTACAGCCCAACCTTTGATGACAATGAATTCGCTGTAGAGGTCCACCTTCTCGACTTCAATGAGAACATCTACGGTAAAAAAATCCGTGTTAACTTTGTGCAACGAATTAGAGATGAAATAAAATTTTCGAATATCTCTGCACTATCAGACCAGATAAAAAAAGATATCGTGAAGGCACGCGAAATCCTTTCTTAACAACCCTCGATCTATTTATTCGAATGTAGATTCTCATTAACAAATACCTGACAAATTTAGGTTTACGATTTTCATACATGCGAAAAAAGACAACGATTTCTCTCATACTCGGGATACTTCTATCGGTTATCGCACTCTATTTTGCGTTTAGGCATGTACCGTTCAGAGACCTGACAAGTTACCTGAAAACTATCAACTATCTCTGGATGTTACCGTCTGTCTCAGTTGCGTTAATGAGCTTTGCGTTGCGGGTGTATCGATGGCAGATAATACTTGAATCTGCCCACAGTATAAGTTTTTGGAGAGCATTCCATCCACTCATGATCGGCTTTATGATTAACTGTATCCTTCCCGGCAGGGTGGGAGAAATTGCCAGACCGGCAATCTTGAAGAAAAATGAAAATGTTCATTTCTCAACCGGGCTCGCAACGGTAGCGGCTGAGAGGGTTTTTGACGTCGGCATTATGATTGTTTTTTTGGTTATCCTGCTATCAACGGTGCAGATTGACCCTAAACTTGACATTACCTTCGGCAAGTATCATTTTAATAAAGAGGCATTAATAGCGGTGGGAAGCGTCACATTTAAATTACTCATACTTCTTCTTATCGGATTAATCAGTGTTAGCATCGATAGAATTCGAAACAGGGTAATTGACTTGGTTATGAGAAGTCCCTCGCTGCTTTTCTTTGCCGGACCTGATTTTAAAGGAAACCTCCAAAAAAAGGTATGTGTTCCCCTGGTGCACTTTATCGAAAATTTCGCCGCTGGCCTGGCCTTGATAAAGTATCCGGCAAAGATGGTTGCTTGTATCGGGCTGTCCGCGGTCATTTGGGGCCTGGCAGCTTTTTCATACTATTTGATGGCCAAAGGCTGCCCCGGCATCCATCTATCATTTAATGAACTATTTGCCGTCATGTTAATTACCTGCTTCTTTATTGCGCTTCCATCTGTTCCGGGCTTTTGGGGAATTTGGGAGGCCGGGGGTGTGTTTGCTCTGGCCATTTTTGGAATACCCGCAAAGGAAGCGGCCGGCTTTACTTTGACAAATCATGTGGTTCAAATATTTCCGGTGATAATTGTCGGCCTCATCTCAGCCATGATAACCAGTGTAAATATTTTACAGGTATCTTATGAAGAGCAATGAGACTTTGAAAGGAAGATCGATTAGAATGACAAAACTAGAGATATTGACCTATCCGAATACATTTCTGTTTCGCCCCACGAATCCGGTTGAAAATATAGACGGGAAGATCCAAGATCTCATTGAAGATATGGCGGTTACCATGTATGATGCACCGGGTATCGGTCTGGCCGCAATACAGGTCGGACACGACAAGAGTCTTCTTGTTTTTGATGTCTCTCCAAAGGATGAAAAACGGTCCTTGCAGGTTCTGATTAATCCCAAGATTATATCCAAAGAGGGAACTATCATTTCAGAAGAAGAAGGATGCCTCAGTGTGCCTGATTACAGGGCGGACGTGAAACGGGCGGAAAAAATTCTGGTCCAAGGCTATGACAGGGAGGGCAAGCCTTTGCAAATAGAGGCAGAAGGATTGCTCTCTTTGGTATTGCAGCATGAAATCGATCATCTAAACGGTGTCCTATTTATCGATCACCTCAGTTCATTAAAAAGGCAAATGTACAAAAGACGCGTGAAAAAGAATTTAAGAAAAAAATGACAAAAAAGGCCAAAATCATCTTTATGGGCACCCCGGAATTTGCTGTACCTGCCTTAAAGGCCCTCCATGAAAACGATCAAAATATAGCATTGGTTGTGACCCAACCCGATCGACCCAAAGGGCGGGGTCGAAAGGTTGCCCCCACACCTGTCAAATTGACCGCCACCCATCTAGACTATGACGTCATTCAACCAACATCCATTCGAACATTCGAATTCTCAAACCATCTGGCACAATACGAGCCGGATATGGTTGTCGTTGTCGCCTATGGCCGCATCATTCCGAAAGACATCCTGTCATTGCCTAAACTGGCAACCATAAACGTTCATGCATCGCTCCTTCCCAAATATCGAGGACCAGCACCGATCCATTGGGCGATTATCAATGGAGAAAAGGAGACAGGTATCACGACGATGCTGATGGATGAGGGTTTGGATACGGGTGATATCCTCCAATCATTAACCGTTGAAATCGATCCTGAAGATACTTCAGGCACGCTTTACAGCCGCTTGGCCGAACGAGGAGCAGGTCTTTTGATACAGACCCTTAGATCTTTTGAAGATGGTGACATTAAACCTATACCACAGGACCATTCACGAGCTTCTTATGCTCCTTTGCTAAAAAAAAATGACGGCCATATAACCTGGAACATGCCGGCAAAAAACCTACTGGATTTCATACGTGGAATGTCCCCGTGGCCCGGAGCATTTACATTTCATGGAAAGAGACGCCTCAAAATCTTCAAAGCCAAACCGGTCCAAATGGATGCCTCAGGCGTCCCTGGAACGATATTGAAAGGATTCCCTGATGAATTGGTCGTTGCGACAGGACAAGATGCGCTGTCCATACTTGAAATTCAGGGGGCATCCGGCAAGCGCCTTCTGGTTAAAGATTTTCTGAGAGGATCCAATATACATCCCGGCACTACTTTACGCTGACACCCTAATCCGGATACTTCATGAAATATTCGGGTCAACCCGAATGTCTCGTGGAATTATTTTGAACATCAAAAAAGAGACCTTTGAAAAATGTTTCCCGCTAAAGCGGGATTTAAGGCCAAGGGCAACTCCGCAGGACAGCTGAATTGGACAGGTGTCAAGCTACCCGCAATGACCTGGAGCATAAACGCCCCGAGTCAACGTGAAAATTATAATCCGTCACCGAACTTTGGCGGATTATAATTTGAGCCTGTCGAAGCGAAGCGTAGATCCTGCATATCGGGGACACCGAGATTGAGCAAAAAGGGACGTTTTTCACAGGTCTCAGGCGGATGAATATGGTGGATAAGGTTCGGAACACGGCACTGGCTGTTTTAAACACCTTGGATAAAAACCGTTTCCAAACTCTAGATACAGCTCTGGAAACCGCATTGAACAAAAACCCGTGGTTTACGAAAAGGGATAGAGGGTTCATCCAAACACTGGTTTACGGCGTTCTCAGGTGGCGAGCTCGCATCGACTGGGTAATTACACATTTTTCCAAAACACGTCTTGATAAGGTCCACCCCAAAGTTTTGAACATTTTACGGCTGGCCGTTTTTCAAATCATATATTTGGACAGAATACCGGTATCAGCAGCAGTGAACACATCGGTCGAAATGGCAAAATCCTCTTCCGCTCCATGGGTTGTCGGCTATGTCAACGGACTTCTTCGAAATGTCGCAAAATCATATCAACGAGTACCGTATCCTGACATTGAAAAAGATCCTGTGCTAGCCATCACCGTGGAAAAATCATTTCCAAAATGGCTGATCAAAAGATGGTACCGACGATTTGGACTAAAAGAAACCCTATTGCTAGCTGATGCCATCAACTCGATTCCGTCCATAACCGTTAGAACAAATACGCTCAAAACCAGCAGGGAATCATTGGCAAAATTGCTTGAAGGTTATTCTGCTAGAATCGAACTCACAGAATATTCTCCGGATGGGATACGCTTTTTCAACCCAAGCGTCTCGATCCCTGAAATAAAGGCCTTTGAGCAAGGGTTATTTCAAATTCAGGATGAGGCTGCGCAACTAGTGGCCCTTTTCTTGAATCCCCAACCCGGTGAATCGGTTCTCGATGCCTGCGCCGGACTGGGCGGTAAAACCGGCCATATCGCCCAGCTAATGAAAAACCGTGGTAGGCTTGTCGTGGTGGACAAAGATAAAAATAAACTGACTCGGTTAGAATCCGAAATGCATCGGCTCGGAATCGACATGGTCAAAGCGCAACTTCATGATCTAAATAAACCCTTTATACAAGAACAACCTGAAACCTTTGACCGTATCCTTTTGGATGCACCCTGTTCAGGACTGGGCGTTCTAAGAAGAAACCCAGATGCAAAATGGAACTCATTCAAACAAAATCTGGCACACCACCACAAAAGACAGGCCATAATGCTGGATAATCTGGCCCATCTTGTCAAGCCGTCAGGTGTTTTGGTTTATGCGGTCTGCAGCACGGAACCCGAGGAAAATGAACTTGTTATAAAAGACTTTTTGAACAAACATGAAGAATTTGCGATAGAGAACAGCGCAGCAGGGCTGTCTTTAAAAATTCATCACCTTCTGACGGATACCGGATATTTAAAAACATTTCCTCATCTTCATCACATGGACGGTTTTTTTTCGGTCTGTTTGAAACGGATAAAGTAGGCATGGTTAAAGGGTTTGGGCTAATTTTGTCTCGTTTTTGTCCCGTTTTGGTGTTTCAACCAATCCCATAACGGCATGGGGACCTAATTTTACATATTGCTGATATGCATCTAATGATTTATGTCCAGTGGCCCTCCGAATGACCTCATCCGAAAAACCCATTTCAACCCATTTTGTTGTTCTAGTATGTCTCAAGCAATGAAAAACAATGCCGATACGCTCACCTTTTCTATTTGTGGGTTTATCACCGTATGTAATACCGGCTTTTGACAAGTAAATCGCATTTGGGTTGTAATCAGGACATTATAATATCTTTTGCTTTTATTAATGAACACATAATCTTCAGGTTTTAGGTTCTCTATTCGTCTCTTTAGAACTTCTTTTAACCTTGAACTCACCGGTACGGTACGCCTGGCTCCGGTCTTTGTATCGAATATTCCAAGATCAATATAGTCGATAACATCACCAGAGATATGCCGTATATCAAGATGAACTTGACCGGCTGTAAGTTTGTGTATCTCACTTGAGCGCATTGCGCTTTCATAAGCGCATATCAATACATCTTTGAAGTCTGGACTTGCATGTTCCAATAGCTTCTCAAACTCACCATCTGTAATAGTACGTCGAGGGTTTGTCTTTTTTTCTAATACAAATTGACCCGGCATAGCATCAATGTGAATCTTTTTGCGCTTAAGTGCTAAGTGATACATTGACCGCAATAATGATACCTCTAAGTCTACCGTTCCATTGGTGGCACCTTGACCAATTCGATACTCCCTATATTTTTCCTGCTCATCAGCTTCAACACGATTAACAGGCTTATTACCAAAATATTTTAACAGGTGTGAACATAGGGCTACCCTACGATTGTAAATCTTTTTTTGCTGGATGGATGGTAATGTCATATACCAGTTGGCTAATTCTTTTACCTTCTTCAATTCTTGTCTTTTGACCTTCATACCTGCGTTGAGTTGACGGTTTTCATATTGCTTGACTTCCCATTTCATACGGGCAGCCCCGGCAAGTTCCCTTCCCTTCTCCCCCTTGCCACAATATTTTACATGCCCGTCAATCCTAGCGCACCAATACCCATTTTTATAGGTAACGCCTTTCATAGTCCTTTTGGGTTTTGCCATTTCTCCCCCTTATAAACGTTGAATTTAAATAGTAATGAACTACCCCGCAGTAGAGCTTCGAGGTATCAAAATGAATTTTTATCTTATTAACCCCGATGCAGAGCAT
>CP070768.1:2563778-2576213 GCA_020345745.1 Desulfobacterales bacterium
CAACCGGCTGATGTATATTTCGAAAAGATCAGTCAGCGCGTGCTTTATACCGGCTGCATCGGGGAATAAAAAGAACGCCTATCTAACAAAATAGTTGGCATGGGATGAAGGGGCAGCGGATCGGATCACCGTATCACGCAATTGTCTCAATAATATTGACATTATTTGCTTTTTATTTCATTATTATCTTTCAAAGCAGGTTCTAGATAGACCTATCTTCACCGGGTGAAATTAAAATTCCAAAAATGCCTATTCAAATAAAATATATAGACGATGGTATTGGTGTCGAATTCATAGGTTCAGGCGTGGTAACAGGAGCAGACATCATTGCAGCAAATAAAGAGATCTATAGCAGCAAAAATTTTTTGCGGCAAAAATACCAGATAATTGACAGAACCAAAATCACTGATTTTCGAGTGAGTAATGAAGAAATAAGAATAGTAGCAGACCAAGACATAGCCGCTGCGAGCGTCAACCCAAATGTAATCATAGCGCTTATTGCAACAACAGATTTGCAATTTGGCATATCAAGAATGTATCAGGCATATGTTGAAGACAGCGGCTTCCTGACAGAGATTTTTCGAGACCGAAACAGCGCCGTAGAGTGGATAACAAACCAATTAAAAAAGTCGAGCAACGGCACCAAGTCTGGCTGATAGACCTGCGACCTATCTGCAATATATGACCGACGTTGGACCGCAAGCATGAAAAAGACCACTAAACACATAGTAATACCTGCGCTGCTAACGGCTATCTTTTTCATGGTAGCATCACTACCTGTTGGACTTCTTGGCTGCCGAAATCGTGGGCTAATTGCAGCCCTTTTCGCCATTGCTGCTGGAATACTGGGAATAGTAGCAGCAGTAAGAGCAATTACGGGAAAGGTGCGCGGGGATATGCATTCGTCCTTGTGGATAGCAAGCGCACTTATCCTTGCCATACCGGTCATTTTTATCGTCTTTAGCGCAACATGATGCCCAACCACTCGCTGCAGACTGGCCGCAGAACACCTTCCCTGATTTGCAACGTCTGAGCTTAGCCGCTATATGCACTTAAGGGCCCATTTTGGTGTCGCTCTGGAGCCCATGGATAATCATGAGAATCGATTCTATGTAATGACAACGGTTTTTTATAAACATTGGACAGGCCAGGTGTATTTTAATCTAATTCGGCCATTTCATCATTTGGTTGTTGCACGGATGACTAAATCTGGTTTAGCCCAATAAAAGTAAAGGGTATTACGGCACCAGAACCACGCTAATGGTATGTGGTATTGCAAAATTCATATGCGGGATTATGTTGTTTCGAGAACCCAAGAAAAACATCGGTTAACAACGCAAGCAATCAGACATGAAAAATAGGCGTTTATGGTTGACGTTGGTGTTTACTGGACATTTGTCAAACACGCTGGTTATCCAGATCACAAGAAGGTTATGACCGAATTATCTAGATAACATCGAGGCTAGCATATGCCATACAATGAAGCCATTGAAGCTCGCATCAAGTCCATCGTATCAGGCTGGCAGAATACCGATTCCAAGAAGATGTTCGGGGGGGTATGCCATTTGTTGAATGGCAATATGTTTTGTGGCGTTTACAAAGATTTTCTCATCTTACGGTTGGGCCAAGAGAATGCCGACCGAGCGTTATCATTACCGAGTGTCAAGCCATTCGACATCACCGGAAGACCCATGAAGGGATGGGTAATGGTAGCGCAAGACGAATTCGAGAATGATAGCGCGCTGAAAGCCTGGCTGAATCAAGCCAAAAAATTTGTACGCACGCTTCCCGTTAAATGATCTCTTCGGCACAGCCATCTCATACATTAAGACGCCGACTTCAAAGACCTCAACTCATAAAGATCGCCTTATCAGTAGCTTTGAAGACAGCAAGGAGGGCCCGTATATGAAATCAACCAGAAAAATTCGTAAAATATTCAAGAGCAAACCGGTTCTTGAAGGTGCTGGCGTCCATCTCAAAAGGGCCGTAGGTTTCAGTCAGGTGCCGATGTTTGACCCCTTTTTACTTTTCGATGATTTTCGTTCCGACAATCCCGAACATTACCTCAAAGGTTTTCCATGGCATCCGCACCGCGGCATTGAAACCATTACTTATGTAATTAACGGCGATGTTGAGCACAAGGATAGTATGGGGAATCTGGGAAATATAACCTCAGGAGACATTCAATGGATGACGGCGGGCAGCGGTATTATCCATCAAGAAATGCCGCAAGGGGATCCCGAAGGCAGAATGGAAGGATTTCAGCTCTGGGCCAACCTTCCGGCCGCACAAAAGATGATGGATCCTCGTTACCGCGATGTTAAATCCAGCCAGATCCCCTATGTGCAACTTGAGAACGGAACAGAAATAAAAATTATTAGCGGCCAGATAGGAGACGTACGCGGACCCGTGCGTGACATTGTCATCGAACCTGAATACATTGATGTGTCGATTCCAGCACAGGCCGATTTCACCCACCCAACGAAAAACGGCCACACGGTCTTTGCCTATGTAATCGATGGAAAAGGCTGCTTTTGCAAAGAAAAAAAGCCATTTAACTATGAGGTGGAAGGTATTAATTACTTTGATATGCACCGAGATTCTTTGTTCGGCAATGAATCACTGATCCTTTTTGAGGATGGCGACCATATCTCGGTGATCACCGAAGAAGAACCGGTCCGATTCCTCCTCATATCCGGAAAACCGATTGGAGAACCCATCGCCTGGCATGGACCTATTGTAATGAACACACAAGAAGAACTGAGGCTGGCTTTCGAAGCGTATCGAAAAGGAACCTTTGTAAAAACCTAGCATAACTGAACCATTTTACTATATAGCATAGGTTTGCTAAAAAATCTTCATGAAGCATCCGCCCAAGTGCAGGGCGCCACATGACCATCGGAGAGCATATGTTCGAGCAAGTACTGGCCGCTAAAAAGAGGCTCCAGGGCAATGCCAATGTTACACCGATAATGACGTCTCGGACCGTCAACCGGCTGGTAGGAGCCAAATTATACTTTAAATGTGAAAATTTTCAAAGAGTTGGAGCATTCAAATTTCGGGGTGCGTTCAACAGCATGTCTCGGCTCTCAAAAACTGAGAAAGCGAAAGGGGTTATAACCTATTCATCGGGCAATCATGCCCAGGCCGTAGCTCTGGTCGGTCGGATTTTGAACATTCAGACCTACATCGTGATGCCGAACAATGCCCCTGAAACCAAGCGAGAGGCCACCGAAGATTACGGGGCACATGTGATTGCATACGATCCTGAAAAAACGACCCGTGAAAATGTCGCATCCGATCTCGCAAATAAGAACGGTTATACGATGATCCCTCCGTTTGACCACCCGGATGTTATCGCCGGTCAGGGAACTGCTGCGCTGGAAATGTTTGAAGACCTTGGCCATCTGGATATGCTCCTGGTTCCCTGCGGCGGCGGTGGATTGTTGAGCGGTTCGGCTATTGCTGCAAAATCAATGTCGCCGAATTGCCGAATCATCGGCATAGAACCGGAACTCGCAGACGATGCCACCCGATCATTTCAAACCAAAACTTTGCACAAAATAAAAAATCCGCCAACCATCGCCGACGGAACACGGACACCATCTTTAGGTAACATCACATTTCCTCTTGTGCTGAAATACGTAGACGATATGAAAACCGTATCAGAAGACGCCATTATCGATGCCGTAAAGTTTCTGTTCTATCGAATGAAGCTGGTGATTGAGCCATCCGGCGCGCTCGGGCTGGCTGCCTTACTCGATCACATCGTGGTGCCCAATGGCCGGGTTGGCGTTATCTTAAGCGGCGGAAACATTGATTCGGCCACAATGATATCAATCTTAAACAAGAAACAGTAATGGCCACAGACAAGCTTGATCCCATAAAATTATCATTTCAACCGCTGACCAAAACCCACTGGAACGACTTTGTTGAATTGTTCGGTGAACGGGGCGCATGTGGTGGTTGCTGGTGCATGCTCTGGCGCCTTAGCAGAAAAGAATTTGAAGCACAAAAGGGAGCGGGTAATAAACGTGCCATGAAAGCCATTGTCGATTCAGGAGACGTTCCCGGTATTTTGGCGTATCATCATGCGAAGGCCATCGGCTGGTGTGCCATTGCTCCGAGAAGTAGCTTCCCTGCTTTATCAAGATCACGCATACTGAAGCCTGTTGACGATCGCCCCTGCTGGTCTATTGCCTGCCTTTTTGTTGACCGGGCTTTTCGGAAAAAGGGCGTCTCAACACAACTGTTACGTGCCGCAACCCGGTATGCCAAATCACAAGGTGCGGAATTAGTGGAAGGCTATCCGGTTGAACCCAAATCCGCAAAAGACATACCTCCGGCCTTTGCTTGGACCGGTATCCCCAAGGCGTTTATTCGTGCCGGGTTTAAAGAGGTCACTCGACGCTCTCCCACGCGGCCGATGATGAGGCTGGAGTTTTTCGTCAAGGAATAAGATTTAAAACAAGCGAGAGATTTCATCAACCTCAAATCTGGGCCATTCGGCAGGACTGTCCTGGTCCAGCGCTTCTATGCCACGGCCTGCTTTGAGCACTTCACCGATGCAGGTTACGTCAATACCGGCCTCTTTGATACGAGTCATAAGACCTTCGGTGGTATCCCTGTTACAGCATATCAACAGACTGCCTGATCCTATCAAACCTATGGGATTAATATCGAGCAATCGGCATATTTTTTCGGTTTGGGGAAAAACAGGAATGGTCTCCATGTGGACCCTGATTTTGTGACCGCCGGCAAGACTCAGCTCTTCCAGTGCGGTTGCAAGGCCGCCTTCGGTAACATCATGCATGCCATGTACACCGTCGAAACTCCGGGCGATGTTCGCCTCCTCGAGGATACTGATATCGGTGAGAAAACGGCCGCATACATCAATTTCGGATTCTGATACACCCAGCCCGATGAGCTGATCCTTGAACTCTTTGGCAATGATTGCCGTGCCCTCCACGGCCACCGCTTTGGTCAAGAGCACCTGATCGCCTTGCTGTATACTTCGCTTATCAATCAAGTTGCGTTTGGTAACCGTTCCTGCAAGCATGCCGATAACAACCGGCCTTGTTACAGCGTCAGTAATTTCTGTGTGCCCGCCGCATAAACTGATTTTCCATTGTCGACAAACCGATGCAAGCTCATGCATCACCTGCCAGACACCCGATGCCGTTGATCCAATGGGAAAAAGGAGGGTCGTCAACAGCCATCTGGGATCGGCCCCTGATGTGGCAATATCGTTTGCATTAATGATAACCGCATAGAGGCCAACAGAATCGGTGACAAAGGTGATGGGATCGGATTTAAGGACAAGAACTTCTGCTGTCTCGACATTCATCGCTGCTGTATCTTCACCGACCCGGGCATTAATAAGAACAGAAGGATCCTGAAAATTCAAACGCTCAAGAAACTCTTCTAAAAT
Source organism: Desulfobacterales bacterium (assembly GCA_020345745.1). GTDB lineage: Bacteria > Desulfobacterota > Desulfobacteria > Desulfobacterales > UBA11574. The sequence continues at coordinate 2,569,210 of CP070768.1, forward strand.
GTCATTGGGGAGCTTGCCCATGGACAGCGGCAACCCCATACGAACGATATGCTTTATCTCATCCAGGCTGGAAACAGTAAAGTCACTTTCGACAGGCAAGGGCTTTGGTAACGTTTTGTAATCCAAAAACGCTGTTTTACAGCCTGCAGCCTTTCCCGCTTCAATATCGAAAACAAAATCACCAACCATCAAAATGTTTTCGACATCAACGCCCATCTGTTGTGCTGCCAGCTTGATTCCAGCACCGCTTGGCTTTGGCTCAACAGGTGTTTCCCTGGTAATAATGACGTCGAATTCAGGCATTTGGATATACTTAAAATTGTGCAGGGCCTGTTCGACACTCTTCAGGCTATTACGCGTAATTATTCCCACATGTAGTCTCTTTGAGTGCAAAAACTGTATCAAATCCTCTGCCCCGCTGTTCGGCTTCGAAACCATGGCAGCATTTTTTTCAAAGCGTTCCAGTATGGAAAAATTTTTTCTTTGTTGTTCAAGCGTGGGCAGATTTTCAATAAACTCCAGTATAGGAGAATTTTCAGGGCAACCGATGGTCTCTTTTAACAAAGAAAAATTTAACGCACCCGGTTCGGTGAGGGTACCGTCAAAATCGAATAACACGGCTTTAATGGATAACGGTTTGTTGTTCATTTATTTGTCGTGTACGGATTTATTTACAAACGATCTTAAAAATATATTTTTGGCCCAACCACAGCCTGCAGGTCTAGCAAAATGTTCATCCCGCCTATGGGCGGGGCTGTGCGCTTTCATATGTTACACTTGACGCCTACGGCGTCTCGCGCCTAGTCCCTGAACGCTATCTATATGTTTGCGTTAGCTTGTAGCAGTTTATACAATCTGTCAGGATGGTTTGTAATAATACCATTAACCCCCAAAGAAATGAACTTTTTCATTTCTTTTTTTTTGTCAATGGTCCAAACAAACACTTTTATGCCGTTGCGTTGTAAGTTAACGATGAATCGTTTATGTGCCAGATGATGATATACGGCGACACCCTTCAGAAAAGAAGGCAACCGTTGGGGCGCCACACACAACAGGGCGTTCATGACATTCTGTCTTATGGAGCGGCGGTTCGATATCGCAAGAATTAAGACAAGTGGTATCTCAACCCCGCTGATGTGCAGATGCCTGAGCAGGTGAAAATCGCCGCTGGATATGATACTGCCCGGGGATAGGGATGACGTCTTCAATTTTCTAACAAGACGACGTGTGTCGACGTAACTCTTGATTTCAATATCAACCGGTATCGATCCAATCGCTTTAAGGCAATCGGACAACAGCGGCGCTCGCTCAGCATGGTTGGCGAATTGTTGAACCTGAGCATAGGTTAAATCATGCCATGCAGGCCAATCACGATGGATGGCATCATCATGGTGCACGATAAAACAGCCGTCACGGGTTTCGTGCACATCGATTTCAATCATTTCAACCTGTGCAGCCGCTGCGGTTTTTAAGGCCAATAGCATATTTTCTGAATGCTGGCTGCCAAATCCCTGATGTGCAATAATTTTGGGGGAATACTTTTTGGGTTCCATAACAATGTTACGGAGAGACCTTTTAGAATGTTCGTTGGTTGGATATTTATCTTCACGTCATCTTACAAATCATAAGGGGTTAGGCTTTCAAAACCCTGCTCGGTAACAAGGATCGTCTGTTCAAACTGTGCGGAAAGCGAGCGGTCTTTGGTGATGGCTGTCCACTGGTCATCTAAAATAACGAGATCTTTTTCCCCTAGATTTACCATCGGTTCAATGGTAAACACCATGCCCGGAACCAGTTTGATACCTTCGCCTTTGCGACCGAAATGAGGGACCTGCGGTGGCTCATGAAAATCAAATCCCACACCATGTCCTACAAACTCCCTGACAACCGAGCACCCCTTGCTTTCAGCATATTTTTGAATTACCCATCCTATATCCCCGATGGTGTTTCCGGGATTAACCATGGATATCCCCCTGCTGAGGCTGTTTCGAGCCACCCGAACAATTTTTTGTGCTTCTGACCCGGGTTTTCCCACAAAAAAGGTTTTACTGGCATCGGCATAATAGCCATTCAAAATAGGTGTAACATCGATATTGACGATATCTCCATCCTGTAGGATTCGTTCTCCGGGAATGCCGTGACAGATAATTTCATTCACCGAAACACAAACACTTTTTGGAAAACCTCTATAGTTTAAAGGGGCGGGGATGGCGCCATTTTTCAGGGTGAATTTATGGGCGACTGAGTTAATATCATCGGTGGTAATTCCCGGTCTAATCTCTGATTCTATCAGATCGAGCGTGTCGAGTGCTAAGCGCCCTGCTTGTCTTATACCTTCAACATCTTTTGGCTGCTTGAGTTTAATTTTATATTTCTTGGCGTATAAGGCCTTGAGATTTTTTGGTTTAAATGTTGATCTGCCGAGGCAGCATTTTTTATATTTACGTTCACTGCCACAGGGGCAAGGGTCATTTCGCCCGACCTTGACCGTTTTGTTTTTCATGATATCGCCTTTAATAATATACTATCCGTTCAGAGCGCAACGAATGAATCTGGTTGATGAATCCAAAATAAGCATTTCGAATAAATTGATATTGTGGTCTTCAGCACGATGTATCATGTCGATCGCCGGATAACTGTAGAAACATCAGGGACATATGTCAAGCAAGTATTTATCTGAATTTTTAATGAAAATGGTAAAATAAATATAAGTTTAACTCACCCGGACAGTTCATGAATAAATTTCAGCTTAAGAGGTTAAATTTATAGGTGCAACGTGTAATATGATTGTTATTACAATTATTTAACTTAACTTAATCGTTTCGTAATAGCCAAAAAGTTCGCTGAAAAATTTGCATGAAATATCCGGGCTAACGAAAATCCTCCCGAATCGGATAAAATACATCGATGATGCGGCAATTCGTTATCGATTTTCCTTTGTGACTAACGTTGGAAGGTAGGACCACAACAGAACCCGGGCCTAAAATTTTGGATTCACCGTCAACGGTCAATTCGAATTCACCTTCGATGACGCTGGTGACCTGTTCGTGGGGATGGGCATGTTCCGGTAAAGACGCCCCAGCCTCGATATCCCAGTACCCAAACGTCATATTTTCTGAATGAATAAACCGACCTTTAAATCCCGCAACAGGTTCTTTCCATTCGACCTCGTTAAGATGGATATGTTGCATCATAGCCGTTTGCCTCCTTTTTCAGGGTAATTGGGGTTAAAATTAGAAACAATGATATCTTTGGTTATTTGGATGAGTTCTTCCAGCATATCTAAGGTATAATTATGGGTTGGAATGGGGCGATCAACGACGATCTCAATGGGACCGGATTGAAATACTAAACTTTTTTTGGGCAGTAAGCGCCTGCTGCCATTGACGGTAACCGGTAAGATGGGGAATCCATACTCTATAGCAGTAATAAATCCACCTTTCTTAAAGGCTTGGATCATACCGTCAGGGGAACGGGTGCCTTCTGCGAAGAACAATAAACTGATGCCTGGTGGAAGTCGTTTAATGCCGTCTTGGATGTTCTTAACCGCTTTCTCTTTGTCTGACCTATCGATGAAGATATTTCGCGAAGTATATAACGCATAGCCGAATAGAGGAATTTTTAAGAGTTCTTTTTTAGCAATCGTACGGAACTGAATACCGAGCGTCAGAATGATGGATGGTGCATCGAAATGAGATTGATGGTTAGCGATGATGACATAGGATTGGTTTTTAACGATATTTTCTTTGCCTCTTATGTTGGGACGAATTCCTGTTAATTTGAGCATCACCCAGGCCCAACTCCTTGCAAGAGAAAAAGCCAGATTGCCGGTGGAACTTAAAAAAGCCGACACAATAATGGGCAAAAAGACCAAAGATGTCATAATACCGGCCCAAAAAAATACCCATAATATTTTAAATCGGCGAATCAGGTAATCCATACTTGTCTTTGCAATAAGTCATTAGATCTGTTTTTAAGATGGCTTTTTATTATGTTTTGATTCACCATACTGATTAAAGTATACTTTTTCGTAACCCAATTCCTCTTTCCGGTGAGGGGGCTTTTTTTCTGCAGGGTATCCAATGGCAATGATCGACTCTACATTTAGAGGTTCCGGAATGTTCAAAAGCTCGCAAACATATTCCTGCGAGGTTTTGGTATCATTATACATTCGTTTTCTAATTTGAATCCAACAGCTGCCCAACCCCATCGATTCTGCCGCTAAATGGATAAGTATCGAAGCAATAGACGCATCTTCGACCCAAACATCACATTTCTCCGGATCGGCACAGACAACAATCCCCAAACTAGCATGTCTTAAAAATGACGCCCCATGAGGTTTTGCCTTCGACAGTTGATTGAGCAGGTCTTGATCCGTTACTACAATAAACTCCCAAGGATTAAATCCTCTTGAAGAAGGTGAGCGCAACGCTACTTCAATCAGCTTATCGATTTTTTCTGCTTCCACCGGTTTTTCCTGATATCTCCGAATACTTCTCCGTTTTTGAACCAGAGATAAAAACATCATAAGCCTCCTCTTTGTATCTTAAAGGTCCTTATAAGCCCTCATTTCAGATTCAGGCCTTATGTTTTTTAATAAACAGGGCTTGATCGAAATTCTTTTTTTAATTGTGTCATGATTATGATAATATCCTAATTGAATGTGGACACGACTCAAATATGTACACTATGTTTGTTCATTATGAAACGATATTGTCAACATAGGTGAAGATAATAATTGATGTTGTCATTTGAAACGCTTGGTATCGGGCTATGATATATTGTACCACGCCATTTCTCTGCTTGAAACAGGAAATATGGGCGAACAAAAAATGAAAATACTACTGATATATCCCTATTGGCTCGAAAAACGAAAAAACATCGAAGATGTCGTGGTGCCCCCCATTGGAATATATTATGTGGGGGCGGTTTTAAAGGAGAATCATTATGATGTTGAGATATTAAACTGGCATCATATCAACCAGACACCTGAAAAGATAACAGAAATTTTACACGACAAAAAACCGGATATCATCGGTTTTTCTATTCTTCAAGCCAACCGATGGGGGGGTATCGAAATTGCAGAAATAGCCAAGAAGATCGACCCTCATGTCAAGATTGTTTTTGGAGGGATTAGCGCGACCTTCCTATGGGAGCATTTCTTAACGCATTTTCCACAAATCGATATTGTGGTGATCGGTGAAGGTGAATATACATTTTTAAACCTCGTGAGATGCATTGACAAAGGAGAATACGATCACATCGGAAGTATCAGAGGCATTGCATTTAGAAAAAACGGCAAACCTTGCAAAACTGGGCCGGCTGAACCGATTAAACATCTTGACGATCTACCGATGCCATCAACGTATTTTGAATATACCCATCTGTCTTTAACCCGAGGCTGTCCCGGCAAATGCAACTTTTGCGGCTCTCCTCAATATTGGGGGTCAAAAGTCAGATTTCATTCATCAGACTACTTTGTTGAAGAAATCGAACAGCTTTATAAAAAGGGAATCAATTTTTTCTATTTTTCGGATGACACTTTTAGTATCAATAAAAAACATGTGATCGACATCTGCAAAAAAATAATCAAAAAAAACCTCAAAATATCTTGGGTCGCTATTTCACGGGTTAATTATATGAGTGAAGATATCGTCTCATGGATGAGAAAAGCCGGCTGCATTCAAATAAGCTATGGTGTGGAAAGTGGCTCCGAACAAATTCGAAAGAGCCTTAATAAAAAAATTACGAATGAAGAAATAGAAAAGGCTTTTGCCATTACCGCCAAATACGGTATTTTATCGCGGGCATATTTTATTTATGGATGCCCTGGAGAAAGCCGGCAAACCATCCGCGAAACCCTTAACTTGATTAAAACAATTAAACCGTTGGTCAGCCACTTTTTTGTCCTTTCCCTATTTCCAGGGACCGCTCTTTACACGCAATATAAAAGAACAGGTAAGGTATCGGACGATATTTGGTTAAATCAAATAGAAGATATCAAGTATTTTGAAATCGATCCTCGATTATCACAAGAAGATGTTTTGTCCTTTGGAAAAACATTAAGAAATGAATACTACCGAATGCTTCCTGAATTTGTTGATACTATTGAGCTTATTGATAACAAACAATTTTACCCCATGCACGCCGATTTTTGTTCAAGACTGGGCATGACATTTGACCACGGGGATTATGCCAGCAATGATGCCATACCATTGAAAGAAAATCTTGCCGTAACGCTTTACCAAAGAGCTTTGGATTATCATCCTGATTCACGGGCTTATCTGGGGTTGGGCATCTATCATCAAAAAAACGGCGATTACCAAACATCGATAAACATCCTTGCAAAAGGCGTCGGCTATTTCCCAAAACATGAGCCGCTCAACTTGTGTTTAGGAGTGAGTCATATGAATTTGGGCGCATATAGAGACGCTTTGTCGATATTTTTGAAGTTCCAGCATTCCAAACAAGCCCTTGATTTTATTGTTCACTGTTACCGTGCATTGAACGATTTTGCAAAAGCGTCGGATTTTCAAAAAAAGCTTGAAGTTATGGCGTGATATGGTTTTTCAAAAGGATTGGGAAAGGTAATTTCTCAGAAACTAAGGGAAAGAAGGTTTTTATGGTTTTTTCTGGAAGGAGATATCTTTTTCGTTTGCTTCATCGTCACCAGTGACCCAATATTATGATTTTTTGGAAAAACGGAATGAGTTTTTAAAAAGGGTGCTAAAATCATAAATATTGGGGCACACGGCTAATGCGAGATTGATATCGACTGGAAGAAAAAGCCATAAAGCCCATACAGGTAAAATCAACCCGAAGATTTTGAGAGCTTGCTGGAAAAGCGGATAAGTCTTGTAAAAAAGAATCAAAGGAGAACACCATGAAGCTGCTTAAAGTACTACTCGTTATTTCGATAGCCACATTTCTCGTTTCATCGACCACCCTGGCGGGAGATTTTGCTTGGATTAACAATTTCAACATAAAAGCTGAAGCAGACCCGT
>CP070768.1:2576313-2608950 GCA_020345745.1 Desulfobacterales bacterium
CTAAAAACCATTCTCGAAAAAATGCCCCATACGATCCCTCTGGTACTGCATCCAAAAGTTTTTCAATATCCCCGTTATACCCGCCAGCCGGATGGCGCCAAAAACCTATGGCCTCGAAGCATGGTTAAAGATGAACTTGAAGAGAAAAATGTTAATATTGTCGAAAGCGAATCGCCCATGCTAATTGTTGATGACATGATCATGGTCACCGGTACGGTGGATAGAACCACTGAATTTGAAAAAGGAATGCCCAACGCTTTGATGGAAAAAGACGGAGAAATCGTTCAGGACCCGATCATCGACGATCAGGCTGTTGTGTTAAAGTTAAATAACAAAGGCCTGGTGGTCATCTCCGGTTGCGCTCATGCCGGTATTGTTAATACGGTATTGTTTTCACAAAAAGCCACCGGGGAAAATAATATCCATGCGGTATTAGGAGGCTTTCACCTTTCAGGACCATTTTTTGAAAAAATCCATGATAATACCATCCAAGAATTGAAAACGTTAACACCCGATGTCATTATGCCGATGCACTGCACCGGATGGAAGGCGGTACAGCGTTTTCAGAAAGAATTTCCCGACAGTTTCGTACTAAATAGTGTCGGATCGAAGATGATACTTTCATAGGATAGGTGTCAGGGATCAGGGGCCAAGGATCATACTTTGGTATTATCGCGAGCTCAGGGATTGAAATTCCATGATCGACGCACACACCCACCTATATTCAGACAAATACTATAGCGATCTTGAATGGGTGATCAAACGTGCCAGAAAAAAACTGTCAGCCGTGATTATTTCAGCTGTCGATTCTGAAAGCCTTCGAAAAAGCTTGGCCATTAAACACAAATTTCAAGACTTCGTCTATGTTACTGCTGGGGTTCACCCTAAAAAAGCTGCCCAAATCGAAAATGAAGAGCTAAAGCAAATGCTGAATACCTTTGGTCGAGCCAAGAGTGACATTGTTGCTCTGGGGGAAGGGGGGCCCGATTTTTACCACATTCGCGATCCTCGACAACAACAACGACAGCTTCAAGTACTCAACGAACTTCTTGTGCATGCAGAAAAATGGAAGCTACCCCTGGTGGTCCATGCCCGGCAAGCTGAATCCACAGCCCTAGACATGCTTGCACAAAGCAAAACCGCGGTGATGTTTCATTGCTTTACCGGCTCAAAGCAGATAGCAAAAAAAATTGCCGATCACGGCTTTTACATCTCGTTTTCTGCCATACTCCTAACCAACCCTGAGCTTCAGGACACGGTCGCTTCGATTCCACAAGAACGTATTCTGACAGAAACGGACAGTCCGGCGCTTTCACCGTTGCCTGATCAAACCAGAAATGAACCGTTTTTTGTCGAAAAGATTGTCTCCTGTGTGGCACAACAGTTAAGGTGTACGCTTGAACAAGCCGCTAAAATTACCGAAGAGAACGCCCGAAGATTTTATGGGTTGCCCCGACACCCGGAAACCTAAATCCCTTAATTTGCATTGACTTACAAATTATCGAGACCTTTGAAAAACACCCTCTTTTGCCCAATCTCTGCGTCAGGCTCAAATTTTAATCCGCAGAATACTCAATGTATGCCTGTGGTTAAAATTCTCGCCTTCCTTATTGAACACTTTTCAAAGGTCTCTATCGAAATTCGGAGCTATTTAAAACGCTTATTGACTTAAAGTGAAAAAACTGAGATATTTCTAGGTCCTTGATTTTTATTTAATAAATAAAGATTATTCAGCAATGGAGGTAAACATGACTGAAGCACTGCAAGTTGGTATGACACATGAGATTGAGCGGGAAACCACTGACGACATGTCGGCACAAAAGGTTTATCCTCATGTACCGAATGTTTATGCCACAAGAGCCATGGTAGGCCATATTGAAGAGGTTTGTGCAGACCTGGTCCTTTCTCACCTTGGTGAAGGTGAGCAAACCGTTGGAACCGGAATGACGTTCAAACATATGGCCGCCACGCCATTGGGAATGAAGGTGCGTTTCACCGCCACGTTGACCAAGGTGGATGGCCCTAAGTTGGTTTTTGAAGTCGAAGGTTTTGATGAAGTCGACAAAATCGGTGAAGCCACCCACTATCGATTTATCATCAATGCGGACAAGTTTAACAAAAATGTGGCTAAAAAAGCTGCCACCTAAGAAATGTTGACAGGATAACAGGATATTCAGGATATTTTCGATCCCATTTTTCTGATAAAAATAGGATCATGAAGTACAACTGGTTAATTATCTTGTTGCAACAGGCAAACCAGTAGGTTTGATCTTGAATTTTGGCGAAAATAAAGTCGCAATTAAGCGTAAAGTAAAGGATTGAAAACAGTGATGTACTGGATTGAAAATTATCTTGTGTATCCTGTTATCTTGTCAATAAATAAAAGGAGGTAAATAATGGCAGGGCTGGATTCTGTAAAGCAGTTGGATGCAATTCTCAAACCCAGTAGCGTAGCCGTAATCGGTGCCTCAACCAACCCTGATAAAATTGGTCACGAAATTCTGAAAAATATCATCGACAGTGGCTTTGAAGGGTCAGTTTATCCGATTAATCCAAAGGCCGACAGCATTCTCGATCTTGCTTGTCACAAGAGCGTAAAAGATATTGAAAAAGCACCGGATATGGCCATTATCATCATTCCTGCCCGATTTGTTCCCCAGGCTGTTCAGGAATGCGGTGAAGCCGGTGTAAAAGGTGCTGTGATTATTACGGGCGGCTTCAGCGAGGCAGGAGATGAAGGCGAGGAACTTCAAAATCAGGTGGTCGAAACAGCACAAAAATTCGATGTTCGCCTTATCGGACCCAACTGTCAAGGGGTAAACAATCCCCATCATCCCATGTGTGCGTCATGGCCATTGCTTACCTTCCAGGGCAAGATCGCACTCATTTCCCAGAGCGGTACGGTAGGCGCTGCCATGATGGATTGGTTATCCGAGGATAAGCTAGGAACATCAAGCTTTGTGAGTATGGGCAACCGGGCGGATGTGGATGAAACCGATCTCATTGCCTATTTCAATCAGGATGAAAACACCCAGGTGATCGCCGCTTACATTGAAGGGATAAAACGTCCTGAACAGTTCATTCAGACTGTGGAGCAGCTTCAAAAACCACTGGTGGTTCTTAAATCCGGTCGCACGCCCAAAGGAAAAGTAGCAGCTGAATCCCACACCAAAGCTTTGGCCGGTGCTGATGCCATCTATGAAGCCCTCTTTTCAAAGTATAACATCTGTAGGGCCTACACAGCAGAGGAATTCTATGATTACGCCAAGGCATTGGCATACTTGAAACCTCCCAAAGGAAATCGTATTCTTTTTATCACAACGTCCGGAGGTGCGGCGATTCTGGCCACAGATCAAGCCGAGCAGGAAGGCCTGGATGTCACTCCCTTGCCCGAGGAAGCCGTGGAAACCATTACTCCGCTCATTCCGGCCCATGCCATAAAAGCCAATCCACTTGATCTAACAGGAGATGCCACCGCCAAAATGTTTAGTGATGTTATGGAAGCCACACACAAGTATTACGATACATTGGGTGTGATTTTTGGAGATCCGGTGGAAGATGCTTCCCTTGTCGTGACCCCTGATGCCAATGAACTGATTATTTTTTATGGGGGGGCAGATGTCGAACGTCACGAAAGTGAACTTATGCACCTTAAAGGAATTCCGGTCTTTCCTACACCTGAGCGAGGCATTAAGGCCCTGGCCCAGGTTCTTGAACGCCAAACACTGGCTCCATCTCAAAAGCCTACGCTCACGATACCGGCAATGGGTCGTCAGTTGCCTCCCCATCAGGCATTGTTGCGCATCGCCGAACAGGGATTGCCCTGCACGGATTTCGGGTTGGCGGATAACGCCGGCATGGCCGCCGATCTTGCGCGCGAACAAGGATTTCCTGTGGCACTTAAAATCAGTTCTCCGGATATTCTTCATAAAAGTGATGTCGGTGGGGTGCGTCTCAACCTGGATTCTCCTGAAATTGTAGAAAAGGCATTTGACGACATACTTGCATCGGTACGACATGCTGCACCTCAGGGTCAGGTTGGAGAGGTTCTGGTAAGTAAAATGGCGCCACCGGGTTTGGAAGTTATCGTCGGAATGAATAGAGACCCTCAGTTCGGTCCGACGATACTGTTTGGTCTTGGTGGCATTATGGTGGAGATCTTTCAAGATGTCAGTTTGCGGCTCCTACCGCTGACCCGCGACGATGCCCTTGCCATGATCCGAGACATCAGGGGCCATAAACTCATTGCAGGATTTCGAGGTCACGCCCCGGTGGATGAGCAGGCTCTAGCAGAATGCATCTTGACGGTGGCCCAAATGGCACAAAATAACGCCGACATCATTGAGATCGACCTGAATCCGGTAATTGCTTATCCGGATGGGATACTGGTGGTGGACGCCAGAATAATTGTAACCTAACCTGCATGAAAAATTTTAATACTGGAAAAACAATTAATGACAAGAAACGCTGATAATTTTATATCACGGCTCAAAAAAAAGTATCCCATGCTGCAAAACTTTACCGACCGCACCTTTGGTGTGGAGATCGAGTTTTTCGGTCTGGACTATGTGATCACGCCAATAGATAATAATATCATCAAGCCCTACTGCATTTCATCTCGTGCGAAAGACGGGCGCCATATTACCGACCTTTACCAGGATTACAATTTTTCTCTTGGTGCCAGTCGAGACATGTGGCATTTTGAGCAAGATTCATCCGTCAGAGGCAAAGGTCATACTCAATATGGTGCCGAACTGATCAGCCCCATTTTAAGCGGCATGGAAGGACTGGTACAGGTCTACAATGCTTTTCAATTTCTCAATGCCGTTGAAGGCATTGACATTGATGCTAGTTGCGGCATGCATGTTCATCATGGTGTCGACCAGGCGACATACAACTGCAAACAACTCCAGCAACTCGTTCGTATCGTACACCACTATGAAGATCAATTTTACCTACTTATCCCGGGAGATCGTAAAACCGCCGAAACCTGCCGCCCTATGGAAATTGACGTGAAAGCCTTTTTGGATGTTTGTGTTGGAGATTTTGGCGGTCGCAATTGCCGCATAAAAGAGCTCTGGTATTCGTTGGAAAACCGTTACGACGCAAGCCGTGGGGAGGTTTCGCGCTATGACAAAACCCGCTACCATGGTCTAAACCTGCACTCATATTGGTATCGCTCCACGGTCGAATTTCGCTATCACTCTGCTCTTTTGGAAAAAAGTGATGAGGCCATACAATGGATCATCTTTACCCAGTTTCTCATTGAGTTGAGTCAGGATTACGTTCCAGATATCTATTTCTATCCCGAAGCAAACAAGTGGTTGAAAACCATCTATGAGATCTACACAGAGTACGGCCATCAGGAGCGTATAAAGCAGGCACCACCTGACGATGATGAGCCTGTAAAACATATTAAATTGTTTCATTAATAAAATTCAAAAGAAAGTCGTGTCACGATTTTATATATCGCAACGTTGTTAATCCAGGTGCGAAAGTTTTATCCACCGGTACTTTGGCGGGCTAAAACTCCTATTTCAATTGGAATACATCTTGATCTGCCCCTCACAGCGGACTCTTCACTATTCTACAACAAACAGAGGGGAATTTAAATTTAAGTAATATTTTGCCAAGTATGAAGGGCGAGGCCTTTGTAAAACGTTTAATTTTGATCAAGTTCAAGAAAGACGAAGATTTTAACCACAGGCATACATGGAGTATTCCGAGGATTAAAATCTGAGTCTGACACCGAAGTTGGGCAAAAGGGGACGTTTTGCAGAGGCCTCGAAACGGAGACGAGACCATGTGCGACATACTAGCCATCTCGGCAGGTTACAACTATACGCCTCAAAAGTATCTGCCCATCTTCGCGGAAAAGGGCCGTGAAAACATGAACGGCTGGGGTATCGGTTTTTTCCGCGAGGATCAGGCGCTGGTGGAAAAATCCTCAGAACAGGTATTCGTAAAAGATCGGGTCCACGAAAGCTTCCAAAGACTTGCCCGAGTTATCGACAGCCGAATAATCATTTCCCATGTGAATTGTCCCAAAAGCGGCGGTCGCCACAGTGCTCATCTCCATCCTTTTACGCTTAACTTTCTGGACCATAACTGGTTGTTTGCCCATGTGGGCGTTGTTGAAAACATTAACGAATATCAGACTAGTGGCGCACCCCGACTGGATGTCGATGTTTTTACAGCCAGAATTTTTGAATATTTAAGAGATCAATTGGTATTGCTGAATCAAAAAAACCCCTATATCAGCGTATACATTGCCCTGCGAATTGCAATACAAAAACTTGTAGATGATTATCCCGGGGATTACACTTTTTTTCTGGCCAATGAATCATTTCTCTTTGCCTTTTGTAATCATAGACAGCTGATGGTTCTCAAAGAGTCTGAAAGTATGGGAGACATTCTGCTGGTCACTTCCGTCGAAGAAGGGCTAAGTCGCACCGATTGGCATCCCATAACACCGGATCCACAGTCCCAGGGCGAGCTCTTGGTGATCGCCGGCCCAGATGTGTTGTATGCAGAGGATGTTTGATACTGGATACGCTTGGTATCATGTTTAACTCTTTAGCAGAATGAAAAAATACCATGTGTGATCTTTTCGCACTATCTGCCACAAAGGATTACTCAGCCCCGGAACTTTTACCTATTTTTGCGCTTCGGGCCAAAAAGAACATGGATGGCTGGGGCATCGGTTTTTTCCGCAAACATCATGCTGTGGTTGAAAAGTCGGCGGAGCAGATTTTTTACTCCGGACAGTTGCACGACAGCTTCCAAAGACTGGCCCGCGTAGTAAAGAGCCGAATCATCATTTGTCATATCCGGCTGCGGACCAGCGGTCTTATAGATGAATGCCACGCCCACCCCTTTGCTTTGTCATTCGGTGGTCATGACTGGATTTTTGTGCATAATGGCAAAGCCCCGGCCATCGAATCTTACCGAAGTAAACGCACTGCCATTGAAGATGCCATAAGCGACTCGGCCAGGGTGTTTGAATACCTCAGGGACCAGATAGAAGACCAGCACACACATAATGCAGGGCCGAATATGCTTTTCAATATATTGATGACCAGCACTGCGCAGATGATCGACCAATATCCGGGCAACTACAATTTCTTGCTGACCAACGGGCATCTTCTTTTTGCCTTTACCAATCACCGCCAGTTTATGGTTATGAAAGGTAGCAGGAAGCTGCAAGGCGCCCTGCTGCTCACTACTCTGGCACGCGGCCTTAGTAAAGAAGAAAAGTGGTTGCGGGTGGCAAAGGCCACTAATCGCAGGGGGCTGCTTTTGGCAATCTCAGGAAATGATGTCATAATACACAAATCGATTTAACCTCAATTGACGTTTAATATGGGGTTATGAGTTTTCCTTAATTTTTTCGACCAACACTTCCGGAAGCGGCCTGGATTTCCAGGTGTGGTCGATGCACACAAAAGAGACACTCCCTTCTGCCATTAGACGGGTTTCTGGTGGGCGATAAAAGTGAAACTGAAAAACAACCGCTTTTTCTTTCATTTCTTTTATTGAGGTATGCATCTCTAACACATCGCCATAAAAGGCGGGGACAAAGAAACGGCAGTCTGCAGCCACTTTGGGCATGCCAAATTTTTCTTCTGTGTTACGAAAAAAATTTCCCGGTGTAATGCCGATATGGCTCAGGAATTCTTCGATGCCCTCATGAAAATAACGAAAATATGCGACAAAGTACACCACGCCATAAGGGTCTGTATCGCCGAAACGGACCGGTATTTTGGTTTTATGGACGAGCATATGCGACCTCCTAATCCAAATATTTCATGAAAATTTTTCAGCAGATATATTTTAAATAAAAAATTTTTTAGGTTAAATCAATTTTCAGCAACAACTTATAGATTACACTATGTACTTTGAATCTTTTCTTTTTAAGCCGAAATATTTTCACCCTTCGGGCGCTGGCTGATGCGTCCATTTGATGTGTTATCAGGGGTTTGCAGTAGCAAACTACAGCTGCACCCCTGAATGCCTTCCAAATGAACACATCCGTCGCGTGAAATATCCGGATTTTAAGAGCACCTATTCGAGTTGTGCTTCATTCTTGTAAAAAAATTTGTCAACTAAATTCTCCACCACAGAAAAAGCAGAAAAATACGTGAGGCAACAATGCACTATTTCAAATCCGTTATTATTGGCTGCCTTCTTTTGTTGGCCACGCTAAATTTTTCGGCTTGGTCGGATCAAGGCATTAACACCCAATTGATTAGATTAGAAACTTTTGATGGAATCAACTTAACCGGCGTTTTGCGTCAACACCATTCGGTCCCCAACGGTGTTGGGATTGTCATGGTTCATGGTTATAGCGGCAATTTTTACTCCGGGATAATGAATTTTCTCCCCAAAATGCTGGCCGGTCGACTCCGTAATAGCGCCCCACCAGAAGCCAAGGTAGATGTGGTCAAGATCGCTGGTGCAGGTCATAGCTTATACAACCACCAAAAGGACCTTAAGGATACCATGAGCCACTGGCTGATGAGACAGACGAACAACTAATTGTATCTATTCAGAGTATAATATATCATCGCATATTAAAATAAACTCTGCGTCTCTGCGGCTTTGCGGTGAATTGTTTGTTCAATTTAGATTAAATAAGATCATTGATGAGCTGTTTTACTTCTGCTGTCGTTAATTTGACGTGCACTTTTCCTCCTCCAGGATGGGCAAAACCTAATGTAAAACCTTTTTTTCCTTTTTTTACCTCCCATTTTTTTCCCTTTGGAAGTACAAGGGAAGGGTTTAGCCAATCATTCGGGCAAAATTCGGCGATTTGGATCAGAACACCAAATGCATCGTTGGGATGAATAAAGATTTCTTTCCAGATATCGCCATATTCATTATATCCAAAATAAGGGATATTGTTTTCTCTTAGTATCTTTTTGGCTTTTTTTATATCCGGCGTTTGTAGGGTCATATGATGAAGTCCGCCGTTTTTATGCTTTTTAAAAAAACTATCTAAAAAACCACCTTGTTCTGTAGCATGGATAAGCTCGAGACGAGAAAGATCACCAAAAGAAAACATTTGCCAGGCATATCTCATGTTGTTGTCTTTGGCGTTCGCCCCGGGGATGGCTCCGAGTACGTTCTGAAAGAAATGCCGTGCGTTATCGTAATCTTTTACGGCAATTGATATATGGTCTATTCTATTGATCATCTTTTCACCTATCTTCACTAGTGAAAAAGAAAAGTCACCTCTCAGGATATATGCATTTTGCGTAACGATGTTGTCAAAGTCGATTGGTCACTTGAGTAGTTTGAAACGCTCCATTTGAATCTAAGAAATATCTTGTAGACAGTTGCGAACCTGCGAATAGATATCAGGGGCCATAATCAACAGATGATCATTTATTTTTTGCCCATCCAGATGTTCATTGAGAAAAAAACCGCTCCCATCTATTTTGCTTATTTTCCCCCCGGCAGCTTCTAAAATGATACAAGCTGCAGCAAGGTCCTGAAAAGATTCGTTGGCAATTACCGCGGCCTCGGCCCGCCCCATCGCCACATAGCAAATATGCGCGCCAGTACAACCTAAATCACGGATTTTACCAGGAAATGTCGTACGATATCGTTGATGAAATCGAGAATATGTGAGCAGAAGGCTTTCATCATTAATATGTTTTTGTTCTGATACGCATATTTCTTCTTTTTTCAAATAGGCTTTTTGTTCAGCCTGGGCATGAAAAATATCTCCGGTTGCCGGCATATAAAATGCACCGAAAATGGGCCAGAAATTCTCAATCAGCGCTAAAGATATCCCCCAGATAGGAATGCCTGCCTGGAAATTTGCCACGCCGTCCAAAGGGTCGAATATCCACAGGTAACGTGTTTCATCATGGGTATACTCCATGTTGGCCTGGTCATTCTTAAATACCTGATGTTCGGGAAAGTGATGATTGAGCTGGTCTTGAAAAAATTCCATCAGATGATAATCTGCCTCGGTGACCAATTCTTCGTCAAATTTAATCTTAGGGTTCCCTTTACCATAAAAGGCGAGGGCTTCCTCTCCTGAGCGATGGATGGCGTCCATGGCAAATTGAGTCAAATCTTTAATCCCATGACGTTTTGATGCGGTCATTCTTCCTCCTTGCTTTAAGATGTTTTCGATGGATAAAGCGGGTCTTGTCCATACTCCGTTTGGATGAGCAGCCAGGTTAAGTTCCCGGGCTGATTGTAGGGAATTTCGAAAATTATATAATCTGTTGAGATCAAGGAAGTTTTATGAAATATTATTATCAGCCTGGCGTAGAGAATACTCGCACCCTCCAAAACCGTTATTTCGGCATTTCGATTGCGATGAAAGCGAACGAAGATCAAAAAGGTAATACGTTGGGCGGATGGTTCTATTTTGCAGCTCCCGACATCAAGGCGTTAACTATGAGACCTTTAAAAAACGTTCAATTTTGTTCAAGGTCAAGGAGAGCGAAAATTATAACCACAGGCATACATTGAGTATTCCGCGGATTATAATTTGAGCCTGACACAGAGTTTGGACAAAAGAGGGTGTTTTTCAAAGGTCTCTCGATTTCAGTCGAACGGCTATGACTAGTGTGCTCTCGGAGTAAGTTCAAATGGATGATGGGCACACATTTTTTAGTAGGTTAAAAGTCTCCCAGTGGTCTGTTAAACGTAAAGTTGACAGGATCCATAATTAATTTCTGAGAGGCATCATTAACGTTTCCACCCAATGCTGAGAAGGGAAGTGATACAATGAATAGGGCAGAACCCACAACAACGGAAAGGAGCCCAATAGGTCTGGCAAATAAAATATCTGCTGCCATCGCCCCTGCATCTATGTCCTCATTATTGGTATAAGTTTCTGCCAAAGCGGAAGTTCCAAATGGGACAAAAATCAAGGCCACAACTAAAACAAAAATGATGGGTCGTTTTGCGCTTTTATGCATACTTTCCTCCTTTGGATAGAAGATTCCGTTTCACCATTGCCTTGTTTGACCGTCTGCAGCTTAGCTTGTGTGTTTTGAGACGGTTGAAAAATATCGGGTTTAAGGCTATATGTTTGTTTATCTTGGTTGGTCAAAACCCTTTTGTCGGAATCTAGCATGAAAATTGCAAAGGGCTTTTTATTTTTTTCAAATACACGGCTTGAAACCTATCGAATTTTCACGCATATTTCATAATATAGCGTAAAAAAAACCACGGCCTGTGTCAAGTGAAAAGGGCCGGTATTTTAAACCTATATCGTTTTAAGAAGCCATAACGTAATAAATGACCGCATCCCCACGTTATATCGAAGTTGCCGTGGCCCTTCCGGTATACAACACGTATACGTATCGTGTTCCGCAAAACCTTTTGGAATTTGTATCGATTGGAAAAAGAGCACTGGTTCCTTTTGGTCGGCGGGTCGTAACCGGCTATATTCTCGGCGATAAGACAAAGATTCAGCACGATGATATCAAAACCATTTTAGATATCCTGGATGAAAAACCGCTTTTCCCCGCCTCGATGATTCCTTTTTTTAAATGGACGTCTGATTATTATATTCATCCTATTGGCGATGTTATTAAATGCGCGCTTCCTGGCGGGCTGAATTTGTATGATTTTACGACCTTGTCCCTAACAGCCAAAGGCGAGGCGGCGCGTATTGAGAAATCGGTTACACCTCTGGAAGGCCAAATTTTAAAGCAGCTAATGACAAGGTCCTGTCGCTTTAAGGATCTGGACAAGCATTTTAAGGAGAACATTCCAAAGGCACTACTTCAATCCATGGAACGTCGCGGGTTAATTGTTCTCAAACGTGAACTCAAAGGGGGATCAACCAAGACAAAGATGGAACGTTATGTATCATTAACCAACGCTGACATTCCCTTGACCAAGCTTTCAGAGGCACGCAAAAAAATCATTGAATCGATTAAAGATCAAAGTGAAATTTCCGTAAAAAAATTAACCGCGCTGGTTCCATCTGCTTCAAAATTGATAAAAATACTTGAGCAGGCCGGCTATGTGACGATTTTTCAAAAAAAGATGTATCGTGATCCTTTTGGAGAGCCGATATTGCCCGACAAGGCTCACCAACTAACCAAAGAGCAAAATCATGCTATCTCTACCGTGATTAAGTCATTGGGTCAAAAGTTTACAACCTACCTTCTTACCGGGGTTACGGGGAGTGGAAAAACCGAAGTTTACATGCAAATTGCAGCCATTGCTATGCAAAAGGGATTTTCCGTTCTGGTTCTTGTCCCTGAAATCGCACTGATATCCCAGATGGAACGGCGCTTCCGAGCTCGATTTGGAGACTGCGTGGCCGTCCTTCACAGCGGGCTTTCTCCCGGAGAACGGTATGATCAGTGGATACGCATCTCGAGAAAAGAGGTGAATATTGCCATCGGCGCTAGATCTGCCATCTTTGCACCATTTGTAGATATTGGTCTCATCATCGTGGATGAAGAACATGATACATCTTATAAGCAAGAAAGCGGCCTGAAATACAACGCAAGGGATCTTGCCATCGTTCGAGCAAAGCTTAATGATAGCGTTGCTCTATTGGGATCCGCCACACCTTCTTTGCAGTCGTACCACAATACGGCAACCAAAAAATTTAAGGAAATCACCCTCACAAAACGCGTTGAAAAACGACCGCTTCCAGAGATCACGGTTATCGATCTTCGAAAGAGCAGAGATGTCAGGGGGGTGCAACGTTTTATTACTCCGGAGCTGCACCATGCTATGGAGACAACGCTCCAGCGAGGCGAGCAGGTTCTTATTTTCCTGAATCGCCGAGGTTTCGCCAGCTTCCCGGTTTGCTCCTTGTGTGGCCAGTCAATACAATGCAAAAACTGCGACATCTCTCTTACCTTACATCAGAGGGCCAATGCCTACAAATGCCATTATTGTGGCTTTTCACGGGCATCCGTATCCAATTGTACCCATTGCGGATCTTCTAAAATCAGATTGTTGGGACTCGGCACCGAAAAAGTCGAAGAAACGATTAAGGCGATTTTCCCTAACGCGAAGGTCGCCAGAATGGATCGTGATACTACCCGGCATAAAGGATCGATTCGCAAGATTCTAAAGGATCTGAGAAACCAATCCATCGATGTTCTTGTAGGAACTCAGATGGTTGCCAAAGGTCATGATTTTCCTAACATTACACTGGTCGGTGTTATTTGTGCTGATCTATCCCTTAATTTTCCGGATTTTCGAGCCGGAGAACGGACCTATCAGCTGTTGGCTCAGGTTGCCGGAAGGGCTGGCCGTGGGGCGGTGCCGGGACGAGTTATTCTCCAAACATACAATCCCGACCATTTCAGCATCTTGTCAGCGACAAAACAGGATTTTTTAACCTTTTACAATGCTGAAATCGCTTTTCGAAAAAGCTTAGAATACCCCCCATTTTCAAGGATGGCACAGTTAAAAATCTCAGGAATCGATAAAGATAAAACCCGCCAGCATGCACTGGCCGTGGGAGATCTGTGTCATACCCTTAAACAAAGCTGTCCATCTACTTTTACCACTTTGGAAATATTAGGACCCATTGAAGCCCTGCTTTCAAAAATCGCCCGGCGTTATCGATGGCAAATTATTTTGAAAAGCCGTAGCGTTCAATCACTCCATCAGTTTCTTCACCAGGTGTGGTTTAACAATAAAAACATCAGCCACAATCGCTCGGTCATCGTCATGTTGGATGTGGACCCTTTTTTGATGACTTAAAATCTGCATATCGGTCGAAAAAACTGACCGGCTGCGCCTTGACATTAAAAACGTTGACATTTAGATTAATGATCGATGAAAATTTTTCGTAACATATTCGAGTTAAGTATGAACCATAAATCTCTGTATGCGTTTATGTTTGCTTTATGTTTCCTTTTTTTTACCAACACCTCATCGGCCACAGAAAATAGTGCCTTGAATTCGCCGTCTGCTTTTTTCCCTGAATCTCGATTCGAATTTAAGCCCGTTGTCGACGGTGCCGATGTAACCCATTCATTTGTTGTGAAAAATAAAGGAGCATCACCATTAAAGATTGAGAAGGTCCGGACCGGTTGAGGGTGTACCACTGTCTCTTATACGAGGCTAATCCCTCCGGGCGACGAGGGAACAATAGTCATTAAAGTCGACACTTCAGGTTACGGTGGAAGAACCTTAAGCAAAAGAATAACCGTCCAAACCAATGACCCCAATCAATCGCTATTTTATCTGACCATCATGGGTCGCGTCGAAAAATTTGTCACCATTATCCCCAAAAGCCTAACCTTGCGCGGTGTGGTCGGAAATTCGATAAAACAGACGATGCGGATTATACCTGAAAAAAAATATCCATTTAACATCGTCGGACATAATCTTAGCCATGGCAACAATATCAGCTATGAGCTGGAGCAAGTTAAACGTTCGGAAAGGATTGAATACCTTTTGACGGTTGAGAATTTGAAAAAGGAAAAGGGTGCTTATTTTAATATTATTTCTATAAAAACAGATAGTAAACTAAAGCCATCAATTAATATCCGCGTTAAAGGCTATATTCAGGACAATCAGCCAATAAAATAGGTTTCTATGAGAAATATTATCGTTGTCGCTTTTGATTGTGACGGTGTCATGTTTGACACAGAAAAAGCAAATATTGCCTATTATAACAGCATCTTGGAATATTTCAATCGGCCGGCCATGACACCGGAACAGTTTGCTTATTGCCATATGCATACCGTTGATCAGTCCATTTCGAATCTATTTAGTGATGAAGAGAGTTACAAGGCAGCACAAGCTTATCGCAAACGTATGAGTTATTTGCCTTTTTTAAAATACATGGAAATGGAGCCCTATCTGAAGCCGTTGCTTGAAAAGCTCAGACCGCAATATAAGACTGCCGTTGCCACAAACCGATCCGACACCATGGATCGGGTTCTCATTGAACACAGCCTGACAGACTATTTCGACCTTGTGGTCAGTTCTAATGACGTAAAGCGCCCTAAACCTTATCCTGATCCCTTGATTAAAATTCTGGAACATTTTAAGATAAAGCCATATCAATCGATTTATGTGGGAGATTCGGAACTCGATCAAATAGCTGCAAAGCTGGCAGATATGCCCTTTGTTGCTTACAAAAACCGATCCCTTGTTGCTGATTATTATATAGAAAGCTTGCAAGAGATCGAAAAAATTCTCGCGCTGTAGAGAAATTGTGATTTTGAGATCCGCTTTAATTTTTTTCGTGGCACTGATCATCCTGAAAGGGAGTGCTTTCGCCCGCCACATCGACCATGTCCGAGCGACGGTACACGCATGGGCCCATGCGTGGCAAAGTCAGAATCTCACCCGATATATGTCGTTCTACAGCCCGGCTTTTCGATCAGGTGAACTCGGTTATAAAGATTGGTTGAACAAAAAGGCCCAGCTTTTCCAAAAGCCTGTAACTATCCGCGTGGAAATATCTGATTTGTGGGTGTTTATCGAAGGAAATCGCGCCACTGCAAGGTTTGTTCAAAGTTATCAAGGTCCTAATATCACTGATACCGGAGAAAAAACCCTGCTGTTGGTCAACACAAATGACAAATGGATGATCATCTCTGAAAAATGGACGCCATTACCGTCTCCGGCTCCGACTTCGGAGAAACTCACAACCATCACCCACCAGCAGACACTTGGTCCTGAACTGCAGCCCTCCGACCAAGACATCCAAAATCAGAAAACGTTACATCCTAATGAAATAATTGTCAAAAACATCCAGTTCCATGTTGCAGAAAATTATGAAGAAGTCTGTCTCAATTTGAATAAATTCACCATCCCGGTTATTTTTTCACTGGAAAACAAAAAGCCCAGAATGGTGATTGACATAAAAGATGTTTATGTCTGGACAGGCGATTATACAACACCTGTAAATGGAAGGTTGGTTAAGCAGATACGAACTTATCTGCACCAAAAAATCAATAAGCTGAGAATTGTGCTGGATCTCAACCCGGCCAAAGATTATATTATTGATCAATCCTATAGCCCTAAAGAAGATAGTTATTGTGTTGAGATCAAATAAAGAGACCTTTGAAAAACGCCCTATTTTTCTCAATCTCGGTGTCAGGCTCGAATTTTAATCCGCGAAATACCCAATGTATGTCTGTGGTTAAAAATTCTCGCCCTCCCCTCCGGGGCGTAGGCCCCACGGGCCGGAGGCTTGACTTTGAGCAAAATTGAACATTTCTCAAAGGCCTCTTAATATAACTTAAACTAAGTGTAAACAAAGCGAAGGTAATAATTTTTCTGTTATGGTAGCCAAATTCAATCGTTCTAAAAGACATAAAAAGGACACCCATTTCATCGTTAATAGAGCCGCCTATATTCTCATTATTGCCGGATTAATCTTGCTGGGTGGTGTTAAAAATCAATTGCACTCTCAAGAACCTGTCCTGGATTCTTCTGCCAAGCCTGTAACCGAAATACAATTTGAGGGTGAATCGTGGAACGGACCCATACTTTTTCAGGAAGGAAATGGTGAACCGGTCCATCTCATATTGGTGGAAAAGGCGATCCAGAAGCTATTTTTGTATCGTTATGACGGCCAATATCGCCTGGTAAAAAGCTACACCTGCAGTACCGGTGAAAAGCAAGGGAAAAAGCGCGAAGAAAAAGACGAAAAAACACCGGAAGGTATTTATTTTAATGTATCGGTTTATCGGGATTCTAAAGTGACTATTTTCGGAGACCGGGCATTTGGGTTGAATTATCCCGATGTATTCGATGACATGTCCGGGAATACGGGAAGCGGTATCTTTATCCACGGGTCCAATCGCAACATTAAGCCTTTTTCAACCAACGGGTGCGTCGTTTTGAGCAATGCCGACCTTGCAGATTTAGATAAGCTCGCACCGCTCGAAAAAACGCCTTTTATCATCGGAGAGCATCTCCTCTATCGATTATCGCCGGCTGCAAATGAAATGTCGGAACTCATCCCCTTTTTCAAGCAGGCAATGGTTCCTGAACGTTACCTTCTTTCCAAATCAGAATTCCAACACATCACCGTGCTGAAATATCAAGATAGGATCGTTGCATTTGGTGAAGTTCGAATAAAAGAAGCTGATGATCTGAGAGGGTTTTCCAGACTTTACCTCATCCAACCGACCAAAAATTTTTTGGTACTTTTAAAGCGGGAATGGAGCGAATTTTAACATCCTTAATTTTTCTGCAAGTTCTTAATATGCACGGGTTAATATCACATGGACGGACGTCAAGCTATGGAATACTTCGCGGATTAAAATTTGAGTCTGACGAAGAGGTTGGACAAAAGAGGGCATTTTTCAAAGGTCTCGCTTATTCTATTGATTGCCGAAACCGTTATTCGCTTCACAGTCCGGGCACTCCCAGGTGATGCCGTTACAAGACATTCCCCAAAAATTTTCCAGCATACAATCTTGACAGATGGCGAAACCGCACCGACACCGCCAGCAGAAAGGTGCGTTCTTTCTGCAACAGTGACAGTTGGTTTGTTTTGCTTTCCGTCGTTTTTCCCTATATGTGGATCTATTTAAAGAGCCTTGCATGCTCAACCTTTATGCATTTATCCATAACAACGTCAATCCCCTCTGCCGCCAATATCTCAGCGGCTTCCTGGTGTTTAATATCTAGCTGCATCCAGAAAACCTTGGGTTTGTGTTGAATCGCCTCGTAAGCGTGAGACATGACATATTTGGGATTTCTAAATACATTGACGATATCCACTGGTGTATCTATATCATCAAGAGATGCATAAGCTTTTTCTCCAAGGATCTCATCTTGACCGGGACGGACAGGTAATACTCTATAGCCCTGTTGTTGAAGATATCTTGCAACCTTATTGGAATCCCTTTCTGTTTTCGTGCTTAAACCTAAAATCGCTATCGTTTTGGCGCTATCGAGAATATCTTTGATAATCACATCATCGGTAATCATTCGGCCTGATTTCATGGGATTGCTCCTATCTTAATAAACGATGGTGGAGACCTTGCAACAAACGGAACATTTTTAAACGATCTCTTTTATTGACATTCAATGAAAACGGATGAAACCCAACGTAAAATTCGTTTTCGCACCCTTGCTGTTTTGGGTCATTGATGATAAAACCAAGACGAAAAATAACATTGATTTCAAATGGCACTCTAATGCAGGAACATCTGCGTGTCAATCATCGAAATTGGTAATTTCTCAATAAGAACGGGTGAATATCACATGTTCGGGTTTCCGAATTTTATTTCCAATCGACACCAATATATAAAATCGCTTTAGCGATTTTATATGAAGCGGCTTTGCCGCGCTGAAACTCTCTTGGACTTAAATTTTGAGAAGCTACCGAAATCGTCATCAAGACGGCTAAATTTATTATGAAAAATGACAAAACCGTATTTCTAATCGACGGTACTGCATACATCTACCGCGCCTATCATGCCATTCGAGGGCTGACGAACTCCAAGGGCCTTCCCACCAATGCTGCCTTTGGGTTTACCCGAATGCTGTTAAAGCTGATAGAAGATCGATCGCCGGAATATGTCGCCATGCTGTTTGACGCCAAAGGTCCAACCTTCAGGCATGAAATTTACCACGATTATAAGGCGAATCGACCACCAATGCCCGAAGATTTATCGATTCAAATACCGCACATAATGGAGATCACCAAAGGGTTTAATATTGCGGTTATTGAAATGCCGGGGTTTGAAGCGGATGATCTGATTGGCACTTTCGGGCGTTTGGCTGAAGAAATGGGATTGTCTGTTGTAATGGTTACCGGAGACAAAGATTTCGTACAGCTGGTAACCGAAAAGTCAATTATATGGGATCCAATGAAAGATAAAATTATAGACGCCACTGCCGTCAGAGATACCTACGGAGTTGAACCATATCAAATGGTTGATGTCATGGGTCTTTCAGGTGATCCATCCGACAATATTCCCGGTGTTCCTGGTATTGGAACGAAAACCGCCCTGTCTTTAATTCAATCCTTTGGAAGCATGAAAAACCTCTATGAACAAGTGGCATCGATTTCCAAGAAAAAACAACGCCAAAACCTTGTCAAATACAAAGACCAGGCGTGGTTAAGCCGACAGTTGGTTAAAATAAATACAACTGTGCCGGTTTCATTTAACCCTGACGATTTAAAATTCAAAAAGCAGGACAACAATAAGCTTGCTTCCCTTTTTAAAAAACTGGAATTCAGGCAGTTACAACAAGCCTTCCCCATACACACCGATCTTTCCAAAAAGAGATATTTGCCCATACTCGATAGAGACACGCTTGACGAATTAATAACACGTCTTGAAGCAGCAGATATATTCGCCATTGACACTGAGACCAGTGCCAAAGACCCAATGCAAGCCGAGCTTGTGGGGCTGTCATTTTCTCTAGTTCAGGATGAAGCTTTTTACATCCCCTGTGCCCATGACATCTCCAAGGTACCGGAACAACTTGACCTAAAAACTGTTTTGAACCTGCTAAAACCGGTATTGGAAAATCCGGTTGTTAAAAAAATCGGCCAAAATATAAAATACGATTGGATGGTTTTGAAGCGCCATGGCATACATCTTGACGGTGTAGTCTTTGATACCATGCTGGCATCTTATCTAATTAATCCGACAAAACGCGCCCACAACCTTGATCAAATTGCCCTCGACTTCTTGGATCATAAAACCACAACGTACCAGGATATTACGGAAAAAAACAAAAAAGACATTAGCTTTGCCGAGGTGCCTCTTGCAAAAGCCGTACCCTATGCCTGTGAAGATGCCGATATCACACTGATGGCTTATCATGTTCTCAATCCAATGCTTGAAAGCGCCGGCCTTAATGATTTGTTTGAAAATGTGGAGATGCCCCTTGTACCAGTGCTGATGAAAATGGAAATGACAGGCATAAGTGTCGACCAAGAGAAACTTCTCAACCTGTCGAAAATGTTTGAATCTCAACTCAACGAACTGGAAACCAAGATCTATTCCATCGCTGGAGAAGCCTTCAATATCAAGTCCAGCCAACAGCTTGGACGGATACTTTTTGAAAAACTTAAATTGCCGGTGCAGAAAAAAACCAAGAAAAAGACCGGATATTCCACTGATGTTAATGTTTTGACTGTTCTTGCTAACAAACATGAGCTTCCCGAACTTGTATTAAGACATAGAACCCTGGCCAAGCTAAAATCGACTTATACGGATGCCTTGTTAGGCTTGGTGCATCCAAAAACAGGCCGGATTCATACATCATACAACCAAACCGTCACTGCAACCGGCCGCCTTAGCAGCTCGGATCCGAATCTTCAAAATATTCCCATTCGAACGGAAGAGGGGATAGAAATCCGCAGGGCATTTGTTCCAAGGAAAGGGTGGGTGCTGGTTTCAGCCGATTATTCCCAGATAGAACTCCGTATTCTCGCCCATTATGCTGCAGATGAAATACTGACGAAAGCTTTCATGGAAGATGAGGATGTCCACACCCGAACAGCAACCGAAGTGTTCCAGGTGTTTCCCTCATTTGTCACTCCTGAATTGCGGCGACACGCCAAGGTGATCAATTTTGGTATCATATACGGTATGAGCCCTTTTGGCCTTTCCAAAGAACTCGGAATTAGCCGAAAGATGGCTAAAACCTATATTGATAACTACTTTGCCAGATATAAAGGGGTAAAACGATTTATTGATCAGACCATCGAAGATGCGAGAAAAAACAAAAAAATAAGCACCCTTTTGGGCCGCATCCGCCTCCTCCCGGATATTAACAGTCCCAATAAAACCGTGCGCGAATTTGCAGAAAGGACGGCTATTAACACCCCGGTTCAAGGCACAGCCGCAGATTTTATCAAACTTGCCATGATCAGGATTGATAAGGCCTTTATGGAAAATAACTTAAACGCCGCAATGCTGCTTTCGGTACACGATGAGATCGTTTTCGAAACCCCCCCCGAAGAACTTGATACGGTAAAAAGTCTGGTTAAAGAGATCATGGAGGGCATCTGGGACCTCAAGGTTCCCCTGAAAGTCAATATGATATCAGGTCGGGATTGGGCCGAGGCTCACTAGCCCGAATATTGCATGAAAATTTTTCAGCTAAAACAACCTATATGCCTGAGTCGCCAAGATTTTAGCTTATTGTGTCGCCCTCTTGTTCAGACGTGTCTTCTGAAACTTTCACCGTTTGCCCTATGGTTTGATATACTGATTTGAAAGTTTCTTGGAATCCGGCGGGCCCCACTCGTCCGGTCTCGATAAATTTAACGACGATTTCCTTGGTTGCTCTAAGAATTAGTTCATCAACAGAAGCCATTTTCATTGCCCTTTTATGAGTTGTTTTTATAGTAATTTGAGTTCGTTACCAGAAAATATCATCTGTGTCAAGACACCCTGTCTGAAGCGCCTTGTTGCAAACCCATTGGCTTGTCTCGTAAAGCGATTAAAAAGGGGTCTATTTGACATAATCTGTTTTATTCATTAATAAGCAACCGTTCACGAACGAATATAGTCTATTTCGAATCATTAATGGAGCAAATAAGATGCCTCAGTCAAATGAATTAAAAATACGATACCCCATTGAAAGTCCAGACATCGTTAAGACCGATGTTCTCAAACCGATGGAATATGGGTACCAATCAAAAAGGGATATTGATATCGTCATAAAGCAACCTGAATATACTTCGGTTTGTCCTATGACCGGACTTCCTGATGCCGGCTGTATCACGATCAAATACCGGCCGGATGCCAAAATCATCGAGCTTAAGTCTTTAAAATTCTATCTTTTACAGTACAGAAACGTCGGCATTTTTTACGAGCATGTGGTGAATCGGATTCTTGACGATTTAGTTGCCGTGCTAGAGCCTAAATTTATGGAAGTTGTAGGGGATTTTACAGCAAGAGGCGGAATGACGACCCAGGTAAAAGCAGTGTTCGAGGAAAAAAATGAAAAATAGAGATTCCAGAGCCCCTAAAAATAGCTTTGGTGTGATTTGCTTTTTTTTGATGCTGTCTATTATCACCCCTTTTATTTCTGGATGCTCATTTTTTTCCTCCATAAACACCTCGTCAAAAAGGATGATTCGAGATATTCGATCACCACATAAAGATATCAAAAAAAAAGTGGGTATTACCTTTTTCGAAAACAAAACATCCTTTCTGAAACAAGTCGACGAACAACGTTTTGTAAATGATCTGGTTGAAAACATGAAAAAGTCTTGTCCGGATGAAATTTTGGTAAAACCGGGCGATATCAACTATCCGGAATTTTTAGTTAAGCTTCCGAAAAATGATTCCGGTTGGATCAATACATTAAAGCTGGCAAACGCCAGCAGACAGCTCGGGTTTAATGCTATTTTAACCGGGGCTATAACCGATATCATAAAAAAACAGGAAGAACGAGGGTTCTGGTTGTTTAAAGACACCTATCACTATTTTGAGACCCATATTTCGGTGGAAGTTTATGATACACTTACCGGTGCCAAGCTGCTCGATGAGAGGTTTAGCCATGAAATGGAGGTTGATGAAATAGACTTTGAGGGAAGCGACACTTCCGCCAATTTAATGACCTCGATCATCAAAGAGGCATATTCGGATATTGCATCTGACATGGGCGAGCACGTATGTAACGAAATTGTCTTGCAGCCGTGGCAGGGATACATTACGTTTGTTGATGCAGATAAAATTATCATTACTTCTGGTAAAACCACGGGAATAAAGTCAGGAAACGTCTTTGAGGTCTATGACAGCAGTGAAATATTCAATGGCTCAGCAGGACATCAGTTCTTTATCCCGGGTTTAAAAATAGGTGAAATCAAAATCACAGAGGTTTTAACCGACAGTGCCGAGGCTGTTAAAATTTCGGGCCAAAATATACGCGTCGGGAGTTTTATTCGCCCAAAATAATGAGACCTTTGCAAAACGCCCTCTTTAACTCAATCTCGGTGTCAGGCTCAAATTTTAATCCGCGAAACACTCAATGTATGTCTGTGGTTAAAATTTTCGCCTTCCTTGACCTTGAGTAAAATTGACCGCTTTTCAAAGGTCTCATAATATCGTATCAATGAGCTCGGGTTTCGCACCCTATCCGATCGTAGAACTTGGTATCTACAGAGGTTGGGTTATGGATGCCCTGAGTGCTGACGTTCATTTAAAAAATATTAATGCTTCACTCGGTAGACCGTGATCGGTTCGCTTACTCCTTTCACAACAACCGGGGGCAGCGCTTCCACATCTAATCCTTCCCCAATCTTCTGGTGTGTGACATCGCTGATAAGGACTTCACCGGCTTTGGCTAAACCTTGAAGCCTAGCTGCGATGTTGACCGGCATTCCTATAGAAGTAAACTCCTTTATTCTCAAGGATCCCAGAATACCGGAAAATACCTGGCCGGTGGAAATACCGATACCGATTTTTAGCCTCAATCCATTTTTTCTACCAAGGGTTTTATCAATCGCCTTTGCTTGTTTCTGCATCGCAATACCTGCCTTGACAGCCTGTATCGTATCATCTTCCTGTGCCACAGGTGAACCAAAAACGACCATAATACTGTCGCCAATATGCTTGTCTACGGTGCCATTGTGTCCGTAGGCAATCTCACCCATCGGCGTAAAATATTCATTGTTTAAAAACGTTGCTATCTCATGGGGTCGAATCTGTTGAGACATCTTTGTAAAACCTCGAATATCCGCAAAAAGAATCGAAACTTCGCTAAAAGTCGGTTTCAGAGCCACGGGGGACTCCTCGATTTTTTTATAAATTTGTTCGGGTACAAACTGTTTTAAGCGCTTTCGAACAAATATTTTTTGAATGTTGGCCCTGAGCTCCAAGTTGTCGAAAGGCTTGGTTAAAAACCCATCGATTCCCTCGTTCGTCGCCTGGATCGCCGCTTCCATTGTTGCATATCCCGTCAGAATGATGCGAGTGATTTCAGGATTCATCGATCCGACGATACCAAGCGTTTCAAGTCCACACATACCCGGCATTTTGTAATCTGAAATTACCGCGCCGACGTCGCTGCTGTTTCTTTTAACAAATGAGATGCCTGCTTCACCGCTCTCTGCAGTGTAGGTTTCATAGGGTTCTCGCTTAAGTGCACGTACCAACGATCGCCGTATGCCTTCTTCATCATCAATAAACAGTAATTTGTTCATTGTACATTCCTTCAGCTCTAACTAGCCATAAACCTTGGTCTTATCCAATAAATTTTTTTTATACATATCATTTACATTGCCTGAAAGCAGTAGCTTTTGTCTCACATTCGCCAACAGCTTCCGTAAGGTCTATGTCAAAATTCGTGCCAAATCCGAATAGTGCACCTGCAAATTGTTCGATTGGGAAAGAAAGATTTTAAAACCCTTGCTGCACGTGCAATTGAGAAGATGGGCCGTGCATCTTTTATGACATATTTTTAAAGAAACGAATCATAAAAGAAAATATATGAGGCTAAAATGCACAAAAACAATCTTTAATTGCATATTTTTCTGTGCACACTCGATTTCCCGCTGCATTATCTAGGGGTTGTGCAATTATTTTCTTTATGATATTTAGCAGTTATCATCCGGCTTAGATATCCGTCAAAAGACGGGCGGATTGGCCTGTTAAGGGGACATTATGCGAACGAATGATATCAAGCTATATGATCTGATCGATTTCAAAAATCCGCAAGCGATCCTCAATGAAATTAAAACCATTGTCGCCCTAATCGTCAGCGATTTTGACTATTCCATGTTGGAGCTCATTTATGCTGATGTAGAATCGATTTTTTCAGGAAAATACCCCGGTTACCAGGCCAGCAATACCAAATATCACGATTTGGAACATACCAGCTCAGTAATGCTGGCTGCCGCCCGCCTTATGCACGGCAGCTTTTTGCAGGGCAACACGTTTTCCGCTAAAAATATACTCTTGGGATTAGTCGCGGCGCTCTTCCACGATATCGGCTTTATTCAGACCAAATCTGACCAAAATGGGTCGGGGGCCAAATATACCATCGGCCACGAGCAACGCAGTGTTGATTTTATGAAGAAATACCTTGCCAAAAAATCGTTTGCATCCCAGGACATGGATAATTGTTCTCATATCATCATGTGCACGATATTGAATTTAGAACTCGATCAAATTCCTTTCCAGTCCGATGAAATTGAAATGCTGGGAAAAATCATCGGCTCGGCAGATCTTTTGGCCCAAATGGCCGACAGGGCGTATTTGGAAAAATTGTTTTTGCTCTTCAGGGAGTTCGAAGAGGCTGGATTGCCTGGATACGGTTCAGAATTTGAACTACTTCAAAAAACAGAAGATTTTTATAAGCAAGTGGCTAAAAAAAGATTAACTCATCAATTTGATAACATATTCAAATTCATGCGGTTTCATTTTAAGGATCGATGGAATATCGATCAAGATTTATATGAAAAATCTATTGCAACGAATATTAAGTACTTAAGAGCTATCGTCAAGAAATGTAAGTCGTCTGATGAGTGTTTTTTTCAGCATCTAAGGCGCGGAGATATCGCCAAAAAGCTGCGAGACTGATGCTGTTTTGTAGAAAACAACCTGTTTGAAACCCTTGAAAAAGGTTTTTAAATAACACAGATTATTCCGATCAGGGGTGTTCTGGCCTGAATACAGAACTGAGAGCATACCCTTTGAACCTGATACAGTTAGTACTGTCGTAGGGAAATCGGAGAACAGATTAAGAACCGTTCATTTTTTCCCAGCATTCTTGCCTCATTCTTCCATTCCCCAAAGACAATATCACCCTAAATGAGCGTAAACAAAATGAAGGCGCGAAACTGGAATATAGTGCGTAAAAAATCGATCTTTATCGGTACCGATGAAAAACCTTTACTTTTTTCTTTTTAGATCATAAAAAACCTGAAACCCGTAAACCTTTGGTTTTTGAAACGTTAGAGAGAGCCATGAATCGAATGATATTGGGGAAAACAGGAATCGAAATTACTCGCTTTGGCTTTGGGGGAATCCCCATTCAGCGGGTGGAAGAAAAGCAGGCCGTCGAAACCGTGCGTCACGCTGTTGCAAAGGGAGTCGATTTTATCGATACCTCCCGCGCTTACACCACGAGCGAAAGGCGCATCGGACTGGCGCTAAAAAAGACAAACCAACGGGTTGTTCTGGCATCCAAATCCAGAGCCAGAACCTCGGATGCTGTTCAAAAAGATTTAGCAACGAGTCTAAAAGAACTTCAAAAGGATTATATTGACATTTATCAGTGTCATTTTGTTCAAAATGACGATGACTATCAACAGGTGATCTCTCCAGGAGGTGCTCTTGAAGGGCTGATTCAGGCCAAAAAGAGCGGGTTGATTGGACACATCGGAATCACCAGCCACAATCTTCATCTTATGGATCGCATTCTCGATGATGGACATTTTGAAACTATTATGGTCTGCTTTAGCTTTTTAGAACCCAAAGCCCGTGAAACAATCATCCCCAAGGCCATTGAAAATAATGTCGGCGTTATCGCCATGAAGTCCTTCTCTGGAGGTATTATTGACCATCCAGAGCTGGCTATAAAATACGCATTGTCTTATCCGGATATCGCCATCATACCCGGTGTCGAAAGCAAAGACCTGTTTGATCAAAACTGGAACGTTTTTCTGGGGACTCACGAGCTGAGCGACAAAGAAAAACAAGAGATCGAAAAAATCATAAAACAGTATGACAAGAATTTTTGTAGACGCTGTGATTACTGTCAGCCATGTAGCGAAGATATACCCATTCAACTGATCCTTGGCCTGCGCTGGGCGCTCAAACGGTTTGGGAAAGGCTTTGCTGAGGAAGAATGGCCCCGGAAATCGATTGCAAAGGCTAGAAGCTGTTCCGAATGCGGTGAATGTTTAGACCGCTGTCCCTATCAACTGCCAGTCCCGGATCTGATAAAAGAAAATATCCAATGGCTGGATGACAATCTGACGAAACCTTAAAATTATCATCCCCATAGGGGCTTGTCGTAAGTATGGTAGTCTCCGCAGGGATTTTTTTCACAGATTTTAAAAAAGCCCTAATTCCTTCCCCAAAACACCATATGGCTTTGGAAATTCTGGCTGAAAGTTCTGGTAAAACGTCACCGGATAACGCGCCCCAATTTTTTTTCCCGCCGTTTGCATACCTTCGATTAAGTTTCCCAGAAGCCTGCCCGGTATGGAAAAAACCATCTCATTGTCCTGGGTCATAGAGAAGATACGGTCCCCCATTCCAGGAATTGCAACACGGGGAGCGTCGGTTTTGAATGGCGCTATCAAATATTCGGTACACTCCACCTTACCCCCAAAACTTCCTGCTATACGCTGGTTTTCTTGATAGACAAGCGCTTGGATCATCCGCATGATCTGGGCTGGGTTACCATAAAAAACAATTGTATCCGGCTCAAAGAGCCCCTTTTGCAATGGTGCAATAGCAATGGCCTCGAATTCATTATTCTCTAGACGCACCATGGTCTTTGCCTCTGCAATTCCCGTGTTTTCATCTTTTGAAAAATCAACCTCACAAAACAGTTTGCCGAGGGTCTCTACCTGATCAGCAGCACCACTAAAACCGAACGCGATCATTGCTGGAACGCAAATCAAATCTTCTGTTGTTAGCCCGACGGTCCAACCGTAGCTTCGTGCCATGGTAACACCTTGACAGATGGTCACGCGTTTTTTCAAAACCACTGCTGGACGTCGGGTTTTTTCCGGAAGGTTCTTTTTGTCTTTTAAAAACTTGACCGACAAAGGAAATGTTTTTAGCCGCAAATCGTTCCTGATAAAATCAGCGATTTCTTTATGGTTGATCGATCCCATGATTCACCTCCTATTCAAAAAAGCTTAAGCTGTTCCGAGTCTTTCTTTTTTTTCTTTCCATAGACAGGTTTATCGTATGTTTTTAATCCTTCTTCAATATCTTTCACGAACGGAGATATTTTTCGTATCTCTGTTTGCCCATAAATTTTGCGTTTTTTTGCATACGTCAAATAGAGCCTATCCTGTGTACGGGTCGCGGCAACATAAAACAGGCGTCTTTCTTCATTAATATCCGTTCCATCTTTATCAAACCGTATATACGGAAGATAACCATTTTCACAACCGGAAATAAAAACAACCGGAAATTCAAGGCCTTTTGCAGCATGCATGGTCATCAATGCAACCTTCTCTGCATGTTGGGCATATGCATCAGTATCGGTCTGAAGGTCAATTTGAGAAAGAAATTCAGAAAGATCGAAATCGACCCTTTTTGCAATATCAAAAAGATGGTTCACTGCTTTTATTACGGTTTGATCACGACGGTTTATTTTTATAAACGCAGCGTTTTCCACTAGATAATGAAGTTTTTTGTTAATCGTAAAGCCGTGAATCGTTTCCTTTATTTTTGCAATGTTATCTATAAAAACTACCAATTTTCTCTGTACGTTTCTGGTTATTGCTTTGATTGGAAATCGTTTTGCATGCAACAGCGATGAAGAAAGGGAAAGGCTGTTTTTGTAACACCAGTTTTTAAACATATGGATCTCTTGTTTTTTAAAGCCCCATTTTTTCGCTGTTATTATTTTTTCAAAATCGACGTAACACCCCGACCCTTCAACAATTTTTAACAGCGATATCAGCTCTTTTATGCCTTTTTCATTAAACATTCTTTTTCTGCTGACAACCTGATAAGGAATCCCCGCAGAATCAAAAACATCGGAAAAGACCCTGCTTTGATCGTGTGTTCGAAACAGGACAGCAAAATCAGAAAAGCTTCGTTGGTTGTCTCTGTTGGTATCATCAACCTTATCAAAATCGAAAGAATGGAAACCTACACCGCCGATCAAATCCTCGATGACCTTACCAATGGCAACAGCCTCTGCTCTTGCTGATGGTGCCTCTATGACACTGATGGTATTAATGCCATCAATCTTTGAAAAGATGCGCTCATCTCCAGCCTGATGCTTGTTTATAATCTGTTGAGAAGCATCTAATATCGTCTTTGAAGATCGATAGTTCCGGGTTAAATTCAACATCGTAGCATCCGGATAATCCTTGATAAAACCCTTAAAATATTTAACATCCGAACCTCTAAAACCATAAATGGATTGGTCTGGATCACCGATAACACAGATATTTCTTCCCGGTTTATTTGGCGGAACCAAAGACATTATCATTCGATATTGCCCATAGTTTAGATCTTGATATTCATCAATAAAAACAAACTTGAAACGATTGCGGATAGTTTTGGCAAACATTATGTCCGTTTCAAACCGCTGAACGGTTTTAAAAATTAGATCTTCAAAATCAAAGAGCCCTGACAGGGATAAGATGTTTTGGTATGCCTTGTAGACAGCGTTGAAAAGGTGTTTTTTTGAGTCTGGAACATGATTGGCGTGATCGGAAGGACCAATGAGGTGTTGTTTGGCAAAAACAATCCAATCCAAAACCGTTTGTGGTTTTTCGGTGATTTTTTCGACATGTTCCTCAACCTGCTGCATTGCATCTATAATTAACGTGAAACGATCTTCTTCTCCTATGATTACCGGGGGTTTTTCCTCATAATCCCTTAACATCTTAAAGCAAAAACTGTGAAATGTGCCAATAAAAGGTAATTGCTTGGAATTAAACAGTATATATTCTAACCTTTCGCGCATCTCAGCGGCGGCTTTGTTGGTAAACGCGATGGCCAGTATGGTCTCTGGGGGAGCGTCTTGCTTTTCCACGAGGTAGGCGATCCGGTGGGTAAGGGTTCGCGTTTTACCTGTGCCCGGTCCTGCGATAATCATTAAAGGCCCGCCAACATGTTCGACGGCAAGTCGCTGTTGGCGGTTTAGTTCTTTGAACACGGATGAAACTTTACCTTCTGGTGCCCCTCTTTTTATTTGGTCATCGATCTTGACATCATCTATTTTGGGTTTGGTATTTTTGATAAACCTTGGTTTTGCTTTTTCGTTGTTCTTAATTAATGTGGTTTGCTCTGGTATTACGAAAAGGGATTTTTGACCTAAAAGCGCCTCTCTTTCTTGTGAATCAAAGATGTTTATCTTCCCAAACTCTCCGTCATAACCCGGCAAAGGTTTAATTTTATTTTGTCGCATTCTTTTGACAGCTTCACCCAATAATGGAACATCTGCCCCTTCGATGGTTTCAATTGCTAGTGTGCGTAAAATCGTTAATTCTGCACCCAATTTTTTGAGTAGCGTCATATAATTGTTTTTTACTTTCTTGGATGTCGGGCCGACCTTTAATACTTCCGATAAAATTTCCACTAGTGGTATAAGATTATAAAACGGGTGTGTTCTCTTGGGTTTTTCACCTTCAGATCGATCTGCAAGCTCTTCAACCCGATACATAACCCCTAAGGTCAGCGGTTTCTGGCATACAGGACATATGCCTTTTATTTTTTTGGTGTTTTCAGGCCACAACCTGACGTTGCACTTTCGGTGCCCGTCGAGATGATATTTACCTTCCTCTGGATAAAATTCTATGGTGCCCAGAAACCGTTCAGGATCACCGGTTTTCATCGCTGCCTTTATTGCTGAAAAGGATAAGGTCGTGTTAAAAAGGTTGGCTTCTCGACCCATTTTTAACGGAGAATGGGCATCCGAATTAGAAATAAGCGTTAATTCATCAAGTCCTGAGACCCGCCAGTTCATTGCAGGATCAGACGAGAGGCCCGTTTCAACAGCAAATACATGTGAAGTTAAATATTCAAAACATTCTTCAATCGAATCAAAACCAGATTTTGAACCAAAAAGAGAAAACCACGGTGTCCAGATGTGCGCCGGTATCAAGAATGACGCTTGCGACACATCCAGGAGTGTTTCGAGAAGATCCCGAGCATCCAATCCCAATATCGGTCTGCCATCCGAATGTATATTGCCTATTTTATCTAATCTCGCGTTAAATCGCTCCGCTATTTCAAGGGCTGGAATAAAGACAAGATTATGATTTTTTCTGGTTTTCTGGTTTTTTTTATATATGTTGCTGATTTCCGAAACCAGTATAAAACGGATTTTACCACGGCAAGATGTCGGTACCTGTTTGTCACAGTATTTTGCTATTTTATCTTTGAGTTTGAAAAGTCCTGGCTCTGCAGGAACCAACTTTTCTTTAATCTCAGCAAACCAGCCTGGGTGGGTAAAATCACCTGTCCCAACAACGGTAATTCCCTTTAATTGAGCAGCAATATACAGATTTTCCAAATCAAGATTTTTTGCTGTTGCCCTTGAAAATCGGGAGTGAACATGAAAATCAGCAATAAATTTCATTATAATATATCATCTCCGTATTACATCTTATGTTTGCATATCATTTTTTGAGGCCTTTGAAAAAGGTAAAATCCAAAACACAAAATTTCCTTGTAACCACCATATAAACAGTATATATATTCATTAGTTGTATAATTAAATACTATATATAGTATTTTCTATACAGCGCGGCGCTATCCCGAATTTGTCACAAAATGGTCTCGTTGGCATTCATTTTCATAACCTATCTTGGATGAAAAGATCGGTATGTTTTCAACATTAGCAAGCGCTTTTTATATTGATATTTTTATAATAAATTATTACTTATGAACAAAAAATTTTTATGCTTTCATAACATTATTTTTTTGATATATTTTCCTATTTATTATATACATGATAAAATCTATATTTATAAATGAAATAAATAAGTTATGACGTTATTATACTTATTAACAACCTATATTATTAAATACATATTTATTCATTTAATAAGGTAAGTATTATGAAATTTAAAATAAAAAAAGATGATGTTTTGGATGTTTTGTCAAAGATTCAAGGATTAACCGGAAGAAAAAGCAATTTGGCAATCACTACAAATGTTCTTATATCGACAACGGACACCGGTATCATTTTGGTGGCAACAGATCTTGAAACGGGTTTTGAAGGTCTATATCCGGCAATTGTTGATGATCATGGAACGATTGCTATTAATGCTAAAAAATTTTTTGAAATCGTCAGAGATTTTCCCAGCGACGACATCAACGTCATTGAATTGGAAAAACATTGGATAAAAATTGGAAATGAAAGTGTCGAATATAATATTGTCGGAATGAATCCAGAAGATTTTCCTGAAATTCCAAGGATTGAAGATATAGAATTGATCACTATCGAATCATCTGTTTTTAAGAAAATGATAGATCAGACGGTTTTTATAACCGGTGCTTCTGATGAGAAAAGGGCACATATCGTTGGCACCTATTTTGAAATTATTCACGCTGAAAATGAAAATTTTATTCGATTGGTATCAACGGACGGCAATAGACTTTCGAAGGTTGACCATCTGTTTGATAAAAATATCATCCTACCACCGCCAAAGGGAATACTCATTCCCAAGAAAGGAATGCATGAGGTTGCTAAATTTTTAGATTACAGCGGCATCGTGCAAATCGGTTTTAAAGACAGCAATTTTATCATCAAAAAAGAGAGCGAGACCATTATTATTAGGCTTTTAGAAGGAGATTTCCCAGAGTACGGTGGAATTATAAAAAAGGGGGAATCGCATACCATACAAATAAATAAGTTATTATTTTTAATGATGCTAAAAAGGATGTCCATATTATCTTCAGAAGATTATAAAGGCGTTATTTTTTCTTTTTCAGATGATAGACTCTTTATTACCACCACCAATCCCGATATTGGAGAATCAAAGGAAGATATGACG
Source organism: Desulfobacterales bacterium (assembly GCA_020345745.1). Lineage (GTDB taxonomy): Bacteria > Desulfobacterota > Desulfobacteria > Desulfobacterales > UBA11574. The sequence continues at coordinate 2,608,910 of CP070768.1, forward strand.
ATAGAATTTACCGGTGATCCTATTGAAGTTGCTTTTAATCC
>CP070768.1:2609050-2625701 GCA_020345745.1 Desulfobacterales bacterium
ATTGGAATATTAGCAAAACCGCCCGCCTTTTGGAAGTTGATCGTCAGACGCTTTATAACAAGATAGAAAAATACAAGATTGAAAAGGAATCATAGGTTACTTTGTCTAGATGTATCACCATCTGTCCTATAGGTTCGGTGGAAAAGGGAATCCTCGAGCATATTTCTGAATGCATTTCATTTCGATGTAATCTAACCTGCAGATTTTTTACGGGTATGGACAACCCTAAGTATGCCTATAACGAGATACGCTGCCAGTACGATTCCAAACTGATCTTAAGGCATCTTTTAAGAGAGTGCCCCCATGATACGCTTAAGTTTATTGGTGTTACATCGGTAGATTTGTATGTACCCATTCTGCAGTTTGTATTTGGATTAGCACAGATTGAAGGCAAGTGTTCAATTGTGTCACTACGCCGCCTTTATCCTCAATTCTACAACCAACTGCCGGATCCGGACCTCTTGCTGAAAAGAGTGGAAAAGACGGTATTGCATGAGCTGGGCCACACATTCGGCATTATTCATTGTAGAGACCGGCGATGTGTTATGTATTCTTCAACCCGAATTGAGGATACGGATTTTAAACAGCCTGCCTTTTGCCCCACCTGTTCAGAGCTTTTTAAATGGCATCTTGATAAGAGCCTCCAGCAGGACCCATAACAATTGCCGAATAATTCTGCAACATGTCGTTAATTTCGGCAATAGATATATGTTCTGGTTATTCAATAAGTTATAGTTATATCTAATGGTTTTCAAGCTGTTTGTGCCGAATATTTCGACTAAAAGTATTTGTTCATTTATTCGTTACTTTCCAAGTTGTAGAAACAAATATTTCTTTAATATCAATTCGTTACGATATGTGTTCGATAGTTTTTGGAATTTTGGCACAGCCCTTGCTCTAATCAATATACAAACGATGATTGAAAATCCATAACGACGGAGGAGGAGATAACATGGGTGCCAGAAAAAAAAGAGAATCAATGAAAATTGTCCCACCGGGTAAAAAGAAATGTGTATGGATGGAAGCAGGGGTCGTTTCTTACAAATTATGTGATCACAACTATGATTGCTCGACCTGCGTGTATGACCACGGCATGCAGGACAAGGTCGCCCGGCATAAGGAAAAGCTGATAACACAACCGATTGCGGCAGCTAAGGATAAGCTTACCGAAACCTGGGTGGAAAAGATGATGCAGCTTCCCGCAAATCGGAGAAAATGCCGTTATATGATTACAGGGGAAGTGGGGCGCAAAATTTGCCCCAGTGCTTATGAATGTGGCACCTGTTCTTTTGATCAGATGATGCAGGAACGCATGCAGGCAGAAATCCTTCCCGTTCATGCCCGCAGCCAAGAAAGTGGATTTGAACTTGCGGAAGACTTCTACTACCACGAGGGACATACATGGGCAAGACCGGAATATGGCGGACGTGTTCGCGTGGGGTTGGACGATTTTGCTCAAAAACTGATCGGTAAGCTCGGAAGGATTGAGCTACCAAATGTCGGCCAGGTCTTAAAGCAAGGTGAGGTGGGATTTCAAATCAGGCGCAATGGTGAAGTTGCCCAAGTCCTATCCCCCATAGATGGCATCGTCGCACACGTGAACGATAAGCTCAAAGATCAACCCGACTTGGCCAATGAATCTTGTTATGAAACGGGATGGTTGTTTGCCGTTGAGCCGACCCGGCTGCGCAAAAACTTAAAGGGGCTCTACTATAGAGAAGAGGCCCGTAATTTTATAAATGAAGAAAGGGAGAAACTTTTTAATTTGGCCAATGATGATTTACAAGTAGCCGCGGATGGCGGTAGCTCAGTCGAGGACATTTTCAAAGAAATTGAAGGTGAAAACTGGGCCAGGTTTGTTAAAACCTTTCTTAGAACCTGATGATCGAAATCTGCGAAACGGTATCCATATCAATAACGCTTTAAATTAAAAACCTCTTGCTTGAAAAAACAAGCAGGAGGTTTTTTTATGCAAGCGCTATCGAATCTCAAAATAACGTTTTGGATTGATCAAAAGAATAGAAATCTGTTGACATAAATGTGCCTCCCATATAAAAAAGTATTTTGCTTTTTTCACCATATTTCAGGTGTCGAATATTTCGGCAATCAGTCACAGTAAGATCGAATATTCTTGGCAAATGTTTTTTAAAATCAAGTATTTTTTCATATTTTTTATATGAGGCGATAATTAAATTTTCGATGTCTTAATAATAGGAGAATATTAGCGATGCCCAAAAATGACAATGGAGCGGTACTCGTTGTAGGTGGTGGAATTGCAGGAATGCAAGCCGCCCTTGATTTAGCCGATTCCGGCTATTACGTTCATTTGGTTGAAAAATCATCCGCCATTGGCGGTGTCATGGCTCAGCTGGACAAAACCTTTCCCACCAATGACTGTTCCATGTGAATTATCTCTCCCAAACTGGTCGAGGTCGGCCGGCATATCAACATCGAGCTTCATACTTGCACAAATGTTGAGAATATTGATGGAGAGAATGGAAATTTCCAAATAACCCTTAGCAAAACCCCCCGATACATCGATGGCGATAAATGTACTACCTGTGGTGACTGTGCAGACGTCTGTCCAGTATCAATGCCCAGTGAATATGATATAGGGCTGACAACCCGTAAAGCCACATCTATACGCTACGCTCAAGCTATTCCCGGCAGTTTTGCCATTGATAAGTTAGATACGGCTCCCTGCAGGGTGGCTTGTCCAGCTAATTTGAATGTTCAGGGATATGTGGCCATGGTAAAGGCCGGAAAATATGGGGAAGCAGTAAAGATCATTATGGAAGACCTACCTTTTCCCGGAATTCTCGGTCGAATCTGTCCCCATCGTTGTGAAGAAAGCTGTCGCCGTCTGGAATTGGATGAGGCCATTTCCATAAGAGAGCTCAAAAGGGTGGCTGCCGATCATGTTGACTTGGGTGATATTCCTGTACCGGAGATTACACCGAGAGACGAGAAGGTTGTCATCATCGGCTCAGGACCTGCCGGGCTTACCGCGGCATATTTTTTAGCGCTTGATGGATATCAGGTGAGTGTATACGAGTCCATGCCCGAAGCCGGCGGAATGATGCGATACGGAATTCCTGAACACCGTTTACCACGGTCGGTTCTGGATTCAGAGATTAACAACCTCCAACGATACGGTATCGAGATCCACACCAACACGAAAGTAGGCAAAGACCTGACCATAGACGAACTTCGAAATCATGGAGCCGACGCCATTTTTCTGGCCATAGGCGCCTGGAAAGGCCTGAAGCTCAGAATTCCCGGGGAGGAAACATCTCAAGGCGTTGTGGATGTCACGGCATTTTTAAGCGAGGTCCATCTGGGCAACTTGAAGAAACTAGATGGTAAGGTCGTTGTTATCGGGGGGGGACATTCCGCGCTTGATGCCGCTCAAGTTGCGCTTCGACTCGGTGCAAGTGAGGCACATATTATTTACCGCAGATCCCGAGCGGAAATGCTTGCCGAGCCCGAGGAAGTTGAAGAGGCTGAAAAAGAGGGTGTTAAGATTCATTTCTTGGTCGCGCCCGTAAATATATCGAGTGAAAATGATCAGGTCGTCGGTATTGAGTGCATTCGCACCCGTTTGACGGAAAAGGACACAACCGGCAGGCGGCGGCCGATTCCCATTGAAGGGTCGGAATTTTTCATAGAAGCGGATCATATCATTCCTGCCATCGGACAGGAACCGGATTTTGGCAATCTTAACGAAAAACTGGATTTAAAGGTTTCCAAATGGAATCTTGTGGAGGTTAATCCTGAAACCATGCAGACGAATATACCGGACATTTTTGCCGGCGGTGATGTCATTTCTGGACCTGCCACTGTTATTGAGGCTGTCGAGGCTGGACAAAGGGCAGCAAAATACATCGCCGAATATTTGCAAGGTAAGGAACTGCCGACTGAATGGCAGGAGGAGCCCGCCATGGGCACTCATTGGGCAGAACCTTCAAAAGACGAATCGACCAGGGATCGGATGAAAATCCCGACCTTGCCGGTGGAGAAAAGACTTTCAGGATTTGAAGAAGTCAATCTTCAAGTGGATGAAGAAACGGCTCAGGAAGAGGCTGACCGATGCTTAGATTGTGGCAGTTGTTGTGAATGCTACCAGTGCGTAACGGTCTGTGAAGCCAAGGCTGTTACCCTTGAAACCCATGCGAAGACGGAAGATATAACAACAATCAATGTCGGTTCTGTTATCCTTGCATCGGGTTTTCAGCCTTTTGACCCTTCGAAGTTTGACACATACAATTACGCAAACCATCCCAATGTTATTACTTCAACGGAGTTTGAACGAATCCTTTCAGCGACCGGCCCCTTTATGGGCCATCTTGTCCGAATTTCAGACGAAAAGGAGCCTAAAAAGATCGCATGGTTTCAATGTGTAGGGTCCAGGGATCTCAACCAATGTGACAATTCCTACTGTTCGTCGGTATGTTGTATGTATGCCGTCAAGGAGGCAGTCATTGCTAAGGAGCATGCGGATGATGATCTGGATTGCGCCATTTTTTACATGGATATGCGTACCCATGGAAAGGATTTTGAAAAATACTACAACGATGCAAAGGATAAGCATGGCGTTCGCTTTATCAGAAGCCGAGTTCATACCATAACGCCGGTACCGGAAACCGATGATCTTGAGGTTCGATACATCACTGAAAGCGGAGAAATTGAAACCGAAATTTTTAACATGATCGTGCTGTCTGTGGGAATGGAGACATCTTCGGCAATGGTCGATCTTTCAGGCAAGCTGGGTATTGAGCTCACAGAAGGTAATTTTTGCGCAACCACTAGTTTTCAACCGTTTTCAACATCGCGCGATGGCATTTTCGTCTGCGGCGCTTTTCAAGGACCCAAAGACATCCCCGAATCCGTCATGGAAGCCAGCGCTACGGCCTGCAGTGCAGGTATCAACCTGGCGCCTTTAAGGGGCTCCCTTGTCAAGGAGAAGGAATTTCCCAAAGAAGATGACGTGGCAGATAAAGATCCGCGCATTGGTGTTTTTGTATGCAATTGCGGAATCAATATCGGCGGCATTGCCGACGTGCCCGCCATAGCCGAATACGCAAAAGATCTACCCAATGTCGTTTATGTCGAGGAGAATCTCTTCACCTGTAGTCAAGATACACAAGATAAAATGGTGGAGGTCATTAAAGACCATAACTTAAATCGCATTGTAGTCGCTGCATGTACACCCAGAACCCATGAACCGTTATTTCAGGAGACCATGCGCAATTCTGGTCTTAATCCATATTTGTTTGATATGGCCAACATAAGAAACCAATGCACGTGGGTTCACTCGGAGGAAAAGGAAAAAGCGACGGTAAAATGCAAAGATCTGGTGAAAATGTCAATCGCCAGGGCATCCATGTTGGAGCCCATTCCGGAGATATCGGTGGATGTAAACCAGTCTGCCCTTGTGATCGGAGGGGGTATTGCCGGTATGACGGCAGCTATTAGTTTGGCTGATCAGGGATTTCCTGCAACCATCGTTGAAAAAGCATCTTTCCTTGGCGGGGCGGCAAGAGATCTTACCAAGACGTGGAAGGACCAGAATGTACAGGAGTATCTTTCCGGGCTGATTGATAAAGTAGGAAAACACCCGGATATTGACGTGTTGCTAAATGCAGAGGTTTCTGATGTTTCAGGGTTTGTGGGTAACTTTGAAACCCACGTGGCCATGGAAGACATGGTAAAGACAGTTGAGCATGGGGTTGCCATTATTGCAACTGGTGGCAAAGCGGTCGATACAGATGAGTATCTTTACGGAAAACATTCCAATGTAACCCGCTGGCACGAGCTAGAGCAAAACCCTGAAAAATTGAAGGGTGCCGAAAGCGTCGTATTTATCCAGTGTGTCGGATCAAGGGATGAAACCCGTCCTTACTGCTCGAGGATCTGTTGTACAGCATCCGTGTTGCAGGCGATTTCGATCAAAGAAACGCAACCGGATACGGATGTGTTTATCCTGTACAGAGATATGAGGACATTTGGAGAGAGAGAGACGCTATATAAAAAGGCAAGGGAAAAGGGCGTGGTTTTTATCCGGTACTCTCTGGATAACAAACCGAAGGTTACAGAATCAGACGCTGGGCTTGAGGTCACCGTGTTTGATCCGATTCTGCAAAGAAATGTCAAAATTGCGGCGGATCTCGTGAATCTTGCCACAGCCATTGAACCGGCTGAAAACGATAAGATATCGGAATTCTATAAAATCCCGTTGAATACCGAGAAATTTTTTATGGAAGCCCATGCCAAGTTGAGACCTGTGGAGTTTGCAACTGACGGCGTTTTTTTGTGTGGTCTTGCACATTATCCTAAATCAATTGAGGAAAGTATTTCCCAGGCAATGGCCGCGGCCAGCCGGGCGGCGACCATATTGTCAAAGTCCTTTATTGCAGTGTCTCCTCTGGTCTCTCAAGTGGACGCGGAAAAATGTATCGGATGCGGTCTTTGTGCTGAAGTCTGTGCATTTAACGCTATCGAGCTTGAAGAAGTGGAAGGCAAAGGATATCGGGCACAAAATATTCCTGCCTCTTGTAAGGGGTGTGGCTTATGTGCAGCTTCGTGCCCGCAGTTAACCATCGACATGCTTCATTTTCGAGATTTGCAGATCGAAGCATCGATTTGTGCGATATAAAAGTACAGATAAGGGGGAATGGGCCATAAACCAGGGAATTCAGATTCATGCCGATGCCCATTATCCGCAACCATTAACCTCTAAGTCAAGGGTAAAAATTATGGCGGATTTTGAACCGAAAATCATTGCTTTTCTATGCAACTGGTGCGCCTATGCCGGCGCCGACCTGGCCGGTGTTTCACGGTTGCAATACCCATCGAATATTAGACCCATACGTGTTATGTGTTCCGGCAGAGTTGACCCTTTGTTTATCCTTCGAGCATTTAAAGAGGGAAACGACGGCGTCTTTGTGGCTGGGTGACACTTCGGTGATTGCCATTACCTGGTAGGTAATGTTCAGGCGGAAAAGAAAGTGCGCTGTACGCAAAAATTACTTGGCCTTACCGGTATCGGAGAAGAGCGGCTTCATCTGGCTTGGGTGTCATCGGCAGAAGCCCAGCGCTTTGCTGAGCTTACCACAGCAGTGACAAATTCCATAAAGGATCAGGGGAAATTTGACCACGAGGCCTTTGCACTCGAACTCGGAGCGGCAGAGATGACGTTAAAAGATGAAATTGTGCGTTGGATGGTCGGCAAAGAAATCAAGATTACACAGGACGGAGATGTATACGGTCGAAAATGGGATATAGAGAAATATGAGCTGATTCTCGATTCCGTTCTTGAGAGAGAGTATTACAAGAACCTTATTTATCTGGCGATAAAGGAGGGTTCTACGTCGGTCAGAGAAATCAATAAAAGGATTGGGTTGGATCTCCAATTGATATCCCGCTTGATTGCTGACATGGAAAAGACGAACAAGGTCGAATTTACGGGCATGGAAAATAAAAAACCCGTCTTTGCAGCATTATAGTCGTGCGTCACTGGCCACGGACAAATGACAGGTAAAGAAGACCTTTATCAAAGGTCTCTTATAGGGAGGAAAGATGGCTAAAAAAAGCGGATCAGTTATGGTTGTGGGTGCCGGTATCGCGGGTATGCAGGCATCTCTCGATCTGGCCAATTCAGATTATTACGTTTATCTGGTGGATAAATCGCCGACCATTGGCGGAATGATGTCTAGACTCGATAAGACGTTTCCCACCAATGACTGTGCCATGTGAGTGATCTCACCCAAACTGGTCGAGGTCGGCCGGCACATGAACATCAATCTGATAACCAATAGCGAAGTGACAGATGTCGAGGGTGATCCCGGAAATTTTTCGGTTAAGATGGTCAATTACCCACGATACATTGACCCGGTTAAATGCACCGGCTGTGGTGAGTGCGCAATACATTGCCCGGTCACGGCCGTAAATCAATACAACAAGGGACTGGATGACAGAAGGGCGACTTACATTGAATATGCCCAGGCGGTTCCCCTGGCTTTTGCCATCGACACGGAGACATGTGTCGGGTGCGGATTATGCGAGAACATGTGTATCGCAAAAGCGATTACCTACGACGATAAAGAACGCGAAACCACGGTCAAGGTCGGTTCTGTCATTCTTTCTGCGGGGAGCCAAGGGTATGATCCGTCCAACCTAGATATTCTGGGATATGGAAACTATGCCTATGTGGTTACCAGTGAAGAATTTGAAAGAATCTTGAGTGCATCCGGACCTTATTTCGGACACCTCATGAGACCGTTGGACCGTGAAGAGCCCAAAAGTATTGCGTGGCTCCAGTGTGTCGGATCCAGAGATACCAATCAGTGCGGCAATGGCTACTGTTCCTCGGTTTGCTGTACATATGCTGTCAAAGAGGCCATGGTCGCCAAGGAGCACGCCCATGGTGGTGATCTCGATTGTGCCATATTCAATATGGACATGCGGACCTTTGGCAAGGACTATGAAAAGTATTACCTTCGTGCCAAGGATAAAGATGGTGTTCGTTTCATCAAGGCTAGGGTCCATACTGTTACGGAAGTACCTGAAAGCGGTGACATCGTGGTGCATTACGTCGATGAAGCCGGCGACATTAAAGAAGAAATCTTCGGCATGGCGGTCCTGTCGGTGGGTCTGCAGATTACAGACTCGTCCGCTGATCTTGCAAAGCGCCTGGGTATAGAACTCAACCAATATAACTTTGTAAAAAGCAACCCCTTTTCACCGGTGGTGACATCTCGACCCGGCATCTATACCTGTGGTGTGCTGCAAAGCCCCAAAGATATTCCCGGAGCGGTTACAGAAGCCAGTGCCGCCGCCTGTTTGGCGGGTACCGAGCTGGCTGAGGCAAGAGGGACGGATATTCCCACAGTCGACATTCCCGAAGAGATCGATGTCTCCAAAGAGGAGCCTCGTATCGGCGTTTTTGTTTGCAATTGTGGTATCAATATTGGCGGCATTGTGGATGTGACGTCGGTTCAGGAATATGCGGCAAAACTACCCTATGTGGTTTATGCTGACCAGAATCTGTTTACTTGTAGTCAGGATACCCAGGACATCATAAAAGAGCGGATCATCGAGCACAAGCTCAACCGCCTGGTGGTCGCTTCTTGCAGCCCCAAGACCCACGAGCAGATGTTTATGGAAACCCTTGAGGCATGCGGCATAAATAAATACTTGTTTGAAATGGCCAATATCCGCAACCAGGACTCGTGGATACACTCCAAAGATCCGGATGCGGCAACAGAGAAAGCAAAAGATCTTGTTCGCATGTCTGTGGCAAGGGCCGCCTACCTCAGGCCGCTAAAAGAGAAGATCGTACCAATTAACAAACAGGCACTGGTTATTGGCGGAGGCATTGCCGGTATGAACGCTGCATTGAGTCTCGATAAACAGGGATTCGATGTGGTTCTGGTCGAAAAGGAGGCGCAGCTCGGTGGGTTTGCACGAAAACTTCATCATACCATCGAAGGAGAGGATGTGCAGGCAAACCTGGAAAAAATTATCGAGCAAGTAGAAGCCAGTGCAAGAATCAGCGTCCTGACGGCAGCCAATATCGTCGGTTTCGAAGGATTCAAAGGTAATTTTTCGACCAACATCGAGGTGGGCCCTGAAAAAGAGCTGCAGACCGTAAAACACGGGGTCATTATTGTGGCAACCGGGGCTAAAGAGTACGCTCCGACTGAATTTCTTTACCAAGAACAAGATAATGTCATTACTCAGGTGGAGCTGAGCGATCGCCTTGCAGAGAAAGGCGCTGCTGATTTCAACAATGTGGTGATGATCCAGTGTGTGGGTTCACGTAACGATGACAATGTCGAATGCTCACGCATTTGTTGTCAGAGCGCTGTGAAGAATGCACTCCACATAAAGAAGCTCAATCCGGACACCCAGGTTTTTGTACTGTACAGAGATATCCGAACCTACGGTCTTCTCGAAGATTATTATACCGAGGCAAGGAAACAGGGGGTCGTTTTTATTCGCTTCAACAGGGAAACACCTCCGACGGTATCTTCCGCATCGGATGGTGCCCTTCTTGTTACAGTTAAAGATCATATCCTCCAGCGGGATATAGAGATAACATCGGATCTTGTTGTCTTGAGCGCAGGTGTGGAGGCAGAGGATACCGAGGCACTGTGTGGAGTTATGAAACTGAATCGTAACCCGGAAGGTTTCTTCATCGAAGCGCATGTCAAACTTCGGCCGGTGGATATGCCGGGAGACGGTATTTTCCTGTGTGGCACGGCCCATGGCCCCAAACTCATTTCGGAAACAATCGCACAGGCGCAAGCAGCTGCTTCGCGGGCCACGACTTTCCTAGCAAAATCGGAAATCAAGCTTTCGGCTATTACAGCCAAGGTTGATGTCGATACCTGTGTCAAGTGCCTGACCTGTGTTCGCTGTTGTCCCTTTGAGGTACCTAGTTTTAACGAAGAAGAAAAAGTAATAGAAATCAATGAGGCCATTTGCCACGGATGTGGCGTGTGTGCCTGCGTCTGCCCGCGGCAGACCATTCAATTAAGCTACTATGAAGACGATCAAATCATGAGTAAAATTGATTCGTTGCTTGTGGAGGGTATGTAATGGCGGATTTTGAACCGACGATTATCGCATTTTGCTGTGATTACTGAGGGTATTCGGCCGCGGACCTGGCAGGTTCCATGCGACTCGATTATCCGACCAATATAAAAATCATTCGGGTGCCATGCACCGGAAAAGTGGATGTCATGCATCTGTTGAGGGCGATTCAAAAAGGTGCCGACGGTGTATACGCTGTGGGATGCCTGGAAGGAAACTGCCATTACAACGAAGGAAATCTCAGAGCCCGTGAACGCGTGGATCACGTTCGTATCCTGCTGGAAGAAATCGGTTTGGAAGCAGATAGAGTAAGAATGTATAACCTTTCTTCAGGTGAGGGACCGACCTTTGCGGCCTATGCAAAGGAGATGACGGATAACATTCGGGAGCTTGGGCCGAATCCACTAAAGAAATGGGCGAAAACCCATTAGAAAACCCTTTAAACTTGATTTGGTAATCCGTTTGGTGCAACAGGAGGAATTATGATAGTTGCCGAAAGAAAGCCCTTTGAAGAGATCAAAGAGATGCTCAAGGGGTACAAGAAGGTATTAAGCGTGGGTTGTGGAACCTGTGTTGCCGTGTGTTTGACAGGCGGTGAAAAAGAGGTAGCGGTATTAAATGCCGAGCTTGATATGGCTCGCAAACTTGAAGAAGATCCCATTGAACTGGGAGCGGCTACCATTGAACGCCAATGCGATCGAGAGTATTTGGAGGTATTGGATGAGATGGTGAAACCGTATGAGGCGCTGTTATCCATGGCCTGTGGCGCCGGGATTCAGTTTTTGGCTGAACGTTATCCTGATAAACCGGTTCTGCCGGCGGTGGACACGACCTTTATCGGGGTCAATCAGGATGTGGGGTGGTATGAGGAACGCTGCCGCTCTTGCAGCGCCTGTGTTTTGGCGTGGACCGGCGGTATCTGCCCGGTAACCATGTGTGCCAAGGGACTTTATAACGGACCCTGCGGCGGTACCGACCAAGGCAAATGCGAGATAAGCCAGGATCAGCCTTGCGCCTGGTTCGAAATATACGGGCGCCTAGCCGGCCAGGACCGCTTAGACCTCATTAAAAGATTTTATGCAATTGTACCATGGAAGAACCAGAAACCGCGAACATTGATCCAGCCGGGATACAAGAAACCGGAGCAAGCTAAATAACCAATCAACGACTTAACGGAATAAGGGATCAGGACAGATGAGCGAGATGAAATCAGGAAGCAATTTGGAAAAAGTTCTAAGGGCCGGTCATTTTGCATTCACAGGCGAGCTGGGTCCACCGCGAGGCACCACAGCGGAGGAAATAGTAGAAAAGTGCGAGCATCTGAAAGGCATGGTGGATGCGGTAAATATTACCGATAACCAGACAGCTGTTGTCCGCATGGCGAGTTGGGCCGCCTGTTTAATATTGATTCAGGAAGGGCTTGAGCCGAATTTTCAGATGGTATGCCGGGATCGCAACCGACTGGCCATGCAGGCCGACATTCTTGGAGCCTATACGCATGGCGTACGAAACATGCTGTGTTTGACCGGGGATCACTGCATGTTCGGAGATCATCCGGATGCCATGGGCGTTTTCGATATCGACTCCATTCAGCTGATTAACATGGTCAAGACCATGCGGGACGAGGGTAAGTTCCAGACCGGAGCAGACATCGAAGATCCGCCAAAAATATTTATCGGTGCCGCTGCCAATCCCTTTGCAGAACCCTATGAATGGCGGGTGCACCGTTTGGACAAGAAGATCGAGGCCGGGGTTGACTTTATCCAGACCCAGTGCATCTACAACATGGACCGGTTCCGCAAGTGGATCGAGCAGGCCAACGACATGGGTCTGACAGAGAAGGTGTATATTCTTGCCGGCGTAACCCCGATGAAGAATGTGGGTATGGCCAGATACATGCAAAAGAAAGTACCGGGCATCGAAGTGCCGGAAGATCTTATCGACCGTCTGAAAGGGGTCGGTAAAAAGCAGGTGGCTGAGGAAGGAATCAAGATTGCCTGTGAGCAGGTTGAAGAATTCAAAGAGATGAAAGGGGTCCATGGGGTTCACATGATGGCCATTGAATGGGAACATAAGGTACCCCAAATTGCTGAACAGGCCAAAGTGCTGCCAAGACCTCAAATAGACTAAGCAACCGTGTGAGACATTTGGATTAAATGAATGCATCAATGCCGGTTGTAAAAAATCGGCACGAATGTTTTGTAAAAAGCAAACCCGGCTTAAAGCTTAGGCCGGGTTTTTTATGTCGATTTTCAAGTATCTATAGCGAATTTCAAAATAACGTTCCAAGCGCCGTAACAGCCATGCAATCAGAACTTATTTTTGAGACAAGCTAAAACTTACAACGATTGTTGAACGTGTTGTCTGATAATGGAATTAAAATCTTAGAATTAACTAACTGTATAGCCTTTGATGAAATGATCTAGCTCAGACTGTTGGGTCTGTGTTAATTCACCGAATTGTCCACAGCACTGCCTTAATGATACAGTGCTGAAAGGAATTTCAAGATCTAAACGGTTGTCCGAAACCGTTGTGAAGGGTATTTTTTTCAGAAGAAAATGATTATCGGTTACAAATATATCAACGTTATTCGATCCTTCTGCTTGTCCTTCATTGGCAATATACCTGAAGGCAAGCCCGCCCTTGCTGATATTTTGGATCTGACCGATCTTTAAGGATCCATTATTGAGTGCGGCAAATGTGCCTCTTCGAGCCTGGAATCGGCGATGTTTCCGTCTTTCTATAATGTCTTTCATGTTGGCCATTAAACCATCTCCTTAGCCGGATAACTCATGAAGAATGCATCTGATATGGTTCATATGTTAAAGAAGACTTAAAAGATCAACTGCTTAAGCCTGCGTACATAAAAACCAACGTTTAAGATAGATTAATAATTAAAATTAAAGACCATATAGAACAATTTATTTTGTATGTCAAATAAATAATAACACAATATATAGTAGTTAAACTGTGGTATTACTTAGAAGCTGATTAAAACTAATTTTGAAAGAATAGTGAATTTAATCACGGCTGCATTAATTTATGAGTGTACTAAAAATTAGCCCTAAACAAAGTGATTCTGTTCAATTTTGCAATATAAAATATCCCTTGAAGCCGAGCCAGTTACGCCACCTCACCTGTTCTGTTGAACAACGTTAATCAAGCTCCCTTCCAGTACCATCTCGATTTGTCTAGCGCTCATGGTGTGTTCCACCACATAGCTTTCGTCCTTTGTTCGATTAATGATTGTTATCCTCTTTTCCTTTTGAATGGCCCTGCGGACCTGGGTTATCTCCAATATATCATCCTGTTCGATTCTATTCCAGTCATCTGGATCTTGAAAGGTCAGGGGCAAAACCCCGAAGTTGATTAAATTCTGCCAGTGAATGCGGGCAAAGGTTTTGGCAATAACAGCTCTCAAACCGAGATATCTGGGTCCTATCACGGCGTGTTCTCTGCTCGATCCTTGACCGTAATTGGAACCACAGATGGCAAAAGAATCCTGCCTTTGGTTTTCAGTAGCCCGATCGTAATAAGTTTCATCTATGCGACTGAAAGTAAATTTGCTGATTTCCGGAATATTGCTCCGGAAAGGCAGCACCCTGGCACCGGCAGGCATCACCTCATCTGTTGAGATGTTATCACCAACCTTTATAAGTACGGGGCCTGACAAGGTATCAGGCATTGGATTGAATTTCGGCAAAGGCTTTATGTTGGGCCCCTTTTCAAGTTGCACATTCTCTTCTCTGTTAGTGGGTGCAACCAACATAGCGGTATTGATCCGGTATTTCTCGGATTCGACAAATCGAGGATAGTCCATTTCCAGTGAGCGTGGATCCGTGATTATTCCGATAAGCGCTGAAGCTGTGGCAGTCTCGGGACTGCAAAGATAGACCTGATCTTCTATGGTTCCCGACCTTCCAGGGAAGTTTCTCGGAACCGTTCGCAGGCTGATCCTACCGGTTGCCGGAGCCTGTCCCATTCCGATACATCCGCCGCACCCGGCCTGGTGTAAACGTGCACCGGATTGAATCAGTTTTTCCAGATAACCCAAATCAATCAGGTTTTCGACAATCTGTCTCGAGGTTGGGTTCACATCAAAGGACACATGGTCGGCGACCTGCTTGCCATCTACCATCATCGCCGGGACCGCAAAGTCCCGGAGACCCGGATTGGCTGATGACCCTAAATAAGCCTGGTAGATTTCTTTTCCAGCCACCTCACTGACGGGTACCACATTGCCCGGACTACTCGGGCAAGCAATAAGCGGCACCAGCTCAGAAAGATTAATCTCTTCATGTTCATCATATCCGGCCGACTCGTCTGCCAGGATTTCCGTCCAGTCTGCTTCACGCCCCTGGGACTTTAAAAATTTTCTTACTGTCTGGTCGGATGGAAAAACAGAGGTCGTTGCACCCAGTTCCGCTCCCATGTTGGCAATTACATGCCGATCCATAGCTGACAAGGCGTCCAAACCCGGTCCATAGTATTCTATGATTTTACCAATTCCTCCTCTTACTCCGCGCCGGCGCAGCATTTCAAGGATAACGTCTTTGGCACTTACCCAGTCGGGCAAAGTACCGATTAACTTTACACCCCATATTTTAGGCATGACCATGTGCAAGGCTTCACCTGCCAGGGCCATGGCTACTTCAAGCCCACCGGCACCCATAGCCAGCATCCCGAGAGATCCGGCAGCACAGGTATGGCTGTCTGAACCGAGTAATGTTTTCCCCGGAATCCCGAACCGTTCCATATGCACCGGATGGCTCACGCCGTTCCCTGGCCGACTGTACCAGAGACCAAATTTTTTGCAGGCACTGCGAAGAAAGAGATGGTCGTCCGCATTTTTAAAATCGGTCTGCAAAAGATTGTGATCCACGTACTGGGCTGATAGTTCTGTTTTTACTTTCGAGATGTTCATGGCTTCGAACTCCAGCATGACCATGGTCCCGGTTGCATCCTGGGTAAGTGTTTGATCGATTTTCAAACCGACCTCCCGGCCAGGTTCCATGTTACCGCTTACAAGATGGGTTTTGATTAATTGTTGTGCAATATTTAGAGCCATTGGCGTTACCTCCCTTATATTTGGATGATAATTTAAAATTTTCACGATCACGTTATTTGTCAAGCTGCACGACCCAAATTAGTTGTCGGCGATTTTCATGAAAATCTTTGATATCCTTACCATTTATTTGCATCACCTTTTCGATGATTGACTTCAGACCAAAGATGTTTATTTTCGTAAAATGACAGCGGGAAAGCTCGCTGTAGAGGAGGTGACGATTATGATGAGAATGTTAAATGTGAGCCCGAGACTCGACGTCGCTTTCAGACCGCATGATAGGCTTCTGGATCGCTTCTTTAGCGATTGGAGGATTCCGACCGCCTATATGGACGAATGTGATTGGTTGCCGGCTTCCGATATAGCGGAGACAGACACGGTGTACCATGTTACCATGGAACTGCCAGGCATTGACATGGAGAAACTGGACATCTCTTTCTCTGGGGGAATGCTTACGGTAAAAGGCGAAAAGACCAAGGAGGTCTCAATAGGTGAGTGCTGCCACTGCGCAGAGAGATATTCCGGATCCTTTCAAAGAAGCTTTCGAATTCCAGGAAATGTGGATAAGGACAAAATAGAAGCGACCTATAAGGCTGGTATCCTGAAGGTGAATTTGGAAAAGTCTGAAGAGAGCGCTGTCAGGAAAATCGAGGTTCATTAAGAAATAAAACGTCCATTCAATGGACTTGAAATATAAGGGGCACCGCATCAAAAAGGGTGCCCCTTTTCATTTTTCCTATGATTAATGCTGCAAAAACCGTATCCTCGTCTACTTTCTTGCCGTTCTCTACTCAATTAATAATCTGCCCGCTCTTTCAGCTCCTGTCCACATTTGAAAAAGGGCAGTTTCTTTGGACTAACCTTTACCGATTCACCGGTCTTTGGATTTCTCCCAACGTACTCCTTGTACTTTTTGACATAAAATGAACATAAACCGCGGATCTCAACCCTGTCGCCCTTTGCAAGGGCATTGGATATTTCATCAAAGAA
>CP070768.1:2625801-2653157 GCA_020345745.1 Desulfobacterales bacterium
ATGGGAAAAATATGGGATCCTTTTTTTTCAACCAAAGAAAAAGGCACCGGATTGGGGCTTGGTATTGTGAAAAATATAATTGAATCTCACGGGGGAACGGTTCAGATTGCCAATAGGACGGATTGCGGCGTCCGTGTGACGATTGAACTACCTGTCGAATACGGAGTTTAATGTAGTCATGGAGACAATCCTTATTGTAGATGATGAAAAAAATTATCCGCTTATTTTAAGTGCGG
Organism: Desulfobacterales bacterium; assembly: GCA_020345745.1. Lineage (GTDB taxonomy): Bacteria > Desulfobacterota > Desulfobacteria > Desulfobacterales > UBA11574. The sequence goes on from CP070768.1 coordinate 2,626,038, forward strand.
TTCTCGAAGAAGAAGGTTTTGAAACCTTTACCGCTAACAGCGGAATTGAGGCTCTTGAAATATTGAAAAATGCCGATGTGGATCTCGTACTCACAGATATGAAAATGCCTTCCATGGACGGCATGGAACTTTTGGAAAAAATTAAGCTTGAAGATGAAGATCTCCCGGTTATCATGATGACGGCTCACGGTACAGTGGATAAAGCGGTAGAGGCCATGCAAAAGGGTGCCTACAGCTATATCCTCAAACCGTTCGATAATGACAGGTTGATTCTTTATGTGAACAAAGCCATTTCTATGTATCGGGTAGTAAAGGAAAACCGACAGCTCAGAAATGCAGTGGAATTGCAATATAGTTTTGGTAACATAATCGGAAAAAGTAAAGCAATGCAGGATGTTTTCGAAACTATCTGGAAAGTTGCACCAACCTCAGCTACGGTTTTAATTGAGGGGGGAAGCGGGACCGGTAAGGAGTTGGTTGCTAAATCGATTCATTTTAATAGTCTGCGGCGAGATAAAGCCTTTGTTGCCGTGAACTGTAGCGCACTTGCCGAATCCCTCCTTGAAAGCGAACTTTTTGGCCATGAAAAAGGGGCATTTACCGGTGCCGTGGCCATGAAGAAAGGCCGTTTTGAGCTGGCCGACGGGGGAACCCTGTTTCTTGATGAAATAAGTGAGCTTTCACAAAGTCTTCAGGTAAAACTTTTACGGATTCTCCAGGAAAAAATTTTCGAAAGAGTCGGGGGTGTTAGACCGATTTCGGTCGATATTCGTATTATTGCCGCTACCAACAAAAATCTCAAAGAAGAGATGGAACAAGGACGATTCAGGGAGGACCTCTATTATCGATTGAATGTGGTCCATATTGTCCTCCCTCTTTTAAGGGAGCGCCAGGCGGATATTCTCCTGCTTGTGGACCACTTTATAAATAAATATGGGGACGAGCGAAAGTCTGCGGTCTCGGTAACCGGTCTTGATCAGGAAGTTGAACGTCTTTTTTACAATTACAGTTGGCCTGGAAATGTCCGTGAACTTGAAAACGTGATTGAACGGGCGATGATCCTGTGCCCTGGTGAAATTATTCGGCTGTCTGACCTTCCAAAGGATTTTAAAGGCAGTGTTAAAGATGCTCAATTTCTTGACGGTATCCCACCTGATGCAAAATTACACGAAACTGTTACAACATTAGAAAAAATGATGATTAAAAGGGCGTTGAAACTGACAAATAATGTTCAATCAAAGGCTGCCGAACTTCTCGGAATCGGGAAAAGCGGACTCAATAAAAAAATTAACAAATATCGAATTTATTAGCTCGACAGTATTAGGTTCTCATCTCATACTGAACGACCAAACAACAAATCTCTTATTTATGCTTATTATTTCATAATGAATGGATAGGTGACATCTTGTATTTCCATTTGGAAACAATTCAGTATCCAAATGGAAACTTTTTTGGGTCAAAATTTGGCTTCCTTGGATTTTTTTTATGGATTAGATTTTCAGCTTGTTTTAACTTTCTGAAAATTCATGTGATATGATATTTTATGGATTATATTTGATTTTGTTATAACATTGGCAAGCAATTTGCATAAATATTCTTTAACCTAATAATTTCTTCATCTGTTTTTCTTCTTAATTTAAAATGGCCTGTCACAGACCATGTGACAGGCCATTTTTATTGTCTATCCTGGTATCTTTGAAAAACACCCTTTTCAAAGGTCGTAGCCTTTTACTTTTTCCTTTGCAATTTCAATATACATGGAATCGGTATGGTTAGATAGGATCTTTCTAAAAGCCTCCACGCTTTTATCATGGTAACCCATTTTTGCATACAAATCCCCTAGATGAAAGAGGGCGTCATCTTTTAAGGTCGCATTGGCTTCTGCAACGACCTTCTCAAAGAACGTTGCAGCCGTCTGGTAATCTTTTTTACCTTTATAGGCATAGCCCAGACTGTTTAATACGATATTTTTTAAATACGGTTCATTTTGAAAATCGGCAAGGGATGACAGGTATAAATCGATGGCTTTGTCATAGTTATCGGCATTGTAGCAGATGTTGGCATATATCAATCTTGCCAGTTTCCCCCCTTTTCTTCTCGGATATTTTTCCAGAATCGATTGGAACTCCTTATCCACCTCAAGGTATGCCTTATAAGGTCCGTTGCTTCCCAAAGCAGTTTGATATGTGTTTATGGCGTATTGTAGTAACGCAAATGATCGGTCTTCGGACGTTTTAAGATAATATGCACTGCCAGAAACGACGACAATTAGAACAATAAAAAACCCCAAAATGCCCGAGAGCAACACTTTGTTTTCAGACGCAAAATTGAATAATTTGGTCCAGAAAGTAATGAACTCATCGGGTTGTTCTAGATCCCTTTTCCTTGAACGAGAAATCCTTTTTTTTCCCATTATCCCTCCAGTATTTTTCTGATCCTTTCCCACCCTTTTTGAGGAATGTTTGCCCCGATGACCTGGCACACTTCATAACCACAGGCAGAACCGAGCATTCCGCATGTTTCAATATTGTAGCCGTTGACCAATCCGTACAGAAAGCCTGATGCCCAAAGATCGCCAGCACCCGTTGTGTCAACAGCAACACCGGTTCCCAAAGGAGCTATCTTTATCCTTTTGTCGGACTGTGCAATATAACTTCCCCGTTCGCCCAATTTGAGTACAGCGATATGAACGTTTTTTGCGAGACTTTCCAGCGCCTTACTTTCATCAGAGTAGCCCGTAAAAACCAACGCTTCATCTTCATTGGCAAGCAAAATATCAACAGACTCTTTAACAATTTTTTCAAGCAGTGGTTTGGCTCCCTCTACCACCGTAAAACTGGCCAGATCCAGTGAGATACGTGCGCCCGCTTTTTTGGCAGCATTTAAGGCTGATAAAATCAAATTTTCGTTAAAAAGAATATATCCTTCAATATGAACAATGGCAGCATTGTTAAAACAGTCTTTTGTAATTTCCTCGGGTTGAGTTTCTGACGCAGCGCCAAGATAAGTGAACATGGAGCGCTGTGCATCTGGTGTGATAACAGATAACACTCTGCCGGTTGGTGATGAGGATTTGAAAAGCGCCGGTTCGACATTGTTTTCTTTTAGATTTGTTTCATAAAAATGTCCCATATTACCTTTACCGCTTTTTCCGACAAAGCGGGCTTGTCCACCGAGCTTGCCAATGCCGATCATAGTATTACAGGCAGATCCGCCGGGAACAATGTGAGATTCCTTTGCGGTTAGCGTTAAGGTATGTTCAATATAATCTTTATCAACATAGATCATACCCCCTTTAATGGCACCGGTTTTCTCCAAAAATTCGTCGTCTTCATGCACCAGGATATCGATGAGTGCCGAACCCAAACCGACAATCAATCTGTTATTGTTGTTGAGCAATTTCATATGTTGGTTATGCTCGATAAGGTTATAATTTATCAACCCAACTACCAGACCAGAGACCGATGTATCCAGCCCTTTTCACCGTCTGCATGTTGAATATGGATCCAACTGCCTTTCTGATTGATGATCTTAAAAGGAACCCCTTTTTCAACAGTTAATAGTATTTTAAACGTGGTGCCTGGCCCGGACCGAATATTACTTTTCTCTTTTTTGGTAATAATTGACGATTTCTTGTTGATAAGTGACTTATGGATCCATCCCTGGTCACCTTCAAAATCGCGAAAAAAGTACCAGGAACCGGATTTTTTTATAATGGATAAGGGGTGATGTTTTTCGATTTGCCACAGCACCTCGTATGTTACCCCAGGCCCTGAACGAACGTTGGCGACCGGAACGGCAACAGCCAGACGCTCGGCTGAGGCCAAATCGCTGAAAACCGACATCAGAATTATAGTTAACCATAGATATAGATAGTGTTTCTTTTTCATTTTGCCTTTAAAAAATATAATCCAGCCCCTTTGCTCTTTAGATTTCGGTTAAAGTTAGGGTGCGAAACTTAAGTTTAAAATATCATAAACCTTCGCCGTCTGCTGTCGAGTCGTTCAATCCCTTCCGCCTTTGCAGCCTCCAATGCCATTTTATAATCCTTTTGGGAAAGATAAACAGATAGCTCACTAATTTCATCGGCTCTTCCGCAGGGACGGTATTGGGGCATAATATTCACGTAGGTGTTTATCGAAATTTCACGCGCAATAAATCTCATCAGTTCACGAGTCCCCGCAAGACCCGAAGGAAGAACGAGGTGGCGAAGGAGAATTCCACGCTGAGCAATCCCGGATCTGTCGATAACGAGATCGCCCACTTGTCGATGCATTTTAGTGAGTACTTTTCGCGCTACTTCCGGATAATCTTCGGCATTGCAAACGGCTTTGGCAATCTGAGGGTCCCAGAATTTAAAATCAGGCATATATATATCAATAATACCTTCTAATATATCTAATGTCTCAACACTGTCATAGCCTCCGGTATTGTATACGAGAGGTACGGATAGACCGTTCTTAGCCGCGATTTCGGTAGCTGCAAGAATCTGCAGTACAACGTGAGATGGCGTTACAAAATTAATGTTGTGGCACCCTGAATTTTGTAAATGCAGCATGATACCTGCCAGCTGTTCGTTGGAGATTTCCTCTCCATGACCGAGATGGCTGATGTCATAATTCTGGCAGAAATTGCATAGCAAGTTGCAATGAGTAAAAAAAATCGTCCCTGAGCCATTTTTTCCGACCAAAGGCTCCTCTTCGCCAAAGTGAGGGTTAAAACTTGAGACCACCGCTTTTTCACCTGTTTTGCATACGCCCTTTTCACCGGATACGCGATCGACGTTACATTTTCTGGGGCAAAGTTCGCAGGAGCTTAAAATTTCGTAAGCTTGTTTGATCTTATCTGCAAATAAACCGTTCTGGTAAGTTTCTATATATGCGGGTGCAAAATCCGTCATAATATGAACCTTTCGATTCTTACTGTGTTCATTCAATAGGCTGGAATGTCATTTTAACAATTTAGGGTTAACTGAATCCCAAAAGCCCTCCTCCCTGGTATATACAAAAGGCTGCGAGCCATGCGATCAGGGTGCTGTATGCAATACTGAAAACGGTCCATTTTAAAGAGCCTGTTTCACGTTTTATTACTGCCACTGTTGCCAGGCATGGTACATATAAAAGGACAAAGGCCATCATTGCCAGGGCTGATAGGGATGTCATGCTCGAAGATAAGAGCGCGTGTTTGAGGGCTTCGGAATCCTGTTCTCTATCCGTGGCATATAGGACGCCCAGTGTACTTACAACGATTTCCTTGGCAGCAAAACCTGAAAGAAGGGCTACGCTGCCTCGCCAATCGATACCGAGAGGTGAGAAGATTGGGGCGAAAGCTTTGCCAATACGACCCATTAAAGATTTTTCCGCCTTTTCCGCTTTCTTTTTCCTGGTAATCTTGAGAATCATATCGTCCCGTTGCTGCTCGAAATTGGTTTTACCAGAATCGATTGCGGTGGAAATTTTGGATCTATAATAGGCGTTAACCTTGTTAATTTCCGCGTCATAATCGGTTTGATACTTAATATTTAGAGGGAATGTCGACAGCGCCCAAATCAGAATCGAAGCCACCAAGATGATACCACCCATCTTTTTTAGAAATATTTTGCTGCGATCCCACATATGGATCAACAGGCTTTTTATCATAGGTACTCGGTATGGGGGTAGCTCCATGACAAATGGCGCATCGGCACCTTTAAAAAGTGTCGAGCGGAAAATACGTCCGGTTATGATAGAAAGGACGATACCCAACATGTATATGGAAAATATGACGGTTCCGGCTTTGCCACCAAAGAAGGTTCCGGCAAGGACAATGTAGACAGGGAGTTTAGCAGAGCATGACATAAACGGTGTAATTAGAATAGTGAGTTTGCGATCCTTATCGCTTTCCAACGTACGAGTTGCCATAATGGCAGGCACATTACACCCGAACCCCATCAACATGGGGATAAAAGATTTGCCGTGTAGTCCGATGATGTGCATGATTTTATCCATGAGAAAGGCGGCTCTGGACATATAACCGGTGTCTTCAAAGAGCGCTATACAGAAAAAAAGGATCAGAATGTTTGGTAAAAATACGGCAACACTTCCCACACCTGCGATGATTCCGTCTAAAAGGAGATCCTTAAAAAGATTATCTGGCAGCGTTCGACCAAGGTTCATTGAGATAAAACCAATAGAACTCTCGATCCATTCCATGGGATAGGCTCCCAGGGAAAATGTTAATTGAAACATGGCCCAGATAAAAAGAACAAAGATAGGAAAACCGATAAAGCGGTTGGTGAGCACGAGATCGATGTTTCGAGAGATGTCAACACGTTGTTTGGTTGAGGTTGTGAGCACCTCTTTGATTATACCCGCGATAAAGCCGTAGCGTTCCTCCGTCATGACGATTTCTGGATCGTCATCAAAACGGCTTGTCAATAGGTCACGTTGAACCTTTACCTCTTGAAGGATGCCTTGACTTTTTTCTCCGGTTTTCTGAACGATTCGCTCTTTAACAATTTTATCGTCTTCTATTAACTTAATCGCTGTCCATCTGAAATTGGAGGGGACTGAATCTTCAATTCGGTTTTCTAAATAAAGCTGTAATTTCGAAATAGAATTTTCGATATCTTTGTTGTATTTGACTTTACGTTCTTTGGTAACGGTATAATTCGATTCTGCCAAGTCAATAGCGCTTTTTAGCAGCGTGTCGATCCCTTCGTTTTTGTTGCCAATGGTGAAGACGACGGGTACTTCTAACAGCTCCGAGAGCTTCTTGCCGTCAATCTTTATGCCTCGAGCATTGGCAACATCGGCCATATTAAGGGCAAATAGAACCCGACAATCAATTTCCCTGAGTTGGGTGGCAAGATATAAGCTTCGCTCGAGGTTAGATGCATCGATGATATCGATCACCACATCCGGGCGTTCGTCTATCACGTAATTTCGCGCAACAATTTCTTCAATGGAGAAGGGCGTCAAACTGTATGTGCCGGGAAGGTCGACTATCTTAAAGTCGTACCCGAACTTTTTAACCGTCCCTTCTTTTTTTTCAACCGTTACGCCCGGCCAGTTACCAACCTTTTGTCTGGTTCCGGTGATATTGTTGAATATTGTCGTCTTACCTGAATTGGGATTGCCGGCAAGGGCTATTGATAGGCTTTTTCGATCCATTATGGTTGTGTTACTTCACATCGTCGACCGTTATTTGTGCAGCTTCTTCGACACGAAGAGATACGTGGTAACCTTTTACAATCAGTTCAATGGGGTCTTTCAAAGGTGCATATTTCTCAACATAAATATCAGTACCTTTGGTAATACCCATTTCTAATATGCGTTTGCGTAGCGCACCATTTCCCCCGACCCGAACAATTTTTCCGGTCTGGTTTTCTTTCATCTCACTTAAAAGCATCGGCTTATTTATTGAATACACAATATCTTGAAGCATTAAAGGGTGTTAATTTAACTTATCGGTTCTACCAGTATCTTTTTTGCAAGTCCACGTCCAAGGGCATATCGATTGTAATCCGCGGCAACAACCACTTGTCCCTTGCCAAGATTGGATATGACATGGACTTTATCGCCCATTCTTATCCCCATGCTTAACAACCGCATGTGGGCGTCGGAGCCACCTGAAAAATCTTTGATTTCAAGCCGTTCCCCTTGTTTTGCATTAATCAGCGGCATCAGTTTAGCACGTTCTTTGAGGCATTCGGAACAAATGCCGTAAATTTCCATTTTGTGCTGCAGCATGTGGAAATTGTAGGCGGATGCAATTTGAACTTGCAGGTTCTCGAGATCTTCGTTTTCAAACTCAATAATACTCATGCATTTGGTACAGATCATGTGGTCATGGTGTTGACCCAAGTGTCTGTGTTCATAACGTACGATACCGTTGAGAAAGCTGTTTTTATGAGCAAAACCGTAGCGGCACATCAGCTTTAGGGTGTCTCGGACCAAATCAGAATCGATCTGATACCCGTTATCATTAAGAAGTTGTATCAATTCATCAGCAGTAACGTGACGTTCGGTTTGGAGAAAAGTTTCTAAAATCTGGAATCTCTTTTCAAAGTTATCCGTATGATCCTGTTTGAACAGTTTTTTGAATTGTTCTTTTTCCCGGTTATGGATTCGTTTCATTCGTGTGCCTATTATAAGAGACGTGGTCAGGGCTCAGCGTTTTTTTCAGTCTATCCGAATTAGGAAGCAAGGAGTTGTTAACCCATGGTCACTTGCTCGGACCTGGTATTTCGTAGGTTGTACATGTCCCACTTCCGCAGGTTTTTGTTATCGCTTTGGTGGATGGTTTTGATGCGGAGCCGTATCCCATACTGTAGTTGGCTGTGCTCAGAACGCGCTCAAGATCTTCACAACTGCATGCCGGGCACCGAAGTTCAATTTCGTCATCTTTATTCATGACAAGACACTCAATATATTCATTGCATTTTAAACACTTGAACTCATAAATCGGCATAGCGATGCTCCTATAATAATCGTGTTTCTGTTTAAGTCACACACATCTCTATTATCATCTTTCCGAAATTGTCAAGAAGATTAGATATAAACGTTAAGGATAACTTACAGATAATAGTTAAAAATAAATGATTTCAACTATACGGCTTGTCCTCCGTTGTAGTTTCTTTAAATTCAACCCTTACCGGCAGCCTCACCTCAAATTCAGCGCCAGTTACATCCGTATCGATGAGTTCCAATGTGCCACTGTGTCTATGGATAATTTCATGACAAATGTAAAGTCCAAGACCGGTGCCTTTTCCGACCTCTTTCGTCGTAAAAAAAGGCTTGTAAATATCCTGGCGAAAAGTTTCAGGAACACCCGGTCCGGTATCCTTACAGGTGAAAACGATTTCATCGGTATCATTGTCCAACCGAGTGGTGAGGAATATGGTTCCTTGAATATCGATGACCGCCTGAATGGCATTTTGGATGATGTTCAATACAACCTGGCCTAAATTGGCAAAATTTCCATAAATTTCAGGAAGATCTGGGGCATAGCTTGCGACGATGTCAAGATCGTGATACTTGTATTGATTATGCATTATTCGTAGAGCATCCTGTATGACCGAATTGATATTCACTGCTTCGGAATAGGTCTGTGTCTGCCGCGACAGCCCGAGCATGCTGGTTACAATCGATCTGGCCCTGCCTAACTCTTTATCGGCAAATTTAAGATCGTCTATCAAATCATCATCCAAAGGGATATTTCTATCCCCATGTTCAATATCTTCCAAAACGGTCTGCATTAAACTGGTAACCGTCGTCAACGGATTGTTAAGTTCATGGGCAACGCCAGCAACCAATTGACCGATCGCGGCAAGACTTTCGGAGCGGATGAGCTGCTCTTGGGTTCGCTCCTTTTCAAAGAGAGCTTCTTTCAGGGCTAATGTTCTTTCTCCAACCTTGTCTTCTAAATTTTTATTAAGATCGTGGATCACCTTATAAGAACGTGCATTTTCTATGGCAAGTGCCGTCTGGCTGGAAAGTGTTTCCAAAAGGTCTAAATCTTCCTGGGAAAAAAAATCCCCTGAACGCTTTTCACCGATAACAATAAAACCATTCAGTTCTTCCTTAAAGATCATGGGTAAGGCAATTTCTGCATTCAATCCATCCATATCTGAAAGGATATCCTGTGTTCTAACCGATGACATCGGTTCCTTGATATTTTTTCTGATAATGGGTTGGTGGCTGGCTTCCATAAGATCGATCAGGGGGGATGATGTTGTCACAGAAATGGCATGTTCTGCATCCTTCTGATTTCCGTGAAAAGCAAATTTCTCGAATGAAAACCCGGAAGTATCCCGTAAAAACAGTGCGGAATTGTTTACCTGCATCGAATTCGCGATCGTGTCCATAAGGTGTCTGGATATATCAGCGTAGTCGAGAACCGATACGATCATTTTGCTTGCCTGTTTGATGGTCTGTTGATAATCATATCGACCTTTGTAAAAGACACGATCGACCCACATCTGTATTTTCGATTTAAGCGGTCCGAAAACAAAAGCAATAAAAAGAAAAAAGAATAATGGAAAATAGATGGAATCTGAAAAGTTAACATCCTTGAATGCGTTGTTCGCAACAATGATGATCAATGCATACAAGCATGTTAGAAATGCTGTGAGGAGCGAATAAATGAGGCTTTTTTTGATTAAAATACCCATGTCGAGCAGGTCGTGTTTAAAAAGACCGACCGCAAAAATAGTAAGTGGGATGAAGCTTAGGTTGCCGGGGGGATAAACGGAGTAGCCGTAAATCGGAAGAATATTCAATCCATTTAAAAAGCCCATGATTCCAAATCCGGCGAAGAGGTACTTTAACCTATTTTTTTTGGCATTGCTGGATTCGTTTCGGATGGCATGGTGGATTTGTATCAGCACGTAAATGGTAACAAATAGGCCGGCAAAACCGAAAAAAGGATAAAGTGTTCCCCCCTTTGCAAAATACCCGAAATAATGCTTCTGCATGCTCGCAATATAAAGTGACGATGGTGTAAAGCACATCAAAACAAAAGCATAACCGTAGGAAGCCCCAATTAAGCTTTTTCGTTCGGAAATATTTAGATAGGTGTGGAAAAAATGAATGTATACCGGGAAAAGATAAACGATAAAAAAATGATCAATTCGACTGATTATGAGAGCTGTTTTAGCGGTTTTAACATTAAATGCAAAAAGGATATCGATGTAGAGAAAAGCGCCGAGTACACAAATAATAAAAAAAAGAATGTTGATTTTCGTTCTTCGCCCCCGAGCAATCGTTAAGCCTGCCAGGCCGAGAAAACAACAAAGTGTAAGAAAAGGTGGGATACTGTAAATGTTCATGGTTCCATTTGGGTTGGCAAACGGTTTGAAAAATTAGCGTGCGTTAAATTGTTACGAGTCCATCATTTCATGTGCATGATCAAGCGTAGCCTGGGTTATCTTTTCACCACCTAGCATCCGGGCGATTTCCTTGATACGTTCTTTTTTAGTTAACCGGTTAATGGAAGTTTTGGTTCTACCCTTTATAACGCGCTTGGATATACTGAAATGGTGGTCGCCAAATTTTGCAATCTGCGGTAGATGCGTGATACAGATAATTTGATGATAACGGGCAAGGGAAGACAATTTTTTGCCAATAACCTCACCGACACTTCCCGAAATCCCGGCATCAACTTCATCAAAAACAATGGTTTCAACCAATTCCGTTTTGGCCAAAATAGCCTTTAATGCCAGCACTACCCTCGAAAGTTCGCCACCCGAAACGATATTTGAAAAAGGCTTTAACGGTTCGCCTATATTGGGCGAAATCAGGAAAGTTGCCCGGTCGATACCGGTTTCATTTATAAGATTATCACCGGTTACAAGAAAAGGGTCCGCATGGTTATTTGCAGGTATTGTTTGCAATCGTACCCTAAACTTTGTTTGGGGCATCCTAAGGGTATCAAGTTCTTGTTCAACTTTTTTTGCTAAAGATTTACCCGTCTGTTGCCTTTTTTGGGAAAGCGTTTTAGCCAGCCTGCCCAGTTTGCCATGAAGCTTGGCAAGCTTTTCTTGAAAATCTGAAATATTTTCTTCAATGCTACCCATTTCTGAAAGCTCGTTTGCAATGGAATCAAGGCGGGCGAGGACAGCTTCAAGAGACTTACCGTATTTTCGCTTTAGCTTATTAAGCGTGTCAAGGCGCGCATCGATAGTTTCAAGACGATTTTCATCGATTTCTATTTTTTTAAGGTATGTTCTGAGTTCATCAGAAAGATCTTCAAGGTGATAGATGGTTTCGGCTACATTTTTTCCAGTTGCTAAGAGTTCAGCGTCTATTTCAGATGCCCTTTCCAAGTTCTGTTTTACGGTAACCAGACGTTCTATGACAGCGCCTTTGGAACTATAGAGTGATTCAATGCTGTCCTGAACCGAATGCAAAAGCTGTTTTCTATTCTTCAGACGAACCCTTTCCAATTCGAGATCGGTGTCTTCTCCGGGCTGGATAGAGGCTTCTTTAATTTCTCTATGTTGGAACTCGAGCAGCTGGCGGTGTTCGATCTGACGATCTTTTAATACGTAAAGGTCATTCAGCTTTTGTATCAATGGCAACATGTCATGGAAACATCTGTAAATCTGGTTGCGCAATGGTGTCAGACCGCCATACATATCGAGTATTAAAAGATGCTGATCTTCTTTTAGCAGCACCTGATGAGCATGCTGTCCTGAAATACTTGCCAGATGCTGGGTTATCGAATTTAACAACTGGATGGTGGCCAGTCGTCCATTGATGAAAATTCGATGCCTATTACTTTTTGAAATCACCCTTCGGACCAAGAGTCCTTCTTTAGGTTCATAACCATTTTCTTTCATTATATCAAAAACTTTGCTTTGTTTTGTTATGTGAAATAGGGCTTCGAGCTCAGCGGTTTCATAGCCGGTACGAATGAGACTTGTACTTGCTCGGCTACCAAGTAACAGATTAACGGCATTTATGATGATCGACTTGCCGGCGCCGGTTTCGCCACTCAAAATGGTTAGCCCGTCTGAAAACGACATATTAAGATCGTCGATGATAGCAAAATTTTTTATGGAGAGTTCTTGCAGCATATAATGAAATGTCCGAAAACGTATCAGTCGAATGAAACAATTTTATTTCAATGGGAAGCTTCAAAAAAAGCTTTTTTGGCCTTAGCGATATTGTCCACATCTCCCATTACGATAAGCGTCATACCCGGACCTAAAATCTCTTGATGGGAAGGATTAAACGCTACCTCCTTGCCCGGATGCTTTGCGCCAAGAACAAGAAGATTATATTTATCTTTTAATCCAGATGCCAAGATACTTTTTCCGGCAACGCTTGAATTTGCGGTCACTACAACCTGGTGGATCCTTAAGTTCCCTTGTGTGGAACGGAGCATGCTGTCAAGAAAATCGACAGCCGTAGGCCTGATCATTTCTGATGCCATCCGAAGACCGCCAATATAATTGGGTGATACAATTTTATTGGCCCCTGCGGTTTTGAGCTTTAACTCAAGCGTTTGATCAATCAGTCGACTGATAATACGGATCTTTCTGTTCAACATTCTAGCTGTCATGGTAACATAAAGATTGTCTCTATCCGATGGCAGGCTGATAATGATTCCAGATGCCCGTTCGATGCCGGCAGTCAACAGATTCTGGTCTTCCGTGGCATCTCCGGAGATATACAAAAGACCGTCGCTTATCATTTTGGCGCGTTCAATATTCTCCTCGTCCTGTTCTATCAAAACAATCGACTCTTTGTTTTTTATAAGCTCATCCAAGACGTGGCGCCCGGTTTCACCGCCGCCACAAACGATATAATGACCGTTTAACTTGCTTATCCTTTTTTCCATCTTTTTTTTCCTTAAAATCCCTGTGAGCTCTCCTTCTATAATCAATGCAGTCATGGTACTGAGGCCGTACAATATAATCCCCATGCCAAAAGTAATCAGCACCATAGTAAAGATTTGAGCCGGTATATTGCCCGTAATCTCAATGACTTCTCCATACCCAACACTGGTAAGAGATATTACCGTCATGTATAGGCAATCCATAAAATTATGCTTGCCACCAAACAAAATATAATAGCCGGTGCTTCCCCAGATAACGACTAAGAAAATAGTGACCAGAATATAGTATAGTCTTCTTTTAATACTCATTGGTTAACCGATTGAACTTGCCGCGGTAAAACCCAAATCAAAAGCCTTCAAATTCGATTCTAGAAAAGCTTTGCGGGTTACTTTTGCAATGGCCTCTTTCACTCGTTGCGACGGTATAGGAATGGCATTGGTTTGAAAAAGGGCGCCCAAAAGCACCATGTTTACTGAAAGAATATTTCCGGCTTCGATTGCAAGGGCCGTAGCATCCAGAGCGATCAGTCGTGCAGTTCTGGTCCGGATGAAGTCCAGGAGGCCATCCAAATCCGGATAGGTATCGCTACCGGTAGCTACCGTAAATGGTGGAAGTGGTGCCAGATTTGTAATAACGACGGTATCTGAATTGCATTTATTCAGTGCCCGGAGTGTTTCGGAGGGCTCGAAACCCAAAAGCACGTCGGCCTCATTGTCCGAAATAATCGTGCTCTGGGCGTCACCGAATATAATAGCCGATTCAACAACACCACCCCGTTGAGCCATGCCATGTATCTCACTCATTCGAACAGGTATACCGGAGTTCAGGGCGGCTTCTCCGATGACCCTTGACGCCAAAAGATTTCCCTGCCCGCCGACAGCAACGATGATTAATCTAGTTGTATCCATCCTGTTTGGCCTACTGCAAAAAATTATTTATTTTTTAAGGGGCGAAATCGCATGTTCCGGACAAATCTGTGCACATACCGTACAACCCGTGCAGATGGTAGCATCGATTTTTACCCTGCCATCCTCTATCAAAAAAGCAGGACATGCAAGTTCGTTGATACATTCTCTGTGATTTTTACATTTTTCATTGATATAGAACGGCCTCCCATGGCCTTTCTTTAAACCTTTTGCGTATAGGGTACAAATTTCTTGAGAGATGACGACCGAAACACCGTCAACATTGAGGGCCTCTTTAATGGCATCGATACTCTTTTTTATTCTGTACGGCCTTATAACGGTCACGTGGGATACACCCACTGCCCGAACAATATTTTCAATAGACACCGGTTCATACCCATCCAGGTTCAATTTTTTCATATTAACACCTGGATGAGGCTGATGCCCGGTCATGGCAGTTGTTCCATTGTCAAGAATCACCAACGTAGCATTGTGTTTGTTAAAAACCGCATTTATCAGTCCGGGTATACCTGAATGAAAAAAGGTGGAGTCGCCGATAAAAGAGAGGATCTTTTTGTTGGTTGCTTTTGAAAATCCGCCTGATGAACCGATAGAAGATCCCATACATATTAAAAAATCTCCCATAGAAAGCGGCGGTAAAAACCCGAGCGTGTAGCAGCCGATGTCAGTTGGGTAGATGGTCTCCATGCCTTCTGCGGCCTTTTTTACCGCATAAAAGGTGGCACGGTGGGAACATCCAGCACATAAGGTGGGTGGACGCTGCGGTACTTCTGGCATTTGGGAAAGATTTAAAGCTTGGGCAGGGGTGTAGGTTATAACAAAATAGCCTGCGATGATTTGTCTAACTTGGGCTGGGTTGAATTCGTATAGGCGAGAAAAAAGGTCTCGGCTTTTCCCTTTTATTTCAATTGTCAACCCTTCTTCCTGGGCGAAAGCTTTAATTGCTTCCTCCATGTAAGGTTCTCCCTCCTCGACAACCAGAACTTTTTCGCATCCTTTTAAGAAGTCTTTGATTAACGTTTGGGGCATGGGATGTGAAAATCCGATGCGAAGTATTTTAACCTTATCCTTAATATTCAAATCGTTGACTGCATCGAAAACATAATTATAACTTATGCCGTTACAGACTATTCCAAAGATACCGCCCCCGGTGATGAAATTGTAATCGGATGTTGCAGATATATTTTCAGCTTGTTCTAAAATTTTCAGTAGCCTTGCATGCAGAATTCTAGAAACTGCGGGTACGGTTACATAGTTGAAAGGATCTTTGATAAAATCGTCCTTTGTTTTAAGGGTAAGGATTTTGCCTAAAACAACGATAGCGGTTGAATGATTTATGCGTGTGGTAGTACGGAGGATGACCGGCAGTTGCAGTTTTTCAGAAAGATCAAATGCAAAGGGTACCATATCTTTTGCTTCTTGAATTGACGAGGGCTCAAGCATGGGAAGCCCCGAAAGTTTTGCATAAAACCGGTTATCCTGTTCATTTTGACTGGAGAACATATACGGATCATCTGCCGTAACAATCACCAGACCGCCTTTAACACCGATATAGGCAAGTGTCAAAAGGGCGTCTGCGGCGACGTTCATTCCCACATGCTTCATCACACAGATGCTGCGTAAGCCGGAGTTTGCGGCAGCTGCCGCAACTTCGAGAGCCACCTTTTCATTGGTGCTGTATTCAAAATAGAGGTCACTTTCCTGAGATATTTGGAATAAGTTAAGGGAAATTTCAGAAGACGGCGTGCCCGGATATGTCGTCGCAATCGCAACGCCAGCCTCTATTGCTCCACGAGCGATGGCTTCATTGCCCAAAAGCAGCATTTTTGTGTCAGGGGGTTCGGCAATTAATTTGTGCATCTTATTATCCTTGTACCTGAATTTTGCACGTTTAATATACCAGTACAAAGATCAGTGTAAAGAATTTTCTTTGGATTGCAAGCGATTGAAAGAACTTTACAAATATTTGACCATGATCTATATTAACTTTTCTGACAACTTTTTATTATTAATGCTTTTTAACAACGGAACGGGTTTTTATGGCGTCCTTCCATGAAAAGCTCCTCGACTCCTCAGATGTTTTATGTATCATGCGAGGTAGACGTGCAAAAATCGATTATCCTGGTAATTGCTACAAGAAACAAGGGAAAAACAGCAGAAATCAAGCGTCTTTTGAAGAATTACCCCGTTGAAATTAAAGACTTGGATGACTTTGGTCCTATTCCTCAAATAAAAGAGACGGGTCAAACCTTTGACGATAACGCGTATAAAAAAGCAAGTTTTACCGCAAGGGTACTCGGTTTACCGGCACTGGCCGATGATTCAGGGTTATTGGTTGAGGCCTTAAACGGTGCTCCCGGGGTATATTCCGGACGTTATGCGGGTGAAGCTGCCACCGACGAGGAAAGATGCTTAAAGCTGCTCAATGAAATGGCAGGGAAATCCGATCGCCGAGCAGCCTTTGAGTGCGTTGTTTCCATTGCCGTGCCATCCGGCCCTGCCCTGACATATGAAGCGCGGTGTGAGGGTCTGATCACCGAGGCACCTTCCGGATTAGGCGGCTTCGGATATGACCCGATTTTCTTCTACCCGCCTCATAAAAAGACATTTGCTGAACTGACGATACAGGAAAAAAACCGTATAAGCCACAGAGGAAAAGCATTTGCCGAAATTAAAGATGAGTTCGACAGAATACTCATATGGATCCGTCAGCATATGTCGATTCCAGAAAAAGTTAAATGAAAAGAAAGGGTTTATAAAGGGGAACATGATTGCAGAATTAATAAAAAAGAATAGAAGTTGTCGAAGGTTTTATCAGGACCATTCACTGGACCTGGAGGCATTAAGAGAACTGGTCGATCTGGCAAGACTGTCAGCTTCAGCCGCAAATTTACAGCCGTTAAAATATATTCTTTCTTGTAATGATGAAAAAAATGCCTTGATTTTTTCGTGTCTGAAATGGGCTGGATATATAAAAGACTGGCCGAGCCCTCCGGAGGGGGAGAGGCCTTCGGGATACATCATCATTGTCGTAAATTCAAAAAAGGCGAATGAATGGATCGGATACGACTGCGGTATTGCTAGCCAAAGTATCCTTTTGGGTGCAAGAGAAAAAAGGCTTGCCGGATGCATGATCGGAGCCATCAATCGCAAACAGCTCAAGAATCTGTTAGACATACCCAACCCGTTTAAAATACTCCTTGTCATTGCTATCGGAAAACCTAAGGAGAAAGTGGTTATAGAAGAGGTGGATCAAGATAAGGATATCCGGTATTGGCGTGATCAGTATGACGTGCATCATGTGCCCAAAAGAAAATTAGACGATATTATCATCAATACTTATGAATAGAAGGGAGGGTGTACATGTTTCAAAAAAAGAAAGGGATAGATATCGTTGTCGAAATCGGCGGCATCAAAACGTATGAAGCAGCAATCCAGCTTTTTGAAACCCGATTGGATGAAACCCATCTGTCCAGGATAAAAGAAATTAAACATCCGGAAATTGTCACAAAGGTTGCAAATGCCATAGCCATGTGCGAACCAGATGCTGTTTTTGTTAACACCGGATCAGAATCAGACAGACGGTTTATCAGGGAAATGGCGTTAAAAAATGGAGAGGAATCTCTCCTTCCCATGGAGGGCCATACCATTCACTATGACTTGAAAGAAGAACAAGGACGGATCATTGATCGCACGTTTTATATTGCCAATGAAGATGAAGATATAAGTTCCCTTGCCAACAGAATTGATCGGGAAAAAGCGCTTGTGGACGTTCAAGATAAGATGTCGGGTATAATGAAGGGGAAAACCATGGTGATCGGTTTTTACATTCGCGGCCCTATCGGATCTCCGTCGTCGAACCCGGCGTTAGAGATTACGAGTTCAGCATATGTTTGTCACAGTGCGGAAATCCTTTATAGAAATGCATTTTATCATTTTGATAAAGAGGTCGATCGGTTAGGACATTTTTATACCAATATCCACAGTGAGGGGTTAAATCGGTCTGAGGATTTGCCCAATGCACGTGTCTATATGGATCGCAGCTATCAGACAACCTACAGTGTGAATTGTACCTATGCCGGAAATACGTTGTTGCTAAAGAAAGGGAATCACCGGTTTTCCGTGGACAGGGCGGTATATGAAAACAGAGGCAATGAACTTTCAGAACATATGTTTATTACCGGTATCGAAGGACCGGAGGGTCGTATAACATGGTTCACAGGTGCGGCGCCCAGTGGGTGTGGGAAAACGACCACGGCCATGGCTGGAAATTATTTTGTGGGTGATGATCTTGCACAGATGTGGATCGACGAGAATGGCAGCCTCCGGTCGATTAATCCAGAATGCGGAATTTTCGGTATTGTTGAAGATGTAAACTGGGAGGGAGATCCTAATCTTATGGAATTGTTAAGGAAGCCTGGAACAGAGGTTATCTGGTCGAATGTCCTTATTGATGAAAACGGTGTCCCGCACTGGACGGGGAACGGTGAAGATCCTCCTCCTAAAGGCTTCAATTTTCAAGGAGAATGGGAACGGGGCATGACGGATAAGGATGGAAAGGAGGTGCCGATATCTCATCCCAATGCCAGATGTACGTTAACATCATCTGCCTTGGCGAACTATTCCGACAAGGCCGAAGATCCTCAGGGTGTAGAGACAAGGGTCGTTACTTACAGCGGCCGAGACAGCGATACCATGCCGCCGGTGTGGGCGACGAAAAACCCGGATCATGGCGTTGTCATCGGTGCAAGTATTGTTTCGGCAGCAACGGCAACCGAGGTCGGCGCAACAGGGATAAAAAGAGCGCCGTGGGCAAACGCACCGTTTATTCCAGGTGCACTTGGTGATTACATGGATACACAATTTACGTTTTTTGGTAATGAAAAGATCGCTGAAGATAAACGACCGGTCATGGCAGGATTGAACTATTTCCTAACCGATGAAGCCAGAGGCGGTACTTCCAAGACGCTTCTTGGAGAAAAAAGGGATGTCAAGGTCTGGTTATCTTGGCTGGAAAGACATGTCTACAATGAGGTGGATGTGATTAAAACACCCATTGGAAATCTTCCAACATTCGATGATCTCAAAGGTTTGTTTCAATCGATCATCAATAAAAATTATACAAAAGAACTCTACGATAGACAGTTTTCTTTGTATGTTGATAATATCGTTACTAGAATCGACATGCAGATAGAAGCGTATAGAAAAGAGAAGCATATCCCTGAAACCATATTCAGGGTTCTTAAAGAGCAAAAGGACAGACTATTGGAGCTAAAGGAGAAGTATGGACCTATTGTCATGCCATCCCAGCTAGAGGAAAATAACGCTCTAGTCGATTAGGGTGAAGCAAAGGGGTCGGCACAAAATGAACGAGGATTGCTGAGCAAAAAATTCGTGCTGTCTGAAAGCCGGAAAAAAATACTGTACGAGATTTTTAGCGGCCGCATGCTGGTTGCTCTTTTGATGGGGTTTGCTTGTGGTTTGCCGCTGCTGCTGACCATTACGGTTCTGCAGGCATGGATGAAAGAGGCGGGGGTGGATCTCACCGTGATTGGAATGATGGCTTTGGTGGGCCTTCCCTATACATTGAAATTTCTCTGGGCACCGGTTCTGGATCGTTTTACATTGCCTTTTCTTGGCCGCCGAAGAGGATGGCTCATTGTTGTTCAGGTGGTCTTGATTTTTTCTATTTCGGGTCTTGGATTCACCGACCCGGCAAAAAATCCGTGGATGGTTGCTTTTGCAGCATTCCTTGTTACTTTCTTCAGCGCTTCCCAAGATATTATCGTTGATGCTTATCGTAGAGAAGATCTTTCCGACCAGGAACTGGGGTTAGGATCTTCTTTGTATGTCAACGGGTACCGCGTGGGAATGCTGCTTGCTTCAGGTGGTGGACTGATAATGGCAGACCACATGCCGTTTTCCATGGTATATCAGGTGATGGCAGCCTGTCTGTTACCCGGCGTTGCAACGACGCTTGTAGCACGCGAGCCCCGTGTTGCTAGCGGAACACCTCAAAGCATGAGGGAAGCGGTTTTCGACCCGCTAAAGGAATATTTCAGCCGTGAGGGGGCGTTGTGGATACTGGCATTTATTCTCTTTTATAAAATAGGCGACAGCATGGCAAGCGCCATGACAACGCCGTTTTATCTTGATTTGGGCTTTTCAAAAACCCAGATTGGTGCCGTTGTCAAATTATTCGGTTTTTGGGCGACGGTTATCGGCAGCCTGATCGGCGGCGTAGCTATGCTCCGCTTGGAGATTAACCGCAGCTTGTGGATTTTTGGATTTCTCCAGGCGATATCAACAGCAGGGTTTGCGGTTTTGGCAAGAATTGGCGATAATATTACCGCGCTATCTGCGGTCATTGGTTTCGAAAACTTCAGCAGTGGAATGGGAACGGCCGCTTTTGTTGCATTTATGGCCAGTATTACGAATAAAAAGTTTACCGCGACGCAATATGCCTTGCTTAGCAGCCTTATGGGAGTCCCGAGAGTGATGGCGTCGGCACCTACCGGATATCTGGCCAAGCATTTTGGCTGGGAGAGCTTTTTTGTCGCCTGTACATTGATCGCTGCACCAGGAATGCTGCTTTTAATAAAATTTGCACCGTGGCATTCAAAAAAAACGGGATCTGACATTACCTAATTCGGGTCGTTTATATCAGATGGATGACAACAGGGAAAATAATAAAATTATTACCAGATTTGAAGATCTAGTCAGACAGAGAAAAAAGATTTTTTCTTCAAGTTCTGAACACGCCTTGGATGCTATTCTAGATTCCTCTCAACCGGCAGCCCTGGTTCATTCATTTTCAGAAGAAGACTTCTTTTTTTTAATCCATGACATAGGAATTGAAGATTCCTACCAGCTGTTAACCTTGGCATCGGATAGGCAGTGGGAATATATTGTTGATTTAGAAACATGGGAAAAAGATCGTATTGAGTTAGCATCTGTTACCCGATGGTTTGATCTGCTATTTAAGGTCGACCCCAGCCGCTTTATTCGATGGTTTCTCGAACAAAAGACCGAGTTTATAGAGTATTATTTGTACAAAAATATTGAAGTGAAAATCAGGGAGACCGATCAGGACCCATCTGATTTTGGTGATGCGTTTTTCACGCTCGACGACATATTTTATATACGGTTTCTCGACGATTCTTTTTACGTTTCGCCTCATGAGAACGGTTCGGATAAGGATATAAAAGCGCAACGCGAGGCGTTTCTTTTTAAATTTCTTAAAATGCTTTCAGCTTTTGACCACGTTACTTACCAAAAAATTTTGATGGAGTCTTCATCCCTTATTCCGGCAGAAACTGAAGAAGAGGAATATCGACTCAGAAGTATGAGGTTGGCAGAAAAGGGATTTTTGCCTTATGAGGAGGCTATCGGATTATATCAACCATTAAGCGTTAAACAATTTAAAAAAAAGAGCCCTAAGTTTACGACAAAGGATCCCGAACGGAAGCTGTTGCTTCCGCTTCCAATCTATCCAACCGGCATGATAGAAAAAGAGCATCTGTTCGCCAATGCTCTAAAAAGGATTGACATCGATGATATTTTGGAACAGGTTCAGAACGAATTCGCCGGTCTGTGTAACCGTCTTGTTGCCGCTGACCAAAAAACCGTCAGAGAAAAAGAAAAACTGAAACCTATTGTTCAAAAGGCTTGTGGTTATATCAATATCGGACTTGAAGGTTTAATAGAAGACGACGGTGTCTTTGATGTTAACCGATGTTCGAAACTGATTCAGAAATACTCTCTTGCCAATATTTTCAAGGTGGGTTACGGGTATGCACTTAATCTGAAATGGCATGCTGAAAAATGGCAAAAAAAGAGTTGGTTTGGAAAAGAAGGGTTGTTAATCAGTTTTTGGGGAGAAGAATGGCTAGGTGTTTTGGGGGGGCTATTATTAAACAGGCCGATGTTTTATGACAATTACAAAACAGGCGTTCTTTACCGGGACTTTATTGCAATGGAAGATATTAGAAAGACTGAGAAAGCCTTGAATGAAATTATAGCATTTGATGACCTTTTTTCAAAAATGAATATAACGCCTGAACCGATTGTTGATGGTTTTCTCACACACAAAAACCTTATACTGACCATCTGGGCCAGGCACTATCTTGGTCTGAGCGTGGAACCTCTTGCGCTTTCTGTAGATGAACTCCATATTTTTTTCGATGACCTATGGGAGATTGCCGATCCACCGCGTCATATTCGCCTAATCATGAAAGAAAAATTTTTAACCTTTCTTTCCGATCAAACCGGCCAATCCAATGAAGATATATCAAGGAAACTGGGTTATAGCTTAGAAAATCTGTTTAATGAGCTTGAAAGTGAATATGGGAAAATAGCAATAAAAGATCTTGACCCTAAATATATTCATCTTTTTTTAGTCAATAGAGCGCCATAACCTTAATTGAGCAATTCAGGTTATGCTTGTTTTGCATTTTGTTTGCGTATAGTTGGACTGTATCAGGGAGAAAAGGAATCGATGATGAAGAGACTGGTATGTGTTGTTTTGGGTTTGCTGATTTTTAACCCATCCGCTACGGCAGATGATAAGCGTGCTGCCGAAGACTTGTTAAGAAACAAAATTGATTTTGCCATTGAAGTCTTACAAAGAAAAGAGACCGAACTACAAGCAAGGAACAAAAAAATTTTAGAAATCGTTTCTCCCATCTTTGATTTTCCACTAATGGCCAAGCTGGCTTTGGGCCGTGAGTACTGGCCTAGTTTGTCTGAAGAGAAGAAAAAGAAATATTTGACGCTTTTTACCGAGCGATTGAAGGCGGCATATCTTGATAAGCTAACACTTTATACAGATGAAAGGGTAGTATATAAAATGCCGGTTCAGGATGGGAGGAAAATTCGTATACCGACGGAATTGATCTCGAAAGGGAATACGGTATCGATGTTATACAAAATGTACAAGTCAAGGAAGGGATGGAAAATCTACGATATAGAGATTCAAGGTGTCAGTATTATCTCATCCTATCGATCCCAATTCAAAGAGATTCTAAGCAAGGGAACCATCGACGACCTTTTGCTAAAACTCGAAACCAATGAAACTTAGAAACGACATGAAGCGTTTTTCATCAGGAAGGCTCATGACCTGCGTCCTGCAGCATCTAGACAAGCATGAATTCGCTTCGTGCAACTTGTATCTGCGGCGACATCGACAATTGGAAACTGTGAGCACAATCAAATATTAATTCATCGAATGATAATATGTCAAAGCTGTCCTCACTGCCAGAACGTTTCTTTAACAATATCATTTTAAATCGGGCCAAATTAATCCTTATATTACTATTCATAGGTATTGCTTTTCTAGGATATAATGCAAAGAATTTCAGACTCGATGCATCGGCAGAAACACTAGTTTTAGAAAATGACGTAGATTTGCGTTATTCCCGACTCATCGATTCTCGGTACGGACTGCAAGACTATCTGCTGATGACCTATACGCCGGATGACGATCTATTTTCTGAGAAGGTGCTGGCAAACTTGACCCGGCTCAGAGATGAATTAAAGCAGTTGGATAGAGTGTCTGCTGTGGTTTCAATTTTAGATGTCCCTTTGCTTGAAAGCCCTCCGGTACCCATCAAAGAACTGGCAAGTAATGTTCGGACACTCGAATCACCTTCAGTTGACAAATATCTGGCTAGAAAAGAGTTTAAAGCGAGCCCTCTCTACCAAAACCTGCTCATAAGCCCTGATTTGAAGACAACCGCCCTCCAGATCAAATTCTCGCAAGACAAACTTTATGAAAATTTGCGGACTCGTCGCGACTATTTTCGCAATAAACAGGCCACCGGTCGGCTGATCGCGGAAGAAAAAGCAGAATTTAAGAACGTTTCTGAACAATTTCAAGAATACCGGGATAAAAAGAGGACGTATCGGCATCAAGATATCGCTGCAATACGTGATATTATGGAAAAATACCGTAAGGATGCAGAACTTTTTCTGGGCGGTGTCAGCATGATTGCCGACGATCTGATCAGTTTTATTAAAAATGACCTAAAGGTGTTCGGTTTAGGGGTTTTCTTTTTTCTGGTTATCACTTTAAGCCTTATTTTTAGAAAGGTTCGATGGATTATTTTGCCGATGCTGTGCTGTGCTTTTTCCGTCATCGCGATGATGGGGTTGCTTGGTATGTTTGGTTGGGAAGTTACGGTGATATCGTCTAACTTTATCTCTTTACAGCTTATCATTACCCTGGCGATTACCATCCATTTAATCGTGCGTTACCGTGAACTTCATTTCCTTCATCCTGAAACTGAACAGCGAAAACTTGTTCTTGATTCAGCCTGCT
This sequence comes from Desulfobacterales bacterium, assembly GCA_020345745.1. Lineage (GTDB taxonomy): Bacteria > Desulfobacterota > Desulfobacteria > Desulfobacterales > UBA11574. Next base: position 2,650,606 of record CP070768.1, read on the forward strand.
TGATGCTGACGCCCTGTCTGTATGCCGCACTCACGACCATTGCCGGGTTTGGGTCCCTCTTGTTTTGCGATATACTGCCGGTCAGAACTTTCGGCTGGATGATGAGTGCCGGCATTACGGTCTCCTTCTTATTTACCTTTGTGTTCTTTCCGGCCGTGTTAATGCTGTTGAGAAAGAAATATAAACCCGCAAGACATCACCCCAACATTTCATTGACAGCAGCTTTGGCCAGATTTACTGAAGCTCATGGCAGGTTAATACTCGTAATAAGTATAATAATCTTTGTTTTCAGTGGTATCGGTATTTCAAGACTGGCTGTCGAAAACAGTTTCATCGATTACTTCAAACATACCACCGAAATCTACCAAGGAATGAAAGTTGTTGATCAACGGCTGGGTGGTACCACGCCATTAGATGTTGTCATACGATTTGACGACATTGAAACCTCAACCGAAACCGCCGCTCCTGTAGCCGGAGGCGAAGATGCCAGTGAATTTGACACCTTTGATGAGTTCGATGAAGCCGAAAAAGAAGATAAGTATTGGTTTACGACTGAAAAAATGGCCCGGATTGAAGACATCCATGACTACCTTGACGGTCTGCCGGAAATCGGGAAAGTGCTGTCATTGGGCACGATGAATAAAATAGCTAAAAAACTAAACAACAACCAACCGTTGGATAACTTTAAACTGGCTTTATTGTATGGTGAAACACCAGACAAATTCAAAAATATGGTGCTGAACCCTTATGTGTCTTTAGAGCATAATGAGGTCCGTTTCACAGCCCGGGTCAAAGATTCAGAAAAAACCTTAAAACGGGACAAATTGCTGAAAAAAATTCGGCATGAACTGGTCAGCAAGTTAGGTTTACAAGAAGAACATTTCAATTTGTCTGGCATGCTGGTTCTGTATAACAATATGTTACAAAGCCTATTTGGCTCGCAGATCCTGACTCTCGGAGTGGTTGTTCTGGCGCTTATGTGCATGTTTATGATTTTATTCAGATCGTTTAAAATAGCTGCGATTGCTATTTTCCCCAACCTGCTATCGGTTGGGACGGTTCTTGGGGTAATGGGATGGGCCGACATCCCCCTTGATATGATGACGATTACCATTGCGGCAATCAGTATAGGAATTGCTGTCGACAACACGATTCACTATATCCATCGATTCAGGCGTGAGTTCAAAGTAGATCGGAACTATATCCAGACGCTGCACCGCTGTCACGGCAGTATCGGTCATGCCATGTATTATACGTCGGTAACGATCATCATCGGGTTCTCAATTTTGGTGATGTCCAATTTTATTCCCAGCATATACTTCGGATTGCTAACAGGATTAGCCATGTTCATCGCCTTAATCGCATCCTTGACACTTTTGCCTCAACTGTTAGTCGTTTTTCACCCGTTTGGGCCTGAAACAAATGGGCTTAAGACAGGTTCATAAAACAGGAAATTATTGAAAGATCTCTGTGGATTTGTTGGGGTAAATACAATATGAATAATAAAGATCTCAGGTATCAGCTGCCTTTATTATTACTTGCGCTTTTGTTGTGGAACGGGTGTACGCATAGACCCGTGGCATCTTCACCAACAAGATATGCAGATTCGACGCTTGTTAATAATTCAAAAACAACCATTGTAAAAACCGAGGACGTGTCACCGGATATGGACGCGAAAGATGATTTTGACGACGATTTTTTTGCAGACGAGTTCGAAGAAGATCAGGTTCAGGTGGCCGACCCTTTTTCACCGTTTAACCGGGCAATGTTTCAGTTTAATGACAAGCTGTAATTTTGGCTTCTCAAACCGATTGCCAAAGGATATAAAGCAATTACGCCTGAGTTTTTCCGGATCGGTGTGAAAAATTTTTTTCGCAACATCACAACCCCCATTCGTCTGACCAACTGTCTTTTACAGGGGAAAACAGATTCGGCTACCGTAGAATTTTCTAGGTTTTTGGCAAATACCCTTGTTGGGGTTCTTGGATTTGGGAGTCCGGCGGATAAACATCCTGAATTGGCTTCTCCTGATGCAGAGGATTTAGGACAAACCCTTGCCGTGTATGGTTTTGGCAACGGATTTTATGTTGTGTGGCCGGTTTTTGGTCCTTCCACCTTGCGTGATTCAATGGGAATGGCAGGAGACTGGTTTTTAAATCCTATCAATTATATTGATCCTGCAGAAATAACCTATGCTTTAAGGGTTTTGATAGAATAAATGAAACATCCTTTCGTATTGTTGAGCATGAAGCGCTCAAAGAGGCATCCATAGATCCATATGTGGCTGTACGCAATATATATCTTCAGTATCGAGACAATAAAATAAAGGAATAACGTTGGGGTTAAAACATGTAACTTGTCGTCTTACAGCACGAGATCTGCGGTAAAGGCTTTAATATACTCATGGAACGCACAAAACTGTTTTTTACCACTATTTTTTTATCCCTAGTCCTGCTGATGTTGGGAGCGCTGGGATATATGGTGATTGAAGGTTGGTCATTTCTTGATGCGATTTACATGACCGTCATTACCCTTGCTACCGTCGGATACGG
>CP070768.1:2653257-2659667 GCA_020345745.1 Desulfobacterales bacterium
AACATCGGCGACTTCGAATCGATCCGGCATTCCTGTGTCGGCCAGTTCCTGCAAATGCACAGACTTCAAACCACTGCACCCAACCATGGCCAGCAGGAAGAGGCCGATAATGGCGGTGATCAGTCGCTTAACGTCTTTATTACAGGCTGTGATGTTATCTTTGACGGTGTTTAACAAACGGGAAAACGTCTGTATATCCCATAATGTCTGTAGCTAGAAGAACAAGAAAGACAATCAGGGCTGAAATAACAACAACACTGGCTGTGCTGCCGCCTGCGGGTAGGTGTTCGATGGTTTTTGCAAGACGAATCGCCTCGGCATCCGTAAGGCTATCTATCCGCTGATTTGCCTCCTTGTTAAAAGTGTCAGCGTGCCGTGAAATACAAAATCGATCAACAGGGTCATATTTAGCCTAATTGTCAAATGAACTATAAGTATCATCATTTAGGGTCGGCTATCAAGTCAATCCTGCATTTTTTCGAGCCAGCATCTTTCCAGAACATCTAGGGACGTCCGCAAATGGTTGTAAGAAAAAACCTCTATGGAAACAACACCGGAAAACGCCTTTAATATCTTCAATATGGTTTCTAGGTCTTTTTTTGACAACCTGTCCAGTGACAGGTGCTCATGCTGGTTTTCAACACCATAAAGGTGAATGATAGGTGTCATCTTTTTGTGTTTTTTAAACATTGCTTCCATGTCGGCTTCTTGCAGAATTAGGTGACCCAGATCAAGACAGATCGACAACTGAAAGGCGGTGATGATGTCTTCAATCCATGCAAAAGGGTACATTAAATTTTCAATACAAACAGCCTCGCTGTTGATACCTGTCAATAGCAATTGTTCCATGCTTTCGAAGATCAGTTCCTGCCATTTTCTTAATGCTGTTGTTTCATCATTATATGCAAGGTGGAGCGTATAGGTTGATGGAACTAGTGCCCGGGTGAGGTCAACCACTCTTTTTATTGCATCAATGGCATAATGGCGCCGATGGGGATCAAGATCACCGAGATGAATATCGATCGGCATATGGATATTATATGAAATTTCGAATTTGTTTGCCAAGGCGGAGAGTGTTTTGATCTGATGCTGTGACGGCAGGCTGTCAGGGGAGCTTTCGAAGAGCAGAAGTTCGATTTCATCCAGATACGGTGCAAGCATGTTAACATTATGTTCGTAGTTGCCCGGATATATGAATGACGTGCTCCCGATTTTAAACGGAAATATGTTTTTATATGACTTTGGAAGGGCAGGGTACATATTACAGCACAGCATTTACCATGGATGCCAGTAAGAAAAGCAGCGATTCCATCACCTCGGTCATGGCTCCCAGCATATCACCGGTGATACATCCCATCCTTTGGTGATAATAACAAAGCATCAAGGCGGTGATACCCGCAAAAACAATAATCAGCCAAATTCCTCGCCAGCCTAAAAAATACGAAAGTGTCACCGGTATAAGCAAGCCCCAGAAAGCCTGCGGCGTTAAGCGATTTTCAAATAGTTCTCGACCGATTCCCGATCGGAGTCTGCCATATTCTAGGTAACGAATACCGAACAACATACTGCTTCTGGCATATGCGGGTATAATAATAAGCAAAAGATGCCGGTCTGGTTTTAGACTCACGATGCCTCCCCATTTGATGAGTAGTCCGCATACGATAGCCAGCAGCCCCATTACGCCGATTCTGCTATCTTTCATTATTGCCAAAGCTTTTTCTTTGGATCGATGCCCCAAAAGGCCGTCGGCTGTATCAGCCAAGCCATCCAGGTGAAGTCCGCCTGTTAAAACAGTCAGGATAACAACATCAAGGAGGGCAACCACCGGTTCAGACCAAAGTCGTGACACGGCATAATCAAACATGGACAACAGTGTTCCTATCATGATGCCGACAAACGGAAAGAAAGCAATCATTCCTTTGGGGTCGTATACTGTCGGTTTGCCCAAAGGTATAACCGTCAAAAACTCTATTGCGGCAATGAGACGCCTCAGCATCATTTTATTCCTTTAATGGTTACCGGGATGCCGGCAACTATCCATATGACCTTGTCCGCACTGGCAGCGATGTTCTGGTTGCTATATCCCATGACATCCCTGAACCGCCTGGCTAATTTATTTTCCGGTACAATGCCGGTTCCTACCTCATTCGATACAAGAATAACCGGGCATTGAGCCTGTTCAAACGATCGGGTTAATTTTTTCACCTGTTTCTCGATGTGTTCCTGATCGTCGTTTTCCATGAATAAATTATTGACCCAAAGGGTCAGACAATCAATAACAAGCACATTGCCTTTTCGGCTTTTTTCAATAATTGCTTCCGGTAATAATACCGGGACTTCCATGGTTTTCCAATAAGGCTCTCTCTCTTTTTTATGCTGGTCAACACGTTGCTTCATTTCATCATCGCCGGGGACACACGTGGCGACAAAGATTTTATTTTGCCCGGGGACCTGCGCTGCCAGATTCAATGCATACCGGCTCTTGCCGCTCCTGCACCCACCGATAACCAGGATAATTTCTCTCACCGAATTTTCTCCTGATGGTTTAATTCCTGTAAAATTAATAAACTCAAGATGTACACCTTATTTTGATCGCCATCCATATCACAATGCGGCTGGATATTATTTTTTAAAAGGCAAAATTGAAATAAAGCATTTTCGCACTAGCAGCGGCGCGTACATATCAAATGAATTCTTCTTTAATGAACAAGCGATATGTCTTCGATAAGCGATATCATTGCGCCTGGTTCATATAAATCGTAATATTTCAATTGTAACACTGAATCCGGTGATATTTTGCCTTTTTAAAAACATGATCCAGCCTTCTCGTAGCTCCGGCTATTATGAGGGTTCAGAGGGTGTCCGTTTTCGTGTAACGATATTGGCGGAGTCGCCACGTCATTTCACAGGTTTAGCTGTAAGGACACCGCAGCAATCCTGAGCAAAGCGAAGGTGGAATGCTGGAGGGGGAAGTTTCCCCCGCTTCTAAACCATTGAAATGACCAGCGATATAGACACCCGAGTGAAACGAAATTGGACACCATTTGAATACTTGCACCCGGTTTGTTTCCAGACAGGAATGCAAAACTTGAATTAGTTAAATTAAGTAAGTTTAAACTACATCATATTTTTAGGAATAAAGCTTTTTGGGGACCAACGTCACCCGTGGAATGTCTCCCAGCGGGCTTTGATCCACCAGCAGGGTGCATTTGTATACCTCTTCCAGCGTCTGAAACGTCAGCACTTCGTCAGGGCGCCCTTGACACTCGACCCGGCCTTCGTTGAGGAGTAGCAGTTGGTCCCCGTACATGGCCGCCAGGTTCACATCATGGGATACCATAACTACGGTGACCCCTTTTTCCTTTTTTAGTTGTTCCATAAGATCCATCACCCGAACCTGGTACGCTAGATCCAAAGATGCTGTCGGTTCATCGAGAAGGATGATGTCAGGTTTCTGGCAGATTGCCCTGGCAATAAATACGCGTTGCTGTTCGCCACCGCTAAGCTGGTCCATTTTACGATGAGCAATGTGATCTAGCCCGGTGAAACGAATCGCTGCTTGGACAATTTCCAGGTCCTTTTCATCTTCCACGCCAAGCACCCCCATGTACGGTGATCGTCCCATGAGAACAATTTCGCTGACAGTAAAAGGAAAATCGACGTAAGCCATCTGAGACACAAAGGCGATGGTTTGGGCCAATGCCTTACGTGAATAACCTTCAATGGGACGATCCAGGATATCAATTTGACCCTGCTGGCGCTGCAGAAGTCCGGAAATCACTTTCATGAGGGTTGTTTTTCCTGAACCATTTGGGCCGATGACGATGAAAAAACCGCCCTTTGGGATGGTAAAGGATACATCCCTCAATACTGGACTGTCCTCAAAAGAATAAGACAGGTTGCTTACGTTTATCGCTGGGTTCATCGTTTCGATCGTTTTAATAAAAAAATGAATAGCGGTGCGCCGATCATGGCGGTAATGACACCAGCAGGCATCTCACCTTGCTCTGGTAGGACCCTGGCCAGCAAATCACAGAAAACCATGTAAGCGCCGCCTCCGAATATACACGCTGGCACAAGGACACGATGGTCCGGCCCTAAAAGAAGTCTTAATAAATGCGGCATTACCAGCCCAACAAAACCCAGAAGTCCACAATAAGAGACCGTAGTACTCACCATGAACGACGTTGTTACAAGCAGAATGATGGTTACCGCTTTGATATTAACCCCCATACTTTGTGCCATCTCCTTGCCCAAAAGGAGTAAGTTCATTGTATTGGAAAACCAGAAAATGACAATAGCGCAAGGCAGAAGCATGGCGGCCAGTATACCGACGTGACGCATTTCCCCCATGGGAAGGTCTCCCATCAGCCAAAAAATAATATTGTGAAGCCGGGAATCCTGGGTCAGTGAAACCAGAAACATGATGACCGCCGAACAGAACGCGTTGACCATGACGCCGGAAAGAAGCAGTGAATCTTTTTTCAGAATCGTTTTCCCTGAAGACATAACCAAAATAAGCCCGAGTGTTCCGATGCTTCCAATAAAAGCAGCCATACTCACCCCCGGAAAACGGGAAAGTCCCATCAAAATGCCGATAATGGCACCTATGGCAGATCCTCCAGAAATGCCTAAAATATAGGGTTCGGCGAGTGGATTGCGGAGCAGGGCCTGGAAAACCAGACCACCGAGCGCAAGGGTCGCGCCAACCAGTGTCGCCAAAAGGACCCGCGGGAAACGAATTTTCCAGACAATCGTATGCAAAATGGCATCCGTTTCTTTGGGTTTTAGTAGATGCTTTAACACAGCACTTAATCCTCCCTCGGTTGATCCGAAAGACATCCCAAAAAGCATGGCAATGCCAAGAAAGAATAACAGCAGGATGGAGACCGTAAAAAGACGTCTGATAATCGATGGCGAATTCACATTCAATGCATATCTCCAAAAATTTCAGGATGGATCAGCCTGGCCAACAATTCGAGACCATCCACCAGTCGAGGTGTCGGTCGATCAAAAAGATTGGAATCTTCGAGGAAAATACGTTGATTTTTCACCGCCGGCAGATGGGGCCATTGGTTCCATTCGGCCCTAACCTGTTCGAATACCACAGCTCGAGCCATGGATGTAATAATAATGATTTCCGGAGCAAGCGCAAGGACCTGTTCTTTGTTAAACCTTGGATAGGGAACAGGCCCTGCTGCCAGGTTGGTCCCACCGGCAAGAACGATAAGCTCATGGATAAAGGTCGGTGTCCCCACCGAAACAATCGGTGAGATACCGATTTGAAAAAACACGCCGGGTCGAAACGCGGTTTGTTGGACCCGCTGCTTTACCCGATTGATTCGAATGCGCATGCTGTGTACAAGATGCGTTGCATGTTGTTTGGCATCCAGAAGCTTTCCTATTTCCCTAACGGTTTTTATCATGGTATCCAGACTCATTGGGTTTACCGCGTAAACCGGTATGTTTAAGGATGTCATTTTTTGCACGATCACCTTGGGATTTCCATCCTTGATTGCAATGCAAAGATCCGGCTTTAGCGCGACAATTTTTTCAAGGTCAAGGTGCACGTACGATCCCACTTTAGGGAGTTGTCTGGCTTCGGTTGGAAAGTCGCTGTATCGGGTAACCCCTACCAAACGACGCTCTTGTTTAAGCGCAAACACAATTTCCGTGATGTTTGGTGCCAGTGCAATGACCCGCTGTGGATCATTCGGAACATGAACCTTTCGCCCCGTCTGGTCAATAACCGCTACAGCCGACGCCGGTGTGGTCCACGCCAAGAACAGGAGACCTGTGACCAGCCATAGAAATAAAAGATTATACCCGTGTTTCATGATTCGATATGCGCGTTTTTAAAATATGTTTCATTTGAAAACATTCAACAAAAGATTAAAAAACAATAATAAAGTCAAGAGAATTTATTTTAATATATTTATCTCGGACCTGTTCGTTTCTTATCGTTTTATCCTCTTTACAACCGTTTGCAAAGGGTGCTACCTTTTTAGTTGTCTATGGCAAGCTGATGTTAGAAGATTTCTTTAATTAAGGAACGTATTCATGCCCCGATTGCACCCCGTACCAACATTTGAAAAAACGGTTTGCCGTAATCCTGCAACAGGAGAAGTTATCGGCTATTCTCCGGTGATGTCGGTCAACGCGGTTAAACGTATCATAGGAACAGCAAGAGCCGCTCAGAAGCACTGGTCTCGATTAGCGGTAGAACAGCGTGCGGCGTGTCTGTTTCGGGTTCGGGATTACATGGTAACCAAAGCCGATGAAATTGCTGAGATTATCTGGCAAGATAATGGTAAAACCCGCATCGACGCTCTGTCAACCGAAGTTTTGCCCGCCATTATGGCTGTTGACTATTATGCCAAACATGCCAAGAGATTTCTCACTGACCGGCA
>CP070768.1:2659767-2672186 GCA_020345745.1 Desulfobacterales bacterium
ATTTTACGTTTTGGCAGTGATGAGCTAAAAGAAAAATTTTTACCACCGGTGGCAGAAGGAATGATGCTGTCCGGTGGCGCCTTCACAGAACCTGATCATGGTTCAGATATTACATTCATGAATACTTCGGCAGATAAGGATGGAGATGAATGGGTCATAAACGGCTCGAAAATATTCATCACCAATGGTGAACAAGCCGGCTTTTTTTGTGTTTTATGCCAGACCGACCCTGATTGTAAGCCCACCTACCGCGGTATGAGTTTGATTCTCGTGGAGGCGGATCGCACGGGTGTCTCTACATCAGATGTTGGAGATAAGATGGGTATCCATATGATGTCTACTTCAGAAGTAAACTTAAAAGACGTTCGCGTTCCAAGTTCGAATCTTATCGGAATAGAGGGAAAGGGCTTTTACCATGTGCTCGAATTTTTCGACGAAAGCAGGATCCTCGTCGCTGCGCAAGCGCTTGGAATCGCTCAGGGCGCTTTTGATCGTGCATTGGCATACGTGAAACAGAGGGAACAATTTGGAAAAAAGATCGCTCAATTCCAAGTGACCCAGCACAAGCTAGCGGATATGGCCACCAAAATTGAACTTTCAAGACTCATTACCTACAAAGCCGCGTGGAATTATGACCAAGGCCGGATCGATCCCAAGCTGACATCCATGGCTAAAATGTATGCCGCTCGCACTGCTGTTGAAGTTGCAGACGAAGCGATTCAGTTATTGGGTGGATACGGATATATGGCGGAGTATGAAGTTGAACGGTTTTATCGCGATGCAAAAATCACCGAAATTTATGAAGGGACCAAGGAGATACAAAAAAATACAATAGCCAGTGCTATTGTCGGCAAGTTAAAGTGATATCATAACCAAAGGAGGCGCTGATGCTAAACCTGATTAAAAAAACCATGTTGACCGGCATCGGCCTTGCCCTTATTGCTAAGGATGAGGTTGAAGAATTGGCAAAAGAACTGGTAAATAAAAGTACAATGTCTGAAAAGGAAGGGATCAAGTTTATAGAGGATCTGCAGAAAAAGTATGATGAGACTCAAAATCGACTCGAAGAAAGAGTGCAACAAACCGCAAAAGAATTTCTCAAAAAAGCTGATGTTGTAACTGGCGACGAATTAAGAGGATTAAAAAAGGAAATACGGGAGCTAAAGAAAGCGATTAGTGAAGGTTCAGAAGCATCCTAACTCGGATTCTTTAAGGTTATATGCTAAGCATAAGAAAAATAGGTGTTGTCGGCCGAACGTATCGTAACCTTAGCCGGTATCGCCAGATCTTGGCGGTTCTTTTCAAGTATGGTTTCGGGGATCTGGTTGAACTGCTACGGATTGAGCAGTATATTGAAGTCGGTCTTCAGTTGATTTCAAGGAATCGCCGGGATCGTATTGAAAAGTATACGAGGGCAGAGCGCGTTCGGATGGCTTTTGAAGAACTTGGCCCCACGTACATCAAACTTGGACAGGTGCTTTCTACTCGACCTGATCTGGTTCCCGCCGATTTTGTAAGAGAACTCACCAAACTTCAGGACAATGTTCCCCATTTTGATTTTACCGACGTCCAGCGTACTATAGAGAAGGAAATCGACTCAACCATAAAAGAACTATTTGTGTTTTTTGATGAAACCCCCTTGGCTGCAGCTTCCATCGGACAAGTGCACCGGGCCGGGCTTGCTGACGGTGAAATTGTAGCCGTCAAAGTACAGCGTCCAGGCATCAAGAAAATCATTGAGGTCGATCTTGAGATTATGCTCCACTTGGCAATGCTAATGGAAAGAAACATAAAAGAGATGGCCTTGTATCGCCCGGTGAAGATCGTTGAAGAATTTGCCAAGACCATTGAAAAAGAGATCGATTACACCATTGAAGCAGCCAGTATGGAGAGGTTTGCTCGGAACTTTTTGGACAATCCCACGATATATATTCCGAAGGTCTTCAGAAATATGACCACCGAACACGTTATTACCATGGAGCTTGTGGATGGTATCAAGGTATCTGATATCGATCGACTGGAAGACGCCGGACTGAATAGAAAATTAATAACCACCCGGGGTGCAGAGTTTTGTTTAAAACAAATATTCATTCATGGTTTTTTTCATGCCGACCCTCATCCCGGAAACATTTTTGTGCTTCCAGACAATGTCATCTGCTTACTCGACTTCGGTATGACAGGTTCGGTTGACCGGCAAACCAGGGAGGATTTTGTCGATTTGGTTGATAGCGTGGTTCATCAGCAAACATCTAGAGCCACCCAAGTGATCCTTAAACTGACGGACTGGGATGACGAGCCGGATATCCGAGCGCTCGAGAAAGATGTTGCAGATTTCATGGGCCAGCATCTTTTCAAACCTTTAAAAGAAATCGAGATTGGCAAATTGTTGAATCATCTGCTCGAAATGGCTTTCCGTCATCGACTGATTATCTCACCGGATATTTACTTTATGATGAAGGCCTTGACAACCATTGAGCAAGTTGCTCGATCGCTCGATCCGGATTTTGACATGATTGCAGAAACCAAGCCGTTTATTGAGCGGGTCAAGCTAGCTAAATTCTATCCACGAAGAATCGCCGACGATATGATCAAACTCGGATCGGATATGATGCAATTCATTCAGCAGTTCCCTAAGGACATGCTTGAAATTGCGCGTCAGATACGACAGCAGCGACTGGCTATAAAAATGGAACATCGGGGATTGGAGACCATGCTGGCAACCCATGATCAGATCAGCAACAGACTCTCCTTTTCAATTATCATAGCCGCCTTGATCATCGGCTCGGCTCTTATTGTCATTTCGGAAACGCCACCGCTGTTTTACGGCATATCCTTGATCGGAATTATCCTATTTTCAGCTGCTGCGATTATGGGTATATGGCTGCTTATCGCCATCCTACGCAAAGGAAGGTTGTAGGTAGGTTTTCAAAGGTTTCACGGTTATAGCATGGTATATCCCGGCCCTTCGCCTCCCTCAGGACACGTCCAGGTGATGTTTTCGTAAGGATCCTTAATATCGCAAGTTTTGCAATGGAGGCAATTCGATGGATTCAGTTTAATGTGTCGCTTTGAAGTCTCTGGGTCGATTTCGATTTCATAAACTTCACCCGGGCAGAATCTCGTGCAGGGACTTCGATACGTGTTAAAACATTCATTCACGCATAAATTTTTATCGTGAACAATGATATGGCTCGGTTGGTCCTCCCTGTGCAGTGTTTTGGACAGGTAAACTCCGGTTAACTTGTCAACATAAAGCGTGCCGTCCAAGGCCATTGTTCCAGGAGCCGTGTCTGTGCCTTCAGCACCACTCGTAACAGGTGTCAATGCTTTGTGATCCTCTGTAATGGGCATGTTATCGATCAAACCTCGCCCTTTAGTGAAATATTGAGCACCAAGGTGAATAAACTTCATTATCCCCTTTTTCATAACCGCCTGGGAAAAATTACGACCCTCGTACATTTCATTCTTTAGCCAGCTGTTCTCAAATAAGGCTTGATAACCACGCAGGGTTTTCTGTTTAAAGTCTTTTTTTTCGAATGCTTCCACGATGGCTTCTGCTGCCAGCATGCCCGATTTCATTGATACATGGATGCCTTTTAAGCCTGGTGTATTTTGTATGGAAGCGCCGCCTCCAACAAAAACCCCACCATCGACAGCCAGTTCGGGGATACTAAAATAACCACCGGTGGATACTGTCCTAGCCCCTTGCTCCAAAACTTTACCTCCTGTAATTATGCTAGCAACAAATGGGTGTTGTTTGAATTTGATAAACTCGTCATATGGATCGAGCATGGCATCCTCATAACCGAGACCAACCAGAAAACCTATGGCAGCCTTGTTATCATTCATTTCGTAGATAAAACCGCCGCCATGCGTATTCAGGCCCAAAGGATATCCCATGGTATGGATATCGTTGACAGTGCTAGTGGAAAAAAAATTGTTTTCAGGGAGTTGGATAACCTCTTTAATGCCCGTTTCAAACACTTGCGGCATCCTGTCTACAAAGATACCAAGCTTTTTTGCAACGTCCTGCATCAGGCTTCCCCTTGCACCTTCTCCGAAGACGGTGATCTTGGCAAGCAAATCAATCCCTGGCTCAAAGTTGCTCTTTGGTTTCCCGTCTTTTCCTAAGCCTTTGTCTCCGGTACGGATTCCCAAGATGGTTTTTTGATCTTCGGCGAACAGGATTTCTTTACCGGTAAACCCTGGAAATATATTCACGCCGAGATCTTCTGCGATTTCCCCCAGCCATTTTGTAAATTTAGAAAGACTGATAATGTAAAAGCCTTTATTGTGCATGTATTTAGGTATAAACGGGATGCGATAATGCCTGCTTCGCGTCAACAAAAAAAAACCATCCTCCCTTACTGTGTTCTCCACAGGGCACTTTTTTTCCAGAAAATCCGGGAGAAGTTCCTTTAAAGCAACAGGATTCAAGATGGCGCCGCTTATAGCATGAGATCCGATATCCGCTCCCTTTTCAATAAGGGCAACATCAAGGTTTATATTTCGCTTGCTGGCAAGTTGCATCAAGCGAATGGCGCCCGCCAAGTTCGCCGGCCCACCCCCTACAAAAAGAACGTCAAAGTCAATCTGTTCACGTTCAATATCCATTATATACTCCTCATTCATTACGTCATAATTTTAACATTCCAACTTTTGGCTTGTAGTAACTTCTCAATAAACACAGGTTCATCTCACATAAACGGGTTCCTTGCTTTCTCTTTCAATCGATATCCCGTAAGGACGTTCACGTATCATGATAAATGATTTTTGTAAATAATCAGATATTGACATACGGATAACATTATGTAAAATTTGGATTAAATTCGGCAGGGTTATTGGCTTGTTTTATTAAAGTCAATTCTATCAGAGCCGGGTTCTTGAATCCCGATTTAAGCGCTTTAAAACCATTTCTATTATTTGACGGTATTTGGATGAAAACGGAAGCAAAAATTCCATCGCCAGTCCGACTCAACTTTTCCAAAGATGAATTGATTATCAAGGAAGGTGACTATGGTATCGCTGTTTATGAGATAATAAGTGGTAAGGTTGGGGTATATATCGATTCTGGCGGCACAGAGGTTATGGTCGCCACCTTAAATCCAGGTATGATAATTGGCGAAATGACGTTCCTTGCTGGCAATACCAATCCCCGTTCTGCTACGGTTAGAGCTATTGAGGATTGTTCTCTGGAATCTTGGCATCCTAGAATGCTGGCAAGCGATTATAAACAGATCCCACGGGCCTTACGTCATATTGTCGACCGATCGTTGAAACGCCTCGTGCGAATGAACAAGAAAATATCAGGAATCAGCCTGCAACAGAGAAAGGTTGAAGAAAACCAAGCTCGGAAATCTGGCGGCCCGTCGACAGAAAGGCGCAGTTCCTATCGAAAAGAGTGCAACATCGGGTGTGCATATCGACCCAAAAACAGCCCGAAGGAGGTTCAGCTGTTGGGGAGGGTCAGAGACATTAGCAAAAACGGGTTGCAAATGGTCGTCAAAACGTCGAATTCACTTAAATACTCCCATGTTCCGGGTGACGAATTTCTTATCATTACGAATTTGACACCCGGTCAGGAAGTCAAGATGACCGCTAAAATTGTCAATCTTAGAAAGGGACCGACGCCTGCATCGACGATAATGGGGATGTCCTTCCTCCACATGACCCATGAAGACCAAAAACGATTGGGTTTCTTTTTACTACGTTGACAAGGAAACTAGCTGTGACCATTGATTCGGCAATAATGGACTATGTGGTAAGTGAAGAAAACTTTCCAGACAAAGCTTTTGTTTTTAAAGAGGGTGGCAGCGGTGACTGGATTTATGTTATCCTGGAAGGTCGAGTAAAAATAAAAAAACAGACGTCCAAAGGCTTGCTGACCATTGAAGCATTGGGTGAAGGAGATTTTATCGGAGAAATTGCGCTGTTTAAAGAGGGCAAGGTGAGCCGGTTTACTTCCGCCATCGCTGACGGACCAGTCCTGGTAGGCACTTTGGATACAGAGCAGCTGACACGAGACTGGGAAAAACAGTCACCCAGGATAAAAAAGCTCATATCGAGTTTGATGCTAAACCTTGAAGATGCAATTCAAAAGATGGTGTCAGTGGTTGAAACATCAAAATAGGTGGTCCTAAATTAGGCGTATCCAAATATACCTCAATTTGAAACGCGCATAACCCGTGACTTCATAACATATTCTTCAATCACCAAAATCTGTAAAATTCAAACATCAAAACCCTCCAAAAACTCCGAGGAGAACATTAATGGATACCGGATATTTTCGGAAAATTGCGATTTTTCTTTCGTTGTTGATGGTTTGGGGTATTTTGGCACGGCCACATCGGGTAATGTCATCAGGCCCGTGCGGCGAGCTTACCAATCAGATCGGTCATGGTGGCATATTGTGGACCGAGAAAGCTATTATCGTTCAGGGAACGGCAGTGCCCGACGTATCCGATCCGAATCAATCGTTACACATCATCAAGGAAAAAGCCAAAAGAGCTGCGACAATTGATGCATATCGGAAAGCTGCCGGTATTCTTGCCGGTATTCGGTTAACTAGTGATTCACTAGCCGGTGATCATCCCAGCGTCATCTCAAAGATAAACGCTTACGTCAGAAAGGCGACCATTTGCAAGTCAAAATTCTATGCTGATGGTGGTGTTGATGTGGTTGTCAGGTTACCAATTACGGGTGCATTTGCTATGGATCAGTTTAGAAATGCTGGAACTGATCCTGCCATGGGAACTTCAATGTTTACCGGTCTGATCGTCGATGCATCCCATCTGGTATTTGCCCCTGCTCTCGTTCCACGGTTGCTGCGAACCGACGGTACAGTGATTTTCAGTGCCGCAAAGGTCCGTACAGAAGTTGTTTTGCAAGGAACTGCAGTACACTATGTCGGCAATTCTGCAGCAATCGATAACGATATTGTAGGTATCAACCCTTTGAAGATTAAGGCGCTTGGTATGGGCGCTGTTTCCCCCAGCGATTTAATCATAGATGCCAAAGCTGCGAGTATTTTAGATGGTTCCCCTGAATTTATGTCCTCGGGCAGGATCGTTATTATTACTGGAAAAAGAAGAAAAATCGTTTGTAAAGATATTGCAGATACAGTCCAGGACACAAAGATAGACTGGAAGCATCGGATTATCCTTGCACGCGGAAACGGTAGGACCAATTTTCAACGTGAACTGGACAATTCCGTGAGAATGCGGATGATGGAACAGGCTGCTGACGTGGATGCCCAGCGAAAACTACTAATGACAGCGCTGCAAATTAAAATAGATGGCAAAACGACAGTGGAAGATTCACAAGGGTCGGTTGCAAAAATAAATGGAGCTATCGTGAATGCTGTGAGATGTGAAGCAAAATTTTTCAGAGATGGATCAAGCGAAGTGGTGTTGGCAGCACCTATAGACGGGTTAGCAGCTAGCGGCAAAGGGATGGGTAAAACGGGACAAGTTCGAATAGTCAATGAGACCGACATTAAGACTACGGGGCTTATAATTGATGCCACCGGCCATAGAACATTTGTCCCGGTTCTTGAGCCCATGCTGGTCGGGCCTGACGGGACCGTGTTGTATGGGACAAGTGTTATCACCAGGTCATGGGCCAATCAGTACGGGGTTGCCGGTTATCGTTCTTCGTTAAAGGAGGCCAAAACAGACCAAAGGATCGGCGTTAATCCGTATATAATAACTCCGACTCAAGTTGACGAGGATAACCCGGCGCGGTTGATGGTCGGACCGGCCGACGCGGCCTTTTTGATCGAATTAAATGTTACATCTGATTTGCTGAGTCAAGGACGGATAGTAATCGTTACAGCGTTATAACACGACATTTAGGCCAAAAAAAATATTCAAAAAAAATGAAGCGAAAAACTGCTATCGTTACCGCCCTAACCGCGATCTTGATCTTTTCATTTAACCTGACTGTTCACGGTAAGCCGGTCGCAGAAATAACCTATATTAAGGGAACGCCTTTGCTAGGACCGACCAAGGATGGCCCTTGGGAAATACTGTCAAAGAGGATGCCTGTAACCCAAGGTCAGGTCATCAAGACTGGAAAAACGGGGATTGTCGAGATTACCCTGTCGGATAAATCATTGATGCGCTTGGCTCCAGAAACACTTTACCAGCTGGATAAGGCCGTTTTTCTAAAAAAGAAAAAGCGCATGTTTTCAGCACGGTTATTATTTGGAAAATTGTGGGCAAGGGTAAGCAAGACCATTGGACCGGGAAAAGGGTCTTTTGATATTAAAACTCTGACGGCAGTTGTGGGGGTCCGGGGGACTGTATACAACGTCTATGCAGCATTGGATAGAAGTACGTTGGTATCGGTTTACAAAGGGAATGTAGGTGTCGCGCCCCCGATTATTGCAAAAGGTGCTCATAGAGAAGAAATTTCATGGCCCACGGAGGTTTCGGAAAAAAAATGGGAAGAGATCATACTCGGGCGATTACAGAGGCTTTACATTGGTTCAGACGGTAGGCCGGGGACGCCAGAATCTTTTGATCCGGTAAAAGAGAAAGACGAATGGGCGGAATGGAATCTAAGACAAGACGCAATGCAGACAGGGGCACACATCCTTGAAAAATAGTGAGACCTTTGAGAAACACCCCCTGGCCTTGAATCCCGCTTTAGCGGGAAACGTTTTTCAAAGGTCTCACAGCACCGGACAGATGTGGCGCTAGATCTTCACCTGGAACTTATTCAAATCTTCGCTTACGAATTCAACGCCGATACCTTGGGCGTCTATCCTCACAACCTTACCTTTAACGGTAATCGTGTCTGCAATTTCGGGAAGAGAAAAATTCATCTTTAATTGCTGACCAACATAAAAATGAGCATTCGTTTCGATGAAGACGCCGCCGCGGCTAATATCTTGAATGAAATTGGTAAAACAAACATCGTGAGTTGTGCAATCTACGGCGATTAAAGACGTTTTTCTGGGGTGTCTTCTCATTTCTTCTTGTGATACGATCCCCTCACTCGATTCATGCTTGTTTTTTGCAGAATGCTTGTCTTCAAGATCTTTTAGCAAATTGAGCTGATCCGCTTCAGGCAAATCCAATATGGACTCTATCAAACGGATGGTTACTTCGTTTTTATCCACTTCTTGATTCGGTGTGCTCCGTGTCGATACTTCTGCCATATAAGGGGTTGTTGATTGATCTGTCATTTTCGAAGAATTGTGTGGGTTCATGGTGTTTCCCCTAATGATTGATAGGTGAAAGTCATAATTGGCCACTACTTACCACGAATTTTGAAATATTTATAAATATAAAACATATTGTATGTCAATAAAAAGATAGCACAATATTATGTGCTTTGTCAATAATGCCCTGAGTTCAATCGCCATCTTAATTCGGAAAGCTTTGGTTTTTATTCGCATCGAGAAATCTTGGCAAAGAGGTTAGCCTGGCTTTTTTCGCGCCTGATGCTCGCAATTGCAGGGCACTCGGAGGTGCAGTCGTAGCTTTCTACTGCAAGTCCCTGATGTCGAAGCAAATGGGTACATCTGGCATCGCCCGAGGGGTGAAAGTATTTCAGCTTAGTAAGAATAAAGAGTTCAAGATACAAAATATAACAGAGACATTTATCTATTGATTGATTTAACCCAATAATTAAATCCTATAAATATAGTTTGCTGAAAAATTTTCACGAAATATCCGGATTACGGGTATAGTTCCGGTCTTCTATTGGGAAGAAAATACCGCATTTTGTGATTTCGAACCCAATCCAGATCTTTTGCCTTGAGATCTGCAACCATCATGCCTTCATTGCGGGACAATTTTTTCTGAATGACTTCTCCGGAAGGGTTAATAAGAAGGGCGAGCCCCGGAAAGTTCAACCCTTTGTTATTTTTTCCGATCTGATTGCATGCCACAATAAAAAGTCCATTATCATATGCTCTCGCAGGAAGGTGGCGCATCCATGATTGATATTTTTCTTCTGGTGTCCCTCGTGGGGAAGCGTGTGGGATGAATATCAGGTCCGCGCCCTGGTTTGCCATATAAGTGGTTAATTCAGGGAAGTGGGCGTCATAGCACAGTTGAATTCCAAACTTGATGTCATGGGTTTCAAATAATGGAATGCTATTTCCGGGAGTTAAAATGTTTCGTTCCGGTGGCGCAATGTGTACCTTTCTATAAACGCCAACAAATCCATTGGGTTTAACCACGAGATGGCTGGCAAAAATACGTCCCTTTTTATCTTTTTCAACGATTCCTGCAAGAATGACCATTTTTTCAGACGCGGCCAGGCGGCGTATATATTGAGTTGATGAACCTGGAATCGGTTCGGCAACGGATTTAATATCTATTCGGCTGCTATACCCAGTAATATTCATTTCCGGGAAACAAATAATAGCTGCGTCTTCTTTTTTTGACGCTTTTACCCACCTGGTCATATCTTCGAGGTTGTTTCTAGTATTATTTATCGGTGAGTTACAAATAACTGCCGAAATACGGATATCTTTCATTTCGATAATCTAACCTAAAAATGTCTTGCAACTTGGGCATTTGTTAGGGCGCTCTCCTGGCACTAGGTAGTCGAGGCAGCCCGGGGCATGCAGTGTAGGAGTTAAAGTACATTTACCGCACGTTCATGATAACGAAGCAAATAGTCGACTCAGTTCGCACCTATTGGATAGCAATATTTTAGCAAACAAAAGAAAAAATAAAAAGTGAATATTGTGCTCTGACTATTGTGTAGTATAGCAAAATTAATCAGCTTGTTTTTGTAAAAATTAATTCTGATGAAAGATTTTCGTGAAACATTCAGGCTAAAGATCGAAGTGTGCCTTTATCTTAAATACCTTTGTTGAAGGTAGGTTGATGATATCTTTTACGCCAGTGTCTATAGAGATCTGTTTTAGGTTATTTTCTATTTCATCCATGGATGGTGCTATAAAAGTGAACCAGACGTTGTAATTATTATCTCGTTCATAATTATGGGTAACCCCGGGGTATCGGTTCACCGCTTTGGCAAAGCTATCGATTTTATGATTCGGAACTTTTGCTGCACAAAGTGTGCTAATAAATCCCAGTTTTTCAGGGACAAAGTTCCCGCCGATTCGCCGGATAATTCCCCTTTTTTTTAATTTTGCGACACGCTCTAAAACCGCATTTTCAGAAAAACCCAGGTCATTGGCGATTGCGAGAAAAGGACGCGACGTAATGGGAAAATCGGATTGTATCCGGTTGAGGATTGCTCGGTCCTTATCATCCATTGGCATTACCTTTATCGTTGAAAGTTTTCTTTTAATAAGCGTACATGCACCTTCCTGGTTCGAGGACCATCGAATTCACAAAAAAATATCCCTTGCCATGTACCCAAAACCAGTCGACCATTTTCTATTGCGATGAGCTCCGAGGGTCCAACAAGTGTTGATTTTATGTGAGCCGGTGAATTTCCCTCAAGATGGCGATATGCTGCCTTCCATGGAATAACCTCATTTAAGATCATAAGAATATCATTCTTAACGCTGGGGTCAGCACTTTCGTTAATGGTTATTGCTGCTGTAGTATGCGGAACATAGAGCATGCAGACGCCTTCAGCAATACCAGCAGACACAATGATGTCCTGAATGTTGCGGGTAATATCAATTAATTCTGTCTGTGTTTTAGATTTAACCGTGCAAATCATATGTTTTCTCCACAAAAAAAGCCCTGCTTTAAATGCAGGGCTTTTTAATGAATTGATGAACCGGTCACAGCTTTTTATAAATTTATCAATTAGACACATCCGGTCGGTTTTGGAAGGCCGGCCATTTTACATGCCCCCTTACCAGGTCCTGATGGGAAAAGTTCATAAATATGTTTCAACTTGAAACCGGTAACTTTCGAAAGAATTCGGACCATTGGAGCAATTCCGTTCTTTTTGTAATAGTCCTGGAGAACATTAATAACTTTCCAGTGCTCTTCGGTAAGCTCCTCAATACCTTCTGACTCTTTTACCAGCATGACCCATTCTTCATTCCAGTTCTCAAAATTGTCAATAAAGCCGTCTTCATCAACGGTGAATGTTTTTCCACCATATTCAACAGTTGCCATTTACACATCCTCCTTTAAATTTAAATTGTTCTTATGAATTTATTCCTCTTATTTTTCGGTCCTTTTTCTATTATGAACAAAAATTTCTATATGATTATTTTATCAATGTCAACATGAAAAATATAAATGATTTTCATTCTTATTCGCTCTATCTGAATGTAGAAGATTTTTATAAATTGTCAATATGTTATTTCATACGTATAATTGTTTGGCCAAGGGCGAGTTTTTGTTGATAAGGTTTTTATCCACAAGTATATATGTTAATGAGTAGCATTCCCTATGGTTTGTCGAAGAGTTTAAACTATAGTTCCCCGCTGCCTATAGTAACCAGTGGAAATCCTGCCATACGGATCG
>CP070768.1:2672286-2679072 GCA_020345745.1 Desulfobacterales bacterium
GAAACCTTTGAAAAATGCTCCCTTTTGCCCAATTTCTGCGTTAGGCTCAAATTTTGCACGAAGTGGCGCTTTAGCGCTATCCTCGAAATACGCAATGTATGTCTGTGGTTAAAATCTTCGCCTTCCCCTTCGGGGCGTAGGCCCCACGGGCCGGAGGCTTGAACTTGAACAAAATTAAACATTTTTCAAAGGTCTCAATGTAATTATAAATTTTAATTCCCTGGTGTTTGTTAAAGCGCGGTGGAAATCCCGCCTATCGGAATCGTAGAGTAACGAAGACCTCATCTTGCTGAGTAGTGCGGTATGAATTCAAATCAGAAATAATAAAGCGATTAATTATTCGTAGAATGGCATCCAAAAAAAATAAAAAATCGTCGTCTAACCTCTCTCGAAAAGGGTTATTAATTTGGATCAGCCTGACCTTTGTAGCTTCTGCGTGGATGTTTGTTCTCGGTATTCTTGTTGGCAGAGGAACCGCTCCTATACGGTTTGATATTGAAAAGCTCCAGAAAGAGCTAACTCTTTTAAGAGAAACCGGCATAATGAAGGAGCTAAGAAAATACAAAATAGATTCAGGTGCGGATAGGCACACAACAGAAATGGGGTTTTATGAGACACTAAAAGATGCCAAAAAAGAAGCCGAGCTAACAATTGACCAACGTGAACAACCCCGTAAATCTTTGCCTAAAGATACGGATGCAAAAACAAAGAAAGCTGGCAAATCGGAAAAAATCAAGACCGAAAAGTTGCCCAAAAAAAAGAAAGTGGCACCTATTCATGCAAAAAAATCAGAAAATAAACCCCTTACCATCCAGGTTGCTTCTTTAAAAGACCCCAAAAAAGCAGACAGGATGGTGGCGGATCTTAAAAAAAAGGGATATCCTGCATACCGTAGTATTGGGAAAATACCTGGCAAGGGTGTTTGGTACAGGGTAAGGGTAGGGTATTACAAGAGCAAAACAGAGGCAAATAGCATCCTGGGCAGGTTGCATAAGGACAATGTGAATGCGATTGTTGTACCGCGTTAGCTGCCAAGGGTGTAACTTCTCAAATAACAAGGCTTGATTTCATTTGTGCGGGCTTTTTGGCTTTTTCTTTCAGTCGATATCAATCTCGCCTTAGCCGCGTGACCCAATATTTTATGATTTTGACTTTTTTTATGCTGGGCCTCAAACGGTTCTTCATGAAATCATAATTTTGGGTCACTGGTTGACGATAAAGCAAACGAAAAAGATATCTCCTTTCAGAAAAAACCATAAAGCCCTCTTTCCCGATGTTTGTGAGAAGCTACTCAGGTGCCTGGGTTGAGATTCAGGAAACGAAGAATGAAAATGAGAAATCTTTAACCAAATTGAGCGAAAGTCGAGGATACCCCAGATCCAAGGCGTCCAAGGGTGAAGCCGTAGTAAGCTACTGCGAACCCTTGACAACGCAGGGGATGCGGTATTATCGGCTTTCCCGGAGGGTAAACAAAATGAAGATTTAAAAAAAACTATATTTCACCTATAAAAGAGATACAAGATTTCAAGAAAGGCAGAAAATTTGCTTTAATTTAAATCTTACAAAGTTTCTTCATTTTGTTTACGATCATATGAAAATTACCAAAGAAGAAGTTCTACACGTGGCTAAACTTGCCCGTCTTGATGTTGACGAGGCTCTCATAGACAAATTTGCAAAGCAAATTGGAACGATACTGGAATATGTCGACACTTTAAACCAAGTGGATACGGAAGGAGTAGCCTCGACCTCGCATGCCATATCATTAACCAATGCTTTTCGGGAAGACAATGAACGAGATACCTTTGACAAAGAGTCTGCTCTTGCCAATGCCCCTGAAAAGGAGGATGGGAGTTTTGTTGTTCCAAAGGTAATTGGATAGTGACAAGTAACAAGTGAATTGGATAACGAAGCCGCACAACAATTTGATGGATCCGTTACTTAAATAATATGTTTCGTAACTCATCACTATTCACTGGTTGGTAAGGAACCGAAAATATGAAGCTGCATGAACTGACGATCCAACAGGCTCACCAATTGTTAAAGCAAAAGAAGATATCTTCGCTGGAGTTGACCCAGGCGGTTCTTGACCGCATCGGAGCTGTAGAAGACAATGTGGCGGCATATATCACTGTAGCACAAGAAACAGCGTTGTTTCAGGCAGGCATTGCCGATCAAGACATTTCCCAAGGAAATATTTCACAACTCACCGGGATTCCACTTGGCATTAAAGATCTTATATGTACAAAAGGCCTCCGCACGACATGCGGATCAAAGATTCTCGACAATTTTATCCCCCCCTATGATGCTACGGTGATAAAGAAATTGAAAAAGATGGGTGCAATAATCATCGGAAAATTGAATATGGATGAGTTTGCCATGGGATCAACCACCGAAAATTCCGGCTTTAAACCGACGCGTAACCCGTGGGACTCAACTCGTATTCCAGGAGGCTCAAGCGGAGGTGCTGCAGCGGCTATTGCCGCGGACATGTGCATCGGGTCCTTGGGTTCTGATACCGGTGGATCCATTCGACAACCCGCTTCTCACTGCGGGGTAGTCGGAATGAAACCCACATACGGAAGGGTTTCTCGCTTTGGACTGGTGGCATATGCGTCTTCCTTAGACCAGATTGGACCTTTGACAAAGGATGTCACGGATTGCGCCCTATTGATGAACGCTATCGCTGGATACGATACTGGTGATTCAACATCGGTTCCAAAAGATGTTCCAGACTATACCTCCTTTCTTAACGACAAATTAAAGGGACTCACTGTCGGCATACCAAAGGAATACCGTTTGGCAAAAGGGCTCGATCCGGATGTTTCTGATGCGATCCATAGCGGCATCGAAACACTTGAAGAACTGGGCGCTAATTGTGTGGAGGTGTCTTTACCGAACACCGAATATGTTGTTGCGGCATATTATGTGATTGCAACGTCTGAAGCTAGCTCGAATCTTGCCCGGTACGACGGTGTCAAATATGGCTTTAGGGACACGGCAAAGCAGAGTTTGATTGAGATGTACAGGAGTACACGATCCAAAGGGTTCGGCCCCGAAGTTCAAAGAAGGATTATTCTGGGAACCTATTCCCTGTCAGCTGGCTATTATGATGCCTATTATGGCAAAGCATCTCAAATTCGAACAATGATCAACGAAGATTTTAAACGGGCATTTGATGCCTGCGATGTTATCGTATCACCTGTTGCACCGACACCGGCATTGAAATTAGGCGAGGTGACAGATGACCCTTTAGCCATGTATCTGTCTGATATATTTACCCTTTCGGCAAACCTCGCAGGTATTCCCGGCATTTCGATACCCTGTGGATTTTCATCTGAGAACCTTCCTATCGGGCTTCAAATAATGGCAAAGCATTTTAATGAAGGCGTTCTTTTTAAGGTGGCATACAATTTTGAACAGGCCACAGATTATCACAAGAAAAAGCCTAAGATAGACATGCCGGAACCAAACAAGGTTTAATAAAATTGTCAAAGATATGAAAGATATGACCGGATAAGATTGAGCCGGTTGGCCCGTACGCCCGTTGCCCGGTTACGAAATCAACTCATCGCTAAAAACGTGCAAACCGGAAAACAGGACAACGGGCTATACTATTTATCATCAAAGATTAGATGGTCATAAAAAAATATGTCACTAAAACACGTAGGACGCTAAGAAAGGAAAAATAGACAATGAGCGTTGAGCCCAAAGGAGAAGATTTTAGAAAAGCGGTTAAGTGGGTCTCTGAAGAACGGACATACCATCCGGATAGAAAAATAAAAGCCATTATAGAACAGGCTTGTGTGAAATATGACCTGTCGCCCATGGATGCGGATTTTTTAATCCGCAAATTTATTGAACAAGATAAATAGTATTTAGTGTTTAATATTTAGTATTTGGAGGTTTATGATTTTTCGTTCGCTTTGAAGAACTTAAGGTTTTTCAATTAGCTAAGCAGTTGGCTGATGAAGTCTGGGATATTGTTATTTAATGGAAATATTTTGAAAAAGATACGGTGGGCAAGCAATAATATACTAAACACGAAACACCAAACACGAAACACCAATTATGTCCAAAATAAAGATACTTCCTGAAATACTCTCTAACAAGATCGCGGCCGGCGAGGTGGTCGAGCGCCCGTCCTCTGTTGTCAAAGAACTTGTGGAGAACTCGCTCGATGCCGGTAGTACCAAGATTGTTATCGAAGTGGAAAAAGGCGGGCGGTCTCTTATCCGAGTTGCCGACAATGGGACGGGGATGCGTCGCGATGATGCATTGCTAGCTATAGAACGATACGCGACCAGTAAAATTTATAAGGATGCGGATCTGTTTACCATTGGTACCCTGGGTTTTAGAGGGGAAGCACTTCCAAGTATTGCCTCGGTGTCCAAGTTTTATCTAACGACCAAAGCAGAAGCTGAGCCTGCTGGAACCGAAATTATCATTGAAGGTGGTACCATAAAAAAAGTATCGGATATCGGTGCTCCGGCAGGAACCATGATTACCGTCAAGCAACTCTTTTTTAACACGCCTGCCAGAAGAAAGTTTTTAAAGACCGTCAATACCGAGATGGGCCACATCGCTGATACGGTAGCTAGCATAGCCTTGGGCTGGCCGGGTGTCCAATTCCGCTTGATTCACAACAACAACATGTTGAAAAACTGGTCAGCGGTTAGCGATCATGCTGACAGGATCGTTGATGTGTTGGGTAAAGGCCTTCACGGCGATTTTCACCTGGTCGACATGTCTTCCGATCATCTAGAGATGGTTGGATGGTTGTCATCGCCAAGCATCAAACGCAGCACATCCCGAGGGGTCTATGTGTATGTGAACAACAGATGGGTTAGGGACCGGGTCGTACAGCACGCCCTTTTTAAAGGTTATGAGGGACGATTAATGAAAGGTCAGTTCCCGGTGGCGGTTCTGTTTATTCGTGTTCCGTTTGATCAGGTGGATGTAAATGTGCACCCCACAAAGCATGAAATCAGATTTGCCCAGCAAGCAAAGATTCATGATACGGTTGCCGAAGCTGTAGCAAGGACGTTGCGAATGGCCGATGGAAAGCAGTGGACCCCAGCATCACTTTCAACAATCCAGCCGTCTTCTAATCAGCATCGTATTGCGGAAGCAAAGACGCATTTTGACAAAACCGAAGCCGAAACGGTAAGCATAAAAAAGGATTGGCCTAACAACCGAGGAACACCAATTTTGTGGCAAACGTCTGATCCAGATGATTTCTCTCCCAGTGCAGTTCAACAGGAAGCACTCTGGACGAAAAAGCGATTTGGTGAGTTAAGGGTGATCGGCCAGTTTCGCAATACCTATATTCTTTGTGAGTCTCTCGATGGACTCGTGTTGATTGACCAGCATGCGGCCCATGAGAGGATTCTTTTTGAACAGCTTAAAAGCCGTGCCGCCACTTCCCAAAAGGCGGCCCAGAATCGGCTCGTCCCCGAAATTATTGAACTAGGATATCGTGAAGCCAAAATTCTAGAAGACATGATACCTAATCTTCATGAACTGGGATTGGACATTGAACCTTTTGGCAAAAACACCTTTGTGATTAAATCCGTGCCGGCCTTGCTTGAAAACAAGGAAGTTACCCCCGTGGTTATCGAAATAGTGGAAAAGATGGCTGAAATCGGTTTTACGCCCGGTTTGGAAAAGGCTATTGATGAGTGTCTGCTGCTCATGGCCTGTCATGGAGCCATCCGGGCCAACCAGAAACTTTCAGATACAGAGATCCAAGGGTTAATGAATCAGCTTGACCAATGCGATGTTCCGTCCAATTGCCCGCACGGCCGGCCGATCTATATCCGATGGAGTATAAGAGAGCTTGAGAAGTCCTTTAAAAGAATTGTATGAAATAAATAGCCTGGGTTTTCAAAGCTTGTTATCTGTTGTATTTATATCCAATATAAAGAGTTTCTGAGCAATGCTGTTAAACCGTTTGGAACTGTAACGTCGTCAATTCCTCCTGACTGACCCGTTCTGAAATATTAAGAAATTCAACGCCAACCACTCTACCCTTTGCATCGAAATCAAGAATTACCCCCGGACGAACTTCCTCCGATTCAACTATCGCATTTTCATCGAGCCTAAAATACAAAGTATTACTGTTTTTATCTACTTTTAGTTTCATGGTTATCCTTTCACACTTCTGTCGAAAAATACGGTGATTGCTTTTTGGGGTTTACTTTGTACATTAACAACAATACGAAGCCAGCGGTTTCCATGTTCTGGAATTCGTCTTAGAAAATGCCGTGTTCCATCGGATTCATCATTAACTCTTTCCGGATCATTCAACGTCAGTTCTATCCAAGTTGAATGGATTGAGCGTTCCTTCACCATATCTTTAAAGTGTTGTGTATATTTCATGCTATTTAAAACATATCACAAGCTTGAAAAAATTGCCAAAGTTTATAGATTGCCTGATCATTTTCCAATATTTTTGGAGAAGTTATTTGCTAACAAAAAAGGCCGGTTTACTACCGGCCTTTTTCATATCTTTTTTAAGCGGCACAGCTGCGCTTAATAAAATCGCTGGGCGATTTTATTTTTACATAAATTTGTATTCTACGCCAAATGCCAAAAACGTAATATCTTTTTCGTATTTGATTGCTTCCTGGATGGGAGCGCCGGTATAATCGGCAAAAAGAGTGCGGGTAAAACTTTCACTATCGTAGAACACCTGGCCGACACCGAAGTTTACATCCAAGTTGGGAATCACTTCCCAAGCCACGCCAGCCCCAAGGGTATGGGCATCCAGCTCGGGGACCTCGGGCG
>CP070768.1:2679172-2685451 GCA_020345745.1 Desulfobacterales bacterium
TCAACAATATCAGCAATTGTAGCCAACATAATACATCTCCGTACTTGCACCTATACAGAATAAAATCGCGTTGCGATCTTATCAAATTCTCTTTAAGTCAACGACCACTCGCATAGCGGGTGGCTTGAATTTTCGGCCACAGGCCGAAAAGGCAAAAGTACGTTAGTGATTTAATCGTTGCGTTTGTAACCGGGTGCAGAGCACCCGGTTACAAACAATAAAACCTAAAATCTGCAATTGCCGATTTCGATGCAACTGCAAGGCGCAGGGCGTGAAGCTGTAGTCAACTACTGCGAGCGTCCTGCAACACAGCAGATGCGGTGAAAGCGGTGATCCCGAAGGGTGAAAAATTTTGAAAAATTTGGATAAGCCGGCACACAGCCACAGAGTGCGTTCGGAACTAACTTGAAATGGGGTCTATCTAACTTTAAATTTTTAATATTTTATCCTTTTCAAAATATTTCATGCAGTTTTAGTTAAAAAAAAGCGCGGTTATTTACGGTAACCGCGCTGCGACACGACACCATAAAGGCATAGAGCTGAGTATTTCCCTATCATTTACATTAACCTGATGGGCCCACCTGGAATCGAACCAGGGACCGACCGGTTATGAGCCGGTGGCTCTGCCAACTGAGCTATGGGCCCGGACCATAAATTACATAACTTTGGAATATTTTTTTGTCAACCTTGTAGCATGGGTATGTGGGGAATTCAAAT
Organism: Desulfobacterales bacterium; assembly: GCA_020345745.1. Lineage (GTDB taxonomy): Bacteria > Desulfobacterota > Desulfobacteria > Desulfobacterales > UBA11574. The sequence continues at coordinate 2,679,890 of CP070768.1, forward strand.
TTAAAGACCCATCATGTCTGTTCAATGAAACTTTTCAATTTTCGGCTCCGTGTGGGATGCCTCAATTTCCTTAATGCCTTGGCCTCTATCTGCCTAATCCTTTCCCGTGTTACAGCAAAATCTTGTCCCACTTCCTCAAGGGTATGGTCTGCTTTTTCGCCTATACCAAATCGCATTCGCAAAACTTTTTCTTCGCGAGGTGTTAATGTTGCAAGAACCTTCCTTGTCTGTTCAGCAAGGTTCAAATTGACAGCAGCATCTGAAGGAAGCATGAATTTTTTATCTTCGATGAAATCACCCAAATGACTGTCTTCTTCCTCGCCTATAGGTGTTTCCAGAGAAATAGGTTCTCGTGCAATCTTTAAAACCTTGCGAACCTTGGCCAGGGGTATCTCCATTTTATCTGCTATTTCTTCAGGCGTAGGCTCTCGGCCAAGCTCTTGAACCAGATATCTTGATGTGCGAATAAGCTTGTTTATCGTTTCAATCATATGAACCGGAATTCGGATAGTTCTTGCCTGGTCCGCAATGGCTCTGGTTATGGCTTGTCTTATCCACCACGTGGCATATGTACTGAATTTATACCCCCGCCGATACTCAAATTTATCCACAGCCTTCATTAAACCAATATTTCCTTCCTGGATTAAATCAAGAAACTGCAATCCCCTGTTGGTATATTTTTTAGCAATACTGACAACCAGACGTAGATTTGCTTTTGTCAATTCACTTTTTGCAAGTTTGGCTCTCAATCGCCCTTCGTCGACACTAGACATGATTCTTTTCAAGGTTCTGCTTTTAGCCTTGATGGTATACTCTTTTACGGCTATCTGTTTTTGAATCTTCTTAATTTCTTCATAAAGCAAGGCCAGTTCCTCTTTTGTTAAATCACATCTAAACTTGGCCCATTTAATAAATTTACCTTTGGCATTTGCGTTGGCTCGAAGTTCCGTGATGGATGAATTGATCGCTTCCGAACACATTGAAAGCAATTTATTCATTGAATCAAACCATTCTATCTGTTCTCTAATCAGTTTTTCGATCTCATCAAGGACGCCAATTTCAAGTCTCCAATCTTTAAGTAATTCAAAAATCTTGTTATTTCGCCGTGTGATACACCTTCTGATACGGCGCTGTTCATCGGGGTCTATAATAGACGAAAAAAGTTTTTCTCGATATGCCTGATTTTCTTTATTGATCGATTGAATCGAACGAATGGTTTTTAAAAAGTTTTCTACTCGGAGTGCTTCATCAATGTATGTATCGCCTTCTTCAGCATCTCTAAAATCCCTGAGCACTTGTTTTGGGCGATAATCACCATTTTCCAGCTCATCAGCAAGGATCAATAGAAATTCTACACCGAGGCTTGTATCGATCAATGCTTTTAAAACCTCTTGTTCACCGGCTTCAATCTCTTTGGCAATAACAACTTCTCCCTCTCGGCTTAAAAGGGTTACAAGACCCATCTCTCGCAAGTACATCTTAACAGGATCGGTTACCGTTCCGAAATCCGAAACAGAAGTGGCAGTAGCCTTAAGCTTCACTTCTTTGGTCTTCTGTACCTTCTTGGTTAATCCCGATTTCTTCTCATCTATGATTTCAATGTCATTTGCATCAAATATGATAAACGTTTCATCAATTTGATCCAACGAGAGCATGTCTTCTGGAAGTGCGTCGTTGATTTCATCATAAGTTAAAAATCCCTTCTTCTTTCCTTTTGAAATCAGTTTTTCAAGAGTCTTTTTAATGTCATTCTTTTTAACCTTCTTTTTTTTGCTCTTTTTCTTTGCCATCAAGATCAGCCTCCTTATCAGCAAAATTCATTTATGTTCAATGTCGCCAAGGTGACATTTTCTTTTTTTCTTTTAATACAGCCATTTTTTGTTTTTCACTCAATAACTTGGCGAGTAGTTCAAAATCGTTGTTCTTTTCAGCCATCTTAATTTTTTCTAACAACGCCTTTTCATTTTTGTCACGAATGGATTCAAATCGATCAATGATGCCCAAGCAACTCTCATCGTCCCATTGATCCTCTTTAAATGCCAAGGCGGTCACCATATTTTTCTGTTTTTCATCTGTAATTAAATCGATGATTTCAGACACATTTTCATCAGAACGAGCCATGTGGTCGAGGATCAGCTGCCCAATGGATCTTAATACATCGTCTTCAAAAAAAGCGAGAATGTTTCGACGGTCGATTTCGATTAATATTTTGGGATATTGAAGCATCATGGCGATGATCTGCTGTTCGAGCCTTATCGACTTGTCTGACAACCCATTTTCCCTAATGTTATGACCTGCATTGTAATAGCCGGCAACTTTACCCTGTTTTGACCATGTTGTATGCTTTGCTCTGCCCATATTTTTTGCAGATATTTCTTTGACTTTTTCCAGCACGGCAGTTTCATCAATGCCTAATCGCTCAGCAAGATCTTTAATGTACAAGGATCTTTCCAGCCTATCGCTTATGGATGCCAGGGGTTCTTTCATCTCGGAAATCACACGGATTTTTCCTTCAATGGATAATCCGTGTTTTCTCATCGCCGAATCCATTAAAAAACCCATGACGCTTTGAGCATTTCCCGTAGCATCCATAAAGGATTCGTATCCATATTCAAAAAGGTATGAGTCGGGATCATATCCTTTTGGAAGCACAAGAATGCGGGCGTCTACGCCGGCCTCTAAAAAAATTCCGACACTTCGAATAGCAGCTCTTATACCTGCATCGTCCGAATCATATACAAGTATTATTCGGCTGGCATATCCTTTAAGAATCTGAATGTGGGACGTTGTGAGCGCTGTTCCAAGTGTTGCAACGGCATTTTGTATTCCATGCTGATGCAGGGACAAGAGGTCGAAGTACCCCTCGGCAACATATACGGTATCATTCTCCCGACAGTGATGCTTTGCCCTATGTATCCCGTAGAGAGATCGGCTTTTGTTATAAACAGGTGTTTCCGGAGAATTTAGGTATTTTGGCATGGAATCGTCCATTACACGTCCACCAAAACCCATGACTCGCATGTTTAAATCAAGAATTGGAAAAATTATTCGACCCCTGAAACGGTCATAAAAACCATCCTTGTTTTTTCTTCCAACGATTAATCCGGCTTTTTCAACAAGAGGAAGCGGTACCTGCTTTCTTGTAAAAAAATGCACTATATTATCCCATCCGTCCGGCGCATACCCAAGATAAAAATGGTCGATGATATCCTTCCTGATTCCTCGATCTTTTAGATATGTCATGGCATGATTGCCAGACTTAACCCCGTTAAGCACCTGGCGGAAAAAATCCATCGCCTGCCGGTTAATATCGAATAGACGCTCTCGTTCGCTGATCCGTTTTTTTTGATCAGGAGACATGCCTTGAACAGGAATTTCGATACCATGTTGTCTGGCAAGCACTCCGGCTGCCTCTGGAAAAGAAATATTTTGGTATTTCATAAGAAAACTAAAAACATTTCCGCCAACCGTACATCCAAAACAATAGAAAATCTGTTTTTCAGGACTTACTGTAAAAGACGGCGCGTTTTCCGAGTGAAAGGGGCACAAGCCAAGGAAATTCTTTCCAGCCTTTTTCAGAAGCACAAATTCTGAGATGACATCGACGATATCCGTCGAATGCTTTATTTCTGCTATTTTATCTTCAGGGATATAATTTGCCAAGAAGACCAACCTCCATAACTATGAAACCGTGAAGGAGAATCGAAAAACTGGAAGGGTCTTAAATGGGATGAAGCTTTTCACATACCTTTAGGTGTTTTAATTTATACAACAACAGGTAAGTACCTAATAATATGATGGGTTTCATATGAAGTTATAATCTTATTATCATGATTTAATAAATTTAGCCTTATAGTTTAACTATTTAATTTGGAAATGTCAATACCATAAAGCCATGTTACGTCCATCTTTCTGCTATTTCAATGGCTTCTTTAAGTTTCAAACCTCCGGTATACAATGCTCTTCCGGTGATTATACCCATTACACCAAAAACTTTTAATGGCATCAGATTTTTAATGTCCTCAATGGAAGAAACCCCCCCTGATGCAACCACCGGTATGGAGACGGCTTCTGCCAAACGACGCGTTTCTTCAATATTGGGCCCGGTCTCCATACCATCTCGATGGATATCAGTAAAATTAATTGCAGCAACACCGCAATCTTCGAACCGCCGTGCTAAATCAACAGCCTTAATTCGTGTTGTTTTCGTCCAGCCTTCGATGGCTACCAGCCCGTCACGAGCATCAATGCCGACAACGATCCTATTAGGTAATGTTTTACACAGATGCTTGACGAATTGCGGGTTTTTAATGGCTTCTGTCCCTATAATGATCCTTTTAATACCTAGTTCTACAAGGGTTTTTACGATGTTTTCATTGCGAACGCCGCCACCCACCTGGATGTCCACATCAATACTGTCAATGATTTTTTTGATCGATTTAAGATTCTGGGGTCGCTTTTCCACGGCACCGTCGAGATCAACCACGTGAATAAGTTGAGCACCTTCATCAACCCATCGTCTTGCCATTGCCGCCGGATCATCAGAAAAAACGGTTTCTTTGTTCATCCGCCCTTGATAAAGCCGCACACATTTTCCATTTTTAATATCGATTGCAGGTATAATAATCATGGCTCAGGAAACGTTTTCAAGACATCTTCAATTCCGGCTATCGCCATTTCGCGGGCGGATATCCATCGGCCCTTCCTTTTTATAAAGCTTCCCAGTTTCAGAAGATTTTCGGACAATGACTGTTGTGTTTCATCGAAATGGCCGTTCCACAACAAGCGGCCATCATTCACATGGATAAGGTGAATATCAAAAGCGACTGATGCGGGTGATTGGACGGAATATTCTGTTCCCACTCGCTCGGTGTAGCGGTAGATATATCCATAGATTACAGCATCGGCATCCAGCCGGCGCCCTGCTGTAAGGATCAAATCTTTTTCTGACCATGAAAACGTATTGTTCAACATCAGCTCGGAGATAACTCCTTCGGCTTGACTTGGTGGTATGAATTGGAATCCTTTTTTTTCGGTTAAACCATTAAATAGCCGCTCGGTTAGATCATGTTCCACGCCGTCTTCTATTTTTCCAATCATTATTACTTTTCCACATACAAAACACCGAACATTTACGTTCTCCCCATATACTTTGGACATGTTTGTAAAAGGCAATACCAAGATTTTTCCGGTACCGGATATCGCTTGGGGTGTCTCCTTTATGGCCACGTCTGTCTTGCAGGCCATTAGGGAAACAAGACAAACCATAAACCCAATCGTAAATAAATAACATTCTATTTTTTTAAAGGTCTCTTTCAGCATTTAAAAAAATGTGTCCTAAACGATTACAGCATCCCCTTTGATGACCGAACATCTTTTATCCGGTCGTCAAAACAAGTGGCTTGGTCCAGAGCTCTGCCAGCGGCCTTGAAAATAGACTCAATGATATGGTGTTCATTTTCACCATAAGGTACATTGATATGAATATTCATGCCAAACCGGTTGGCAAATGCTCTGAAAAACTCTTTGGTAAGAGGGTAGAACGTATTTCCTTCCGCTTTT
>CP070768.1:2685551-2714396 GCA_020345745.1 Desulfobacterales bacterium
CTGTCGGTGATTTTATCAAGGGCCTGAGGCGACCATAAATTCTCAATTGACATGGTTTAATCTCACTTGCACGGGCTTCTGGTTTTTTTCCAGTTAATATCAATCTCGTATTAGACGCGTGATCCAATATTTTATGATGTTGACCAATTTATACAAACCGTAGCCAATTTTTCATGACATCATAATATTGGGTCACCGGGTTGCGATAGAGCTAAGGAAAAAGATATCTCCTGTCCGAAAAAACCATCAAGCCCTCTTACAGTCGTTTCAGTGGTCTCAAGCGTATTTGCGAAAAACCAGTGACGCATTGGTACCGCCAAAGCCGAACGAGTTGGAAAGCGCTGTATGAATGGTTTCTTGTTTGGCTTGATGAGAAACGTAATTCAAACCCTGGCATTCTGGATCGAGTTGATCAAGATTTAATATGGGCGGAACGTTGTCTTCATATACCGACAAAACGGTCGAAGCTGCCTCAATTCCTCCGATAGCCCCCAGAGAATGACCGAGCTGAGACTTATTTGCCGTAATTAAGGGTTTATCTCTGTTGGCGCCAAAAACCTCCATGATGGCTCGGGACTCATTAATATCCCCTTTGGGTGTAGATGTAGCGTGGGGGTTGATTAAATCGACCTCTTCGGCGTCGATTCCCGCATCCTCCAAAGCAAGTGTCATACACCTGATGGCGCCGCCTACATCAGGGTCCGTGATATGGCTGGCATCTCCTGTCATCGCAAACCCGATGACTTCTGCATATATTCTGGCTCCTCTGGCCAAGGCGTGTTCAAGTTCTTCCAAAATGATAATACCTGCTCCATCACCCATTACAAAGCCATTTCGACCGATGTCAAAGGGGCGGGAAGCTGATTGAGGGGTTTTAAACGTTGGGGATAAGGCTTTGAGCGCGTGAAAGCCGGCGACTGTTAAAGGGGTAATTGAAGCTTCTGTTCCACCGCAGGCGAGCGCGTCTTCTTTACCGAGTTGAATTCTCTGCAACGCTTCACCAATAGCATGGGCGCCTGATGCACAAGCCGTCGCTATGCAGGCGTTAGCCCCTTTGGCTTTAAAAGAAATACTTACATTGCCGGCGGCCAGGTTGGGTATCATCCTTGGAATGAGGAAAGGGGATACTCTTTTTCCTTGCATAAACCGTTCAAATTCATTTTCCCATGTCTTGGGGCCACCCAACCCAGACCCGATAATGACGCCGACCCGGTCGGGATTCACTTCTCCGTCTTCCAAATTTACATTTGCATCAGCAATGGCTTCTAAGGTCGCAGCATAAGCAAATTGAGTGAACGCATCCATGTATTTAACCTGCTTAAGGTCTTCCTTGGTAACTTCTGTTTTTCTTTGTTTGATTAACTGCTTGATGTTAAAATCTTTGACTTCTCCGGCAATCAACGGAAAATCGTCTGATAATTGAAATTTATTTTTCACTTCAGACAATTCACCCCATTGGGTAATATAGTCGATTCCCGATTTGCCTTCCAACATCGCTTTCCATGTATCTTTAGCACTCAAACCCAGCGAAGTGATCATGCCTAAACCGGTGACGACGACCCTTTTTAATCCAATTGTTTTTTTCATATTAATCCCTACTAAAAATTGTTATATAACAGGTTATTAAAATATTTTATTAAAGTCATACTTTAATTTGTATCGAGAGACTTCAGCCATAAAATCAGCTACCTTGTCTCGATCTTTTCTGCCGGGGCTGCTTTCTACACCTGAACTGACATCTACAGCATGGGGTCTGCTTACGCCTATGGCATAAGACACATTATCGGGTGCAAGGCCTCCTGCAATGATGAGCGAATATCTGTTCCCTATATCTTTGGCCAGGCCCCAATCCCATTTGAGCGCATTACCACCGGGAAGTTTTCCTTGACCGCATTCCAGAAGAAAAGCAGAAGCGTGATAACTTGAAATGTCCTTAAAGGATGGCTGGCCATCTGCAAACAATGCTTTAATGACCACAACTTTTTCATTGTGAAGACGGCTGATGAGTTCTGGAGATTCTTGTCCGTGGAGCTGCACTGCAGAAAGACGGCAATGCTCCACCCGCTGCATGATACGAGAAAACGTCTCATTGGCGAATACGCCCACGGTCTGAATCTTTTCTGCCACGGCCAGGGAAATTTCCTTGGCCTGGTTGTCATCAAGATGTCTTGGGCTTTTAGGATAAAAAACACATCCAACAGCATCGGCACCGAGGTTCGCGCATGCCAAAGCGTCAGTGATACTCGTAATACCGCATATCTTAACCTGAGGACGCGATATCTTACCTGCTGAAAGCCGATCATTTTCCATATATATTATTTACGATAAATTGATTGGGTTAACAAGGGAAAAGGTAAACTTTAAAAAACTACGGGAAAAGCTTATCTCAGGAATTGAAAAGTTAAGCGATGTTACCGTGAAGCGATTTGAGGAAAGCCATCGGATTTTTAGCCTTGACGATGCTTTCGCCGATAAGAAAATTCCAGATGCCGGATTTCGTAATGATCTCAATATCTTTTCGCCTTTGAATACCGCTTGCGGCAACCGCGATCTGATGGGAGTCGAGCAATGATGCCATACGAATGGTGGTTTCGAGGTCGGTTTCAAACGAGCTCAAGTTTCTGTTGTTGATGCCGATAAGTTTTGCATTGGCATTGATGGCTGATTCAAGGTCTTGTTCTGAATGTATTTCTACCAGCGCATCCATATGGATTTCGTTGCAAAGATCCAGATAATCCTTGAGCTGTGCTTTCGCGAGAATTCGTACAATCAGCAGGACAGCGTCCGCCCCCATCACCGATGATTCAAAAATTTGGTAGGAAGAGATCAAAAAATCTTTTCTGAGGACCGGAAGCTTTGTCGCTTTTCGGGCATGTTCCAAATCATCGGCACACCCCATGAAATGGGCGTTGTCGGTCAAGACAGACAACGCTGTCGCCCCGCCTTGTTCATATGCTTTTGCATAAGTGACTGGATCCAGGTGTGGAGCAAGGATTCCTTTGGAAGGGGATGCTCTTTTGATTTCAGCGATAATATTGATTCCTGACGGACCGGGTGATTCTAATCTTTTAAAGAAGTTGCGCCTTTTTCTGGGCAATAATGCCCGTTCGCGGAGCTCTTTTTCCGGCAGACGCCTTTTTGCCGCAGCGATTTCCTTTTGTTTATCCGCAACGATTTGTTTTAAAAAATCTATGGTCATGATCTTTATTCTCCGATCATTTAACAGACGCTAGCCATTTTCCTGAGTAAACCGAATGAGCGATTCCATCTTTTCAGCACAAGACCCGTTGTCAATAGCAACTTTTGCCAATTGGATACCTTGCTGAAAATCGTCAGCCTGTCCGGCTGCGACCAGAGCCGCGGCTGCATTTAACAACACCACGTTTCGTTTGGGCCCTTTTTCACCCTGTAAAATTTTACGGGTAATCAAAGCGTTTTCTTCTGGATTTCCTCCCAACAGTTCGGCTGAATCGGCGCGTTCACCAAAGTATTTTTCGGGGAAAATATCATACGTACGGACAAGTCCATCTTTAAGTTCCGATATTCGCGTGGGCGCGCAAATGGAAATTTCATCCAGACCGTCATGACCGTGGACGACAAAGGCTCTTTTCGTGCCAAGAAGCTGTAACGCATGGGCGAACATCTCTGTTAGCTCAGGAGCATAGACACCGAGAAGTTGGCAGTTGGCACCGGCAGGGTTTGTCAGCGGCCCCACCATATTGAAGATGCTGCGCAGCCCTATTTCTTTTCTTGCTTTGGCTGCAAACCGCATGGCGCTGTGATAAACGGGAGCAAACAAAAAACCAATGCCGATGTCATGAACCGCTTCTTCCACTATTTCAGGAGCTGTATCGAGTTTGACACCCAATGTTTCAAGCAGGTCCGCACTTCCGCATTGACTGGATACCGATCGATTCCCGTGCTTGGCTACCGTTACACCACATCCGGCCACCACAAAGGCGGTGGTTGTGGAGATATTGAAGGTCTGGGCGCCATCCCCTCCAGTCCCACAGGTGTCGACGATAGTTGCGGCTGAAGCTTGAATGCGGAGTGCCTTGCGGCGCATGGCTCGGGCTGCACCGGCCAACTCTTCAAAGGTTTCTCCTTTGGTGGCCAGCGCTGCCATAAATGCCCCAATTTGTGCATCCGTAATCTTCCCTGAAAAAATGTCGGTGATCATTTGAGACATTTGAGTTTCGTTCAAGTCTTTACCCTGAATGATGTTGCTTAGGTTATCACGAAACATAATGGCTGCTCCTTTGGTTAATGTTACCATAGTGCCGAAAAAAACTACGGCCGAAAAGCTTGAATCTCGCATGGTTGAAATCAATTCAAACTTATGGAAAACTTAGCTACCGGAACATGCTCTTATTTGTCAAGACCATTATGCCCAACATTCGATCTTGCAACCAGGCCATACTAAATTTGTAAGCATTCAGAGAATACTTATTAAAAAATATCTTGACAAAAATGGAAAAAATCGGTTAGCTAGCGTCGAAATGTGGTGGAAATAATGAAACATATTCAACTTACAACGAAATTAGGTATTGAATTCAAAGGATGGTGGTGGCAAACGCTAACGGGGTTTGCCTCATGGACAAGATCATCCTAACAGTGAATTAGGAAAACCATAAAGAACCGTGAGCGCCTCAAATCCCACGGTTCTTTTTTTTGATATCGAAAAGGGCCGTGGAAATTTCCGCGGCTTTTCTTTTTAGAATGGGTTTACGGTCAAACAGAATTTAGAAAGGAAACACCGACGCAATGCTTATCAATCAGTTCCCAGACAAAAGTCAGTTTATCCAAATGGCCAAAGAAAGCAATGTTATTCCACTTTGTGTTGAGATGTTGGCAGATACCGAGACGCCAGTTTCCCTTTTAAGGAAAACGTATAAAAACAAAAAGCCTATTTTTCTTTTCGAAAGTGTAGAAGGCGGTGAGCGCTGGGGAAGATACAGTTTTTTGGGCGTCTCTTCCCGAATACATGTCATGGTATATCAAAAATTCATCGAGTTCATTGAAAACAATACCACCAAACAGATTCCCCATAACGGAGACCCGTTAGCTATCCTTCGAAATCTTATGAACGGGTATCGTCCTGCCCAATTGCCGGGGCTCCCAAGGTTTTGGGGAGGGTTGGTCGGATACCTGACCTATGAAATGGTCTCATTTTTTGAATCGATCCCCAGTCAACTACCCGAAGACAAACCGCTCGCACATTTTGTCATTCCCGATGAAATTCTTATTTTTGACAACATCCGGCACACATTGCTCGGAATTGTTATTTCCTTTATAGGCAAGGAAGAAAATCCCGAAAACGCTTTCAAATCATCGGCAAAACGAATCAATTCGTTACTTGAAGAGATACAACAATCGTCACCTGAAAAAAATGATCCACCAAGCTACCCCAATTATACTTTGGAAACACCATGGGAAGACGAGGCTTTTCGATCTCTGGTGCGAAAAATAAAGGGCCATATCCGCGCAGGTGATGTCATCCAGACCGTTATATCTAAACCATTTATTTGTCCATCCCCGCCCGATCCATGGGACCTTTACCGGGCGCAGAGATTCATCAATCCTTCTCCGTACCTCTATTTTCTCGATCTTGATGAAATGACCCTGGTCGGCTCATCACCGGAAACCATGGTGCGGCTTGAAAACGGTGTTGCGACCCTCCGCCCCATTGCCGGTACGCGTCACAGGGGGAAAAGCGAGCAGGAAGACAGATCTTTGGCCAACGAACTCCTGCAAGATGATAAAGAGCGAGCGGAGCATTTGATGCTGGTGGATTTGGGGCGAAACGACTTGGGTCGCGTCGCAGAAGTGGGAACCGTCCAGGTAACGGACTTGATGATCGTTGAACGGTATTCTCATGTCATGCATTTGGTGTCTAACATTTGTTGTGATCTTCGACACGACTTTGATGCCTGGGATCTTCTTCGAGCATCGTTTCCCGCCGGAACGTTATCTGGCGCTCCAAAGGTCAGGGCTATGGAGATTATTGCCGAACTCGAAAATAAACCCAGAGGCCCCTATGGTGGTGCCGTGGGTTATATTTCATTCCACGGAAACATGGATATGGCCATAACCATTCGAACCGCCAGCATCGAAAATGGCCAGTTAACCGTTCAATCTGGAGCCGGAATCGTAGCAGATTCCGATCCGGAAAAGGAACGAGTTGAAGTTGTCAACAAAGCCATGGCAATGCAAAAAGCATTGCAGCTGGTACAAAAGGATTATCAACAGAATATTACACCTAACTTGAAAAGGGATGAACAATGATCGTTATGATAGACAACTATGACTCATTCACCTATAACTTGGTGCAATACTTGGAACAGATCGGTGCTCCTGTCAATGTGTTACGCAATGATGCTTTTTCCGTTTCTGATCTTGTTTCCTTGAATGCACAAGGAATTGTCATATCACCCGGCCCTGGCAGACCGGAATCGGCCGGTCTTTCACTCGCTGTCATCCAGCATTTTTCCGGCAAAATCCCCATTCTCGGGGTGTGCCTCGGCCATCAGGCCATTGCGGCTGCATTTGGTGGCAACGTGGTTTCAGCTAAACGTCTTATGCATGGCAAGACGTCCATGATCCATTCTGATGGAAAGACGATTTACAAGGGTGTACGAAATCCTTTTGAAGCCATGCGTTATCATTCATTGGCTGTGTCCAGAGGAAATTTTCCTGAATGCCTGGAGATCAGCTCGGAAACCGAAGATGGGGAAATTATGGGGATTCGGCATCGTGAACATCCGACAGAAGGGATTCAATTCCATCCAGAATCGATTATGACGCGTGTCGGAAAACGGCTTTTGAGAAATTTTCTAAATGGAACGATGAACGTATAACTCAAGTTTCGCTCCTTAATTTTGATCGCAATCCATAGTGCAAAGCGGCTGAATAATATTTTTTAAAGGCAAAATTGCAATAAAGCGTTTTCGCACTATCTCTGGAAGCCTTGCCACGCGGGCTGTGAGATACATCGGGATGTGAAACTTTAGCCAGTTAATAAACAAACACGAGGAGATTGTGACATGCTGGTGGTAATGGATCATAATGCAACACGCGAAGAAATTGATGCGGTTGTTATTGCTATTGAGGAAAAAGGATATACCGCTCGCCCTATACCAGGAGGTGAGAGGGTCTCCATTGGTATTTTGAATAATGAAGGACCTGTGGATGCATCTCATTTTTTAGGGTTGCCGGGCGTCAAAGACGCGATCCCGGTTACCCGGCCTTACAAACTGGTGAGTCGTGAGTTCAAACCAGAGGACACCGTTATTCAAGTTGGTGGAGTGACGATTGGTAAGGACAAATTGACAATAGTGGCAGGGCCCTGTGCCATAGAAAGCGAATCTCAGGCGCTGACCATTGCCAATCACGTCAAACAGTCCGGCGCCCAGCTGTTTCGAGGAGGCGCCTTTAAACCTCGAACGTCGCCTTACTCCTTTCAAGGGTTGGGAAAAGAGGGCTTAATCATCCTGGCTCGGGTCCGTGAGGTTACCGGGATGCCGGTTGTAACCGAAGTTATGGATCTTGAAACCTTTGATTTGGTGGAGGAATACGCTGATATGATCCAGATCGGAGCGCGCAACATGCAAAATTTCAGTTTGTTAAGACGCGCTGGGCATTCCCGCAAGCCAATATTGCTTAAGCGCGGCATGGCGGCCACTATTGATGAGTGGTTGATGGCAGCGGAATATATCCTGGAAAGCGGCAACTCTCAGGTGATTTTATGTGAAAGAGGTGTCCGGACGTTTGTCCATCACAGCCGAAATACATTGGACCTGTCCGCTGTTCCGGTTGTGCGTAAAGAAAGCCATCTTCCGATTATCATCGATCCAAGCCATGCTGCCGGACGCCGGGATCAGGTGATTCCGCTTAGTCGAGCTGCCGTAGCTGTTGATGCTCATGGACTGATGGTGGAAGTGCATCATCAGCCGGAAAAGGCGATGAGCGATGGTGCCCAGTCTCTTTATCCGGATCAATTTGATCTGCTTTGTCGGCAGGTTCTAGCCATTTTTAATCACGTGAAAGAAGGTTGAACAAAGAGAAATGTTTGCAGAAATTCTTATCACAGGTCAAGAAATCATAGCCGGAGATATTGTTGACAGCAATTCGGCCCAGGTCGCACAAATGTTGACAGAAGTTGGCCTTAAGGTAACGAGACACCATTGCGTTGGTGACGACATCAAAAGCCTGATTGGTGTCATTAAAGAGATCAGCATGCGCGCCGATTTCGCAGTGGTGACCGGGGGCCTTGGCCCCACCCAAGATGATATCACCGCCGAGGCTGCCGCAAGATCAGCAGGAATGGACCTTATTCTCGACAAGTCGGCACTTATGTCTATTGAAGCTTATTTTAAAGCCAGAAAGCGCTCGATAAGTGATTCAAATAAAAAGCAGGCCATGCTCCCAGCAGGTGCCGAATGCCTGGATAATCCTATCGGGACAGCACCGGGATTTTACTTGAAAATAGAAGCGTGCTCGTTTTTCTTTCTCCCGGGGGTGCCGTTCGAAATGCGAGCAATGCTTTCAGACGCGGTTATACCTAAGATAAGAGACATCATGGGGAGCAGAGAGCAAGTAAACCTCACTAAGACCATATCCATATTTGGTCAAGCCGAGGCTGAAATCGGGGAAAAGCTGTCCGGTCTATCACGTCAATTTCCGGAGGTCTACGTGGGCATTCGAGCAAAGTTTCCAGAAATCTATGCCAAACTGTATTGTCATGGAAAAGATAGAGTTCGACTAGAACAACGGATTGAAAAAGCATCGGGCTGGGTTTTGAAACAAATAGGGGATAATGCCTTTTCATCCAGCGGAAAATCGATGGAAGCGGTCATAGGCAAACTCCTTGCCAGGAAAAAAGCAACCCTGGCTGTTGCTGAAAGCTGCACCGGTGGTCTCATTTCCCACTGGTTGACAAATATTCCAGGTAGTTCAGACTTTTTTTTATTTGCCGGTGTCACTTATTCAAATAATGCCAAGATGGATGTCATTGGGGTATCTTCCGAAATCTTAAACCAGTATGGGGCCGTTCATGAAGAGACCGCTAAACAGATGGCCACCGGTGTAAAACGTGTTTCCGGAGCGACTTATGGATTGTCTACAAGTGGTATTGCCGGCCCGTCGGGTGGAACAGAGGATAAACCGGTTGGCACCGTATGTATTGGCCTTGCCACGCCGTATGCGGTAAAAGGATTTCGGTTCTTTTTCCCATTCAATAGAAGATCAAGAAATAAAAAGATATTTGCCATGACCGCTCTCGACCTTCTGAGAAAAGACCTGCTGTCCGAATCTGTGGTTTAGGAACATTTTTTTGCGGTTCGTTTTAATGAACCTTCAAAGCAGTTTTTAAACCAAAGAACGGCTTCTTTAATGAATGCCTCTTGGTGTTTGCTATGACTCATGCGATGATCGCCATTGCTTTGCATGATCAGTTTTTTGGGATCGCCGGCCTTATCGTATATTTCCAGAGCGTTTGAGGGTGGGATCAATTCATCTGAATCACCGTGAAATATGAGAATATGGTGAAGCAATGAAAGCTTGCCCGTTATATCAGAAAGGTGGCTCTTTTTGGTTAATGAGATCGCTAGTTCATTAGAATCGTTCGGTTTTCGAAGTCCATCGATGATGGTATAACCCAAAACAGGGGCAGCAACAGTTACCAGTGCATCTATATTTAATTCAGACGCAACAGATATACAAACGGACCCTCCCATACTGCTCCCGAAGAGGCCGACCTTATCGCCGATATCGCTCCTTTGTTGAATGGTTTTTATCGCACTCATCAAATCATTGCATCGGGCCTCAAGAGAAGTAACCGTATTGAAATTTCCATTGCTTTGCCCGCACCCTCGGTGATCGAATCTAAAAAATGCGATACCCCATCGATTGCATTCTTTTGCAAGTTCGATTTGTTTTGGGGAATTGCGGGTGCTGAAAAGGCCGTGGGAACCGATGACAACCGGTGGTGTTTCGGTTGTCGGGAGGTGCAGCTCGCCCCTTAGGGTGTAACCATCTGATGAAAACGTTATTTTTTTGATGACGGTGTCGAGTTTTGGTTTAGACATGACCATTGCCTGATTTATTGTGTTTGCCTTTTCGGTCAATTTTGCCTTAAAAAAATATTATTCAGCCGCTTTGCATTATGGATTGTTATAAAAACTTGGGTGTGAAATCTAAGTTATAAGAAATAGAATCATTCTGTTAGTAGTGGGTTAAGGGCGTTGACTTCACCTAAAATATCAGTATAAACAAAATAAATAACAATGTCACGTGAATATGCCAATGAAAATTCGTAAAGGACAACGACTCGAGCTAAACATATCGGGCATAGCATTTGGAGGCAAGGGCCTTGCCAAAGTAGACGGTCTAACTGTTTTTGTTGACAAAGCCGTACCATTAGACACCGTGACGGCTCGAATAATTAAACGAAAGAAGCGATATGCAATTGCCACTGTTGACGCCCTGATAGAACCTTCTCCATTCAGGATACATCCGCCGTGCAAGTATAGCGGCCTTTGCGGCGGATGTAAATGGCAGTTTTTGATTTATGAAAAACAACTCGAGTATAAACGTCAGCATGTGGTCGACTCGTTAAAGCATATCGGGCTGATTCAAGACGTTTTGGTCCATCCGACAATTCCTTCGCCGTTAACATTTGGTTACCGGAACAAGATGGAGTTTTCTTGTACTGATCGTCGTTGGCTGCTGCCGGAAGAGATGGGAAAAGATGGTATTGACCGAGGCTTTGCTCTTGGCCTGCATGTGCCAGGCACCTTTTACAAAGTTCTTGATACCGAGGCATGCCTGCTGCAGCCGGAGCTTGGCAACCATATTCTAAATGATGCCAGAAACTATATGAAGAATTCAGACCGGCCCGCATACGGGCTGCGCAGCCATACCGGATTTTGGCGTTTTCTTATGTTAAGACATTCGATTGCTTTTGACCAATGGATGGTCAATATCGTCACAGCATCAGAAGATCGTAAAACCCTACAACCGCTTGCTGACCTGTTGCTGGATAAATATCCTCAAATTGTTGCTATAGTAAACAACATAACATCGCGCAAGGCAGGTATTGCTGTTGGAGAGGTCGAGATACCGCTTGCCGGTTTCTCCTCTATCAGGGAAACAATTGGGCGTTATGAATTTGAAATATCGGCAAACTCTTTTTTTCAAACCAATACGCTAGCTGCAAAACAGTTGTATGAAGCCATTCAAGATTATACGGCGTTGTCAGGGAAAGAGACCGTTGTCGATCTTTACTGCGGAACAGGGGCCATCGCTATAAGTCTTGCCGGTTTTGCCAAGGAAGTTATTGGTATGGAAATATCTGAAAGCGCTATCATAGATGCTGAAAAAAATTGCCGAATAAACAAGGTTTTTAACTGCCGATTTGTTCAGGGTGACATCAAAGAAAGCCTCTCAAAAATTACGATTAAGCCGGATGTTATAATCATTGATCCGCCCCGGGCAGGTATGCACAAAGATGTTGTCCGTCGGGTTCTTGATATGGGTGCGAAAAATATCGTTTATGTTTCTTGCAACCCTGCCACCATGGCCAGAGACCTAGCAGTGTTAAAGGCAAGCTACGACGTATTGGATGTTCAGCCTGTTGACATGTTTCCTCACACCTATCATATAGAGTCGGTGGCAAGGCTTAGAAGAAAACGCATTCTTGCCTAAATTGAGCGTTGCAAATGAAGGCATAATATTAAGAAGATTATAAATTATCCGTCTTTAAGAATATGCTATAATGATTAAAACCAATGACTTTTCGCCTGGTCTTTTATGGCAATTTCAATTCACCAATCGGCGGGTTTTTTTCATGCTTGAGCGCATAATAAAAATATGCTCTGATGGCATTCATGTTGTTGTTAATTAATTGGATAAGGTGATATAAAATGCCTACTGCAGCCTGTGGAATCAACTGCGATGTATGTAAGTTGCGTGTTATGGATATCTGTTCCAGCTGCGGGCCTGGAACCAGTCAACAGGCAATAAATAAGATCGAAGCCCAAAAAAGGCTTTTTGGGCACCCTTGTCCGATTTTGGCGTGTGCGCAATTGAACCGTATTCAATATTGTATGAGGGATTGCCATGCTTTCCCGTGTGAGGTCTTCACGTCAGGACCTTACCCTTTTAGTGAAGGTTATTTACATATGCAAAAAAGACGACGCAACCAAAAGCCGCCTGCGCGCGCCCCTAGAGGAGATATGATAACTGTTCCTCCGGAGTACTGGGATGAATTGAAGACGCTGGATATGTCGAAATTATGTGAACGTTCTCTGACAATGTTCCATCCTCCTGAGGGCGTTGTCGTCAGGCATTTAAACGAAGATATTCTGGTCGATATAAACGCCGGTTGTTTGTGGCGTTTAAAACGAGATGGGCGTGAGAAAATCGATCACGCTCTCCTGGAATTGGTGATTCTTATTTATCTGCTGAATGCGACGTTTGATGTGCTTAGCCGTGAAATGATCGGCGTAAACGATCTTAAGGACGCTCACTTTTTTCAAGGACCTCATGTGCTTAAAGTCGCACCTTTAGTGGATCGATACGGTAACGACCTGGAAGGTTTTAAGAAAGCGTCAGAAAGCCTGGACGGTGAACCTTTGGATATGGCTGATTTAGCATATAAGTTTTCTCCACTCCCCAAGATACCATTATACTATCTTTTATGGGAAGGCGATGAGGAATTTCAGGCAAACCTTTCAATTCTTTTCGATCGGTCCATTGAAAAGCATCTACCTGCGGATGCTATATGGGGTTTGGTTAATCTGGTTTCTAAAATATTGGTTATGGTGCATAACCCGGATGTTTCATAAAAAATGTCAGCACAAATGAACGTATCAGGTGCGTGAAAAATCCGGTTTAGCCCAACTATTTCATGAACATTTCCACGGAAAATGAATCATAACCTGTACTCTGTCCAAACACGATGGTTAAACATAATGGCCCAACTTGCAGTTATAGGGGCTGCCGTCTGTTACTTTTCCTTTGTCACGGCAGATCCAGATCTCTGGGGGCACATCAAGTTTGGAGAAGATCTTTGGGAAAGCAGATCCTTTATCCGAACAGATCCTTATTCGTTCACAGCATACGGTCATCCGTGGATTAACCATGAGTGGCTTGCTGAACTTGTTTTTTATTTTGTTTACGCTTATCTCGGGGATGCAGGTCTCCTTTTCGGCAAGCTCGGCATCGGACTTGTCGTCGTCCTTCTCATCCAAAGACTGTGTGCATATAGAAAGCTTGACGCCATCATCTATGCTCTGATCATGATTCCTGCTGTTATGATCATATCGCCCGGATTCATGATTCGACCCCAGGTATTCTCCTTTTTGCTTTTTGCTTTGTATTTATATTTACTTCACCGCTACTTTGTACAGAGCAAGAACCGCCTTTTTTTCCTGCCATGTTTAATGCTCTTTTGGGTTAACTTGCACGGCGGGTTTCTTATGGGGTTGGCTCTACTATTTACGGTCGTTGCATGGAAAAGCCTGTCGCGTTTGGTTTTCGACGATAAAGACTCCCGGCTTGGATCGCTATGGTTTTGGTTTGCTCTGACAAGCATCGCAACTCTCTTTAATCCTAACGGATATAAGCTGTTGATTTTTCTTTTCAAAACACTTTCGCTTCCCAGACAAATTGGTGAGTGGAATCCGATACGGCTCTTTGACTTGTCGCACCTGTATTTCAAGCTATTGGCGCTACTGTTTTTTTTTGCAATCTTAATCCAGGCAAGAGCTAAGGCAGGATGGGAGGCGTCGGCAATAGCCATGACGATGATCGCTTCAGTGATTCATCAGCGTCACTCTCCTTTTTTCGCTATTATCATTGCACCCCATCTCGTTCATCGACTATCCATTCTGATAGAAGACACCCAATCCAGGTTTCCGAGGCTGGTTCTTACCGGAGAATCCAAAACGATAATAGCTATTGTATTGGGAGTGCTGGCTGGTTATCAGATGCATTGTGGATTTTCTAAATACCTGCTGGCCAACTGCCGCATCATCGTCAATCCAAATAGTTATCCTATCGCTGTTGTTGATTATTTAAAAAAAAACAAGGTCACTGGACACTTACTTCTTCCCATGGAATGGGGTGAGTATGCCATATGGAAGCTGCATCCTGATTGCAGGGTTTCCATTGATGGAAGATTTCGGACGGTTTACCCGGAATCAATCATTCAGGATCATTTTGTCCCAGAACAGGACATCGAGGGATGGACGGCCTTGATTCAAAAATATCCTGCCGATATTCTTTTGATGAGGCAGACCAAATTCTTCCAGCAGTTGATTAAAACCGACGGACCCTGGATATATATTTACTCAGATCCTACGGCTATTGTCTTCTTGCGTAATAATACAAAAAACAACGAGGTTCTTCAAAGATTCAAATCAGGCCGATTTGTACGACCAGAATCTCCTTCTATCTATTTCCCGTAGGTGTTGCAAAAGGTATAGCCCGCTAGGTTCTTGGAAATACAGCCGCTGCCGGCCTTTTATTCAAAAATTTTCAGGCGATAGATTATAGAAACTCCAGGAGAGCATACAACACATTGGGCAGCAAGATACATCGAAAGAGATGAAACGATCGGCGTTTTTCCCTTTTAAACGATATGGAACAAAGTCCAACTTTAAAAAGACTCATACCTTGGTTTATACTCATTCTTTTTGCTCTGACATGTTACTCAAGCCAAACCAGAAAAGCAGTAACAGTGGATGAGTTTAGTCATTTTCCCGCCGGAATTTTCAATATAAGTAATTTTGATTGGAGAATGGATAAAGAGTCTCCTCCTCTTATAAAATGCATTCCTGCAGTATCGACTATCCTTACAAAGCCGAAAATAAATTCCGAATCATTCAAGACCGATCCTAACCCATGGTCATTCGGTTATGATTTTATGTTCAGAAATATGGCCGGATACAGAAAAATTTTCAGGTACGGCCGCTGTGTGATTATTCTTCTGGGGTGTTTTCTTGGTTGGTTATTGTTTGTTTTTGCAAAAGAGATCTATGGTTACGAAGGCGCCCTCTTTGGATTGTTTCTATATGTATTGAATCCCAATATTATTGCCCACTCAAGACTCGTTACCATTGATACAGGAGCATCCTGCATAATTTTTTTAAGCCTTTATTGTTTTTGGAAGTTTTTAAAAAAGGGAAATGCAGGTTTTGCCGTTATCAGTGGCACCACTCTTGGGTTAGCTCAGCTGGGCAAGTTTACAGCATTGATTTTTTATCCGGTTATTTTGATTATTTTTGCAATATTGATTATTAAAGATGCTTTTTTTGTTGATAATACCATCGATGGCCTTAGAAATGTCGAATTAATCAAAAAAGCAGGATATTTTTTTTTGATGTTGCTGACCAGCGTTTTTGTCATCAACGCAGGATATGCTTTTGCTGGATCCTTTACTCCTCTCAATGAGTATGCCTTTAATAGTGAACCTCTACAAAAAATATCCTCCTTATTTTGGGAAAAGCTTCCCGTTCCACTGCCTTATGACTACCTCAACGGTTTTGATTCCCAACTTCATATATCAGCTGGGAATATTCCATTTTATGCGGGGTACCTTATGGGCGAACATTCTTTGATGGGTTGGTGGTATTATTATATCATAGCCTTTGTAGTAAAGAATCCCGTTGCTTTGTCAGGAATACTCTTCCTGACCGTTATTTTTTGGCTCAGAGGGGCGTTGAAAAGATTTAATCTTGAAACAACGCTCTGCGTCTGGGTGCCCGTAATAGCGTTTTTTGTCTATTTTTCATTCTTCACGCATACACCTGTCGGTATAAGATTAATACTGCCAGTATTTCCGATTCTTTTCCTGGCAGCAGGTCATCTTGGTCATGAATTCTTGCTAAAGAGTAGATTGTCAAAGATAATGGTGATCGTACTAGCAATTGGATACTTGATCCCATCGGTTTTAATATTCCCACACTACCTCTCGTTTTTCAATTTAGCCGCTGGGGGGCCCCGGAATGGGCATCGCTGGCTTATCGATTCCAACTTGGATTGGGGACAGGATTTAACGTTACTAAAGGAGTATATGGAAAGAGAAGGAATTAAGACCATAAAGCTCGGTTATTTTGGCAGAGTCGATCCTAAAATATACGGGATTGATTACACATTAGCGCAAAGAGAGATCGAAAAAAATATTTACGCTGTGAGCGTTAACTTCTTGGTCGGCAGGCCATATTATCTGTTGAAGGACAACCCAAAAGAGCTCGTATATGTCGATTTAGATTATTTTAAAAATTATAGGTCGGCAAAGCCGGTAGATGTTGTAGGAAACACGTTGTATATTTTTGATTTTAGAGATAGGTAACTCTGGTATGAATTAAGAGATTTTTAAATAACTATTCACTAGGGCCAAAACGTTTCGGTAGAGAAGGTACATTTTCACTTACTCTATTGCGTTAGAGACTTTAGCGTCATTCCATCATCACAGTCTCCAGGCCCATCGACTATCATGATGACCGTAAATCTCCGGTTATTACTTTCAGATTATCCTCAAACATAATCTACATCTTTAAGATGGTTTGTATTAATAAGTCGCTAAAGATTTTGTTTCCTTTACTCGTAAAATGACAAATATCTTCAAAGTTGCCTCTGTCATTACTGATTATACTCGTGTCGATTGTTATGTATTTGCCTTTTATTTGTGCAATAACTTGGTTGTGCCTTTTTATTCCTTTGATGACATTTTTTGGCTCTCCCCAGATGGATGTCATTTTTTGATCCGGGGGGAAGGGGTGAAAAGCAAAAATTGGAACAATGAGAACAGCGTTTTCCGCGTGAGCTATTTCGGCAATTTTCATAAGATTTTTTCTAAACGATTTTTCGGACTTAATTTCACTGCCGAATTGAGATAGTTCTGGTGCAGGAATATCAAACGGCACAAACGCCTTTTTCTTAAATGAGGTCATACCATAAAATTTACAAAAAAGATGGTAAGAATTGTAGATTAATGTTGAAGATAAATAAAAATTGAACGTCGGTTGCTCTTCTTTAAAGGTAGCGTTAACCCACCGATAGTAGTAATAATGACTGTAGTCTTCCTTGAAAAATTCTTTCTGGATATTGTTCGTCCTTACTTCATTGATGCCGTGATAGAAAATAACGAAATCAAATTTATATTTTTTGCTGGTTAAATATTGATATTTATATAGACTGTCTAATGACGTATGGGCTGGGTGCGCGAGATTGTAAAAATGGATACCCTTATCCTTCCCTGGAGCTATTAATGTTCGGGAATTGGTGTTAAGTACAGATCCGCCAACCAGGAGAACGTTTGTATATCTATCCGTATAATTTTTTGTGACCGTATATAAGGACGGGTAGATCATCTCTTTTGAGCTAAACGACAAGGGAAGGCTGTTGGTTGAAGCAAACAATATTCTCCCGAGAAATTCAAGCAGGACAAGGCAAAAGGCTATTGATGACAATAAGAGAATAAATTCTCTTTTGGTAAAACTTACATGTTTAATATCTCTTATTTTCTCAATTACCCTTTCGGGCTTTTTCAAAAATGAAATTCCGATTAAGCATAATAGGACTTCTAAGAAAATAACGTAGATTTTTATATACAACAGGTTTTCAAATTTACCAACCAAGGGGGCTTTGAAAATAACATAGGGATTAAAAATAAGTGAACATAGGATAAGTATTACACCTATTGTCAGAATGATAATTTTTAAACATTTATCTTTCATATTATATATCTTACGACGTGTACTTGACGGGTTATCGGTCTATTACAGAATTTATCAAATTTAGTATACAAGCGCAAGGCGCGATCCATTAATATTTGACACATCATCTGATGCTTTTTATACTCTTGCGTTGCAGGTATTCAGGAAGTCGCTACTCAAAAAAAAGAAAAAAATGAGGTCAAGCCACCATATCTATCGAAAAGGTTCTCCTTTAGTGATCATTCTGATCATGCTTACGGTCTTTGGTTGTTTTTTTTCAACCATAAACAATGGGTTTGTTTGGGATGACGAGTATAATCTGCTAGATAATCCAGCGTATAAGGGATTATCATGGCGTCATTTGTCCTGGATGTTTACGACTTTCCATGGCGGCAATTATCATCCACTGTCTTGGATAACCCTTGGCTTAGATTACACCTTATGGGGAATGAATCCAGCTGGCTACCATTTTACAAATCTGGTACTCCACGGGCTGAATGCCGTCTTGTTTTATCTACTTTTAACGGACATCCTGAGACGATCGTACGAGGACGATACGACCCTATCATTCAACTTTCTGGTAAGCGCCTTGATCGGCACGCTTTTTTTTGCTGTTCACCCGTTGCGGGTTGAATCTGTGGCATGGATTTCGACCCGGGGAGATACCTTGTGCGGTATTTTCTACTTGCTTACGATCCTGTTCTACTTTCGGATAGGCAAAAAAGCAATAGATGCAGAAACAAGCAAATGGTATTGGATGTCATTGATTTTTTATGGATGTTCACTGCTATCCAGAGCTTGGGGAATCACGTTGCCGATCATTTTGCTTATATTGGATATCTATCCGTTACGTCGATGGACCTGGAAAAAAAACCTGTGGCAGTCCAACAAAACGATTCTTGTCGAAAAAATTCCTTTTGCATTCCTTTCTCTCGTAGCTGGATTGCTGGCATTTTTTGCCAAGAAAGGATCCATGTTGTCCGTTGATCAGCATACTGTTATTGATCGGTTGTTGCAAGCGGCGTACGGTCTTTGCTTCTACTTGTGGAAAACAGTTGTTCCGATTCGACTGTCCCCTCTGTATCAATTACATGATTTTAGTATCGCCAAGCCGCAATATATCTTAAATGTCGCTGTTGTTCTTGGCATTACCTTAGTGCTGGTTTGCTTGCGAAATCGGTGGCCATGGGCAATAACCGCCTGGTTCTGTTACGGAATTATCGTTTCACCGCTTTTAGGATTTACTCAAAGTGGCCCCCAAATGACAGCTGATCGATACACTTATTTTTCTGGCTTGCCTTTTGCTATTCTTGTGGGAGCCGGAGTTTACAAGTTGGCGCTGGTGTACCAAGAAAAAAAAATGCGGCGATTATCTTGGATATCGATTCATTTCATGGCATCAACCGTATTGATTCTACTCGCCATGCAGAGCTACCGTCAGGTTCGCGTTTGGCAGGATAATCTGTCGTTCTGGAACCAAATCATCTATCTTGATCCAAGCAATACCCTGGCTTTAAATGAGCGGGCAAGGCTTAAGTTCGAAATAACATACGATTATATGGGTGCCGAGACGGATTATTCTCATTTGATAAATTTACAGCCGAAAAACACGGATGCGTTGGTCAACCGAGGTCTCGTTCGAATTAAGCTGGAAAAATTTGCCGGAGCACTCCAGGATTTTAACCTGGCTTTACGTCTCGACACCAGAAAAGCTGAAGCGCATAACGGTCTTGGATTATGGTATTATGAAAAAGGAGCCCCTAAAAAAGCATTAAAAAGCTATAACACCGCCATAGAACTGGATTCGAAATTTGCCGATGCTTTTAACAATCGAGGCCTTGCCCACAGTCAGCTTGGAAATCCAACGATCGCCATCAAGGACTTTACGGCCGCCATTCGCTTGGCTCCTATGTCTCCGGATGCATATGCGAACCGCGGGGTGGCGTTGTTGTCGTTAAATAAGGTTGAACAAGCCGTACAAGATTTTACCAAGGCGTTAGATGTTGCGCCATCGAACTGGTTTTTCAGAAAGAGCGTTGAACAAGCCCTTACCGGAGCCTATATGAGACAAAAAAAATAAACAAAAGAAGCCTTATGATTTAATCCGACACTAAGGAATGGATGAAAAAGAAATAAGACAATCATTAGCAATGAAAATGAACTCAGATCCAACACTTTCAGTGATTACACCTACTTTAAGGGAAGCCGCCAACATCCCCTTTTTTGCAAAAGAGATTTCTTCAGCCTTAGATCCTGTCATTCCTCGATGGGAGCTAATTATTGTTGATGATAACAGCCAGGACGGTACTGTCGAGGCGTGTGGTCGCCTGCAGCATAAAGGGCTTCCGATCCGCCTCATGGTAAGGAAAGATAAGCAAGGGCTTGCAACCGCGGTGCTTGACGGTTTTAAAATGGCACGAGCCAAAATACTTGTCGTAATGGATGCCGATCTTTCGCATCGAGGTGAAGATATCCTCAAGCTCTATGAAGCAATATGCACTGGTGCGGAATTTGCTATAGGATCTCGCTATATCACTGGAGGTTCCACAGACGACAAGTGGACGGTTTACCGGTTTATTAACTCGAAGATTGCTTCCTTGCTTGCCAGACCCCTTGTTGATGTAAGCGATCCCATGTCTGGTTTTTTTGCTGTTTCACGGCCTCTATTAAGAAAAAGCGAATCCCTGTCACCGGTGGGATATAAGATAGGGCTTGAAATTATCGTGAAATGTAAGCCTCATCCTATTAAGGAAGTGCCGATCCATTTTCGTACCCGTGTCCGAGGTAAAAGCAAGCTGACGCTTAAGCAACAATTACTTTATATTTTTCATCTATATAACCTTTATCGTTTTGAGGGAGTAACGAGTGAAAAATGGAAATGGTAAACGACATCTTTCTCCTAATGGCTTACCGGTCGGGTGATAAAGAACACAAAGGTCTATTTCAGTGAAGTGTGCAGCGTGTGTTATGCAATACGCGAGCCCTTTTGTCGTCCGGATTAATGCTAACAGCTTTATGCAAATAATGGCACGCTGTTTTATTGTTTCCTAATTTTTCATAAGCCATTCCTAGATTGGCTAAAACAACCGAGCTGTCCGGTTTTAATTTTAGCGCCTTATTTAATATTGGAATAGAAGATTCATGTCGGCCTTTGGCCAAATATAAAAAGCCTAAGTTATTATAAGCATCAGAGTCGTCCTTTTCCAGTGCAATGGCATCCATAAAAGCTTTTTCTGCTTTTTGATATTTCCCCATATGTGAATAAACGATTCCCGAGTTGTTCATTGCTTTAAAATTATTTGGATTAATCGACAATGCCTTGTTAAATTCCGAAAGCGCATCATCATACCGATGATAATCTAGATAGGCCAAACCAAGATTCACATGGGGCCTATCCTTATGAGGGCTTTTTTTTACAGCATCCCCCCATAAAAGTATGGCGGTTTGCCAAACACGATTTCGGTGCAGGGTAAGAAACATCAGTTGTGTGGCAATCACCAGAACAACTCCTACCCCGATTATCCTCTTAGCACTATGAAAGTTCTGTTCATAACGACCTGCAATTTTCATGGATATATGGACAAAAGTTACAAAAAAACCGATGGACGGAAAATAAATGGTGTGTTCACTGATCGCTTCACTCGTCGGTAACAACAGGTTAGGTAATAAAGATATGAAATACCATATCCCCCAGAAAAAAAGGAATCGTGAATAGGGTAGAATTTTACTAAACTGGAACCATACAATGATTGCAAAAAAAGCAAAAGCGAGGATGGAGCGGGGTTCACCTATGCTTTGAACGAAAGGCAAAAAATGATCGACGTTTTGGCCCACCGGGATGAAAAGAAGTTTTAGATAGATAAAAACTGTTTTTACCGATGTTGCGAAATAACGGATTAAATGAGAATCGATTAATGAAGAGATCATGTTTTTTTCAAAAAAAATACTTCTCAATAAAAGGTATATGGCCAGGATAATAACGTATGGGAAGCATACGGTAAAAACCCGTCGCCAGCCGCGGTGTGTTTTTACGTATGGATCATTCAACCAGGCGCATACGAAAATGAAAAAGGGAAAAACAATGGCAATTTCTTTTGCACAAAGAGACAGAGCGAAACATGCAAGGCTAATAATATAGAACAGCCTTTTACTTTTTCTCGAAACCTCATAGGTACGCAAAAAAGTGAGAAGAGCACCTAGTAATAATAAGGTACATATGACAACCGATCGACTGACCACATATGTCACGGATTCGGTTTGCATGGGATGAATGGCGAAGAATAGAGCGGAGAGGAATGCCAAACGGGTATCAATTCCATCACCAGGCATTGCTGTGCCAAACAGGCGGGCAGTACAGCAGACGACAAAATATACACCAAAAGCGGTTAAAATGTGCATGAACACATTCAATACACGGTAGGAAAAAGGATCCAGGTGCCCCATGCGGTAGTTTATTGCGAAGGTGGCAAGAGGTATAGGACGATAAAATTGACGCTGTCTATCATGGAAGCTCCACATTTTGGCATTACTTGGGTGAAAATATGCGGGTATGTAGTTAAGGTTTTTTATATACGGGTTTTTGACGATGGTTTCATGGTCGTCATAAACAAATTCTCCATTTAAAGACGGTAGGTATAGTCCGGCAGTGAGGATAAAGATAATGAGTAAATGCCAAAGACATGTTTTGCAAGAGATGTTCAACAAAAGCGACGACCTTAATTGGTTTGGTTTAAAAAATTCTGTCCTTGGGATTAGGTTTTTATACTTTTTTAGCTGCGATAGTAAAGGTTCCTCCTTGTTGAAAAAAGGATTCCAGTAAAGATAAAACACAGGCGGCCGGTATAAAAACGCTGCTTAATAGCACAGTGCAGAATATATCATAGAGTTTTCTGGTAAAAATACCCTTATAAGGAGGAAGATCCCCTCGCTTTAACAGGTTATAGGCAAAATTATGTGAACAATGGCATAGGTTCAGTAAGCTTTGAAACCAAGCAAAAGGATTGTATTCAAATGAAAAATGGGATAGATGGATAATAGAAAAGCCACTTTTTTCAAGTAGTTTAGTGATTGTGGATGGAGAAAAATGCCATCGGTGCCTGGGAGCATCCAGATGAAACCATTTGTCACGGAATAGGGCTGATTGAAAACTATTAAAATTGGGGGAAGAAATGATCAAAAGGCCTGCGGGATTCAGCATGTTGTGAGCGAGTTGCAATGTCGATAGTGGATCGATTACGTGTTCCAAAACATGCCAAAAGGTTATAATATCAGCTTTTAACGCGTTATTTTTTGGTTTTTCATCACCTAGTTCGAATGTCTTATCACCGGCAGCGTTAGTTATTTCCGTTTGAGGGAAAAAAATAGGATTTTCAATTCCATAGGTTTCAAATCCCAGATCCGACATGTAATTGATAAACGTTCCATCCCCGTATCCAATATCGAAAAGTCGTGCTCCTTTTGCAGCATATCTGTTGATCCACCTGAAGCGATTTTTCTGAAACAGATCTGTAATGATAGAAAAGACATACCTGCTTTTTCCTTGCCACCATCCATGATATTTATCACGATACCATGCACTGAGTGTTTCATCATCAAAAAACGGTCGCGTGGTAACCAAGTCGCAAGTGAGGCAACGCACAATTTCAAAGGCGTGCGATTGGAGACGATCTGCGTCTAAAGTCTTAAAAAGGACGTCATATTCGCTATTACGGCAATAGGGGCAGCGCTGTTTCTTATGCTTTCGGTGAGTCTGCGGCATTGATATTAATTACTTGAAGATAAGGGTTTTGATGCGTTTGCAAAAGGCAAACCAAATCATGGTCATTCCAAGCGCGAAGGCTTTCATTTTGTTTCCGGTGACCGAGGAGGTGCCAACACGTTTCTGGTAATTTACCGGGATCTGGATAAACCGTATTCTTTTTTCGATGGATAGCAGAATCATTTCAAGACCAAAATGAGACCCGCCAACCGTAAAAAGAGGGAGCATGGTCTCGACGCTTTTTTTATCCAGTAGTCTAAACGTACATCCCACATCCGAAAGGGTTGTTGTGTTGAAAAACACCTCAATCAGTTTGGCTACAAAATAATTGCCATAGCGTAAGAACCATCCCATATTGGCCCCCTCCCATATCATTGTGTTTAATGTTCGAGAGCCATAAACAATTGAAAAATCATCAGTATAAGATAAAAGTTTGACGATATCTCGTGCTGTAAACGTGCCATCAGGTTCTGATATGACGATCAGTTCACCTGAGGCTTCTTGGAGCCCTTTTTGTATGGCATATCCGTATCCCTGTTTGGATTCATAGACCAGCTTAGCAGGGGTTTTAGCTACTTCCTCGTCGGTTCCTGTAACCGCGTTGTTGTTCACTACGATGATCTGATCGACATAGCCGGTGGCAAAAAAATCGTTAATATCTTCAGCAATGGAGTCTATCTCGTTATACGTTGGTAACACGATTGAAATGCTTTTATTTTTCCACATGTTTTATTTTACTCAATATCTTAGGCAGCAGTTTTTTTTCGATTGACCGTTTGATCCATATCTGCGTTATCTCTTTATTACATAAT
The DNA here is from genome assembly GCA_020345745.1 of Desulfobacterales bacterium. Classification (GTDB taxonomy): domain Bacteria; phylum Desulfobacterota; class Desulfobacteria; order Desulfobacterales; family UBA11574. The sequence goes on from CP070768.1 coordinate 2,709,842, forward strand.
AAAAGGTTTTTCAACAGAAGCCCTTTTAGAACACCGTGTAATTTAATGCGAGTCCTTTTTTTCTTTTGCCTCTTGCAAGTGCCCATGGTATTCTTCGCCTATTCAAGGAAAAGCAATGCATCGAGATGATTATGGAAAAGGCGAAATTCATTTAACTTCTGCAAATGACGGCATAACCCATGTGGATCAAAAAGGGCATCAAATTAATCGGAATTTCATTATTAGCTATCACCGGCTTTTTATTCATTACTATGGTTATTATTGACTATAAATTCAGTCGAATAAACCCAAATGCCATATATTCAGGTTGTTACAAAGTTTGGGCACACAGAGGCTTTTTCAAAGAGGGGCTAGAAGAAAATTCCATAGAAAGCATGACGAAAGCGTTTGAGTTGGGGGCAGCAGGTACAGAATTGGATGTTTTTTATGATCTTCATCTCGATGAATATATTGTCTCACATGATTTTCCTTATCGCTTGAAGCAAGGGCGCATCTTAAAACTGCAAGACGTGTTTGAGAAAGTGAGTCAGCGTGGTTATTTTTGGTTGGATTTTAAAAATCTGCAAGTGCTTTCAAAAAAAGACGCACAAAAGGCAACACTTAGAATGCTTGATTTGCTGGAAAAGTTCAACCTTACAGATAAAGCCATTATAGAATCGATGAATCCGGTGAATTTATCCATTATTTCACGATCGGGTTTGCATACCAGTTATTGGATCACACCTGAGGCATCAGCCGAAAATAATTTTTTCAAATTTTGGCGTGATATTTACAGAACCAAGCTATTTTTTCTATACGGCAAGTTTTCGGCCTTGTCCATGAACCATTATCGATTTAGCGAAAACATCGAAAAAAGATTCGCGCACATTCCCATCCATTTATTTACCGTAAATGATAAAAAGCGGGTGATGAGACTTGTTCAGAAAAAAAATGTCAGAGTGATTCTTTCCGATGAAAAGCAATTCTATTCGGAAAAATGCAAAACAGCAGACTAGTTCTCGCATCGAGTCCTAGACCTCGAAGGTGCTCAATAATGAATAGATATACGTTGTTTCTAAAATTGAAATATGTGCTTTATTGCGCCTTTTTTATCGTTCTACCCGTGCAGTTTAGGGCGTTTTTTGTAGACAAATACCTTTTCTATCATACCTCAACTGGTGCCTACGGTGCCATACAATCGATTTTGAACGACGCTATCATCATTTTTGGGATATTACTGCTGGTATACTTATCTCTGGTGCTAAAGAGACATGCAATTATCAAGTATCTGTTTAGATTATTTGCCTTTTTAATCGTGTGCGTTTATGTGGCTGATATATTTATCGTTTATAATTTTTCCACCCATCTGATTGTTGCCGACGTAATCAAATATGGCGCCTATGCCGGAAAATATATATATCAGATTTATGGCATATGGATACTCATGTTGATTCCTCTAACAGTACTGACAATCTCTCTTATTATCTTTGATTTGGACAAAGTGGTCATTCATCATAAAAGAAGACACCTCGCCTTTTGGTCAATAATGCTGATATTGTTCATCGCTTATTGTTTTCGCGATAACAGTCGCTATGTTCATTCCTGGATATATAAAAACGTCATCGACTACAACCTATCCATACGTTCTCAATCTGCCGATTACAGCAAAGCCTTTATGAGCAATACCCCCATTCCTGATGAAGGGGTCATCTGTTTCTCGAGCAAACCCCAAAAAAAGAATATTATCATTCTAATGGTTGAATCATTGTCTTCATACCATAGCCATTTTTTTTCCGGCATTAAGGACTGGACACCCCATCTGGATATCATTGCCGAACAGAATGTGAGCTTTACCAATTTTTATGCCAATGGGTATAATACCGAGGATGGCTATATCGCCGTACTCACCGGATTGTTGCCGATATCAGCCCCTTCTTATTGGTCAAATGACGGAAGGGTTTTCTTCGAAGGATTTATGGATATTTCTGCATCCCTTCCCAATATCGCGAAGTCGCATGGATATCGAACGGCCTTTTTGACCGCCGGTGAGCTGATAGGTTTCGGAGATGGGCAATGGGCTGAAAGTATCGGATTTGATTATATTGAAGGGAGTAATCATCCCTACTATGCCGGGTGGAAAAAATTCCACTTTCAGTCAATTCCGGATGAGGCCCTGTTAAATAGAGTGTTGACCATTGCTTTGGATAGAAAAAATCGACCATTTTTACTGTTTGTCTCCACACTGAGCAGCCACCATCCTTTTATGAACCCGGAAAATAATCGTCGCTCCGAACAAGAGGTGATCAGATACGTTGACAAGCAAATCGGCCGATTTTATAACGAGCTGAAACAGAGCGATTTCTTTTCGTCAGGAATGCTTATTATCACTGCCGATCATCATGCAATGGTCCCGTTAAAAGAAGCTGAAATAAAAAAATTTGGTGCCATCAGGGCTCCGGCAAGAATTCCCTTGATTATATCTTATGGGGATAAGCACAAGCAGGTGGAGAACAGAGCTTTTCAGCAAACGGATATATACAATAGTCTGAAAAATTATCTTAATGACGAAAAGTGCGTATCTAGATGGCTTGGAGACCTCATCACACACCCGACCGTACCGCCCGTTTTTATCGGTCATAAGCGAGGTGAAGAAAGAAGCCTTATCAGTATTTTTCATGGGAGTGACGACATATTGGTCAAACTAAATGGTGATAATACCAAGGTTTTGAGTCCATCGGTAATCGGATCAAATATAGCAAATGAAGTGTTAAACAAAATCAATTATGAACGAATTGCACGTCAAAAAAATTGAAAATAACCGGTCTAAAGGGTAATTATTTTTAAGAAATAATATATCTAAGCTGTTAAGGATTATAGTAACTGTTCAATCCGAATCAAAACAGTTACTGCCCACCATGAAGCAAGTGGAGAATCACTTTTGCAGGCGATATCAAAAATCATTAAAATTGATGGCATCGGTCAGATTCTGTTTGAGCGTAGTCATCGAGCAAAGAGCATAAATATCTCTGTGAAGCCGTTCAGGGGTGTGCGTGTTGCTGTTCCTTATGGGATATCATTCGATAAAGCCGTACGCTTTGCTCATTCCAAAAAAAACTGGATACGAAAACACTTGGATAAAATGAAGGCAATTGAAAAAGAACATGAAAACTTTTCAAAGAATTCAACTGAAATTGACAGGGCCGAGGCCAGGAAACAACTTGTTGGTCGATTGAATGAATTAAGCGAGCAACACGGTTTTAGATATAACAAGGTGTTTATGAGAAATCAAAGGACCAGATGGGGGAGCTGTTCCACCAAAAACAATATAAACCTCAACATCAAACTCATCAGATTGCCGGATGACATGATTGATTATGTCCTTTTGCACGAACTCGTTCATACCCGTATAAAAAATCACACCAAAGCGTTTTGGACAGAATTGGATAGGCTTGTGGGTGATGCCAAAGCGAAAAATATAAAACTGAAAGAATATAAAATATTCTGATATTGAAAAGATTCGTTTAGAACTTCCCGGTTCTGGTTTACCTGAAACCCGCTATGAAAAACCAAAAATCGCTGATTGTATTTTTTTAATGCCCTTAATAGATGTTGCACTAAGATTCATATAGAATTTAAGTTCACGCGTTTTCTTTTGGTATTCTCTTGCATCTTCTTCTGACCAGAAGAAAAGTGACTTTCGTCAGAAAATATCCACAATGCTTGGTTCTTTTGTTTTAGCGGTATCCATTAATGCAATGCAATACATGGGCGCAGAACCTTCATCCACACTTATGATATTTAGATCACCGTCAAGTTCAATCTCCATCGGTTTTCCGCTGTTGGTGCATTCTGAATTAACAGTAAAAAACAATTCCTCATTTCGTAATCTCCCATACACGAAGGGAGCCGCAATAGCGTCCACCGCTCAAGCGGCAAAAAATTGTTCACCAGTGCTAACAGTCAATTTGTGACCTGTATTTTCCAAAGAAAGAGGATAGGCCCAGTTTATACCTCGGCTATCGGATCGGTAACAAAATGTTTTCATCGCTTCCAGTTTATCCACAATATTCCCGACCCGATGTAATGATATATTGAGCTTTTCCCCGATGAATTCTGCTGTTATAGGCTCTTTAGCAATCGCCATTTGCTGCACAATAAAGTGATGAACTTTACGTTCCTCTTCTGACAAAAGATCTGCCTTGGTTTCTGCACCAGATACGCCCCTTTGCACCCCTTGTGCAGAAATCGCCATAGGAAGTGGGAGCATAAAACGCCAGATTCCCATGTACATTTTACGTTTCATATCAGTTTTCATAAATCTACCTCGTTTGTTATTAGACCACTTCCGGTTGGTTCTCTATCATCGATTGTCAAGTAAAGTTATATATAATTTAATCGAATTAGAACATATTGTATTTTATTAAATCAAATTACTATATATAGTGAATATACAAATCAAAAAACTGCATAATATCGTACTGGTCTATTACAATGCCCATTTAAGTACCTGTGTCCAGGCGATTGGAAAAGTTGCAAAACTTCACCGAATCCCATAGGTTTTAGCTTGGATTTATTG
>CP070768.1:2714496-2760008 GCA_020345745.1 Desulfobacterales bacterium
GGTGTCAGAACTCAGAGATTGAGGAATTCAGGAATTGAGGAATTGAGGAATTAAAATTCGGTGACAACGACCACCCGCATAGCGGGTGGCTTGAATTTTCGGCCATCGGCCGAAAAGGCAAAAGTACATTAGTGATTTAATCGTTGCGTTTGTAATCGGGTGCAGAGCACCTGGTTTTCTACAAACAATAAAGGTTGGTTTGGTCTATTCAACATCAGCCGGGCGCTGCCGGTAAGCTATCAAACAGGCTTTCAGGTCTCACTGATCCATGGAAAGGACCCCACGCGATAAAAGGCGAGAGTACAGCAACCTGTACGGTTTAATTGTTTGACTATTTGTTATGTCTATGAATGCTGTATGCAGTCATCACAGCAGCGCTTTTCCCTGGGCCAAACCCGGCGCAGCCAATTTGGAGATTTTTTCTACAGTATCAGGGCTGAGAATGACTTCCGCTGCGTCAGCATTTTCCGAAACACGGTCTCGCTTACGGGAGCCTGGAATCGGAATGATGTCTTCGCCTTGATGAAGCAGCCATGCCAGAGACAGTTGTGCCGTCGTAATGCCGAGTTCTTCAGCCTCTTTGATAAGCGGTGCAAAGCGTTGTTTGTTGGCCTTCAGGTTATCACCCTGGAAACGTGGATTGTTGTTTCGGAAGTCATCTGCGGCAAGTGCGTCAACGGTTCCAGTTTCTTTCGGATCGAACACAATACCAAATTTCGTTGCAACAAATGCATCGTTAATCATTGCCGTCAGTTCATCTTGTTTTTTGTCACCAAGCACTTTCGCATAGCGCTGGTGAATGCTTTTCCAAACATCTTCTATGGACTTGCACTTGGTCATTGGTAATACCTATTTTGCATGCACGTACAAGTAAGTCATTATCTTAGTTGCGTCAAGCGCTTTAATACCTTTACTATGTCAATCCTTTGGTCCTGCTTCTTGCGCTCCAAATAAGCATCAGGGTTTCATCTCTATCCGATAACAAGGCTATGTCTACAGCGAGCCTGGACAGATCATATTGTGCAAGTTACTAATTTTATTTTATTTTTCAAACTGAAAATCTCTATATCAGCGCAACAAGCCATCATTGGGTGGGTAAAAGAGAAATTTATAGGCAACTATTGCTCTTTGACAATATCATTAAAGGTTATCTATAGTTATTTTTAGTTATAATTTTATTATAGATTTAAATATATTGACATATTCTTTCTAAATATGTAGTTAAATGGGCAATCTTTAACTGATATCTGATCAAATACATATATCCAGCAAAGGATGATGCCATGAGCCAATTATTAACCACCAAAGAGGTTGCTCAATTATTAAATATCAACGAGAAAATGGTTTACAGTCTGGTTGCTGAGAAGGGATTGCCTGCATCCAAAATCACCGGCAAATGGTTATTTCCGAAGCATTTGGTTGCCCAGTGGGTTGATGCCAATACCATCAATTACCCTGCCGCCGCTGACAGTCCTTCGGTTTCCCAAGCCGTGCTCATCATAACCGGAAGCAACGATTTGCTGCTCGATAAAGTGATATCCCATTACAATAGGCGGTTTACTGGAAATGTCGCGGTTTTCGGCAACTTGGGAAGCATGGGGGGATTACAGGCGTTGCGACAAAATTTCTGTCACATCGCGTCAAGCCACCTGCTCCAGGAAAATGGAGAAGAGTATAATTTTGAGTTTGCCAGCCGAGAACTCGAACATATGCCGGCAATTGTAAATTTCTGCAAACGTGAGCAGGGCATTCTGGTAAGAAAAGGCAACCCTGAAAACATTGAAACAATTTCCGATCTTACCCGTCCGGGAATCTGTATGGTGAATCGTCCCCTGGGAACCGGTACGCGGCTGTTGTTGGATCAGGAATTAAAAAAAGCCGCTGTTTCCGGCAATAAAATTGCTGGATATGAAAGCGAAGTTCATCGCCACCTGGATGTTGGGCTTGAAATACTGGCTGGACGGGCTGATGCCGGTCTTGGCATCCATGCGGTTGCCAGCTTGCTAAACCTCGATTTTATCCCCCTGCGTTGGGAACGCTACGATTTGATGATCTTTAAGGAACGGTTTTTTGATACGAGCGTTCAGCAGTTTTTAGGGCTTTTACATGAAGATCAATTTTTTGCGATTGCTAAAGCATTAAAGGGCTATGATACCCGCTTGAGCGGCCGGATGCTTTTCCCAAAAAACAACATAGAAGAAGAATCAGCACAAGCTCTTGATAAGGAAAGGAGAAAAGAATGAACCGATCCATTGTCGCAGCAACCTGTTTGGTATTAGTTGTTTGTCTTTTGCCGCTAAGTTCTCTGGGTGAAGAAAATGTTCTGACCATGGCAACCACCACCAGCACGGACAATACCGGTTTGTTGGATGATCTTGCCCCGAAATTCAAAGCGGCAACCGAGATTGAGTTAAAGTGGACAGCGACAGGCACCGGTAAAGCACTCAAATTGGGTGAAAACTGCGATGTGGACGTGCTCATGGTTCATGCACCGCCTGCTGAGAAAGCATTTGTGGATAGCGGCTTTGGTATTGATCGTCATGAAGTCATGACCAATGACTTTGTTATTATCGGACCGGCACATGACCCGGCCAAAATCAATGGAAAATCGATCCAACATGCACTACAGGCCTTGCAAGCAAAACAGGCAACGTTTGTGAGCCGTGGCGACAATTCCGGCACCCATAAAAAGGAACTTTCCCTGTGGAAAGCGGCGGGCCTTCAGGTTCCAGATAGGGAAACATGGTATGTTCAGGCCGGACAAGGGATGCTGACCACCATCAATATTGCAGCGGAAAGAGATGGCTACACCATGACCGACAGGGGTACCTATCTCAAATATGAAGAGAATATGGGGGGAAATCCGCCCCTCGAGATTATCGTACAAGATGACACCGTTTTATTGAATCAATACAGCGTCATCGACGTGAATCCAAAGCATTGTCCAAAGGTCAGGCACGATCTGGCCATGCCATTTATCCATTGGATCACTGGCCCGGAAGCGCAGTTGACTATAAACGATTTTAAACTTTTGGGAAAGCCGTTATTCAAGCCCAATGCAAAAAAAATAGCCCAACAATAGAATGCTGACATGAACTTTATTTTCGATGGATTTTTCCAGGCCATCCATTTACTCACCACCGGTAATGCGGAAACCTACTCGGCCATCATTGTCACGGTTAAAGTCTCAAGCTACTCCATAGGAATGAGCCTTCTTATGGGAATACCTCTGGGGTTTTGTCTGGGCTATTTCGATTTTGTGGGCAAAAAATCCGTCAGGACCATCGTTGACACGTTGATGGCACTGCCGACGGTGTTTGTCGGACTTCTGGTTTATGCCCTATTGACCCATCGGGGACCACTGGGAAATATCGGTCTGCTATTCACGTTGCCGGGCATCGCCATCGGCCAGACCATTTTAGCATTACCGATCGTAACAGGTTTGACGGCAACCGCGATCGAAGGATTGGACAAAAAACTTCGGATTGCCATCCTTTCGATGGGAGCCAACCGGCGACAACTCTTTTTAAGCAGCTTATGGGAATCCCGACACGGTATACTGGCAGGCGCCATAGCAGCTTATGGACGCGTTATGACAGAAGTGGGTATCTCTATGATGGTTGGCGGCAACATCAAATGGCACACACGGACCATTACAACTGCCATTGCATTGGAAACCAACAAGGGGCAGTTTGGGATGGGTGTTGCCCTTGGCCTTGTTCTTTTGGCCATTGCATTTTGTGTTAATCTATCGGTTTCATTATTACGCAAAAGGTAATCATAGTGAATCTGCCGATCTACGAGATTCAATCACTGAAACATTCATATGAAAATACCACCGTACTAGAAATCGAACACCTGACGCTGCAACCGGCATCAATCGTCGGGCTCATCGGTCCAAATGGTAGCGGAAAAAGCACGTTACTAAGACTGATGGGACTGGTTGAAAGGCCAAGCCGGGGAAACATCATATATAACAACCGAACCGTTGAACCGTTTTCAGATGACGCCAGGTTTCACATCACGCTGCTACCCCAAGAACCCTTTTTGATGAAACGCAGTGTATTCAAAAATGTTTCATATGGCCTCAAGCTGAGAGGCAATACTAATGGTGTTTTAAACCAGGTCAAAGAGGCGCTTGCACTGGTCGGCTTACCCAGTGAAGATTTTATCCACAGACCGTGGTATGCGCTTTCGGGTGGTGAAGCGCAGCGGGTGGCTTTGGCTGCCCGGCTGGTTTTAAAGCCGCAAGTGCTCTTGCTGGACGAACCCACAGCCAGCATTGATGCTGCCAGTGCACAACTCATTAAAGAGGCATCTCTCAGGGCGCGTCAGAAGTGGGGAACAACGCTGATCGTTGCCAGCCACGACTGGCAGTGGCTCTATGAAGTCTGTGACGAGATTTTGCATTTATTTAAAGGCAAAATTATCGGGACCGGTCGCGAGACCATCGTTTTCGGACCTTGGAATGAGGTAGCAACAGGAAAGTGGGGAAAAACATTAGCCGATACGCAGGTGTTACAGGTACCTAAACCACCCAACAAGGAGGCTGCTGCTGTAATTGATGTCTTGTCGGTGAGTGAAGACGGCGCAAAAAAGACGACCGATGACATTATCCTTCGCGGTACGGTTGCCCGGCTGACTCTGGAACGAAACACCGACCAGATATTTGCTACGATTATTGTTGGAACCCTGCCATTCACCGTCGGTTTGACCCAACAACAGATGAAAGAACGGGCCATGTTCCCCGGGAAAACCGTATCAATTCGATACCATCCTGACCAAATTAAATGGCTTTGACTTTGACCCCTGGGATGGCTATATAAAAAACCACTTGACATGCCACATTGTGGTATGATATCTTATGGCCCACCTCCTGAGAGTCTGATTATTTTTTCGATACTCCGTCAATATCAGCTCTCAATTATAGTCCCCTAACCCCTGGAAGCTTCACCCACTTCCAGGGGCCTCTTTTTTATACCATTCATCTGTTCACGAATTAAAGGCATTGCACTCAGTTTCAGAAATTTTACATAGTATGAAAATAGATATTATTTTCAGGAGGTTGTTTTCGGCGTGCTTATTAAGTAATGGTTTCAGCAGGTGGGGTGAAGTGAATAAACATGACTCTGGTGTCTGCCGTTTAATTGAATCTGCCCGCCTTAAAAGGCGGGGGGTTCTGCTTTACGGCAGTGCTTCGCGCCCGGTAAGGATTTTCTCATTTTCCTATAGCTCCCCTCGACCCTGCCTCAAAATACGGGTCTTATGGAGAGCAGCCCGGTCAACTGCGCCAACTGTCGCTGACCACTTGATTGCCTGCGCAAACATTATGCAAACAAAAGCATTCTCCTGGTCACAGAAATTGGCGCCAAATTCAAGCGGCGAAATTAAGGGTATGGCCGGCCCGGGGCATTTGGAAGTCATGCCCCGGGGCCGGAAAAGGGTTATACTATTTCATCTTTAGCTTATTGAAGATAGCTTCTGCCTTATTGGCCGAATCTTCCGCCTGCCGCGCAGAGGCTTCCGCAGAGTCAGCCGCTGCTTCAGCTCGATCTGCAGCATTCTCAGCCCGCTGAGCAGCGGCATCAGCCTGCTTTGCCTGCATCGAGGAATCTTTGGCCATCGATTTAGCCTCTTTGGCATCATTCATGGCCTGTTGGACTTGCATCTCCAGCGCCTTTACCTGTTCGGTCGTAGCGCAGCTCATCAGCGTTGCCGCCAGAAAAACTACCAATACAACACCTATCAAAATACGCCCGCTCTTCCGTATATTCATTGAAATGCCTCCTCCGATTGTTTATCCATTAAATTGACAGCATGACGTCAGAAGCCTGACGCTCCCATAGCGATTGGTGTTGCATCACCCCCCTTCCCTATGTATCCCACCTGGACAGGGATTCCATTTTGTTTTTGAATAATCTCTTTAACCGCTTCAATTGAGACATTGTTCCAAAAACCCAGATGCTTTAATCGATGCTTTGCGTGCGCAAACATATCCGGTATTTTTTTGTATACATCCGGATGGATTTCCATGAATATGCTTTGGCCTTTTATTCCTATCTTTAAAGGTTCATATACAATTTCAAACGGTGTGTTGACATGAATTTCTTTATATAGCAAGGAAATATGTTCCGGATATAGACGGATGCATCCGTGGCTGACCAGCCGACCAACGCCCCAGGGAAAATTGGTCCCGTGAATACCATATCCGTCCAAAGAGAGTCCTATCCAGTATTTACCCAGCGGATTATTTTTTCCCGGCGGAATCGAAACGGCTCCGTATTTTTCCCGCAATGCTTTGGGAACCACCCACGTGGGATCCGTTTCACGGTGAATAATTCTGCCGGTAGCTATGGGCGTTTCCCATCCAGAAACACCGATTCCCACCGGATATGTTGTTACCATACCGTATTTTGGAAAAAAATGATACAATCTTAGCTCGGGCAGATTGATGACAAGCCCGTAATGTTGGGTTGTCGGTAAAATCCATTGGCTGGGAATAATCAGGTGACGACCGGGGGTGGGAATCCAATAATCCATGTCCGGATAAAGGATTTCGACTTCGTTAAAGCCCAAACCGTAATTTCGCGCGATGTCCAAAAGGGTCTCTTTTGCCTGAACGGTGTGGTTCCGAAGACCCCCCACAACGGTTTTATCAACCCTATAGCTAAACCCACCGGCCATTAAGGATTCGCAGTAAATGAGCGATAAAACACTGATGCAGAATATAAAACCCCTCAGTCTGTTTGAATTTACCGGCATGAGCACGTCGTTTATCTAATCGGTCAGTATGTAACCTTTGAAAAACTTCCTTTATCCACTCTCTTTGTCACACAAAGAGAGTGATCTAAGGTTTAATTACGCTAATATCACAGGTGAAAAAGAAATGCAATTTTAGTCTTCGAAACAATTAGAATTTTTTAATATTTAGATATCTTATACATCTTTTTCCAAAGCAGCCAATTGGATTTGGCATTGAATTCACAACAGCTACTCGGCATTCGGTCCTACAATCAAACATGGGCTCTGTTCATCCTTATCGTCCATTACCACATACCACAAATATCCCAATGCGCGGGCGGGCAGAAATACATACGGCAGCAATATTTCACCAGCCAACCTTGCAGCCTCTTTGAATGGCATTTTTCTTATGGAAGGATTGACAAGCGATCCATGGATAGATATGGCTGAGCTGAGTTCGGGGATACCCTTTTTGGGCGTTGGTCGCAGAACAATATCCAGGGTCTCGGATGCCAGGTCTACAGACCCTCCCCCTCTGGTTCTGACATTGGGCGTGTCATAGTAGATGGCTTGACTTTTTCCAACACCCTCCGCAAAGGTGAATTTAAGCACCAGACAGTTTAGATCCTGATAATCCTTTAGCTTGGGCAGGCCCGTTATCACATCAAAAGCATCTGCGGTGAGCATTTCAACATCTCGTTTGATTCGTCCGTTTTCGACGGCAACGCCAAGCTCACCTTCGAGTGATGAAGCCATTTCATGAAAAGAATTCCCGGCACCATGCAAGTCAACCGCTAGATTCAACTGGCCGCCCAATATTATGGGTTTGTGAGCATAGGCTAAAAAAGCATCGACATTTAAATCTTCAGCACTGGCTTTTAATGTGACCTCAGGTTTGGACTCGCTGGTTTTCAAGGTGGACTCAATTGATATGTCCCCTCCTGCATAGCCAATCTTGGCAGGGCTGATACGAAGCTGTCCATCACTTAATGACAAGCCAAAGTCAAGATGGTTCATTGCAAAACGTTTTCCCATTACTTTATCCGCATCAATGTTGAGAGAAAGATCAATGGCTTTAAATAGATTGAAGGACAACGGTTCTTTGCTAAATAACCGACCTGAACCTGGACGGGCCACTTTTTTCTTGTCGGTCTCTGCAATCGATTCGTCAGGAAAAATACCCAGGTCCGACAAATAGACATTAGGGGAATACACGTTTAGGCTCAGATAGGGTTTATGATTTTGAACAGAACGATGGGCTTTTGTATTAAAAATGGTGTTGCCAAAACTAACCTCACCTGCAAACCCGGCTTTTTCCCCTAAATTGAATCGGCCGTTGGCTGTTAGAGGACTGAACGACGGCAAGGAAATTCCCAACATCGATTCAAATACAGCTGGATCCTTTGCATCAGCTGAAATTTGCACATCCATGGTGTAAGATCCGTCCCGCTTTTTTACCAGGCCATTGGCCTTCAAGGATAACGGTTGTTGGTCATCTGTTTTAATATCCATGGCGTCAATGCGGATATGATCGGACTCAAGGACAAATGCCAGCCGCCCAAGCAGTTTGTGGTTATTCAATACCGGTCGATGGATCAGCCTTTTCACCCATGGTAATGTCTGAATCTCAAATTTTGCGCTTACCTTTACCTTTTCTTCTATGGTGGCACCATGAATATCTCCTTGCATAAGAAGAGCGGACGCTTCTTCTTGACCCGCATATAGCATCAATTGTCGAATATCGAGTTCATTATCCCCACCATACATTTTTGCTGTCATGCTTAGAGATCCCAGACCCGAAAGGCCCATATCGGCTAACATCGGGATGGCGCTCACATGTGAAAGCGACGCTGTAAGATCAAAATCAGCTCCAGACACAGTGACTTTGCCTTGACGCATAATCGAATCGATCTTTCCAGCGGCCTTTAAAAGGAGACCTTCTTCTTTACCAACAGAGAGTTTGATGTCAGCAAAATCAAAGTCACCGTCATGATCAACCAGGCGCCATGTTCCTTGCAACGGTCCAAAACCTGGGATAGACACCCCAAAGAATGAACCAAGATCCGACGTTTCATCGGCATATATTGAACCGTTGATGTTACATTCAGTGATGATCCGACCGCTTGCCACCGGGATTTTACCGATGTCTCCTCGCGCCTCCATGCGAACAGAGCCCGGCTGACCTGCAGTTATCACAACATTAATCAGCGATAAGGTTTCGGTGGTTCCGGTTACCTGTGCTTCGCCGACCACCGGTCCGATGTCTGTTAAAAGCCTTGTTCCCAATAATGGCTCGGCAACACCCATGTTTGGAGCGGTCATCCGGATGCGAAAGTCCACATCGCCATGAGGCTGCGGGGATTGGCTCTGGATTTTCCCCGTGCTTCCGGAAAAGGCTACTTTCAATCCCTTCATATTGGACGTCTGCACATCAACCTCGTTAAATTGCAGCCTGTCGTCCAGGTAATAGGCGCGAAAACGAGCGGCTACCGCGCCAAGCTCCGGCAAGGGCATATTTAAAGCCGTGGAGAGCAGTATTGTCTTCTCAGCCTGTATCGATACGAACAGATCGAGTTCTGAAATGTGCATCCCTTTTTGGGTTGGAATTTGTCCAATACGTCCTTTAGACATTACTTTTAATGGTCCGGATTCATTGATTCCTATGGCTAGATCTTCTAGCGAGAGCCGATGCATGGAGCCTATCAGCCGTCCTTTTCCTTGCACCGGACCGATTTCCGGCAACCAATCGAGCAAAAAGCGTTTGGCAGCATTGGTTGTTGGCGATGTAAGCTGGAGGTCCAAGTCTATTTCTTTAATATTAAAATGGCTTTTTAGATCACCAAGATTTATGCTGCCGAAAGCGCTCATGGCAAGATCCTGGCTATTAAATCCATTGGCATCAATGTCTTCTAAAATATAGTCAGTTTGTTGTTTACTCAATCGGCATTGAATATCAAGTCGACTAAAATCCGCCATAATAGACGGCAAAAACAGTTCAATAATATCATTATTCGAGGTTGATCCATTGATAACAATATCAATGCCATCCCCATTGATTATATTTCTTGCCGAGCCTTTTGCGGTAATTTGTGTATTGGATTCTTTAAAAATGTTGACATACAGATTGGATACCTCAGGTGTTGACATTTTTCCGGTTACGTCCGCTATAAACGTCATGCGTCCAAGCCCGGGAGGCTGCACCGTGAAGAGACTCAATGTGTTTGATAGATCGGCAACTTCACCTGAAAGCTGAAGGTCGAGACCTTCTCCGTGGATAAAATCATCGATCTTTCCAGAAACGTTGAGGTCAAAATTGGCTGTATTCACATTCATCGAAACAGGGAATGGCTGGCGTGAATTGAAAATCTGTGCAACGGACCCCAGCCGTCCTTGGATTTTAAATTCTTGAGCATTAACCACCCCTTCGCCGGTGACATCTCGATAACCGCTCTCACCGGTATCATCGATCTTCAAATGGCGAAGTCCAATTTTGGCAGTGCTGCCTTTGATCTGGTCTGAAATATTGACGGTGATATTTTGCAAGACAGCATTTTCCAGCACCGGAATAAACCTGGAAGAAATGCTTTTCTTTTTTCGTGCCCTTGTGGAACGTTTTTGCTGGTCCTCTGCAACCGTTAATAAAAGGGTCACCTCGTCAATCGTCAATTGTTTGAACAACAGCTTACCCGCGACCAGATGCGCAACACTAAGTTTTAGTTGCAGTTGCCCGATATGATCAATATAGGGCTGTGATCCGCCTCTTCCGGGTTCGAATCGAACGTCTGAGACAGCCAAATAAGGCTCGGACGACAAAACCAAGGTAAAATCCCCTTGGACGTCCACTTCATATCCAGTAAAATATTCCACTGTACGTATTGCTATTTTTCGGTAGTCGGCCTCATCCAGTGTCGTCGCAATAAGGGCAATACATAGGAAACATAGAACGACCATACCCGCCAGGAATAGAAGAATATATTTTATCTTTCGTTTCATCACAAATGAACCAATGTCCTAACTTGATCAACAGGATCAGGTGATCCCAAAACACCACGGCGACTATAGCGCTATAATATTTTGAGTGCAATAGAAACATACTTGAAAAGAGGCCGTTGCAAAACGACCTCTTTTACCCAATCTCTATGTCATGCTCAAATTGCTTGAATATCTGATTGATATATAATAGAATAACGGTGATTTTATGGCGATGGATACTGCCTGAACACTTACTTGATTTATACATCCCATGGTTAAAACGATGCCATTGATCGCCTGTCATGAATGCGACTTGCTGCACCGTGCACGGCCTGTCCCAGAGGAAAGCATAGCCAAATGCCGGCGCTGCGGTGCGGTACTGTATCGCCACAAACGTAATAGTCTCGATATTACCCTAGCCATGGCTATTGCCGGTTTGATCCTTTTTATTATCTGCAATACCCATCCTTTTCTGGCATTGAAACAAGAGGGTCTTATACAGGAAACCACAATCATTACCGGAGTCAAGGAGCTGTACAACCAAGGCATGCATGCACTGGCGCTGCTCGTTCTAATTACCAGCGTTGTCGCACCCCTTATCCACCTAGCAGGAATGGTGTATGTCTTGCTGCCGCTGAAGTTAAACCGAATGCCCTGGAAGATGCCGGCTACTTTTCGTTTCCTGCAAACCATACAGCAATGGACCCTAATGGAAGTTTTTATGTTGGGTATATTGGTCTCCATGGTCAAGCTGAGCAAAACAGCCACCGTTGTTCCGGGTATCGCCCTATACTGTTTTTTGGTTCTGATATTCGTTATGGCAGGCACCACTGCATCACTTGATCCGCGAATCATCTGGGAGAAATTGGGACATACGCATGAATAACTTATCCTTAACAGCGGCGAAAGCCGCACTTATGAATTGCCCTCGTTGTGATCTGCTCTCAAAATATAAACATTCTCAACCCATCAAACACGCTGTCTGCCCCCGCTGCGGGGCTGCCGTGCATTTACGTAAACCCAACAGTATCAACAGAACCTGGGCGTTGATCATCGCTGCTGCTATTTTTTACATCCCAGCCAACATTTTTCCGATTACATTCGTCACCTCTTTGGGAAAGGTCCAATCCGATACCATCATAAGCGGTGTCATCTACTTCATCAACACGGGCATGTGGCCCATCGCACTGGTGATTTTCACTGCAAGTATCGTGGTACCGCTATTGAAGCTTTTGGTCCTGTCGTTTCTTTTGGTGTCGATTCAGCGGAAATCCTCATGGCGTCCAGGTGATCGCACGCATCTTTTCCGCATAACTGAAGCTGTAGGACGGTGGTCAATGGTCGATATCTATGCCCTCACCATAGTGGTTGCCCTGCTGAAATTGGGCTTTTTTGCAACGGTTGAGGCCGGACCCGCGGCCGTCTATTTTGCTGCGGTTGTCGTCATCACCATGCTTGCTGCAAAGGTCTTTGATCCAAGACTGACCTGGGATGCCATGGAGTCTGAAAATGAATGAACCGAACATCGATGAAACGGCGGTACCGGACGTGCCTGACGTCATTGTCCATTCGAAAAAAACCTTTTCTATCGTTTGGCTGGTCCCGATTGTTGCCGCCATCATCGGCGGCTGGCTGGCCTATAAGGCCATTTCTGAAAAAGGGCCGACCATTACCATTATTTTCAAGTCAGCCGAGGGGCTAGAAGCCGGTAAGTCGAAAATCAAGTACAAGGATGTCGAAATCGGCCAGGTTGAAGACATCAGTCTAAGCAAAGACCTTTCCGGGGTCATTGTCACGGCTGTGATGGTAAAACAAGCCGAACAATATTTGACGGAAAATACCCGGTTTTGGATCGTTCGTGCCCGAATCAGTGCATCTGGAGCTTCCGGACTGGGAACGCTTTTTTCAGGTACCTATATCAGTATCGATCCGGTGCGAGGCGGGACCCCGACTCGCGAATTTAACGGTTTGGAACGTCCTCCGGTGGTAACAAGAGATTTGCCAGGCCGCCATTTCATGCTCCACGCTGATCGACTGAGCTCGCTGGATATCGGTTCCCCGGTCTATTTCCGCCAAATCAAAGTGGGACAGGTGGTGGCATACCACATCGATAACGAGGGTAATAGGGTCATGGTCAATGTGTTTGTGCGTGCTCCCTATCACCATTTTGTACGAAAAAATACACGTTTTTGGAATGCGGGCGGATTGGACATTTCTGTTGATGCCACAGGAATTGAGATAGACACCGAATCATTTGTAACGCTTTTGCTTGGTGGCATTGCCTTTGAAACCCCTGTCGACTTGGAACCTGGCGATATTGCGGAAGAGGGTGACATGTTTGTCCTATATAGAAACCATGAAAGCATCTATGAAAAGACTTATCTAAAAAAGAGTTACTGGGTGCTGCATTTCGATGGTTCTGTAAAAGGACTTGCCGTAGGGGCTCCCGTCGATTTCAGGGGTATCAAGATCGGCAGGGTTGCAGATATCCGGTTGGAATTCCTTATGGCGGATAGTGCTGTTCGAATCCCGGTCTTGATCGAACTTGAGCCCGAAAGGATTGCGGTAACAGGTGAGCAACCGGAAACTATGGACAGACCCCGACTCATGGACCATCTCGTGAATAAAGGGCTCAGGGCACAGCTTAAAAGAGGAAGCCTGCTCACCGATCAACTATTTATAGAGCTAAACTTCCACCCCCATGCTCCTGTCCGACGCATCGTGTGGGAAGGGAAATATCCGGAGCTTCCAACCATCCCCTCGCCTTTAGAGGGGATAGCCACCAGCTTAGCTCAACTTATGGACAGGCTGGAGAATTTTCCTTTGGAACAGATTGGCAACAGCCTGCAAAATACCTTTCGAGGGACCGAGCATTTGGTGACATCGCCAGAACTTATAGAATCGATTCATTCGCTCAACAATTCCCTTAAGCAACTAAACACATTTTCATCACGTCTAAATGAAGATATGATCCCTGCGGTCAACTCCACTCTGGAAAAAACCCAGAAAACATTGACAGAAGCCGAGAACATTCTTCGCTCTGACTCTCGGTTCCGCCACCAACTAAACCACGCACTCACAGAACTGGCCGGTGCCGCACGATCGGTTCGCCTGCTGGTTGATTATCTTGAACAACATCCCGAAGCCTTGCTCAAAGGAAAGGATCGATCCGATGAGAAATAACTACACGAATTCATTCATCCTGCATAACAAATGGGTTTTACTAGGCGTTGTTCTGGTGATGTTGATGGGGTGCGGCACCACCCAAACATCGAGGTACTATACCTTGAGTTCCTTAACCAGCAGTGGCGATGAAATGCAAGTGTTTAGAGACGCATATCGTCTATCCATTGAGGTGGGCCCTGTACACCTTCCAAAATATTTGCAAAGGCCCCAGATTATTACCCGTCTCAGCCCGAATAAAATCGAGACGGCAGATTTCGACAGATGGGCTGAGCCTTTGGAAGATAACGTCTTAAGGGTTCTGGTTGAAAACCTTGCCCATCTCCTCTGGGACGACCACATTGCCGTTTTCCCTTGGATAGGTTCGACAGGCGTCAATTACCGTATTTCAGTAAACATCACTCGATTTGACGGTCAATTGGGAGGGGATATTTTTTTGATGGCTGGATGGGCGATTTATGATAGAGAGACAAACAACATCCTGTTGGAAAGAAGATCCGTCTTAAAGGAGGCATCCGGTCAGCCGGGTTACAGCGCAATGGTCTCTGCAAAAAGCAGGGCATTGGCGGACCTTAGTCGGGAAATCGCTAATGGGATCCGTTCCATGGATTAGAATTCATCATACCTGGGCGTTACACGGTTCAGGTCAACCATCTTTTTTAAGCTTTCCAAAAACCTGGTCTAATACGTCTTTAGACAAAACACCCTCCATGCTCGCAATTTCTCTGATTGTTCTCCCTGTCTCACTGGCCTTTTTTGCAATGGCAGCCGCCCGATCGTAACCGATATGAGGAACCAGACCAGTCGATAAGGCCAAACTTTTCTCAATGTATGCGGCACATTGTTCCCGATTAGCTAAAGTGCCGCTTAAACATTTTCGAGCAAATGTTTCAGTGGCTGCTGCTAGCAGATGGATCGATTGCAATAAATTATATGCGACCACCGGCAGCGTCACATTCAGTTCAAAATTCCCGGATTGGCCGCCCATCATGATGGTGGTGTCGTTGCCCATGATTTGTGCCGCCACTTGAATCACCGCTTCTGGGATGACCGGGTTGACCTTCCCCGGCATGATCGAAGAGCCCGGCTGCAGAGAGGGAATATGAATTTCCCCTATCCCACATCTGGGGCCAGAGGCCAGCCACCGAATGTCATTGGCAATTTTTACAAGGCCCACAGCGATGGTTTTTAGCGCCCCGCTGGTCTCTACCACAGCATCCCTGGCAGCTTGCGCCTCAAAATGATTTTCAGCCTCTTTAAATGGCAGATGGGTGTACGCAGATATAAGATCAACAACCCTCGCACCAAATTCAGGGTGGGTGTTTAATCCCGTTCCAACGGCAGTTCCCCCAATAGCCAGTTCAGAAAGTCTTTCCTCAGTTGCTATTATTCTTGATCTCCCGAGTTCAATTTGTCGCGCATACCCTGAGAACTCCTGTCCCAGCGTCATGGGTACCGCATCCTGTAAATGGGTTCTTCCGATTTTTTGGATGTCAACAAATTCTTCGGCTTTTTGTAAAAGGGTTGCATGCAGCAACTGGAGCGACGGCAGAAGCCGATCCCGAATGGATATTAACGCAGATACGTGAATCGCTGAAGGGATGACATCGTTGCTCGATTGGCCCAGGTTAACATGATCATTGGGGTGGACTGGGGCCTTTCCCCCTTTTTTACCGGTCATCATTTCATTGGCCCTTGCGGCAATGACCTCATTCATATTCATGTTCGTCGATGTCCCTGATCCAGTCTGGAAGATATCCACCACGAACTGGTCATCAAATATGCCGTCCATAACCTCTTGGGCAGCGTCCGTGATAGCCGCAGCGACGGACCTATCTAGCCCTTCAAGATCTTTGTTGACCTTCGCAGAACATTGTTTGATCAACGCAAGGGCGTGTATAAAAACCGGTGGAAGCGTTAGCCCGCTAATGGAAAAGTTTTCTAGCGCACGCTGCGTCTGCGGTCCGTAATAGGCCTCCTCAGGAACACGAACGGTTCCCATGGTGTCTTTTTCTTCTCTAAAATTCATCCGTCAAGCTATGCCTTTTTAACCATTTGAAACGCTTAAATTGTATTTATTCGTCTTTTCCCACATAGAGCCTGGCCTCTGTGCCCATTTTAATCTTTCTGATTTGTCTATTATTTACTTTTACCACCGCGTATTTATCTGTCGTCCTCAAAATCGTTCCGCATAAAAGCTCTTCACCTGAAACTGAATAGAAACATACCTTGGCGCCTTTCATAAATCCAGCCCCTTTGCCTTCATTGATAAAGATATGCCCTCTATTCCTATTCATCCTCGTCACCTCTGCCGCCGCAACATTGCCTGAAAAATAGGCGATCGTTAATACCACAACCGTCACTACAAAAAAACATATTTTGACTCGACGCATCCATCCCTCCTTGTCATAAATTAGGAAAAAGTTTGCTGTTCAAGGGTCTCTCTCACCCGGATGTTTCAGTTTAAGAGAAAAACGTTTCGGGCGCAATGGGTAACTTGGACTTAATTGATATTTACCCTATAGCTTTTTGTTTTTTAGAATATAAAAATGAATATCTTTACCGCTGGCGCCCACCACATACGCTCCAGAAAAGCTGGCTGAACCTCTGGTCATCTCAAATTGTACCAGATCTTGAATGTAATCGTATAGTAAGCGCCGATTAAAATTGGTCAGTGAAAAACGTCCACTAGAACGAAACGGGTTTACGGAAAGATTTCCTTCCCAATGGATCAGCCCGCCCTCACCAGAAGATGCTGTGAAGGCATACGGACTCTCGCTGTCTTCATGGGTGCTGAAATTGTCTGTCGTTATCTTTATGGGAAAAATCTCAGTTTCATATGGCGTGGGACGCGACAGGTCGCTGAACAAGATTCGGCCTTGATCGAGCCGCAACCGTAAAATCAAAACAGGAAACACTCCTCTATCTTGACTGTTTTCAGATTTCGGTGTTTCGGTTGAAGTCAGAAGATCCGAGAAGTTAAGCCTCTTATCAGGCAAAACCTTCACCCGAAGGCTAGGTGAATGCAAACGGATTTCATCAAATGTGAACGTGCGTCGAAGAATCGAAGAAAGCTGAAAATTAATGAACAGTTCTTTGCAATCGAAAAATCTCTCCCCATTGGGATCATGCATTTGAAATCCTGTAACCGTCACAGACAAGGCAAACGGATTCACCTTGATTTTTTCTACCACGGCTGCTCGTTCAAGATGCTTGGAAATACTTGAGACCAAACGGGTTTCAAGTATTGAAGGAGCAATTAAAAGCCCAAAAATAGCATATACCAAGATGGCAAAAACCGCTAAAACCGCACCTTTTTTTGGGCGTGACAACCGGATGAAAGATGAGAAAAGACCCACTGGGACGTATCCTGTTCTTCGGCATCGACTCAGCTTTGATATCGAATGAGTTGGTTTATAATAAAAATATTTTAGTTTACTTTATCCATGAGTGCAAATAAAAAACAATATGAAACTACCTCGGATTTTAAGTTGAAAGGAGACTGATTATGAAAGACGAACTAGGAACGATACAAAACCTTTTCAACGTTGTCATGGAATTTTTAGTCAACTACGGATTTCAAGTGATCGGGGCCATTATTATTTTATGTGTCGGCGTATTTGTGGCCCGAAAGTTGTCTAATCTTATCATTAAAATATGTGAAAAACAGGATTTGGATCTTACGTTGTCAACATTTTTCGGCAACGTGGTAAAAATTGTGGTCCTAACTTTTGTGGTTATTGTCGTATTGGGCAAATTTGGTATTTCCATCGCACCGTTTGTTGCGGCTATCGGAGCGGCAGCTTTGGGAGCGAGTTTTGCCATTCAGGGTCCGTTATCCAATTATGGTGCTGGCTTGGCTATCATACTCACCCGTCCTTTTGTTATTGGAGATACGCTTACGGTTAAAGGAGTCAGCGGTGTGGTATATGAAATCAGTTTGGCGTATACGCTTTTAACAACCGAAGATGAGGAGAGGATTACGATTCCCAACAATCAGATTATGGGGGAGATTTTGCAAAATTCGTTTAATAACAAAGTTGTTGAATCCACAATCGGTATTGCCTATCAGGATGATCCGGTAAAGGCAGTTGATATCATTAGAAAAACGCTCAAGCAGTTCGCTCAGATATCTTCAGACTCGCCGCCACAAATTGGCATCGAGGCATTTGGGGACTCATCTATCAATATTGGTATACGCTATTGGGTTCCTACCAAAAAATATTTTCAAACCACGTATGCGGTCAATTTATCTGTGTACCAAGCCCTAAAAGACTCAAAGATACGGATTCCATACCCCCAAAGAGAGGTGCGTATGATTTCTCAGCCCGCAACAACCGACTTATCAGATTCCCAAGGCTTCGCATGAAGACGACCGATGCTTGCTTTGTCCTGACTGTCACTCCAATACACGAGGGAACAGATCCGCCTGTCATCGGGGAGCACGAGTGCACACGTGCCCTTGGCGTGATGGATTGTACGATAATTAAAGAAATCTTTGAAAAATATTTCCCGCTAAAGCGGGATTCAAAATCAAGGACAATTTCGCAGGATAACGGAATTGAACAGCTGGACAAGCTGCTCGATAAGGCGAGGGGCATGGACGCCCCGAGTCAACGCGAAAATATTAACCACAGACAATATTGAGTATTCCACGGATAAAAATTGAGCCTGACAAAGAGTTTGGTAAAACAGGGTGCTCTTCAAAGGTCTCTATTCTTCCTTATGCTGATACACATGCACATCTTGTTGGGGAAAAGGAATCGATACGCCTTCAGCATCGAACCGTTTCTTAACGTTCTCTGTTAATTCAAAATATACATCCCAATAGTCGTCCGATTTTACCCAGGGACGAACGACAAAATTGACGCTGCTGTCCGCTAATTCCACCACCGCTATTTTCACAGGAGGATCATCCAAAATGCGATTATCGTTTGCCACAAGATCCTCCAATATACTCTTGGCTGTGTCGATGTCATCCCCATATCCGATTCCAAATACCATATCAACGCGCCGGGTACCTTTCATGGTATAGTTGGTGATGTTGTCACCAGTTATTTTGGCGTTGGGAACAATGCCCGTTTTATTGTCAGGGGTCTTCAACTGAGTGGTAAAAATCTGAATCGCCTCTACAGTTCCAGCAACCCCGGCACCCTCAATATAGTCTCCGACCTTGAAAGGACGAAAAATAATCATGAGAAAACCTGCAGCAAAATTGGACAACGACCCTTGGAGTGCCAGACCGATCGCAAGACCTGCGGCACCGATCACAGCGATAAATGAAGTGGTCTGGATACCCAGCTGTCCTAAAGCTGCCAACACCACAAACACCAGCAAAGCAATGTAAGTGAGACTCTTAACAAAGGATATGATCGTGGCGTCGACCTCTTTTTTGTTTAAGACTTTTTCTATAACTTTGGTCAAACCTTTGGCTATCCACCGCCCCAATAGTAATACGACAATCGCTGCAACAACTCTTAACCCATAAAGGGTCAGCAGTCCCCATATTTTT
The DNA here is from genome assembly GCA_020345745.1 of Desulfobacterales bacterium. Lineage (GTDB taxonomy): Bacteria > Desulfobacterota > Desulfobacteria > Desulfobacterales > UBA11574. Next base: position 2,733,905 of record CP070768.1, read on the forward strand.
GTAACTGTATCCTCCATTTTTATCCTCCTTTAAATTCAAAGTGCTTATAATCTATCCATCAAACCTTCAAAAGGTAATCTGTGTAAAAGGCCTAGCAACATTCTCACGACATATTCCGGCTAAATGATTATTTTATGGATAGGTACGACTAAGAACAACCCAATACATAATAACGATATTCTTAAAAAATCAAGTACCTACTCGAAATAATCTGTCGGATGGATTGCAGCCTTTGCCAAAAGCGAAGAAGAATCATCTTGTTAAAATTCTGGAAATGTGTTGGGCAAAAATCAGTAGATATTGCTTGATTTTTCTAAACATCCTTATAGTATTCGATTAGGGTGTCACGATTAACATCTGTATGGGTTTCAAAACATTGCTTCAAATCCTTAATAATGGAACATGCACGACCGAAACGGCTCGCTGGGAGCATACGCTGAACACCACAGACAACCTAAAAAAAATATAAAAAAAAACGAGGTGTTATGATGGATTCCGTTGATGATTATTGGAAGAAGAATTATCGAATCGTCACGGTCAAGTTTAGAGACGGCACAACGATTACCGGGAAACTAAACACCGGTGAATATCCACGAGTGTCCGATTTTTTTAGAAGCTCTCCACATCAATTTTTTGTTCTAACCGATGCCCAACATAGTGATTCAACGGACAAATTCGTTGTGGTTATCAATAAAAATGAAGTGATGTGGGCTGCAATGAGGCTGCCTTCTGTCAAATAATAACCAGGCTAGGTTATTTTGGTTTGTCTTTAATTCTTAGGCGGGCAAAGGATTATGCCAAATGTTTCAAAATAACATGTTTTTTTTCATTTTCCAAGGTAGCGGCAGGAATCAAATGCTTGAGCAACGCGCCGAATTCGCCGTTCTTTTCCCATACAATCTCCCCTTCGATTTCCATTGATTCTCCACATAAAAACATTGCCGTTCCTGATATCTTTCCGCCCAACGCAATTCCTTTGGTATTGACCAACCGCACGCCACCTTGGGAAATGTCCGCCACTTCGAATTCATCTTCACCTACACGCAATTTTGCCCTATTTTCAATTCTATACGTGATTCTGAAATAAATCCTTCTTTCTGAACCTTGGTACGATTGGTTTACCATCAACGTCTCTTTTGCCCAATAGATTCGCACCGTGTCGAGTACATGTAAGGCGCAACGCAAAGATAAGCAACAGCAGAGTGACCATCAATGAATGGGTTATCCAAGTAACGCATTATCGAACTATAATGCATAAAATTTTGAAATGGCTTCCCTTCTTCTTGACTCAAATTCGATGGACGTGCTCATCTCCTTGTCAAACCCCCATTCCTTCATCTTTTTCTTGATGGTATCTTCATCACGCGTCCCAAGAATGATTTTTCCCAGCTCACGCATAATACAGAATCTACCCAGGAACCATGGAAACGTCGCGATTTCATGATTAAACACCACGACTTTCAAATCAGCTTTTTCGTCCATCGGTATCTTGAGATTGATTATCTCAAAATTTTTAACATAAGCGTTACTTGCAGGGCTATAAATATAGAAGGTGTTTTTGGATCCGCAAAGTTTATCAAAATTGTCTCTAGAAAGGCTGGCCAGAACGGAAATGAACATCATGGTAAATTTTTGGCAATTACTGCATTTAAACTGAGTTAACGGTTCAAAATGACAATTGAGTTTGTCGATTAAAGGTTCAAGGGCATCTAAATACGCATCGTATGTCTGATGTCTTTCACCAAAAAAGATATTACTCTCTTCATCAAAAAAATCAAAATTGGCACGCTTGATTTCCAGGAGAAGTTTTTCAGGCATCTCAGGATTATTATCTTTTAAATACGGTATAACCCAATCTTCCATGGTATATCACCTTCTCTTTCGCAGAATCCAAGATATAGTATAGGATACGATTCATTGCAAACCCTTTTGGGAATCATGGTTAATAAGCTGAAAGGCAAAGAAACACTTTTTGGGAAAGACGGATTATTGCAAAGGGCAACCTTTGAAAAATATATCATGTGCAGCGTGATTCTCAGTCGCTTTTTATCATCTGTACCAGGCTCTTAATGACCGCTGCCTGGACTTGGCTTTCTACGATAAATTTCACACCAATACCTTCTGGAGTAACCCGCACCACGTCGCCACTGATTTTGAAAGGTTTCTGGTTGTCGGGAGACATGAAGGTCATGAGGATCTGTTGTCCGGGCAAGACATTTTGAGACGTTTTGATAAATACACCCGTATCGCTCACATCTTGTATAAAATCTCTAAAATACCGGTCCTGGACAACATAGTCGACGCTCATAAAAAAGGTTTTTCGATCATGTTGTCTTCGCTTTCTGTCCTGTCTCCCATCCAACTCATGCAAAAGCACTTCCTGGTTTTCCAATGTCATGCGTTTTATTCGCTCAATCAACTGATCCGTAACACTGGCCCCTTTTATTTCTTGATTCTGGCTATTCATATTTTCCCCTATAAATAGATAGCTTGTTCCTTATAGCTGAAGATTATCACCAATATTTGTAACATTATCAGATAGCTAGTCGGTTGTCAATTTTAATCGATAAAATCTTATAACGATTTTACAAAAAAGGACTTGAAAGCCCTTTTTCATTATGATACGCGTTTCCTTTGATTTTTACTGCCCTTTATCAAAACAAAACATTGAAAGGAACGGTTTGAAATGACTCCAAAAAAAGAACTTCAGGTGGCAACGTGGCTGGCTGCTATATTATTGGTTGTAAGTGTTATCTGCTATGCAGCCGCTCCTGTTAAAACACCTGACGAGCCCGTGCGGAAAATGTTCAAAGTTGTTGCAGGAAACGTTTTATTTGATCACAAAACACACACGTCAGCAACAGGCTATGGGCTCGCCTGTTTTGATTGTCATCATCACCCGGAAGATCCGGAGGATGAAAAAGAGGCGCTGGTCGCTTGTGGTCAATGCCATCAGCTCCCCAAAGAAGGAGAACTGTTCCCGCAAAGCTGTTCGGAATGCCATGAACCAGAAGATATTGAAGATACAGAGGTAACGAGGCGTTCAGATGCCTTCCATGCGCAATGCGAGGAGTGCCATAAAGACGGTGGTATTGGCCCAGTAAAAGAGGATGACAGATGTCAGTGGTGTCATTTTATGAAGTAACTCATGCTCGTGCAATCACCGGCCGAGAGCGTTACCATCACCTTCATCCATAATGCAGAAGAACCTATAATAAAAAGGCTTAACTATGATAAAAAGATCTTTTATCGGTTTTACAAAACCATTGATAGCGTATGACGCCCTGGAATCAGCGCCACCGGAGCCAAAACAGATTCAAACGCCAAAAAAGATTACGCTTTTTATAGATACACCTTATAATTATAAGGATTCATTGCTGTTGAATATCGGAGACAACGTTAAAACGGGGCAGAGGCTTTCTTATTCCGAAGATAACGATGCATACGTCATCGCTTCCGCTACCGGGACCATATCATCCATAACTTCCATCCTCGGTGATTACGGCAAGTCATATACCGCTGTTACGATTGATACCAACGAAACCGAAGAAATGGATGATCACTTCACTGCGCTGCGAAAAGATCCCACATTCGATACTGCCAAAAATTATCTTGACAGCATGCCCGGAAAGCCGTCGTTTAACCGCTTCATAGATAGTGAAAATTCAATCGATACCATTATCATCTGCGGTATGGATGCCGATCTATACATAAAAACAAATCAATATATATTGAAAGCCGAATTAGAAGCCATTGCAAACGGCATACGAATTCTAAAGGACATCACTCAGGTTGACCATGTTATCATTGCGGTACCTGAGAGCCTGATGCAAGACGCCATTCTACTCGGAACCGAGGTCCGAACCGTAAACACCGAATACCCTGCCGCCCTCCCCCATCTGATGGTAAAATCATTTACCGGTCAGGCGGTACCGGTAGGAAAAGATTTTGGAGACATCGGCATCTGTTTTTTCACTGCAGAAGCCGTAGCATCTATTGGTAAAACTTTTGCGAACGGAAGCATACCCGTAACCAAGACCTTCACCTTTATTGATAAAAATGAGATCAAAACACTGGTATCGGCAAAGATTGGGACAACAGTAAGTGAGATCCTTGATGCATTTGATATCACTCTGGATGAAAAAGACCGTATTATTTTCGGCGGCCCGATGACAGGCTCTGCGATATATTCAGCAGATTATCCGATATTACCGGATACGGATGCAATTATTGTTCAGGCCAGAGATAAACTCGACTATATTTCAGATTACCCCTGCATCAACTGCGGCGACTGCGTCAGATCTTGTCCGGCTAACATCCCGGTTAACATGCTTGTTCGCCTCCTGGAAGCCGGACAGTATGAGGAAGCTTCCGATCAATATGATTTGTACTCCTGTATTGAATGCGGTCTATGCAGTTATGTTTGCGTATCAAAAATACCCGTATTTCACTATATCAAGCTGGCCAAATATGAACTTGACCTAACCAGAACAGCGGAGGCGACGAATGCTTAGTCATAAAAAACTCACTGTCTCACATGCGCCTTTCTGGCATGATGGAAGCAGCATATCCGCAAGAAGTTATCATACCATGCTTGCAACATTACCTGCAGTCCTATTTGGTCTGTTTTCTTACGGATTTCTCGCCTTCGGCGTTGTTTCACTTTCCATTTCCTTTGCCATGATTTGGGAACTGGCAATTAACAAGGTGACCAAACGATCCATCAGTATTGGAGACGGTAATGCTGCACTGATCGGCCTTATCTTTGCCATGCTGTTGCCGGCAACATCCCCGTGGTGGCTGGTAATAACCGGAACATTTGTTGCCGTGGTCATCGGAAAACACATATTCGGTGGCATTGGTGCCAATCCCTTCAACCCGGTACTCATTGGACTCGCCATGCTGATGGTATCCTGGACAGATTTTTTTGATTTCGATCAGGCCCTTTTGAATTATGACTTGGGCTTTGTCATGGTATATCCGCTGGCCGCACTTAAACATCTGGGCCCTGCCGGCATTGATGCCTTCAGTACAACGGACCTGTTAATGGGTCAGCAGACCGGCGGTATCGGGGCAACATTTTCTTTAGGTCTTATTGCAGGCGGCATCTATTTAATGATCAGAGGATTTATTCGCTGGGAAATTTCACTCTCTTTTCTGGCCGGTGTATTTGTCACCGCATTGCTATTTAATTTAAAAAACCCTGCAATGTATGCTGATCCGCTGTTTCATCTTTTCACCGGTTATACCTTGATCGGAGCCTTTTTCTTGGCACCCGAGGATTCGTCTTCGCCGGTCAATTTCATTCCGATGCTGATTTACGGCGCCGGAGGCGGCATTATGACCGTCCTGATAAGAAATGCTGGGGCGTATATCGATGGGGTGGTTTTCGCCATTCTGTTAATGAATATCATCAATCCACTGATAGATAAAATTAGGCCAAAAGCGCTTGGAAAGGTTGTTTAATATGCGTGAATTGATCAAAATGGTTATCGTCCTTACAATTTTGAGCGCCTTCTCGGGAGGTTTGCTGGCCGGTCTTCGAATCAGTACTGCTGCTCAGATCGAAAATCAGCAACTTAAATTCGTAAAAGGCCCGGCAATAAAAGCCATTCTCGAAGGTGCCGCCAATGATCCCATCGTTGACCGATTCAAGGTAACCGACGGCGATATTGATCGAAGTTTCTTTGTGGGAAAATTTAATGGAAAGGCCAACACCGTTGCATTCGAAAGTTTCGGGAAAGGGTACGGTGGTGAGGTGGGTCTCATGGTAGGTGTCGATTTAGACAATGACAAGATTATCGGCGTCGGTGTTACGACCCATAGTGAAACGCCCGGCCTGGGAGCCCAAGCAAAAGATGACCCTACATTTGTATCACAATTTAAAGGCTTTGCCATCGTGGAACCGGTTAAGGTCACTACAGACGGCGGGAAGATAAATGCCATGAGCGGTGCAACCATTACCTCCCGTGCCGTTTGCTCGGCAGCTACCGACGCCGGCCAAATATACCAAAAACTAAAACCGCAACTTGCTGAAAAATTAAAGGAATTCGAATAAAAGGGAGATAAGGATGGCCAAATCTTTCACCCAGGAATTTGTCAAAGGTCTATGGGAAGAAATACCACCGTTTAGGCTTGTGTTGGGTTTGTGTCCGGTGTTGGGTGTTACCACCACCATGGAAAACGGCATCGGGATGGGACTTGCCACAACATTTGTTCTGTTATGCTCCAATGTTTTAGTTTCGCTCCTTCGCAACATAATCCCCTCAAAGGTGAGGATCGCCTGCTTTATCATTATCATTGCCACCTTTGTCATTGTCGTCGAACTATTGATGCAGGCCTACACCTATCCCCTGTTTCTCAAGCTGGGTGTGTTCATACCCCTGATTGTGGTTAATTGTGTTGTTCTGGGACGTGCAGAAGCATTTGCATCTAAAAACAGTCTTTTGCCTTCCATCGCCGATGGTCTTGGAATCGGTATCGGATTCACCCTTTCACTTGCCGCATTAGGCGCTCTGCGGGAAATCCTTGGAACTGGCACATTTTACGGCGCTATGGTATTCGGTCCCTTCTTTAAACCGTTTACATTCATGGTTCAGGCACCGGGTGCCTTTGTTTGCCTGGGGCTTATGCTTTGTGTCATGAACCTTTTTGGAAGCAAATAGGAGAATATAAATGGGCTACTTTGAAATAATTATCAGCACCATCTTTGTTAACAACATCCTGCTTGCACAGTTTTTGGGCAACTGTCCGTTTCTTGGTACATCAAAGAAAATGGAGACCGCTGTCGGCATGTCATTTGCGGTGGTTTTTGTGTTGGTTCTGGCAGGTGTTATCACCTGGATGATCTACTATTTTATATTAGCCCCCGCCGGTTTGGTATACCTTCGAACCATTGCATTCATCCTGGTGATCGCTTCTCTTGTTCAATTTGTTGAAATGTTTTTAAAAAAGAGCATTCCAGCGCTGTACGCTGGACTTGGCATCTTTTTGCCGTTGATTACCACCAACTGTGCCGTTATGGGTGCTTGCGTTTTAAACGTCGACCAAGAACTTAACTTCATGCAGTCCTTGGTTGCATCTTTTGGCTATGCCGTAGGTTTTGGTGTCGCGCTTATTCTCTTCGCGGGTATACGCGAACGAATTATGCTGGCCAGGGTTCCAAAACCACTTCAGGATACATCCATCGGACTGGTCACAGCAGGTATTATATCCCTCTCCTTTTATGCGTTTAAAGGGATGGTATAGGGAATGATTTAAGGAGGTCGTTGTGTTTTCAGCTATTTTGTTTATGTTGGGGCTTGGCGCATTATGCGGTGTTATGCTGAGTGTTGCCTCCAAAGTGTTCTATGTTTATGAAGATCCCCGAATTGCCGAGATTGAGGCAATGACAGCGGGTGCCAACTGCGGGGGTTGTGGATATGCGGGGTGCGCGGCTGCAGCAGTAGCTGTGGTTGCAGGTGAAGCCCCGCCAAGTATCTGTATTATAGCGGGCCCCGAAGCGGCTGTCAATATCGCAGGCGTGATGGGTGTTGATCCCGGAACAGCAGAAACCGTGCTTTCCTATAATACCTGCATGGGTGGCCATCGGGCTGAAACCAAATTTCATTATATGGGTATCAACAGCTGTCAGGGGCTCGCGATCTTATATGGGGGACAACGCGACTGTCCTGTTGGCTGTCTGGGCTTAGGTGATTGTGTCAAGGCGTGTGCTTTTGATGCCCTTATAATCGGACCGGATGGTTATCCTGTCGTTGACGAAATCAAATGTGTCGGATGCGGTGCCTGTCTAAAGGTCTGCCCTAAAGATATTATGGAAATTAAAACCATGTCCCAACGACTGCTTCATCTCAACCAGTACGACGACCGGATTGCGCCCTGTCAGCAAACCTGCCCGGCTGAAATCGACATCGTCAAATACATATACCAAATTAAACAAGGCGATTACGAAGGCGCCGTAAATACAATAAGAGAGCGAAATCCACTACTGTTATCTTGTGGCCGGGTTTGCCCGCATCCTTGTGAAGATAAATGCCGCAGGGGAATAGAAGAGGAGTCTATTTCCATCAATCAACTGAAACGGTTTGTGGCCGACTATGAAATGAATTCAGGGAAACGGCTGCCCATATCTTGCGCACCTTCCACCGGAAAGAAAGTGGCCGTTATCGGTGGTGGTCCGGCCGGCTTGAGCAACGCATTTTTTCTGCGACGCCTCGGCCATGATGTTACCATTTTTGATGCCATGCCAAAACTGGGCGGAATGATCCGTTATGGGATCCCTGAATATCGCCTTCCGAAAGAGGTTCTGGCCTGGGAAATCCAAGGAATTCTCGATTTGGGAGTAGAACACAAGCCAAACGTGGTGCTGGGACGAGACTTTGACATCGGGTCACTGGTCGCATCTGGGTTTGATGCGGTATTTCTCGGTATAGGCCCCTGGAAAGATTAAAACCTGGGGGTTGAAGGCGTGAAATTGAAGGGCAGCTATACGGGAATCAATTTTCTATCAAGCTTTTCGCTATGGCAACAAGGAGAAACCGCGAAAGATCAACCTTTTGTCGGAAAAAAATGCGTGGTTATCGGCGGTGGTAACACAGCCATCGACTGTGTCCGGACACTCATTCGCCTGGGTGCTGAAGAGGTATCGATCGTTTATCGCCGAACCCGGAAAGAGATGCCGGCCAATCTGGTTGAAATCGAGGCCGCTGAACATGAAGGGGTTCAATTTACCTTTCTAGCGGCACCTACACGGGTCCTAGGAGACGACAATGACAACGTCCTTGGGCTTGAATATCTCAAAATGGAGCTCGGAGAACCGGATGCCAGCGGACGGCGCCGGCCGGTACCGATCGAGGGCTCTGAAACTGTCATCGACATCGACATGTTGATCACTGCCATTGGACAGGGCCCGGATATCTTCTTCAAGGATGAAAGTAAACGACTTGACGAGGATCTGAACATTACGCGATGGAATACCATCGACTGCGAAGATCCTGTGGCACTCCAGTCAAGCATACCGTATATTTTTACTGGTGGAGACTCTGCTACGGGAGCCGCTTTAGTTGTCGACGCCATCGGCGCCGGCAGAAGGGCCGCTAGATCGATTCACATGTATCTGACCGGTGAAAAAATAACACCTCCGGACAAAACGCTCTTTCAGGATAACATCCCCGTATCGATTTTTGACTCTGTTGACGGGTTGGGTAAATCGGAGCGCACAAAGATGCCGGAACTACCCGTGGATGAGCGGATTAAAACCTTTGAGGAAGCAGACCTTGTTATTACAGAGGAAGAAGCCAAGTATGAATCCAACCGCTGCCTTCAGTGCTGCCTCACGTGCTACAACAAAGACGTCGCCTAAAACATTCATAAGTCCCTCACCTTTATCACACCGCAGAGCCGATAGCGCTCTGCGGTGTTGTGTTTATAAACACGAATCGATCCGACCTGTGCGGGCGTCCGGCTTTTTCTTCCAGTCGCTATCAATATCGTCCTAACCGCGTGACCCCATATTTTATGATGTTGGCTTTTTTAAAGCTAAGCTTGAATGATAAGGTTTTTTGCGGTCATCTCTTCGGGTATTTTTAAGCCGAGCAGGTACAGTACCGTAGGCGCGATATCCGAAAGTTTGCCGCGCTTGAGGAGTTGTTTCCCCTTCGAATCACCAGCAACATAGATACATTCGACAGGGTTGAGGGTGTGACTGGTTTTGGTCATACCGATCTGGTAATCGACCATTTGTTCGGAATTACCGTGGTCAGCGGTAATGAGAATATGGGCATCAAGTTCACGCAGGCGTTTGACGATCTTTCCCACACATTCATCAACGATTTCAATCGCTCTTGTTGCTGCAGCCATGTTACCGGTATGTCCTACCATATCGCCGTTGGCATAGTTTACCGCGATAAACTGATAAGGATTTTGCTGAAGTCGTCTGATGAGTTCTCCTGTTACGTTGTAGGCCTCCATCTCCGGGTGACTGGCAAATGTCGCAGGATCAAAACGACTCGGTATATCAACCTGATCTTCATTCGCATATGGTGTCGTTGCTTTGCCATTAAAGAAGCTGGTAACATGCCTGAACTTTTGCGTTTCGGCAATGCGAAGCTGCCGCAAACCTTTATTGGAAATGACTTCTCCGAGCAAGTTTTCCATACCTCCCCCGGCATCGATCGCACCGAGCATATATGCTTCGAACTCATCCCAATAGCGGGTCAACCCGACATATGTAACACGACGTTTGAATGTTGAGTTTCCTGGATACGCCGGATCGACAAATGCCATAGAGAGCTGAATGGCCCTGTCCTGTCGATAATTGGTATGCAAGACACTGTCACCATCCCTGACGCCGTCATAGCCACCTATTACATGAGGAGGGATATATTCATCAAACATATCCACACCATCCGGCGTTTTATCCCGAGCATACGATGCCTCAACGGCTGCCCTAGGATCAAGAACTTTGCGTCCCTCACTGGCAACAATACACTGGTAGGCCAAGTCGGTCAGTTGCCAGTTTCTGGATCGGTCCATTCCATAATAACGCCCCATTAACGTACCGATGGTGCAACCGCCAATTTCATCCATGACGTTTTTGAGCGTAGCCAAATATTCCAGGCAGCTTTGCGGCGGCGTGTCTCTGCCGTCTAAAAAGGGGTGAACGATGATGACTCCCTCGGGATATTCTTGCCGTGCCCGGCGCATGATCTTGAAGAGATGCTCCTGGTGTGCATGCACGCCTTCATCCTGTAACAGGCCCAAAAGATGAAGCCGACTCTGATTCTCTTGCCAATTGGCGACCAGAAGTTTCCAGTGCTCTACTCCAAATAGCTCCCCGGTACGAAGTCCATCATCGATTCGTTTGAGCTCTTGAATAACGATTCGTCCGGCACCCATGTTGAGATGTCCCACCTCTGATGAACCCTGGTAACCATTTGGAAGTCCGACGGGCTCACCGGCGCAATCGAGGATTGTCCAAGGATAATGTTCTTTGTAAAAATCTATATTCGGCGTTTGGGCCGCAAATACGGCGTTTCCTTCGTGTTTTTCACTGTATCCCCAGCCATCGCGAATAATCAGGCATACGGGTCGCATAGCTTTCCTTTCTGTGGAGACCTTTGAAAAACGCCCTTTTTTACCCACTCTCTGTGTCAGGCTCAAATTTCAATCCGCGAAATACTCTGTGTATTCCTGTGGTTAAAATTTTCGCCTTCCTTGACATTGGATAAAACGGAACATTTTTCAAAGATCTCCCGTTATAAATCTTAGAAAAAAAGATTCTGACAGATATATCTACAGTCTAATAATATTTTACACAAAGTCAAATTGGGCAGCCTTGCAAAAAAATATAAGGCCTTCGAGTTTCGCACCCTCATTCGAGAACAATGTTGTGTGTAAGTGTTCAATGGGTATTAATTGAAACAACGAATCGACTCTGTCGATATCGTTGGGCGAAAATAGGTACCTCTGAACGCTTACGTTAGTGCTCCAAGGAGGCTGGATACTGTTTTGTTAAAGGCAAAATATACTGGAGCAGTGTCTAAATTGAAATATCACAATTTATATGAACCAGGCGCATCGAAAACGCCTACGGAAGGCAGATCGATGGTTCATTAGTAGAAACATTAATCGACATTCTTGCGAAATTGCTAGTGTCAAAATGCTTTATTCAAATTTTGCCTTTTAAAAAACATTATCCAGTCGCCTTGCGCTGTAGATTTCGATTAAAGTTATGATACGAAACCCGAGCAAAGGAGCTATTTCACAAATTTGTAAGCTGTTTCAGTTTATTCTTGACGCAAGGCTTCCAATAATTGCTCAAAATCTTGTGCAATGGGTGCTTCAATAGAAACCGTCGACCCTGTTGCCGGATGGACAAACCCCAGACGCCACGCATGCAGCATATGCCTTGATACCGACGACAACAGATTCTTTTCAGAACCAGCCCTTTTCCAGGCCTTTTGACCGCCATATACGGCATCTCCCACAACCGGATGGTTGATGGCAGCACAATGAACTCGAATCTGGTGGGTTCGCCCGGTTTTGAGATTAATCTCTAGCAACGTTGTTCGCTTAAAACGCTCCCTCACGCGCCATAACGTCTCGGCAGTTCGGCTTTTCCGGCTATGCGTCGACATCTTCTTACGATCTACAGGATGTCGGCCGATCGGCAGTGTAATGGTCCCTGCGTCTAATGCTATTTTCCCGTATACAAGAGCGATATAAGCTTTTGTTATTTGTCTGGACTTGAATTGCAGGGACAGATGGTGATGAGCTCTGGCGTTTTTGGCAACCACCAGCAAACCAGACGTTTCTTTATCCAGCCTATGTACGATCCCGGGCCTCAATTTTCCACCAATGCCTGCAAGATCCGGACAGAGGTAGAGAAGTCCATTCACCAAGGTGCCGGTATTGTGACCCGGAGCAGGATGAACGACCATCCCGGATGGTTTGTTAACCACAATAATGTCTGTATCTTCAAGCAGAATGTCGATTTCAATGGGTTCCGGCTTAAATGTTATGGGTTCCGGTGGTAGAAAATAACCACGAATCTCATCTCCCGGTCTTACCCGGTAGCTGGGTTTCTGGGCTATCCCCTGAACTTGTATTGTTCCTGCGCGAATCAGATTGGCGGCAGTAGAACGAGAGCAATCGGGGATAAGGGAGGACACCAATACGTCTAAACGTTGGCCTGAATCAGGCGCTTCGACGAGGATGGTGAAGGCACTCCTATCGTGCATAAGTTGAGGAAGGATTATTTGTCTGAGTTGTCGGTGTTCTCGGTAGTCTCTTTTTCAAAAAGCAATTCAATTTCTGATATGATCGTTTTTTCATCCGTATCTCGGGCGGTTGAGAGTTCCATGACCAACAGCGTTTGCGCAGTATCATACAGCTTACGCTCCCCAAAGGACAGATCCTTGGTTAATTTTAACAAGGATAAATCTCTAAATACCTCGGCGACATCAAAAAGGGAACCTGTCTTGATTTTTTCCATATAGTCCCTATACCTTCGATTCCAGGTTTGGGTCTCGATGGGAGATTCTTGTCTTTTTTTCATTACTTCGTATACTTTGGGGATCTCTTCTTCATCGATGATATCTCTTAAACCAACCTGTTCAACGTTCCAGGTAGGGATCATAATGATCATTTCATTCTCAAGGATCTTCATCATATAAAAGTCATGGGTTTCCCCATTAATGATCTTTGTCTCAATGGAGTTAATCCGACCCACACCGTGAGCAGGATAAACGGCAAGATCTCCTACTTTGAATTCTCTTACTTCTTTTTTAATTGGTTTTGCTTGCTCTTTGGCCTTTTTCTTATTCATTTCAACACCGAATAGAAACGTGTTACGATAATATGAAATTCCCGCAAGCCCCGATGAGGCGGGATTTCCGCTTTGCTCCAACAGGCTTGCGGGATGTAATTAGCGAGAGGTTAAATTCCCTATCCCTTTAAAAAGAACGTTTCAGACAACTTTAAAAATAAACATATCATACATTCCATCAGCAATCAATAAAAAAGGATTGGCGCGTCGAGCACGCCAATCCTTATTAATTCAGCAAATCAATCAATGATTTATTACAGCAAAAAAGGCACCATAAGTAATGCAACCACATTCAATATCTTGATCATCGGGTTAACGGCCGGTCCGGCTGTGTCCTTGTAAGGATCGCCAACCGTGTCGCCGGTAACCGCGGCCTTATGGGCATCACTGCCTTTGCCGCCCAAATGGCCGTCTTCGATGTATTTTTTGGCATTGTCCCAGGCAGCGCCGCCGGTGGTCATGGAAATCGCCACAAAAACACCGGTAACAATACTTCCGATGAGCAGGCCACCCAATGCAACCTTGCCCAGCAAGAAACCGACAACAAGTGGCGCCACAACCGGCAGAAGCGCCGGAACAATCATTTCACTTAAGGCAAACTTGGTGACGATGTCAACGCAAGTGGCATAATCAGGTTTGGCAGTTCCCTCCATAATGCCCGGAATTTCGCGAAACTGACGGCGAACCTCCTCAACCACCGCGCCACCGGCATTGCCAACAGCTTTCATTGCAATCGAAGCAAACAGGTAAGGTAAAAGGCCGCCGATAAACAAGCCGATGATAACATTTACATCGGACAGATCGAATTTAATGGCAGCAGCACCCTTTTCGCCGTGCAGGGCAAATTCTTGCACATAAGCAGCAAACAGGACCAAGGCGGCCAAGCCGGCGGAGCCGATGGCATATCCCTTGGTAACCGCTTTGGTGGTATTTCCAACCGCATCGAGCGGATCAGTTACTGCCCGGACACTCTCATCCAGTTCAGCCATTTCAGCAATCCCGCCGGCGTTGTCTGTAATCGGCCCGTAAGCGTCGATAGCAATGACCATTCCGGTCATGGAAAGCATGGACATGGCTGCCATGGCAATACCGTAAAGGCCGGCAAAATGATATGCCAGAAAAATTGCCAGACATATGGCAAGAACCGGGGCGGCCGTGGCCTGCATGCTCACCGCCAGACCGGCGATGATATTGGTACCGTGGCCGGTAGTGGATGCATTGGCAATATCTTTAACCGGTGTGTAAATGCCGGTGTAGTATTCTGTAATAATCACTATGACCACAGTAAGAACAAGTCCGATAAGCGTCGAATAGTAAATCTGCATTACGGAAATATCACCCAATCCGCCCATGTATTTTTTGCAGGCATAGTAGAATGCAACGCCCGCTATAATAGCAGCGCCGAACATCCCCTTGTACAACGCACCCATGATGTACTCCCCTCTTCCGAGCCTTACAAAGAAAACAGCGATTATGGAAGCAAGGATTGAAATGGCGCCGAGTACCAAGGGGAATTCAGTTGCCATGGGGTTTTTGGGAAAGAGAAGATGACCGATAAGCATGGCCGCAACAGCCGTCACCGCGTAGGTCTCGAAAAGGTCGGCTGCCATACCGGCACAGTCACCCACATTGTCTCCTACATTATCAGCAATCGTCGCCGGGTTTCTTGGATCATCTTCAGGGATGCCGGCTTCAACCTTACCGACAAGATCCGCACCAACATCAGCCCCTTTGGTGAAAATACCACCACCGAGCCGGGCAAAAATCGAAATCAGGCTGCCGCCGAATCCGAGCGCCACCAGGGCGATAACATCATGGGTTGCGAAATAGTACCCGGCCACAGATGTCAGTGCCAGACCAGCCACAATCATACCGGTAACAGAACCGCCCTTAAAAGCCATAGATAGACCGGCCGAAAGCCCCTCTTTAGCAGCTTCCGTTGTTCTTACATTGGCTATCACCGATACCCGCATGCCGACATAACCTGCGATAAATGATGCCGTTGCTCCAATCAGAAATCCAATGGCTGTCTTGGCACCCAAGGTGGCAAAGATGATGATGAAAATGATGATACCGGCAATACCCATACTTTTGAGCTGTCGGTTCAGGTAGGCAATTGCCCCTTCTTTAATCGCACCGGCAATCTCCTGCATCCTTTCATCTCCAGCAGGAGCGCCCTTGACAATTCCGGCCAAAAGCATCGCAAACAGCACGCCTACTACTCCGATCATTGTGCACATAAACGGTAAATTACTTGTTAATAAATCCATTCTTTCCTCCATCTGAATAATTAGCTTGAAATTACAATTCTGCTGTTGTTGAACTTGTTCATTGCTTCCTTTGTACCGCTACAAAGGATGGTAACAACAGCATCCTGAGCTATGGTGATGACTTGATTCAGAACTCCTTCTTCGTCTGTGTTAAATCTACTTAAAACATGATCAGTAACACTTGTTCCAGCCTCAGGCCGCCCGACACCCAACCGAAGACGATTAAAATGATCTTCTCCCAAGGCATCGATTAACGATCTCACACCTTGATGTCCCCCATCCCCTCCTTTCTCTTTTATTTTTAATCTTCCAAAAGCAAGGTCGATGTCGTCATGAACAACCAACACATCCTTGCAGGGTATACTGAAAAATCCTGCAGCTTTCTTGACCGAAGGTCCACTTTTGTTCATAAAGGTCATCGGCTTCATTAAAACACACTCGACGTGCTCTATGCGCCCTCGACCAATTTGTGAATCTGGCAATGTCCTCCATTTTTCAAGTATAACAGAAAAAGAATCAGCAACCTTGTCTAATACCATGAAACCCGCATTGTGACGGGTTTTTCTAAAATTCTCGCCCGGATTTCCCAACCCCACGATCAACACCATACGTTTTTGTGGCATAACTAACATCCATCATTCTACTCTTCACCATCGACCCCTGGGGTTTCCTTTTCTTTGTCAACGGGCTCTTCAGCTTCCTCTCCCTCTTCTAACTCTTCCACCTCTTCTTCTTCTACTTCTTCAATCTTCGGGGTGAGTACCGTTACAACGGTAAAATGATCATCGTCTAAAAACTCCATATCACCTGCTAATGCAATCTCGCCAATATGAACCGCATCCCCAACGTCAAGATCGGAAACATCAATCTCAATCGACTCTGGGACTTTTAATGGCAGACATAATATTTCCAGTTCTCGTCTTACAAGCTGGAGGATGCCGCCAAGCTCAACACCCTTAGATTTGCCTGTTGTTACAACCGGCACTTTAACCCTAATCTTACGATCCATGGCGATTTCATAAAAATCGATGTGCAGAAAATCTCTTGAAACCGGGTGCGTCTGTAATTCCTTAACCATGGCAGATCGGGTAAATGTTTCTCCGTTTTGAATGATAAGGTTGAGGAGAACCTGTCCGGAAATGCTTATTTTTAAAACCTTTTCAAATTCGCTGGCATTAACAGAAAGCAATATAGATTCTGTCTCCGGGCCGTAAAGCACGGCCGGTATTTGCCCGGAACGGCGTAGTCTGCGGGCCGGGCCATTACCCGTGCTTTTTCTTATATTCGCTTTTAAATCAATGAGTTCCAATATATCCTCCATTAAATTTCTTTAAACAAAAAGTGATGTCACTGAATCTCCTCTGTGGCTGCGAATAATCGCTTCACCCACCAGCATGGAAATTGAAAGGACCTTTATCTTATCACTTGATAACGCGTCACCTTTTAAGGGAATGGTATCTGTTACGACCAAGCTTTTTAACTCTGAATTCTCAATCCGCTGGACCGCCGGTCCTGACAGTACAGGATGGGCACAACTTGCATGGACTTCTTTTGCACCATTTTTCATGATCGCTTGAGCAGCCTCAACCAGAGTGCCGGCGGTATCAACCATATCATCAAGAATAATGACTCTTTTCCCTTTTACGTCACCAATAACGGCCATTGCTTTGGCTTTATTGGGTGCATCCCTTCGCTTATCGACGATAGCCAATTGGGCATTCAGCCGTTTTGCAAAAGCTCGAGCCCGCTCAACACCGCCAGCATCCGGAGATACGATCACAAGGTTGTCATGGAAATTTTCTTTAATATAATCAATAATAACAGGCGCAGCAAAAAGATTGTCTACAGGGATATTAAAAAAGCCTTGAATCTGTCCTGCATGCAGGTCCATTGTTATGATCCGGGTCGCACCGGCAGTTGTTATTAGATCTGCAACCAGTTTGGCGCTTATGGGTACGCGAGGCGCCACCTTTTTATCTTGACGCGAATAACCATAATAAGGAATGACGGCGGTAATTCTAGTGGCAGAGGCCCGTTTAAATGCATCGATCAGAAGCAAAAGTTCAATCAGGTTATCATTTACCGGCGAGCAAGTGGATTGAACAACAAAAACATCTTTTGATCTGACATTTTCATCAATTTCGATTTGTATTTCACCATCACTGAACCGCTTCACCTTTCCACCACCCAGAGGAACGTGGAGATAATCGCATATTTTTTTTGAAAGTTCAGTGTTCGAATTTCCTGAAAAAACTGTAAAATCAACCATTTTTATACCGTTCGAGCAGCCAGCAAATCGTGCGAATTAAGTGTGCTGCTTCGCCTTCTTGTCTTGGCTGGGGCGGGAGGATTCGAACCTCCGAATGCAGGAACCAAAATCCTGTGTCTTACCGCTTGACGACGCCCCATAAATAAAGAAGCAAGATACACGATCAAATAGTTTTGCTCCAAAATCCTGACTGCTCCAAGAGTTTTGGATCTTGTATCCTGCACCACCAATGTTATAACAACATATCTGAAAGGTAATACCGCCACTTGGCGTGCTTTGAAAGGGTAAGACTTGCCTTTTTTGCTTTGCATAAATCAGCAAAAAGTCCAAAAACCGTCGGGCCACTTCCGGACATACGTGCACCTATGGCTCCCAAGTCTAGCAATGTCTCTTTTACTTCAGATATGACCGGATATCTTGATGCCACAATTGGCTCAAGATCATTGCACAAATGATATCGTGGATCAAAATTCAGATGATTCAAAAGAAATTTTTTAAGTTTTTTTTTGCATTTTGTCAATCCTAAATTCAAACTTTTATAAACCTGGGATGTTGAAACACCAAATCCAGGAAAAACCAATAATACCTTCAGATTTTGCAGGCCATGATAATCTTTTAGTTTCTCGCCGACACCTGAAGCGATCGCCGGCTTTTTATATATAAAAAAGGGAACATCCGCTCCGATTAAAAGCCCCATTTCCATGAGTTCATCCTTTGAAAACGGATATCCGTAATGTCGATTCAACCCTAAAAAAACCGCAGCGGCATTGCTGCTGCCTCCCCCCAGACCTGCTGCAACCGGTATCTTTTTATCGATATTAATTTTTACATTTTCATCATTCCCTAGTGCCTTTTGAAAAATGTCTAGAGCCTTAAAGGCCAAATTTGTTTCATCTTCTGGAACCTGGGGATGAACACACGAGAGCGCCGTGTTTTCGCTGCCAAAGGTCAGTGAAACCGTATCATAAAGCTGAATACGGCACATCAAGCTTACCAGATCATGATACCCGTCAGATCTTTTTCCGGTAATCATTAAAAACAAATTTATTTTAGCCGGTGAAAGAATCTTCATATATCTCGATGTGTGGTGTCATATCAGTATGACCCGGACCCTGCTAAATAAGGCCGATTTGGATCGATCGGTCAGGTGGGAGCAATGATACTATCAATAATTAGAATGTTTATCCTTTTTCTCTAACATATAACATCCTTAATTCATATAGGATATTTTTTAGCATGGCGGCTTCGTCTTCTGTTAAATTCCCCTTGGTCTTCTCTTCTATCATACCCAAAATATCAATGGTCTGCTTGGCAAGGGGTAAATTCTTAGCCTTCTCACCCGTTACGGGATCTTCGATGACGCCCAGCTGCATGAGAACAGATGAGTTTAATGAAAAAATAAAGGTGGCAAAATTAATTTCAGGTAGTTGAAACGACTCTTCTTCCTGTTCATCTGCTGGCACCTTTTCTGATGCTTCGATATCCGGTTCTTCTTTTGCAGGATCTGTCTTGTCTTCTTTCTCTTTTGGCTCGTCATCCGCTTCGGCAAAGATTCTTTTGTCTTTGATAACAAAATCTTTTTTCTCTGGCATATTTTATCTCCTTTCAGACAAAACCATAAAGCCCGTAATGGTAAAATCGATTATATGTTTTTGCGAGTTTGCTCTTTGAGACCGCAAGCAAAATGTTAACTTACTCGAAATTAGGCTAATTTAACAAAGAAAAACCATCTTTTCAAGCAGATTCAATCCAACTTTCTATTTCGCTTCCACTCCGGATCTGCTACACAATTAGCGCCTATATATGCAAATATGCGTTTGCAACGGGTCGATTCAATTCATCCCGCGCTGCAAGCAGGGGGGATTCAAATTTAAAGTTCAGGTTTCGTAACTCCAGCTTCTTTGATCGTTCAGGGTGGTTACATGATGAAAAACTCAATCTTATCTAAAGGGCTAAAATGGCCGCCACTCATACAAGGAACCCTTGTCAAAAGGTATCAGCGGTTCATGGCAGATGTTCTACTGGAAACCGGTGAACGCGTCACCGCCCATTGTCCCAATTCAGGGAGCATGAAAGGGTGTTGTGAACCTGGCAGACCGGTCTATTTATCTTACCATAACAACCCAAAACGGAAATTTAAATACACATGGGAACTCATTGCAATGCCCTCATCGCTGGTCGGCGTTAACACACTGATTCCAAATAGACTCATTGCAAAATCGATTGAAACGGGCGTACTGGATGACTTCAAATATTATGACAACATAACTCGGGAAGTAAGGACGCCAAACCGATCCAGACTCGACATATTGCTGACCAAAAATGACAACGACACCTGTTTTATTGAGATAAAAAACTGTACCCTAGCGAAGGATGGAGTTGCCTACTTCCCCGATGCCATAACATCAAGGGGGCGAAAGCACCTCGTTGAATTACGGAACCTTGTTTCTTCCGGAACACGAGGTGTCATGTTCTATCTGATTCAGAGAATGGATGCCCGAGTTTTTAAACCGGCTGACCACATAGATCCCGTTTACGGTAAGGAATTGAGGAACGCTGTCGCACATGGGGTGGAAATAATGGTATATGATGTGCACATAAATTTAGAGGGAATCGCTTTGCGCCGCAAGGTGCCCCATCAGTTGTAGCGCTCGGACATTCATCCATGATATAAATATTTTCGAACCCTAATTTTGCTATCACCCCACAGGTAACTTCTCAAACTCTTACTAAAAAAAGGGCTTCAGGGTTTTATTTGAGATACGATCAACTCTCCGATTTTCTCAGCGGATATTCCAAAAAGCTGTTTCATTTCAACGAGTTCGATGTATGTATCGTCCCAAGGGAGACTCGATTCTTGAACGATGTTTTTGATACGCTCGTATTTACCCCCTAAAGCCTTTACCTTGACGGTTAAAGGTACATGGTCCTTAAAGGATATGTTCAATAACAGGATATATTCTATCATGTTAGGGGTGGCAGGAGATACAGATATAATAGGAATAACAATAATGCTGCGGTCATCTTTCCGACCTTTTCCAATATAAACATTGCCCTCTCCTACAATGATTTTTTTGGTGCCCTTGAGCCGGTTGTCTGTTTCGACCCGAGAAGGGATCGGCTTTAACACCCCATCTTTTTTTATTATTTCAATGGTCGTATCGTCGGTCGGTTCTCCCAGAAGGTTAACGTGCTTTATTTTGTAAAAAATAGCCCCTTTGATATCTGCAACGATCTGTTGTAGATTCTTTAGCACAATAACATTCTTATTGATCAGCTGAGAAACATTGACACCGTATGATATCAATGTTTCGAAAAGAATCCCCTCCACCTTTTCACTAATACGGCTTGTTCCAACCGTGACGGTTTTGGCTTGATGCTTGATGGCGTCCACGGGTCTGGACATACGATTAATCGATTCTCCCAAACATCTAAACAGCGAGTTCAACATGTTTAGTGCGGTTCCCTTTATGCCGAAATCAATTTCAAAATCAGAAACCGGTAATCTCCCAGACAAATACTTGAGCAAAAGGGTAAGGTCTGAAGCAGCATTTATCCCCATAATTTTGGGAAAGTTGTTTTCTGCTTTTCTCTTGCGAAACGTTTTATAAAATAATGCAATTTTTTCCCTAAAAGACTTTTCAAGGACGAGTTCGTAAACGTCCAAACCTTTTTGGGCGTGATCATCGATCGAATTTTGAACCTCTTCTCGAAACTGATATAAAAACCGTGACCCTTCGTTGATGGCCAGTGCGGCATAATATCCCCAAATATGGCCGACTAACGTGTTCAGAATCGGGGCAAGATGTTCACTAACCATTGGCACATGAAAAACTTCCGCAGCATACGGATCAAAGCGATCTTCACCTTCATCGGTTATTACGATCGGCGCGGCTTTGTGGGCCTGAAAAATTGCCGTATCCTTTATGATGTCCCCAATAACATTCCGCCTTGTTCCGGCAGCGCAAACAATGATTAGTGGTTCCGATGAAAGATCGATATGTTTTTTATCTTCGACATAGTCAGATGAAATCGTTTTGTAACAGAGCTCACTCAGTTTGATTCTGATTTCATCTGCTGAAGCCTTGTTAGGTCCACTCCCTACGGCTGCCCAAAATGTCTTCGTAACCGCAAGCCTTTTCGCGGATGCTTCAATAATATGCCGCATAGAGAGAATTTTTCTCATTAGCCCGGGCAATTCAAGCAGCTGTTCTAACTCTGCGGCGACGAATTCATCGCTTCTGCATTTTTGCAGCCTGGCAATACACAGGCCTAAGATCGCTCCGGCAACGATCTGTGAGTAAAAGGCCTTTGTAGAAGCTACCGACATCTCGATATCTCGGCCGCTGCTGGTGTACATCACACCATCAACCTTAAAGGTGATATCCGAATCTCTACGGTTCACAATGGCCATGGTGTATGCGCCGCGCTCCTTAACCATGTCAACCGTACGGTTGGTGTCAGTCGTTGTCCCGGACTGACTGATGGCAATCACCAACGCATTTGTCATACTATTTGAAGCATCGTCCTCATTGAGCTTAAATCCTGAGAGTTCTGACGCTTTCAATGCATGCGCATATAATGCTGGATCATCCATATAATAATTCAAAATATTCGCACATGCCAACGCAGCAACACCGGCTGTTCCTTGTCCAATAAAAAATATTCTATTTATTCTTCTTTCCAATAACGCTTTTTGCACAGCTTCAGGCAAAGCTTTTTCTTCTAAAGTTATGACGTGTTGCTTTATTTTATCGTCTTTGAACTTCCAACGGTTCTGAAGTGTCTTTTCGACAGATTGGGGGGATTCCGAGATCTCTTTAAAAAAATAATGGTGGTATTTCTGTCGGTCAATGTCTCTTGAGGTGATATCCGTGTGTTTGACGGACGCGGCACTGAGATCAACCGGTGTTTGATCATAAAACATGGCTTGAATACCATCGAGCTCACCTGCAGAATCCTGGTCCAAGATAAAAATCTGCCCCTGGGTCATACCGTTTTTACCCTCAACCTCTACTTCTCCATCCAATTTAATGAAATGGGAGGTTTCTTCAACCAGTCCATATACTTCAGAAGCAGGAATGTAGTGATCTTCCGCGATTCCCACAAAGATGGCCTGACCGCTCCCTCTCTGTGCTAAAAAAAACTTCCCGGGAGCCAAGTCGGTATGCATGGAAATGGCATGGGACCCTTCGAAATCATTAACCGCCAAACGAAATGCGTCTTTTACATCATAGCCCTTATTGATGTAATATTCTATCTGGAGCGGAATGATTTTGGTATCCGTGGTTATGTCTTGGTGGATAACATCACCACTCCTTTCATATTCCTCTTTTAGTTTTAAATAATTATCGATGTCTCCATTCAGGCAAATGTGAATGATGCCTTTTTTGGGAATGTTGCCCCCTATGGTTTGGTTATCAACAGGATGGCAGTTCGGCTCGTTGATAGCACCTACGGATGCCCATCGGGTATGCGCAGAAACTGTATGGTAGGTATGAGAACCTGTGGCCAATGCATGAAGGATTTTATCACCTTTAATCTGTTTTCTTAAAAAGTGAACGTTATCCCCAAGGCTTCCGACTTCAGCTGCGGTCTTATAGGTTATCACAATGGTGAACCGTTTTTCACCTAATAAACCGGTCGTCTCATTTATGCTTATACCCAGGTTAGTCAGAACATCTTGTGTTGATCGCTCCTTAAACTGGTCGGAAAGGGCCTGGTTTTTTACAGATGTTTTAAATTTATCGAAGCTATCTTCATCGACCATAAACAGCAAGGAGATACCAGCCGAGTCGCGACCTCTTACCTCAAGACGATCGATACTGTTGAGTACCGAATTGACTTGCTTATAGATTGCAACGGTAGAAACGCTGGGTGTCGTCTGGGGCTGGTTTAAGAGGTCTTTCACCTTTTCAATATTTTTAATTATCTCTGAGGATATACACCAGGCGATGTCTTTTAAATCATCGATACGTCGGGATAGGATGTCCAGATCACGAGCGTTGAGATATCCCATGTGCTCTTTCAGCAATTTTATTTCATCATCAAGGATTTTGGATAGCCGTTCACCCAGATATTCCAGTTGATTTCGATGCTCTTTGCTGGTAAAAAAACGATAAAAACGATCCTTACCCTTGAGAGCCTTAACTTCCTGGAAAAAGGTTTCGACAAATTCTTCTCCCCCGAGATAATGATCTTCAAACCCCGAATCATTCTGTTTGCAGTCCATAAAACAATGGCCTTCTATCTTTTTAAGCATATCCATTAAAGCCATCTCATCGGCAGGCTTTTTTGACTTTTTCTTTTTTTTGAACGAAACAATGCCTGCAATGCCACAGCAAAACTGTCGATCATGATATGGGAACAGCACAATGGAATGTCCTGGAACATGGGAAATATGCCGTCCAAAATAGATTTTAGGGATGGATAAAAATGGTAAGACCCTTGAAATAAGACGTCGAATTGTCGTTCGATGTTTCATTCGGTTTCCTCGATGTTCGTTTCATTACGCAAGCACCGCATCTCTATTCTATAACAACGCCGGGGCTCCGGTAAAGCTGGATTGTGATAACTTGATATTGTTGCTATTACGCAAACGTTTTATTTAAATTTTGCTCATTTAAAAAATATGTCCAGCTGTTTAGCGCTGTAAATTGCCGTCAACATTAGGGTCGGAAACTTGAGTCTTTATCTTATTGTTAAAATATTGCTCCATAGCAATCCGTGCAAAGTATCCGGCCCTTTTACCGATATATTTGTGATGGGTGACAAGAACGGCTATAGCAATTTTTCCTTGCCCGTTTTTCTCTTTTGCAAATCCGACGAACCAGTCATAGCGAACATCGTTCGATTGGCTGGCAATAGATCCGGATTTTCCACCGATATTGAGCTTGGAAAGTATTTTATTTTGTTTATATCCCCTAAACGTCTTTCTGAAAGTGCCTGCTTTGACTGTTTCTTCCATGAGTCGACTAACAACTGTAGATGTTTCAGGGGCAATAGCCTGACGGATGGTAACCACATCACTATGGTAAACAACCTGTTCTTTTTCATCTATGACCTGCTCGATAATGGTGGGCTCAATCAGTTTACCTTGATTAATTATCACAGAAGCTATCAATGCACCGTGCAGGGGGGTAATATTGGTTTCATGGTTGAATCCGGAAGCAATTTCAGCCCATTGGTAAGGATCTTCAGATATCGAGAATACGCTCGGATTCAGCTTGATTTCAAAATCGATGGTCCGGTTAAAGCCAAAGGCCAGCGCATACGCTTCGAGAATCTCTTTTCCCAGATAAAGGGAGCCGATCTTACCGAATACCGGATTAACTGACTGAGCAAACGAATCCTTAAACGTGATATAGTTGGTGTACTTATTTTTTTGTTCTTTTAGTTGTTTTTTATACAATGTGTGTTTTCTGCCGTTAAACGACAGTTTCGATTTCAAATTCAATCCACGTTGTTCAACAGCTGCCGCTGCAGTAATGATTTTAAAAATACTTGCTGCAGGAAATTTGTTACCAACGCAAGGGTTGATCAAGGGGTCGATTTTGTTAAACCCGACCATGGACAAAATTTTACCGGTGTCTGGATGCATGCAGACAATGCCCATGTTCCGGGCTATTGATTTGTCTGCTTTTTCTTTAAGAAAGTTTTGAAGCGTCGTATCAATACTCGTATCGACCCGAAATACAGCGTTGTTTGAAACAAATTCAAATCGTTCATTTTCTAAGTTATCCAGCAGGTAGTTGCCTGCCAACACCTGAAGATCCCTTTTGTTCATCATGCTTGTCTGGTCAACACGGGTATCATTGATCTTATCCTCTGATGAGACAAAATAATCCGATAGCGCCGGAGTGAATGATCTTTTGTTTAGCATCGCGATGAACCCGTACGATAAAACCAATAAAACCAGACATAGAGCAGATATCTTTAAGGTTTTTTTAACCCGTCTTGCTTTTTGAGCTGTCTTCTTAAGCCGTGTCTGATATTCTCTCCATGTCGGCCTTGCAAGGACGGTTGGATTGGTCTTTAATCTCTGTGGCATCATGCTTTAGGTCCTTCGGTTTGGACATTAGCTTATACGAAGTAGTTGTTCTGATAAAAACACCTGATAGTGTTTGTAAATACGTGTGCTAAGTCAGAGTAATACCTGGTTTTACTTTTTTGTCCAAGGTAACGACGGTGCATTCGCTGCCATCTACTGCAGCCATTAACATACCGTTGGAAAGAATT
>CP070768.1:2760108-2769512 GCA_020345745.1 Desulfobacterales bacterium
AAAATAGGTCAATCTGAGATATGTAATAGGCATCGCAGGTTTTGAAACGGAACCAAAACCGGTCATAAATAACAGATATATGCAATTGGAATTTGTTACGGATTAGTTGGAGATATCGCGGGTTTCGTCCTGTATCCAGTCATCCCAATATATGGCATTGAATTTTTCATACATTAAGCAATGTCGATAGAAATAATTTTGGCTATTTTTTTAATTCATCCCTAACAGCTATTCCAATTTTTTCTAACGTAAGCGGCTTCTTTATGTATTTGCCTGCACCTAATTTTTGGGCTTCCTTCACGTCATCTGTTTCAGCGAATCCACTGGCTATGATAGCTTTTTGGTTAGGGTGAATCTTTATTATTTGTTCGTATGTCTCACGACCATTTATTCCCGGGTCCATAATCATATCAAGCAATATTAAATCGATGGTATGCTCTTTCAAATATTCAACGGCTTCCTCTCCACTGGAAACGGCTTTAGTTTTATAGCCAAGTGCATCCAACATCTTACAGGATATCTCTCGTTGACTTTTCACATCATCGACAACCAGAATCGTCTCACCGTCTCCTTTGAAGTCTTTAATGGGTATTGGCAAGTCCTTGCCCAATATTTCTTCCCTTGTTATTGGAAAGTACAATTCAAATGTTGTGCCGTTCTTGTCAGTTGTCACATCTATGTAGCCTTTATGATCATGTACCACATTCCATACCACAGCCAGACCTAAACCGGTACCGCTTCTACCCATTATCTTCTTTGTATAGAACGGCTCAAATATCCTCCCAAGGTCATCTGATGATATTCCCAAACCATTGTCTGATACTGCCAGAACAACGTATTCACCTATGCTTACATCATCATACCCCCTTAGAGGTCTGTCTATATAACGGTTCATGGTCGATATGGAAACATTGCCGCTACCCTTAATAGCTTCCGAAGCGTTTGACAACAGGTTCATTAATACCTTGCTGATATGAACATGGGAACCGCCTATGTGAAACAAGTCGTTATCGAGTTTAGTCTTGACCGAAACATTAGGATAAAGCTGTTTGAGTGTAGTAAATTCAGGAGACTTTAAATATTCATCGACCAGATCGTTTAAATTCAGAGGTTCTCTGGTAATGGCCACACCCCTTGCCACGGTTATCAGATCCTGGACAATGTTGGCCGCCTTGTGTCCGGATTCCTGTATTGTCTCTATAGGCTTTCTAAACTTGCTATCTTCAGGTAAATCCATTAAAATTAATTCCGGATAGCTTACTATGCCTGACAAGACGTTATTCAAATCGTGAGCAACACCACCGGCCAAAAGCCCCAAGGACTCCATTTTTCTCGATCTTGCGAGCTTTTCTTCGCTCTCCCGCAGCGTCCTCTGGTTTATTGCCAGAGTATCGGCCATATCATGAAAAGCCTTGGTCAACGTGCCAAACTCGTCGGGCTTGACCGTAAGTTTACTGCGCGCTTCAAGGTCCCCCTGAGCAAATTTTCGTGTCAAATTTACAAGACTTTGTATAGGGGTTAGTAATGTGTTTTTGCCAATTAACCAGGAAATAAAAAGAGACAACACTGTGGCCAGGATCAAAAACAGCAGATTTCTGATCAGAGCTGCGTTAGCTGGTGACAGAACGTAGGCCTCAGGCGTACCTGTCCATACATAGATGTAAGGAGTGTCGTCGGGTTTGAAACGGACCTGCTCAAAGGCGAATATCCGTCGAACTCCATCGGAGCCATGGCCGATGAAGATTCCCGGCTCCTTAGCTTTACTGGCTTTTTCCCAGGATTGTATTTTTATCGGTTTCCCGACGGGATTGGTATCTTCCTTAGGAGGATAATAAAACAGTCGGATGCCTTTATGGTCAGTTACGGCTACAAACGATTTTTCTGGTAGATTCGAGATGTCATGAAAGTCGGAGATATGAGCCAGCTTGGTAGCCGTAGTCAGCACGGCTTTGAGTCTGTTGCTTTTGTCAAGCACTGGATAGGCAAACGCAAAGGCAGGGGTCGCAGACCCAATTCTGGATATGATATATTCACCTATGGAAAATTCTTTCCTTTCAAGGACTCCACGTACATGTTTACGATCTCTAAAATTTGTTACGGTTAGGGGTTTGCCAGATGCTAAAACCTCGCCATTTAAATCCGTTAACGCAATATTAAGGTAATTGGGATTTTGTTCCAGCACCGACCCAAAGATTTCTCTGCACGGCTGCCGGTCAAGGTTCTGAATCTCAGGCAGCAGAGACAAAGTGGAAAGCATTTGTCTGACGGAACGGGTGAATTCCTGTTGGGCTTCAGCCATAGCATGGGTCAGAAGCAAAACATCGTGCTGAGCATTCTCAATGGAACGCTGTCGCTGCTCTAGACCAGAATACAGGGTAATTGCCAGCGCCGGCGTAATAGCCAATATTACTATCACATATAAATTTTTGCTTATTGAACGCAATCTGAATGATTTCATAATAAGATTTTTACACAATGATTTTCTATTTTCAAGAATGGATAAAGATATCTCGCAAGATAAATTATTTATCACATGATGTCAAGAAGTTGTGATAAATTGAGAATCTTTTTATAACAATTAAACTTGTGATATGCAATGGAATCGACCTAAAATTTAACGAATCAAAAATAAGAGGTTTCTTGCCATTCTAGCAACCTGAACCATCCGTGATTTCATTGCATATATCATCAAAATATAAGGGCAACCCCCGAAAATTGATTGCTCTTATTAAAATCTTCTTAATTGAAAGAGGGTATGAGTTAATAGGATCGCACCATGCCTCCATCCACAAGAATGGTCTGTCCTGTGATGTAAGTATTCATCGCTGAACAGAGGAAAACAGCAAGTTGGGCCAATTCCTCCGGAGAACCATAGCGGCCCAAGGGTATTTCCTTGGTCGTGTTTTGTTTGAGCTGTTCTATTGAAATATTGGATTTGCTGGCTTTAATTTCGTCTAGATGGACGACCCGTTCAGTCTCAATTTTTCCAGGTCCAATCACGTTGATCAAAATGTTATATTGTCCGAGCTCTCGTGAAAGCGTTTTGGTCAGACCCATCACACCCATGCGGAATGTATTTGAGAGAATCAAGTTGTCTATGACCCTTTTTACCGAAGAAGAAGCTATATTGACAATTCGCCCTCCTCCAGCCTGTTTCATGAAAGGAATAACTTCACGGATGCTTCGGATAAAGCTCAGCAACGTGAGGTCGAATGCTTTCTGCCAGTCCTCGTCGCCTAATTGTTCAAAATGACCGGCGGGTGGTCCGCCGGTGTTGTTTACCAGGGCGTAAATAGGCCCGAACTTTTGTGATGTTTGTGAAATAACCTTTCGGATGTCGTCATAGCGGGTCATATCTCCAACCGTATAAGCGGATTCTCGACCGGTAGCATTGAGAATCATAGCCTGTGTTTGCAGAAGTTTTTCTTCGGATCGACCGAACAGCATCACGTTGGATTCTTCTTTCGCAAATTCCAGGGCAGTAGCTTTCCCAATCCCTTCACTGGAAGCCAGAACAAGTACCGATTTTTCTTTCAATCCCATTTTCATGTCATCCTCATCCTATTTTAAATGTTTTAGACATGTTAAAGATTTGCGATTTCGAACCGAAGAAATCAACTAACTTGTATATATAATAAAAATGGGCAAATCAAAACAGACTGAAAATTATAAATTTGAACTTGCGATTTCTTGCCATGAGCACAGGTTGGAACCGATTCTTGTTTTATGCATATATCATAAAAACGAAAAGGGCAAACCTCCGTAAAGGAGATTTGCCCCTTTTGAAAAGACGATATCACACGAATTTTAAGCCTCTGATATTTACATTTTCATAGCAGATATCACAGGTTCTCTACAATGATGGGTTTTTTGAGCCTCTAATTTTTGCCGATTAGTTGGAGTTGTCTGGAAGTATTATAAGGCATATTTATTGCCAATAAAATGAGGTGTTTTAGCTTGAGAGGCGCGCTTCGATAATCGTTATATCATCCTGAAGTCGGATATCATTTGAAAACTTCAATAATTCCACTTCCAAAATGTCCATACTAAGTGGGGTTTTGGGATAGTCAAGGTTTTTTAGAATTTGTGTAAATCCTTCGACGCCAAGCAATTCATTACCGGCATTATGTATCTCGATAGCACCGTCACTGAACAAAAGGATGGAGTCACCGGACTCCAACTTCGCCGTTTCATCTTTATAGAGGATATCTTCCATGACTCCTAAAGGCGGACCGGTAGACTTTGGTTGTTCAACGGTCCAATTTTTGTGGATGATCAAAGGTGTCGGACCTCCAGCTCCCGCGAAACATAGTGTTTTTTCCGGGACATCGATGACCCCACATATTGCCGTTGCAAAGGTAACGACGCCGCCAAATATCTTTATTAGATCTGCGTTAACCGCAGCAGTAAAATCAGCTGGGTTTTTCAGGAGATGAAAATGACGGTTCCAAAGAATGCTAAAATGCATCGCGTATAGGGCTGCGGCTACACCGTGTCCCTCCATGTCGGCAAGCAAAAATCCATACCGATCTGCATCCAGTGGTTGGATGGCATAATAGTCCCCACCCACAATGTCGTAGGATCTGAAGAAGGTCGAAAAATGCAGACGCGGGTCTTCAGGCAAGCTATGCTGCAGGGTCTGGTGCTGAATTTTTTGGGCACGCTCAAGATCAACAAGCATCAGAGAAACATCCCGAAACGATTCGACACCGCCGATCACTTCGCCAGCCTCATTGCGAATCGGTGCGGTGGTTACCTGGGTGGGGACCCTACTTCCATTTTTGCAGAGCGCAAAAACGATAACTGGCATGCTGGTTGTGACTCCAGTGACCATGGCACGGTGCAAAGGACAATACTCTTCGCCGCACAATCGGCGCCCATCCTTATCTTCATGGTTAAGGATATCTTCCATACAAGAACGACCTAAAACATCCTCAGACCGCCATCCTGTGATACGTTCAGCAGATTTGCTCCAATACACAATCCGACGGTCGCGGTCACACACGTAAACACCATCGCTTAAGCAATCTATAATTTTTTCAGCTGAAATGAGTAATTCGTTCTTCATGGGAATCCTTATAGTGTGGGCAGAAACTTTTTGTATTTTAGTAACTGGGATAGCATTAGGCCAGTGTAACGTCAACCTATGATTTATTGAGAATCTCCTTATCACAATTAAACTCGTGATATGCAATGGAATCGACCTAAAATTTAACGAATCAAAAACGTGAGATTTCTTGCCATCAACACAACCTGAAGCCGATTCTCGATAGTTACATATATCATCAAAACTAAAAGGGCAAACCATGGAAAAAAGATTTGCCCTTTTGAAAAAATGATATCGCAAATATTTCAGACTACTGCCAGCCTACTTGCTTTACTTCAATTATCAACTATTGTTTTTATGCTGACAACTTAGTCGGTGTTGATTCAACCTCTGTTTGGTGAAATGGTATGGCCGATTTAGACAGCTTCAAACCGAAAATCAATACAATGACACCAAGTATAAAATACAAAGGCTGCAAAAAATTACGAAGACCAACAAACAAGACTTCGATTGCCATAAAAAGAATTAAGAATATACCCAATAGGGCTGCAAAACTGCCAAAATATTTCTTGCGTAAAAATGTAACGGTCCCCGCAAAGACATTACCAAATCCGATAACTATTAAAAGAACCAAACCAGGAACTAAATAGCTAGTGAAAGGTGAATTGCTCAACCATTCTATAGGAAAGTCGGGGATTCCATTTGGATTTGTAACTAATATAAGCCCACCAGCGATGGCGGTAAGGCCAATGAAAGTCTGAAGAGCACCTAAAAAATATACCATAAAATTGCTTTTTTTATTTGTATTCATAAACTAACTCCTAAGCTAAAAAACAGTATTCTCATTGGAGGAAAAATCCTGATGATTGATCATAAAATATGCCAGATATTCCTAACAGTGAGTTTCTTAACGAAATGGAAAATGCCCTGTCAGGGTGTATGCATGCACATTTTGAGGGGGTTCTCCATTGAGGATCCTCATTAATAGAGGTTAAATTGTCTTGGTGACAAACCCTTAAACAAGAAGAAACGAATCGAGAATAAGATCATCTGAGTAGGTAATGTTTGCATTAGAGAATGATTAGAGATGGAATGTATAAAGATATCTTGCCAATATGTGGACTATAGAACTTCGCATCCGGCATTGTGATATCTGTAAAAATTTTAAGGTTGAAATTCGTGCCATATATAGCAGCTATCAACACCTGTCAGGATTATGTAACCTCAATATCTGGGCTTAAAATATCGCAGAATTATTTCCCCCCGTGCCTTCGAAGAAGCTCGACTACCTCCTTGTGGCTCTGGTCAACAGCAAAGTGTAGAGGAGTTAATCCGTCTTTATCTTTGGCGTTAACATCCGCTCCCTTGATAATGAGAAGCTCGACTACCTCTTTGTGACCTAAGTCAGCTGCACAGTGCAGAGGAGTGAAGCTCATTTCAGTTTTGGCGTTAACACCCGCTCCCTTGGTAATGAGAAGCTCGGTAATCTCCTTGTGGCCTTGAAGAGAAGCACCATGCAGAGGAGTTCCACCGTTGTTATTCCTGGCGTTAACATCTGCCCCCTTGGCAATGAGAAGCTTGACTAAGTCCTTGTGCCCCCAAAAAGCCGTCCAGTGCAGGGGATTATTGTCGCCGAGATCTTTGGCGTTAACATCTGCCCCCTTGGCAATGAGAAGCTCGGCTAACTCTTTTTGACCTAAAGTTGCTACAAGATGTAGAGGCGTTCTGCCTATGTTATTCAGAGCGTTAACGTCTGCCCCCTTGGCAATGAAAAGCTCGGCTAACTCTTTGTTGCCAGTAGCAGAAGCCCAGTGCAAAGGAGTATCGCCGCGGTTATCTTTGGCGTTTATCCTTTCAGGCTTTTCAGCCAATAAGGTATTGATAGTGTCAATTCTACCCATCTTTGCAGCATCGTGAATTCCCACGGCACATCCAAACATATTCCCCAGAAGCAAAATACCCGAAACTGCAATAAGAATTTTTTCACGGTTCATGACATTCCCTCCTTTTGGCACCTATCCAACATTATAGAGAGTACATTACTGGCACAAGAAACAATAAAAATTAGATAGCGAGAAGTGATTTGAGATTGAGGTTAGAACAATAAGAAGTGTTTCACAATTGAAATTAATTCGAGATAGCGAACAGACTCAAAAGGAAAATTTATTTAAAACCCAATATAATAAGGATGTTTCTATGTCAAATAGTAAATAACTTAAGGTATCAAGCAGTTAGATGCTATATGGTCGTCTTAATGGAACGAATGGATCAATGGGATGAAGTGATGTGGATCATTCCATATATCTTGCCATGAACACAGGTTGAAACCTATTCTTTCAGATTACATATATCATAAAAACCGAAAGGGCAAACCCTGTCAAATGGATTTACCCTTTTGAAAAGACGATATCACACGAATTTTAAGCCTCTGATATTTACATTTTCATAGCAGTAATCAAAGGTCTGCCAAATTGCAATGTATGGTATCGTATTGTTTAATTGGGGAAGGCGTTAAAAATTTTTAACGATTCTCCAGCGGTCAGCGCTAATGATTACATTCTCGACTTGGATTACTTAGAATAATATTCACTGATACTTGTTTTGAGCTTTATATTTTTTTTCGTTGCACTCCTCCTCGTTTTGATAAGACCGTTATAATTTTTTGCCATTAATAATAAGAACTGCTCCAATAGGGGGGCGGAACAAATCTTGCAGTTGCATGCTCTTTAGGCCAGATGCACTCGAATTTGTCATTAATGACCTGCAGTACCTGTGTGGGGATGCTATTTTGTCTCTCGAACTTTCCATAGGACAAAAATTTAACTGGGCCGAAAGGGGTTGTCATGTCGGTATTTTTCAATGCCGCTCGGATACTTTCAGTACGAAAAGATTCGGCCCGCTTTAAAGCATCCGCTACCACGAGGAGAGCCGAATAGGCTTCGGCCCCATGATAGTCCGGTGGTACGGAATACTTTTTGGTATACTCGTTGAAATATTCTTTTGTTCCGGGATATCTCAGTTGGTGGGTCCACAGGGTAGCTGTCAACAGATAATTGGCAAAGCCTCCTGGCTTGCTCAATAAAGACTGAGAAAGGAATTTCTGGTGTGTAAAACCTCCGGCACCGCCACACAGCAAAGAATTGATTTTTGATTCACGGATAGTTTTGGTAAGCATGGCAGCATCTTTAAGGTAAGAAACCATATAAATAACCTCGGGAGGTTCTTTTTTAACTCGATCTAAAATAACTTGGAAGTAGTCTGCTCTCAGTCTTTCCTTGGGATAAGGCTCGGCTCCTCGAATATCAATTTGATTTTTATTGCAAAACCACATCATCCTCATCGCACCAGCGGTTCCATAGGGGCTGTTTTCATATATGATTGTCATGGATTTCGGTTTGATCTTTCTCAGTAAAAAATCCTCCAGTCCTTTCGCATACTCGCTAGCCGGAGCATTTAATCGGTAAACATTTCGCCATTTCATTTGAGTGATATTATCATCGGCTGCGGTGCATACCAGAAAAGGTGTATCTAACTCATCCGCAATTCTGGCCATATACAAAGTATTGCTGCTTTGATAAGCACCTACCAGCATAATTGCCTTGGTTTTATTTATCAAATCTTTTACAGCCTTTTCTCCGGGTTCACGTTTCCCCTGGTCATTGGCATACACAAGTTTTAAGGGTCGGCCTTTGATCCCGCCCTTCTTGTTGATAACCTCCAATGCCATTTCAAACGAATTTTTCATCATGGCCGCATATGGATACATCTCTGAATGTAGAACACCGATAATAACCGATTCAGATGCTTTACCGTTTTCCGGGGCAAGGGAAATCCCTATGAAAATAAAAAAGAAAATATGGCAGCACGTAAGTTTTGATATATATTTCATAATACCCCTCCTTTTAATTACGGTTTTTCACAGACGATCGAAAGTTGCGCTATGTAATGATCACCCCAAAAATTCGAGCTTGTCAAAACCTGGCATATCTTGCCATAAGCACAACTTCGGCATAGTTACAGATATCATCAATTACGGCTGACAAGTCAAGTAAATCGTCAGCAAACTAAAAAAGGAAAAGGGCCATGGCATCTACCATAACCCTTAATTAATTTTGGGTGCATATAGGGTGCATTTACGCTTGACGATCCATTATAATGTGTTATGATATATCAAATATTATCGGTTGATATTGGTATAACAACCTGAAGATATTGACCTATATATAGATCTTACAAGCCGAGGGTCACAGGTTCAAGTCCTGTTCCGCCTACCATATCGATCGCTGCTCGACTATATATCGGGGGTGTAGCTCAGTTCTGGTTAGAGCGCCGGCCTGTCAAGCCGGAGGCCGCGAGT
>CP070768.1:2769612-2780390 GCA_020345745.1 Desulfobacterales bacterium
AGCTCGGGTATAGGTATCGGTTGCGTAAGTTGGGATGGCGAGGTTCACGCGGATCAATTCTGGCGTCATTACAGCTTCGGTAACGTCAAGGAGCGGCCCTTTTCTGAAATATGGACAGATACCTCAGATCCGCTCATGAAAAAACTTAAAGAGAAAAAGAAATACGCCAAAGGGAGATGCGCAACATGCCGGTGGCTCGATATTTGTGCCGGTAATTTCAGGGTTCGATCCGAGGCTTTGACAGGCGATGTTTGGGCACCGGACCCGGCCTGTTATCTAACAGATGAGGAGATTTCCTGAAAAGCATGATCGAGACAAAGGAATATCACTCAAGTTTTGCACCCAAATTTTGATTGCAGTCCACAGTGTAGATCGGCTGAATAATATTTTTAAAAAGGCAAAATTGAAATATGGCATTCTCGCACTAGCAATGGCGCGTACATGTCAAATGAGGTTTTTGCTAACGAGCAAGTGATATGGCTTCGACAAGCTATACCATTGCGCCTGGTTCATATAAATCGTAATATCTCAATTTTAACGCTGAATCTGCTAATATTTTGCCTTTTAAAAAACATGATCCAGCCTCCTCGAAGCTCTAGCGTAAGTGTTTAGAGGTAGCCATTTTTGGGTAACGATATTGGCGGAGGTGCTTCGTCATTTCAAAGGTTTAGCAGTGGAAGGCAACTTCTCAAAAACTACGGGCAAGAGGGCTCCAGCGCGGCAAAGCCGCTTAATATAAAATCGCTTTAGCGATTTTATATATTGGTATCGACTGGAAGAAAAAGCCTGGAGCCCGGATAGATTACCTAACCCATGTTTATTGAGAAATTATTAGGGGAGGTCGCAGCTATCACGAGTGAAACGAATGCGGATACCCCTGAACGCCTAGAAAATTTATATTGGGTTGGGATACGAAACTTGAATACTTAACCCCAAAGGTATCAACTAAAAAAAGATGGGGGCACCATGCTATTCCCTGATTCAAGGCCAAGACGTTTACGGCAAAGCGATGCGATTCGTCGCATGGTACGTGAAACAACACTCTCGGTCGATGATTTAATCCTCCCTCTGTTTGTCATTAACGGCAAAGGAGTAAAAAATCCCATCGACTCCATGCCCGGGCAATACCAGCTATCTATTGACAATCTTGTTATTACCTCAAAGAAAGCCTACGAGCTGGGAATCCCTGCCATCATGCTCTTTGGGATACCGGATAAAAAAGATCCCCTTGCAACGACTGCCTATGCCAAAAACGGAATCGTACAAAAAGCAGCAAGCACTTTGAAAGAAAAAGTACCCGACTTGCTTATCATAACCGATGTCTGTCTGTGCCAGTACATGGATCACGGACATTGTGGTATTGTCGAGGGCCATACCATAGATAATGATGCAACACTCGATCTTCTTGCAAAAACAGCTTTGTCGCATGCCAGAGCAGGCGCGGATATGGTTGCGCCTTCCGATATGATGGATGGCCGTGTAGCGGAAATTCGCAACACCTTGGATGAAAATGATTACACCCATACCCCCATTATGTCATATGCTGTGAAATACTGTTCCTCATTTTACGGGCCGTTTCGTGACGCGGCGGATTCAGCACCAAAATTCGGTGATCGTCGAACGTATCAGATGGATCCGGCAAATGTATTGGAGGCTGTTAGAGAAGCTACCATGGATGTAGAGGAAGGGGCAGATATCATTATGGTCAAACCCGCGCTGCCTTATCTTGACATCGTCTGTCGTATCCGTGAGGAGATTGATTTGCCGGTTGCAGCATATAATGTCAGCGGTGAATACGCGATGATAAAAGCGGCAGACAAAATGGGATGGTTGGATGGTCAGCGCGTGATGATGGAAACCCTCACAGCAATTAAACGGGCGGGCGCCGACCTGATCCTGACCTATTTTGCTATAGACGCTGCACAAGCACTGAGAAATAATAATGAAGAACGCTAGCCACCAGATCCAGGCCCAAAAGGCCCACCCTCACACCGATCAGAAGGGATCCTCATTGCGTCTGGTTGCCTGGGAAACCACGCGCAACTGTAACCTTTCTTGCATGCACTGCCGTGCTTCTGCAACCCATGGCCCCCATAGCGGAGAACTTGACACACAAGCTTCCTATCGTTTACTCGATCAGATTGCTCAAATCGGAACCCCGATTATCATACTGACCGGCGGAGAACCACTTTTACGACCTGACATCTTTGATATTGCAGAATATGGTACCAATAAGGGATTAAGAATGGTCATGGCACCCAATGGTACCCTAATTACTGAAGCAACGGCAAAAAGATTGGCAGCTGTTGGTATTCAAAGGGTTAGCGTCAGCTTAGACGGTGCAACAAAACAAAGCCATGACAGATTCAGAGGGGTAGAGGGTGCCTTTGAAGGTGCGATTCGTGGCATCGAGTGGATCAAAAATGCGGGCATAGAATTTCAGGTAAATACAACAATTACCAAAACAAATCTCGATGAAATTCCTAAAATTCAAGCGCTTGCGGTTAAATTGGGTGCGGTTGCTCATCATATTTTTCTGCTGGTTCCCACAGGACGCGGCAAATACATAGTTGATCAAGAAATAACCGCAGAAGAATATGAGCATACGTTAAACTGGTTTTATGATCAAAGAGAAAAGACACCATTGCAACTGAAAGCCACGTGTGCCCCCCATTATTATCGGATTCTCAGACAAAGGGCAAAAGAAGACGGAAAATCGGTTACTTTCAAAACACATGGTATGGATGCTTTTACAAGAGGTTGCTTGGGTGGTACGGGGTTTTGCTTTATTTCACATCGAGGTGTGGTGCAGCCGTGCGGTTTTCTCAACGTCAATTGTGGTGATGTGACCCAGACGTCCTTTGTTGATATTTGGCAAGGTTCCGATGTCTTTTTGTCTTTGCGTGATTTCAACAGGCTTAAAGGGAAGTGCGGACCATGTGAATTCAGAAAGGTTTGCGGCGGCTGTAGAGCCAGGGCCTTTGAGGCGACCGGAGATTACATGGCCCAGGAGCCGTTGTGTAGTTATCAGCCTATCGTGTGAGACCTTTGAAAAACGCCCTCTTTTGTCCAATCCCTGTGTCAGACTCAAATTTTAATCCTCGAAATACTCAATGTATGTCTGTGGTTAAAATTTTCGTCTTTCTTGGCCTTAAACAAAATTGAACATTTTTCAAAGATCTCCGTGTAAATTTTCAGAAAGCTCGGGTTGATTTCATCTGTTTGGGTTTCAGGCTTTTTCTTCCAGTCAATTTCGATCCTGTCTTAACCATATCGAAATTTATTCTAGTCCATGGCATTCAGCACCTCAAAACCTTCATTTTCAAGCGCCCGTCGAATGACATCTGTTTTGCAGGATGTCAATCGAAAATAGTATATTCGTTTACTTGCCTCTTGTCCTGTCATTCCTACACTTATGATATCCCCCCCGTTATCGTTAATAACCTGCAAAACGGTTCTGAATGATCCCGGTCGGTCGCCGATGACCAGATCGATACGGGAACTGGCGGTAAGGAGGCCCATCATGTCGATAAAAGCCCGTAAGATGTCGGTTTCAGTTATAATTCCGACCAGTTTTTTGTTTTTTACCACGGGCATTCCACCGATTTTGTGTTTATAGATCAGCCTGGCGGCGACCTCAATGTCACCGTCTGGATCAACAACAATAGGATTTTTGACCATGAGATCTGAAAGGGAGATATCGCCCAGCATAGAGGGGAGGAGCCCTTGCTTCAGGTCTGCAAGGGTGACAAAACCTTTAAGGCGGTTTCCCTTTGAAACAACAGGAAGATGTCGGATCGAGTTGATTTTCATCAATTCGATGGCATCGCTGATCGACGCATTTTCCGTAATCGTGATAGGGTCGGGAATCATTAAGGAGTGAATTTTCATGGTATCTTCCCTTTCATTGTTGTTTTGTCACCAGCCCAATGACTCGATAGTTGAATTCATAGGATAGACTGCGACTCCATGTTTCGTCAAACATTGTTTTATACCGGGTACCATCTGCGGGGCCGACGGGTTTGCCATAAGTAAAGAACCAGTTGACGATAGGGCTTCCGGTGAATCCTAACGCCACCCAGTATCGCCCTGGTGATAATAAAACAGGTGATTCAGAAAAATCAAAGTCCACCCAGGCATAACCCGGTGAATATGTTATCTGGCTGACAGGAAGAATTTCGCTAGTTGCAATATATTTCCCGGGCTTGCCGTTTTCATCTCTCAAGAGTTCAAGCCACAGTTGGCCTTGTGGGCCAAACTTGTGCAGCGCCAATCCTATTTTTTTCAGTAGTGTCGGTTTGGTTAAGATGAATGTTTGAGCGTACTGATTTCCCTGTGTGGTGACATACTCTGCTGTTTCTACCAGAAAGTTTTTGCGCATTTCCATGGTTCCTTCTTTGCCCTGCTCAACCGGACCGCGAACAGACAAGAAGTCGATATTTTCCGGAAAGTCCAGATTGCCAAATATATACGGTTCCAGATATTGCAACTGTTTCAACTCATCTTCCGGTACCCTTTGGGGGAGCGGCGGTTGGGGGAGCGAGGGAACTTTCGAAAATGCAGCTTCAACCTGCGGACTGAAGAGCAATTCTCGAGGCCCATAATTGGTTTTATGCGCAAGGAGTTGGTTGCGGTCCGAAATAAACTCGGCTCTGATTTTCTCCTCAACATAGGGTTGGCTGGAACGCTTCCCGACTTGAACCCAGCGCGTCAGTCCATCCTGATGGGTTTCGTGGTTGTCTATGCCTACTTCCACTCGAATAAATCGATTGCTGACAAACAACTCGGTGCTCTGCGGATCAAAAGGCACCCATCCTAGATCCGGAAAGTAAATTTCGATCCAGGAGTGCCGACCTTGCGCCATTTTCATGGTAAGAATAGAATTTCCTGTATTGATATCATAGGGTTGTTTCAACGTAATGCCATTGACTATGCGAACGGGGATGCCAACGGCACGCATCAGGGCTGCCGATAAATGTGAATAGTTTTGGCAATTTCCTTTACCACTTTGGAGGGAATACGTCGCGTCATAGCTAAAAGGAAGCACGACATAGCTCATATGATCTACCAGCCATGTCAATATCTTTTGAATGGCATCGAATTGGGTTTTCGAAGAATCAGTAAGCTGATGGGCCTTGGCTCTAACTTGCCTATTGTTGACGTCGACCTGTTCGGTTGATTTCAAGTATTGCTCAACATCCCCGGGCAATTCTTTCAAAGGGAATAGGGCATTTGTTTTCAAGGTTTCCAGCTTTAAACTGTTGATAACCCTAAGACGAGTTGTCGTTGTGATAGGTGTTGATGGCGGTTCCCATGTAACTTCGACCACCTTGTTACCACGATGATCGGTTTTTTCGCTACGGTTTGACGGTGGCGGTGAAAAGTCGAAATTGAGATCTTGGACGATCTGATGATAGGTGGAGGAACGAAAAGATGTGGGAATAACAAAACTGAGAATAATCTTTCGAGTGTCAGGAGCGGGTTTGATCTTCTGAGTCATTTTGTAGCTTATAACTGACTCTTGACCGCCCTTGAGAAGGTAGTTTTTGGCCAAAACAGGCGTTGCCAACAACCACACGAGACAAAAAACAAACGCTCTTTTCATCCAAAATCCCAAAATGGAACAAATCCTTCGCGTATTCCGTATATTTGATATTCTATGAAAATCCCAACAGTGTCTGTACAATTTATTTCAAACTTTCAGTTCTCCGATATTCTTATGTACTACACTCGAATCCTTGGACCCTTGATTCCTTGAATCCTTGCAAAATCATCAACTCTTTTTAAGATGATTTTTAAATGTTATTGATGGA
Organism: Desulfobacterales bacterium; assembly: GCA_020345745.1. Classification (GTDB taxonomy): domain Bacteria; phylum Desulfobacterota; class Desulfobacteria; order Desulfobacterales; family UBA11574. The sequence continues at coordinate 2,775,426 of CP070768.1, forward strand.
AACGATCCAGTGAGTTCAATACGAGTGTAATCGGTCGGTCTTCTTCACTTTTTCCTGTGAACCGAACGGGGCCGGGTCGTCTGAAATGGTCTTCACCAGGTTGCGCCGCCAACCACTTTTCTCTAAAGGCTTTAGCTACTCTAAAGGATACGGAATTTGTGTCCACCAGGCTCTTTTCTAACACCAGGGATAATTTTCCCTTTCTCTCTTCAAGGTGCATTAGTGGCGCGATCGGGATCCCTATGGGTTCCCAATCAGAAAATTCCATTTCCAAATTCCTTATAGCGGCCATTTGGCCGGTGGCGCCGTTGGCGATCAGGCTGAAAACGGTTAGCCCCAAATTGTAGGTGTAGTTACAATCAAATCGGGTTGGATCGTTTCCCCTGCCGTCATAGCCATAAAAGTGAATTTGGGTTTTGAAATTTGGAACCGATTTCTGGTATATTTTATTAATTGAACTCGGGATGTCTTGTTCTTCCGCAATGGCGCCCTCTTTTACCAGTGCATGTTTAAGTGTTTTTAAGGAAATTATCGTTTTTTTCAAAAGCAAATATTCGGCATCATCATAATTTTTAAACAGGATCGGTCCGAAATAATCCGGATCAAGCCCGCTCTTTTTAATCGATTTTTGATAAAAGGATCTTTCGATGCCGATTTTATAGGTTCCGTTTTCCTTCAATATGTTCAGGTAGTCTTGAACCAGTCCCAGCAGAACCTTCTCAGTTTCAACTTGTGAAAATTGGAAATTGCCGTGACTGTCCCTTTCAGTTAAAAGACCTTCCTGGAAAAAATTAGGTATATCATTAAATAGCTCGTCATCTCTGTTATTCCATATTGTAAATGAGGTGTCTTCCCTGGAGCGCCTGGCAAGTTGTCTCAGGTATTCCTGCTTATCTTCAAGGGTCGAAAAATAATGGTGAAAGTCCGTATCGTGCGTCTTGTTGTAGTCGGCGATAATGGTGTTTAGTTTTATGATAAATATCTGTATTTCATTTATAAATTCCAGGACACCCTCTGGAATGACAAGCACGCCATAGTTCTTTCCGACGGCCGCTCTTCGGACAATTCCGTCACAAATGACACGGGATAGGTGCCTTAAAGTCATCCCGTATGCATTGTAATCGATTTTGCCTTCTTTTTCGGCCCTGTTGATTCTTTCATTATCGATGTAATTGGCCAGATCTTCTCCAATAAGTGTCATGTTGGCATGGGTCTGCAAGGCCACTTCCAATGCCAGGTGGCTCGCAACCCTGCCCATGACTTTGCAGATGTGCCAATATTTGACATCAGAACTGCTGTCTGTGCCCAAATTGTTGACAGCATTGGCGAACGCTCTTGCGGCAGTATGAAAACCGAACGACATGGCGCATAGAACCTGGCCATCCACATCTCTTACCTGTATATCTCCATCAATGGTTTTGGGGACACCGATGACTTGAACACCGTCTTGGATCATTTCTTGGGCTAAAAATGCGGCATTGGTGTTTGAATCATCCCCACCGACGATGACGAGGGCATCCAGGCACAGGTTTTTGCACGTCGCTTTAGACAGCATCATTTTTTCTTTGGTATCTATTTTTGCACGTCCGGTCTTGATCATCGTAAAACCACCAAGATTTCTGTAGGCATCAACAAGATCTTTTGTTATCTCGATAGCTTCGTCTTCAATGATTCCATCAGGGCCCATAAGAAAACCGTATAATCGAGTGTCGGGGTTGGCATTCGTAGCCGCATCGTAAAGTCCTGCAATAACATTGTGCCCGCCAGGAGCGGGACCACCCGAGAATACAATGCCGATATGGCGCTTTTTGTGGTATATTGCTTTGAAGGATTCTTCAGGCGAATCCAGGCCGCAGATGATCTGTACGGTATTGTTGATGATGTCCGGCAGTTGTTTTTCGGCTTCCCGATCAGTAAGGAAATGGAACGTGTCATTGACCGCTAATGTCGTATAGGGCTTGTGAAATACTTCACACTTGGGGGGTAAGTTCTGTCTCCTCTCGATGAGTTCCTGATTAATATTGCTGGTTGCCTTTTGCACAAGGGGGTTATTCAGAAGTTCTGTAATACGGATGCGCTTTTTGCCTGCCATGGTATCTCTCCATTATAGATGATAATAATTGTATTGCGCGAGGCTATACTTAGGAATAAAGAATAATATCCACCCTTGATTGTATGTGTCAAGATTATTCAGTTTCCAGTATGAAACGTGAGTTTTGCACAATGATTGATTCTGTCGAGCTTGACATAACAATGAATTGTACCTACACTGAGCGCGTGCAAACTTACTGGTTTGGCTCACAATTGGGTAACTGCTGAATGAACACGGACATGCGGGCTTATCGCTTTTTCTTTCAGTCGATAGCAACCCATTGCAGCAGGTTGACCAAAAAAAACTTGAAGCCCTCTTCTTGCCCGCAGTTTTGAGAAAAACCAATCATAATATGAAACCTTTGAAAAAAATACTGATTGTAAAAATGGGGACAACGCTCCCTGCACTGGCCGAGCGTCGTGGGGATTTTGATGATTGGATTCAGCGTCTTATGGGCGCTACTTCCGACAGGATCCAGGTAGTGAAGCCGTATGAAAAAGATGATCTTCCGGATCCTTCAGGGTTGTCAGGTATAATTATTACCGGATCTCACGACATGGTAACCGATCGAAAAGAGTGGAGTGAACGCACCGGGGCATGGCTTCCATCAGCGATAGCCACCGGCGTACCCCTTTTGGGGATATGCTATGGGCATCAACTTATCGCGCATGTTATGGGGGGAAGCGTTGGGTTCAACCCGTCCGGAAGTGAATTTGGCACTGTTGACGTTCAATTGGGCGAGCATTCGGATCAGAATCCCTTGTTCGATGGATTTCCACCGACAATTCGAGTCCATGTCAGTCATCGGCAGTCGGTCCTTTCTCTGCCGCCGAAATCTACGTTACTGGCATCGAGTTCCAAAGATCCCCATCAAGCGTATGCCATAGGTGAAAACGTTTGGGGGGTACAGTTTCATCCTGAATTTGATGCGGATATCACCAGTGCTTACATAAAAGCATGCGCCGAAGATCTAAGTGCTGAAGGGCTTAACCCTAACCATTTACTTGGCACCGTTGAAGATACACCATATGGTGAGCATGTATTGAGACGATTTGGGGAAATCGTTATCTCTCGATCGTAAATTGCTTGATACAGGAGATAGAAGCAGTGCAGCTTAAGCATTACTTGACGTCGGCACGGTTAAATCTTGACATCGATATGTTACATCAGCCGGTTACAAACTATATACAGACCCTTCATGCAGCTGTAGATAAAACTGAGCCAGCCAGCGATGAAGCTAGGCTGTATGGCTATAAAGTCCCCAAAATTAGTCCTGACGGCAGCTGCTCCATATCAAATATGCCGGATTTCGAACACTATGATTTGGCAGATATTCTTGGTGGCCGCAACCCAATTACAACGGATAAACTCGCCATACTCAATGCTCTGGTAAATCTGACAGCCGGAGCCATGTCTGTCGATTGGCTCGGCATTTATCAAAAACGAGCAAAACCCGATGGTTCTCATGTACTGGTAAAACTGGCGTATCGGGGCGCTGTGAGTCGAGCAGAATTTTCTCTTACACCAGCGTTTGCCACTCAAAGCAATAACAGCATGGTCGGGATGAATGGCGAGGCCAAAATCATCAATGATATTCCAAAATATATTGCATCCGACGGACCCTATTACAATTGCGACTCACGGGTTAAGGCCGAAGCGTGTATGCCCTTGTTTGACCGTAAAACGAGTCATATTACGGGCATTGTTGATGCAGAAGCCTGGCAGGAAGATTTTTTTTCCGTTCAAACGCTTGCCCCTCTACTGGCATTGTGTATCGTGGTACCGAAGTTTCTCATCTAACCCGATTCTTTCAGGAATGATCGAAAGGAAAAAAGCGATGTTCGAGATCGACCCACCGGTAGCCACTTCCAAATCAGATCTTTACAACCACCTGGTAAAACAGATGGAACGTCTGCTTTCTGATGAGCGTGATTTTATCGCCAACGCAGCCAACTTCTGTTCACTCATTTATTATACGCTGCCGGATCTCAACTGGGCCGGATGGTATATATATAAAGACGGCGAACTCGTTCTCGGCCCTTTCCAGGGCAAGCCTGCTTGCGTCCGCATCGCACTGGGAAAAGGCGTCTGTGGATCAGCAGCAAAAGCGAAAAAGACGATTGTTGTTGAAAACGTCCACGAATTTCCAGGCCATATTGCCTGTGATCCACGCTCAAAATCGGAAATCGTGATCCCAATACTAAAAGAAAATGAATTGATCGGGGTGCTCGATCTGGACAGTCCGATACAGAACCGCTTTGATTCAGATGATCAATTCGGTCTGGAGACTTTGGTGAAATGTTTTGTTGATTTAACAGATTGTAAATGAATAATATCACTGATGTTCGGTTTAAATTTTTAATAATTTTATAAGATATAATATATTTGTTTTCGAACGAGAGCGACCGGAAATCGCATTCGTTTTGATAAGGCAACACACCGCCCATTCGCTTCGCTCATTAGAGTCGCAGAGAACGCACAGGTCGTTTGCTTTATTGTTTTCCGTTGAGATGAGACGGAAAACAATTAGAGACATGCCCTGCGGGCATTTAGGGCCCAAATATTACGTTGCGATTGTTTTTTTTTGCCGTCCTCTCAACGGAAAAAGGAAAGTATCCTTTCTTTGCGTTCTCAGCGTCTTTGCGGTGAATGGAAAAATGGTATTAACTGACATCAATCTAATGACATATGAAATACGGTTGCCACTCAGAAACAGGTAAAATAAAAAGTATACTACTGAAACATCCAAAAGATGCATTCTGCAGTCAGGATGATATCAACGCCAACTGGAAAGATTTGCATTATAAAGCACGCCCTGACTATAAGGCGGTTATTGAAGAATTCGAATGTTTTGTGGAATTGCTAAAAAAAGA
>CP070768.1:2780490-2797391 GCA_020345745.1 Desulfobacterales bacterium
CATCCAAAAGGACCGGATGCCGCAGCGCTTTATGTAGAGATATTTACAACAGCCATTGAATCGGCAAGCGAAACGGAAGCCCGGGTCGATGCGGTTGATCATCTGCTGCTTTTTCTCCAGAAAATCATCAAAGATTCAGGAGACGACATGCATCGGTTCATGCCGATGATAAACGATGCCTTTCATCGCATTAGACATTTTTCCGAAGACGACTTCTTTTTGTTTGTTAAGAGCTTCTACCAGATAGACAGACTGGCAAAGATGCTGCTAAAACATTCGCCCGGCAAGGGCACAGATTTTCATTCGATCAATTTGCTTCTCTTAAAATACTATAAGGATTCATTTGCTTACTGGCTAAATCAAGAAGATCCAAAAACTTGGCTGGAAAAAGAGGCCGGTGAGAGTGTTGATATTGACCAGTTAGACCAGCTGTTCAAATACATATCCCATGACCAGATCAAGCAGTATAAATTCAAAGTCGAACAGATTGAAAAATTGCAAAACATCTCGTCGGAAGACGTGTTGAAAAGGCTTATCGCACTTCCCGGGTTCAATAGCTTTGTTGAAACATACCGTGACATTTCTAAGCAGCTTCTTGAAAAAAGCGCCAGCCAAAGCACAGGGTACCGGTGGAAACTTTTATTTCTTTTTCAAATCATGAGTATTACCGGCTTATCGATGATTCATGAAGAAACCTTAAGAGATGTCAACCGAACCTTAGGCTGGCTGATCGTCAACGACAAAGATTGGAATATCAAAGAACTGATCAAAAAAACCTTTTCCATCTTAAAAGAAGGCACCAATCGATTTCCGTCTACGGCTTTAAACTGTGTACTTAATATGGGAAAAGCCGTATATGGGACGGATGAGAGTGACCTTATCGATTATTTTATCGATTCTTTGCTTGATTTGGGTTTTCACATACCCATGATAAGAGGGGTGACGAACGATTGGCAAATACAGGTGAACAGTGCCCACATTTTGAATATTCGAGTATGGCTTGAACTGATCGGTCTAAACCCCAAATTTTCGCCAAGACTCCTTTCGTACCTCATCATACACTTGTCTCTTTGCGGTGTTTTTATTAAGGATACCGATCTTTTCCCCAGAGATATGACGCGTTTTCTTAATAGTGGCATTGAGCCGGTATTTAATCTTGCCAAACAGTTTGCAAGACTCCTGCCAGTATACTTTAATGATATCGGTGCTGAGGGAAAACTTCGGGATACATCGACCAGCCTTGATGAGATCTCCCTGCGAAAAGATTCGCTGATTCATTTTCTTAGAAAGCAAAGCCATGTGGAAAGTAGCAACCGAATCGTCGATTTTATGGAGGCAACATTATATTTCTGGGAAACCAGAGAAAAGAGGAGCCTGGAGCCGTTTGTCCCGCCAAATATTTATAGCGAGATAGATACGCGTGGGCCCTATATTGACGGAGTCCACAAGGTTATTCAGCACCTTAAGAAAAAAGGCATACATTTCAAAGATTTTCTCTATGTTTCTAAAGACAAATTCAAAAGCCTTCTGCAGGATATTATCGGCGTTTCAGTGCAAGATGTGGAGCGAGTCAAACTTGCGATAACCTTTTACAAACTGTTGAATCAGAAATACAAGCTCGATTTTATCGAGATGGATAATTATCTGGCCCAACTAAAGTCGGAAGCCTTTCCCGATTTAGCTAGGCTGTATGATTCCCTGACAGAATCTGATTTAAAGAAAAAAATTTACTGGATGCTCGATTACCTGGAAGCGCTGAAAGAACTCATATTATCCCCACAAGCTTATGAGGCCAAAGAAGATATTTATAAGAAAAGGCATATTACCGTAGATATACCTTCCATGTATGGAAGCTATCGCGAAATGAAATTTGATGCCTTAGGACTTACCTTTCGTATTGAGTCGTTGGTCAATGTGTTGTTTGAAGAATATGTTGAAAAGATTGACCTTAGCCTGATTACGAAAGCCACTTTTTTTGAAATATACGACCTGTTAAGGTTGTTTGACAAGGCGCTGAAGCTCGACGGCATATCACTTGTCGAAATGGAACGTCAACTCGACCTTTTGGCCCATTCACTAAAGGTTGCAGACTTTTCCTTTACGCAGTTTCTCGACGTTTTTAAGGGATTTGCCAAGGCCGTAAAGAATGTCATTAACGACTATTTTCACAATATCCATGAACAAAATCTGAACCGGATTTTATCCCAAATAACGTTAGATCAGGTTCTGAATAAATACCTCCCGCAGCAAGAAAACGGTGATCCTGAGAAACTCAAGCACAGAATATCCGAGATCTTTTTCAGAGAGAGAATTGCCCTCTCGTTGGGTCTTCAACAACTGGATATATTTTTAAGCCGTATCCTTAACACTATTTTTCAACAGTCAGAGATATTACCCAAACAAAACCTTCACTTGCTGTTGAACTATGACCCCAAGTGGACCATGACAACGATTGATGATGTCAACGAGAAGGTTTCCGGGATTATATATTTGGGTTCAAAAGGATCAAACATGGTCAAGCTGAAAAAATACGGCTTACCTGTGCCTCCTGGATTTATCATTACCACAGAGGCATTCCGTTGCAGAGAGATCATCGAGGGCTACTCCCCTGCTGAAAGCAATTTCAAAAATCAGATGGCTTTCCAGATTTCTCTTTTAGAAAAATTGACCAACCGAAAATTTGGCGACCCTAGAAGACCGTTGCTGTTTTCCGTCAGAAGTGGCTCAGCGGTATCTCAGCCGGGGATGATGGATACATTCATCAATACCGGAATCAACGAAGAGATTACGACCGGCATGGCCAAATGGACGGGTAATGCCTGGTTTGCCTGGGATTGTTATAGGCGGTTTTTACAGTGTTATGGCATGGCCTTCGATCTGGTAAGAGACGACTTTGATGCTATTATCAGCGAGTTTAAACAGCAATGGGGAATCCCCTATAAACAGGAATTTTCCGGCAATCAGATGAAACAGGTGGCGCTGGCATATAAGGGTTTTATAAAAGACAAAGGTATTGATATCATTGAAGACCCATTTGAGCAGCTTTATTTGACGGTGAAAAAAGTGTTCAGCTCTTGGGAATCATCAAAAGCAAAAGCATACCGCAACATTATAGGAATATCGGATGACTGGGGAACCGCTGTTACCGTCCAGCGAATGATTTTTGGGAATCGATCTCACCAATCAGGCACTGGCGTTTTTTTTACCCATAATCCCCGATGGTCGGGAGACATCTTGAAGTTGTGGGGTGATTTCAGCCTGGGGAATCAAGGCGAAGATGTGGTTGCGGGGTTGGTGAGAACGTTGCCGATTTCAATAACTCAGCAGGACGTTGAAATGAGAGAGACGGATATCACCCTTGAAACCCATTTTCCCGAGATTTACAGTGCACTGAGTGAGTGGGCAAACCACCTGGTCTATGAAAAGGGGTGGAGTCCCCAGGAGGTAGAGTTTACATTTGAAAGTCCTTCGGTAGAGGATCTCTATCTGTTGCAGACCCGTGATATGTCGATGAGAGAGAGAAAAAAAGTCGTGACGTTTGACCTTGAAGATTCACTGAATGATATTATCCTAGGGCATGGTATCGGTGTTAGCGGCGGTGCACTGAGCGGTCGAATCGTTTTCAGCCTCGATGAAATCGACAAGTGGAGAACCGTGGAGCCTGAAACGCGGTTAATTCTCATCAGGGGTGATACGGTTCCTGATGATATTCGGGAAATATATGCCGCAGACGCGCTGCTGACAGCACGTGGCGGCGTAACATCCCATGCTGCTGTGGTTGCCCATATGCTGGAAAAGACCTGCGTCGTGGGATGTGGGAACTTAGTCTGTCTGGAAAAGGAAAAAAGGTGTCTTTTCGACCATGCGGTGTTCAATTCCGGAGACCATTTGAGTATCGATGGCCGTAAAGGAACGGTTTATAAAGGTTTTGTGAAAGTAAAAGAGGCGTGATGGATTGATGGTTTTATGATTGAAAATGGATGGTTGCTAGTTGAATTCAATTTTAAATGGAAACCATTCCGCAAGGAGGTGATTAATGGTTGATCCGGCCGGATTTGACAAAGGTTTGAAACTGGGAATCAACGGGTTCGGGAGAATCGGCAAGTTAACGGTCTGGCAACACGTGGCCCGGAAACATTTTAAAGAGCTTATTGTTAATATCGGTCGCGAATCCGGGACATCTCTGGCGGATATCGCCCATTATGCAGAAAGGGATTCAACGTATGGATGGTTACACACATTTTTATACGGCCAGAATGCCGAACCGCTGATTAGCGATATAAACGAAGAACACGGCACCATGAATATCGATGGCGTGATGGTTCGATTTTTAAGGTCTTTCAGAAATCCCGCTCAAATAAACTGGAACGAACATGGGGTAAAACTGGTTGTTGACACTACCGGAAAATTTCTTGATCCAACCTTACCGGGTGATCATCCCGGCGGATCTTTGCGCGGACATCTTGAGTCAGGCGCTGAAAAGATTGTGCTGTCCGCACCTTATAAAATTACAGATAATAGAAAACCGATGCCGGATGATGCAGTAACCACGATCATGGGTATCAATGAGAGCGACTATGACCCTAGACAGCATAAAATTATTTCCACCGCGTCCTGCACCACCTCTTGTCTTGCTCATATGATCAAACCACTGATCTATGCCTTTGGGCCCAAGAAAATACTCTCGGCTTCCATGGCTACGGTTCATGCCGCAACAGGATCACAACAGGTCTTGGATAGACAACCCAAAGCAGGGGCAACCGATTTAAGAAAAAACAGAAGTATAATGAATAACATCATCCTTACCACGACCGGTGCTGCCAACGCGCTGAGGCTGGTTATCCCGGAAATGGAAGAGATCGGCTTCATTGCGGAATCCGTTAGGGTTCCTATCTCAACGAGCTCTTTGATTATCCTTGTGGTAAATCTTCAAGAGGAGCCCGCCGTCGAACCGGTGAGTCGTGAGATGATTAACCAGGTATACGACCAGGCAGCCTCCGATGATCCCAAAGGATATCTTCATTATTCTGAAAAACAGAATGTTTCCGTCGATATGATCGGGCTTCCAAAAGCCGCCGCAGTTATCGAAGGCCATGAAACCCACACCCGTACCGCTGAGGTGACGTTAGACCTCGGGAAAATACCGGGAATCGAAAAAGATATCATTCCTTTGTTGAAAGACACCGTTGTTTGGGTTCCTGTTACACAAGCGGTGATATATGGATGGTATGATAATGAAATGGGAAGCTATGTCAACATTATGGCGGACAGGATCATTTCGGTGGTGGAGCATATGTAATCGTAACGACTGGACTTTGGAAAATATACCTTTCTTTGCACCTCCTTCAATACGAATTCCTTTCTCAGTTTACCTAGTTATACAGAAGGATTTGACAAGGATTTTCCCTTGACAAATCGAAGATCTGTAGGTACAAGTCATTCTTTCATTCCGACATTCAAGTTTATCCTGACATTTGTTTTTCCGCCTTTTTCGGTCAGCGACCCTCCTGCTTTTCGAGCGGTGTGGGTTGGATTTCTACGGTATGAAGGGAAAGGGCAAAAACAATGATGTTATTTGAATGATAGGATCACAACCGTACCAAAAGCTTTCGGTTTTGGACGAACAACAGAAGGCCTTTGAAAAATGTTTAATCTCACTCAAGGTCAAAGACAGTTTCGCGGGAAGGTGGGATTGGACAAAAAAGGTGTTTTTCAAAGGCCTAACAGATGGAGTTCCTATGAGTGTACAAGACGATACAACCAAAGAGATGATTAAGGCGGTAAACGACGACGCTGACCAAGAACCTTTTGAGAAAGTGGCAACGGTCGGTGGACCCGTTATTCTGTTTTTTATTCTCGGATTAATCGCAAGTTCTATTGTGGGCTGGGTTGTTTTTCCGAAACTTCTCTACTCCCAGAAAAGCCAACCCATTGATTTTAACCACGTGCTCCATGTCGAGGAAGTCGAAAGTGGTTGTGAAAGCTGCCATTTCTTTCGTGAAGACGGAACCTTCTCGGGTACACCAAAACTTGAGCAGTGCATCGAATGTCACGAAGAGGTTCAGGGGAACAGTCATGATGAGATCAAATTCGTGGAAGAATATGTAGCCAAAGAAAGAGAGGTTCCGTGGTTAATTTACGCCAAGCAGCCCGACTGCGTATTTTTTTCCCATGCGGCCCATATTAAAGGCGCCCAAATGGACTGTGTTACATGCCACGGTCACATCGGTGAATCGGAAAGTTTAAAAGTTTATGAATATAACAGAATTACCGGTTACAGCAGGGATATCTGGGGGAAAAATATCGCCGGTTTTAAGAAAAATACCTGGGACCGAATGAAAATGGATGATTGTGCTGATTGCCACGCAGAAAATAGCGCTCGTATCGAAAGGACCCAAATGAAAGCGCCGACCAGCAGATTTATCGATAATATCCTTGCCATATCCTTTCCAGGCCAGGCACCGCCGGTCAGAAAAGGCGACAGTGTGCAAACCGAAAGAGACGGATGCTTTGTGTGTCATAAATAAGGAATCTTGACCTGAAAGCCAGGTATTTAAAATGTAATAAGTGATACAATTACCGATGTATAAATTTTGGGTAATTTTTTGGTAAAAGTTGAGGGGTAAAATAGATGAAAATTGACAGAAGGAGTTTTTTGTCGTTTCTAATTGGTGGTGCAGCGGGAACAAGCCTATCGCCGTTGCCATGGAAACTGATGGACGACAGCTCGATATGGACTCAAATGTGGCCGTGGACACCTGTCCCTGAAGACGGCGCAATCAGTTATGTCAATTCTGTTTGTACGCTTTGTCCGGGTGGATGTGGCATTACGGTACAAAAAATCGATGATCGAGCGATTAAAATTGAAGGGATGAAGCAACATCCTTTGAACGATGGAGGCATTTGTATGTTGGGTCTATCTGGCCTGCAGCTGCTGTATGGACCCAGACGTGTTAAAACCCCCCTTAAGCGAGTCGGAACCAGAGGTTCGGATCAATGGATGAAAATCTCGTGGAAAGAGGCCATTGCAGAGACCGCCAAGAAGCTTGATGAGATCAGATCGGACAATCAACCGCATGACGTTGCAGCTATTTCAGGATCGGATCGAGGAACAGTACCACAGCTCTTGATGCGGTTTTTAAACGTCTACGGCAGCCCCAATTTTATCCGAACGCCATCAATTCAAGACTCCTACGAGCTTACCCTCCGTCTCATGCAAGGGAATCAATCCATGGCTGGATTCGACCTGGAAAATTCCGACCTTGTCTTAAGCTTTGGCAGCGGTATTGTTGATGGTTGGGGATCACCGGTACGGATGATCAGAGCCAAAAGTAGCTGGCAACGTAGCCAAACGAAAGTCATTCAGGTTGAGCCGCGCCTGTCCAACAGTGCAGCAAAATCAGACCAATGGATTCCCATCAATCCAGGGACCGAGGCTGTATTGGCATTGGGTTTGGCGCATGTAATTATAAAAGAATCCCTCTATGATTCTGTCTTTATCGAAAATTATTCTATTGGATTTGATGAATGGAAGCGCCATGTGCGAGATGAATATCGTCCGGATAACGTTGGAAAAATAACAGGAATTGACGAACAAACGATTGTCACTCTGGCCAGGACATTCGCGCGTGCATCTAAACCGCTGGCCATTTGTGGTAAGGGGCAGGGGAGTACACCCGGTAGTATAGGCGAATTCATGGCCGTTCACGCCTTAAACGCATTGGTCGGCAACATGAACAAAGCGGGCGGCATTTGGGCGGTCGCTGACCATAAATATATTGATTGGCCGGAAATCAATCTGGACGACATATCCAAAAACGGCATGTCTAAAGGGCGATTGGACGGGGCCGGGAGTAAAACATACCCTTTTACCCGCTATCGGTTAAACCGATTTGCGGATGCCGTTGATACAGATGATAAATATCCGCTCAAGATGTTGTTCATACATGACGCCAACCCTTTGTATACCATGCATGATACCCAACAGGTGCAAAAGGCATTTGCCAAGATACCATTCATTGTCAGCTTTTCATCCTACATGAATGAGACGACGCAATACGCCGACATTATTCTCCCTAATCATACGTACCTTGAACGCTTTGAAGACGTCCCTACACCCACAGGAATACCGAAACCGGTTATTGGCCTTGTAAAACCGGTGGTTGATCCCCAGTTTGATACGAGGCACATTGGTGATGTCATTATCTTACTGGCAAGGGCATTGGGAGGAAATATATCCGCCGCTTTCCCATGGAAAAATTATCAGGCGTGTCTGCAGGATACCCTTAAAGGTAGATGGCAAACGATGATTGATAACGGGTTTTGGTCTGACCCCGACTTCACAGCGCCAAGCTGGGAAGCATCATTTGGCCTACCTTCAGAAAAATTCGAATTTGTCAACAGTGACACAGGTTTGATGCCCAAGTCTGATCTCATAAGCATTGAAGGGGATGAGGCGTCATATCCCCTGGTGCTTGTGCCCCATGATTCCATAAGGCTTGCCAAAGGCTTTGTCAGTGATCCGCCTTTTATGGTTAAATCCGTATCAGATAAAGTGCTCAAGCGTGATGATTTATTGGTTGAGATTAATCCGGAAACCGCAAAATCCCTTGGCTTCACTGAAGGTAGTAAAGCCGTGATCAGCACCCCTAAAAACAAAGCGAGCGTCAAACTTCATCTTTTTCACGGCATTATGCCGGGTATCATTGCCATGCCCACAGGGCTTGGGCATGAGGGAACCGATGAATACATCGATGGAAAAGGCGTAAATTATAATCGACTGGTGGGGCCGGTTGAAGACCCCGTTTCTGGCTTGGATGTGGCCTGGGGCATTCGGGCAAAGTTGTCCAAAGCATAGATATTGACTGTTGAAAATTGAAACTCGTCGATCCGAAGAGGCTCTGATGAAAAAAGAGAACAAACATAGTAAATTCAAAAAATATGGAATGGTCATCGATCTGGATAAGTGTACCGGTTGTGGTTCCTGTATGGTTGCCTGTATGGCTGAAAATAACGTTCCTTTCAAGCAGGATGAATCGGACAAACTGCTTAGCATCACATGGCTTCGGTTATTTCGATTGACGAACGATAAACCCTTTCCTGAAACGGATGTATGCTATTTGCCCAGACCGTGTATGCATTGCGAGGGGCACGGCGGTCATTCACCCTGCGTATCGGTCTGTCCTTCTACTGCAACGGATTACAGCAAAGATACCGGTATTGTCAGTCAAATCTATACCCGTTGTTTTGGGTGCCGTTATTGTATGGCATCCTGTCCGTACAAAGCCCGTTATTTCAACTGGTGGGATCCTGTTTGGCCTGATGGTATGGAAAAATATTTAAGTCCAAAGGTTTCGCCGCGGATGCGGGGGGTAGTCGAAAAATGCAGCTTCTGCTACCACAGATATCAACAGGCAAGAGATAAAGCATATATGCAAGGAAAGCCTGACATCGAAGAGAGTGACTATCAAACCGCATGTGCCCAGGCATGTCCTTCCGGAGCCATAACATTCGGCGATCTTAACGACGCCAAGCACGCGGTTTATCAATTGAAAAAAGATCCCCATGCCTTCCGGCTGCTGGAAAGACTCGGAACCAACCCAAAGGTTTACTATGTTTCAAGCCGTGAGTGGGTAAGGCGGGCCGGAGATAATTATCTTAAAGACGAAGGCAGGTTGAAAAAGGCGGTTCATTAAAATTAAACATTTGAAATCCCAACTTTGGTTGGCGTGAGGATTTACCTAAAACTGCAATATTGAGGAGTGCATAACCTATGGATTCTGCATTAATACCCAAGGGCGTCAAGCGCTGCCCATTATGGCAATTTGCCCTGTTTATCGGCGCGGTCGGTGTCGTGCTGGCGTGGGGCGTCTATGCCATGCTCCTTTGCTGGTTCAAAGGCCTTAACCAGACGAATATGAACGATTACTATGGATTTGCATTATGGATCTGGGCCGATCTAGCGGTGATCGCTATTGGTGGTGGCGCTTTCTTTACCGGTTTATGTCGCTATATATTTGGCAAAGACGAGCTAAAAAGTATCATAAATTATGCGGTTCTTATTGGTTTCATCTGCTATAGCTCGGCACTGCTCATTTTAGCTATCGACATCGGGCAGCCTTTAAGGGGATGGTTTATATTCTGGCATGCCAATGTGCATTCCATGCTGACCGAAGTGGCATTTTGTTTGACATGTTATTTTGGGGTGTTGACCATCGAATACATTCCCCTTCTTTTGGAGAATCGCCAAGTTGACCGGGTGCCGTTCTTTCATCACCTGGGTCACAACATGCACGAAATCATGGCCCTCTTTGCAGCAACTGGTGCGTTCCTATCTTTTTTCCACCAAGGATCTTTGGGCGGTGTTGCGGGCGTTCTGTTCGGGCGTCCATTTGCCTTTCGGGAAGGGCTTTATATATGGCCATGGACCTTTTTTCTCTTTACTTGGTCAGCTGCGGCGTGCGGACCGTGTTTTACCATTTTGGTTACCAAAATCACCGAAAAAGCGACCCGCAAAAAATTGGTTAAAGATAACGCTATAGAGCTTTTGGCGAAAATTTCAGGATGGATGATATTGACGTATAGTATTGCCAAAACCGCTGATACCTGGTACTGGGCAACGGTTACAGCGCCCTCCAAAGGGCTTACATGGGATTTCTTTTATTCCAACAACCCGCTATATGGAAAATGGATCCTGTTCACAGAAATCATCCTATGCGGATTTGTTCCTGCTTTCATTCTTGTTACCAAAAAAGGCCGGAAAAACGTGCCGGCACTCTGGATTGCGGTAACGTTGGCGGTTATTGGTGTCAGCCTTAACCGATGGGTAATGGTACTCCAGGTGATGGCCGTACCGGTGATGACCTTTGATTATTGGGCCATGTACTTCCCCAGTTGGCAAGAGATTGCCACCACCATACTTCCGGTGGCATACGGTGTTATCATGATTGCATTTTCACATCGTTATTTGCCGGTATTTCCCCATGAGGCAGAGTTAAATCCAGTCGAACCGTTGCCGTCCGACGAGGAACAGCTAGCAGCAGCGGTTGAGGAAATGGTTGATGTGGAACAAGAATTGAAACCGGCTGAAGCATAATGGATGAGGAGGATAGATAATGTTTCCATTTAATTTCGAATGGATTTGGGATATGAGCCATGTTGTCTTCATGGGTGGCCTGTGGTATGCTCTTACCATATTGGGTATCGGTTTAACGTACTGTATCATTAAGGCTGCGATCGACACCATCAAGGGAAAGGATGGCCATCACCACTAACATAATGAATCTCAGAGAGATAAAAAGCGCTTGCTCCGTTCGTCATGCGGAGAAGCGCTTTTTTATTGATGCTAGCAATTCTCAAAAACATGTACCGAAAAAACCATGAAACCCTTTTGTCCGAAATTTTAGAACTTATATGAAAAGGATATACTAAATGGACAAAATCATCATTGAGGGCGGGCGTTCTCTCAAAGGGGAAGTCAAGATCAGTGGCGCTAAAAATGCCGCCCTGCCGATTCTTGTCTCTTCTCTTTTAACACAAGGGTGGAATACATATACCAACGTTCCGAACCTGAGAGACATTCAGAGCACGATATTGTTGCTCTCAAATTTAGGGGTAAAAACCGAGGTCGATAAAAATACGGTACGAATCGATGCCGGCGGTCTTTTCAATCACGAGGCCTCTTATGATCTGGTCAGGAAGATGCGGGCCTCTGTGCTGGTCCTTGGCCCCCTTCTGGCGCGGCTCAAAAAAGCGCGCGTGTCATTGCCTGGTGGGTGTGCCATTGGAGCACGCCCCATTAATCTTCACTTAAGAGGGCTCGCACGCCTTGGGGCTTCTATCGAATTAAAGCACGGCTATGTTGAAGCAAAAGCTGATCGACTCAAAGGGAATGAGATTTATTTTAATATGGCAACCGTTACCGGGACAGAAAACTTGATGATGGCGGCGGTTATGGCAGAAGGAACGACTATTCTTAAGAATGCAGCCCGTGAACCGGAAGTGGTTGCGCTTGCTGATGTTTTGAATCTGATGGGCGCAAGGATAAAAGGTGCCGGTACGTCGACAATAGTGATCAAAGGGGTTTCTGAGCTATATCCGGTGTCGGTTAAGATCATCTCCGACCGTATTGAAGCAGGGACGTTCATGGTTGCCGCTGCCCTGACGAAAGGGGATGTCATGCTGTTGAATGCGGTACCCGAGCATCTGGAAGCGGTGATTCACAAATTGCGGCTTGCCGGCGCTATGATCGACATCGATGGGCAACGGATCAGGGTGGTTGGCGCTGAAAAAATTTCAAGCATAGATGTAAAAACCCTCCCATACCCTGGCTTCCCAACGGATATGCAGGCTCAATTTATGGTGCTGATGTCTGTAGCAAATGGTCTCAGCATGATTTCTGAAACGATATTTGAAAACCGTTTCATCCATGTTAGTGAACTCAGACGAATGGGAGCGAACATTAAAGTTACCGGTGACACAGCGCTGGTAACCGGTATTCCCATGCTGTCCGGTGCACCGGTGATGGCAACGGACCTTAGGGCAAGTGCGTCTCTCATTTTGGCCGGTCTGGTTGCTCGGGGTACCACTGAAGTGAATCGTGTATATCACCTGGATCGCGGTTATGAGGCTATTGAAAAGAAATTTTCCGGTCTGGGTGCTGCCATCAAACGGGTCAAGGTTTAAATTTGAATTCCTCGCTGATTGTCGCAGCAAAACGTAGTTTCTGTTTTAACGAGGTGAGGTCATCTATTTTTTCCGCGTATTCTTTCACCTGCCAGCCAATAATAGGGTTTCCAGTATATATCACTGATGCTGCCACTGTACTCTACCGTAGCCAGTGTTAAAAGGGGGACCATCTCACCTTTGGGTGTGGGGATCATCAACTCCCGGAGCACATCAATTACCCGTCGGTTTGATTCCGGCAATTGCACGGTGATGTCGTAATCTTCATCACCCTCACGGAACGAAGAAACATCCAGGCCGTTATACGCTGTTTTCAGGGCAAAGCCGATAATGTCGGTGGTGAGGCCGAACAGTGCCGCTTTTTGCCGGTCAACGACCACCTTGACCGAGGGTGTTCCTTCGATAAAATCATCGCGGATATCTTTAACATGGGGTATTCGAGAAATAATGGTCCGAAAATTAATATTGGGTTTTTTCCTGTAAAAATGCACCTCCACGTGATCTGTGTGTTGGAATGCACAGAATGCGTTGTCGGTACACAATTTTTTGTGCATAATAACTATTTTTGACGCCCGCTGTCCTTTATACCGCACGCCTCGAAACCCCTGAAAAATGTTCAGTTTTATCCTAGGTCAAAAAGAGCGATCCCGCCATGGCGGGATTAACCACATGAACACATTGAGTATTTCACGGATTAAAATTTGAGACTGACGTCCTGCCGTTGGCGGGAGACAAAAGAGGGCGGTTTTCAAGGGTGGCGCTATTCGCCCCCCTTTTTCTGTAAAAAAGCCCTCACAACAAAGCTTTAGACCATTCGTTTCATTAGGAATGATCAAAAATTGCCTTACTTGGCATGGAATATGAATCACATTAACATCGACGGATCGCCTTTCATTTAAATTTCCCGTCTTTTGCCGCGGTGAAGTGCAGGTCTCTTTGTTAGGGACAATGTGAAATAAATCCAACCAATATTATTAAGAGATGACTGTAAACGTATATTTCCGTCCGATTATTCCCCTTCTGTTAGCAATGATATCGGGTATTTTATTAGGAACCTGGTTGCCTGGTCAAAGCGCAGCGATGGTCGGGGTGGTGTCGGCTTTTGCCTGTATTGTCCTAGGGGCCATTAAACAAAGAAAACCGATGGTTGTCTCACCGATCATTTTGTTTGCGGCATTGGGCTATCTTTCCATACAATCATGGATCGCTCCCGATTTTCCTACCCACCACATCATCCATTATGCAGATACCCAGGTACGGGAAATTGTCGGCATTGTCGATTCATCCCCCTTTGAGAGTGCTAATCGACAAAAATTTATTTTACATACAGAGACGATTCGCAAGAACAAAAGATCCATTCCTGTCTCCGGAAAGATTCGTGTGACGGTTGCTGGAAACTCACCCAGACTCCGCAGGGGAGACAAGATTTCTTTGAACTGTAAAATACGACCCGTCAGGAATTTTAATAACCCGGGCGGGTTTGATTACAAAAGATACATGCTTTTTCGGCGAGTAGTGGCAACCGCATATGTTTCATGGAAACACCTCACCCTGGTTAAAAGAGCTTCGGGCAAAAGTTGTCGTCGCATCATAGAAGACACCCGTGGAATGGTGTCGGATCTTATCGAAACCTCCGGGCAAGGAGATTCGAAAGATGTATTAAAAGCACTCCTTATCGGTGATAGAAACGCAATTTCAAATCCCTTACGACAAGCATTTAACAGGGCAGGAGTGGGCCATCTTTTGGCCATTTCAGGGCTTCATGTCGGGATTGTCGCTACGGTTTCATTTTTATTTTTCCAAAAGGTGCTTTCCCATATGAGATTCTTGTTGTGGAATGCGTGGACAAAAAAGGGGGCTGTCGTTTTATCCTTCGGTCCTGTATGGCTATACGGCCTGCTTGCCGGAATGTCGCCTTCCACCCAGAGGGCGGTTATCATGGTGATGGTATTTCTGCTGTCAATTCTTTTTGAAAGCGAACATGACCCGGTAAATACTTTGGCACTGGCTGCTATGGTGATTCTGGTTGCCCATCCCCCCTCGCTTTTTTCCATTTCATTTCAGCTGTCATTTGCTGCGGTTCTCGCCATCATATACGGCTTATCTCACGTGCGAAATCCATGGGCATCTTCTGCAGAGAAAATAAAGAATACAAGCGGTTTCATCATCTGCAAAAAGCTCTATGACTTTTTCTTAGTCTCTCTGTTTGCCATACTCGGCACCTTGCCTTTGCTCATGCTCTACTTCAACCAGATCTCATTGGTGGGTCTTTTTGCAAATATTATTGTTGTTCCGTTGATCGGTTTTATCGTGGTTCCCGTCGGATTGATTGCGGTATTTTTATATCCTATTACAATTTTGGGCGCATCCTCCTGCCTGGAAATGTGCGCGTTGGTATTGGAACAAACCCTTTATGTGGTGAGTTTTTTTGCTGATTTACCTTTTGCGGTGGTAAAAACCATAACTCCAACGGCTGCTGAGATAGGCTGTTTTTATGTGCTGTTTTGGGCGATTTTGAACCTAAGACATCGCCGACGTCCCGCTATCCTTGCTGTAGTGCTAGCCGTTTTTGTTCTCAGCGCCGACACATGTTTCTGGTTGCACCACCGGTTTTGGCATGATGATCTCAGGGTTTCGATCATTGATATAGGACACGGCAACGCGTCACTGTTGGAATTGCCAAAAGGGTATACCATCCTAATTGATGGTGGTGGTTTTTCAGACAATACCGTCTTTGATGTCGGCGCCAGGATCGTGGCGCCTTTTTTGTGGCGTAAAAAAATTAAAACCATTGACACCATGATTCTTTCCCACCCCAACAGCGATCACATCAACGGGCTTATTTATATCGCTGAAAATTTTCATGTGGAAAACGTTTGGACCAATAACCAAGAATCGAAGAACGTCGGTTATAAAAACTTTTTAGAAGCGATAAAAAAAAACAGGATCCACATGCCGGAATATGAAAAGATATTTGGTCGTCACCGCATAAACGGTGTCTGGCTAGATATCTTTTATCCGCCGATCGATTTCATCGAAAGGCAAAAGCACGATACTTGGCGCGAAGTAAATAACAACTCATTGGTCATTAAGGTGACGTATGGATCGAAGTCCATACTCTTTCCAGGGGATATTAAGGCAAAGGCTGAAGCAGCGCTAGTTACCATGGCTGAAGATCAAATTGACAGTACGGTCCTTATCGCACCTCATCACGGCAGCAAAACGTCAAGTTCCCGGCTATTTTTAGAGAAAGTATGTCCGGAAACCGTCATTATATCCTCAGGATGGAGAGGTCAGTTTGGATTTCCTCATCCAACCGTTCTAAAACGATACCGGCAAAAAGGCTGCCGGGTGCTGGGCACAAGCCGCCATGGTGCAATAACCCTTGTAACGGATGGTAAGACAATCTCCTGTGAGACAACCTTGACCCATGCTGATTTATGACGCCGTCTTTAAGGGGCCAAGCCGCCTTGCCTAATAAAGCGATATCGCCCTTTTGTTACCGGGTCAGTGTGCGGAATATGACTGGCTTGCTCCCGCCGCGAAACATTCCGGTAAAAGAGCCTGTTGACAAATCTAGCCCATCGGGGTTACAGAGTTTGGACAAAAACGCCTGTTTTTCAAAGGTCGCAACAATGGAGATGCTAAATGGTAGAATTCGACCCCGCAGACGGCAGCAATGATATCATCCAAAAACTGATGAGGGTTCCTGGTCTGAAGTCTTTCAAGGAGAAAGAAATCCAGGACTTGTTGCGGATGAGCACGATTAAAACGTTTAAAGCCGGGGAACAGATATTTAAGGAGGGTAGTTTTGAAAACTTGACATACTACCTTATCTCCGGAAAGATAAAAATTATAAAAAAAGATAAAGAATTGCTAATGTTACAACGAACAGGAGATGTTTTTGGTGAAATGGGACCGATTACGGGGGATGCCAGATCGGCCTCCGTGTATGCTACCGATGACTCAATGTGCATAGAAATAAATATTTCCAATATCGACAAGATGCCAGAAGACAATATACATACATTTAGGTACATAATTTTTCGTGGTTTTGCGGAGGTATTGGCCAGTCGCCTCAAAAAGACAACCGAAGATTTGATACAAGCGAGGGATGAAATCGAACGATTGCAATATCGTTGACAATGAAACATGAAAACCGGTGATAAAACCGTCGATTCGGGATTATTATTAAAAACCTTGTTTTTTATTGACAC
>CP070768.1:2797491-2813568 GCA_020345745.1 Desulfobacterales bacterium
AGATGGTGATGCCAGGTGACAATGTGGCGATTACGGCAGAGCTTATTACGCCCATAGCGATGGAGAAGGAGTTGAGGTTTGCCATCAGAGAGGGCGGCCGGACGGTTGGAGCTGGTGTGGTCAGCGAAATTATCGAATAATATAAGAAAATAGAATAATGATAATGAATACCAAAATTAGAATCAGACTCAAAGCATATGATCACAAGCTTTTGGATCAGTCTGTAGCAGATATTGTTGATACAACGAATAAAACAGGAGCAAAAGTCGTTGGACCTATACCTCTTCCGACTCGAATCAACAAATATTGTGTTCTAAGATCTCCCCATGTGGATAAAAAATCTCGAGAACAATTTGAGATAAGGACCCATAAACGGCTTTTAGATATATTGGACCCGACTCAGCAAACCGTTGATGCCCTGATGAAACTGGATCTTTCTCCGGGGGTAGATGTTGAGATAAAGCTGTAACACTCGATAATAAAATGTGATTGGGAGATTGATGAACCTGTCTGGTGCTTCTTCCGCTACAAGCCGATTAAATTTAACATAATCAGATCAAAAAACATCACCTAAAACTTTCGAGCTAATACGTCATGGCTCATTGGGAATACGAAGAATTATGTGCAGAGGATTAATAGGAAAAAAATTAGGGATGACAGGATTGTTTACTTCGCAAGACCGTTACATACCGGTAACGGTTGTAAAGGTTGGTCCATGTGTGGTTACTCAATTAAAAACAATGGCGACTGATGGATATGACGCCGTCCAATTAGGTTTTGGTGAAAAAAAGAAGTCAAGAACGAACAAGCCATTGCAAGGGCATCTTAAAAAGAGCGGAGAATCACTTTATGCCATTCTTCGTGAAGTTCCCGTTGATGATCCTGGCAATGTTACCCTCGGTCAAACCGTGGGTTTGGATATTTTCCAAGTAGGAGAACGGGTCGATGTTACTGGAATCACGAAAGGAAGAGGTTTTTCGGGAGTGATCAAACGGCACGGATTTCACGGTGGTAAGAAAAGCCATGGAAGCCACAGCCATAGAATTCCCGGCTCCATCGGTTGCAGCGCCACTCCGGCAAAAGTAATTAAAGGAAAAAAAATGCCCGGTCAGTACGGCAATGAACGCAAAACGATCCGAAACCTGCAGATTGTTGATATCAGGCCCGAAGACAACCTTATCATGATAAAGGGTGCGATTCCGGGTTCACGAAATGGTTTTGTAACAATAAAAAAACCTAAATTTGCTAAATAGATATTGTGATTGGAGTTCATACATCCAATATAATGACCCATTAAAATAATCATACGAGTATACTATGGCTGTTGTTGATGTTCTTAATAGTAAGGCTGAGAAAGTTTCGCAGGCGGATTTAATTGACGCCATATTTAATATCGATGTGAAGTCGAATGTCTTGCACGAGGTTGTTAAAATGCAACTGGCCAGCAGGCGCGCGGGATCAGCATCAGTAAAGCATCGCAGTGATGTGAGAGGTAGTGGCGGTAAACTTTTTAGACAAAAAGGCACCGGGCGTGCCCGTCGCGGGGATATAAAGGCACCGCTTTTAAGAGGCGGAGGTTCTGTTTTTGGCCCTGACCCCAGATCCTATGCTTATCGAGTTCCTAAAAAGGTCAGGAAGTTGGCTTTGAAAATGGCGTTAAGCAGCAAATTGAAAGCCAACAACATTGTCGTGGTTGACAAGATTGAAATGGATAAGATTAAGACAAAAGCATTTGTCGAACTTATGGAAGCGTTAAACACCAATAACGCATTGATTGTGACCGACAAAAAGAACGAAAACTTAGAGCGCTCAGCAAGAAATGTTCCTGGTGTAAAGGTGCTAAGGGTCGAGGGATTGAACGTATATGATATTCTTAAATACGAGAATTTGGTTTTGACCGAGCCTTCGATAAAAGGTATTGAAGGGAGGCTGCTCGTATGATCCAGTATGATATTATTAAAAGGCCGATAATTACCGAAAAGACAAGTATTCAAAAAGAAACCCACAACCAGCTAACCTTTGAGGTGGACCGAAAGGCAAACAGCGTTGAGATTAAAAAGGCCATTGAAGATATCTTTAACGTCAATGTCGCGAAAGTAAGAACCATGCAAGTAAAGGGTAAGAGCAAACAAAGAGGCCGAATTGTAGGAAAACGAAGGGACTGGAAAAAAGCGATTATAACATTGATGCCTGGTGAACGGATAGATTTTTTTGAAGGCGTATAGTGGAGTAAACCATGGGTATAAAAAAAGTAAAACCTACCTCTCCCGGAAGGCGAGCGCAAACCTATTCAACCTTTGATGAGATTACACGTACAACTCCTGAAAAGAGCTTGTTAAGGGCTATCAAAAAAACGGGGGGACGCAATGTCAACGGGCGTATTACCTGTAGACATCGTGGTGGTGGGCACAAGCGGCATTACCGGGTTATCGATTTTAAAAGAGACAAGACCGGAATTCCTGCAAAGGTCGCCAGCATAGAATACGATCCGAATCGATCCGCGAGAATTGCACTTCTGCACTATGTGGATGGTGAGAAACGCTACATTTTAGCACCGATAAACCTGCAAGTAGGAGATACCGTGCAATCCGGTCCAGAAGCAGATATTAAACCGGGGAATACACTCCCATTGAAAAATATACCGCTGGGAACGCATATCCATAATATAGAGTTGCGTATCGGGAAGGGCGGGCAAATTGTCAGAAGCGCAGGAACATTTGCCCAGTTAATGGCGAAAGAAGATCGTTATGCGCTTATCAAACTTCCATCCGGAGAAGTTCGAATGGTGCTTTTGAATTGCAGGGCTACCATTGGGCAGGTTGGGAATGTAATGCACGAGAATCTTTCCTTAGGCAAGGCTGGCCGCAGTCGTTGGCTTGGAAGGCGACCATCGGTCAGAGGTGTTGCCATGAACCCGGTCGATCATCCAATGGGTGGCGGAGAAGGTAGATCTTCCGGGGGGAGACATCCGTGCAGTCCATGGGGTCTCCCTTCAAAGGGTTTTAAGACACGAAGAAAGCGAAAAAGCAATCGCTACATTGTCAAAAAGCGTACAAAGAAATAAACTAGGAGAAGTTATGCCACGGTCATTAAAGAAAGGTCCATTTGTTGATAACAAACTAATGAATAAAGTGCTAAAAACCCAGGAGACCAGAAGTACTAGAATTATCAAAACGTGGTCAAGAAGATCAACAATTATCCCTGAAATGGTTGGGATAACGCTTGCTGTGCACAACGGGAGGAAATTTATTCCTGTATTTATCTCAGAGGATATGGTGGGTCATAAATTGGGTGAATTTTCGCCGACACGAACCTACCATGGACACGCTGCTGATAAGAAATCAAGATTGAAGAGGTAAAACGTTTTAAAGAGGGCATTTTTGCAATGGAAGTAAGAGCGGTCGCTAAATACATACGAATTTCTCCTCAAAAAGTTCGGTTAATCATCGATGTTGTTAAAGGAAAACCGGTAGAGGTTGGCCTCGATTTACTTAAATTTATGCCGCAAAAAGCGGCCACCATCATTGAAAAAGTCATTCGAAGCGCCATAGCAAATGCTGACCAATATCCTGATATTGATGTCGATTCCCTAGTTATTCGCAATATTATCGCGGACAAAGGTCCGATGCTGAAGCGTTTTCGAGCGAGGGCCCGTGGAAGAGGCACGCGTATATTGAAAAGGACAACCCATATCACGGTTATTTTAGCTGAAGAGACGATATAGAAAAAGGAGGGTAAAAGCTTGGGCCAGAAAGTAAATCCGATAGGACTTAGATTAGGCATTGTTAAGACATGGGAATCTCGCTGGTATTCTGGAAAAAATTATGCTGATTATATCCTGGAAGATTATAACATTAGAAAGTTTATCAAAAAGAAATTCTACCATGCTGGTATTGCCAGGATTGAAATTGAAAGGTCATCCAAGCGAGTCAGGCTTTGCATCTTTACCTCAAGACCTGGAATTGTTATTGGGAAAAAAGGTGCTGAGATATCATTGCTCAAAAAAGACCTCGAAAAGATTGTATCCCATGAAGTCATCATCGATATCAAAGAAGTCAGAAAACCTGAGATTGATGCTCAACTCGTTGCGGAGAATATAGCGCTGCAACTTGAACGGAGGGTTGCATTTCGGCGTGCCATGAAACGCGGTATCTCATCTGCTATGCGTTTTGGCGCCGAAGGCGTCAAAATTATTTGTTCAGGCCGTCTAGGTGGTGCCGAGATGGCGAGAACAGAACAGTATCGAGAAGGTCGAGTGCCATTGCATACATTGCGTGCCGATATTGATTATGGTTTTATCGAGGCACGTACAACTTACGGGGTTATTGGAATTAAAGTATTTATTTTTAAAGGTGAAATTTTAAAGAAAGATCCAGTAGAAATCGACGCTTGAAAATATGTTTATCGTCAATGTTGGTGAATTCATGAAACGTCGAATTCACCATCCATCAAATTATTAATAAACGGAGATATGGGCATGCTAAGTCCTAAAAAAGTAAAATTTAGGAAACAGCAAAAAGGCCGAATGAAAGGAATGGCGAGGCGCGGCTGTAAGCTTGATTTCGGTGAATTCGGACTGCAAGCAACCGGATGTGGAAAAATCAGTGCACGACAAATTGAGGCTGCCAGGATTGCCATGACCAGGCATGTCAAGCGGGGTGGGAAGATATGGATCAAAATATTCCCTGACAAGCCATATACCAAAAAACCGGCGGAAGTGAGAATGGGCAAAGGAAAAGGGTCGCCAGAAGGATGGGTTGCTATTGTCCGGCCAGGAAGGGTCCTTTATGAAATGGAGGGCGTTTCCAAGGAATTGGCAAAGGAAGCACTCCGCCTTGCTGCACATAAGCTTTCTGTAAAAACAAGATTTGTGGAGAGGAGTGATTTCTAATGAAAGCGAGTGAGATTAGGGAATTGAGCATTGAGGAGATACGGCGAAAGGCCGACGATCTCAAGGAAGAGTTGTTTAACCTACGCTTTCAGCACGAAGTCGGCCAGCTCGAAAATCCACAGAAAATGAAACAGACAAAGCATGACATCGCAAGGGTGAAAACCATTATCAGGGAATTAGAAATAAAAGAAAAAACAGGGCAAGAATAGATATCAAAATGGACAAACGATTATTAAGAAGACAATTGATCGGGACCGTAGTCAGTGACAAGATGGACAAAACTATAATTGTCCTGGTAGAGCGATTAGTCAAACATCGGCTTTACCAGAAATATGTAAGAAGACGGTCCAAATTTGCTGCTCACGATGAGAAAAACGCTGCTCGGATTGGAGATAAAGTATTGATCACTCAGTCTAGGCCACTTAGCAAAACGAAGAAATGGCGTGTTAGTAAGATCATAGAAAAAGCCGTTTAAATTTGAATAAAGGGTGCTGAAGTAATGATACAGGCGGAGACGAGATTAACAGTAGCGGACAATTCAGGAGCCAAGATTTTATATTGCATAAAAGTTCTTGGAGGTTCCCGCAGAAGGTATGCAAGTGTCGGTGACATTATTGTCGTATCTGTAAAAGAAGCCATACCGAATACCAAAGTTAAAAAGGGAGACGTCCTGAGAGCTGTTGTGGTTCGGACAAAAAAGGAAATCCGAAGGCCGGATGGATCGTATATTAGATTTGATGACAATTCAGCTGTTTTAATTTCACAATACAGGGAACCCATAGGTACCCGAATTTTTGGTCCCGTGGCCAGAGAATTAAGAGCCAAAAGGTTTATGAAAATTATTTCTCTAGCACCCGAGGTATTGTAGCAAAAATGATTTATTGTCAATTAACCTTGCGGAGAAGTCATTCATGGTAACCAATAAATGCCATATAAAAAAAGACGATAAGGTGAAAGTTCTTTCAGGAAAGGACAAGGGAAAAATCGGCAAAGTGCTGAGCTTAAAAAGAAAGAATGATCGGATTCTTATTGAAAAAATCAATTTTGTTAAAAAACATGCTAGACCGAGTGCCAAGCACAAACAGGGTGGTATCATTGAAAGTGAAGCCCCTATCCATTGGTCCAACGTTATGTTGATGTGCAATAAATGCGTAAAACCGGTGCGCATTAAAATGAAACGTCTTGAGGATGGCAAAAAGATACGTGTCTGCAGAAAATGTGGTGAAATTATAGATTCTTAGGTTTGTGTACTGGAGGAATTGGATGTCCCAGCTTAAACAATACTATCTTAAAGAGATCATTCCCGCTTTAACCGAAACCTTTAAGTATAAAAATATAATGCAAGTTCCCAAGCTTGAAAAAGTAGTTTTAAATATGGGTTTGGGCGAAGCGATTCAAAATATCAAGCTGCTCGATTCAGCGTCAGAGGAGTTGATGATTTTATCGGGTCAAAAGCCGGTGATTACTCGGGCCAAGAAATCGATTGCAGCGTTTAAATTGAGAGAAGGTATGCCGATAGGATGTATGGTTACCCTGCGCAGTCGAAGGATGTACGATTTTTATTACAAGCTTGTTAACATAGCACTGCCGCGGGTAAGAGATTTTAGAGGTCTCTCAGGCAATGCGATGGACGGCCACGGTAACTATACGCTGGGGATTAAGGAACATATCATTTTTCCAGAAATCGACTATGACAAAATCGATAAAATTAAAGGTTTAAACATCACAGTAGTAACAACTGCCCAGACCGATGAGGAAGGAAAAGAGCTGCTAAGGCTTTTAGGTATGCCGTTTCGTAATTAATGAAAACCAAACTTAAGAATTGAAAAACACCGAATCGGAGGTTGCAGCCTTAAAGAATATTCAATTGTCATTATAAAGGGGGAAGATTTGGCAAGAAAAGCGCTTAGAAATAAAGCATTACGAGAACCCAAATTCAAGGCGAGGGCCTACAACCGTTGCCCGATTTGCGGGAGGCCCAGAGGGTTTATGAGAAAATTTGGAATTTGCCGTATTTGTTTTCGGAATCTTGCATCACAGGGTAAATTGCCCGGTGTCGTAAAGTCCAGCTGGTAATAATTATTCATTGAATTTTAGGCTTAATGGGCCCTGATCAAAACAGTAAAACTTATAACATTTAGAATGACGGAGAAGACTATGGCAATGAGTGATCCAATTGCGGATATGTTAACCCGAATAAGAAACGCCGGAAAAGCAAAATTCAATCGTGTCGATATCCCTGGATCAAGGTTGAAAACCGAAATAGCGAAAGTATTAATGGCAGAAGGGTTTATAAGAAATTATAAGTTTATTAAGGACAAGAAGCAGGGAATTCTGCGTGTCTACCTAAAATATGATGACAGGCAGACCTCCGCAATCTTTGGTCTTGAGCGGGTTAGTAAACCAAGCCGTAGGGTATATGTGAGGGGGAAAGATGTAAAGCCGGTTTTGAACGGTATGGGAGTTGCTATTTTATCCACATCAAAAGGGATAATGACGGATAAAAAGGCCAGAGCCGAAAAAGTCGGAGGGGAAATTCTCTGTAACATCTGGTAAAAGGAGACACTTTCCAAAAGTCTCATAGCTAAGGGGTGAGCAATGTCAAGAGTAGGTAAGTCGCCGATCAAGATCCCGGACAAAGTGAAGATAACATATAAAGATCGAGTGATAACGGTATCGTCTGAAAAAGGTTCTCTCGAGAGAGCCATCCATCCTTCGGTGGACTTGAAGATAGAAGATGGCATAATATACGTTCATGTTATCAAGGATGACAGGCGTAGCCGCGCGATGCAAGGGCTTATGCGGTCCCTTGTATCCAATATGGTTATCGGTGTGAGCAAAGGATTTGAAAGAATTCTTGAGATCCATGGCATAGGATATCGAGCTGTACTCAATGATAATCGAATCGAATTTAACCTTGGGCATTCACATCCTGTCAGTTTCGATCTACCAGAAGGTGTTTTTGCAACCGTTGATAAAAAAAATGTCATCAGACTCACTGGAATTGATAAAGAGCTACTGGGTCATACCGCTGCGGCAATTCGGCGATTAAGGCCACCAGAGAGATATAAGGGGAAAGGGATAAAATATGCCGAGGAACGCATACAACGGAAGGCCGGAAAGGCGGGCGTCAAGGTCGTTTAGTCAAATTGTATCAAGGTTAGCACTTAAGGTTAGGATTTAAAATGGGCGCTTTGAATTTTAGACAAAAAGCACGCTTAAAAAGAAAAAAAAGAATTAGAAAGAAAGTAAGCGGAACAAAAGAACAGCCAAGGCTAAGTGTTTTTCGAAGCTCAAAACACATTTATGCTCAAGTTGTTGATGACACGGAGGGGCATACCCTCGTCGCAGCGTCTAGCACGGAAAAGCGTGTAAAAGAACAACCTAAATTTGAAAATAAAGTTGCCATGGCAAAATTTGTTGGAAAACTCTTGGGTGAACGGGCCAGTGAGAAAGGAATAAACAAGGTTGTTTTTGACCGAAACGGTTTTTTATATCACGGTCGGGTAAAAGCGGTTTCGGATGGCGCGCGCGAGGCGGGTCTAAACTTTTAGGTATTTCAGTTTTTAAGCTACAATCGGACGAAGGAGGCAGATCTTTGCTCAAACAGGATAAAGGCGATAATCAGTTAATCGACAAGGTTGTTCACATTAACAGGGTGGCGAAAGTTGTTAAAGGCGGACGTCGATTTAGCTTCAGCGCTATCGTTGTCGTAGGTGATGGTGAAGGAAGTGTAGGCTACGGGCTTGGCAAAGCAGGTGAAGTTCCTGAAGCGATTCGTAAAGGTATCGAGAAGGCAAAAAATAATATGATAAAAGTACCTTTGGTTGAGGGTACGATACCTTATGTTGTTACCGGTAAATTTGGAGCAGGGCGTGTCTTGTTAAAACCCGCATCTGAAGGCACAGGTCTAATTGCAGGAGGTGCTGTTAGAGCCGTGCTGGAAGCAGTTGGCATTCAAAATATTCTTACTAAATGTATGGGATCTCATAATCCCCACAATGTTGTTAAGGCCACCATTGATGGGCTTTGCCAATTGCAAGGGAAAGAACAGGTTGCGGCCAGGCGCGGTTTGCGGGTGGAAGATCTTTAAGTCTAAAATTGTCTGTTGCAATAGTAAAGATGTTCGATGATTAATTTGCTATCGATGCATATAAGTCAGAGGAAATGATAAATGTCCGGAACGTTTAGGATAACGCTTGTGAGAAGCATGATTGGAAGACCGGAAAAACATCGAAGGGTACTGCGTGGTATGGGATTAACAAAACTCAACAGAACAGTTGAACTCAAGGATACGCCTTCTATTCGTGGCATGGTCAATACCGTATCACATCTAGTAAAAGTTGAGGAGAAGAGTGATGAAGCTAAATGATTTGTCACCACCTAAAGGATCGCGCAGACCTCGAAAGCGTTTAGGACGTGGTGTTGGGTCCGGTAAAGGAAAAACAGCTGGGAGAGGGACCAAGGGACATAATAGCCGTTCAGGCGGTGGCGTTAGACCAGGCTTTGAAGGTGGACAGATGCCTCTTCACCGTCGACTGCCAAAACGTGGTTTTACCAATATTTTCAAAAAGAAAATATCGATAATAAATATTCGCGATCTAGCCAAATTTGAAAGTGGTAGTATTGTAGACGAGGTGGCACTTGTTCGTATGGGCCTTGTAAAGAGTCGGCGAGATGGCATAAAACTTCTTGGTCAAGGTGATATTGACATTCCGCTTACCATAAAAGTAAACCAGGTTAGCAAAGCCGCAGAAGAAAAAATAATCTCTGCTGGTGGCAAGATAGAGGTTGTGTAGTATGATTGGCTCAGGTTTTGGAAATATATTCAAAATACCCGAACTTAAAAAAAGGATTTTTTTCACCCTAGCCCTCCTCATTGTCTACCGAATTGGTGTACACGTTCCAACCCCTGGTATAGACACTATAGCTCTCGCTTCATTTTTTGCTCGTGCCAAAGGAACGTTGCTGGGTCTTTTTTGACATGTTTTCGGGCGGTGCGCTAGAAAGGCTCTCCGTGTTTGCTCTCGGAATCATGCCCTATATCAGCGCGTCGATTATCCTACAGCTTTTAACAGTGACGATACCGCACCTTGAACGCTTGTCAAAGGAAGGAGAGCAGGGGCGCAAGAAGATTACGCAGTACACGCGTTATGGAACGGTTTTATTAAGTATCATTCAGGGATTTGGTATTAGTATCGGTCTCGAAAGCATGACGTCTCCCGGAGGGGCTCCCGTTGTATTCCATCCTGGGTGGGGTTTCCGGCTCATGACTGTTCTAACGTTGACAGCAGGCACTGCATTTATTATGTGGCTGGGCGAACAGATTACCGAACGCGGAATTGGTAACGGCATTTCACTCATTATATTTGCAGGCATTATTGTCCGAATGCCCAACGCGATAGGGAATACATTTCGCCTTCTCTCTACCGGTGAAATGGGAATATTTGTCGTGCTTATTTTATCGGTGCTTATGGTACTTGTGGTGGCTTTTATCATCTATATGGAGCAAGGCCAGCGGCGCATAACCGTTCAATATGCCAAAAGGGTCGTGGGCCGCAAGATGTATGGCGGCCAAAGTACGCATCTTCCATTGAAGGTCAATACGTCCGGTGTAATACCACCTATTTTCGCCTCTTCGATTATTATGTTTCCGGCTACAATAGCTAGTTTTATAACCATCCCGTGGATGCAGACCGTGGCTGCGGCCATGAGACCCGGAAATATCATATATGAGTTGTTATATGTTGGATTCATATTCTTTTTTTGTTACTTTTACACTGCTGTTACCTTTAATCCGGCTGATGTTGCAGACAATATGAAAAAACAGGGCGGCTATATTCCAGGTATTCGTCCCGGGAAGCGCACGGCAGACTATATCGATAAGGTTTTAACCCGTATAACATTAGGTGGTGCAATATATGTTTCTGCGGTGTGTGTTCTTCCTTCAATATTAATAGCAAAATTCAATGTTCCATTTTATTTTGGAGGCACAGCACTTCTTATCGTTGTGGGAGTGGCGATTGATACCATTCAACAAATAGAGTCTCACATGCTGACCCGCCACTATGAAGGATTTCTAAAGAAAGGCGGATCCAAGATGAAAGGTCGATTTTAACAGTCTTAATCCAACCCGAGATGAGGGATATACTATGCCAAAAGAAGAGGCGATTAAGGTAGAGGGAACGGTACTTGAGACATTGCCGAACGCAATGTTCAAAGTAGAATTGGAAAATAAGCATCAAGTGCTTGCCCATATTTCCGGTAAGATGCGCATGCATTTTATTAAAATTTTACCGGGAGACAAAGTTACCGTTGAGCTTTCGCCATATGATCTATCAAGGGGTAGGATAACATACCGATCGAAGTAAATACTAGATGGCCTTGATCAAACAGTGAGAGCATTAGAGGTGGATATCGGAAAAGCTTCTCATATATGGCATGCGTTGGTTCAAAAAAGGAGTATTTTAAATGAAAGTTAGGGCATCTGCCAAGAAGATATGCAACAAATGTAAAATCGTTCGCAGAAAAGGCGTTGTTCGGGTTATCTGTGAAAATAAGCGGCATAAACAGAGGCAAGGCTAAAAAGGAGGAAAGGGTTTGGCAAGAATTGCAGGTGTAGACTTACCCAGACAGAAGAGGATCGAGATAGGATTAACCTATATTTACGGTATAGGCCCTAATATTTCTAGGCGTATTCTGCAAGGCCTTAATATCGATCTGGATACAAAGACGGATGATCTGTCAGAATCGGAGATCAATAGCATTCGTAAGGTGATTGACAGCGAATACAAGGTTGAAGGCGAGCTCCGGACAGAAGTATCCATGAACATCAAAAGGTTGATGGACTTAGGATCGTATCGTGGTCTGCGTCATCGAAAGTCACTTCCGGTAAGAGGGCAACGGACTAGTACAAACGCTCGCACACGGAAAGGGCCCAAAAGATCTGCTGTTAAAAAGAAGGGCGGTGTGAGAAAAAAGTAAAATAGAAAAAGACAGGAACATCATAAATGGCCAAAAAAATTCGAACTAGAAAGAAAGAAAAAAAGAATATTCCAAGTGGTGTCGTACATATTCAGTCGACCTTTAATAATACCATCGTTACCGTCACGGATCCAGCCGGAAACGTTGTCGCCTGGTCAAGTGCGGGTGTTCAGGGATTCAAGGGGTCACGAAAGAGCACACCGTTTGCTGCTCAGCTTGCAGCTGAGGATGCTGCTAAAAAAGCGATGGAACACGGTATGAAGAATGTTGAGGTGTACGTTAAGGGACCTGGAGCTGGACGGGAGTCTGCCCTCCGATCACTTCAGGCTGCGGGGTTCAATGTTGTAATGATTAAGGACGTCACGCCTATTCCACATAATGGTTGTCGGCCTCCGAAAAGGCGAAGAGTTTAAATCGTTCCATCAATGAATGAATCTTTTTTGCCTAAACAACAAACTGCAAAACGTTAGATTTCATCATTTACTTATCATGAAACAACACAAAAATTTCGCAACACGGTAATTGGGCGTAAGATGAATTTTTGAAATGGCTTGTAACTACGAACAATAATGAACATTCTTAAAGGAGGAATTCTTGGCACGGTATACAGGCTCGGTATGTCGGCTATGCCGACGAGAAAACTTAAAATTATTTCTTAAAGGGGACCGCTGTTATTCGGATAAATGTGCTTTTGATAGACGCAGTTATCCACCGGGACAGCATGGTCAACATCGTGGAAGAAAAACATCAGATTACGGTATTCAGCTTCGAGAAAAGCAGAAAGTGAAACGATTGTATGGCCTTTCCGAAAAACAGTTCCACCTGTTTTTCGTGAAAGCAGATAATCAAAAGGGTATAACAGGAACAAATCTTCTTGTGATGCTGGAACGCCGATTTGATAATGTGGTCTATCGTTTGGGGTTTGTGAATTCTCGTGCCCAGGGACGCCATTTTGTTAGGCACAGTCATTTTCTTGTCAACGGAAATAAAGTTAACATTCCGTCATATCTTATTGGCGTTGGCGATGTTGTTGAAGTTCGGGAAAAAAGTCGAAACATAAAGGCCATAGGAGATTCCTTGGATGCGGTGGTAAGACGAGGCATTCCACAGTGGCTCGACTTGGAAAAAGAGAATCTTAAAGGTATTGTAAAAAGTTTCCCTGTTCGGGAAGATTTGGTAACACCGATGCAGGAACAACTAATTGTGGAGCTGTATTCCAAATAAATTATGGGCATAAATGGATGCCATGTGGCATCATAATCAAATATTGTTCGATTTCTAATAAATTTTCTCATTTAATTGAAATCTTAGATCTTCTACAAAAATTGGAGATAAAATAATGTCATCAAATGAACTTATGTACATGAACTGGCAACAAATGATTAGGCCGGAGAAGGTTCAAGTAACCAGTAAGCCAACATATGGAAAGTTCGTTTGTGAACCTCTCGAAAGAGGATTTGGCATAACGATTGGTAATTCCTTAAGACGGATCATACTATCTTCGCTTTACGGCGCAGCGATTGTATCGGTTAAGTTTGAGGATGTAATGCATGAATTCAGTGTTATTCCTGATGTATATGAAGATGTCTCAGAAATTATCCTCAATCTAAAAGAAGTGCGTTTCATACTTGACGACCCTGAACCCAAAATCGTTCGAATCGAAGCAGAGGGAGAAGGTATCGTTACAGCGGGCGATATTGTCACTGAAGACGGAAGATGCGAGGTGCTCAATCCCGATCAGCACATTGCTACACTTGCGGAAAATGCCGAGTTGAAAATGGCGATGACCGTTATGGTCGGAAAAGGATATTCTTTGGCTGAAAGCAACAAGGATGAAAATGCGCCTATTGGTACAATACCTATGGATGCTGTCTTTTCACCGATAAAAAGGGTAACTTATGTGGTAGGAAACGCTCGTGTGGGCCAGAGAACCGATTACGACAAACTGACCTTAGAGGTTTGGACTGATGGAAGTATCCTGCCCGAGGATGCTGTTGCATATGCAGCAAAGATATTAAAAGAGCAGATGACAATCTTTATTAATTTTGATGAAATGCTCGAACCAGAAATTGACAAAAAAGATGAAGAACAGAAGAGACCTCAATTTAATGAGAATCTTTACAGAAGCGTCGAAGAACTCGAACTCTCCGTACGGAGTGCCAACTGTTTGAAGAACGCTAGCATACATAAAATCTATCAACTGGTGAGCAAAACCGAAGCAGAGATGCTTAAGACCAAGAACTTTGGAAGAAAATCTTTAAATGAGATTAAAGAAGTTTTAAGCGAGATGGACCTTTCTCTTGGAATGAAACTCGAAGGTTTTAAGCCGCCGGAAGAAGACACTGAAGAAGGAGAGTAGTTGATTCATGAGACATCGAAGAGCCAGATTAAAATTAAATAGAACAAGTAGCCACCGAAAAGCTATGTTTAGAAATATGGTTACATCGCTATTTAAGCATGAGCGTATTCGCACAACAGATGTAAAAGCCAAAGAGCTGAGGCGATGGGCGGACAATTTAATTACGCTGGCCAAAAGAGGTGATCTTCATGCCAGACGAAAGGCACTCTCAATAATAAGGGAAAAAGACGTCGTTTATAAGCTGTTTGATGAAGCTTCCGAAAAATATGGGGCTGTGTCCAGCGGCTACACAAGGATCATTAAGTTGGGAAGAAGATCCGGAGATGCGGCTCCGATATCAATGGTTGAGCTTATATCAAAAGAAGAAAGTAAAAAGAAAAAGAAGACAAAAAAGAAGAAAAAAGTTAAAGCTCCCGTTGAGGAAAAAAAGGTTGCTGAAAAGAAAAGAGAAAAGGTCGATAAGGAAGAAGTTAAGACTGAAGAGAAAATGGGCACTTTGGAGCCCGAGGCTACTGCCCAAGACTTAAAAGTGACACCCGAAGTACAGGACTCAACATCGGATATATCGAAAACAACCGAAAGTGATGGAACTGAAGCACAAGAACCTGAAAGCAAAAGAGAAGATACCCAATCTGAGACGTAATCGGTTTCCCTTTCACCACCCATATCAAAAATTACAACCCTCTACAAGGCATCTCAAAATTGTAGATCACGTTCAAGAAACAGGCACGAACCGATGAAAAGTGCAGTCCCGCCCATGGGCGGGATGAGCAGTACATTTTAAAGAAGTTCGCAGCGCTGTAATTGAGTGTTAGATGTATTTTTGAGATGGCGTGTACTCATATCGGGCAAGGGGAGACTCATCCTATTAAAATGCCCCCACACAATTTGTTATTAATCGAAAAGAGAAAAGACTCTCTTTCTAAAAAAGGCATAATCAATTTGCTTTTAGCGGAAAGGATTTTCTAGAAAAGTGAAGAAAGAATTGGATCGCAGGAAATATTCAAGAAGAGAATTTAAACCAAAAGAAAAGCCGACACTAAAAATTGGAAAGATTGAGTTTGAAATTATAGATATTTCTGAGAGAGGATTGAGATTTATCAATAAACACCAGATAAATCTTGAAGGATGGGTCAGTGGAACGCTAACGTTTTCAAATCGTCATTCCATTGAGATCGATGGCATTATTGTAAGAAAAAAAAAGAATGAAATTGGTATGCACCTTGTCGAACCAATAGATATCTGAAAGACATTCTTTTAACATCAGTCAAGAAATTCTGATATGAACCGGGTCATTTCATCCACAGCTTTTCTTTTTGCCTGAAAATGAGGAACATGTCCGCATTTTGGGATCAATATCGGATAGACCGGTCCTGACACCAGTTCAGCAATACCCTCAATTTGTGCGGGTGTTCCGTACCCATCATCTTCACCTTGCAGGGCAAGCACAGGGCAAATAATTTTTGGAAGATATTCTTTGATATTCCAGTTATAAAAATCAGGTGACAGCCATCGGTTTGCCCAGCGGTAAAAAATCATTTCTGTATTTTCTTTATGATAACGAACAAGCCTTTCTTTTAGAGAGGTTGATTCAAAATCCTTAACCGCATTTCGTATGCCTGACAGGGTGATGTTCTCCACAAATATGTGGGCCGCCTCTGTAATAATTCCCCTTACCATATGGCTGTAATTGGCGGCGGCTAATAATGCAATGGTGCCGCCATCGCTGTGTCCGATGAGAATGGTGTCGGTAATAGAGCATTCCTGCAACAAAGCGGGCAAGTATTGTAAGGCCTCTTGCTCTAAATAGTCCAGTGGCCAAGCGTCTTCAAATGGTTCGGAT
>CP070768.1:2813668-2842996 GCA_020345745.1 Desulfobacterales bacterium
AGCGACTTTTAGGGAAAGATGGGCTGAGATATCGATGCAGTAGGAAGCACCTAAATATATTTAAGCCGCCAACACCTTCATCTGCACTTGATGCCGTTTCGAAGACGATACTCCATGTATTGGAACATTGACTTAACTCTAACCCCAATCTGTGCTATCTGATATCGATCAAATAATTCCACGCGCCTTGATACTTCAGTTTATTTATACCTATCTCAAAAGCATATTTTCTAAAAACATACTACAAATCGAATGATGGTCACGCGAAAAATAACCTTTGAATTGTTTTCATATCTAAATGTCAACAGTGATTTTAATTTGCCCTCGGATTCTATCAAGCCAAGTATGGGTAAGGGAAAATTGGAGAAGAGCCAAAAATCTTAATGATTTATAGCCTTTTTCAAGAGTCTCAAAGACAGGTTGACCTTTCCCCACTCAATGGTGTATCCTTGTCTGCGCTCTTAAAATATTTTACCTTTCAGTATGTATTAAATACTGGAACCTTAGCACCAAATACCAAGTGATCTCGAGACCTGATAAATCTGTTAAATACACTTGGTTTACGAACAAACACCAGGTAACAGACATGGATGATTACCTCGAAAAACTACCCGAATTCGTTGACATCATTCGATCCATAAAAGATACCATTATCGCCAACATTGTCTTGATCGGTCAAATTCCATCTCCCACCTTCAAGGAAAAAAATCGCACCACGGTTTTTATGGAGAGACTCGCCGAGTTTCAGGTTGATGAGTGCTCAACCGACGGATATCGAAACCCTATTGGTATTATAAGGGGAACGTCCGAATCAAAACCGCCTATTTTTGTCGTTGCTCACCTTGATACCCTTTTTAGTAAAGATGTTGATCATTATTATACTATTGGTAAAGATACGATAACAGGCGCCGGAATCATGGACAACTCAGTGGGTGTCGGTGTCCTGGTTTCTCTACCCGAAATTTTTCGCCAGCTCAACTTACGCTTTGAATCTGACATTATATTGGCTGGCGTCATTCAATCCTTAGGCAAGGGCAACCTAAGGGGTATCAGACATCTTCTGAAAACGTGGTCAACCCCCATTAGGGGGGCAGTCTGTATCGAGAGTGGTGAACTCGGGAGGCTTAGCTATTATTCCGAAGGAATGGTTCGCTGTGAGGTCGAGTGTAAGATCTCATCGACAAACGGTTTGGAGTACAAATTTAAACCCAATGCCATATTGGTCATCAACGAAGTCATCAATCAGATCCTTCAGATGCGCCTGCCTCAAAAACCTCGATCAAGGGTTATTATCGGCAAAACCGGTGGCGGTGTTAAGCACGGGATCATTGCCCATGAAGCAAAACTAGGATTCGAGATTCAAAGCACTTCAGATAGGATGGTTAAATCGATTTTCAATGACATTAAAGATATTATCGACGGTGTCGGTCACGAATATGAGGTTGAGGTAAGGCTAAAAACGATCAGCAATGTTCACGCGGCAAAACTTAAATTCAACCATCCTCTGGTCAAAAGCACGGTCTCTGTCATGAAAAAGCTGGGTTTAACACCGGTAAGTGCACCCAGTGAGTCTGAACTGTCTATTTTTCTATCGAGAAAAATCCCGGCCGTTACCCTCGGGATTACCAGTGGAGAAAACCATCTTCAACACAATGCCAAAGTAGATATTGAACCGATGTTTAGGGGAATTGCGCAGATAGCTGGTGTAATAATGGCTATCGATAGTGGAGTATGCGATGGACACCAACTGGCTTAGAAAAAATACGTTTCACTATTCTGAATTCAATGATCTCAATCGACTCGTTGATGAAAAACAAAGAAAAAATCTTGCGATCTCTCTTTGCCTTCCGACGCTAAATGAAGAAAAGACCATTGCAAAGGAAATATTGATTTTAAAGTCGGAATTGATGTCACGCTATCCTTTATTGGATGAGATTGTTGTCGTCGATTCAGGCTCTACAGACAAAACCAGAGAAATTGCGCGATCTTATGGGGCCGACGTCTATCAAGCCACGGATATTCTCCCGAACTTGGAAACGTTTAAAGGCAAAGGTGAAAATCTGTGGAAAGCACTCTATATTACAAAGGGTGACATTATTGTTTACATCGATGCAGATATTAAAAATATTCATCACCGGTTTGCCTATGCGCTTATCGGACCACTGGTTCTTTATGAAAACATTAAATACAGTAAAGCATTCTATGACCGGCCTATTGCGATCGGAAAAAGTAAAATCAGGCCCACCGGCGGAGGACGGGTCACTGAATTGGTCATCAGGCCCCTGTTCTCTCTTTTCTTTCCGGAACTGACTCAGATCTTACAACCCTTATCCGGTGAATATGCCGGATATCGTGAAATATTTGAAGCCATCCCATTCCCCATAGGATACGGAATTGAAACAAGCATGTTACTCGACATCTATGAAAAATGGGGTCTCGATGTCATGGCTCAAGTTGATCTAGACAAAAGGATTCACAGAAATCAGGACACCAAAGCATTGGGTAAAATGTCATTTGCTATCCTAAAGACGTTCATCAATCGGAAACGAAAGCTTGGCATGGTCGATTATAAAGATGCTATTTTCAGTGAAATGATACAATACAATCTGGTTAAAAATGAATATCAGCCGGATATTTTTAATGTTCGAGGTCATGAACGCCCGCCCATGTTAGACATCCCTGAATATTGTAATAAATTTAAGAGGACAAACTGAGCATGTTGAGTAAACCCTTGATCGACCGATACAATCGCAATCTTAACTACCTACGTATTTCTATCACTGATCGGTGCAATCTGAAATGCATTTACTGTATGCCCCGCAAGCTTATCCCGATGCTTCCGCACAAAGACATACTAAGATACGAAGAAATTTTGCGTATTGTGAAAATAGGCGTTCGCCTGGGTATTTCAAAAGTAAGGGTAACCGGAGGAGAACCGCTGATCCGAAAAGGTGTTTTTGGGTTTCTTGAACAACTCTCTATAATTGATGGGTTATCAGATATTTCATTAACAACCAACGGTGTTTTGCTGAAAGATAGTATAAACAGAATTAAATCGAGTGGCGTAAACAGAATAAATATCAGCGTGGATACCCTAAACAAAGAGAAATTTTATAAGATTACGGGATACGATTATTTTGATCAAATATGGGAAGGCATAGAACAGGCGGAAAAAATGAACTTTAATCCCATTAAGCTGAATGTCGTTCCTTTAAAAGGTATCAACGATGACGAATTAATAGAGATTGCCAGGTTGTCATTCACCTATCCATTCCACATACGATTTATCGAATATATGCCCATTGGCGCCAACCAGATCAATGCAGACCGGCACTTACTCGCTCCGGAAATAAAAAAAAGGATAGAACCGTTGGGCAGGTTGATCCCTGTTGTAAAAAGTGCTCATGACGGTCCGGCTGAACGCTTCAAATTTGAAGGCGCTTTAGGGGAAATCGGTTTTATTCAACCCATAAGCCGGCATTTTTGTCATGCATGCAACCGCTTAAGATTATCCGCAAGCGGTCAGCTCAGACCTTGCCTTTTGTCGGAATACCAAGAAGATCTTAAATCACTCCTTAGAAAAGGATGCCTGGATAACGAACTTGCGACTGCTTTCTTTGAGGCGGTCCGAAAAAAACCCTCTGAACACAACCTGTCCACCGATCACCCGCCAAAGGTTCTATCGCAGATGTGTGTCATCGGCGGCTAATTCGAATATGTCATAAGAATGTTCACCTTGTAGTCGAGTCCGAAGCACCTATTTGATCTATTATCAGTGACTTACAGTAGTCTACTCCGGCTGCGCCCTTAAACGCCTTGCAAATGCACACCTCGCCTGGCCTCACAACAAGGAAACCTTTGAAAAATGTTCAGTTTCATCCAAGGTCAAGGAAGGCAAAAATTTTAACCACAGGCATACATTGAGTATTCCGCGGATTAAAATTTGAGCCTGACGAAGAGATGGGATGAAAAAGGACGTTTTTCAAAGGTTTCAAAAAAAAAGCCTGGGTCGCGTCAGTGGGAGGCTACGTTTACTCGCACGAATCGTCGCTATACGACCCAGGCCAATTAAATAACTTCAACCGCTTTTAGGGTTCCTATTTACTGCCCAATGCGTGC
Organism: Desulfobacterales bacterium; assembly: GCA_020345745.1. Classification (GTDB taxonomy): domain Bacteria; phylum Desulfobacterota; class Desulfobacteria; order Desulfobacterales; family UBA11574. The sequence continues at coordinate 2,817,788 of CP070768.1, forward strand.
TACCAAAAATAAAAAAAGTTATCAAGTGTTTTTTTAAAATTTTTGGCAATTCCCAAAAATTTTTTCTAAATCGATTGCCTTTATGGCGAATATGTTAATCGCCATGAGTTGAATTCATTCCAATAGGCAAAGGTTTTTACTTTAGCAGGTTGGGGAAAAAGGTTACGATTCCGGGTAGAATTAATAATATTATTACACAAATGATATAGGCCGGCAAAAAGAACGCGACGCCCTTAAACACTTTTTCTAAAGGAACGTCCTTTGCCATGCCGCCAACCACATAAGTTGTCGCACCCACAGGCGGTGTTACAGCGCCCAAGGTGGTGATCACTGTAATTGTTACACCAAACCAAATCGGATCATATCCCAGCTTTACCGCCACGGGAAAAAAAATGGGAATCGTAATTAAGAGCAACGCCAGTGCATCCATCACTGCACCACCAATGATATAAATAGCAAATATTATCATCATGATAACCATGTTCGGAACAGGTAAATCAACCACCCATGATGCAATATCAAAGGGTATTCTGGTCACAGCCAGAAAACGACCGAATATCACTGCCCCGGCCACGATCATAATCACCATGCATGATATTCGTAACGTATCTTCAATCGATGAAACAAACCCTTTCCAGGATAACCGGCCTTGAACCACACTGATAATCAGCGCAAATAAAGAACCGGCAGCCCCAGCTTCAGTGGGCGTAAAAAACCCGAAATAGAGACCGAACATAACCAGCAAAAATAGCGTCGCCATTTCAAAGACACCGGTAAGGGCTTTAACCTTTTCCATAAAACCTGTCTTCCGGCCTACCGGTCCCCATTCGGGATATATGCAGCATAGAAGATATACGGTAAGCATCAAAAGAACGGCCAAACATATACCCGCACCAACGCCACCATAGAAAAGCTTGGCAATAGACTGCTCGGTGGAAAGGCCTATGACGATCAAAACCACACTGGGCGGGATCACAACGCCTAGCGTAGAGCCACAGGCAACAGCGCCTGTACTGAGCATGGGCTCATATCTATATTTGTTCATTTCGGGAAGCGCCACGGTTGTCATTGTGGCTGCTGTTGCCGCATTGGAACCGCAAATCGCCGCAAAGGCTGAGCAGGCCATCACCGTTGCCATTGCGATGCCTCCCTTAATATGGCCTACCCACTTGTAGGCCGCGTTGTATAATTTTTCATTGACACCCGAATAGAATGCCACTTGTCCCATAAAAATAAAAAGAGGTATAACCGTCAGCCCATATTTCGAAAAGGTTTCCCATAAAGCAGAACTGACCATATTAAGACCCGCTTTAAATGAAACCACATAGCAGAATCCGCAGAAACCAACGATCCCCATTGCAAATCCTACAGGTATCCCGAGAAAAAATAAAATTAAAAGGAGGACTATAATCCCTGTTATTCCAACCAGTGCAAGGCTCAACGCCTGTCCTCCTTTTGTGGAATAATCGTTTTCATCAGATCTCTGAATAAGATCAGCGAAAGTGAAACACATCCGAAAGCCGTGCCATAGGTAAAGGGATAGTAGATGATTCGCAGGGTCTCCGTTACCTCCCCGGTATTCATGAGTGTTGCAGCTTTTATAGCAATTTGCCAAGCAGCTATACAAAAAAAGAGGCAGCAGGCGGTGTGGTTAATGATGTCAATAATTGTTCTGGTTTTTTTGGAAAATGTATTAATTAAAATATCTACAGCAATATGGCCGCGCTTCATTTGGGTGAAACTTAACGCAAATGCTGTCACGATTGCCCCAAAATACCCCATCAACTCAAAAGTGCCCTTTATCGGTATCCAAACCAAACGAAATAGAATATTCGCGCAGGTCAAAAAAATCATGGTCACCAGAAAAAAGCCGCCCATCCACAATAGCAATCGTGTTAACACTTCGCAGATCTTATCCAAAACCTTCATAACAATACTCGCTGGTCAATAGATCGGTGTGTAATTTCTCAATAAGTACGAATTGATATTCCATAATCGGGTTTCAGGATTTTTCTTTTAGTCGATATCAAGCTCGCTGTAGCGGCCTGACCCAATATTTATGATTTGACTTTTTTTGCAAACCTAACCGGTTTTCCAAGAAAGCATAATATTGGGTCACTGGGTGGCAATGTGCTAAACGAAAAAGATATCTCCTTTCATAATAACCTGGAACCCTCTGGTCTTTAGTTTTTGAGAAGTTACATCGGTTTTATAAAAAAAGATCCTGATGCCTAAATTATTTTTCGGAATGATTTGTGATAAACATTTTTATATCATCCACAATCGCTTCTGATGGTAGGCCCTTTGTTTTGGACGTTTCGATCCATTTGTCGGTTATGGATTGCAACGGCTTGTTCCATTCGGCTTTTTCTGATTCAGATAGTGCAATCAATTCGACATTATATTTTTCCTTAGACCAGCTTAAAGATTTTTTCACATGGTTATCCATGTAGTTGCCGGTCCACTCCGCCTGTTCGGTGCCCATCCCTTCAAGTACCTTTTTAACATCGTCGGGCAAAGCTTTCCAGGAATCCATATTCATGACCACGGCAAACGGATAAATTACCGTATCCGTCATGGTTACATACCGGCACATTTCTGCAAAATTGAAGTCTTTCATCGATTCTAGAGAAGAAAATAAACCTTTTACAACCCCTTTCTGCAAGGCTTCCACTGTTGCGGGCATGGGCATGCCTACCGGGTTTGCTCCCCACGCACTCAGTATCTGTGCGGCACCGCCTGATGCCCTCAAGTCCAATCCTTTGATATCGGACAGGCTTCTAACCGGAACCTTCGACATAATATTGGTAGGGGCTGTAGTAAACATGGTAAGGACTTTGACCTTAGCAAAAGGTTCGGGCTTGTATTTTTGATATAGATCCCACAACACCAGGCTGCCGACCCTGGCATTGGGTATCCCGAGAGGTAAGGCAGTGGCGTTGGTGATCACGAAACGACCCGGTTGATAAGCCATGCACAAGCATCCGATATCGGCCTGTCCCGCGATCACACCATCCATCATATTCTTGGCTCCGAGTAATGTGCCGCCAGGATAGGTGTTAATGGCAACCTTACCATTGGTTCGCTTTTCCACTTCCTTTTTCCATCGCTCCATCTGAACGCATGGGAAGGTCGGCGCCGGTGGAAAGTTGGCATAACTCAGTTTAACAGGTTCGGCCTGAACAACCGCTGGCAATACCATCACCATAAAAAAGGTTACTAAGATAATTTGAATGAACATTCTACCTGATTTTGCCTTCATTTTTTTCCTCCTTATCGTTGTTTTTTATTCGGATTTACTCGCTTGCTCAAACTGAATTTCTGTGCTCAAACACGCGCTGACTCTTTCTTTGCGTACGGGGTAAACTGCCATGATCGACAATCTCTACCTGGCTCCGCACCAAAATCTTGCGCCGAATCTCCGTTGCCACTCGCTCGGCCAGACGATCATCATCCAACGCGTTTTTTCCCATTGCCCTTTCAGCTTTAACAATCATCATGTCCCGTCCGCCTTCTCGTTCCTTGAGGTGTATCTGATACTCACTTCCGACCCCGTCCACAAGACCCAGGACATGATCGATCTGGCTCGGATAGATATTAACAGCCCGATAGGTGAACATATCATCCGTGCGACCCAATATCCGGTCATGCATGGGCAGTGGAACGCCACAAAGGCAAGGCGAAGGTATGAGGCTGGAGATGTCATGTGTGCGGTATCGAATCAGCGGGCTTCCCTCTTTATTTAACGTGGTCACCACAAGCTCACCTTGCTGGCCGGCAGAAACCACTTGCAGTGTTTTGGGATCAACAATTTCAAAGATAAAATGATCTGCCCAGTAGTGGATACCTGCATGCTGCCTGCAATCCAGTCCTGTGCCGGGCCCGTAGAGTTCGGTGAGTCCATAGATATCAAAAATATGCTCTACACCCATCAGTTCTTTGATACGCGATCTCATGGCATGGCTATGGCGTTCTGCACCCAATATGATGGTTTTTACCTTTATCTTAGGCTTTAGGTTTCGTTTATTAATTTCCTCTGCAATAAGAAGCGCCATGGATGCTGTAGAACAAAAAACGGTGGTTTCCATATCCACCATTATCTCGCAATGCATATCAGCATTGGCAGGCCCAACAGGAACAGCCATTGCCCCGAATCTTTCACAACCTCCCTGAAATCCGACACCGGCAGTCCATAAACCATACCCCACGGCGATCTGCACCCGATCTTCAAGTGTTAAACCGGCAAGTTCATAGCATCTTGCAAAAATATCGGCCCACACATCAATATCCTTTTGGGTATAACATAAGATCTTTCTCTTGCCGGTAGTGCCTGAAGAGGCATGAATCCTCACAATATCTTTATAGGGTACGGCGCGCAAAGGAAACGGATACTCTTTTTGCAAATCTTCTTTTTCAGTAAAAGGCAGATGCTGAATATCATCAAGCGTCCGGATATCTTCGGGTTGAAGACCTGCTTTATCAAACTGTTCTTTGTAAAATGCAGTATGTTTATATGCGTGGGCAACCGTCCATTTAAGACCTGCAAGCTGTATCTTTGTTAATTTGCCTTCGTTCAGGTTGTAAGGAATAAAGCGCATGGTCCCCTCCCTTAATCTCTCTTTACGAAGCTTTAACTATGAGTTTTGCGTTATTAAAAAGAGTAACCCTTCACGGAATTTTTAAATCCTCAAATTCCAAGCACCAAATTGCAAATAAATTTCAATTCTCAAGCATAAAATTCCAAACTGGTCTGGTATTTGATATTTTGGTCATTGAGGTTTATTTGGAATTTGAGGTTTGTTATTTAAAATTTAGCTTTCATACCAACATCATAGCCTGTCTCAAGTGCCGTTAAAGAAGCGTTCAACATCTTCTGTTTATGGCCCATCTGACTTTCTAGAACCGCCTTGATGTCTTTCAGCGAGCAAAAAAATGGGTTGTCAACATTCTTTAAGATAACCGCCATGGCAAAACCGAGCACAATCAGGTTGACGGATCTGAGATTGTCAATTTTCTGTGCAATTCGATCGGCTCCAATAGCGAAAACAGGTCGATCTGGTTCTGATGTATCATGTTTCAAATGGTTGACAATCGCCCATGAATCTGGTTTCAAATAAACACCATGCTGATCCAACCCGTGCATTCTTAAAGCCAATAATCCGTCTGCTTTAAACGGCCGTATCAGTGGGCTTGAGAAACCGCCCACTTTAAGATGTGAAATCACCGTTCCGCCCCTTTGGGCCATTCCGTGAGTTTCAGAGGTAAAAACAGACTTCCCTTTCCTGATGGCGGTTTCAGCCAGTAAGCGCGTTAAAAAAATAACGCCTTGACCACCCACACCACTGATAATGAGTTGTTGTCTTTTACTTCCGGTCATTCATATTCCTGAATTGAATTTTTAGGACAAACGTGTTCACAGACTCCGCATCCATTGCATAATACAGCATCAATATTTACGCGCTCCTCTGCTTCATCTAAAACCAGCGCGGGGCATTCAAAATGGTCGATGCAGTAGCTACAGCCGTCACAGCTATCTGTGACTGTAAGACGAACATACGGGTGATCGTATATTTTTTTATGCGTTCGGTCGATCAGACAAGGGTGCTTTGATATCACGACCGCTGGCCCTTTTCCTTTGCTGTATGTTATGGCCTCTTTTACAAGAGACGTAAATTCTTTTAGCTGATAGGGATCACCACTGCGACAAAATTTCACACCACAACCTCTAACCAGTGTTTCGATGTCAACGGTTTCAAGAGCTTCCCCTCTGGCGCCCTTTCCAACTCCGGGGGTCGGCTGATTTCCTGTCATCGCCGTGGTTCGGTTATCAAGAATGACCAAAACAAAGCCGACCTTATGCACAACCGCATCGATTAAGGGGGGGATTCCGGCGTGAAAAAAGGTGGAATCTCCAATGGTCGAAATAATATCCGGCTGTTTTTTGTCATTTTTATAAGCATGATGAAAGCCCGCAGCTTGACTGATGGCGGCTCCCATACAGAGAACGGTGTCGACCGCTCCGAGGTTCATCCCTAGGGTATAGCAGCCGATATCGCTCGTATAAACTCCTTTGGGTGTTGCCTGCTTAATGGCAAAAAAGGCTGCTCTATGTGGACATCCGGCACACAGCGTCGGTCGCACCCCAGAAGCACTTGGCAAATCAATATATTCTGTATCCACACCTGCAAACTCACTGACCAACTGTTGAATCTGTTCCGGAAGAAGCTCTCCAACAGCCGGCACCCATTGATTTAACTTTCCTTTCACCGCATGCCGATCAGCCAGCTGCATTTCAATGACACCGGTTGTTTCTTCAATGACCAAAATGTCATCGTAGCTGTTCGTCAACTTTGCAATAAATTCTGCATGCAATGGGTATGGCTGTAATACCTGATACATCGGTATGACATTCCAAAGATTCAAATCTTGCAAGATTTCTCTTGTATGTGCAGCTGCAACACCGGATGCAACGATAGCTTTTGGCGCATCTACGCCTGAATTGAGAAGGAAGGGCGCTGTTTTATTAAAACGGGTAATCGATTCCAGTTTTTTTTCTAGAGCCTCATGTAAATGATATCTAAACTTGGGCGTTGCTGCCCAGCGAGTGGGGTCTTTTTGAAAATCGACGTCCCTTTTAGGTGGATGTATGTCCGCCAATGGAACATCTTGCCGGGCATGGCAAACCCTTGTCGTCGGGCGCAGCATGACAGGAATTTCAAAGCGTTCTGAAAGCTCAAAAGCCATTCTCACCATCTCTTTCGCTTGCGCAGGCGAATCAGGATCGAGTACCGGAACCTTTGCCATCATTGCCATTAACCGGCTGTCCTGCTCGGTCTGCGACGAATGAGGGCCTGGATCATCTGCACTAATAACAACAAATCCTCCTTTTACGCCAAGATATGCAGCGCTCATAAGGGGATCGGAGGCCACATTTAATCCAACCTGTTTCATACTCACAGCTGTTCGCAACCCGGTTATACTCCCTGTATAAGAAATCTCAAAAGCAACTTTCTCGTTTACCGACCATTCTATATGGACTGATTCCATATGCTGCTTCTGCATTGCAGCAAACGTCGATAATATCTCTGATGCCGGCGTTCCAGGATATGATGTCGCAATCGAACAACCGTTTTCCACTAAACCTCTTGCAATGGCTTCATTCCCAAGCATCAGTTGTCGTTTGCTTTTAGATACACGTTTCATGAGAAATCCGGAATTGGGTGTATAAAACAAAAAAACCAGGCTTTTTAACAGAAGCACCGGCTTTTTAAAACAAAAGAGCCATGAGCCACTTCTGCGCGAGTCAACGAAGCTTCTCACAGCTCTGAATATTTTCATTCTTTATTCAGGATGGTGAACAAGCTTCAAACGTTTGGCCACCACCACCAAAATTTAATTGTCATGATCTGCCTTTTAACATAAAATTCTTCTCCTTCAGCCACCTCACGGAGAAGAACAGCATTCACGTTTTTACCGTCTGATCGACAACGATATGCTCATTTACCCAATTCGGGGCGTTTTGTCAAGTATCTATCGATCATAACTGGTGAAAAGCCGTTAGCTATCACTTGAGTTGACCGAATGTTCACGACCGATTCGCCTTTAACCAATTCTTTCCAGGTCAGCTATCCATTGCATAACCCGGTCCTTTCCGTATGCGGTTTTCCAGGCCGATAAAATCGTATCGATTGGGACGTCAGAATAGGTACCATGAAATTCCAAATACTCCATGAACTGTTTTTTCTCCATATTGAACGCATGGAAAATCGAATCTTCGCGACCGTTGAACTCAAGAGGTTCGACGTTATGTTTTTGGCAGAGCTCCTTGTTAAATGTAGGGGTGACTTTCACCCACTTGCCTTCCAGAAAAAATTCCGTAAAACCGTGATAAACAAACAGATCTGACCCAATATACTCAAGAAGCTTTGGTGTCGCCAAATGATTTCGAACCGTGGCGAACCCCACCCTGGAATGGATCCCGCAAGACCTTCCAAGCGCACATAGCAGGGATGCTTTACTCACACAGAAGCCTCTTTTGCTTTTCAGGACATTGCTGGCGCAGTAATGCTCGGGAAGATAGAAGGGATAGTAAGGATCATACCAGATATCGTCTCTAACTGCATAATAGAGTTTTACCGCTTTTTCAATGGGGTCCTCTGCTACATGCCGTATAAGACTCTTTGCATATTCGACAATTCGTTTATGATGGCTGTCGATGATTGACGTGGGTAACAGGTAGATCTCTTGTTTAAGATTCATAAGTAATTCCGGTAATACCTGTGTATGTGTTCATCGGGTATCCAAATCAGTTCACTCAGGGGTCTACACCGCTAAGTCCCAACATCCAAGGTTAACACCGCATCTATTTGTTCACCGATTGGATTCATTGATATGGGCCGAAACCGATCAACCTGTTGCTTGATTCTCTCAAACGTCTTTCGCATCAACCGCTCTGAGCCGGCAACCAAGCGCACACACCCTTGAAAGATGAAGAAACTCAAAAACAGCGAAATGGCAACGGTTAACAGAGAGTGCAAGAAAAAGTCGGAGGAAAGAACGTTTCTATAAAAGTAGTCCCGAATCGTTATCCAGCCCACATGGCCAAGAATGCCGATTACCGGGATGTTGAAAATCAACTGAAATAGGAAATGACTCAGGACCTGGGCAGCCCTTTCTATGGTAACATCCAGAGAATCGTTCCATAAAGCGCCCAAATCCATATTCAAGGCTTCCTTGTCAGGAAGGATGTCTTCAATTCGCCTCACAGAAGGTTCAAATCTGCTTTTAACAAGAGACTCAGCAATGTCCGGCCATTCTTGCCGTATTGAAAGCTGATAGTATCGCAAAGCGGCGCTGAACCAACCTTCCCGCCCTGTTTCATCAATGGCCGCCCGCGATTCTTTAAAATGCCGCAGCGAGGAAACCATGCCCATCATTTGACGAATTGGGTTGCCGAATCTGATCATGGACACAATACCTGTACCGAAAATCAACAGGCGCGCCCATATGGCGATCACCCACCCTACCGGTCCGAGCCATTTGTGCGCGAGTCTTTGATACAGCATGACATTGAGACCGACCATATGTCTGGAATCGGCGGTTTTGAACGTCGAAAGGGCATCCTCTACTGCCTTTTTTTCGGCTGCTCTGATATCCTCTTTAGCCTTCTCAAGTCTCTCAAGGTCCTTTGTAACCTCTGAGTTCGCCTCCGCAAACGCGTAATCCCTCAGATCCCTGACACGTTCCAGTCGTTTGTCAACAATGTATCCAGGGCGGTTGAAGGTACCAAAAATCAACTGTTGCAATTCCTCAAACTGATCAAAATCGTGTTTGGGGGACGCTGTCTCATCCCACATGGGATCTTTTAGGTGCCGCCGGGCGGAAACACACAAAACCGTTTGGATTGATCGTTGCCACGCCGACTTGATGAAGCCTATAAATTCGGGTACAATCTTTTCTTCGAGTTCGTTTTTGTCTTGCCGATCGCACTTGTTTATCACAACAACCAGAGCATCGCCGGCAAACATCCGGACGTAAGGCGCTAAAAAATCGACATGATCTCTTCTTTTCGGATTTTCCGAATCAAAAACACAAATGAGAACGTCTGAAAGTGCTATGGCTTCACGAAGCAGCGGTATATGCTTCTCCATCTCGGTACTGTCGGTGTCCGGTGTATCGATTAGTATAACATTTTCAAGGGTAGCCGCCAAATGGCTGGCTCGCCTCTCCACACGCTCTCCGCCAAGCTGCTTAATGAATTGATCGGCATCACCTCTTTCTTGGCCAAAGACAATCATATGTTTTGTGGTCGGCCGCATACGCCCAACATCCGACAGGTCGTCAACACCCGCCAATGCATTGAGCATCGTTGATTTGCCTGAACCGCTTGGACCGATAAGGGTCACAACGAGCTTGCGGCCAAATCGTTCCTCAAGATGAGTGATCATTCGAAGTACTTCGTCACACTGCTTTCCAAGGGATACGCCGGGTCGCCACAACGGTGCCCGGTCAATGGTAGCCTGCAGCATTCGTATATCATTTTTAAAGCTTTCGATTCTGCCGAGAGCCTTTATTGATTCTGTCTGTCCATCTAACATCGTCATTCCATCATCGCCTTTCTGCATGCTTCAATATTTAGCTCGATCTGATTTAACATGTCGTCCGATACTTCAATAGCATCGTTTGCAGCCCGCATAATCGCTCCGGTAATTTCCTGCTCAAAAAGCGCCTTAACAACCTTGAGTTTGTCAGTCAACCATGCCTTAACAATGGGTCCGAGCAGTTCATCCAGCTGCTTTTGATCGGCCTTTTTAAGGCCCGTCGTTGCTGGTATCGCAACCAGAGCGTAGAGATCGTGGAGTCCGAACATACCGGTAAGTTTAACCTTGATTCCAGCGGCACCTATAGGATCCCCGGTTGAAAGAATATACGTAACAGCAACCGTTGCAGGAACGACATTTAAAAATGCTGAAAACGTCTGGCGGATCTTCGTCCACACACCCATTTGACTTCTGAAGCTTTCTGCCAGGCTTTTAAGTTCCCTGTCAATCTCTTCTGACAGCTCAACAATCACCTCTTTACGCGCAAGAATCGACTGGAGGACCAGTTTCCAGTTGGTATCTTTTAATTTCTCCTGCTCCTGAAAAACAACCGGATGCGCAGCAACAAAGAATGTTAAGGTTCCCATTTCATCCGTTGATTCTACGCGGGGGGGTTGCGCCCCATGCAGATCTTTTTCCGACCGTACCATCTCTACGGCATCCAACATCCGTTGGGCTATCGGGTCTTTTATTGTCGAGGAGACTGAGATGTCCGGGTTGACAGCCATGGCATGCATCCGATTCACCGAATTGACGAGATCCTCTTCGATCTTGTCAACAAACGCTTCAGGTGGATCGATGTGTTCGGTTTGGGAGAGTTTGTCTCTGACTTTTTTTGCGCTATTGAAAATGACGCGAAAAGGGAGCTCAATCCAATCGCCTGTTTTTCGCATGGCCTTGACGTAAGAAGGATCCGTCGCCATCCAAATTTCAGTGAAACGTTTTACTACTACATCTATCGGAAAGTGCTGAAGGGCCTCCTGTACGCAAAGGCTTTGTGCAGTCTGTAGGGTATCAAGATAAAGTGCCAGTTCAAGACGGGATGTCTTTCCTTGTTCAAAAAAATCTTCGGTCTTACTCAGCACATCCTTTATAATTGAGGAGAGAAGTTCGATTCTTAACGAACGGAAATCGATGGTTTTTAGAGCATTCATGAAAGAAGGATCTTCATCGCGAACCGGTCGCAAAGCCATGTATTGATTACCGGCAGCCACGGCATTGTCTTCATCCGTGCGATAGATTCCCAGAACATATTGGTCAGCGTCATGGCCATATAAGTTATGGGCAACGGTCATGGCGTGATTTAACACTTCTGCCTTTTCAAAGCTGGGGTACGTGCGATAGACCAAAAAACATTGTCTCATGCCGATACCCGTTAGCATGTCTGATATAAAATCCGTGTTTTCGCGATTATTATAGTTTGAATTGGTAAAAACATATATCAAGATATCGGATGATTCTAAGGCTTGCTTAGCAACGTCCCGGTTGATGTAGGTCCCTTTGGCACCGGTATCGAAGTCCGGGGTATCCATTAGCAGCAGACTCTCAGGAGTATTTTCACTCATAATATACAAGGGACACCCGGGGGTGGTCAGATCTTGTTGGTCTCTTAATAGATCGGGTACACATCCGAACGGCTCAAACAACGCAGAGACAATATCTTTTTGATCAACGAGTTTGGGGTTTGCAGACACCAGGACGCGTCGGTTAATCCCTGCACTGCCGCCGACAGGTGAAAAATTATTACCCAGCAACGAATTAAAAAGGGTCGATTTTCCTGAGGAGCCGCCCCCGCAAATGGTCGCCATGATAGGAAAATCGGATGAAAGGCGAGTGATTAATTTACTATCAACGATGTGGGTCCAGGCAGCAATATCTTCCCTGCGATCCAACTTGAGTAGATCCGCTATTTGAGGGATATTGATTCGCAGCTCCCTGAGAATACCATATAGATGATCTTTAGGCATATGCTGCATAACGGTTATTTTGTGGATTCCACCTTAAATGATCGTAAACAACACGCCTGAATCTTGCGTGTGTGGGCCAACCCGGATATTCCATGAAATATTCGCGATAGTCTTCATCCACAATTGTAAAAATGGACACGGTGTGATTGCTATTTATAAATCAGCAATTTTTGTCCAGATCAAGGCCGCACAAGGGTTTCCGGTGAGGTGTACTCCCGGTAGGCCTTGCATGTATGGGCCAACCTGGATATTTCATGGAATTTTCGGGCTAAGTTCTATAAACCATAGCACATTTTCACGCTCAAAGGAATGTTGAACTCGCATTGAGCGAAAGTCGAGGACTTGCCGGCGCCAAGGGGTCACGAGTGAATTGATCCGATCTTATTTCGATCCCCTGTCGCGCAATCCCCATATCAGGCACAAGAATCCGATACTGCTGATGCCTGCGGAAACAAAACCGGTGATGAGTATCCCGCCCTGCAACCAAATCGGGCCGCCAATTAACGCACCAACGACCCTTCCAGCTCCTGCAGCCCCGAGAAAACTTGACATCATGGTTGCCCGCGTTCCCGGAAGCAATTCCGTGCAAAGAGACAACGCAGAGACAATGGTAAATTCGTAGGTTAAAAATATACAAAACAGACCGCCCAGCGCCAAAGGAAGTGTATGGCTCATCAATGGTAAAACGCCATAGCACACCACGCATAAAGACAAGCCGATGACCACCGACCTTTTCAATCCCAACCAATCAGAAATGGCAGCGGTGAGCCCTTCTCCCGCCAATTCCGCAACGCCGATGATGCTCGTGCCAAGACCCAGGGCGATAATGCTCAGATTGAAAGAGGTTTCCAACCATGCGCCGTAAACCACAAAAAGGTTGTCGTTTGCTGCGCTGACAAAAAAAGCAAAACCGACAGCACCCAAGGCTGGTCGCTCCTTGACCAACTGCCCCCATGCATCCCAAATTCTACCGTTCATTGGATTCTTGGCAGGGTTTGCCTTGTCTTTGGGGATCAACAGCATCAATGCCAGGGCACCCAGTATGGCCGCACCGCCCATGGCGTAAAACGGGGAGCGCCATCCAAGATGTTCAATTAAAATTCCGATCAATGGAATTCCAATGAGGGTACTTCCTGCCCAACTGAACTCAATCACCCCGATAACCAGCCCTCGCCGATGATACGGTACATGTTCGCCGACATAAGCTTGCAGCGCCGGGTCAAAAATACTTTTACCCAGTCCTGCTAAAAATAACGCGACCAATATGACACCGTATAAAGGAAAAACACCCCCGGATAGCATACCCACTGCCAGCATGTACAGTCCGGCCAGCATCATGAGACGATATCCCAACCGATCCGCCAAGGGACCAAAGAGTATGCCAAGCACGGCGGTTGCCTGATTAATAGCAATCACAGAGGTAATCGCCGTAAGATTTACCCCCAATCCACGGCTCAATGCCGGCGCAAACGGATAAGCAAAACGTCGTGCCGAATTAAAGATCAGTCGACATACTGTTGCCAGGCCGATGCTCCATGCCAATCCTGGAACAGGCCGATCATCAGTTAAAGGTGTCGTTTTGGGTGGCATGAAAGGCCCCATTTACAGTAATTTTTAACATCATGTTTGGTATCAACAAGTTAGCGTCTGCAAACACGCGCAATTACCAAACTGAAAACGAATGCAGAGGTAACCTGGTAATCGATTAAATTGCAATAGTAAATTTAATATATTATAATTGTTTTTAACGTTGTTGAAGATCAATTAGGACATATGATGGACATCAGGGTCGAATGCTATGCTGGATACCGGGCGGAAGAAACACCCCGATGCATCTGGCTGGGTGATAAAAAAATAGTGGTCAAAGATATTCAAGATCGATGGCTAGCGCCGAATCATCGCTACTTTAAAATATTGGGAGACGATGACGCCGTTTATATTCTTCGTCACGACGCAAACACCTGGGATTGGGAGTTGGTATATTTTAAAAAAAATGACTCTCGAATATCACCACCCACCTAGCATGATTCTACACATATCTTATACTGATATTTGGTTTTTAATACTTCCTTTTTCTTTCATTTGAATTCATCCCGCGCTGCAAGCAGCGGGGAATTCAAATTTAAATTGTGCAATTAATTTCACAATATATAGAAATAAATTACCCAATATGCTTAGGCAGCACATTTTTATATATTTTAACTGTTTGAAATTAATTAATATTTTTCATTTCTGCATTTGGCACAACCCTTGCTATATAATTTTACAAGCCATCTCAAAAATATAGATCACTTTCAAGGACAAGGCGCGAGCCGATGAAAAGAATACATATCGGATTTATTTCAACACGTTTTGCGGGAATCGACGGCGTTTCATTGGAAGCAAATAAGTGGGCGGAAATTTTTCAGCAAAGTGGGCATAAATGCTACTGGTTCGCCGGACAACTGGATCGCCAACCCAAAAGGAGCCTGCTAGTCCCTGAAGCTCATTTCCAACACCCGAAAAACCAATGGATTAACGAACAGATCTTTGGCAAAAAAGGGCGAACGAACACGGTTACCGAACTCATTCATACCTTAAGATCTTTGCTCAAAATTCAACTTTATCAATTTATCGACCGTTTCAATATCGATCTTTTGATCGCTGAAAATGTACTGACGATACCGCTCAACATCCCCTTAGGATTATCTTTAGCGGAAACCATTGCCGAAACAGAAATGCCCACGATCGCCCATCATCACGACTTCTACTGGGAAAGAGAACGGTTTGCAGTAAATGCCGTAAATGACTACCTCCGAATGGCCTTCCCCCCCAAGTTACCCAACATAAAACACGTGGTGATTCATTCAGATGCTCAGGAACAGTTGGCTTTACGTACCGGAATTTCATCGATTATCGTCCCTAATGTTTTGGATTTTGAGAATCCACCTGAAGTGAATGCTCAAGGCGCTGCTGCCTTCCGGAAATCTATCGATTTAAAGCCTGAAGATAAAATGATTCTACAGCCGACACGTATTATTCGCCGAAAAGGTATTGAACAGGCCATAGCGTTGGTGAAAGAATTAAAAGATCCTCGATATAAACTGGTAATATCTCACGAATCCGGCGATGAGGGGCACGAATATACCGAATGGCTGATAGACTATGCATTGGAAAATGGGGTAGACCTTCGCATGGTAAACACACAGGTTGCGGACCCTTGGAATGGGAACGGCAGCTATCGCAGTAAATATACCTTGTGGAATATCTATCCACACGCTGATTTCATTACATACCCTAGCTTTTATGAAGGATTCGGCAATGCCCTTATCGAAGCCGTGTACTTTAAAAAACCATTATTAATTAACCGATATCCCACGTTTGCAAGGGATATAGAGCCCAAAGGTTTTGATCTGGTTGTAATGGATGGCTATCTATCCAAAAGCACGGTTTACCGGGTAAAAGAGATTCTTGAATCGCCGGAGCTTAGGGAAAAAATGGTAAATACCAACTATGAGGTGGCTTCTCACCACTACTCGTACGCTGTTCTCCGGAATCAACTAACGACCATAATGAATGAGCTTTTTGACGGACCAGAAGAACATCTTTCCGAGTCATCTTTAGACCCGCAAAATATTATACACTTGACATCTAAAAAAGACCGGTCTCCCGCCCAGCAAAACATCTCATAAAATATATTTATTTACGTCCAATTGAGGTATTGATTTTAACGTGATATAAGGACAAAAAACGCCCTTTGAACCCCGGGATCTGATCCTGGAGAACGGCTCCGATAGGTGAAGGTATGCCAAAACAGCCGGGCATTGTCGCCTGCAGCGCCGAAGGTGCGGTTCCAGCGCTGCAAAAAGATATAGAGGAATAACTTTATTATAAGTCGTATCATTCGTATGATGAATCGTCGATTGACCCATTTGGTGATATGTTTCACCATTATTTTCCTGTTGCAACTTCGCACTGCGATGGCCGATTATCCAGATGGATATTATGAAGTGGATGCCGTCGTCAATGGCGATACATTTATGTTAACCGATGGCCAAATGGTCAAGCTCATCGGTGTTAAAGCGCCTCAGGCAGGAGAAACCTGTGCAACCCAGGCAACGGACCGACTGTCAATAATCATTGCCGGGGAAGTGGTTTACCTGGAGCAAGATGTATCAGAATTTGATAATAATAACAGGATTTTAAGGTATACTTACGTGAACGACATATTAATCAATCAGGAACTCGTCTATGACGGTTATACCTATGCAGACATATCCTTGCCTGATATAAAATTCGCTTCAGAAATAATTGCTGCTGAAGAAAGCGCTCAAAGCAACAACAGGGGATGCCTTTGGTATGTCGGATGCACTGATTGCGATGATGATTACAAGGTATTTATCAGCTGTTTCATAGCTACAGCCGCCTATGGCTCCCCCATTGACCCACATGTCGAGATCCTCCGTAAATTTAGAGACAGCTATCTCATGACCCATGTATTCGGGCAGCGATTGGTTCATCTTTACTATACCTATTCGCCCGTGATTGCGAATACGATTTCACATCATGAAAGCCTTAAAGCCATTGTTCGAGTCGGTTTGCTGCCCTTTATAGGATTTGGTTGGATGACCCTTAAACTCGGTATTGTATCTACGACATTATTATGGTTCCTATTCGTTATCGGGCTCATCGGGCTCATTCGATTAAAGAGAAGAAAAAAAACAGATAAACCTTTGCGGTTGTACTGAAACCTCATTTGAGGTGATACAATTTACGGTTCCTATGCGTCTATCACTCATCGGCATGTCAGGATCAGGCAAATCGAGTTGGTCAATAAAACTGTCTGATTTGGGTTTCAAGCGTTTCTGTTGTGATGATATGATTAAGAAAAAACTTGCTCGTGATTTGACGAAGCCTGATGGAACCCGTATGAAACTGGGCGAATGGATGGGATTTCCTTACGAGCCTGACTATGAAGAGCGGGAAGCCAAATACTTGACCTGTGAAATCGACGTGATGACAGAGATCATCGAATACCTTGAAAGTGATGAGAAGCAATCTGAACAGCATATCGTTGTTGATACTACCGGAAGCGCTATCTATACCGGGGAAGCGCTACTAAAAAGACTGCGTCTATGCACCAGAGTTGTCCATCTTTCAACGCCTCCAAAGGTCCAGGAACTTATGTTGAAATCATATCTAAATAACCGGCGACCGGTGCTGTGGAGGGGCTTATTTGAGAAGGCACCGAAAGAAACCAATGAAACAGCTTTGGCACGTTGCTACGCGTTACTTTTGTCCTCCCGAGAACAACTATATGAAAGGGCCGCGGATGTAACAATAGACTACGACACCCTTAACCAAGATGGTCTCAGGGTGAGCAGTTTTTTAGCAATCGTTAAGCCGCTAACTGAACAGAATGGAATATCTTAAAGAGTTTTATCTTAAAGAAGGCGCTATTTTTGCTACATTCAAAGAGACATTTGTAACGGTTGCCAAGCGTCAGTTCGGCAGTGGATGGTTATGGTTGGTGCAAGACGTCGGACAAACTGAATGTGGTTGCAACAGCCAACGCAGATACACCCATCACTCAAGGACTTAAACCGATCTTTACGGTTGACATCTGGGAGCACGCCTACTATTTGGACTACCAGAATCGACGTACGGATTATGTTGAAGCATTGTTCGATAATCTTGCAAACTGGGATTGGGCTGCTGCGCACCTGAAAGACAACGCCAAGATCCCTTAGCCCGAATATGTATGGAAAGGCGAATGAAACACACAACGGTTACATTTACAGTCAAAGATGTATTGCAAACAGAAGTTGCTCCAGCCTTAGGATGCACGGAGCCGGTGGCGATTGCTTTAGCCGCCGCAGCTGCAGCTTCGCTGGTTTCTAAAGAAGAGATAGAGCACATCGAGATATGGGTTGACCCCAATGTTTATAAAAATGGTATTGCCGTTGCCATACCCGGCGCCCGTGGACACCACGGGCTCGATTTGGCTGGAGCTATTGGCGCATTGGGTGGCGATCCCGAACGCAGACTCGAAGTTCTGGGGCCGGTAACTGATGAGGTTGTTGACAAAGCGACTGAATTGGTGAAGGCGAAAAAGGTAAAAATTAATCTTCTTGACAGTCAAAAGGAACTTTTTATTAAAGTGTCCATTAAAAGCAAGGATAATACATCGGAATGTATCATTACGGACCTTCATGATAATATCGTCTCCTTACGGCTAAACCGCAAAGAGATTTCTAACAACCCTTTGCTGAACAGAGAACATTCTACACCGGATAGTTTAGACGTGAGAGCAGTAGAAACCTGGCTAAAAGGGCTTCCTCTCGAAAGCCTTCTACAGCTTCTGGACGACTTAGATTCCGAAGACATGGACTTTCTTGAACAAGGTGTACGTTACAATTTACGCCTATCTGAACATGGTCTTAAATACGGTTCTGGTCTGGGAATTGGTAAGACCTTGGAACGTCTGGTAAGACAGAAACTAATTAAAAAGGATATGATGATATCTGCACGAACACTCACTTCTGCTGCTTCAGATGCTCGAATGGCCGGAGTTAAGCTGCCTGCCATGAGTTCTGCCGGAAGCGGGAACCAAGGTTTAACAGCAACCTTGCCCATATGGGCGGTAAAGGATTATGTTGAATGTGACCAAAAAACGATTTTCGAATCGATCGGTTTGAGCCATATCATTACAGCCTACGTGAAGGCGCATACAGGAAGGCTATCCGCTGTTTGCGGGTGTTCAATTGCAGCAGGTGCCGGCGCAACCGCAGGTATCACTTATCTTTTGGGGGGAGATCTCCACCATATTACCGGTGCCATACCCAATTTAACTGTCGATTTGGCCGGTGTCATCTGCGATGGGGCTAAGGCTGGATGTTCCTTAAAGCTTGCCACCGCCGCCGGAACCGCCGTTCAGTCGGCATTGTTTGCCCTCCATGGTGTTTATGTTCAACCGACCGACGGAATTATCGGCACCTCACCCGAAAGAACGGTTCAGAATGTTGGAGAACTGAGCACCCAGGGAATGGTGGAAACCGACCGTACGATTCTAAAAATTATGCTAGAAAAACAATTTAGCCATGTATTATAACGCGGCCAAAGGAATGTTTAACAATGTCCAACGAAACATTTATAATGGATCTAGCCAAATTGTTGATCGCAGCGGCCTGGGTCGATGGCGAGCTGTCAAATGAGGAGATCAACGCATTAAAGGATTTGCTTTTTACCATTCCCGACATATCCGGCGAAGACTGGAAACAATTGGAAATATATATGGATTCGCCGGTGACATCCGAAGAAAGGGAAGCACTCCTTGCCAGAGTATTAACGAGTATTACCTCCAATAAAGACAAAACCCTTGTTATCGACACCCTTACGCGGCTGTTTGCAGCGGACGGCAAAATCAGCGATGAAGAATCCGCCCTTCTTAACGACATAAAAGAAGCACTTTCAAAGACTCACACAGGAGTCCTTGCAAGGATGTCAAAAATAATAACCACATCGGTAAAAAGACGGAATGAAACATCCAAAGCAGCCACCCAAAGGGAGAGCAGAATCGATGACTATATCATGAATACCGTTTATTATCAGCTTGAGTCAGAGCACCTAGAAAGAGGCTTTGAGGTTAACCTGCCGGAACAGCAAATCAGAAAATTGTGCTTTGCCGCAGGACTTCTCGCAAGAATTGCTGCAGTCGATTCAGGCATTTCAAAAAAAGAACGAAACTCAATTCAATTCATTCTCACACAAGAATGGGGGCTGTCCGCTCAGGAAGCAGCGCTGGTGACTGAGGTCAGCTGCCAACGGGTGTTAAAAGGACTCGACTTTTATCGCACCACTAGAGGATTTTTCGAATGCACCGACCATGATGAGAGGAAATCGTTTTTGCAATGTCTATTCAATATTGCCAATGCGTCCGACATGACCTCTGCTAAAGAAGTTGAAGAAATCCGTCGTATATCTGAAGCATTAAAACTGTCCCACAAAGACTTTATAGAGGCCAAGCTGACGATTCCCAGACAAAATCGGGAGGTTTTATAATTATTTTTTATTTGACATGTGACCCAAGTTTTTTCATAAGGTAATGAACGGAACCAATTCATAGCCTAATTGAGCGAAAGTCGAGGATACCCCAGATCCAAGGCGTCATGGATGAAGGAGAATGAAAGGTCTCGAATGTTGCATTTAGAAAAAAATGTTGCAGCGTCTAAAATATTTATTTGTGAGGAAAACGCATGAAAAAAATTCTGGTAGTCGAAGACGAAGTCGTTATAGCGATGAGCCTCCAGCGACGACTGACATCAATGGGGTACGATGTTGTCGGTATATGTCACAACGCTGAAACAGGTATTGAAATGGCCAGGAAACTAGACCCGGATCTGATATTAATGGATATTATGATGCCCGGCAATTTGGACGGCATCTCCGGTGCTCAAGCCATTAAAGCGGAATTCGATATTCCAGTGATTTTTCTGACCGCTTATACGGAAGATCAGCTGATAGAGAAAGCAAAGCAAATCGAACCTCACGGATACCTGGTAAAACCCATTCAAGACCGCGAACTCAAAGCCGCTGTGGAAATCGCCATATACAAACAAGAAATGGTACACCAATTAAAAGCATCGGAACAGCAATATCGTTCAATGATCGATGCCATGGGTGATGCTATTCATGTTGTGGACAGAGACATGAAAATTCTCATTGCCAACCCCACCCTCTTGCAATGGAATGAGCGTTTGGGTCTTGACACAAATGCTGTGGGAAAACGGTTATCCGACCTTTACCCGTTCCTTTCAGACGACATATTGAAAGAATATGATACCGTATTTTCCAAAGGAAAAATTCTGGTCACCGAGGAAACCACCCGAATCAAAAAAGAGGTTATTACTACGGAAGTCCGAAAAATACCCATTTTTGAACAGGGAAAAATTGTCAGAATTATCACCATTATTCGAGATATCACCCAGCGTAAAAAGGTTGAAAAAGAGTTGAAAAAGGCCCACGCTGAGCTTGAGAAGCGGGTAAAGAAACGAACAAAAGATCTGGAAATCAAAACCAAAAGCCTCGAAGAATTGAATACGGCAATGAAAGTGTTGCTGAAAAAAAGAGAAGATGACAAGATAGAGGAGGAAGACAATGTGCTGACCAACGTGAAAGAGTTGATTGAGCCATATTTTGAAAAAATAAACAAAACCGATTTGGATGATCATCAAAAGACATTTTTGAGCATAATCGAATCGAACTTAAGAGAAATAACATCACCCTTTACCCGAAAAATGTCCTTAAAACATTTGAACTTGACCCCAACCGAAATCCGCATAGCCAATCTGATCAGGCACGGTAGTCCAACCAAAAAGATCGCAGAGATCATGAAATCATCTCCAAGAACGGTGGACACCCACAGGAAAAACATCCGGAGAAAGGTGGGTTTGGATCAGAAAAGGGCTAATCTGAGATCGTATCTTTTATCCCTTCACTAAACTGAACTTCTCATGAAGAATTTATAGTATATCTATCAACATTTTCCTCCCTTCGGGCAAACCGGCCTTGCTATACCCCACTGTGCTGCAACGCATTCGTGGCGGCTATCAAAAAAAAATGCCTCAGTTCATAATAAAACATAGCAATCCTTCACTAGGCAACATTTTCCTCCCCTGGCCTTTCTTCGGGAAAATTTTTTGATATTGAGAATTTTCTGGCCGTCATCTTTCCCCGATATTTATCTCGTCTCACAATTAACTGTCTGTTATTATTAGTTTATTCTATATTTGGTGGTTTTGGCATATCCTTTGCTAAACAATTAACAATTCTTTTTAAATCTTAGCAAAGGAAAAAATAAACCAATGACAAAAACCATTACTTCCCTCTTTTTTCACAGAAAAAAAGATAACATCAAACACTTGAATTTGACAAAAATTAACGAAAATATTGTTTCCATAAGCAAGAAACCCTTAAAATCAAATCAAAAAACATCTATTCTTATTTGGTCCGCTAGCATTTTTCTACAATTTTTATTTGTTTTTGTGCCCCCTGCTCTGGCTTTGACTCAAGTCACGTTATCATGGGATCCAAATAGTGAACCCGATTTGGCCGGCTACAGAGCGTTTTATCGCGAAGAAGGTGCGTCTTATGATTATTCTGTCCCAACCTGGGAGGGGTCGGAAACCACTAGCACCATATATGGTCTGCATGAAACCAAGGGGTATTGTTTTGTGGTGAGGGCGTATAATATGAATGGGTTAGAAAGCAAAGATTCTGCGGAAAAATGTATTGAACCGAAAATTAGTTCCAGCAATCAAGCCCCCAAGGCGGATGCCGGTCCGGAACAGGCCGTTAGAGAAGGCCATCTCGTTACTTTGGATGGTTCTAGCTCAACAGACCCAGATGACGGTATCGCATCGTATCATTGGGTCCAGACGGGCGGCATCCTGGTCAGTCTTTCTGATCCTTCTGCTGAAAAGCCGACCTTTATCGCCCCTGACGTTGCTGAAGAGGGCGCTTGTCTCACTTTCGAATTAACCGTTATCGATCACAACGGGCTTCAAAGTATGGATTCATGTCTGGTCAATGTGACTTGGCAAAACGAACCTCCTATGGCCGAGGCTGGCGTTGACCAAACGGTGAATGAGGGGGTTGTTGTAACCCTAAACGGATCGGCTTCACTGGATGTCGATAATGGCATTATATCTTATCTTTGGACACAAACCGACGGCTTGCCGATAGTTCTGTCAGATCCTTCTTCTTCGCAGCCGACGTTTCTGGCACCGGATGTAGGACCTGAGGGTATGTCACTTATATTTAATTTAACCGTTACCGACAATGGCGGCTTGAAAGATACCGATACCTGTGTCGTCAATATCAGCTGGCAAAATACTCCACCGACTGCCGTCGTTGAAGATTATTTAGAGGCCTATGAAGGCGATATCGTTTTCCTGGATGGGTCTCGGTCAACAGATCCTGATGATGGTATTGCCTCATTTCTTTGGACCCAGGTTAATGGGAGTCCCGTAACGCTATCCGATCCCACCCAGGAAATGCCCACCTTTATTGCACCGACAACCGATTCGTACGGCAGTAACTTGTCCTTCAAATTGATGGTTACGGACCGTAAAGGGCTACAAGGAACCGCTGATTGTTTTGTCTATGTTCTTCCGGAAGAAGAAAGCCCGGCCGTAGAAGAGAGCCTGATGATCATTTTTGCAAAATACACAAGAGTCAATAAAAAATTGGTAATCAAAGCCGAATCCAATTCTGGGCAAGGCTCCGACCTCCTGACCGCTTGGGCAAATTATGGAGACGATACCATTAAACTGGGCGAGCTAAAATATATTGCGGCAAAAAAAGTTTATCAAAGCATGTTCAAAAAGGTTTTTCCATCACCAGATAGCGTAACCGTTACCAATAGCAACGGTATTTTTGACACCAGACAGTGCTCGATCAGGTAAAAACAATAGTGGTTGGATTTTCTTAAAATGCAATTTGCTAATTTTATTTGCCGTACCTTGTTATCATTAGAGACGGTCACGTAGAATGTTTCATAGTGACCTAGAAAGTCCTAGAAAACCGAACCAGAGCATTGCATTGTAATCCTTGATCATCAAATAACAACCATATCGACCACTGAATAATATTAATACCTTAGAATATTTACGACTTCTCCTAGATACTACCGGCTAAAAAGACTTATCAGCAGACATCCAACTTGACATTTATACCACAACGTAGTATATTTTCTGTGGAATGCAACCCAAATAAAAACCGCTAATCAGGATATTTCACGTGTGTGAGGCGTTCATTTGCAAGGCATTCAAGGGCGTAGCTGTAGTAGACTACTGCAAGCTCTTGATAACATAGCAAATAGGCACTTCGGACTCGCCCGAAGGGTAAAAATCTTTGAAAAATTGAAAAAGGAATTATCTCGAAGAAACCGTCACCTTGCAACCAGAAGCTACATTGTAGATAATAAACTGTTATCATTTAAAATTAATAGACATTTCGAAAATTTTTATGAAATATTCGGACTAAATCAATTATGGCTACCAACAATTCGATATCATCGACGAATGATACTGTCGATCCTGTATGTCAAATGAAGGTGCCTCCGGGCAGAAAACATATAACAGTTACCCACAATAGAAAGCGTTATTATTTCTGTGCAGAGGCATGCCGCAAATCGTTTGAAGAAAATCCCGGCAAATACCTAACGTCAATTCCCGCCAAACGCAAAGGCCTGTGGGGAAGGTATTTAGAGCGTCTGAATAAAGCTACCGGCGGCAAGCCTCCCAGTTGCTGTCATTGACAAAAATAATGACCCCTCAATACTTCAGTTATTTCAAGTTCGTTTAATCTATTAAAACACCATACTTTTTCATCTATAAGGAGGAAATATGCAAAAGGAAAAAACACTCAAAGAGGCCACTATCGCCGCCAAGAAGGCGCGTAACCCCAAAGATATAACGATTTGCGACTCGACCGCCCAAATGCTGGAAAAGGCAAGAAGAGACGGGGTGGAGATCGCCTTTGATCGTACCGCCAATATGAGGGCATGCCCCATTGGCGAAAAGTCGGCCTGCTGTAAACACTGTGCAATGGGGCCGTGTCGGCTCAATGCTAAGTACCCATACAAACAGGTTGGTGTTTGTGGCGCCAATATCGATACGATTATGTCCAGAAATTTTGCACGAATGGTAGCCACCGGTTCTGCTTGTCATAACGACCATGGCATGACCATGCTCGACGTATTTAGGGACGTCGTCAACGGCACCATTGATGACTATGAAATCAAAGATACCGCGAAGCTGGAGCAAGTGGCCGGCTCTATCGGTATCGAGGTGGACGGACGAAGCCCGAAAGACATCGCGACCGATCTTTATCAGGAATTGGAGAAAACGTACACCCAGGTCGATGGCGAAATTCCTTTTGCCATGCGCGTGCCCGAAAAAACCTTAGAAACCTGGCGAAAACTCGATATTGTTCCACGGGGCGCCATGCGGGAGGTTATGGAACTGATGAGTCGAACCCATATGGGCTGTGACCAACATTACGAAAACATCACCAAACAATGTAGTCGAACAGCCCTGGCGGATGGTTGGGGCGGATCCATGGTGGCGACCGAAATCGGCGACATCTTGTTCGGCACACCG
>CP070768.1:2843096-2853384 GCA_020345745.1 Desulfobacterales bacterium
TTTTTGTCAATGAATACAGATTGACAAATATCACGGGGATTGATAAAAAATTTCTGGTTTAAATTAATAAACAACTCAAAATATTTCTGCTAATGAATGCTCCGGCATATTGTTTTTCTAAAGAGGTGATTATTAAGAACCCTTTTGGCCTTCACGCAAGGGCAGCGACTAAAATAGCAATGCTTGCTAAAAACGTAAAATCAAACGTATGGATAATAAAAGATGACCAAAGGGCTGACGCATCAAGCATCATCGAAATACTTACACTGGCTTGTGCACAAGGCTCAAAGGTAACGATAGCCATTGAAGATGATTCTGATTTAAGTATTTTAACCGATCTTGTGCAACTCGTCGAAAGCGGTTTTGGGGAATAATAAAACATGTCAAACACGGATGACAAAGAAATAGAACTCCACGGCATTAGTGCCTCTCCCGGTATTTGTATTGGAAAAGCTTATTTGGTTGGAAAAGAGGGCGTGGATGTTCTTGAAAAATACTTCATTGATCAAAACAAACTTCAAGAGGAAGTTCACCGTTTTAAGGCTGCCGTCAAAAGCGCCAAAAATGAGCTTCACGGCATCATAAAGACCATGCCCGAAGACTTGCGTCAGGATGCCCATATCCTTGAAGCACATATGGTACTCTTCGAAGACAAGATGCTTTATGGCAGAACCCTTGAAACAATTGAAAAAGAACTTGTAAATGCAGAGTGGGCGCTCAAGATAGTGGTATCGGACGTTAAAGCCATGTTTGATAATATGGCCGATTCCTACTTAAGGGGACGGGCGGCTGATATCATACATGTATCTGACAGCATCATGCAGAATCTCGCTGGGGCGAAAGTGGAAAATATCGCTGCCATTAATAAACGAGTCATACTGATTGCTTCTGATCTTTCCCCTGCAGAAACCAGCCAGATACAGCTGGAAAAGATTATGGGATTTGTAACCGATCATGGCGGGAAGACTTCACATACCGGCATCATTGCCCAAACCCTTGAAATTCCAGCTGTCTTAGGAACAGATAATGCCACAAGCATTATTAAAAACGACGACATTATCATCGTGGATGGAACAGCCGGAAGCGTTATCATTAATCCTACCGATCAGACCCTTATACAATTCGAAGAACGTAAGGAGAGATACGAATCTCATAAAGCCAATATTACCCGAGACAGCGAGCTTCCGGCCGAAACGGCTGATGGTATATGTATGGAAGTTATGGGTAATATTGAACTTCCTGAAGAAGTCGTATCCGTAATAAATTACGGCGGGGATGGTATCGGCCTTTACAGAACTGAGTTCCAATATTTAAGCAGGCCGGATTTTCCTAGCGAATATGAGCTTTTTGACAGATACAAAGATGTTGTCGAAGTTATGGCTCCCAAGCCAGTCACTATTCGTACCTTTGACCTTAGCGGAGATAAAAAAGTAGCCTACGTTTCGAGATCGGGCGACGCCAACCCTGCTCTCGGACTTCGGGGAATTAGATATTGCTTGCAAAAACCGGATGCTTTTATGACCCAACTCCGGGCCGTATTAAGGGCCTCTGCATTCGGTCATGTACGTATTCTGTTGCCTATGGTATCCTGTCACGAAGAAATTATAGCAGCAAAAAACATTTTCAACAAGGCGACTGATTCTCTTGCCAAGGAAGGCGTTGATTTTGATGAAAACATCGAAATCGGTGTCATGATCGAAGTTCCTTCCGCGGCGATTATGGCAGATGTCATGGCAACGGATGTCGATTTCTTCAGTATCGGGACCAACGATCTCATTCAGTATTCCCTGGCGGTCGATAGGGTCAATAAAGATGTTGCATACCTTTACCAGCCACTCCATCCCGCAATCATCCGTATGATCAAACATGTTATCGATGTAGCCAAAGACAAAGGCGTAAAAGTACTTATGTGCGGTGAGATGGCTAGCGATCCCATCAACATACCGATTCTTTTAGGCCTAGGCATGGAAAATTTCAGTATGAATCCTCAATCTATACCTGCCGTTAAAAGCATGATCAGAGCTTTGACGGTCAAAGACACCAGACCCTTTGTCCAAAAAGTCCTGAAGGAATCCTCCTCTAATGCTATCATTGAACTCGTACAGGATACTTACGGGAGTATTTTATCCGATAAATTTTATTATCTAGATTAGTTTTCCCTTCTTTATTTGCTTTTCAGGTGGATTTATTTTCCTTAACCGAGGAGAAAACCGACATTGACCAAAAATCATATAAAGGTTGTGGCTGAAAATAGAAAAGCCAGATATAATTATTTTATAGAAGATACCTACGAAGCCGGAATGGTCCTTTTGGGAACCGAAGTAAAATCGTTAAGGCTCGGCCGAATCAACCTTAAAGATGCTTATGCCCGAATTAAAAAGGGCGAAGTATTTGTTCATCAGATGCACATCGGTGTGTATCCCTTTGCTTCATACAACAATCATGAGCCTCTACGAAAAAGAAAATTGCTTTTGCACAGATACGAAATTAAGAAGCTCTATGGCAAAGTTAACGAAAAAGGATATTCTTTGATTCCCCTAAAAGTCTATTTCTCACATGGCAAGGCCAAACTCACGTTAGCCCTCGCTAGAGGCAAGCGCAAATATGATAAACGCGAGACGATTCGGCGGCGGGACGAGCAAAGGGATCTGGAAAGATCAAAGAAAGGATACTAAAACGGGATTCATTCATGAGGCTATTCGACAGTCATTGTCATCTGGACGACAAGGTTTACGATCATGATATCGAATGGGTCCTAAAACGCATGAAAGAAGCTGGGCTTGTGGGTGCCATGATCGTAGGGTCCACACTTGATCGATCCACCAAAGCCTTGTCAATTGCAGAATCCGCACCTGGCTTGTATGCTTCAGCCGGTATTCATCCACATGGTGCAAAAAACTGCAGCGAAGCCTCTCTCGAATATTTAGTAAATCTTGCCAAAAGCCCAAAAGTTAAAGCATGGGGAGAAATCGGACTCGACTTTAACCGAATGTTCTCTCCCAGAAAAGATCAGGAAAAATGGTTTGTCCGGCAACTAGAAATCGCCGACAACATCGATCTCCCGGTTATTTTTCATGAGCGCGACAGCAACGGCCGCTTGCTAGAGATCCTTAACAGGCATTTTAAAAAAGGCCGAAACGGTGTGATACACTGTTTTAGTGGAAATAGACACGAGCTTGAACATTATTTAGATCTGGGCCTTTACATCGGGATAACCGGTATTGTGACCATTAAAAGCCGTGGTGATGATTTACGCAAGCTTCTGCCCTTGATCCCGACGCAACGAATTCTAATTGAAACGGATGCACCGTATCTGACACCGGTACCTGAAAAAAACCACTCCAGGCGTAATGAACCGGCATTTGTCCGATCGGTATTGTTCAAGCTGGCAGAAATAAAAAGGGAGGATCCCGAAAGTTTGGCCAAGATTATTTTGGAGAATACCTGCCGTCTGTATCGAATAGATGAATCATTACCCCAATGAAAAACCGTTGCAATGCTGTAACTTCTCAGTCAACGACCACCCGCATAGCGGGTGGCTTGAATTTTCGGCCATAGGCCGAAAAGGCAAAAGTACGTTAGTGATTTAATCGTTGCGTTTGTAACCGGGTGCAGAGCATCCGGTTTTCTACAAACAATAAACACGGGTTGATATCGCATATACGGGCATCAGGCTTTTTCTTCCAGTCGATATCAATCACGTCTTAGCAGTGTGACCCAATATTTTATGATTTTATTTTTTTTTATAAATCCCCAATCCGTTTAAAAAAGAATCATAATATTGGGTCACTGGGTGACGATTAAGTAAGCGATAAAGATATCTCTTTTCAGAAAAAACCTGATGCCCTTTTGCCCGTTTTTTTTCAGAAATTTTTCAATACTCAACAAATATGAAGAAACCTTTGAAAAATGTTGGTCTCTTAGTTTTCTGAAAATAAAAGAATTTTGCGTTTGCAACTCAGAAATGAGACGTTTTTTCGGTGAGCAAGGCCGCACAAGGGTTTTCGCCGAGGCGTACATGTCGTACGCCGCAGGCAAAAACCCGCGGAGAACGCCGCTCATCGAAAATAGAGCCATTTATGGGTGGAAACGCTATTTGGATAGTAGACACCCAACAGCCCCCTCCAATCCATCAATGGAAAGCTCAAACATGGGAAAAATTTCACGAATCATCGCAATCGTTTTCGTGTAATCCCACATCTCTGAAGATATTGGGTTTAGCCAAACAGCGTGCGGAAACGTTTGGGCAAGGAATTTAAGCTGCTCAATACTGGGTTTGCCACTGCGTTCTTCAATATATATGGATCCATCCGAAGCCATGAGCTCAAACGGCGCCATACTGGCATCACCGACCATAACGAGACGGGTGTCCGGGTCAAACGACACAAAATCCGACACTTTTTGAGGTTTTTTTGATCTGGTCGCATCTTCCCATAAAGCATCATATATTGTGTTGTGAAAATAATAGGTCTTGAGATCTTTGAACTGGTCACGCGCATAATCAAACAGGGTTTGAACCACCGGTATATATGGATCCATAGACCATCCCCCGTTATCAATGGCTAGGATTATCTTCAAACGATCTTTTAAACTTCTGGAAAAGACGATCTCGATTTCACCGCCATTTTTCATGGTCTGGTAAATGGTTTCATCTATGTCCACCTGATCCTTAGGCCCCACTGGAATCATATTGCGAAGTCTTTTTAGGGCTTCACCGATCATTTCTTGCTTGAGCGGCCCTTTTAAGGAGTAATCCTTATATCTTCTTTCCAAAGCCACTTTAACGGCAGACTTGTTAAGAGAAACACCGCCTACCCGCATTCCACCAGGATGATGTCCTGAATGGCCGACCGGAGACGTACCACCGGTGCCGATCCATGTGCTACCATACCTGTGACGCTTTCTTTGCTCTTTAAGGCGTGCTGTAAAATATTCAATGAGTTCATCAGGCGTCAATTTGCTAAGATCAGATTCATCTGCGTCAAGGGCAAGCGCAAGGGTTTTTGGATCCTTCAACCATTCTTCCAACAAGGCTTTTGCCGTTTCAGCAATCTCAAACCCTTCATCATCCGGCATTTCAGCTCCCTGGAACTGATGCGCGAACACCTGATCAAAAATGTCAAAAAAACGTTCACTTTTCACAAGAATTGCCCGGGAAGATGTGTAAAACTGGTTTAAAGAGTTGATAAGTCCCTTGTTCAGTGCCTTTTGAAGGGTTAAAAACGAGGTAGGGCTGACCGGTATTCCCGCGATCTTTAGTTTATAAAAAAATTCAATAAACATGGTTCACCGGTCAAAATAATCTGGGACGGTTGGTAATGCTCATGGCCTTATCATAATCTTGGCTTTTTTTGAACAGAACACCCAGAAACGGAATATCGCCTTTAGCCAACGTTTTCGGTTTAAAGTCAGGATCTGTTTCCAGTGCTCGTATCCAGTTAATCAGCTCTCTCGTCGCTGGCTTTTTTTCAATGTTATCAATTTCTCTCAGCTTATATAGTGTCGATACGGCATTTTCCATCAAGTTGGCGTCAGTATCAGGGAAATGAACGGTGACGATTTTTCGCATCATTTTAGGATCAGGAAAAGCGATGTGGTGAAAATTACATCTGCCCAAAAACGGATCGGAAAGATCTTTTTTTGCATTCGATGTAATAATTATAACAGGGCGATATTTGGCTCTTATGGTTCTGTCAATCTCAATAATATCAAACTCCATCTGGTCCAAAACGTCGAGCATATCATCCTGAAAGTCTGTGTCAGCCTTGTCTATTTCATCGATCAACAGCACCGCCCTAACTTCTGATGTAAAAGCCTGGCCGATCTTACCCATTTTGATGTAATCCTCTATTTTGCTGACATCCCTGTTAGAATCGCCAAATCGACTATCATTAAGGCGTGTCAATGTATCGTATTGGTATAAAGCATCGATAAGCTTCATGCTCGATTTTACGTTAAGGACAATCAGCGGCATTTCCAAACTCTCTGCAATGGCATGGGCCAGCATGGTTTTGCCTGTTCCGGGTTCTCCTTTTAAAAGCAGCGGCATTTCAAGGGCCATGGAGACGTTCACAATACTGGCCAGCTCATCATCTAAAACATATCGGGTTGCGCCTGAAAATTTTCTGTTTGAATCTGTTTCTTTCATTCGCACCTCATTTATAATTTTTTCTAATAATATCAGAAACATTTTGTGTTAACATAAGCACCTTCGCGGCAAGATCAAGGCTCAGGGAACCGGTTCCACAACTGGGGGTTATTAACGACTGACGCCATATGGTCGTCTTATCAATGCCCAGACCCTCAAGTGCAAGCGTCTGATCTTCCCACATGGCGGCTAGCGACGACGGGTTCTCTTTTTCAATATCGTCGGTGTTAAAAGTAGGAACAATCCCCCACGCTATGATACCGCCGGATTCGACGAAATGCTTGATATTATCCTGATAAAGGATGAACTTATCAAAATAGGAGTAAGCATCAAAGCTGATTATATCCGACTCAGAGTCTAAAATCAGCGACCAGTCGAAGTTTGAGCATACATGGATTCCTACAAGCCCCCCTTCTGCATGCACAGCGTCAATGACCTCTTGAAAGCATTGGGCTACATCGCTTCTAGAGATACCGATGAATGCAGAAGATCCAAAGCCGCCTAAGGCAGGCTCATCAAAAAATATAATCACCGGTCGACCGAACCGGGAAAGTGTTCTCACTTGCCATCTTGCTTTTTGGGCCAAATGCTTAACTGCCACATCCCTTAATTGCTCATCGTAAAAGATCGCTTTTCTATTCTGATCGGTTAAGCCCAAACCAAACGTTAAAGGACCCGTTATTTGTCCTTTGATCGCAACCGGAGAATCGGGAAGGGTTTGAAGGTGCTCAATAAATGAAAAAAACCCTCTGGCAGCATCTGTTGCTAAGACGAATCTCGAATCATCAAATCTTTTTTCGCCCTTATCAACTGCCATATAATCTTCGTAAAATTCAAGAAGCTCTTGATCAAATCGATCATTGGTCGTATCGACATAGGTCCTGCCTTGTTCCGTAATTAGCCCTGGAAAACCACTCATAAATTGGGCAACCATCCCTTCTTCTTGATATACAGGAAGTTGAGCCCATAAAGGAATTTCAGGGGTATACCTGAAAATGAGTTGAACAGCCTCGGTGTGATCATAGACAGGAAGACTCCCAATCAAAACCGGTCGCCCATTTGGTTTAAAATGTTTTTCCATAAATCAAGATCCTTTCTTTTAACTTTAATGATTATCACGAGTAAGGGCTATTTTCAAGGCATGGATAAACTAGAATGATTTAGTTGAGCATCAATCAGGGAATAGATTGACACTCTTATTCGCCAATGTTATATTTTACATAACCTAATAGAAAAAAATCGGTTAACGATTTTATCATTTATTTAATTGTATCAAGGTGACCATGGCTGATATTATTCCGCTTAATGAAAAACTGCAGTATACCAAAGAGAAAGAAGCTGAAATCATCAGAAAGCGAAAAATTCTGGCTGTTCAGAAGATTTTTCAGTGCACCCACTGTTCTTTCAAGTGTGAAAAATGTGGCACACAGATCAGTGCCGAAGAAAAAAGTAAAATAAACAGGATTGTTGATTTAAGGGTACCCTATCGTTTTTGTGAAAGTTGTTCCGAAGAATACACTGATTATATCAAAAGGCTTCAAGGAAAGGGTGATCCTAAATATTACTGGCACAATGAGGAATGGCTTGAAATTTGGAGGAAATGGATCGATTATCAAGGTGTCATAGACAGCTATTTAAAATCAAAAGAATTTAAGCAGCTTTTGCGAGAGCTCAAAGAGACTTGAAGAGACCTTTGAAAAATGTTCAATTTTATTCAAAGTCAGCTCGAAGGTCCCGGACTGTGAACGGGGAAAGGTGAAAATTTTAATTCGCCACCGAATTTTGGCAAATTAACCACAGAAATACATTGAGTTCAAAAGATCTATCCGCCACCGAATCCTGGCGGATTAACAATTTATCCAGCTGACAAATCCCCCATCGGGCACTCCGAGATTGAGTAAAAGAGGTTGTTTTGCTTAGGTTTCTCGACTTGACACATAGGAGGAGACTATGTTTGGAATTGGAATGCCAGAACTTATAATTATCCTGGTTATCATCCTTATTATTTTTGGTGCCGGCAAGCTCCCGGAAATAGGAGCGGGTATGGGTAAAGCCATCAGAAACTTCAAAGGTGCTACATCAGAACCCGATAAAAAAGAACCCGATAAGCTTGAGGAAAATAAATCATAATATAATTTTCTTAAACGACCATGCCTGCCGACAATACATCGTGTCGGAAAATGACGTCCCTTTTTTTATACCAACGATAGAAGCTCTTCTGAACGATAAGATTTTCCAATAAAAATAGCATCTTGACCGCATTAAAACGGGATGTCATCATCTTCCCTGCTCGGAATCGATGGACCCGGTCCTTGGTGTATGGTATTACCTTCCGGCGGTCTGTAAGTACCAGCGGTATCTCTGGCCCCCAGCATTTTCATTTCGGATGCTATAACCTCGGTAGTATATCTAGTCACACCGTCCTTTTCCCATGACCTTGTTTGCAGTCTCCCTTCGATAAAGACTTGTTTTCCTTTTGCAAGGTATTCACCACATATTTCACCCAGTTTACCCCAAGCAACGATGTTGTGCCATTCGGTTCGCTCTTGCATTTCCCCGGTATTTTTATCTTTCCATCTCTCAGAAGTCGCTATGCTGAAATTAGCTACCGCCCGACCATCAGCTGTATAACGGACTTCAGGATCTCTTCCAAGATTGCCGATCAATATCACCTTGTTAATCATGGCCTACCTCCATTAAGTGTGTTGAGCGTTTAATCCCAAATTAGATACAAACAACCATCCATAATGTCAACCCCGTTGAAATGTAGCAAAGTTACAAAGTATTATATTGGAAATCACGATAAACAAAGCAGATGAACAGTATGCTGAGACACCTGTGTATCAAAACAACATATCATCATTCTATGGTCATTGAACTACAAACAGATTATGAGCACAACCTGTTGAAATTTTATCATATTTAAGCCAATATCGGCTTTTTCTGCTTTTGGCATGGATTTTGATTTATAATTATTTTCAACAAGATATCCTGATTAAATAATTGTTATGGAACATTATTCTAACATTCGCTATGATTGAGAACCGTCGTTGTCCGTCTTAGCAGCCACCTATTGGGTGCATGCCAGTTCGGATGATTATGTAGTCATAACTGCAAAGTCTTTAAAAGGAGATACATCATGGAAAATAACGTCCATTTGTGCAAAGGTTGCGGAGAAGTAAAAAAAGATTCTGGCCATCTTTGTGATCCAGTAAAGATAACTGATGCTTATGTCTGTGAACACTGCGGATCAGCCCACAAAGATCCAAGACATATTTGCAAACCCAAACTGCAGCATATCAACTTTGTTTGCATCGCCTGTGGCCGGGTGGCAGAGCTGCCAAAACAGCTTTGCAATCCAAGAGATATTGTGCTTATGGCAAAAGAGGAGCCACCGACCAAAATAATTTAACCCTAACATTTTAATGAAATATTCGGGCTGAGGGCTTCGTTCATGAATTTATCTGTGGCTAATGAATGGATCTGTATTGAGCTTCCCGTTTTACCCTATCGGGATGTATTAAACCTACAGCACGAATTGATGTTTGCCAGAAAAAATAAAGTCATTGAAAAAGACATCGTTTTATTTTTAGAACACGATCCGGTCTTCACCTTGGGTCGAAGCTGTGGGACTGAAAACCTGAAAGTCTCTGAAGACTTTTTAGAAAAGCAAAACATTCCAATTATTCGAGTAGAAAGGGGGGGTAATATAACTTTCCACGGCCCCGGACAGCTGATTGCGTATCCCATTGTTGATTTAAAAAAAGCGAAACTACCGGTTCTTGAGTACATCGATAGGTTAGAAGAAGTGATGATTCGTGTGGCTGATGACTGGGGAATTAAAGCCCAGCGAAAGTCCATAAACCGAGGCGTATGGGTGGGTAACAACAAACTGGGGAGTGTCGGGATTTCCGTTCAGAGAGACATTAGCTTTCACGGCCTAGCCTTAAACGTTAATATGTTGTTGCAGCCCTTTGACTGGATAAATCCGTGCGGTCTTGAAGACATTCAAATGACATCCATGGCAAAAGAACTCTCAGCACAGGTGCCCATGAATCGCGTTCGCGAATCGGTTAGGCATCACTTTGAGTCCGTTTTTGGTGTTGAGCTGATGTTAAAACGTCTACCGGATTTGAAGTT
>CP070768.1:2853484-2865498 GCA_020345745.1 Desulfobacterales bacterium
GATATTATTACGATTAAGCAGAAAAATCTGATATTAAATTGTGCGCTCAATAGAGTGAAGAGGAGGCTAGGGGATATCCTCATTGAGATAGGCGCCATCAATGATGATGAGTTGCAACAAGCTTTAGCCTTGCAAACAAATTCACCAAAAAGAACTTAGAGCGTTAATCTTTGCAAGATTAATTCCTACCAACAGCTTCCCCGCTCTACGATAGAAAAAATTAGCCTTATTTTACCATGAAACCAGAAACGTTTATCATACCTGTTGCAGGAGGAAAGGGTGGCGTTGGAAAAACGTTCTTTGCTGCAAACATCGCTATTGCAATGGCTGCTATGGGGCATACCGTTTTGGCAATCGATCTCGACCTTGGAGGATCTAACCTGCATTCATTTTTTGGTCTACCCAATAAATATCCAGGCATTGGCGATTTTCTAAAAGCACGCAGTGCAGAGCTTGAAGATTTAATGGTAGCAACCAAAATTCCGAATCTGCAATTCATTCCCGGCGATGGCCGAACTCCATTTTTAGCCAACATTCCTTATGCGCAGAAAATACGATTGATTTCCCGCATAAAGAGACTACCCGCCGAGTATATCTTTCTAGATCTTGGGTCTGGCACATCATTCAATACGCTAGATTTTTTCAGGATATCCAACCATGGTTTTGTCATCACAACATTTGACTACCCTTCTACCATAAGCATGATGATCTTTTTGAAGCATCTCATCCTGCGTGTCATTGAGCGATCTTTTGCAGGTGACAACCAAATTCGGCAATTGCTGAAACATTTTAACAAACAATCAATGACTGATGGGCCTACAGATATAAGAACGTTGCAGTCAAGAATAGCTAGCATAGACCCTGAGGCAGAAAAAACCGTAAAAGAGCTGTGTAACATGTACCGTCCTCGGGTCGTATTCAACTTGGGAGAAAACCCCAGAGATATTAAAGTTGCTGATCAGATCAGCAGGGGTTTAGAAAGTAATGTTTCAGTTGAAGTTGACTATTTTGGCTTCATTTTTGATGATTTGGCTGTCCGTCAGGCCGTTAAAAAGCAAATCGCATTTCTTCCTCATTTTCAAGAAAGCCTGGCAGGTAATTGTATTATGCGTATTGCAGAACGCATGGTTAAATATTGGAACAGACCCATAAATAATAGTTCAAAACATCTATTAAGGCGCATATTGGAAGTGACTGAAAACTAAGAATGCACACGTATACGACGGTGTAGTAAGTATAAACGAGGCAGCAATGTCCAATTGTTGGGATTTATCATCAGTACAACATCTCGCATCTCGAACATAAGGAAATAAACCAAGGGCAGGGGGATGGATTTCAACGATATCTACGAACAGTTTCAACCAAAAATACGTCGTTATTTAACCCGGCTGGCTGGTCAAAACGAGGCTGAAGATATAACACAGGAAGTGTTCGAAAAGGTTAGCCGGAGTTTAAGGCATTTTAAGGGTGAGTCAAAGGTTTCCACCTGGCTATACCGTATTGCGACCCACGCGGCTATTGACAGAATGAGGTCTCCATCTTTTCAACGGATAT
The DNA here is from genome assembly GCA_020345745.1 of Desulfobacterales bacterium. GTDB lineage: Bacteria > Desulfobacterota > Desulfobacteria > Desulfobacterales > UBA11574. Next base: position 2,855,039 of record CP070768.1, read on the forward strand.
CTCAGCATACCAGCATTGAAGAAAGTCCAGAGATTGAAGACAGGAATACCTGGTCTGACCAGATTAAAACATCAACGGATCAGACCCTCATACAAAAAGAGATGAATGAATGTATAAGGGAATTTATAGACCAGCTTCCTTCTGACTATAAGGCAGTTGTCATACTCAGTGAGCTTGAGGGATTTAAAAACAGGGAGATCGCTGATATCCTCCAGGTTTCGCTTGACACGGTAAAAATAAGGCTCCATCGCGCTAGGACCAAACTGAAAGAAGCACTCGATGACGGCTGTGATTTTTATCATAACGAGCACAGTGTCCTTGCATGCGAGCGAAAATCATCTCAGATATTGCCGAACATGCCAAAATAAATCGACATAATAACCTCTTTGCGAATTTAGTCTTTTCTTAGTTTTTCTTTAATCCGGTCTCTCGATTGTATCTCCTTCAAAAAAATTATCGCGTGCGTATCTTTTTCATTAACGATAAGGTAAGCTGGTGTAAAAATTTTGAAAAAATGATTTTTTTTCTTGACATTGAACGGTTGTTGATATACTTCATTGTGGTACAAACACGAGGCAAATATAACCATGATAAAGAATCAATCCATAGTGCATGCTTGCAACATGATGTCCATGATGCCCGCTAGAGGTGCACCCATGGATTGATTCTTGTATTTTTTCGATCATTTAAGCCGTGGGGAACAGGCGAGCCCCGCGGCTTTTTTATTTAAAAAGAGCTTAGAGCGTATGTTTTCGACGTTTAATTCCAAATTAATCTATACCATTTCAGCAATTAGATGGGTATGCCTATGGATAATGTCCGGGCTCCTGATGGAGCCATCTCATCGGTTTTTTTATAAATTCAACCATTATTCGAATAGGAGGTATTCCCAATGACAAAAACCATTGAAGAAATTAATGCAAAAATTCGATCAGGTACGGCGGTCGTTTTAACTGCTGAGGAAATTATCGATGTCGTACAAGAAAAAGGATCAAAAAAAACGGCCAGGGAGGTAGACGTCGTTACCACCGGCACCTTCGCTCCCATGTGCTCTTCAGGCGCTTTTTTTAACATTAAACAGCCGAAAGATAAAATGAAACTGGGCGGAGGGTTTGCCACCCTCAACGATGTTCCGGCATACGCCGGTTTGGCGGCTGCGGATATTTATATCGGGGCCACTGCCTTGCCCGACGGCGATCCACGCAACAGCAATAGTCGACCCGGAAAATTCAGATACGGCGGCGCTCATGTTATTGAAGATTTGGTTGCCGGTAAAAAAGTGACGTTAAAGGGAGGGGCTTATGGTACCGACTGCTACCCCCGAAAAAGCCGTGAACAGCTCATCGGTTTAGACGACATGAACGACGCTTTTATGTTCAATCCAAGAAACTGTTATCAGAACTATAATGTTGCAGTAAACCTTTCCGACAAACCGATATACACCTATATGGGAAAACTCAAACCAAAGCTCGGAAACGCCTATTACTGCAGTGCCGGTCAACTTTCTCCTCTTTTTAACGATCCTCATTACAGAACCATCGGCATAGGAACCCGTATTTTTTTCTGCGGAGCAGAAGGATATGTGGTTTGGCCCGGCACCCAACACAATCCAGGAGCGGCACGCATGGAAAATGATACGCCGCTGACACCGGCTGGTACGATAGCTCTGATTGGTGACTTGCGGAACATGTCCCTTAAGTGGCTGCGAGCGGTATCATTTGCCGGTTATGGGCTCACCCTAAGTGTTGCCATAGGGGTTCCCATTCCAATTCTGGACGAGGAGATCGTTCGTTCGGTTTCAGTTACCGACAACGAGCTAAAGGCGCCGGTGGTTGATTACAGTGAGTTTTATCCAAGAGGGGAAGGTGCAGCGAAGATAGGTGAAGTTACTTATGAAGAATTGAAATCCGGAAGCATCCGCATAAAGGATCAGGATGTGCCAACGGGTTCCTTTTCTAGCTATGCCAAGGCTCGCGAAGTGGCCCAACACCTCAAGCAACTCATTCAAAACGGTGATTTTTATCTGACGCAATGGCAGGCCCCGCTTCCGGGTGCCAATACAGGAAAGGAGGCGACAATATGAAACAGACGAAAGTTGTTCTTAATTTTCCGGAAAATATTGTTGAAGACCCCGTTACGTATCACCTGATTGTCGATTACGGTGTTCAGGTCAATATTTTGAGGGCCAGTATCGATCCAGGTAAGCAGGGAATGATGGTTGTGGAACTCAGCGGCGAGGAAAGTCAGGTTTCTCACGGACTCAATTACCTTGAACAGGTCGGCGTTCAAGTAGAGTCTTTGGCTGAGGAAATTCGACATCTGGAAGATCGATGTGCCAGCTGTACATCGTGCATTCCGCATTGCCCGACACAGGCTCTCGAGGTTGACAGGGAATCCTGGTATGTATCATTTGAGCCGGATAAGTGTATCCTCTGCCTGTCATGTTTGGAAGTATGTATTTATAGCGCCATTTCTGTTAAGGAACGGCTATATTGATGCTAGATTCTATTTAATGCGCTGCAGCCGACATGTGCGGCTGCGGCGTTTCGTCCACAGAGTCATCAAGGGTCGGCGAATCATTCACTGGTTCTATATTTTTTTATCCAATATCGATTAAAAAGGTGATATGAATAAAATGATAATTAAATACCTAGGAGAGATGCAATGTTTGCCAGTGAAGTGATGGATACCAACTTTCATTGCTTACAGCCTGAAAATACTATAGCTGAAGCAGTTCGGTTGTTTAGAGCAGCAAGCGATAAAGAAGGTAAAAAGATATTCGGAATGATGGTTACGGATAACCATGATCGTTTGGTGGGCATGCTATCTATGTATGATATTTTGCTGTTTATCCAACCCAAGCATGTCAAAATCTGGGGTGAGATGGAGGATCTTGATCCTGGACCGTTATTCGAGGCTCTTCTGGGCCGTGTCAAGAATATCCACGTAGAAGACATCATGACCACTGACCTGGTCACCATCAAGCTTGATACGCACATTTTTGTTATTATCGAAATTATGATTAAAAAGCATATTCGAAGGCTGCCGATTGTTGAAAAGGGTCGGGTCGTCGGGGTCGTTTATCGGTCCGACGTCTTTTACTATTTGCTGAGAAAGTTCAAGGAGTAAAGGGATCGGTTAGGAGGATTAATGCGGCAGGTGGCTCAAAATCGATTGGGTCGCTGCAACATGATGTCTTTTGGTGAAGGTTTAAAATGCCTGTAGTAAAAAATCGTAGCATTCTAACTGGCATACAAGTCAAAGAAGCCATGCGAAGCAATGTTAACCGCCTTTCTTTCGACACATCAATAGCAATCTGCATCCGACACATGATCAAATTTAAGAGCAATGCCGTTCTTGTCGATGATGCTGCGGGAGCGCCTTGTGGCGTTGTTTCTAAAACGGATATCATGGGCGTGTACTATGCCGGTCTTCCCATTGAAACGGTCCTGCAAGATGTTATATCTGGTCCGTCACTTTACTGTTACCCTGACGACAATCTTGAAGATGTGATAGACATTATGCAAAAAAATGGCATACATCGTCTATACGTACTGGGGGCAGATTCTAGTGAAGTCACAGGCATACTGGCCTACACGGACATTGTGGGACTATTGTACCGCTTCTGCCGAACCTGCTCAAAAAGCTTACGGAAAACTAAAAAAGCCGATGATGAACTGCCGCAGCTTAAAGTAAAAGAGGTCATGACAGCGGAAATTACATTATGCAACAAAGATGATTCCATCAGGCAGGTTGTTGAGGTGCTATCGGCCCAACGGTTGGGGGCGGTCTTAATCGTTGATGGGCAAAGGGAGCCGGTTGGGGTTATTTCCAAAGCCGATATCGTCATTGCATATATCCACGGCGTCTCGATAGATGAATTGGCGGAAAACATCATGAACAGACCAGTAACATCCTGTAGTTCAGACGAACTTCTCTCCAAAGCCATAAGGCAAATGCTGTTGAACGATATCCAGCGAATATTTGTTCACGGGGATGATACCAAGCATATTAAAGGGGTTCTATCGCTTTCCGATGCCGCACGCTTTAGGTCAGGAACGTGTCGGGCATGTGTAGCCAGCCGAATATTAGAAGACTTTTAGAACTTACTTACAGCTCAGAAAATCTGCTTGCTTTGTAGCACTGGTTACAGGCAATTCCGCACCACACAAAAAGAAAGTCCAACAGATATTGATTTCCACACGAGTGTTTATGACTTTTTGTTCGACTAAGTCCGAGCCAGCAGGTGCCAGCACTTGACCGGCCTGCTCCCAGCAAACCTCGCCTTTTAAGGCGGGGTCGAGGGGAGCTATATGAAAATGAAAAAATCCTTAGCGGGCGCGAAGTACTGCCGTAAGGCAGAACCCCCACCTTTTAAGGCGCGGAGCTTCACTACCATACTACGTATTCACGGGTCATCATCCATTAATAGAGAGCATAATTATATTAGATGATGTTTGCTGCGTATCACCATGCTATTAGTGATTTTCTTTACGGGAAAATAAGTATTGACCAATATGCCACAATGTGGCATTATTATGTAAGCATTAAATATTTTATATTGTTTGAAATTCAAGGGGTAAGCTAAACTTTTTATTGGTTAAAGCGCTAGTATAGTAAAAGAACAAAAAATGGGAAACCTAGCCGTTAAAAAGGAGCCATGTTAATTACAATGAATTCAGATTTAAATTATACACATTGGAAAAAAGACCACGAAACGATACTCAAAAATCTTTCGGATAAAAATATCTACTTATTGTACTCCGGAGGAAAAGATTCATCGGTAACCATGGATTTGCTTACGAGGGCTGGAAAGGAATTCGGTTTTGATTTTCAGGCACATGGAGCCACTTATCCGGCGCATAGATACACAGAAGAAGAGAAAATGAGAATTGAATCTTACTGGAATAAACGAAGGGTAGATATCGTATGGCACGATGTAGGAGAAAGCGATGACTATATCAAGCATTCACCAAATCCGTGCTTTGGGTGTCAAGAATTGAGAAAAAAGCTAATGAAAAATATACTGGCAGACTGGATAGACGATTGGGGCCGTCTGGTCATCGTCGTCGCCTTTTCCCTCTGGGATATTACCAGCTATGCAGTAGAACATATGCTGAACAGTATTTCACTACAATTCGAACCCGGAAGTGATATTGAAAAAAGTAATCGGTTAAAGGAGATCGCCCATCGGTTTTATCCACTGATAAAAATGAAAGAAGGATATTCGGTTTTTAGACCCTTGCTCAAGTACAACAATGATGAAATCAAGAAATGGATCGAGAGAGAAGGTATTCCCATTCTTTTAATACCCTGCGAATTCAAAGATTTCAGGCCAAAACGGATTTTGGAACGCTACTACGAAAGGATGGGGCTGAGCTTTGATTATAGCCGCGTTTATGATTTTGCTGTAAAGTCGTTAAAAATTCCGGATATGTCTTCATATGCCTCTATTGGAAAAGAGGAATATTTCGGTGATGTTTTTTGATGCAACCCTTCTATGGTATCGTGAAAAATCCCTTCTGATAAAATAATAGCCAACAAGTCAAAAATTAAATCCGCTTTGTAACTGCTTTGGATATACAAAAGCAGACATAAAACAGGATTTTCCAGTCAAGGGACGAGCTCTTAATTTGCAAAAGATCATGGTGGAAGAAAAGATAGCAGGATTCGATTGTGGCACCAAGGCTCCTAAAGGCAAACGATGTTTGCCTGATGTCCGCCGTGTAAAGGGAGAATTCATACCTTTCAAGGATTTAAAATAGGATAAAAAATGAATGCACCGAAGCTTTGCGGGATTACCTATGATGACTTTTTAATCGAAATGGAGGCATTTCACGGTCACCGATCTCCGGGGGTGCTGTTGGGGGGCTTGATGCTGGATAGAGCGCTGGAAGAACTGGGACCAACCCATTATCTGAATGTGGTGTGCGAAACCGTCGTCTGTTTGCCGGATGCCATTCAGATTCTGACGCCTTGCACGTTCGGAAACGGATTTCTACAGGTTTTTGATTGGGGGAAATTTGCCCTGACCGCTTATGATCGGCAAACCCTTTCAGGTGTGAGAACGTGGCTGAATCACGCTAGAATCTCAAAATATTCGCTGATTCACAACTGGTTTGAAAGAACCGGCCGCCCAAGAGAAAAACCATTGTTTGATCTCATCGCAAAAGAGATGCTAACTGCTGCTCCGCAACTTATCGCTCATGGTTCGGTTCGTCTGCATCGCGCACTCAAAGATCCGAATCCTGTGCCTACGGGACAGTGTCCGAAGTGCAGCGATTCGTATCCTCTCCATTTAGGGCCAGCCTGCCCCCCATGCAGCGGTGAAGGTTACTATGATTTCGATATCGACAACCGATGATTGATACATTTGTGATGATGCAACATTGCGTTATTTTGAGAACAACGACTTTTGTCTTAACAGTCGATTGGCTAAATAAATGTCTTCGGGTGTGTTGACATTGAAAAAGGAGCTCAATTCAGGGTCGACAGCCTCAAACTTTGCATAGGGGATCTTTTTTAATTCGATTTTTTCATAGAGATGGTCTGTCTTTAAATCCCCTAAATTCAACTGTTCTTCAATAAAGGGGATACATCTTCTGGCGTAAACGGCGCACGTCGGCTGATAGTATGTTCCGGAAGCAGGTATGATGACATCATACCCGGGTTCAATCTCATCGATCAGAATCTGAACAATCTCATTTTTTAACAGCGGCGTGTCACAACTCGTACAAAAGGCATAGTCTGCCTGCATGTTTACCAAACCGGCATGAATACCGGTTAAGGGACTGCGAACTTGAAGAATGTCCTCAACGACGATGAGGTCCCTTTCACTATATAAGGCCGGCTCGCGGGTGGCCAAAAGCAATTCGCAACAAGCATTTGAGAGGGTATCAATAATCCGGTCCAGAAAATAGCGGCCGCCCAGGCGAAGAAACGCTTTATTCCGGCCACCCATCCGGATATTCTGTCCACCGGCTAGGATGATACCTGCACATGTTGTTTTCATTATAAATAAAAAGGCCTTGCGAAGATTTTCATGATGTATTCGGGTTGGTATTATTTAACTGAGTATTTGAACGACGACAGCGTCTCCTTTATGGTATTTGGAGACACCTTCCGGGATCAGCAGAAGGGCGTTGGCATCGGCCATATTTTTTAAACGGCTGAAACTGCTTGTGGGTCGAAACGTCGGCTCTTGGTGTCCAGGTTTCAGAAAACCGAAAATTGCCTGGGTCCAGTCGTTTTGTCCTTCGAGCGTCTCTTCAAGTATTGCAGTCATCTGCGGCAGCCCCGGCCTGAGGTATCCGGAAAGCTTGAGTAATCCTGGCAGGGCCAGTTGTAGAAAGGCCACCAGGTTGGAGGGCGGACCACCGGGAAGAATGAACACGGGTTTTTCGCTTAGCATCCCGAAGCCAACGGCTTTACCGGGCCCCAGCCGAACGTGATGATAAACCATTTTCCAGCCCAGGGCATTCAGGACCTTTTCCATAAGGTCCCGATCTCCTGTCCACGCACCACCACTGGTGATCAGGGCGTCATGGCTCAACGCCATCTGAAACAGCTTCTCTTTGAGCATATCTTCCTTATCAGGCGCAATATCAAGACCGGTGATCATTTTGAAGCGTCGGCACCAGGCATGCAACGTCAACAGGTTACTGGCATATATACTTCCTTCCGATAGCGGCTGTCCCGGGAGAACCATTTCATCGCCAGTGGCGATCAATGCCACACGTGGTCGGCGATACACGCGAACGCTTTCGATCCCTCCAGCAGCAAGTAGCCCAATATTTCCCGGCGTTAGAAAACTGCCATCCTGAACAATGATTTCGCCGCGGGCGACATCGCTACCCTTGGCAAGTATGTTGTACCCTAATTCTGCAGGTTTATATATGCTTACTTCTTCCGTGGAATGTGCTGTGAGTTCTTCGGCGACAATCGTATCGGCGCCTTCTGGAATTCTTGCACCGGTCAGTATACGGACTGCGGTTCCCGGAGCGACGACAAACCTATCCTTCTGACCTGCACCCGAAATGCCAACAAGGGCTAGACGGACCGGTTTTTCCGGTGTTGCGCCGGAAACATCAGACGAATTGACTGCAAAGCCGTCTTTCATCGACACATCGACCGAAGGAGAATCGACACATGCATGCAATTTTTCAGCACAGACAAACCCGATACTCTCAGCAAGATTCTTTGCAACGACATCCAGCGGCTTGATGGTTTTAAGCGTGGATTCCAGTGCGGTCTGAAATCCAATAAATTTTTTTGGTGCTGATGATTGTTTCATTTCAAGCGAGCTGCTCTCTGCTGTCAAATAAGGAGGGTTCTCTTTAAAAGAAATGCAATGGCAACAATTACGATCCCGCCTAAGTATTTTTCCATCGCGCGAGAAGACAACGTTGATGAGCCCATAAATGAGCCTAAATACCCGCCAATTAAAACAGCCACGATAACAGGAAGGAATGCGAATATATCAATTGAGTGGTATTGGAATCGTGCGATTAATCCTGATAACGAGTTCACCCAAATAAAAACAGCACCGCAGGCCGCCGCTTCCTTTGCTGAACCGAGGCCCAAAATGATAATCAACGGAACCAAATAGATACCGCCGCCGATGCCGACAGTGCCGGCGATAAACCCCAGCACAGAACCGGCCATTAATGAGACGATTATCTTTTTAGCCTTGCCGATGTCGAGTCTGAGTGAAGTATGTTCCCAAGCATAAATTCTTATTGATACGAAGATTAGGCTCACCAGTAAAATCCAGTAAAAAATATCTTTTGGCAGCTTTATAGCTCCGCCGAGATAAGACATGGGAATGGAGGTAACAAGAAATGGAGCAACCAGTCCAAGGCGAGCATGCTTTTTACGGATAAAATTGTAGCTTCCCACGGAGGTCACAAACAGATTCAGCGTTAATGATATGGCTGGAATAGCAACATGACTGACTCCCAATATCGCCATCAATGCCGTGTATGAAGACCCGCCGCCCAAGCCAACAGATGAATATACCAGGGCTACGGTAAAGAATAGGGCCGATAAAAAATATGGAGATATGACCAGCTCTTCCATAAGACAAAAGGGATTTTGACGAAATATGTTATCTGTTTTTTTCTGCGCAGTTTATGTCATGCTTTATTTGCTAATCAATCTCTTTGGGAATTGATTTTTCACTTTCTGTTTGCGGCTCAGCTACGGCTTTTCTAAAGTTTCGAATACTGCTTCCCAGTCCCGCGCCAATGCTTGGCAGCTTCCCAGCACCAAAAATGATCAACATAATCACCAGAACGATTAACAATTCGGGCATTCCGATACCGAACATGCGTCCCTCCTATTCAAGTCTTTTCGACGTTTGTATTGATTTGGTGGAGGTTGTATCTTTATCCTCCGATGGCATACATGGCACGCCCCAACAACTCATGCCTGTTGTGGGTCAGATCGTGTTTTTGAGGTTTTACTTTTACGGCCCGTCTGAAAATATCTGCCAATTCTGCTGTGGAGGCACCTGCTCGCAGTGGCTTTTTGATATTAATCTCTTTATCTGAAAACAGGCACGTTCTCAGTTTCCCTTCTGCGGTTAGGCGAAGCCGATTGCAAGCATTGCAAAAGTGCCGGCTCATGGGTGTAATAAATCCCACCTTCCCAATGCCTCCCTTAAAGTGGCACATCCGTGCAGGCCCGAAGGATTCTGTTTCGTGTTCAAGACACAAATCACCAACGCTTTTTACCTGACGTATCATTTCTTCTACAGGGACAAACAAGGATGCCTGGCTGTTAGATGACTGGCCATTGGTTGGCATCAATTCGATAAATCGGACGTGAAATGGTTTTTCAAAGGTTAAACGAGCAAAATCTTCTATTTCGTCATCGTTTATGCCCCGCATCACAACGGTGTTTATTTTAATAGGGAAAAACCCCACCGCTTCAGCACGCTCGATGCCGTTGAGGACACAATGATGATAGTTTCCCCCTGTAATGTGTCTATATCTGTCAGGTATTAAGGTGTCAAGACTCACATTTATTCTTCGAACACCTGCCTCGAACAGAGGTAAAGACCATCTATCCAAAAAAACGCCGTTGGTGGTCAGGGCAAGGCTTTCCAACCCTTCAATGTCAGCCAACATCCGGCAGAGCTCCACCATGCCTTTTCTTACCAATGGTTCTCCCCCGGTGATTCTCACCTTGGATATTCCGGCGATGACTGCTGCCTCAACAATTTGCAGAACTTCTTCGTAACGGAGTATCTCCTTGTGGGACATGCGGGTTCGGCCGCCAAAGGGCGTACAATAGAAACAGTCAAGGTTGCAGTGATCCGTGATGGATATGCGCAAGTAGTCGATATGTCTACCATGTTCGTCAATCAGATCCGCCATGTAAGTCTCTCCTTTTAATTATCAAGGACCTGGACAAAATCACCGAGTTTGATTTCACCCCTCTTGATAACGCGAACAAAA
>CP070768.1:2865598-2878302 GCA_020345745.1 Desulfobacterales bacterium
ATTTGTATCTTCAGCAACAGGCTTGCTCGGCTGCTCTTGTTTGTCAACATTCAGCTCGACCGCTTTATTGGCATCCTTTAATGTTTCATAAAACCCCATTTCTGTTGTCTGGCGATCGACATCTGAATCTATTTTGTATTTTCGGAGCTCTTTCATGATACCGGTCTCTCTCAAAAGAGCCAATTCTCTTTGTAGATTCTCAATATCAAATCTTACCGGCGCAGTACCTCGCCCCACAATAATGCCGAGGACAAACATCCACGCAGAAGCAACAAAGGTGAGGCTGATCCAGATGAGCAGCCCCTTTCGCGAAATACCCGATGATGATTTTTTATTTTTCTTCGATGCCATTCTACTAACGATAAAATTTAACTTACATTGAGGCCTTTGAAAAATGTTTAATTTTGTTCAAGTTCAAGGCAGGCGAAGATTTTTAACCAGGGACATACATTGAGTATTTCGAGGATTAAATTTTGAGCCTAACGCTGAAATTGGGCAAAAGGGAGCATTTTTCAAAGGTTTCACATTTTGTCCGGAGCCGACACCCCCAACAGCGTCAATCCATTTCGGATAATTTTTTGAATCGCCCTCACCATATACAGGCGCCCTTTTGATAATACCGGATCGTCAGTTAGGACCCTATGTTTATTATAATAGGCGTGGAAAATAGACGCAAGATCCATCAGATAAAATGTTACGCGGTGGGGTTCCATATATGTTGCGCTACTTCTTAATGTTTCAGGATAACGATCCATCGCTTTCATTAGGTTGATTTCCTCAGGTTCATTCAGTGTTGCCAGTGCCTTTTCATCCCAGGGAATGTTGTCAAAACCGTCTTCTTTTCCTTTGCGAATTATGCTCGATATACGAGCATGCACGTATTGAACATAAAAAACAGGATTGTCGTTGGTTTTTCTCTTGGCCAGCTCCAAATCAAAATCTAGAGGGCTTTCATAATGACGGGTAAGAAAGATGAACCGGGTGGCATCTCTGCCGACTTCATCAACAACATCTCTCAGGGTGACAAATTCACCGGCTCGGGTCGACATGGCGACCGGTTCTCCACCGCGCAACAGGTTTACGAGATGTACCAGAATAACATGAAATTGGTTTCTGTCTCGACCCGATGCCTCTACGGCGCTGGCAACGCGTGAGATATATCCGTGGTGATCAGCACCCCACACATCGATAACACGGTCAAAACCGCGGTCAAATTTGTCTTGATGATAGGCGATGTCGGATGCGAAGTAGGTCGTCTGGCCGTTTTTACGTACGACCACACGGTCTTTTTCATCACCATATTTGGTTGTTTTAAACCAGAGCGCGCCATCTTTTTCGTAAATCATCTTTTTGTTTCTAAAATCATCGATAACCGCATCAACTTTGCCGGAATCGTAAAGGGTTTGTTCACTGTACCAGTTGTCAAAATGGACACCAAACGCCTCCAGATCTTGTCGAATGTTTTTAATAATCCGTTTAGCAGCAAAGCGTGCACAAAATGGAATCGACATTTCTTCTTCTTGATTGAGCAGCGCTTCGCCTTCGCGGTTTTTTATTTCTGTCGCATAATCGGAGACATAATCACCTTGATAGCAGTCCTCTGGATATTCAATTTGTTCCCCAAACAAGGCCTTATACCGCAGCAAAACCGATTTACCCAGAGTGTGGATTTGCCGACCAGAATCATTAATATAATACTCTTTTTGAACGTCATACCCACAGAACTGAAGAATGTTGGCCACAGCGTCGCCGACGGCAGCACCTCGACCGTGTCCCACATGCAACGGTCCGGTGGGATTTGAACTGACAAACTCAATTTGGATTTTTTTTCCCTTCCCTATGTTGCAAGCACCATAGCGAATATTTTCATTGTGCACCTTTCGGATAACCGGGAGCCATGAGGACGTGTTGATAAAGAAATTAATAAAGCCGGGGCCTGCGATCTCTGTTTTTTTCAGAATCTTGTCCCTATCAATGATGTTTTTGATAACGGCTTCCGCAATTTTCCTAGGAGGCATTTTTTGAGAAGATGCCATGATCATCGCCATATTTGTAGAAAAGTCCCCGTGTGATGCAATTTTGGGAACATCAACCTCTATCTCGAAAATTGCCTTAGAGGGAAGGTCGCCGTTCAAGTAGGCAGCATTTGATGCCTGAAGAATAAGATGTTTAATTTTCTCTTTCATTTTAAATAAATATTTGCTGTTGTCAGGAGTTTATTGTTAATCATACTATAAGACGCAGGAATCATACAGAACATAGTTGTTTTCGATCGAATCGATTTTGCAATCACCGATACTTTAATGCGATAACTCACCGCTCATTCGCTTCGCTCATTAGAGCCGCAGAGAACGCAAAGGTTGTTTGATTTATTGTTTTCCGTTGAGAATACGGAATACAATAAAAACATACCTTGCGGGCATTTAGACCAAAATATACCGCTTAGCAATTGATACTTTTCTTTGCGTTCTTTGTGCCCTTGTGGTGAAAAGTTCAGTTCATAAAGACTTTTGACTGTCAAGTCAAGGCACAATACCGGCCATCATTAAACCGATTTGATTTATCTTTTGGGTGTCATGCGTATAAAACGTATCCATAATGCGTCCTTCATACATGACGGCGATTCTGTCTGACAAACTCAGAGCCTCTGTGAGATCCCCAGTTAGAAGCAATATGCCAGCCTTATCCTTGGCCTTTAAGAGTAAATTCCAGATATCTTCCGTCGCAGCGATATCCAAACCCTGCGTCGGCTGTTCAGCCACAATCAACCGAGGCCTACGATAAAACTCTCGGGCGAGAACCATTTTCTGGAGATTGCCTCCGGAAAGCTGCCGCGCAAGAATCCGCGCATCTTTTGGTTGAACCCCAAAAGCGTCGATCAGGCCTTGAACTTTTTTTTCAGCCTCACGCTTGTTTAGCCAAGGGCCCTTTGAAAACCCTTCACGTGTTGTCAGGAGGAAATTGTCTACCAGGTCTAAATTCAGGCAAGACGCCAGGCCTCGTCGATCTTCAGGTATATAGCATAAGGCGTTGCTCCAGGATCTGCGTGAAAAAAAACGGTACCATGGCTCGCCAAAAATCGAAACATCACCCTGTTCAACCGGTTTTAGCCCACAAACGGTTTCCACCAAAGGCTTTTGGCCATTGCCTGCAACGCCGACTATCCCCAAAACTTCACCTTGTCGAACTTCAAAATTAATATGCTTCAATACATTATCACATAAATCCTTGACCCTTAAGACCATCTGCTTGGGCTCCAGTGGTCGTTTATCGATCTTGTGCATGATATCCCGTCCAATCATAAGCTGGGCCAGTTCGGATTTGGAATTAACATCCGATCGATTCAATGAATCAACGACCCGACCGTGCCGCAATACCGCGATTTCATCGGCGATTTCTAATACCTCATCAAGCTTATGACTGATAAACACTATGGCTTTTCCCTGACGGGCCATTTGTTTGAGGGAGGTAAAGAGCTGAATGGCTTCTTGCGGGGTAAGGACGGCAGTGGGTTCATCAAAAATAAGTAGCTGACTGCGGCGTTGAAGGAGTTTTAAAATCTCGACCCGCTGTTTCTCACCCATTGATAAATCAGATATTCGAGCACAAGGATCTATTTGGAGACCGTAAGTTTCGGCCAGATCTTTTACCAGGTCTTCCATTTTTTTGGGTTGTAGAAAAAACCCTTCTTCTTGTCCAAGAAATACGTTTTCAGCCACGGTCATCGTCTCAACGAGCATGAAGTGCTGGTAGACCATGCCAATCCCGGCTTTAATGGCAGCCTTTGTGGAAGAAAATGCCACCGGCTTTCCATGAAGACAGATGCTTCCTTTGTCCGGTTGGAGTTGACCTGCGAGCATACCCATGAGGGTGCTTTTGCCCGCCCCATTTTCACCCAGCAGGGCTTTGATCTTGCCAAAATGAATATCCAGGCTGATATCCCTGTTGGCATGCACCGTTCCAAATGATTTGCTGATGCTTTCCAGCCGGATAAATGCTGGCGAATTTTCGCCCATTACGTTTCCTGTGTGAAATTTTCAATTATCAAAGGTTGATATCGCATATCCGAGTTTCAGGATTTTTATTCCAGTCGATATCAATCCCGTTTAAGCGGCGTGACCCAATATTTATGATTTGATATTTTTTTGTGCAAACCCCAATCGATTTTTCAAGAAATCATAATATTGGGTCACAGAATGACCATGTGGTAAACTAAAAAGATATCTCCTTTCATAAAAAACCCGAAACCCTCTTGCCCTTAATTTCTGCCAAGTTATTCCTGTTTTTTTCCAATGATGGGTTGAATATATTGCGCTTCCGCATCCCAGGGGAATAAGATCCAGGTATCCTGGCTCACTTCGGTGATATATGTATCGACAAGTGGTCTGCCTTCGGGCTTGGCATAGACCGCAGCAAAATGAGCCTTGTAGAGCATACCCCTTACAACCCTTGCTGTTCTTCCCGTATCCACCAAATCATCAATAATAAGCCAACCTTCATCATCGCCTGAAATCGTTTTAAGAATCTCAACCTCGCCTTTTTTATCCTGCCAGTCGTAGCTGGAGACACATATGGTGTCGACCAAGTGAATATCGAGCTCCCGAGCAATAATTGCTGCCGGGAAAAGCCCTCCGCGAGTCACGGCAATAATCCCTTTAAAAAATTCGATATTCAAAAGCCGCCAAGCCAGTGCTCTGGAATCTCGATGTAACTGGTCCCATGAAACAGGATATGTTTTAGTATATATTGGATCCATTGTTCGTATTTCCTTTCTCTCCTTTCTCCCCTATTCTTTGCGCTAGTCAGGGGGTTCAATATTTACACCCAATGCTGCAGGCGCTTCAGTACCTTGGCCTTTCCAAGATGAAAAAACAAGAACCATAACCGTTAGCGCATACGGTAACATCAGAAGCAACGAGGATGGAACATGCGTCCCGGCAGCCTGGAGTCTCAGCTGAAACGCCATAACTCCCCCAAAAAGATAGGCACCGACCATGGCGCGCATCGGATCCCAGAAGGCAAAAATGACCAGTGCTACGGCAATCCAACCGCGGCCAGCGGACAGCCCATTTGTCCATAAATGCGTGTAAGCCAATGACAGATACGCGCCGCCAAATCCGACAAGACATCCACCCACAAGAATGCCCACCCACCGGTAGGATATCACCCGGAGCCCTCCCGCAATAGCAGCCGGAGGATATTCACCAACGGCACGCAAACCTAAACCCCAACGGGTGTAACGGAAAAAAAGCCACATCAACATCGGAATAATATAAGAAATATAAACCAAAGAATCGTGATTAAAAAAAACCGACCCCAAAAAGGGTATTTTTGATAAAATCGGAACTGGCAAGGGATTAAATCCAGGCGCTGCCTGCCCAATATAAGGCGTGCCTAAGTAATCGGCAAGACCGACTCCGAAAATGGTCAATGCAAGACCGGAAACCACCTGATTACCTTGAAACACCAAACATACGAGACCATGTATGCCGGATAGAACAGCGCCGGCACAACCCCCAACCAGGAACCCAAGGATTGGACTTCCTGACAACATGGTTGTGACAAAAGCCGCCAATGCGCCAATCATCATAATCCCTTCAACGCCCAAATTTAGGACACCGGATTTTTCCGTAAATATCTCTCCTAACGTAGCATACAGAACGGGGGTTCCGGATTGTACGGCCGCCGCCAGAAGTGGCAGGAAAAACTCGATACTCACAATTTTTTCCTTAATTCAATACGGTGATCAATAAAAAAACTGCCCATGAGAACGGTGAGAAGTATAAGACCCTCCATGATGCCGCCAAATGCAGCGGGTACCTGAAGGTCAAGTTGCAGGTTTTCCAAACCGACCCTAAACCCTGCCAAAAGAAACGATGCAATCCCGATATAGAGCGGATTGAGCCTGGCAAGCCAAGCAACAACTATGGCTGTATATCCATATCCAACAATTATACTCGGCTGCAGACGATTGATGGTGGCAGATGCTTCTAAAAACCCTGCCCAACCAGCCAAGGCGCCACTCAACACCATGGCGAGAATGACGAGTCGATCATAGGGCAACCCGGCATATCTGGCGGCACGAATATTTTCACCACTGGCCTTAAGTTCATATCCTATCCGAGTGTATCTAAAAAAGACCCCGATGGCGATACCGGATAATATGCACAGAAGAATACCCCAATTCAATTCGGTATTTCCGATTTTCCCGACAATTGCTGACGCTGAAAATTCACGGGTCATTGGAAATCCGAAACTGATAGGATCTTTCCATGGTCCGTAAACCAGAAAGTCGAGAAAAAGAATGGCCAAATAGTTAAACATCAATGTAACAATGATTTCATTTGCACGCATGCGAAGTTTTAGAATGGCTGGTATAAATCCCCAGAAACCACCTGCTATAAACGACATGGCAAGCATGGTAGGTAGCACGACAAACCAGGGTTGGTCAGGAAGCTGGAGCGCCACCCAGGTTGCGCCAATGGCACCTAAGGCATACTGTCCTTCAGCTCCGATATTCCAAATCTGTAGCCGAAATGCAATGGCTACCCCTAAAGAACAAAGAAAGATAGGAACGGCTTTGATTAAGCAGTCTTGCACAGCCCATCGTGAACCAAACGCGCCCTTAAACAAGAGGACCATGGCATCTAAAGGCGGTTTTCCCTGCAACGCCAACATAACAGCAGACAATGCAATTGAAAGGACCAGCGCTCCAAATAAAATAAGACAGGAACTCCATACCAGCGGTTCCTGTCTTTTTCTTATTTTAAACCTGAGCATTAGATGCTTAATTTTTTATTTTTTAAGGGAATAGCCATTGCAAAAGAATAGGGACCTTCATATAGCAATCGATATGTGTATTTTGAAATCGGTGACGCCGGAGTCGGGCAGAAGGAGGCGGTTTTCAAAGGTCTCGAATTTACTGGGTCGTCCCAATAACCCCTTGAACAAACCAGGTCATCCCCAATAATTCCTGGTCGGAAGCCAATTTTCCTCCGGCAATTCGAAGCTTGCCATTCTGATCTTTTAAAGGACCGACAAACACTTTGGTTTTTCCAGAAGCAATATCGTTCTTTTTAGCTAAAACACGTTTTTTTACGTCTTGGGGAACCATCTTGCCCATGGGGCTAAGATCGACAATGCCATGATCTAGACCATACCAGTATGCCTTGTTCACCTTTTCACCCTTTCGAACCTTTTCAACGATCTCTTTATAAAAAGGACCCCAGTTCCATATGGGGGCGCACAGATGGGACTTTGGGGCAAATTTTGACATATCTGAATTATATCCGACAGAATAAACACCTCTCTCCTGTGCTGCCTCCTGTGGACTCGGTGAATCCTGGTGCTGAGCGATAACATCGGCTCCAACGTCCAGAAGACTTTTGGCGGCCTCTTTTTCTGTTGCAGGATCGTACCAGGTTTTGGTCCAGACGACTCGAATGTCAACATTAGGATTGGTCGATTGCGCGCCGAGAGCAAAAGCATTGATGCCGCGGATGACTTCGGGAATAGGAAAGGCCGCAACATAACCTAGAATGTTGGTTTTGGTCATCGCCCCGGCAACCATGCCGGAAAGGTATCTGGCCTGATACATCCTGCCAAAATAATTGCCCATATTTTTCGCTGTTTTGAAACCGGAGCAGTGCATAAATACCGTCTTTGGAAACTGTTTCGCCACTTTAAGCATAGGATCCATATAGCCGTAGCTGGTTGCAAAGATTAGATGGTATTCTTTTCTGGCCATATTAAGCATGACCCGCTCGGAATCCGGGCCTTCTGGTACGGCTTCAACAAATGAAGTGGTTACGCCTTCCATAGCATCAACCATTAATCTGCCCTGATCATGGGCATAAGACCACCCGGCATCTCCAATGGGTGAAACATATACGAATCCGATATTGATTGAAGAATCGGCCGCCAATGCCAAACTCCAGCTAAAACCGCACAAAAAAACCAAAACAATAATTATCTTTCGCATGGTCAATCCTCCTTGGTTGGTTGCAACGCCATCCTTTAAGTTGTAACACGGCTTTTTAAGTTGTGAACTATAGAGAAAGAGGGTGTTTGTGTCAAACAAAAACGATCGAAAATATAGAACTCCGTTCACTTCGCTCGCAATGGAATGATGGCCTGTTGAAGTAATTGGTTTAGTGGCATTCCATCTACCGTAATGCTCAATATTCCAATACTCCATCACCCCTGCTATAAGATAGGTTCAGCTTCACATCTCATAAGGCATGCAACAATATCGGGGTTCTTTGGCACCTGTTTCTTTATTAAGATGACTGAAAAAACAGCTTTATTGTTGACATTTTTTGTTTTGTATGATCGTAAAAAATTAATTCTCAAGGTTATTCGTAGCGATTCGTTATATTTTACCTTTTAAAAACCAAGGAGCTTTCAATTGTATGGTTTAGAAGCAATATCTGCTCACAACGGCTGGGCAATGGCCCTTGCAGGCGCCTTGATCGTTTTTTCCGGACTGGTCGTCCTTTGGGCTGTCATTTCTCAACTTCATAAAATTTTGAAGATATGGGATAAAAAGCAACCCCTGTTACCAGAAGACCTGGACCCGGATATTGAAGACGAACCCGAAGACGCACCCCTTATTTCTCTTCCCAAGGAGCTGCCATCCGATATTAATGAAGTTGCCAAACTGTATAAACCCCTGATTGATGAAATCGGCGACACGTTTTATCTTTCCAGTCTTTATGCGATTGCCAAAAAAAATGAATTTCCTCACCCCCATATTACCCTTTCAGCCTTTCGCGAATGTGAAATTATGATACCTCATGGAGATGGTGTGTTTAGTTGGAATCAACCAGAAGAGAACGAAAAAGGTTAATCAATGGAACTGTTATTTCAATTTTTGTCGAACACCGGATATTATTTAGCGGACTATCGTCAAATCATCATGATCGTTGTCGGCACTGTCTTTGTATATTTAGGAACCGCAAAAGAATACGAACCCCTGCTGCTTGTACCGATCGGCTTTGGCATTCTGGTAGGAAATGTTCCTTTTTTCAAAGGATTCGGGCTTGGCATATATGAAAGCAACAGCGTCCTGCACTATCTCTATTTCGGCGTTACCACCGGTCTTTACCCGTCTATCGTTTTCTTGGGCCTTGGAGCAATGACCGATTTTTCTTCCTTGCTGGCACGGCCGATTCTCATGCTCTTAGGGGCAGCGGCTCAGATGGGCATATTCTTTACGCTTTTAGGCGCTCTGGCACTTGGCTTTTTGCCCAAAGAAGCAGCCTCCATTGCCATTATTGGCGGTGCTGATGGACCGACATCTATTTTTCTTACCGCAAAGCTTGCGCCACATCTCATCGGCCCTATTGCCATTGCTGCCTATTCTTACATGGCATTGATTCCCGTTATCCAGCCGCCCATCATGAGACTGCTGACGACTCGTAAGGAACGAATCATTCATATGCCGGAACTGCGCGAGGTATCCAAAAAAGAAAAGGTTGTCTTCCCGGCTGTGGGCGTCTTGCTTTGCTGCTTCCTTGCCCCGGCCTCTATACCGCTGCTCGGAACATTTTTTTTCGGGAATTTTTTGAAAGAATGCGGTGTCGCTGACCGTTTGGCCCAAACCGCCCGAACAGCCATCATCGATACCGCAACGATTTTTTTAGGATTTACGGTCGGTGCCAGCACCCAAGGCGACGTGTTCTTAACGGCAAAATCGATTGGTATCTTCTTTTTAGGTGCTGTTGCTTTTAGTATCGCCACGGCTTCGGGGGTTATCTTTGCCAAAATTATGAATCTCTTCCTCAAAGATAAAATCAACCCTCTCTTGGGGGCAGCCGGCGTATCGGCTGTTCCGGGATCCGCCAGAGAGGTCCATCTGGTAGGCCAGTCTGAAGATCCGACCAACTATCTTCTCATGCATGCCATGGCTTGTAATTCTTCCGGTGTTATCGGGTCAGCAATCTGTGCCGGGATTTTGTGGAGCTTTATGATTGTGCTTTAGCGGTGTTACTCGTGCCCTTCCTGTTTCAATAATTCCTGATACCAGACTGAAAACTCTAACATGCCTCTGTACTTGTCGTCGTCATTGATGATTCCGTGGCACATCTCAAACACACCACTTCCGTATGCATTGCTGTATTCCCCAGTACCTCTTGACTGTAAAAACGCCCTGAAAAGCTCTTGTGTTGTTCGTTTGGTCTTATCTTTTCTTATATCTATCGGATCCTTTGGTTCTTGAAATGGATTCCATTCATCATACCCTTTCTTTAAGATATGTTGCTGGCGCCTTGGCGACATGCTTTCGAAAATAGCTTTTTTTCTCTCTTGCTCTTCCTCAGGGGAAATCTTGGTCATTTTCCTACCCTTGTTTCTCTTCGGCTTCGTCCGGGTTTTTTATCCCTAAATAATCCTCATCATAATCCGTCAGAATCGCCATGGACACAGGTATGAGCATTTCGGCCATTTTTATGTATCTTGTTTTAATCTGATCAACAAATTCGGCTGAAATTTCGTAAAGTTTATTTTGAATGATATCCAGGTTAACTGTCGGATATTTTTGACCAGCAGCAAAATCCGATAGTCCACAGGTGTGGCTGATGCCTTCAACAGAAGTAGGGATTCCATACAGGCGACATGTTATGGGCCGATATTCATAAAGGTCACACAAATCGCCATCGTTGAGAAGCGCACATCTTGCACGTTCACTCGCCAAATTCATGAGTATTTCTACATCATTTTTTCCAGACTTTTTGTCATTGTATGCTTTCTTCTTGATCATATGTATTTTACGATCCGCCCGGTTCGACCTTTCCAATAACACCACCCGTTCCTCTCCTTGAAAGCCTTGTTTGAACCGATGGTTGATATAAATGGCTTCGATTAAAGTTAAATCAAACAGGGCATGACAACAGTCAGCACATTTGATTTGGCATTTTACACGATCTGGGAACTCATTTTGCACACGCGAAAATGCATCGTCCGCCAGGTCTCTTATGGCTTCATATTTTTTAAAAAATGGGGTAAAGTCTATTTCCATGATTTAACTCCTCAAATGTTTCACGTGAAACATTATTTGCCGATACAAAATCGACTGAATATTTGGTCAAGAACATCCTCCTTGGCTGTCATGCCAATAATCTCGCCAAGGCTATCGATGGCATCTTGGATATCAATGGCTATCAACTCAGAGGGCATCGCATCTTGTATTGCCTTAACAGCAGATTGAACCAGTAGCAAACTTCGATCAAGGGCCATCTTGTGCCGCAGGTTTGGAACGATCGTACTTTGAACTTCGAGTCGATGTTCTCCAATCGATACTTTTGCGATCAAATCCTTGAGGGCACCAAGCCCATTCCCGTAAAGGGCTGAAATTTTTATGCTCGGATAACCTTGCCATTGTTCAGGCGCTGCAATTTCAAAATCTTTGTCCACAAGATCGGACTTGTTAACGACAAGTATGCACGGTTTTTTGCCAATGGTCTCACATATGGTATGATCTTCATTCGTTAATGGAGTGCTTGCATCAACCATAAATAGAACCAGATCAGAACCGTCAATATATTCCTTGGTCTTAGCAATCCCTATGACTTCAACGGGATCATCGGTTTTATGAAGACCCGCCGTGTCCGCCACAATTACCGGAATACCGCGGATATTCAACGTTTCTTCAATTAAATCTCTGGTCGTTCCAGGAATCGGCGTAACGATGACTCGATCATCCTGGATCAACCGGTTCAAGAGACTCGATTTCCCCACATTCGGTCTGCCTACAATCGCTATTTTAAGACCTTCTTTCAAAATATGTCCACTTTCGTATTGGTCAAGTAGCGTTTTTAAACCACCTATAATCTGCTCCTCTAAAACGTTCATTATCGCATCGGTTCTAATGATCTCTCCGACATCATCTGGAAAATCGATTGCTGCTTCAATTTCAGTAAGAATAGCAAGCATGGAATCCCTTATCGATTCAATAATCTCTTTCAAATGTCCTTTTACTTGGGAAGTAGCAACCTCAAGAGCCTTGTCAGTTCTTGAATTGATAACATCGATAACCGCTTCTGCTTGTGTTAAATCGATTCGCCCGTTCAAATAAGCTCTTTTGGTAAATTCTCCCGGCTCAGCCAACCTTGCCCCCTGCTTTAACACCAAATTAAGGATTGATGCTAAAACAACATGGCCGGAATGGGTATTGATCTCAACAATATTCTCTTTGGTATAGGTGTTCGGTGCCAGCATAACTGAAACCAGAACTTCATC
Organism: Desulfobacterales bacterium; assembly: GCA_020345745.1. Lineage (GTDB taxonomy): Bacteria > Desulfobacterota > Desulfobacteria > Desulfobacterales > UBA11574. The sequence continues at coordinate 2,877,836 of CP070768.1, forward strand.
AAGAATACGATCTTTTTCCGGATCGACTATGGTGCCGTGATGCAAGCGATGGGAGGATAACGGATGAAAAGCATCGCTATTTAGAGTTTGTAGCTGGCGCGGTTTACTAACGGATTTTCGAAATATAGATTCAGCAATGATTAATGCCCGGTCTCCAGAAATTTTAATAATCCCTATCCCGCCCCTGCCGATCGGTGTGGCGATGGCCGCGATGGTGTCGTTATTCATTTCCTGTTCAAATTTTCCATGCAGTTTTAATTGTCAATTAGACCTCTTTTTTCGATATGAATTCTTCTTGGGCAGTATGACAAGTTTCCGTAAAAAGCCTTCCCCTACACTCTGTGTTCTGACCTTGCTATCGTCCTTTAGAGCGATATGCACAATTCTTCGGTCATGAGCATTCATTGGATCAATGGTGGCGGGTTTGCCCGTTCGTTTAACTTTTTCTGCCATCCGTGTGGCTAGCT
>CP070768.1:2878402-2886017 GCA_020345745.1 Desulfobacterales bacterium
CAAGGAAGGCGAAAATTTTAACCACAGGCATACATTAAGTAATCCGCGGAATAAAATTTGAGCCTGACACAGAGATTAGGCAAAAGAGGGCATTTTTCAAAGGCCTCAAGGAAGCACACATGGCATTAGAGGAAATCACTTATGAAGAGTTTATAAAGAAACTCGACGAGCTTGAAGCTCGATATAGATCCGATGAAAAAGGCTTTCCACCGGGCGCCAAAGAGAAAGGACTGGAGATTTGCGCCAAATTCCGACGCGAGGTGGAGGAGGGAGGCCCTGAGAACTTTGAATATATTGTCGACACGTTGTATGGGCTGCCGATGCATAAACCCAAATAAAATCGTTTTACGATTTTATGAAACGCGGCTATTCCGCTCAGCTAGATGAAAGTCAAGCAAAGCACTAACATTCCTTTCAGGAAGTTGGAAAGGGGGTTATGGATAAAGCAAGCATCAAATATGTCGACTGCGCACACTGTGGAGCGCGGGTGCGTAAAGACGAGGCGGTTGACTACAGACATAATCTTATTTACGGTAAGCACTACCATTGCCGGGAATGCGATCCCAAAGGGGTGTGGGATTGTGTGAGTCATCATGTCGACATGGACGTCCATTGAGAGACCTTTGACCGGCATGCTCCCCGAAAGACCAGCCTTTTAAGGCGGGATCGAGGGGAGCTTTATGAAATTGATAAAATCCTTACCGGGAAGCCCCGCGCTTTAGGGCCGGGAGCTTCAAAAACGTCCCCTTTTGCCCAATTTCTGCGTCAGACTCAGATTTCAATCCTCGAAATACTCCATGTATGTCTCCGGTTAAAATCTTCGTCTTCCTTGAACTTGAACAAAATTGAACATTTTTCAAAGGTCTCCTAATTTTTTGCCCGGATTAATTAACAAATTTGGTTCGATTATTGGCAAGGCACTCAGGAGTGAAGCTGTAGTATATTACCGCGAACCCCTGATAACACAGCCAATAGGTGAATCAGGCTCGCTAATTATTTCGGGTTACATTCTTTCGATGACTTCCGGTGGCGGATCAGTGTGGGGTCTAATCTTTTTCTCTACTTCATCACGTAAGGAACGGATGTCATGCGAAGATAAGGACCTGCCAATATCAACAAATTCGATGTCTGCTGCTTTACTCCTTACTGTGGTATAGCCTGAGATGACACCCCTTTCTTGGTAATGGATTTTTTGCTCGTGCCATCCTTCATCACCGATGACGATGCTGTAGCAGAAACTGCCATAGACGGTTTCCATGATATTGGCTTCGGTAACCGGTCCATCCGTTATCAGGGAAACACTTCCTTTTCTCAAATCCTCTTCCACGAAACGATCTTTTTCCAATAAAACCAGATCCTGTATGGCAATCTCTCTTTTGGCCAAAGGTTTTCGGGTACGTGCAGCAACAAAATCGAGTACAGTCAGGTGGTTTTTTTCATCCGTATCCGAAAAATGTTTGTAATTCAAAGCGCCATGAGAATGAATCCATCCATTGATTATCGCATCTTCCGCAAGCAATTCCTGAAATTCAGCAATCCTTGTAGAACTTAGGGTGGTATAGTCTTGAAGGTTTAGGTCGTTTTTCGGCAATCCGATGTCGACAATGAGTTCAGGTTGATCTATAGGTGCAAGCGTAAACCCATACCATTCAAAACTTTCTTCAAAAGCCGAAGCAACCAGCTCGTTGATCTTAAATGCTTTATCCTTGGCATAGGTTGCCATCAAAATATGTTGAGGCAGGTTTCCGAACGCTATGGAAAGCGGTGCCGGTCGTTTCAGTTGTGAAAGATTTTTGAATCTCATCCCAGTCTTTCCTTCACATAATTGTTATCCACGACAAATTCACCGGTATAGTTTCCAGGTAGGTGATACATGTCTTCCAGAAGCACCCGATGAAGGACGCTAATCAGGCCTCTAGCTCCAGTACCTTCCAGTTCAGCCTGTTTCGCAACTTCAGTTAACGCTTCATCGGTGAATTCGAGATCAATACCCCAGGCCATAAGATCATTGTGAAATGCCAGCAGAGCGCTATCTTCGCTTTTGATCATAATGTCTTTAAGATCCTGAGTGGTCAGTTGGTCATAGACAACTCGAACAGGAAAACGCCCTACGAGTTGTCTTTCCATGCCAAATTCTACTAAATCATCGGTTGTCATAAAGTTACGCCATTTGCCTTTAAGATCCTGCCGGCGCATTCGCTTTTTGACGATGTTTTCGAGATTTTCAAATGTCCCTCCGGCAATGAAGAGCACGTGTTTTGTGGACAAAAATATTCTTTCCTTGCCGATGTGAACCGTGTTGTCCGACCCATCGACCATGTGCAATAAACCCTTTTGCACTCCTCGGCCTGAAACGTCTTTATAGGCGATAGTTTCTGTTGCGATCTTGTCTATCTCATCAAAATATACAATGCCCATCTGGGCCACATTCGGATTGCCGCCGGCGGCTAAAAGGAGATCCACTAATATATCGCTGGCATTTTGCCCAACGTATCCGACTTCACTAAATTTGGTCATATCTTCGTGAACGAAGGATACTCCTACCAGGCTCGACGCGGTTTCACTAGTATATGTTTTTCCGCATCCTGTGGGTCCGACGATCATGATGTTGGCTTTAGGAGTTCTTGTATTCCGGAGGGCGATATCGATGTCCCCTTTGCTGTCGACAATTCCTTCTTTAAGGGCTTGTCCTAGCCGACGGTAGTGAAATGCTATGGCCGTACATACGATTTTTTTTCCGTGCTCTTGTCCAATCACGAAACGATCCATATCAGCTTTCAGATCAGACGGTGTTTTGTCAAACTCGATGATTTCTTGCACAGCCTCCATTTCTTTGCCTACTCTAAACTGTGCGATTTTTTCCTCTATGCGCTGTTCTTTATGCTTGGATATTCTATCTTTTGGTATCATCGTGTTAAGTCCTGTTTAGGCATCACATTTCATGCAGGTTATTTTTAACCACATTGAGCGTAAATAAATTGGAAAAGCGTAACCTCTCAATAAACACGACTGGATCTCACCTGGACGGGCTTCAGGTTTTTTCTTTCAGTCGATATCAATCTCGCCTTAGCAGTGTGATCCAATATTTTATGATGTTGACTTTTTTTGTGTAAATCTCAACCGGCTTTTCTTGACATCATAATATTGGATCACTGGGTGGCGATAAAGCAAACGAAAAAGATATCTCCTTTCATAAAAAACCTGCAGCCCTTTTGCTCGAAGTTTTTGAGAATTTACGTGTCCTCAATTGATCTATTGGATATCTCATCGTGTTCTTTATTGTCTGCCTTGACGCGTTCATGTAAAAAGAGAGTTTCAAAATGATAGCGCTCCAGGTTCTCTGGCGTCAGTGAAGGGTTGAGGCGAAACAACGGACCGCACAAAAGAATCTCCTCCGGCGAATAGGCAAATTTGAGATATGAATTGCCAATTTTTTTTATTATCGATATCGTAAGCATATACTCGTCTTTGGTTACCAGAGAAAACAAGGGGCTTTCCATAGAAGCCTTAACCCGGACACGATTAGCATTTAGATTCACATTGGACAGATAATCCTCAACACCATCAAGAACTTTCAGGAAATTCTTATTAAGTTCGTATCTTTTCACAATACTGCTAATTTGATTAAAGATATCCTTTTTTAAAGGTTCTTTTTGGCGATGTTTCAAACGGTTACGTTTTATGTCTTTAATTAGATCCATTATACGCGATATTCTTCAAAGTCTATGGTGGGAATATGGACCCATGTTTTGTCCAAACTGTGATAACCGTTTCGGCGGCGGCCATCGTAGCCGTAGCGTAAAGCCGTTAGCCCCTCCTCCAAAACGTTAATGATATTTTCGGCTGTCAACTCTTCCGGCGGTCTATAATCCTTCATGCAGATTTCCTGCCCGGGCTTGTGGCGCAGCAGAAATGGATGTTTGTACTTTTCGATGACAAAAGGCCAAAAAGGTGTGTAAGTAGAAATGGCCACCCGGCAGTCTGGAAACAAATAGCTTCGGGCATAGTAATCTTGGAGTGTGTACTCTCCTGTGCGTTTATAAACAAGGTATTCCTGTGTATATGAATTGCTTTTAGTAAACCCGAAACCATCGATCTCCAAGGCGCCCGTATCTGCAATATAGAGCATGACGGCAATATGTTCTGTCTTGGTTTTGCTGAATTCCTGTCGAACTTGTAGGGACTTTTCTATTCGATCTTGCTCGTCAGCTAGAATTTTTTCTTGGATGGCTTCATTGAACCAATCGCGTAGCTTGCGAGTTGTAGTCAGCCCATTCTTAAAAAATTTGGTAATAGGCTTTTGATCTTTCAGATTTCGGAGGATTTCCTTGAGAGGCTCCAAATTTCGAAATGATTTGGCATCTTGATGGTATTTTAAAGGAATGTTGATTTTTTTACTGATAAAATCCAGCATTTCCTCATTGTTCAGTTTTTTTCGCTCTAATCTTCTGTTTTTCCTAACAAAATAAGGCATCACTTGAAAAAGGATGATTCTAAGGGTCTCATCGATAAAAATATCATCGATTTCAGATAAAAGGTAATATTTTCGAAGATAGTGATTTCTTAAGCGTTCATAATCATAAGCGTTGATTGCTTTGAAATTATCCAAGAGGGAATGAATTTCCAACCCCTTTACGAAGTATCTATTGCTGAGACGAATAATGGTGTTTAAGGCCGGGGGTGTTGATATTGCCTGAGGTCTTTGTGGTTGAAACAGCGCCTGGATCTCTTGTACTACCTCCGGATCAAACAGAAGCGGCATATATATAAAATCAGATTCCACAAAAATTTCTATGTTGGAATCAAGTAATTGCTTCATGATTCAATACTCTGTTTTAATCCAATAATGCCTTAAGTATTTAATAAGGTCATTAGGATTGGAAAAAGATGTTAAATCGACAATCGTCAATCGAAAATAGTCAATCCCAAGCCTCCTTCTTGGGGTTTTATGGCCCGAACCGGAACATAAAAATATTTTTCGCCGGCTTCTGTTTCTTCGGAAATGGCGAACTCCAATGCAGTGCCTTCAATGTCTTGTCCACGACAAAGTAATTTTCCACCGTCAAGTTGCCGAGCAATATCTTCTGCAATGAGCTGTTCCTCAATGGTGAGGTTCTTTTTACTCAATGTTTGATCACACAATTTCCTTAGTGTTTTTCCCTCATAACTGCCGGGTTCATATATTTCGATCAATCCTTCGGCCGCATGCCCTGGCAAGATTTCTAGAACCAAAGGCAGCAATTTCTCTGCTTCATCGAGTATAAGGGCTTTTTTTCGTTCCAAATCTGTCATGATGTTATTCCTCCTTACCACTGGAACCAGATCAAAAATATGATTAATTGTTCTGTAATAGTTAATAGTTAACAATTAATTATTAACTGTTAATTATTAGTAATCCTGACACCCGATCCCCGATCCCTGACCCCTAATAACTAAAACTTCGTGTTAGAGGTTGAATTATAAAAAATGTTTGTAGGTTCATGACCACTCAAAAGCATTCCATATGAATCGACCATAAATCCGGCAGTGATCTGATTCGTCATAATGACAGACGGATCTGCCTGATAGGCACAACCTTCCCTTTGGCGTTGATAGGTTTCAGGGTCTCGTTTTTCGACAACATCGTACAGACCCAGTAATTCAGCAGGCGTTACATCACTTGTGGCAGGATAATAGGTAACTACCTGGCCGGCATCTTCACTAGTTCCGCCGCTGATCAATATTTTGTCGTTATCAAAGCATTTTTCACTCAACACGATCCTGGATTCGAAATTATCAACGCAGTCAAAAATAACATCAAAGGTTGAAATGTCAGTGTTTCTATCGAAATAAGCAACCGATGCGCGGCTATCGATTTTAAATAGAGTGTTGAATTTTTTAGACAAAGCATTTGATTTGCTTTTTCCGACGGCATCGTAGAAAAAGACCTGCCGATTGAGATTGGTCATCTCGACAATGTCGGGATCCATAAATGTCATATTTCGAAACCCCGAATAGACAAGCCCCAGTCCTACAAAGATGCCCAGGGCTCCGGATCCCACGACGAGAATTTCAGGTTGGTCATTTTGTCGCTTCAACTTTTTTCGTTGATACGTTATGAGATCATCAGATACGTCTTGGCCCATTAAAATGTTTTTGGTCTCTTCCAGCACGATGCCGGAAATAATCGTATCCAGCACGCCGTCATCAAAATGACCGTTCGGTATGTTCTGCGGAGACATAATCTTCTCAAGTTCTTGCCACTCACGGCCTCTCATGTAGGTAAATATGTTAAAGCCTCGGTCATCATGATCGTCAAAGCAGAAACCTCTGATAATCGGTATGTTTTCCTTGTAGCCCTTTTCCAGAAGTAGCTTGTTGGCCAATCCATATTGGCTAAAATCAACGATGAGGCGACATCCTTTGAATATATCATCCAACAAAGGATGCACATAAAATCCTTTTATGTGTATCAGATCAAATCGAGGATTCAGTTTTTTGGCTGTTTCTATGAGTATATCATTCAACTCCGGGGCTATAACCAGCAATCGGTTGATCCCTAAGGCCGACGCTGACAGTGCATACAAAGACGCTAAAAGATCATTATCTCCCACAACACCAACAGTAGCATTTTCGAGAGCGCGTTGATTCCAGCCTTCAATTCGTATCTGTCTGTCCAGTCGGTTCTGATGCATGTTGTTTTTTTACCTACATATATTATCCATGCGGTGCTGAAAAAAGGGAAAATTCCAGCGGGTGATCGTCGGCTAGTCGGGGCCCCTTTTTCTCGATATCTTTTAGCCTTTTCTTCAGATATTTCACTTTGGCCTGTAGATATTCGCTGTCGGGATCAGATTTGAGATCTCGTTCCGTATCTCGCAACTGAATTCGAAGATCGAGATATTCTTTTTCCAAACGTTTTACGGCTTCTCGCAAATTATTAAAACCTTCCATTTCATTTCTATCATCATAAAACCACATACTCATTGTGCACCTCTTCCTTATGAAAAATGGATCTGAATAATTGTTATGCAATTTAAAAAAACGCATTAAAGTATAACAATTAGAAGATCAAGTAGCAAGCATCTCAGAAAAATATATGATTTTACCCTCTATATGCTATTATGATTATTGACAAATGGTCTAATGCAGTTTTAGGTATTAGACGTTATGAGTTACACTCCTAAACCGATGACCCTGGCTGATCCCAAGCGCTTTAAAACGATTCAAGACCTAACCCGTTTGCGTCCGGATTGTGGTGCATCGATTGATGATATCTTCGTTATAGAAACCAAATGTCTACTTATTGTTGATCTTTCGAATGTAGGGGCATTGTTGAATCCATACAACAGCCCAGAAGCATCCTATGTAAGATCGCATGGTGTCATTGTCGAAAGTTATACCTTCCCTGAATCAATTCCGGTGTTATGGTGTGATCCTTTTTTACTACTTCCACTTTCACATCATTTAAAGGGAAATTTAAAGGGTTACGCAGAAATTGTTGAGGTTGTTGGAAACATTTCCTGCCCCTCGGGTTCATTTCTTTTGTTACCATATCGGATGGATATACCAACTCCTCTGATCAAAGTGGTGGATGATACGCTAGCAAGTAAAACCGGCGTGAAGATAGAGCTTC
>CP070768.1:2886117-2897288 GCA_020345745.1 Desulfobacterales bacterium
ACTGTCCCATCTTCTCGCAACACATCTGAAGTTATATTGCGGGTATCAGGAACCTGTTTTATCAAACAGATCATGCGATAGGGCATATGGACCTCATAAAATTTTTAATTGTTGGTTGCTAGGGGTAACTCCTCTACACTGCTTTAGGTTCTGCTAAATTTTTTATGTGCCTTTCGACGCGCCCTATGTTGGGTTGTTCCTCTTCTTCCAAAAACCTTGCGGTCTGTTGCAGGTCGCTTCATTTACGCTTTGTTTGTGCTTAGCCATATAGAATGAACGTCATTTATAGCATCTTTTACTGAAGACAGTGCCTGAACAACTCTCGTATAGGTCATGGCAAGACCAATGTTTTCGCCGAGCACCATTAGCGAGTCGATATCACGTTTCGAAACGTCCCATACTTTACTATGATAAAGACGCAAAGCTCCTATAGCCTCATTGTGAAACATGATGGGAATCGAAACAATGGCACCTATCCCTTCTTTTTTGGCCTCTTCAGGATACTGCAGGCGGTTGGTAACATTGATATCCTGGATAACCACCGGTTCTTTTCTTAATGTGGCGCCGATACTTCTATCAATTGAAATGGGTCCTTTGGTCATATATTTCAAACTGAGTCCGAAACTGGCCAGCGCTTCCAGCTCTTTGGACTCCGGGTTTAAAAAAAATATTACACAACCTTTAATTTCAAGCGCGCCAACCAATAGTTGCGACAGATAATTGGCCATGATAACAAGGTTATTGGATTCGGTGATGGCTCTATTGACTAACTTAAAGATATCGAGATCTATTTTTTCTTCAACAGCCATAAATCCTCCTGTTCATACCGCGGTTAGGAAACAACGCACACCGTTATATCCTTTAATGCATTCACCACCTTGATGAAAACATTCCCGGTAAAAAAATGGGAAAGCTTTCCATGTTTGTGATTTAAAATGACCATATTAAATTTACGGCTCTCCGCCAGAGCAATTATTTCTGAAGCAATGTCTTTTTTTCTTGGTTGAAAGATACAGCTGACTTGATGTTTTGAAAAACCATTATTTATAAGATGTTGTTTGGCAATCTCGAGGTCATCCTGTTTCTCTTTTTTTCTTTGAGCCAACAGGTGTAGATTGCTCTTCAATTTTTCCATAACCGGAGATTCGTTCATATCGACCTCAGGTACGGGGGTATATGCATTAAAGAGAGCGATCTCAACATTCTTAAGATAGGCAAACGTTCGGATGACAAAATCCAAGCCTTTATCGTCATGGGTGGTAAAGTTATAGGGCACTAAAATTTTTTGATTTGCCATCTTATCCTCCCTGCTGGGTTTTAATTAAAACCATGCCCCTCTCGATAGAGTAGGAAAACGATATAAGATTTCCAATGCTTTCTTTGAACCGGACATATCTCAGATATTTTTCGGATTTTATCCTTTATATTTTCTTAACCATAAGAAACAGATTTTTCTTTATTTTGAGCTTTTGACAGTTGCTAAAGCGCTTCAATGGTATTTGTACTTCATATGATAAACGAATAAAAGATCTTAAGAGCACATCACGGATAAGCCAGGACGGGTATAGGTTTTTCGCAACGTTCACCTTAATATTCAGAGGTTATCTTTCGAGAAAAGGTTTCTTTTATTCGGATTTGTTATGCGATTCTTCTGTATATACTACATTGTGGTATATTACAACGTGGCATAATATGTCAAGAAATTTTTTGTAAAAGATAATAGGTACTTCTCTTTCGTTTGGATAACGCTTGCAAACAACTTTCTGCAAAGAACTTGAACAGAGGATAAGCAAATCAAGCTCATTTGTAATGAAAAATTAATCGACGACATTAAATAGTTTTGCGGATGCCTTTCAGATGCTGCATATCACCTGTTGGAGTCAAATCTTCACTGACCGGTCTTTCAATCCGTTGTTCTGTAATCTTTAAAACTTGTCCTATTTTCAGATAGGTGGAAGACAGGTTGTTCAGTTCCTGGATTTTTTGGGTGGTGGTACCATATCGGTTGGCAATAACCCAAAGAGAATCCCCTCTTTTTACGACATGCTTTGACTCGCCTTCATATTCAGGTTTGTTATATTTTTTGGGTTTGTGTGCGAAGTAGCGCTGTTGGGGAATTTTAAGTTTTTTACCTGCAACAATATGATGACGGCTGCGGATATTGTTTGCATGGACAATACGGTTGACACTGGTACGGTATCGTTTTGCAATCAAGGACAAGCTTTCGCCTGATCCAACGCGATGGTAAATATAGGATCCCTTAGGAAGGTGTGAGGCGGGTAACTTGTCAAGACCGGCCAACAGCAACTCTCTTTTGTCCGGTGGGATTCTAAGGGGATAATTTCCTTTTGGCACTATTCTGTAACGAAGCTCGGGGTTAAGTTCTCTCAGTATTTTTTCCGATATTCCCAAATGTTTGGCAATATTTCTAAGATGGATCTGTTTTGACACCGTGACAATTTCATACGCCAATGGTGCATGAACAGGTATGGAATCTATGCCATATTTTTCCGAGTTTTTGATGATGTGAAGCGTTGCCATGAATCTGGGGACATATCTTGCGGTTTCCAAAGGAAGCCGTTCATACAGATCCCAGAAATTGTCAAGGTAATTTATTTTCTGTGTCCGAATCACCCGAAGAACCTGTCCCTCCCCGCAATTATAGCCAGCCAGGGCGGTTGCCCAGTCGCCAAAGATATGATGCAGTTCTTTTAAATACCTGATGGCAGCCTTTGTTGATTTAACCGGATCAAGTCGTTCGTCAACATATTGATCACGCTTCAGATCGAATTTATAACCGGTTGCGGGAATGAACTGCCAGAGCCCAAGTGCTCTGGCTTTTGAAAGTGCATTTACTTTGAATCCGCTTTCAATCAGAGGCAGCCAAGACAGCTCGACCGGAAGACCGGCCTTTTTTAATTCGGAAACAATGTGTGGACGATATTTTCCCGAGCGTTTGTATGATTCAATAAAAAACTTTTTTTCACCGCCTTTGGTTAATCGGTCGATTTCAGACTGGATGCGGCTATTCATCACCATGGGAATGGCGCGATGATTTCCTTTAACAACAATATTACGCGAAGCGTAAATCTCAAGAATACGTTTTGAAATCATAAAACGCAGGTCTTCTTTTTGCTGATTGAACTTGGCAATTTCATTGGTTTCGATATTGAGGATTAAAGCGTATGCCTGATCCAGAGCTTCAAGGGCATTTTCCGGCTCTCCTTTCTGCCAGAAATCCTGAGATAACCGGCAAAGATCTAAAGCTTCATCTAATAGGGGCTGAATCTTTGCTTCCAAGGAAAAATGCTTTGGTACATTAATCTCATCATCTTTTATGTTTTGAGTCGGGCCAGCTATTTCCATTGGGTTGTCTAGAAGGTCGTAATCAGGCTCTTCTCTAAGAACAGGAGCGTTTGTTGGTGCCGATTCATTTTTCTCATTTTTTAGCGAGATCTTTAGATGATTAGGTTTTACGTCTGCAATTGACTGTTTTGAAACCAGAGCAGTTGTATGAGCCAGCGCACGGTTCTTGTCTTGGAATACCGAAAGCTTTTGCAAACTAAGTGTGCACCCGTTGAGAGAGTACAAAAGCAAAAGCATAAACAAAATAAAGAACGAATTTTTCAAAACAGGTTTTTTAACCAACGTATGTGTGAAAATGGCTTTAGCGCGCTTGCCGGTTTTTATTTGAATGGATTTTATTTTCCTTAAACAACCGATTGTGGTAGAAATCATCAGCATCAGAAGCAGCAATGTAGGAATGGCACCGAAATAGAACAGCATCCGACCAAAACCCACCAGGGGAAGAAGGCCCCAGCGTACCAGCATCCGAAGTGTATCGTGGTCGGCAATAAACTCAGCCGCAGGTGGTGAATACCTGTAATAAGCATTGACCAAGGAACGGCCGATTGGATGGGGCATAAGATATAGATTCCTAAACCTGCGAAGGAAATGAACATGTCTTTCGAATTTTGAGCCAAACGCCGCAGTAGCGATGAAACACCCTACAACGCCGGAAGATCCATCCATGTTTGAACTATTACTCATGTATGTATTCCCGGAGGCTATTCCGAGCGGATCCACGATGATTCCGTTAGCTGTTCCATCACTATCGCCAAAACCACCATCCTTGAGTTCCAAGATAACCGATTGCACTTCATTACTGAAAGTCGCGTGCTCGGAATAGTCATGCCAGCTATTGATGGTGTCATATTTAAATAAAACGTCAGATGGAAATATTGCTTCCGAAAAATAGATTCTCAACTTGGCGGTGTCTCCGGGCCGGCTGACGTGTAAACGGTAGGAAAACAAACCAAAAAGGAGATCATCAGGTCTATTGGCAGTATCAAAAATGGTTTCCGGGTCAATCACCCCCAACGCCTCGATTTCCCTGATGGAACTCGAATTTTTTTCGATGCCGACATATGACCAACCATCGACAGCCTTTATGCATTTGATGGTATTGGGCTGATCGGTATCGGGTATGCCGTCTGAATTGAAGTCGATGCTGTTGTCTAATTCATAATCATCAGGAATTCCATTTGAGTTGAAATCGTCCCAAAAAGACGATGTTGTGAACTCAACTGAGCTGGACCAGTCTGAGGGTTCGTAATAGGTGTCGTAGAAGCGGACACGAGCGTAATATTTCTGGTTCGGCAGCAACACCATATGGGGCACTTGAAAGGCTGTCAGACAGTTTTGGCTGGTCACATCGAAAACAAGGGTTGAGAAATCGCTTTGTTCACTGATTTGCCATTGGCTTTGCCTGTGAGCGTCACTGTTCGGGTCTGAAAACGGCTCGCTGGTGATGGTTAAAGGCTCATCAACTTCATGCTCGCCATCGCCGGGATACACCACGATTGCCTTACTTGGAGGAAGATTCGATGCCGGCTTATAGATATAGGATATTTCTTTTGAAAAGCCACTTTCATTGCCATCACTGTCATAGGCGGTAGCCACCAAGAAGTAGATTTCAGTGTCTGTCAAGCCATGGATGGTAAATTCAGGCTTTGCAGGATCATTTAAGACTGATACGGGCACCTGGATCGGTGAATCTCCTTCATCAGCCCCTGTACCATCATAAGGCGCACCGGAAACCCCAGTTTTATAGTAAAGATAGTAGCCGACCAGGTCGGGCTCCGTGTTTGCATCCCATGCCAGGGATGACTCAGCGCAATGTGCCAATTTTGCCGTTGGAGAACACAATATAACTATGAGAAACCCAAATGATAAGAAGGACAAAAGAAGCTTTTTGAAAGATTCGAAACATGTGTGGTTCAATGGAAACATAACAACACCTTTTTGATCTGCAATGTTTGCCGCGGAAGATGCAGACAAAAAAGGTGCTGTATCTACCCGGCAGCCCTGCTTCCTTATCCTGATGTTTCAGGACTTAGGCCAGTGGCTTTGCGTCCCACTCTTTCAAATGGTTTGCCTTTTTCGAGCGTTTCGTCTAGATGTAACAATTCTGGATGATTACAAGCAAATGATGTGCCTAATCATGATTTTACTTGCAAAAAAGCACTGTTACACAAAAAAAATATTGTGTATAAATTTTCAACGCACAACCCAAAAAATTCCAGACGACAATCTAAATCACTATAATATCAACTATTTATATTTCAAATAAAGTTCTTTCGAAATTAAACTAGATGCCCAGGATTAAAGATTATATTAATAAAAAAATGGGGTCATGTCTTTCAATTTTTTTTCTAGTAAATAAAATGACCACACGATTTCCTGTGTTATAAACGTCAGTTGTCAACATTTATTGACAGAAGGGCTATAAGGAATAGACATGGTAAAGTAGAGCAACCGAAGCAAATTAGCATGCTTAGATGCGTCATGATTGCGATATATGCCAATCTGCGAATTTGTTAGGATGCCAATCACATTTTTTCGAGACCTTTTTACCATAATGAACCAGGATTTTATTTCACTGCGATATATTGAAAAATCAGAATGCTAGAAATTAGCTTAGCTAAGCGATAACTTCCTTCCATTTAAAGCCCTTTACCTTACATTGAAAACAGGTTACAGAGGAAAAGGAAAAACAAAAAAAAGTAAAGGAATAAATCCGGTTAACCCAAGTGTTATCTAAAAAAATGATTAAACTTCAGATAGTTGAAAATACCTATCAGGTGGATCAAGCAAAAGCATTGTTTCAGGAGTATGCGAATACACGAAAAAATGATCCTGCCCTCGTCAATTTTTCAGAAGAAATCAACAGTCTTCCCGGAGGATATGCTCCTCCTGAAGGCAGTATTATTCTTGCCTGTTGTGACGGCAGCTTGGCCGGTTGTGTTGCTGTACATAAGCTGAATGACGATATTTGCGAGATGAAGCGCCTTTATGTATCACCCAAGTTTCGGAGAAGAGGGATCGGAAAATGCCTGATCATGGCAATCTTGAAGCAAGCAGAAATGCTGGGATACACACGAATGCGTTTGGACTCCATTCCCACTATGGAGACAGCTCAAAGGCTCTATGAATCCATTGGGTTCTACGAGATACCTGAATATAGAAACAATCCTAACAATGGGACGAAGTATTACGAATTAAAGCTTCCTGACAAATCGATGTATCAGAAAAAGAAAATTAAATAGCAGCGGACAACTTTATTAGGAGGCAAGAAATGTTAGAAAAGAATTTACCACCGGGATTTCAGGACATGTTGAACTTTGGGTTGATTGATGCACTATTGGGTCGCAGATCCAGAAGATTTTTCATGGGTGCTGACATTCCAGATGGCGTATTTGCTTACGAGTCTTGCCATAAGACGATACCCTTGACGGATCTTGAAAAAATGCTAGTCGTGTCTGTATGTGGAGGAAACACGTCATGGCACCATATGATTTTCCGTGGTGCCAACTATGCGCCTTATCTTTCCAATTACTCAGGAGCGGCCGGAGGGCGAGTATTCCCTTCTGCAGCTGGATTTCAGACAAGCCAAATTTTCTTCACCGACGACGAGGGCGTATACATATTGGAGATGCGGGATGCTCCAGCTTTTGCCGCGCGGGCGGATAACGGCTCATTGAGTCTGGACGGATTTGTGGAAAATGTACAAAAACGCATTCGTAAGCTTCAGGATGGGCGTCTTAGGATTCCTTCAGAAGTTCCGTTTACAGAGGCGCATAATACATGGGTGTTCAACAGGCTGAGTACTTTACTCGTAATACCTGTGGGGGATCTATCACAACACGTATTACTCAACATGTGTTACATGCTGAAAAACGGTCTGGTATTGTATGATGACATTAATAAACGCGCCATCCCCGGCATTGGGCCGCATCATATCGATCTGGATTTCTACGACAAGTTCTACAATAAAGGCGCTTATTTGAGGACACATGCCACCCATTTTGAGCGGTGGCACATGGATGACTAAACCTGAATAGCAGCTGTGAACTGAAGCCATTCTAAAAACATGGTAAGATAAATCATGGGTTACAATGGCATAAACTAAAGCTCAGAAAATGGTGGTGTGTTCTCTTTACTAGCGGCTCTCGCAAAAATACATCTCTTGACTTTGCCCTTTTTATACACATGTTAAAAAATTGCGGGAAACCACCCAATAGGAGGATTATAAAAGTTCTCCTGCAATGGAAGGATAATTATAAAGCCAGATTTTTTTTAACAATGTTTACGAATTAAAGGATGATCACCATGAATATACAATCAAATGAAAAAATTGAGCAGCTTAAAGAAAAAGTGAAGGGCCAAATAGTGCTTCCTGATAATCCTAATTATGATGACGTTCGAAAAATATGGAATGCCATGATTGATCGTCGGCCAGCTGTAATCGTACAGTGCGCAGGAGCTGATGACGCTCGGCATGCCATCTCCTATGCACATGACAACGGGTTGGAGATTTCCATCCGAGGCTGTGGGCACAACATTGCCGGGAGTGCTCTTTGCGATAATGGCGTAATGATCGATTTTTCTCACATGACAGCGGTAACCGTTGATGCACAAAAAAGACGTGCCTATGTGGAACCAGGCGCCACTCTCGGCGACTTTGATCGAGCGGTTCAGGCCCATGGACTTGCAGCACCTGTGGGAATTAATTCAACCACCGGTATTGCTGGACTGACGCTTGGCGGCGGGTTTGGGTGGTTGACGCGTAAATACGGCATGACTATCGACAATCTCGTCTCAGCGGAAATGGTAACAGCAGATGGTAAGAAGATAAAAGTTTCAGAAGATGAAAACACGGATCTATTCTGGGCGATTCGAGGCGGCGGAGGCAATTTCGGTGTTGTCACGCAATTTGAATTCGCGCTCTATCCCGTGGGACCAGAAATATTGGCTGGATTGCTTGTTTTTCCGATCGAACAAGCAAAGCAAGTACTCAAAAAGTATCGTGAATTCGTAAAATCAGCGCCTGAAGAGCTTAATGTATGGGTCGTCCTTCGCAAAGCTCCACCATTGCCTTTTCTTCCTGAAAGTGTTCATGGCAAAGAAGTTATTGTGCTGGCCGTATTCTATGCCGGCGATTTGGATGAAGGCGAGAAGCTGATCAATCCTTTGCGTGGTTTTGGGGCCTCTTATGGTGAACACATTGGCGTTCAGCCATACACCCAGTGGCAGCAGGCCTTTGACCCATTGCTCACGTCTGGCGCAAGGAACTACTGGAAATCGCATAATTTTGCGGAACTAAGTGATGGCGCACTCGATTCGATTATCGAATTCGCGGGCAAGATGCCTTCAGCACAATGTGAGATATTCGTAGGACTCATCGAAGGTGCAGCCAATCGCGTTCCATCGAATGCCATGGCATACGGTCATCGGGACGCTAAGTTTGTACTGAACGTGCACGGACGATGGGATGAGGAAGGGCAAGATGAGGCCTGTATTTCTTGGGCACGTGCGTTTTTTGTAGCATCTGCTCCCTACGCTTCAGCTGGCGCTTATGTGAACTTCATGACTGCAGACGAAGGCGACCGGGTGGCGGCAGCTTACGGCGAAAATTATACTCGACTGAAACAGATCAAGAAGACACATGACCCTGAGAACATTTTTCATAATAACCAAAATATCAAGGCGTAGGAATTATTATTTCAATTCAGTGCGCTAAGGCAGCTAGTTAAAACTATTTGTTGTCAGATTAACTTAGCATGTTGCTTGTTTTGGCACGCCTTCATAGGGGAGCTATTCTTGATTATCGAGTCAGGTGGTCAATGTTCAATTGTGACATTAGCACCCTCTAGAGAGATGGATCAGTAAAGCCCATCTTTTTGTATTCCGTCCTGATATAGATAGGTTCTAATATGGATTCGAAAAGATATAATAGGTAACCCAAACGCTAAAAAAGAGTTAAGGTAATACATTGGTATTGTTAAGACCGAATCTTCCAGCCCTAAACGATAAGGAGGATGTATCCGTTCCTGAAGGATTTCCTATGGTTGTTGATTCTCATGTCCACATTTTTCCCAGTAACATATTTTCTGCAATCTGGCAGTGGTTTGACGAAAACGCCTGGCCCATTCGTTATCGATTATCCACCTCCCGCGTTCTGGAGTATCTCCTGTCCCGTGGTGTAAACCATGTAATTGCACTGCAATATGCACACAAAACCGGTATTTCAAGAATGTTGAATCGATACATGGCAAAAAAATGCAGCGAGTTTCCTAATAGCGTTACTGGCCTGGCTACCGTGTTTCCTGGTGAAAGTAATGCTGAAGAGATTCTCAAAGAAGCCTTTAATAATGGTCTAAAGGGAATCAAATTACACGCCCATGTCCAGTGTTTTGATATGAATGCTACAGAAATGGATATTATATTTGATCTGTGTGAATCAGAGAAAAAGCCCATTGTGATGCATGTAGGGAGAGAGCCAAAAAGTACATCTTATCATTGCGATCCGTATATCATCTGTAGTGCAAAAAAGCTAGAGCGGGTCTTGCAGACATTCCCTAAACTGAAAATATGTGTGCCTCATCTAGGATTTGATGAGTTCTCGGACTACAGAGAGCTAATTGAGAAGTATGACAACCTCTGGCTGGATACCACCATGGTTCTAACAGATTACTTTCCCATAGAGAATGCTGTCGAACTTGATTGTTTTAGGGTTGATCGGATCATGTATGGGTCTGATTTTCCTAATATCCCTTATGCATGGGACAGGGAACTCAAGTGGTTAAAAACATCTGGGTTACCCTATGATAGCCTGGAATGGATTCTGCAAAAAAGCGCTCATAATTTTTTCAAGCTAGATAAATGAATCAATGTTTGTCTCCCGCTATTCTGCTGGTTTCCTCTCAACATGAATTAACGGGCTTTAATCTCTTATGGGAATTGTGGTTATTTTCATCGCAGAGGTTAAGGCCGTAGCTTTTACGATATAAAAAAGAAATCCATACTGTATATCCATTAACGTTTACCTGGTATTTTCAAGCAAAAAAGCGGTATCCTTCCCCTAAGAATTCCAATTTCGTCATTCCGGAAAATTATATCTATCCTGTGAAACGGTTAATCGGAAATTAGTTCTGGTTTAGTTGCCGTCCCTTAAAAGAGAAGCATTGGGAATCAATGAAAGGTCGATTCGATCCAATTAGGAATGCTGCAAGAATTTGTAAAAAAAGACGTCTTTGGAATCGTCTGAAAACGCAACACATTTAAAGGTTGACATTAATCTCATTGTTCAACGTAAAAAAATAAACCTCAATCACCATAAATTAGTTCAATCTTAATTCTGATTTAGTTGCAAGGCTATAAAGAAGAGTCAAGTATCAATCAATATTCCTGTACAATCGGGGGCGGGTTCATGGAAATGGAAAGACACGTTGGGAAAAGCTCTTGCCACAAGAGCTTTCCTAAAAAAGGTAATTTACAGCATATATGTCTCAGCGGCAATGTCCGCTTGATACAATACACGGTTGAACAAGGAGGATATTATGAAAAGAATAGTGATCTGTATCCTTATACTCGTATGGCCGTTAATGGCCAAGGCTCATAGCAAGGATGCCATGGCGTATTTCAATCTCGGTCTTGAAAGTGGCAGGACATATAAGAAGATCGAATACTTAACAAAGGCTTTGGAGCTGAATCCAGGATTGGCGGCTGCGTATGAAAACCGTGGGATGCTTTATTATTTCCAAGAGAAATACGACATGATGATAAAGGATTTCCAAACCTATATTGAACTTGTACCTGCTAAAATCGAG
>CP070768.1:2897388-2904534 GCA_020345745.1 Desulfobacterales bacterium
AAAAGAGAAGGAAAAAAATGAGAAAGCATAAACACAGAAAACTTTTAGCGCGTACACGCCATCAAAGAAGAAAGGGTAAATAGATAATATTCCCAGACAGCTTTGTTGTATGTATTGATATAGAAAAAGCACCCATATCCTTTGCTACATATCGGTGCTTTTTTGTTTTTATTTTATTTCCCCTCCTCTGAATAGCCTTTAAAATATTTAAAGAACTCTGAATCCGTTGAGAGGACAAGGGAGCTGTCTTTATCAAGGGCTTCGTTGTATATTTCCAGTGTTTTGATGAATGAATAGAATTCAGGGTCGACACCAAAGGCTTCGGCGTACAGTTTGGTCGCTTCAGCCTCTGCTCTTCCTTTGATTTCCTGGGCTGTTTTGTATGCCTCGGAGGTGATTCGCTTTAAATCTCTCTCTTTTTCACCTAAAATCTTTTGGGCTTCTCCTTTTCCCTCGGATCGAAATTTTTCTGCAATCTGTTTCCGTTCTGCAATCATACGACCGTACACGGAATTTCTCACCTCTTCAACATAATTAATGCGTTTGACTTTTACATCGACGAGCTCTATACCGAATTTAGCCAGTTTTGGCTGGGCTTGTACGAGTATCTGTTTGGTGATCTCTTCTCTGCCGGTGGTGATTTTATAAGAAACTCGCTTTTGCACATCCTCAAGGCCGATTTCAAATGTATCCAATTCCCTGTTTGTTTTGCGAACGGTTTCGATGAGTTTATTTTCGGTAACAAGATTTCGAACCGCAGGATCGATGATATCATCCAGTCGTCCTTGAGCGCTGATGGTATTGTTCACGGTTTGGAAAAATTTGATAGGATCGACGATTTTCCAACGGGCAAATGTATCTACCCATATGTAGGTTTTGTCGAGCGTGGGGATCTGACCGGGGTCACCATCCCACTGCAAAAGATTTTTTGGGAAATAATTGGCATGTTCAATAAACGGCAATTTAAATTTGAGCCCTGATTCTTTAATCGGCGCCCGTGCAACCTTGCCGAATCGAGTGACAACAACCTGTTCGGTCTCATCCACAATAAATGCTGATGCATAGCCGATGAGCCCCACAATAACCACTGCGACAATAATAATAATACTTTTAGATTTCATTATTTTACACCACCTTGTTTGCCAAGATTAAGTAATGGAAGAAGGTTCTTCTGGTCTGCGTCGACGATATATTTTTCGCCAAGCTTGGGGAAAAGTTCTTTTAGCATTTCAAGATAGAGTCGTCTTTTGGTTACGTCCTGCGCCTTGATATATTCGGCATAGATTGATTTGAATCTGGACGCATCACCCTTGGCTCTGTTGACTCGATCCAAGGCGAAGCCTTCCGCTGCTTTAATGGTTCTTTCGGCTTCCCCTTTGGCTGCTGGTATGGCCTTGTTGTAATCCTCTTTGGCCTGATAAATCATTCTTTCCTTTTCTTGGGTTGCTTGGTTGACCTCGTTGAATGACGGTTGTACCGGCCCGGGAACATTCGTTTTTTTCATTTCTATGGTGATGACATTGATACCGGACTCGGCGTTATCAAGCTCTACCTGCAATACGTTTTTCGCCTCAACAGCGATTTCTTCACGTTTGCTGATGACCTCATTGATGCTTCTGTCACCCACAACCAGCCGCATGGCGGCTTCAGACATATCGATTAGCAGTCTCCGGACATCGTGGACTTTAAACAGGAAATTATACGGATCTTTGATTCGGTACTGGACAATCCAGGGGACTACGGCCACATTCAAATCTCCGGTCAGCATTAACGCAACGTTGGTATTCTCACTTCCAGACAACGTCCGTCGTGCGGCTTCTCCGCGAGTGGAGCGGAATCCAAATTCTTCTTTATATACCCTGCGGACTTTGACCTTGGTGATCTTTTCAATACCTGAGGGCAATTTGAAGTTGAGGCCGGGTTGGCTGGTTCGCACATATTTCCCAAACCGCTGAACAACCCCAACCTCATCGACACCGACCGTATAAAATATTGAGGTTCCAAAAAATAAAAGAATAAAAATGAGAATGATCAGGGGGCCACCCGGTATTTTTAATTCTTTCAACTTTTTGAAAAATTTATCCACCTGTGGAGGAATGCCCCCGCCCTTTTTTCCTTGCTGCTGTTCCTTTAATTTTTCCCAATCCCAATTCATCGTGTTGATCCTATTATTTTGTAGACTATTATGATTTCGGTTACTTTTGCCTATTATTTTAATATTATCTAAGTTACAAGGCCTTTCAAGTCAAGAAAAAAGCAATGGGTTGAGTTTTTCTTGACATTAAAACCCTATTTAAGCGAAACATAATCATTATCAACTAGGTATGCAATTCGTTCGGATTAACATCATCGCGCTATCGTTTTTTGGATATGAAAAGAAAAAAGAAGAATAAAAGCGCCGAACATATCGGAAGCGTCATTCATAATGTCTTAAAAACCTACCGGGGCGCACCGGATGGAAATCTGGCACGGGTATGGGATCTTTGGGACAGCACTGTTGGAGAAAACATTGCAGCTAATGCCCAACCTGAAGCGTTTAAAGGAAAAATTCTTTTGGTTCATGTGACAAGTTCAGTGTGGATGCAGCATCTGCAATTTTTAAAAGAAGATATTATCAATAAAATCAACGAGGCATTAGGCGAAACATTCATTGAAGAGATAAAGTTTAAGATTGGACAGGTGTGAATTAATATTGATGACATCTTTAACAACAGATACGTTTTTCAACGGTCGTATCCGCGTAAAGCAGAGACGAAACGGGTATCGCTTTTCAATCGATGCGGTCTTACTGGCTGCTTTAACCATACCCCGACCTAACGACAAGGTGCTCGATTTAGGAACAGGTAGCGGCATTATACCGCTCATATTGGCCTACCGTTATCCAGACATCAGCGTTTATGGTGTTGAGGTACAAGAAGATCTAGCCAGGATGGCCCAACTGAATGTCAAAGAGAATGGTATGGAAGATCGAATTACCATTCATTGCACGGACATGAAAACATTAAAGCACCAGATGGTATCTGGCCCGGTGGATGTAGTTGTAAGCAACCCTCCCTATCGAAAGGCGAATTCAGGAAGATTAAATCCCAATCAGCAACGGGCAGTGGCGCAGCACGAAATCAAAATAACGCTAAAAGATGTTGTTGGCACAGCTCGCAATCTGCTGCAAACTTCGGGACGCTTTATAACCATTTATCCGGCTGAACGTATGACGGATGTGCTCTGGCAGATGCGGTCTGTTGATTTGGAACCCAAGTCCCTACGCATGGTTCATCCCCATGAACAGGTAGCGGCGAAACGGGTGATTGTTGAGGGGAAAAAGGGGGCGCTTCCGGGAATTAACATCGGCCCTCCGCTCATCATCTACGACCAAGACGGTGCTTATTCAGAAGAGGTCGAAAGCATGTTCAATCCATAAAAGACCTTCGAGAAAAGCCTTCTTTTGTCCAGGTGCTGCTTCAGACTCAGATTTTAATCCGCCAAAGTTCGGTGGCGGATTAATGCTCAGAATATTTCATATATGACTGTGTTTAAAATTTTCGGGTTGACTCGGGGCGTCCATGCCCCAAAGAAAAACCGCGTCGCCTGTGTTCTTGACTTCATAATAACATACAATGATTACCGGTCGAAACTATTCAAAACCTGACCGGTGATGACTTTAGGGTAGAAATAGGTTGCTTTTCGCGGCATAATCAGGCCATTTTCGGCGATATTTCGGACCTGTTCAATTCTTGTCGGATTTAGAATAAACGCAATGTCGTGTTTACCGGCGGCGACAGCTTCAATCGCATCTTCGGCAATGCTGGAATAGGCAATCAGTCTTTCGTTATCCAGCCGGGCTTGATCAAATTCCAACAGCTCCATAAAAATAATATGCGCTAATACCGTCACATCGACATTTATTAATGGTGCGGGCAGCTCCTCTCCGAACTTGCGTTCCATTACCTTTGGTTTCAGTGTCAACAGGTAAAGCTCGGATCGGTCTTTCATAACAACCCCGATACAGTTTAATGAAGATTTTGATTTAAGCGCTGAGGTGAAATTATTTTTTGCCTGGTCTTTCCCTGTTTTTTCAAAGGGAAAGGTGGTGACATCAAAGTATTGAGGTGCGTTTGAAATCAGTGACGTTCTTAACCGCTCCGGAACTTCGTTGAGCATACGGTGAGCGGGTAGAATAATAAGCCCCGGATCTTCCATACTGCAAAGGTACATCATGACATAGTTGGCAGGGTGATCAATGTTGAAACCAGGGTTATTTTCCGTCAGCCATTCTTGGTATTTAAGGGCGGTTTCATAGCGGTGATGTCCGTCGGCAATAAAAATCGTCTTATCTTCCAATGCTTCGGCAACATATCTGTGCACATGGTTATCGGTAATACGCCACAGCCGATGTTTATGGTTATTATTGTCGATGAAATCTATATCTGCCGGTTTTTCTAAAACCGCTTGCTTAAGTTTATTGAGAATCTTGTTTTCCCGGTCCGAATACAACGAAAAGATCGCACTCAGATTGGCCCTACATGCCTTCATAAGCTCAAGCCGTTGTAATTTGATTTTGGAGAATGTCTTCTCGTGGGGAAGAACGATGCCTTTTTCAAACGGTTCAAGCCCGACAAGGCAGATCAGGCCATACCGGGTGATCGGTTTTTCTTCAAAAGGAAACGTGTGAGATGTTAAATAATATGAAGGTGCTACATCTTTTATCAGAATATTTTTCGACAACCATGTATCCAGATAATCTGCTGCCCTGGTATACGGGTTGTTGGTGTTGGTATCGTTTTCTGTTGTTTTGCCGAGTGTCAACCACGTCATGTTGTTCGGGTGACAGCGATGGAAATTTTCCTGCTCCTCTTTTGAAATGACATCAAAAGGGGGGGCGACAACATCCGCCAATTTTATCGTATTCGTATTATAGAGGATTCCCTTAAAAGGGGCGATTCTTGCCATGGTGATGAAATCCTTTTAAAATTAGGTGGGCAACTGATACTATAAAGAATAGGGGAGTTCAAGAGATAAAATCAGATGTTGATATTTTATTTCTTACCCCATTCCCTTAATCCTAAATAAGATGATTATTGACAGGTCTTTGCGAATAAGTATATTGAAATTAAAAGGATTTGACATTTTAAATGTAACGGAAGGATGCCGGAGTGGTTGAACGGGGCGGTCTCGAAAACCGTTGGGCGTTTATAGCGTCCCCAGGGTTCGAATCCCTGTCCTTCCGCCAGCCAAATCAGATACTTATCCTACCTGTATACAAGCCATCTCAAATTTCGGGTGGTATTCATGTCCCACATTTTTGGACCTGTGGAATGGGATCCTTTGGGTCCGGATTATTTATCTGGACACCACCAGTTTCGCCATCCACATGGTTAGAGGAGAGTAAAAGGTAATGATCAGAAGATCGGCCAACAAAATTGCTAAAAATGGCAAAATCCGCCTGCTGACGGCTGTCAGACCGTCACCTGAAATCGAGCCGGAAACAATCAGACAGATGCCCATGGGTGGGGTGAGCATCCCGATTGCCAGGTTCGTGACCACAATAACACCCAGTTGAACCAGATCGATCCCGAGAGATGGCAGCATTGCAGTTATCATCGGCACGAGTAGAATCAAGGCAGCGGTGGTCTCAACAAATGTACCGGCAATTAACAGAACCAAATTAATCAGTAAAAGCAGCATCATCGGGTTCTGGGTCATCCCGAGCAAACTGCCGGCCAGGCGTGCTGGAATGTCTTCGATGGCAGCTATCCAGCTGAATATGGATGCGGTTGCGATGATAAACATGACGATAGAGGCAGTGATAGCACCGTCTCTAAATAGCCTCACAAGATCTTTTACCTTGATTTTCCGATATACAAACATACCGATGATCAACGCATAGACTACGGCCACAGCTGCTGATTCCGTTGCGGTAAAGATTCCGAAGAGTATTCCTCCCAGGATGATGACCGGTGCGCCAAGGGCAAGGATAGCACGTTTAAACGTACCCCAAACCTGGATAATTGAAAAATGCGTTGCAGCGACATACCCTTTTTTCCAGGAAATGAAGGTTGCAACAAGCACCAACGACATACCGATGAGCACACCCGGCAAAATGCCGGCGGCAAAAAGCTGTCCGATGGAGGCACCGGTTAAAAACCCAAAAATAATCATAGGGATCGAGGGAGGAATGATAACCCCGATGGAACCTCCTGATGCCTGGACAGCCGCTGAAAAATCAGACTCATAACCTGATTTTTTCATAGCGGGGATTAAGATTGCTCCCACTGCTACCGTATCTGCAGCAGCTGATCCTGATATACCCGCAAAAAACATTGCCGAAACAATAGCTACCGCTGCCATTCCACCGGGAAGCCAGCCCACAAGCGCATTCGCAAAATCAATGATTCTTCGGCTTATGCCACCGGCCTCCATGATGACGCCGACGAACATAAAAAGGGGAACGGCCATAAGGTGAAACGAATCGGTTCCACTAAACATCCTTTGGGCAACCATCATCAGGGGAAAATCACCCTGGAACAGAATCCCCAATATTGAGGCGACACCTATGGCAATGGCAATGGGTGTATTGATGGCAAAAGGGAAAAGCAGGGATAATAGCAAAATCTCAGTTGTCACGGCCTTTTCCTTTTATTTCGTCAAGAAAAAAGGTGAGGCTGTGTAGCATTAGAATTGCCCCACTGGTCGGAATGATCGTAAAAACGAGCCATTTGGGTAAATAAAGGGCGGGGGATATTTGCAGCCGGACAAAGTAAGCGAACTTGATCCCAAAGATAATCATAATTCCAAAGAGGGTCATGGAGATCAAGTGAACAGCAATGGCGGTGGCTTTCCGGATGGTGTCCGGCATTCGGGTATATATCACATCAATGCCAGGATGTACGTGACGGTAGTAAGCGACCGAAGCCCCTAAAAAAGTTAACCAAACCAAAAGATAGCGGGCCAGTTCTTCCGACCAGAACAAGGAGTGATTCAGCACATATCGACAGAACACTTGGACGGCGACGATGATAGACATGGACAAGCCGAGCCCAAAAAGAGAATATTCAATCCACGTGTTGATGGCTCGACTCAGCTTTAGAAGAATGGACATGCTTCATCTATCCTTTTGACCGGCCTGCTCCCCGCAAGCCCCGCCTTTCA
>CP070768.1:2904634-2909347 GCA_020345745.1 Desulfobacterales bacterium
CGAGCTGAAAACTCTCATACCAGTCGACATGTCGCTGAGTTTTGGATGGTCGAACCAGAGATGGCCTTCTGCGACCTTGAAGGAAACATGAACCTTGCCGAGGAAATTATCAAATATATGACCGCATATGCAATGGACCAATGCACAGAGGATCTCGAACTTTTTGCAAAATTTGTTGATAAAGGTTTGATGTCAACCTTAGAAGGGGTGGCTTCTTCTGATTTTGTTCGTTTGCCGTACACCGATGCTGTGGAACTATTAAAAAAATCTGGAAAAAACTTTGAGTATGAGGTTGCTTTCGGAAAAGATCTTCAGACAGAACACGAACGCCACCTTGCTGAACACCATTTTAAAAAGCCGGTTATTGTCTATAATTATCCCAAAACCATAAAACCTTTTTACATGCGCCTTAACAGTGACAATGAAACGGTTGCAGCGATGGATGTGCTGGTTCCAAAGGTGGGAGAAATCATCGGCGGCAGTCAGCGTGAAGAACGTTTCGACATCCTTGCTAGCCGAATGGATGAGATGAGCATGCCTAAAGATGAGTACTGGTGGTATCTTGATTCACGGCGTTACGGAACTGTGGAGCACAGCGGTTTTGGTCTTGGATTTGACCGTTTTATCATGTTTGTAACCGGGGTAAAAAATATCCGGGATGTGATCCCTTTTCCGAGAACCCCTAACAAAATTGAGTTTTAGCCAGGATTTTTCATGCGGCTATTGCCGTTTACCGGCTGGATCAGCTGCCATATAAAAATGGAAAACTGCCTTACCGAGGAAGCATGCGGCCTGCAGCGTCAGCATCTTCCAAAATTTTTCATGAAATATCCGCGCTAGGTTTTTAGACACCTTAATTTGGCAAGATCTTCGGCGTACCCATACAAGTGAAGCCCCTTGCTTTCAACAACCATTTCACCGTCTTGCACACCGATTTCTCCAGCCATATAGCTTTTAAGGTTTTGAATGGCCGCCAAGTTTGCGGGCAAGCCCCCCCACAGATCCCACGAGCGAAAGTATACAAAAAAATAAAGGGTTTCATCCTGAATGCGCGTATCGATAGATCTGAGACAGGGCGGGTCTATGAGTGTTAGGTCCGACGGGTGAGCGACTTGTAGGACCATCTGGTTGTTGCGCTCACCAAACTGTTTGTAGGTCTGAATGATCCACTCGATTTGATTTAGATAGAGCTGGCCATCCTCTTCGAAAACCGCTTTTCCGTCGACCTCTCTTTTGTCGGTGATTTCGGTGTTACCAGCTTCCCACCACGCCAGCTTATCTCCAGCAATCGGCGCTCGTGTGAGCCGTTCGCCATATGTGTATGATTCTCCGGTCTCTTTGCGGCCGGTCATCAGATACTCGATATAAGATCGATCATAACCCTCTCCACCGTAAATGTAAGCTTCTTCGACCGGGTTGGGAATTCCGCAGGCTGGAGGTATGTCCGGCAGCAGCGGTTCCGTATACGGGTGGATGACATGGCCGCAGAAATAATCATATTCCAGCCGAGTCTGCCCGGCATAACTGCCACGGTCGATCACGAACCTGCGCCCATGATCGAGAATGTTGTAAACCGCCTGAAACCATAGATCCGGTAAGTCCCTGGCTGCAATTTTATGTATGTTTAACATTTATATTGAATTCCTAAGTATTGACCCGGGTTTTTCAGCTTTAGAAAAAAGCCTGTGGTATAAGGTGAATCATAGAGGTTGTGGTTATTAATAGGCTTAACCTATTAATTTTATGAAAAATACAAGTTTGCTTGAATTTTTCATAAAATATCCGCTCTAGATATCCAGCACACTAACCTCTAGTGCATTTTTGCTGATAAACTCCCTCCGGGGTTCAACTTGTTCACCCATAAGGACCGTAAATATTTCATCGGTTTCAACCGCATCTTCGACCTTAACCTGCAACAGGGTCCTGTTCTCGGGGTTCATTGTTGTTTCCCATAACTGGTCGGGGTTCATTTCGCCAAGGCCTTTGTATCGTTGGATACCTAAGCCTTTTTTGCCGTTGGCTAACATAAAAGCAAGCAGGGCTTTTTTGTCCTCGATGCGAATCGGGCCCTCTTCGCTATCTTTATTAAAAATTAAGAATGGTGGTTGATCATATTTAAAAATATTTTTGCCAAGAATTAGACTCTTTTGAAAATCTTCTGAAAATATAAGGCCTCGACCAATCTTTATCGGTTTAAACGCCTTATCGTCTATCTTGGCTCTGGTTATGCCTTGCTGCGTTTTATGGTTGGGTACAACGGTGATTTCATACACACTTCGCTCTTTATTCCATGTTATTTCGCCAACATCGTACCCTTGGCCACTAAGCAACGCTTTAAGCTGTAACATTTTTGATCGATTTTGTAGAAATGCTTTATCTTTAACCCCTTCTTTTAAAAGGGATTCAATAATATCGATGTGAATGCCTCGTTTTTGAAATTTCGACATGACAGAAAAATATTCTGAAAGATTACAGATAAACAGATAAAGCTTGTGGTCAAAAAGAGCGGTCTCATTTTTTCCTAGTTTTAGCCTTTTCTTGTCACAAACCCTTTTTAAAACATGATCGTTTAATGCCTTATCATTTTTCAGATAAACAGCCTTTTTTCCTTTGCCGACCCGATATAGTGGTGGTTGAGCAATGTATAAATAGCCTTTTTCGATCATATCCGGCATGTGCCGGTAAAAGAACGTTAATAAAAGGGTTCGGATATGTGATCCGTCGACATCGGCATCGGTCATAATAATTGTTTTATGATATCTAATTTTTTCAATATCATATTCTTCTGCACCAACGCCGGTACCGAGAACGGTGATAATGTTCTTAATTTCTTCGCTCTTTAAAATTTTGTCGAAACGAGATTTTTCAACATTTAAAATTTTCCCTTTTAAAGGCAAGACCGCTTGAAATTTTCTATCTCTACCCTGTTTTGCACTACCTCCTGCTGAATCGCCCTCTACGAGAAAAACTTCTCTGAGCGATGGCTCTGATGCCTGGCATTCAGCAAGCTTTCCGGGAAGCGTTGAATCGGTAAGAGATCCCTGCTTTCTAGCAAGATCCCGTGCTCGTTTCGCAGCATCTCTTGCCCTTGAAGCTTCAATCGCTTTGGCCAATATCTTTCTGGCTGTAGCTGGATGTTCTTCTAAAAACGTGCTTAATTTTTCATTGATTAAAGACTCAACAAGTCCTTTGACTTCACTGTTTCCCAATTTTGTTTTGGTTTGACCTTCAAACTGTGGTTCTTTAATTCTAACACTAATAATCGCGGTCAATCCCTCTCTGATATCGTCGCCGCTAATCTTAACCTGAAGGTTTTTGGGCAGATTTCCATTGGTAGCATATTGGTTTATGGTACGGGTTAACGCTGCTTTGAAGCCTATAAGATGAAATCCCCCTTCTGCGGTATTGATATTGTTTGCAAATGAAAATATTTTTTCTGTAAACGTATTATTATATTGTATGGCAACTTCAATAAGCACATCGTTTTTAATGCCCTCCATAAAAATCGCCTTATGCAGCGCTGTATGCCGTTTATTAAGATATTCAACGAATTGGACAATGCCACCTTTATAATAAAATTCATCTTTTCTGTCGGCTCGCTCATCTTCGATGGTTATTCTAACCTTTTTATTTAAAAAGGCGAGCTCCCTTAATCTGCGAATCAGTATGTCAAAACTGAAATTGTCGGTGTTGAGAATGTCTGTATCAGGATAAAAATGTACTTTTGTACCACGTTTTTTTGTTTTTCCAACAATACTAAGCTCACTTATCTTCATCCCTTTTTCATAGGTCTGGTAATATATTTTTCCATTGGTATAAATTTCAACTTCTAAATATCTTGAAAGGGCGTTTACAACGGAAACACCGACGCCATGAAGCCCCCCGGAAACCTTATAAGAATGATCATCAAATTTACCTCCGGAATGAAGCTTGGTCATAACCACTTCGACTGCCGGGATGTTTTCCGATTTTTGTATACCAACAGGTATTCCTCTTCCATTATCCTCAACACTAATACTATTATCGGTATGGATGGTAACCTTAATAAGATTACAATATCCTGCCATGGCTTCGTCAATACTGTTATCCACAACTTCATAAACCATGTGATGAAGACCTTCGACATCGACATTTCCGATATACATGGAAGGTCTTTTCCTGACAGCTTCGAGGCCCTCTAAAACCTTTATATTGTCTGCATCGTATGTAATTTTGTCTTTTTTCATATTCTCATCGGCATGATAACACTCAAAAACGTATCATCACTTTCGCCTTCAATAAAACAAGGTTTCTCTTTATCAATGATATGAATAACAACCTTTTCAGAATCAATAACACTTAGTGTTTCAATAAAGTATCTGGGATTAAAAGCAACCTCAATAGGATCACCAGTAAATTCAATCGTCATGTCTTCCTTTGATTCGCCAATATCGGGATTGGTGGTGGTAATAAAGAGCCTATTATCTGAAAAAGAAAAAATAACGCCTTTATAATCTTCTGAAGATAATATGGACATCCTTTTTAGCATCATTAAAAATAATAACTTATTCATTTGTATGGTATGCGATTCCCCTTTTTTTATAATTCCACCGTACTCTGGGAAATCTCCTTCTAAAAGCCTAATAATAATGGTCTCGCTCTCTTTTTTGATGATAAAATTGCTGTCTTTAAAACCGATTTGCACGATGCCGCTGTAATCTAAAAATTTAGCAA
>CP070768.1:2909447-2938752 GCA_020345745.1 Desulfobacterales bacterium
ATCGCCGGTCTCTACAATGAATAATGCCGAATGTGTGGCCCAGCTCATGCAATACCGTCTTTTCCACCCTTTTCAGCAAGAGGTCCGGATCCGGCAGTTGGTTGTAGAATTGAGGATAAAGGCGGCGTAGTGACACAATTGAACACTTGCCTTCAATCTGTGCTAATCCGAATACAAACTGCAGAATGGGTACATACAGATCAACCGATGTAACACCAATAAACTTAAGCGTATCATGGGGGCACTCTCTTAAAAGATGCCTTAAGATCAGCTTGGAATCGTACTGGCAGCGGGTGTAATTATAAGCATACTTAGGGTTGTCCATACCCGTAAAGAAATTGCAGGTTAGATTACATCGAAATGAAATGCATTCAGAAATATGCTCGAGGATCCCTTTTTCCACCGAACCTATAGGACAGATAGTGATACATCTAGACAAAGTAACCTACGATTCCTTTTCAATCTTGTATTTATCTAACTTATTATAAAGCGTCTGTCGATCAATTTCCAAAAGGCGGGCGCTTTTGCTTATATTCCAATCCGTTTTTTTCAGAATTTTACGAATATGCATTTTTTCCATCATTTTTAATGAATCAGGCATGACCTCCGTGGTGAATTCCTTGCCAGGAAAAGGGAGATCTTCAGTAACAATTTCGGATCTCCGTCCAATAACAAGCGCCCTTTCAATGACATTTTCCAATTCCCTCACATTTCCGGGCCAGTCATAATCCATTAATACGTTCAACGCCGAAGGCGCGATTTTCACGACCTCTTTATTCATTTGAAAGCAATACTTCCGGACAAATGCCTTTACAAGCAAAGGGATGTCTTCTTTTCGCTCTCGTAGCGGTGGAACATGGATGGAGATGACGTTCAAGCGGTAAAAAAGGTCTTCTCTAAATTTATTTTCTGAAATCGCCTTTTGCAAATCCCTGTTTGTCGCCGCCAGAATACGGACGTCCACTTGAATCTCTTCCATACCCCCCAATCGCCTGAACGCTTTTTGCTGCAATACTCTCAAAAGATCGACCTGTGTTTTTAGGCTGATATCTCCAATCTCATCCAAGAAGAGCGTGCCACTGTCGGCTAGCTCAAAGCGTCCTTTTTTGGTATATTCTGCACCTGTAAACGCGCCCTTCTCATATCCGAACAGTTCACTTTCCAACAGAGAATCCGGTAAAGCACCGCAGCTAACGGCGATAAACGGCATGTAACAGCGCTCGCTGTTTCCGTGTATTGCTTGTGCGATCAACTCTTTACCGGTACCACTTTCGCCGGTTATGAGGATAGTAGAGTCGGTTGGTGCCACTTGGGAAATGAGGTCGAAAACCTTTTGCATCGAATCACTTTTTCCTATGATTTCATCATATTCAGGTCTTTCCTCCAACTTCTGACGCAGCAAAATATTCTCCAGAACCAGCTCTCGGTGCGCAACAATTTTCTTGATTTGAATTTCGACTTCATCAGGCGCAAAAGGTTTGACGAGATAATCAAATGCGCCTTCCTTCATGGCCTTAACTGCTGTGTCTACCGTTGCATAGGCGGTCATCATGAGTATCTCGGCATCTGTGTCCACATCCTCTGCCTTAAGCCGTCTCAATGTTTCAATTCCATCCATACCAGGCATTTTCAGATCAAGTAAAATGACGTCCCAGTTTTTTTCCACGGCCATGGCAATAGCTTGTCTACCGCCTTCTGCCATGCCGACCTCATAGCCGTCTTCTTTTAACCAGTCATAAAGCGCTTCTCTCATGGTGGCTTCATCATCAACGATAAGGATACGAGCCTGTTTGGTCATTGTCGATTCCTTCCATGATTATTGATCTTGAACATTCTACCCGAATATTTCATGATAATCTTCAGTAAATTAACCACTTTGTCACAAGCGGATGACGCAAATAACCATTTAATTTATAATAGAAAAACAATTGATTATCTTTTCCCCAATTTTCATTCTGTTTCTGGATTACCATTCGTCGAATGGAAGACTGACCTTAAACGTACTGCCCTTCCCCGTTTCACTTTCTACTTCTACTTTACCGTTGTGCCGGGTGATAATGCCATAAACCACAGATAGACCAAGCCCTACACCTTTTCCTTCTTCCTTGGTGGTAAAGAAAGGGTCGAAGATTTTTTCCTTGTCTTTCTCAGCAATACCACACCCTATATCGGAAATTATGACGTCTAAAAACCTCTCATCCCCATCTTTCTTGTTAGCTTTTACCGTGAGGATGCCACCATCCTGCATAGCATCTGAGGCATTGTACACGAGGTTCAGAAGAGCTTGCTGGATCTGCTTGAAATCGCATGTAACTTCTGGCAGGTCTGGCTCAATGGTTTTATTCAGCTGGATCCCTTTTATTTCAAGATCGTGGGCAATTAACGCCAGTGTTCGGTCAAGGATGTTTTCAATACTGTTTTTCGCCATCGCGATTTTAGACTGACGAGAAAATGCTAAAAGATTTTTTACGACTTCCCCGCACTTGGATGTCTCGGAATCCATGGTTACCAAATATCGAGAAATATCTTCAAGCCTTTCAGGAGAAAAGTCATTCCGATCCATTAACTTTCTCATCAAGCGAATATAGGTCAGGACAACAGCAAGCGGATTGTTTATTTCGTGGGCGATGGTGGCCGCCAATTTGCCCAAAGAGGCCAGCTTTTCTGTCTGTATAATCTGTTCCTGGGCTTCCTTGAGATCTTCATACGCCGTCTTTACATTCTCGTAAAGATTGGCATTGTCCATAGCAACACCGATTTGATTGCCAATGGCGGTTAAAAACTCAAGATAGCCGGCTGCAAACTCAATGGGATAATGGCTGCTCACACACATTACCCCCATCAATTCTCCTTTGGTGGATAGCGGAATATAAGCGGTTGAATGAAGGCCCGCTTCAATAATCGAATCGACATAGGGATCCTCGGATCGTAAAAAATTGTCTACCAGCCTTGTTTCACCGTCGATTACGGTTTGACCCAGCAGCCCGTCTCCCGGGTTACGATATTGCATAAAGGGCTTGCTGATAAATTGAGTCGAGAGCCCATTATGCGCCACCAGTTCGAGCAATTCTTTTTTGTCGTCTAGTCTATATATTCTGATACTGTCGGCCTCAAGAACCTCTAAAATCTCATCAATCGTCCGAGTTAAAACCTCTTCAAAATTCAGACTGCTGCTGACGGTTTTGGCAATAGCATTTAAAATCCCTAATCGGATATTTCGTTTTTCTATTTTTAATTGTGCTGTTTTTCTTTCGGTGATATCTCTTATAATCAGTACATAACCGGCAATCTCTCCGTCGGTATCGACCGTTACATTGGACGTAATCAGCGCATCAAACCTGTGATCGTTTTTGCCGATTAGATGGGTCTCGAACTCCACAACAAAACCCTCCTCGGAAACCTCCTTTTGGAATTCAGCAAACACTTGATTTTCAAAAAGTTTGATGATGGATTCCAATGCCAAAACTTCCTTTTGTGTCTTATATCCCAAGATCTCTACCCCTGCCTGGTTAACCTCTATTATCCTTCCCTTCGGGTCGGTGAGAATAATAGCATCACGAGACCGCTCAAATATGGTTCGATATTTTTCTTCGGATTTTTGTAATCCTTCCAAACGATCGGCCAGCATCTCTTCCAGGTTGCCGGTCAATTTGACAATGCCTTCCTGAAGGTGTTGCTTTTCCGTGATGTCGGTCGCTCTTTCCACAACATAAATGATCTCGCCATGTTCATTCTTGACCGGAATCGCCTTAATAAGCATATTGGCAACCCTGCCGTCCTTCATCGTGACATTTTCTACGTTCCAGTGCCCCCAGCCGTCCCGGAAGGTTTTTTCTACAAGGCATTCTTCGCATTTTCTATCTTTTTTCTTCCATACCTTGTAACAGTAATCGTTGGGTTGCATGCCGAATTCATTTTTAAAAAGCTCGTTCGCCATAATGACCTGGTATTTACGGTTGACGGCAACCACATAGTCGGTGGCGCTCTGGATAAGTGCTCTATAATATTTATGTTCCTGTAAAAATTCTTCGTTTTTCATAACGCATTAACCATTGGCAATAACATGCTCCTTTATTTCTTTTAAAAAACCTGGTTCTTTGGGCCAAGATTCTTTGCTTTGCTTTACTCTCAAATAGCCTATTATACTTCATTGAGGGTTGGCAATAGTCAATTTCCATATATCTAAAAGATTTACTTGGCATTGGTGGGGGGTCATGTTACTAAAATCTAATTTAACCGTTTCAAATTGTGAAATGATGAAAAGAGATACGCTTCCACAACAAAAAGCACTCATTGCCGACTGGCAGACCCTGACCCGAACATTCATTCGACCTGAAAACGAACTGGCCAAGTCGACGTTGATTAAATATATGGAGCAGATCCTGTTCGGGCTCCACGATTTTCTCAAAAAACATGTCGGTTTTACCAAAGAGGTCAGTCTCAAAGAGCTGGCCGACAGATTTACCGACACCTTGATCAGTGAACATCCTGAAAAAAAACTTGCCGATGTCATTACCGATCTGATCCAAGACATTGCACCCCACGCCGTTAATGTTGCCTCGCCTTATTTTGTGGGTCACATGACATCAGCCATCCCTTTCTTTATGGTTCATCTTAAAACCATTGTTGCCGCACTCAACCAGAATGTTGTAAAAATCGAAACCTCTAAAGTGGTTTCTGTAGTGGAAAAACAGGTAACGGCCAAAATTCACCGGTTGATTTTCCGCGAAAACGATGCCTTCTACCATGAGCATATCCAGAATACCCAAACCACCTTAGGATGTTTTACGGAAAACGGGACATTGGCCAACTTGACGGCCCTGTGGGTTGCCAGAAACCAACGGTTTGCACCTAAACCGGGCTTTGGAGGCATTGAAAAGGAAGGCATCCACGCTGCATATCAGGCATACGGGATCGACCGATGCGTTGTTCTCACATCCAGACGCGGTCACTATTCGCTGAACAAGGCCGGAGGTCTTTTGGGTATCGGGAATCGAAACATCATTGCCGTCGATGTCGATAGATACAACAGGATCGATCTGAACAGCCTCAACCAAACCATTGAAAAAGTTAAAGGCGGCAAAGAGCGAACCGCCATTCTGGCTATTGTTGGAATTGCCGGCACTACTGAAACCGGTTCGGTTGATCCCTTGACCGATCTTGCAGACATCTGTACCACCAACAACATATATTTTCATGTGGATGCCGCTTGGGGCGGACCGACCCTCATGTCGGAAAAATACAGTCATCGCGTCGCCGGCATAGAACTCGCCGATTCGGTGTCTATGGACGGGCATAAGCAGTTTTATATGCCCATGACCTGTGGTATGGTCTATTTTAAGAATCCTTCGAGTCTAGACGCTGTTATTTATCATGCCAATTATATCAACCGCCCCGGCTCTGTTGATCTCGGTATAAAATCACTTTCAGGATCACGGGAAGCAAACTCTCTGATACTCGACAGCGCCCTTAAAATAATGGGAAGCCGAGGCTATGCCCTGCTCATTGAACACGGCATAGAAACTGCTCGACAGTTCGCAAGAGAAATTGACAATAGACCCAACTTCCAACTCATCACACCGCCGGAGCTCAACATTCTTACCTATAGATTATACCCATCCGTTATCGAAGAGGACATCTCTAGCGGAAATATTGAAAGAATCGGACGGGCTAACGAAAAATTAAACCATATCAATCGAACCGTACAGAGACTTCAGAGAGAAGCCGGGCATAGTTTCGTTTCGAGAACCACCCTAAACACGGGAGATCCTCCCGGACAGGATACCGTCGTTCTTCGGTGTGTAATCATGAATCCAATGACAAATCTAGAGATTTTGCGGGAAATTCTCGATGAACAGGAAGAGATATACAGGAAAACGTTTATCACCTAAATGTTGCATGAAATTTGAGAGGGCTTCAGGTTTTTTCTGAAAGGAGATATCTTTTTCATTTACTTTATCGCCACCCAGTGACCCAATATTATGATGTTATGAAAAACTGTTTGTGGTTTGCATAAACAAAATCAACATCATAAAATATTGGGTCACGCGGTTAAAACGAGATTGATATCGACTGAAAGAAAAAGCCTGAAGCCCGATCAGGTAAGATCAAGCCGTATTTACTGAAAAGTTACATTAAAAGGATGTCGTCCTTTTTTCTCATCAAATTTCACCCGCAGGACGAGCCGGAGGCTTTCATATGCTGCGTTACCAAAGGTTCGAAGTAACAGACTACGTCTTCACCCTTAGATGCCTTGCCTATGAAACCCTCCGGTTCGTGCAAGATTCAGGTATTAAGAACGGAACAAAATAGAGAATTGGCTCATGGGCGGTCGATTTGGAAAATACGGTAATATCAAGCGTAAGCAAAGAATCAAGCGCCACAAATCTTTGCGAAGGCACGCGGACAGATTTAAATCTGTGCAACGTCAAGGCAAAAAAGATAAACAGATTAAAATTCAGTCAAAAGACAGGTTAGACGTAGCCATCCATATTAAACCTTAAGCTTTGGAAAATATCATGAAGAACAACGACAAAGAGGTCCTGGTTTACAGCACTGAATTCAGCAGCCACAGTTATGGGCCTAGCCATCCTCTGAAAGTGGAACGGCTGCAAATGGCGGTGGATTTGATGGATGCCTATGGGCTTTTCGACTCCCAGGAATCGTCATGGGTGGAAGCAAAAACCGCTGACGAACAGGACCTACGTCTGGTACATACACCTGAATATTTAGAGATATTGAAAGCAGCCAATTCGGGGCAGCCACCGCCCCATGCCTGGGAATACGGTCTCGGCAGTGGTGACAATCCCGTGTTCCCCGGATTGTATGATTGGTCATTGCTGGTCACCGGTGCTACTCTGGAATGCATCCGACAAATTAGAGATGAGGATCGTCAGATCGCCTTGAATATTGCCGGTGGTCTGCATCATGCATTGCCCAGTCGTGCATCGGGATTCTGCTATCTCAATGACCCGGCTATCGGGATTGCTCAAATGGTTAATGAAGGCTTGCGAGTTCTCTACCTGGACATCGATGTGCATCACGGCGATGGCGTGGAAGCAATATTCTATAACACCGATAGCGTTCTTACCATATCTCTTCATCAACATGGCCATACGCTCATTCCGGGTACCGGGTTTATAGAGGATATGGGAAAGGGGGCAGGCCAGGGTTATGCAGTCAATGTGCCGCTTGCACCAGGCACGGATGATGAGACATATCTCTGGTCGTTTAAAGAGATCGTGTCCCCCATTGTGCTCGCTTACAACCCCGACGTGCTGGTTACCCAACTCGGTGTCGATACCCTGGCCACCGATCCTTTGGCTTCCCTAAACCTTACTCTCAATGGTTTTTCCCGTCTGATTCAAGAGATTAAATCCTGGGATCGGAAATGGGTAGCATTGGGTGGTGGTGGATACAATGTCATGAACGTCGCCCGTGCCTGGGCCAAAGCATGGGCCATAATAAAAGGGCTGGACGTTCCTGACGACTTACCCGAAGCTTTCGTCAGAAAATATCAAGGCAAACAGGGTATCGATCTGACCCTTTCAGAGCCACTCCAAAAAGGCCATGGACCTGTATCCGACAATATCAGACAAACGGCTCACTCGGCGGTCGCCAAAATAAAGGAGACGATTTTCCCTCTGCTTGGCATTTGAAAATACATGGTTCTTCTTCAATTTAGTTGTCGATTCGGCACGTTTTTTTAAACTGCAGTAACAACCAAGCATCCATATGGAATCAGACATCAGAGACAAATCCTATATCGGTCATGATGATATTGTTGGATTGAACTTTATAAAAAACCCGGGACGTTATGTGTACAGGAAATACCACAAGCAGGGGCTGCGTTCCCAAATCATGGAAGTGTTGAACCCTGACGATGTCGCAAAGCAGACAAAGGGGGTAACCATCAATGGCATATTACATTTTCCATGGGCCAAACCGATAAAAATACTTAGAATTTTTAGAACTAGATTCGAATCCGTTGACCATACGTTTGACGAGATCAAGAAGCTAAAAATTGTCGAAGCCTATCTGCCGCCTGATTCTTATGCCAAATCTCATGAATTTATCGTCGATTATATCAGAAATGGTCAGCGCGATTTCATTCTTTGCGGCCTCCAGGATTATGTGGAAGGAGAAGCGCTCAATCCATGGGAGATCACTGCTAAAGAAGACATTGGAGATCTTTTAATACGCATGGGGATCGAAAGTGCTAGGTCCTCGTTTGAGGATATAACCCCATACGTTCAAAAGGTGCAAAAAAACGCCGATCATTTTATACGTTGTGTTAAAAAAATGATCCTGGAAGCCGGTTATGTTCCCGACTTTGCAGGTCTGGAGAACCTTATTTTGACGCCTACGGGAAATATCAAACTTGTGGACATCAACAATATTTCAAAGGTATCATTTGGGGCATCTATCCCTCTGGATGATAAAGGCTATCCTGTCAGTGACAAATCGATTGAGGCCATATCCATGCTTGAGCAGAAACTGATGGATAGACCACTGGACAAAACATAACCCCTATATCGTACGTTTCTCGATCCCGACAGGATGAAGGACGTTAAGCAACTGGAAGAAACGTTTCATCATTCTGTTAAATTTATGGGACACTACCCCAAGTAGACTTCATGTAAATTTTCAAAAACTTAGGACGAGAGGGTTTCAGCTCGGCAAAGCCGCTTAATACAAAATCGCTTTAGCGATTTTATCTATGGGTATCGACTGCAAGAAAAAGCCTGAAACCTGAACATGTGATATCAACCCGTGCTTATCGAGACATTACAACCTGATAACTGGTCTAAAGGAGTTTCCGTTGCCGTTAATCCCACATTCGACTTATAGACCACCAATCATTTTCATGAACCCGCATGCTCAGACCATATATCCCGCTTTATTTAGAAAAATAAACGATGTCGATTATACCCGGGAACGGATAACAACCCCTGACCATGACTTTATCGATCTGGATTGGTCACCCGTCGCATCGGACCAGGCAGTGATTGTCTCCCATGGTTTAGAAGGTCACTCCCAACGTTCATATATGCGGGGCATGATTAAAGCATTCAACCGCAGGGGTTTGGACGGAATAGCCTTTAATTTTAGAGGCTGCAGCGGAGAAACCAATCGCCAGCTTCGTTCCTATCACAGCGGGGCAACCGAAGATCTCCACACCGTTGTTTGCCATGTGTTACAAAAAAGATCCTATAAGGATCTTTTTCTGGTGGGTTTTAGTATCGGAGGAAACTTAACCCTTAAATATATCGGAGAAAAAGGTTCAGCACTCTCACCACGTATAAAAGGTGCGACCGCAATATCTGTTCCCTGTGATCTTGAATCTTGTGCGCGGCAGCTTGAAAAACCATCGAACGGGCTGTATATGAGACGTTTTCTGAAGATGTTTCATAAAAAAATACGTTCAAAGATGTTGCTCATGCCGGAAAAAATCAGTGATAAAGACTTCGCATCCATTCGCTCATTCATGGAGTTTGATGAAAGATATACCGCTCCCATACATGGTTTTTCGAATGCCAAGGATTACTACTCAAAATGCAGTTGCAAACCGTTTCTTTCCGGTATCAAGATCCCGACCCTTTTAATCAATGCCCTGGATGACCCCTTTCTCCCAAAAGAATGTTACCCTATTAAGGAAGCGAAAGAGAGCCGTTATTGTTTTTTGGAAACACCTCGTTCAGGCGGACATGTCGGCTTCGTCGAATTTAACCCGGCCGGCGAATATTGGCATGAGAGGAGAGCCGCATCCTTTGTCTCGAATATTTCATGAAAGGAGATATCTTGTTCTCTGTACCATCGCCACCCAGTGACTCAATATTAGGATTTTATTAAAATACAATTTAAGTTTGTAAAAAAGGTGCTAAAATTATAAATATTGGGTTACACTGCTGATACGAGATCGCTATCAACTGGAAAAAATAAGGAAAAGGGAACGCTTTTCAACGGTCTCGGTTCCAGAGAGGTATAACGATGCAGCGAATAAATGACTTCTTTAAACATAACGCATCTAACAAAATCGCCATTATCGGTATTCCCTATGATGTCAACTCCTCCTTCATGAGGGGACCGGCCGGAGCGCCACCTTTCATCAGAAAAGCGCTGTTTTCCGATGCTTCTAACTTATGGACGGAAAAGGGTGTCGATCTTAGTGCTGATGACGTTATGCTCGATATGGGCGATCTGACGTTTAACCAAACAGACGACCCCATGACGATCATCGAAACGTCGCTAACCCGCCTTTTGGACGACAAGTTCCTGCCCATCGCACTGGGTGGTGATCACGCCATCACCTATCCCTTAATCAGGGGATTCCGGAACAAATACAATAAACTCAGCTTACTCCAGTTTGATGCTCATCCCGACTTATATCATGAACTTCAAGACAACCGCTACTCTCATGCTTCAACGTTTGCAAGAATAATGGAGGACAAGCTGGTCGATCGTTTAATCCAGGTAGGGGTTCGTACCATGAACGGTCACCAGCGGTCCCAGGCTGAAAAGTTTGGTGTAGAAGTTGTCGACATGTTAAACTGGCGCGATGATATCCAGCTGGCATTCGACTCACCGGTGTATATTTCGTTCGATATGGATGTGCTCGATCCGGCGTACGCCCCTGGAGTGAGCCATCGTGAACCGGGCGGGCTTTCACCGCGGCAATTAATATCCCTTATTCACTCTCTCAAGGGACCTGTGATCGGTGCAGACATTGTGGAATACAACCCAAAAAACGATCTGTCAGAAATTACTTCAATGGTCAGTGCGAAAATACTAAAAGAAATTGCAGCACAGGTATTATTAACCCGAGCTCCATCCCCATGATTGGGATCGAAGCAATTTATGAAAATAACCCGTCGAGAATTCTTTAAAAGATCGCTTATTGTGAGCAGTTCCCTGCTTTTTGATACCCGAGCTGTTTTCGGAGCGAATCAGGTACTCGCAGGATATCCAGGTTATGCAAAGCTGGAAAAAGAGGGAAAGTTGGCTCAGAAGGTTGCAGAAGCCAACGCTATGTTCAAGGAATGTGAACTCTGCCCCAGGCAGTGTGGTGCTAATCGGCTCATCGGCGAAAATGGTTTCTGCAATGCACCCGCCCATCCCATGGTTTATAGTGCACATCCTCATTACGGTGAAGAAGTATCTTTGGTAGGCAAAAAAGGGTCGGGTACCATATTCTTCTCCAACTGTAACCTACGTTGCGTTTTTTGTCAAAACTGGCCGATCTCTATCAAGGGCTATGGCAAGGAATATACCAACGAGGGCTTGGCAGATATCATGATCCACCTGCAGAAGATTGGCTGTCACAATATCAACTTGGTAACGCCCACCCACGTTATGCCGAACATTCTGAGTGCCGTACGATTGGCTTTTATGAAAGGGCTTCGCCTCCCACTTGTTTACAATACCAGCGGCTATGAAAGGGTTGAAGTATTGAGGATTTTAGACGGTATTGTGGATATTTATCTACCGGATATGAAATTTATGGATACGGATATGGCAGACACATATTTTCCTGAAGCATCAGATTATCCTGAAGTGGCTCAGAAAGCCATCATCGAGATGCACCGGCAGGTCGGCATACATCTAGCCGACAGCGAAGGCGTCGCCGTGCGAGGACTGATGCTCAGACACCTGGTTATGCCCAATCGAATTGCCGGCACCAAAACATTTATAGAATGGGTGGCAGAAAACCTTCCCAAATCGACCTACCTGAACATCATGCATCAATATGCCCCGGCGTATAAAGCCTTTGACTATCCTGAAATCTCACGCAGAATTACTGTGCAAGAATACCTGGCGGCCATGCAATGGGCCGCAGAATATGGTCTGTCGAATCTTGATCCACATTCTGTTTTAATCAAAAAATTCTACCTTAAAGAATTGAAAGGGTAAAAAGGAATGATTAAAGTCAAAAACGCGGTAAAAAGGGCGTTTGAAGTATTTAATGAACTTTATGCAGCAAAAAAGTTTGAAGATATACTCCTTGAAGAAGTGGAACTGTCGGATGATAGCGCTTCATGGCTGGTCACCATAGGGTTTTACCGGCGGGCACCATCGATCAATATTATTGAATCGATAGGCTCTAAAAAATATATACGAATGTATAAAACGATCCGAATTGATGCAGCAACTGGCAAACTGATTTCAATGAAGAATGGCAGCTGGGATACCGGCAAGAGCTCAGGTAATGTCCTTTAATAGAAAAATCATACACGCTCTGGATGAAAGATACCATCAAGACTATCTTTTCTCAAAAAAAGATATCTATTCGCCCGACACGTCTGCGGTATTATTTCTTCTCGGGCCAAAGCCGAATGCAAAAGAATCGTTATCAGAACCTTGTCTTCTTTTAACCAAGCGCTCCGCAAGGGTAAAACAGCCGGGAGATCTCTGTTGCCCTGGCGGGAGTATATCTTCTCGCTTCGATACTTTTCTTGCAAAGCTTTTATATCTCCCGGGAACCCCTTTGACCCAATGGCCCTGCTGGCCCGATTGGCACAAAAAACGACCCCGGGAAATGCGAAATCTGGCATTATTTTTCGCCACCAGCCTTCGCGAAAGCTTCGAAGAAATAGGCTTGAATCCCTTTGGTCTGAAATTTTTAGGTCCGCTGCCGTCAC
The DNA here is from genome assembly GCA_020345745.1 of Desulfobacterales bacterium. Lineage (GTDB taxonomy): Bacteria > Desulfobacterota > Desulfobacteria > Desulfobacterales > UBA11574. Next base: position 2,922,086 of record CP070768.1, read on the forward strand.
AGCGACTCGTCATGTTTAAAAGGGTCATTTATCCGCTGGTTTGCTGGGTCTCTTACCAGAAAAGATTCTACCTGAATTGGGAAGTAAATAAGATTGTATTTATACCGTTAAAAAAATTATTAAACCCTTCCAATTATGCTCGATATCGAGTCAAGGTCAATCCGTCCGATAAAACTGCGAAGCATTTATCTAGTAATGATTATCCTTGTTTCATTCATAAAGAACAAGATGATTCGGAAGTACTCTGGGGGGCGACTTTTCGAATTGTTGTGGATTTTTTAGATATTGCCTTTGGATTCAAATTCCCGGACACTGAATCGCTGCCGGTTATCTTTGGAACCTTGGGAGAAAATTATCTTACAGGAGGCATATGAACGACCAGACTGCCAATATTTTATTTGTTTGTACGGGAAATATCTGCCGAAGTCCCTTTGCCGAGGCCCTGTTCACAAAGCTTGTATTAGAGAATGGTTACCAAAATCTTTTCGCTGAATCCGCCGGTTTGATGGCGCTCCCAGGCAATTCTGCCACCGCCTTAGCACAACAGGTTGCTGCCGAGCAAGGCGTAGACCTGATTCATCACCAGGCCAAACCAGTAACTGAAGAACGGGTGGATGGGGCTGATCTCATTTTGGTCATGGAAAAAAGTCACGAAATGACCCTTCTGTCTTTTTTCCCAAAGGCAACTCACAAGGTTCGGCTCATCAGACACTATGCCCGCTTTGGATCAAAAACGAGAGGCATAGCTGATCCATATGGACTCAATTACGATGCTTACCGTTTTTGCTTTCTCGATATCGAGGATGCAGTAAAGGGCCTTATCGAATTTTTATCCGAATAAACCTTCAGGAGGTATCCTTTTTCGCATCGAGTATTCCGAGGATTAAAATTTGAGCCTAACGCAGAGATTGGACAAAAGAGGACGTTTTTCAAAGGTCTCGTAGACTAGGTTAAGTTTCTCACATAATCATAAATCTCCGAATGGGTACATACTTCATAGTACTTATCAGATGTCGATCGAATCTCCTTATAATCATGAGGAGTAATTTCGGGGATATATGCTTCTCTTATGACCAATCGTTTGTATTTACCCGAGTGGGTAGGGAATTTTCCGGTATGAACTCTAACCGCCTCTTCTTGCAACTCCGGAATTTGACAATCGATCGTCTTCAAATCAATCTCTTTCGACAGTTTCTCGAAACCGCCGGCGTTTAACTCAATGCCATTAACATTGTATCGTAGTATATTTCCTTTGGTTTCTACTCTTGTGTCCCCTTTAGCAGTGGATTGAAATACATAAAGATTAAACGGGTTCGTTGTTTTATTGATAATTTTCTCTAAAGATTTGTTGTTACTGGATAGCCGATCTGCCGAGTTGATTGCGGTAGAAATCATGATCCGGTTCGTTTCATCAAAAAGAAATGTCGGTGGTTTGTCATTATGGCATATACCGATGCCTATCTCGAGAAACGGAAGCTCGTATTTCCTACTCGTCTCGTTATATTTATTCACGATAAGAAGGATCTGAATGGCAAGGCCGCATGCACGTGAAACCGAATACCACCCTTCGGGCGCCTCCTCATGTTCAGATATGGAGAGAATCATCGCATCGCCCTCAATAAACACCTTTTCAGCAGTGTATTCATACAAGATTGCAGTAATGGGATCAAAAAGATTGAGGCTAAAAAACGACGCCGGGTTTAACCCTCTCTCCTTCATCTGACTGGTGACATTTGTGGAATCACGCACATCCGCTTTGATGACCACATGATTGATAATCGGCTTTTTCTCGGGCACGCGTTCGTTGGGCAGCAAAAATTCGTAAAGCGTGTAATTCTCGCGGGAGAGCATCAACGTTTTCTTGTCCGTTACCAGATTCACACAGTCCATTGCTTTCTCCAGCATCTGAAAGCTCTGAAAGTCTCTGTGATAACGTGCAAATCCATTTAAAAATCGTAACAAATATTTTTTCTTTTGTTGTGTTTTAATTTTTTGCAGATGCTTTATTTTTTTTTTCAAAGGTAGCAGTGAAAATGATCTTCCATAAAATCCTTTCAAGCGATTGAGTTGGCTGATGATGCTCTTCCTCCGCCTGGGATCGATCAGAAACTGTCTGACCTGGTGCGGTACCAGCGGTGGACAGAATTCAAGATAAACAGGTTGCATCTCATATGTTGCCGAAATTCGCGTGATAAGACCGGCTTTTTTAAACTTTTTATAGATAAAGTTTAAAAGTCTTTTTTGCTTTTTAGCCTGTCTTTTGCAGTTGCTCGCAGCTTCTTTTGTCTGCTTTTCCTTTTTCAGAACCTTATATTGTTCTTCTGATTGAAAGTAATCGAACAGAACATTGATATTATCCACCTGTTTAAGCCAGCTATCAATATACTCATCCTTGCTATCCTTATAATCTTTGGTGCCTTTTTCATCACCTGGGCCAGGCACCCTTGCTCCTTGTTCTAATCTTTCAGGTGCTATTCGATATTTTAGGATTATCTTATCTAGCACACTTCTGATTAAAAATAATGTCGTCGGATAATTATCGGGATCTTCGAAGCGATATCCCAGTAACACATAATGATCGATCCTAAAATAGTCGTCAAATGCGTTGTTTAAAAAAAGAATTGGATTTGCAAAGAGATCGTCAGGAAGATTCGATTTTGCTCCCAAGACAGCCTCACGCATCTCTTTTAATCCTTCATTCTGGGCTTCGATGATAAACTGAAACAGGTCACCGCCAACATGAGATAGAATCGAATTTTTATTTTCCTGTACTTCGAATAGCTTTTCTTTAATTTTTATGGTTTTTTTGAGATCTTGATGTCTGGAAATTTCAAGTTTTCGAACAGAATGATTCAGATTTTTTATTAACGATGTATACTGCCTTTGAACTTCTTCAGAGAACATCTTAACGATCGCAATCTGAGCCAGCATGTCGATTTGGGCTTCTCCGGCTGACTTCGCCTTATTCACCCCACCTTTCAAGGAATCAAGACAAATCCCTCTGAAGGCCTCAATGTCTCGAGTTGAAACAGGCTCTTTATCTAAAAATAGCGTCTCTTCAACATCCGCATGCTTGGCAATAAGATATCTCACGATATTTTGTGTTGCTTTGCAAAAATTCGGGCTTAGATGAACATCGTTACGTATATTATCCACACCGACAACAAGCCTGTCCAAGTTAATCTGTGCCGAGTAAGTTTTGAGTGGAAATTCATCAAGGTTGGGGAGCTTTGAGAAAAAGCCGAACATTAATCATTCCTTTCATGTTTGACGTGTTATATCATTATATGTTTACGGTGTCTACTGCAGATCCCTGAGCCTGGATCTTGCATAGAAAGTGCTTGACGCGATGACCCATGCATGAGAATGGTTTAACATCTAAATAGGGTCTCAGGTTAATGACGTTCACTTGCAAGGAAAGGAGAAGCGACATGAACATTGCTGTTTTAAGTTGTAAAAACATAAAGGATACCATCATCGAAAAAGTAAAAGGAGGTGACAGATGAAGATAAAAATCACCTGGTATAGCCACGCTTGTCTATTTATCGAAACCAGTAAGGCAAAATTGCTGGTGGATCCCTTTATAAGTGGTAACCCGCTGTCTCCGATTCAAGCCGAAGAGGTTGCTGCTGACTATATCTTTGTATCGCACGGTCACGGTGATCACGTCGGTGACACCATAGCCATTGCCAAAAGAACCGGTGCAACCGTAATATCAAACTTTGAAATCCAAAACTGGTTGGTGAATCAGGGCGTCGAGAATGCTCACCCTCAGCATATAGGGGGAGGATTTGATTATCCCTGGGGCCGGGTCAAATTGACCATTGCACAACATGGATCAGCCTTACCGGATGGCGCTTATGGCGGTAACCCGTGCGGCTTTCTGTTTTATATCGAGGGCAAAAAGATTTACCATGCCTGTGACACCGGCCTTTTTTATGATATGAAGCTTATCGGCGAAGAGGGTATCGATGTGGCAATTATACCGATCGGGGATAATTTTACAATGGGACCGGACGATGCCCTGAGAGCGGTTAAGCTTATTGAGCCGGATCAGGTGGTTCCCATTCATTACGACACGTTTGATATTATCAAGCAAGACCCGCAATCTTGGGCCGCAACAGTGGAAAGGGAAACCGCTGCAAAGGTTGTTGTGTTAAAGCCGGGAGGTTTCCTGGAACTTTAAATACAAGACATCTCAAAAACACATCTAATGTCCAATTACGGCGTTGCCCCGTATGGCGGGACTCCTTGTCGAATTATATTTTTAGATGTTGGTCGCGAGCCTCCTAAAAATACTCACATACGACCATAGCATAACGCAGAGATGGGGCAAAAAGACCATTTATAGATAGATAAAAGTTAATAGAATGTCGCAAAGAGACTACTACCATATTCTAGGGGTGGATAAAAATGCCAGTCCCAAAAAAATCAAAGCAGCCTATCGGGAGCTGGCATTTCAATACCACCCGGATCGGAATAAAGAGAACCCGCAAGCTGCAGAAGAGATGAAGCATATCAACGAAGCTTACGCGGTTCTTTCAGATCCGACAAAACGACGCGATTATGATCACTTGAAGCAGCAGTACGGATCCTCTGCATACAGCCAGTTTAGAAACAATTATTCGAATCAGGATATTTTTAGCGGCTCTGATATCAACCATATTTTCGAAGAAATGTCTAAAGCATTTGGGTTCCGGAATTTTGATGACATTTTTAAAGAATTCTATGGTAAAGAGTACCGGACCTTTCAATTTAGAAGACCGGGGTTTTTTGCAGGAGGATTTATTTTTTCCGGTTCTTTTGGAAAAGAAAGGCGCCAACAACCCCAGTTCCCTCTTCCCAACCGATTAAAGAAACTGTCCCGGCTGTTATTAAAAACCATCGGCGGCGTCGAGCTGCAAGAAAACGGTGCTAATATCAAGGATGTCATTCACCTGACCCCGGAACAAGCCCGGCAAGGCGGCCCTTTTGCTTATTTTTTTCGGAAAAAGTCCAAAAAGTTGGTTGTCAAAATACCACCCGGAGTCAGGGAGGGGCAGCGCATTCGCCTTGCAGGGATGGGTGAAGGCGGGAAAGGTGGAGGTACATCCGGAGATCTCTATTTGGAAGTGAAAATCAAGCAGCCTCTATTACAAAAAATAAAGGGCATGATTACCGATCTTCGCAAATAACTCCCTTTAAAATCATCGTATTATTTCAACCCGATCTCTTCGGCAACCTCCCGCATACCCATGATCGTATTCGTTATAAGGTCCGTCACTTCCATGCCCAGCATCTTGGCACCTTTTTCGATGATCGACCTGTCGACCCCGGCCGCAAACCTTTTTTCCTTCCACTTTTTTTTTACAGACTTGGCCTTTAAATCCATCACACTTTTGGACGGACGGACCAAGGCGCTGGCAACCACCAATCCGGTAAGTTCATCGATGGCATAAAGAATCTTTTCAAGTTCTGTTTGCGGCTCAACATCCGTGCAAATCCCCCATCCATGACTGATCACAGCCCGTATGTATTCCCGGGGCCATCCGTTTTCCTCGAGGATTTCTTCTGTTTTGCGACAGTGTTCATCCGGGTACTTTTCATAATCAAGGTCATGGACTAGACCGATAATCCCCCATTTTTCTTCATCTTCGCCACGTTGTCGGGCAAAATACCGCATCACTCCTTCAACAGCGAGCGCATGTTTAACCAGGGCATCATTCTGGTTATATCGGGTCAACAGTTGAAACGCCTCTTCTCGCGTCGGTATGTAAGAGCTCATTTTATTTTCTCCTTATTTGATAACTTGGGTGTCGCTGTAATCGCGAAAACACTTTATTTTAATTTTGCCTTTAAAAAAATATTGTTCAACAATGGTATGCGTGGTGAATTGCAATCAAAATTAGGGCGCAAAATTTGAGTTTTAAATTAATAATAAGTTTCTTCATTTTGTTTACACTCGGTCAGCGTTATATAATTCACATATTAATTTGATTGTAAATACCGATTTGAATTTTTGATAAAAGACGTGTTATTTAATGGTAAAGCAGGGGGCTCAAATGAAACCAATGGATTATCTTAAAGATTTAGCAACGTGTGAGCTCTGTGAGCATCGGTGCAAGGTCAATCGACTGGCTGATGAAACGGGCATCTGCAGGGTTACGATCCCCATAGTGGCCTCGGCCGCCCTACACCCTGCGCCCCCTGCAAGCTACACCGTATTTATGGCAGGCTGTAATTTCAAATGCCTCCACTGTCAGAACTGGACTATTTCGCAATATCCGGACAACGGATTTCGCCAAAGAGGATACGAAGATCCCTACACGCTCGCAGTGGAATGCATCGATCATCTCAATTCCGCCTCAGCCGGGCGAGTACAGGCTGACAGAATATTCTTTTCAGGTGGTGAGCCGACCATTCATTTGCCGTATATTGAACAAGTGGTAGCAGAAGCAGTAAAGATCAATCCGGCGGTCAAAATCAATTTTGACACCAATGGCTATATGACCCATGAGAGCCTGTTAAGGGTTCTTGCCTTTACAACATCGATAACTTATGACCTCAAGGCCTATGACGACAAGCTGCACTTTGCACTAACCGGGGTGTCATCCCGACCTGTTTTGAGGAACGCTGGATATATCGGAAACCATGCCAAGAACAAGCTGTGGGAATATCGAATCGTTGTCATTCCAAAGATCAATGAAGATGAGATCAAGCCGTTATGCAAATTTATTGCGCAAATCGATTCATCGCTTCCGGTTTGCTTTCTGGCTTTCAGGCCCAATTTTGCATTGGAAAATCATATCGGTGCTGATCGAGCCTTGATGAATCAATGCGTTGAAATCGCCAGGGGAACTGGCTTAAAGAATGTCTATTGGTCCGGATATACCGGTATAGCAGGTACTGTTGCCCAGGTGGCTGATGCAATCAGCAAAAAAAATGCGCCAGAAAGCGCCAAAATTGCCAGCACCTATGCATATCTTGCCGGCTGTCAAACTCACATCAGAAATTGTTTGACCTGCAACACGAATCAGGCTTGCGGGCTTAAGCAGTATATTCCCTTCAGGGTGTGTTGATTTAGACCTTTGAAGTTTCGGTCTATTTTTGGTGTTTCTTCTGCTGAGCTTTTTGGATTCTGGCCCACGTGTCACGTAATGTTACGGTCCGATTGAATACCAGGGCATCTTCAGAAGAATCAACGGTATCGACACAGAAATAGCCGATTCTTTCAAACTGGTATTTACTACCCGGTTCTGCATTTGCAAGGCTGGGTTCAACCAAAAAAGGCAGGGTCTCCAATGAGTTTGGGCTCAAATATGTTTTAAAGTCAACGTCCTTCTCTTCGTCAGGATTTTCTTTGACAAACAGATGATCATACAGACGCGCTTCAGCTGTGATGGAGTGGGCTGCCGATACCCAATGCAATGTCGCCTTGACCTTGCGCCCGTCAGGGGACGAACCACCTCGTGTGTTTGGATCGTAGGTACAGCGCAGCTCAACCACCTGACCGGTCGCTTCATCTTTAACAACCTTGACGCATGTCACATAATATGCATAACGCAACCGGACCTCACGACCGGGTGCCAAACGGAAAAATTTCTTCGGCGGATCCTCCCGGAAATCATCCTGCTCAATGTAAAGTACGCGTGAAAATGGGACTTTTCGCCATCCCATAGAATCGTCCTCAGGATTGTTCAAAGCATCCAACGCTTCGACCTGATCCTCAGGATAATTTTCGATAACCACACGCAGCGGGCGTAGCACGCCCATAACGCGCGGTGCCCGTTTATTTAAATCTTCCCGAACACTGTATTCGAGAAGAGCGATATCAACGACACTGTCCCGCTTGGCCACCCCGATGCGTTCACAAAAATTGCGAATTGACTCCGGTGTGTAACCGCGTCGACGCAGACCGCTCAATGTGGGCATTCGAGGATCATTCCACCCCGATACATGCCCACCGTTGACCAGCTCAACAAGTTTGCGCTTGCTCAACACGGTATAACTCAAATTTAGCCGGGCGAACTCGATTTGCTGGGGATGGCAGTCAACAGGCAATTCATCCAATATCCAGTCGTACAACTGGCGATTGATTTCAAACTCGAGTGTGCAAATCGAATGAGTAATGCCTTCAATGGAATCGGATAAGCAATGGGCAAAATCGTACATCGGATAAATACACCACTGATCACCGGTTCTGTGATGGGGAACCTTTTTGATACGAAAAAGGGTCGGATCACGCATCAGCACATTAGGCGAAGTCATGTCGATTTTGGCCCTCAACACGTGGGCACCGTCATCGAATTCTCCTGCCCGCATGCGTTCAAACAAATCGAGGTTTTCTTCAACGGATCGCGTGCGATACGGGCTTTCCCTTCCGGGTTCCGTTAAGGTGCCCCGGTACTCCCTGATCTCATCAGGGCTCAGGCTGCATACGAATGCCTTACCGTCCTTGATCAACTGCACGGCATATTGATACAGTTGTTCAAAATAGTCTGATGCATAGAACAAACGATCGCCCCAGTCGAATCCAAGCCATTTAACATCCGCTTGAATCGATTCAACATACTCAATGTCCTCTTTAATGGGGTTGGTATCATCAAACCGCAGGTTGCACAGACCGTCTCGGTTTTCCTCAGCGATACCAAAGTTGAGGCATATCGACTTGGCATGTCCGATATGCAAATAGCCGTTCGGCTCAGGAGGAAATCGGGTTCTGACCCGACCATCGTGTTTATTGGTTTTCAGGTCATCGGCAATAATCTGCCGGATGAAATTTGTGGGAGGAGCAGATTCGGTTTTCGTCATCGTGCAACTTCCTTATGCATTAAAATTTGAGCCTGACATCCCACCGTTAGCGGAGGACAAATGAGGACGGTTTTCAAAGGTCTCCTTTAGTCGAACAGTGCTACTGACTTGCGCAGGCGATCAGCCACACGATTTTGTCCCACAGCCACCAACACATCAAACAGACCGGGGCCTGCCAACTGACCGGTAACCACTGTTCGGATTCCATTGATCAAAACACCCGGCTTAATCTCAAATTCTGCAGCCATATCACGAATGATGGCCTCGGCCGCCGCCACCGTAAATTCTTGTAGCTCAAAAAGACGATCCGCCAAAACAGGAAGCCATTTCTTTAGTTCAGGATATTTATGGATATTTTTTTTCAACGCTCTTGGCTCAATGGGATAGTCATCGGAGAAATACGCCCGGCCCCGGGTGGCAAAATCGGTCGTAAAATGAAACCGGCTGCGAATCAATTCAACGGTCTTTAAAAACCATTGGCGCTTGGTATTTTCATATTCAGCATCCCAGATCCCCGCCTTAGTCAACTCTTCGCGGACATAAGGCTCAATCTCATCCACTGGAAGGTGCCTCAGATAATGCGCGTTGATGCTGATGGCCTTAGGGTCGGTAAAATATTTTGGGTCATTCTTTCTTACGTCAAAAATGGAATTGGCCCGGTTTATCCCTTTAAGAGAAAAGGCTTCGATCAATTCTTCTTTGGAAAAGATCTCTCTCGATTCAGGTGTGGCCCATCCCAAAAGGACCAAAAAATTTACCAAGGCCCATGGTAAAAATCCATGCGCTTTGTAGAAGTGGACAGCAACCAGTTCTCCGTGTCTGCGCTTTGAGATCTTGGCCTTTTGTGGGTCGAGGGTTAGCGACATGTGTGCAAACTGTGGCACCGGTGCACCTAGTGCCTGGTATATCAATATCTGCCGATGCGCGTTTGACAACCCGTCCTGTCCGCGAATCACATGGGTCACCTTGTCACGGATATCATCCACCGCATTTGATAAAAGATACAGCGGTTGACCATTGGAACGGACAATGACAAAATCTTCGATGTCTTTGTATTTATACTCAATCCGCCCATAGACAATGTCTTCAAAACATACTGATCCTTTGCCTTCCGGGACTTTCATCCGGATCGTGTAAGGCATCCCATCAGCTTCCTTTTCCACAACCCTCTCAGGGGTTAATTGCCGGCAGGTGCCGTCATATTTGACATCCCCTTTCTGCTCCATCGCCCGCTGCCGTTTGTGCTCCAGCTCCTCCTTGGAGCAGAAACATTTGTATGCATGTCTCGATGCCAGCAGTTTTTGCGCTGCTGACCGATGTTCATCAATGAAATGTGATTGAAAATTGGGCCCTTCATCCCAGGTAATGCCCAGCCATTTTAAGCTTTCAATAATACCTTGAATCGATGCTTCGGTTGATCTTTCCGCATCCGTATCTTCGATCCTTAAGATCAGCTTGCCGCCGGTTTTTTGGGCAAAAAGCCAATTATATATGGCGGTACGAGCGCCACCGATATGAAGATACCCTGTGGGGCTTGGGGGAAAGCGTACAACGACATCTTGGTCCATACAGTTTTTCCTCTATTTTTTTACAATTTCTTTTTCAACTGTGCCAGCCAAATCCAATGCCGTAACCAAAGCATCATTAATTTTAAATAATTGTATTTTTAATGTCTTAAGAGACGCCGGAGTTGCCACAATCTTATCCTCTCCCATGAGAAGCTGTTGAAGTTCCTTAGCTTTCTCAGATAACCCAACAAGCTTTTCCGTAAAGGTGCCGATTTCTCCTGCCCAAGCTTTGCGTTCATGATCCGGAAAAAGTATCTTATTGTAGCCCAGCCCCTCTTTTAAAGCACCTATTTCGTAATTTTCTGGGTTTGCAACAATTTCGTACATGGTTAACTCCTTTCAGTAGAAATAAGCCGCTAAATTTGATATCATTATTCTCTACACCGTAAAGCCAAGAACGTCCATAAAATTTTAAGATTCTAAATAAAAAATGTCATATGCGGCGGCTTGCATAACTAGAGTCCCATTGAATCGTTGTGGTTTGGGGTAAAATATAAGCTAAAGGATGGTTTCCACTGGGTCGGCAAGCTATCCGAGAAAATGAGCAATTATAAATGCTAACCCAAAAGCTGAAACAGATCATTATTATGCTATTGGCGACAGAAAAATGAAAGCGGTTATCGATCTGACGAAAGATTTGATTCGATTTGAATCGACACATTCAAAGCCCCAAGAAATTAAACGCTGCTTTGAGTTTATAAAAAACCAATTGAAAAACAATGGAATCGAATACAAATGGATTCATCATCACAGATATCCGTCCCTTCTTGTCCTTCCTGCTAACGGTTTTGCGCCCGTACTCTTGATGACCCATATCGATGTCGTTGATGCACCCAGTCACCTATTCAACCCTTATGAAAAAGCGGGCAAGCTATATGGTCGAGGGAGTTACGATGACAAATATGCCGTTGCGTTATCTCTGATTCTGCTGAAAAATCATTTGCACAACCTGCGAACACAGGGCAAAGACCAAAGCGATTTGCCGTTTGGCATTTTAATTACCAGCGACGAAGAAATCGGCGGCTTTGATGGTGCAAAAAAGCTGCTGCAAGAAATACCAACAGCGTTCTGTATTGCTTTGGATGGTGGTTGCATTGAAAAAATGGTTGTAAAAGAAAAAGGACTTGTTAAATTGAGACTCGTATCTAAAGTAGAGACAGTTGGGAAATCACCGTTATGGCCGGGTGCTAATGCCGTTGAAAAACTGATTGATGATTTTATAAAAATACGAAATTATTGCGTTCGATCCGTTCCGGAACACCCTCACAGGGCTGTTAATATTTGTCGCATGCGATCCGGAAAACCCCGGAACAGGGTTCCTGACTATGCCGAGGCGTGGATCGACATCCGTTACACGGAAAACGACAATATGGAGCGCCTGGTAGAAATACTGAAAAATGAATTACACAGCGAAGTGAGCATTGAATCCATTGAACCTCGTTTCGATGAAGGCCCGTCTTCACACCTTCGACTGCTCTTAGAAATTGCTGCCAATACATCGATTGGGTTTGAAGACGATTCCAATGACGCGCGCTTTTTTTCGACATACGGCATTAGAGGTGTTGTCTGGGGCGCTGACGGTGATCGCAGTCAGCATACTTTGGATGAGCACGTCAATATTGAGAGTATTAATACGTTGTATAACATGCTAAGTGAGTTTTTGGAAAAAGGGCAACATTTGACGAAGACCTAAACTAAGCTTCCCGCCGCCCCGCCGGACGGGATTTCGGTTGCACTCCAACAAGCGGAAGGGGTATTAAGGAATCATAATTTAGAAAGATGGATCATATGAATGAAGAAATGGAATGTATGTGCTTGGAATGTGGCGCATCAAGTTATCTGCCCAAAAGCGATATTGTTATGGAAGATCCGACCAGCATTGATTCGAAAATGTTGAACAGCCTCTTGGTCTGCTCAATTTGCGGCGGTCAACTCAAACTCATAGGCAAAGCCGGCGATGAGCCTTTTTACAGACTTGAGTAAAAGCAAGCGTTAACAGGGTATCTATTTTCTTGTTACCGTGTTGTGTGCTAGAAGAAACGGGTTTGATATAAGTGGAAGATTTCCGCCTCTTCATCTTCATGCATGAGCCTGAGTGGACTCACTTCCATTTTGCAGCGGTAGTTGGGAGATGTGCCGTACAACCGGCAGATAAACGGCCGGACAGGGTAGATGGAACACCCGGTTGCAACCAAATAGGGGCACGTGTTACCACGGGCCTTACCCTGCTGAATCGAATGCTGTTTAAGAAACGCCTTGAGCCGCGCGTCTTCCACCGGGGTCCGGGAAGGGACGCCAAAGTCCTCACAGCAAGCATGGCAGCCCTCTGTACAGATAAAATCCGGAATCAGATGGTAAAGGTCATCGATCTGCATGGATATCATCCTTATATATTTGCATGATTCTAAAAAATTATCTTGAAATAATCGGGATAGTGACCAGAATACCAAAAAAAGTCAACGAAAAAGAATGATACTAGCGGTTAATCAGCCATATTTTTTCCCGTTTCCGGGATTTTTCTATAAGGTGCATCTCTCCGATATGTTTGTCATTTTAGATAGTGTTCAATTTCCAAGGGGTACGACCTGGATTACCCGTAACCGCTTTAAAAATAACCAGGGGACGCTCTGGATGACCGTACCGGTAAAAAAGAAAGGTCTGGGATTGCAAAACATAAACGATGTGAAGATATGTGATCACGACCGGTGGGGAAAAAAACACTTGCAGAGCATCAAAAGCGCGTATTCAAAAGCACCCTATTACAAAGACCATATGCCATTTGTGGAAAATCTTTATGCGTCAAAATTTGAAAGCCTCATTGATTTAAATCTGGCAATCATCCGGTACCTGAGCAAGCGTCTTCAGATTCATACGCCGATGAAATTACTGTCCGAGTTGCACATTCAGGCCAGGGGAGACCACCTGCTGGTCGAAATATGCAAAACCCTCGGTGCTTCCACACTTTTGACCCAAAGCGCCGCCACCAAATACCTTGATGAAGACGTATTTACAGCAGAAGGCATTTCGCTCAAGGCCTTTAAACCGCTGCCATTGATCTATCCACAGCTCTGGGGAGATTTTATCCCCAACCTTTCTACACTCGACCTTATGTTTAACTGCGGACCAAAGGCACATGAAATGGTAACAGCCAAATAACGATGAAACCTTTGAAAAAACTGGTACTTGTATCTGCCCCGTGGCCGCTGTTCAACCGGCCCTCTATTCAGCTCGGTACACTGAAAGCCTATCTTAGATCCCGGTTTGCGGATCTGCAAGTAGACGCCCATCATGTTTACTTACAAGTTGCGGAAGCTATCGGTTACCAAGACTACCTAATGATCTCAGAGAGAACCTGGATCGCTGAAACAATATACGGTGCCCTGCTCTATCCTGAACGCTTCGATCGCATCAAAACCCTGTTTCTTCGGCAGACCGCTAAAAAACCGAGGTTAAAAGAGATCGGCTTTGAAGCTCTTCTATCCCGGGTGAAAAACGTTTCAAAGTCATATATCCAAAGCATAGACTGGCAAGAATACAGAATTGCCGGGTTTTCAATATCACTTTGCCAGCTCACGGCCTCACTCTATTTTATCAAGCAGATTAAAACCTGGTCACCGGATCTTTTTATCGTCGTCGGCGGTTCAACATTTGCCGGCAGCGCCGCCCAGAATCTTTTTACAATGTTCCCTGAAATCGATGCAGTTGTTAACGGCGAGGGTGAACGTCCTTTAAGTCGGCTGGTCGATTGCCTGCTGGCGTCTGATGATCGGCGGAAAATACCGGCCATTCCGGGAATAATCACTCATGAATCCCTAACAAAAGAAACATCGTCCTCGTTCAGTCAGATGGCGACGCTGGCCAAACTCCCCTTCCCGGACTTCGACGATTATTTTGATTTGCTGAAATCATTTGACCCCCGAAAGACCTTCTTCCCAACCCTTCCCATAGAAATATCCAGAGGGTGTTGGTGGCGCCCTCCGCGCGAAGCCGGAAAGTCAAAAAGATGTGCGTTTTGTAATCTCAATCTTCAGTGGAACGGGTATCGATCAAAAAAAACAAAACAGGTGGTTTCAGAAATCGACCATCTGACCCAAAAACACGGGACCCTCTCCGTTGCTTTTACCGATAATCTACTACCGCTAAAAGGCTCCAAAGATATTTTCAACCATTTGAGCAAACTTGGAAAAGATTTTGAATTTTTTGGAGAAATTCGTGCTACGGCAACACGTGTAGACCTGGCGGCGATGAAAAAAGCCGGAATGAGAGAGGTTCAAATCGGAATTGAGGCACTCAGCTCGCGCTTGCTTAAAAAACTGAAAAAAGGAACCACTACCATTCAGAACATTGAAATTATGAAACATTGCGAAATGCTGGGTATTGTGAACTCGTCCAATCTGATTTTCTATTTCCCGAGCAGTGATCGCGAAGACGTTGCAGCAACGTTGCGTAATCTTGAGTTTGTCCTGCCCTACCGACCCCTTAAGTCTGTCCCTTTTTGGCTGGGTCTGGGCAGTCCGGTCTGGCTTGATCCAAAAGCATTTGGACTGAAGGCCGTTTTCAACCATCGCAACTATGCCGCCATATTCCCTCCGCATGTCTTTAAGGCGATGCTGTTTATTATTCAAGGATATCGAGGTGATTTGGTACGTCAAAGAAAACTTTGGCAGCCGGTTAAAAAAAAGCTTGAACAATGGGAAAAGACGTATGCCTTACTCCACAACAACCCTTGGCATGAACCGATATTAAGCTTTCGCGACGGCAGGAACTTTATGATTATACGCCAGAAACGGCTGCAAAAGGACCCTATGTTACACCGCCTGGAAGGACCTTCCAGGGCGATTTATCTTTTCTGCCGGAATCACCAGGCCATTAAAACCATCATTGATCGTTTCCCGACAATTGCGGCTGATAAAATAGAATCATTTTTAAGAATGATGGTCGACAAAAAGCTGATGTTTGCAGAAAAAAACAGATACTTGAGCTTAGCGGTTCCAGCAGCACCAGAAAATCGGCTTGACCTGTAATTTCAACAAATGATACCTATCATAAATATAAATAATTGAATTTTAATATCATTAATGTTGGATAATCGCCAAAAGAGCTGGATTGATCCACAAAGGATTCAAGGGGCCAAGGGTTCAAGGATCTGAGTGAAATGCTCAAGAATTAAAAAGATTTGAAAGCAGAGGTCATAAAAGGTGATACTGGTAGTTGAAAAGATGCTCAAAGCAAGAATAAATTCTTTGGCGAAAAAACACTTGGACCCTTGACCCCTTGAGTCCTCGAATCCTCTTCTCAATCTATATTGCAGAAGAACCTTATATTTAAATTGGATTACGGAACAAATTAGGTGGAGCAAATTATGAGTAACTGGATACCCTTCGAAGATGCGACATACCTCGTCGAAAAGGCGTTTGTTTTGGCTGCCGACAAAACCGCTGCTGTTTTAGAGCAGGCCGTCATCACGGTCTTCACCGGAAGGGGAGGAAAAAAAGGGGTATCCGGCACCGGTCGAATCCGCAATATCCTTCTGGTTCAGCTTTTGGAAGATCACGATGATGTCGATCTGATTTTGGATCTTGGCGGCGAATTCAAATATTATCTAACATCACCCGATATTTCCGGTGGCAAAGTCTTTGCGCCGGACACAGAATCCTCTGTTCAATTCTCACCCACATCACCCTGGCGGCAGATCCCGGAGGACGAATTCGACGTATTGGTTGAACAGCTGAAAATCTTATAACCCGTTTTTCGCACCCATATCCGATAAAAAACTTGCTACGCGTACAGGTGTATCCAATTCGTTTCACTTGGGAGCCTACGGTCTCCCCCAGCAACTTTTCAATAAACACGAGTTTATCTCATCTGCACGGGCTTCAGGCTTTTTCTTTTAGTCGATATCAATTTCGTCTTAGCCGCGTGACCCAATATTTTATGATTTAGACTTTTTTTATGCAAAGCTCAACTGGCGTTTCATGAAATCATAATATTGGGTCACTGGGTAACGTTAAAGCATACGAAAAAGATATCTCCTTTCAGAAAAAACCTGAAGCCCTCTTGTCCACAGTTTTTGACAAGCTAACTCCCCCACCGCTAACCCTATGAAATAACGAAGCAACTTCGCCAATATCGTTACACGGATATGGATACCCCTGAACGCCTGCGCTAGGATTCCGAGAAGGCTGGATCATGTTTTTTTAAAGGCAAAATATTATCCAGCCGATCTGCACTGTGGATAGCGGTCAAATATAGGGTGCGAAATTTGATTTATAACCTAAAAATCAGTTAAACTATTTAGGCCTTTTAAAA
>CP070768.1:2938852-2945147 GCA_020345745.1 Desulfobacterales bacterium
AAGGAAGATTACTATACGTCGTCGATCATAGAGAGAATAAACGAACAATCTATGAAGGATAAATGAGCAACTCTTGGTTGACACCCTCATGTTTTTTATATAGAGATTTAAAAAATTACAGGTTGAAGCCTGTTGCTAAAAAATAATTCAAGGTCGATAAAAAACATCAAACCACGAAGGTGTGGGCATCATGAAGATACCCTATTTTGGTGGTTTTTTTTTGCAAAGACGGGGCAAAATAAAGAAGCTAATTCGATCATGCACATATCTGAAGGGGTTTTATCACCGGTTGTACTCATTGGCGGTGCGGTGGCGGCGGCGGCAGGGGTTGCCGCCGGCTTGAAAAACCTTGAACAAAATGACATACCAACCTTGGGGATTCTGTCGGCAGCTTTTTTCGTGGCCACGTTGATTCATGTGCCTGTAGGGCCGGTCTCAGCGCATCTGGTGCTTAACGGGATGGTGGGCCTGATCCTTGGCTGGAAGGCGTTTCCAGTAATTCTTATAGGTACGGCACTGCAAGCGCTCCTTTTCCAGTACGGCGGTATCACAACCCTTGGTGTAAATACCTTTAACATGGCATTTCCTGCGGTTATCTGTTATTTCTTGTTCGGATGGGGCATTACACCGAATTCCAGGCGAACCGTTGTCATCATTACGGCATTTTGTTCGGGTTTTTTTGCGGTGATGATCACCGGTTTGCTGGTGGGACTTTCTCTGTATCTTACCGGAGAAGCCTTTTTGCCTGCCGCCAAACTGATTGTTGTTGCTCATTTTCCCGTGATGTTGATCGAAGGTATTCTGGTAGTTGCGTGTGTCCTTTTTCTTAAAAAACTAAGACCTGAGCTTTTGGAAAGTGCCTATGCAAAACGATAAAATGTTCATCAAAAGCATCTCCCATAGCAAAGCCTTGTTCCTCTTTTTCATTTACACCGTGCTATGGCTTGGTTTATCTCACGGGCAAGCATTGGCTCACAAGGCAACGATATTTGCCTGGGAAGAAGGAGATACGATTTACACCCAAAGTAAGTTAAGCGGCGGCAAGCCGGTTAAAGGAGGAGAGATCATCGTCCTCGACTCCGAAGGAGTTTTATTTCTCAAGGGTAAAACAGATGATAACGGCATGTTTTCATTCACCATACCTAAGAAGACCGGAATTAAAATTGTGCTAAAAGCTGCCATGGGACACCAGGCCGAATGGTCTATATTGCCCAAAGAAATGAATGGCTCTGGACCTGAAAGCCACACGCTCGAAACCATTCAAATAGCCCCGGTTAAAAAAAGCAAAGGTTCAAAAGATAAAGATGCCCACAAAAAAGCTTCCCAACGAACTGACGTTGGGCTCAGCCGGGATGACATCCAAAACATCATTGACGAAGCCTTGGAAAAAAAGCTGGCACCGGTTTTAGATAAAATGGCCACAACACATAATAAAGGGCCCGGTTTAACTGAAATTATCGGTGGAATCGGTTATATCATAGGTCTGGTAGGGGTGGCGTTGGTTTTAGCCAACCGTCGAAAAAAGGAATAACAGAATAAGATGTTTGAAGAACCGTCCCACAAAGAATCCATCCTATTGCACCTTGATCCTCGCATAAAGCGTGTGGTGGTATTCTCTTTTTCGATTGTTGTAGCGATATTGAACCGGATACCCGTCTTGTTGTGCGCCTTGATATTCGCCCTTCTATTCGTTTTAACCGCTAAAGTCTCCATAAAGGAACTCATCAAAAGACTAACACCGGTCAATATGCTGGTGGGTTTTTTGTGGCTCTTTCTTCCTTTTACGTTCCCCGGAAAGCCGCTTTTCTACCTGGGCTCTCTTTCGGTAACTTATGAAGGGGTTCTGTACGCAACAAAGATCAGTATTAAATCGAATGCCATCATGCTCATGATGATTGTATTGGTGGCAACGACGTCTATCTTCACATTGGGTCATAGCATGCATGCATTGAGAATCCCTCAAAAAATCGTCCATCTATTTTTCTTTACCTACCGGTACATTCACGTTATGAAAAGAGAGTATGTACGTTTGGTGAATTCCATGAAAATTCGAGGATTTAAGGCTAAAACCAATTTGCATACCTACAAAACATTCGCCTATATGATCGGGATGATTCTTGTCAGAAGTTTTGACCGTGCCCAGCGTGTTCACAATGCCATGCTGTGCAGAGGTTTTAAAGGGAATCTTTATAGCTTAAAAACATTTTCAATTAAAAAGAGAGACATGGTTTCTCTTGTTTTGGTCATTGTGATTATCATTGTGTTAGGGGTTTTGGAGTGGAAAAAAACGATCTGATTGTTCACCTTGAAAATATTACTTTCAGCTATCCTGGCTGCAAGCCGATACTTGAAAAACTCAATTTACGGTTCTTTAAGAAAGAAAGAATTGGTTTGATGGGACCCAATGGCAGCGGGAAAACGACGCTATTTCACATTATCATGGGGCTTTTAAAACCTTCTGCAGGAAAAATTGAGATCTTTAATACACCCGCTGAATCTGAAACTGACTTCAGAAATGTCCGAGAGAAGATCGGTCTCTTGTTTCAGGATGCAGATGATCAACTGTTTTCCCCAACGGTTTTAGAAGATGTTGCGTTCGGTCCTCTAAACCTTGGTAAAACCAAGGATGATGCAATGAAAATCGCCCGAAATACATTAAGCTTTTTGGGACTGAACGACTTTGAAAACAGAATAACTTACAAGCTGTCCGGCGGAGAAAAAAGGCTGGTTTCCTTGGCCACTGTCCTTGCCATGGAGCCCGAAGCACTCCTTTTGGATGAACCGACAAACGGTCTGGACGACAAGACGAGATTAACGCTAAAACGTGTGCTGAGCAACCTCGACCTTTCCTTTATAATCATTTCCCACGACATCGACTTTTTACATGAAATAAC
Organism: Desulfobacterales bacterium; assembly: GCA_020345745.1. Lineage (GTDB taxonomy): Bacteria > Desulfobacterota > Desulfobacteria > Desulfobacterales > UBA11574. Next base: position 2,941,747 of record CP070768.1, read on the forward strand.
GGATTCAATCTATACCTTGGAAAAAGGGAAAATCCTTTTTGATCAAGAAGTCCATGTTCACCAACACATCCATGCCCATCCTCATGGTGCGTATACCCATGAACACAAATAGTCCTGATATTTCATGAAAATTTTTCTAAGATTTCAAATAAACGGTTCCATTTAAGGTTGTTTGGATTAAATTCTCTTGATCCATTGGGTGGATTTAACGATTGATAAAAAAAATCGAGATCGATCTTACACCTTAATGGCCACCTTGACTTTTATCATATCAAAGGCTTTGAGAAGATCAGCAGGATCCATTTCAACCAAAAATCCGCGTTTACCCCCGTTGATAAATACCCGTTCAAGTGTCAAAATTGAAGATTCAACATAAACCGGAATGGGTTTACGTGTTCCCAAAGGACTGATGCCACCGACCACATAACCGGTATTTTTTTGAACAGATTCTGCGTCACATGGTGTCACACGCTTCACATTAAGTTTGCGAGCCAATTGTTTGGTCGACACTTCCCAATCACCATGCATAAGCACAAGAAAAATGCCTCGTGAATCGGTTTCCATCAAAAGGGTCTTAATTACCTCATGTTCAGAAATATTCAGCGCTAAAGACGCCTGCCGAGTTCCTCCGTACTTTTTGTATGGGTAATTATGAGGTTTAAAAGCTATTTTTTTGGATCGCAACTCGCGCACTGCCTGAGTGATGGGATAGTCTTTTTTAGCCATTTTCCCAAGGTCTTTCGAAAAGTCTTGCCATCACCTGATAGCGATAATAAGGTTGTCGGTCACAACTTCATTCGGTTTGCAACGATTTTTAATATGCTGCTCACTGGCTGTCAATCATAGATAAAAAAATCTAGGTAAGGCTCGTCAAATGTCTCAAGTAATTTTTAGAAAGGCTTCATACGATTATCAAACTCTTAAACAGACGATTTTTGAAATTTTAGATTCCATAGAAGGCTTCGAGATCAACAGACAAGCTAGTGTTTTAATCAAGCCGAATCTTCTTATGCCAGCAAAACCTGAACATGCTATTTTGACCCATCCGTTAATCGTCAAAGCTGTAACCGAATATGTCTTCGAAAAAGGCGGGCGTCCATTGATTTCAGACAGCCCTGCAATGGGATCGCTCGAAAAAATTAAAGCGCAGGGAGGATACAATAAAGCGCTTAGCAGTTTTGATGTTGAGTTCAAAGCGTTCGACACATCGATTAACGTCGACATTGGTAAACCGTTCGGCAGCATTGAAATGGCCAGAGATGCGCTCGAGGCTGATGTCGTCATCAACCTTCCCAAGCTCAAGACCCATTCCGGAATGTTGCTTACCTTAGGTGTCAAAAACCTATTTGGATGTATCGTCGGTTTAAAAAAGCCACAGTGGCATCTTAGAAGCGGCATTGACCGGGAGATGTTTGCCAGACTTCTTGTACAGATTTATCGTGCGATAAATCCGTCAATAACCCTTGTTGATGGTATTTGGGCCCTGGAAGGACAAGGTCCGGGTAAAAGCGGTAAGCCGAGGCGCTTGGGCGTGCTTGTCGGTGGAAAAAATGCTTTCGACATGGACATGGCAATTTGCACCCTCCTGGGTATGGATCCGGAGCAGCTCCCGACTCATATGGCGGCCAAAACCTTGGGGCTGGTAAGCAGATCGCTTGCTATCAATGGCGATGTTGAGGTTGTAAATGACTTTGAACTCCCCGTACTGGCACCGCTTACCTTTGGACCGAAATTCATCCAAAAGGTTATGCGAAAACACCTGCTTCAAAGGCCTGAAGCCGATAGTTTGCGCTGTGAGTTGTGTGGTGAATGCTGGCAGTATTGTCCGGCAAAGGCTATCACGTTGTGCAAAGACCGTATCGATTTTGACTACGATGGGTGTATCCGTTGTTATTGCTGTATTGAAATATGTCCTCATGGCGCACTTTGCGCAACGGAAACCTTACCTGGAAAGATGTTGAGAAAGCTTTCGATATTGAAATAAAATCGTGTTACGATTTTATGTTTATGCCCAAACCTCAATTCGATGGCCTTCGGGGTCATAAAAATAGAATGACCGGGCCCCCCAAATCGGTTTAATTGGACTCGTTTTTACGCCAAGCTCATGTAACCATCCGAATGCCAAATCAATGTCTTCAACCTGCCATGAAAGGGTGATCCCGTCACCTCCCGCACTTTTGATGGATGCCAATGATGCGTCGGCGATACTTAAGTATGTGGACCCTGTGAGATGAAACTCTACAAACCATTCTCTTTCATGATGAACTGAAAATTTGAGAGTGTCTCGGTAGAACCGAATGGTTGCTTTCCAGTTTCGACAATATAGAATCGTATTTATGCGTTGTATCTTCCCTGTAAGCATCGTTTCTCCAAAGCCACTTTCAAAAAGTGGATGATATGTTTATAAAGGCAAAATATTACGATTTCAGTATAAAACTTGGGCTACTAATCACTATGACCATTTTCCGTCCGTGATTTCACCTGAGTTTCGAGAACACGAATACGTTCTCTCAAGGCTTTCTCCTCCTGCCAGCGTTGGGTTACATCCCTCATAATTGCTGCAGCACCCACCATTTCATTCTGGTTGTTTCGTATAAGAATTATGGTAAATTCTACCGATATGCGACGACCATCCTTGTGCAATGCCGGCACGCTCAGCAGCTCCTTGCCATAGCGACTTTCACCCGTTTCCATAACGGTTCGGTAACCTTCCCAATGCCGTTCACGTAATTTTTCAGGAATAATAAGATCCAAACGATGCCCCTTGGCTTCTAGTGCCGTATAACCAAAAAGGTCTTCAGCCCCCTTATTCCATAGTGTTATCGTCCCATCTCGATCAGCAAACAGAATGGCATCTTGAGAACCTTCTACGATCTGCAAATAAATTGACTCGGGATCAAACATCATCACCACCCTATGGTTTTTAGGATTCGTTCATTTATGCAATTTTCGCAATCCTGGCCGATAACAAAGCTTGGTCTCTGATACGGCGAGATAATATTTTTTTTAAACAGGCTAAATATTCCCGGCTTAAGTGAGAAATTGAGACCATGCAATTTGTGTGATCCAGACGCAATGATGGCGATTATTATAAGTATATCACACTCATTCATTAATCTAAAACCCAATTTGATATATATACGCCGTGGCTAATACGAAACTGTTTTATTTCAATTTTGCCTTTTCAAAAATTTTATCCAGCTGCTTTGCACGAATATTTATTATCAAAAATAGGGTGCAAAACTTCATTTAATAATTTATAACTCACTTATTCACGGATGGTAATATACTAGATTGAACGGAACTATGCTCTGAAATAATTGACAACAATCTATTTTATACAATTATTTACATTCAATTTGCGCAACACCATTTGGTTCATATAAAAGGAGATCAAAATG
>CP070768.1:2945247-2951776 GCA_020345745.1 Desulfobacterales bacterium
CATGTTGTGATCGCCTTTTTTTTTACCTTTACCCCACCTGTCTTTCCAAAGGGTGAGAGGAATAAGTCCCATAATAATCTTGGCATCATTTCTCTTAGATTTGGCGTCCGTTGATCTCCTGAATAAATTTCTAATATAAACCATCATGTTCCAGAAAAACTCGATTGACGCGGCTGTCAATACGCGAAACCATCCAAACATTTTACGACAATATCTGAACTCACTGGTAATACGAATGGAGATCATTTGCCGCCCTTTAGACGAAATTTTTTGCCGAGTCTTGGAAGCACTCTGTCCACCAATGTGTACGATTTGTACATGAGGGTAGAAAACGACATCCCATCCGGCACGCCTGGCTGTTAAACAGTAATCGATCTCTTCGAAGTAGAGAAAGTAACGGTCATCCAGTACCCCTATGTCATTGATTGTCTCCCTTCTGATCATAAAGTATGCGCCAACGACCCAACCCACGCTTTTAGGATCGGAATGATCCCACCAGGTATAATCGACTCTTCCAAAGAATTTTGACTTTGGATAGCGTGCTGCCAGGCCGGTGATATGTAATATTTTATTTAACGGACTTGGAAGCATACGTGCCGAAGGCTGAAGGGTTCCATCCGGGTCGGTCAGCTTGCATCCCATTATGCCGACCTTGGGATGCTTGTCCATATACGCAATTGAATCTTCCAAAGACCCTTTGCTTAAAAAGGCATCGGAATTCAACAGCAGTACGTATCTACCCGAAGCCTTTTTCATGGCGGGATTATTTCCACCGGCAAACCCTTTGTTTTCTTTCATCCGTATCAAGTGTACCCAGGGAAAATCTTTTTCCACCATGTCGGCCGAACCGTCTGCTGAAGCGTTGTCGACAACAAACACCTCATTACTGATATCAGAACCATATTTTTCAACACTCTCAAGGCACTTTTGCGTCAATTCTTTTGTGTTATAGGAAACTATAACTATGGAAACCTCGATATTCTTTTCATTCTGTTCGCCCGAAAAAGAAGCCATTTTTTATCTCCCAATCTATCCTATCTGCCATCTACTTTAAATATGATCGTTAGAAAAAATATCAATCCCTAACAGGCTTTTGATCAAATCTTTTAACATTTTGAAAGGGATTGTAACGTTCATAATTAACTTATTTGCCGGCTCAGTTTTTCCTTGAACCGACTCTTTATCAAAAGCTATTGGCGGTAGAGTTCTCACTTTTGGTCGATATCTTAGAGGTTTTAACTTCAAAATTTAAACATTCAGAATTAATCACTCGCTGGGGGTATGCGCTCCAAACGCTTTCCTAGCTTCATTCTTTCAAACTGCCACGCATGCAAGGACTTTCTAAATCCAGGATACTCGTAACGAGCAGCCCCTGTAACCCACCCTTTTAAATATCCTACCACGATTAAAAGCCCGCCTATAATGAATGGTCTTTCCAGCATACGATAAAATCCAATTGCCAGAATATAGAGCGGATGGGTACCCATAAAGTACTGTCCCCATCCCCAACGGATGCGACCGTGATAAACACTTTTATAAGAAGATCCCATGAGCCGGTGGTCGTGGATCATCAACTCGGGATCACGGAAACTCCGGGTTCGCCAGCCAGCCATTCGGCTCTGATGATAAACAATTCCATCCCACATGACCTGCCGCACAAAACCGCCGACATCCTCGAAACATTTCCTGCGATAAAATTGCATTCCCCCTACCACCATTTCATCGGCGTGCCTTTCCTCTATTAGTTTACCGTCATCCAAATCGAGAAACAGCTTGCCGCTGGCAGCCCCTAAATAACGATCTGTTTCGAATTTTTCGAAAAGGGTTTCAAAATACTTCGGTCCAAAAGACAGATCCCCATCCATCTTTCCGACATAGTCATAATCTGTGGATCTTATTTCTTTGTGCCCGTCGTAAAAGGCCTCTATGACACCCGGCCCCACTTTCCTCTCGCCACGATCAGGTCTTTTTACATAACGAATCCAGGGGTGTTTCTCTGCCGCCTGTTTAATAATTTCCGCCGTTCTGTCGCTCGAACCATCATCAACGAGAATATATTCTGTTGCCTGAACGGTCTGGTTTATCATGCTTTCGATCGTTCTGGGAAGATACTTCTCTTCGTTACGAACCGGAGAAACTATGACATATCGTCTCTTTGGAGAATTCATCTACTACTCCTATTTAAGTGTGTTGAATCTTCTAGTCTTACCGTTTAGCAATTGGCATGCCAACCATGAACAATATGTATATTTATATTAATTGTAGCATGTTATATGCTATTTTCTCGGCAAGGCATATGGATAACTCTCAAATTTAAAGGTTATGTTTGATCGGTTTGCTCAATATGATAGACAGAAATACCTAGTTTGAAACTTGAAAGATGGAAGCATCGTTGTTTCTAACCGTACAGGTTGAAAAGACTTGAAAGTTTCTCTATATTCTTATTTATATCAAATTCTGTCTCGACTCTGGAGACTGCATTTTTACGTAAACGATCCCTAAGTTGTTCATCTGAATGAATCCTGATAATGGCCAAGGCCAAGTCTTCCGGGGCGTCCTGAGCAGCAAGAATTCCTGTTTTTCCGTCTTCCACCAGTTCGGGAATCCCGGAGAGTCTCGTGGAAACCACCGGAACCCCGGAAAGCATGGCTTCCATGAGAACCACCGGAATACCGTCCATATCCCCCTGACGGTCTTTCCTGCAGGGCAGAACAAACAGATCAAGCTCATGCATCCAGGTTGGAACCCGGTCATGAGGCAGCGGCCCCTGGAAAGAAATATCTCCCGTAAGGTCTGATGAGTTAACAAGGTCGTGCAAATATTTTCTTTGGGGGCCGTCTCCGGCAATTCCGAGATGAAAAGTCACTCCCTTGTCCTTTAGAATTTTACAGGCACGAATAAGAACATCAAACCCTTTTTTCTCTACCATACGGCCCAATGTCCCCATTCTGAAAATATCTTCCATCGGCTTTTTATCTCGAGTTTTGAAAGCAGAACGGTCAACGCCGCAACGCACAATATGAATCTTTTGCTTTAACGAACCCTGTTCTGATAAAAATCGACGATTATATTCGGAAATGGTAACAGCAAATTTTGCCCGCTCAACTTTTTCCTTCAAGAGCCAGCCCCGCTCGAAAAGATCATTGGCGTGGGAAGTAAAACTGAAAGGGACTTCGGAGATTTTCGAAGCGTACATTGCTATGTCCGTCGGGATGTGGGCAAAATTGGCATGAAGGTGATTGCATTTTTTTTTGATGATTATTTCCGCCACCCGAGATGCCGCGAAGAATCTATAAAAAAGCCCCTTTCCGATATGAGTTGAAACTCCTATTTTCAATGCATCAGATATAACCGTCAATAACGCTCTGACATATCGAATCGGTCTTTTTGCAAACATTGTCAAATTGGCCAGAAAGATTACCCAACTTGATTCTCGGTAAAGATAGTGAGTTTTCCGGGCAAGGTCTTTGGCCGGAGCTTCTTCTGCTTTGGATCCAGGAACATGAACCGAAATAGGTACAATTTTACATCCTGTATCTTTCAGTCCGAGAATTTCGTTGTAGACAAAAGTGGCTGACAATGCTGGAATCTCCGGTGCTAAATAAGCTATTTTGTTCTTTTCTCCAATCATCGAATTTTGTAGATTATCTTGCTGTTTTGAATTCTATTGACCAGAGGCTATGGAATACCGTAGGAAATGATGCTGATATCATCGTTCAGCAGTAACGCTTTTTCTGTCCTTCCTTCAGCATAAAGGCCCCAGTGGGCTTCGCATATTGCCGGTCCATCCGGCCCCCAGTCTTTAAGTGCACTGGCCACCAGATGCTTGTCCTGATAAACTTTTATTTGCCCGTCTGCTTCGACACTGACATCAACGCGCACCCATTTTTTCATCGGAAAGTTGACCGGGCTTTCTTTGATGAACTCTCCTTTTCCAAATTTGGGAACATGAAAAATAACAAGATATGCCGAACCGTTTTTTGTATCCAGGTTCACCCCAAACAAATCCTTCCAGTTCTTTACATTCGTATAGGTTGCAAAGCTAACCCATCCCTGTGAGTCTTTCAAAGGTATATCCGCCCACAACCAAAACGTGGATTTAAATGGACCCTTGAGACAGCGCTCCAAGTTGAGCGTCGGGTAAAGTCTGTGGTTTTGATGATTGCCTACGCTGCATGTAAGTTGTCCCTGGTATACGTATCCTTGTCCTGACCGGGTGGGGTCTGGTAGTATTTTTAAATTCCCGCATTCGGTGTTGCTATGCCTCCAAGAGTACTCCTGGAAGTTACCATATTCATGGTCCGCATACCACTCGAACATCGGTTTTAGCACAAGATGCGGATCCTGAACATGCGTGGTGGGTAAGCAAGCAATGACGGCTGCCAGGATAATAAGACTTAAAAATAGAATTAGCTTGCATTTTCTGTTTTCATATCTGTCCATTCCATCAAAGACCCCATTATTCTCTACTCTTAATGATTCTTGCTGGTACTCCTGCGGCAATTGAATACGGGGGGATGTCTTTGGTAACTACACTATTAGCACCGACAACCGAGCCTTCTCCAATGGTTACACCGGCCAATATGCAACTGCCTCTGGCGATCCAGACATCTCTTCCTATACGTATGGGTTTTGATATGTGCGGCTGATAGCGTATTGGTTCTCCTCGCTCCATACCGTGGTTTGCATCCCTAATAGAAACAAATTCTCCTATAATCGTCCAATCGTCTATGAATATCTCTGAATAAGATGTTAAAGTGCAGCCTCGATTCAGCCGGGTATCATCGCCAAGATGGATTTTACCATTTTCTATTGTTCTGAGTTCTGTATCCATCCCCAGTCTGCATCTTTTACCCAAGTGAATATTACGGGTTCCAGAGACATGAACACGGCCATCACACAGGACAGAAAAATCCATATCACTGATTTCTCCTGCAAGCCGTGAGGTATAATAAATTCGCTTCCAAGCGTATTTAAATGGGCGAATTACTTTGACCAAAAAGATCACCGGCAGTCCAATAAATTTCATAATTTTATGTTTCATGCCGCCCTCCACAATCTTTTCCATATGCTGTAAATGGGATATGGAAGGGGTATGGACAATATTTTTTTTCTTTCTTCAATAGAAAAGATTCGTTTTTGAAAAAGATTCAACGTAACAAGGCCTACAAATACATAGAACGCTCCTGTTACGATTAAAATGCTCAAACCTGCCCATCTGGAAGATTTCCCTAGCGGCCATAGAAAATTGCAAAGTAATAATGGGAGAAGGCTCAACGCAAACATCAGCAAAACCGGTTGTATGACCTGCTCAAAAAAACGCAACCATGAAACATCAAAAAGACGGTTGGCCTGCCAAAGGAAATAAATCGAACCAACCGACTGGCCAATGCAGTAGGCACTGGCTGCTCCAGTGATTCCATAAGAACGGATTAGAATAGGTAATAAGAATAGAATAAGAATGACCGAGACGGCCATGTATTTAATCTCGTACAATGGCTTCCCGGTTCCCCGCACACAGGCGGTACCAATACCGGTGAACAGGTTGACGAACGTTCCTAATGCCAAAATTTGCATAACCATGGCTGATTGGTGGTATCCTTGACCGACCCAGACTTCAATAATCCAGGGCGAAAATAGTATCAAGTAGGTATACGGTATGCTAGAGAGAATCATCAGGTATCGCGTTGCAACAAGATAAACCTTTTTTAGCCTATCATGCTGGTCGCTCCCTTCCAGATGCGAGGCTGCCGGCATCATGGTTCCGGCGATGGATGACGGTAGCATCAGGCCGATATTCGGCAGTTTTCTTCCGATTTCGTAAATACCCACTGCTTCCAGGTGTAGTATTCTAGTAATGAATATTCGATCCACCGAGTTTATGAGCAAAGAGAGCAACCCCAGAACATTCATCTGGTTGCCAAATCCCAAAAACTTTTTTATAGCCTCCTTGCTGTAACAGCCGATGCAAATTCGCAAAAAAGGAAACACTCGGTTCGCAAAAATGATACATAAGATAATGGCGAGTGATAAACGGGCGGCATATGCATAAAGGAGAGAAAAGACACCGAAGCCCACCCTAAAAAAAAGAATAATGAGGGCAATTTCCAGCATAGTGGCAGCGAGATGAATCTTTCGTACAAGAGCAATCCTCTGCTCGCCCTCTAGAATATACTGGTAGCCGGATAGGCAGAAGTTCAATACGAATATCACAGCCGTTCCCAATAACAGTTTCTCGGCGGCTTCACGTAGTCCGGGATCGATCCCCAACACATTAATAAGCCAAGGGAGCAAGAGCCAGAACAACGGAAATAAAATCAGGGAAATGCACAACATGGTTATAATCCCGGTGGTTAGCAGCTCATTCAGCTTGTCGTTTTCATTCCGGGAGCGATAGTCGGCGGCATAACGTATATAGGTGTTATTAAATCCAAAGGCGGTCAGGGCGAGATAACTGAGAACGACAAAACAGTAAGACCACAGCCCGTATTCTTCAATTGTCACATAGGCCAGGATCAATGGGGTAAGA
>CP070768.1:2951876-2957250 GCA_020345745.1 Desulfobacterales bacterium
AGTATGTGAGCATTTTGAACCGTTTCGCAACACCGCTATGGGCACTTAGATTATTTTTGAGATAGGTTATAGTTAGTATCTATCCATAAATGGTCCTTTTTGCCCGGATCTGCGTTCTCCGCGGGTTTTCGGCTGCGATGCACAGGAAGTACGCCTTCCTGTCCCGCTATGCGGGGACCGTAAACCCTTGTGCGGCCTTGATTCGGACAAAAATTGCTCATTTATGAATAGGAAACATGCCGAATCCATTTTACAATTGTTGATGAACATTAATGAAGTTTATTGGAATTTTTGAAACTTATTGTAAATAAGATAATTTATATAAGATAGGCAAATTTCCGCAAAACTCAATATTCCATCATTCCAATGGTGACCATCATGCGCGTGCCAGGCAATGGTTTCTGGGACAAAGTGAACTGAGTTAGAAAAAATTTTTTTGATGAAGCTGCAAATCATATTTCCAAAATGGCCTGCCGACAGTCTGTGGGGGCAGATTTACTTTCGCTTCCCCTATCTGGTTTTAACATCACTGGCGGCACTCACCCCTGATGAATGGGACGTGTCGATTTTGGACGAAAATGTCGAACCCATAGACTTTACGCACCCGCCAGATCTGGCCGCGATTTCTCTGATGACCCCGTTGGCCAAGCGAGGATATGAAATTGCCGATAATTTCAGAAAACAAGGTGTTCCGGTTGTTTTGGGCGGCATTCATCCCACAACGATGCAGGAAGAAGCCGGAGTTCATGCTGATGCCGTAGTTTTGGGTGAAGCTGAAAAGACCTGGTCTCAGGTATTGTCCGATTTTAAAAAAGGAACACTCAGATCGTTTTATCAACCTTCGGGCTTTTGTCGGCTGGAAGGGCTTCGGGTGCCGAGAAGGGATCTTTTGCGGCGCAAATCCTATTTTTTTGTTAACACATTACAAACTACCAGGGGGTGTCCCTTTGATTGCGAGTTCTGTTCGGTGACATCTTTTTATGGCTGGACGTATCGGACAAGACCTGTACATGAAGTTATTGATGAAATCGGGCAAATGGAAAAGGGATTTTTGTTTTTTGTCGATGATAACATCGCAGGGACTCACGCTTATGCAAAAGTGCTTTTCGAGGCGCTTATTCCGCTGAAGGTCAAATGGTTCAGCCAATCTTCATTGAGTATTGCCAAGGACAAAGAATTGCTGAAACTGGCGCAAAAGAGCGGGTGTAAGGGTCTTTTTATCGGGTTTGAGTCGTTGTCCCAGGATAGTTTAAAGGCCATGGGAAAATCGATCAATCGGGTGGCAGAGTACCGAGAGGCGGTTGCGGCGATTCATGACCACAACATCGGTATCCAGGGATCGTTTATCTTTGGCACGGATTATGATGATGCGACGGTTTTTTCCGATGTGCTTCGGTTTATTGAAAAGATCCGCTTGGAGGCGGTTTTATTTTCGATCCTGACACCTTTTCCCGGAACCCGAATTCGTGAGGTTTTAGCAAGAGAAAATAGAATAATTCATAACAACTGGGAAAGATACGATATGAATCACGTGGTATTTCAACCCAAAAAAATAACGCCCGTACAGCTGCAAGAAGGATTCAACTGGGCCTATGACCGGTTGTACGGATATCGTTCTATTTTCAAAAGGCTTTTTCCTTTTGGACGAAATTCGCTTTTTTTTGGGATACAGAACCACGGTTTTCGACAGGCATGGAAAAAAACCGTCATCCGAAACGACGCATTAGATTGATATCGACAATTTTTAGAACCTGTGCAAGAGTGCTAATTTTCCACAAAGACGATTTGAGACCTTTGAAAAATGTTCAATTTTGTTCAAGGACAAAAAAGGCGAGAATTTTAACCACAGGCATACATTGAGTATTCCGCGGATTAAAATTTGAGCCTGACGCAGAGATTGGGTAAAATAGGGCGTTTTCCAGAGGTATTCAATCAGTGAAACATACCGTGAAATTAAAACATATCATACTCATCCTTATCGGGTTAAGCCTACTCTTTGATACCCTCCCGGCATTGTCTCGTGAGGCGGATGTTCAGACTGAATCGGATCTTTCTCGGATCATCAAAAAGATAAAAGACAAGGAGCGTAACTTAAAAACATTTACGGCTTATTTTAAGCAAGTCAAGACATCGCAATTGCTTCGTGACCCCCTGCATTCTGAGGGTTTAATCTATGTTGACACAAGTGGCAGAATGCTCATGAAAGTCATTTCTCCTTTGCCGTTAATTCTTCTTTTAAAGAACGACCAACAGATGATCTATTATCCGGCGTTGTCCAGGGTTGAAAAAAAACCATTCCCAAACACAGACGATATTTTCAAACTGTATATAGGCATGGGAGAATCTATTCAAGCCATGCAGTCAAAATTCGACATCCAACTTGTCAGTAATCCTCACTCAGAGCATTATCATTTGAAGATGACACCGAAACAGCGTAGCATGGCCAAGCATTTAATGATGATTGAAGTCGTGGTCAATCCAAAGCACTGGCTTCCCGAACAGATCCATTTCAAGGAAAAGAAAGGGGAGAATACCACGATCCAGATGCAATTTACGTCTATCAACGAGCCACTACCTTCGGACATCTTCGAAATTGAAGTGCCCGCAGACATGGAAGCTAACAGCAGGGGAAAATAGTGAACGATAAGGTTGTCTTTTTATATCCAGGTCAGGGCGCTCAACATGTGGGTATGGGGAGTGACTTATATCAAACATATGCTGAGGCGAGGCGAGTGTTTGACTGGGCGGACAGACTTTTGGGTTTTTCTTTGAGCCGGCTTTGTTTTGAAGGACCGGAGGAATACTTGAACAAGGATTTGAATGCTCAATTCGCTATTTACACCTTAAGCTGCTGTTTGACGGATGTGTTAAGAGTGAAGGGCATTTTTCCTGATACGGTATGCGGATACAGTTCGGGATTTTATGCTGCCGCTTATGCTGGGGGTTGTTTTGATTTCGATCAAGGTCTTAGGATTGTTAGAAGGGCCGGTGAAATTCTGCTAAACGAAGGCAGGAAAATCGATGGAAGCATGGCGGTTATTTTCGGATTATCCCCCGAAAACGTCGACCACATCTGCCGAAAAATTCAACATGTTGAGATATCTATTGTCAATACTCCACGCCAGATCATTATCTCCGGTCTTGATGCGTCTGTTAAAAGAGCCATGGCACTTGCCATGGACGACGGTGCCCTAGATGCCTATAAAATATCCGCTGAAACAGCGTATCATTCCGAATTTATGAAACATGGCTCAAAACGGTTGTTAAGAGAAATTGGTCATCAACCGTTGAGAAAACCACTTGTACCCCTTCTATCTTATCTGACGCTGAATGATATCACCAATCAAAAGGACTTAAAAAGTACTATGGCCGCCCAGTTAAGCGGTCCGGTTATGTGGGTGGATTTAATTCGTATGCTTGTTCGTCGAAACGCACGATTATTGATCGAGGTCGGCCCCGGTTATTTGATTTCGAGAACCGTCAGATGGATCGACAGAAGTCTTCAGGTGATGGCCACTTCCACTACAGAAGACTTGACAGCGACTATCGATTCCTATCAACGGATAAAAAGTAAATAGATCCCAGAATTAGGCGATAAGGATGATGGGAAAAATACTTTATGACATTGCAGATATTATGACCATCCTTCCCCATCGACCCCCTTTTTTATTTGTCGACAGGGTAAAAGAGATAATGGAAGGTGATAAAATCGTTGCCGAAAAAGACCTCTCCCTTGATGATTATTTTTTTGACGGTCATTTCCCGGGTAACCCGATCATGCCAGGGGTGCTGGTTTCAGAAGCCTTGGCACAAGCCAGCGGGTTGTTGTTAGGGATAAAATGGAAACAAAGATATCCTTCTGTCAGCCAGAACAAGCTCCATCTTTTTTTGGCCAATGTGAATATCAAATTTGTTACACCGGCAAGACCCGGTGAAACGCTCCGTTTGGAAGCAAGGTTAAAAAAAACCTACGGGAAATTCAATCTATTTGAAGTTGCTGCATACACGGATGACAATCACATCGCAAGGGGGAGATTGACGTTGGCAGAGGAAGAAGGATCTTTATGAGCACGTGCCTTGAGGGTTTATCAATCATCCGGCATTGGATACACTTCTTTCATTGGCGAGCCTCAGCCTTTTAAGGTAAGGGACCACAATTTGACATTACCGACTCAATTGGCTATATTTTTTGTATTACCGCGATTGAAATTTTTTACAAAACGTTCCTTTTTGCTCAATTTCTAAAATAGTCCCGGATGTTAATCCACCAAAGTTTGGTGACGGATTAACATCTTTGTTTGCCTTGAACTTGAACAATAGTAAACATTTTAAAGGTCTTCTTAAGTTCGAAAACAGCCGCACTATTGGAACAGATTTGTTATCGAATAGGGGAGCAAAACTGGAGACAAGGTTTTACATAAGACGTGGAGGAGAAAAGTGAGATTAAAAATTCTGGTATTCATTGGTTGGTTTGTTGTGTGTTGTTCGCTGCTTTATGCTGAAAAACCGCAAGGCGATATCACGCTTCTGGCAGAAGGGTATGGTCTATCAAGAAGTGATGCGCTCCTCAAAGCCAAACGAGATGCTGTTGAGAAGGGCATCGGGACGGTTCTTATCTCGCGCACTGAGGTCAAAAACTTTGAGCTGCAAAAAGACATTATCCTCTCCAAAACCATCGGGTCCGTCAAAAAATATGATATCGTAAAAGAAGAAAAACAGTCTGACAATACGCATTATATAAAAATAAAGACAGTGGTATCTCTTGCAAGCATAAAGGCGGACCTGGCTGCATTAAAGATTCTTTTAGAGTCCATGGATAAGCCGCGCATGATGGTGGTCATGCAAGAGGAAAGCGGTAATACTGCTGAAAGCGCAATCCTTGATTATCTGACTGAAAAAGAGTTTGAACTTGTAGACCCGGCAACCGTGGCGGCCCTAATGAAGAAAGGGGATCAACTCATACAGCAAGCATCAAAAGGAGATCCGGTTGCTGCAGCGAAAATCGGCGCCTTAAATGGGGCTGAATACGTACTGATTGGAACAGTTACCCAAGGTCTTATGAAGAGTAACATCCTCGATGATTCCGGCATGGTGTCGGGCCAAGCCCACCTGACAGCAAAAGTCGTGAACTGCTCCAATGCTAGAATCATCGCATCAAAATCGGCAAATAGTGCCGCTGTGCATGTTTCAGAAGATGTGGCGAAAGCCAATGCGACGAAGAAGGCAGCAAAAAAGCTTATGGACAGAGCCCTTTTTGAAGAGATTGTTTCTTCTTTTCAGGATATGGTAAATAATGGCTTTCCTCTTTACGTAACCATCATGCATGTTGCCAATTTTAAGACCCAAAAGGCGGTGAAAAGGGCGCTGGAAGGAC
>CP070768.1:2957350-2960155 GCA_020345745.1 Desulfobacterales bacterium
TCGCGGGTGATTGCCCACCCGCCCGAATGGGACTCGTGATAGAGCTCCGAGTCGCCCGGGATCTCCATCTCCGACCCCCCGTACCAGCGCTGGTAGACCTTACCCGTTTCCTTGTCGAAGCGAAACTTGACGTCTTCGTAGGGGTAGTCGATGTAGACGTCGCCCTCTATGAACGCTTCTATGGTGACCCTTTTCCTTTTCACCGTTGTCATCCTCCTCCCGCAGCCCGATCTATAAGAACTTGCTTGCTACAAACTCAAATATCGCTCAAGTACAGATATATTGAGAATACCACAGTTTGACCTTGATTACAGATATCCTAAATATCACAACTTTTCAAACCGTTCTTTTTTTGCTGATAAGTTGGAGGTATCAAAGGTTTCGCTAATCATTTGATGATATGGTTATCGATAGTATTGGCGGGTTCAAAAAATTTGTGCAAATAAAACACCCCCAGTTTTGGAGATACTGATAATGCTGCAATTCATAGGTTAGAAATCTGATCTGTTTTTAAAAGCGCGCACCATTTATCAACTTCTCTTACTCCGGGATACCTGCTTTGCGCAAAGCCTCAAACATTCGTTTTCTGTCAATATTCTTTGTTGCTGGTCCTTTTTTCAGCTTCGATATAGTCAAATTCGGTTTAAGTCTCATAACTTCGGCGGCAGCTTCACGGGCCTTGAGCTCGTTATCCGACAATTGATATACAAGCGTTAGGCCCAAATAGGCAAAGAAATAGTCGGGATTGCGTTCAATAGCCTTGTTCCATATTGATATCGCCTTTTCATATTGTTCGGAAAATCCATAGGCCCAAGCTATATTGTTTAGATAATTCATAGGTGTGATAGGATTCAACCGGATGGCCTTTTTAAAAGCAAGAATGGCCTCATCAAAACGCCCTGCCCACCTCAACGACTGTCCATAAAAGTAATTGGCCTCGGCAGAATTGGGGTTTAAATCGATGGCTTTTTGACATTCTGCAATGGCTTTATCATATTGTCTCCTAAGAGAATAAACACTACCAAGAATTTGATACGCAATTGAATCTTGGCCGGATAATTCGATAGACTTCTGGACTAAACGCTCTGCAGTTTCTAATGATTCCGCAGCAGGCTTTGTCTTGTAGTACCATACATCATCAAGGTATGTCCTTGCCAACAGAATGTAGGGTGCTCCGTATTCAGGATCCAGGGAAATGGCTTCTTGGGCAAGTTTTCTTGCTTGTTGTGTGTCTCCTTCTGTTCTTCGCCAGAAATAATCATAACCCATTAAATACTTCTCGTAAGCTTTGAGGTTTTTTGTTTTTATTGCTGCAAGCCTTCCCAGTTCCTCGACCGTAAGTTTCACCTGCATCTCAGCCATGATTTTCATGGCTATTTCATCCTGCAGAGAAAATATATCCCCTACCTCCCGGTCGTAATTTTCTGCCCAAATATGGTGTCCTGCTATCGCATCTATAAGCTGGGCCGTTATACGCACCCTGTCATCAGAACGTTGAACACTGCCCTCAAGAACATATTGAACACCAAGTTCTTCGGATATTTGCTGCACTGTTACAGATTTGTTTTTATAGGAAAAGGTGGAGTTGCGAGCAATTACAAAAATATAAGGAACCTTTGATAGCGATGTAATGATGTGTTCGGTGATCCCGTCGGTGAAATACTCCTGTTTTGGATCGTCACTCATATTTTCAAAAGGAAGCACAGCAATGGAAGGCTTTTCAGGTAATGGAAAGGCCATGTTTTTCATAGAAGCGGGTTCAAATTCAGGTGTGATTGTTCTTTGGTAAAACTGCCAAGTAACTATTCCCAATAGAATAACAACTGCTGCTAATGGCCATACCCACCTTTTAGCCGGTGGCTTTGCTTTTACACCAATCAGTTTCCCTGCATCATCAGGATCCACCAGAACTTTGTAAACCCTTACTGGATCTTTGATATTTTTAACTTCATGGTCACCAAGGTATTCGTATCCGAAACTCAGTTTTTCTTTAATATGATCATATGCATTCCGTGAGATACAGATCCCACCAGGCTCAGCCAAACTCTCAATCCGAGCTGCAACGTTTACACCGCTCCCATATATGCGATCTCTATCCTGAATCACATCTCCGATGTTGATACCAATTCTGAACTCCAAACGTCTATCTTCCGGAAGGTCTTCGTTCTTTTGTTTCAGGTCTTTCTGAATTTCGACTGAACACTGAACGGCATCCACAGCACTTTCAAACTCTGCCAATAGATTGTCACCGACTGCATCAACAACCCTGCCAGAGTGAGATCGAATGAGATCAGACATGCTATCCCGGTACTCTTTTAACTTTTTGACAGTGTGGACTTCATCGTCCGCCATTAAAAGGGAATAACCCTTCACATCAGCACTGAGAATCGCTCTAAGTTTGCGTGTTACTTTTTTTTCGTTGGGCATTGGATCACCTTCGGTCAAGCGGGTTGAGAATCTAAGAAGATGATATGTCTACGAAAGGTACTGTCAGGTATAGAATGAGACCAGATCAAGTTAATTTATGATAATCAGTATCAAAACAGGTGTAATTTAAGCGATTATAAAATTTGTACCTGATTTGGAAGGGTGGGTCAAGGGAGTAGCGATTTTCACGATTGTTGTTTGGGATATCATGTCAGAAAACCAAATATTACTCAAGTAAAGATATATTGAAAATATGTGTATAACAACAAAGCTTGTGATATGCAAGGAGATGAGGAGACCGTTTAAGATCGTTTAAGATTTCGAACCTAAACCCAAAATATTTCGAGCCTCGATTTGTTAAGGTTAAAGGGAGAAATC
>CP070768.1:2960255-2968793 GCA_020345745.1 Desulfobacterales bacterium
AGGAGTCTTTCAAGGCAATTGCTGAGCCGTTTGGGCTATGATTCTGAAGTAGCCAAAGATGGTAATGAAGCAGTTGAATTGTATAAAAAAGCAAAGGCTGTCGGCAACGGTTTTGATGTGGTTATTTTAGATTTGAGTGTAAAAATAGGGATGGGAGGTAAAGACGCTGTAAAAAAGCTGATTGCGATCGACCCTGAAGTAAAAGTCATCGTGTCCAGCGGTTATTCCAATGATCCCGTTATATCGAATTTTAAAAAATACGGTTTTATTGAGAAGTTGGTTAAACCTTATGCAATGAAAGACTTAAACGATATAATCAATAAGGTTTTGATGGGAAATCCCGGTAATCATTGAATGCACGGTTTCAAATGGACACCATGGATCGTTGTTTCACTCTTTGACACGCTCCACATACTCACCGCTTCTGGTGTCGATCCGCACAAGCTCACCTTCCTCAATAAAGGGAGGAACCTGAACAACATGCCCGGTCTCGAGCGTCACCGGTTTTGTGCTACCGGAAGCTGTATCACCCTTGGCCCATGGTTCGGCTTCGACAATTCTTAATTCCACGAAATTGGGCAAGGCTACGCCTATAGGATTTTGCTTGAACAAAAGAACATTGCAAATGGTGTTCTCCTTCAATAAGTTGACGGATCCCCCAATCTGATCCAACGTGAGAAATTCTTGATCATATGTCGATGTGTTCATGAAACAGTATTGATCACCATCTGTATACAGGTATTCCATTTCACGCTCTTCCAGATGTGCTTCTTGAAATTTGTCACCTGATCGGAACGTTCGATCGAACTGGACACCCGTCAGCATATTTTTTAGTTTACACTTGTAAAGGGCCTGACCTTTGCCGGGTTTAACGAATGCAAATTGAACGACCACGTAGGGGTCGCCATCAATCTCGATTTTCAATCCCTTTCTTAAATCACTGCTTTCATACATGGATCTAATGCTCCTTTTTGCACGAATTGAGCGTAAACAAAATATTAGCAAATTTATTGTTAAAATTGAAATATTGCAATTTATATCTTAAAGAAACCAAGCAATTATTATTTAAGATTGAAGAGTACCCTGCAGCAAGTTGCAGGGAATCTTCCCGGCAAGGAATTCTATAATTTTTATATTCACTCGCTAACCCCGCAGAAAGCTACGGGGAATGCGCTCGCTGTTGCCGGTTCAAGATGACCCCCTCTGCCCTTCGGGTTTCATCAATAAACTGTTTGACCTTTTCCAAGTCTTTTTTGAATCTGACCGATCGTCCCACCGAATCCACAGCATTCGTTCCGGTGCAACTATCAACACCTGCCGGGTGAACACTCAAAATTCCATCATACACATTGTCCGGAGCAAGGCCGCCAGCCAATATCACGGGAATCTGACCCGATTTTACCAGTTCTGCAGCGACATTCCAGTCGCAGGTCAGGCCGGTAATGCCAACAAAACCTTCCACAGGTTGCTGTTGAAAGGGGTCCTTGTCACCTTTAATAAGCATGGTATCGGTTAAAAAATAATCACTGAAAGGTTGAAATAATCTGGCCAGTTCATGGGTGGGGACCTGCTGGGCCATCCCGGGCTGCGCTATGGGGATTGAACGCATGATCTTGATTTCAGGAAACCTTTTTTTGACATCTTCCTGCAGCGTTAAAAGGTGGTCACAGTTTCCATGCACACGGTTCTGTAACATTAGGTCTTCACAAAAATGGACCATGTCGGGTTGATAGTATTCAAGTGTTCGTAATATGATATCAAGGTTGCTAAAGAGTGGAATCAAGCTACTTTTCGCTGTTGCATCAGCAATACATTCCATGGTTTCCTTGAGCGATTGCAGCTTCCATTCCACTTTTGAGATGACAACGCTACCAATATGATCCACACCGATGGCGATCAGCTGCTCAGCTTCAACCGGTGTCTGTGTCTCATATATTTGGGTGATGATTTTCTTCATAGGACTGTTTCATCGAGCCGTCAAAACCCAGAATTGAGTTGACATTTTGACCCGCTTCTAACATATTCAGCCTGTTTTCGCAAACCCTTGCGCCACGGCCCTAAAACCACAAGCAAAAGGACTTTACGGTATTTTATGAAATGATTGAATTGAATTTTTAAAACGTTTTTATTATAATCTAAGTGTCGCACCCCTGCCCGATAACAAAGGTGATAAGCATTCAGGGGAATCCATACTCGTTTCACTCGGGTGTCTCGCCCCTGGAGGTCCGGGGAATCTGTATAATACTTTTTTAAAGGCAAAATATTTCCAGGTTCAGTGGAAAAAATGAAGATCATACAATTGAGATGAAACAGGCCCATCGGCAGCGTTTAAGAAAAGCAGAGCGCTTGTTTATTAGCAAAAACCTTACTCGACATTACTGCGATGTTGCTAGTGTGAAAACGCTTTATTTTCATTTTGCCTTTTAAAAAATATTATCCAGCCGATCTACCCTGGGAATTGCGATCCAAATTAGGGTGCAAAATTTGAACGATAAATAAAAAAACATTAATCCATTTCAAATGAACAAGGAAAGCCAATGATACTCATCATCGACTTCGGTTCACAATATAACCAGCTCATTGCGCGACGGGTTCGAGAATATCACATATTCTGTCAGATCGACCCGCCTCACGTGGACATGGATTACATCCGCAATTTGAAACCTAAGGGAATCATACTATCCGGAGGCCCCTCAAGCATTTATGAAAAGAATAGCCCCAAATGCGATAAAGGGATATTTGACTTGGGCATACCTGTTCTGGGTATCTGCTATGGTATGCAATTTATGGTCGATGCCTTGGGAGGTAAGGTGTCGAAATCCTCAAAACGAGAATACGGCTATGCAGAACTGAGCATTCGAACTCAAGAGGGACTCTTTGAGAAGGTCGGCGCCAAAACAAACTCCTGGATGAGCCATGGCGATTCCATCACCAAGCTGCCACATGGGTTTAAAATAACCGCGTCAACTGAAAACACAAGGATTGCGGCAACCGTTCACCCGAAAAAAAACCTTTATGGCCTGCAGTTTCATCCGGAAGTTCACCATACACCCAAAGGCAAAACAATGCTCCGTAACTTTCTTTTCAACGTGTGCGGATGCAAACGGTCTTGGACAATGAAAACGTTTGCCAAGGATTCGATCACTCAAATCAAAGAGACCGTTGGTGATAAAAAAGTCATCCTCGGTTTAAGCGGTGGCGTCGATTCCTCTGTGGCCGCGTTGTTGATTCACAAGGCTATAGGTAAAAACCTCACCTGCATTTTTGTTGATAACGGTCTTTTACGAAAAGATGAAGCCGAAAAACTGAAAAAAACCTTGAGGCAGCACCTTGAGATCAACATCAGATTTGTTAACGCTAAAAACAAGTTTTTGAAAGCGCTTAGCAACGTAACCGACCCGGAACAAAAGAGGAAAATCATCGGAAAAATTTTCATGGATGTTTTCGAAGCCGAGGCCAAAAAAATAAAGGACGCTGAATTTTTAGCACAAGGCACCCTATACCCCGATATCATTGAATCACAGTCCGCTTTTGGCGGCCCGACATCGGTGATTAAATCTCATCACAATGTAGGTGGTCTCCCCAAAAATATGAAGTTAAAACTTGTGGAACCCCTCAAATATCTGTTTAAAGATGAAGTCCGTCTTCTTGGTAAAGCCTTGGACCTTGATGAAGACCTGGTGTGGCGGCAACCCTTTCCAGGACCAGGTCTTGCCATCAGGATTATTGGAGAAATCACCAATAGACGCCTTTCAATCCTCAGAGAAGTGGATGATGTTTTGCTGGAAGAGATAAAAAATGGGGGATATTACAAGAAATTATGGCAATCTTTTGCCGTCTTGTTGCCAATAAAAAGTGTGGGGGTCATGGGAGACAAACGAACGTACGAAAATATCGTCGCCATCCGAGCGGTAACCAGCAAAGATGCCATGACAGCCGATTGGGCTAAACTGCCACATCGGCTTTTGGGGAAAATATCAAACCGAATCATCAACGAGGTTTCTGGTGTCAACCGGGTTGTTTATGATATCAGCTCAAAACCCCCCAGTACCATAGAATGGGAATAAAAAAATGAACGATAAAAAGGTTTCAAAATTCAACATACCCATAGACGAAGAAAGCCCGGACTCCCAGTTTCAAGAAGATCTAGAAGAGCTACAATCCGTCAAGTTAAACAGACGAATCACCCGTTTATCGATCCTCATTATTTCGCTAACAGGTGCCATCATCCTATTTGCCTATATGGATTTAAAAAACAACCTGGATAAAATGAATCGTTCAGGCAATACGGAGATTCAGGTCCTTTCCAAAGGTGTGCAATCAAAATTTTCATCCCTTTCGCTACAGCAGGCAAAGTTTGAAGAGATCTTGGCGAAAACGATTGCACCTCTGGAAAAGGCCGTTGCATTGATGCAAAAAAACATGAAAGAGACCTCAACGGCCATAAAGCAAATTCGATCCGCCAGAAATGCTGACAATAAAAAGACGGCGGATGCCATTGAAACGATTAATAAAACATTAGTCCTAACATCCCGAAAGTTAGAAGCCTTGGCATCTGACATGGGCCAGACCAAGCAAAAATATACCGATGAATTATCAAGCCTTTCTCGAATGACCACGGATATAAAACGTCATATACAGGAAATGCAAGCTGAATTAAACAGGCTGTCCTCGTCCCAATTAGATAAAAATAGACTCGAAATGGAGCTATCTAATGAGCGCAAAATATTACAGAAAGCACTGGGTCAGTTAAAAAGTAACATGGAAAATCGACTATCAACCATTGAAAAAAAGATAAAAGAGCTGGAAAAGATAAAGGTATCATCGTCTGCAGGACAAAGACCAGTACCACCCCAAAAAACGCCTTCTTCTCAGCATCCGGATCCTAAACCGGTTGAAAATACCCATCTGCAACCCGGAGCCATCATCGAGCAGGATATTCAATAGAAAGCCTTGTTCGGCAAGGCTTTGTGAGGTTTGCAATTTCAGTCAATCGCATTGCTGTTTCGTACCTACAAATTAATAGATCTCGGAAATCAGGATTAGAATGTTTCAAAATTCGTTCAAATTCATCCTCTGTTATGATTCGTCGTGAAGGGGATTCACCTTTTCTGACAAAATCACCAGGCATTATTTCGATGGGAATCTTTTTGAGTTTCAAGGCCAGGTTATGCATTGCGCTCAATAATACTATTTCATAATTGACAGTGGCATCTGCAGCACCCTACACTCTTCTATTTTTTCTATAGCGTTCTTGTTCATAAGATTTTTTATATTTCAAAGGTTTATTACAAAAGTATTCAAGTAAGTGTTTAATAGTGTTTTTGCTCCTTATATATCCTTTTTTGGCTTGGACTGAGGGTAAATCCATATACTACTTGGAAATATCCTGAACCTTTTTAAACCCAACCCTCTTAACTTTCATTCCGGCATTTATATCGTTGTTTTCATACTTCCTGGCAATCTCTTTAGCCTTGGCAACCTCGGCAAACTTTTTCCCCCTCTCTCCTTTTCTGCAGCATTTTACATGCCCGTCAATCCTAGCGTACCTATACTCTTTTTTACTGGTGACGCCCTTCCTTGTCTTTTTGTGTTTGCCATTTTCTCCCCTATAAACATTGGACTTCAATAGAATAAAAAACGAAATTTGCATTGACATCAGTTTTTAAGTGAACATGTTGAATACTAGAATGTTGCATATTTATTATGCCATCCCTTAAACCCCTTAGCGAAAGGAGTTGTAACCATGGGAGAAAAAAGATGATATTCGCGATCGGTTATTTAAAGTCACTTCCGATTTTTCAGAGTTACTAAAGAAAAGGCCCCCTTCAAGGGAGATTGAAACCACCGCGAAGCAAGAATATAGTTTATTTGAAAAAAGGGAGCATAAAAGGAAAGATGCTTCTGTCTATGGAATCTTTGAAACTGAAAATGAACAATTTCGAGCGTCCACCAAAAATGTAAGTGTGGGTGGTGTACTAATTGACCCCGAAACACATCTATCCTTTCATGAAGATATATCTATGACTTTTCTCGACAGCAAATTTAATGGCCGCGTTCGAACTAATGGTAAAGTTGCAAGAGTCGATCCAGATGGGGTTGGCATACAATTCGACCAAGTTATACCTGTAATGGCGTCTTTATAATAACACTAATTTTTTTAGGCTTTCCAGCGTCTTTAATAAATATTCTTTCCAATCGAAATTCTTGACATACTACCTTGTGGTATTATATTTATAATTAAGATTAATTTTCTAATTAGTTTTTTGCCTCCTTAACGTTACCCCTGAGGGTTGGCATTCCCCCCGGGGGTTTCTTTTTGCCCAAAATAATGGTATAGTTATATTACCATTATGGTTTTTGGTCACTCCATAATGGCCTCCTTTTAGTTTTGCCCTCGAGAGTGAGGCATCGACCCTCGGGGGCATTTTTTTGCCCAGACCCCGAAACGAGGCCAAGGCGGTTATTGGTTTTGCCTTCATTAAACTGAGGTCAACTTTGTTGTCGCAACGTCATTGCCTCCGGCCTCACTCTTTTCAGCCCCGCCCCTTTCCCATAAGTC
The DNA here is from genome assembly GCA_020345745.1 of Desulfobacterales bacterium. Lineage (GTDB taxonomy): Bacteria > Desulfobacterota > Desulfobacteria > Desulfobacterales > UBA11574. The sequence goes on from CP070768.1 coordinate 2,966,818, forward strand.
AGCAAGGTTTTTTTGGGCCATACGAATAATGTCGAATGCAATATTAATTTCCCAGTCTCCACCGTTCCCATTACTCATAAGAAAATTCAGCTTTTTAAGAAACTCATCGTGATCGTGCCAAAGATTATCAAAAAGGGGCCAACTTACTACTCCGGTGTTAAAATGTTTGATAGCCTCTTGCCTGTTTGTATCTTGTGGTGATATGATTTTGTTAGCCATGATACCCCTTTATGTGCGGTGTCATGTTTAGGGCTGTCCTCGCTGGTCTCTATAACCTCACTTGGACAGCCCGTTCTTTTTCCTTTACCGATAATGTACCCCCTTTCAACAAAAAAAGCGCCTGAAGGCATACCCAACGGTCCAGAGTAATAAACCGCCCACAACGTCACCGCTGCAGATACCTTCAAGCGCTATGTTCGATAATTGGTTTTTCGTTTTACCGTGGTTTTGGGTATCGTTTGTATATACATATGACATATAACATAATTAAAATGTCAATAACATTTACATCTTTTTTCTACTTTGATATAAAGAAACTATGAAAAAAATAATGACACTAAGAATTGATCCTGATCTCAAAATATTTTTTCAAAAAGCTGCTACCGAAGAAAACCGCAGTCTTTCCAATTTCATCATTAACGCTGTTCTTACCTATATCAAAGATCACAAGGACATCACCTGGAAGAAACCCGAGAAACAACCTTACGGCGATGGAATGGTGCACCAAAAGAGACACCCAAAATATACCCATTCATTAATCGATTCATGTGCCTTTGATCCAGGGGGAGAAGAAGAAAAATGCAGTCGTCGTCTTCTTGCTCGTTCGGATGCTGGTGATCTGGTAATAGAAATTGCACACTCCGTACAAAAAGAAATTGATCATCCTAACACACCAAGCGACGTCAAAGCTCTTGCACGCACTTTGATTTATTCAATCGAAACTAGCTTAACTCCAGATCTTCATAGGCGCCGTGCTGAGATTCGTAGGCTAATTCGAGGCAACGCTGCTAAAGGAAAGCACGAAAATGATGCTGATCACATTTTTGATCTTTATAAGCATGGTGGAGGCTATTTCATTACTACCGATAACAGGCTTCTTTCCCTTGCAGGAATATTATTCTCAAAATACTTTGTTACCGTTCTCAGGCCCAGTGACTACGAGGCTCTGTTATAAATTGTCAAAGAGCATTAACCTTTAACCGAGGTTCCCATGAACTGACTACCAAAGCCCCATTTTTGCAGAGGTGGGGTTTTGTATTTATGATATATGCAATAAATTAGAATTGGCTTCAACTTGTGTGATTATCAAGGTATCTGAAATCGTTACAAATTGACTCCTGGTTGAAGTCCGCCAAGACATCCCAAACTTGATTTCGGTTAGAAACCTTCAATTTTCGAGAAGTAAAGACCCAGGCACTAAATCTCTCCATTTGGTACCCTTCAAAAAGTAAAGTCTAATTCATACATCCTTAAGTTCAGTGAAATTTTATTATATTGAATCAAAAGCTTTCGTAAATATGAATTAAATTACATAGCCAGAAGTGGCATTAAATTTCACAAACATATGAAAACGAATGGCATAACCGACTGTAATTTTAATTTATATTGACAATACCAATTTTTTATGCATTTTAATAAACATTGGCGTTTCTAATTCTATAATAAGATAAAGCCAAATCTCCAGTGATGGGGGAAGGGGAACTATGATAGAAGTGAAGGGATATCATAGTTTAAAATGTTTTTATACTGCGCTTTTGTTGCTTCTGCTGCATGGAGCATTCGCTTCTTCATTCGCTGATAATGTGGTCCCGTTCTATTGTAATTACTGCTTGGTATGTGATTCTGGGAAAGTAGATCAAGATTACATTTTGAATATCAACCCCGGTCAAGATCTTAGATTGGCTCAGGCTGATATTTTTGATGGCCTGCTTGAAGAAGAAGCTGCGGGTAAGACAACTAGTACAGTTGAAGGCACA
>CP070768.1:2968893-2975510 GCA_020345745.1 Desulfobacterales bacterium
AAGCCAAAGAATACTGTAAATTCAGCAGGGAAATTAACCTAAAGTACATCGAAAGACGCGACAGAAGCCTTGGCAATCAGATACAGCGGGCCCTCAATTCGATCGTACTAAACATCGCGGAAGGATCGGCCGACGTATCAGATGCTGAATTCGCACGATTTTTAAGTATTTCGATTCGATCCGTTTATGAAACGATTGCCGGATTTGATCTCGCGGCTTTCTATGGCTTCATCGATGAAGATATCAATAAAAAGCTTGAAGATCGTGCCCATGTGATAGTAAAACAATTGGCGTCGTTTAGAAACAAGCTCAAAGCATGATACACCTCCTAGCACCGACTAAGAGTCACAACCAAATATATTTTGACTCATCTTTTTTGGATAACATCCATCTGTTATTGTCCAAAAACTAATAGCTAAAGGTATTTTTGGATATAAAAAATCTTGGAGAGATGGCCGAGCTGGCTGAAGGCGCTCGCCTGCTAAGCGAGTGAGGGGTGAAAGCTTCTCCGAGGGTTCGAATCCCTCTCTCTCCGCCATTTAAATAACTTAGCCCGGCTTTTCGGCCGGGATTTTTGTTTTTTGCCCTCTTTTTAGTGTACTGCTCTGTACCACTTTACTAAATCAGCCTGACTATAATTGATAATATAGGGAGAAATCACTCTGTACCTTAAGTATTTAGGACTTGTCAAAACCTGTGACATCTTGCCAATATAGAGTGGCACCATTAATGGAGATACGATTGATGCAACCTATGTTTGGACCAAGAAATCATGATATGGGGAAAGAAAGCAAGAAAAATGGTTTAAGGGAAACGCCAATTAATCATTCCTTTTTCCCTCATTTGAATTCATCTCGCGCTGCAAGCAGCGGGGAATTCAAATTTAAAATTTCCATCACTTTTCACCCTGAACGATATCCTCATAGGTGTACATTGAAAAATTCTAGTCAGACGCCGTTCAAATTCACTGATGTTTCTATATCTAAACATTCAATTATCGAAGAATGAAGATTTTATCCGAAATAAAATTTGGCGTTCTTTCCATTATTACCATTATATAGACGGTAACAGGTACTTGGGTATTCTTCAATTTAACCGGCGCGGCTGCCGTTCGGTACTGGTTTTTCAGGTACAGCGAGCACTGGTATTATACCGTCTGCATGCCCTATATCAAACAACATACCTTCAGACCGTTCACCCATCATCTTCCGTGGCTCGAGATTAACCACAAACAGGGCTTGCTTTCCTTTAATTTCACTTGGGTCTTTTCGTTCTTGCTTAATGCCGGCTAAGATGTTCCGTTTGTGATCACCAAATTCGACGATTAATCTAACCAATTTATTGGAGCCTTTAATATCCTCAACACGTTCAACAGTTCCAATTCTTATGTCAACTTTTTCAAACTCACTAAACGATATCGTTGGTTTAACGGAAGTGACCTTCATATTTATCTCTTGTTGGATGTTTTATTTGATTTGAAATAAGGGGGAGTAATTAACAATGGTTATTCAGTTAAATACTACTTTTGGACCGATTCATTCAGCACCTTCTTCCCTCTGGCACTCAATCCCAGGCTTTCGATTTCCCGCAGCAGCTGGTCTCTGCTGCCATACCCACCCGCGTAGCCATTAAGACGCGTCGCGGCGGTGGAATTCACCAAATCCAGGGGGTGCGGATAGATACGTAACATCTCATTCTTCAACTCATCATGACGCTTTAGGATATACTTCTGGTGGTAATCTTCGGCCAGGGTAAAAGACAAAAGCGGCACCACTTCAGTTTTAACGGTGCGACCAATTTTCTGCCCCACGGCGGTTTTGGAGGCCAAAGCCATGCGGCGCTGATGCTCGTCGTGGTAAAAGACCGCTTTCATGTATTGTCGCGACCACGACCTTCCGGACGGGCGGTGGCTTTTCCAGAAAATGTCAAGTAACTGGGAATAAGTAATGCGCTCGGGGTCATAGTCCACCTGCACCACCTCCGTATGATCACCGATGTTTCTATAATCCGGACCGTCCATCCGACCACCGGCATACCCCACCCGCGTGCGAATCACGCCCTCGATTATCCCGAACTGGGATTCGCTTCCCCAGAATCAGCCAAGACCAAAGGATGCTGTTTCAATAATGGGTGGTGTCGCTGCATCGATGGTTGGTATCGTTTCAGATTCGGTTTCGGTTTTATAGGCAAGGCTCATGGAACCCTCCTTTGGCTGTGAAGCATGGTCTGCCTGTATCGCCAGTTCTGAAGAACAGCCCACTAAAAACGACATCACACCCGATAAGAATAAGCATCGGATGATATGGGCAAAGCGTCTTTTTTCCATCGCCATTAATTTCTCTTATTGAAAAAGGTTATTTGCACTACAGACTACCATCTAACGCCGCGAAGTAAAATGTGTAACTACTCAAAAAGATTGAATTTATTTCATATGCTCGGGCTTTGTGGCTTTTTCTTCCAGCCGGTTAAGATTTTCTGTCGCAAAGGAAACAGGGCGTCAACATTATAAAGAACTTAAACTACAATCCACAATACAAATCATGGAATTTAAAATAATATTCTTCATATCCGAAGTAAAAACCCCTGATAAAAGCCGCCGACCTATCTTGCTCTTGTAAAAGCTTGGTGTATTTTCTTGCTTTCCATCCCGAATATTCTCTTGTTGGATATCGGGAGCAATAGGGCTTCATAGCATCTTTCTGGGCAAATTCCTTCGCCATTTCATGCCCCTTTACATGTTCAGTATCCGTTGGAGAGAACGAGGGTGTTGCACAAGAAGCCATTGCGAATACCACAAGGAGAGAAAATATTGATTTTACAACGCTCGTAGAGCAGCTCTAAAAGCAAAAATGGAAACCTGGCTTGATAACGATTATTTGAAAAATAATGCCACGATGTATTATGTCAAGAGCGTTAACCGATATCAAACGGTTTATTGGATATGATACTTTCGCAATCATTACAGATATCAAGGAATGTAGGAGCGGTTGAGTTCACCGACCATTGTTTTCTTTTTTGAAAAGATACGTTCGTAGGGACTAGATCAAAACCTATGAGGAAATTGTTCTTAATTATTCTTCTCTCCGGAAAGAATGGGCTGTATTACTTTAACCGGAACCTGCAACGTTCTCTTCATAATTCCTAACTGCCCGGATCCGACGGCATCAAGAGAAAGTGGAATGACTTTTGGATTCTTCCTATCGCCTTTTATTTTAAACGGAACGGAGATAAGCGAACCCTTCAAAATATCTTTTACCAAAGGAATTTTTTTTATAACCAGGTCAATGGTTTTAAAAGGCGCTACAAGTAACAATGCATCAACTTTTTGGCTGATTAAATCAATGTTACCATGCCCGACAATCTCCATAGAAGTACCGTCAATGATCATTTCATTTATGATTAATTTTCTGCTTTCGATATTTGCCTTTACCTTGATCGAATGGTAGCTGAACCCTTCTGCTCTCAAGTCCGGCAGCTTCCCTTTAAACCACTCGGTTACATTTAAAAGATCGAAAATTTTTGTCAGCATCCTGAAAAAATTTCCGGCATAAAAACTTCCTTCGTCTGCATCAATTACTAGCGGCCCGTTTAGAGCATTGACAATCTCGCCAGCTTTTCCTTGTGCCTCGAGCTCTCCTTCAAGATTAAAATTGCCTTCCACTGAGATGGATTTATCCAAAAGACAATAAACTGTAGGGTTCAACTTTTGATTCTTTACCACAGGTTTAATTTCAAGTTTTATTGCTTCTGGCGACATGTTTGACACCCCGGATAGAGAAATGCCGCAAAAATTACTCTCCTTGACATCGATGGTTGCATTCTTGTTGCCTAATGATACATCCGCATGCAAAGGAAACGAGTTGAACTCTTTATATTTCACGTTTTTTATTCTGACCCTAATAATCCCTCTGGCCGGATAATTCCAAAAGCGATCAAGGTTAACTTTTTTAGCTTCTTTCTTACCCCTATCAGCTATCATGTTCAGTTTGTTCAAATCTATGTCATCTGCAGATAGATCCATATCCAGCAGCATTTTGTTGGTTGAAAAATTCGCATCACCTTTGAGAAATAGTAGGTTGTCTGCAATGGACAGTTTGGCTGACTTGATATGCACCTTATCTCCTTCTGCCTCTGCCGAAAGCCTGTTTATTTCCACAGGCAATCCTTGTTGCTCAGGTAAAGTTAGACCGCTAACAAGGAGTTTTCCCTGAAACTTGGAACCAAAAAGTTGATCCAGAAAAATATGCGCATGAAAATCGCCCTTAATCTGTCCGGAAAGGATCTTGTTTTCTTTTATAATATGATCAAGAGTTGTTTTATCCAAATTTCCGATAAAGGAAAGATCAAGACCTCTTTTGTCGGCAATTAGGCTAAATGCTGCGCTGGATGTCTCATCCTGGATGGATAGTTTTTTGATTAACACTTGTTGGGCGTTTAAAAGAATCTCCGTAGAAATGTTTAAACCCTCCTGCATTGCAAAATTCCCGGAAAAAGCCGTTTCTTTACCACGGTTCCGAGTCAGATTCGCTTCAGAAATAGACAGCGGTGATGCTAAATTGAATGCGGATGGCAAATCGACAACACCTGATATCCATTGAATTGCCGCAAGGCCTATTTTTCCATCTAAATTCAGGTCAATGGTAGGAAAGCCTTGCAGATAGTCGTTTAAATGGCCCGAAATCCTCAAGGAAGCATCAAGCATCTTGGTTTCAAAATCTTTTATAAAAATAAGATTCTGGGTCAGTTTAAAGTTTCCGGTTGAAGCTTGTACTATTTCTGGCAAATGGGATGATTTTAATGCTAGATGCCGCACTTCACCAGCTATCTGATACTGCAATTTTCTCAAATCTGACAGCGGACCCTTTAAATTCAAAGTAGATACCTCAAGAACGCCCTCAATAGATTTTATGTGTTCGAGGTGACTGTTCAACCCTTCAAAGGAAACCAACCATGGGTAGATTTCTTCTGGATAAATTTGTAGCTCACCGGAGTTGACCTCCAGATAGGGTGTTTTCTCCCAATCTATCTTTCCGGAAACGTTGTTAAAACGCGTTTTTCCCAAATGGCCTTGCAAATTTTTTACGGCTGACATTGCCCCTTTAAAGGTATACTGTCCCTTGCTGATGGTCAGGGGATACGGTATTCTTTGGTAACTAGCCGTCATATTCAACTGGGATACTTCAACCATCGCTCTGATCGATTCGATGTGGTCGCCCAAATATAGCCTGCCGACGGCATTTCCTTGCACATTACTTATAAGGGCAAGCTCTTTTTGAAAGTATTCATTAGCAATCAAACGTTTCAGAATAGGCGGTAGCTGTGACAGATCAGCTTCAACTGCCAGATCCAAACGAAAAGGCGCATGTTCCCTATCAAGGCCCAGCGTCAGTTTTCCGCTGGTCGCACTCGTGTTTCCCAGGCTTGCCCTAAGGTCTCTTCCTTCCAAGATCCCTTTAGAAATGGCAACCTCGCCATCGACATCCTCCAGGCTCAAATCAACCACCGGTATGAAGATCTTGCCGTCACGCATAGCTCCGGTGATGTTTATGTTCTTCAGATCTCCTAAATCCTTAAACGAATTTCCATTGGCAGCATAAGTAAAGTAGGGCAGCCTTCCTCCTTTGACGATCGCAAATACATCCGCAACCGCTGGGATGTTCCCTGCCAGGGCTAAACCTATTTTACGCGTTGTATGAACATCCACATCTTTACTCTTGAGTATCAGTCCGGTCATAAGGGTATGGGGTTTGGCTAAACGACTCAGAGATAATTCACCGGCGATATTCAGTTGAGGATTATCAGATTTTAACTCCCCGAGCGTAAAGGTTGATTTTGTCTCGCTGACATCGATCTTTCCTTTTAACCTTGTTCCTTTGATGGTTATTTCTTCCTTTTCATGTTGCAACGTGAGGGAAGGTATAGAAGCATTCAGTTCGCCCTGTAAGGCCGTGAATCCTTCGCTTATGAAATTAATTTTCAGATTCAACGGTGAAGCTTTTACTTTGGTGCTTATACGTGAGTAAATATATTCTGTTAAAACCTGAGTTTTGATCTGGTTCAGATCAATATTGGTACGGATGATCAAATCCTTTGGATCAATTGTTCCCGTAATGAAAATATCTTCCCAAAGGCTGGATTTACAGCTGAAATCCAGGTTGATATCTTCTGTCGAAAAGTCGAAACGGGCATCAATATCCTGAAACCAAAAGAAGATCTCCTTCTCTTTAAAAAGATTCAAACGGCCATTGTTCACTCGAATGGCAAGGCCTCGTGCCTTTGATGACACAAGACCTAATATTGGATCCACTTTATCTTTAACTCCTCCGAGAGAAAAATGCTTTCGATTCTCGGCGCCTGATTCCATTTTTTCCCCTAGTTGAATTTTCACATCAGGGGAGTGAAGATGAATCCCACTGCTTTTAAGTTTCCCAAACAAAAGCGGTAAAATTTTCGGATAGATTGTAAAGGAGGTCAGAGTTCCACTGGCTTTATGGGGGATTGAAAAATGGCACTTACGAATCACCACTTGCGGTCGTGGTAAAAAGGATAATTCAAGCCGTTCATATTGCAGTTCACCGCTTATTGCTTCAGAGGCTTTGGTCTGGATTCTTTCTCTA
>CP070768.1:2975610-2989050 GCA_020345745.1 Desulfobacterales bacterium
AGGACTGGAAACCGATGTGGCGTTGACGATTAAATCGACGTTGATGGGTTGTTCCGGTATCGATTTTAAGGTTTTTGCTTCTCCCCCGAAACGACTGACCATCTGCAAAGTTTTGTTCTCATTTCGCCCGGCTACGATAATCGAGTGGGTACGAAGCCAGTTTAGGACAAACACCGCAGCCCTGGCGGCGCCGCCGGTACCGAAAACGAGCGCCGACTTGTTCTCAACATCGAATCCCGCATCATTTAATGCATCCATCAGTCCGATAGCGTTGGTGTTATATCCCTTGAGTATGTCGCCGTTTCGAACAATGGTGTTAATGGCTCCGATGATATTCGCTCCTTCTGATAGAATATCGAGATGGGGTAGGACCGCCTCTTTGTACGGAACCGCAACATTCGCACCGGCAATATTCAAAACTCTCATACTTTCCAGCGCTTTTCCGATCTGTCCTGGCGCGATCTTAAACGGAACATATGCTCCTTTTATGCCGAGCTTATCGATGACAGCCGAAAATATTGCTGGTGATTTTGAACGCAGGGCTCGTTCATCACCTAAGATACAATATACCTGCATTTTAAGATATAGTTCCTGGTTTCAGAAAGGAGACATTTGGTATGCAATGAAAAAAGGATGTACAAATCTACAAGTTTAGAAAATGACGAGCCCCTCCGTATTCATCACCACTCTTCAAGTTCAACACCATCTCGTTCAAATTGAGCATCACGTTCAGCATGGGCCTTTTTTATTTCTTCTTCACTCCAGGGCTCATAGGCCAGAGATTCGGCCACCAATTCCCACGTGTACATGGTCTCTTTATAATTACCCATGTCAAATTCTTCGACTAGGCCCTTCATGATCTGGTCGCGACAATTATGACAGGGAGCAATGACTAGTTCCGCACCGGTTTTTTTAATCTGATCGGCTTTGTGCTTCCCGTAGGCCATACGCTCTTCGGTATAAGGCATGGCCCAGGCGCCGCCTCCTGCACCGCAACAGTGGTTGTTCAACGGACCATCAATCATTTCCACCATATTTTCACAGCACTGAGATACGATCCATCGAGAGTTGTCACAGTGATGATCCCCGAAAGAGATTTGAGATTTTCGACCGTAGTTGCATGGATCGTGGACAGTGGTTAATTGTGGATGTTTGGATTTGTCAAGCTTGATTCTTCCTGTTTTTATGTATTCTCTTAAAAGTTCAAAGATACTTAACACCTTAAATTCCTCGAAAGCTTCCGGAAACCACATATTGAACCCAGCCCGGGTTGCAAAATAGGCATGCCCTCATTCCGGATAGAGGATGGTTTTCACCTTTAACCTTCGAGCATTTTCTAGCACACGACCCACCTGGATTTTCCAATTTTCATCATCCCCGGAAAACAGGCCCCAGTTGACGCCTTCCCAGTTGGTGGAAGAAATGGTCCAGTCTTCTTTGGCAGCGTAAAAAATCCGCCACCAAAACTTCATATCATCAGGCTCGGCAAAAGGTTCCTTGGAGTTTACCGTGACGATGATATTGGCACCTTCCTTGTCCACCGGCACATAAAATCCGGGGCAAGGCTGCTTTTCATCTTCTTCCATCTCAACACCCAGGTCCGCCAGCAAAAACAGGAAGTCGTCAGTAGGAATTCCAAGATTGTTTCCCCTCTCAAAGTTCATCATTGTCCCTCTGTGCAGTGGGTCTGGGACTAGGTCCCGCTCTCGTAAGATCCGACATGTCCGGAAGGTCTTGATCAACTGAACCCCCATGGGGCATGCATACTGGCATCGGCCACAGAGGGTGCAGACCCAGGGCCATTTGGAATCTATAACTTCCTGCTCTAAACCCAAAGCTATGGCCCGTATCGCCTTCCTGGGATCCCAACCGGGTACCAGATTGGTTGCCGGACAGCCACTGGCACATGTCCCGCATGTGAAACAAGCATCTGCCAACTCTGGAGAGGTAGCTATCCTTCTATTCTTAATATCTATTGAAATAGGGTCTTGCAAAATGTATACCTCCCTTCAAATTGTTTTCTGTTATCTAACATGGTCTATTTTCAATTACAGGTACAAGACCATTTGATTTATTCGCCATAAAAAGCTTGACCCTCTGTATCGTAATCTTTGCTATTCACTGAGAAGTCTTTTGATGCTTTCAGTTATCTCTTCGGCCGAGGCCGGTTTGGCGATATAGTCATCGGCTTCCGTGCTCATTCCATCTCGGTGAGAATAGCGGGTCGTGGTCACATGAGATGCAACGGCAGTTAACAGGATAACAGGAATGTCAGCGTACTTATCATCTGCTTTTAGCTCTTTACATACCGCATACCCATCTTTTCCAGGCATCATGATATCGAGTACGATGGCATCCGGTGGATTTGCATAGATCTTTTCAAGCCCTTCATCGCCACTGTAAGCCACCTCAACTTGGAAACCTTCCTTTTCCAGATTCGTCTGGACAATAGCTGCAAAATCAGGTTCATCATCGACTACCAGAACCCTTTTTTTCTCGCTCATAATGATCCTCCTTTATATGCTTAAATGTTAAATTATTTATCCAAAAATTGGGTTGAGAACTTGTCTACTATCGCGTTCTCTATGCTTTAGAAGTAACAATTATTCCACGGTCGGCCTTGGGTAAAGGCCTGATCTTTCGACAATTTCAGGTACCATTTCTTCCCATTCAATGGCCATCACGTGAAAACCATGAACCCCTTCTACACCTTTGAGGTGCTCAATCTGCTCAATACAGATGTTGATGCCCTCCTCGGGCTGTTTTTCTTTTGGTGTATCGGCCATTCGCTTTACCAGTTCGTCCGGCACCTCTATCCCCGGGACCCGGTTCTTCATATACCGGGCCATACCTGCAGATTTAAACGGTGTCACACCGGCCAGAATATAGACGTTATCAAGCAATCCGCGATCACCGGACATTTTCAACCAGAGCTCGAATTTCTCCATATTGTAGATACACTGACTTTGGATGAATTCGACACCAGCGGCAACCTTTTTTGCCAATCGAGGAACGCGAATCTCAAATGGATCGGCGAATGGGTTGGCGGCGGCACCGACAAACATGTTCGGTGGACGACCGATATCCCCGCCGCCTAAAAACTTGCCTTCATCCCTCATGTACCTGGCGGTCTGAATTAATTGCATGGAATCGAGATCATGAACGTTTTGACCCTGCGCACAGTCTCCGAAACTCTGGTGGTCTCCGGAAAGACAAAGGATATTATGGATGTCATATGAAGCCGCCCCTAGAATATCACTCTGCAAGGCAATGCGGTTCCGATCACGGGTCACCATCTGAAGGACCGGCTCAAGCCCCATAAGCTTAAGGCGGATACAGGCGGCCAGGCTGCACATGCGGGTTACGGACGTTTGGTTGTCAGTTACATTGATTGCATCCACATAGTCCTTGATCATTTCTGCTTTTTTTGTAATGTTTTCCGGGTCACTTCCCCGCGGAGGACCGACCTCTGAAGTAACGGCATAGTGACCGGCGGCAAGTATCTTTTCCAGTTTACTAGGTGTCTTTACTTTCATTGCTGCACATCCTCCCTGACAACTTTTCGGGGTCCCCCGGCCCTATCGGTGGACCAGTCTTTCAAAGGGCAAAGCGCTTCATACTCATCGAGCCTGTCCAGTGCCTCGAGACGATCAATGATCAATTGCCAGGCACAGTCAATCTCTTTGTCAATTTCACATTTACCTTTTGCCGAGCCTCCGCACGGACCGTTCAGTACCCGCTTTGCGCATCGTGCAATCGGACAGATTCCGCCTGTGCTTGCCAAGATGCAGTGACCGCAAGCCTGGCATCTTTCCGTCCAAAGGCCTCGTTCTTCGGTAACACCCAAAAAACAGGTGTCCACACCGGGATAAATCGGAGTGGAATGATATTTTTCGGCCATAAACTGGACGCCAACACCACAGGCAATGGAAACGACGGCATCATACTGATCCATCACATCACGGATCTCTTCAAGATATTCGTGATCACATTGTCGTTCTAAAGTTATCTCATCTATTTTGACCTCCTTGCTCTGATTTAAAAAATACATTCTCAGGGCCGAAGCCAAGACACCGACTTCCTTTTTGCCTCCTGCCTCGCAGACGGTAACGCATTCATTGCAACCTAAAATGAGGATTTTTTCATTATTCTTTACCTCTTCAATAATCTCCTCAATCGGTTTTTTATCTGCGACAATCATAAAACCCTCCCTTTCCTTGGAGATGTCAGTTAAACGTTAGTCTTAAAAAACAATATTCTCAAAATCGATCTTCAAACGAAAATCTTCCTGTAATAACCTTAAGCAGCCTTCTGTTTGGCTGCTTTAATCGGGTTAGGTCCCAGTGCCCTTATTTTTTCGTCCATTTCAATAGCGATCTGGACAAACCGCGGGGCTTCACTGGATGAAAGGTTGTACATTTGTGCCCTTTCTCCGCCAACGCCGATGGCATCCAGAATTTTTTGAGCCTGTTCCACCCGTTTGCGAGCCCTGAAGTTGCCGTTGTTGAAAAAGCAATCGCCTTCCAAACACCCGACGACATAGACGCCGTCTGCGCCCTTTTCAAAGGCGCGCAAAATATAAAGCACATCCACCTTGCCGGTGCAGGGAATGAGAATAATTTTAATGTTTGAAGGGTATTGCAAGCGCATCGAACCTGCCAGGTCCGCAGCGGTATAACCTCAAAAATTGCAGCAAAACGCGATGATGATGGGTTCAAAATCTGCCTTCATGAAACCTCCTTCAAATTTTCATGATGCCTTCTAATAAGGCTTCAACCTTGCTTAAAATCTGCTCATCTTCGTACCAGTTGAGCTCTATGGCTTTGGCCGGGCATTCAGCAGTGCAAACACCGCAACCTTGACACAGCGCCTCATCGATTTCACTCACACCGTCTTCGTTGATTACTGGTACGGAAAAGGGACACGAGCGAACACATATGAGGCATGAGGCGCAGAGCTCTTCTTTGACTTGAGCCTTGACCGCCGACAGGGTCAAATCAGCCTGGGCTAAAAAGGTTGTGGCTCTTGAAGCCGCAGCATGTGCCTGTGCAATCGACTCGGACAGGAGTTGAGGGCTATGCGCGGTGCCGCACACGAAGATGCCTTCCGTGGCCATATCGACCGGTCTTAATTTGACATGAGCTTCCATAAAATGACCCTCCGGCGTCCGGGCCAGTTTAACAATCGAAGCAAGCTCTTCGGTGTCTTCAGCAACCATACCTGCACTCAAAACCACCAGATCTGTGCTGACCTGCAGGTGCCGGCCTAAAACATGGTCCTTGAAAGTTACCATGGCGCCATTGTGGGATGATTCAACAACCGGTGGATCATCCTGGTCGTATTTAAAGAACATAACGCCCATGTTTCGGGCCTCGGTATAATAATCCTCCAGTAATCCGTAGGTCCTTATGTCTCGGTAGAGAATAAAAATTTGCGAATCCGGATTCATCTTTTTAATAAGGAGGGCGTTTTTAACGGCGTTCTGGCAACAAATCCTGGAGCAGTTGGGATTTTCCTCGTTTCTTGATCCCACACACTGGATCATAATCACTTGCTCGAGGTCGTCTGCGCCTTGGTTTTTTAGGCGGTTGGACAGTTCAACCTGGGTCAATACACGATCGTTCTCGCCATAAAGGAATTCTTTGGGTTGGTATTCACTGGCACCCGTTGCCAGAATGAGGACACCGTGGTCGATCTTTCGTTCGTACATACCCGGCCCAACAATAAGTTCGGTGTTAAAGTTTCCTTTAAATCCGGAAAATCCAACGATAAGCGACCTGGTCAGAACCTGAATCTTGGAATGGGAGGTTACCTTTTGAATCATGTCTTTAAGATAATCGCCGATGTCTGCACCTTCTATGGTCGCCGTGAGACGATTTGCCATACCGCCCAAGTTTTCTTCTTTTTCAATCAAAACCACTTCAAAACCCTGGTCAGCCAGACCCAAAGCCGCATTCATTCCTGCAACACCGCCCCCGACAATCAACCCTCTCTGCACGACCGCTATCCTTTTCTCTTGCAGCGGGTGCAGTGTCGCTGAACGGGCCACGGCCATCCGCACCAGCTTCTTTGCTTTTTCAGAGGCTTTTTCAGGTGAATCCCCATGTACCCAGGAATCTTGATTGCGAATATTGGCCATCTCAAACAGGTACTTGTTGAGACCGCAGGCGACGATGGTATCCATGAAGATCACCTCATGGGTTTTCGGAGAGCATGCTGCAACCACCACCCGGTTGATGCGATGCTCTTTGATGATTTCCTTCATCTGTTCCTGGGAATCTTGGGAACAGCTAAACAGGTTTTGAGTGACATAGACGACATTAGGAAGTGTTTTGGCGTATTCTTCTACGTCGTTTACGTCGACGACGCCGGAGATGTTGACACCGCAGTTACAAACAAAAATGCCGATTCTTGGCTCCTCACCGGAGAGATCGATTTCATCGGGTATTTCTGCACTTTTTGTCAGTGTGTGACGGGCCTCGTTTAAAAATCCGCCTGCCAGACCGGCTGCGGCGCTCGCTTCGGCAACAGAGCTTGGAATGTCTTTGGGCCCTTGAAACACACCACAGGCATACACACCGGGCCGGGTGGTTTCCAATGGCGCGAACGGATCGGTAACGGCAAAGTTGTACTTGTCCACATCCACGTCCAGGCGCTTGGCCAGATCAGCCACCGATGCCGGCACTTGAAGGCCTACGGACAGGACTACCATGTCAAAGACTTCTTCTTGCAGCTCGCCAGCGTGATCAGCATATTGGATGAGCAGATTTTTATCTTCGCCGACTTCTTCAATGGTGTGGATGCGCGCCCGAATAAACCGAATGCCCTCTTTGTCTTTGGCTCTGAGATAGTACTTTTCAAAATCTTTGCCAAAGCTACGGATGTCCATATTGAAAACGACACAATCGAGATCGCCGTGGGCATGTTCTTTTGCTACCATGGCGTCTTTAATGGCATACATGCAGCATACGGATGAGCAATATCCGTTGCCGCACCGGTTGGTATCTCTGGATCCGATACACTGAAGCCAGGCAATCTTTTTGGGTTCTTTTTCATCCGACGGCCGGACCAAATGGCCCATTGTTGGCCCGGAAGCACTGAGAATTCTTTCAAATTCGAGGCTTGTCAGCACATTCGGGTTCTGTTTGTAATGATAAAACAGTTCAAATGGTGATGGATCAAAAGGTTCGCTTCCCGGGCAAAGCACGACGGAACCCACATTTATCTCTCTGTTAACGACCACTTGACTGTGATCGACGGCCTCTGCCAAACATGCGTCTACACACTGTAGGCATTCTGAACAATAACTACAGTTCAAGCAGCGAGCAGCTTCGTCTTTTCCGGGAGCTTCTTCGTAACCCAGCTCCACTTCTGCAAAATTGCCCGCACGTTTTTCTACCGGTAATTCGGGCATCTTAGCCCTTGACGCTTTAGGCTCATCACCGGTAATCGGGCGGTACATGGGGTTTTCGTTGATCACAGGTTCGCGCCCTTTGGTCATATCCTGTCCATCCAGATACCTGACGATGGATTCAGATGCCTCACGCCCTGCGGCGATGGCCGCAATAGCGGTTGACGGGCCTGTCTGAAGATCGCCACCAGCAAAAACGCCTTCACGATCCGTGGCGTAGCTTATGGGATCGACTTCGGTGGTTCCCCACCGTGAGAATTTTAGATCCGCCACGTTTTCGATGGCCGAAAGGTCCGGTCTTTGACCGATGGCCGGGATAAGCTGGTCGATGTCGATATCATACTCACTGTCTGGAACAGGTACCGGACGTCTTCTGCCGGAGGAATCCGGCTCGCCAAGTTTCATTTGGATACACCTTAGCCCGACGACACGGCCGTCTTGAGTTAATATTTCCTGAGGGGCAGCAAGATATGAGATTTTGATACCTTCTGATTCCGCAGCTTCAATTTCTTCCTCCCATGCAGGCATTTCGGCCCGTGTGCGCCGGTAAATAATGCTGACCTCTTTAGCCCCCAACCGGACAGCGGATCTCGATACGTCTATGGCTACGTTTCCACCCCCGATAATGGCGACCTTCTCGCCAACATGGACCTTTCCGGTAAGGTTTACTTCCCTTAAGAAATCAACACCTTGTCTCACGCCGACGGCCTTTTCACCGGGAATTCCCAGATCAATGCCTTTGTGAGCACCGAGTGCGAGATAAACGGCCTTGAAGCCTTCATTGAACAAATCATCGATGGTCATGGCCGGACCCAGGGGGGTGTTGGTCTTGATTTCAACCCCAAGATTGGTGATGATCTCGATTTCCTGATCCAAAATATTCCTGGGAAGGCGATGAGCAGGTATTCCCACTCGAAGCATGCCGCCGGCTTCCGGCTGAGCCTCAAAAATGGTGGATCGCACGCCCTGACGGGCCAGGTGATAAGCAGCGGAAAGGCCTGCCGGACCCGACCCAATGATGGCCACTTTTTCCTCCCTCGGCGATAGGCAATTGACTTCAATTTGCCTGGGATCGTATTGATCTGCCGCCAATCGCTTAAGATCCCGAATGGCTACGGGTTCATCGACTTCACAGCGGCGGCATGCATTTTCACACTCATGGGGGCATATTCGTCCCAGTATACCGGGAAGCGGAAGATCCTCCATGATCAGTTCCAAGGATTCTTTATATTTGCCTTCTTTAACCATCTGCACATACCCCTGAACGTTCAGTCCAGCCGGGCAGGTCAGACTGCAGGGTGCGGTATCTGTTTTCTCAATGGCAAACGCCCCTGGAATCGCTTGGGCGTATTTTTTATAAGTCGCCTTTTTGGTGGATAGACCTTCGTCGTATTCGTTGGCAATATCCACTGGACAGACTTTTACGCAATCCCCACAACTCGTACATTTGGCAAGATCTATAAAACGCGGTTCTTGTTTGACGCGGGCTGTGAAGCTGCCCGGTTCACCTTTAAGGTCTACGATCTCGGTGTTGGTCAATAACTCAATGTTTAAGTGCCGGCCGACCTCGACCAGTTTGGGCGAGATAATTCACATGGAACAGTCGTTGGTTGGAAAGGTCTTGTCGAGCTGAGCCATCAGCCCGCCTATGGCCGAAGATTTTTCGACAAGGTAGACATAGTAACCGGAATTCGCAAGGTCGAGGGCTGATTGCATACCGGCAATACCGCCGCCGACGACCATCACGGAACCGTAAAGGTCTTTTCCCATGTTTTCTACGTGCAATTCATTTTTGTTGTCCATCTTTCTTCCTTATATCTTATCCAGTATCTCGGGAAGTTTATGTTCCCATCCGATAGTTGATAGAAGAACGCCGCTGAATCCCTCTGCCTTTAATGTGTTCACCATCTCTGCGGCAATCAGCACACACTCTCGCACCTTTTCGGGGGATTTCTGGATCCGCCTGATTAAGTCATCAGGGATATAAATATGATCCACATTACGAGCCATATAACGAGCCATGCCCAAGGATTTAAGCAGCAAGACTGTAGGGATGATATTGACCTGTTGGAGGTGCACCCGTTTGGTGAAAGGTTCTATAGCAGATAGATCGAATATGGGTGGCGTTATGAAGAATTGCGTGCCGGCCTCCATTTTTTTGTTCATTTCTTCCAACACAAGCTCCGGAGATTTTCCCATGGCGCCCGCATCGACGGTTGAACCGACCAAAAATTCGGGAGATCCGGAAAGCTCGATACCGGCCATGTCCTTTCCTTTTTGCAGACCGCCGACAACCTGCAATAAATCGACCAGATCGATGTCATACACGGATCTTGCCTGGTGGTGATCCCCGAAGCTGGGATCTTCTCCTTTAACTGCCATGACGTTGGTGATACCGCAGGCGTAAGCGGCCAGGAGATCTGCTTGTAGAGCGATTCGGTTTCGATCTCTGCAATTGAACTGCACTACCGTCTCCATCCCTTTTCCCTGCAGAATCATGGCTCCGCCCAGGGAACTCATCCGCATGACAGCGTTACTCATTTCCGGAACCACAAAGGCATCCACATCTCCTTTAACCCTTGTAGCGTTGCTTACCATCGTGGAAATTTCCACCCCCTTTGGCGGTTCAATTTCAGCAAGGATGGCAAATTCTCCCTTTTCGAATTTGCGCTTCAACTGCATATGCATACCTCCAGGTGTTGTACCCCAAACACAAACAAAAGCTTCATAAGAAGTACGGGTTAGGTGTTGCGACAGGCGTTGGGTGAATATCCGTTAATTTCAACAAGAAACAACAGCAACAATCGTGCCGATGAAGAAATTTTTTAAGCTAATAATAAAAAACAATGATTTCAAATAGTTGAAATGGTCTGACTTGACAGTTATGATATTGTTTGTATCTTAGTATATTCTGGGTTGTGCCATTTTGGCATATGTGGTACAGAGAACCGGATGAATTCCAAAGCGTTATAATGAATCGCTCCATTTTGGGATGGTAAATCTTGGCATAGGATAAGATCAATGAATAATCCTGTCATATTGGTCGACGATGATATCGATTTTCTTGAGACCTTAAAACGGCGGCTGACAAACTTTGGTTTTAAAACAGTGCGAACGGAAAAAGACCCACTACAAGTGGTCGCCCTTTTCGAAAAAGGACAGGTCTTTGATATTGCGATGATCGATATGACCATGCCTGGTATGGACGGCATAGAACTTCTTGAAACGATCAAGAACATTAGCCCGAGAACGGAATGTATCATGGTGACCGCAGTGAATGAGGCTCGGGTGGCGGTGGAGTGCCTTAACAAAGGCGCTTATGACTATCTTGTTAAGCCGATTCCCCAAGAAGATCTGGTCTTTGCCATGAAAAGAACGCTTGAGAGAAAGCGATTGTTGGATATTCTGGATATCGAAAAAAGTAAGGCCTTGCCTCAACTCATTCACCCGGAACCCTTCCAACCAATTATCACGCGATCGGAAAAAGTACTGAGAGTTTTGAAAGAAGCCGAATTGCATGCGGCCAGTGATGTTCCTATTCTAATAACCGGCGAAAGCGGAACCGGAAAGGAACTTCTCGCGCGGGCGATCCACACGGCGAGTCCGAGGGCATCATTTCCCTTTACCCCGGTCAACATGGCCAATCTTTCCGGAAGCCTTTTTGAAGCGGAATTTTTCGGTCACACCAGAGGTGCTTTTACCGGTGCTGAAAACGGTCGTGTCGGTTACCTTGAGCATACCGACAAAGGTACCCTTTTTTTAGATGAAATCGGTAATCTACCCCTTGAGATTCAGGGCAAACTGCTAAGAGTCTTGCAGGATGGGGAGTATCTAAAATTGGGGACCAGCAGCTATCTTACCGCAGATGTTCGATTTATCGCAGCAACCAATGAGGCGTTAGACAAAATGATGGCCAAGCGGTTGTTTCGTAAGGATTTATATTACCGAATAAGGGGCGGATGGTTACACCTTCCGCCGTTAAGGGAAAGACAGGAAGATATCCCTTTATTGGCAAACACGTTCTTGCAGGATTACCGTGATCCTGATAGCGATGAGGGTATTGAGGAGGAGGCCATGTGCCTGCTAATGGAATATAACTATCCCGGAAATGTCAGGGAACTAAGATCCATCATCCAGTCAGCGGTAAATTTGGCCCAGGACAGGCCCATTTCATCGCAGGTTTTACCCGGTCATTTGAGACGACGAAGGTCCACATCGAGATGCGAGAACAAATCCGATGCAGCGATCGTTTCTCTGTCCCAGGTGGAGAAATCTCACATCCTGAAGGTATACCATCATACCAACCAGAACAAGTCACAGACCGCACGTCTGCTGGGTATAGGTCTGAATACGCTGAGACGGAAGCTGAAGTCATACAACGTAGAGTAGAGACCTTTGAAAAACATCCCCTTTTATCCAATCTCTGCGGCAGGCTCAAATTTTAATCCTCGAAATACTCCAGGTATATCTGTGGTTAAAATTTTCTCCTTTCTTGACCTTGAATAAAATTGAATATTTTTCATAGGTCTCTAATCAATTTTCCCACAGTAATTAGACCACAAGGCTTGTCATCGAACGGTTGACTGTTGTCGTTTGTGATCTTAATTAGGTTGCAGAGCTGGGGTGGTTATCTATTGTTATGAACTCGAAAGGGTAAACCAATTGATGCATTTCCGAAACATTTTAACCCGGTTTTTCACGCACCTGATGCGTTCATTTGTAAGGCACTCAGAGGCGCCGCCGTAGCTTTCTACTGCAAGCCTCTGATAACGCAGCAAATGGGCGCATCAGGCAGCGCCCGAAGGGTGAAAATATTTCAGCTTAAGAAGTACACGTCCGGGTGAGCAAAGTATAACACGAAAATAATTGTAATTATTAGATTTGGGGCAATCGTTTTACAAAATAAATAAGTTTGCTGAAAAATTTTCATGAAATATCCGGGTTAAGGTCTGGGCATCAATCCCGCCCTCTCCACGATTTCGCCGACGATTTCCTCCCATTCAATGGCCATAATATGAACACCGTGCACGCCGTTGATTTCGCGAAGTTCGGCAATGGTATCAAGGCATATTTTGACACCCTCCTCGGGTGCCTTTTCCTTTGGGGCTCCACCCATGCGCTTGATCATGGCATCAGGTATGTCCATCCCGGCGACCCGTTCGGACATATACTGGGCCATCCCTTTGGATTTCAGCGGTGTTACGCCGGCCAAGATGTGAACTTTTTCAGTCAAACCCTCCTGTTCAGCCATTTTCATCCACTCTTTGAATCGAACCATATTATAGACACATTGGGTCTGAATGAAATCCGCACCTGCATCAATTTTTTTGGCCAGTCGAATAACCCTAAAATCAAAGGGATCGGCAAACGGGTTGGCTGCCGCTCCAATAAACATTCTCGGGGGCAACTTGAGATCAAAACCGCTCATATCTTGGCCCTTTTCTCGCATGGTATACACCGTGCGGATGAGATTCATGGAATCGATATCATGGACATTCAGGGCTTCGGGCTGGCTCCCAAAAGTTTGATGGTCTCCTGTAAGGCAGAGAACATTTTTGATTCCCAACGAAAATGCTCCCATGATATCGGATTGCAGAGCGATCCGGTTTCGGTCTCTGGTAACCATTTGCATAACCGGTTCAAGGCCCATATTTTCAAGATGAACACACGCCGAGATGCTCGACATCCTGACAATAGCCGTCTGGTTGTCAGTGACATTCACTGCGTGCACGTAGCCGGTTAACAATTCCCCTTTTTTCTTTATGATATCCGGGTCTGCACCGCGTGGCGGGCCGCATTCGGCCGTAACGGCAAACGCCCCATTGGATAACACCTGATGTAATCTGCTATATAATCCGTTTTTCATATATGTGGCCCTTTCTGAATTATTATATATGGTATTCAAGTTCTTAGCTAATATAATAGGTTATGGCATTTTCTAGCAACCACTCAAAAACTAGTGGCGAGAGGGTTTCAGATTTTTTATGAAAGGGGATATCTTTTTCGTTTAGCACATTGTCACCCAGTGA
>CP070768.1:2989150-2995993 GCA_020345745.1 Desulfobacterales bacterium
AGTTTTGCCTGATAGGGCTATCGCCGGAAAGGTCTAACAACGCCAATTCCGTATGGATGATTAAAGGGGTAAGGATGTTGTTAAAGTCATGGGCAATTCCTCCTGCAAGATTACCAATAGCTTCCATTTTTTGGGATTGTTGAATATAGGATGCCAGCTTTCTTTTTTCTACCTCAGCCCCCCTTTGTTCAGTTACGTCTTCTCCTGAACTTAGTGTGCCGATTATATTTCCATTATCATCCCGCAATACAGCATTGTGCCAGGATATCATTCTCTCTTTATTACTTTTTGTTAGGACAGGATTTTCAAAATATTCAATTGGCTCAATCTCTCCATTAAGTAACCTGCCGAAAATCTCTCTTACTTCATCTCTCATTCTTTCTGGGAGAAAATTATCAAACCAATTTTTGCCAATGATTTCCTCTTCTTGATAACCGAGAATCTCACACCCTTTCTTATTAATAAGCTCGATGGTTTGATCAGGGTTCAAGGCTACAAGTATGACGCCTGCGA
Source organism: Desulfobacterales bacterium (assembly GCA_020345745.1). GTDB lineage: Bacteria > Desulfobacterota > Desulfobacteria > Desulfobacterales > UBA11574. The sequence goes on from CP070768.1 coordinate 2,989,664, forward strand.
TATCTAGATAATCTTGAGCCTTATCTCTCTCTTGTCGAATCGCCGCATCTATCTGTTTGCGCTCGGTAATATCTCTTACCACTCCGCAAACGATCTGACGATCTCCCAATTTAAATGTCCCGCCGGATATTTCGACAGGAAATATTTCCCCATTTTTTCGCTGATGATATCGAAGCGGAATTTTGGAGATCTCACCGGAAAGGATCTGTTGTACTGACTTGTTGGATTCCTCAATTTCAACTGTTATGTCAGAATGCTTGAGCTTAAAAAATTCATCCCTACTATAGCCATACACAGATAAACAAGCATCATTAATATCAACAAACGCTCTTGTCTTTGCATCAAAAAGCATAATAGCATCCGATACGGAGTCAAATAACTGACGGTATTTCTCTTCATTTTCACGTAGCGCTTCCTCAGCTATAATACGATCGGTCAGATTGTGAATCGCCGTTACTCTTGCCGGACGCCCTTTGAATTGGATCTGCTGGCCTTGTACTTCAACAAAAACAATTGAGCCATTTTTGTGGAGAGCCTTATGCTCATAGGGTCTATCAAAATTTGATTGAATATTCCCTAAAACAAATTCCCGATCTTCTTCGGCAACCAGATCCATAACTTCTTTTCCAATTAACTCATCACGTTGGTATCCGAAAATTTCGGCGAATTGACGATTAGTGTCAAGAAACCTACCTTGATCGGTGATTGCTATTCCTTCAAAAGCAGCATCATAAAAACTTTTTAGACGTTCTTCACTCTCCTTTAATGCCCCCTCTGTCCGTTTAGTTTCGGTGATATCCCTTGCATAAACGACGAGTGCTGTTACCTTTTCTTCAACATCATAGACAGGGTAAATATTAGTGTCATAAATTCTTCCTGCTCGTTCATCCTGGAAGCGAACAGGCTTTCCAGAGCGAGTTACTTTGTCACCTTGTGCTTCTCTGGATACGACCAAATCATAGGGCATACTATCTTGCATGCCCTTGCCAATGAGTTCATCTCTATGCTTGCCAAATCTTTGGGCTGCTACTTCGTTAATGGCAAGAATCGTCCCCTCCAAATCTACCAGTATAGCAGTCTCGGGTAGAGCGTTCAGAAGTGCCCATAATATTTGCTCCTTCTCTTCCAGTCTTTTCTCTACTCGTTTTTGTTCAACAGCTTCATTTTCCAGTTCCTTGACCCTTTGTTCCAATTCTTCGTAGGTTAGTTTTCTGGACATTATCAAACCCTCCGGCTAAAAACGAAAAGGCTCATACTACGGTTTTGACTTACACCTTGTATGAGCCTTTATTCGTTACATAAGGCCTTCTTTTAATAGTCAATTATTTAAGCGGATTAGTCATTCTTCAAGGCTATCATACAATAGTCAATTGTTGATTTGCAAGATGGAGTTTATTTGGGTGGTAGTCCATGCCAGAAACAGAAGATATGGATTCAAGCTCCCTGGTTAACAATTAATGGTTGAGTGCCTAAGTTTCGAACAATTCAATCTCAATGTGAACCAAAATAGGTTAAACTGCTGCCCGTAGAAGCAACGATGCCAATTTCCCTTTTCCTTTACCTGCTTATACTAGCTTTTCCATGGATGGATTATTGTAAACCGTGCCTTAATGAGAGTTTTTCAAACATGTTGACCAGCCCGACGCCGAGGGTATAGATCGATTCAATGTTGAGATTCTCTTCCGCTGTTGAATCGAAAAATAGATTGAGATTTGATGCAAATTCATCTTCCGGTTTCCAGTAACAAATCAGTACCGGTATTTTTGGTAAGGGATGCAACACAAGTGAAATGTCAGCATTGTAATGATTTTCTACCTGTTTTCCTTTGAAAAGACGAATCATATCTTCAAAAAGATCGGTATAGGTATCTGCCACTTGTTTTAAGGGTTTTTCGCAGCGTTGGCCAAAAAGCCGATACCATGTCTTTCCACCTTCCAATTCCCTGAACGGAACCCATTGTCCTGATGCAGGGGTTCCGGCACCTGCAATGATGTAGTTGAATACAGGAATCATTATCCAGGGATGCACATGGATATCCGTTGTAATGTTTCCCGTGTTATCCACACTAAAGTCCTTCCCCAGACACTTTATGGTCAATTTGTCATTGGAAAGAGGGATCCCCAGTCTCTCTGCTGCCAAAGAAAAATCGATGGTGGAAACTTTTTCTTTCAGCAGCGCCATGTTCTGTTCCTGCGCCTGTTCAGGAGTGTTTAGATTGGCGGGAGATTCTTTGCCATATTGTTCGATAATCTCACTTGGGAGATGGGGGCATTCATGGAGGTGTTTTTGACCATTGAATACAGCAGCGGCAAATGCCAAGCAAGTCGGTTTGTTACATTTTTTGCAATTCGATTTGTCGAGTAATTTGAAGATTTCCATGGTGGTGTTGAGTTGGGTCATGGGATATTCCTTTTCGAGACCTTTGAAAAACGCCCTTCTTTACCCGATCTCTGTGTCAGGCTCAAATTTTTATCCGCGGAATACTCAATGTATACCTGTGGTAAAAATTTTCGCCCTCCTTGACCTTGGATAAAACTGGACATTTTTCAAAGGTCTCTTCTTTTTAAGATTGAGCTGGAGTTTTATGGCGTCAATCTCAATCGATATTGTGGCTTCGAGGTTTCCCTGTTTATCAAAAACAGGATATATGGCAACTTCTGAAATCGGATCCATAAAGTGAGGACATTGGTCAGGGGTTGTCTCGCCCTTGCTTAACGCAGCGGAAAAAGCCATGCATGTCATATATCCGCATTCTTTGCAATTGGTTTGGGGCACAAGTTTATAGAGATCGAGGACGGAAACCGGGGAAAATTTTTTATAATCTGGTTTTAGTGAATTTTTATTAAGATAAAGCCCGTTAAGAACATCGATCAGGTTTTTGACAAATTGGAGAGCTTGGTCTTCGCCTGAAAAAGGTGCTGCAATAACATCTTTGGGATATAGCGTACATCGGATGCCGCCGAGCGTAAACTGGACATGTTCAGGTTGTTCGTAAAACTTTGCATCAGGATAGGTTGCATTGATATAGGGTAACAACTCGCTGACGTCATGATCGATTTTGAAATAAGCCCCCATGCTCGGTCCAACAAGGTCCGACCTGACGCCCGCTCTTGATAAGGAAAATTCAGAATATCCTTTAATAATAGCGTGTTGGTTTTCCATATTTAAAGTGATGCTGGATGTCTTTATTCGCCCTTTTAAAGTGCCACGGATGTCGGCCGAAGGGACCGGTGCTATAAAATCTTTGGTCTTTTTACCACAGTTAGAAGCATTTTAAACCGCTTTTTGGCGGTGACCGAATGGGGGATATCCGCCGGCATGACCACCACCTGGCCGGTAGCAACGTTCATCTCTGTTCCGTCGATATTCACAAGTGCCTCACCATCTAACACTTGTACCATTGCATCACCGGGGGCGGTGTGTGTGCTGACACCCTCTCCTGCATCAAATGAAAACAGGGTTAAACTCAGCGCTGGATTTTGCGCGAATGTTCTGCTGACCACCCGTCCTTCCTCATAGGCCACGAGTTCAGCGAGATGATGGGGTTCTGAAAAAGTGATGTTCTTAATGAGTTCTGGTTTGTCCATGATACCTCCTTGGGATTTGAGGTAGCCGGTGTTTTCCAGCCATTTTCTGATATTATTCTTTGAGGGTCTTTTGCCATAGCACATGATTTTGTTGTTGATGAGCAGGGCAGGAGTCCCTTTAACCTTGTAGGTGGCTATGTGCTCAACATCTCTTACATGTTCGAAGTCGGCAGGTAATTGCATGTCGGACAACACTTCCATGACATCATTTTCTAAACTGTCGCATATGACGCATCCTGCCCCAAGAACCTTGATTTCAAGTAAGCGGGGATTTTCGTCTGCAAAAGGTTGACCGAGGAATTTCCTGAACTCTCTGACAAAGGCGCTACCATATTCCTTTTGTAGCGGATCTGAAATGTAGTTCTTTTTTGACAACCGACGGAGTAATTCTTCAGCCACTATATCATCCGGTTGTTCAGCATAAGTCCCTGCCATCTCCTTAAAGGTTTTTTTAAGGTCGACAAGGCCCACTGTTTGGAGGCCGATTTTTATCTGGGTTATTTCAGGTTCACTCATACTTTAACCATATCAATTGTTTTTTTAGGCGACAACCCTAATCGAGTTGGCAGAATCAATCTTTTTTGACCGGACTACTCCCCGCCGCGAAGCACTGCCGTACGGCAGAACCCCCGCCTTTGAAGGCGGGGAGCTTCAATCTACGATCATTTGTAATTCATCAAAATCGTCAATAATATGGTTGGCACCCGCCGTTAACAGATCTTTCTTAAGGTTATCTTTTTCTGAAGATGATGTGAGGGTGCCGACGCTGATGAATTTCGCTCTGGATCGCGAAGCTGCTATCATGTCATCCGGCATATCACCGACATAATAACATGCTAGTGGTTTATTTTTTTGTTGCGCTGCAATGGCATCGAGCATAAAAGGGTTGGGCTTGCTCAGAGATACGGTTCTATTTTCCGCTTTATAGATTTTCTGTTCTTCTTTTATGCAGTCATCAAGGGTGTATATAAGGGTGAAGTACTTTCTCAGATCAAAAAAATCCAGAGGATAGTCGGCCTCCGCTCTGGGTCTGCCCGTAGCAATCGCCAAGGCATGGTTCTTTGAAAGGTTTTCTAAAACCGATCTTTTGATGATACATTTTTCCCTGTTGATATATCCTTCATCACCATATGTTTTTGGTCGAATGCCGTAGGTCGATTCAAACAGGGCTTTTCCGAGATATATCTCCTGAAAAATCTGCTTAATAATATTTCCACTCCCGACATCACCGATATACATGCTGGAAATCCATGCATGTTTCTGATGCCCTTTTTTTTTGAAGAGTGTCGTTATCGGCTGCATTGAAGATGTTAAAAAATGGGCCAGGTCTGCAACGTTGCATCTGTTGATAATGTTGCGATACCGGGTCCATGGATCCGGTTCGTTGCCGTCTATTGGCTGGGTGACGAAGGTGGATAAAAGATTAATGACAAGAAAGGTCAAATCCCAATCATTATTTAATCCTCCGCTTTGCTTGACTCTGGCTAAATCCGCCAAGGAGAATAAAGGATTCGGAAGACCCTCCCATGCGGCGGCCCCTTTGAAAAACAACCTGGCAGTCTGTCTAACCGTATCCCGGTATGATTCAGAAACATCGACGATAACGCCGTCCATATCAAAAACAATGAGGCTTTTTGGTTTCATGACTGTTCTCGGTCTTGTTTACTATCGATTAGGGTTGTATACATTAAACAGGTAAGGTTTTGCAATTGAAACTTCTCGAAAACGGCGGACAAAGGGGCCGCAGAGTTCATTCATAAGTTCCTGGCAGCTTTTTCAGCTATAGATGACGCCCTTGACAAATTAATTTACGCTATTATTTTCTGCCGAACTTATCGCGGTTATTAAAAATCATTATTCTATCAGAAAAAAATCATATGGAAAGCAACATTCAAAAGGTCAGAAACATAGGCATTAGCGCCCACATTGATTCCGGCAAGACGACGCTAACGGAAAGAATCCTATTTTATACCCATCGTATCCATGCCATGCACGATGTCAAAGGAAAGGACGGTGTCGGGGCGACCATGGATTCCATGGAATTGGAAAAGGAGCGTGGTATCACGATTGCTTCAGCAAGTACTTATTGTGAGTGGCTGGGGCATGAGATCAACATCATTGATACCCCTGGGCATGTTGATTTTACCATAGAGGTTGAAAGGTCATTAAGGGTCCTCGATGGGGCGATACTCGTTTTGTGCTCCGTTGCCGGGGTACAGTCCCAGTCTATCACGGTTAATAAACAGATGAGAAGGTACAAAGTACCCTGTATTGTCTTTATCAACAAGTGTGACCGAAGTGGCGCCGGTCCTTCCAGGGTTATTCGTCAGCTTCGAGAAAAGTTAGGGCATAATGCTATTGCTATGCAGATACCAATAGGGCTTGAAGCAGACTTAACGGGGGTTGTTGACCTTGTGAGCATGAAGGCCATCTATTTTGACGGCGTGTATGGCGAGGACGTGAGGGTTCAAGACATCCCCAAGGATCTACTTGCCGAAGCCAACGCTAGACGCGAAGCGCTTATTGATGCGGCTTCGATGTTTTCCGACGAACTCACGGAAGCTATTCTTGAGGAGCAGGACGTAACAGAAGAGATGGTTATAACCGCTGTAAGGAATGGTACGTTAACACGCGAATTGACTCCGGTTTTCGTGGGATCGGCCTATAAGAATAAAGGGGTTCAGCCGCTCCTCGATGCTGTTGCAAATCTGCTCCCTTGTCCTCATGAAGTCGAAAATGAGGC
>CP070768.1:2996093-3000862 GCA_020345745.1 Desulfobacterales bacterium
CCCAATAACTTCTCACATTTTGCCACCATCCGCCCTGCACGTCTCACCAGGCGTCTAATTCCCTTAGGAGATGGCCACGTCCCCTCAGGTGAATCGAATTCTTGCATGGTGCCCCAGTACCTCTCCTCACTGCATGAACTCACCAGATGCCCGCAGGAAGCGCAACATCTCAAGGGGCCCTCCGGTAAAACGATTTCTGAATCGATCATTTCCGTGGAGCACCCCACTGGACAATCCGTAACAAAGGACCGATGATGACCTGACATATTTTGCATTGAATCCATACGTCAAATATGAACCGGATCATATTAAGGTTTACTTTTAAAGAGTCTCTGTTCTTTTTCCATGGGTCCTTGGATAGAAAACTGCGGGAACCCTTGCTGGAGTCCGGCTGTAACCGCCAGTAGAAAGGCTGTTTCGGCATTTAAAATCTGGCTGTTAAAGATACCGCTAACAAAAATGACCAAGGCTGAAGAAAAAACAAAATATCCTGCAACCGTTTTTCGTTGGAACCATGAATTTTTCAGCAGCTCCCAGAAAAACCATGTTAACGCCAAAACGCCGACAATACCGAAACTGACGGCCATATAAAGAAAACTGTTGTGCGGATGCCTCAGCAAAGGCCAGTCAGGCTCGCCGTTTTGCTCTACAAACGTCTTAAAACCACCGGTGCCGACACCGAAAACAGGATGCTGCTTGAAAGCACGATAGGCACATACATACATCCACAATCTTGCCTCTACATCTATGAGATTTTTCCTCCATCTAGCTTCCACCGGAGCATTGATATGCGCATTTATTTCCTTGACAGTGAATGAAACCCGATCTTTAACAGCAGGAGAAAGTGCCGCCAAGCCTATAATCAGGCTGTATATCAGCAAGACCTTAAAAACATTAATCCGCTCAATCAACTTAACAACGATGAAGGGTGAAAGCACAATGAAAGTGAAATAACCGTTACGTCCTTTCATCATAATGAGATGTATAAAGAAAAGCCCCATCAACAAACACAGATAAAACCGTCTTCGGTTATCTTTAACTTCGTTGAAGTAAAAAGCACTTACCATAATGCCAAGTACCAGAAAAGCGGACATGCTGCTATAACCGGAACCGACGCCAAGGTCGAAACCCAGGGGATCACCTTGTATAAAGATAATCCCCAACTGAAACATTGCTGTAATGGAATTCACGGCCAGCCCGGCAAGAAACGCCTGCACGAGCTGTTCGCTTTGAAATCTCTTGAAGGCAATAGCAGCAACGGCCAGTCCGTAAACCCAGTAATGGGTTTTTTTTGCGTACTTAACCCCCAAACCGGTGGTGTCTGGGGAGTAGAGAAGGCCGATCCAGGGCAGGATCATAAGTAGAAGAACTGGCCAGCTCCAGGAATGCTGAATGTATATGTATCGCTGATGATAAGCCTTTCCGGAACAGAGCCAGACAAGGGTTGCAAGGATGCCGAAAACGGTCGCCGATGTGATGCTTAAGGGCAAGCTGAAAAAGGCTCCCGCACATGCATAAAACAACAACCGGTCCGTTCGTATCTGCTTATCTATTAACCAATCCATTGCGGCAGAAATATCTATTTCCTTTTAATGCCTTACTCAGAAGTTCATCATTGATGGAAAGCTGGTCTCTGTTATGTTCCTCGTGCCACAAGTGAAAACAGATAGCCATAAATTGATGGCCTTTTCGCTTCAGCCCATACCTAAAAAGACGCACGGCCAGTTCCGAGTCTTCCCGTCCCCAGCCGACAAAATCCTGGTTAAAACCGTTGACGGCAAATAAGTCGCTTCGGAAAAACCCCATATTACAACTTTTGATACCTTTTAAACGGGTGGAAGTGGTTGAAAAAAATGGTGTCATCCGGATGATGTGATGGCAATTCTTAATCTTATTGGTTAGGGCATACCATAACAGTTTTGCGACTGAATTGGCCTCCTTATGGGTAAACAAAGGCACTAACGATCTTTTGACCAGAATCCGCTTGCCTTGAAAAAAGTACCCTTGTTCGGCCAGTTTTCGATGGTCAGAGATAAAATGTTTTCCAGGTACACAATCGCCATCGAGACAGATAATATAATCCCCCTGTGATGCCAGTATCGATTTGTTGCGAATCTCGGCCGCCCTGAAGCCCTTGTCTTCCTGCCAGACGTGATGCAACGGGTATGGGCTGTCATTCTTGAGCCTGTGAACCATCTCACCGGTATCCGGCCCTGACCCGTCATCAGCTACGATGACTTCACCCGGCAGCACGGATTGATGACGCAGTCCTTCTAGAACCTTTTTCAGGGCTCCCGGGCGTTTATAGGTCGTTACGATAACCGACGTATTCATTTGCACAGCTGCTCATAGAGACGATATGTCTCTTCTACGGTTTTTTCGATTCGGAAATAGTTGCCGATTCGCTCCTTGGCATTCTTACCAATTTGTCTCCGGATATCGGGATTTTTCATAAGAAACGTGATGGCTTCCGCTAGTGCCCGGACATTTCCAGAGGGAATGATCAAACCGCTAAATTGGTCTTCAATCAGTTCCGGGCTGCCGCCCGAATCGGTGACAATGGGTGGCACAGCGTAGGCCATGGCCTCAATCACCCCTTTCGGCAATCCTTCTCTCTTTAACGCTGGCAGCACATAAGCGTCACACGAAGCCATCAGGGCAGGTGCATCGAAGCGATATCCGGTACGGTGAATCGCATGCTTAAGCGGGCTTTTATTAATCTGTTTGGTTAACTTGGCCGAATCCATATTGCCTACCAGAAGGAAATGAACCGGCTGTTCAGGTGGCAGGTACCGGGCAGCATCAACCATCACACCAATTCCTTTACGCGGGCGATAATTCGCAATACAGCCCACCACGAATGCATTTTTCGGTATATTAAATTCCCGCAGATTGGTTGGTTTGTCATTATACCAATCAAGGCTGTGCCCCTTATAAATGGTTACGAACTTTTCGGCCGGCAGTCGCATCCAGAGAAACCGCATATTTAAAAAGAACTTTCTCACGGCTTCTGCAACACACACCACGCGGTCAACTTTAGGGTTCAGAAACGTCATCCAGGAGCTAGGGTTGAAAAAACTCACGTTTCCGACAATGCCTCGATAGGCAACGACCTTTACCGGCAAGCCTGTCGCCGCAAGAACAGCATTGGCAATTGTTTTATTATTAAAACCGTGAATGATATCAACGTCTCTGTCTTGCAAACGGTTGCGAATGGCTCGAATCGCAGCTGTATCGATCCTGTGGAGAACCTCCAGATCCGTGATCCTCACACCCGAATCTTTCAAGTGATCGTAAAACGGGGAGTCTGGAGCACACATGACTTCGAGATCGACGCCATAACCCGTCAGGCCAATAAAGGTTTCGGCCTCCGGTCGGTCACTGTGACTTGTAACAGCTAAAACGCGCATCAAGCTTTGGTATCTGATACATCAATGTGTTTTCGGATCACGCCAACTCATTCGGGTATGATCCATTATTGTTAAGTTGCGGATCGATTTATCGAGCTCTTCGATAAAGGTCAGGATAATATTTTTTCCATCGCTTGAGAACCCAAAACCATTGCTCCGGATATTCACTAACTGCTCTTTCGATAGCATCCGTCATAATTTGTGTATTCGTTCTTAAATCCGAACGAAAATCATCAGTCTTTTTTAGTGTTACGGGCGGGTATATTTTAATGGTGTATGAACCATCGCCATTTCTGATACAAAAAGCGGGCAAAACCGGGCTTTGGCATCGCAAAGCCAATAGTGCTGCAACAGGTGTCGCCGTCACGTATTTGTTGAAAAAAGTAATCTTAGCTCCAATAGAGCTTTCCGTTTTTTGATCGATCAATACCCCCACCATTTTTCCTTGACGTAACGTTCGGGTCATTTCAGGCCAGGCACCCTCTTTATAAATAACCTTGCTTCCGAACCGAGTCCTGAGTCCATGAACCCATCGGCTAATGGTATTGTTTGATGATTGTTTGGCCACAAACGTAATGCCCGTCTTGAAATACAAAGGACAAAATAATAGTAATAATTCCCAGTTTCCCATGTGACCGGAAATCATAACCGCCCCTTTTTGCTTCTCTAAGGCTTGTTGAAGATTGTTCTCTCCTTCGATTTGGACTCGATTCAGGATGTCCTCTCTTGCAAGACAGTGCAGTTGACAAATTTCAGTGAAAGAAATTCCGATATTTTGAAAAACCCTTTTAGACATTTTTTTGATGCGTTGGTGGGTCCATTCCGGATAAACGAACTCCAGGTTTCTTCCAACGATCCATCGATGCCGCGCACTTATTAAATAAACCAACATCCCTAAAATCCTGCCAAGGTTTGTAATATACCTATAGGGTATTCTTGCAACAAATGATGCAAATTTACCGAAAAAGCCATTCACAGCCATGCGTTGTTGACTAGGTTCTGTCATTGTGAGTATAGATTCTCATTTGCATAAATGGTTTGAAAAACATAACAGCAACTTTATAGATTAACAGGTGGTAAAGAAGCTGTCAACGACTATGGAAAAGGAGTTTCTTAGGTTGATCGCTTGCCAATTCCTTGCTTCATTGGTAAATCAGCGGGCGATTACTTCCTTGACACACGAGCATCATTTTTTTTATAGTCGCGTGACTCAAAATGGGGAATCCTTGATAATAAAATCGTGCCACGATTTTATATAACGCGACGCTGTCGCTGCTGGGCGAAAGGCTAACATTCCTATCCCTGCAGCAAGCTACAGGGTATTTCGGAATGCTTACCTCAGCCCTGACGGGCTTTGGC
>CP070768.1:3000962-3027530 GCA_020345745.1 Desulfobacterales bacterium
CATCTTCTGGCTTGTCTAGATCCGCTTGTTGAGTGCCCAACGGATCATCCGCTTTTGCATCTTTCAACGTTCGACTTTAGAACCGAAGATTTGGATAGAGAATTCTTTGTCAAAGATTTTTTTGATACGGATCGGGCAACGCTTAAAGATATCATAAAACATCTCAAAAAGACTTACTGTCGCTCCATCGGAGTAGAATTTATGCATATACAGGATCCTCATGAACGCCGTTGGTTGCAAGATCGCATGGAATCTGTCCAAAATCATCCAAGTTTTGCTGCTACCATCAAACGCCGCATTTTAGAAAAGCTATACCAAGCATCAATTTTCGAACAATTTCTTCACAAAAAATATTTGGGCCAGACCCGGTTTTCCCTTGAAGGCGCTGAAGTGATCATTCCCATGTTAGATTATCTAGTGAGTCACGTAGCAGAACAAGGCTGCCGAGAAATGATTCTAGGAATGGCTCATCGAGGCCGTTTGAGTATTCAGACGAACATCCTCAACAAGCCCTACGAAGATATATTCAGCGAATTCGAAAGCTGCTACGACCCAGACAGCCTATTCGGCGCAGGTGATGTAAAGTATCACAATGGCTATCTAGCTGATATCAAAACAGCTATTGGTCACCAACTGCGAATATTTCTTGTCAATAATCCCAGTCACTTAGAATCCGTTAACCCGGTCGTTCAAGGATTTGCTCGTGCCCGTCAAGAGATTCTGGGAAGAGACAAAAAGACCACCGTATTGCCACTTTTAATTCATGGCGATGCGGCATTTGCCGGACAGGGGGTTGTTGCAGAGACATTGAATATGTCCCAACTCTCTGGATATGAGACAGGTGGCACCATCCATATCGTGATCAACAATCAAATCGGCTACACAACCCTACCAGAAGATGCCCGATCCACCCGCTATGCTACCGATATTGCAAAAATGCTGATGATTCCCATCTTCCATGTGCATGGTGAAAACCCTGAGGCCGTCATCCATGTGATGGACCTTGCATTAAAATACCGAATGACGTTTCACAAGGATGTTGTCATCGATGTGGTTTGTTATCGCCGATACGGTCACAATGAGGGTGATGAGCCCTATTTTACACAACCGCAAATGTATGAACGTATTCGAGAACGTCCGTCCCTTTCCGTCATCTATTCGCAGCAATTACTAAAAGACGGCGTGATTCGAAAAAAGGATTTGACGACGATCGAAGCAGATATCAACCAGCGGTTAGAAAGCGCGCTAGAGACCGTACGGGATAGCGTTTGCGTATTTCCCGACGTTCGGTTTTTTGAAAACTGGGATGATTTCAATGGAAATTTTTCTCATGAACCCTTTGAAACCGGTGTGCCACGAAAAAAACTCATGTCCATTTCCCGTCGATTGACCACCGTTCCTTCTGACTTTTCTTTGAACCCGAAATTGGATCGCGTACTAAAAAAACGACAAGATGGGGTGAGCAATAACTCAGGCATTGACTGGGCCAACGCCGAAGCGCTCGCTTTTGCCTCTTTGTTGGTCGAGGGTATTCCTGTTCGGCTCAGTGGCCAGGATAGCGGTCGAGGGACTTTTAGCCAACGTCACAGCGTTCTTGTCGACATTAAAACCGGTCACGAATATATTCCACTAAATGACATCGATAAAAACCAAGCAGCCTTTGCCGTTTATGACAGCATGCTTTCTGAGGCCGGTATTTTAGGCTTTGAATACGGATACTCATTGGCGCAACCTATGGGCCTGGCCATATGGGAGGCACAATTTGGTGATTTTGCCAATAATGCACAGGCGGTTATTGATCTTTACATTGCCAGTGGGGAATCGAAATGGCAACGTCTGAGTGGTTTAATTCTTCTTCTCCCTCACGGCTTTGAAGGGCTCGGGCCTGAACATTCGAGTGCTCGTCTGGAACGATTTCTGCAACTGTGTGCCAGCCAAAATATGCAAGTGTGCAATCCGACGACGCCTGCTCAATACTTCCATCTTCTTCGACGCCAAGCATTAAGCAGATTCCGAAAACCGTTGATCATCATGTCACCCAAAAGTCTTTTGCGGCATCCTCTGGCCGTATCCGACCTTGCAGACATGGATTCGGGTTATTTTTATACCGTCCTAGACGAAATGGATAAGTTAAAAAATCCTTCCCGGATGCTATTTTGTAGCGGTAAGATCTATTACGAATTACTGAAAAAACGCAGGGAATTGAAAAGAAATGATACGGCTATTTTAAGGCTGGAGCAAGTTTATCCCTTCCCTGAGTCACGTCTAAAAAACATCATCAAAAAATACCCTAAGGTCCGAAAATATTTCTGGGTACAGGAAGAACCGAAAAATATGGGCGGGTGGTTTTTTGTACGTCCGCGACTTGAAAACATCATTGAAAAACCGGTGCAATATATCGGTCGAGAGGATTCATCAAGTCCGGCGACAGGTTTCCCGCACATTTACACGAAGGAACAGACGGGCATTATCAATCAAGCAATAGGTTAAACCCCAAATGAGCGTGAACAAAATAAAGAAGTATTGTTAATATTTTAAATAACTAATACTTATACCAATAAAACATAACTTTTCAATAAACACGGGTTGATATCAGGTTGACGGGCTTCAAGCTTTTTCTTTCAGTCGATATCAATCACGTCTTAGCAGGGTGCCCCATTATTTTTTGGTTAAAGGTTTAATGATGATGTTAATTAGTGTCCTTTTACAATTGTAGAACGGATCTGCGTTTCCTATTCATAAATGAGGAATTTTTGTGCAGATCAAGGCCGCGCAAGGGTTTACGGTGAGGCGTACTCCTTGTACACCGCAACCGAAAATCCGCGGAGAACGCGGATATGGGCAAAAAGGACCATTTGTGGATGGAAACAAAGGAGCCATCATGGAAATAGAAATTAAGATTCCCAATGTTGGTGAATCGGTTCAAGAAGCGGTTCTAGTCCAGTGGTACAAAAGGGACGGTGACACGGTTCAAAAAGACGAACCCCTGTTTGTTATAGAGACGGATAAAGTTACCCTTGAAATCGTTGCCGAGGCAAACGGAATTTTAAAGGTGTTGGTTGCTGAGGGGGAAACAGTGGCCATTGGAACCGTTGTCGGATCGATTACCACCGAAATCGTTCATGAGCGACCTGCGGAACCGATATTGGAAAAAGAGGAAGCAGTCATACCTGCCGAGGAATCTGTGGAAAAAGAAGCGCCAGCTCCTGTTTTAACGCAGCCCGAGCCTGTACCCACGGAACCGGAACCGTTCCCATTACACCAAATTTTATCTCCATCGGTGAGACGGCTGGTTGCTGAAAAAAGTATCGACGTGTCTGCCATAACCGGTACCGGCCCGGGCAGCAGGGTCACCAAGGGGGATGTGCTACTATACATGGAACAGGTAAAACCAGTGGATTCTCAACCGATTCAACCCGTGTCAAAAGCACCTGATATTCCGCAAGACGAGACACCTTACGATCCTTCTCGACATATTAAAGAAGACATCAGTCGTACGCCTATGAGTCCAATCCGTCAGCGAATCGCATCCCGCCTTTTACAAGCCAAGCAGAATACCGCCATGCTGACCACATTTAACGAGATTGATATGAGTCGTACAATGGCCATACGGGCTCAGTTTAAGGATGTCTTCAAAAAACAATATGGTGTATCCTTAGGGTTCATGTCTTTTTTTATCAAAGCAAGTGTGGAAGCACTCAAAGCGTTTCCAGAAATTAATGCATTCGTTGAAGGCAAAGAAGTTATTTATCATCATTATTATCATGTTGGGGTAGCCATAGGTACAGGACGCGGCTTGGTGGTACCTGTTATCCGTCATGCCGATCAATTAAGCTTTGCTCAATTGGAGCAGTTTATCATTGACTATGTGGAAAAGGTCAAAAATAATCGACTCGAGCTTATTGACCTGGAAGGCGGCACCTTTACCATCACCAACGGTGGCGTCTTTGGATCGCTGCTCAGCACGCCGATTTTGAATATGCCCCAAAGCGGCATTCTCGGCATGCACAAAATTGAAAAGCGCCCGGTGGTTATTGACAATGAAGTGCAAATCCGACCCATGATGTATGTGGCATTGAGCTATGATCATCGCATTGTGGACGGTAGAGAAGCCGTAACTTTTCTGGTTAAAATCAAAGAATGTATTGAAAACCCGGAAAGAATCATGATGGAGATTTAATTATGGTACAGAAAGAAACGTATGATCTCATCGTTATTGGTGCTGGGCCTGGAGGGTATGTGGCTGCGGTACGCGCGGCCCAACTCGGTTTGAAAGTGGCATGCGTTGAAAAAGAGACCCGTTTAGGGGGTGTGTGTCTGAACGTTGGCTGCATCCCTAGTAAGGCCCTGCTCGATTCCAGTGAATATTTCCATTTGGCCAAAGATCACTTTGCCGATCACGGCATCAAAACCGGCAAGCTGAGCCTGGATCTGCCAGCCATGATGGCTCGCAAAGAACAGGTTGTCCATGAGCTTACTGAAAATGTTCGAAAACTTTTGGAAGGAAACAACATCCAAATTTACCAAGGTACAGCCCGGCTTGCAGGAGAAGATCGTGTTGAGGTTAAAGCAAATACAGGTTCCTCTAGTAAAAAGAAGCCTCTGACGCTCGAAGCCAAATCGATTATACTGGCAACTGGCAGCGCCCCTGTAGCGGTTCCAGGTCTTAAATTCGATGGTAAACGTATCGTCAGTTCGACGGAAGCGTTGGCGTTTTCGACGGTCCCGAAACACCTGGGGGTGGTGGGCGGTGGTTATATCGGTCTGGAGCTTGGGTCGGTTTGGATGCGCTTGGGCGCAAAAGTGACTGTGGTTGAGATGTTGCCTCAGATCGCCACCTCCATGGATGGGCAAGTGGCTCGATCCCTTGACCGGATTCTTCGAAAGCAAGGAATGGAAATTCGTTTAAATACAAAAGTTTTAAGTGCAAAAACCTCTAGAAATAAAGTTCAAATGACCATAGAGAAAAATGGTCAAAAAGAGGACCTTTCTTGTGATCGATTGCTCATCTCAGTTGGGAGACGGCCTCTTACACAGAATTTGGGATTGGAAACGGTGGGTATAAATATGGATTCCACAACCGGTCACGTGTTGGTGGATGGTGCATACCGAACCAATATTCCGTCTATCCATGCTATCGGTGATCTCATTCCTGGACCTATGTTGGCGCACAAGGCGTCGGCCGAAGGAATTGCTGTTGCCGAATGCATTGCCGGTCTTCCGGGTGAGGTCAATTATGACGCTATCCCGGCGGTTGTTTATACCTGGCCGGAAGTCGCCAGTGTCGGCCTCACGGAGGAACAAGTTAAAGAACGAGGTATTTCTTACTGCGTTGGCAGTTATCCATTCTCAGGCGCTGGCCGGGCGCGTTGCATGGGAGAAAAGGATGGATTTGTGAAACTGATCGCTCATTCCAAAACGGACCGGATACTTGGCGTACATATCATCGGCCCTCGGGCTGCAGATATGATTGCTGAATGTGTTCTGGCCATTGAATTTGGAGCGAGCTCCGAAGATATCGCCCGGACCGTGCATGGCCATCCAACATTTGCCGAAGCTTTGCAGGAAGCCGCTATGGCGGTAGGGAACTGCTCTATTTATGCATCCTGAAAAAGCCAACTAAAAATTGCCGTTAACCTAAAGATCCTTGCCTTTTTCTTCTTTGCCTTCATGTAAGATTTTGCAAGTTAGCGCGACGTATAAAAAAACTTTGTTAATCTCGTGGCTTGTACAAACAAATTCTATTGGAGGCAACATGTTGAATAAACAATGTATATTTGTGGTTGTTTTGCTCGGCATTGCTTTGATTTTTGCATCAATTTCCTCCGCTGCCCTTGTCCTCAGAAAAGGAGGGAAAATATATATAGTGGATCAAAGAGGTGAACACTGGGACGTTACACAGGCAAAAACAATTGGCTTTAGACCCGAATGGTTTCAATACGGGATCGGAAAAACCGCCTTTACCCCTCTTGATGACTCGCATTTAAGTGAGGGACGATCTTTGAACCTGCGAAACCATCGTGTTATCGGCGTTGCTGACGATTCTGAGGCAAGAGCCTACTCGGTTCCAAAGCTAAGATATCATGAAATTGCCAATACTCAGATAGGTGAAAAAAAGATTGCGGTCGGATACTGACCGCTGGTCAATTTAACGGCTGTGTACAGCCGAGAAATAGATGGTCGGTTATTGACTCTGGCACCTTCCGGATGGACCTACAAAAGCACGTTTGTTTTGTATGACAAAGAAACCGGAACGCTGTGGTATCCGTATAAAAAAGGGTTAATGGGTATTCAGGGACAACACTTTAAAAGGTGGCTTCCGAAGGTTTCTTCTAAAGATACGAACTGGAAGGACTGGAAAAAGAAATACCCAGATTCGTTGATATTAAAATAAAGGTGTGGACGAGGAATTTTTACATACCTCGGCTTCATGGGTAATCGAAATAGGCCGGTTTAAGTTACGTATCTTAAAGATTTTCATCAAATATCATAAGACCCTAATTGAGTGAAAATTGAGGATGCCTTAGATTCTCCTGATGGCGGGACTTTCGTTTCACTACAAAAAGTGTCGAGGGTGAAACCGTAGTAATACACTGCGAGCCCTTGACAACATCGAAGATGGGGATCATCTGCTTTCCCGAAGTGCAAACAAAATAAAGATAAAAAACAGTTTTTAGATTTCACGGATGGTAGAGATACTTAAATGGCGTTGAGTGATCAACACACATTTTAAGGTGTTTATTATGGTCGTTTTCAATGTTGTTTGCGCTCAACTAGGGTTAACCATTCAGATATGAGGTGGATAACATGTCGAATTATGATTTTGACATTGGCGTTATTGGTGGTGGATCGGGCGGACTGACCGTTACTTCAGGTGCTGCGCAACTTGGAGCCAAAACCTTGCTCATAGAAAAAGAAGAAAAACTTGGCGGTGACTGTCTTCATTTCGGGTGTGTGCCCAGCAAAACCTTAATCAAGACATCCCATGTTTACCACATGATGAAAAAGGCGAAAGAATTCGGACTGCCTGAAGTTGCGGTGCCGCCTGTAGATTTTAAACAGGTATCCAACCGAATTAAATCCGTTATCGATGTCATTCAAAAACATGATTCTGAAGAGAGATTCTGCTCATTGGGGGCTAAGGTTGAATTTGGGGATCCAATCTTTTCGGATGAGCATACGGTCAAGTTAAATGGAACTACGTACTCGGCAAAAACCTGGGTCATTGCGACCGGCTCTTCCCCTGTTGCTCCTCCCATTGAAGGTCTAGATCAAACCGACTATATCACCAATAAAGAGATTTTCTATTTAGATCACCTGCCAAAATCGATGATCGTTTTAGGTGGTGGCCCCATCGGAACCGAAATGGGTCAGGCGTTTAATCGTCTGGGCACAAAGATTACCATCATTGACCGAGCAGATCAAATACTGGGCAAAGAAGACAAGGATATGGCTGACGGGGTGATGAAAGTTATGATGTCTGAAGGGGTCATGTTCTATTTGGGAGCAGCCATTCAGGCCACTAAAGATGTGGGTAATGAAAAGGAGGTTTCAATAATAGATAATAACGGTAAAACGACCAGGCTCCGGGCGGAGACAATCCTTGTAGCGATGGGTCGATCACCCAATACTGCTGGATTAGGCCTCGAAGATATTGGATTGAAAACAGCAAGATCAGGTATCAAGGTCGACAAGAGATTAAGAACCAACCACAAGCACATTTACGCTGCAGGCGATGTCAACGGAGGGTATCAGTTTACGCACGCTGCCGGATATGAAGGGGGCATTGTCATCAGTAATGCCATTTTTCGCATTCCCAGAAAAACCGATTATACGTATCTTCCGTGGTGCACCTATACTGACCCCGAGCTTGCCAGCATCGGTATG
This sequence comes from Desulfobacterales bacterium, assembly GCA_020345745.1. GTDB lineage: Bacteria > Desulfobacterota > Desulfobacteria > Desulfobacterales > UBA11574. The sequence goes on from CP070768.1 coordinate 3,008,850, forward strand.
AACGAAAAAGCAGCACGGAAAGCCGGAATCGACTATTCGGTCTGGACCGAAGCGTTCAAAGACAATGACAGAAGCCTTGCTGAGAGTGAAAAAGTGGGGCAAATTAAAATGATTCTGGATGAAAAAGAAAAACCGATCGGGGTTCAGATTTTAGGACCGCATGCAGGAGATTTGCTTGGTGAATGGGTGGCGGCCTTAAACGGGAAGGTAAAACTTTCGACACTTGCTTCTGCGGTGCATCCTTATCCGACCATCGGAGAAATTAATAAAAAGGTTGCAGGAACGTTTTTCTCCCCCAAAATATTTTCCGATAAGGTAAAAAAGGGACTTAAATTCTTTTTCCATTTAAGAGGCAGAGCATGCGGCACTGATATGACCGAAGAATAATTTTTATTTATACCAAAGCTGATATGGAGGACGTCACAATGGATACATATTACAAACCGGAAGACTTATTGAAATTTGAAGACATCGGAAAAGATGCATCCCGATTGGCAAAAAAATTCTTTGAGTATTACGGTGCTGTATTTGCTGAAGGAGAGTTGTCTGAAAGAGAAAAATCGCTCATTGCACTGGCGGTTGCGCATACTATTCAATGTCCCTATTGCATTGACGCTTACACACAGGCCTGTCTGGAACAAGGATCAAACATGACCGAGATGATCGAGGCTGTTCATGTTGCCACAGCCATTAGAGGCGGTGCGTCACTCGTACACGGCGTTCAGATGCGAAATATTGCGGATAAGTTGTCCATGTAAAATTGAGACTTTGAGACACCGTCTCTTTTGTCCAAGCGTTGTGTCACCGGTGGGTGAGATCTTCTTTTCGACAGGCTTAAATTTTTATCCGCCAAAGTTTGGAGGCGTATAAATCCGCGGAATGCTCAATGTATACCTGTAGCAAAGATTTTCGGCTGCCTTGACATTGAATAAATTTGAACGTTTTTCAAACGTCTAAATAAATTATTAACATGTGGGGAGCAAAATGTTTCTCGAGCAGTTAGAAGTAGAAAATATAGAGGCTTCCTCAGGAGAACGAGTCGGCACAGTGCCTTTCAGCGTAACTCTCTCCCGACATGGCCTTAAATTAAATCGAAATAAAACGCACACGCTACAGATTAATGTCGGTTTTCTGTGTAACCAGACCTGTCGCCATTGCCATTTAAATGCAGGCCCTAATCGTAAGGAAAACATGGCATCCGGTATTATTGACGAGGTAATATCCTACGCTAAACGAAGTCGATTTGATACCATAGACATCACTGGTGGCGCTCCGGAACTCAATCCGAACATTGAAAGATTGATTGAAAAAATGGTTCCGCTGGCACCAAAAGTGATGCTGCGTCCCAACCTATCTGTTTTAAATGACGGCAAAAGAGAGCACTTGATACAACTGCTGAAATCCAACCGTGTGGTTGTTGTTGCATCTTTTCCCTCCCTCAATGAACTGCAGATGGATTCTCAAAGAGGGAGTGGGATCTTCCAAATCAGCATCGACGCCCTAAAATCATTGAATGCGATTGGATATGGTCAAGATGGCAGCGGACTGGAGTTAAATTTGGTGTCCAACCCAACCGGGGCATTTCTTCCCCCATCTCAAGCCGCAGCAGAAAAGCGATTTCGTCAGATTTTGAAGAAAAAATGGGGGATTGTTTTCAACAACCTTTATAACTTTGCCAATGTTCCTTTGGGAAGATTTCGCCGGTGGCTTATCACCACAGGAAATTTACAAAAATACATGGATAAGCTTTATGCAAGCTTTAACCCCTGCGCAGTTGATGGTCTGATGTGCAGAACATTAGTTTCAGTCTCCTGGGACGGATACTTGTATGATTGTGATTTTAATCTTTCCAGAGGCCTTTTCATGGGAGGGCGAAAAATTCATGTCTCTGAGATGGCCGGTCTTCCGGAAAAAGAGAGCCATATCGCTACCGCTGATCACTGCTACACGTGCACGGCCGGTGCGGGATTTACTTGAGGCGGGTCCATTGACACCTGAGTTCAGGTTTAGAGAGTTAAAGCAAAGGAGTTCTGAATGCGGGCTGTTTCTACCATATGTTTCTTGATCGTCATGGGTCTTACAGCCTGTACGTCTACTTACAAAGCGCCGGATTCGCTAAAATACTTTTTGGTAGCCGGAGATTCGGACCCAACGAATAAAACCGCCCAATTTGATTCGTTTGGTCGGCTTACCATTGTTGAAAAAGGTCCTGGAGACGGCGTTGTTTTACGGCAAAGTGCTCTTATGGACGAACGCCGTGAAGATAACCTGACAAAACGGCTTATTTCACAAATCAGCTGGGATCAGGTTCTTTTTCTGTTTTCAAACCATCTCGATCTTACCAGAAGCCCTGCATTTACCGATAACCTGCTCTATTTTCTCATGGAAAGCCAGAGGAGTTAGCTGTTCATAAGCTTTTAAACAACCTGCAAGTAATGTAAGGTTTTTAGGAACTAAACGACCAAGCACCAAGGAGAAATAAGTATGCAGAATAACACGCATATTAATGTTAAAATATTCGTTTTTGTTATGTATATATGTATGATGTGGGTGGCTCAAGCTTGGTCAGATACCACGGTGGATCATAGTATCTATTCAGATTTACTGGAAAAATATGTAACCAGCGGCCAGGTGGATTACCAGGGTTTTAAAACCGATGAAACAATTCTGGATCAGTATCTTAAGGTGCTTGAAAAGGTTGATTTGAAAGAACTGTCCCGCAACGAACGCTTTGCTTTTTATATCAATGCATATAACGCTTGGACAATAAAGCTTATTCTCAGTGGTTATCCAGGCGTAAAATCGATAAAAGATTTGGGTACGATTTTAAAAAGCCCGTGGAAAAAGAAAATTTGCCGTATTGATGGGGCTGTTATTACCCTGGATGACATCGAGCACAACATTATCAGACCCTTATTCAAAGATCCCAGGGTCCATTTTGCTATTAATTGTGCAGCGCTGAGCTGCCCGCCACTTATATCGAAACCATATGTGGCAAGCACACTGGATCAACAGCTGGATGATTCCACGATGGCATTCATCAATAACCGGAAAAGCAACTATCTTACCGGAAATACGCTCTATGTCAGTAGAATATTCAAATGGTTCTCGGAAGATTTCAACAACAATATCATAGGCTTTTTCTTAAAATATGCCAAAGGTGAATTTAAAAAAGAACTGGAATCAAAAAGAAAAGAGATCAAGGTTAAATATTTGCACTATGACTGGTCGCTTAACGGAACATAGTTTCCTATTCAGAAATAGCCCTTTTTCAATGCGCGGCGTTCTCCGCGGGTTTCCGCTGCAGCGTAGCAAATGTAAGCATCAGCACAAACCTTTGTGCAGCCTTGCTCATCAAAAAATTGTTCATTGCTGAATAGGAAACTGCTTTAAGCGCAGGAAAATATCGAAGATAAAGCCAAATCTTGCAAGCTTCGAATGGCGAAATAAGTTCATGCTGAATTTAGGTTAAGGAGGTTACAAAATGAAGTTAGCGATGATCGGTCTTGGACGCATGGGAATGAATATGGCCAAACGGCTTCTTAAGGGAAGCCATCAGGTGGTTGCCTATAACCGTTCACCCGAAAAAACAGACCAGTTGGTCAAACAAGGAGCAATCGGGGCTTATGCTCTCTCAGAGGTGGTTGAAAAACTCCCTTTTCCTCGTATTATTTGGATCATGCTCCCCGCCGGTGGAGCCATAGATGATCATATCGATCAGCTCAAAGATATCATTTCACCCGGTGACATTATCCTCGACGGCGGCAATACCTATTATAAGGATGATATTCGTAGATCCGATGTGCTGAAGGCAAAAGATATCCGGTTTATGGACGTCGGTGTCAGCGGGGGCGTGTGGGGTCTTGAAATCGGTTACTGCTTAATGGTTGGTGGAGAAGAAGAAACCTATCGAGAACTGGAACCCATTTTCGCAACCCTGGCTCCTAAGGAGGGCTATCTTTACTGCGGTCCAACAGGTGCCGGGCATTTTGTAAAGATGGTTCATAACGGCATCGAATATGGTATGATGCAAGCTTATGGTGAAGGATTTGAAATTCTTGAAGCGTCGGATTACGCTGATTCTTTTAACTACGCTAATATCGCCCATCTGTGGAATCAGGGCAGTGTTATTCGTTCCTGGCTGTTGGAGCTTGCCGAAGACGCCTTCAAAAAAAACGCAAAACTTGACGATATCAAAGGGTATGTAGAAGATTCAGGAGAAGGACGTTGGACCATTGAACAGGCACTGGAAACAGGCGTTCCAGCACCTGTCATAACCCTTGCTTTGATGCGACGGTTTCGTTCCAGGCAACAGGATCCATTCACCGACAGAGTGCTTGCCGCGCTGCGTCGTGAATTTGGCGGGCATAAAGTGGTTTCAACCAAAACCTAATTGAGCGTAAACAAAATGAAGACGTTTTATAATATAACTAGATTAAGAACTAATATTAGTTTTATGGAATTTTAAATCACTTTTAACAGCGAGTGATTTGTTTTCTTTTAAATTTTTATTTTGTTTACCCATCGGGATTGTCGAATTCACCGGATCTGCGGTGTTGTAGGGCATTTACAGTAGTTTGCTACGGCTGCATGCCCTAGCGCCTTGCATCTCCGACAAACTCGACAATCGCTCAATTTAGGTTCAGCTAAAACCTAAAAGAAAAAGAGCAATATATGGATACCGAAAAGTTAAGTTCAAAAATAGCAATGAATGAAATCGTTAATGTAAACACACCTGATTTTGACATTGACCCCGAAAAATGCCTTGGTGTGTATGACACAGATCCCTGTACCATTGTAATTATGGGGGCTACAGGGGATTTAACGGTAAGAAAACTGATTCCGGCGCTGTTTAATTTGTACCTCAATAAAGGACTCCCAAAGCGCTTGCAGATTGTCGGATGTGGTCGTACAGAGTTAGATGATCAGCAATTTAGAAAAAAGATGGAAAATGCCTTAATGGCTCTAGATGGCAAAAACCGATCAAAATGGCTTTTATTTAAAGATACGATTCATTATTTTTCCGTGGACTATGACAATCTTGATTCTTTTATAGATCTGGCCGAGTTTTTAAAAAACTTGGACCAGAAACACAAAACCCAAGGCAACAGGATTTTTTACCTTGCCCTTCCCCCGTCTCTTTATCAAACGGTCGCTCAAACCATTGGACAAACAGGACTTGCCCATGAGAACGTGAACAATAACGGATGGGCACGAATCGTCATAGAAAAACCGTTTGGCCGAGACCTAAAGACCGCCGTCCATCTTGATCAGGGTCTGCGCAAGTTTTTTCAAGAGCATCAGATTTTTAGAATCGATCACTATCTGGCAAAAGAAACCGTGCAAAACATCTTGATGTTTCGATTCGCCAACGCCATCTTTGAACCAATTTGGAATCGCAGGTATATTGACCATATAACAATTACCGCGACTGAAACGCTGGGTGTTGAGCATCGAGCAGGCTACTATGAACAGGCAGGTGTTATTCGAGATATGTTTCAAAACCACATGATGCAGCTTCTGGCTCTAACCGCTATGGAGCCGACATCACGATTCGAGGCGAACCAAGTGAGGGATGAGAAGATAAAAATTTTTCGATCGCTCAGACCGTTCCCTGTTGAAAATTTACACGACTATCTTATCCTTGGACAATATGGTGCTGGGACCATAGATGGGAATCCGGTTCCTGCCTATCGTGATGAACCGAATGTTAACGCGAAATCGTTGACACCCACATTTGCCACGATGAAAGCTTTCATCGACAACTGGCGATGGCAGAACGTTCCTTTTGTGCTCACATCAGGAAAGCGTTTGGCTCAAAAACGCACCGAAATTGCGATCCAGTTTAAAGAAGTCCCCCACTCTATTTTTAGACAAACATTAGGCGAAGCGATTGTCGCCAATCGATTAATACTCGGTATTTATCCAGAAGAAAAGGTAACGCTGACATTTCAAACAAAACAACCCGGTGCCAAGGTCTGTCTGCGCCCGGTCACCATGAATTTTTACTACAATCAAAATTACTCGGGGCCTATTTTGGATGCTTACGAAAAAGTACTTATCGACTGCATGTTGGGGGATCAGACGCTCTTTTGGCGGCAAGACAGCGTCGAACGCTCCTGGGCATTTTTAACACCTGTTTTGGAAGAATGTGAAGACTGTCACAACAGGGAAGAGATGCTTCACATTTATGATGCCGGAAGTTGGGGCTCCAATTTTTCAAATATTAAATAATCGGGTAGAAGTAAAACATGACAATAGCAGAAGAAGCATCACAAAGCAACCGTCAAAAAGCGGTGGTAAAGGCCGTGATCTTTGTAGCCTTCATTATTGGGGCCATCGTTTTAATTCGATTCACCCCGATTAAAAATTATCTGACAGCAGAGGACCTGAGCCGTTTTCTGGAAACTGCCGGTATATGGGCTCCGATTGTTTATATAATCCTTTACGCCGTGGGCGTATGTCTCTTTCTGCCGGGGACTCTGCTGACCGGCTTAGGGGCTGCCATATTCGGTGCCTACTGGGGATTTTTATACGTCTGGATTGGTGCCATGTTTGGGGCTAGTGCCGCCTTTTATATTGGGCGAACCTTGGGCAGAGATTTTGCGGCCTCTCTGATCGGCGATCGATTGAAAAAATATGACGATGCCATTGAGCGTAATGGATTTGCAACGGTTCTCTATTTGCGCTTGATCTACTTTCCGTTTACTCCCATGAATTTTGGAATGGGCCTTACCAAAGTCCATTTTAAAGACTATGTTTTCGGCACCGGTCTGGGCATTATCGTGGGGACATTTATTTTTACCTTTTTTATTGGAACGTTAAAGGATGTCTGGGCATCAGGCAACTGGGGAGAATTGATATCGTTTAAGGTCTTTTTCTCCATAGGACTTTTTATCTTTTCTTTCTTCATTCCCAAGATCATAAAAAAAATTAAAGGTGAAGAAGCTCAATAATTAGAAGCCATCTCAAAAATACATCTAACACCCAATTACGGTGTTGCTCGCCTCTTCAAAATGCTCACATACTCCCGTGTATGCTGCGCTTTTTCATCGGCTTGCGCCTTGTTCTTGTGCGTGATCTGCATTTTTGAGATGGCTTCTATTAACTTAAAAGGTTTGAATATGCCTCGGGAAATTGAAAAAATTGTCTTGCCCGATTCGCACACATTGTCTGAAGAGGGCGCTAAAATATTTAATACATCTGCCATAGAGGCCGTCAATCATAGAGGGTGTTTTACGGTAGCTATCTCCGGCGGATCGACACCAAGAACCATGCACAGGCTTCTCGCCAAAGAGCCTCATTCTTCCCAAATCCCCTGGCACCGAATACATCTATTTTGGGTAGACGAGCGCATGGTGGCATTTGATCATCCTCACAGCAACTTCGGTGCCGCCCAAAAAGACTTCCTCGATAACGTGCCTATTGCACTTGATCAGGTTCACCCCATGCCCGCCATGATATCACCCGACAAAGGTGTTACTTTATATGAAACGGAACTTAAACGCTATTTTGATGGCCTGCATAGCCACCTTCCACGATTCGACTTGATAACACTCGGGATGGGTGAAGACGGGCATATCGCCTCACTGTTTCCCGGACAACATTCGACTGCGTCAGAACTGTGGGTTTTAAGCGTAAAGGGTGGAAATCCAAATCTCTACCGTTTGACGTTGACATATTTTGTTTTAAATAACGCAAGACGCATTCTGTTTTTGGTTTCCGGAAAGAACAAGGCAAAGATTGTTAAAACGGTGTTTGAAAACCGCCAAACCCTTCTTCCAGCGAGTCGAATCCAGCCTTTAAACGGAGACATCACGTGGCTATTGGATAGGGATGCCGCATCGTTGTTATAAAATGTACACCAAAAAGAGCGTTAACAAAATGAAGAGAGTATGGATAATATCATCAACTTTCGCTCAATTAGGGTGTAGGTTAAAGGAATGATATGATAGCATCGAAAACCGTAAAATTAACACTTTACAGATATGCGGGCAGGTTGCTTTTTTTTCGCATCAAGAATCGGTGCCAGGAGTGTGACATTACCTATGCGATTCTTCAGCGGTTGATGAATGAAGCGCTCATTGGAAAACCTGTTTCCCTGCAAATTGTACCTTGGCTGGATAATTTTTGGAAGATCATCTGGCGCGGGGGATGGCATGCCCCTATCCTGACCATAAATGGCAAGGTGTTTTCTCAGGGCAAGGTACCGGATATACCCAAGCTCATATCAACCATTGGTACCATTCTGGATGATCCATCGCTTATGCAATGGGGAGAAGTGAAAATTGAAAAATCGGAAACTCCTGAAAAAACATCTGAAATCACCGTCTATTTTTCTCCGGCCTGCCCTCACTGCAGGGCACTGATTTCATACCTGGACGCCAACAGCATCCAATATTCGGGAAGAGATGTAACGCTATCAGAATCTGCCCGGAAAGATGTAGAGGGACTGACTGGAAGGCTTTCCATACCGGTTATTGTGGCCAAAGGGGAGATCATCCAAGGTTTCGACAAAAACCGATTAAAAAACATTCTTGGCATTTCAACAATAGATGAGCAGCCGGTACAACCCGATATCCAACAGCTCATCCCCCATTTCACAAGTGACAAGCTCCAGAAGATTCATCAAAAAGCCGTAAATATCCTTGACAAAAATAGGCTCAATGGCTGGACCATGCCCTCAAGCCGACTCTACCCACATCTCTGGAACTGGGATTCCGGGTTTATTTCACGCGGATATCTAAATTACGATGCTGAAAAAGCATACCAGGAGCTTCGTTCTCTGTTTAAAGGTCAGTGGCGTGACGGCTTTCTCCCGCACATTATTTTTAACCCTGAGTATGTTGAGCATTTTCCAGGGCCGAGTTATTGGAAAGCAGACCATTCGGGAAAAGTACCATCCGGTATGTTTACTTCCGGAATCAGCCAGCCTCCGGTGCACGCCACCATGATTGTCGAGTCAATAAAGCTTGACCCTGAAAAAGACAGGGCATTGTCATTCTTAAAGGAGATATATCCAAAATTAAATCAACTTCACAGCTTTTACTTTAATGAAAGAGATCCGCTGGCTGAAAATCTGGTGTCGATTGTCCATCCTTGGGAATCGGGGCTCGATAATGCCCCGCTGTGGGACGAGCCGCTTGCGGCCATAACAGACACCAGCACATGGGCGTTGCGTATGCAAAGAAAATACGATGCGCTTTCCGAACAAGGAGAGCGGCCGAAACGCACATATATTGAAAAGTATTCGTTCCTTATCGAGAATTTGTTTAAAAACAATTATCATTGGCAGAAAATTTCAGACAACCATCCATTTCTAATTCAGGGCGTCCTTTTCAATTCCATTCTCTGCAAATCTGAGCATGACCTCGGAAAAATCGCTGAAATCATCGGGCTTGATGCGCAAACTCACTATGAGAGAGCTGATAACCTCAAAACAGCAATCAATAAAAAATTGTACGATGAAGCTGATGGAAATTATTATAATTTTGATATGGTTGGCCAGAAACATATCAAGCGAGAAACCATTTTTTCGTACATGCCGCTATTCGCAGGTATTCCCGACGAGGAGAGGGGAAAAGTTGTATTGGACAATCTTCGGACCCATTGTTTTTGCATTGCCGATATGGATTGTGTTGCCGTTCCCAGCTACGACATGTGCCAGGTCGATTTTGAAGGAGAATTTTACTGGAGGGGTCCTGTCTGGGTGAATATCAACTGGTATATGGCTCAAGGAGCCAGGCGGTATGGAGAAACAGAGCTGGCAGACTGGATCGAAAATTCATTAATTGCTCTGGTCGACCGCAAAGGTTTTTATGAGTATTACGACCCTGATTCCGGAAAGGGATTAGGGGAGCAAGATTTTTCGTGGACCGCTGCATTGATCATCGACCTTATTGCCCAAAAAAACAAGGAGTAAAGCTTGAACAACGACTTGATCAGTGTCGTTGCTATCGATGTCGGTGGCAGTTCAGTCAAAAGCGGTGCCGTGACATTCGATGGTTCGGTAACTTCCCTTTTACACACACCCATCGACAGCCAAGCTTCCAAAGATGATGTTCTTCACCAGTTTGTTAATATTATTAAAAAGCATTTAGACAAGATAAACCAGGACGCGCTTATTGGCATTGCATTCGGATTTCCCGGCCCTTTTGATTATATGAATGGTGTATCATACATTCAGGGACAGTCAAAATATGATGATCTTTATCAAGTCAATATTCGAGATGAATTAAAAAAACGACTCAAGTTTAAAAACGACATTCGTTTTTGTAACGATGCAGAGGCCGCTATTGTTGGGGAAGCCAATTTTGGTGCGGGCAAAGGCTTTAATCGGGTTTTCGGCATTACCCTTGGAACTGGACTTGGCGCCGGTTTCGTTGTAAATGGTATTTCAATACACAAAGGAACGGGGATTCCGCCTAACGCAGAGTTGTTTCCTTTGACATTTAAGGGAATCCGGGCAGATGATCTTTTTTCAACAAGAGGGCTGCTTGTACGTTTTCAAAACCTAGGTCATAGTTACAGCGCTGTCGCCGAAGCCACGACGGATATAAAACACGGCAATACAGTGCCGATACAGGTGTTCAATCAATTTGGCGAAGATTTAGGTCGATTTCTTCGCCCGATTGCCGAGGACTTTTCCGCTGAAATTTTAATTGTTTTAGGTGGAATTGCCGGTGCATTTACCTACTTTCGCGATCCGTTGGAAGATCATCTTGACATACCGGTAGTTAATGGAAACATTCAAAACGCAGCGCTGCTGGGAGCTGCAACATTGCTTTTCAAAGATCATTACGCATTTTTGCAAGGAAATTAAAAGCATAAATGGAGGAAATTATGGTTGAATCCGAATTTGATGACATGACTGTCCAAGAATTGAAACAATTTATCGAAGCCAAAAAGGAAAAAGATTACGCGATAGTCGATGTCCGCCAACCAATTGAGTATGCGGAGGGACACATCCCTGGTGCCACGTTTATTCCACTCAATGACCTTGTAGCCGATTTTTCCGGACTACCCCAAAATAAGGATATGATTTTTTACTGTCATAGCGGCGGCCGCTCGGTTGCCGCAGCCCTTATGGCGTCCGAAGCACTGGCTAGGGATAACAAAATATACAATCTGGTGGGCGGAATTATGGCTTGGGAAGGCAAAACAGTGAAAGGATTCCCCAAAGTCCAGGTGTTTGATACAAAGCAAGGGGTTGCTGGTCTTTTTCTTACAGCCATGAATTTAGAAAAAGGCGCATGGCAGTTTTATAACCATATTTTGGAAAAGTTTAAGCTTGATCCGATTACGCCTACTTTGGATGCATTGTCAAAAGCAGAAATTGGACACGCTAAAATCGTTTATGAGTTTTGGAAAACCGCTGCGAGCAGAGTCAGATCCTTTGAAGAACTCTATGCCGATCTAAAAGGAGATATTCTGGAAGGTGGAGAAAGCCTTACGGACATGCTTGCTGTTCTGGATAATTTAAAGGACAAGCAATGTTTGTATATTCTGGAATTGGCACTGCATATCGAATACACGGCATTTGATCTTTATCGAACCATGGCAGAACATGTCAAAGATCGAACCGCTCAGGATGCCTTTCTGACCATTGCCCAAGCGGAAAAGAATCATATGCGGATGCTGGCCCGTGCCCTGGAGCAGTGTGAATAAATCTTTGTTTGACATGCAAGTAAGGTTTAAATAAAAGAGGGCATTTTTCAACGGTCTCGAAACTGCATTTCTTTGTAAGGGCTATCAACCACCCCATGAGAACATTGCCACAGGTAAAGCATAAAAAGCCATTTAAAGAAAAGACCATCGGTCAAGAACCAATAATGACGGGCACGTTGATCTGGGTACTGCTTCTGGTATTTTTTTGGGCATGCAATTCTGTTGTTGTAAAAATTGCGGTTAGGGACATTCCACCATTTTGGGCAGCTTTTTTAAGATTTACCCCTGCGCTGCCATTTATTTTTTTGTTTATCAAATGGAATGGGTCCGGCTTTTTTGTTACTACCAAAGAATTCTTGCAGATATCTGTCCTTGCGTTACTTATGGTCGTTCAAATTTTTTTATTTAATCTTGGATCACAATTTACAACCGGAGGCAGAGTCGCTTTAATCATTTTCAGTTATCCGTTGATCGTTCCACTGATTGCACCATTTTTTATCAAAGAGGAAGGATTTAAAAAGGCGAAACTGATAGGCAGTTTCATTGCGTTTTTGGGGTTATTTGTCGCGCTACGGGAAAATTTTTACGGAAACCTTAGCCCAACGGTGAAAGGTGACTTGATAGAGATTTCGAGCTGTATCGTTCTTTCTGTAATTATTGTTTACAATAAACGGTTGGCCACATTTATAAACAAATGGAAAATCATTTTTTGGCAATTCCAAATTGGTGTTATTCTATTTCTTTGTGCAGCTATTATATTTGAAAACTTTCGCATACAAAACGTACAGCCAGATGCATGGATGGCGCTTGTTTTTCAGAGTCTTGCGGTAAGTGTTTTCTGTTTTATGTCCTGGCAATATCTTATCGCCAAACACAATTCATCAAATCTTTCCGTCTTTTTCTTTGCAACCCCTTTGATCGGAATGTTTATCGGAATAATTTTGCTACATGAAGCTTTTGATCCGGGGCTGATTGTGGGTTGCATTCTGGTTGGTGCAGGGATTTATGTTGTCAACAAGGTGTAAAGTTTAACTGTCGAAGGACGAGGATAACTTGACACCAGTCAAATTTAGGATTACTTGATTTGACAACCGCCAATTAAATTATGAGTAGTTTTACCAGGGTTTGAATAGCTGCAATTTGCCGCAAATATCGCCACAGAGTTGCTGAATAGCGTCCGTATTTTCGCCTGCCCGTCTGGTATTGAAAACATCACAACAATTTGATTGGGATAAATACAGCTTTAACTGAAAACAAAATTTAAGGTTTTGATTCGAAATCCTTACTTTTCGATAATTTAAGGTATAGGCCATAAGTCTTTACCGGAAAATCGGCCTGAATGAAAGATTAAGAACACCATATGTTGGGGATGGTCAGATCTTAATTTGTTAATAATTACCACAAATTTTCGGTGGGAAAGTTCATCTCTTCAACAAAGCTATCGAAAAAATCGATATGCCCTGACAGCTCCAGGTTTTCAAGGGATTCTGCGATTTCAGCGGATTTTTCCCAGTAATGTTTTGATAAAAGAATCATGTTTGCTCCGGTTGACGCTGCATTGCCAAGGGACATGATTTTTTCCGGGTTTATCATTGGCAACAGGCTGATGCGCATGGCGCTGAGCGGATGGACATAGTTACCCAGAGCACCAGCCAAATAGATAGCATCGATATCCTCAATGCCGGCCCCCATTGTTTTCAGCAGAATTTTAATGCCTGCGGCAATAGCGGCTTTTGCAAGCTGCAACTCACGAATGTCTTTCTGGGTCAGTACAATGGGTCTGGCGTCAAGGCTTTCTTGGGGTGAAGCTATCAGAAAATCATGGATTTCATTTTCCTGGGTTTGAATCACCCGTGTTGTCATTGCATTTCTTTTTTTATGCTGATTGGGCGGGCAAATCAGGCCTTCCGGATTTACAATACCATGGTGCAACAGCAGGGCTGCCAGGTCTACTAGACCGCTGCCGCAGAGCCCTTTTGGTTTTATGTTCCCGATGACATTGTAGAAAAGCTGGTTGTCTTCAAACCGGAAGCTTTCGATAGCTCCTGCTCTGGCAATCATTCCGTGGGAAATCTTGGCACCTTCCAGTGCCGGACCCGCTGCGGCACTGCAGGCAAGCATTCTGTTTTTATTTCCCAAGAAAATTTCGCTGTTGGTCCCTAAATCCAAACCCAAAACTAGCTTGTCGTCTTGCTCAGCCGCTCTGGATGAAAGAATAAATCCAATCAGATCGCCGCCGATATATCCAGACTTGGCAGGCATCACATAAAGCATGGCATCGGGATGCAACTTCAGGCCCACATCCCGCGCTAGAAAGGTCATGCCTTCTGTGATTAAGGGCGTAAAAGGGGCTTCGGCAATTCCGCTGGGATCCAATTTCAGCATAAAATGCTGCATGGTGGTGTTGCCGGCAACCACCGCCACAAGGATATCTTTCGGCTTTAGCTCTAAGGATTCCAACAGACGTTTGATTATGAGGTTCAGGTCTGTTACCAGAAGTTTTTGAAGGTGCACCAGGTGTTTGGGGTGACCCCTTACGTATTGAATTCGGCTAATAACGTCGGCACCGTATTTCCGTTGCGAATTAAACCTTGAGATGACCGCCAACTCCTGACCTTCGATCAAATTCACCAGTTTGCCCACCAATGTACTGGTTCCCAGGTCAAATATCAGTCCGAATACCCCGCTAATGCTATCTTTTGACTGCCATTCGAGCAGACAGTTGTTATGGATAACCGCTGTTCCGTCGAAATTGGTGGCCCGTAAGTTCTTGTAAAGAGAAGACAGGCATCGGTAGGTCGTCTTTAAGTCATGAAATTCAGGACGTAACACCTCTTGAATGCGATAAACGTCTGAAAGAGAGTTTTCAAGACTCGGCGGCGGAATGGTTACCAAATGTCTTTCAATGAGGGGGCTAAGTTCTACAGAGGGCATATGTCCATGTTTCAGAATCTGAAAAAATTCCGTCTCACCATTCAGTTCTTCGGTATAGATGGCAAGGTTTTTTCGAATTTTGGTGCGACATGCAAGACGAATTCCTTGCGCCAACTCATCAGGATTTAAAAATTCCATGGTGTCTTTTGAAGGCTTGCCAAGGGGAGTAATCATCTTGATTTTGCACTTCCCACACTTACCGAGCCCGCCGCAATCTCCTTCCAACTCGACCTTCGTATTTTGAAGTGCATGGTATATGGTATTGTTCTGCTGAACTTGAATCCACAAATCATCCGGAAAAATATTTAGCCAGACCTTTTTTTTTGCTACCTTCTTGGGAAGTTTTTGTTTGTTCAGCTCCTTTTGCAGAAGATTGTAATTTCTCTTAATCGTCAACGCTGCTTTTACTCGGGCCGAAAGTTCGATCGTCTTTATTGGTTTGGTTATAAAATCGGTGACCCCGGCTTTGAAACTTTTTGCAAGCGCTTTATCTTTATCAATGACCCCACCTGTCATCATAAGAATAGGTATATTGGCTGTAGCTTTGTTGGCTCTCATCTTCTGTGAAACTT
This sequence comes from Desulfobacterales bacterium, assembly GCA_020345745.1. GTDB lineage: Bacteria > Desulfobacterota > Desulfobacteria > Desulfobacterales > UBA11574. The sequence continues at coordinate 3,024,023 of CP070768.1, forward strand.
CATAACCCTTTATTCCCGGCAATTGAATGTCAAGTATCACAAGATCGGGAGGGCTGTTCTTTATTATTTTCAGCGTCTCTTCTCCCGAATCGGATATTTGAATATTCTTATAACCGTCCCTTGCTAGCATAGTCTTGATTAGTTCTTGAATGACAGGATCATCGTCCACGATAAAGATTTTCATTCTCGTTAGTTTTTTCATACAAATTACTCCCTGTGCACACTTGAAAGCAGTTTGAGCAGATTTGTTTTCAACTCGGTATAATCGGCATCAACGACTCTTGTTTTGAGGTCTAATAATCGTGATATGTCGTGTACATTCGGCCTAACATTATCAGGATCGAGAGGCTGTCGAATGTAGGTCAACTGGGTATAATGCTGAAAGTACCTTTTCCGCAACAGGGGATCGTCAAGTTCCAGCGGTTGGATGCAATATTCGAAAAAATTCAAAATAAGATCTTTTTCTACAAAATAGGTTCCGGCGTCTTGTTCAATGATTTCATTAAAACGTCTGCTGCCTAGCAAGATTTCGTAACAATGTTCGCCGGGGATCCTGGGGATATTCATTTCACTAAGATAGTCGTCCAGTTCCGGATGGCATCGTCCATACAAGCACAGGGTGCTGCCTCCAGTTTTTTTGGCCAGATGGACTTGATTTAGAATTTGTTCTTTTAGCTTTTGGGGATGATTATGAAGAACTGGAGTGATGTAGGTGATGGCGACGTTTGGATAAAAGCGTTCCAATGCAATCTGTTCTAGTGCATCACGAAAGACACCACATGCAATGATGTGAAGGGGCATAAGGGTTTCCCGATTTGACTTTTAATACAGCTTTGGGATTAAGCATCAACAATTTGAGAAAAATTATTTCTTATTTCCAGAACATTCTCAAGACTCAACACGGGTTCGATCTCTTTGAGCCACGTTCGGGCCAGTTCATTGGCATTGGTCAGCGGCGTGGGTTTCCCTTTTTCTTGCCAGCGGTCGAAATTCATTCGAATCGCGAGGTTGGGATAAAAGAATTGTCGGAACATGTGTTCAACCGTGTGTGTTTCCATGACATAGTTGCCGCCAGGCCCTACGTTGTCAATCGTGGCAACGGCAAGGGTCTCTTCGTCTACATCAACGCCGCTCAGTAACCGGTGAACCATACCCAGGATCTCATTGTCAATGATGAATTGCTCGTAGGAGATCGAGTTGCCGGAATCGAGCATTCCGGCTGCCAGATGAATATAATCCGCTCCAGCCATTGCGACCATCAAGTAAGAAACGCCTTTTTCAAATCCTGACTGAATGTCGGGGATCTTAGCATCCGTTACCCCTGCCGACGCATAGATGGGCAGGTTGTATCGTTTGGCTAAATGGACGGCGCATGTATTCAGCATGGTGGTTTCCACCGAGCCCATAGTTAGGTCCATAGTGCGCAGGTCCATCGCGGTTGGAACAGCTCCATATAGCACTCGTGCACTTGGGCAGAACACCTGGGCAATGGCTACTCCCGCAAGAGCCTCTGCGTGCAACTGGACAAGGGTACCGGTCAGGGTTGCCGGGGAAGTAGCTCCGGATATGGGCGCCGGCGCACAGGTGACTGGAATTCCATTTAAAGCGCAAAATTCTAAGATTCTAAGTGTGTTGGCGTCTAAAGTCAGCGGGCTTATGGGATTCGTAATTACCGAAACAAAGGGACGTTCTTTAAACCGGCTTTTTCCTCCTGCTATAAACGTGGCCAGTTGCCACACTTGCCGAACACCCTCCAGGGTGTCACATCCGCCCATGACGTGTTTGGTTGTATGGCTCAAGGCGTGAAAAAAATCATTGAGATGGTAGAACTCGGCATCAAGATCGTGAGCCTGGCAGGCAATAATGTAAAAGCGGATGTTTTCCAAATGATGGACAAGACATGCGGTGTTGACAACGTCTTTTAAGGTGGTTGGTCGGTAACCGCCGGTACCCATATCCAAAATACGAAACACACGGCCGCCATTTCCGAAATAGACGTTACCCGCGCCAAGGTACAGATCGTTTTTACCGTCGCGTGAATAGAGGGTGAATGTCTTGGGCGCGTTTGTCAGGATTTTATCTAGCCATCGGCCGGAAAGATAGACCCGACCGGTCTTAAAATCGACTTCGGCTCCCTCGGCCTTGAGGATGCTCTGAGTATGGTAATCAAGGATCTTAACCCCTACGCGTTTGAGTATGCTGCGTCCGGCCCGGTCAATTTTGTCGATGTCAGTGCTGGTGAGCAATGTAAAAAACCTACCTCAGTTATAAAGCGTTTAAGAGGTTATCGATCTCTTTTAATACACCATCATCTTTGGGTGTTACCCGATGTTCAGCAAGAATTTGTTTGGCCTGTTCATTACTGCGCGTGTAAAGATCCTTTGAGCCTTCTGCTTCCCAGGTATCATAACGAGAACGGTCCAGAAGCTTGGGAAGAAAAAGCGCCTGTTCAAAGTGCTCAAAGGTGTGGTCGTCCACTAAAAAGAACGCCTGGGGGCCTGCGTTTTTAACCCTTTCTAATGCGTCCAGGGCCAATGTGTTGTCATGTACTGGAATGCCGCGGGTGAAATAACGCGCCATGGCAACCAACTCGTTGGCAATGGTGACCATTTCAAGGGAGGATGTGCTGCCATACTCGAGATATCCGTTATCATGGATCAGATTACAGCGCGAGAGCATGGCGGTAATAATTGAAAACATGGCTTCCGCACCGGCCTGGGCATCCACCACTTTGGAATCCGACGCCCCTGCAAAAGACCAAATGGGCAAACCATATATCTCATCGCGCATGTCCGCCAAGGCTGCCTGTGTCAGGCTCCATTCGGGGCAACCATAGGATACAACAGCGGACTTCATGTCAAGGACGCTGACATTGGGACCGAATAGAAACGGTGAGCCTTTGCCGGCAAGCTGATGCACAATCAGCCCCACCAGATTTTCAGCAATTCCCAAGGCCATTGCACCGGCTAGGGTTACCGGTGCGCCGCCGCCGGCATTTGAGCCGGAAGGGAGGCAAATAGGAATTCTTTTTCGGGCGCAAAAAAGAAGCCTGTCCATGACATGCTCGGGAAAACGCAACGGGCTAATGGCTTCTGAATAATTCAGCAGAAACGGTTTTTGGCGCAGTTGATCTTCACCGCCAGCCACCATGCAGGCGATTTGGTGGATTTTGGCCATGTCCTCGCCGCGGTCGGCGATAAATACAATCGGTTTGTTGGTGTTTTTAATCATTTCAACAAACGCATGGACATAGATGTATTCGACGTTGACAACATCCACGGGGTTCCCCATGGACATGGCAAAGGAGATGTTATCGAGACCGTCAACAAGCTTTGCGAAGTTGCCGGTATCTGCGAGGACACATCTGCGCCGCTCTCCGGTTTCCAAATCCAGAGTGAACGTCGTATCAGAACCTGTACCATAAAATGGGTTTTCATCCAGCAGGGGCATGGTTTTGTTTCCATGCTGATCATAAAGCACTATCTGTCGAGGTGCGCTGCGGATGGCC
>CP070768.1:3027630-3046537 GCA_020345745.1 Desulfobacterales bacterium
AGCCGTAAACAACGGAAATGTCACTAAGGCTTTATCTGTACTGAAAAATAGCAGTAATCAAATCGCATGGGAAAATATTCCGCAGCCGCATGACCTGTCTCAAGTTCTTGAAAAAAAAATCATCAGCGGGTATTCAGATTATTTCAAAACAGAAGATCCGGCTACTGCCCTTGAATGTTTTAAACGGTTTAGAATACTTTGTGTGGTTAAAAAAGGCCCATTTGGTGTTAACGCCATCAACCGTTTTGCAGAAAAAATATTGCGCCGGGAAGGATTTATACCACCGGAAAGTTCGCCGGTCAATCCTTGGTACCGGGGGAGACCCATTTTAATCACCCGCAACGATTACCGTTTGGGGCTCTTTAATGGAGACATGGGAATTACCCTTCCTGTTCCCGGACCAGAAAAAAGTGATATGCATGTTTTCTTTTCAGGACAATCGGGTGAACTCAGACAATTCTCGCCGCATAGACTTTCCGAACATGAATCGGTATATGCGATGACCGTTCACAAAAGTCAGGGATCGGAGTTTGATCATGTCCTTTTTCTACTACCCGACCGAGATTATTCTGTATTGACACGGGAGCTTTTTTATACAGGGATTACAAGGGCCATTCACAAGGTCTCCATATGGGGGACTGAAAAAACCATCACAACAACCCTTTCGCGAAAAATTGAGCGGGCATCCGGATTGAGAGATGCGCTGTGGGGATAAGTACGCGATGGCATCAACATAGACAAACCAGCAAAGCAGAGAATTTGTGATAATTTAAGTTTCGAACCCTAATTTTTATTTCAGACCATAGTGCAAAGCGGCTGAATAATATTTTTTAAAAGGCATAATTGAAATCGACTGAAAGGCAAAAATATAAAGTAAACACATATGAGATCAACCCGAAGTTTTTAAGGGCTTGCACTGCGCTTGGTTAAACAGCTATAGACTTGAGGTATTCAAATGAAACAGACGATGATTAAGGGAACCGGCCGCTATGTTCCACCGCGCGTTGTCACCAACCATGACCTTACCCAATGGATGGACACGTCAGATGAATGGATCCGCCAGCGAACAGGGATTGAAGAGCGTCGATGGGTATCTGCAGAAGGTGGGATCGGACCTTCCGATCTCGGGCTGCAAGCTTCCAAGATCGCATTGAATAGGGCAGAGTGGACGCATGAGGATGTTGATCTAATCATATTCGCAACACTGAGCCCGGACATCTATTTTCCCGGCTCCGGTTGCCTTTTACAACACAAGCTAGGACTCGATTCAACACCCGCCCTCGATATCCGCCAACAATGTACCGGTTTTATATATGGCCTAACCCTTGCCGATGCCTTTATTCGAAGCGGGCATGCAAACAGAATTCTTCTTGTCGGCGCGGAAGTTCAAAGTACGGCCATCGATCTTTCAACCCGGGGGCGAGATATAGCCGTGTTGTTCGGCGACGGTGCCGGAGCCGCCTGTCTGGAAGGTGTAGAGACTGCCGAAGCAGCAGGCGTTCTGGCATCTGCCTTGCACGCTCAGGGTGAGTTTGCGAATATTCTCATGATGGAATTGCCATCTCATAAACTGAATCCTATCATCACTGAAGAGATGGTCAGAGCAGGGCGCCACTATCCGTTTATGGACGGCAGGACGGTATTTAAAACCGCAGTAAGAAAGCTTGCCCAAGTTACCAAAGAGGTCTTAAAAAAAGCCAATCTTACTGTGGAAGATATAGATTTCTTTATTCCTCATCAAGCCAACTTGCGGATAAATCAGGCATTTGCCAAGTTATTGAACCTGCCGGAGGAAAAAGTGATTAACAATATCCAGCGCTACGGCAATACAACCGCTGCGAGCATTCCGATTGCATTGGATGAAGCTATTGAGAGGCAATGCATCCAAAGCAAGAGCACCGTCCTTTTTCTTGCTTTGGGTGCAGGATTGACATGGGGGGCGGTTGTATATCGTTTTCTATAATACTGAAGTTGCGCATACCAATTTTGATCGCAATTCACGAGGAACAACGGCTGTACAATTTTTTTAAAAGACAAAATTGAAATAAATGGAATGATTGAGAGGAAGATTATCGGGCTGTTAAACCATTTGAAGAGACCTTTGAAAAGTGTTTAATATTGTTCAAGTTCAAGACAGGCAAAGATTTTAACCACAGACATACATTGAGTATTTCAAGGATTAAAATCTGTGCCTAACGCAGAAATTGGACAAAAGGGAACGCTTTTCAAAGGCCTCTTCAAGCGCGCCTTGAACAGGATACTACCTCAGATAACATGTCGTGGATGCTGTCCAGGAGACGACAATCGTCTAGACATGCGGGGAAATGTTTGCGTGATTCACATGTCTTGCAAGGGCTCTTTATAAAATACCCAATTTCAAAATCGAATCGGTATTGAAAAGCGTTGTTTTTGGTAAAGTATTTCATCATTTAGTATTTTGGAACATTTTCAAAAGCGATGAATCCCTTTTTAAATTAATCTTATCATAACATGATAAACACGATTGTTAAATACCTATTATTGGGAATAATGTTACTATCGGCTTGTAGGCACCTTGATACAAAGATGTCCATCGCTCCAAAAACCTTGCCGCTGCAGGTCGATGGAACGCTTAATTTCGTCGGTCCCGACGGCTCGATTTTAGCATCGATTCTTATTGAAATCGCTGACACACCAGAAGCTCAAATAAAAGGACTCATGGGGCGAAATTCGCTGGATGATCACCACGGCATGCTTTTTGTTTTTGACAGTGTAAATGAACAAAAATTTCGGATGCTCAATACACAAATTCCCCTTGATATCATTTTCGTTGGGGAAGATGCGTGTATTCTTGATATCTTCCAAAATACAACACCCCTATCGAAGCAAATATACCGGTCATCAGGGCCGATAAAATATGCTGTTGAAGTCCGTGCAAATTTTACCAAGCGTTATAAAATTAATGATAATGCGTGTATTCAATGGCGGCGGTTTTAGCCCGGTTATTTAAGGAGGATTATTTGTGGCGAATCTAAAAATCAGAACTTACAAGAAAAATGAGACCCATCCCGATACCACCATAAGCATTCCCATATCGATCCTTCGTTTTGCCAAGAAAGTAATACCCAAACATGCCTTCGCTGCATTACATGAAAAAGGGATAGATATAGACATGATTGTTGAGCTGGCCCAAAATGAAGATATCCGCGGCAATGTTGTTGAAATAGAGGAACATAAGAAGAACAAGAAAATCGTCATCGCCATTGAGTAATCCGGGTGCAGCGATTGGGGTTGGCATAAAAAAATCCAGATCATAAAATATTGGGTCACCCTGCTGAGATGAGATTGCTATCGACTGAAAAAGAAGCCTGAAGCCCGTAGTTGTGAGGTCAACCCGTATATATTGAGGAGGTACGATTTCGGGTTAAAAAACGGTGATATTCAACCATTTTGGCAAATGCCTTGACTGCCCGTTCCGGTGTTTCAAAAAACACGCCTTTAAAATGGTGGTTTTCAACCCGGTAAACCGTATAGTCATTATTGTCTTTCATCAGGCTCACTCCAAATACCGGCTTATTGTATTTTTCCATCAAGTCGACAATATGGGCAATATATCTTTCTTCGAATTTAGAGAAATTTCGATTGACAGATTCGATAAACTCCTGAGAATAAGCTGGGTCTGCCTTCAAAACCGATTCTCCGAGGCTTTTTAACATAATTTTCCGTCCTAAAATACCCAGATTGATGACAGCATCACAACCCTCCCATTTTAATAGTTCTTCAAGGACGATCATAGGTAATTTATTGTCAGGCTCGCCCACCAAATCAACCGGGTTTGATCTGCTCCAGTACGGAGGAAGCAACGTGTCCAAGCGCTTTATGATTTCAGGTGCCAGTTCAGGAAGTTCGAGCCCGTAAGCCGAGCACAAATCAGCTGTAACCACACCCCAACCACCACCAAGGGTCATAACGGCAGCACGCTTCCCTTTGGGTAAAGGCAACGACGAAAACGATGCGGACAAATCGAGTAAATCCATGGGTTGTTCAACCTTGACGATGCCGGCTTGACGGCACACGGCATTAAAAATATTTGTGTCTGTCGTCAACGCGCCAGTATGGCTGGCTGCGGCCTCATTTCCTGCCCGGCTTTGCCCTCCTTTGAGCAGAACGATAGGTTTCTTTTTCCCCACCCGAAGAGCACTTTCATAGAAGCGGCGGCCGTTCTTTACACTTTCAATGTACAACATGACAATTCGGGTCAAATCATCGGTTTCAAAAGCATCCAGATAATCTTCGATGGCAATCATGGCCTCGTTGCCTGAACCGCAGAAACCTCGAATACCGATGCCTTGTTGCTCGGCAAAAGCCAAAAGCTGTGTTCCCATATTTCCAGACTGGGCCACCACGGCAGTTGAACCAGGCCTGGGCCTGACATTCACGCCGGTGCAGTAGAGGTCGATATGGGGATTGCAGATTCCCATGGTATTGGGACCCAGCACAAGAATGCCGGCTTTTCTTGCCTTTTTGACAAGATCTCTCTCAAGTTTTTTGCCGGTCAACCCTGTTTCGCCAAACCCTGATGTTATCAACAACATATTGCGAATCCTTTTTTCCTCAAACTGGGGAATTAGGTCGAGTACCTGTGACGCCGGAATCGTAACGACAGCAAGGTCAACCTTGCCGGGTATTTCGCTAATTGATCGATATACTTTGTGGCCTGCAATGGTACCGCCTTTAGGGTTTACCGGATATATATCACCTGCAAACCCGCCACTGATAGTGGCGGTCAAAAGGATGTGCCCCCACTTGCCCATTTGCGCTGAGGCTCCCACAAACGCAATGGGCTTGGGATGAAAAAAATATCCCAAATCAGCAGGATCGACAGGCGGCAAAAAATCCATCTCTCGGGTTTTTGTTGATGTCATCACCAAGGCATCCACAGCGCATACCTCTCCTTTTGCAGTTATGACCAAAGGATTGATATCTATTTCAGTAATGTTCGGATGCTCGGTACTGATGCGGGAAAGCCCCAACAATGTTTTGACCAATTGATCTCGATTGGCAGCGTCTTCTCCTCTGAAATTTTCTAATAGCTCTTTGGCCTCGATGTCATCCAACATCTCAAGTGCATCGATTTCATTTAAAGGCGCAAGCCGAAAGGAGACATCGGAGAGAGCCTCAGCAAAAATACCTCCCAAACCGAACATAATCACCGGGCCAAACTGTGCATCTTGAAAAAGACCGGCCACAAATTCCCTTTTCCCTTGAATTTGCGGCTGGACCAATATCCCTTCAAGCTCTTCCTTGGCCTCGGAAATAATTGCAAGGGCGGCCTCGTTGACGGTCTGAGGGTTGGCCAGATTGAGATGCACAAGCCCCCGTTCTGTTTTATGTAAAAGCGTTGGTCCCACGCCCTTGAGAACTACAGGAAATCCGATATCAAGTGCAGCAAGGACGGCCTCGTCTTTATTTGCGACAATCACCCCATCAATTACCGGAATGTCATATTGCTGAAAAAGTCGCTCTGATTCAAGTTCAGATAGGGCATTGCTCCTTGTTGATTTCGTCCTGTCCAATTGTTGATCCGTTTTCATGTCAGACTCCAAACTTGCGCTCTTTTTTACCCTCTAATATCGCTCGCATTCGATCCCGCTCCGCTTTTAACTTGCGTAGCTTGTCTTTAATCGCTTGCTGTTTTTCAAAAGGTGCGTTTTCCAATTCAATCTCAACGCTTTCAACCTGTTGTATGGTTCGGTAAAGTTCTTTTGCGAGCATTCGAATCGGCATGGTCTTTTCCAAAATCAAGGTGTTTATCGTTTTGTATTTGATTTTACGGTTGTTGACAAGTATATATGCCAAAATGTAGAGGTATGGCAGAACCTTTTAAGAAAGATGACGAACTCATGCGCGTTGGTTTAGGATATGATATCCATCGGTTGGTTCCAGGACGAAAGCTTGTTTTAGGCGGTGTAACCATTCCTTTTGATAAAGGTTTGATCGGACATTCAGATGCCGATGTGCTCGTACATGCAGTATGTGACGCTTTACTGGGTGCAGCCAATTTAGGTGATATCGGTATCCATTTTCCAGATACAGATCCTCGATTCAAGGGCATTTCCAGCATAAAACTTCTTGCCAAAACCCATCGAATGGTTAAAAATAATGGCTTTAAAATCATTAATATCGATTCAGTCGTTATTACCGAAGCGCCAAAGATATCTACTTTTAGAGATACAATGAGAAAAAATATTGCCATTGCGATTGAAATCGATCCAAATTGTGTTAATGTTAAAGCTACGACCGCTGAAGGCCTCGGAATCATCGGTAAAGGAGAAGGGATCGGCGCCATGTGTGTTGCCCTTATCGATTAAATCTTGAAATTTTATGGGTTTTATCAGCCACACGAAAGATGCGAGAAATGAATCATGACCCTCAAAGTCTTCAATACTTTAGGTAGAAAAAAAGAGGCGTTTGAACCGCTAGAGCCGGGCAAGGTGCGAATGTATGTATGTGGTCCTACGGTGTATGATTCCTGCCATATTGGACATGCCAGATCCGTTGTCGTTTTTGACGTCATTGCCAGATATCTCAGAGTCAAAGGCTACGACGTTACTTATGTTAGAAACTTTACAGACGTCGATGATAAAATCATTGACAAGGCCAATCAGTTAGCCATCGAACCCCAAGATGTCGCTGAAAGATACATCAAGGAATTCTATGAAGACATGGATGCCTTAAATGTTGAAAGGGCCGACATTGAGCCCAAAGCCACGGCACATATCCACCAGATCATTCGTTTTATTGAACACTTAATGGATGAAGGTTTTGCCTATCAAACCAACAGCGACGTTTATTATTCTGTAGAAAAATTTAACGAATACGGGAAGCTCTCCGGCCGCAGGTTAGAAGAGATGGAGGCAGGGGCGAGAGTAGAAGTTGACATAAAGAAACAGAATCCCTTTGATTTTGTGTTGTGGAAATCCTCAAAGCCCGGTGAGCCTGCCTGGAAAAGCCCTTGGGGTATGGGAAGACCTGGATGGCATATCGAATGTTCAGCCATGAGTTGTGAATATCTAGGTGAAATGTTCGATATTCATGGCGGCGGAAAAGATCTTACCTTTCCCCATCATGAAAACGAAATCGCCCAGTCAGAGGCTATTTTTAAAAAACCCTTTGTCAAGTACTGGATTCACAACGGTTTTGTTAACATAAATCAGGAGAAAATGTCCAAGTCTCTGGGAAATTTTCTGATGATAAAAGATGCAATAAAAGCATATCATCCAGAAGCGGTGAGGCTATTCCTTCTATCCAAACACTACCGAAGCCCCATTGATTTTACGGAAAAGGCCATGGACGAGGCCTCTGCAGGTCTTGATAAAATATACTCACTTTTTGAACGAACGGTTGAAAAGGTTGGTCTGGCAACTGTTGGCGATACTGAGCCGGGAGATTGTTGGGAGAAATTTTGTGAAGCAATGGATGATGACTTCAACTCTGCGCGAGGTGTTGGAATACTTTTTGACACGGTTCGTAAAGTCAACCGTACACTGGATCAAAATAATGGCGAGCTGTCATCTGAATTGCAAACAGCGATCCTAACCATCCAGACCGATATTCTGCGCATCGGCCAGACCCTTGGAATATTATTGGAGTCACCGAAAACGTACTTTGACAAAAAGCGGTCTAAAGTTCTGCAACAGAAATCGATCGATCCTTCGGTTATCGAAAACCTGATTCAAGAACGGAATGCGGCTAGACGGGAAAAGAATTGGGAAAAGGCAGACGAAATAAGGCTGCGACTTCAAGACCTGAACATCAGCGTGGAAGACCGGCCCGAAGGAACGATCTGGAAAATCACAAATTGAGGCCTTCGCAAAACGTCCTCTTTTACTTAATCTCGATGGCAGGTTCGAATTTTAATCCGCCAAAGTTCGGTGGCGGATTTATCCGCGGAATGCCCAATCAAAATTGATCATTTTTCAAAGGTTTCAAATTTAAATCGTGCTACGATTTTATTAAATGAATTATTTTAAATTGATAGCCATCTCATCTCATGACTTCCTTTAAGTTGATTTCTGATTTCACGCCAAAAGGCGATCAGCCGAATGCGATCCAAGCATTAAGCAACCATATTTTATCCAACAAAAAAAACCACGTTCTTTTAGGGGTTACCGGATCTGGCAAGACATTTACCATGGCCAACGTTATTGAAAAGGTTGACATGCCAACTCTGGTGATTGCACCTAACAAAACCCTTGCGGCACAGCTATATAATGAGTTCAGGGCGCTTTTTCCTGAAAATGCCGTTGAATACTTTGTCAGCTACTACGATTACTACCAGCCAGAGGCGTATATTCCTTCCAGTGATACTTATATTCAGAAAGATTCATCAATCAATGACATGATTGACAAGCTAAGGCATTCTGCCACCCGATCGGTGTTATCGCGCAGAGATGTCATTGTGGTTGCCAGTGTATCTTGTATATTTGGCATAGGGGCTCCGGAAGATTATTTGGACATGCGTATTGCTATTGAAAATGACATGGAACTCGTTCGCGACAATCTTATTTCCGAATTGGTCTCAATGCATTACCATCGAAATGATACGGATTTTCATAGAGGGGTCTTCAGGGTGAGGGGCGACCGGGTTGAAATTTTTCCATCCTATGAAATAGACAAGGCGATCCGCATTGAATTTTTTGGCGACGAAATAGAAGGTATTTCAGAGATTGATCCACTTAAGGGCATGGTGACAAAACGCTTGCAACAGGCCACAATTTATCCTGCCAGTCATTATGTGACCCAAAAACAGGTTTTGCATCAAGCAACAGAATCGATCATTGATGAGTTAAAAGAGCGAATCGAATTATTCAGAAACCAAAACAAATTGATCGAAGCTCAGCGTATCGAAGAAAGAACGCAGTTCGACCTCGAAATGATGCAAGAGCTCGGTTATTGCAATGGAATCGAAAACTATTCCAGACACTTAACCGGTAGGAATACGGGGGAACCAGCACCGACGCTGGTGGACTACTTTCCGGATGACTTTCTGCTTTTTATCGATGAAAGTCATATTGCTGTCCCGCAACTTCGGGCTATGTACAAAGGAGATCGGTCACGTAAAGAGACCCTAGTTGAATATGGCTTCAGACTCCCTTCAGCTCTCGATAATCGCCCGCTGACATTCGAAGAATTTGAATCAAAAATATCACAAGCCGTTTATGTATCGGCAACGCCAGCAGAATATGAGCTCGAAAAGTCGAGCGCGCAACCGGTTGAACTGATCGTTAGGCCCACCGGGCTGATCGATCCGTTAATCGATGTGAGAAGAGCGGAAAACCAGATTGATGATCTGTATGAAGAGATTCTGGAACGACAGAATCAGGATGAAAGGGTATTAGTAACGACATTAACCAAACGGATGGCAGAAGATCTTACCGAGTATTTTTCGGATATGGGCCTAAGGATCCGCTATTTACATGCCGATATCGGCACGATGGAACGAATGGATATCATTCATGAACTCAGAATGGGCAAATTTGATACCCTCATCGGCATTAATCTGCTTCGTGAAGGCCTGGACATTCCTGAGGTATCCTTGGTGGCCATCTTAGACGCAGACAAGGAAGGGTTTCTCCGATCGACTCGATCGCTTATCCAGACCTGTGGCCGGGCAGCTAGAAACGTGCGTGGAAAGGTCATTATGTATGCTGACCATATCACGCGTTCGATGCAACAGGCCATTGACGAAACCTACCGGCGTCGACGTATACAAAGGGATTATAACGAACAGCATGGCATCACGCCAGAATCTATAGAAAAAGAAATTTCATCCGTCTTTGCATCCTTGTATGAGATGGATGACCTGCCTGCACAAGACGTTTCGGAAGATGTTGCCACCTTTCATTCATTTGAAGATTTAGATGGCATCATAAAGAAATTGGAACAAGAAATGGCCGCAGCAGCGAAAGATCTGGCATTTGAAAAGGCTGCAGAATTCAGGGACCGTATCACCCAGTTGAAAAAGCTGGCAGTGTTTGATCTATAAATATGCTGATTAAGAGAATGCCCTCAAAAACATCAGGTAAAAGGGCTTTATGATTTATAAAGATTTTTAAATACCGCTATTAAAATGAAACCAAATTTTGAGCATCGCGAATCAACCATGGAAGGCGAGTTGTCTTCGGTATCTTCAAGACCTGGTGTTTATGTGATGAAAGATGCCAACAAAAAGATTATTTACGTGGGAAAGGCACAAAATTTAAAGAAACGACTCGCCTCCTACTTCACCCCATCAAGGGGTCGTTCCTTTGCGCTGGACATAAAAACAGATGTTTTGTTGAGAAAAATAGCACACTTTGAAACCATTATCACAAGCACCGAGAAAGAGGCGTTGATTCTTGAATCAAATCTCATTAAACGTTACCGACCGAGATATAATGTTTTTTTGAAGGATGACAAGCGATATCCGTCACTACGCTTGGATGTCAATAATCCCTACCCCAGCCTGACGATTGTTCGAAAAGTGGTTCAAGACGACGCGCTATACTTTGGTCCTTTTTCATCTTCAGCTTCTGTTCACAAGACCCTGAAGGTGATCCACAAAACGTTCAAGCTGCGAAAGTGTAAAACCAAGCATTTTAAAAACAGGTCACGGCCATGTATTAACCATCAAATGGGGATGTGTCTGGCACCGTGTTGCCTTGACGTTGAAAAAAGGACATACGATAACATTATCAAGGAAGTCGTCCTGTTCTTAAAAGGAAGGACTCCGGATCTGATAAAAAAAATCAAAAAGGAGATGATAGCCGCCGCCAAACGGCAAGATTTTGAAAGGGCGGCATTACTTAGAGATAAAATATTTGCCTTGGAAGCCACGCTTGAAAAACAGGTTGCAGTTACCGGTGATTTCAAAGACAGAGATATCCTTGGTATTGCGCGATCTTATGAATTGTCAATAATTACAGTTTTATTTATTCGTGGAGGGTTTCTTTTGGGGACACGGCATTTTAGTTTTCCGGAAACCATGTCAACCGATGGCGATATGATTGGGGCTTTTATCCGTCAGTTTTATGAACATGCGCCTTATATTCCCAAAGAAGTTCTTGTTCCAGTCGCCCCTGAAGATTCATCATTGCTAAGCGAATTGCTGAACCGGATCAAGGGAGAAAAGGTGAGCATTCGCGAACCCAAAAGGGGTGAGAAAAAACGACTCGTAAACATGTCATCCCAAAATGCCCGGAGCCATCTCAAGGCACTTAAAGCATCAATAGAAACCGATACCCGCATGCTCATGAGGCTTCAAAAGCGGCTGAAGACAGACAGAATCCCCTGGCGGATCGAATGTATTGATGTTTCCAGCATGGCCGGGAAAGATACTGTAGCCGGTATAGTCGTTTTTGAAAAAGGGAATCCAAATCCTTCTTTATACCGAAAATACAACATCAAAACAGCCAACCCGAAAGACGACTATGCGTGCATGTCTGAAGTTCTCAAAAGAAGGTATGGAAAAAAAGAAAAATCGAAACCCTACCCAGACATCCTGATGGTTGACGGTGGTAAAGGGCAACTCAATATTGCGGTTTCGGTAATCTTGTCGCTACAGCTAGAAAAGGATTTTCAGGTGATTAGCATCGCTAAGAAAGACGAGAAGAAAGGGGAGCGTCAGGATAAGGTTTACCGAGCAGGGCAGGTGAATTCGATTCATTTTGAAGGGAAAGGAGATGTTCTTCTTTTTTTGGAAAGGATACGAGATGAGGCGCATCGTTTTGCGATCTCCTTTCACCGAAAACGGCGAACCCATCGGATGATGCATTCCGCTCTCGATTCGATTCCAGGTATTGGCAAAAAAAGAAAGGCCGCGCTTTTAAAGCATTTCAAAAGTATGAAAAAAATCCGGGCAGCAACACTCGAAGAATTGAATGCTGTGCCCGGAATCAATCGAAAAGTGGCCGAAAATGTTAATAGGGCGCTTTCTAATCCTGATGCCCGGTTCCAGGTGTCTGCCTAAGCAAGCGTTTTCAAAAAAGCTTTCAATTCCCTAACGGCATCTGCCGACTTTTCAAGCGCCTGCTTTTCATCTTCTGTGAGCGTAATTTCAATGACCTCCTCCACACCGCCTGAGCCTAGTTTAACGGGGACGCCGATAAAAAGATCCTGAATCCCGTACTCTCCTTCAAGATAGGTTGCGCACGGGAGGATTTTCTTTTTGTCTTTGAGGATCGACTCGGCCATTTCCACGGCGGCTGATGCCGGTGCATAAAAAGCGCTACCCGTCTTCAAGAGCGAGACGATCTCCGCACCACCGTTAGCCGTCCTATCGACGATAGCGTCAATCCGGTCTTTGTGCATAAGCTCGGTAATGGGAATACCGGCAACGGTTGAATAGCGAGGAAGCGGAACCATTGTATCACCATGCCCGCCCAGCACAAAGGCCGTTGTATTTTCAACGGATACATTGAGCTCCATGGCGATAAACGTCCTGAATCGTGCTGAATCGAGTACGCCTGCCATACCGATAACCCTGTTTTTAGGAAATCCGCTGGCCTCAAAGGCAACGTGACACATGGCATCAAGAGGATTGCTGACGATAATGAGCACCGCATCAGGAGACACCTCAACCGTTTGCTGGGTAACGGTTTTTACGATCCCGGCATTGGTGCTGATAAGGTCATCTCGGCTCATTCCCGGCTTTCTAGGTATTCCCGCTGTGATGATAACGATATCAGAATTTGCAGATTCAGCATAAGAATTTGATCCGGTTAGATGGGCATCATGCTTTTCAACAGGAGCAGCTTCAGCCAGATCGAGCGCTTTGCCTTGAGGTACCCCCTCAATGATATCTATCAAGACAACATCGCATAACTCTTTTTCGGCAAGCCGTTGTGCTGCAGTTGCACCGACATTGCCTGCTCCAATTACAGTCACTTTTTTGTCCATGATATTCTCCTTTTAACAGCTTTGATATTGCACGAAGTGTCGTATAAATTTTAATAATCCATAATGATATTAGAATCAATGAAATATTGACATAAACTACACAATCGTTATAAAATTATCTGATTTATCGAATTTCGAATTGAAAGTGCTTGATATTACGAGACCTTTAAAAAACGTTTCATTTTATTCAAGGTCAAGCAAGAAGAAGATTTTAACCACAGACATATATAAAATATTTTGAGGATTAAAATCTGTGTCTGATGCAAAGATGAGTAAAAAGAGACTTTTTTCAAAGGTCTCAATGCCAACAGTCCCCACCATTAATCCCAAACGTTGTGAGGTCAGACATGAACATACTAAAAAAGGTTAAATCACTATTACAGGAAGCAGAGCTTTATCACAAACAGGGATTATTGGACGAGGCCAAGGGAAAATACAACAAAGCAAAGGAACTGATCCAGGACGATGAACTGCTTAAGGATAAGCAAAGCCTGATGGATGGTATAGCAAAAAAAATGGACCTTCTGGAAATAGATATTGAGAAAGTTGAGCAAGCTGAAAAAAGGCCTGAAGTTGCAGCAGACGTGCAAGATTTGATCAAACGGTTGTATACATTCGCAGCAGATCAGGATGAAGATACCATCGCCCTTGATGGGGCGATCGCCTTGGCCAAGTTCGGTCAATATGATAGTGCGTTAGCAGAATTTAATGAATTAATAAAAAAAGAATCCCTGCGTGTTGTGGCTGCGAAAAATATCTTACGATGCCATATGGCCATGTCTTCGGTAGATGAAGCCTTTACACAATATGAACAATGGCTTTCAGAAGACATGTTTGTGCCTGATCAGATCGATAAATTACGCATGTTTTTTGAGGGAATTTTAGAAAAAGAAGGGATTGACCGGACGCTACCCGCGGCAAAGATTCAAGAAGAAGATGATGCTCATTTACTCGATATTTTTGAAATGGATGAACAGCAAACTCAAGAAACAGCTGCTGAGGGGGTCGATATCGATGGGTTTGAATTTGAAGAAGATGAGGTTGAGAGTGATGAGATTCTTGATATCAACTCCATTCGGCTGACCGTGGAAAGTGGGCCCAGAGAAGGACAAACCCTTGAGTTGATAGTCAATTTCCAATCCGGTAACGTCATCAGCCTGCTGATTCCAAACAGGGATAAGGACTTGGTGGACTGCTTTAGTGTCGGCGATATGATTAAAAATATCGAATGCTACTCTCCCATTGCGATTTTTAACAGTTCCGGGCTGGTTTCTGATGTTATGCAAATAAAAACAGGGCCCAGACGTGGAGATTATAACCTTGACATTAAGGTTGTAGATAATTAGTTATGGGCGTCACACCTCCAAGCAAAATAGTCTTGGGTGTTTAGAACAAGCATTTTCAAGAAAGATCTTGAAAAAATCTATAAATATTTATATAGTAATATCGTTATGTTATTTTGAACGGGTCTGATACTTCTACTTCGAAAATTTTTGTTTTGGAATTGATGAATGGCTATTTTTAATTTAAAGAAAAGGGAGATTGAGTGTAAAATTGTATATTATGGACCAGGCAGATGTGGCAAAACGACCAATCTGGAATATATTTTCAAGACCTATAAAAAACAGATCACAGGAGAAATGGTATCAGTCGACACCGAAGGCGACAGAACCCTTTTTTTTGATTTTCTCCCCATGGGGCTTGGAAAAATAAAGGGTTGTGATGTCAGGGTTCAATTATATACCGTCCCTGGCCAGGTTCAATACACCTCCACCAGAAAGCTGGTTTTAAAAGGCGTTGACGGGGTTGTTTTTGTTTCCGACTCTCTTGAGGTCAGACGTGAAAAGAACATGATATCCCTAAAAGACCTTCAGCAAAATTTAAAGGAATACGGATCCAGCATTTTTAAAATTCCACTTGTCATGCAGCACAACAAAAGGGACCTTATTAAACAAGGTTTTCCTATCATGTCTATTGAGCAGATGGAGAAAGACTTGAACAGACAACTGAAGGTACCGTCTTTTCCAGCAAGCGCCCTGAACGGTGAGGGTGTAGGGGAAACCTTAAAAGAATGCCTAAAATTAACATTAAAATCATTTAAAAAAGAAATGAATTTATAGCAGCGACGATCCCCCATGAGCAACTACGTTTTATCCGGAAATCTTAAATTTCTCAGCCTGGGAGATGTTTTACAATTCCTGGGTTCCAATGCCAGCACTGGTGTTCTTCATATCACCAGCAAGTATGTCCAAGATCCCGGTTTAATCTACTTTGATAATGGAAATCCAATCAACGCCCAGGTAGGGCCTCTTTTGGGCCTTGATGCGGTGAACTCGCTGTTTGGATGGGCGGATGGAGAGTTTGAGTTCAGTGAAGAAGATGTCACCGCTGAAGTCGTCATCAAGAAAAGCCGGATGGAAATTATTCTGGACGGTTTGAGCATGTTGGATGATGGTCAGATCGAAAAGGTAGGCCCATTATCCTTTGAGGAAAAATCTAGCGATGTTTCAGGCATAACATCGACGCTGCCGGTCATCCGAGGACCCCTTGTCGATTACATGTATGTCGTTGACGAAGAAGAAGCCTATGCTGGAACCAATATCGTTAAAGAAGGGAAACACGGCAGCTGGTTCTGGGTTATACTGGAAGGCGTTGCAGAAATCTACAGAGAAACACCAAAAGGGCCTTTGGAAATACTCAGAATCGGAGAAGGCGCATTTATCGGAAGTGTCGCCTCGCTGTTATTACTAGAAGGCAATGTCCGCAGCACAACGATTATTGCTGTAGATAATGTTCAGCTTGGCGTAATCGACTTTCGTCGCCTTTCCGTAGATTTTTTGCGCATGTCGAATGAACTAAGAAACATTACCATAAGCCTTGACAGAAGGTTAAGGCAGATTACCGATATGGTCGTGAATCTATATTTAAAAAAAGTCAGGACTGACGACTACATCGAAGGCAAAGAACAGTTGATTCATCAAGGTGAAAGTGAAGAAAACCTATTCGCCATTCAAGAAGGTGAAGTCAATATCGTACGGCACACGGAGAATGGCTATGTGCCATTGGCCAATTTATATGCTGGTGATTTTTTCGGTCATGTTCCTTTCCTGGACATCGGACAAGAGCCGTATTCCGCCTCGGTGTTTGCGTCCGAAGATCTGGAGACCAGCAAGTTGGATGCAGGCATTTTGCAAAAAGAATTTGATCAGCTTTCAGCGACATTTAGACACCTTATCGAGTTTTTAGCAACCACCGTATCGGCGACAACATTAGTGGCAAGTGATATTCAAAAAAAAGTTGACGAGCAAAACATTTAATATGGTGAAATCGATGACAACAAAAGATAAAAGACTTTTTTCAAGAATCGATTCTCTCAATCTATTATCGTATTCATGTACTGATGACAGCGGTCAGGTCATGGTTCAAGGAATGGGGCGAACGTTAAATGTCAGTCAAGGCGGAATTCTTTTGGAAACACATGCCAAAATCGATCCAAAATATACCATATCTCTGACCATTGGGCTTGAAGAGGATTTGGTCGATATCAATGGAGACATTGTTCATTGCAGCCCCGGTAAAGACGAAAACTTTGAATCGGGCATCCAGTTCCATAAGATGGATGAAGCCGCATTACAGATTTTAATAAAATATATAAAAGCATTCAAAGAGCAGTATGGCTCTGAATTGTAACATTGGCAAATGAAGATAGGCGTTATTTCTGATACACATATGTCAAACCCCTCCGAATCGCTTCGCAGTTTGCTAGACAGCATCTTTTCCGATGTCTCAATGGTACTTCACGCAGGCGATCTTACAAGGATCTCGATCTTAGAGGCTTTTGCAGGCAAAGATGTGGTTGCCGTATGCGGTAATATGGATCGCCATGATGTGACCCAAACCTTACCTGTAAAGGAAATCATAAACATTCATGGACACCGAATTGGACTGATTCACGGCTGGGGTTCTGCAAAAGGGGTTGAAGCTAGAGTCAGGAGTGAATTCCAGGGAGTGGATGCCATTGTTTATGGCCATACTCACAAAGCGGTAAATAGAGTGAAAGACGGTGTTCTCATGTTTAACCCGGGTGCCTTTTCAGGCACGTTTCCCTTTGGACGAAACCGTTCCGTCGGCTTGCTGACCATAGATGACGGTATTTGCGGTTCGATTGTACATCTTTAAAATTATGAAAAATACGATACTCGAAACCAATTTTGCGACACTGAAGCTGCTAAAAAGAGGAAAGGTCCGTGATATTTACGACCTTGACGATCAACTTCTGATGGTTGCGACAGATCGCCTTTCCGCTTTTGACGTTGTTATGCCTGATCCCATTCCCGACAAAGGAAAGGTTTTAACACAGATTTCCCTTTTTTGGTTTGGCATCATGGAGACCTTAATCCCCAATCATGTAATCGCCAGCGATCCTAAAAACTTTCCCAGTGTTTGCCAACCCTATGCTGAGCAACTTAGGGACAGGAGCATGCTGGTTAAAAAAGCAACGCCCCTTCCCATTGAGTGCGTTGTAAGAGGTTATATTTCAGGATCCGGTTGGAATGATTATCAGTCGTTTGGAAGTGTTTGCGGAATCAAGCTCCCTAAAGGTTTGGCAGAATCCGAAAGACTTCCCGAACCCATCTTTACACCTTCAACCAAGGCTGACATGGGCCATCATGACATCAACATAGACGCTGAGGCGGCTATCCAGTTGATAGGAAAAAACCGTTTTGAAAGCGTCAAGTCACTGAGTATCCAGATCTACCAAAAAGGCGCTGAGTTCGCCGCCAAAAAGGGTATTATCATTGCCGACACAAAATTTGAATTCGGTTTGATTGGTAACGATCTTATTCTGATCGATGAGATCCTCACGCCGGATTCCTCCCGATTCTGGCCCAAAGCGTCTTATCGAGCTGGGGGTCCACAAAAGAGTTTTGACAAGCAGTATGTCAGAGATTATTTGATTTCCATAAATTATAACAAAAAGCCCCCAGGACCTTCACTGCCCGAGAATGTCATCGCTCATACACGCAATAAATACCTGGAAGCATTCAACCAACTGACCGCTCCGGATCATGCGATTTAAAATCAAGAGGGTACCCCTCGACCAGATCGAATTGGAAGATGATTCCTATCGTATTACGACCAATGACAATACCGATGATCTGGTTGCGTCGATACAACGGATAGGCATCGTAAACCCACCTTTATTGGTTCAAAATAATTCGAATTATACGATTGTTTGCGGGTTTCGCCGAATTTCAGCTAGCCGGCGCCTCGGTTGGAAAAACATCGACGCCAGGATTCTCGATGCCAGCACCCAAAAACGAGAGTGTGTGAAATATGCGATTGTGGACAACACGTATCAACGGTCCCTGAACCTCATTGAATTATCAAGATCGATCAACTTGATTTATAGTTTTTTGGACGACACGAATCATTTGGGAATGGAGATGGCTGCAATGGGATTACCGGAAAATCGATCTCTTGTTAAAAAAATTCAAAAAATCAGCCATCTTCCCAAAACGCTGCAAAACGGTATACTCTCCAATACCCTTTCTTTGTCAATGGCTCTGGACCTGAATCGTTTGGAAAGAGAGACCGGACTAGGCTTTGTCGAACTTTTTGCCAATCTTAAGTTAAGCTTAAGCAAGCAAAGGGAAATCCTCACCCTGATCAAAGAGATTGCCCGGCGTGATGATGCAACCATGTTGGAAGTGCTTAACGATGATGCTTTGGAAGACATCTTGAACAATGACCGTTTCGATCGAAATCAAAAGTCCAGCAAAATAAGTACATATTTAAAGCAGCGTCGTTTTCCTATAATAACGAAAACCAAGCAGATATTTGAAGCACACGTCAAAGGATTAAACCTAAAAGCAGGTGCCCAGCTGATACCGTCAAACAATTTTGAAAGCACCGAGTATACCTTGAAATTTACCTTTAGCAGTTATGCCGAGCTGCAAAATCACAAATCGACATTCGATGCTGTTAT
>CP070768.1:3046637-3074563 GCA_020345745.1 Desulfobacterales bacterium
TGATAGGATTCGCAACGCTAAATGGCTGGATAGTAATTCATTTTTAATACTTAATCAAAAACTTCGGGCAAGAGGGCTCCAGGTTGTTTATGAAAGGAGATATCTTTTTTTCTTAGTCGATGAGGAAAAAAGGAGAATAGAGGCCATTATTTTTTTTTGAGATGTAAGTTTAGGCTGTTTCAAAGCTTTGCTGATCGCAACAAGTTTTAGACGCTCGAAGACGTTTAGGCATTAATCTTATCTCTTAATTTTCCGGAACACTTAAAGGTGACGACCTTCCTGGGAGCTAGCATCATTTCCTCACCGGTTGCCGGATTTCTACCTTTACGCTCCTTTTTATCTTTCACGCTGAATTTGCCGAATCCGCTGATCAAAACATCTTCGTTGTTTTCTAGGGTTCTTTTAATGACTTCCAAAAGAATTTCAATCAGTTCCGAGCTTCTTTTTCTTGGTAGATCAAGATGATTCTGGATGGTGCTGACAATATGAGCTTTGGTAAGAGCCATGAGTTGAGTACTCCTATTGCAGAAAAGTTTTTATAGAGAGACCTTGGCTAAACTGAACATTTTTCAAAGGTCTCAGTTGGTAGAAAACCTCACTTAACTTTTTTATTCGTCTGTTTTCTTTACCTTATTTTATAGGTTCTGTCAAATTAGCCCGAGTATTTCATGATAATTTTTCAGGATCATGCAAATACAATTAAATTACAATAAATTAAATAATGGATGGGGCCATTGCGACCGCGTAAAGTATGCACCGAAAGCGTCATCTGTTTTTCCAACAGAAAGATTTTTTTATCGATTAAGTTTTATGAGGATGATATATAAATGGTACAAAAGGGAACATTCTTCAGAAGTCTCGAGGAGGCCAATTGACGCAACACGTGATAGTAAAACAAATACCTGTGGGATCGTTTCAGGTGATGACATATCTAGTGGTATGCCCACAAACCCGGGAATCGGTGATTATTGATCCGGCGGGAGATGAGGAAGAGCTTTTTGCTTTAATTCAATCCGAAGAAGCTCGAATAAAATATATCCTGAACACACATGCCCATGCTGACCACACGTTGGGCAACGCGAAATTAAAACATCTTTTGTCGGCTCCGGTGTGCATGCACGAAACAGATGATCAATTTTTTTCTGACCGCTCGATTCAGGAGATGTCTTTAAAAGAGTTGGGATTACCGGGACCTGATTCGGCGGATATTAGGCTCAAGGATAAGGATGTATTGAAGGTAGGGATGCTCGGGGTTGAAGTTATTCATACGCCAGGACACACCCCGGGTTCAGTATGTTATCTTATTCACTGGCACCTTTTTACGTGTGATACGTTATTTGTGGGTGCGGCAGGGAGGACCGATTTAATCGGTGGTTCTCTGGAGACCCTTATCGAATCTTTGGAAAAGCTCATTGGGCTCCCGAAAGAGACCGTCGTATGGCCGGGGCATGACTACGGGACAAGCCCATCGTCGACGATCGGTCGTGAGATGGAGGAAAATCCCTATATTACGGATTTCATACTCGACTAGTTTCCATCCATAAATAATGGACCTAGGATGCGATGACGACATTTCTTGAATTGAAAGAAGAGGGAATCAAAAGATTTGGTGAAGCCGGCGCTTGGGTCTATGATGAATGGAAGAAATTAAATGACACCTTTTTTCATGGAAACAATAAAGTCGGCCCGATTGTCTGGGGATTGACAATGCAAGGAGAGAGTTTGGGATATTACAAAGCTGCCGAAAATCTCATATATCTGCACCGTCATTTATTAAGGCCGATTTATCCGAGGAATGACCTCACATGGGACGTCGGGTATATGAATAAAAATCTCTCCAGCGATGTTCTTTTACACGAGATGATTCATCAGAGGATTCACCAGACCGGCGGATGGGTAGGCGAAACCAGCCATAATAATGTGAGGTTTGTTGAGGAGGTCAATAGGATTTCAAAAATGCTTGGATTGGGTGTTAAAGCCCGGGTTATAGAAAAAAATATATCCCAAGACAAAGTAAAGAGGCAGGCCAAACCCGATTATTTGACAATGAGGGAACTATTCTATTTTCCATACGCATCCAGACATTCCTCTTATTATCAGAAAGAGAGTTAAGTACGATAGAACGGGTTTCAAAATTGGCATTTGCAGGATGGCATCTTTGGGCAGATTATCCTCGTTATTACTGATGTTTTGATCGGAAAAAATATCAGGTGGGTTTTATCGAAAAAGAAATGATACTAAATCTCTAAATTGAGTAAATCGTTGGCGGTCTTCATCGGTAATTTCCAAGAAACTAACGCCGATAGCATAAGATTGACCTTCGTCTCTACTATAACTATCCGACCAGATGACTTTTCCTGATAGCTCTATAACAGACTGGTTGAGAGGCTCGATGGATATACTCAGAACTTCATTAAAAGGGAGCGGATCACTACAGTAGATTGACACACCGTCAAGAGAAATATTTACCGTTTCACCTTCGACTAGACCTTCATTCGTCGACACCTTTATGGGCCATCTTACTTCGACTCGGGGGTTCTTTCGCTTTTCGATGAAATCGCTCAAATCGATATCTCCTGTTTTAATTCGTCATGTTAAAAAAAATAGCACTGATTTATTTTTATATAAATTTCTGGGCATCAATCCATTCCCATTCCGCTTCAGGAGGATGATTTCAGGAAGCTTATAATGGTATTTTATTGTAAATTTTAAGCAATGTCAAACAAATAAGGGCTCCAAATTGTAACAATTTCCTAAAAATACAACGTAAGAGAATAAAGATTTGCCGTCCTTGTATTGTTACGCTACTATTGCCAACTCCGGTTTAGTTTTCAAACAGTCGGTTGCATTTTTCCGGATGTGTCCAGGTGTCGTCGGTTTCATTGTATAATTCTTTTAGGGCGCGCTCAATCGACAAGCGTTTTTCCTCGAAATCTGAATGTTTTACCTTTTTAGGTACATAGATTTCATCTCCGAATCTAATGATGATACGTGAAAAGGGCTTTGGAATCATAAACCTGTCCCAGCTACTGGCCATCCACTTTCGTTCGGAAGATATAATAGTAGGCAGGATCGGCATTCCCGAATATTGGGCGATTTTAACCAGACCGGGTTTGACAATACCAAAGGGGCCTCGTGGACCGTCGACAATATGACCGACGCTGTATCCTTGTCGTGCCATTTCACGGATTTCATGCAAGGCTTTGATCCCCCCGCGAGATGAAGACCCCCTTACCGCATGCCAGCCAAACAAATGAGCGATTTTGGCGATCAACTCGCCGTCTCTACTCTGGCTTATCATGATCGAGATTGGACGCCGGGTTGCAAAGAAGGTTATCCCTGGAAAAAATCGCTGATGCCATGAGGCATAGATGGGAACATGCCCTCTTTTGAGAATGTTCAATTCAATTTCCGGATGAGCTATTTTTATTTGGTAGGTCGAGGAAATAGCCTTTATGAAAGCAGATCCGATATATAGAAACATCCGGCCATAGAGTAACCGTTTAAATACTTTTCGATAGGTGTTCACGAATAGCTCAAATTTCCTGCAAAAGGTGTGGTATCTGCTTCCAGTCGAGGTCGAGAAGTTGTGCAGCTTTTCGGTCAACCTCCACCGGATTAAACCCTGCGACAATTTTATTTACGGCAGGTGTGCAATGGCGCCCGCCAAGGTGGAAATCCGCCAGTCCGATACTTGCATCAATCAAGGAAAGATCAGGTCGTCTATATTGGTTCAATTCAATAATCGCTTGCTGCATGTTGTTATGAAAAAACGATTTTTTCCACCCTCCAAATCTGCCGGAATAGTATTTCGGCGGAGCAAAACCGATCATATTTTTTAGGGTACCGGTGATTGTAGCCAGAGAATGGGCTTTAAGTACAGGTAAAGAGATAATAAAATGTGTAAAAGCAATTTCCGGTAAGTAGATTTCTGGAAAAATCACCAGATTATTGTTTTCAAGCTTTTTAAGAGATGCCCTGTTTAAGTCGACCAGCGAGACGGCATATTCTGTGGCAAGATCCCTGTATCCTAACAGGTGAAATATCTCATCGGTTTCGAGCACTGAATCGCCGCATCCTTCGGCAATAACAATTTCTGCTGATGAACAGGAACGAATGTATTGTATGACAGCTTCACAACACACTGCAGGCGTTGTGACAGGATGAGGTGTTGCATTAATCAGGTTCGGTTTGATTAGAATCGCCGACTGCTTTGAAAGTGTTTTTCCTGCATCTATTTTTTCAAACGCTGCAGCAACCGATTCACTATAGGAGCTAAAGTCTACCGTGGCTAATGTCATTAAAACCCACCCTTCAACGGAATCAATTCAAAATTTGAAATGATGTATGTATGGCGATCTCAATATAACGTTGGTATTAACCATCCATTGGTTTCACATGTTCGGACTTCAGGTTTATTAAAGCCCTTTTAAGTGCTGATTTATGAAATTCACCCGCTAGATGCACCGAACTTTTACCGGATATAGGGTCCCAGTTAGAAGGGTCTGCGACGCAAAAATACTGTACCTCGAGGCCGATGCGTACCGCGGCTTCCTCTACCGGGAGATTAACGATGCGCTGTGCAGCATCCCAGGTTGCCCCACAGGGAGCTCCGCGTATTACCTGAATGTTGGCAATTTTCTCCCCGACAACCGTTACGGTAAATTCCGGCATACCAAACATATTTCCATAAAGACCAAGACCGGCCTGCTTGGAGAGACCACATCAGGTGGGAGGGGTATGAATACCCTTAACGCGCAATTTTTTCCCTGAGGCGATGATGGGAATTTTCTTGCGGCTGCAAATGTCGGCAAGGTCATGGGAAATATCTGGATGTTTTAAAAAATCGAGTATTAAATCAGCCCGGTGGATATCTGGAGGGACATATTCGCGCGCGTCGTCGATGACCGGAGGAAGAGGTGTATCAATAGATATTATTTCAATGGAAAAGCGGCTTTTTCCATACTGTATGATACCTTGAATTTTTTTATCACCACTACCGTTTTGCTGAAAAACGATTATTTTCTGTTTTTTTTTCATAGATAACATTTCCATTAAAAAATGTTATGTCAAGCATCTAACTCACTTATCACAAGCCATCTCAAAAATACATCTAACACCCAATTACGGTGTTGCAAGCCTGTTGTATTGTTTCACAATACTTAAATGATAAAAGCTAACGCTTCCCTGATTTTCCGATCATAGAGCGCAAAATCAGCAAACTGCTTCGCAGTTTGGCGTTTAGGCAAAATGCTCATCCCGCCTATGGGCGGGATTGCGCTTTTTCATATGTTACACAGACGCCTATGGCTTCTCGCGCCTTGTTCTTGGTCGTAATCCGCATTTTTTAGATGGCTTGTAGTTAGTTTTACACACGATGAATTATGTCATTCTAGTCGAAAAAAATCAATTCATATCCGATTCGAGTTGTTGCCATTTCTTTTCAAACATTGCATTTTGCTCTTCGAATGATGTGGTAAATTTTTCCAGTTCATCAAAAAGGCTGTCGATGGTTGTTCGACAGCCGTGGATCGATTGAGACACAGATGCTATTCTTTTTGGATCTTGAACTTGTGATGCTTCCTGCATAGCCGTGTTGAGTTCATCTAATTTTTTTTCGTGTTTTTCAATGGCATTTTCAGTGTTAAGGATTTGTTGTTCAAGGGGTTTTAGCACCTTGGCACGCTCGATAACGAACGCGGAACGTTTTCGTCTTATCTCTTTTCTAGTTAGCTTTAGATTCGGGTTGGCTGTATCGATTTTCTTTGGCTCCGATATAGGTGCATGCCCCCCATCTTTCCAACCAACCTTATCGAGAAATCGCTGGTAGCTGCCTTCAAATACATATACCTGGTTATTTTGAAATACGATCAGCCGATCCGCAAGGGTATGCAGAAACATCTCATTGTGAGTCACCATGATAACGCTACCGTCAAAGTTGTCGATAGCTGAAAGCAGGGCATCGCACGATTCCATATCCAGGTGGTTGGTGGGTTCATCGAGCAGCAGGAAGTTCACGGGAGTGGCAATAATCTTACCCAGCAACACCCTCATCTTCTCACCCCCTGAGAGAACACCAATCCTCTTTAAAGCATCATTGCCTTCGAACATCATGGCACCACATAGGTTTCTTGCTGATTGGCGATTCACGTCCGTGTGTGACGAGAGGATTTCTTCTTCTATGGTTCTGGTGTGGACCAGATCCTTAACATTGGCCTGTTCAAAAAATCCCTGGGTTACAGATGGATGACTGTCAATGTTACCCTTTTTTGGTTTTAAAACGCCGGATAGGAGTTTTAACAGCGTTGTTTTTCCTTTGCCGTTTTTACCCACAACACAGATCCGGTCCCCTGCACGGACGGATACGCTAAAATTTCTAATTAGCGGTTGGTTTTGATGGTATGAAAAAGATATATCCCTGACATTCATGAGGAATTTTCCAGGGAAAGGAATACTTCGAAAATAAAAGTCTAAGGTTTTTAGATTTTCGAGCTTTTCTTTTCTTTCCAATTTGGATAGTGTTTTCACTCTAGACTGCACCAAATTGGCAAGGCG
Organism: Desulfobacterales bacterium; assembly: GCA_020345745.1. Lineage (GTDB taxonomy): Bacteria > Desulfobacterota > Desulfobacteria > Desulfobacterales > UBA11574. The sequence goes on from CP070768.1 coordinate 3,053,193, forward strand.
AGCTTTTGCCCTAAAACGGTTGATGAATAACTCGATTTCTTTTCGGCGGCGTTCGTCATTAATGCGGGTCTTTTCATATATCTCTTCGTCCTGGGCAATCTGATTGTAATACTTTTCGGTGTTTCCTGAAATTTTTCGTATTTTCTTTCGATGAATCCCTAGCGTATGCGTTACGATCTTGTCCATAAAACCCCTGTCGTGGGTGATCATCATTAACTCGCCGGGCCAATGCATAAGAAAACGCTCTACCCATCGTATGGACGTTATATCGAGAAAATTTGTCGGTTCATCGAGGAGTAACAGATCAGGCTCTGATGCGAGGACTTTGGCAAGATTAAGGCGAACTTGAAATCCACCTGAAAATTCTGCCGGGTGCCGCTGCATATCCTTTTTAGAAAATCCGAGACCGGCAAGTATCTTTTCAACCTTCCAGAAGTGGTCCTGATTTTCTTCACGAAGCCCCGTCATGCCCTCAGCCAGAACCGTATCCTCAGTAAACTCGATTTCCTGCCGAACACAGGCGATTCGATAGTGCTTGGGAACGTTAATGGTACCTTCATCCGGAAGCTCTTCACCGATTAAGAGCCTAAACAGGGTTGTCTTGCCATGTCCATTACGACCCACGACCCCTATGCGTTCTTTGGGGTTGAGTTTGAAGCTTATTCCCTTGAAAAGGGTCTGGGAGCCGAAGCTTTTATTGAGGTTTTCAACAACGATCATTTTAGGTTTTTGTCTTCATCCCCCCATAAGGGGATTTTGCCAAAACGTTCGAACCACCACTCATCTGCTGAAAGATATTTACTGACTTCTTCTTTGGAGAAGGAGAATTTGTAATTCTTACAATAATCATTAAGAATTCGGTATGCAGTAATAATTTTTGTTGTCATTTCCAGGCAATTCTCTTTGCTTTTCTTGCATTTGTCAGGATGCCATTGCCGAATAAGTTTTCTATAACTGGATTTGATCTCCTCCATGGTCGCCCGTTCGGGTAATTCCAGCATGATTCTTGCCGCATTCACTTGCTCGTATTTTTTCATTTCAGCGGCCTTCCAAATCCGCAGTTTTTTACAGTTACGTTGTGTCAGAATTTAGGTGATAGAGCCCGGATATTTCATGGAATATTCGGTATAGGGTTCTATATGCACAACAACATCCAGTATATCCGGTCCTTTCGCAAGTAAATTATTTTTAACTTCGTGTGCAACACGGTGGCCTTGCTGTACGGTCATTTCTCCGTCAACCAATACATGAAGATCAACGTAAAGACCGGCGCCAAGCTTTCGAGTTCGGATAGCATGGGTTTCTTTTACCCTATCAACTTCCAGAACAATCGATTTTATTTTCTCCCGATCGTGTGCAGAGGCGCCACCATCAGAAAGTTCTGAGACGGCAGGTCGCATGATATCCCAAGACACTTTAAGAATAAAGAGTGAAACAATGAGTGCGCCGATAAGATCGATAAAGGCCAAATTTGGATTGAAAATAGCGATGGTTACAGCTATTAAAACAGGGATCGAGCTGATGGCGTCGGATCTGTGGTGCCATGCATTTGCAAGCAAAGCGGATGATTTTATCCGGGTTCCCACAGCCGATGTCCAATGAAATACGACTTCCTTTAATATGATCGAAAGAAGTGCTGCAAAAGCGGCGATCTTTGTCGGAGGCTTCAAATGGGTCTTTCTCATCAGGATAAGCGCATTGTATCCGATCCCCAGAGCAATAATGAAAAGCGCAATACCAATGATCACGGTGACGATGGTTTCAATGCGCTTGTGACCGTAAGGATGGCATTCATCGGGAGGCGATGACCAAAACTTTATGCCAAAAAGAATGGCAATGTCTGTGGTTATATCTGACAGGCTGTGAAAGGCATCGGCAATTACCGCCTGGCTGGCACCTAAATAACCCAGGGTGAATTTGGTAACAAACAGAATGAGATTTGCCGCCAAACCTATCCATGTAACGTGTCGTGCTTGTCTGGCCTGCTGAACGTTGTCGTAATGTTCAAGATGGTTTTCAAGTGGGTTTACCGTTTTATCCACTTTTTGACATCTTCCTTTTTAGGTATTTTACCCACGCTTTTGACCTCACCATCAACAACGACAGCAGGGGTTCCGAATACGCCGTATCCGGCGATCTTCATAGCATCCGTCACTTTTTCAACCTGCGGGGTTATACCTTCATCAGAAATCACTTGCTTAATGATCTCTAAAGTTTGATCACATTTCGGACAGCCAGGCCCCAGTACTTTTATTTCCATTTTATCCTCCATTCGGTTTTATTCGACCAGCCAGCCGTAACACATGCCGGCAATGGTAGACATAAGGACGATGATGACGCAAAAGGTGGCCGTCTTTTTAGGCCCCATGACGCTACCGATTACCAACATGTTTGGCAGTGATAGGGCAGGACCCGCCAGCAACAGGGCAAGGGCAGGCCCTTTCCCCATACCGGCCCCGATAAGCCCCTGGAGAATCGGTACTTCCGTGAGGGTGGCAAAATACATAAGAGCGCCAGAGATAGATGCAAACACATTGGCCCAAACAGAATTGCCGCCGACGACGCTCTGAATGTAATAGTCGGGTATAAGTGCGGGATGACCAGGTCGGCCAAGCATAAACCCGGCGACCAGGACGCCAGCACCCAGCAAGGGGAAGATTTGCTTCATAAAACCCCAGGTGGATTGTACCCATTCAACGCGTTCATCCTTGTTAAACCACTTTTTTAGCATGATAAACAAAAGAATCAAAAGACCGATGGTAATATACCATTTTGCCGAAAAGATGCCAATCCAAAGTCCCGCAGAGCCGTCAGCGGGCTTTGCAAATGCGGCAAAAATAAGTATCAGCACCATGGTCAGCATATAGAGGGAATCTTGCAGAAGACTGCGACCCTTGTGCTCGTCATCAGGAAGATAGATCGCGCCGATGGTTCGTTTGGCATCATCTTTGCGAAATATTACGGCCATTAAAAGCCCGGTAATAATGGCAAAAAAAATAGCACCAACGGCACGCGCCAAACCCAGTTGCCATCCCAAAATTTTGGCTGTGAGTGTTATGGCAAGGATGTTGACGGCAGGTCCGGAATAGAGGAAGGCCGTTGCTGGACCGATGCCAGCACCACGCGAGTAAATACCGGCAAAAAGTGGAAGAACCGTACAAGAGCAAACAGCAAGAATCGATCCTGAGACGGAAGCAACAGAATACGCGAGAAACTTTTTGGCTTGCGCCCCAAAATACTTCAACACAGCTCCCTGAGATACGAAAACAGCAATGGCACCTGCAATGAAAAATGCTGGGATGAGACAAGTTAACACATGCTCACGGGCATACTCTTGAAGCATCATAAAGGCTTCGAGTCCTGCCATTCTGACATATGAACTATTCCAGGGGATGTAGTAACAGGCAATAAAAATGGCAATGATAATAAATAATTTAGTTCGTTCTTTCATATTCACAAAAGTGTCGACATCATCATTGAATTGCGAAGTGCTGCCGCAAGACCAATCTTCAGCCATTTAGAGCGGAGTGCCTCATACAGCCTTTCATTTAAACATTCGGATTACTTTCTGAATAGTTGTCGCCATTTTTCACTCCCTTTTATAATAACAATTTCATTTTTGCCAATATGTTTTACTGTTGCCTTTTCAACCATTCCTCCTTCATGGACAATTTGGCCGTTTATCACTGCCATTCGCTTTTTGGGATTGCTGGACCATGCAATAGCCTGGAGCTTTAGATCAGATTCGCTGGCTGATCTGATGGGTATCGATGCAAACGGAGCAACATCTACCCTTTGTTCAGATGGTGCTTCATTGCCTTCAGTCAATTTATTTTTTTTAATCGGCTGCTGTGACGAGGATTTTTCCGCAACAACGCCAACCATTTTTGCGGGATCGCTTTCGATTTTTTCGAACAGTTCCGATCCTTCTTCTTTTAGTTTTTGCACAGACAATGAAGGTTTCTTGACAGCACCTTTAGGTGGATCAACTTTTTCTGAATCCTTTATGGAACGAGGCGTTTCGTGGATTATGGCCCGAGTTGTCGTTTTTTTTTCAGTTGGGGTTATGGGTGTTAATTCGGAACGTAGGTCTGTTTTTGCTGTTGGCAACGGTTGTCTATGCCACGGTTTAATTACCAAAATTAGTCCGCTAACAACCATTAAAATTAACGCCGTAAAGATAATTAACCGGTGCTTGTTTGCAGGCAGATCACCTTTAACTATTGGTTTTTTAGTATAAAATTGCTGCAGGCTTGACCCGACGTCGCTCTCCACCGGGGCTTTGTTCTCAAGCTTTTTCAACGCCTTTAATATAGAGCTCAATGTTTAGTTTACCTCCCCAATCGCGGCCAGAATGAAATAATCTATTTTCATGCCCGATTCAGGTGAAGCGATTTTATGTAATTTCTCAGAAACTAGGGCAAAAAGCATAAAACCCGTAGGTGTAAAATCAACCCGAAGTTTTTGAGTGCTTACGATTTTATTCCGTAATATGAGGAATTTTTGAAAAATATTTTTCATTATACAGTGCGATTTTGGTGGTAGATCCAACAACACCGTCAACATGTAAACCATATTTCTTCTGAATGTCCGTTACCGCGCGCCGGGTTACTTCATCATAAATTGGATTGATTTCAATGTCACCGAACCCGATATCTTTCATCAGTGATTTTAACGTGATAATCGAGTCTTTAGGAGAATCCAAAGGAATGATTCCCTCTATGGCCATAAAATTTTTCCACAGGATGAATGCCACGCCTTTCCAAAAAGGACGCAATTGACTCGATTCCAACTCGATGTTGTCGTTATCCTTTCCACCTTTGAGTGTGATCTTATTGTCGTTAATTTTGCTGAGTGTGAGATATACAGGAGGTGAGGCTTTTGGCAAAGAAAAAGATAAAACTGCCGGTAAGTTTAATTTTGTTAAAGCCTTCAAATTACCCTCAATGCGACGGATCAAAAGACCGTTGTCCTTTGCAGCAAGTCGAAAAAAGGACTGATCATCGCTAATACGGTCATAAGAGGATTTTATAGCTGAGCTTGCATCCCAAAGCCCCAAAGCGGCATTCAGAGCGAGGCGCCTAGAAGAAACATTATCCATTACTTCTAGTAAATGACTCAAACTCCCAACCGATTCCATCACCAGTTCTTGGTTCTTTTTATTTGATGGTTCGGCATCGAATGTAAAATCCTTATCTGCGACCTGTCCCGGGCGAAATTGTTGATAGGGTTTCGAATATTCTGTTCGAGAAGACATTGGCTGCATAGCCCCAGTTGCTTCAATATGAGGCTGCAATTGCTTTTTTTCCTTATATCCCCCTTCATTGCCAAATAATTTTATTTCAGGCTCTGGAGCTGCGGAAGCGGGAATTTTAAAGATCTTGGTTTGAGGACGTTCAATTTTTTCATTTTCTAATGATTTAGATATATCCGCCACATTCAGAAATTTGGATTGATAAAAGAAGCCGATCAGAAGCGCTATACATAATATTATGAGACCTATAACAGCGTTCTTTTTTTGATAAAAAAGGGGCTGTTTAAAATGACTCTGGCCGGAAAGTTCCCTTACGGCTGCCTTGACTATTTTTGTGTTAATGGTTTTTTGCTCAAGAACGAAAGCCATAATTAGTGCTCGGTCACAGACGATATTAATTAACCGGGGAATGCCCTGGGAATATTTGTAAATGGCCCGATAGGCAGGGTGTGTGAATTTAATGTTGTGTTTTGGTGAAGCAATATGAAGACGGTGCTGGATGTATTGGGTTAATTCTTTGTAGCTTAGGGGAACCAGTTGGCTTCTGAGCGTTATCCTCTGCGCCAGCTGCCTAAGGTCATGAGAATCAAGCGTTTCTCCGAGTTCGGGCTGTCCTACGAGTATTATCTGAATCAGCTTGTGGCGTGACGTTTCCAGGTTAGAGATCAATCGCAACTGTTCCAAAACTGCTTTACTCAGGTTCTGCGCTTCGTCAATGAGCAGAATAATGTTGGTTCCTTTGGCCTTTTCTACAATGAGAAAAGCATTTAAACCATCGATCAAATCTTTCGTATTTTCAGATTCCGAGCTGATGCCAAATTCGTCATTAATGGCTTTGAGAAGCTGGACGGAATTCAATTTCGGATTAAAGATGTAAGCGGCTTTTGTTTTTTCGTCCAGGCTATCTAGAAAAGATCGACAAAGGGTTGTTTTTCCGGTACCAATCTCTCCGGTAATTGCTACAAACCCGTCACCTTGGGTCACTGCATACACTAGATAAGCTAAAGCCACTTCATGACTTCGGCTTAAAAAAAGATAAGCAGGATCTGGAACGAGCTTGAATGGTCTTTCTTTAAAACCAAAGAAGTTTTTATACATAGGCTATTATAAATCATCCTTTGACCACAGCAATGGGCCTTAGCTTTGCTACTTTTTTTGAAATACCCGAATCATGGACAACTTGGACAACCTGGGAAACATCTTTGTATGCTTCAGGCATCTCTTCGGCCAGGGTAGATCGACCGGTCCATTTGACAAGGATGCCTTTATTTTCAAGTTCTCGGTGAATGGACCTCCCTTTGCTCGCCTTTTTGGCCGCTTTTCTGCTCAAAACACGTCCTGCACCGTGGCAGGTGGAGCCGAATGTCTCTTCCATTGCCTTTTGCGTTCCAGCGAGTATATAAGAAGCTGTACCCATATCTCCCGGTATTATTACCGGTTGCCCCGTATGCTGATATTTATCGCAAATGGCTTCGTGGTGAGGCGGAAAAGACCGGGTTGCGCCTTTTCTGTGCACACACACCGTCCGTTTTTTTCCATCGATGACGTGGGTTTCCTTCTTTGCGATGTTATGGCAAACATCATACACCAGATTTAATCCCAGATCTCTGGGCCCTAATCCTAAAACCTTTAACATTACGTCTTTTGACAGGTGCATGAGAATTTGCCGGTTGGCCCACGCGTAATTGGCACCGCAGGCCATGGCATTGTAATAGCGTTTACCTTGCTCTGACTGTATCATCGCGCAGGCAAGTTGTCGATCCGGAAGATCGAAATCGAGTTTTTTGACATGCTGGGACATGCGCGCCAGAAAATCATCGCAAATTTGATATCCCAAACCCCTGGATCCCGAATGCACCATCATTGTGACCTGTCCTTCAGAGACGCCAAACACCCGGGCTATTTGATCATCATAGACGGTATCGACAACGCCGATTTCAAGGAAATGATTGCCAGAGCCAAGTGTTCCGAGCTGTTTGAGACCCCTTTCCAGAGCCCTTTTGCTGATAACATCCGGATCGGCATTCGGCATGCACCCGCCATCCTCGGTGTGTTCCAAATCGATGTCTTCTCCATATCCACGGCGCACCGCCCAGCGGCTGCCTTCTTTTAATACTTTTTTTTCTTCAGAGATGGACAATTTTATACGACCAGTGGAGCCCACGCCGGAGGGAATACTGTGGAAAAGCGCATCGACTAAATTCGCCAACTTCGGCCGTATTTCTTTCTCAATAATTGACGTGGTTGCCAGGCGGACACCACAGTTAATATCATAGCCCACTCCACCGGGCGAAATAATACCGGATTCCCAGTCAAAGGCTGCAACACCGCCGATGGGAAATCCATACCCCCAGTGCATGTCAGGCATTGCCAGTGATGCTTTTAAAATGCCGGGAAGCGTGGCAACATTGGCCACCTGTTTGAGCGGTTCTTGTTGCTGCGCCTCTTCCAGCATGGATGACGTTGAGTAAACGATTCCCGGCACCCGCATGGATCCGGATTTGGGGACTTCCCAACGATATTTGTCTATTTGTTTTAGTTTTACGCTCATTTCTGCACCTGTTTCTTTTTAATCTAAATGGATGTCTCACACATCGAATATGATCTTGGCCTCCCAACCTGCGGGGTTACGGTACACTTGAATTTGGTGATAGGTTACGGCTTTGATTTCTGTTTTGATCGCGTGCCGTTCAGGGTCATAGGGATCAACCGTAACTTTCGCGGATAAGGTTTGTTGTGTAAGAGACTGAATTGATGCTGTTTTGACAAGCATTTCCCGGCCGTTCCATAAAAACAACGTTTCTCTTAACCAGTTTACCATGAGATCAGCCCAGTCCTCACCGGATATCTCCAAATCGATATATTCCCGCCCTTTAAGCGAGTTTATATTTGTAAGCAGATCGAACATGGCAACCACGGCATTGGAAAAAAGGGTCTTGGAATCAGAACCAAAAACATGTATGCCGAAATCGGCCGTATGGTCTATCATTTTATAACTCATTGACCTGCAAATATTTTTTATTATGATTTTTTAATGCCCCGGCTGCTTGCGGCGGGGAGCTTCATTTAAAGCTTAAGTAATGATACTGCCTGTTTTTTCAGTGCTATATCCACCAAGATCCTGGACCCGTTTTTTAAAGACCGAGGTGTTGATGGTTTCCAATAGTATCTTCACATTTTTCGTTGCAAAATAGATCTCAGGGATGATGAGGTCATACTGTTCGGTAACTACGGGGATAAAGTCCAGGTTCAAGGCTCTGGCTGCCGCGAAGATCCCTAAACCCGCATCAACCGTACCACTCAGTACGGCAACGGCTACCGCCATATGGGTAAACTCTTCACTCTGGTACCCGTTTATGGTATCAGGATCGATCCCCAGCTGATTCAATTTGTAATCGAGCAAAATCCTCGTTCCGGAACCCCCTTGACGGTTGATAAAGGTTATATCGTCACGGTTAAGATCTTCGATACTGTTAATGCCCTTAGGGTTCCCTGGATAAATAATAAGACCTTGGTCACGCAAAACAAGGTTGACGACTTTTACACCTACACCGGGCAAATATTTTTTGATATAGGAAATGTTGTAAGATCCGTCTTCAGCGTCCAGTAGATGTGACCCAGCAAGGTGGCAAACTCCTCTTTTGATGGCCATCAGTCCGCCCATACTCCCGACGTGACTGGATGAAAGGGTGAGGTCGCTGTGTCCGGCCCGGACTTGATCGGCCAGAATATCGAGGGTATTATCATGGCTTCCGACCACGACGATGGTATTTTTTATCAAAGATAACGGTCGCAAGAGTTCGGCTGATACAAGCTCATGGGGCTGTAGGCCTTCAATATGGTTGGGTACCCGAATGATACCGTCCGCTTCGGTTATGGTGGTAATGCAGCCTGCCCCCCTTGACAGAGGGGTTGCCACAATTTTATCTCCGACAGCGCCCAGTTTGACCCGTAAAAACTCTTCCGTGCCTAGCTTTGAGGCAATTTTTCTGGTTGGTTCGACCTGGGCTTTCGGGCGATCTTTCTCGGGTTGCCCCAGCATCAAAGATATTAATGGTGAAACAAACTGCTCATAGGCAATAATTGCGGAGACAGGGTATCCCGGAATCCCGAAGACCGGTTTTTCGTTTATTTTTCCGATAATGACCGGTTTGCCAGGCATAATGGTTACACCATGAACCAGTACCTGCCCGAGATCCACAATGACATCTTTGGAATAATCTTCTGATCCGGCTGATGATCCACCAACCATTAAAACCATGTTAAAATCACTGTTCACCGCTGCTTCAACCGCCTGTTTGATGCTAGCGCTATCATCTGCCAGCATTTTGTTTCTAACGAACATGCCACCGCATGACTCAACAAGTTTCCCGAGCACAAAAGAGTTGGTTTCGATCACTTGACCCGGTTTCAGGTATAGCGTGTCTAAATCGCGCCAATCGACGAGTTCCGATCCTGTGGGGATGATGAGTATTTTTGGTTTTTTCTTGACCAAAACATGAAAAATTCCTCCGGAAAGAAGTGCGCCGATACAGTAAGGTGTGAGGGTATGGTTCTGGGGAAAGAGCAGTTCGGTAGCGACAATATCTTCGCCCACTTTTCGAACGTTTTGCCAAGGGAATGCCGGGGCCTCGATCTCAACACGGCCTGGGTCCAAAACATTGACGTGTTCTATCATGATAACCGCATCCGAGTTTTTGGGCATGACATGACCGGTATTGATGTAAAATGCATCTTTACCGATTTCAAGCTTCTTGGGCCTTGTTTCAGATGCACCAAAGGTAGATTCGGCTTTTACGGCGATTCCATCCATCGCTGATGAGTGAAAATGTGGAGAGGAGAGTCTGGCTGTCACCGGTTCCGCCAAAACACGGTAGACGGCATCAGGAACTGGAATGGTCTCGTTTGCCAGACCATTGAGAAACTGAAAATTCTCGAAAAGAATGTCCCGAGCTTCCTTAAGTGTTTTCATCTTCAAATAGATGTGTCGACGTTTATCCATGTTATATCCATCCCGTTCAGGGAACTTCTAAAATTTGTTATTGGTTTTTAGTTTTTACCCTCACAACAGCATAACATCAACAACAGTCCCTTTGTCTAAACCTTCCGTGTTGATGCCAATCTCTATGAGTCCGTCCGCCTGTAACATGGTATGAATGAGGCCTGATTTACCAAGAATCGGCTCAGCATTTAATTGACCGTTTCTATCGATTAACCGCACCCGGATAAAATCGGTACGACCTTGTGCGGATGAAATATTTCTGTTGAGAATGGCGGGCAATTTGATGCTTTTATTACCCCCTGGGGAAAGGCCGCTGATGTGCTCAATGAAGGGCGATACAACCACGTAAAAGACAATCATGGCTGAAACAACATGTCCGGGCAATCCCCAGACAGATTTGTTCTGTGATTCGGCCAAAATGGTTGGTTTGCCTGGACTAATGGAGATGCCGTGTACGAGAATACGGGAATCGGCCATGGCGGAGATCACTTCAACGGTAAAGTCGCGCGTTCCCACCGAGCTGCCGCCGGAAATCAAAACCATGTCGGTTTGTGAATGCGCTAGGTGACATTTTTCAAAAAGATCGTCAATGTCGTCTTTTACGATGCCGTATGATATGGGTATGGCACCCGCCTTTGATACCAGACCGGACAGGGTATAGGTGTTGATATCACGGATCTGGCCCGGTGCTGGTTTGACATCCATCGGTACAACCTCGTCTCCTGTGGAAATGATACCAATGGTGGGCTTTTTGTAAACACCAACCGAAGAATGCCCCAGGGCAGCCAATAGACCGGCTTCCTGAGGTCTGAGTCTTTGTCCGCTGGAGAGCAAAGAAGCACCTTTTTGTATATCTTCACCGAGTTCCAATGTATTTTGTCCCGGCGCTACACTCCGGTAGACTTCGATGCTAGTGTCATCTAGTCGTTCTGAATGTTCTATCATGACAACACTATCCGCACCATCCGGCAACATCCCTCCGGTTGAAATCCTGGCAGCCTGGCCGCTTCCAATGGAAAAATTAGGTGTTTCTCCCATGTCGATGGAGCCGATTATGTTAAGATACGCCGGATTGCCTTCGGTAGCTCCAAAGGTGGCAGATGCACGGACAGCGTATCCATCCATGGTCGACTTGGGGAAGTCGGGCAGATCGATATCTGCGACAATATCTGCGGCAAGAATCCTTTCGAAAGCTTGGCTCAGAGGAACCTCTTCGGCGGCAACCGGCTTAAAAAGCGGTGCGTACCGGAGAACAGTAGGTAAATCGGTGACTTTAAAAAATTCTTTCATCAATTGGCCTTGCCCCCTGTAGTGAATATTGAATAACGTTTCGTCTAGCCAAAAACCCATTCAATCGGAACATATTTTTTGGGAATTGTTATAGCTTAAATCGCTAAGCGATTCTACCTTGATCTTACCTTTATGTGCAACCACCAACTCGGATATTTCATGAAAATTTTTCAGAAAATTTTTTTATAGTAAAATCATTGGGTTAAATTAATTAATAGCAACAACCTTTGTGATACACTTTGGTCTCCGAGTTTTTTTCTTAAGCTGAAATATTTTCACCCTCTGGGCGCTGTCTGATGCATTCATTTGCTGCGTTATCAGGAGCTTGCAGTAGATAACTACGGCTGCGCCCCTGAGTAACTTGCAAATAAACGCATCAGGCGCGTGAAAAATCCGATCAAAGTGATATCTGAATACGATATGAAAAATTTTGAAAACCGCAATCCCGGATATTTCATGAATTATTTTGGCTATATGTGTTTTATCATATAATAGACCAGCGGAATGAATATGGCGGGAAGCATGTTTCCGACTTTGATCCTCTGAATGTCAAGCAAATTAATTCCAATTGCCATGATTAATAAGCCACCAACGGCAGACATTTGGTTAATAACCTCAGCGACTAAATACGGCTTTATTAATGTTGCGGTAAGGGTGATGAAACCTTGGTATAAAAAAACCGGTATGGATGAAAATAATACACCGATGCCAAAAGAAGAGGCGAAAATGATAGAAGAGAGGCCGTCGAGAGCAGATTTTGCAAATAAGGTTTGATGGTTTCCTGTCAGTCCGCTTTCTAAAGATCCGACAATGGCCATGGAGCCAACACAAAAAATAAGACTCGTAACAACAAAACCTTTTGCCAACCCACTTTGGTTCTTTGCAAACCTTGTTTCAAAAAATTTGCCTAAGTTTTCCAAACGTTCTTCAATTTTAATTAATTCTCCCATTAAACTTCCAATGACCAAGCTGAAAATAACCAATAATATAGCATCTGTTTTTAAAGCCATTTTTACACCTATCAATATGACAGCAAGACTTATGGCCTGCATGATGGTCACGTGGTATTTTTTGGGGATGCCTCCTCTGAACACGAGGCCCAGTAGACTACCTGCAATAATTGCAAGGGTGTTGACGATGGTACCTAACAAATTATAGCTCCTTTGAAACCGGTTCTTTTATCATCGTTATCTGGAGGTGGATGCCCCTTGAACGATGAATTTCATCTATCGTGGGCTAAGGTGATAGATGATAATGCGATATACATCAATAAAAAAATCCCGTGAACGGTTCTGGTTTTTCATGACATCATAATATTGGGTCCCTGGATAGCGATAAAGCAAACGAAACAGATATCTCCTTTCAAAAAAACTTGAAGCCCTTTTGCTGTAATTTTTAAGGAGCTAAATTTCAAGGGGATAAGTGTTAGATATGGTTTGACATCAAGACGTCCGTGTTTATTTTTTAAAAAAAATTATTTCATAAAACCGAGACTTTTGAAAAATATTCAATTTTGTTCAAGGCCAAGGGCAATTCCGCAGGACAGCGGAATTGGGCAGTCGCCAGGCTGCCCGTCAGGGCGAGGGGCATGGATGCCCCGAGTCAACACGAAAATTTTAACCACAGACATACATTGAGTATTTCGAGGATTGAAGCTTTCCGCCCAAATGGGCGGGGTTCTGCCTTACGGCAGTGCTTCGCGCCCCGGTAAGGATGTTTTCATTTTAACTTAGCTCCTCTCGCTCACGTCCTGAAGGACGGGGCTGCAGGGAGCAAACCGGTAAAATTTGAGTCTGACGCCGGGATTGGACAATAGGGGGTGTTTTTCAAAGGTCTCAAACAGGAGTGATCCATGCGTTTCGACAAATTTACCATTAAATCTCAAGAGCTCATTCAAAATGCTAAAACCCTAGCTTCACAGCAGAGCAACCAGCAGATCGAACCCGAACATCTGCTCTTTGTTATGCTCGATGAACAAGAAAGCCTGGCTCGAACCCTACTTCGGAAACTGGGCGTATCTACAGACGGCGTTGTTCAAGAACTTCATATGGCGCTAGATGGCCTCCCCAAAATAACCGGCATTGACGGGGGAAATGTCTATTTATCTACCAGAGCCAAACATGTCCTCGATGCTGCTTTTGCTGAATCTGCTATAATGAAAGATGAGTATGTTAGCATAGAGCATATCTTGATGGCAATATTGGATGAAAAAGATGGAAAATCAGCAAAAATCCTGAGCCGTTATGGCGTCACAAAAGAATCTTTCCTAAAGGTTCTCATGGAAATTCGCGGATCGCAACGTATTACGGATCAGAATCCGGAGGAGAAATATCAGGCATTAGACAGGTTCAGCCGAAACCTGACCGACTTGGCACGTCTGGGTAAGCTTGATCCGGTGATTGGGCGTGATGAAGAAATCAGACGGATTGTTCAAGTTCTTTCAAGACGCACCAAAAACAATCCTGTTCTCATTGGTGAGCCGGGGGTCGGAAAAACGGCAATTGTTGAGGGACTTGCGCAGCGCATTATTGCAGGAGATGTTTCTGAAACCCTCAAGAATAGACGGCTTGCTGCCCTGGATATGGGGGCGCTTATCGCTGGGGCCAAGTACAGGGGAGAGTTTGAGGATCGTCTAAAGGCGGTATTAAAAGAAATTGAAAGCGCCGAAGGGGAGGTGATTCTGTTTATCGATGAGTTGCATACCGTCGTCGGTGCGGGCGCCAGTGAAGGTGCCATGGATGCTTCAAACATGCTGAAACCGGCGCTGGCTAGAGGCAGCCTCCGTTGTGTGGGAGCCACCACGTTGAATGAATACAGAAAATATATTGAAAAAGATGCCGCTCTCGAAAGAAGGTTTCAACCGGTTATGGTTTTTGAGCCGACGGTGGAAGATACCATCTCCATTCTTCGCGGTCTTAAAGAAAAATATGAGATCCACCATGGCGTAAGAATTAAGGATTCAGCCATTGTCTCTGCAGCAACGCTTTCTCATCGTTATATTTCAGATCGATTCCTTCCTGATAAGGCCATCGATCTTATTGATGAATGTGCTTCTAAGCTGAGGATCGAAATCGACAGCATGCCTGTTGAAATCGATGAAAAACAACGGCGGATAACACAGGCCGAGATCGAACGCGAAGCATTGAAAAAAGAAACGGACCAGGCATCTATAGAGCGCCTTTCCAAGCTTGAGAAAGATATTGCCAACATGAAAGATGAGATTATGGGAATGAAAGCCCATTGGCAGAATGAAAAAGATCTGATCCAGATCATCAGAAAAGTTAAAGAAGAACAGGAGCAGCTCGGGATTGAAGAACAGCAAGCAGAAAGAGAAGGAAATCTGGCCAGGGTTGCTGAGATACGATATGGAAAAGCCCTGGAACTCCAAAACAGCCTGCAAGAAGCCAACCAGAAACTTACCCAACTTCAGAAAGACAGCAAGATGCTCAAGGAAGAGGTGGATAATGAAGACGTTGCAGCAGTCGTATCCAGGTGGACCGGGATTCCTGTAAGCAAAATGCTCGAGGGCGAGAGGGATAAATTGGTGCACATGGAGCATCGTTTGGGGCGTCGAGTGATCGGACAAAACGAGGCGATTTCAGCAGTTTCAAATGCCGTCCGTCGTGCCCGTTCCGGCCTGCAGGATCCGCAACGACCCATCGGCTCTTTTATATTTATGGGCCCCACCGGTGTGGGCAAAACCGAACTGGCCAAGGCGTTGGCGGAATTTATTTTTGATAGTGAGCAGGCCATGGTCAGAATTGATATGTCCGAATATATGGAAAAACATGCTGTTTCAAGACTGATTGGTGCACCACCCGGCTATGTAGGGTATGAAGAAGGTGGATATCTCACGGAAGCGGTCAGACGACGACCGTATTCTGTGGTGCTGTTTGATGAAATAGAAAAAGCTCACCCAGAGGTATTTAATGTGCTGCTGCAAATTCTAGACGATGGGCGCATGACCGATGGCCATGGAAGAACGGTAGATTTCAAAAACACGATCATTATCATGACCTCCAACGTCGGCAGCCAGTGGATCCAAGAGCTTGGTGTGTCGAGCCGAGAAGAAATGGAAGCACGAATTACTGAAGCTTTGCGGGCCAATTTCAAACCGGAATTTTTAAACCGTATTGATGAAACCATCATTTTTCAAAATCTTAACCGAGACGAACTGAAAAAAATCGTCGATATTCAAATCAGCAGGCTGGATAAACGACTGTCTGAAATGAATATTGAGCTGGTTCTTTCAGATGCAGCACGATTGTTTCTGGCTGAGAAAGGGTATGATCAAATATATGGTGCTCGTCCCTTAAAAAGGGCAATTCAAAAATATGTTGAAAACCCGCTTTCCATGGAGATGTTAACGGGTGACGTAACGGAAGGTATTAACATCGAAGCAGATGTTGAAGATAATGAGATTGTTTTTAAGCGTGTAAATTTTTTTCAACCCGACGCTTCTGACAATCCTTGAGATCAAATTTCCGACAGGAGACCGGCTTAATACGATGAATGGCGCAAAAAAAAGTGGACTCACCAAAGTATTGAAAAAGGAAAGGGCATAATTGCTGGTTTTCAATAGATGTGCCGGATAAAAAGACGGTCCAGCGATCAGGGTAATGAACACCTGGAGGAGGATTTGGAGGAACCCCACCGATTTGACAACAGGTGCCACACAGCCGGCACCATTGATCTCTTGGCAGCCCGTGTCTTTTACCATCCAGCGGAATGCACGTAATGGTGGCTGGGTCAAAAAGCGTTGCAATATCACCCCTTATCTGCAAAAACGCGTGGGCGAAACCCAATAATTCGATGGCAAGCGCGCCTTCAAGATCAGGCCGCTGCTTGTTAATATAAAAACGCATACCGACAACATCAGAAAAGAGCGTTCGGACGATCATGCCCAGAGGGATATAAGGATCGAGAAGTGCCTTTTGCAAAAGTGCAACATCCGAGTCCAGGTCATAACGGGAGAGTAGCTGTTTTAGCAAACCCTTTTCACGGCTCGGACGTTTGCTGCACCGTCTGCCCAGACGGCGTTGATGCTGAATGGCGAAATCCTTGAAAAGGTCTGCAAAATGAAGATGTTTTGTGCCCATCGATTCTTTGTTGAACGACTGAAATGTATTGTCAAGTATTTTCCTCAATCCCTCAATTCTTTTCATCCCCACACCAACGAATCCTTGACAATTTAAGTGCGAACTATTATTTTAAACAAATAGTTTAACTAAATGGTTAGTTAATTACCCAGGAGCGCTTTTCATGAATGCCAGAGAGAATCGAAAAAAAGAAACCGTCCGTCGCATTATTGACACCGCTGCCCGGATATTTGCCGAAAGCGGCTACGAAGGGGCCCGGGTGGATCAAATTGCCGACCGCGCAGGTGTCAACAAAGCCATGATCTATTACCATATTGGTAACAAAAAGGCCCTGTACACCCGGGTGCTTCACGACGTCCTTGGTGCAACGGCTGCCCGGATGGCGGACAACATTAATGGTGCGGTTACACCTGTTGAAAAAATACGGGCCTATATCCTGAGCATCGGCCAAACTCTGGAAGCGCATCCTCACCTGCTCCACATCATGATGCGGGAATTGGCTTCCGGCGGAAGCCATTTACCTGAGATTGTAGCGGGTGACCTTGCATCGATCATCGGACAGATCAGCGGGATCATTAAACAAGGCCATCGGCAAGGAGAATTTAAGGATGTGGATCCCCTGGTATTGCACCTGATGGTTATGGGAGGCATATCATATTATAAGGTCAGCCATCCAGTTCGGCTCAAATATTCAGCACTGATGGGAGAGTACGCTAACAGAAAAAGCGATGAGAACGTATTCGATTTGCTCGGTAAGGTCGAAAAAATAATTCTAAGCGCTTTAATAGGCCCTTGAAAAAAGGAATTCCAAATGGGAGTGATCAGATACCGGATTGAAAAAGGGTTTGGGCGGTTTGCCCACACAATCTATCGCAATCGCATCAAAACTATCATTTTTATGCTTTTCATCACAGGAGTGATTGTATCCCAGATACCACAAATCACCATCGATACATCCATGGAAGGTTTCCTCCACGAAGATGATCCGGCTATGCTCGCCTATAATGGTTTTCGCGACCAGTTCGGACGGGATGAAGTGGTCATTGTCACGCTTCAGCCACCGGATATTTTTAACCTCAAATTCTTGAAAACCTTGACGTCTCTCCACGACGAACTGGAAGAAAAGGTTCCCTATATCGACGACATCACGAGCCTGGTCAATGTACGCAATACGCGGGGTGAAAAAGACGAGCTGATAGTGGAAGATCTGCTCGAAAACTGGCCCGCGACCGAGCAGGAAATGGTGGTATTAAAGGAACGCGTGCTGGCCAGCCCAATATACAAAAACACCATGATTTCAGAGGACGGCCGCTTTACCACCATCATCATTCGAACCCATAGTCATTCGAGTATCGACCAGGATACCGAACTCATGGAAGGTTTTGGTGATACTGAACAGGATTCCTCACCTGTCCCGGCTGCTGAAACGAAACAGCCCGTCTACCTGACGGACAGGGAAAACAGCGAGGTTGTTCTGGCAGTGCAGCAGGTGGTTGAAAATTTCCGCTCCGACGATTTTCCAATCTGGGTTGCCGGGTCGCCGGTGGTCACCCATTTTTTGAAGCAGTCCATGATGAGCGATATTCGTAAATTTCTGGTGATGGCCACGGCAACGGTGGCACTTGCGCTTTTCATCATGTTCCGCCGGATTTCAGGGGTTGTGCTGCCCCTGGTGGTCGTTTTTTTATCGCTGTTGACCACCATCGGTTTGATGGCTATTTTCGGTGTCCCCATCAAAGTACCGACCCAGATTCTTCCCTCGTTTCTGTTGGCTGTCGGGGTGGGACCCTCGGTACATATTCTGGCCATTTTTTTGCATCGCTACCGAAAGAACGGCGATAAAGAAGAATCCGTCGCTTATGCCATGGAGCATTCCGGACTGGCGGTGGTCATGACCAATGTCACAACCGCCTGCGGTCTGGTGTCGTTTTCAACCGCAGAACTTGCCCCTATAGCGGACCTGGGGATCTTTGCCGGCATCGGTGTCATGCTGGCATTCATCAATACCATTGTCCTGTTACCGGCGCTGCTGGCCCTGGTGCCGATACCGCAAAAAGCGCCGCGCGAGAGTACTGACAAACGAACCGTTATGGGACGGTTGTTGACATCTGTAGGCAATTTTTCCACCAACCACCCGATCGCCATCCTGATTGTCAGTAGCATTATCATGCTGACATCAGCTGTGGCGATCTCAACGATTCGATTCTCTCACCACCCGCTGAGGTGGTTTCCAGAGGACAACACCATCCGGGTGTCAACCGAAAAGATCGATCAAGAATTGAAAGGTTCCATTAGCCTGGAGATCATCGTCGATACCGGAAAAGAGAACGGGTTGTATGATCCGGCGCTTCTCAACCGGCTCGAGTCCGCTGCTGCGCATGTGGAAAAGCTCCAATACGAAAAACTGTATGTGGGCAAAGCGTGGTCACTAACAACTATTTTGAAAGAAATTCACCAGGCGCTTAACGAAAACAGCGCCGAGTATTACCGTATCCCCGAGGATCGCAATCTGGTTGCCCAGGAGTTTTTACTGTTCGAAAACAGCGGATCCGACGACCTGGAAGATTTTGTGGACAGCCAGTTTTCAAAGGCGCGCTTCATGGTCAAAGTGCCGTTTGAAGATGCTTATCACTCCGGCACTTTCATCGAGCAGGTGAACGCTTATTTTGACCAGCATTTCCCAGAGGCACACGTCACGCTAACCGGTATGATAGGACTACTGTCCCGAACGATCACTGCAGCCATTCACAGCATGGCCAAAAGCTATGCCATTGCACTGGCGGTGATTACGATATTGATGATACTGCTCATCGGCCGAGTCCGCATCGGTCTGTTGAGCATGATACCGAATCTTTCGCCCATCCTGCTCATGCTCGGAGTGATCGGCTTTTTTAACCTGCCGATGGACCTGTTTACCATGATGGTGGCCAGTATCGCCATCGGCCTGGCCGTGGATGACACCATTCATTTCATGCACAATTTTCGGCGTTATTACGACCAGAGCGGTGATCCGGTTCTGGCGGTTCACCAAACCCTGCAGACTGCCGGTCGGGCCATGCTGGTAACGACGGTCGTTTTGTCCATTGGATTTTTTATTTTTGCATTTGCCACGATGAGCAATGTCCGCAATTTTGGTCTGCTCACCGGGTTTACCATAGTGATGGCACTGCTGGCCGACTACTTTCTGGCACCGGCGTTGATGGTTCTGGTTAACAAAAAAATGGTTGCAAACACTGAGCCGGAGCCTGACATCGAGTTTCGGCAAATACCTGATGAAAGATGACAAAGAATTTCACCACAGGAGGATCGAGATGAGAATATGGGTTTTTTGCTGCTTAACCATGGTCATTCTGGTGTCATTTACAATTGTGACCGTTCTGGGTGCCGCGATGGATGATCAGCAGGCCCGATCCATAATGGAAAGGGTGGACGTGCGAAATGATGGAGACAACCAGACCGCCGATGTGCAGATGGTTCTTATAGACAAACGCGGCAAGCAAAGGGTGCGAAAAATTGCCGTTTTTAAAAAAGACAAGAGCGATGACACCTATCGGTTGATGTTTTTTTTGCACCCGGCTGACGTCAAGGATACCGCTTTTTTGACTTACGATTATGACGATTCCGCAAAAGATGATGATCAGTGGCTATATCTGCCAGCCCTGAGAAAGACCAAGCGAATTGCCACATCCGATAAAAGCGGCAGTTTCATGGGGTCTGACCTGAATTATGCGGACATGACTTCACGCGATCTGGAAGACTACGACTTCAGCTTCTATGAAAAGGGGAAAGCATCCCAAGTTAGAGGTAAAAAGGTATGGGTCATTTGGTCGATGCCACGCTCCAAAGACGTCGTCGACGAAACCGGCTATGAAAAATCGCTGCTTTTCGTTAGGCCGGATATCGATATGGTGGTACGCGCCATCCACTGGGTAAAAGACGGTGGATATCTGAAGTATGTGGACATGCGCAAACTGGAACAAATCGAAGGCATCTGGGTCGCTACCGATACCCTGGTCACCAAGAAAAAGGGCAAGACCACCGTGCACAAGACAGTCCTGACTATGGAAAACGTCCGCTTCAACCAGGATATGGATTTTGACATGTTTACCATTCGACGCATGGAAAAGGGTCTTTAAATGGTCTTTTGGCGGAAATTGCGTCTCATGAACAAGTCTCTTTCCATAACTGTTGTCATCTTCATGTTGATAGTCTGTTGTGCAAATGTCACACCAGCCTTTGCACAAAACGACAGCCACGAAAAAGTCGATGATGTTATGCACGGCTTTGAAGATGAAGCTACGGCAGGTGATGATGTAGAAGGTGCGATGCACACCATCGATCATGAATCGGACAAAAATTTACAAGCGCCGCTGGGAGTAGACGGAATCCTGCAGGGATTTGACGAAGAAGCAGCCGAAGAGGTGAGAAAATCATCTAAAGCAGATAAACCGTCCCCCTTGAGTCTGGAAGGAGAACTTGTATTTACGACCATCTATAATTTTTCTCCGGATGCAAACCCACCCTGGCGGGAATTCAGCATGCTGCGACCGGAGTTGGAACTTACCTTAAAAAACAGGTTTTCCGATAGATGGCAGGGACAAATAAGCGCCAGGGGTTTCTATGACGCTATTTATACGTTGCGAGATCGTGATGAATATACACGGCAAGTGCTTGACGAATACGAAAAAGAGCTCGAACTAGAGGATACGTTTGTTCAGGGCCGTAT
>CP070768.1:3074663-3079249 GCA_020345745.1 Desulfobacterales bacterium
AAATGTTCGACCACTACCGCCGTCTTTTACCCCTAAACGGTGATATGCTTGTGGTCTCCGGTTTTTACGACGTTCAGGCTGCGAATATCGAAAAGGAGTTATCCCAAAGAGATTTTACGGTTTTGGAAAGGGTGCAAGTAGACGCCTGGGCCGCAGATATTCCCCCCGAAGGCTCCTTTACATGGATAGGGTTGGGGCTTAAAAGAGTTGGAAGTGTGGCGGGATCCGTTTAATTAAACCCAACAAGGTCCCTAAATTGTTTTTTTAACCAATTGTTGACTGTTTTACCAATATAATGACGCCCGATTATGGGGATTAAAAGTAAGGCCCAGAAGAAATAATCATTCGCCTTAAAGGAGGTTAATACAACAATCATACTGACGACAATTAAAGCCGCCACCGTGTTAGAGGCCAAGCCGGTGAGTTCGTCTAGCTTTTTAGACATATATTCATTAAGTTCAGATTCCAACAGTACTATTTTTTTTCCTTTTCTTTGAACTTTCAGATTCATCGATGTTGTTGTCTCCTTTATTACAGTTTCACCTTATCAAATTTAAAAAACAAAACACTCAGCCATATTTTGAGATGTGTTTTTGAAATGGTTTGTAATTATCAGCCGTCCTGTTAAGTGTCAAGTGCGCGAAAGGCGAAGCAAAAAAAAAGATTGGGATTGAACCCAAGACAACAAAAATATATAAAAGAAAGAATCGATCCAGTATGCTTAAAATGACAATACTAAACAACTGAGAATGTGATCCCTTGCCAATTTCTAAACTCTATATCGATCAGCATGTGATTCAGTTGCCGCAGGTTGAGGTCATCCGGTCACGCCTGGAAGTACCTTATATTATCGTTCAAGGCCGACAAGATGTTTTAAAATCGCTTGAATCAGAGATTGATCCCATCGAAAAAGCTAAAAAAGTACTTTTTCTAACCCAAAACAAAGGTGCCTTCGTCAAGCCATGCCCGGGCACAAGCAAGTATTTATGCTGTGGTTATCAAATTTTAAACATCGGCACCTATTGTACCATGGAGTGCACCTATTGCATCCTTCAAGCATACCTTCATCCACCGTTGCTTCAGTTTTTTGTTAACTATGATGACCTGTTGAATGAGCTCGATTCACTCTTTTCGAGAAACAGGATTACCAGAATCGGTACCGGTGAATTCACCGATAGTGTCATTTGGGAAGCTTGGACGGATATGTCACGCCGTCTGGTTTCCAAATTTTCAAAGCAGTCGCGTGCCGTTTTGGAATTAAAAACCAAAACCGTCGACATTGACGGATTTAAACATCTTCATCACAATCGCAAGACCATTATCGCTTGGTCTTTGAACACAGATCGAATTATTCAAAACGAAGAACAACGAACCGCCTCTCTTTCGGAAAGATTACACGCCGCTAAACAATGCGAATCATGGGGATACCCACTTGGATTTCATTTTGACCCTTTGATTATATACGACGGGTGTGAAATCGATTATAAACAGACGATAAAGGAATTATTTTCTCTAATATCACCGAACAATATTGCCTGGATTAGTTTAGGCGCACTTCGCTTCATGCCACCGCTTAAGCCCATTGTCGAAAAGCGATTCCCCAAGTCAAAAATCATGTATGGAGAATTTGTCCTCGGTCTAGATGGTAAGATGCGTTACTTCAAACCGATTCGGATTGCCCTCTACAGGAAAATGGTTTCTTGGATAAAAGAATATGCGCCTCACGTCTGTCTATATTTTTGCATGGAGGATGATGATGTGTGGAAAAAATCGATGGGATTGATTCCGTCCGACCACGGTGGTCTGCCAAAGATGTTGGATGAGCGTGCGATAAGAGTCTGTGGGGTAAACCCGAAAAGCGAGCTTAAATGACAAAAGTGTAAGGTGCCTAAAGTTGCGGAGTCGCTTCGCTCCATAAGTAATAAAAAGGTGAGACCTTTGAAAAACGCCTTACTCTGTTCAAAGGTCTCAAATTCAATCTATTCGTTTTCTTTGCTAAGTCCTTCTATAATTTTCTGGGAGATCTGGGTCGGAACCTCATCATAATGTGAGAACTCCATAGAAAAAATCCCCCGACCGCCGGTCATTGACCTGAGGTCGGGTGCATAAGTAAGAAACTCTGCCATGGGCACGTGGGCCTTAATGATTTGGTTCTTCCCTTTACTGTCCATGCCGAGAACCCTACCTCGCCTACTGTTAAGATCTCCCATGATATCGCCCATGTATTCATCCGGCGTGACGATCGACACGTTCATGATCGGCTCAAGCAGAATCGGTCCGGATTCTGCCGACGCTTTTTTGAAAGCCAGAGAACCGGCTATTTTAAAAGCCATTTCAGAAGAATCGACGGCATGGAAAGAACCATCGTCGAGGGTGATCCTGAAATCAACACACGGGAATCCAGCAAGAACCCCTTTTTGACTGCTTTCGATAATTCCTTTTTCAACCGCAGGGATATATTGTTTTGGAATCCTCCCCCCGACAATTTTATCCACAAACTCGAAACCTTGACCCCTGGGAAGCGGTTCCAGTTGTATCCAGCAGTCACCAAACTGACCATGACCGCCGGTCTGTTTTTTATGCCTTCCTTGCACCCTTACCTTTTTCGAAACGGTCTCTTTATAGGGGACCTTCGGGGTGGTTAGCTGAACCTCTACATTGAATTTTCTTTTAAGTTTTTCAGCCGTCACATCTATATGGATCTGTCCCAGACCGGATAAAAGAATTTGCTTTGTTTCGGCATTACGGGTTAATTGCAGAGCCACATCTTCTTCTAACAGCTTTGACAGCGAGATAAATACCTTGTCCTCATCCCCTTTTGATTTCGGCTCAACGGCAAAAGAAATGAGAGGCGAAAGCGGTTCGGCACATTTAAACTGTACTTTACGGCTTTCATCGCAAATCGTGTCGCCCGTGGCTGTATCTTTTAACTTTGCGACTGCAGCGATTGACCCGGGACCGGCGTCGTTTACCAGTTTCTGTTCCTTACCTGCAAGCTTCAGCAGTTGATTGTACCGCTCCTTGGAATCCTTATTTACATTGTAGAAATTTCCATCGGATCCTGTGGAACCTGAAACCACCCTAAATATTGAGAGCCGACCGGCAAACGGATCAGCAACGGTTTTGAAAATAAAAGCAGCAAAAGGCGCATCAGGATCGGGACCACACTCAACTTCACTATCGTTTGCAGGATCGATAGCCGTCCACTGGCCCCTGTCTAACGGTGAAGGCATGCAATTGACAATAAAGTCCTGTAAGAGGTCGATGCCAATATTTTTTGTGGCCGAACCGCACATGACGGGAACAAAAGTCCGCGACAAGGTACCTTGTCTTAACGCTGTGTTTAATTCATCATCGGATAAGGATTCTCCTTCAAGGTATCTTTCAAGTAGCTCATCATCGGATTCGATAACATTTTCAATGAGGTTTTCCCTCTCTTCTTCAACCTGGTTTTCCAAATCCGAAGGAATATCAACAAGATTGGCTTTACCTTTTTCATCATAGGTATACGCTTTCATTCGAATAAGATCGATAACACCTTTAAACCCGGCTTCAGAACCAATCGGAATTTGGAGAACAATCGGTTTTGGCTGAAAACAATCGACAGCATCTGTGAAGGTGCGCCTAAAATCGGCGCGCTCCCTATCCATTCGATTAATGAAAATAACGGTGGGTAGGCGGTATTCCTCGACAAAATCCCACGCCTGTTCGGTCTGTACTTTTACACCATCAACGGCATCAATCACGACAAGTGCGCCATCAGAAGCCTGAATGGAGCTTCTGGTGTCAGAAAAGAAATTTTGGTCACCGGGTGTGTCGATAAGGGACACGATATGTTTTTTCCAGTTGTATTGATGAAAGCTGCTGCTCAAACTGATGCTACGCTTGATCTCTTCAGGCTCAAAATCCAAGGTCGTGTTACCGTCTTCTACCCTGCCTAGCCTGTTGATGGTGCCGCTGTTAAACAACATGGCTTCAGCTATAGACGTCTTTCCCGCGCTGCCGTGGCCCACCAAAGCGATATTTCTTAACTTTTCTATTTTCTCAGTCATACATACTCCTCTCTGCGATCCTAAATGAGATTTTTTTGAAAAACCTCCTTTTCACCCAGTTTCTTCGCCCGACACGAAAAATACTTGCCCTGTGCCTTCCGGTCTGCAAACTTCTATTGGAATTTACGTGGCAAGCCTACTTCTCTGAGATCAGGCTTAAATGGTCATCCGCTTGTTGGTGCAAGTTTTTCCGCTCTAAAACCTTAAATATTTATATAGTTTGTAGAAAAAAATCAAGCGCAACTTTACAATTTTAAAGAAATGAAAAATTCTTTATTTCCTTTTGGGCCCAGAATGGGCGAGGGAATCATAAATTCTTTTGCAAGGCCTGTATTGTAAAAAAAAACAGACAAATCGTCGATGACTTTAGCATGGAGTGCCGGATCTCTAACAACACCCCCTTTGCCAACATGACCTTTACCCACCTCAAATTGAGGTTTTATCAAGGCTAGGATGAGTGCGTTTTTTTTCATAAACTTTAAAACAGCTGGAACAACGATTTTTAAGGAGATAAAGGAAACATCTATGGTGACG
>CP070768.1:3079349-3096271 GCA_020345745.1 Desulfobacterales bacterium
TGATGTAATCATAAGCGCCCAGTTTGATGGCTTTTACCGCCGTTTTAATCTCTTTGACAGCGGTAACCATAACAACCTCTACCGACGGGTCTGCGTCCTTGAACGTCTTTAGCAGCTCAATACCATAAAGCAAACATTATGCCACTTATTTTGTTCACGAGAACATGAAAACTTTTACGCCGTCACCGGGCCGTGTCAGCCTCATATTCTGCATGTTAATTTCAGAACAGATTAATGTCTCCAATAATGGCTGAGCGCAATTCGACAGTTGCCCATCTTAGACGAACCCATAAATGCTCAGAAAAACGTTCAATAAGCACAGATTTTTGTGCATTTTTTATGATAATTTTATATTTCCTTTACCATTTGAATGCGAGGTACATAAACAGGGTTTTTTATAAAAACGTTCGAAATTACTAAAAATATTGTTTTTCAGGCGTACAATATGCAGCAATTTGATTTAATAAGACACAATATGTTCTAATTCGGCTGAATTATATATAATTTTAATATAATTTAACTTGACATAACTAAATTATATGAAATGAAATATAATATGTCTAACATGAGACCTTTGAAAATTGTTCTATTTTATTCAAGGTCAAAAAAGGCGAAAATGTTATTCACAGGCGTGTACTGAGTATTTAGTGGAATAAGATTTGAGTCTGACCCGGAGATTGGGCAAAAGCGGGTGTTTTTCCAAGGTCTCAACATGATGCAGGCATTATGCTCACCGAGCAGGTTGATCAGAATGGGCAAAAACAATCTTAAAAAAATTCGGGAATCTCTTATGCTCAGCAAGACCGAGCTGGCTAGACAGGCAAATGTTTCCCCTATTACCATCAACCGGATCGAAAAAGGAATGCCGTGTAGGATGGAAACGCAACGAAAGATTATTTTGGCTTTGGGATATAAATTTTCAGATAGGAACAAAATATTTATCCAGTAGAGGACTTCATATTTGTAATGTAAATTTTAACCTAGCCTTTTAAGATTTATTTAAAAAGTAAACAAAGCCTTAAAGCGTATTTACGGGGAGCATTGATACGATAAGGCAGATCGACATTTAATGAGTAGAAAGCCAATTATTCGCATTTACTAACCATATCAACAGTTCCAGGATCGGAACAGAAGTGTCAGAAGCTAAATCGACATTCGACCAAAACAGAACAAAGACCCCCCATCAATTTAGAACGTGGTACAGCTTTGGAAGTTTAATATTACGATAATATCTCGATCGCTTTACAGGCAGGGTAATTATGAAGACTCTGCCTTCATATTTTCAGATTCTCTTAAAAGGAGCGTCTGAGCAATGACAATAAGGCATTAATTTGCAGAAAGGAGGATTGTATGAAAATCAATTTAAGTTCTTTTTTGCAATGTCGCTTTAACATTTATCTGTGCAAAACATTGGGATGGAGTTTTGCATTCTTTTACATTCTCATTCTAGGGAGATTGTATTTTATCTTAAACAGAAGAGAAAATAGTAAAATAAAAAAAGCGATTAAAAGCGTTTTTTCCAATCGCAAACAGATCCACAGCATAAAAACCATTACCAAAGAGGTTTTTCGAGGGATATTTTCGCACTACTATGAAAAGTTTTTTAATGTCTATTCAACGTCCCACACCTTGCGATCGTTTGTTCATACGCACATGAAAGCCGAAGGTCTGGATGCCATAAAACAAGGACTTGCCAAGGGCAATGGCGTGCTTTTAATAACAGGGCATTTTGGCGGGGTAGAATTCATTCCGGCCTTTCTTGGTGCACACAATATTCCCGTATCCATTGTGGCAAAATTTAAAACCCGTAAGTTACGTGATGTATCGCTGGAGCAGGCCAGCCATTTCTCAACCAAAATCATCGACGCCGACCATACCCCTAACATCATCAAGGCCATTTATAATGACCTGCGAGAAAACCGAGTGGTCATTACCCAGTGTGATGAAATGGATGAATGGAAACCGTATAGTCATAACAGAATTTTTTTTCTGGGCAAACAGGTAAGGCTGGACAAAACCCTTAATATTCTGTCCAAAAAATGTACTGCCGCCATAGTTTTCGGTGTTATGCACAGAAGCGCCAACCATCAATATAAATTTGTCGCAACATCATTAGAAGAAATGGTACAAAAGTATCAAAGATCCATTGATATGCCCATTGGCGCGGTGCTCTTGAAATATATGGAGCGATACATTTACAAACATCCTGAAGAATGGTATCAATGGAAGAAATATACAGCTTTAGATGCCTATGTACCCTATAGCACTGTAAGAGATAAACCGACACCCATTCCCATTCTGAAGCCGTTGCTTGGTAAGATTACGTGACCCAAATCTTCAATTTGTTTACACTCATTTAGGGTGAAAGGTTTTCAGCGAATCAAAATTCTATAAATGAGCGCAAATAAATGGAACAAGAAACAAGCTGCATAAATTCCAAAGTTGTTTTGGATTATGTAAAAAAACATAACCACGGTGACTGTTCTGATTTGTTGCAGAACCTTGATCCCGAAATCGATATCCTTCCCGATCCAGAACGTTTCTTGAGTGATCCCAACAATTGGATTTCATGTACTGTGATTTCCAAATTATACGAAAAGGCCAAATTGGTTCTTGATGATGAGCTGGCTCCGTATAAGATGGGCCAATACGCTCTGGAGAAAACGGATCTTGGATTAAAGGGCTTAATTGTAAAAGTTTTAGGATCACATCCCCTCGCCTTAAAAAATTCTCAAAGGATCAACGCCAAATGGAACAGAAGCAAGGAAGTGGAGCTTGTTGAATTAAAAAAGAACAGTGCTATTGTCAAACTTCACTGGGATCCCCGCATGGATATATCCAAAGATATCTGTTTGTTTAATCAGGGAACCTACACCTTTTATCCAATTTTATGGGGAGGCAAACCGCTCTCTCTTAGAGAAAAAAAATGTTACTTTAAGGATGCGGCCTATTGCGAATACCATTTGAGATGGCCGGCAGTTAACAGGATCAAGGATATATTTTCACGGGTTTTCACGCCAAAATCGGTTCTGATGGAAACCATCAAGGAAATTGAGATTGACAAAAAGATTATTGAACAAAAATATGCAGAAGTTTATCGACTGAATGTCGAGTTGAATCAAAAAATGAAACAGATTGTCGCCATGCAGGATACAGGCAAGGCAATCCTCTCCGTACTCGACCTGCCACAACTTCTGACCGTGATCATGAACCTGCTATCCGCGGTCTGTCAGATTAATCGGGCCATTATTATGCTTGTAAACGAGGAGAACGGCTGCCTAGAATATATTCACGGAATCGATTCTCGCGGAGAAGTTCCGAAAGAGATGAAATACTACAAGGTACCCCTGAATCGACGGAGTAATATTCTAGCACGTGTTGCTGCATCCGGGGAGCCAGAGTATGTTCCTGATGTAGCCAGCTCCGGATTGAGAAAAGAAAATATAATGTTGACCTACGGCAAGCCCACCTCGGTATACGTCGTTCCGTTGATCACAAGATCTAAAGTAATTGGTATCATTGCAACGGATGCGGTTAATGGTGACGGCGTTCCCAGAGAAACCCGTGAAACGTTGGAAGTATTCGCTCCCCAGATCGCCATTGCAATTGAAAATGCCAGGCTCTACAGCAGGCTGCAAAGGCAGATGGAAGAACTTAAACAATCTCAAGCCTTGCTAAGTCGAGCTGAAAAATTCTCTTTTTTGGGAAATCTTGCTGCAAGGTTGGCTCATGAAATCAAAAATCCGATGACCGCAATAGGAACCTTCATTCAGATGCTACCCACCAAATTCGATGACGAGGAATTCAGAAATAACTTCCATCAAATTGCATTGGAGGAAACAAACCGAGTCAACAACCTCGTTACAGAGCTTTTGGATCTTGTCAACACCAAAGAATCAAATATTGAATTAAATGACTTGCATGGAATAATATACAAAATGATCCTTCTGGTCTCCCCCCAAACAAATGCCAAAAAGATTACAGTTGAGTCTCAATTTGACCCAAGCATCGAGAAAATCTGGCTGGACGCGGATAAGATAAAACAGGTTATTTTAAATTTACTTTCAAACGCCATTGACTTCACTCCCGAAGGCGGAAAAATCGAAATTGTAACAAAAAATCATGCGAATAAAGGAGCATTAGAGACGGTTCAAATTGATATCAAGGACAATGGACCAGGAATTTCACCCTTGCATATCGCCAATGTCTTTGATCCCTATTTTACCACCAAACATAAAAGTGACATGCATAAGGGTACTGGCCTTGGCCTCTTTATCGCCCACCAAAATGTGCAGGATCATGGTGGAACCATTGAAGTCAAAAACAGTACCGATCAAGGGACAATATTTGCACTCAAGATACCCAATGTTCCCCCAGACCATCCATCACGACAGTCAAACGAAAGTAAACAGCCACCAGCATAGATGCAAATTCAAGAGATTAGAATATACCCGGTACTACTAACGTTTTCAGCCGATTTCGCTCACTCTTTGAGAACAAGATCGGGTGTAAAAAATGTTGTCATCGAGGTCGTTGCCGAACACGGGAAGATCAAAGGATATGGCGAAGGTGCTCCCAGGTCGTATGTAACCGGAGAATCACAGAAAACCATTAAAAAAAGTATATTCAGCTTAACCCGAGCGGATAATTTCCCTTGGGAATTCGATGACGTATCTTCGATTTGGCATTTTATCGATAGCTTATCTTATGGCAATGAATACAACGCAGCCATTTGTGCACTTGAAACAGCATTATTGGATGCTCTTGGCAAGTACCAAAATAAGTACATTATTGACTTTTTTCCAAAAGATTTTCTTGCAGACACCGTCTCCTATGGTGCAACGATCCCTCTCGACAACAAACAGCGTATTCTACAATTATGCCGATTATGCCAAAAGATGGAAATCAATACATTACGAATAAAGGTTGGAAAAGATATAGAACAAAATAAGGAAATTATCGAAGTTGTTAGCTCAGTATTCGGAGACGATTACAATTTAAGGGTTGATATCAACGGCGTCTGGGATTATAAGATCGCTTTCAAGCATATCCAACTTTTTAACAAATACAACGTCAAGGTAGTCGAACAGCCCATGAATCCGGGTGACGAAGGTATTGTTGAGGTTACAAAACAAATGAAGGAGAATGGTATCATGTTGATGGCTGATGAATCAGCATGCTCCTTAAGTGATGTAAAGAGAATTACCCGTGCAGGCTATTGTAATATGATTAACGTGAGACTTTCCAAGTGCGGCGGGTTTAGAAAATCTCTGGACATTATTGACTACTTGAGGTCTAGCAGCATTCAGTTCCAGATTGGATGCCACTTGGGAGAGTCAGGCATTCTTTCAGCCGCAGGAAGGGTGTTATGCCTTTTGTGTCGTGATGCCATATACTTTGACGGTTCCTACGATGACTATCTGCTAAAAGAAAATATCACTCAACAAAATGTTTCTTTTGGACCTCGCGGGAAAGCAGGACCTTTAAACGGTCCAGGACTCGGTATAGACATTAACCGAAACAGTTTAAACGCTTTGTGCCATGATGCTGAAATTGTAACTATAGTAAACCCTGATTCGTAAAGATTTATGCAATGAAGACAATTTTAAGTTATCCCCACTGGAAAAAAGACCATGAATCCACACTTGAAAATCTATCAGAAAAAAATATTTTCATACTGTATTCAGGAGGCAAAGATTCATCCGTAACAATGGACTTGATTGCTCGAGCTGGAAAGGAGTTTGGATTCGACTTTCAGGCACATGTTGGAGCCTATCCGGTTCATAGATATACAGATCAAGAAAAGAGTAGAATCGAATCTTACTGGAACAAAAGGGATGTAAATATCATTTGGCATGATATGGGAGAAACCGATGAATTTATAGACACATTAGACAATCCCTGTCTGGGATGTCAGGAATTGAGAAAAAAATTAATGAAGCAAATTCTGGCTGACACCATTGAGGACTGGAACAGCCTGGTTCTCATTGTAGGCTACTCTCTTTGGGACCTGGTCAGTTATGCTGCTGAGCATTTACTTGGAAGCACCCTAGCTATAGATAATCCGGACAATCACATTGAAAAACAAAAAAGATTTCTCGAAATCTCCCAACGATTTTACCCGCTGCTAAAGATGAGCGAAGGATTTACAATTTACCGACCATTACTCAAATACAACAACAATGATATCAACAATTTGCTTGCAAAGGAGAGTATCCCGACGCTTATGATCCCTTGTAAATATAAGGACTTCAGGCCCAAACGCATTCTGGAAAAATACTATGAGAGGATGTGCTTATTTTTCGATTATGATAGGCTTTTTGGTTTTGCTAAAACATCATTGAATATCCCTGATATTTCTTCTTACACATCAATTGGCAAGGAAGAATATTTAGGCGATGTTTTTTAACGGATTGTTTTTTGTAGAATATCTATTTGCTGAAAACGGAGATAAAAGATTCGGTTTTAGACAGTAACACTATAAACGTCGAAACCCCTAAGATCCCCCTTTATATCCCTCACCTGAGCCAACCGAAAATTTTCAGATGAAGAATCTGGAATCATGTTATATACTTCATCGGATATATAAATCTGATCACTACCAGCTATAGAGACCAGTTTTGCTGCCAGATTCACCACACTCCCAAATATATCTTGATCTTCCACGATACCCACACCGAAATGAATGCCGATCCGGACATGAATCTGATCTTCCATATTTTTGGTATTATTATAATTTTTGAAATTCTCCTGGATTTCAATGGCTGAATTAACAGCCTCTTTGGGATCCTGAAAATAGGCCATTACCGAATCACCTATGGTTTTGACCAGAATGCCGTTGTTTAGGGTAATGGCTGTGGAAGAAAGATCATGATGGCGCTGGAGCATCTCTCGCCCGGCTATATCTCCATATGATTTAAAATATTTAGATGAACCTACAATATCTGTAAAAAGAACGGCTATTTTTCGAATAAAGTCTTTCGAGTACTCACTCAGCATGTCTGCTGGCATAAACGGGGAGGTATCTTCTTTTGAAACAGACATGAGGTTCATATCAAAACGCCGTTTTTCCAATGTCCGCTTTATGATTTCCAACACATCATCAACGATAAACGGTTTAATAATGTATTCATGAGCCCCCAATTTGATGGCCTTAACTGCTGTCTGAACATCGTTGACTGCCGTAACCATGATGACCACCGTGTTCGGTTGAGTCTCCATGAATCGCTCAAGAAGATCAATGCCGTTGATATCAGGCAAGTTAATGTCCAGTAAAATCAAATCAACCAAATTATTTTCAAAAACATCTAAGGCTTCACTACCTGATTCAGCAAAGAGGATATGATATCCGCTTTTTAACATCATGTTAAATGATTGGCGGACACCTAGCTCATCATCAACAACAAGAATCTTAGCTTTATCATCCTCTTGCATAATTCAACCTGTTTTGTACCCAGAAATAACGCCTACTCCAATATACCTTTTTACGAAACCATTGAAAAACATCTTCTTTTGCCCGATCCCGGCGTCAGACTTAATTTTTAATCCGCCGAAGTTCGGAGGCGGGTTAAAATTTTTTCGTTGACTCGGGGCGTCCATGCCTCTCGCACTGGAGGGTAGCCTGGCGACTGTCTAATGCCGCTGTCCTACAGAATTGCCCTTACCTTGAACAAAATTGACCATTTTTAAGGCCTCTTAACAGAAATATCTATCCTCTTTTTTATACCACCAAATGAACCCATTTACAATACGCAGATTTTAAGTGCTAATTGAATATTGCTTGCACCCTACTGAGAATAAAAGAGGCAGGTTTTAAGGGGATTTCAATTGTCGTGCAAGGTAACACGGTTTTCAATGTATCGGGTGAGAATACGAGCAAACAACCGGGTACCAACATCGAGGACGCGCTCATCGAAGTCAAAATGACATGAATGAAGTCCATACCGAAATCCCTTGTCCAGATCGTGACAGCCAAGTCCCACCATCACCCCGGGCCACTTTTGACAAAAAAAAGCAAAATCCTCTGCCCCCATTCTTGGGAGATCCGTATGGACATGATCAGCACCCAGAACTTCACTAGCACATCTTTTTGTGTGCCTTACCAGCTTGAAATCATTAACAAGTACCGGGTATCCACTTATTATTTCTAAAACAAGCCTAACCTCGTAGGACTTCGCAATCCCTCCAACCAGCTCCTCGAGACGTTTAATGATCTGGTTTCTAACCTCTGGCTGAAACGTTCTTAGAGTGCCTTCCATATAAGCTTCTTCCGGGATAATGTTTGATGCCGATCCTGCCTCAAAACGGCCGATCGTAAGTACAGCACTATCCAGCGGTGAAACCTCTCGGCTTATAACTGTCTGTAATTGTGTCAATAAATGAGCCCCTACAACGATGGGGTCTTTGCATTGATGCGGATGAGCGCCATGCCCTCCTTTACCTTCTAGCCGGATGAGAATAGTGTCTGCCGCCGCATTGCTGATTTCAGGAGCAATGCCGATATCTCCAACCGGTTGTTCGGGATGCAGATGTCCGGCAAAAATGGCGTCTATCGGTTCCAAATCAAAGATGCCGGTCTCAAGCATGGCCTTTGCTCCCGCACCCCCCTCTTCAGCCGGTTGGAAAATAAAAAGAATCTCTCCGGCACCCTGTTTCTGCCAATCGCTTTCAATGAGCCATTTTATAACGCCAAGAGCAATAGTCATATGGCCGTCATGTCCGCATGCATGCATCAACCCGTGATGTTGAGATTTGTAAGAAACATCGTTCGCCTCGTTCAAAGGCAACCCGTCCATGTCGGCCCTGAAAGCCAAGACAGGTCCTGGTCTTTTTGCACGAAGTCTGGCCAAAACACCGGTCCCTCCGACACCTGATTGGTAAGGAACATCGAAGGTGTTGAGAACTTCACAAATTTTGGCTGAGGTCTTCTTCTCTTTGTAGCCCGTTTCCGGAAATCGGTGAAACCAACGCCTCAAATCCACCAACCAGTTAAAAAAATCACTCGGCAATTTTTCCTGCATCTCCCCAACCTTTCCTTTCCGACAAGCCCACGCGTGCTTTTGGCCGCCTCACCTTGTTTGGCTGGCAGGCCTGTCCGTTCGCTCCTTTCAATGGCAGGCGAAGTGAACTCACCTGATCTGTTATCTACAAACCAAAAGACCAATGGTCAGTAACACCGGAGTCGCAATATTTAAGACAACATTTCTCCCCATGTAATGATAATGCCAGATAAAACAGTTTTATGTCACTGCCAGACCATACGGCGGTAACCGTACCCAAAGCAACACAAGCCGGTGGTAATATTAGAAATGGCAATCGCATGGGGCCGAATATAACTCTGCTATCCGAATCTCTCATTGCAAATGAATCTCCTTTTATGAAGTAAAGGCATGTTATCCTTGTTTAAAATGTGTGCAATATGCTCAATTGGCGGTTAGCCTAAATCGCTATTGCAAGCCATCTCAAAAACCGATCTTGTTTTAGCATCCATTCTTTATTAGGAGATATGCCTTACCTTTGCAAACAGCGTAAAAAAGATGCGTCTCAAAGCACTACCAGAATATCGATGATGAAAGAAATTAGACAAAACGCCATGTATCGTTTTTTAATGATACTGACCATAAGCTCGGCCATGGGGCTCCAAGCCTGGCGAACATTATTCGATAATTTTGCCGTAAAAGTAGCCGGACTAGATGGTAACCACATCGGAATGATTCAATCCATAAGAGAAGTTCCTGGCTTTTTAGCACTTCTTGCTGTTTTTGTCATTATGATAATTAAGGAGCATCGCTTGTCAGCGCTAGCTATTTTAATTCTTGGAATAGGCGTGAGCGCCACCGGTTTGTTTCCTTCTTATACCGGACTTCTCTTCACTACCCTTATCATGAGTTTTGGATTCCATTATTATGAAACAACCAATCAATCACTAACCCTTCAATACTTTGACTCACAAACCTCGCCATGGGTTTTTGGTAAATTGCGCGGGATCGCTGCAGCTTCGAATATTACCATTGGCCTGATGATATATTTTATCGCACCCATCTTTAATTTTAAACAAATTTACCTGCTTATTGGAGGCTTTATTATAGTTGCCGGTTTGTGGGGCCTGCTACAAAATCCAGTACAGCATGATCTTATTCCTCAGCACAAAAAAATGGTTCTTCGAAAAAAATATTGGCTTTTTTATTTTCTTACATTCATGTCAGGTGCAAGGCGTCAAATTTTCATCGCCTTTGCCGTCTTTCTGCTGGTCAAAAAATTTCAATTTACTGTTCAGGAAGTTACTATCCTTTTTGTGATCAATAATATAACAAACTATTTCTTGAGTCCTCTCATCGGGAAAAGCATCATCCGGTTTGGCGAAAGATGGGTACTTTCTCTCGAATATTTCAGTCTGATATTCATTTTTCTTGCATACGCTACCGTAGAATCAAAAATACTCATTGCATTGCTTTACATTCTCGATCATGTCTTCTTTAATTTCGCAATTGCCATTCGCACATACTTTCAAAAGGTGGGAAATCCTCAAGATATCGCATCCAGCATGGCTGTAGGTTTCACTGTCAATCATATTGCAGCGGTGGTGCTTCCAGCTGTTGGGGGATTGTTGTGGATAGTTGACTATCGTATTCCCTTTATATGTGGTGCTGTTTTGAGTGTCATTTCCTTGATTGCGGTGCAGCAAATTAAATTAAAAAACCCTGAGACCACCTGACAATTTTTTCTTATTGTGGTATATGATGAAAACGTTTACGCTTGAATATTTCACGAAAATTTTTCATCAGAATTATTTTTTTAATCACAGACAAATAACCACAAAGCCCCTTGACCATTAGTTTTAAGAGCTTACTAATTTAGCACCTAACCATCGATGGGGGTTTTGTGCCTGAATATTTTTATTTTTTTTAGAAAAGATTTCCGTGAAATGCTCAGGCTAGGAACACTGTCATGAAAAAATTGACCCATGTATTGGTTGTCATCGTCCTGTTTCCGGCGCTGCTCATTGCTGAGTCACAGAAGGATCTCCCTGAACATCAAGCTGCTAGAGAAAGAATGGTTACGTCACAGATTAAATCCAGGGGGATTACCGATAAAAACGTGCTCCATGCGATGCGAGAAATCCCTCGTCATCATTTCGTACCTAAAGCACTAGCATCCAAAGCATATGCCGATCATCCTCTACCTATTGGCCAAGGACAGACCATTTCACAACCTTATATTGTGGCCTTAATGACCGAAAGTTTGAAACTTAACGGTAACGAACGTGTCCTTGAAATCGGAACCGGTTCGGGCTATCAGGCTGCGATCCTTGCACAGGTTGCCAAAGACGTACACACCATAGAAATCAAAGAAAAACTTTATAAAAAAGCAAACCAAATCCTGTATTCTATGGCTTTTCAAAATATAAAGACTCACCTCGGAGACGGTTACTTTGGCTGGATTGACGCAGCACCTTTTGACTGTATTATGATCACCGCAGCCATCGACCACATCCCACCACCGCTCCTGAAACAACTAAAGGACGGGGGACGCCTTATTCTCCCTCTCGGAAATCCTTTCAGTTACCAAAATCTCAGTCTTGTCACCAAGCAAAAAGGCGACTTTACTGTCCGTCAAATCACCGGGGTCCTTTTTGTGCCGATGACAGGATTCGCTCTTGATCGGAAACAGAACGAAACCAATGCCCCATGATACTCTTTGCTGTCTTTTTATTATCCCTTTCAGCACTCTCCTTTGAAGTGCTTCTGACACGGGTTTTTTCCATCGGCCAATGGAATCATCTTTCTTTCATGGTTATCAGTATTGCCCTCTTTGGATTTGCAGCCAGCGGTACTTTTTTAAATATTATTGATACGCGTAATAAAGGCTGGGAAAAGCGCCTTTCGCAAGCAGATCCGCTCCTTGCGTTTGTGATCCTTTACAGTCTGACAGCGATTATTGCTTATGTTGTTTTGAATCAAATACCATTCGACTACTTCAGGTTACCTTTGGAATCGATCCAGATATTCTATCTTTTGATGGTCTACCTTCTATTGGCACTCCCCTTCTTTTTTACAGGGCTAGTGGTTATTTTGGCCTATGCTGCCAATCCGGAAAAAACAGGTCTCGTTTACTTTTCAAATATGTCAGGATCGGCATTCGGAGCAATTATCCCATTTTTATTTCTTCCTTTGCTTGGTGAAGGAAATCTCATCATCTTCTCTGCGCTTGTTCCACTGTTGATAGTACCGCTAAAAACCATCCTGCCCGAGGCAAGACATCCGTCATTTATCCCTTTTCTTCGAGAAAGGAGAATGTTTTTTCGACTATTGTGTTTTAGCATGGTGATTATTGCGGGGCTGCTGGTTACCATTGGTAATGATACCCTAATCAGCGTGAAACCATCTCCTTATAAGGCCTTGAGCCAAGCCCTTCAGCTCCCAAACACCATCACAAAAGAAACCACCACCGGTATCAGGGGTAGATTCGACAGTATTGATAGCCCTTACATTCGCTTTGCGCCGGGATTAAGCCTTAAATATACCAAAACATTACCTGATACTTGGATGGTTTTTACAGACGGAGACAGCCCTTTCTATTTTTACACCCTGCAACCTGAACAAAATGAGCAATTTTCTAGGTTCACATTGTGCTATTTAGGATATCTTCTCGCCCCTAATCCGGCACATGTTCTCATCATCCAGCGCGGTGGTGGTTTGGGTATTCCCTGTGCTCTAGCAGCAAAAGCAAGTAATATCACCATTATCGAGCAGCAACCTCGCATTGCACAACTTGTTAAGCACCATTACGATATTGACGTGACAAACAAAAATCACCGAACATTTCTTCGCCAGTCTGACAAAAAATTTCACGTCATTCACGTTGAAAACTGGGGAAGCTCTCTACCCGGTTCATCCGCCTTGGCACAGGAACATCTATTTACCAGCGAATCCATTACAGCGTATTTGCATCACCTATCGAATAACGGCGTACTCATCATTTCACGGAAACTGCTGCTTCCGCCCGCCGACCTGATCAGGCTATGGGCGGTTGTATACGAAAGTCTTATATCTTTTGGAATAGAAAATCCCGAGCAGCACATCGCTGTGCTTCGCAATTGGAATACCTACACCCTTATGGTATCTGCAAAGCGGTTAAACGATACGCAAACGATACAAGATTTTGCTCGAAATTTAAACTTTGATTTGGTGTACATCCCCGGAATCACGAAAGAAATGGCAAATCGTTTCAATATTTTCGATTCCCCGTATCATTACTTTGAGATCAAGCGTCTAGCAGAAGCCTATCGATTAGGAACACAGAAAACATATTTCGACACCTATCTTCTTGACGTCGCCGCGCAAACCGACAACCGTCCTTTTCCTGGAAGGTTTCTAAAATGGTCCAAATTGAAAACACTTTATCAAATGACCGGAAGCCGGTTTTATTCTCTTTTTATGTCTGGAGAAGTGGTTGTTGCCGTTGTCTTTTTTGAAGCATTTTTTGTGACAATATTTCTTTTGGTTATCCCACTTATGGCAATATCAAAAACAGACCAGAGGCCATATTTTTCAAGCATCATCTATTTTCTGGGCGTGGGGGCGGGATTTATGTTTATAGAACTTTTCTTTATTAAAAAATATACGTTTATTTTTGGCGACCCGGTGATCAGTTTCGCTGTGGTGCTTTCGGGAATTCTTATCTTTTCAAGTTTAGGTGGTTATGCGTCCCAGCACCTAGATTCTCGATACCTTCGGCATATCCTCGTTGCCTTGGTTGCTGTCCTGATTCTCATTTTATTCGGGCTCGATTCGTTAGACAAACACCTACTCGGACTTTCTCAAAACTTACAGTACACAACAGCCTTTTTACTTCTCCTACCTCCGGGCATTATCGCCGGTTTTCCCTTCCCACTGGGCATGCGCTATCTGGTAGACAGACCGTCTCACCGGGCTTACGCCTGGGCGGCAAATGGATGTGCGTCTGTTTTGGCTTCTGTCGGATCCGCCCAAATTGCACTCAGTCTTGGTATCACCACCATCATTGCCTGTGCAGCATTCGCTTATCTTCTGGCATGTGTTTGTATTTTTCAGAATTCTGCACGTGTCTGACGGGTAATAAGGATAACTTCTCGATATTCATGGGGTTATCTTCACATCTACGGTTTTTTTACTTTTTCTTTCCGTAGATATCAATCTTATCTCAGTACTGTCATCACCGCTTGTCATTTCTGTGGACAAAGAACCGAAGGTTTGCTAACAAACAGTCTATCTAATGTTAAAGATTAAAGAGGGGGACATATGAGCGAAATTGATCTCCAAAATGCGAAAATAAATTTTGAGGGTGAATGGCTTTCTTCTGAGGATTTGACCAACAAGATCCAGGAAAAAATGCAGGCTGGAGATATGAAGTTTTCGAGCTATGCTAAATCCTTAGAAGAGCTTAATATTGCATTGGAAAATTCTCATAAAATTGAAACCCAGATTCTGCTATTAAAAGATGACTATGATAAGCTCAAAAAACTCGGGGGTGAAGATGACGCTGTTTGTGTAAAAAAAGCTATTATGGCGTTCATCACAAGCGACCCTGGCACAGACGTATCCCTTACTTCGGCGGCTGAACCCGAGGTGCAAAAGCCCCAAACGATCCAATGTGAAAGATGCACCGCATCCATCGAAATCTCACCTGACGAAAAACAAACCGATATCGAATGTCCGGAATGTGGTACCAGCATAATATTAAAACCAAAAAGTAAGAGCGAAGTCCGCCATAAAGACCATTTTATTGGTTAATCTTAACGCTTTAGAATCGCCTCTCGGGTTCAAGGCCATCGAAGATGAAAATTCTGCTCATCATTTTAGCTTTACTGTATGCCTTAAGCCCATATGATCTTTTTCCTGATTTCTATGCCATAGGTTGGGGATGGCTCGATGACCTGATCCTTTTATATCTTTTATGGCGTTACTTGAATGCTGTAAGCAAAAAGCAGTTTAACGCTAAAAAATTTTATCAACAATTTTATGGAAACCAGGGTAGCAATCATTCCTCAAAAAAAAAGACCCATCACACAGGATTTGAATTCGAAGAGACGGACAGACCCAAAGACCCGTATCAGGTGCTGAACATCTCTAAAAATGCAAGCGCCGAAGAGATTAAAACAGCTTATCGACAATTGGCCAACAAATATCATCCGGATAAACTGCTTCATTTGGGCGAAGAATTTAGGAAATTAGCAGAACAACGTTTTAAGGAGATTGAAGAGGCGTATAGGGAACTAAAAAATAAATAAGACTGAACATAAGGCGTGTTCAGGTAAAATTCGAATATCGAAATCCGAAACAAATTCAAATACTAAATGACAAAATGAACGAAACTAACACATGGGGAATTAGACGCTTTTGTCATTTCAAATTTTCAATTCCCGTCATTGTTTCATATGTCGTACTTCGGATTTAGAATTTTTGAATAAAGTTAGAGTCTTTAAAAAAACCCATGAGTAGCTCAACCATTTGTAAAAAAAGCTTAGCGTCTAAAGATTTCCTCCATACATTTCTTTAATTTTGACCCTATCCGGCGAACCATCCTCAAGGCAGGGCAGATCCGATATAAATTCGACATATTGGGGTTTTTTATAGCTGGCGATACGTTCACCGACAAATTCGATAAGCGCTTTTGGTTCCAGATGCATGCCTGCTTTTAGGAGGCAAACCGCTTTTATTCCCTCTTTCCACTTAGCGTCCGGAACACCGAAAACAGCGGTTTTATCAATGGCCGGATGCTGGAGTATCGCTTTTTCCACCTCAGCAGGGTACACATTTTCTCCGCCGGGTTTAATCAGATCCTTCTCAGCCTTACGGCCTTCAAACCAAAGAAAACCCTCTTCATCGAAGCGTCCTAAATCTCCGGTATGATGCCACCCATCGCGGAAGGTATATTCATTATCCTTGCGAAGATTCCAGTATCCTTTAAAAATCAGCGGGCCTTTCATCGTAATCTCACCGACCTGTCCAGCGGCAACCGGTCGATCATAATCATCCACAAGTTTGACTTCACCCATCTGGACCATTTTCCCGGCGGCACCGGGCCTGTCGTTGTAACGTCCCAATGTCGCCAAACCGGTGGTTTCGGTTTGACCGTAAATGGTATAAAAGGTCCCGCCAGTGATTTGTTGATATTTTTCTATGGTTTCAGGGCTATCCAGCCCCATTACGGATTGAAGTGAATGAATGCTTCGGCCCGTTTTTTCATGCTGCTCCAAAATGGCGCCGAGTATGGGTGAAAAATCGAATAGCACCGAAACTTTTTTTTCCTCAATGAGCCTAACCGCTGTTGCGGCATCAAACTTGCTCATATTGACGTTTAAAGCACCTGCCTGAAAACTGCTTGTCGCCATGAAAAGACCACCCACATGAAACATGGGCAGCAAATTTAAATGAACGTCTTTTGGCGTTAAATTGAAACAGTAATTCAAATGCAAACCAGCACATAACAGATTGCCATGGCTCAGCAAAGCGCCCCTGGGCCTTCCGGCGACTGCAGCGGTATGGATAATGACAAATCCATCTTCATTGGAAACATCAGCCGCATCAACATCCCCCTCGTTACCTGTCAAGGATTCAAAAGCGAGAAAACCGCCCGCCGTGGCGTTAAGGTTGTAAAACTGTTTGATGGATGGAAGCCGATCTTTAACGTTTTCAATGACTGGTTGATGGTCTGTGTCGACAAATAGCAATTTCGGTTCACAGTCATTGAGGTTAAAGCAGATTTCATCTGCAGAAAGCCGCCAATTGATGGGCAGCACGATGGCCCCTATTACAGCAGCTGATCCATACAAAAGAAAATACTCAAGGCTGTTCTTTCCCAAAATCCCTATTCGATCGCCCTTTTGGATTCCTGCTTTCTGTAAGCCGCAAGCCAGACGATCGACCATTTTTTTATATTCG
>CP070768.1:3096371-3102734 GCA_020345745.1 Desulfobacterales bacterium
GGCAGAGTGGTTTTGCAGGTCGTCCTGGTCCAGGCTTTGAATAAACGCGGTTGCGGTAATTTCCAGATCCCGGTATTCTTCCATATCCAGATTGACGAATTTTGTTACCGTGGTGCCATCGTTGCGGACAAAGACATGGTCCCTGGCCGTTCTGAACAAACGGGAGAGGC
This sequence comes from Desulfobacterales bacterium, assembly GCA_020345745.1. Classification (GTDB taxonomy): domain Bacteria; phylum Desulfobacterota; class Desulfobacteria; order Desulfobacterales; family UBA11574. The sequence continues at coordinate 3,096,542 of CP070768.1, forward strand.
GCTCTTTTAATATCGCGACGGTATGCGCAAAAGCCAACGAATGAATCTGCGAATAGATGGTGGAAATTTTAACGGAAATATATTCGATATCCGGATCTTTCAGAGCGTTTACATAGGTTTCCATGCGCCTGAGGGCTTCTGCTTCGCCCAAGATGGCTTCTCCCAGGTGATTGATGTTCATACGTATGCCCTGTTCTTTGCGCATGCGTAAATGGGCTTTCAACATTTCCGACTCACCTGGAATAATGGCACGACTGCTGTCGGTGCGCATTTTTTCGATCATTTTGGGAACTGAAATGCTCGGAATGTAGCGGCCGAAACCCATAAACATCTGTACCAGTAACTTCTCAACGGATGAAAAAAAGTCGGGCACACCATATTCCCGTAACAAGGCGTTGACCTGATCGGCCACACGGGCTGTGTTCTCAGAGCGAAAGCTCTGATCAATCAACTTGGTCAGCACGACTTTGTCCATGGGATGGGTGACCAATCGTTTCATCTGCTGGGCAATGCCCTTTTCTTCAGCGGTTAACAGCTCATCGGACCGTTTTAGCCAAGCTTCGGCCAGCGAAATCGCTTCGTCTATAATCCGGTCGGTGTTAGATCTCTTCATGAGCATTTTCCTAATGTGATTTGAGATTACACCAGTCCAATCTCACTTAACGGTTTGTTTTCAAGGACCCGATGGGGTCGGAAGCACGATAGGTCCAGTTTTGGCGGTAAACCAAGAATCAGCTCCGAGATATAACGGCCCACACCGGGTGCTTGCTGAAGTCCATGCCCGGAAAATCCGTTGGCTAGATAAAAACCTTTAAGCTCCGGCCACTGGCCGAGGATAGCGTTACCATCGAGTCTGTTGACTGCATAAAGACCGGCCCATCCTCGAACCAGTTTGAGGTGATCAAAGGCGGGCACGAACTCAGCTAACTCCGGCCAGAGAACTTCCGCAAACCGTTTGTTATCCCAAGAAAAGTCAAATCCGACAGGATCGTCGACCATCGATTTGCCTAGCAGGATCAGCCCACCGGTCTCGGATCGAAAATAGAGGCCCGATGGAAGAATTGTCAATGGCAACGGTTTTTCCGGTTTAATCATCGTATCCAGTACAAAAACCTGTCGCTTAACCGGTTCAACAGGAAGATGTATGCCAGCTGTCCGGGCCACATCAGCTGCCCATGCACCGGCACAGTTAACCACAAACTCGGCCGCAAGGCGTTCGCCCGAAGCCAATCTTACGCCTTGCACCTTGGCATCTGACTTCAACAACTCGACGACGCTGTCTTTTAGATATGTTGCGCCCAATGCCACGGCCTTATTCTTGTATCCCATGAGAAAAGCATATGGGTCAAAATGGCCATCCAAAGGCCCAAACGAACCTCCCGCCATTCCTGTTGGTTCGAAGAGGGGGTAATGCTCTTTAATCTTTTTTGGCGACCACCATTCAACTTGGCAGCCAAGATTTTTCTGTAAATCGACGGCTTTTTCAGCCAACGGCCGACCAGCATCGTCTATTAAAAAAAGATTGCCTTCACGACGATAGGCAATATTCGGCTTATACCTGTCAATCGCCATGATGTTTTCAAATTTATCCAACACCTGAAACGTATATTGGGAAATCAGAATATTTTCCCTGAGACTGAATTGGATGCGTGCGTTACCCACCGACAGGGTGGTAGACGCTTTTGAATATGTTGAATCCGGTTCTACCACCGTGACTTTTAGGCTGTTATCATGCCTCATCAAATGATAAGCGACGGCGCTTCCAATAACACCGCCGCCGACAATGACGATATCGGAATCGTTTTTATTCATCACTGAACGTTTCTTATAAGGGCAGCCAAGTACCCAATCCTTTCTCTATAGCTTTGCGAAAGATCAAGGGTGCCACTGCCATGTCGTCGAGAGCCAAACCCAAATTGGCGGTCATTGTCCTTTCATCAGAGCTTTCACGGCCTGGCTTTTGTCCGGTAACCAGTTCACCCAAATCAGCATGAAGTGGTGGTATTTGTTTAAAATACCCCACGTCTTTATAATGCAAAAGTTGTGCGGTGTCATCGGTACAAAACTTGGTGGTTTCTCGCATGGCGTCAGCATGCCAGTAAGAATCAAAATCGACCAAAGAGGCAAAGGCTCCACTGTCAAGCCAGCCGGCTTGAATCGTTGCATGCGGTTCTTTTAGAATGGGTCCTGAGGTAACGACAATGTCACAGCCGGTGACTGCATCTCGTGGATTGTAAACGGCGACCACTTCCAAGTTGAAGCGAGTGCTTATTTCTTCAACATACCGATCGGTAGCTTCGGAATTCACGTCGTAAGCCATGACTTTGCTCAAGGGAAAGAGAACATTTAGTGCTTCCACGTTGGTTCGCCCCTGAACGCCACAACCGAGTACACCCACGACCGCAGACTCAGGACGCGCCAGGTAACGGGCTGATAGTGCAGATGCTGCGCCAGTTCGCATGGCTGTAATCCACACACAGTCCATTACCGATATCGGAAGCCCGGTTTCATGATCATTGAGGATAAGCAGGCCGGTAATATAGGGCAGTCCCCGCTGGTAGTTTTCCGGGAATCCACTGACCCATTTGACACCGGCTGCTTTTAGGGCCGGAATGTAAGCAGGCATGGCATGGATAAAATTATCGCCATTGCCCGGATGAATGCCAGGTTTGGGCGGTATCTCTGTAAGGCCTTTTCCTTTTTCTAGGAAAGCAATCTCCAATGCATCAATAATTTCGGCCATGGTCAAACCCACGACTATAACATCCTTTTGAGAAAGATAAAGCAATTGATTCGGTTCCATGTCGTCTCCTTGCTGAATGGTACGGTTTAACCCGATTTAAAATAAAAAATCTGTGATCTTTAATACAGGCAAGGCTTCCTTTTCGCAACCTTTTTTGGAAATGAGAAACCACCTCCTTGACAGAAGAGGGGGAACTGGTTATGGGAGGTGAACGTGTGGTTAAGGGCGTACATCAGAGCGGAATGTAAAAATGTTGCATAAGACCATTTAAATACGCTTATAACGGTATCAGCATCTATGAAAGGATTATCAATGAACTTAAAGCGCCACGGTATGCTCGAAATACATATCGCGGTTCTTCTATTTGGCCTTGCCGGTTTATTCGGAAAGTTGTTGCTCCTACCACCGTTGGTGATCGTATGTGGAAGAACCTTATTTGCTTCCATTACACTGGGTGCCATACTCTTTGCCTTAAAAACAGACATTCGTACGAAATCATCACAAGATCTGCTGGTCCTTGTCTTACTCGGGGCTATCCTGGCCATTCATTGGATCACCTTCTTTCATTCAATTCAGATATCAACGGTTGCTGTGGGTTTACTAACGTTCTCCACATTTCCCCTATTTGTCACTTTTATGGAGCCTTATTTTTTCAGAGAAAAACTGTTCTTTTTTGATATGTTAGTAGCTGGTGCTGTGCTTCTGGGCTTGATCTTAATTGTGCCGTCATTCGATTTTTACAATCGTGTCACCCAGGGGGTGTTTTGGGGTGTTATGTCAGGCTTCACCTTTGCCGTGCTGTCCATATTAAACAGAAAGTACGTGAGTGCATACCCTTCAATGGTTATTGCTTTTTATCAAAATGGGGTGGCGACAATACTATTGATCCCTTTTTTGCTTTATAAACCGTTGGACCTGCAGACGTATGACTATGTTTTATTGGCAATTCTTGGCGTTTTTTGCACAGCGTTGGCCCATGTGCTGTTCATCCAGAGCCTGGTAAAGATTAAAGCACAGTTGGCAAGTGTAATTGCAAGTCTGGAGCCGGTTTATGGGATCATTTTTGCTTTCTTTATACTGGGTGAGGTGCCGGCATTGAGAACCGTAATGGGTGGTTTCATCATACTTGGAACAATTATCTTAGCGACCTGGAAAAAAACACAACAGCCCGTTAACGTTAAATCAAACTGAGTTTGTTGTGAAGTAGGCTTATAAAAACTTCGAGTTGATTTAACATGAAGGGTTTTATGGCTTTTTCCTATTGTTTCAAAGAAGTCACGTTGAGGTCCTCTAATAGACAGAAGTTATTCACCTGTGCCGCCACTACAACCGCCAACCCCAAAATTCGAGAAACTCAGCGAAATTCCACATATCTGATGCTTTACGGTTCCACGGTTTAAGGCTGGTATAGAAAGGGTTGCCGGTTTTTTTGCGATTTCCGAAAATCTTGTCTGTTCCGACAAAAAAATCGAGGCTTGGCAAGCTGAGCAACATCGATTCCAAAGGTTTGACAGAGCCTTTGACGTGACCTTTTAAAATACCATCTTGATGATAGAAGCTAGTAGTGCCGTCACCCAGGGGGATTGCTTCCAGCCGTTCCATAGGTGCCAGTGCCATCTCCATGACGTTGATATTTCCGGGCCCCTGAACATCCTGTTTTGCAACGATTTCTAGGTTCATGACCCGGTGAACTTCGGGTCTAAGGTGAATGAGCAGTTTAGTATGGTTTGCTTTTGAGTAGTCCAAGTTGCCGGGCAACTTCTCACCGTAGACCTTGATTGACATTCTCTTCCAATTAAGCGGCAGCGCCTCGCGGGGTAGATAGGACGTGGGAACAATGGCCAGGTAACAGCCGCACGTATGAACCGTGGTAACCAGCACCGGTTTTTGCTGGGAATCGATGGTTATCACGACAATTAGGCCAATGTTTCTTCCGGCGGTGAGATTAAAAGGAATCAGGCTAAACGGTATTTTTGGAAAATGAACCCTGTAAATGAAGTTGGTATAGCTCTTTTTTTTCGTAGTAAACCGGCGTGTTAAATGATAGATCGTCGGATGTTGGCTGTCCACGAATATGTGCTCGTCTCCTTGGTCATCATACATTGCGGAAGCACGGCCAATACGGTTGTATTCTGACTGATGATCATATGTCAGAAAAAGAGGCGCATATCGATGCAATGGTGAATCGTCACCGTGATTGACAGCATAGATGGTATGGATAGTTTCTTCAGGTAGCTTTTGATGATGAGCACAGGAAATAAGGGTCAACAAGACAAACAATATTACGAAAAAACTAAACCTGTAGACTTTCATCAGCCCACCTTTTACACAACATCTAGCAAAGAGTAATCAATAGCATTTTTATAGCGGTACGTCTTGTTACCAACCAAAATATTAAATGGCTATCTTTCGGTTATGGCTATTTCTGCCGTTATTTCGTCCGAATATTTCATCAAATATCCGGGTTTAACGTCATCCTCCCCCCACTGGCGGAAAAATCCCAACCCGATCACCTTCATGCAACGGTGATGTTAAATTACCCTTTATACCATTAATAAATATGAGCTTTATTTCATCTTCTGAAACCCCTATTTGCTTGAGCAGGTTACGGATGGTTGTTCCTGATTCGATTGGAAACCTGTCTGGGGAATCGGGTGTAAATTGGCTGAGTGTTGCAAATAGTTTAAGTGTAATGTGTATGGTCATTTATTTTCCCAAATCGGTCGGCTGCCCAATTGACATGTGGTATTTTAGGATATTTAATCGGATACTATAATCTTTAAGTATCTTCTGTCTGAAAGTCAAGGAGATCAAGGTTGGATGTGCGCATTGAGCAGGTCCCTGGAAGCGCCCCTATCTCGTGGCTAAAGAATTTCAAATTTGCGATAAAAAAGAAAAATGCGATATTTTAAATTTACTATATTGCATCTATAGCTTTTTTCATATAAGGATATGAGCAATAAATCGATGGTCTTTTTTTACGATAAATGCCTATATTTCAATAGGTTATAATTTAAATTCTGCCTTTAGCCCTGTGCGGGGGTTATAGGTTAACTTCTCCTAATTGCTATAAAAAAGGGTGCGGCTGTGACAATTGAATCCACATTAGCTTTCGGTTTGGCCATGCTTATTCTAGCAGCCACGCCAGGCCCTGGCGTTTTTGCATCCGTTGCCCAAGCGCTTTCCTCCGGTTTCCTTTCGTCGATTAATGTTATCGCGGGTATTGTTATCGGAGATCTTTTATTTTTGATACTTGCTATTTTTGGTTTATCCGCTATAGCCTATGCATTAGGAAAATTGTTTTTTGTTGTGAAAATCATCGGCGGTGCCTATTTGATTTGGCTGGGATATAAAATGTGGACGGCTGAAACGATCCCTATCAATTCTGCCATGAGCGCTGGTAAGAAAAATGGATGGCAAAGATTTATAAGTGGCTTGTTGATAACGCTC
>CP070768.1:3102834-3109493 GCA_020345745.1 Desulfobacterales bacterium
AGGAATCGATTCTGTTGGCCTTTTCCGGTACAGTTGTTACCGACCATGGCCATAGCTTGCTCTATAGAGCTGCTCAGCCCCGCCAATCAAAAACCGCTTTCAGGATCAACTTTAAAGATCTTACCGACACCCAGACTGTTTATTATGATACCATGTTTGTCGATGGTAGTGCTTCAGGAGTATATGAAATTCAATCTATAACAATTAACGGATCACCTTTGCTCACGATTCCCGGCAAAACCGTCTATTTTAATCAACTTATAGCGCTCCGTGAAGGAGAGAATAAGCTGACGCTTGAGGCGATGGATGTTAAAGGGAATACTGTATCCAAGACGGTCACGGTTGTTCGGAAAATTCAAAAAGTCCACCAAATTGGATCAAGGATGAGCTTGGCCGTTATGCCCTTTGTGATAAAGGGAGAAGCATCGGCAGCCAGCAGGATGGTTTATGATCTTCTGATGGACGCTTTTATAGAGCAAAACCGCTTTAACATTGTAACCAGGGGTGACGAACTCGAGGCCGTGCTGAGGGAACAGAAATTGAGTCAGACAGATCTTGTAGATAAAAGTACGGCGATAAGGGTCGGCAAGTTGGTTGCCGCCGAAGGGATTTTGATGGGAACGGTTCATGAAACCAAGAGCTTTATTGAAATTTATGCACGCTTTGTGAACACCGAAACCTCTACAGTCCTGGAAGCCAAAGATGTATTCGGACAGGACAAATCAATCGCCCAGATTCGATATCTCACCAATGGATTGGCACTTAAATTAAAGCACAGTTTTCCGTTAATTGAAGGTCTGGTAATTAGAACCAAGGGGAAAGATATTTACGCTGATTTCGGAAGTTTTAAACGAATCAAAAAAGAAATGAAGTTTATCGTTTTCAGACAAGGTGAGGCTGTTATCCATCCGATGACAAGTAAGATCCTGGGACGTGAAACCGAGGAACTTGGCTTAGCCACAGTGGTTGCGGTTTATGAAGATATGTCCATTGGAAAGCTTGTTGCTGGTTTTGACCCAACAAAAGTACATTTAAAAGATTTAGTTATAACGAAATAAATTGCGGTTAATCTGTCTCTAACAAAAAACAATCGAATTGCTTCATTCGAAGTTGATACCCTAGCAGGCGAGGTCCTCAAATGACCGTTTATAGGATGACAGGCTATGTTTTACTATCCTTTTTTATCATAGCAGTCGTCAATCCTCTCTATAAAAACAGTCTGATTGCTGCAGAAAACCATCACACCAGCTATCGAAATGCAGAGGCTTTGTTTAAAAAGAAAAAGTTTTCTGAAGCCTTAAGCTTATATGAGAATATCCTTTTGAAAAATCCTTCTTTTATCAGTGCGTACAGAAGTCTAACAAAATGTTACAAAGAGCTAGGCGATCTCCAGGGAGCTGTCATTTTTATAGAATCTCTCTTTTTCGAAAATCCGGAAAGCGCAGAAGTTTGTTACGGTCTCGGCTACGCGCTTTACAGTGCAAAAAAATATAATGATTCGAAAATCTATTTTGAAAAGGCAATAAAATTAAACCCAAATTTGGCTGAAGCATGGAACAACTGTGCCGCCATCTATCACTTGGTGTTACAAGACGATAAGAAGGCACGCAACTACTACGAAAAAGCCATTTCTATAAGTAGGCAAACCGGTAATAACCGGGTGTTGGAAATAGCAAAAATGAACCTGGCACGCCTTCCAAATCAAGAAGTGATCCAACCAGTCAAAGAAAATTTAACGTTAGAGGAATTTATCAACCGGTTTATATTTTGTGTTGACCACAACAATAAAAAAAGGATCAGACAGCTTATTCTCGGACAAAAAGAAAATAGTGAACAAGCCATGGACTGGCTTCTTAAACAAGCCATGCGGGCGTTTGCTGAAAGCAACACAGAAGAAGAAAAAACAGCGCTTCTTTTAGCAAGGCTTTTGGATCAAGAATACAGAAACAGCTTTAAAAACAATCTATTAAAAGGCAAACTATATGCTTATAATAGCCTTTCGCACGAAAAGAAAAAAATGCTGATTAAAGGTGAGGACTTAATAAATAAAGGATTAAAAAGAGAACATGAGGAAATATACAAAGAAGCGTTACAAAGTTATAAAGACGCACTTTCAGCTTTCCAGGATATTAAGAATATCAGTAAGACCGGGATCGCTTATGTTTATATCGGCGATGTTTATCGTAAGATGAAAAAATATGATTTGGCTCGAAAGGCATACCATAACGGGTTGTCCTGTTTTATTGAAATAGGAGAGCAGGAAAGAAAGGCTTTTGTGCTTTCAGAGCTGGGTAAAACCTATTTCTTTTTAAAAGACTACAAAAACGCATTGCAATTTCTCGAACAATCTTTAGAAGCATATCGCTTATTAAAAGATGAAAATTCTGAAAAAAAAGTAAAACAAAATATCGATTTAGTAAAAGCCAAAATCGATCAAACGAATTAATTTTTATCCACTGAAAATTTCGATTAAGCATGGTAATGAAAGAAAAAACCAAAGACATTTGTTCATTCTGTGGAAAAGAAATCACTGCAGGCAAAGTGAAAAAACATGAGAAAACTTACTGTCAAAAGTGTTATCTTTCCCAAACAACAGATAAAACAATCATTTTAGAAGATGAGGTTAGCGAAACAAATCAACGTAAAGTTATGGGCAAAGCCGAGAATATTGAAAAAGGTAAGGGGCAAAAGATTGACCTACCAAAACCTGAAGCCACCACGCGAAAAACCATAAAATTAGGAAAAAGTATTGCCGCTACTCGAGTCATCAAAGAGATGCTAAAAGTTGAACCGAGTGTTGACCTGGAGCATACCTCCAAAATATATTTTGCTGTAAAGGAAAAAGAAGTCTACGATGAGGTCGAAACTTCGATTCGGGATATTATTGGACGTGCCAATCAGGACACAAAATACTTATTTGACAAACAGATCGGTCGAGGTGGAATGGGGATAGTTCTGGGAATCGTAGACCAGGATATTCGGCGCAAAGTTGCAATGAAGGTATTGCCCCCTTCGGATGAACCCGATGTTTCTCAGGTAAAGCGATTTTTGGAAGAAGCACAGATTACCGGACAATTGGAACACCCTAATATTGTTCCTGTGCACGAAGTCGGCGTTGATGAAGAATCCAATATTTATTTCACCATGAAACTTGTTCACGGTGAAAACCTTGAGCACATCATATTCAAAATTTCTAAAGGTGATAAAGCGTATCAGGCCAAGTACAGTCTGGGTAACCTTATACAGCTTTTCATGAAGGTGTGTGATGGTTTAAGTTACGCCCATTCAAAAGGTGTACTTCATAGAGACTTAAAACCTGAAAATATCATGGTCGGAGATTTTGGAGAGGTTTTAGTGATGGACTGGGGCATTGCGAAAATTCTGGGTAGAGAAGACAAGCCAACAGCCCAATCCCCTATCCCCTCAGATGAAATCCGTGACCATATCCAGACTGTGGAAGGGGCCGTTATGGGCACCCCGTCTTATTTATCCCCTGAGCAAGCCAAAGGGGAAATATCCGAACTTGATGAAAAGTCAGATGTTTTTTCATTGGGCGGAATCCTTTATAAAATCCTTACCTATAAATCTCCTTATGAAGGAGAAAATATTTACGAAAAACTTTGGAAAGCCGGTGAACACAAACTTGTGCCACCTGATCTAAGGGCACCTGAGAATCAAATTCCGCCGGAATTAAATGCCATATGTATGAAAGCTATGGCGCGCGACAAGAAAGAGCGATATCCGAATGCGTTAGAGTTGAAAAAAGATCTCCAGCTATATCTTGATGGAAAAAGTGTAACTGCGAAAAAAGACAGCTTATTAACAAGGATAAGAAAGTGGGCCATCAGGAATAAAGTGGCCGCGCTGGGTATGGCTGCAGCGATAATCTGCCTAATAATAGGTGCTATAGCAACTGCAGTATATCATGAAGAAAAGACCCAGGAAAAGATTGCAATCCTTTTGAATCAAGGTAAAACAGCCAGTTCGGATGGACGGTATGAAGAGGCGGAAGAAATCTATTTTTCAGTTTTAGGTCTTGATCACGATAATGTAAAGGCTAAAAGCGGCATTGCACAAGTCAGTGGTAAAGCACTGGCCTCAAAGAACAAACGATTGGCCAAGAAAATGGTCCAAGAGGCAAAAAGGTTGTTTGATAACAAAGATTATTTAAAGGCGTATGATGCTTATGTTGCAACTTTTGCCCTGGACCCTGACTCACAGGAAGCAAGGCAAGGGATTAAGGATTCTGCTGTTCGGGCGGAAAAACAAAAAACCAGGGAAAGGATTTCACCTGTTCTTCTTGAAAGCAATTTGCTGATAAAAAGAAAAAATGAGATACACAAAAATAAGGTTCGTTTAGAAGCAGAAAGGAAAAGGCTCAAAAGTAAAATTAATGGATATGAAGATTTTAATGTAAAAAAACCATTGTGGGATGTTGAAAAAACATTATTGTCAACAGAGATCGACAATTTGAAAGTCGAAAGTGAAATCATCTCCAAATATCTTACCGTCCTGGGCCATGATGGTGAAAACAGAGAAGCCAGAAAAGCTTTAGCACAAATTTATTATGATAAATTTACAGAAGGTGAAGCTCGGAAAGACAGGAAAAAAATGGCCTATTATAAGACGCTGGTTTTAACTTTTGATGATGGACATTATCGAAAGCTCTTAGAAAAAGACGGCACATTGACACTCACGTCAACACCCAAGGCAGACACATATTATCTCTATCGTTTTCTGGAAGGACCTGACCGAAGGTTGATCCCCGCTCCTTTTAATCCGACCGCTTTTTTTTCTGCACGAAAAAAGTCAAAACAGGATGGCACAATGCAGGGTATAGACCCTGAAATCAACTTATCTAAGGCCGAATTTTCGCCGATTGTAAAATTTTTGACATTCAAAAAATTTAATCTAATCAAAAAAATCGACAATCTGAAAGTTCCAATAGGATCTTACTTGCTTATTCTTAAAAAGCAAGGATATATGGACACTAGAATCTCTGTTTTTATCAAAAGAGGTGAAAACGAGGTTGTAGAGGGCGTTAGGCTTTTAAAAAACGACGATGTCCCCGAGGGTTATGTGTATGTCCCAAAAGGACAATATATGATGGGAGGCGATCCCGATGCGCCCTATTCCGTCCAACGGACAGAAAAGTTTGTTCCTGGGTTTTTGATCTCGAAAAATGAAGTCACTGTCAGGGATTACCTGAATTTTATCAATTATATGGAAACGCATATGCCCGGATCCGCTGAAAAGTACCTCCCCCGCAAGGCTGCAACTTCCGGGTTCTACTGGAAAAAAATCGGCGGCAGATATCAAACGTCCTTCCCTTTAAACTGGCCTATTCTGGGAATCTCTTGGAACGATGCCAGAGCTTATTGTGGATGGATGAGCCGTCGGAACAAAAATAAAGGCTGGCAATTCCGGTTGCCGGAGGATTGGGAATGGGAAAAGGCTGCCAGAGGAACTGATGGCCGCTATTTCCCATGGGGAAACACCTTTGACTATCGATTCTGTTCCATGGCTAACTCCAAGAAAGGGAGGCGTGATAGCCCTGATAAGGTTGGAAGCTTTCCCTTGGACGAATCTGTATACGGGGTTAAAGACATGGCGGGTAATGTTTCTGAGTGGTGCCGGACATTCTATGACCAGGAAAAAAATATCCGTATTAATAGAGGATCTGCCTGGAGTTATGTTGATGAGAATTATGCCCGTTGTGCAGCAAGAAATGGTCACACCCCTTCAGATGTAGCTGACTTTCGTGGATTCAGAATGGTTGCCTTAAAAAATAAAAATATATCGTTTTGAGATGAAGGAGTCCACAAATGAGTGAGGACAAGACCAAAGACGCACGGGTAAAAGAGGATAATATCGCGGAAATCCTGGGTGAACGGGAGCGTCTTGATCAAATCATCCAGCATAAGTTTAAAAAACAGGTGACGATCCTTTTCACCGATATATGCGGCTATACACAATATATGGAAACAAGGGGAGACATCAGTGGCAGGGCCATGCTTCAGAAACACAATAATATTGTGATGCCGGCGATAGAACGGCACGAAGGTGTGGTCATAAAGACGATTGGTGACGCGGTTATGGCTACCTTTTCATCGCCACTGCAGGCCGTGAAGGCATCGGTCAACATACAAAAAGGTTTGTATGAACACAATCGTAAAGCAGAAGACTCAGACAAGATTTGTGTCAAAATTGGGATTAACACGGGCGAGGCGCTCATGGATGAGGCGGATGTGTTTGGAGATGCAGTCAATGTTGCAGCTCGAATCCAATCCCAGGCAGGCAAAGATCAAATCCTAATATCACGAACCGTTTATGATCAGGTTTGTGGCAGCGAGGATATTTTATGTAGGTTACATGGGGCGACTCGGGTCAAAGGAAAGACTGAACCGCTGGAACTCTACTGGGTGGTCTGGCAAGACGAGGATATCGTTTTGAGCCCAACACCAATTGTGCGTGCTCAAGAGATTGATACCCCAGAAAAGATTATAGAACCACTAAAGGTGCTTCAGCTGGAAATGACTCGCGAAGGCAATCTTTTGAAAATCGGTGCCCATGAACAGGGTGACGGAGAGATAAGTACCATCCGGCATTATGAAGAAATCCCAGCCCAGATGGACAAGATCAAGACGCGTTGCAGCGAA
>CP070768.1:3109593-3116691 GCA_020345745.1 Desulfobacterales bacterium
AAGTCTTGCAAACAAATATACCCCGGCAGCCACCATGGTGGCTGAATGCAAAAGGGCACTTACCGGTGTCGGACCTTCCATGGCATCCGGCAACCAGGTCAGAAGAGGAAACTGGGCACTTTTGCCGATGATTCCGCCAAAAATCAGTAGCGCTGAAAGGGTGATTGCGGGTGGTGTCAGTTTCTCCGTCACCTTCATTGAGTTCATTTCGACAATATTCAAATCACCGAAATTTACCAGCAGCAACAAAAGGCCAAGCAAAAATGCAACATCTCCCAACCGGGTCATGACAAATGCCTTTTTTCCTGCCTCGCTGGCACTGAACTTTTCGTACCAGAAACCGATGAGCAAATAGGAAGACAGCCCCACCAGTTCCCAAAAGACATTAAGCTGGAACATCGATGATGACAGCGTTAAGCTTATCATGGCCCAGGCAAAAAGCGACATGAAAGCATAATACCGGGAAAACCCTGAATCTCCAGCCATGTAACCTAGGGAGTAAACCTGTACAAGAAAACAGATTACCGTTACAATAGTAAGCATTAACAGGCTTAGCGGGTCGAGAAGAAATCCCAGAGGAATGGTGATGTCACCGGATACCAGCCACTTCCCTGTATACTGTATCGATGTTTCCAGGTGCCGGTGCCGGTATAGTAAAAAAACAGCACCCAGCAGTGAACCTGTTACAGCGCCGATTGATAGTCCGGCGGAGACCTGCGGTTTGCTCCGAGTAAAGATCATGATCAACAGAAAGGCACCGAATGGGAGCAACACCGTTATGGCGGCCACCATAAAAGTGGCTTCTATCATAAAGGGTAAGGTCATTTTATTTAATCCTGAAAAACTCGGTCCTCAGGGCTAGGCCAGAGTTCTCCGGCTCTACCAGAAGAATCACTACACGAGTTTGAAGTGAACTAAAGTTTAAAGTGAGCTAAAGTTAAGGAATTCTGTCAATTACATAAAATCAACGGAGCGAAGCGACACCGCAATTTTAGGCACTTTAGATCACTTTAGGCACTTTTAACTTGTACAGCATTAAGTAAAACAGTTCATTGCAGGGGCAAACCAACGCCGGGTCCTCCTGGCCTGGGTTCTTTACGCCATCAGTTATAGGCCTCCGGGTCCACACTACCCAACCGCTTATAGGCGCAAACAATTAATGCTAAACCAATGGATACCTCAGCCGCAGCAATTGCTAAAATGAAGATCGCAACTGCTTGCCCTTCCAGGTGCTGCCAGCGCAGAGCGGCACCGACAAATGCGATGGCAACGGCATTCAACATGATTTCAAGACCCAACAGGACCATAATCAGATTGCGCCTTGTCACCGCACAGAACATGCCCATTAAAAATAGAATCCCGGTTAAAGAGATGACATGGCTGTATGGAACAATCATCATTGGGCCTCATTCATTTTGGATTGTTTTTCCTAACGTCTCTTCCCAGATACAAAACACCGATGAGTGCAATGAGCAGCAACAGGGAAACGATTTCTATGGCCAGCCAGTGTTTTTGGAAAAGATAACGCCCGAACGATGCCGGTTCAGCTGTAAACGCTTGCAACTGAACCTGGCTGTCCGAATCACCAGAGATGATCAATGCAGCGACCGCTACAAAAAGACCGCTCATCACAGCTGCGGGAGTCCATTGGTGAATGGGGAAAAATTTTTCTTCAAGCTTTTCCTCATCCAACATCATGATGATAAACAAGAATAGAACCATAATTGCGCCTGCGTAAATAATCACTTCCAGCGCTGCTAAAAGAGGTGCTCCCAAAAGATAAAAGAGCATGGCAGATCCGAAAAAGGAAATGATTAAATAAACCGCCGCATGCACCAGATTTCGTCGAGTAATGGCTATCCCCGTTGAAATGATGATCACGCTTGCCAAAATATAAAATGCAACCGAAAAAAGCGTCATGATTCTTTAAGCCATTTCTATGTTTTCAACGATTTTTTCATAAAATATTCTAATTTTGGTTTTTCACCATCAGAGCGGTGCAGGAACAAGGCATTTCAGCCTGAAGTCGTAGTAATCTACTGCGAAGGCTGAATAACGCAGTCTCCTGGGCCGCTCTGATGGTGAAAAACTGGATTAGGGGAGGTTACTCCTAATATTGACCGGTTTTTCTTCCTTGATATGGGTCCCCTTTTCACCCACATCAGTAACCACCCCTGCGTATTGGTAAAAATTATATTGCTTGTCTTTCCCACCGTGGTCCACAAGAAGGTCTTCTTTTTCGTAAACCAAAGCCAAGATATCTTGCTTGCACATTTCAAAATCAGGCGTCAGTTGGATGGCCGCAGTCGGACAGGCCTCTTCGCATAATCCGCAATAGATACAGCGGCCAAAGTTAATGCGGAACCATGGGGCGTATCTCCGACCGTCTGCTTGCTCTGCAGACTGCATGGAAATGCAGCTAACCGGACATACCGCTGAGCACAGATAACAGGCGACGCATCGTTCACCGCCGTCCGGATCGCGCGTTAAAATGATACGGGCTCGAGAACGAGCAGGTAAGGGACGCTTATATTCCGGATATTCCTCGGTAAAAGGCTTTTGGAAAAGGTGCTTGAACGTTGTAGCAAATCCGATCGCCAGCGCTTTTAGATCCGCCAATATCTGTGTCATTGGTGATTCATTTTTATCTGTATTCATTTCAGTACAGTATTCTTTGTTATTTAATGCCTTAAAGCAATTTTAAGAAAAAAATTTTTAAAATTTATTATTCCTCTGGCACAATTTGAAATGCTCAATTCAGATCAAAATAAATGCCCCGGTTATGACGATGTTTATTAGCGCCGCGGGGACCAATACTTTCCATCCCAATTCCATCAGCTGATCATACCGCAGACGAGGTAAAGTCCCGCGAATCCAAATCATAACCAGCGCCACTAAAATAATTTTTAACAGAAGCCAGACCGGAGGCGGTAACCACGGACCGCGCCAGCCGCCCAAGAAAAATACAGCCGCCAGTGCACCCAATACCTGGATATGAACGTATTCACCGATGAAGAACAGGCCGAAGCGCATGCCACTGTACTCCATGTGAAAGCCGGCCCCCAACTCATTTTCCGCTTCAGGCAGATCAAATGGAATCCGTTTGCTCTCAGCCACGGCGCTGATAAAAAATATTGCAAAGGAGATCGGCTGTACAAAAATAAACGGGTAGTTCGCCTGCGCTTGAACAATGTCCACCAGACTAAAAGATTGTGCCAGCATGACAATCGGAATCAGAGACAGCCCCAACGATAGCTCATAGCTGATCATTTGGGCCGCCCCCCGAATTCCACCCAACAAGGCGAATTTTGAATTGGAAGCCCAACCGCCCAGTGCAACACCGTAAACCCCCAGAGAAGAGAGGGCAAAAACATACAAAAGTCCTACATTGAGATCCGATATAACCAGAGGTATTTCCCGACCCCAAATCTTCAAGCTTGAACCGAAAGGGACGACAGCAAACATCAGTAGGGCTGTGGTGGCGACCACTGCCGGAGCTACGAGAAAGATGATACGGTCAGCCGCTTCCGGAACGATATCCTCTTTGGTGATCATTTTGATTGAATCGGCAATAGGTTGCAACAGTCCGAACTTTCCTGCTCGATTGGGACCGTAACGAACCTGAAGCCTTGCCAAAAGCTTTCGTTCCGCCCACACAAGATAAGCGGCCAGAAAGAGCATACATCCAAGAACAATTCCCAGTTTGACAATCAGGAGGATAAATCCTGCTATCCAGGTCAGCATGGTTCTTCCTCCCTTATTTTGCGAATTTGGTCCTTGCTGACGGTTATCTTTGATGCTCCCAGATGCTGCCAGTCGAGTCTTTGATGCCGAGGGATTATCAGAACCCCTGGGGCCATGTTATCGGTGATGGTCACATGTATGCTAACAATGCCTGTATCTGACCGGACGGCAACTTTATCACCTTCAGAAATGTCCAGTTGGGCTGCATCATTGCTGTGCATAAAAACACAAGGCTTGCTTTCCATTTTCCGAAGATGCGGCGAGCGTGTGGATAATTCTTCGGTACCAAAGGTCCAGTCTACGGTAATCAATTCCATCTGATCGGCAGATTCCGATGCCAAAGTCGGCACAACCAATCGATCCGCTGCGCTGCGAAAATGAATATCTTTGCCCGGGTTGATGCGGATGCCGTCACTTGGAAACGCATTGTCCGGCGGTAATTTTGAAAACAACGGATGGGTTTTCACCAGCCATGCCAAGATATCTGCACGCACGCCTTGTTTCGGTGTTGCCGAATTTTCATTAGCTAGTTCTATGAGTGCTTGCCAGGCGGGTTGAGCCTCTTTCCCTGGAATTTGGTTTCTGAACGAACGGGGCGGGTGGTTTCCGTTGCTGAATTGCGATATGGGGTGACCGCCCTGGTAAGCAATGGAAGCCTTCTGAATCCTTCCTTCCTGATTCACAAAAAACCCGCCGGCCTCATACAGGGTTAGTGTCGGCAAAAAGACATCCGCATCTTGAATTGTTCGGACGTCCAGATAGTCCATGACAAGGAGGAGATCGAGCTGCTGCAATACACGCTCTAACCTGGGTCGGTCCGGGTAATATCCATATGGATCATTTTCAACCAGCACCAGCGCCCTGACCAATCCTGCTTCAATTTCGTCTAGGATACGCCCAAAGGTCGGAGCGTCGTCTGAGAGCAAAGCCGCGCCAAAGGCGTTGGCTCCGGGCAAAAGATAAAATAGACCCACCTGTTTTCCCATTTTCGCCAGGAGCCTGGCAAAATATGCGGCCCGTTCCGGAATGGTTTCGGATACGACGTCCGTACCGCACACAATCACCAGACGCTGGCTCAGGCGAATGTCATTTGCCACAGCATTAAGCAACTTTTGGTTCGAAGATACGAGATGGCTATTGTTTGGAATCGCATCAAATATTTTTTTTTCATGCGGTTCAAGTCCTTTTATGGTATCTTGATCAATGGTCTCTTTAAGCAGGTGCGCCAGGATGAGATCCATCGCTTGCGGCGCCACTGATATGTGCTGAAAGCTAAACGGTAAGCCAATCGGCCTAGGATCGAGAAAACACACTTTAGCGCCCATCCGTTGCGCTTGCCGCAACGCTAGCACCAGCATGGGTGCTTCGTTCACAGGATCTGCACCCACTGCCAAAATATAATCGGCCTGCTCCACGTCACGAAGCGAAACCGCCAGTTCGTCCGCAAGTTCTGCTGCGGCTGTTTTGACATTCATTTCTTGGCCGTGGTCAATCCAGTACACAGGGCCTTGCCAGCCCTTTTTTTGACATAGGCGGCTCAAGGCTGCCTGAGTTTCGAGACTGCTCCGAACTGAACCTACAGAGGCAACAGCACCGGGACCGGATTCCTGACTAATGCGGTTGAGTTGGTCACGAGCCGTTTGGATGGACTTTTCCCAGGAAACCTCATTTCCATTGATTTGTGCGTAACGGGGTCGTTTCTCCTGACTGGCATAAAAAAATCCGTACCGGCCGCGATCACAAATAAAATGGCCGTTGACCGCTTCGCTGAACCTCGCTTCCTGCCTTACAATTTCACGATACCGAGTGCTGACCACGGTATGGCATCCGAGAGAACAGTTGATGCACAGAGAGGGCGTGCGTTCATAATCCCAGCGCCGTCCAATGAACCGGGATGGTTTGTCTGTATAAACCCCGGTCGGGCAAATATCGATAAGATTGCCGCTAAAGGGGCTCTCCAAGGTTCCTGCTTGGTAACGACCAAAATAGACACGCTCGCCGATTTGCAGGACGCCCAAATCACGATACCCGGAAAATTTCTGGTAGAACCGTGAACACCGATAACACTGGATGCAACGGTTCATTTCATGCTGCACCAGAGGCCCTAGATGCTGGTCATGATGGGTTCGTTTTTTCCCCTGATAACGTCTTAGTCCATGGCCGCCTGCTACCGTCATATCCTGCAACAAACAGTGGCCGCCTTCGTCACAAACTGGACAGTCGTGGGGATGGTGCAGCATCAGCCATTCGATCACATATTTACGAAAATCAACGGCTTCTTCATCAGTGGTCGATACCACCATACCGTCTTTCGCATCGATCATACAGCTCATCTGAACGCCCTTGAAGGGACCTTGCAAAAATTTTACTGCACAGACACGGCATGCACCCACCGAACCAAGTGCCGGGTGATAGCAGAACCTTGGAATCATAATTCCCAGTTGTTCTGCCGCATCAATGACTTTCGTCCCAGGCTGAACGTCTATCTCTTGGTTGTCGATAATCAGTTTTGGCATGACTACGAGTCTTTTTTCTTTTTAAAAATATGATCCTTTAGGCAAGTCAGAGAGCTTTCGCTTTGCCTAAAGAATCGCTGCAAGCGTTTGCAGTGAACTAAAGTTTAAAGTGAGCTAACGTTAAGGAATTCTGTCAATTATATAAAATCAGCGGAGCGAAGCGACGCCATAACTTTAGGCACCTTAGATCACTTTAGACACTTTTTATTTGTATGGCTTTATGTAAAACAGCCCCTTTCAGGCGCAAACCAAAGCCTGGCCTTATTGGCCAGACTTATTTACTTGTCGTTGAAAGGACATTTCTTTTTTTCAATGTGCGCGTGCACTTCATCCTCAAAGTATGCCAAGAGGCTCTCGATAGGAGCCACCCCGCCGGGAGCAAAGGCACAGTAGGAATTCCATAAATGCCGGCACATTTGGCTAAGGATCGAAATAAATTCTTCCTGACCCTGGCCGTGCTCTATTCGCCAAAGCAGATCGCGCATATACGGAAAGCCTTCCCGACAGGGCGTACACCAGCCGCAGGATTCCCGGGCGAAAAATTCTGTTAAGTTCAGGGTCGCTGCTACCAGACAGGTTTTTTGGTCAAATACCATGATGGCGCCGGTGCCCAGCCGGTGTCCGGCTTTGCGCATGGTTTCAAAATCCATCTCGATGTCATAGAATTCGCCGGGTAAAAAAGCCGTGGAGGCGCCTCCGGGCAAGCAGGCTTTGAATTCAGCCCCATCTCGCATGCCACCGGCATGCACCTCAATGATTTCACTCAAGCGTACCCCCATGGGCAGCTCAAAACAGCCGGGCCGGTTCACCCTGCCGCTGACGCAGAAAATTTTGGTTC
>CP070768.1:3116791-3152913 GCA_020345745.1 Desulfobacterales bacterium
ATCGAGTCAACGATTGCTTCTAGCTTTTGCCCAGGAAGGCCGATGAGCAGATAAGCTCCCATCATATCCCGGTTAAACCCTGCATCTGTCAAATAGGAGACAGCACGCCTAAACTCATGATCGGTCAATTTTTTGTCCAAACCCAACCTTTGTTCGAATACAGCGGTTTCTAAGCCGAGACGCAGCGTTTTAAAACCAGCTTGAAACATTAAATGGGCGATCGATTTGGAAATTTCACGTATATGAATCGCATTTGGCGTGTGAAAATGAACGTTTAATCCTGCTTTAATAATCCCTTCAAGCATTGGCATAGCATGATGCTCAGAATCAACAAGGAGTGCGTCGTCATAGAATGCAAAATCGCGTACCTTAAAATGATTATGCCAGTATTTAATTTCTTCCACAACTGACATGGGCTGACGTACCATTCTTTTTTTATTTAAAAGATGAGAGGCACAGTATTTACACCTATAAGGACACCCTCTAGAAGTCGTCAACGGGACATAGGCAATTTTTCTTTGAAGTTCGAATGCAGGATAAGGGTAGGTCTCAAGATCATCCGCATCAAACGCCGGGCGCACCGAAAAGCCGGTATACTTTTCAGCCAGATCGAGGATGCATTGTTCCCCTGGTCCGGTGATAATCTGGTCGGCATTTAAATGATTTATTGCATGATCTTTGCAAAGACTGGCATACGTGCCTCCGACGACGATGGGAACATCGAAAAATATACTTTTTATCACATCGATCGTTTCCTGCACGCCTGAATACCAATAGGTCATCAGCGAGGTCACCAAAACAAGATTTGGTTTTGGTATACCTAGAAGATCTTTTATGAGCCACTGCTTCTTGATCCCGTACCTGCAAAAATTGCGTGGTATGTCTTCTAGCCCTGCGGGCTTTGGAATTCGAGTTTTTAAATAGGATCCCCGACCATGTTTGGCATCAGCTTTGGGGTGAGGATCTTTTGGATGAAAACGGTCCAGGCAGTCTATATAGGTAACATGATACCCATGTTTTCTGAGTATAGAGGCCAGAGTGAGGAGGCCAAGGGGTTTGGCCCAGAAATCATAAGCAGCAAAGTCGTGTATCCATGGATTTATCAAAAGGATATGTGGTGCGTCTGGTTTCACCGGACTAGGTTTTAACCATCCTTTTCGGCAGGAAAATACTTCATGGAAGTTTTCTTCAACTCTTTACGACTGAAGAGAAGCGTATATGTGTCGACGGAGGCGTTTTGGGCCAGCTTGCGCGCTATTTCCCAGCACGATTTCTCATTTTTAGCATGGATCATAGTATAGAGATTATAAGGCCAGTCATCTGTGGGATTTCGCCTGTAGCAATGCGTAACAGCTTTAAAAGATGCCATCTTTTTTCCCGCCTCATCAATGTGATCTTCATCAACCTGCCAGGCCACCATCGCATTGGCCTGAAAACCTGATTTTTGATGCCTTATGGTTGCACCGAAACGCCTTATAATACCTCTTTTATAAAGATCTTTCAGTTTTTTTAGCAGTGTCTCTTCTGAAATGTTGAGTTGTTTGGATATTGCTAAATACGGACGCTCTGTGATGGCAATGTCGTCCTGAAGTTGTGCGATGATTTTTTTTTCAAGTTCGCTGAGCATAGGGCGATATAAGAATTTGGCTGGAAAAAAGTCAAGATGTTTTATTTATTCTTTTCAGGAAACAGTCGTTTTATATCCTGTTCAGTGGCCTTGCAGACACCCCTTTCAGTGATAAGGCCGGTAACGAATCTGGCGGGTGTGACATCAAAAGCAAAATTAGCGGCAGGACTCTTTTCCGGAGGAATCAGGACACGTTTTATCACTCCCCTGGTGCTAATGCCTTCAACGTATCGTATTTCTTCTGGATCACGTTCTTCAATCGGTATCTCCATAATACCATCGGCGATATTCCAGTCGAATGTGCTCGATGGCAGCGCCACGTAAAAAGGTATATTGTTATCCCATGCGGCGAGGGCTTTAAGATAGGTTCCGATTTTATTGGCAACATCTCCGGTCCGGGAGGTTCTGTCGGTACCAACGATGACCATATCCACCATACCGTGCTGCATAAGGTGCCCGCCGGCATTATCGGTTATCACCGTATGTCTTACACCATATTTTCCCAGTTCCCATGCCGTCAGTCTGGCACCTTGGTTAAGCGGTCTGGTCTCGTCGACCCAAACATGGACGTCAATTCCCTTTTCACAGGCAGCATATATTGGTGCTGTCGCCGTTCCATATTCGATGCATGCAAGCCATCCAGCGTTACAGTGCGTTAACAAATTGATCGATTTGTCTTTTTTATCACGAATGATTTCCTCAATGATAGGTAGACCGTGTTCGCCTATTTTTCTGCAGTTTTTAGCTTCGGCTTCGGCAATCGTTTCTGCATGATGTCGGGCGACATCTATTGCTTCAATGGCGTTATCCGTTTTCAACACCTCGGACAAAACCTTATCAACAGCCCAGGTTAGATTGACCGCTGTGGGCCTTGCGGATTTTATTCTATTACATTCCTTAATCAGATAATCATCCCTAAAGGTATTTTTAAGAGAATTCACGGCTGCTAGAAATACGCCGTATGCAGCGGCCACGCCGATTAAGGGTGCTCCTCTTACAACCATCTCTTTGATGGCCCTGATAACATCGTCGACGGTTTTAAGGTCTGCAACGACAAACTCGTGGGGGAGGCGGCGCTGGTCGATAACTTTTACTACATTTACCACTTCATCCAACCAGATCGGGCGAACGTTTTTTCCGTTTAACTTCATAGCCTATTCCTTATAGATACCTTTAAAAATCAACTAAACAGCAGGCTTCGGATAGTTTTTCAAAACCAATATGTTGGCATACTATATGGTTATTTTGAAAATTGCTATAAATATTTGCATAAGGTTGAAGCTTGACCGTAAAGATACCATATGATTGAATGGCACAAAGAAACTGGCAAAGTTTTATGCGGTATTTATCATCGTGCTTTTAAGGCATAGGGGATGAGATTAATGGAAAGGTTTCTTTTGATGGTGTAATGAATAAAAGTTTGGCGTTCTTTTTGAGACAAACTCCCTGCCCCCAAGCCTATATATAAGGTGTGGGCGCATCGAATTGAATAGCCACACCTTTTGAATCGATGCGAACAATATTACCCCAGAATTTAACAGGATCTTCAGTACTCGGAAGGTTAAACGCCATGGAAAGTCTTTGGCCAATTAAAAGCGGAATTTGCGGTTCTGTCCCGATTAATAGTCCGCTACGACTAATATTATGGATGAAGTCAGCGGATATATGTTTATGACTTCTGCAAGTGCTGTAAATAAAGACTCGTTCTCGTGGATACGCCCTTTTTTCAGTGTATTTGGTTGGATGCGTTTTCTCCAGCTTATTTAAAAGCTCTCTTTTCTCAACTTGGGGCATATTGATCACCAATTTAATTAACCGAACGATGGCTTTGTCTATTTTTAATTCGTTGTTAATATCTACAAGCGAAAGGCTTGGCTTTTTAATATTTTTATTTTTCATCTATTTTTTCCAAATCAAATTTTTTCAACTTGCTGAAACTAAACGTATATTCTGTTCCAACATTTCGAAACAAGCCCATTATCCTGCTAGCTTTATACTATTTCCATAAGCCTGGAAATGGCCTTGTGTCAAGCAAAATTATATATAATTTTAGTTAATTAGAATATATTGTATTCTATTAGAATAAATTGCTACATATTGTGTGTCTGTCATTAAAGAAACTTAGTAAAATCAATCTGTTTTGTGTGAAAATCTGTTTAGGTACCTCTCCTAAAATAATCATGCATAACTTTATTTTAATGAAATAATGTGACCATTTATCATGCGAGTTGATACAAACTTATTAGGTTTTATTTTTTTACAAAATAGCTGCAAACCAGATGCTTTCCGGCAAATTGAAAAACGAAATCCATCGCCATGAAAAAGCATTTTCGGTTTTCAGCCCGACGCCAAACAAAGGGCCTTTCTTAAAATGAAAACCCAAATTAGAGAAGACTTTCGGAGCCAATGCTATGCTAAGAGAATTTGGAGGAAGCCATGCCCGATATCACTTCATTAATTGTAAATCCGCCACATGAACGAAACATTTTTACCAATCGGACGTTAAACATGCAGTCTATCCAACTGTTAGGATATGACATGGACTACACCTTGATCTACTATGACGTCAAGCGGTTGGAAAAAATGGCATACGAACATGTAAAGGGGAAATTATTAGAACTCGGCTGGCCCATAGAACATCTTAACTATGACCCGGAGATGATGATTCGTGGTCTTGTCATCGACAGGAAACTGGGAAATATTGTGAAACCGAATCGCTTTGGATATATCAAGCGAGCCTACCACGGAACGTTGCCCATGGACTATAAAGGGATGAGGCAAGCGTACTCGCGGACGCTTGTGGATATTCGGCAAAGCCGGTGGGTTTTACTGAATACGCTTTTCGATCTATCGGTCGGCTGCCTGTACGCCCAACTGGTAGACCACCTGGACCGCCTCAAACTCCCAGAGGTATTGGGTTATGCGGATCTACAGGAAAAGATAAGCCGACGTTTGGATCTTGCCTATGCAAAAGGGTTGCTCAAGGACGAGATTCTCAAAGACCCGGATACATACATTGTGAAAGATGCTGAAACACCCTTGGCCCTTCTTGACCAGAAGTATGCCGGCAAAGCCCTTGTGCTGATAACTGATTCTGATTGGGGATATGTAAGAGAAATCATGTCGTACACCTTTGATCGGCATCTGCCCGATGCAATGAATTGGCGAGAACTGTTTGATATGATCATTGTTTCAGCAGGAAAGCCCAACTTTTTTTTGCAAAAGCAACCCGCTTTTGAGGTGGTTGATGAAGAAGGATTGTTGAAACCCGTATTTGAGTCCCTGCAAAGGGGTCGAATCTATGTGGGGGGCCATGCAGGAATGGTGGAAGACGCATTTGGGATGGATGGCAGCGAGATAATGTATGTCGGTGACCATATTGAATCAGATGTGCATGCGTCAAAAAGTATACTCAGATGGCGTACCGCACTGGTGCTACCGGAATTGGAGGAAGAATTGGCATGTTTAGACCAATTTCGGTCCGAACAATCTGACTTGTTTAAAATAATGAAAGAAAAAGTTACCCTTGAGAATCAGATGATTCGGATTAAGATCTACGCCCAACGGGCAACGTTCGGCTATGGACCCCAATCCGACATGCCGATTTCAGCGCTTTATGAAAAAATGGACGAACTTGCAGAAAAAATGTCTGCTTTGGATAAGCGTATTAAGCCTTTGGCGATTAAAGCATGGAAAATCTTTAACCCCCATTGGGGGCTTATTTCTCGGTCGGGCTGGGACAAGAGCTATCTATCGCGGCTTTTGGAAGGGCATGCGGATATCTACATGTCCCGGGTATCCAATTTTCTTTACCGAACACCTTTTGCTTTTTTGCGTTCCAGCAGAAGCAGTCTGCCTCATGATGACGAACTAATCGAAGGACCAAGGCGATGGGAAACTGAAGATTGATGGTCTACTACGGGTCCCTTTTTGGTTAAAAAGAACCCTTTTTTATGCCTAACTTCAACTCTTTTGTTGGCTTATCATCGAGATCGGATTTTGTCCAACTGATTATAAAAAGGATCGTATATCGATCGTGCATAGCTTTTCCAAGACTTACGGGTAGTTCATCTATTAAAGTTGAAGACTCCGAGTCAAAAATATACATTTTTAGATCGGCTCGCCCGCGGTTGAGTAATTGCCGGTAAAATGCGATGGCTGGAATAGGAATGCCGAGAAAGTTGAATTCAGGGGTGCCGAGCAGAACCTCTGTTTGATCTACCGCAAGCACATTTAAGAAAACCTTCAGTCGGTGGTCTAACGCTTCTTGATCCTGTACGACTAGAACATCCTGTTTGGCCAACCAAACGCGAAAAAACTCTTTGGCAAAAGGCAAATCATCCTTGTTCAGTCCGAATAGTTCCATAGACACGTTTTTTCCTCTAAGCTTTTCAATGGGGAGCTGGGATATAGCGCGCTCAAATGCCTTAACCTCCAGTTGTTGTTCCAAGGTAGAACGTGGTGTCTGGGTCATTCGAATCGATGTGCACCCCATCATCAGAATGAAGGGAAGTTGGGATACCACAAGCAACACCCAAACCGATCGTCGCAAATGATATAATAATGTTTTCAGGTGGTGTTGGTTTTTAAATAAGAATGTCAGCATGTCAGACCTCTTTACCCCGATTATTTCATGGAAATTTTTCAGCAAGCTATTTTGTATAATAAAGTTGTTGGGTTAAGTCAACGAATAGCAACAATTTCTTTGGTATACTTTGTACCTTGAGTATTTTCTGCTTAGGTTAAAATGCTTTCACCTGAATTTGGCATAAAATTTCCAGGCCGATAATCATTAATGCACGGCCAAAACCCGCACTTCCTACGACGTAATCCAACCTGGGGAAAAGGATAATTCCCAGAATCGTCAAAACACTCGGGGTAAATACCCCGGAGAACGTTCCCAGTCGGCCCGTGTGAACTAGTGTGGAACGTCTATCGGTCTCATCCTTCAATGATTTTTTCTTTACCAGTAGCGGTTTATCCTATCGAATTCTCAAATTTGGATCGCGATGCCAAGTTTAAATGGCAAAGAAGAACACACCTGAAGCCCGCATCCTTGATGACGCAGCAAAAAGGCACCTCGAACACGTGAAATATCAGGATTAGATGGTATTCGTACTGCCTTAACCGGATATACGACCCCCTTCAACTTAAAACCGTATCCATTCGTTTTAAGTCTTCTTTTTTACCGATGACCACAATGACGTCACCGCCGCCCAGTTTTTCAGTCGGCAGGGGGTTAAAAATCATTTCACCGGTCGGCTTTTTTATGGCCACAATAATCACGCCAAAATCCTGGCGGATTTGACTTTCAATAATGGTTTTACCCAAAAGACTCGATTTTGTACTCACCACTGCTTCTTCCATCCTCAAACCGAGTTGGGTATCCATGGTTGCGGTATCGATAAAATCCATAACGGTAGGTCTTTTTAGAACCTGGAACATTCTTCGTCCCCCCATCAAATAGGGACAAACAACCTGGGATGCACCGGCCCGCAGGAGTTTTTCCTGATTCTCCTCATCAGATGACCGCGCCAGGATGAAGATGTCCGGACGTAGTCCTTTGGCCGTTAAGGTAATAAAGACATTATTGGCATCCGAGTGAACCACTGTTACGATCCCCTTGGCCTTCATGATGCCCGCTTGGAGCAGGGCGTCTTCGGTCGTTGCATCCATGTTGAGATAAAAGAAGCGGTCTTGCTCCAATACTTCAACCAGGTCCGGATTTTGTTCGATAATTATAAAGGAGATATTGTCGTTGGCAAGTTCCTGGCTAATAATTTTACCGATACGCCCATAACCGCAGACAATGTAATGATCCTTTAATTTGGATATCTGCTTTTCCAATTTTCTTCTCCCCAAAAAGAGTGAAAGCTCCCCCTCCACAAAAATTTTAACCATTTGTCCCAGCGTGTAAGTGAGTACGCTGATTCCAGAGATGATGATGAGTGCGGTAAGAATTCTTCCCCCATAAGAAAGGGGTTTGATTTCACCAAAGCCGACGGTGCTTATGGTGATGAGGGTCATGTAGAAAGCATCGAAAAGATCCATCTCTTCAAGGGTGACATAACCGACGGTACCCAAAGAGACAACGGCGATTAAAAAAAATATTGCGATACCTAACCGAGAGTAATCCATAAATATTTATTGGGTATTAAAACCTGGTCCTCCTCACATTACGAGAATTTCGAATAGCCAGCTTAGATCGTTCTGGTTCTGCTCGAAGTTTTTGCGATCTTATCCAAAATCTTGCTTTCAGACGCAGTCATCGATTCTGCCTTTATGCTAACCAGAGTACCCTTTGGTTAAGAGCTACGGATGATGCAAAGAGCAATATATCGGAATTATAGCACAATTTTCAATAATAGGGTAGAAAACTTGAGTGTTAATCTAGAAAAAGAGGTACGATCTTAAATTGTAAAACATCAACCAGCCCTTTGTCTGTAATCTTCAACTCCGGGATGACCGGAAGTGCTAAAAAGGAAAGGGTCATGAAGGGGTCAAGGAGTGGTGTACCGAATGCTTTGGTGACATCGAGCAGCTTGTCCAGCCGGTTACGCACGTCATGAATCGGGTCATAGGACATAAGACCGGCGATTGGAAGAGCAAGATCGGCTACGATCTTTTTGTCGCACGCGGCTGACAGACCTCCTCCCATTTTAACAATCGCGTGAACCGCTACGCGCATGTCTTCATCGGTTGTTCCAACAACGATGATGTTGTGCGAATCATGAGCCACGCTGGATGCAATGGCACCTTGTTTAAAACCAAATCCCTTGACAAAACCTATTCCCATGTTGCCCGAGCCCGTGTGTCTCTCGATAACAGCAATTTTTAAAAGGTCACGAGAGGTATCGGCTATTGCCAGGCGTTTTGATATTGAAGCTTCTCTAATACATTGTCGGGTTAGGATCTGTCCGGGAATCACCTCTATGACTCTGATGTGCTTGGCGCTTGCCGGGATCGAGAAATGGACTTGTTCAGTGTTAACGGTCATGGATGGTGGCACCGGTAGAGATATTGATTTCTCGATTTGAGGCAACAATTTTCCCTTTTCAGCCACCAAGATACCCTTAAGATACACTTGCTCAATGAACAGCGTGTCAAGGTTAGAAAAAACGACCAGATCCGCAAATCTTCCTGGTGCAACGGCACCGACATGGTGGATGCCAAAGTATTCAGCAGGATTGATAGTTGCCATTTGGATGGCCATCACAGGATTAAGGCCTTGACGAAGGGCCTCGCGAATCATGCCATCGATGTGTCCTTTTTCCAGCAAATCATGGGGATGTCGATCGTCCGTACACCACATCATGCGGCGGGACGTCCGGTCATTGACAGCCGGAAGGAGGTCTTTTAAGTTTTGGGCACCGGTTCCCTCTCGAATCATGATGTGCATACCCGCCCTGAGTTTTTCTTGGGCTTCTTGCGCGGTGGTACATTCATGATCGCTTGACACCCCGGAGGCAATATAGGCAAAAAGATCGGGTCCCGTGAGCCCGGGAGCATGGCCATCTACACGTTTCCGATGTGCTTTTGCAGTTTCGATCTTGTCCAGCACCTCGCGATTACCGTGAATGACGCCCGGGTAGTTCATCATTTCAGCCAGAGCCAGAATATTTGGATGGCTTATCAACGGCGCTAGATGATCTGCCGAAAGTTGTGCTCCAGAGGTTTCCATAGCAGTGGCAGGAACACATGAAGGCAATGTGAAATATATGTTAAGCGGCTGATTCTCGCTCGATCGAAGCATATACTCGATTCCCTCGATACCGAGTACATTGGCGATTTCGTGAGGATCGGCCACAACGGTGGTGGTACCCAAAGGGGTGACAGCTCGAGCGAATTCGGTGATGCACATCATCGAGCTTTCGATATGTACGTGCGCATCGATGAAACCGGGTGCCACAAAACGATCACCAAGATC
Organism: Desulfobacterales bacterium; assembly: GCA_020345745.1. Classification (GTDB taxonomy): domain Bacteria; phylum Desulfobacterota; class Desulfobacteria; order Desulfobacterales; family UBA11574. The sequence continues at coordinate 3,126,346 of CP070768.1, forward strand.
GATGATATTTTTAGCAGGATACGCTCCGATCCCGACGATATAACCACTAGTGACGGCAATATGACCCGAGATGATTTCACCGGAAAAGACATTGACAATGCGTGCATTGGTTAACAGAAGGTCGACAGGTGTTTCACCTCGGGCGGATTGAATGATGGTATTCAAGTCCATTTTTTCTTTGCTTAGCCGAGCGTTTCAATTTTAAAAGTGAATCAAATATCTTTTGTTTTTAATGAATATTGTCATTTTATATTATTAAAATTTGAAATCCTTTGGGATTGTCGATTGTACCGCAGCTACTGCGTCAGACGCCGTCCCGTATAGTTGACTAGAGCGGAACGACATCTTCCTTGCAGCTCCGGCAACATCGATCATTACTCAATTTAGGTCTTTATCTCCTTGCCGAGTTTTACCATCCTTTCGAGTATATCTTCCAGATCTATGGTCATTAAGGTTCGATCTCTCATTAGGATTTTTCCTGCAACGATAACATCCCTTACATCCGAACCTTTCATTGAATAGACAATATGAGATATTGGGTTGTACATGGGGATAAGATGAGGTTTTTCCGTATCAATAATGATGAGATCAGCCGACTTGCCGATTTCGAGAGATCCAATTTTATCACCAAGACCGATGGCTTTGGCCCCATTAATGGTAGCCATTTTGAGTATCGATCGGGCATCCATGACAGTGGGATCAAGTGTTTTTACTTTGTGGAGTTTGGCCGTAAGATCCATTTCCTGAAACAGATCGAGATTGTTGTTGCTGGCACATCCGTCGGTACCGAGGCCCACAGTGACACCGGCCTTTAGTAAATCGACAACCGGAGCAGCTCCTGATGCAAGTTTCAAATTGCTTGATGGATTATGAGATACTTTCGCGCCATGTGTCGCAATGATGTCCATGTCACCGTCATCCACCCATATCGAATGAACCAGCAGCGTGTCCGGATCTAGAATGCCGATGTGATCAAGGTACTGAACAGGGGTAACCTGATGCTTGGATTGAATCTGGTCCCATTCAGATTGGGTTTCAGCGACGTGAATCTGAAAAAGCAGCCCTTTGGAAGATGCGACATCTTTTGATTTTTTTAATGTTTCAAAGGAGCAAGTATATGGGGAGTGACAAAATATGGATGGCGTTATCAACGGAGAAACCCCCCACCATTTTTCCGTAAAAGCGAGGGCCACCTTGATATTCCCCGAAGGATTCGGCACCCCGGGTGCCGGAAAATCTATCACACCCTGCCCTAAAACGGCACGCAGACCGGATGTATGAACGGATGATGCCACGTCATCCTCGAAGAAATATCCGTCACAGCAGGTGGTCGTTCCAGATCGAATCATCTCGGCACAAGCTAAGGTGGTGCTCATTTTAACGGTGTCAGGGGTGATGTATTGCTTCTCGGAAGGGAAAATATAGTTATTCAACCAAACCTGTAAAAGAAGATCATCGGCAAGGCCCCTAAAGAGCGTCATGGCTCGATGTGTATGGGTATTTACAAGCCCGGGCATGATTATCCCTTGTCTGGCATTCATGGATTGTTTCGCTTTTGGCAAAGGCTCGTCAGCGGGTTTTGTCCCGACAAGGTCAATGATTCCGTCTTTTATCCCAACCCATCCATTTTTTATGATATCAAAGGCAGGGTTGACCGTAACAATGATTCCGTTATGAATAACCGTATCTAACATCATTTTCCTTTTAAATTTTTTAACATTTGCTAGCAACGTTTATGCTCAATTGAGAATATATTGTCAAGAGAGGTTGACGAACAAAGTCCCTATATGTACAACCGCAATTGAGCGCAAACAAAAGATCGGTTCGGGAGATTGAATGATGCAGGATGTGGACATGATCATAAAAAATGGTACTGTTTTGACCATGGATTCGAAAAACTCGCTTTTTGAGAACGGTTTTTTATGCGTTAAGGGCGATACGATTGCCCACATTGGCGATCGGTTTATAGAACAATTTAACCCATTAAAAACCATTGATGCTAAGGGAGGTTTAATACTTCCCGGCTTAGTGAACGCCCATACTCATGCTGCCATGAGTCTTTTCCGAGGTCTTGCCGATGATCTTCCTCTTATGGAATGGTTGAACGGTTATATTTTTCCGGTAGAAAGCCAAATGGATGCAGACTTTGTTTACGCAGGAACGCTTCTTGCCATAGCGGAAATGATCTTGTCTGGCACGACAACATTTTGCGATATGTACCTTTTTGAGGAAGAAGTGGCAAAGGCAGCTAAAAGAACCGGTATGAGGTGTTTGGTGGGAGAAGTCATCTATGATTTCCCCTCGCCAAATTATGGGCCTGTTGAAAATGCTATTGAATATTCGGAGGGGTTGATTCGTAAGTGGCGAGATGACCCCATCGTATCTATAGCTGTTGAGCCGCATTCGCCATATACCTGTAGCCCCAAGCTATTGACTATGGCCAATGAATTGGCCTTAAAATATGAAGTGCCACTTATTATTCATGTTGCAGAGACAAAAACCGAAGTTAATGAGATAATGGGAAAATACGGCAAAACGCCCATAGAGCATCTTGACTCACTTAAAATACTAGGGCCCCATTTAATTGCAGACCACTGCGTTTGTATTGAACCATCGGATATAACAACCATGGCCATACACGGTGTAAAGGTCGTGCACAATCCAGAAAGCAATATGAAGTTGGCGGCCGGTATCGCTCCAGTTCCCGAGATGCTTGCAGCAGGCTTGATCGTGGGGTTGGGAACGGATGGGTGTGCATCCAATAACAACCTGGACCTTTTTATGGAAATGGACATGGCGGCAAAAATTCACAAGGTTCACTCCATGGATCCTACGGTTATGGATGCCTTTTCTGTATTGCAAATGGCGACCATTGGCGGTGCAACGGTATTAGGACTCGAAGATATCACGGGATCTTTGGAAGTCGGAAAAAAGGCGGATATTATTGTGATTGACACCTATCAACCCCACCTTGTTCCCATGTACAACCCGTTTTCTCATCTGGTTTACGCTGCAAACGGAAATGATGTCCGACACACTATTATTAATGGTCGTTTGATTATGGAAGATCGCAGCTTACTGACCTTAGATCTGAATGAAGTCATAGCAAATGCCGAAGGAAAGGCGGTTAAGGTGAGGTCGTGGATATCGAATGGACCCCATATAAAAAATGAAAATGGGCAAACCCATGCATAAGGATTTGCCCTAAAGAAGACAATAAAGAAGGCTAAGCTTGCTTAGTTTATTTAAGATTTTTTCCTGGTTTAAACGTAACCGTATTCTTGCCCTTGATCTTAATCTTTTCGCCTGTTTGTGGATTACGCCCCATTCGGGTTTTTCGATATACTTTCCTGAATGTTCCAAACCCTACTAACGTTACCCTGCTGTTTCTTTTTTTGAGGCCTTTTGTAACACCATCAACAAATGATTCTAGCGCCGCCTTGGCTGCTACCTTTGATATTCCTGCATCCTTTGCCATTTTTTCGATTAAATCTGCTTTAGTCATAGGTCCCCCCTTGATTGTTTGAAATGAATGTAGAAATAAATGCGGAATAAACCTTGTCTATTAAGGAGTTAATGTAACAAATTAAAAAAGTCAATAGATAAAAGCTCTTTATTTAAGAGTTTAGGCGAATATATCGTTGAAAACGGCCTTTCTCCAAGTGTCTTTTCTTAAACTTACGATCAATAATTGATTTGTTCTAGGACATTCACCATCTTCTTTAAGCGCTGCTGTCGTCTTTTTCGTTTCGCGTCGGTTTTGTTTTTCAAAGCGTTGAATGGCCTTTTCAAGTGCTTTTTTCATTCTCCCATATTCGGCCTTGCGTAAGAACTTTGCAACAAAAAGGCTAGTTTTTGCAGTTGCTGTCAAGGGTTTTATGTTCGGTCGGCCCTTGATCTTGGATAAAATTGAACATTTGTCAAAGATCTCTTTTAATAGCGGTGTTTGATTTGAATTTTTTTGTAAAGTTAGATATAAAATTAAAAATGAATTATCCAATCAGGGCAAGCCGCGGGAAGGAATCAAGCGCGTGAACCAAAAAGAAATAAAAGAAATTGTTGTAAACAAAGAGGACGCTGTTTTTTGGCTGGATGCTTTCGGGCGATGGCACAATAAACACGGTGCATTTGAACATAAAAAAATCATCGACTACTTTCATTCTTCGATTCGAAAGGATGACGGCGGGTATCATCTTTTTCAAGTGCGCGACGATAGCACGATCGAAAAGGTTTATTTTAAATACGAAGATACGGCCTTGTTTGTTTTTGATCTCATCATAGAGAAGGATTCCGACGAGGTCCGTCTGATTTTGAATACTAAAGATGACATTCCACTGGACCCGGGGGCTCTATTTATTCAAAGTGAAAATCTGTATATGGAGTATGCCGGTGAGCGAATCAAATTTATCGATCGAACCATGCTGAAACTAACCAAGCGATTGACACTCGATCAAAACGGATATCGCTTAAAATTGAGCAACAAAATCTATGATATTCCTGAACGCACATGAAAAAACCACCAATCAGCGCTGCCTAAATTTAACGTTGAATGTCCTGGCCGTAAGCCCCGGGCAATGCGTTTCCGAATATTGCAGTAACTTCAAAGGGTCGAATAGTCGATATGGCGACTGTCTGAGCTGCTTTTCCAACTCAATAGAGCAGTGGTCGGCGGTTGACCAAAATACCATATGCGCGGGTAGTATCTGGAATCGTAAAGACTGAATTGGTCGCAGAGAGGGCAGCTGGGAATTTCAAATCCGACTTCCAGTATCTAAGCGTTTGTATCTTCATTATTGTAATGAAATAAGGTCGGATAGTGCTTTTTAGCCATTCTTTTCCAGTGGTCAAAATTGCCTTTCGATCTTAGCATTACCTAGATTGAAATGAGATAGTTTCTAATATAATAACCTACTCCCTTTCATAGTATATATAAACTGTTTGCAAATATATTGAGCGTATTCCATAGAAATGGTGCTTTTCAACATCTGATATTTCTTGATCATCAAAGTCCGATATTTTTGCACATATCGTATAAGGACTGCTGTTAAGCCGATTAATTTTGGATGTTGCCACTCTTAAAGCGGAAAAAATAACCAGTCAGTAGTCAACACCAATATTACTGTTCTTTTAGCGTTTTTTCCATTTCACTCATTCTATCTTCTTGTTTATTTTTCACGGATTGTGCTTTATCGATGGGAGTACGAATCCTGTTCACCACTTCCTTTGCGGTTTTATCAGTCATTTTTTCAATTCTCCCTTTCTCTGCCTCAGCTTCCTTATTATTGGAACAAGCGAAAAAAACTGCGCTGCCAAGAAGCACCGCAATAACAGAATACAACAGCATTTTTTTCATAACATCACCCTACATTTTTTCAATAACTGTTTTAATAATGGTTTCAAGTTTAGGTACTACTGCTTTGGCAACATCGATAATCTCTTCGACGCTAGCCGGCAAAGGGTTGTCGGGATCATGTGTATTCGTTATTGTGGAAAGGCCTAGCACCTTAATTCCAGCGTGTACGGCCACAATGACCTCTTGTATGGTTGAGAAGCCTACGGCATCCGCACCGATGGTCCTTAAAAAACGGATTTCTGCCGGTGTTTCGAGAGATGGGCCCTTGAGTCCTGCATAGACCCCTTTCTGCAATGTTGAACCCATATCCTTACCGGCGATTTCAGCTGCTGTAATTAACACTTTATCATATGCTTCGATCATATCCGGGAACCTTAGCCCCCACCGGTCTTCATTGGATCCGGCAAGGGGGTTTTCTCCCGTCAGATTAATATGGTCGGTAATAATCATAATATCGCCAGCCTTAAATTCCGGGTTAAGGCCGCCGGATGCGTTGGATAGGACAAGGGTCTTAACACCAAGTTCCTGCATGACCCTGATGGGAAAGGTCACTTCAAGTGGTGAGTATCCTTCATAAAGATGAAAACGCCCCTGCATGGCAACAACCTGCTTGTTTGCCATGTTACCAAATAGTAGTCTTCCTGTATGGCTTGCAACGGTCGATGTTGGAAAATGAGGAATATCTTCGTATTCAAACGATGCAGATAAGATCATTGAATCGGTACATTCTGCAAGCCCCGTGCCTGTCATAAGGCCTATTTCAGGAAATTTTTCTAGTCGGGTTTTTAAGAACTCGACCGTTTCCAATACCGAGTGTCGATAATTGTTCATTGATTCTCACAAGGCCATTTTTTTAAAGACAAAAAAATAATTTCAAGGTATAATTTCATCAATGTGTTGTTTAGGTTCATTTCGAGCACAAAATATTGTGCCCTTGCTTATCAGTGTTATATATTACCTTTAACACGATGAAAAGGAAACTATTTAGTTCGTGTCAAACTAAAATTATAAATTGGAAACACACTATATCATTTTACCTAAACAACAAACTGCGAAGCAGTTTGCTGATTTCGCGATCTGTGGTCGGGAAATCAGGGAAGTATTAGCTTGCATCGTTTAAGTATTGTGAAACAATACAACAGGCTCGCAAAACAGTAATCGGACGTCAGATGAATTTTTGAGATAGCTTGTTGATGTTTTAGGAAGATAATAATGGCAACAGAAGAAGGTATTGTTATAAAAGTCGACGCCACGACAGCATGGGTCACAACGACAAAAACGAGTGCCTGTAAGGGGTGCGCTGCAAAAAGCTCTTGTACGACATTGGGCGGTGGAAAAGAGATGGAAGTCGAAGCAATCAACGACGCAGGGGCACAGGTCGGGCAAAAGGTTGTGCTTTATTTTCAAACATCTCCTTTATTAAAAGCGACGTTTATGCTGTATGTTTTGCCGATTCTGTTCCTGCTTTTAGGGGCGTTCATTGGAGATCAAACAGCGCCCCATTTTAATATCGACCCATCGACGTGTTCGCTAATTGTCGGTCTGATATTTTTCGGGATATCGATTAAAGTTGTAAAATCAAAAGGAAATAAGCTGGCCAAAAAGGATGCATATCGGCCGAAAGTAATCCGGATTTTAAAAGATTCGGTAAGCGTAAAGGTTTAATTGCAGGGTCAGGAGTTTACTTTTCGGTGGGATGGTGTATTGAAGCTTCTTGATTCACCTTTAAGGCAAGTGCACCAACCGGACAAATATCGACACACCTGGCACAATCTTCGCAGGAAGGCGATGGAGCCTCCGCTGCAGCATATAAACTCATCACCGTGTTAAATCCTCGATTGGCAAAGGTCAAAACAGATTGGCCGTGCTGATTGCGGCAGACGTGCAAACACTTTCCACACAATACGCATCGGTTCGGATAATAATTTAGAAAAGGATGATCTTCATCGATGTCCGTATCTTTAAGATATCGGTTCAAGGGTTTCGATTTTAGACCAACCTTTAAAAATTTGGCAATGTTTTGTAACTCGCATCTTTTATGGGCATAACAATTTTTACAGTCGACGCGGTGAACAGACAGGAGAAGCCGAAGTGCGGTTCGCTGTAATCGCCGTACCGCCGGGGTGTCGGTTTTAATCACCATGTGATCTCTGACCAAGGTCGTGCATGATGTTGCCGGTTTGTCTTCCCCTGCAATTTCTACAAAGCACATCCTGCATGATGCTGACGGAAGGTCCAAACTCTCAAGATAACAAAGATGAGGGATGTAGATATCATTGTCAAGGCAGGCTTGAAGCACATTCGTGCCGTTTTTGGCTTCGATTTCCCTGTCGTTTACCAGGAGTGCTACCATAATTAAAATCCTTATTCTTCTTTTTCCGAAGCACGCTCAACAACGGGAACCAGACCTGGAGGTGATATCTTTCTGACGGCATCATACTCCGGTGGACAGGCCACCAAGCACTCACCACACTTTACGCAAAGCTTCTGGTCGACACCTTTTTTGCGATTTCTGGTTGTGAATACCGCATCGACCGGGCAGCATGTGGCACAAGCGTCACAGCCACGAGCACACAGCTCTAAATCAAAATAATAGGCAATGATTGGCCGGCACATAAGGGCCGGACACCGTTTTTCTTTAACGTGGGCCTCATATTCATCTCTAAAATATTTAAATGACGTGAGAACCGGGTTCGGAGCGGTTTTCCCGAGTCCACATAGCGATCCTTTTTTAATATCTTCGCTCAAGCTTTCGAGTAGTTCAAGATCCTTTTCTTCGCCTTCGCCCTGGGTTAACCGATCGAGGATTTTGAGCAAATGGTAGGTTCCGATTCTACAGAAAGTACATTTGCCGCATGATTCTTTCTGGGTGAAATCGATGAAATATCGTGCAACATCGACCATGCAGGTGTCTTCGTCCATGACAACCATGCCGCCGGAACCCATCATCGCTCCGGCTTCCAGCAGCGAGTCAAAATCAATGGGGTATCTAAAAAATCGGCAGACAGGCATCCTCCGGAGGGCCCTCCGATTTGCACCGCTTTAAATTGTTTTTGGTTTGGAATTCAACCGCAGATGTCAAAAATGAGCGACCGTAATGTGACCCCCATGGGTATTTCAACCAAGCCGACATGAACCACATCTCCAACCACAGAGAAGATGGCTGTACCAGGGCTTTTTTCGGTGCCTATGCTCCTAAACCAGGCTGCACCGTTTTTTAAAATGGGCGGAACCGATGCCAGGGTTTTAACATTGTTAATCACCGTAGGCTGATGCCACAGGCCGTTTTGAACAGGAAACGGTGGGCGATGCCTCGGCATGCCTCTAAAGCCTTCAATGGAACGAATCATGGCGGTTTCCTCGCCACATACAAAGGCGCCTGAGCCTTGAAATATTTCAACCTCAAAGTCGAAATCGCTTCCTAAGATGTTTTTGCCCAGCAACCCGAGTTCTTTTGCCTGCTGGATGGCCGTGTTCACAATTTTTACGGCAAGCGGATATTCTGCCCTGATATACATGATGGCCCTGCTGGCGCCAACGGCATAAGCACAGATAGCCAAACCCTCGATGACCTGATGGGGGTTGCTTTCAAGTATGGTTCGGTCCATATATGCGCCTGGGTCACCTTCATCCGCATTGCAGATAACCAGTTTCACCTTTCCTTCAGCATGCATGGCTAATTCCCATTTTTTCCCAGTGGGATATCCACCACCACCTCGACCCCTTAACCCTGAATTTTTGATTTCATTGACAATGTCAACCGGTGTTAAATGAAGCGATTTTACGAATGTTGAATATCCATCTTCGGCAATGTAATCGTAAATATCCTCAGGATCAATATGCCCACATTTTTCCATAACCAACCGTTTTTCCTTATTAAAGCGGGAGAAGTCCATGATGGAAGGGATGAGTTCGTTTGCCACTGTGGCACCGAGTATATGCTCTAAACGAGGGTCGCCTTCTTCTAAAAAGAGCTTGACAAGCATTTGAGCCTTCCCCGGTGTGACTTCAGGGTACAAAATCGGCGGGAATCCGGAATCCGGGTGGTCGATGATGACCACCGGCTCAGCATAGCAGTGGCCGATACAACCAGTGGTATGAATGAGGGCTTCAATGTTTCTTTTTGCTAAGGTTTCTTCAAAAGCGGTTTTGGTTTCAATAGCTCCGGAGGCAATGCCGCATGTGGCCATACCGACATGAATTTTAGGTACCGGAGCTTCTATAAATGCTTCTCGACGTTTTTGGGCCTCTTTACGAATGGCCTTAAATGCCGGATCGATTCGATTATGTTTGTTCGGACTCACTTTTTTCTTTTTCTCTTTTTGCAATGTCTTTTTCGATTTCAATTCGCATGAGTAGCCCTTCTACCTTGCTTGGCGCCATATGACCGTGGACCGTCTCACCAATTATAGCGACAGGGGCCAAGGCACAGCATCCGACACAGGCAACCCTTTCAATGCTAAATTCCCTATCGGCAGTTGTTTCTCCATCTTCAATTCCAAGTTTTCGCTCGAAGTTTTCAAGTATAATATCACCTGCTCTGACATGGCAGGCCGTACCCAAACAAACCTTAACCGGATGCTTACCAGGAGGATGAAATCTAAACTGGTTATAAAATGTTGCAACACCGTATACTTCGCAAGCATTAATTTCGAGGTATTCGGCCACCATTCGTAAGGCTTCAGAAGGAAGATAGGCTAGATGTTCCTGAACCATTTGGAGGATGGGGATAAGGTTTCCTCTTTGTTTGTTAAATGTTTCAAGGTTTTTTGCAATGCTCTTTAACGCTGCTTTTTCTTCAGTTGTGAGTTCTTGATTCACGAGTCAATCTGCCCTCCAAAAGAATCATGAAGGAGCGATTATTATATTTTGGCAATGAAATGTCAATCTAAGATCTTAAGGTCGCCACCAGGCGCAAGGGATGAAGGAGCAGCGCCAATGCCGAAAGGATATTGGTACAGACAACATCGGCGGATAACAATGTTTCAGCAGATGCACCTTCTTCCTGAACAACGACTATGCCAAGCGCTGCCTCCTCTATCATCAGGCGATCATTACGACCATTTCCGATACCGACAGTAAATTCAGATCCAAGCTGCAAAACATACTCTTGCTTGACCAAATCTTGGTTATTCGAATCTAGCACGAAAAGCTTGCAATCAAGGTCTTTGGTTTTACCTTGTACATCTCCGTAAGTATCGGCTGTCAATAGGTGTATCTGGATTTTATGGGAAAGATTCTGCAAGGTCGATTTGACTCCGGGCAACAGATTTCCGTCACCGGCGATGGTACCGTTGTAATCTAAAACCAGATGGTTAAGCTGCAAATATTTATAACCCGGAATTTCTATGTCGATCATATTATCCTCCACATGTAAATATAGTTGCTCAAGCCTTGAGCTCGCAACAATTTTCAGTTGATTTCATCTGTAAGGGCTTGATGGCTTTTTCTTGCAGTCGATATCAATTTTGTATTAGCCGTGTGCTCCAATATTTATGATTTAAGCACTTTTTTTCATACCCACATTGCTTTAAAAAAATAATAACTCACGTTTCGCACCCTAAAGTTGGCCACCATCCACGGTGCAATGCGGCTGGATAATATTTTTAAAAAGACAAAATTTGAATAAAGCGTTTTCGCACTAGCAACTGCGCATACATGCCAAATAAGCTTTACCCTAACTGAGCGCAAACAAATTGAAGACACTTTTTATTATAACATCAAACAATAATTTTAACTTTACACCCGAATAAAACGAATTTGGATATCCCCTGAATACTTACCAGTTTGCTATCGGATAGGGGTGCGAAACGTGAAGGTTAAGCTAAGCCGGCTTTACGATCCATAATATGTGAGAATGCTAGCAGCAGACCGCCGACCAGGGCAATAATACTGCTGACCATAAATAGTGAAAACAAACCCATAATTTCAAATAGAAGTCCGCTAATGAAAAATCCAACCATTAAACCAAGCCCATAGGTGGTTGCATTGTTCACCGCTTGTCCAAGTGTTTTGGTTTCCGCAGGCGCTAAAGCATCGATATACAGGATGCTTGCGATATGAAATGTACCATAGGTTACGGCATGAAGCATCTGCAAAAGCAGTATGGCGAAAGGAGACACAATAAAGAAAAGAGCAAACCATCTCAAGGCCGCTACCATAAATGAAAAAATAAGAATGTTTTCGATAGAAAAATGTTTCAAAATGCTGTCTGATTTAATCATGACAATGATTTCAGCAATTGATGCTAAAGCCCAGGCAAGACCGATAAACATATTGCCGTATCCCAAATGTTCAAGATGTATAGAAAAAAAACCGTAATACGTGGCATGGCTGACAAGCATCAAAAAAGCACAAAGCAGAAAAATGATCATACGTCTGGTTAGCAATGCTTTGGCTTTTGTGGTAAATGCGCCTTTTTTCTCGATCCGGATATCAGGAATTTTTACGGAAATAAGGGCTTGCAGCACGGAACCGGCAAGTATCAATACAAGGATTATTTCAATGGAATAAACGTCTATCACCTTTCCCATGACAATGACGGTCATAATAAACGCGAAAGACCCCCATCCTCTGGTTCTTCCATAACTCTTCTTCTCCTTACCCAGGACATCCATGGTAAAAGCTTCCAGAAAAGAGATGATCGGCGTATAAAAAATCCCGTAAAAAATGGTAATGAGCAGCATGGCAAAAAAATCGATGGTATATAGATATAATGCCCAGATTCCCGTGCTTACAAAACTACAAAAAATATCTATCGGCCTCCTGATTTGAAATCGATCGGCCAAAGCTCCCCAGATCATGGGGAATAAGATTAATGCCACTGATCTTATGGCTGATAAAATGCCTATCTGGAAACCGGTGAAATCGAGATGGTAGCAATATAAGTTAAAATAAGGCAAGAAAATGCCCATAATACCAAAATATAGAAAGTACTGGGAACCGATGACAAATTTATATGAATGTCCGGAATTATAATGCATGTCCACGTTAATACGTTATCCATTCATAAAATACAATTTTTATGTTACGGCCCCGCCTATATAATTTCTCAAAAACTGCAGGCAAGAATACTCAGGCTTTTTCTAGATGAGTTCCATGGATAGCCTTTTTTAAGCGCGGAAACTCATGGTCAGGTCACAGCGTAAAGAAAGAACAGAGGTTACCTAGCCCCCTTGCAACTCATCTTTACAAAAATGTTTTTTGGTGTTATTTTAGAAAAATTGAGTAGTTGGCAAAAGCAGAAATGATATCAGCTTTAACATGCAGGAGCCTAAAATGGACTACATCAAAATACGATTTACCAACGATTTTGGTCAACTCGGTAAAAAATTCGAAAAGACCATTGAGGATGTGTTCAGAACAATAAATCCAATGTTCACCCTGGCAGAGCGAAGATGGACGCCTCAAATGGACATTTATGAAACACCCGAAGAGATCATAATCCTGGCTGAAATCGCAGGAGTAAACAAGGAAGATCTGGAATTGGAGATCAGTAGCAAGGCGGTTAAAATTTTTGGCAACCGGTCTGAGTTTTTTCGCATTGAAAACGCCACATACAGATTGGCAGAAATCCAGTATGGTAAATTTGAACGCATTTTGTATCTTCCATCTCCTATTGATCCTGAAGTCGTTTCTGCATCATATTCAAACGGATTTCTCCAGGTTCGATTGGCCAAGCTGGCACTCGATAAATCGCACAAAATACAAATTACGGAGGAATAATTCATACCGTTTAAGGTAAATAAACCACTTTTCTTGATAAAAAAGCTGTTTGCCAGCTTAAGGTTTTTGTTCAATATTAGCGTTTGTTTGAAGTAGATGGAATGGAGGTCCCATGACACAACACCAGCCGTCACCTGAAATCAGCACGGAAAAAATACCGGAAATTCTTCCTATTTTGCCTCTGTTTGATGCAGCCCTGTTTCCCAAAATGGTTTTACCGCTTGTTGTCATGCAGGAGAAATCGATCCAACTGGTCGATGAAGCGATGTCCCAGAATCGAATGATAGGGCTAGTTGTCGCAAAAGGACCGATTAAGGAAGAGGCTTATTCTTATGATGATCTTTATGAAATAGGTACAAGTGCTTTGATTCTTAAAATGGCAAAAACCGAAGATAACCGAGCACAGCTGCTTGTCCAAGGCTTGGGACGGTTCAAGATAAAAACGTATATTAAAGATAAGCCCTATTTCCAGGCGTATGTAGAGCACATTAAAGAGATAGAGCAAAAAGACAAGGAAATCGAAGCGCTCATGTCTAACATGGTCGGCCAGTTCTCAAGAATCGCTGAGCTTTCGCCGGGTCTGCCTCAGGAAATTGTTGCCATGGCCCAATCCATCCATGAACCTGGTGTCTTGGCCGATATGGTTGCCTCTACCATCAATTCAAGCCTGGAAGAAAAACAGCGTGTTTTGGAAATTTATGACGTTAAGAAACGATTAAAAAAAGTTACCCAATTGGTCAACTATCAACTGGAAATCCTTGAACTCGGCGACAAGATTCAATCGCAAGTCAAGGGAGACATGGATAAAAGGCAAAGGGAATATTATCTGCGAGAGCAACTCAAAGCCATCAGAGAAGAGTTGGGCGAAAAAGATGAGACAACCGTCGAAGTTGATGAATACAGAGCTAAAATCGAGGAGCGAAATCTTCCTGAGGAAGCAAAAAAAGAAGCCGAGCGTGAATTGGGCCGCCTCTCCCGAATGCACCCCTCTTCCGCGGAATATACTGTGGCGTCAACGTATCTGGATTGGCTAACGGCACTGCCTTGGCATGAAAGTACCGAAGATAATCTTGACATCAAAGTCGCCCGAAAGATTTTGGATCAGGACCATTTTGGACTTGAGAAGGCCAAAAAACGAATTATCGAATATCTTGCGGTACGGAAGTTGAAACCGGAATCAAAGGGACCGATTCTCTGTTTTGCCGGTCCGCCCGGAACCGGAAAAACCTCTTTGGGTCGCTCGATTGCGCGTGCATTGGGCCGCAATTTTTTTAGAATTTCACTGGGCGGCGTGAGAGACGAGGCTGAAATTAGAGGGCATCGACGCACCTATGTGGGGGCCCTTCCGGGCCGAATCATTCAAGGGGTTCGACGGTCGGGGTCAAACAACCCGGTTTTCATGCTAGATGAAATAGATAAAGTGGGTAGCGATTTTAGGGGCGATCCGTCATCTGCCTTGCTGGAGGTTCTGGATCCTGAGCAGAACTTTTCTTTCTCAGACCATTATCTGGATGTCCCCTTTGACCTGTCCAAGGTTATGTTCATAACCACTGGAAATATTCTTGACACCATACCCCCTGCGTTGCTCGATAGGATGGAAGTGTTGAAACTTCTCGGTTACACCCTGGAAGAAAAAGTTAAAATTGCCAACCGATATCTTATCCCGCGCCAACGAGACGCTCATGGCTTAAAAACCAATCACATATCTTTTACAAAAGGGGCTGTTAAACAGATTATTATTGGATATACAAGGGAATCGGGTTTGCGAAACCTTGAAAGGGAAATCGCCACCATTTGTCGAGGTGTGGCAGCGAGTATTGCCGAAGGAGAGGCCAAATCCGTTAAGATTAACGTGAAAAATATTTACGAGTATCTTGGCCCCATACGAATCACCTCGGAAGCAAAAGCCAGAACATCCACTCCTGGCGTGGCAATGGGTCTCGCCTGGACGCAGACCGGTGGTGAAATCCTCTTTATCGAGGCCACATCAATGAAAGGGAATAAAGGTCTTACGTTGACCGGTCATCTTGGTGACGTCATGAAAGAATCCGCAACGGCGGCATTGAGTTTTATTCGATCGAACGCTGCCTCCATAGGGATCCCTGATGATTATTTTCAGAATCACGACATCCATATTCACGTACCGGCGGGTGCTATCCCGAAAGATGGCCCCTCGGCGGGTGTTACCATGTTGACGGCGTTGACCTCCCTTATGACCCAAAAAACCATTAAAAAAGACCTTGCCATGACCGGCGAAATAACATTGAGGGGACAGGTGTTGCCGGTTGGTGGGATTAAAGAAAAAATTTTAGCCGCCCATCGAGCTGGTATTAAATCCATCATTCTTCCAAAATGGAATGAAAAAGATCTGGTAGACATTAGCAAAGAGGTCAAAAATAAGATGCAGTTTCATTTCGTCGACAAGATGCAGGAGGTGTTAAAACTCGCTCTTTAAAAATATCTATGACATCCAACATCATAAAGAGACATGATTTTTTCATTTGCCGATTGCTTACCCTTGCGGCGCTCTTTTTTTCCTTTTTTAGCGGGTGTACATCCGTAACCCCCCCCCCAACGACGCCCGGACATCCCAAGCCGTATAAAATTGGAAAAACGTGGTATAAACCATTAACGCATGCAAGGGGATTTGATCAGCGCGGAAAAGCATCATGGTATGGTAAAAAATTCCACGGCAGAAAAACAGCCAACGGGGAAACCTATAACATGTATGCCATGACAGCTGCCCATAAAACACTCCCTTTTAACACACATGTCCGCGTGCACAATCTCGAAAACGGAAAAGAGGCTCAGGTAAGAATCAACGACAGGGGGCCCTTTGTACGTGGCAGGATTATCGACCTTTCGTATACAGCAGCAAGAAAAATCGGAATGATAGGTTCAGGTACGGCTCCCGTTAACATTGTTGCGCTTGGTGTAGCGAATAAATCGACAATATCGGGTAGGTCCAAGCGTGTCTATCATCACGTCAATTATTATGAAGGACATTTTACCATTCAAGTCGGAGCATTTACGTATCGAGAAAATGCTGAAAGGCTCAGGACCAAGCTGAATCGGTCATTTAAAAATGCCCATATAACGATCTATAATGACGGGCATAGCACATATTACAGAGTGCGGGTGGGAAAATGCTCGACACTTGAACAAGCGGTGCAATATGAAGAGATCATGATCAAGCGAGGGTTTTCTGATGCCTTTGCTGTGGCGGAAGACAGTTAAATCTAAAACTGCCTAAAAAATTCTTAAAAGGAATGAATAAGCGGTGGCGAACGGTAGTTATGAGAATACGCAAGGAAAAACCATAAAGACGGTTTTTCTGGACCGCGATGGTGTTATCAACAAGGATTCTTCCGAGTATATCAAAAGCTGGGCCGAATTTGAGTTTTTACCCGGAAGCTTAGAGGCCATTAGACAACTGACTTTAAATCAATTTGAAATTATTATCATTACCAACCAATCGGCGGTCAACCGAAAATTAATAACCAAAGGCGATCTCGAATACTTGCACAATCGATTGCATAAAGCCGTTGCATCAAAAGGCGGCCAAATAAGAGATATATTTTTCTGTCCGCATACCCCTGAAGAGGCATGCACCTGCCGCAAACCAAAAACAGGGTTGATTTATCGTGCCCAACAGAAACACCAGATTGACCTTGCAAGTTCAGCTATGGTTGGTGACAGCGCAAAGGATATTGAGTGTGCCCGGAACGCCGGGTGCAGGTATGCGATTTTAGTTAAAACAGGTAACGGGATAGAAGCTGAAAACATACTGAACAATAAGGCCATCCATCCAGACTTTGTGGCGCAGGATCTTTTGGATGCCGCCAATTGGATTCTGCACAACCGATCATGATAAATACCCTTCCCATAGCTACGATAGAAGGACACCTGGAACGTATCACCTATCTTAATCCCGACAATCATTATATAGTTGCAAAATTCAAGATCAGTAAAACCGGCAATGTCGTCACCATTGTTGGATATATGACAGCGGTTAGTCCCGGACAAGCCCTCAAAATTTCAGGAAATTGGGAAACTCATTACAAATACGGCCAGCAGTTTAGAATCGAGTCCTATGAGGTTACGTTACCTGCAACCATTGAAGGTATCAGAACATACCTGGCCTCCGGCATCATCAAGGGGGTAGGCCCTGCAATGGCCGATCGAATGGTTAATCGATTCGGCATTGAAACACCTGAAGTTATAGAGAAAAACCCGAAAAAACTTCAAGAAATTAAAGGGATAGGGGAAAAAACAGCAACCTTAATTCAGCATACTTGGAAAAACCATCATGTTGCCAGAGATTTGATGCTATTTTTACAAGAAATGGGTGTCAAAACCTCATATTGCGCCAGAATATTAAAAGCATATGGTCAAGATGGAGTCCGAACCATTCGTAGCGACCCTTATCGACTATCGGTAGATATTTCAGGCATCGGGTTTTATACCGCGGATGCAATTGCCATGAAACTTGGCGTTGCCAAAGACAGCCCCCGACGAATAAAAGCTTGTATCTTTCATGTTATGGAAAAAGATGTAAATGAAGGGCATGTTTTCACTTATGAAAATCGGTTGTTAGAGCAATGCAAAAAGTTGTTCCAGTTAGAAGACCATGTCACTCGTGATGCACTCGAAGACCTGGCGAATATCGGCGAATTGGTCGTTGGAACTTTCGTAGATGGTAATGACGGCCGACCAATCTATCTAAAAGCGCTGCATGAAGTGGAAACAGGTATTATAAACAGACTTGAAGCCTTGATGTCTGTCCCGATACCTCACTCGGGTATAGATCCCGAAGGTATATCAGCAGAAGTGTTGCGAGAGCTGGCTATACAACTTTCTCCTGAACAGCTTAGCGTTCTGGCAAAGATTCTCTCCCATCGTATCGTTATTATAACAGGAGGTCCCGGAACAGGAAAAACAACGCTGATTCGGTCGATTACCGCTTTATTTAAAACCATAGGAAAACGCGCCCTTCTTGCTGCACCTACCGGCCGGGCAGCCCGGCGTCTATCTGAAGTTACCGGAAAAAGGGCAAGGACAGTTCACAAGGTTTTGGGATATAATTTTAAAGACAATAGATTCGATAAACACATCGACAATCCCCTTGATACCGATGCCGTGATTATTGATGAAGCTTCAATGGTGGATAGCATATTGATGTTTCATTTGGTAAGCGCTGTTCCGGTATCTTCCACGTTAATACTGGTAGGGGATGTTTTTCAGCTGCCATCTGTTGGCCCTGGCAGTGTCCTTGCCGACTTGATCAAGTCGAACAGAATTCCGGTATTTTATCTAAAAAAAATATTCAGGCAGGCCAATGAAAGCCCTATCGTTATGAATGCGCATCGGATTCGAAAAGGTGATTTTCCTGCCTTCGAAACATTGGACATTGAAAAAGACCTATCTGAATTTTATTTTGTTGAGCAAAATGATCCGGTTAGGGTGGCTTCGACCATCGTGGAGCTTTGCAGCAAAACGATTCCCGAGCGTTTCGGATTTGATCCTGTTCACGATGTTCAAGTCTTAACCCCGATGCATAAAGGCGTTATCGGTACAACCCGCCTGAATCAGATCCTTCAAAACGAGCTAAACCCAAATCCGACTGTGATTGAGACCCGTGGCAACACACTTAAACAGGCAGACAAGGTGATGCATTTGCAGAATAATTATCAGAAGGAGGTTTTTAATGGAGATATTGGTGCGATAAATACCATCAATCGGAAAAAAGAGGTGTTTTCGGTGGATTACTACGGAAGGATTGTCGATTATGATTTTTCGGAAATGGACGAGATATCTCTTGCATACGCCATATCGGTTCACAAATCGCAGGGGTCTGAATATCCGGTTGTGGTATTACCAATGATGCCCCAGCATTTTGTTCTTTTGCAAAGAAACCTTTTATACACTGCAATTACCCGTGGTAAAAAATTAGTTATTATTGTTGGCACCAAACATGCAATAAATATAGCTCTGAAAAACAATACGCCCAAAAAGCGTCTTTCGGGTCTTGCTTTCAAGCTGATGCACAGCGGAAATTGAAGTGCGGCTTTAAAATGCTTGACAATCCTTATCATTTCAATTACTTAAACGTCATCCTTTTTTCTAAGGAAATATTTGTCAAATGTTTTTAAAAAACAATTGTTTAGGAGTATTTTTATGGCTGTTCCAAAACGCAAAAAATCGAAATCAAGAAGGGATAAACGGCGAACCCATCAGAAAGCCGCAGTCCCTAATTTGACCAGCTGTCCCCAGTGTGGTGATACCAGGCTTCCACATCATGTGTGCCCTAGTTGTGGTACCTATAAAGGTCGTACGGTGATAGAGGTTGAAGAATAATACGTTATCCCGGATTTTTTACGCGGCTGATGCGTGCATTTATATAAAATAAGCTTGCTGAAAAATTATCATAAAATGTCTGGACTAGTTGAACCAACGGCAAGAGCGAGCAGTTTTATTTTTAACCCATTTGAATGGTATCCACTGAGGTATTAGACAATGATTGAAAATAAACCTACGATCGTTATCGGCGCGGATCATGCGGCATATGATTTAAAGGAAACGGTGAAAGGATTCCTTGTTGAGATGGGCACTGAGGTCCACGATGTTGGAACCCATGGTAAAGAATCAGTCGATTATCCGGACTTTGGTATCATGGTCGCATCGACGGTCTCAAAAGGAAAATTTAAACGCGGCATCCTCCTATGCGGTACCGGGATTGGTATGTCTATGGTTGCAAATAAGTTTCCTAATGTGAGGGCGGCACTTTGCAACGACATTTTTTCCGCTGTAATGAGCAGGCGCCACAACGATGCCAATATATTGATTTTGGGTGGTCGTATAATAGGCGATATACTTGCTTTGGAAATCGTAAAAACTTGGGTTGAAACACCGTTTGAGGGGGGACGGCATCAGGCACGTTTGGACAAGATCGATGGGATAGATCAAAAAGAACTTATCAATAGCGATCCTGATGGTTAAAGGGTCGAACATTCTGCACTTCTTTTTGAAAAAAATTGTACATGGTAATGAAGACTCCCTGTAACTTACCTGCTGATCGGCTTTCTCTCCATTGATCCCATACTTGAGAACAAAACTAGGAGAGGAAATCAACCTGGAAACTTCACTCACCGTGAGCGAAGCACTGATGCCGGAAAGAACCCCCGATCAATTGCGCGGGACGCTTCCATCTTTTAAAAAAAGCCTATGATATAAGATTCCTCACGACTGGATGTAGGGGCTTTTATTTTTAAATAGGCACAAGTAGAATCATCAACTTAAAAAAGGAAAATGATCGTTGGGTTTTAGCATAATCGAGAGTGTAGATCCAAAAATTGCATACGCAATTGCTATGGAGATCGACAGACAGAAAAATACCTTAGAGCTTATTGCGTCGGAGAATATTGTCAGCCCGGCTGTGATGGCTGCCCAGGCAAGTGTCCTTACCAATAAATATGCCGAAGGCTATCCAGATAAACGATATTATGGCGGTTGTGAATATGTCGATGTCGCTGAGAAACTAGCGATCGATCGGGCGAAAAAGCTATTCAATGCAGCTTATGCCAATGTTCAAGCTCATTCTGGATCCCAGGCGAATATGGCCGTCTATTTTGCTTTGCTATCACCTGGGGATACGGTTATGGGTATGAATTTGTCACATGGGGGGCACCTCACCCATGGCAGTCCGGCAAGCTTTTCAGGGAAAACATATAATTTTTGTCATTATGGTGTTCGTCGAGATACTGAAACCATTGATTATAATGAAGTGCAACGTTTGGCGGAAAAACACAGACCAAAATTGATTGTTGCCGGAGCAAGTGCCTATCCTCGAATCATAGATTTTGCAGCATTTGCGAAAATAGCCGAATCGATTCAAGCTTATTTTATGGTGGACATGGCCCATATTGCCGGGCTGGTGGCCACAGGACTCCATCCTTCCCCGGTACCTTTTGCCGATGTAATTACTTCAACGACCCATAAGACGCTTAGAGGCCCGCGCGGTGGCTTGATTTTGGCAAGGACCGATTATAGCAACAAATTAAACCGGGAGATTTTCCCTGGAATTCAAGGTGGGCCGCTCATGCATATTATTGCTGCCAAGGCCGTTGCGTTTAAAGAGGCGCTGGACGAAACGTTTAAGATGTATCAGACAAATATTGTAAAAAATGCCAAAGCGTTAGCCGAATATCTAATGGCGGGTGGTATAAAACTGGTGTCCGATGGAACCGACAACCATATGATGATTGCCGATTTAAGAAATCTTAAAATTACGGGTAAAGATGCCGAGGATGCTCTTGAGCGAGCCGGTATTACAGTCAATAAAAATTCCATACCATTTGAAACATTAAGCCCATCCATTACCAGTGGTATCCGTATTGGTACACCGGTCATAACAACTAGAGGCATGAAAGAGCCGAATATGCAAACCATCGCGAAGTTTATTATTAATGTACTCAAAAACCCTAAGGATAAGACGCTTGCCCAACGCACAAAGGCCCAAGTTCGCGAGCTTTGTGAAGCCTTTCCACTTTATGAAAGCTCAGGGAGCACAAAAGTTGAATAGCAACGTGATTGAACAGAGTCATCGTCCCTCATGGGACGCATACTTCATGGATATAACCTTTCTTGTGGCCAAACGCTCTACATGCCTTAGGCGTGCAGTGGGTTCACTGGTTGTTAAGGATAAAAGAATTCTGTCCACCGGTTATAATGGTGCACCAACCCATATTCGACATTGCAATGAAACCGGCTGTCTGAGAAAGACACTAAATGTGGCTTCCGGTGAAAAACATGAACTTTGCCGGGGTATACATGCCGAGCAGAATGCTATTATACAGGCGGCATACCATGGTGTTTCGATTAAAGGCGCAACACTTTTTTGCACTAACCAGCCATGTTCCATATGTGCCAAAATGATCATCAACGCTGGAATAATAAAAATCTGTTACCATTCCGGATATGCAGATGATATGTCTAAAGAAATGCTGAGTGAAGCAGGTGTAGATATAAAAAAAATTGATACCACTTAACAGGGAGGCACTCATGAAATGTCCATTTTGTGGAGAAATTGACAATAAGGTTATCGACTCCAGGTTGAGCAAGGATGGCAACGTCATCCGAAGACGAAGGGAATGCATCATATGTAGCAGGCGATTTACGACTTACGAAAATATTGAAGAAATTCCCGTAATGATTATCAAAAAAGACGGACGTCGTGAAGTTTTTACCCGTGACAAGGTGCGCTCGGGTATTCAAAAGGCTTGCCAGAAACGAAATATAAGCATGAATGTTATTGAAGAATTTCTCGACGAACTTGAACGAGACCTCAGAGAGATTGGCGAAAAGGAAATACCGTCACACAAAATCGGTGAAAAAATTATGACTAAGCTCCATTCTCTGGACGATGTTGCCTATGTTAGGTTTGCCTCGGTTTATAGGGAATTTAAAGATGTAAACGATTTTGTGGCTGAACTTAAAAGTCTACTTAGTAAACATTCCTAAAATGAGTGCGAACAATATAAAGGGGCACTACCTCTCGCTCGATTAGGGATATAATACCTTGCAAATGAACGGGGCAGGGGTGTGAGAAATTCGGGTTAACCTTAAAACCCGGGGGATGATGGACGACATATATTTTATGAAAATGGCACTTGACCTTGCTAAAAAGGGGCGGGGTTTTACTTCCCCGAATCCAATGGTCGGTGCCGTAATTGTTAAAGATGACAAAATTATAGGGAAGGGATTCCATCAAGCTGCCGGAACGGCGCACGCTGAAATAATCGCTCTTGAAGACGCTGGAACGTTGGCGCAAAATGCCACTCTCTATGTCAACCTCGAGCCCTGCAATCACGTCGGACGAACACCGCCTTGTACGGAAAAAATTATTGCAGCAGGCATTAAGCGGGTCGTTGTTGCCATGAGAGATCCCAATCCTGATGTTAAAGGCAATGGAATAGATTATTTAGAAAGCCATGGTGTTGAAGTCACATCAGGGGTTTGCGAAGATCAGGCAATAAAATTAAATGAAATTTTTCGAAGGTATATCCAAACAAAACGCCCTTTCTCGATTGTCAAATGTGCAGCGACACTTGACGGATACATTGCGACAAAGACAGGTGATTCCAAATGGGTTTCCGGAAAAGAATCGAGACGATATGTTCACGAACTTCGACATGCGGTTGACGCAATAATGGTCGGTATCAATACCATAGAAAAAGATGACCCTAGTTTAACAACCCGCTTGGAAAACACAGATGAAGGCTTCAAGGGATTGGATCCGAAAAGAATAATCCTTGACACGCATCTTCGAATTTCGGAACAGGCGAAGTTATTGCGGGTCGATTCTGATTCTGATACAATTATTGTTACCGGGAATTCTGTTTCCAGGAATAAAAAAACGAAACTAGAAAAGCAGGGAGCCAGGGTTATTGAATCATCCGTAAAACACGGTTTAATCGATCTGCCCACCCTGATGGATCTCTTGGGCGAGTTAGCGATAACCAGTCTGCTGATAGAAGGGGGAGGGCGTGTCATTGCATCAGCGCTATCGGCAGGGATCGTCCAAAAGATTATCTTATTTTTCGCACCGAAAATTTTGGGTGGAGATGACGGCGTGCCGATCTGCAAAGGGTCCGGTGCGCTACGAATGAACGATTGCATTCCGGTTAAAGATATTCGAATCCAGCGCTTTGGCGACGACATCATGGTCGAAGGCTATATGAGTCATTAACCCATGGATGTCTAAATCAATTCAACGCCAGCGAGTTGAAATATTAATAAAGGGTGTTATGTTTACAGGAATCATAGAAGGTCTTGGTACTATTAAAGAGACGCAACCGGCAGGTCAGGGTAAACAACTGATATTGGAAGCAGATTTTGTTCTTGATGATTCAAAGGTTGGCGAGAGTATTGCCGTCAACGGTGCATGTTTGACGGTGGTCTCCCTAGCAAACAGACGGTTTCATGTGGATGTTTCTCCGGAAAGCCTAATAAAAACAACATTGGGCAAAGCAAAGATTGGTGATCGGGTCAATCTGGAGCGTGCCCTTCGTCTCTCTGATCGAATTGGGGGCCATTTGGTGTCCGGTCATGTTGATGGTTTAGGAATGATAAAACAAAAAAAAAGAATGGGAAATGCCATTATTTTATCTGTCCATGTGCCTGAATCAATTACCCGCTATATGATAACAAAAGGTTCGGTTGCGGTGGATGGAATTAGTCTAACCATTAATCATTTTAGCCGTGACCGCTTTGAAGTAAGCATCATCCCGCACACAGCTAAAATGACAACAATAGATCTTTCAAAAATTGGCGATCTTGTGAATATTGAAACAGACATGATTGGAAAGTATGTGGAACGTTTTATTTTGAAAATATCATCAACGAAAAAAGAAGATGAGACCGGGAATGCGGTAGATATGCAACTTCTTGCCAAATCTGGTTTCATATAAAGGAGACATCTATAAAAAATGCCATTAATAACCATTGAAGAAGCCATAAAAGAGATAAAAGCGGGCCGCATGGTTATTCTTGTAGACGATGAAGACCGCGAAAACGAGGGTGACCTTACGATGGCTGCTGAAGCCATTACGCCGGAAGCAATAAATTTTATGGCAAAATACGGACGGGGTCTTATATGTCTATCTATGACCGGAGAAAAGATCGATTCGCTTGAACTGCCGTTAATGGTCGAGAACAACACATCTCAATTTCAAACCGGTTTTACCGTTTCTATCGAAGCTAGATACGGTGTAACTACTGGCATTTCTGCTGCTGACCGAGCCACCACCATCCGGACAGCCGTGGCAAAAGACGCAAGACCTGGTGATCTTGTCAGGCCGGGGCATGTATTTCCATTAAGGGGCAGAGAGGGTGGTGTGATGGTGCGCGCCGGGCAAACAGAGGGATCTATCGATCTGGCACGTCTTGCCGGTTTGCAACCCGCCGGAGTGATCTGTGAAGTAATGGACGAAGACGGTACCATGGCGAGATTGCCGGCTCTCGAAAAATTCAGTCAAAAACATGGGATAGGTATATGCTCCATTGCAGATCTTATTGAATATCGTATGCGTACGGAATCATTTGTCAATATCGTTGCCGAAACCCTGATTCCAACTATCCACGGAAGCGACTTCAGAGCTATTGTCTATGAAAATCAGGTGGATGATTTGCTGCATATCGCCATGGTTAAAGGAGAGATCGATTCGACTAAACCTGTTCTTGTTCGAGTTCACTCGGAATGCCTCACCGGTGATATTTTCGGATCACTTCGTTGTGATTGTGGCGAGCAGCTACACAAGGCAATGGAAATGATTGAAGAAGACGGTCTCGGTGTGTTGCTCTATATCCGTCAGGAAGGAAGAGGTATCGGTCTGGTAAACAAAATAAAGGCATACGCATTACAGGATCAAGGTTTTGATACCGTTGAAGCCAACGAAAAGCTGGGATTTAAACCTGATTTAAGGAATTACGGGATCGGTGCTCAGATTCTTGTGGATCTTGGCGTAAGAAAAATGAGACTCATTACCAATAATCCCAAGAAAATGGTTGGTCTCGAAGGATATGGACTTAGCATTGTTGAACAGATTGCTACAGCCATTAAGCCCAATGAATACAACCGATGCTATCTTGAGTGCAAGAAACTTAAAATGGGGCATCTATTGAATATTGATACCATACCATAGATTTGCCCCAAACACCTAACCTTGTTAACCGGGAGGGACGTAAATGCCGAAAATTATTGAAGCTAAGCTTCTTGCAGAGGGCAAAAAATTTGCCCTTGTTGTCAGCAGATTTAATAATTTTATAACCGATAGACTGCAAGATGGCGCTGTAGACGGACTGTTGCGTTCGGGAGCCAGAGATAACGATATAGAAATAGTAAAGGTTCCAGGCGCATTTGAGATTCCACTGATGGCAAAAAAGATAGCAGCAACTGGTCGGTATCATGCGATTATCTGTCTGGGTGCTGTCATTAGAGGGGCGACCCCACACTTTGATTATGTCAGTGCCGAAGTGTCTAAGGGAATTGCTGCCGTAAGTCTGAATTCTGAAGTCCCTGTCATCTTTGGTATTTTAACTACGGACACCATAGAACAGGCCGTAGAGCGCGCAGGAACAAAGGCCGGCAACAAAGGTTGGGATGCCGCAATATCTGCCGTGGAAATGGCCAACTTGCTGGATGTCGTCAATCAGGCATAACTATGGGCAATCGTCGCAAGTCACGAGAACTTGCCATGCAAGCGCTCTTTTATATAGACATGAGTCAGAATGACACAAAGGATCTGCTTGATCGGTTTTGTGAAAATTTTAAACCATCGGAGAAAGTACTTTCATTCTTTATTAAGCTCGTAAAAGGGGTGCTGGAAACCAGGTCGGATATTGATAAGATAATTGAGCGTTTTTCAGATAACTGGAAGTTAAGCCGGATGTCCTGCGTGGACAGAAATGTGATAAGAATTGCTGTATACGAA
>CP070768.1:3153013-3156767 GCA_020345745.1 Desulfobacterales bacterium
GATATCTAAAGATCTTGGATACCGTCACCAAAATTAGATTTTAAAAAAATTTTACTTCTTTAGCCAATACTATCCAATCATTTATACCTTTAGGAAGCGAGTGGAGCAAAATATGAAAGAAAATTTTAATGTTGTCAGAAAAAGGTATCCAAAAATAGAAGCATTAGAAAAGGCAACGGGTTCACTCAAATATTGCGGAGATCTCCAATTTCCAAATATGCTTTACGCCAAAATACTTCGAAGTCCTTTTGCGCATGCCCGAATTAAAAGAATCGATACAAGTCGAGCTACAAATTTAAGGGGTGTTAAAGCCGTAATAACACATGATGATATCCCCAATATTCCAACAATGCACCAGTTCCTGCACTTGCCGTCAATACTTTATTATGACAGCTTTCTCCTCGAAAATAAGGTTAGACACTATGGAGATCGAGTTGCAGCGGTTGCTGCTGAATCCCCCGATGTTGCTGAAGAAGCTCTTAAATTAATTAAGGTTGATTATGAACCTTTACCAGCCGTTTTTGATTTAATGGAAAGCGGAACAGCGACGGCTCCAACAATTCATAGTAACGCATGGAAAGGTGGTGATCCAATTGAAATAAAAAATAATATTGTTGATGTGCGTGAAGCAAATATTGGAGATGTTCAAAAGGGCTTCCAGGAATCTGATTTGATAATTGAAAATACTTTCAAAACGTCTAAACCCAATCCAGCTCCTCTAGAAAGAACTGTTGTAACGTGTGTTCCCGGTCCGAATGGTAGTTTAGATATTTACGGCACCACGCAGAGCATCCACGCAATGCGCAAAAATATCGCATCTTCCCTTGGTATACCTTTGCATAAAATCACCTGCCATTGGACATATTTGGGGGGATCTTTCGGTGCTCATATCCATACCGGATGGATTGAACCAATTAGTGCGTTTTTGGCCTTACGAACGAATAGACCTGTTCGCGGTGAGAAAACCCGTGAAGAAATGTTTCTCGCTTATGGTCGTCACCCCATGGTTATTAGGTTGAAAACTGGAGTAAAGAAGGATGGTACTTTAATTGCGATGGAAGTCGATATTACTGATGATACTGGCGCATATGCTTTCAGTGGTGCATCCAAGATGGCTCTAGCATCCGGTTTTTGCTTATCCATGTATGTTTGTCCAAACCAACGTGTTGTTGGTAGAACAGTTTACACAAATACCCCACCCCTCACGGCAATGCGAGGTGCGGGTAATCCTCAAGCCCATTGGGCAGTTGAATCGCAAATGGACATAATTGCAGAAAGGCTCAATATAGATCCCATTGAGTTACGTCTAAAAAATCACATTGGCATAGGTGAATGTTTTTACGGACAAAGCGTAGATGTGATCTGCGATGTTCAAAGCTGTGGCACAGAAGAACTCATCCAAAAAGGGGCTGAAGCTATTGGTTGGCCTTCTCGGGAAAAAAACGATACTGAGAAGCCATGGATTAAACGCGGCGTTGGCATGGCCAGAGGTTTTCATACATCCGGAGCTGGCTCGCCGGAGCCTTCACCATTCATTATGGATTACAGTGGTGCAATTATAAAAATGAACGAAGATGGCACAGCCCTTGTAATGAACGCGTCAGCTGATGCTGGAGGTGGAAACCGAAGCGCATATGTGGCGATGGTTGCCGAAGAGCTTGGTCTAAGATACGAGGATGTGATTTTAGATCAGGGTAATACCAATACGACTCTTTTTGATGTGCCTACTCATGCAAGTAGAGGTACTTATGGTACCGGGCTTGCTATCTTACAGGCGGCAAAAAAGGTAAAGCAGAAACTATTTGAGTGGGCATCCGAACTTCTTGAAGCACCGATTAATGACCTTGTTGCTGAGCTAGGAAGCATCTATGTCACAGGATCTCCTGAAAAGAAAATAACGATTGAAGATCTTATCGAAACCGCACAGATAAAGGGTTGGGGAAGTGCTATCGGAGAAGCATCGGTGAGACCAAAGGCGTGTCCACCTCATTTTACCGTTTGCTTTGTTGAAGTTCTAGTGGACACCCAAACAGGAAAGGTCGAGGTAGTAAAAGCTGTAAGTGGCGCTGATGTTGGCACTCCTATCAATTTAAATAATGTGGAGGGCCAGGTCGAAGGCGGTATACACATGGGTCTAGGATTTGCTCTTTATGAGGATACAAAATTTGATCCGGAAACCGGGGAACTTTTGAATCCGGGTTTTCTTGATTACAAAATGTTAACATTCTCCGATATGCCTCCGGTACAAACGATTATCGCCGACACGTATGAACCCACCGGACCGTTTGGTGCCAAAGGAGTTGGTGAAGGTGTAACCAATCCTGTGGCACCGGCAGTGGCGAATGCAATTTTTAACGCTATCGGTATCAGAATTAAAGATTTGCCTATCACGGCAGAAAAAATAATGAAAGCTTTAGCAGAAAAGAAAACTAAATAAATTTTAGCCAGAAAAGATGAGGTAAGCGAAAAAAATGAAACCATTCCAATATCACGAACCAACCACAGTTAAAGAAGCATGTCAGTTAATTGCGACACATTGGAAAAAGGCTTGTGTATTGGCCGGTGGGACGGATCTAATTATAAAAATGAAAAAGGGAGTCATTTTGCCAGAACATGTCATTAATATCAAAAAAATACCAGAATTGAATGGGATTTCAGAAACTTCAGATGGTTTCAAGATTGGATCTATCACATCGTTATCGGCTATTGCGAACCATGAGGGTATTAAAGCAAAACAGCCTATGGTTGGAGAGGCAGCTCTTACTGTGGGTTCTCTTCAGGTTCGTAATCTTGCAACGTTAGGTGGTAATTTATGTAATGGCGCTCCTTCAGCGGACATGGCACCTGGTCTCCTTGTGCTAGATTCATTGATCACTTTATCAGGGGTAAATGGTGATCGAAAAATGAAATTGGAAGAATTTTTTGTTGGCCCCGGAGAAGTTAATCTTAAAAAGGGAGAGATATTAAAAGAGCTTTTTGTTCCTTTTCCCGATAAAGACATGCGAATGATATATTTGAAACACGGCCCTCGACGTGCCATGGATTGTGCTTTGGTCGGAGTTGCCGTTGCATTGGTTTTAAAAAATTCCGGACAACAATGCGAGTCCGCAAAAATTGCCCTGGGAGCAGTGGCGCCAACTCCTGTTAGAGCAAAAAAGTCAGAAAAATTGCTTAGCGGCAAATCGGTAAAAGATTTTCCTATACAAGAGATAAAAAAAATGTTGCTTACTGAAATTGCGCCCATATCTGATGTAAGGGCATCTGCGACTTACCGAGCTGAAATGATTTCCTCGTTAACCCTAAAGGCCATCGAGAATCTCGTTAATTTAAATTAGGAGCTATCATGGAAAAGCAGATTAAATTTAAGATCAACAATCAAGATGTATCGATGGCTGTTATGCCGCATTGGACGTTATCATATATGATTCGTAAACAATTAGGTTTGACAGGTACAAAAGAAGGCTGTGGCGAAGGTGAATGCGGAAGCTGTACGGTGCTGTTGGAAGGAGAACCGGTTAACTCTTGTTTGTTATTGGCTGTCGAGGCTGATGGGAAACAGATATGCACCATTGAAGGGCTCTCCTCAGATGGAAAGCTACATCCTTTGCAACAAGCTTTTATTGAAAAAGGAGCAATTCAATGCGGTTATTGTACTCCTGGAATGATAATGACTGCAAAAGCAATTTTGGACAAGGATCCTAACCAAACCACAGAAAATATTAAATATTCTATGTCTGGGAATTTATGCCGGTGT
>CP070768.1:3156867-3162088 GCA_020345745.1 Desulfobacterales bacterium
CCTTTGGTCGGAGCATAAGACCCGACCTTTTTTTCTCTGCATACAGAAAATATGAAAACGTGGCCAAAAAACTTAAGATAAACATCGAAGAAAAGGGATTTAAGATTTACAAATCAGATATTAAAAAGCGCCTGGTGGAGAACAACGGATTTCTTTCCCATCAAGATCTAAAAGATTTGATATTCCTTGCCCACAAAAGCAATGGGGCTTTTCCTATGGCCCAGCAAAATACTACCACAGACCTGTCCTGGCTCGATCTATCCATACTATTTGGGGATAGTGATTTTCCGCGTTTTGAGAATCAAGATTTTTCCGGTCCTATTGCCTGGTATCAAGAATGGGATCATAACCTGCAAGATTATCTTCGAGATTACGTCAGGGTGCTAGAACAAACCATAACATGTCAAAGTGGCGATTTTTACGATTTAACTCTACAACGCTACAGCGGGTTGATCAAAAAAATACGTTATGCTTTTGATCTGTTAAAACCTGAAGGTCTGATTCGATTAAGACAATGGATAGAGGGCGATGAATTCGATTACCGGGCGATGTTGGATTATGTGCTGGATAAAAAAGCAGGCAAAATTCCTTCTGAACGCCTCTATATCAAGCATATAAAGCAATTAAGGGATGTTTCAGTACTACTCCTCGTCGACCTTTCACGATCAACGGCCAACCCGATTTTAGGATCACAAGCAACCGTTATGGACGTTGAAAAAGAGGCCATTGTGCTCTTTTGTGAGGCGCTTGAAGTGGTGGGAGATGCTTTTTCCATTGCTGGATTTTCTGGAACCGGCCGTTTGGGTGTTGATTATTTGCGGGTAAAAGACTTTGATGAAAAAATTGATGACACCATAAAACAGCGCATTGATGCCTTGTCGCCGAGGCGGGGTACGCGAATGGGTGCGGCTATACGCCATGCGACGCGCCAACTGGAAAGAGCTTTATCAAAAGTTCGCCTACTTATTATTTTAAGTGACGGTTTCCCCAACGATGTTGATTACAAACAGAATTATGCTGTTGAAGACACCCGGAAAGCAATATCCGAAGCGCGTTCAAAAAACATTTATACCCATGGCATAACGATTAACATTGCTGCAGATTCAAAGCTGGACGATCTTTATGGAAACATTCATCACAACGTGATCTCAGATGTTCGGGAGCTACCTGACAAGTTATTGCGAATTTATAGTGGTTTGACACGGCATTAATCCGTATTTGTCATGAAGAGTTTATCTTGGTTTTTTGAGAAGAACTCCATATAAAAATATCAAAAAACACTAAAGATATTGCTTGATTTAATGTAATATAAAGTTTCTTCATTTTGTTAACACTCAATTAGGGGATTTGAGGGTCTAATGCTAATACACGATGGTATATTTAACTGGAGCGGCTGGGGCGGCAAGTTGGGTCTCGGCAGCGGGAAATGCAGACTTAGGATTTATGATCTGGATAGAGGAGATGAAAAGGGGCTGACCCATTTAAAGCCCATAGTTGTGGTGGTTTCCGATATTCCGGAAAGTAACGTATCAGTAAGAAGCTGCAACAGTCATGTCGCCACTGTGGTTGCCAAGGATTTCAACATAGCCCCGCACCGTATGCTGTTTATTGAATATTATCCTGAAAAAACATATGGGGCCGAGGAGGACCGTGTTATTTCGGAAAAATTTGATTTAGTTGAATTCACATGGCACCAAGACAAGGCAATTCAGCCCAAGTGGAAGAGCCTGGCGCCGCTTTTGTTGGAGAAAATTAAAAACCTTCTAAACGATTAGTTCAATACTTAAAGAGGGAGAATAACGTATCGGAATGGTTTTAATCGCAGGGCTGCTCAATAGTTTTGCCTTCTAACCAGCTATTTACAAAATATTTTGTAAGACCTAAATCGATCCCCGTGCTTTCCGAGATATTTTCAAGCTGCTGCATGACCTGATGAACTTTTTTTTGGTTCCCCAACAGTGCATAAATCTTGAGGCTCCGTTTAAAAACGTTCGCTGCAAGATCATTTTTTTTCTGCAGTAAATAGGTTGACCCTATTGCAGCTAAATCATCGGCGATCCCTTTACTAAAGCCGGATAGGCGATCTGCTTTCAGAGCCGTTTCGAAAAAAAAGATGGCTTGTTCGTAACGGTGTGTCTCGAGCATGAGGTTTCCAAGCGTAAAGTTTACTGTTGCAGATTCTGAAAAGTTTTCAGAATCAACCGAGGTAAGCGCGGTTTGCAAAACTTCTTCAGCCTTAGCGTATTCCTTTTTTTTGATAAGAAGAATACCTCGGGTGTTTAGTAATGGACCAAATAAGATTTGGTTTGTTTTAGCGATATTTTCAGCGGCGCTCAGCGTTTTTGCGGCTTCTTCGAGCATACCGTCATCGATTAGGGTAGCTGCTTTGTTTGAAAGAATCTGAACGGCACCTTTTGCATCACCCATATCCTCATATATCGAAAAAGACTCCTGAAAAAAGAGTACCGCACTTTTATTATCCCCTGAAGCTCGATAAACGTTTCCAATATTGTTGTAACTCATGGCAACACCCCGTTGGTGGTCAGTTGCCGTAAACAGCTCGTGGGCTTTAAAGAAATACGTTAAAGCGTTTTTGTAACACCCTTTTTTATATTGCGTAATGCCTTTGGTTATTTCACGCATGCCGGTGGTCAAAGGCTCAGGCTTTTTTTTTGTGGAATATGTACTTCCACATGCAAAGAAAAAAGAAGTTAAAAAAAGCATCCATATAAAAACCATTCGCTTCATGATCGTCTTTCCTTAAAAAACAGCATGCATTCAAATTGGTGAAGGCCATCTATTTTCTTTTTTCTCTATACTATCACCCTATTTGAAAGTCAAAGGCTGTAATAAAGAGAATTGATCCTACCGGAAACTTTGCAAACCATCCAAGCTTTTTAAAAAGATGTTCCATAGAACGTTTTGATGAAACAACGCTTCGATCGTTTAATGAATGAAAAGGTTGCCATTGTTGCAGCCAAAAACTGTTTGACAGGAAAAGTGGAACTCTTATAGTCTGGAGCACTCTCGACGTTCTTTGCAATTGGGACAATGTCAATAAATAAAAAAAGAGAGCACGCCTATAAAAAGATAATTTGTGTAACCCGACATCTGTAAATTAGCTAGTAAAATGTGAGGTAACCATGGCTTCCAGTTTAGCGCTGATTATTATTTTAGGGTTAAGTGCTGACTATCTGTTTAGGCGTATCAAACTGCCGGGTCTTGTTGGGATGCTTATTATTGGTGTACTGGCAGGTCCTTACGTACTCGGCCTTATGTCGCCTGAGATGATGAAGGTGTCGGCGGATTTCAGAAGAATCGCGTTGATTGTGATTCTTTTGCGTGCCGGGTTCGAGCTCAGGCGGGATGCTTTAAAACGAGTTGGACGTGCTGCGGTGATCATGAGCACTGTTCCCGCTATTTTCGAAATCGCCGGTGTTATGCTTGTGGCTCCCCGGTTACTCCACATGACGTATCTTGAAGCCGCTATTCTGGGTTCCATTCTAGCCGCAGTATCTCCGGCTGTTGTTGTGCCACTCATGATCGATTTTATGGATCGTGGACGAGGATCCAAAAAGGGCATTCCCACCATGGTGCTTGGCGCTTCTTCTCTGGATGATGTCTTTGTCATTGTCCTTTTTACCGTATTTTTAAGCATGTACGGCGGAGATCAGACCAGCATTTTTTGGCAACTGTCCAAAATTCCCATCTCAGTCGTTCTTGGCATTATTGTTGGACTTATACCTGGGTACTTTTTATATCGTCTTTTTGAAAAATATGACTGGCGCCCGCCCAAACGCACCATACTTGTAATGGGTGTCGCCATTATTCTTACATGGATAGAATCTATATGTGAACATTACGTGCCCATAGCCAGCCTGTTGGGGGTTATGGCTGTCGGTTTTATCATTTTGGAAAAATCTGAACCGATTGCTCATCTTATTTCCCAAAAACTAAAAAAATTATGGATATTTGCGGAGCTATTGCTCTTTGCCTTGGTCGGCGCCCAGGTAAATATCCATGTGGCATGGAAAGCCGGATTGGCCGGAACTTTGGTTATCTTTATAGGCCTCGTCTTCAGAAGCGTCGGAACGTATGTATCGCTGTTCGGAACCCCTTTTGATTGGAAAGAAAAGCTCTTTTGCGTCGTCGCATATATCCCCAAAGCTACCGTCCAAGCAGCTATTGGGGCAATTCCTCTAGCCGCCGGTGTGGTTTCAGGAGAAGTGATTCTGGCTGTAGCGGTGCTATCCATCATCTTAACCGCGCCAATAGGGGCCATTGGCATTATGATTTTTGGTGAAAGAATTTTGGATTTCGGTGAACTTTCCACTTATCGCTTCAAAGAGCTAAGGGAAAAATTAGCACTCCCCCATGTGGGAGAAAGGGTCAGAAGTAAACATTCCGGCAAAGTATGGAAAGTTATCGAACAAAAAGAAGTGTGGATGGAAGATCCAGCCACAACAGATGATCCTGATGCAGCCCCAGGCGTCTTTCCAGCGATCTATTTGCGGTATTGGGGAGAAGAAACCAGTAACGAGATCGGAAAAGGGAAAACCATATCCTTTTATTACAGTCAAAAAGAACCGTCATTTCAAGACCATTGGGAAATCCTTTACGATTGGTAGCAAGGAGGCGTATATTATGGATTGTCAAATTGTTGATACCGAACGAGCACCGGCCGCTATTGGGCCATATTCACAAGGCATCGCATTTGGATCCTGGCTGTTTGTCAGCGGTCAGCTCGGCTTACAACCTGAAACCGGAGAACTGGTGAGCCATGATTTTTCGACCCAGGCACGCCAGGCCTTGGAAAACCTCAAGCAGATCGTGCTGGCTGGAGGAGGTGCTCTTGATAAGGTTACCGCAGTCGATGTTTTTCTAACAGATATTGGAAATTTTGCCGATTTTAACGAAATTTACAGCGAATATTTCTCTGAATATCGACCGGCAAGGGCAGTGGTGGAGGTTAGCGCGCTACCTCGAGAAGCTTCTGTGGAAATCAAGTGTATTGCCCGAACAGGCGAGTAGTCTTTTTAATGCCCGGGAACGTTTAATATTTGGATCTTATGCCATGTTTTATATAAAAACCGCTTAAGTTGATCCCGAGATATAACCAAAGTACTTGTGTTGACAAGGGGATGGAATTGAAAAGCATCTGACACCCACAATGCTTGGTCCACAATCACCTCGACAGCCTTTTCTATATCGTTGACAACAG
>CP070768.1:3162188-3164715 GCA_020345745.1 Desulfobacterales bacterium
CGGGCCTTTTCACGTTTTAGTATCTTTTGGGCTTCCGGTGTAATCATAAGCTGAATCTGTTTGCAACCCTCTGCAAGCTTCTTTTTGCGCCAGCGTTCCCGCCGCTCTCTGTCAGTTCTTCTCCTTTGCTCTATTGTTACCATAATATTCCCCTTCCCGCTACGCTTCAATTAAACGTTTGTGATAGGCGCTTGGCTGCGACGCTCTAAGCTTTCTATATCAGCTTGTTCAGTACAATTCAATACCTAAAAAATCTGGCTCAAAAAGTACTGATATAGAGCTGATAAGGCTCGATACGTTGGTTTTTGCAAACCTTTATGGTGTCTCTTTTTAAAGCAGGTTATATGTTTCACATACTTAAACTGTGGAAACTTTGAAAATTTCCCTTTTTAATTAGTGACTGAACGAAAATTCGAAACCATTTTATAATCGGTTGGTTATAGCATTTTAAGAGGTTGAAGATTTTCCGAATTTGCGCACAAATTACTTGCACAAATTACTCTCGACCATTATATATAATATTGAAATAAAAGCAAATAATGGTCTGTATCCAATTTGGCGAATTGGACAATGTGAGTAAAACTCGGAAAATCTTCGTGGTGAAATGCTATGAGAAAAGTGATCGAAAATCAATTAAAAATTGGTCAAGTTGACATCTCAAACATTCAAATCGACATCAATTGTCGAGATGAAATTCCCAAATTGTTGTTGGGTCTTCAAAGCATTTATTCAGATCAACAACTTCGCAATGAAATTTTTGACACTTTGAAGAATATCGTTCCTAAAAACGTTGATACCGGCAATGGCCGGCCCGGCATGGATTTGTGGAAAATATTAGTGTTGGGTACCTTGCGACTAAACTGTAACTGGGATTATGACAAGCTGCACAATATTGCCAATAATCATAAGACGGTGCGCGAATTTTTGGGTCATACAATTTTCGAATTCGATCAAACTTATGCGCTGCAGACGTTGAAAGATAATATCGCCCTTTTTACGCCGGAAGTGATCGATGAGATCAACCAGGTGGTTGTTAAAGCGGGTCATAATCTGGTACGAGAAAGTGATGATTTTCCATTAAAGGGGCGTTGTGATTCGTTTGTAATAGAGACGGATGTTCACTATACGACAGATATCAATCTGCTTTTAGATGCTGTTCGTAAGGTTGTTTTTCTGACTGGTCGGTTGTGCAACGACCTGGGAATTACAGAATGGCGGCAGTATCAACATATTTTCAAGAAGATAAAAAAGCAGTTTAATTTTGTTCGTAAGCTCAAACGCTCCACGTCAAAAGATGCGGCGAAAAAAGCCAAAAGAGAGCAGTTGATCATCGATGTTGCATCGGCAGTATGTGGATCTGGTTGAATCCTATGTGTTTAGGGCTAAAGAGAGCATCGGTATTTTAAAAGTAATGGATATCGGTCAGGCGGCGCATATCATGCTCATTGAGCATTATATCTCTCATGCCGAGCGCCAGATTGACCAAATTCGACGACGTGTATTGGACGGCGAGACGATTCCTCATAATGAAAAAGTATTTTCGATTTTTGAAGAACATACCGAATGGATTAGCAAAGGAAAAGCCGGTGTGCTCCAGGAATTGGGCTTGAGTGTTTGTGTTTTGGAGGATCAATATGGATTTATCCTCCATCATCATGCGATGGAACATCAGAATGATGTTGAAATTGCTGTTCTTATGGTATCGGAAGCAAAGCGGAAATTTGCGGCTCTGTCCGGCTGTAGTTTTGATAAGGGTTTTTATAGCCCCGAAAACAAAAAAGAACTTCAAGTTTTTTTGAATGGAGTTGTGCTTCCTAAAAAGGGAAAGCTTTCCCAAAAAGACAAGCAGATAGAGCATTCAGAGGAATTTGTCGCTTCCAGGCACAAGCATGCAGCGGTTGAATCAGCGATCAATGCGCTTGAAAATCATGCACTGGATCGATGTCCTGATCATGGTATCCTCGGTTTTAAGCGGTATGTCGCCCTGGCTGTGCTGGCCCGTAATATTCAGATCCTGGGGGCCAAAATTCGACAAAAAGAGTTAAAGCGGCAAAAGCGACGTAAACGTGCTGAGAAAGACAGATATTCCTTGGCTGCATAAGGACTCTATAAAACCGATAAAGAACAAAATTTCATTAGGAAAAGTGTTTTTGAAAATGGGTTAAATAAATCTGAAAACGAAAATATTGGGTCAAAAGAGAAATGAAAATGGATTCTGTGCTCTGAATGGAAATTGCACCCGAAGCAAATGATAGGAAAAACCGGGGTTTTCGTTCAGGCACTAAATAGGGAATAAAATGCTTTAAGTGTATAACCTTGTTGCACATGAGACTTGGTATGGATTATAGTCTCGCACATTGAAAAAATTACTTAATCTAATATCCTTGAGCTAAAGCCACGGATGCCCCAGATCCAAGGCGTTTAGGAATGAAGCCTTCTAAAAGGGGTGTCAGTGATACCGAAAGACTTGACAAGGAGACCTTATGAATATTTTAAAAACAGTATTTGAACACGAAGTCTTTCCGGC
>CP070768.1:3164815-3172001 GCA_020345745.1 Desulfobacterales bacterium
ACCGGCGTATGTCTTGACAGAGGTAAACCACGGGATGCTGGTCATGCAAGAAGAAACCTTTGGCCCGATAATAGGTGTCATGAAAGTGAAGAATATGGACGATGCGGTCAAATTGGCAAATGATTCTGATTTCGGTCTTTCGGGTTCCGTATGGTCAAAAAACAGAACCAAGGCGGAACAACTGGCCAGAAACATCGAAGCCGGCGTCGTTATGATCAACGACCATCTGATGAATCACGGCATGCCCGAGACGACTATGAGTGGTTTCAAAATGTCCGGTATGGGCGCTACCCACGGTGCGATTGGATTTGATGAAATGACCCGCCCTCAGGTAATAGTGGATGAATTGCTCTTTTTTGCCAAAAAGAACATGTGGTGGCATCCTCATGGCAAACATGTCTATCAGGGTTTAACAGGGGCCATCAATTTTCTTTACGCAAAGCAGATGGTACCACGCTTAAAAGGGTTGAAACATCTGCTTAAGATTGTTCCTCGATATTTTTCGACACGGTGATGAGTCAATGGACCATGACCTTCAATACGATTTCGTTATCATCGGTTCGGGTTTTGGCGGGAGTGTCAGCGCATTGCGGTTGGCTGAGAAAGGATACCGCGTCGCCGTCTTAGAAGCAGGGAAGCGGTATCGTAACCAAGACTTTCCGAAAACCAATTGGAATATCTTCAAATTTCTCTGGTTTCCGCTTTTACGATGCTTCGGCATTTTGCGGATGACCCTGCTTTCCGATGTACTGATTTTGAGCGGATGCGGGGTAGGAGGCGGCAGCCTGGGCTATGCCAACACCCTATTGGAACCACGAGATCCGTTTTATCATGATCCCCAATGGGCGGCTATGGATGACTGGAAGGCAACTCTTGCGCCCCATTTTAAAACCGCAAAAAAGATGCTCGGTGTGACTCGCAGCAATACACTATACCCTGCAGACAAGCTATTGAAACAGGTGGCAGAGGAGATGGGAAGAGGGCACACATTCTGCCTTCAGGATGTGGGGGTTTTTTTTGGAGAACCAGAAGAGACGGTGAGCGATCCCTACTTTGATGGGGCAGGACCGGATCGAACGGGGTGTTGTTTTTGCGGCGGTTGCATGGTCGGTTGCCGCTATAATGCGAAAAATACGTTAGATAAGAATTATCTTTATTTGGCTGAAGCGATGGGTGTAAAGATCTACCCTGAAATCAAGGCAACGCTGATTCGGGAAGGTCCCAACCATGACTATCAAGTGGAAACCGTAAGATCCACATCGTTTTTTTTAAACCACGGACCCACTTATCGTGCAAACAATGTGGTACTTGCAGGAGGGGTCCTGGGCACGGTCCCGCTCCTTTTACATTGTTTAGAGAAGGGAACTTTGCCTCGGCTGTCACCGATGCTCGGTTCCAGGGTTCGAACCAACAGTGAGACTCTCATGGGGGTAACGGCAAAAAATGATGACGTGAATTATTCAACAGGGATTGCAATAACATCAAGTATCTACCCTGATGACGTGACCCATGTTGAACCGGTACGCTATCCAGAAGGTTCTGACTTAATGAGTTTTATGGGAACCGTATTTACCGAAAGCACCCACCCTTTGTTGCGACCGCTTAAATGGCTGATGAATATCATTCGTCACCCCATTCAATTTTTAAAGGTTCTGTGGCCTTTTGGGTGGGCAAGACGGTCGATCATACTCCTTGTTATGCAGACCTTAGACAACAGTGTTAAAGTTTATCGTAAACGTCGATGGTGGTGGCCTTTTGGTTATTCCCTGGCTTCACAAGGGGAAGACAAAAGGGAAAAGGTGCCGGTATATATTCCGCAAGCGCAGGAATTGACCAAAGCCATATCGAAAAAGACCGGGGGTATCCCTCAAAGCCCCATCAATGAAGTTCTTTTGAACACGGGCATTACAGCACATATTTTAGGCGGGTGTCCCATCGGTCCAAATCCGGAACAAGGTGTTATTGATAGAAAAAATCGGGTATACGGTTATACGGGAATGTATGTTGTTGACGGCTCGATGATACCGGCCAATTTAGGGGTCAATCCCAGCCTGACCATAACTGCTATGGCCGAACACGCCATGAGCCACATTCCACCCAAAGAGAGAGAAAAGGGGAAAAATTGAGGCGCTGTTTTGACATACAACCTTAACATATATACCAGCAACCGCATGGAGGTTCTGGCCGAGATACTGGCACGAATCGTTAAAGAACCATTGCCTTCGCCGCTTTTATCTGAAGTTGTCGTCGTGCAAAGCAGAGGAATGGCGCGTTGGGTATCTATGGAGCTCGCCAGGCATAATGGTATTTGTGCCAATTGCACGTTTCCTTTTCCCAATACATTTTTAAAAGAGATTGTGCAAAAGACCCTTTCTGATTTTCCAGATGAATCCTTTTTTGATCCTGCCAATATGACATTTGCCATAATGAAGATTTTACCTGAATGCCTTCAATTGCCCGGCTTTGAAGGTATTCACAGATATCTTTCAGAAGACACAAACCATTTGAAATTATACCAGATTTCCTTAAAAATAGCCGACTTGTTCGATCAGTATCTGGTGTTTCGCCCGGATATGATTTTTCAATGGGATGAAGGGAAGGAGGATCATTGGCAAGCCAATTTGTGGCGAAAGCTTTCATATGGAAAAGAGACATCGCATCGAGCCTGGCTGAGAAGAGCCCTTATCCAAAAGCTAGAAAAAGAGCCGTTAAGCATTAACGATTTCCCCGACAGGGTATCCATATTCGGCATATCTTATTTACCTCCTTTTTATCTTGACGTCTTTGCTGAAATATCAAGAGTCACCCAAGTCAATCTTTTTATAATGAATCCATGTGAAGCGTATTGGGCAGACATTGTATCAGACAGAGAAATTAAAAAAATACAAGAAAAATATTCGTATGAAAAGGATACTGCCGAAACCCTCTTTCTGGAGATGGGGAATCGACTCCTTGCCTCCATGGGGCTTATGGGCAAACATTTCTTGGCAATAATCAGTGGTCTGCAATGCCGGACATATGAACAATTCGAGGCGTATGATGAGAAAACCATACTGTCCAAAATTCAGTCAGATATCCTGCAGTTGAAAGATCGTAAAGCACGCGATGCTAATGGTTTAGATACCTCCGTTCAGATGCACGCTTGCCACAGCCCTATGCGGGAAATAGAAATTCTTCACGACAACCTCCTGGCCATGTTCGAGGAAAGACCTGACCTTTTGCCAAAAGACATCGTCGTGATGACGCCCGACATCGAATCTTATGCACCGTTTATTCAGGCTGTTTTTGATGCACAGACAGACAGCACCCTGCGAATCCCGTTTACGATTGCAGACCAAAATATTAAAAAGGAGGGCCGTGTCATCGACGGCTTTATGTCGATACTCGATCTGAAAAAGACACGATTGGGATCAGCCCAGATCATGAAACTGTTGGAATTTCCAGGAATCAAAAAAACATTCGGCATGACTGAATCGGATGTGGAGATGATCGAGCACTGGATCAGAAAAACCAATATCCGCTGGGGACAACATGCAGAACATCGACGAGAATTGGGGTTGCCCGCCATTTCCGAGAACACATGGCAAGCGGGCATTGAAAGACTGTTGTTGGGTTACGCCATGCCGGGATATGAACGTCGCATGTTTTCTGGAATCCTTCCTTACGATCATATCGAGGGAGGTGATGCCAAAATTCTGGGCAAATTATTAGAATTTCTGGACCCATTGTTTGCCTATGTCGATTCATTGAATACGCCGAGAACGTTACATCACTGGCATGCAAAACTTATAGATATCCTCGAACAATTCTTCGCCCCTGACGAAGCAACAGCGCAGGAAATCCAGGTTTTGCATCGAATTGTCGACACGCTTCCAACCGCGCAAGAATTGTCGGGTTTTGCCCAACCCATAGACATTGACGTTATCCGTTCTTATGTGGACAACCTGCTGGAATATGAACATTTCGGAACCGGATTTATTACCGGTGGTGTAACATTTTGTGCCATGCTCCCCATGCGCAGTATTCCCTTTAAAGTCATTTGCCTTATCGGTATGAATTCAGATGCATTTCCGCGAGAATCAAAAAAGCTTAGCTTTGATTTGATGGCCAAAAAGCCGAAGATCGGCGACCGCTCCAGGAGAAATGACGACAAGTACCTTTTTCTTGAAGCGCTTATTTCAGCAAGAAATGCGCTTTACATCAGCTATGTTGGGCAGAGCATTCAGGACAATTCAAAGATTCCGCCGTCTGTTCTCGTTAGCCAGCTTATCGATTATATTAGAGAGGGATTCGGACTTTCAGAGGATCAATTGATCACCTATCATAAACTTCAGGCCTTTTCATCTGAATATTTTAAAGAGGGCAGGCTCTTTAGTTATTCCAGGGAAAATCTTGCGGCCTGCCGCGAAAAGAACACCCCAAAAGCCGTCCCTCTGTTGCCAGATGATCCATTACCCGAGCCGGCTCTAAAATGGAAAACCCTCGATATTAAGGATCTGTCTCAGTTTTTTAACAACCCTGCCCGATTTTTCCTTGAAAGACGCCTGGGCGTATATCTCTATGAAACCATGGAGGTACCCGATGAACGGGAAAATTTCATCATAGACCCCTTAATAGCCTATCAAATGGGGCAGGATATGGTGAAAAACCGGCTTTCAGGATCCGACCTAAAAGATCTCTTGCCCCAGCAAAAGGCATTGGGCCGTTTGCCCCATGGAAGGGTCGGAGACGTTGTCTACAGTAGCCTGGGG
Source organism: Desulfobacterales bacterium (assembly GCA_020345745.1). Classification (GTDB taxonomy): domain Bacteria; phylum Desulfobacterota; class Desulfobacteria; order Desulfobacterales; family UBA11574. Next base: position 3,169,567 of record CP070768.1, read on the forward strand.
GTGGACGCAGACGCGTTTGCCAGAAAACTAGAAAAACATCTTAAAGGGCGCCCTTTAAAGCACATTGACGTTGACTTTGACATTGCCGGTTTTAAGCTGGTTGGTCGTATTGATGCTGTTTGGGAGCAGGGGTTAAGCTTGATTCAATACTCAAAAATAAAGCCAAAATATTTATTGAAATCATGGATTTATCACTTAATTCTTTGTAGTTTGGTTGAAGCAAATCTTGTTGCTGAAAGTTATTTGATTTGTAAAGACGCGACCTGGACATTTGGTACTGTTTCAGCAAGTAGAGACATGCTGCAAGCGCTGCTCGATCTCTTCTGGATTGGCATGTCCAAACCGCTACATTTTTTTCCTGAGGCATCCTATGCGTATGCGCAAAAAGTGTTATTGAGAGGCCAATCCAAAGGTTCGGCATTAAAAACAGCAAAAAATAAATGGGTCGGAAGCGAATTTGCTCGAGGGGAGTCAGCGGATCCGTATTTTGAACGTTGTTTTGGAAAAACAGATCCTCTGGATGAAGCATTTCAAAGTATCGCCATGCAAATCTTTTCACCGCTACTGGCACATGGAAAAAAGATAATCATTTGAGCCTTTTGAAAAACATTCCCTTTTGCTCTTAAAGAAATATTATCAAGCTGGTTTTCACTGTGGATCGCGATCAACATTTTGGTCTGAACATGGGTTGTTTAGCTAAAGACAATTCATCAGGTGATGCTTGACCGGCCTGCTCCCCGCAAGCCCCGCCTTTTAAGGCGGGGAGCTTCACACATTGAATTCATGCAAAATCATCAACTCTATTGGAGTTGCTTTAGGTGAATGTTTATTTTTAATGAAATCTACTATTTGCGTTGCAGCTTCAGCAATGAATAGCGCAGTTCCTCCGGTAAATAATTGCGCCTTCAACCGATTTGTCTTTAATGGTTTCCGCGAAGTCGCCTGGTAAGGACCTTGATGACGCCCTGTGCGATTTCAGGGCGCTCGGAGATCATCTCATAAAAGTCCTCCTGCCTGATCTTTAGCAGCACCACATCTGAAACTGCGAACACCGATGCGCTTCTGGGTTCGGCATCGAGAATGCTCATTTCACCGACACTCTCTTTCTCGCCTAATCTTGTGATTTCCTTATCATCTGCCAATACCTTAACCTCTCCCTCAATGATTAGGTATAAACAGTCTCCTACATCGCCCTGTTTAATGATTTGCTGTCCCTGTTCAAAATACATTTCCTTGGTTATTTGTGCCACTTGGGCCAGGTCTTCACCAGGAATTTGGCGGAATAGATCCACGCTTTTTAGAAACAGCACTTTTTCAATGGTTGAGATCATGACGTCTCCGGTCCTGTTAGAGCATTAAGGGCAAGCCGTGCGGTTTCCGTGAGCAGGGGATTGTCCCCGTTCAACACCTGCTTCAGATGGGCTGATAGTTCATGGATTCGGGAAACGCCGACTTGGTAAATGGTGCAAGCCACAACCCAATGATAATCGTCATCGAGCAGATGTTGCAGCCAGCCGATAAAAGAGTCTTCTGTTAATGTATTAAAATAGGATTGGCCGAGCTTGCGTTTTTGCTCGATGGAATCGACTTCAAATATGGCTAAGACGGGACGTTTTTGCTCGCCTTCGAGAATGTTGTCCAGAAGTTCTAGGGCGTTGGCTCGGATGGATGGATCTGAACTTATCATTCCAAGGGTTATCGATTCAATAGGCTGGTCAGGATGAAGCATAGAGAGTAAAGTGAGAAGACGCTGGGCCGTTCTTTTGGCCCGCAGGTTTAAAGCGTCTCCCAATAGGCGAGGTTCTATTTTCTTTTCAATCTCTGAGAGGATGACAACTTGCTGGTAGTAATTCTTGGTCTCTGTCTTAATGATCGATGTTATCTTTTTGATATCGAGTTCCAGATGCCTATTCGATTTTGCCATACGGGCCATTTCGGAAATAATGTTATTGCGGATCTTGTCATTTTTCGTGCCGATGTTTTTCATCAATACATCCAGAGACTGTTGCGTTCCAATGGTTCTTATGATTTTGGGAATGTGCATTCGAACATCCGGTTTTTGGTTAATATCTTCAAGAATTGTCGTTAAGAACTCGAGAATATCTTCTCCATAACGGGAAAGAGCCAATATCGCGGCCCGGGACGTTTTTTGCTGTGCTAGTTTGTCTGCGAGTGCCGATAAAAGAAAAGGGCTCTTCATTTCTCCTGCTGCATGTATGGCTTCAACCTGTACACGGATATTTTCATCGTGGATCAATTTTTCGAGTGGTTGATAGAATTGTTTGACTTTAATCTTTTTTAGCACGCTTACGCCAGCTAATCGCATTTTCCAATCAGCGCTTTCTAACATGGTTTTCAATTCATCCGCTGCCATGAGGATACCATCGATGCCGCCATATTGAATCATACAGGCCACGACGGTCGATTTGATTTGA
>CP070768.1:3172101-3179530 GCA_020345745.1 Desulfobacterales bacterium
CCGGTAAGGAACTTTGCTTTTCATATAGCTTCCCTCGACCCGCCTTATAAGGCAGGATTTACGGGAAGCAGGCCGGTCAAATGAAGGAAAAAGGAATTATTTAAAACAAAATATCAGTATACGATATGTTTAGAATCATCTTGAAAACCTTAATGGTTTGGCACCAATTTTTTGGCGGAAGTGCGGTGCCGAAGCCCGTTAGGGCTGAGGTAAACATTCCGCAATACCCTGTAGCTCGTCGCTTGTCGGAGCGCAGCGGAAATCCCGCTCAGCGGGGCTGCAGGGATAGTAATGTCAGCCTTTCGCCTCAGCAGCGACAACGTCACGTTATATAAAATCGTGGCACGATTTTATTGTCAAATTAAAATACCGGGAAATTGATTTTTTCAGATAGATAAGTTATGAATCAGGTGTCCCGCTCTAATTTTGACATAGACGGTACCATTCTTTTTGTTAGCGACAAACCCATGAAACGTCATTTCATATTTTTTCTTCTATTTTTCTGTCTTGCATTGCTGGCTGCCTGCACGTTTTTAGAAGGAGCGCTGCTAAAAACCCGCGGTCTCGGGCCAAGTGATGAAAAAAGAGACATCATCGATGTGGCCCATAATATCCTTGCTAAATATGATCGGGACAGCAGTTATCCAGGTCTCTCCATCACGTATCCTTATCATGAGTCCGTATTTCCGCCTGAAATCGCGGCTCCCACGTTTGTTTGGGAGGATACGAACCCCTTATCAAAAAGCTGGTTGGCCGTGGTTCGGTTCAGCAGCAAAAAGAAACCGGCGGTTGCAATTGTAGGTCAAAAAAGGTGGACACCGGCAAAAGATGTCTGGGAAATCATCAAGTCGAATTCGGTTCACGCCCCCGCCGAAGTCGCTATCTTAGGAATTGCACAACAAGCCGAATACCAGATTACGTCAGCCGATAGGATCAGTTTCACGACATCCAAGCACAACGTTGAATCGGCTATTTTTTATCGGCAGGTCCCCTTGCCGTTTATTTTATCAAAAAAAAGCTTTGAAAGGACGCGGTGGCGACTCGGGCATATTTCCTCTTATAATAAACCGGCAGTGGTCATGGAAAACATCCCGGTTTGTGCGAGCTGTCATATGTTTTCCAAAGACGGTAGATTCATGAGTATGGAAATGAACTATAAGAATGACAGCGGGGCACATTTCATCGCACCGATAGAAACACACATCCGATTGAACAAGGATCATTTTTTCACTTGGAGTGACGTCCCGCGAAAAGGTGCCTTACCACCGACCAGGGGGTTATTTGGAAAGATGTCGCCCAGCGGGCGATATGTAATCAGCACCGTCAATGAAATCAGCTATGCAGCAATCACCAATGATCTTATTTTTTCCCAGCTGTTTTTTCCCACTTTTGGCATACTGGCCATTTACGACGTTGCAAACAAGAAATTTTTTATGCTTCCAGGAGCTGACGATTACCGTTTTGTGCATGCCAATCCAAATTGGAGCCCGGATGAAAAAAACATTGTTTTTGCTCGAGCAAAGACAAAGAATGAAATTCACGAAGACATTTTAAATATCAAGACCCACATTGAGGACACCGATATTTATGAACTGAACAAAACCTATAACATCCAATTTGATCTCTACAGGATACCTTTCAACCAAGGCAAAGGAGGGAGACCGGAACCTTTATATGGCGCAAGCAAAAATGGTATGAGCAATTATTTTGCAAGGTATTCTCCGGACGGAAAATGGATCGTATTTACGCAAAGCAAGACGGGTATAATGCTGCAACCCGACAGCCAGCTTTTTATCATTCCAGCATCAGGCGGTATTGCAAGAAAAATGCGATGCAACCGATCCCTTTTTAACTCATGGCATAGCTGGTCCTGGAACAGCAGGTGGCTGCTTTTTTCTTCAAAAGCAAATACCCCCTATACGGAGATTTTTATTACCCGGGTTGATGAAAACGGCAATGACAGTCCCCCTGTTTTACTTTCAAGATTTAGTGAATCGGGCTATGCTGCTAATGTCCCTGAATTTGTTCCCATCCAACCCGACGCCTTGAAAATGATTGAAATAAAGGATCATTGATACGAATCATGTTTGCAAAACCCGATCGTGATTGTTTTATTTCTGAAATTGAGCTATGGTAATGCGTTACTTTGAACCACCTTCTGCATTCAGCGGACAATTCCAGGATACATAATTATATCTAACCATATAACACCAAGGGGGCCGACCATGTTAAATAAAAAGACTATTTTGCTGGTGGTATTACTTTTTGGGTGTGTTACAGCTTTAGGGTGTGGTGGGGAACTGCAAAAGCAGATGAAACTTGCCAAAGCAAAACAAAATTTGTCATCAGAAAAATACGACGATGCAATAGCCATTTACACGGAATATCTAGCTGAAAATCCCAACGCAACTAAAGCCCGAAGCCGTTTGGGGTTCGCCTACTTAAAATCCGGACGGCTGGATCAAGCAATAGCAGCGTTTACCACGGTGCTGAAGGCCGAACCCGGTGAACCTTATTCAATCCTATATTTGGGGTTAGCCTATTTAAACAAGGGGCAGTATGGCGAGACCGTCAAGATATGGCAGACCTACAGGAATAAGAAGGAACCGCTTGTAGAAAGTGAGATCAAGCGTTTATTGACGCTGGTAATTATAGCCGAAAGCCAGCGTCTGGCCAAAACAGCAATGGCTGAAGAAAGCGAGCTAACAACGATCAAGCTGGCCGCCAATACCGTTGCGGTGTGTTATTATAAAGATCTTTCGCCGGATAAAAGCATGCGGGCATTCCAAAAAGGTTTGGCTGCTATGGTGCTTACAGACATGGCGAAAATAAAATCTCTCAAGGTTGTTGAGCGTTTGCGATTGCAAGCGCTGCTGGAGGAGATGAATTTGGGTAAAACGGGAATTGTGGACGAAAACACTGCTCCTAAAGTGGGCCGACTTGTTGGGGCCGACAACTTAATTGTTGGGAACTTAACCTGGGGGATTAATGCAGCCACTGCAGTGGCCTCCACCGATGCAGCGGCCGTTAAGGGGTCAGCCGTGTGTAGCGAGAAACGGGAAAATTTCTTTAAATTACCCTGTTGCATCGTGCAGGAGGCGGCCAATATCCTTCGAATTAGCCTAAGCCCAAAGGAGCGGGGTGACACCTGTATACCCCACACCAAAAACTATAATGCCTTTATTTATTTTGGTGAAGGCCTGGATGCCTTTGATGCCGGCAAATGGCAAGAAGCCAAAAACTTATTTGAAAAGGCCTTAAAGGAAGACCCCCTGTTCGAGCTAGCCAGGATTTGGGCCGATGCTTGTCCTGAACCAACCTCACCAACCAGCAATAAACTCAAGCATATGAAGGCGCATGAAATTGCCACCCATGCCGAGTCTGCGATAGATGGGGCTATGGTTAAACAACGGGCGGCAACGGCGGCGCAAGAAACGCCAGGCAGTGGCGGCAGCGGCCACTAAACACGCTGATTGCGTAAAAGCGGCCGTGTTGCAAAGGTCCCATGCTAAAGGCAGCTTATGTTAAGCTGCCTTTTTATTGGGTTCAATAATACAATTTCAATAAAAAAGAATAGGGCTAGTTAGTTTTGGTTAACACCATTGGGTTCATCCAGGCGATTCAAGATGTCTCGAAACCATGGCGGGTTAACAAGCAAAATATAAATCAGAAAAAACGCTGTCAGTGGCAGAAAAAATACAGCCAGATCCACCAGCAAAATACCCATACATATAAGTATCCGCTTGGTCATTGTCATGTTTATCTCCTGATCAGATACTTTTGTGATAATTTTTCGTGTTGTTTGTAGGTTCCACTCCGATTGACGGTTCAGTAAATTTAGGTTAATAGGTAAATCAATATTTATAACCGTCAAAGGTAATTATCAGGTTTTAGGGTAAGTCCTCAAAAACTTAGGGTTGATTTCACCTGCACGGGCTTTATGGCTTTTTCTTCCAATCGATATCAATCGTGTATTAGCCGTGTGCCCCAATATTTATGATTTTAGCGCCTTTTTTACAAGCTCAAACCACTTTTAATAAAAAATCATAATATTGGGCCACTGGGTGACGTTAGTGCAAACGAAAAAGATTTCTTTTTTCATAAAAAACCATAAAGCCCTTTTGCCCGTGGTTTCTGAGAAGTTGGATTTTAGATTTCAATGAAAGGTTGAATGATGATCCGGATAAACGAAAATTATTTAAAGCTTGAAACATCTTACCTGTTTGTCGACATCGCCAATCGTGTATCCGCCTATCAGAAAGAGCATCCTGACATTGAGATTATCCGGTTAGGCATAGGTGATGTCACTCGCGCCCTGCCGTCGGCTTGCATCGAGGCATTTCAAAAAGGCGTGACAGAGATGGCCTCGGACGCCACATTTCGAGGCTATGGACCTGAACAGGGCTACTCTTTTTTAAGAGAGAAGATCGCCGCTCATGACTTTCAGTCAAGAGGGGCGGAGGTCGATGCTGAAGAGATTTTCATCAGCGATGGCTCCAAGTGCGATGCTGCCAATATCCAGGAACTATTTGCCATGGACGCGCATATTGCCATACCGGATCCGGTATACCCGGTGTACCTGGACTCTAATGTGATGGCAGGCAGGACCGGGAGTTTCAATCAGGGTCGTTACGATAACATCATGTATTTAGAAAGCCTGCCCGCAAACGGTTTTGTGCCGCACCTTCCCGAACAGCCGGTGGATCTGATTTATCTGTGTTTCCCCAACAATCCAACCGGTGCGGCAATCTCTTTTAATACGTTAAAGACCTGGGTCGATTTTGCTCGTGAAAACCAAGCGATCATTCTTTTTGATGCGGCATATGAATCTTACATTCGGGACGATACGCTCCCGCATTCCATTTTTGAGATCGACGGGGCGCGTGATGTTGCCATTGAATTTAGGAGTTTTTCCAAGACCGCCGGTTTTACCGGAACCCGCTGCGCTTATACGGTTGTGCCAAAAACGTGCATGGCTTATGACAAAAACGGTGAAAAATACTCTCTGCATACACTTTGGAACCGGCGGCAAACGACCAAGTTCAACGGCGTATCATATCCGGTTCAGAAGGCTGCCGAAGCCGTTTATAGTGGAGAGGGTAGGGCCCAGGTAAAGGCGCTCATTGACTATTATTTAAAGAATGCATCATTGATTCTTCGGGAAATGCAGACCCTCGGGTATGGATGTGTCGGCGGCGTAAATTCGCCTTATATTTGGGTTGACTGTAAAAGAGATGGCTGGGAATTTTTTGACCTTCTGCTAAAAAAAGCCGGTGTCGTCACCACCCCCGGCCCTGGATTTGGCAGGTGCGGAAAGGATTTTATCCGAATCAGTGCTTTCAATACTTATGAAAACGTTGCCAAGGCCATGGGACGAATTAAGGATGTCCTAAGCACTTGACAGGCCTGTTCCCTGCCGCGAAGCACTCCCGAATGGGAGAACCCCCGCCTTTTAAGGGGGGGAGCTTCATTTAATCATCATATACTTTCCAATAGGGCTTTTCCGCCTCCCAGTTATCAAGGATTTCCTGCGGCGGACGAACGACGATAGCCTTGCACTCCGCGGTCAGTGTGCCGTCAGCAAGACGGATCTCTCCTACAACCTCTGCTCGACGTGTATGTTGCTTTATGACCCAACCAATGACGGTCAATGGCGTACCTGTCGGCGTTGGACGGCGAAATGTCACTTCCAGTTTAAGTGCGACCATCAGTGCGTCTTTTCCGGAGTTCAACATGACCGCGCGCCCGGCTGTTTCATCAAGTATGGCTGAGACGATGCCGCCGTGAACGACCCCCGGATAACCGTTGAAGTGTTCGGGGACGATGACCGTTGCGTGCACTTGCTGTTCTTTGTGATCCTCATACCACGCCATTTTCAGTGACATGTCGTTTTCGACGCCACATAAAAAACAGGATCGGGAGTTGGCCTGTTTTTGCATGTCGTTAATCTCTCGAAAGTTGTTTTAAACCTGGTAAGTCGAATAAGCCGTTTTCTTTTATATCTTGCCAATAATAATAGACCCAGGCACCATATTCAGCCAAAACCCAGCGTATTTGACGGCCATCCTTCCACCATTCGTTTGGATCAAAGGGGTCTGTTTGTGCCGGTACTGAATAAACAGCCAGCTCGCCTTCAAACATTTTGGTCCAAATGGTGTGCGCGCGTTTGGAGTGATATTTGCTCGTGGTTAAAATAATTCTCTTATATCCTTTACGGACCAGTTCATTGCCTACAGCCTCCGACTCGGTTATGGTGTCATAAGCGTCTTCGGCACTGATATGCATGATCTTTTTCCTGGGTGTTCCGAGTACAGAAAGAATACCAACAAAATCTTGGTACCAGGCGCAACGTCTCTTGAACCCTTTTGCTTCTAATTTTCGAAGTACATCTGTCTTGCGGTTTCCATTGATTACGATTTTCCTGGCAAACCCTTTCTGATATAGGTCTGCCGCCTCAATTAATCTCGGATAATATTCAACACCACTACTAAGTACGACAATGGCATCCGACCGAACCGGTTTTTCCTCAAGGATAAGGAATTCACCTATTTTCGCAAGTATGGTGCTGGGACCAACATAAATGAAAAAAGCCAGGATAATTAATACAAAAAACAGCAAAAACCAGAATATGATTAACCGAATTATCCTTATCGTTTTGCCCTCCTTGTAAAAGATTTGCCCATCTATTTATTAAAACGCCGTTATGGTAAACAAAAACGCCGTCAAGCCATACACCAGGTTTGCAGCCACAATTATCGGAATATGCAACAATAAAATGTACTCTCTAGTTTTTCGCCAGCACATTCGCAGCCAAAATTGCTGATGGGCACGCTGAGCATCCGGAGAATCGAATTTGCCTGCCCGCTGATTCACCAACCTTGAAAACATATCTCCTTGGTATTCTGCAAGCGAAAAGGTGTTGAGGTGCAATGCCGGGATTGTTATTGCCTGGTGAAGCCCCTATCCACGATGGTGACCTTTTCTTTGGTAAAAAACAGAAAGCATATAATAGATGATATCGTCAAATAGATCAACAACCTTTAATATATCTTTACAACCTGAAGAACACGCGAAGAGCTGCAACCGCTGTTTTACTACAAGCGGTTGCAGAAATGAGTCAACGACCACCCGCATAGCGGGTGGCTTGACCGGCTTACTTCCCGCAGAAACTGACCTTTAGGACAGATTCGAGGGAAGCTATAACAAATGTAAAGTTACTTACCGGGGAGCCCGCTCTTTAGAGCGATGAGCGCCAACTTTCGGCCATAGGCCGAAAAGGCAAAAGTACGTTAGTAATTTAATCGTTGCGTTTGTAACCGGGTGCAAAGCACCCAGTTTTCTACAAACAATAAAGGATGAGCACTATGCGTGTCAACCCTTTGATATTATTGGTGGGTCTATAAGGGATTGAACCTTTACCTGCTGATAA
>CP070768.1:3179630-3182653 GCA_020345745.1 Desulfobacterales bacterium
GAAAACCGGATTATAAAGAATCAAACCGGTGCTGCCAAGGATGCAGACGCCCCAAAAAACAGCCCAGTAATCGAACTTTTCCCAATAGGTCCAGCGGTCGAACCGTGGTAAGGGGCGCTTTCCCAAAATCCAGCCTAAATGTTGGAACGCTTGGCGCATATCTTCAAAGCGGGGAAGAATAGAATCGGGACCATAAGTGCTGCCGGGAAATCGCCGCCATTCGATACGGCACAGAATATAAATGATGTGGACACCAAAAGCGGCAAGCATAAAAAGGCCGGTCCACTTATGGATTTGGAGGGCCATATTGTAACCGCCAAAAAAGGATGCTAAAAATCGGCCCCACGCTGTTCCGCCGAACAGTCGCGCCAATCCAGTAGCCGTCTGGGTGACAAAGGTAACGATCAAGACAGCATGAAAAAATCGCTGCGTCTTGGTGAAACGTCTTATCCGTCGGCTGCCGTCAGCCGGATCAGGCTTTTTGGTGCAGCGGAACTCGCGCCAGCCCCAAAAAATCGAATGTGGCAGAAAAACGGCAAACGTGCCGACAGCGATCGCCATCATCGCCCAAAAGGCGTAAAAAAGCAGTGGAAAACTTTTTTGGGTGGTCTTAAATGCCGGGTTGGGCTCATGGACGATATAGGCGGCAAACGCTTTGGTTGCACCTTTATGGCACTTGGCGCATACCTGAACGAACCGCCGACGAGGATTCAATTTTGAATAGTAGTGGCGGTTACCGGCAATGGGATCCGGTCCGTGGCACTGACGGCAGGCGATTCGCGCGCGCGCGTGATGCAGGCTCCGGCCTTGGTGGGGATGACATCGAACGCAGGCCAATTGCTTGTAAAGTCTTAGTCCCACGTGAGTGTCCGCCAGCAATCTGCGGTAACGAATTGGCTTAGTCTTGCGGGACTGGATGACGCTTGCATGGACCGGGGCATCTTTTTCCGAGAAAAACATATAGGAATGGACATTTTTCCTGTCAGGGCCAGGTCGCCCGAAGGGCATTTTTTTCACCGAAGAATCGGAAAAATGCCCTGCAGATCGATCTTGCGCCACAGCCGGTTCGTACAACAGCATCAGGAATAAAAGCAAGCCAATGGTGCGTCGCCACCCTATCGCCATCCGAGCTTCGTGCGAAGGTTGACGCCCTGATAAGCCGTTGCCGTTGATAGGGTTCGCCCGAAAGTCCTTTCTTTGAAGTTCCGAGAACATTTACCACCTCGGTCGGGTTTGATGAACACGCAGTAAACTTTTTTTCGACAGACTGTCGTACAGCTTTTGCAGCACTGTTAGATCGGCTTTTTGGTGTTTATGACAGGTCTGGCATGAATTGGGGATGGTCGGATCGGCCAACGTATCTTTGGGTAGCAAGGTCTTGAATGTATGAGAACGGGTGGCAAACGTACCGTTTTTAACGATACGCGGCATATGACAACCGATGCAGTTGGGGAATGTGTGAATGGAGTGAGCCATGTTGATGTTGATCGCCTTGTGACATTGCAGGCATTGAAGGGAACCGGCCTCTTTGGTTTGAAATTGTGTCGGTGGTGTTCCCAAACGATGGACATAGTGGCATGAAGTGCATGTGACTCCTTCCATGGCGTGTGTAGATCGCTTCCAGTCGTTGAATTGCATGTAGGGACCTTTGGCAAACTCATTGGGATAGAAGAATTGACTGTCGCCGGCGGCGTAGGAGGTCGCTTTATAATACATCCCCAAAGCCCGCCCGGGCTTATATCCAACTGGCCAGTCCACGTCTTTTACTTTGGTGGATGTGCCCCGGCTGTGACAGGCAGCACAGATCTGGGTCCTGAAGCCGGAAGGCAGATGGGAGGGGTTGACGATTGTCCTGTGTTTTTCGAAAACCGCCGTCTCAGGTAAAGCCGCATGGTGAGAGGCCGGACCATGGCAGGCTTCACAACCGACCCTTGGTTCGGAGAAGCTTTGCTTTTCTAGGTCAACGCCGGTGGCGTGGCAGCCGGCACATTTTTTGATCCAGGGGCGCCGATCCCAATCTTCCTCCTGATAGGCAATCCAATGCTCTTCTTTGGCGCTGTATTGAATAGGCGCAACATAAAGCGTCCCGTTTTTTTCCACCAGGAATCCTTGTTCCCACTGCATACCTAAGGTATATTTGATCTCGTTAATTTTGGGGATATATATCTTTTCCACTGGTACGCGCAGTGATTTTTCGAGTCGTTTCAGATCGGCGCGAATGACTAAAGGATCGATATCGGCTACTAGGGCATCTAGGTTTTCTGTCACGTCTTGAAGGGTTCGACTATGCAGTGTATTTTCCCAGGAGTTGTAATGTTCCAAATGACAGAATTCGCATTTGTCGGATCCAACGTATGTTTTGGGTTTGGCCAGCAACTCCTCAATGTCGACCTTGACTTCACCCGATTCGGGGCCGCAGCCAGCCAGCCCGACAGACAGCAAGACGATCAAGACGTGTATATAATGTTTCATTTCCTCATCTCCACGCGACTATAATTACAAAAACGGTTTAAAGAACTACAAATGCACAGCTTCATGGCTCAATGAAAGCAACACTATGCATGGCACCGTCACATGTCCTTCAAACCTTACGATAAACTGTTCCCGAAGGGATACAGGGCACAGGTCGCATAATAAATCTCAAAACTTTTTCGCTAATCTTGACCGTTATTTATTTTAGGACAGCATTTAGGGAGCCGCTTTGAAAACCGTCTAAATCTAATGAAACGTAAGTAAACCCCAATTCATGAAATTTTTTGCTGATCATTTCTCGATTTTCTATTAATTTTACAAAATCTTGGGGCAGAACCTCGATTCTGGCTATATGCCCGTGATGGCGAACCCTTAGTATCCTGAAACCAAGATCACATAAAAAGTCCTCAGCTTTTTCGACTTGATTCAGTTTCTCCAACGTTACTTTTTCTCCGTAAGCAATCCTGCTGGACATGCAGGGCATGGCAGGTTTATCAGAAATTTCCAATCCGTAATATGCACATATGGCACGGATTGTATTTTTATTAATT
>CP070768.1:3182753-3188711 GCA_020345745.1 Desulfobacterales bacterium
ATTTTGTCCGCTCGGGGAAATCCTATCGGAAATGTCGTCAAGTCGGGCAATGAAGTGATCGTTTATTCGGCAAACAACAATGATTTCAAACCGCCGATTCTCAAGAACCTTGACAAAGAGAAAAAGTGGAAAGATCCTTCCGCTATGGTTGCCATGTCTGCGGTTAAATCCCATACGGACAAAATGGAGTGTTATGGATGCCATGCCTCATGGGTGCCCCAGTGTTACGGGTGCCACGTAAAAGTGGATTACAGTAAGGATAAAAAAGGGAATCCCAAATCTGGTACCGACTGGGTCTCTTCCGGAAACAAACGAATGACCAACGGGCAAACCGCAGAGTCGAAAATCGGTTCCAAGGGAATTGTTTCACCTGGCAAGATAAGTGAGAAGCGTTCTTATCTGCGCTGGGAGGATCCGGTTCTAGGGATAAGCGGCGAGGGTAGAGTATCCCCGTTGATGCCCGGATGCCAGGTAACTTATACCGTTATCGGCGAAAACGGAGAAACCCTTATCCATAACGCCATAGCAGAAAGTCCGGATGAGGCTAAAACCTTAGGTCAAGAGCATGTTCCGTTGGCAATCGATATGGCTCCTGTGCAGCCGCACACCGCTCAGCGCAAAGCGCGCACCTGTGAGAGCTGTCACGCCAATCTCAAGGTGGTCGGTCTTGGTCTGGGTGGGGGCACTTTCGGTATTAAACAGAACGTGGATATTGTTGAAGATCTCATCAATTCCGCAACAGGCAAGGTGATTCCTGAGAAGTACACTGTCCAGATTCCGGGCATACCGAAACTGACATTTGACTGGTCGCAGATTGTCGATAGAGAGGGTGTGCAGCTGGCCACCGTCGGAACTCACTGGCCCTTGAGCCGGGCTTTTAATAAAGAAGAGCAGAGAATTATGATAAAAGCCGGGGTCTGTATGAGCTGTCATCAAAACATGGTTGACGCCAAGCTCTGGGAAAAAGTGAGCGCCGAAGGCAAGCTAGACACCAAAAAGCATATGGAAATGTTGAACAAAATGTTAAATTATATGTCAGAAAAAGCCAAGAAAGGAGAAGACTGGTAGTTCACATTACTAACCAAGAAACCAATTGTAAATCCCTGCCAGCCTCATTTGGCTGCCGGGGATTTATAATTTGGGCTTAAACTATTCTTAGCTTAATAGACCTTCCTTTGCTGATCTGAATTGAGGTAAAAAATTGATACTTTATGGATTTGTATGATTAGTCTATTTTCATGATTACTCTCTATCCAGGTGAATATTTTAAACTCAAAATATTCAAGGCTTCGGTTTGAAATTATTGCCAGAAGGACTGTATTGTGTTGCAAACTATTGAATCTAAATAATATTTGGCGTTCTTAAAAGATGGCGTAGAGTTAAAAGATGCATGTAATCATGAACCGATAACATGTCTACCCATAGTCCATTATCTTTTTCAGAGTACAGTTAAAAATCGAATAACAACACAAGGCAATTGTTAGCTAACACCCCACATTTCTGGAATTGAGATCCTTGAAAAGAATGGCTTATCCAGCCATTTTTTGACTATAACGTTTCAAACAGGCATCTAAACATTCTGGACAATTGGCTTCGGCGATTTTATTCTGGGTGTAAAATGTATTGAAATTTCTTATCCAGTCATCTCCAGTGCGCGGGCATTGATAGATATAATCGATGAATTGAACCAGTCGGTTGATGGCGATTTTATCCATTGAGTGTTCCATCCTGCAGGCATTTTCTTCAGCTTTGCCCTCATCTAACAGAAGCACGCATTGTAAAAAATCTTTTATTACATTATGCCGTCTTAATATTTCTTCAGCTATCTTTTTCCCTTCTTTTGTTAAAGTGATGAAGCTATATGGTTTATAGTTGATCAATTTTTTTTCTGAAAGTGTTCTCAAAGCCGAGGTAACGGTGCCACTCAGCACGCCTAGATTTTCGGCTATATCTTTTACCCGCGCAACGGCATTTTCATTCTGCAAAACCAAAATGGTTTCCAAATAATCTTCTAAATTCTCAGAAAGTCCTTTCATATTATCTCGCTCACTTTTTGAAGTTGCTTGCCAGGGTATTGGTGGCCACAATCTCATACAATTAATTAATTGTCAAACTTTTATTAACTTTTATAAAAAAGTCGTTGACATTAAAATATGTTTGAGGTATCAAACAATTTCCTGTGAATAATGGGGCAAGCGAGGATTAATGCATCTAGCCATTATTTATAATTATTTAATATTTTTATCAAAACACCAGTTTCATGAATGTTAACCCATGATTCAAGTTAATTCTAAAATATCCAAAAAGGAGCTATGACCCAAATGAACAAACTGATCCACACACTTATTTTTTCATGCTCCCTCTTTCTTCTAGCAACCTATTCGAGCACTGGGTTTGGTCAGGAAATCGCTGTCTATTCAGCCCGCAAGGAGCATCTCATCAAACCAGTATTTGACCTTTATTCTAAAAAGACCGGCGTTAAGATAAAATACATCACCGATAAAGCCCCGGTGTTGTTGCAGCGTATCAAGGCCGAGGGTGAAAAAACACCTGCAGACCTTGTGATTACCGTAGATGCCGGGAACTTGTGGCATGCTGCAAACCAAGGGGTACTGCAACCGGTCAGTTCAGATGTTTTAACAGCCAACATTCCAAGCTATTTGCGTGATCCGGAAAATAAATGGTTTGGGCTGTCTTTAAGGGCAAGGACGATCGTATACAGTACCGAAAGAGTTAGACCTGACGAGTTGTCCACTTACGAGGATCTGGCTGCGGCTAAATGGAAAAAAAGGCTTGTTCTCAGGACCTCGAAGAAAGTGTACAACCAGTCATTGGTCGGGATGTTGATCAAAGAGCATGGCAAGAAAGCAACAGCCGAAATAGTAAAAGGGTGGGTGAACAATCTTGCAGCACCTCCTTTTTCCAGTGATACCAAAGTAATGGAAGCCATTATTGCCGGTCAGGGAGATGTGGGGGTTGTGAATACCTATTATTTTGGTCGTCTTGTCAAAAAAGACCCGGCCATACCCATTGCACTCTTTTGGCCAAACCAATCCTCGGGCGGTGTTCATGTTAATGTATCAGGTGCTGGTGTTGTCAATGCCTCGGAAAATAAGGCAGCGGCCATTGCTTTTTTGGAATGGTTGTCAACGGCTAAGGCGCAGCAGGTATTCGCTGATCTGAACATGGAATATCCGGTCAATCCTGATGTCCCTGTCAACCCTACCGTCGCTTCCTGGGGAACATTTAAGCAAAACAAAATCAATCTTAAGAACGCAGGTGAAAACCAGGCGGCAGCCATAATGCTGATGGATCGCATCGGCTATAAATAATTTGTTTGGATAGATAAATCAGAACCAACATTGTTAGGTACCCATACTATCATTATCATTTGCCAACGGTTATACGGTAGGTGATAGCCTCTGCTTCTTTAAGTGAAAATATGAATATATCTGCCTGCGTGCCAAATAGAGCGTATTATTACTCATTACGCTATAAATCGCTCAATATGATACGCACTGTAGCTAGTCTTAGAAGTATTGCTTTTGTATTGGCATTGGGGATTATAATCCCTATCCTTTTAATATTTGCATCCTTTTTACAATCTGAACCGAAAATCTGGCAACATATCGTTGACACCCTTTTAGTCGATTTGCTGAAAAACACTTTAAAGCTGTGCATCGGTGTATTGGCAGGAACGTTTGTTCTTGGTGTCGGTGCGGCATGGCTTACGGCTGTATGCGATTTTCCGGGCCGAAAATTTTTCAACTGGGCATTGATACTTCCCCTTGCTGTGCCTACATATGTTCTCGCATTTGTGTTTATCGGGTTGCTCGATTTCTCCGGCCCGGTGCAAGCCCTGTTAAGAGCAAATATTGTTTCATCTTTAAAATGGTTTCCGAACATCCGGTCACCCGGAGGTGTCATTGTCGTGATGTCTCTGGCACTGTACCCTTATGTTTATCTGCTGACCCGAAACGCTTTTAAAACGCAGGGCAAAAGAGTTCTGGAAGTATCCCAAGCATTAGGACGTAGCCGGGCAAAAGCTTTTTTTAAAGCTGCATTACCAATGGCAAGACCATGGATAGCAAGTGGTTTGATGCTTGTATTGATGGAGACTTTAGCGGATTTCGGTGCCGTCTCCATCTTCAACTATGATACCTTTACAACTGGAATTTATAAGGCCTGGTTTGGCTTTTTCTCTTTATCTGCCGCCGGTCAGCTTTCTTCTGTACTTTTAATTTTTGTGTTTGTAGTGATCATCGTTGAACAGCAGATGCGGACCAAAATACAGTTTAACCAAGTGGGCAAAATGACCACCGGGGAAAGTCGAATTAGACTTAACGGTTGGGGAAAATGGATTGCTTTCGGATTCTTGAGTGCAATCCTGTTAATTGCTTTTTTCATTCCCTGCCTACAACTCTTGATTTGGTTTGTAAGGTCAATATCAGCGGAGCTTGACAGCCGTTACATTGGACTACTTTTTAGATCCATACTTTTTTCTTCAATAGCAGCGGCAGTTATTGTCGGACTTGGGTTGTTCTTGGCCTATATCCAGCGACAATATTCTGATTTTACCAGTAAATGGATAATACGTCTTGCGACGATGGGGTATGCCTTACCCGGAACTGTTTTAGCAGTCGGGGTCGTGATAATGTTAAGTTTTGCAGACAGACAAATCATTTGGTTAATAAAAGAGACCTCTGGTATCCAGCTCTATTCAATTCTTAACGGTACTATTGTAGCGGTCATATTTGCCTATACGGTTCGCTTTTTAACAGCCGGATTTAACAGCATCAACAGTTCTATGCTCAGAATTACAAGGAGCCAGGATGAAGCTTCAACATTACTCGGGATAACCGGCTTAAACCAGCTTCGAAAAATCCATATCCCGATTTTAAAAAATGGACTCTTTACTGCTGCTATGCTTGTTTTTGTCGATGTGATGAAAGAGATGCCCATTACTTTGATGACCCGACCATTTGGATGGGATACGTTGGCGGTTAAGATTTTTGAACTGACATCAGAGGGAGAGTGGCAAAGGGCCGCACTGCCGTCGATAACCCTGGTTTTAGCAGGGCTTGTTCCGCTTATACTTCTTAATAGACAATCAGAACGAACAACCCTATAATCTTATACGGTGGATAATTATGCAAAACTCTTTGGAAGTAAAACATATTTCAAAAGCATATAACGGTAGCTGCGTTATCAGCTCGCTTTCGTTTGAGTTACAAAAAGGACACATTGGCTGCCTGCTGGGGGAGAGTGGTTGTGGGAAGACGACTGTTTTGCGATGCATTGCCGGTTTCGAGCCGATACAATCAGGATTTATCTTTATTGACGGATCACTCGTTTCCAGCTCAACTGATCGCATTCCACCTGAGAACAGGCGACTGGGCATGGTTTTTCAAGACTATGCACTTTTTCCTCACTTGACTGTCAGGAAAAATATCACCTTTGGTCTTGAACGTCTGACCAAGCAAAAACAGAATCATCGTTTGATGGAAATGCTTGATTTGGTCGGGTTGCTTGGTGATGCTGAAAAGTATCCTCACGAATTATCCGGTGGTCAGCAGCAGCGTGTTGCCTTGGCTAGAGCACTGTCACCTAATCCCGATCTTCTGCTGATGGACGAGCCATTTTCCAACCTTGATGTGGCCTTACGAGAACGGCTTTCCATTGAGGTGCGAAATATTCTTAATGAATTGGGGATCAGTGTACTGCTTGTCACCCACAACCAAAATGAAGCCTTTGCAATGGCAGACACAATCGGTGTGATGAAAGATGGAAGCCTGGAGCAGTGGGATACAGCCTATAATCTGTATCATCGTCCCAAAAGTCAATATGTTGCCGATTTTGTGGGTGAGGGTACTTTGATTAAAGGGCGGGTAACATCGGCTGATGAAGTCCAAACAGAGCTGGGCAAACTAAAAGGTCGGTTTTCGTATCCATGCAAAA
>CP070768.1:3188811-3202666 GCA_020345745.1 Desulfobacterales bacterium
AATAAACAAGGATTAGATAATCTATATGTGCTCCAGGCTTTTTCTTCCGGTCGATATTAATTTTGTCTTAGCCGGGTGACCCAATATTTTATGATTTGAACTTATTTTTATGCAAACCTTAACCCATGTTTCATGAAATCATAATATTGGGGCACTGAGTGACGTTGAATAAAACGAAAAAGATATCCCTTTGCATAAAAAACCATAAAATCTACTTTCCCGAAGGTTTTGAGAGCTTTTGGATGATCCAATGAAGACCCGGATATTGCTGGTTTAAAGAGCAAGATTCGGGTTGTGAGAATGCGCTGACTCATGTAGGGTATCGATATAATAAGGGAGGTAAAATGAACCTTGTAGATTTCTCACAACAATCCGACGATTATCAACGAATTGAAAAGGCCATCCAATTCATAGAGAATAACTTTAAATTGCAACCGAGTCTCGATAAGATTGCAGCAAGTGTTCATCTTAGCAAATTTCACTTTGATAGAGTGTTTAAGCGATGGGTGGGGATAAGTCCCATCCAATTTCTGCAATTTTTAACCCTTGACTATGCTAAACAGAGCCTGGCCGAATCCAAAAGCCTTCTTGAAACATCTTTGGATGCCGGGCTTTCCGGTCCCAGTCGTCTCCATGATTTATTTGTCACCTTTGAAGCCATGACACCCGGCGACTTTAAACAGATGGGCGGTGGGTTGAAGATAGAGTATGGATTCAGCTGTTCACCGTTCGGTGAATGTCTGCTGGCCATAACCAATAGGGGGATTTGTTATCTTGGATTTGTCAAAGAGAATAATCGGTCCAAAGCCATTAATCACCTGACGCAAGCGTGGCCCGGCGCTGTTTTTTCTGAAAGTCACGCTCGCATCCAATCGATTGTCAACCGCATATTCAGCGCAGACCACACCATCGATTCACGGCCGTTCCACCTGCAGTTAAAAGGAACCAATTTTCAAGTGAATGTCTGGCGGGCGCTGCTAACCATACCCGCAGGCTGTGTGGTAAGCTACCAGGATATCGCTGCTTATATCGGACGCCCAAAAGCTTTTCGAGCCGTTGCAAATGCTATCGCCATCAACCCTGTTGCGTACCTCATTCCCTGTCATAGGGTGATCGCAAAATCCGGAAAAATCCACCAATACCGCTGGGGGTCGTCAAGAAAAAAAGCAATTATTGGGTGGGAAGCCACTAAAAAAGGACTAAAATGATGGAAGAACTTCCGCTTTATCAATCAGCACTTATCAACTGATATCAATCTTCTGAACATCTCCTTCAATAAATCTCACACCAATTCCGGTGGAATCAATCCGGACCACTTCACCGCCAACGGATATCGGATGGTCAATTTTTGGAAGGGAGAAGTTTAACGATAGTTTTTGCCCGACATAGAAAGGCGCAGTCGTCTCAATGAATACACCGCCATTGCTAATGTCATGAATGAAATTGGTAAAACCTGTATCGTTTGTTGCGCAATCAACAGCGATTAACGAGGTTTTTCTGGGATGCTCTCGCATGTTCTTAGGTAAGGGCACTTTATCGTCGAAATCATCCTGCTTTTCAGCGAGCTCGCTCTCCAACGCTTTTAACATGTCCCGCTGGTTTTGTTCAGGCATTTCCAGGATGATCTCTACTAAACGAACGGTCACGCCATGCTTATCAAATCGTATATCCGATGTCGCCGTAACCGTTGTGGCTTTACCTTCTGCCTTTTCTGATGGGGCGCCCATTGCGCTTATTGTTTCAGTCATACAACATTACCTCCTTGTTGTGTAAAGTCGTTTGCGTGTCACTTGGACTGAGAAGGTTTTCGATGTGTTCTAAAAGATCATCCTTCCTCACAGGTTTTGAAAGATAAGCGTCAGCCCCTGCTTCCAATATTCGTTCCCTGTTTTGTGGAGTGTCATAACCGGTTAATATGATTATTTTTATATGAAAATGGTCACGATCTCCCTTGATGCGTCTGCATACTTCAAAACCATCCATATGTGGCATCAGCAGGTCGAGAATAATAAGATCCGGCCCAAATTTTGCGATTTTAATTCCAGCATCGAGGCCATCAGATGCGCTTGCGGCCCGGTAACCATTCTTGGATAAAATTTTGACGATAATATTTTGAATCTCAGGATCATCGTCAACGATGAGAATCTTTTTTTCATTGGCAAGATCGGTGGTGTTTAGATATCCCATTTCCCCAAAAATAAAGGATTCCAAATCCTTTTCGCGGATTTTATATTGACCGCCCGGAGAAAGGAACGCTTTTACTTTTCCCGACTTGACCCATCGCCAAAGGGTCACTCTGCTGACCGAACAATATCTGGCAGCCTGCGGTATGGTGATTAATTTTTTATTTTGTGCCATGAATCCACTTTATTTGACAAAAGGGCTGAAACAAACGAAACATATGAAACTTATGAAACCTAAAACAAATATATATATTCTGTCAAGAAAAAAGTCCGCTTTATCTTGAATGGAACACTCACTCATTGTTACACCCTATAATGATTCTTTTTAAAAACACCCATGGAAATAATCAAAAAGGATGCCTTGCCACTTTATCTTTTTTTTTGTATGACAAACTTATGACAACTTCTGGATATCATTCTTGGCCTTTTAAGGAAGCCCAAAAGCTGCGTAACCGTTTCCCGAAACCACATCACATTCCTGTTCGTTTTGAAACCGGTTTTGGTCCCAGCGGAATGCCACATATCGGCACGTTTGCGGAAATCGCTCGAACCACATGGGTGCGCCACGCATTTGAATTCTTGACCCAATATCCTACCCAGCTGATTGCTTTTAGCGATGATATGGATGGATTGAGAAAGGTGCCCCTCAACATACCGCAACAGGAAATGCTGACACAAAATTTAGGAAGGCCATTATGTTACATTCCAGATCCATTTGGGGAATGCGAAAGCTATAGCGCCTTTATGAATAAAAAATTGAACGAATTCCTTGATCGTTATCAATTTGATTATACCTTTCAAAGTTCGCATGAAGCCTATACCAGAGGAGATTTCAATGACGGTCTAGCCATAATACTGCAAAAGGTTGAAGCAATCAAAGCTGTTATTTTACCCACCATGAGCAAAGAAAAACGGATTGACTGGTCGCCCTTTTTTCCAATTTGTGAAAAATGCGGCAGAATTTACAGCACACGGGTGACAGCGTACACCCCTGAAAATAACGCCATCGAATATACCTGCGATCGAGAGGGAGGCTCGGTAAAAAGTTGCGGTCACAAAGAGCGAACATCTATATTTAACGGCAAGGTTAAAGTGGGCTGGAAAATAGATTGGGCTTTGCGTTGGTATTCATATGATATTGGCTACGAAATGTATGGAAAAGATTTGATTGAATCTGCAAAGCTTTCAGGAAAGATTGTCCGCATCATGGGAAAACAGCCTCCAATGGGATTGTTTTATGAGCTCTTTTTGGATGAAGACGGCCGGAAGATTTCAAAGAGTGTCGGTAAAGGATTAACCATCGATGCATGGATGAGTTACGCGCCTTTGGACTCACTGCTCTACTATATTTTTCAAAATCCAAAACAGGCCAAACGATTATTTTGGGGTATGGTTCCAAAATCAGTCGATGACTACCTCAGAGATCTGAGTGATTATGACCGGTTGGAAACGGACAAACAGCCGGATTCGACCGTTTGGCATCTTTTTAACAAAGGTGCAATGGTCCCGAACTATGGGAGTTCTATCAATTTTTCATTGATCAATAACCTCATTTCTGCTGTTGGCGCCGACGATATCAATCTCATATTAGAATACCTTAAACGGTATGATCCGTCGATGCTAGATTTCATTGACATCATAGAAGAACTCGTAAAAAAAGCCATGAATTATTACCGGGATTTTGTTTTGCCTAACAAAAAGTATCGAACGCCCAACACGGCCGAGAAAAGAATACTTAAGCAATTGCGTGATGAACTCGCCGACTATGAAGGAAACGATGAAAACGAACTTCAATCGATCCCATTTCGGGTCGCCAGAATGTTCAATGAAACACCCAAAAATCTGTTTAAGATGTTTTACGAAGTTGTCTTTGGTCAAGAGCGCGGACCGCGATTTGGAACATTTGTTCAACTTGTGGGAAAAGAAAAAGCCCTAAATGTATTAGATACGGCCAGCAACAGCTGATATAAATGGTCGCCTCTATTGAAAGGTTAACAGGTGAGATCTGAGGTTTATCTTCTTGTTTTTCAAGCCCATTTTTTTCACTGTCCCGAACAGCATTTTCCGCTTGCTTACGATCGGTGATATCCCGGACAATTCCCAGAACCACCTGCATCTGATTTATCTGAATAAGGCTTGAGAAAACGTCGCCAATGAACACATCGCCATTCTTTTTCTGAAAATCCACATCTATATTCACATATCCATCTTGCTGAATCGATGCAAATGCCCGCTTTGATCTATTCAGTGCCCAAGAGGGGTGCAAGGAAGAGATGTTCATGGAAAGTATTGCAGATCTTGAATATCCAAACAGGTCAACAACCCTTGGGTTCACATCCAGAATATTTCCATCTAAATCATGGATAAAAATACTATCATTCGAATAATGCATCTCATCACATCTTTTTTCTAGCTGATTATATTTAATGTTTATCATGAAAATCAAACATATTTATAGGGTCGTCTTGAAACATTTCTAAAACGCGGCACCCATACCGATGCGACGCTTACGGCAAACAGCCGCTTGATCGTCGGGCCATTGGTTTCCCCTAAAAACCATATTGGGAAGAAGAAGGTTCCAAACATGGTTCAGTATTGCCTTGTGGACAAGTTTTAAGTATGCTTAATTTGAAACCCACAACCATTGAAACGGGTCCCATGTGATTGCGTCAACTTTTTATATAAAGAAAAGGAGGGCTTCATGAAAAAAATGAATGTATTTCTTTTTATGCTTATGACTGTCGTATTCACGACGATTTTTTTTCAGGGTATGGTGATGGCAGCGCAAGTTACAAGAATCAATAAAAGCAAAGGTCGCATCCATATCAATGGTGGTGTAAATGATGGATTCATACCGGGAGCAACCGTCTGCTTTTTAATGTCTTCATCCGCTTACGGCAATGAACTTGTTTGTGGTTCAGTGGTGAGCGCACAAGCCTCGGTGGCGGTCGTAAAAATCCCTAAGAGCAGGGCAAAAAAGATGAAAACCGGAACAGAAGCCATGCTCCATGTTAAAAAAGAAGCACAAGAAGAAACGGAGCAAAAACAAGCACAAGAAGAAACAGAGCAAAACGAAACAAAAGAAAAACCGGGTGAAAAAGAAAATTGGTTTCGATAACGTAAAACGATTTTCTCATTACCTGTGAAAACAATTCAGCTACCTTGATGATAGCCGGTGACATTTCTTCTATAATGCGTATTTTGGCTGCGCATTTTATGTTTAAAAATCAAGCCTTGACTTTTACTAGAAAAAAACCGATATTATTGTATCTTTCCTGGCGGTTTGCTTTAAATTGAACCGCCAACATCGTTGCTTTTTTTGAAAAGAGTACCGATAAAGCACTTTTGCAATTACCAGCCATTTGGATGGGTAAAGGGTAAACATACCTTTAAGAAACCCTGATGGAACGACCCATAGTGGACCTAGAAGCCCTAAGAAAGATATTTAAAGATCAGCCCGACAAATTCACAATCACGATAACAAGCACATGTGTTGATTGCGATTGTGAGGTGAACGTTGATATAACATCCACGTCAGGTGGTTTTGGGTTGCATGGTGGTGTGCTAGTGGCGTGTTTACCCGAAGGATTCATCACCAAATGTCTTCACTGTCATCAAGTTAACTCAAATACATTCAAAGGTGATGAACTTACCTCTTAAATGGCTTTTACATACAATCCTCCCCTTCTAGACGTTAGCGAACGCGCACCAAGTAAGACATTTTAACATCTCTCCATACGGTGAGACCTTTGAAAACATTTCAAACAAACCGAATTACCCATGAGAGCCGTTTTACCTGATAATGGGGGTAGGCGTTTAGGGGCTGAGCGACGCCAATTCTCATATGATTTTCATATCCCAGAACGACGGTCTGGTGCGGACAGAAGGAGTGGGCTCGACAGAAGACGGCCAAAATCAAGACTGTCAAAATGATCACCTTGCGCTAACGGGCAGGGGTCGGTAATTATCCTGCTTTTTGGTTTTAACGGTCCCCTGACATTTTCGTGCATCCCCCCTTTTTCCCTGTGATCTAAAAGCTGCATGATCTGGAGGGACTAATATGTAAATTTTTACCCATTTTTATGTATTTTATTCCACAATCATCTCTTTTTTCTCTCATCCTTATTAGGTAATTAGCCTACCTGTTTTATCAGTATTTTTTTATGTGCAGAAAAAAACCGCTCTGATATCATTGCTAATATTTTTTACTCGTTTATTTTTGCATGATTTTTGCATTAATTTTGTGTGGAATCAATCACTGCAAAGGAGGGTAACCAATGGCATCAAATTTTCGAATTTATCGTTATCAAACCAGAGATAGCCTCCATCTTAAACTGGATGGTGATTTTGATGGAAATTCCGCGCACGAATTGATCAATGCAATAGCAGAATATGGTCAGGGTCTTTATCAAATCTTTATTGACACCAATGACCTTAAAACCATCCACCCTTTTGGCAGAGATGTGTTTAAAAAAAATCTTGATAGATCCAGCGATGGTCTCGGTAATCTTATTTTTATCGGGCAAAACAGGCACGACATGACCCATTAAATGGCTTCTCGGATGCGCGTGCATCTTTTTATTCGCATATCTTCAACCTAAATTTAAAATGGTGAAATACTGCGGTATGAATAACGGCATTTTAGGGAAGCCTTCGCCTATAGAGCTTGGCAAATATGATTTAACAGAAGAACATATCAAGAAAACCTGACAGGTTCGGACGACCCTAAACTCGTCAAGGGTGATGGCTCAACCGAATCACATGATGCCTTGAAACAAAAGAGGCTTTCAGGGTAAAAAGGCAGGATCAAAATGGTCCTGCCTTTTTTATTAATTGACTTGTTGGGTGTTTTCCATTATTAATTCTACACGCCATCGCAAAAATATAGTTTACGTTCAAGGACAGGGTGCGAGACGCTGTAGGCGTCATGTGTAACATATGAAAATACGCAGTCCCGCCCATAAACGGGATGAGCAGTACATTTTAAAGCGACTCGCAACACTGTAATTGGGTGTTAGATGTATTTTTGAGATTGCTTGTACATATATTTTCCCTTAATTGTCTTTACTCTATTCAATTTGAGTGCATCCCCCAATGCCTTGCCAGCGGGTTCTTCGCTACGCTGAGACAATCAGCGGGGAATTCAATTGTTATGATTAAATGGTTCCCTATATTGCCCGATGCAGCGGTTCGAAAGAGGGATACCTTTTATGAAATATGATGACATAGAACCCAGCCCTAACAAAGCAAAATCACTTATACTGCAAATTTTTTCTTATATGTCTGAGGCCGAAAGGCGTAAGCTCATTTCGGGAATCATTGCCAAGTCATCCGCAATCGATCATAAGCAAGTCTTGTCGCTGCTAATTTCCAATATGTCTGAATCAGCTAACCGTAATCTTCTGAAGTATTTGGAAAAATGGCATAAATTCAAAATAAAAGAAACAAGAGAACATTCCAGAAAGCCCTCTTTTATCCCTGTAGAGTGCGCGAGTGAAGGAGCATCTTTCACAGATTTTATTCAAGACATCAGCAATGGCGGTGTTTTTATCCAGACAACCGGGAACTTTTATATTGGTCAGCAAATTACGCTTACTTTCTCACTCCCCAAAGTTGCAGATGAAATACAAGTCGGGGGAGAAGTGGTAAGGCTTGACGCTGAAGGTATCGGCGTCAAGTTCCATGAGCCCTTAACGTTTATCTAATACCAAACACATAAAAGGTTATAAAAAGATGTTAGAAGAAAAGTTCGACAAACGCTTTGGTTATGTGGCTATCGAAAATGGATTCATTACACGGGATCAGCTCATCGAGGCATTGAAGGTTCAGCTCGCCGAGGAATTACAAGGTATGGAGCATCGTCTTATCGGCAACATTTTACAGACCAAAGAGTATATGACCTACAGTCAAACCGATGAGGTGCTGAAACTCATGGGTGTTTAATGCGTATGATAGCATTTTCAAATGGGGCAGACACATGGTGCAAGGGTTGCCCTTTTTCTTTTTTCAGAGGGATGGATAGGGGATCTCAAAATGATGTTGGACACGTATGATATCGTATTGATCGGAGGTGGAATTGTTGGTGTCTCCACCGCTTGGAAGCTCAAGCAACGTTATCCTGACTCGGCTGTTCTATTGATTGAAAAAGAATCCTCTCTGGCCCATCATCAAACCGGTCGCAATTCAGGCGTCATCCACGCAGGCGTGTATTATGCCCCTGGCAGCTTAAAAGCCGATTTCTGCAAACGCGGTGCAGCGCAAACCATTGCCTTTTGCCAGGAGCATGGCTTGCCATATGAACAGTGCGGCAAACTGTTGGTGGCTACCGATATAATTGAATACGAGCAGATGGAGGCGTTGGAAAAAAGGTGCATTCAAAACAAAATTGAGATCGAACGCTTGTCGGAAGATGAACTTAAAAAACGCGAACCCAATATCATAGGTTTGGCAGCACTTTTGGTGCCGGCCACAGGAATTACCGACTTTACAAAGATAACGTTGAAAATGGCAGAACGATTTGTCGAATCAGGCGGTGCCATCCAACTGGGCACTGAAGTCATATCGCTAAAGGAGACTGACGATTCTGTACAGATTCATTTAGGCGCCAATACCATAACAACCAGGTATATCGTCGTCTGTGGCGGACTAATGGCAGACCGACTGGCAAAAATGATGCAAATAGATATCGATTTCCAAATCATACCCTTTCGTGGGGAATACTACCGGCTATCGCCCAGACACAACCAGATCGTCAGCCACCTTATTTACCCAATACCCGATCCTAAACTCCCATTTTTAGGTGTGCACCTGACCCGGATGATCGACGGCTCGGTGACCGTCGGCCCCAATGCCGTGCTGGGATGGAAACGGGAAGGTTACGCCAGAATCAATTTGAATTTAGAAGATAGTATAGAAATGATGACATTTCCGGGTTTTTGGAAAGTTGTCTTGAATCATTTAACATCCGGGCTGAGTGAAATTAAAGATTCTTTTTACAAACCCGGCTACCTCAATCGCGTACGAAAATATTGCCCGAGCCTTACGATCGAGGATCTATACCCTTATCCTGCCGGTATTAGAGCCCAGGCAGTAAAAAGAGACGGAAGCCTTGTTCACGACTTTCTTTTTGCCGAAAGCGAGCGCTCCTTTCATGTTTGTAACGCACCCTCCCCTGCCGCAACTTCGGCAATACCGATTGGTGAGTATTTGTGTGAAAAAGTAACAAAGAAATTCCGGTTGATTTAATTTTTCCGGGCTTCAGGCTTTTTCCCATAGCTTTTGAAAAGTCGCCTCCTCACAGCTCACCAATAAAATGACGAAGGGACTCCGCCAATATCGTTACACGAAAATGGTTACTTCCTGAACGCTCACCCTGGAGATCCGTAGAGGCTGGATTATATTTTTTGATTCAGTGTAATAATCGAAATCGTGCGATTTACTCGAATCAGGCGCAATAGTTGGCTTATCGAAGGCACATCACTCTTTCATCAATATAAAACTCATTTGGTATGTATGCGCCGTTGCTAGTACGAGAACGCATTATTTAAATTTTGCCTTTCTAAAAATATTATCCAGCCGTTCTGCTGTTTGAATTGCAATCAGAATTAAAGTGTTAAACATGAGAAAAGATACTGCTGTTTGGTTTGAGTCGATCATCAGGCATCTGTTGCCGCGCCTGGCCCGTAAAATATCATTTTGATTCGTCCATGGGTTCTGCCGAATTCTTTTATGCGGGTTCAGACGAATCCTTTTCGCTGTCAGGGTCGACTGCCATTGCCTTTTTGATTTTTTCAGCAGCTGCCTCTTTTTGGCCTAAAGCGCTGAGAGCAATTCCCCAACCATACCAGGCTGATGGAAGGTGAGGGTCAAGTTTTATCGCTTCCTTAAATTTTTCTATTGCGTCATCGAACTTTCTCATCTCAATCAGGGCTATCCCCCAGCTGCACCATACCTCGACGTTTTCAGGATCTTTATGTAAAATCTCTTTGAATTTTTCAACAGCCTCATCAAATGGCAGCATCTGGTCACCTCTTTGCGCTGATGTGTGCGTTTGTAATAATAGGCACCAATTAAAAAGATAGTATGCATCTGTATAATTGAACCTGGTTTGCTTGACAAGGAGAATATTTACGACTCCTGAGTTTTCCTAAAGCGATTCTAAAAATACCGTTCCATAAGCCTGATGCAATCGGAACATGGGTTAAAACCTTCTATGGAACTTGACTTGGGCATCTTTGTGCTTAAGTTTCTGAGGAAATAAATCCACATCAAAGGAGTCCATCGTGAAAAAAGTTGAGAATGGTATTTTTGTAAGCGTTGATTACAAGGGAACACTGAAAAATGGTAACGTATTCGATAGCAGCCAAGGGCGCCAACCTCTGGAGGTAAAAATGGGGGCGGGGCAGCTGATAACCGGATTTGAGAATGAGCTAATGGGAATGTCCGTAAGCGAAAAAAAGACGTTCACCCTCGAGCCGGAAGAGGCTTACGGACAAAGAAATGAAAACCTCAGACAAAACTTTCCCATGTCCGATGTCCCGCCCGAAATGAATCTTGAGGTTGGCATGATGATCAGCCTGCAATCCCAGGAAGGAAGGCCGATCCCCGCCCAAATTGTTCATCTTGATGATGAAAAAGTGACCGTGGATATGAACCACCCGCTGGCCGGAGAAACATTGACCTTTGAAATTGAAGTTGTGGGTATCAGTGACACACCAACCCAGGCTCAGGAAGGGTGTGGTTGCGGATGTGACTGTATGCCGAACACTTGCTAAAAAGAAAATAATACGATCATGGCGTGAAGGATACAAGGAGACCTTTGAAAAACATACTATTTTGCACCATCTCGGTGTCCGATGGCCCATTCAGCTTTCATTTTCACCATACCCGGGGTACTGCCAGCAATGAAAAGAGGTTCATTTCTGATATTTTGGATTTGAACAAGCTTTAATGAACCATTATTAAGCACAGCATAGGCGCCTGCTTGAACGCGGAATCGTCGTTGTTGTCTTCTTTCCTTTATGTCGTTCATGCCATCCACTCGGCAATTTCCGTGCCCTTACAATCCACAGAAATCTTTATATAAGTTAATGTCTTCATCGTTGTGATACGGTATTGAGCCCAGCCCCGCGATCGGACCAAAAGAATAGGTTGTCAAAGGTCTCTCAGAACGTATCCTCTGGTGCGGCCTGACAGATGTTCGACCTGACAATTGGATAACATAACCATATATAATAAAATCAATGGGTGAGATGCTTAAAAGAGGTAATTTACTAATGATGATTGATTTTAATATCAGGTCGTCGTATCTAACGTATCCATGAATGGTAAAAATCCGCACGTTTGGCTCGATTCAGCACACAACACTGAACAAGCCAGGTTTAACGGCGCTCGATGTTGAATTTATGATGAATCGGTTACCGTGGTCATAGGTGAATGTGGAAAGGCGAGATTACCATGGACGATGAAATACAGCCAAAAAACCATGAAGACAGGCGTTTAACACCGCCGGAAATTGGTGCATACGATCCTCAGAAAAAAAACCGGTTTTTTGAGTTTATTAAGGATTTTATAACAGGTGTCGGCGCCCTTGTTGTTATTGGGTTAATACTGTTTATCATCATACCTGTCTTGCTGCTTATCTTTAAGGTGAGTCTCGCCTTGATAATTCCCATCTCCCTGTGCGGTGCGTTTATCATCCTCATTGCGCTGTTCGGCAAACTCATTAGACACCTGTTTAAAAAAAGATAAATTTTCAACCTGCCAGTGTTGGTTCAACATGGGCGGATTTCAGGATTTTTTCTGGTCGTTCAGTATACATGATTATATACTCCAAGCTTCTTCTTACCGCTTTTTTCTGGGGCGGAACGTTTATCGCCGGACGGGTGGTTACCGCCAATGCAGGGCCCTTTTCAGCAGCCTTTTTAAGATTCTGCATCGCCTCGGTATTCTTGGGTCTTTTCGTTTGGCGAAACAATGGAAACCTTTCCCGTTTAACCGTCAAGCAATGGGTGTTGGTTGTATGTTTGGGGATGACCGGTGTTTTTGCTTACAATTTCTTTTTTTTCAAGGGACTGGGCCTGATCGAAGCCGGGCGTGCTGCCGTCATCATTGCCACCACGCCGGTAGTGATCGGGCTGTTTTCGGCGTTGCTTTTCAACGAGCGATTAACAGGGTTAAATAGTATCGGCATTTTACTTTCTATCTCAGGGGCAATGATTGTTATTTCCAGAGGCAAATTAAACATCATCTGGCAAGGGGGCTTGGGGAGCGGAGAGCTGTTTATTTTTGGCTGTGTTTGCAGCTGGACTCTCTTTTCGCTTATTGGTAAAACGGTGATGAAAAACCTGTCTCCGCTGGTCGCAATTTTTTATGCATCCTGTGTCGGAACAATGGCTTTATTTTTTCCAGCACTGATAGAAGGGCTTTTAAACCAGGTGCACCGCTATTTGGTCGTCGATTGGTGGAGTCTTTTCTATCTGGGGTTTTTTGGGACCGTTATCGGATTTGTTTGGTATTATCAAGGTATTCAAGCCATTGGCCCAACACGTGCCGGGCTTTTTATCAACTTTGTACCCATCAGTGCAGTGTTATTGTCGTTTCTGATTTTAAATGAGCCGCTGACAACATCTTTGCTGACCGGCACCCTTTTCGTCTGTACCGGGACCTATTTAACAAATCGACCGGCTGCTTAATCGATCCCAACCGATGAAAGAGACCTTTGAAAAACGTTCCCTTTTGCCCAATTTCTGTATTAGGCTCAGATTTTAATCCGCGAAATACTCAATGTATGTCTGTGGTTAAAATCTTCGCCTGCTTTGAACTTGAACAAAACTTAATTTTTTTCAAAGGCCTCAATGGTTTATTAAAATCCTCGACCCCTTGATCCCTTGGATCCTTGGACGCTCTTCTCCAACGACATAGGAGAAGAACCGAAAATATTATCCAGCCTCCCCCAAGCTCCAGCGCAGGCGTTAGGGGTATCCATTTTCGTGTAACAATATTGGCGGAGTCACTTCGTCATTTCATAGGGTTAGCCGCGGGAATGCAACTTATCGAAAACCATGGGCAGGAGGGCTCCAGGTTTTTTATGAAAGGAGATATCTTTTTCGTTTTATTCATCGTTACCCAGTGACCCAATATTATGATTTCATGAGGCATGGGTTAAGGTTTGTATAAAAAAAGATTAAATCATAAAATATTGGGTCACACGGCTAAGACAAGATTGATATCGACTGGTAGAAAAAAGCCTGGAGCCCGGATAGATTACCTAACCCATGTTTATTGAGAAATTATTCCAGAGACCGCAGCCATCCCGATTGAAACGAATGTGGATACCCCCGAATGCTTACTATCTTTTAGGTCGGATTGGGGTGTAAAACTTGAGTTAGCAAAATAAGAAAAATAGAGACCAAATTGTCGGGGACAAAAAAATATTTGCACGGACGCCAATACCAAATGACCACCATATAGTAGATGTTACTTTCCAACAGTACAATATATGGTATATTCTTTTGACTTATGGTGGGCGTCAACAGGTTTGGTGAATACGCATAAATTGTCTACTACCCATTCTATGCGACATATTGTGAAATAAATGTAATAAAAATTGTGAGATTTATTACATACTTTTTTAACGTTCCGGGCGCTCGGTACAGGGTTTATTCCCGGGT
>CP070768.1:3202766-3208673 GCA_020345745.1 Desulfobacterales bacterium
AAACCGCTGTATTCGAACAAAGGTTGGGTTTGGACGAAAAATTGACCGATCGTGAGTTTAGACGTGCTGTCTCCTGTTTGACAGATGCAGGGTTTAACCGGGATATGATGGGAGCTTATCTGCTCATCGGTCTTCCTGGGCAAAAGCAAGAATCAATCGTTGATTCGATAAAAACAGTAAAAAAAAACGGGATAACACCAGTACTATCCTATTACTCTCCCATTCCTCATACCGCCATTTGGCCGCAAGCGGTTGACAGCTCCCGCTATGACCTTGAATCCGACCCCATATTCACAAACAATGCCATATTCCCATGCCAAAAAGAAGCCTTTTCATGGGAAAAAATATCCCATTTGAAAAATCTGGCGGCTATACCGTGACTGTCAGACATCTGGTGCGTCAATTGGTTCATTTTTCAGCAGAATATCAATAATCTTTCCGATATACTCTTCTGCCTTGCTCGCATGAAACGTACAAGAACCCGCACCTCGATGTCCCCCCCCTTCAAATTTTGCTAGCATCTGGCCAACATTCACCTGACAATTGCGATTAAAAATGCTATGGCCCACGCTAACGGAAACTTTTTCCTTGTCGTCACCAGGATATCGTATTTTTACACTAACAATTGACTCGGGAAACAACGAGTAAACCAAAAAACGATTTCCCGTCGGTGTCTTATCAAATGAACGAAAATCAGTCACCGATACGTGTTGTATTACTTTTGTGTTTTTCTGTAAAATATCTTTAAAGATCTTGTT
This sequence comes from Desulfobacterales bacterium, assembly GCA_020345745.1. Taxonomy (GTDB): domain Bacteria; phylum Desulfobacterota; class Desulfobacteria; order Desulfobacterales; family UBA11574. The sequence goes on from CP070768.1 coordinate 3,203,525, forward strand.
TTTTTCAACAACCGCCTGACATCGTTTTTTTACCTCAGGGTCGTTAAGAACCGCTCCAATGTCGTATTTTCTTAGCAGTTTAACGAGTCTGTTCCAATAGGGTTCGTCATATTCATCACGCCCTAAGACCGTCATGGAGAGCAGCACATAGCTGTACTTTTCCGGATGATCAACCTCATCCAAAGACAAATTGGCCGAATCGATTTTGTCTGTTTCTTTGACCAATTCGCTATAGTCTCGGCGAAATCTGTCTTTATAATATTCATAAATGACGCCTGCTGCCGAGGGGGCTATCTTGAAAGCGCCTTTAAACGGTTTGTCGATCCTATTGGTGTGATGATGATCGAACCAGAGTGTACACCTTTCATCAAATGGTAGGTTAGCAATGATGTCGCCTTCAAGAACATCAATTAATCCTTTTTGCACTTCGTTCGGTTCGACCCATTTTACAGGATGTTCAATATGTTCTGCTTCATAAAGCAGTGAAGCACATACAACACCGTCAAAATCAGGTCTAGTAATAATTCGCATAGCTATGCTCCAGCTCTCAAAATGGTCATAAACCGTTCAAAAAGATACTAAATGCCTACAGATGAATTTGCAATAGTTTTGGCACACTGGCGGTTAAAATAATCTGTTTGACTATATTGGAAAAAGATTTGTATAAGCAACTATCATAGGTTTATCTTTTTATTAAGTTATCCAATCCTCGAATCCAAGAGAAAAGAGACATTTATCAATCACGACCCCAAGAGGCCTTTGAAAAATATGCAATTTTATTCAAGCTCAAGAAAGGGGATCCCGCCATGGCGGGATTAACCACAGACATACCTTGAGTATTTCGGGGATTAAAATTCGAACCTGACGTCCCGCCGTTGGCGAGAGATATAAGGCGGGAGGGTCAATGGCCTCAAATAGGAGAACTTATACATGCTACATTTAACTGCAGTCGATATTACAAAGACAAAAACAGCATCGTTGGTAATTCCGGTTTGCGAAGATAAGGATATTCATGAAAACACCACCATATCGGCGCTTGTCAAGAAGGCCAAAAAAATCAAGGAATTTACCGGTGATAAAGGAGATGAGGTTACATTCTACCATTTAAAGGAGATTAAAGCAGATCGTGTTGTCTTTCTTGGGCTTGGAAAACTTGAAAAAATCGATATGGAATCATTACGTGAAATGGCCGGCAAAGCGACAAAAGAGATGATAAGAAAAAAGCTTCCAGCGGCATTGATCGCAGTTCCTTCAGCCCACAAAATCGAACTGGAAATGCCGTTTGTTCTCGAGGCCTTGTTGGAGGGAGCTTTCTTAGCAAATCATCTCTTTGATAAATACAAAAAAAAGAAAAAGTATACGCCTCTAAAAAAAATCAACTTTCTTGTAAAACCGGATGAGGCGAAAAAATACAAAGGCTTGTCATCACGTGTTGCTGCTATTTGCCATGGGACAATTCTAGCAAGGGAATGGGTCAATACACCACCTAACGATAAAAAACCTGAACGTCTCACACGATCGATGATAACGCGTGCAAAAAAAGAGAATCTTAAGGTCACCGTACTTGACGAAAAAAAGCTGAAGCAGAAAAAATTCGGTGCTTTACTTGCCGTTGCAGCCGGCAGTCAAAGCAAGCCTAGAATGGTGGTTTTGGAATTTAACCCGAAAAAAGCAGAGAAAACGGTTGTTCTGGTTGGGAAAGGAGTAACGTTTGACTCTGGGGGGATAAACCTGAAACCTTCGGCATCTCTTGCAGACATGAAGTCGGACATGTCTGGTGCGGCTGCTGTTGCAGCTACGCTGATTGCCGCAGCTAAACTCAAACCCACATTTAAAATCATCGGCGTTATTCCCGTTGTTGAAAACATGCCTTCCGGAAATGCCGCCCGCCCGGGAGACATTATTAAAAGCTATAATGGAAAAACCGTAGAGATCGGCAACACTGATGCTGAGGGCAGGTTAATATTGATTGATGCCATCTCCTTTGCATTAGAGAGATATAAACCCCAAATCCTCATTGATATGGCCACTTTGACCGGAGCATGCATCGTTGCTTTGGGTGAAAAGATCGCAGGCGTTTTCTCCTTTGATGATGAATTGGCAGAAAGCATCACACAGTCCGGTAAAAAAACCCATGAGCGCTGCTGGCGAATGCCACTGCCAGAGGATTATAAAGAGCTGTTTAAGAGCGATCTTGCGGATTTAAATAATATGGCCAATACACGTTATGGCGGGGCGATTACGGCTGCATTATTCCTTGCGGAATTTGTCACGGATACACGTTGGGCTCATCTTGATATTGCCGGTCCCGCATTCGCCAAAAAAGAGTCTGCATACTGCGGCTCCGGTGGCACGGGCTTTGGCGTCAGGCTGCTTTGTGATTTGCTCGATAAATTTTAATATCATATATTTATAAGTGTTCAGGGTGCATCCAATTGCGTTTCTCTCGGGTGCCTATGCCGGCTGATCATTCCAATGGTTCAGCAGCGGGAGAAACTTCCGCCTCGACAAATGCATCACCCTCGATTTGTAATATATACAGATCTTTCTGTGCATCGCCAGTGCCATCAAATGAAGTAATTCCCGTTACACCATCAAAATTTTGCAGGTTCATGAGTTCATTCTTCAACTCAATCCTCGATTGAATATCCTTTCGACTGATCAATTGGAACAGCATCATCGCTGTATCATAAGCCACAGCTTCGATAAAACCAGGTGTTTCATTAAACGTGGATTCAAAATTTCCAACAAAATCCTTCACTTGTTGTGATTGGCTTTCCGCGAAAAACCCGTCGACCATTATCGCGTTTTGCACAAACTGCTGCGCCATTTCGATGAGTCGGTTGGAATGCCAAATATTGGTCCCCAACAGCTTGACATCCACAACATCATAAAATGCCAATTGAGGGATAATCAATCCTGAGGTCGATGGGCCGTCAGGAATAAAGATAGCTTCAAAATCGAGAACAGGATCCATTGGCTTCACAACCGACCGGTGTTCTCTTTTTTCAGAATTCTCAAGCGTCTCTCGGTTTAACCCCGATATTTTTTTAATTATCTCGGCAAAATCAGTTTGTCCTGCTTGATAGGATTCAACCACCACAATTTCTCCCCCATAGTTATTCACCTCTTGCTGGAACAGCGACTTGAAAAGTATCCCATATTTGTCATCAGGGTGAAGAATAGCATAACGGGTCAGGCCGAGATTATCCATAGCATAGGATACAAGCGTTTTTATTTGACTTTTAGGTGTAATAAAGTTTCGAAAAACATAATCACCCATATCAGTTAAATCTTCTTTCTGACTAAACGTTATAATGGGAATTCTCTCTCTTTGAGCCTGTAAAGCCGCTGCTTCACTGGCCGATACAGGCCCTAAGATGGCGCCTACTCGCTCATCCGACAATTCTTTTACCGCTAAAACTGCTTTATCGGAATCGGATTCCGTATCTTTTATAATCAATTTTATTTGAGGGTTGTCGTTTTGCGAGGCAAATCGAGCCAAAGCAAGTTCAATACACCTTAACATCATATCGCCATAGACCTTATAAGAACCGCTTAAGGGAAGTAAACAACCTAAGGTATGGCGCCTAAAAATAAACGTTTTATCGATTTCTCCGATCAGTTCTTTTGACTTCTGATAATTTTTGTGTTTGGGATATCGCTTCATAGCCTCTGATAATAGATTCTTAGCGTCTTCGTATTTTTTTACCTTGAACTTGCTCAGCCCCAACCGATAAATAAGACCCTGTACAGGTATCACACCCTCATACCGGAACAGAAGATCGATAATCGCCTTTGCACCAATACCATTGGAAGCTGTTTCTATTTTAACAATGACGCTTTCTTCTGTCTTATCATCCAAGTGGCTAAATGCGGCTAAATAGGCATCTAATGCCTCCGCGAAAGAACCGATGGCTAAATACGAATCACCTAGCAGCAGGTAGGTATTTAAAGCAAACGTTTTGGAATCCGTTGTCCTTAAAACATCGATCGCCCGATCGATTGTTTCTTGATATTTTCCTTCGTTGAAAAATGTCAAAAGCAACTGGCTTTTCGCATCCAATACAAAAGGGCTGTCTGGATATTCAGCAATCAATTGTTGAAGGGTTTTTCGTGCTAGCATATTTTTACCAAGAACCGTATAAATCAACCCCTTTTTTAGCATGGCTTCTGCAGCTAGGTGACCATCAGGATAACGAATAAGATATTCATCATAAAATAACAGGGCTTTGTTGTACGTTTTGTGATGAAACATTTTTTCAGCCCTTGAAAAAACAGCATCTCCAGGGTGAAACGTTACGGGTTCAGGAGGGGGAATTGGGTTTGGCCCGCACGCCAAAAAAGAAAAGAGCATGATCAAAAACAAAAATAAGTGTCCTAGTTTCATACGATATAATGTATAACTCATTTTATTTTGACATGCAAATTTATTTGATTTATATTGCACCATACTATTCTAACCGGTCGGATAGAGCAATTATGGTTGCTCTCAATAATGATTAAAATCCGGGGGCGGGTTTCATTTAATGCTAACGCAATATTTTAGTGAAAATTTTGGTGGAAAAAATGGTCAATACCAAGGGACATACTTTTTATACGATATCTGAAATTGCCAATGAGCTAAAAGTAGATAAACGCTCTATCCGTTTTTGTGAGGAAAAGGGCCTGATATCGCCAAAAGTAAAAACATTGAACCGTCGCTCGTACAGCGAATATGATCGTGTAAGGCTTGAGGTAATTTTACATTGTGAAGCTTCCGGCTACTCTTTTGATCAAGTTGTCGATCTGATTGGCGCACCTGAACCTGAATTGAATAAACTCGAGCAATTCAAACAGGGTTTGGAATATGGAAAGGAAAGGCTTGACCAACTCATCAAACAGAGTGAAGAAATAAGTTTTCATCAACGAACCAGCGTTATGACGGATATTGCTTTAATGAAGCAATATGTAAAAAATTTACAGGATATAAAAACGAAAATTTCAGATAAATATGAGGCAAAGCCAAAACGACCAGAAGAAGAGAAAGTAGAGCTCGAACCACGTTTAGCACCAGAACCCTTAGAGGCAATCAGAACAAAACCTGAAGCAAAGCCCACGAGGCAACCTACTCGAATGATACCGGTATTTGCTGCTGGAATCGTTCTAA
>CP070768.1:3208773-3216144 GCA_020345745.1 Desulfobacterales bacterium
AACTCGGCACCGAAAACACCTGGCGCCAGCCCAAAAACCAAGAATAGGGCGATTAAAACACCTAATTTTCTCATTGTTTTCCTCCTTTTTTAGGTTATCGGTTAAATTGCAACAGTTCTAACACATGCCTATCTTCCTGTAGCCATTATTTAATCGATCCTGAAAAACCTATATTTTGCCAGGAATTTGGCAAAAACTTGTTCTTTGACAAAATTGAAGCCAAAGAGAAATTGGACGTAAAAAGTCAGCTGCTCTCTTGAGCAGCTTCCAAAAGTTCATTCCAGCTGCACTAAGTATCGCGTTGATACGGTCTCCTTCGACTCCCTTGAGACGATTGCGATCCATTCTATGCTCTCGTTTCAAGTGACCGATGCCAGGCTCTATCGCCGCCCTGCGTTTCATCCATCGCCAGAGGCTTTTGGCTGTTCTTCCACGCCGGCGCTTGTCTACATGAACTTGAGTGTTACCACGGTAATTGTGTCCCCGATAGCCCATATCAACAAAGGCGTGCTCGGGTTCCCCGGCTACCCGGTTTACTTGTTGTAAACTATCCTTGAGGGTATGTCCGTCATAAGGATTGCCATGGTAAGCTTTTGCTCCGACAAACCAACCCCCACGACTGGTAGCTGCAACACTGACTTTACAACCAAACTCATATCGCTTGTGTGCTTTTCCTTTGCTGATACACTCAACTTCAGGTGCATGAACGCTGTAGATCTTATATTTGTCATTCCTTTGTTGATGATAGATCCGAGTCCCGATATCCATCAGAGACTGTAGTTGATGATCCGGTTCGGTACAGTTGCGTCCAATATCTCGAAGCACTCTCCCAAGATAATTTTTCAATTTGCGAGTACAGGCTTTGGCTCGTTTCATCTGCCGGGCATGAGAATATCGACTCTGCCAATATAGCATCTGTTTAGATTTTCGGTTGTAGTTCTGCCTTAGATTAATCTTGCGATCTTTGGCAAAATCAACCAGCCGCTGCCGAGCACGATCATACAGCCGGGCATCTGTAGGAAAACGAATCTCTTTTTCCTGAACCGTCGTGTCGATATTGACTCGCTTGAGTTGGAAGGACTTGACGGCTTTGAGCTTCAACCCCGCTTCAATGGTTTCTTTTAAAAGCTCTTCGGCGCCAGCTTCACCCATGCGTTTTCTCCATCTGGTCATGCTCGATGGGTTGATTGGAAGCTCATGCTCAAAAAACTTCATGCCGCTGAAGTACTGCCAATATGGATTTTCTACCCAAGTGGTAACAACATCTTCATCGCTGAGATTGTATGTGTACTTCAAATAATGAAGGGCAACCATCAAACGTGTACTAACTCCGGGCCGGCCATTATCCAAACAATACGTCGATCCGAAAAGTTCATCTAAACGATCCCATTCCACCACTTTTGCTAATTTTACTAGCCCATGGTTGGAATTGATGATGCGGGATAGTTCAGATCTAAACAAATCTCTTTGTCGGTCTTTTTGTGGCGATTTTTTTGGTTTCATGTCTAAAATTTGCAAGTTTTTGGAGTTGAAAGTTAAAAACCTTGCAAATTCTATAACACATTTTGATAACTTTTACCAGTAATTTCAACTAGAAAGATACTTTTTCAATGGCAACTATTTGGTTCAGAACTGGCTTGTAACTCAATCAGACATTAGGAGGTGCGTTCAGAAACTTACTGATAGTGAGAAAAGAGAATTTCATCCAAACATTATCAGCTTGAGATCGAAATATATAAGAAGGGTAGATAGAAAATCCATATTGATCAATCAAATCAGAGTAGAGAATCTTTGTCTAATTAAAATATATCAGTGACTTTTGGGTGTCAAATAAATTGTAACTTCATGATTTCAAAGACGGCCCAATTTTTTTTATTTCTATTTGGATATATGTGAAGATGATTAAATGTCTGAACCACAACTATCCAATTTAACAATTAAATTTCAGGTTTTATTTGCAAAATTATGCATTGTTAAAAGTTCAAATCTTTATAGCAAATTTCGAGATTTCGCACTTGCAAATTTGATTTCACTATCGTCAGATTAGATGTTCGTTTATAAGAAATTCCATTGCCCTCTGGCAAGAGGTTGTAATCAAGGAAAGCGCATCTGAAATACATCTGTTCATTTCTGTGTGCTCATTTAACTTCATCTTACCTTTTGCTTCCCTTATTTTTTTTTCAGCTCCTATAAAATTCATCGATTTTTCGACGTGCTGTGCGATTCTTATCTCACCAATTAAAGCATCTAAAAATGATGTCATTAATTTTTCAGCACCATTAAGTTCTTTGCCATCAAGAGTTTCCATCGTTGACACAAGTCCAGAAGCAATTATCAATTCAGATTTAATTCTTTCAGAGTACTGATAAACTATAATTGCCTTTTTAGTATCCATATTTTTATTCATTTTTTCTCTCTATATAATTTTTTTTATCGTCTATTGTAGCCAAGTCATAAAATTAAACCTTCTCATAAAACCCTTTAAGTTCACTTTTGATCTTACCCTGTTTTCTTAGCCTGGATACGGTATTATATATTATCTGGTTTGGAAGCTCCATCTTTTTCTTTAATCTTTTCACCTGTCTTTGGATTTCTCCCAGCATACGCTTCGTATTTGCAGAATGTATCCGAAGCGCGCCGTGTTATAGTTTACAGCCGATACACGTTACTGAAAAACAGCCACATTTGAATTCATGCTCCCTAACAAAACTGATTGGCAGCACGATGATAAATGCCAATAACATTCCATATATCCAACGCAATGTAAGTCCAATCCAACTATTATCGAATAGAATTTCAACTGTTTATTCAATTAGATAAGCGATAATAGTTTAAGTATCCTTCCGCGACGGTTTACATCAAAATAAACTTGACCTATAATGCCACATAGTAGTATCTTGATGATCGCAATGTGGTAGATTTTGGTACGTATTATTTGATATTATAAATAAAGTACCAGGTCATTCCTATGGACAATGTAGGATTTGCCTATTTCCGCAAGAAATTGAATAAGGGACAGAAGCAGCTGGCTCAACTTCTAGGAGTATCACTTGAGGCCGTCCACCGTTATGAGAAGAGATGGAGAACCATACAGACATATAATGAAAAATTAAGAGTAAAATACCATTATAGGAAATATTATGAAATTTATAAAAAATCATCCCTCTGATGATTCTTTAGATCTAGTTTGCCGAATGTGTCCCTTACATCTTTTGGAACCCGGTGAAAGAATTAAATGTATGAAAAAGGGTCAGGTTTTAGAAGTGTTAACCGACTATGACGGGGCACTGGAGGATTTACCAGAGTGGTGCCATAAGCATGGTCACCAATTTATCGGTATAGAAGAAGAAGATTGTTATAAACTGTATATAAAAAAGGTTAAGTAAAAGGTTTGGATGTGAAAGTTGTATATATGGATCATGCTTCGGCGACACCTGTAAAAAAACAGGTAATAGAATCTATGATTCCCTACTTTGACCAATACTTCGGCAATCCTTCTACAGTCTATGACATGGGATCAAAGATAAAAAAGGTTATAGAAGAGCAAAGGTCAAATGTTTCCCAATTAATCGGTGCAAAACCTGAAGAAATCGTATTTACTTCATCCGGGGCTGAGGCCAATAACCTTGCAATTAAAGGCGTCGCCCTGGCCAGAAAGAAAAAAGGAAAGCATATTATCATTTCAACTATTGAACACCACTCGGTTATTAACTCCGCAAGGTTCCTTGAGCGCATGGATTTCGAGATAACTTTTCTGCCGGTGGATAAATATGGAATGGTTAATCCAGCGCATCTGTCCAGGGTTATTACGCCAGAAACGGTGCTAGTGTCAATCATGCACGCAAATAATGAAATTGGAACCATCCAAGCCACACCGGAACTAGCAGATATTTGCCGCGAAAAAGGGGTGCTTTTCCACACAGACGCTGTTGCATCTGTCGGCAATATACCGGTTGATGTAAATGTACTTAATGTCGATTTGTTAAGTCTCTCTGGTGTATCCCTTGGCGGGCCTAAGGGAATTGGAGCGCTCTATTTTAGAAACAATTTAAGGCTTATGCCACTAATTCATGGCGGAATTCAGGAAATGGGCCGGCGCGGTGGAACGGAGAATGTGCCGGGTATCGTTGGGCTAGGCAAGGCATCTGAGCTGGCGGTAGAAGAACTTACAGATAAAATGAACCACTTACAAAAATTGCGAAAATGCCTTGTGGATGGTATCCATGAGAAGATCGGGCATGCCAAACTTACAGGTCATCCTGAAAAAAGGCTTCCAGGCCATGCGAGCTTTTGCATTGAAGCCATTGAAGGAGAATCGCTTATCTATACGTTAACCCATGAAGGCATCTATTCTAACACTGGCTCTGCTTGTGCTTCAAAAGCGTTAAAAACATCGCCGGTTTTGATGTCAATCGGAATACCACCAGATATCGCTCAAGGCTCAGTTGTTTTTACTATGAATAACAACAACAGGATTGAAGAAGTTAAATATGTTCTGGAAAAACTAAGCATTGCTGTCGCAAAACTTCGCGCGCTCTCTCCTATTTGGAGAAAAAAGATATCCTCTTGATATCAATTTTTGTACGCTCCTTTAAGGAAATAGGAAAGAACCAAATTAATTTAAGCCTCTTATTAAGAAAAAGAAAAAAGTGTGCAATATTCAAGGAGATAAAAAATGTATTCAGAAAAAGTGATGAATCACTTTTCAAATCCTCGAAATGCAGGTGTTATTAAAAATGCGGACGGTATCGGAGAAGTCGGCAATCCTGTATGCGGCGACATGATGGCTTTTTACATCAAAGTCAAAGATGATATGCTCGAAGATGTAAAGTATCAAACATTCGGATGTGTTGCAGCTATCGCCGTATCCAGTATTGTCAGTGAAATGGCAAAGGGGAAAACCTTAATAGAGGCAAAATCCATAACCAAGAACGTCGTTACCGACTCCCTCGACGGCCTTCCGAAAGAAAAGAAGCATTGTTCCAATTTAGGCGCCGAAGCCTTGGCCAAAGCCATAAAAGATTACGAGGGGAAAAAATCTGATTAATAACCAGTCTCCATTTTATATAGAGGCACAAAATTGATTTGAAAATGCTATGAAAAATTACGTTGAAGATAAAAACATTATCGAACAGATTCTTAACCTAAAAGAAGGCCTTGGAGATGAACTTATTATTCTTACTCATCATTATCAACGAAATGAAATCGTTGATATAGGCCACTTTCGGGGTGATTCCTTTGAGCTATCCAGAAAGGCAGCAGCGGATAAAAATGCTCGCTTTATTGTCTTTTGTGGGGTTCATTTTATGGCTGAAAGTGCAGACATTCTATCACAACCTCACCAAACCGTCCAGATTCCGGAAAAAGGTGCCGGGTGCCCCATGGCAGACATGGCTGATATTGCTAACGTAGAAAGTGCATGGGAAGACGTCACATCGATTGTTGGCATGGGGACTATAACACCTATTGTTTATATGAATTCTGATGCAAATATAAAGGCTTTTTGTGGTCGAAACGGGGGTGTTGTTTGCACTTCATCAAATGCGCATACAGCATTTCACTGGGGATTTGATCAACGCGAAAAAATATTTTTTTTCCCTGATCAGCACCTTGGGCAAAATACCGGAATTCAGATGGGATTGCAGCCCGAGGAGATGATCGTATGGGATCCGAAAAAAAGGTTAGGCGGCAATACACAAGAAAATATCGAAAAAGCCAAAGTATTCCTTTGGGATGGATATTGCCATGTTCACACCCGGTTTCGTGTGGAACATGTATTGAAAATGAGGGAGAAATATCCAGATGCAAAGATTGTAGTTCACCCGGAATGTAGTAATGAAGTCGTTGAACTAGCTGATGCGACAGGATCTACTAGCTTTATAGTAAAATACGTAGACAATGCACCTTCAGGTTCTACGATTATTATAGGAACAGAGATTAATTTGATAAACAGGCTTTCCATTGAAAATCCGGATAAGACCGTACTTGAATTGTGTTATTCCCTATGTCCAAATATGTTTAAAATTAACCTTAGAAACCTTTTATGGACCTTGGAAAATATTGGGAATTCCAATGTAATAAATGTGCCGAAAGAGATTAAATCAGAAGCTAAAATGGCCCTTGATCGTATGCTAGCTTTAGCACCATAAGGAAAGTCATAGTTGACAGGAATCTCAAATTATCAGATTTATTGATTTGAATTAATCCTCTCATCCAATTCTGAGGAACTATATTAATGGGTCATAAAAAAACCTGACATTGTCTGTAAGATTAAATCTCGATTTTTATAAATAAAACGAACCAGATGGCCGCATTTTCCTAAAAGGCATCCTGCTTCTCGACTTGATCAAACCCATTGATTAACATTGCCCATTTATACTTACCGGTCATCATGGTCTGCTTTTCAGCTTATCCAGTGGGGGATTAACTCCCAGACTAAATATTTCATATTCAGTCTCACCACCAAGGAACTCTTGAAGCTTTTGCTCTATGGATTTCCGCAAATCGCTATTTTTCCATTTATTCCAATGTTCTATGCTTCGCCAATTTGAGACTATCACAACCCGAAATGGATCTTCATAATCCCACATAGTCTCCGAGGTTATATACCCTTCCTGATCCATGGCTCCAAAACGAATCTCCTTAATCAATTTATTAATTTCGTTAACATACCCTTCTTTGAATCGTCGCTTTATTAAAACCTTAATTGGCATGATAATTTCCTCTCGTTACATGGTTGGAAAAAAGAAAAGCCTTTGGGAGAATGGATTGCCTGAATTGAATTTTAAAAACTGCGAAGCACGGTTTTATGTTTTAATCATTTATCAGCCAATTCACTTTCAAATTTCTTTATGGCACCTTTATTCAAGTTGTTTTCTTACCATCCAATAAAGAAAAATTCCTGCCCTGCTTTTTTATATATCACATAGTGGTATTAAATCCCAGAATTTTTAGTAAGGTTGTCGAACTATCGGATTTTCTTGGCAGTTTGTTTGTTTCTTTCGGCAAGCTGATTCAAAATATATATTGCTTTCAATTTGTTGGAACTTGAAATAGCGATCTTCGATCCTAAATAACATCCATGAACATTGAAAGATTGAATCCAAAACGTTTCTACGATTTAGCTTTGAAATCATCAACCCACATTGACATCTTCCGGAACGTGAAAATTTTACAGATTTGACAATCCGTCAACAAACAGATTATCCTGTTTAAAAAGGAGGTTGATAATGAAGACACTCTATTCGGGAGACAAAGCGCCCCATTTTGATCTCAAGGATCAGAATGGTCAACATGTCCGGCTTTCCGATTGTGCCGGAAAGAAACTGTTTCTTTATTTCTATCCTAAAGCCAATACCTCCGGCTGAACCA
>CP070768.1:3216244-3233365 GCA_020345745.1 Desulfobacterales bacterium
AAGGATATTATAGTTGGTGGCAAATAGCAATGCTGAGAGCCACCGTTTTGCTTTTTGCTCTAATTTATTCTATGATAGATATATTAACGGATCGTTTCACATTAAAGAGGATCATCATGACAAACAACATCGATATTTCAAATACCGTGACCATTCATCTCGATAACATATTTTTTGAGTTGCCCAAAATGCCGACGATTACCGACGGCGTTAGGAGGGCACCCAAACGAAAATTTGTTTTATCACAAAAAGAGACGGAAACCGCTCTGAAAAACGCACTCAGATATATACCGGAAAAATGGCACGAAAAAATGGCGCCTGAATTTTTGAACGAGCTTCTAACAACCGGACGGATTTATGGGTATAGATTCAGGCCGGAAGGGAATATAAAAGGGAAACCGATCGATGAATATCAGGGCAACTGTATTGAAGGAAAAGCGTTTCAAGTTATGATTGATAACAATCTCGATTTTGATATTGCGCTCTATCCATACGAACTCGTTACCTATGGTGAAACCGGGCAGGTTTTTCAGAACTGGATGCAGTACTGGATAGTTAAACGATATCTTGAAATGATTACCCGGGAACAGACGCTCGTGGTTGCATCAGGTCATCCACTGGGACTGTTTGAATCAACACCGGAGGCACCTCGCGTGATGATAACCAATGCACTTATGGTCGGTTGCTTCGATGATCAGGAGAACTGGCATAGAGCGGCAGCTCTTGGTGTGGCAAACTACGGACAGATGACTGCCGGTGGATGGATGTATATCGGTCCCCAAGGCATTGTTCATGGAACCTACAGTACCATTCTTAATGCCGGAAGGCTTAAGCTGAACATACCCGATGAGAAAGATCTAAGGGGGCATCTGTTCGTTTCATCTGGTCTTGGTGGAATGAGCGGCGCCCAGGGCAAATCCGTGGAGATTGCAAATGGTGTCGGCATTATCGCTGAAGTTGATGAATCAAGAATTAAGACCAGACACAAGCAAGGCTGGATCGGTCAGGTGGTTGACGATCCGGCTGAGGCATTCATCCTGGCTAAAAAATCCCAAAACAAAAATGAAACACTTTCCATCGCATTTTACGGAAATATCGTAGATTTGCTCGAATATGCGGTGGAAAAAGCTATCAATATCGATTTATTGTCCGACCAGACGTCCTGTCATGCGGTGTATGATGGTGGATATTGCCCTCAGGGGGTAACCTTTGCAGAACGTACCGAACTTTTAAAAACAGATCCATTCGCGCTTAGAGAAAGCATTGATCGATCGTTGAGGCGTCACTTTGAGCTCATAAAACTCCTTGTTGCTCAAGGAACGTTCTTTTTTGATTATGGAAACAGTTTTATGAAGGCTGTTTTTGATGCAGGGGTCAAAGAGATCTGTAAAAATGGAAAGGATCCAACCGATGGATTCATTTTTCCATCTTATGTGGAAGATATCATGGGACCCATGTTATTCGATTACGGTTACGGCCCGTTTCGATGGGTCTGCCTGAGCGGAAGCAAAGAAGATCATTTAAAAACCGATACAGCGGCAATGTCATTTATCAATTCTAACGGAAGAGTCCAAGATAAGGATAATTATGTCTGGATTAAAGACGCAGAACACCATAACCTTGTCGTCGGAACACAAGCCAGAATATTATATCAAGATGCCATGGGAAGAATGAACATTGCTTTGAAATTCAATAAGATGATCCGTAACAAAGAGATCGGACCGGTCATGCTGGGCAGAGATCACCACGATACCGGTGGCACCGACTCTCCCTTCAGGGAAACAGCGAATATTAAAGATGGGAGTAATATTATGGCGGAAATGGCAGTTCAGTGCTTTGCCGGAAATGCCGCCAGAGGTATGAGTCTAGTTGCTTTACACAATGGTGGCGGTGTCGGAATCGGCAAGGCCATCAACGGCGGTTTCGGACTTGTTTTAGACGGCAGCGAAAGGGTAGATCGTATCATTAAGCAGGCCATACCATGGGATGTCATGGGTGGTGTTGCCCGACGTGCATGGGCACGAAACGAAAATTCCATTGAAACTGCTAGAAAATACAATAAGGAACAAAAAGGGACTAGCCACATTACACTTCCGTTTATACCGAATGCAAGCCTGATTCAGAATCTTGTAGCAAAGGTATTTGAATAAAGATAAAAAAGCTTGTCTTTAGATCTGCAGCATAGAAAGCCTGTAGCTTCTGCCCCTAACCAAAACTTAACAGAACGGAAAAGCAGGAGATTGAAATATGGTCGATAAAAAACAAATGGTCGAGTGTGTACCGAATTTTAGCGAAGGCAGGCATTTGGATAAGATCGAAAAAATAGTAAACCTGTTTCGAAAAAAAGCGGGAGTTAAACTTTTAGATTATCAAAGGGACAAAGATCATAATCGGCTGGTTGTAACAGTTGTCGGTGAACCTTTGGCGGTAAAGAGTGCTGTCATCGAATCCGTGGGCATGGCTATTCAGTTAATTGACATGAGAAAACACAAAGGACAGCACCCGAGAATGGGGGCGGTGGATGTCATCCCTTTCATACCCATAAAAAACATAAGCATGACAGAGACTGTAGATCTGTCAAAAACCGTTGCAAAAGAGGTCTTTGAAAAATATCAATTGCCAGTGTTTTTATATGAGGCATCTGCAAGCTCTTTTGCAAGACAAAACCTATCAACCATCCGCAAAGGTCAATTTGAGAATATGGCAAAAAAGATCAAACAATCCGATTGGAAGCCTGATTTTGGGGAAAAAGAAATACACCCCACCGCCGGTGTTACGGCCATTGGAGCAAGAATGCCTTTGATTGCATTTAATGTAAATTTAGATACGGCCAACATTAATATCGCCAACCAAATCGCAAAAAGCGTAAGGCATACCAGCGGCGGGCTGAGATACTGTAAAGGCATCGGCATTCATTTAAAAGAAAGAGGAATTGTCCAGGTTTCAATGAATATGACCGATTACACCAAAACCTCACTGTACAGATCCTTTGAATTGATTCGGATCGAAGCCAAAAGATACGGCGTAAATGTCGTTGGAAGTGAAATTGTGGGATTGGTCCCCATGGCAGCACTTATTGAAACGGCAGAATTTTACCTGGGCTTAGAAAATTTTTCAATGGACCAGGTTTTGGAGACAAATATCATGGAGTAAGTTTTACTCAAAGGCCAAAAGATGAACAATAATATTCTAATAAAGCATGCTTCACAATTGATTACTTGTAGCGGCTTCCAGGCCAAACAAGGCAAAGCCATGTCTGATCTGCATACCATCGAAGACGGTGCCGTTGTTATTGAAAATGCAATGATAACCGCTGTGGGGAAATCAGAGACTGTTTTGGCTAAAATCGACGAAGCTAAGTTTGAGAGTATAGACGCAAATGGAAAGGCGGTTTTACCCGGATTTGTTGACTCCCATACCCATTTTATTTTCGGTGGCTACAGGGCTGAAGAGTTCTCCTGGAGGCTTCGCGGCGACACCTATATGGCAATAATGAACCGTGGTGGAGGCATTAACAATACGGTACAAGCAACCCGAATTGCATCAAAAAAAGAGTTGATCGAATCCGGAAAAAAGCGTCTGGATTCCATGTTGTCCTTTGGCGTTACAACCGTTGAGGGAAAAAGCGGTTATGGGTTAGACAGCGAGACGGAAATAAAGCAGCTTGAAGTAATGAAAGAACTGAATCATCGTCATCCTGTCGATATTGTGAGTACATTTCTAGGCGCCCATGCAGTTCCGAAAGAATATAAGGAAAGGAAAGATGAGTATATCGATTTTATGATACAAAAGGTCATACCAAAAATCACGGATCGCCAGCTCGCTGAATTTTGTGATATTTTTTGTGAAAAAGGCGTGTTTTCAGTGGAACAGTCAAAACGGCTGCTGGTTCAGGCACGCAACGCCGGATTAAAAATAAAAATCCATGCCGATGAAATAGTTCAGCTGGGTGGCACAGAATTGGCGGCTGAACTCGGTGCTATTTCAGCCGATCACCTACTACATGCTTCGGAATCCGGTATAAAAGCCTTAGCTGATACCGGTGTTGTTGCCACATTGCTTCCGGGCACGGCATTCGGTTTAAAAGAACCCTATGCAAGAGGCAGATATATGATTGATCAAAATTGCGCAGTCGCCCTTGCCACCGATTTCAATCCAGGAAGCTGTTTTTCAGAATCTATACCGCTGGTTTTTGCACTGGCAACACTTTATATGAACCTATCGATCGAGGAAGCTGTTACTGCATTCACGATTAATGGTGCCGCAGCAATTGACCGTGCTGATACCATCGGAAGTATCGATGTGGGTAAATCCGGTGATGTGATTATTCTTGAATATCCATCATATCAATATATCCCATATCATATCGGAGTCAGCACGGTTGAAAAAGTCATAAAAAACGGTAAGCTTGTATTTGACAAAGGGCGATCTGAAAGAACGCATACATAAAAATACCAGAGGTGGGAAAAATGCTATCAGGTTTGACCATACAAGAATTTTTATTAAAGACAGCTTCACATTCTCCGGTTCCCGGCGGCGGAAGCGTAGCGGCTTTAAGTGCATCTCTTGCAGCGAGCCTTACGGAGATGGTTGCCAACCTTACCATCAATAAAAAAGGCTATGAAGGGTTTGAACAAGAAATGAAAACCATCGCCAAAGAAGCTCACCAATTCGGAAAAAAATTCGCTCAAGATATTGATAAAGATGCAAATGCCTACAATGAGGTTATGTCCGCTTATCATTTGCCTAAAGACACCCAAGAAGAAAAAAAAATTAGACAAGAGGCCATACAGGATGGATTGATGCAGGCGGCATCAATTCCATTGGATGTGGCAAAAAATGCTGCAAAACTGATGGTATTTGCCGGCAAGGCAGTCGAACAGGGTAATAAAAATGCCATTACAGACGGTGCGGTAGCCGCCATGATGGCAAAAACAGCGGCTCTTTCTGCACTATACAATGTCAAAATCAACTTAAATTCGATAACAGATGAAATCTTTGTCGAAGAAGTGTCTAAACAGATTAAAGATTTAGAAGTTGACGTTGTGAACAAAGAAAAAGAGATTTTATCACTCGTGGACCTTTAAAAACCTTTTTTTGGATATTTTGACGCACTTCGGTTTGCCTGGACAGCCTGCCCACCCAAATGAAGCTACCCAATGGTTTTTGAATCATCGCTGAAGGCGATTTCACATACCAACGAGGGGGCGCTCTTTTTCCATTTTAAAATAAACCAAAAATTTGGATTCTATATGGTCCTTTTCGGGAGGATAGGTTCTCCGGGCGAGCGAGGAAATTAGCTCGGCATTTTCTTCCTCCCGGATCTTGGTTAAATAGAGCCTCTTTCCATGGTATCCAGGACTGTCTTCTCGGAATAAATATGTCGCGCGAGGGTTCGATCGAATATTTTTATGCGACAAACGATCCCGCATGATAAATGCCAGCAAGCCGTCGTCCATGACGTGCGGTCTGGCATAAACTGCTGAATTAACGTTGCCATTATCATCTGCAGTGGACAACACACCAAAGCCTTTATTGTTTTTAAAATAATCTCTTAGTTCCATATGTCCTCCTGTTGCTCATTATCAATAAGTATTTAGAGTATTAATGTTTTTTAATTTTACGACCTAATTTAATCTAAGCATCGTTTTTCGAAAATAAATATATGGCCATGATAAAACTTGGATTTCACATTATGCTTTTCGGCCCCACACTGCATAAATGGCGTCCGCATAACGTTTTTGCGGAAAATATTTGTCATGATAGGGTCTCGGTAACCCTCTTACAGAATAGGTTTCTAAATTAGTAAACATCCCGTTTCTTTGAAAATACTCGAGTACGAGACCCACCCTCTCAAAATCGTTAAGCTCCTCCCATATGTTAATCACTTTTGGCGGAAACCAGCGATTAGAAAACGTAACGATCAGCAGACCATCCGGCTGCAAGATGCGACCGAGCTCATCAAAAATCATCTCCGGATGGATAATGTATTCAATTGAAACCGTGCAGATCACCGCATCGTATTCATTGCTTTTAATTGGTAAAACCGGATTTTCATTCAAATCATGAACCACCCAATCGTTCAGGTACTTGTTTTTTCTTAGCTCTTTTTCGTTAAGACCTATTCCGGTTAGTTTTTTTAGATTTAGGTCGGCAGGGATGTGAGATTGCCAGCTGCTCATAAGATCTAACACCCGCATCTCATTTTTTAGTAATCGATAATAAAGATATGTGACGACCGCGGTTGCCGTATCATCTAGATGCTGAACCAGCCTCGGCTTTTCATAAAAAATCGGATCCGGCGCATTGTTTGTTCTGTGAAACGGGTTGTCCTTAAAAAACTCTGTTGGCCTATTTTTCCACCGGACCTGCATTCCGGGTCCTTCTGAGATAATTTTCATCCAATCATGGCAGCGGCCACCCCGTTCGATCGAACCGGTCCCGATCTGCCGTATTGAAGATCGCAGTTGAATCGCCGTTTTCGCCAAGGGATGATTAAAATCTACACACAAACCGCTACCCTGAACGTCCACACAACGAAAAGGTTGAAAGTTCTGCGGAAATACACCGGAAATACCGTTGAGAAGCCCTTTCGGATAAAATCGACCAAAACGGGGTTCAATAATCTTGTTGGGTATAAATTTTCGGTTAAATTGGCTGTTTTTTATATTAAATGTCTGGTTCGGGTTATACTCGGGAACCATTTCTCCAGGATCAAAATCGATTGCCACTGTCTCGCCGGTGGTCTTTCCTTCCAATTCAGCAATCAACACCTCAGGCAGGCAATCCCTCCACATGTTAACGCCATTGGCGTCATATATCTCGGCATGAACTGCCTGCTGACTTTTCCACTGCATCTCAAAATGTATGTTAGCAAGTGCGTCTTTGCTTATTTTTTTCATAAGCGCCACCTTTGGGTTTTAGCTGTTTATTTTTGCAAAGTAAGCCTAAAAAAGTTGAATTCAATATGGAATAACTTAGAGGTTGTTAAGGGGTAAATACTACTAACCAACAATTGAGACCCAAGGACTTTCCCGAATGCTGGCTGAATTTGAATATTACCGTCGAGGTGGAAGTAAAGGCCAAGGAACTGGCGGTATTGAAACTAAAAAAGCATATAGGCCATATGCTGAAGAACAACCTGTAAAAGATTTAAAGTTCACTGCTTCATCTTCTTCAAATCCTAGCGGTTGGCGTGTTGGAAGTATGGAACAGGCGCACAGAATCCCATTCACTCGATGGCCCTTTTGGCCCGCAACTCACTTTGCAGAAACTCAACACGCCGACGATTGACACCAAAATCTGAATATCCGATCCGCGATGCCGAACGAATAGAGATCATGCCGCTAGATGAATTGAAGAAGAGTTCAAGATCATCAGCAAACCGGAAGATCCGACTCCTACACTCTGCATGAATGTAATTGGTTGTCGCCGTGACCATCAAACAGTTGGGCATTGATATTATAACACTTTTTACAATGGACCAACTGACTTTAGCATCTCCTTTTATAAGAAATGGCTCAACTATATGCTGAGCGCCTTTTGCTTTTGACGACACACAGTTGGGGCTTTTGGGACAGCCAGTAAGACCTGACAGGCGAATACCGATTGCATCTGGCGGTTTTCCGGAACAACTGCTTAATATGGACACCATCAATATTGTCTTAAAACATGATTTAAATAACTTGGGCATTCTCTTCTATTGGGTTTCTCCTTGTGTCTATACTGCTCCAATCATTTGACTTCCATGGTCTCACCCACCTGCGGAACGACTACGGCAAAACCTTCGTTTTCCAAGTAGCGCGCAAATGAAAGTGACTGATCCTCTTCGCCGTGAACCAGAGCGATTTTTTTGACACGCAAATTAGACGCATTTAGAAATTGAATCATTTCATTGCGATCACCGTGGGCACTAAAACCGCCTAGTTTCACAACATGCGCTTTCAATGGATATTCCTTGTTTAGAAATTTCACCACCGGTGGCAGCCCTTTTCGGCCCGAAGTTTCGTATGCCAGACCCTGTTCGAGAATTCGTCGTCCCAGAGTGTTTTGGGCCATGTAGCCAACAATGAGTATCGTGTGTTTAGGGTTGTGAATTTTGTGCCGCAGGTGATGCAAAACACGCCCGGCTTCACACATACCGGACGCTGCAATGACAATATGCGATCTTTCGTCTCGGTTCAGCGCCATCGATTCTTCAACCGAACCGACAAAACGGATTTGATCGAAGGAAAAAGGATTCTTGTTCTTCTCTAAAAAGGTTTCATGAGTCTCGTGGTCATATACTTCCGGATGCTCGCCGAACACTCGGGTAATTTTTGTTGCCAAAGGACTGTCCACAAATACCGGTACCCGCTGGATATCACCTGCCTCGTAAAGTTCATGCAATATATACAGAAGCTCCTGCGTCCGGCCATAAGCAAATGCCGGTATGATAACCGTTCCGTCCCTTTCAAAGGTTTCCGTGAGCACCTTTTTTAATTGTGGTTTCAGATCCTGCACGGGTTCATGAACGCGATTGCCATATGTGCTCTCCATGATTAACAGATCGATTTCACGATCACCTGCTTCAAAATAAAGGGCCGGGTCCTTAATGATCGGTTTGTTAAACCTTCCGATATCACCGGTGTAACCAATGGTGTAAGAGCGACCATTTTTATGTGTTTTAATCATGGATATAGCTGAGCCTAAAATATGTCCTGCTTCGTAAAACGTTAAAGTGATCTCTTTGCCAATATTAACAGAATGTCGGTACGGGTATCCGTCAAAAAATTTTAGGGCCTGTTCAGCATCGGCGATTGTATAAAGCGGTCGGATTTTATGGAGGTTATGTTTTTTGACAAGTTCATCGATTTTGTCTTTATCGAGTTGATGGCCTTCTTTTTTCAAAAGTTTCTTGATGTGGTTATGTTTCCTTGTTGAGCTCTTTTTTTTATTTTTCGCTTTTTCTTTCTGATACAAATAGGACCGAACGGTTTTATAGTTCAGATACTCGGCGTCAGACTCCTGGATGTGAGCCGCATCGAGTAGTAAGTATTCACATGCATCATGCGTTGCCCGGGTACAGACAATTCTCCCTGTAAAATTGTTTTTGATGAGTAAGGGGATGCGACCCGAATGATCGATATGCGCGTGAGAAAGAACCATGCTTGTGATGCCTTGCGGATCAAACGGCAACGATCGGTTCTTTTGCGCGGTATCTTTGCGGCGCCCTTGAAACATGCCACAATCGAGCAGAATACGATTGGCATTTGTTGTTAAAAGGTGCATGGAGCCGGTGACTTCCCGAACGGCACCATAAAACGTTATTTTCATTTCCAATGCTACTCCTCAATTTGACTTGATCGTTTGGGAATTTATCTAAGCAAAATACCTTCTGCCGAAAGCACCTCGATGGTTTTTGAAAGATCTTCTTCCCTGACAAACAGATAGTCGGTGTCATAAGTAGACAAGACAAAAATCGGGACATCTGCACGGGCAAGGGGTTGCGCCAGAGAAGAAAGAATCCCGGTCGCAGAAAAATCGATAGGACCATGTACTTTAAGGCACCGCCATCCTTTTTCGTTTAATATTCCATCAGGGATCAACCCTTCGTGGCAGACAACAGAGACTTCTTCAGGGGTCCGAGTAACGGAATAAAAAGGGGAAGTCAGTGCCCAGCTTGGAACCGATGCGTGTGGGTCGAGTCGGCAGATGCCGAATCGGTCAGGCAAAACATCTATGAGAAGTTTATTGGCTTGCATTTTAATCTATCACTCATTTGATATTAGAGATCTTTGACCGGCTGCTTCCAGAAAGCCCCGGCTTTTAAAGCGGAGAGCTTTAACAAGGCTCTGTTTTACCCAATTTCTGCGCCATATGGAATGATAAAATCCCGGAGCCAACACGCCATTAATCCCATTTTCCAGTTTGACCGATTAGGACAAAAGCTTCCATTCCACATCACCGTCATATTTGACCACTGATGCGATGTGCCCGTTAAAAAAAAAGTGTTCGATGATCCACTCGTTATCTTGATAATCAATGATTAAATGGTGTGTGTCCAGGACATGAACAACACGACATTTTGCTAGACCACGGATCCCTGCGCCTAAAGCTTTGAGAACCGATTCTTTTGCAGTCCAGTATCGAAAAAAAAGTATAAATGCGTCTTCGTTGGAAAGACTCCACTCAGCGTCGCTCGCTGTTTTCTTAAATAGTGCCGGCGAACATGAGCGGATCTTTTCGATATCAATCCCGATCCGTTTGTTAGCGATCACACCACCGACATATGCCGGCTTGTGAGTAACCGACCAGTAATTCCCGTCAAAAGGCAGAGGCGCACCGTATTCATCCTTTAAAAGATTCTTTACAACTACGCCATATTTTTCCGCCGATATATCTAACGCTTTTCGGGCATGATGGCTTAAATTCTCAACGCGAGCTCTGGTTTTCAGTTTCTGATCGGCTTCGGGAACAGCCAGTATAACCGGATAAATTGTAGGGGTTCGGGTTATTTCCATGTTTATAAACCTTAGGCCATGCGCTATCCCTTCGAAATTTTGTGCTTCAGCTTCAAGGCTTCATCATATACCGTGTTTCTTGGCAGGCCACACTTTTTTGCCACCGTTTTGGCAATCTCGGACAAAGTTCCATCTGTTTCCTTGAATGCTTTTCTTAACTCATTTCTGACCGACTCTAGCGACGGCTCTCTCTCATCGGTACGACCGGTTAAAAGCAATGTGCATTCACCTTTTATTGTCGATCGAGAGCTCAGCTCCGAAATGATTTCAGATACAGGGCCTCTAATAAATTCTTCATGTAGTTTGGTCATCTCTCGGCATAATACACCGTAGCGATTGCCCATAACGGTTTTGATTTCCTTGAGAAAGGTCAATATTCGTTTGGGGGATTCATAAAGTACGATGGTTCTGGGTTCATCGACCAGTGCTTGCAGTTGTTTTAACCGTTTGGCTTTTTTTTTAGCAAAAAACCCCACAAAAACAAAGGCGTCTGTCGCTATGCCTGCTGCACTGAGTGCAGTAATAACAGCCGAAACACCCGGAATAGGGATAACCTTGATATTGTTGGCAATGGCCTCTTTTACCAGCCGGTAACCAGGATCAGAAACAGACGGTGTTCCGGCATCGGATACCAGGGCAATGGATGATCCTGTTTTTAGTTTATTTACCAGATCCGGCGTCCGTTTCTTCTCATTGTGCTCATGATACGATAGCAGATGGCCCTTGATTTGATGATGCGCCAAAAGTTTGCCGGTGCGCCGAGTGTCTTCTGCTGCAATTAGATCAACCTGGGCGAGAATGTTAAGGGCCCTAATGGTAATATCGTCCCTGTTTCCAATGGGCGTGGCAACAATATAAAGTGCGCCGGTGTTTTTGGTGGAACTCATATCATCCATAAGCGAGCTCAAATGCGTTTTTGATGATGTCTATCCGAGGCTTTTCTTCGAATGAGCGAATGGTCACAACGTCAAATCTAGCTTTAGCTTTGGTTTGTTTTGTAACTTTCAGGTAATATAAGGCAACTTTGGATATTTGTCTTTGCTTTTTAGGTGTTATGGCCCATTTGGGGTTGCCAAAAAGATGGGATCTTCTGGCTTTGACCTCTATAAAGACAAGCGTTTTTTTGTCTTTTGCAATAATGTCGATTTCGCCCATTTTGGTACGATAATTCTGTTCCAGAATCTTGTAACCCTGTTTGCGCAGGTGCTTAACGGCGATCGATTCACTTTCTTTCCCAAATTTTTGCCGCTGGTTTTCCATCCTAAAACCTCTATCCCTAAATACCCAGGATATATCTTTGGTCACTGACAATTTTCTTTAAATTATCTATACCATTTTTATTTAAAGCAACTCAATCGGAACTTATTATTGAGAACGGCTGTATAATAGGCAAAAAACGTAAAATGAAAAATAACTTCTTGATGGGAAATGCGAGTCACAGATATTCCTTTACCCCCTTGAAACTTCGCCGGTGAATGGGGCAGCAACCGAATTGGCGAATGGCCGCCTTGTGGGCTTTGGTGGGATATCCTTTATGCTTTATAAATCCGAATTGGGGATAATCCTGGTGGTATCGCTCCATTAGCCGGTCTCGAGTCACCTTGGCGACAATCGATGCAGCGGCAATGGAAATGCTCAAGGCATCACCCTTGGGTATAGGTTCTTGTGGTAACTTAGAAGGAATCAAGAAGGTTCCATCAATAAGAAGACAATCCGGCTGTGGGGAAAGATTCTCCACGGAGATGGCCATGGCTAACAGGGACGCTTGTAAGATGTTGATACGATCAATGACTACGGGATCGATGATTCCAATGCCGATGGAAACAGCATTTTCGTAAATTTTATCATAAAGATAAACCCGTTTTTTGGGGGTTAATCGTTTGGAATCGAAAACATCGGGAAAATGAGAAAAAACAGGCAGAATAACCGCAGATGAAACAACCGGTCCGGCCAGTGGACCCCGTCCGGCTTCGTCAACACCTGCAATATAAAAAAAGCCTTTCTCGACGGCTTTTTTCTCAAATGACCACAGGTCTGTTCCCATGGGATCACACAATTATGAATTGGAAACGACTTAGCGAAACATATTAATAGATGGACACTGGTTAATGTCCGTCTATAAATGAGGATTTTTGTTTTATATCAAGGCATGCGAAAAAAATAACCGCAGGCATATGGGTAATATTCCGAGGATTATTTTTTGAGCATAGCGCAGAGGTTAGACAAAAAGACCATTTATGGACGGACATTACGTGAAGCGACGCTCCTTGATTCTAGCTGCCTTACCTCTGAGTTTGCGCAAGTAATATATTTTTGACCGACGAACGCGGCCTCGAGTTACCACTTCAATTTTATTGATGATAGGAGAGTGAAGCGGAAAAATACGTTCAACGCCGATTCCGTACGACACCTTGCGAACCGTAAATGTGGCGTTTGTTCCGCCACCCCGTTTGCTGATAACAACGCCTTGAAATATCTGAATACGTTCTTTCTCACCCTCTTTTATTTTGACGTACACCTTAACCGTATCACCTGCGGCAAAATGGGGCAAATCAAGCCGCATCGACTCTCTTTCAATCTGTTTTAATATTTCCATTATGAACCTCTTATTCTCTCCTTCCAAACAATCTGTCGAGTATAATTGCAGATGCAGATCGAACCGAAAGGTGGTTATAATCTGAAGTTCCCCATATCGGATCAAGAAAATAATCTGCTTCTGTAATACATTTTTCTGCCAATCCCCAAGCTGTACCCAATATTAATAAATAAAAATGGTCACCTTTCAGCATGTCCCGAAACATGTCAAAGCTAATGTTGTTTGGACTGCTTTTTGCACTGGTAACAACTGTCTTCGGAAAATCTCCTGTTGTTTTATAGATATGCTCCTTAACGTCTTCCAAGGATGTCTTTATATTAATTAGTTCAAGAGCTTCGCGCCTTTTGGGGTTATACCGTGAGCCTTCGCCTTTTACCCAATGGGATACAATCTTTTCAATCAATACCCTCTGCTCCTCAAGGGGCGTAATGACATAAAACGATCGGGCCCCATATGTTTTGGAAACCCTTGAAATATCGTGTAAATCAAGGTTCGTTATGGCAGACGTAATAACATCACCGTGCTTATTGAGTACCGGATGATGTGTCAGAGCCACGTAGAGATTGGTCGTGTATAATTTTTTCAATATCAAGGCACCATTTTTTCAGGATATCTATCTCTTGTGGACTCAAAGATTTCTTTTCAAGCAAGTCTCTTCTTTTTAAAAATGTGCGAATCAGTGATGTTTCAAGCCTCCATTTTTCAATTTCTTTGTGATTACCGGATATGAGAACATCGGGTACGTCATTTCCTTCGAAGCTTCTGGGTCTTGTATAATGTGCATGTTCTAATAATCCGGTTGAAAATGAATCGTTTTCTGCAGAGTCTTCACTTCCAAGTGTCCCTGGAACCAGCCGGGTGACTGCATCGATAATAATCATGGCACCAAGTTCGCCACCTGTTAGAACATAGTCTCCAATGGACATCTCGTCATCGATTAAATGATGACTGATTCGTTCGTCCACACCTTCATATCGCCCGCAGACCAATATAGCCCCATCAGAAGATGCCATCTCATGGGCGATGTTCTGGCTAAAGCAACGCCCCTGAGGGGTCAACAGAACCGTTTTTGCCAAAGGTGCTTTTTTTTGTGCCGCCCTAATAGCACCTGCCAGTGGTTCTGCTTTCATAACCATCCCACTACCGCCACCATAGGGTCGGTCATCAGTAACACGATGCTTATCTTTTGTAAAATCTCTGATATTTATGGTTGACGCGAAAATTTTTTTTCGTTCGATCGCCCTTTTGATCATCCCATGTTCCCAAAACGGATCGAACATTTCAGGAAAAATAGTCAGGACGATGAACTTCACCGCTTTACCTTTCACCTAAAGCCCTTCAGGCAAATCCACGATCATCTTTTTCTGATTCAAATCGATTGTCAAAACCACCGATTCAATCGCGGGAATCAGTATTTCATTATCACCATCTTTTTGAATATCTTTTACGACATAAACGTCGTTGCTTCCGGTGTCGATGATCGACTCAACACGACCGATGTAAGTATCATTGTTCGTGAAAACGGAAAGCCCGATAATATCGAACCAGTAGTAGGAACCATCTTCGAGCTTGGGAAGACTATCCCTTTTCACATACAACTCTGATCCGATTAGGGTTTCAGCTAAATGCCGATTCTCTATACCTTTCAAGGAAAATAGAACAACCCGACCGTGAGGCTTAACCCACCTTATTGTAAGGAGTTTCTCAAATCCTTTGGCACTGGCGACAAGAATGGAGCTTCCTTGCTCGAAAATGGACAGGGACTCTGCGTAGGAATGGACTTTAAGGTTTCCTTTCACACCATGGGCACCAACGATCTTTCCGACAGCAAGAAATCCTTTTTTTTCCACGATATTATTCTAGTATTTCAAGGACCGTTCGTTTTTTTATTTTAGCTGATGCCGCACTCAAAATGGTTCGCATGGCCCGTGCCGTCCGACCCTGCTTTCCGATAACTTTCCCTAAATCCTCTTTGGCTACTTTTAATTCTAATACTGAGGTCTGGTTCCCCTCTACCTCTGACACCTCAACCTGCTCCGGATTGTCAACCAGTGACTGGGCAATGTATTTGATCAACGCTTTCATAGCTCCATCTCCTCTGTTGGCTGTTGAGAGTTAGGGGATAACGATACTAAGTCAAATTAGCAAAAAACCCTTCCCTTTTCAAAAGGCTTTTTACTGTGTCGGTCGGGATCGCTCCCTTTTCCATCCAATACTTGATACGCTCTTGCTTCAGCGTCACGTCAGCCGGATCTATCAATGGATTGTATGTACCCACATTTTCTAAAAATCTACCATCTCTTGGCGACTCACTGTCCGCTACAACAATTCGGTAAAAAGGCCTTTTTTTAGTGCCGTGTCTAGCCAATCTTATTTTAACCGCCATCTAAATTCTCCTTTAAAACGGCAACATACCTCTTCCGAGTCCGCGCATGCCGCTTTTGTTAATTTGCTTGAGCATTTTTTGAATTTGCGTATAGCTTTTAAGGAGCTTATTAATGTCCTGTACACTGGTTCCACTCCCTTTGGCAATTCTTTTGCGGCGACTTCCCTTTATTATGGTATGTTGACGCCGCTCCTGAGGTGTCATAGAATTGATAATTGCTTCAATTTTGACGAGTTCTTTTTCGTCAACTTCGAGGTTTTTCATCTGTTTCATGCTGCCCATGCCCGGAATCATTTTGATCAGATCTGAAAATGACCCCATTTTACGGATCTGAAGCATCTGATCACGAAAATCTTCCAGCGTAAACTCGCTCTTTCTCAGTTTCTTTTCAAGCTCGGCCGCCTTTTTTTCGTCAACGACTTCCTGAGCCTTTTCGATCATGGTAAGGACATCACCCATGCCCAGTATTCTGGAGGCCATCCGGTCCGGATGAAAAGGCTCTAGCTGGCCGAGTTTTTCACCCACACCGATAAACTTGATCGGTTTATCCGTGATCGATTTTATTGAAATTGCTGCCCCACCACGGGCGTCCCCATCCATTTTGGTAAGGACAACGCCGCCAATATCAAGGGCATCATTAAATGATTTTGCTATATTTACAGCATCTTGACCTGTCATGGCATCGGCTACAAGGAGAATGTCAGAAGGTATTACGGTATCTTTGATGCGGCAAACTTCGGCCATCAGTTCGTCATCAACATGTAAGCGACCAGCGGTATCGAGAAGCAGAACGTCACATCCATTTCTATGCGCAGCTGCCTTAGCCTCTTGACAAATCTGAACCGGATCCATGTCCACACTGGATGGAAATACGGGAATGGTCAATTGTTCGCCCAGCTTAATAAGCTGATCAATAGCAGCAGGACGATAAACATCCGCTGGCACCAAATAGGGTTTCCTTCCTCTTTTTCTCATTAAAACAGCAAGTTTTCCTGCTGTTGTTGTTTTACCCGATCCTTGTAACCCCACCAGCATCACCGATACCGGAACAGGACCTGAAAGGTTTAAGTCGACATTAGCGCCTCCCATGAGGGCTGTCAGTTGGTCATTAACGATTTTGATGACCTGTTGACCAGGTGTCAGGCTTGCCATCACTTCCTGTCCAAGGGCACGTTCCTTGATATCAACAATAAATTGTTTTACTACTTTGTAATGGACATCGGCTTCTAGGAGAGCCATTCGAACCTCTTTTAAACCCTCCTCGATGTTCTTTTCCGTTAATTTCCCATGCCCTTTGAGTTTTTTAAATATTGCATTGAGTCTGTCACTCAAATTGTCAAACATGATGTAAGCACCTAAGTAACGAATCCCAGTCCCCTGTAAATCCCCGCACGCGGGAGAGGACCACGTTTTTTAAAAAAACCTACCTAAATATTGAAAACTACTAAAATAATAGTTATATAATGTTATGTCAAGACAAATAAAAATTTGATAATATAAACAATTATGTTCATGCTGAAAAAAACAGATATCAAAGAACTCTCAAAAGATCAGCTTGTTTTATGGCTTGAGCGCCATGGACTCGAATCTTATCGTGCTGAACAGATTTTGAAGTGGATCTATTCTCATCAGGCGGA
>CP070768.1:3233465-3276057 GCA_020345745.1 Desulfobacterales bacterium
GGTTATGCGTGTCATTGATTCAGTAAGGTCCTAACAACTTAGAGTAAAAGGGCTTTTTTTTGAAACAAGATATTTTTTTCGGTTACTTCAACGTTATTCGGTGAACGTAGTATTATTTGCAACTACTCGAACAGGTGACGATATTTTCCATAACCCTCCTTTTCAAGATCCATCGCTGGAATGAATCGCAAGGCAGCGGAGTTGATACAATAGCGTAGCCCCGTTGGCTTTGGACCATCGTTGAAAACGTGTCCCAAATGAGAATCTGCATGCTTGCTGCGAACTTCCGTGCGAACCATAAAAAGACTCCGATCGGCTTTCTCTACGATGTTCTCGGTCTCCAGGGGGCGTGTAAAGCTAGGCCAACCGGTCCCGGAGTCGAACTTGTCCGTTGAGCTAAAGAGCGGTTCCCCTGAGACAATGTCCACATAGATGCCCGTCTCATGGTTATCCCAGTATAAGTTGTTAAAAGGCGGTTCGGTTCCATTTCGCCGAGCGACCTTGAACTGTATCGGTGTTAATCGTCGGCTCAATTCCTCATCACCAGGTATGGCATACCTGCCTCCCTGCTTCAAGTCAGATGTCTTTCCGCCAACTGTCTTCTTTTTCTCCATTTTATTCGTATCATTCGGTTGTTCTTCCATGGAACCCTCCATAGCAGATGATGTGTCTGCCCAGATCTTTTTCAGAAATTGGTCTCTTCCGGATCCTGCACGATACCATTTATAACGGATCGGATTTTTTTTGTAGTAATCCTGATGGTATTCCTCTGCGGGATAAAATGTGCCAAGCGGAAGTATCTCGGTGGCAATCGATTTTTCGAAACGACCTGATGCGGCGAGGTTTTTCTTAGAAACATCGGCCATTTCTCGCTCCTGTTCATTCGAAAAGAAAATAGCACTGAGATACTGGGATCCCCGGTCAACAAATTGGCCCCCTGCATCAGTGGGATCCACATGCCGCCAGAATATGTCCAGCAGTTCCTCATAGCTGACCTTGTCCGGATTATAAACCACTTTAACGACTTCCACGTGTCCGGTACCTCCTCCTGAAACCTGACGATAGGTAGGATCTGTTACATGGCCGCCAGTATAGCCAGAAATGGCTTCAATGACACCGTCGACCTTTTCAAAATCAGATTCCGTACACCAAAAGCAGCCACCGGCAAAAAAAGCCGACGCCGTATTTTGCGATGGATCGTTCATCTGCGTGTCCATTTTTCCCTCCATACTGCTTACTTGATGGTAAACCAAAAAAATACCTACCATGGCAATGGCAACAAACATTAAACCTTTCATGTGGTACCTCCGTATATTTTTTCACACCGAATGTTTCAGATCTTAGGTGAAATACGATTCGTTTTTCATCTAGAAATTCTCATAAATATGCTCCATTCCCTTTGCAATAAGTTTTTCGAACGCTATTTTGGAAACAACTATACCTGTATATAATAATGCAGAATTTGAGAGGTGCTATAGAGAGCTTGTGTAATTAACAGGTTGGCCCCATCTGTAAGGATTTCAGGCTTTGTTCCAGCCCATATCAATCCTGTCTTAGCGGCGCGACCCAATATATTGAAATTTAAATTTTTTTATGCAAACCGCAACCGGTATCTCATGAAATCATAATATTGGGTCACAAGGTAACGATAAAGAAAACGAGATAGATTTCGCCTTTTATATAAAATCATCAAGCCTTAAGGTACGCCGTTTTGAGAAGTTACGAGATGGTAAAGAAGGGATAAATATTTTCAGACAACCGGAAGGTGTTTTTATCATCCTGAATCATGCCTATTTTGGTTTCCCTGGGGTTATCGATGGTTTTTCTTATTTATACAGGAAAAGGAACCCCCAGCAGCCCTGTGGTTTCATCCAGCCCTAACATTATGTTCATATTTTGAACGGCTTGACCAGCAGCGCCTTTAACCAAGTTATCGATTGCCGAAATCAAAATAAGGCGGTTATTACGTTCATCGATCTTAAACCCGAGGTCACAATAATTGGTGCCACGGACGTATAATGTATCCGGGGATTTGTTTTCATTGAATAAACGGATAAACGGGCACTCGGAATAAAATGAAAGAAAGCAGTCAACCACATTGTCGACGGTGACCTTTTGACGCAGTCCGGCATATATGGTCGTAAGGATGCCCCGGTTCATGGGAACCAGATGGGGAACAAATGTCAGTGTTACCGGCGCTCCCGTTTCGCGGGTCAACACCATTTCCATTTCAGGGTTGTGACGGTGTGTGGCAATCTTATACGGTTTGAAAGATTCATTGGCCTCACAAAAGTGTGTTGCCAAGGAAAGGCTTCGTCCGGCACCGCTGACACCTGATTTCGAATCAGCAACCAGGGTGTCCTCATCGATGAATTTGCTTTTTAATACAGGGATCAGCGGCAAAAGCACACTTGTGGGATAACAGCCCGGCACACCGATTAAATCTGCATTTCTAATGCGCTCAAAATAGATTTCACATAGTCCATAAACTGATCTTTCTAATAAATCTTTCGCCTTATGTGAGTCATAAAACGACTCATAAACAACGGCATCCTTGAATCTGAAATCAGCGGAAAGATCAATCACCCTTTTACCGCGATGCAACAAGTCAGGTACAATCGTCATGGGAAGCTTGTGGGGAAGCGCCGTAAATACAACATCAGCTTTATCACAAATACGATCCACCAGCATCTCTTCACATACCAGCCGGGTCACATTCTTCATCGCTGGATAGATGGCATCGTATGCCACACCGGCATATTGTCTGGACGTCAAAATCGTCAGTTCAATGCCAGGGTGGCCACAAAGGAGTCGTACAAGCTCGGCACCCGCATATCCGGTTGCTCCAATAACGCCGACTCTAGTCATAAAAACCTCCTTTGCCCGAATATTTCACGAAAATTTTTCATAATAAATTGTTTTATTGCAATTTTGCCTTTCAAAAAATATCATCCAGCCACCCTGTGTTGTGGACTGGATCAAAATTAAAATACGAAACTTGCATACCCTACAAATGAACACAGCAGGTATGTAGAAATATCCAGATTAGCCGCCTAAATACGCTTGTTTGACCTCAGGATTGGTAAGAAGGGCCTCAGAACTGCCTTCCAGCACCATACTGCCGTTTTCGAGAACATAACCTCGTTGGGCGAATTGAAGCGCCATGCGGGCATTTTGTTCCACGAGAAGAATTGTGGTCCCTTCCAGATTCAGCTCTTTGAGCGCTTCGAAGACACTCATCATCAACAACGGCGCTAACCCCATGGAAGGCTCGTCCAGCAGCATGATTTTCCTCCCGCTCATAAACGCCCGCCCGATGGCAAGCATCTGCTGTTCACCGCCACTCAGGGTGCCTGCTTTCTGTGTTTTTCGTTCTCCCAGCCGCGGGAAAATGCTAAAAACCCGATGGAGATCTTGATCAATCGTTTCGCTGTCTTTTCTGGCAAAAGTGGCCAATCGAAGATTTTCCATAATTGTCAGGTTGCCAAAAAGACGTCTGCCTTCAGGAACATGAGAGATGCCGTGTTTGCTTACCACCTTATCCGCTGAATATTGAAGCAAATCTTGGCCCATAAACATCATTTTGGTTCCTGGTTCAACCGGAACCAGTCTAGAAATCGCTCTCAGCGTCGTGCTCTTCCCTGCACCATTGGCACCAATAATACAGACGATCTCCCCTTCATTAATCTGAAAACTTATACTATGAAGGGCTCTAATCGTACCGTAGGAAACGCGCAGGTTTTCCACTGACAACAGCATCAGTCCAACGACTCCTTTCCCAAATAGGCATCAATAACCTTGGGATTGTTTTGAATTTCATCCGGTGTTCCCTCGGCAATAACATGACCAAAATCCAATGTCTGAATAATTTGGCAAAGCTCCATGACCACTTTTAATCTATGCTCGATAAGAAAAATGGCCAATCCCAATGCTTCATGAACATGTCGAATGATATCCATGGTTTGAATTAACTCCTCCGGATTCATTCCTGCGGTCGGCTCATCCAGAAGCAATATTTTGGGCTCCATGGCAAGCGCCCTTGCAATTTCCACCCTCCTCTGATCACCGTAAGGCAGGTTGATAACGACCTGGGCTGAAAGGTGATCGATACCCATCATCTCTAGAAGGTGGTACGCTTTCTCTTCGCTGTCTTTTTCCTCCTTATTGCGTTTGGCTGTGCCAAAAAATGCCCCAATGAGGCCATAACTAATCTTTGAGTACCGCGCCATTTTCACGTGTTCTATAACGGTCATGTGTCGCCACAATTGCAGATTCTGAAAAGTTCTACCGAGACCCCTTGATGCGATTTGGTGGGGTTGTAAACCGGTAACCTTTCTTCCATTAAGGATAACATCACCCTCGGTCGGCTTGTAAACCCCGGTGATAAGGTTGAAAATGGTCGTCTTACCAGCGCCATTGGGGCCGATAAGTCCTCTTATCTGGCCTGGCTCGATCGTGAGGTCATAGCTATTTACCGCACGAAGGCCGCCAAAATCGTGACTCATTTTTTGAACTTGAAGTAACGGCATGCCATCTCTACCAACATTCTAGAGGTATCATCTCTAATATCAATTATATAAATAAAAATGGTTTATATTTGCTTGTCGTAATCGTTCCTTACAGCAGCTTTCGGAATTGTTTCAGTCCATATAAAAAGATAAAGCATTTACTCTGTCTGTTTTGGCTTGACAAGATTCCTAATGTTAAACTCTTTAAATGCAATCAATCCTGTGGGGCGAAAAATCATCACCAGAATGAGCAAAAGCGGAATAAAGATCCATTTTAATATTTCCAACGGTCGCAGAGCTTCACCCAGCAAACTCAAACTCACAGCGCCAACAATCGATCCGTAAACGGAATTGAGTCCACCAAAATAAACCATTGCCAGCACCTCGGCCAGCTTCTGAAGGCCAAAGGTGCCTGGATTAACGTACCGAAGGACGTGCGCGAATAACCCTCCTGCCACGCCGGCCCAGAAAGCGGCAAATAAAAATGCCAGGATTTTCGTCTGTCTGGTGTTGACCGTCATACAATTGGCTGCCATCTCATCGTCTCGAACCGCGTTGAGCGCCTTTCCCATGGTTGAGCTTACGAAATTATTGACAATCCAAATGCATCCAACGGTCCATATAAAAACCGTGGGCAAGTTGGCAAGGTCGGGCTGACTGCTTAGTCCCCTCGGACCGCCAACGACCTCCAAATTTTCAATCATGCTTTTAACGATGAACATGAACGCCAAAGAGATGATTGCCAGATAATCACCCCTTGTTCTAAACGAAGGGATGGCAATTGCCAACGCCCCCAATGCTGCTGTGCACCCCCCGACAATCAAAGCGATGGGGAACATAAACGGTCCTAACGCAGCAGGCAGAATAGCGGGACCAAAAAGCTTGTCGTTAACAAACAGGATAACAGTAACTGTCGACGCAGCGTAAGCCCCTAATGCCATGAACCCTGGATGCGAACAAGAAAATTCTCCCATATAACCGTTAATGACATTCAGGCTAAGGGTAAGCATAATGGCAATGAGTGTAAGCTTGAGCGTAAGAACCCGGTAGGCACTGATATCAGACCATAAATGTAAAATGGCATATAAAACTGCCAGGTGGGCCAGCACCGTGATGACGATAGACAGGTTGAAAAGCTTGGCTGATATTTTGTTGACCAATGAACCGCTCAACCGGGCAATAACACCGATCGGTAGAACATAGGTTAGAAATACATATGCGACCGCACCAGGGATCAGTAATGGTTTTTTGAGAATAAGGACAAAACCGAAAAGGACAGGTATCTTCGGGAGTCCCAGGATATCAGCCAGCATGTCACCTATAAACTGTTCAAGTATGACTGCCAACAAGGCACCAATGAGCCACCCAAGCAAAGGGACCTGTGTGTACGATTCCCTAATTTTGGCCGTTAACGTTTTCATGTTGTTTCACAATTTTCAATTGTTGCTGCCTAAAATCTGCCTGTTATATTAAAGATACGCTTTGTAACTTCTCAAAAATTTTGACGGACTTCATACGGTTAGGTTTTTGGCGTTTTGCCTGAAGTTTTGAGAGATTGCGACACCTCCATTTTATTCACGCTCATCTAAGGTTAAAGTCTTAGCCTCGCACTATACGGCTCGCCAAAGAAACCGTGAGGTCTAAAGGTCAGAATAATAAGAATAATCGAATAAGCGATCAAGTCACGCAGGGTCGAGGGAAAAATCATTGCAACAAAGATCTCAATGAAACCCAACAAAAAGCCTGCCAATGTTGCACCAAGAATAGAACCTCTTCCACCCAGAATCGCTGCAACGAAAGCCTTCCATCCAAATACAATTCCCATGTAAGGATCTAAAACAGGATATGCCACCCCAAAAAGAATCCCGGCAGCCGCCGCCAAAGCCGATCCGATGGCAAACGTCATAGCGGCAATGGTGTTTATCGGTACGCCCATTAAAGGCACAACCACATAATCAAAAGCCATGGCCCGCATGGCCATACCGTATTTGGTTCTTCTCACGAATTGATGCAAGGCAAGCATGAGCATTAAAGAGACGCCAACGATCATGATTTTCTTGTTGGTCACAAACACACCACCCAGATCATATGTAGTAGATTCGATTAATGAGGGAAATCTCACCCTTCTGGCACCTAACAATGCCAAATTTCCTGTTTCAAGAATGATGCCGATCATCAGGCCGGTGATGGCGGCCGAGGCGCGCGGCGCTTCTCGCAGGGGCCTGTAGCCTAATCTTTCAACAATCATGCCGACAAACGAGGTCAGAAACATGGAGATGATAATCGTCAATACCAAAATCACCCAGTTGGGCAGCGCAATAGCCCCCATTGAAGCTAACGTTGCCAGCCCGGTTGCCACGCCAAAACCGATGTAGGCGCCTACCATAAAGATATCGCCATGAGCAAAATTGAACAGCATCAGGATCCCGTAAACCATGGAGTATCCCAGTGCGATTAAGGCGTAAAAGCTCCCCCATTGCAACGCATTGACCAGGTTTTGGAAGAAAAACTCCATCGATCGAGTTGTCTCCTTTTTCAAAAAAAGCGGGCTCAGGGCTCACCGCCCTGGCCCGCCATTTCGTGTGATGATTCTCAGCAGTTTTGGCCAGAAGACTCTGGCCGAATGTCAGTCAATTGAATTAACACACGCCTTTCGACTGACCGTTATGGACAGACAGACTTGTAGAACTCATATTCACCCTTGTCGCTGATCTTAACAACAACAGCACATTTGATTGGATCGCCATCTTCAGTGAAGGTCATCTTGCCGGTTATACCATCGAATTCCTTGATCCTGGCAAGGGCATCCCGGACAGCCTTCCTATCCTTCTCTATATTCCCGGTGATTTTCCCGGCGGACTGAATAGCCTCCTGAACAATGAGTAAGGAGTCCCAGGTTAAAGCTCCCACATCATCAGGCACATATCCATGTTTCTTTTTGTAGCGATCGATGAATACTTTGGTTGCGCCTTTTGCTGCAGCGGAAGCGTAATGGGTGCTGAAGAAAAGGCCATAACAGTCTTTGCCACAGAGTTCAACCGTCTCAGCCGAACCCCAGCTATCGCTCCCCACAATCGGTTTTTTCCATCCCAGTTCATGTGCCTGTTGCACGATTAATGCCACCTCATTATAGTACTGTGGTGTGAACAGGACATCGGCACCTGATTTAATAATCTTGGTCAACTGAGAGCTAAAGTCAGCATCCTTGGTGGTAAAACTTTCGTAAGCAACCACCGAACCGGCCCCATTCACTTTTTCCCAAGCTTCTTTAAAGAATTCAGCAAGTCCTTTGGGATAGTCACTCGCCACATCATAAAGAACTGCAGCTTTTTTATAGCCAAACTCTTCTTTAATAAAGTTTGCCAGCACCGGCCCTTGAAAAGGGTCGAGAAAGCAGCCACGGAAAACAAATGGACGGTCTTTGGTCGTGTCCGGATTGGTGGACCATGGACTGATCATGGGCGTACCATAATTGTTGGCAACACCGCCCGCTGGAATCGCCTGCTTGGAAGCCTGGGGCCCGACAATAACCAGCACCTCATCTTCGGTAATCATTTTGGTAGCCACCTTAACAGCCGATTCGGCTTTAGATTCATTATCTTCAATGACGAGCTCTACCGGATACTTTTTACCTCCTACTTGAAGCCCTCCGGCAGCGTTAATGTCTTTAAGCCACATCTGTGCTGCGAACTTGGTCCCCTCACCCACTTTTGGAATATCACCGGTCATGGGTGCGTTGATACCGACCTTAATCGTTTTGGCCTTTCCCCATGCACACGGCGAAAAAATTAAGCCAATCACTAAACATGAAACAACAAACAACAAACCTTTTCGCATTACAACCTCCTTCCCTGTCCTTTGTTAACTTCTTGATTTAAGTAAAAAATGATAAACTTGGCTTTGGTTGACAGATTGGTTCGGGTCATTAACACAAAGCCATTCCTTTTTCAACAACATATTGAGCCATCGAAAAGTTTTTATGCCACACTTAATCCAACCGGTATTATTTTCTAATATCTGAAATCATTTCCCTTAAAATCGACATGACATTGCGCCCTCTTTCACGGGCGATTCGATGGGCATCATTTACCAGTTTAACAGCCTGGCGCTCCAATTCTTCCAGGCCAGGTACTGGAAGGTTCATCCTTTGATATTGCCATGTGAGTAAACGGATTGCCAACCGTTCCTCTTGACGTCTAATAAAACCCATGAAGGTTCTCCTAAAACTTAGGACGCAGGTTTTTACCCTCTAATGGTCATTACAATTTAAAGCGCAAATCAGCCGGATAATATTTTTTAAAAGGCAAAAGTACGTTAGTGATTTAATCGTTGCGTTTGTAACCGGGTGCAGAGCAACCGGTTACAAACAATAAAAAGGCCTCTCGAACATTTTTATGAAATATTCGAGCTGCAAATCCGAAACACAACGTCCTCCAGTATAAGCTTAGGGGATTGTCGGGTGGACTTTAATTGTAAATCTGCCTGACTTAAGACTCCAAGAACAGCGATCAACTCTTTTGTGGTAAATTTTTCTGATTTCAGGAGCATCTGAAAAACAGGGTAAGGGTTTTGTGGCTGCCTTGAAATAATAAGATCAGTGTCCGGCTTGTGCTTCTTTTTTGACCTTTTTTTCTTTTTCCCTTGATCATCTGGATCAATATCATTTGCAAGATTGCGGTCCCAAGTCGTCAGTTCATTGAGAAGATCATTGTCAAAGGCCTGAATTGCCGGCATGGTTCTTCGTTTAAACTGGTCGAAACGATAACCTGTTTGCCAAAAACGGCCATGCGTGCTTTCACAAAACCCCTTTAACAACAGGAGCTTTCTCATCTGGTTGGTTATCGTCGCCAAGATCTGAAGCGGGTGAATAAGATCCGTCAACAGGGAATCGAGAAAAAAAAGGGATCGTTCAATGTCCCTGTCGGAGACGGCATTGGTTAACTCGAAAAGGGGATCCTTCTTTGTCCGCTTGAGAACATATTTGACATCTTTAGCGGTTATTTTTTTTCGGTCTGCCACATAACTGACGAGTTTATGAATACTATTGGAAAATGTGCGAAGATCGAAGCCGGTCATGTCGATCACGGCCTGATATGCATCTTTGTCGATGGTTGCGTCAAATTGGGAGAGAATCTCGTTCATCCTGTCATTTAGGGCGGCTTTCTGGGCAATCTTGTCGGCTCTTCGCTCCCCTTTTGGCACTGAACAGTCAACGACCACGCCTTGATGTTTGATAACCTTGAACAGCCTGCGCCGCTTATCTATAATATCGGTGGTAATTATCAAATGATTGCCTTCTGGAAACCCTTTTTGGATCGCATCTTCGACAAGCCTGGCGATGTTCCCCACGGATGGAATATTCAAGCTTTCTGCCTTACAAAAAGCGATGATTTGATCAATCCATTCATCATTATCCATTTGCTCGGCATCAAAATTTAATACTTTGGATCTGTTTTCTCCAGCAATATCATCGAATGAAAGATTCGAGAGCCCAAGAAAATTAAGAAAAAATTTTGCAGCCTTATCCGTATCTTGACTGTCAAAGGCATCCTTTGACCTTTTAAGGAGATGGGTCTCATCCTGTTTTGAATAGAATATTTTAGCGTCATTAATAGCAACGACCCTTTTCCCGGGCATAAGAGAATAGGTATTGACCTTCTCAATGGCTTCCTGGATATGGTCCCCCGAACCTTCAATCGAATCATAGTTCAGACTTCTTTTGGCTTCGGGTATCAAGGCATTCAAAAGTGCCTCGAATGCCGTTTTATACATCAGTTCCTCACCGTAAATCAGATAAACAGGCGCAAAACCCTTATCACCTGGATGTTGCTTTTGCTCATGCAGGTAATTTTTGAGTGCTTTATAATTAATTTCCGTCACAAAATGGCTCCACACAACTATTTCGGAAGTTTTGGATTCTCTATATATGCAACCCTCGAATCTCTTTTGCCAAGGAGAATAATCATAACAACAGAAATGAGCACCATGCCTCCGCCAATTGCCTGAGAAATTGATAATATACCGAAAACAAAATCACCCCTAAAATCACCGCGGAAAATCTCGATAAAAGAGCGAGCGATACCGTAAAGCAAAACATAAAACCAAAAAATCTGGCCATCAATTTTTTTTTTGGTTCGAAACGCCCATAAGAAAATAAAGATAACCAAATTAGCGGTAAAGGAGTAAAGCTGGGTGGGATGAAGTGGTATATTCACAGGTGAGAGGGAGTTAGAGTTCGTAAATGTTACCGCCCATGGGAGATCGCAGGCTTCGCCATAACAACATCCTGCAAAAAAACAGCCGATCCTGCCGATGGCATGACCCAAGGCAAGCGCAGGTGCCATTATATCGGCGGTCTTAAAAAGGGGTATCTCTTTTTGCTTCAAGTAGATAATGGATGTTATTAAAGCAACAACAAACCCGCCATAAAAAACCAGGCCGCCATTCCATATCCGAAAGACCTCTATCGGGTCTGCAACAAACATGCGCAGGTTGGTTAAAACATAAAACAGGCGTGAACCGGCAATCGCAGCGATCAAGACATAAAAACAAAGATCCATGACCTTGTCCTGATCTTCCTGTAACCTCTTGGCTTCCTGTCTTGCAATGTGGATCCCGACAACAAAACCTGCGGCAACAAAAAAACCATACGTATAAAGCGATAATTTGCCGATTTTCAAAAGGACAGGATACATCCAGATTTATTACTCCGGCATTTTTTTAAAAAGAAGGTGAATCAAGAAAATACCTACGCCGACTGAAATCGCACTATCAGCAACATTAAATGCGGGCCAATGATAGCTTCCTAGGTAAAAATCAAGAAAGTCAACGACCTTACCGATACGGAGCCTGTCAATAAGATTACCGACAGCACCCCCTAAAATAAGAGCAAAACCATTGGCAAGCCAAGGGTGTGTTTTAGGGGTATTCCTATAAAAGTAGAAAATGAAACCTATGGCCAAAAATGAAATAAAAAGAAAAAGAAAGTTTCTTACATTCGAACTCTGCTGTGACATGAATCCGAAAGCGCCACCCGGATTATGAATATGGGTCAAGTTGAATAAGCCCGGGATGATCGAAACGGAATGGTAAAGTGGCAGCTGCATGAAGATGGCGGCTTTGGTCACTTGGTCGAGAAGGACGATTGAACCGGTAATAACCGTAAGCCTTTTATATTTCGTGTTAATATTTGACCAAAACATGCTTACACCTAAACCGAGCGTTTCAAGTGGTGGCAATAGTTTTGTTTAAATAAATCCAACAATTAGATAACGCTCAATAGCGACTTTAGAAATATGTCTATCATGTAACTTCACTTTTTTAAAGACCTGTCACTATTTGAAACGCTCAGTCTAGGTTACAATATCTGAGCCATAGCATTTTGGCACCGGTTGCAAATGGTAGGTTCCGCCGCATTCGATCCAACGGATGTGTCATGCACCCAACAACGTTCACATTTGACACCTGTAGCGGATTCAACCAGAATCGATACACCTTTGATATCGTCGCTTTCAAAGGTGGCAGGGGGTTTGTTGCCTTTTACTAGGGCTGCCTGTGAAACGATAAATACGGTCCTTAGGTCATTCTCATACGGTAAAAGCACATCATAGTATTCATCTTCCGCATAAAGGGTCACGGCCGCATCAAGGGAATGGCCGATGAGCTTCTGAACCCTGGCCGTTTCCAGCGCCTTTGTCACAACGTTGCGAATATCTAGAAGCTGTTTCCATCTCTTTGCCAGCTCACTATCTCTCCATCCAGCAGTTACTGACGGAAGAGATGTGAGGTGAACACTGGTTTCTTTGCCTTTTTTTTCTGGCATGAAATTCCATATTTCTTCTGCGGTAAAAGCCAGTATCGGTGCCATGATCCTTGCCAGAGCCTCCAGGAGAATGTGCATAACCGTCTGGGCGCTTCTTCTTCCCAATGATTCAGGGGGTGACGTGTATAGCCGGTCTTTCAGGACATCTAGATAAAAAGAAGACAGATCGACAATACAAAAATTGTATAGTGAATGATATATCGTATGAAACTCATATGCATCGTAGGCTTTGGTTGTTCTCTCGATCAGATCCTGGAGTCTGTGCAGAGCAAATCGATCGATTTCAGGCATCGAGTCATAGCTGACAACATCCTTTTCTGGATCAAAAT
The DNA here is from genome assembly GCA_020345745.1 of Desulfobacterales bacterium. Classification (GTDB taxonomy): domain Bacteria; phylum Desulfobacterota; class Desulfobacteria; order Desulfobacterales; family UBA11574. The sequence goes on from CP070768.1 coordinate 3,246,125, forward strand.
CGTACAAGTTCCCAAGCATGAATCTGCTGGTATTCCTGATCCTTCGATAGGCATCGCTGAGTTGTTTTAATATATTTTCCGAGATTCGGATATCGTCCCTGTAATCAGATGCCGATACCCACAGGCGAAGTATTTCGGCCCCGTGTTTATGAATAACTTCATCCGGAGCAATCACATTTCCGAGCGACTTGGACATCTTCTTCCCTTCGGCATCCACCACAAATCCGTGTGTTAGTACAGACTCGTAGGGCGCACGTCCTCGGGTGCCGACTGCTGTCAATAGCGAACTGTGAAACCATCCTCTGTGCTGATCACTCCCTTCCAAATAAAGGTCTGCCGGCCATTTCAAATTAGAGCGCTTTTCAAGCACCGCAGCATGGCTGACGCCGGAATCGAACCATACATCTAAAATATCGTCCTCTTTGATAAAGGTTTTATTACCGCACTGCTGACAAGATACCCCTTCAGGAAGTAGTTCTTCCACGGTTTTTTCAAACCAAACATCGGCGCCATGAGCGCTAAACATCGTATGGATGTGATCGACAACTTCTGGGTTCAGATACAATGCTTCACATGCTTCACAATAGAATATGGCAATGGGTACTCCCCAAGCCCGCTGCCTGGATACACACCAGTCCGGTCGATTTTCTATCATCCCATAAATTCTTTCCCTTCCCCAGTGAGGAATCCAGGTGACCCTATCGATCTCCTTGAGAGATTTTTTCCTTAATTCTGTATCATCCATGGATATGAACCATTGGGGTGTTGCCCGAAAAATAACCGGTGCTTTGCAACGCCAGCAGTGGGGATAAGAATGTTCCATTTCACCTTGTGACACCAAGGATCCGTTGCTCTCGAGCGTGGTAATGATATCTTGGTTCGCCTTAAATACGAATTGTCCGTTAAATAATTCTGTGTCATCTGTGAAACATCCGTTGTCATCGACCGGAGAATAGACATCCAAACCATACAACAAACCCACCTCATAATCTTCACGGCCATGGCCAGGAGCAGTATGCACGCATCCGGTGCCGGCTTCCAGTGTTACGTGAGAGCCCAAAACAATCAATGAATCTCGGTTATAAATGGGATGACGGCATCTTTTATGTTCCAGCGTATCTGCTCTAATTTCGGCCAGGATGGAAAAATCTGAAACACCAAAGGTGTTCATACACGTTTCCACAAGTTCCCTAGCAAGAATCAAAACTTCGCCGTTTTTTGTATCGACAGCAACATAAGTAAAGTCTGGATGAAGCGTAATCGCCAGGTTTGCCGGCAGCGTCCAAGGTGTTGTCGTCCAGATGACGATATAAATCTTCTTGTCGGCAAGTTCAGGTATATCAGCGTCTATATCGTCTTGTAGAGGAAATTTGACAAAAATAGAAGGGGATGCTTCATCATGGTATTCTATCTCTGCTTCTGCCAGAGCTGTTTTGCAGCTGCAACACCAATAAATAGGCTTTTTACTTCTGAAAAGACTCCCTTCCAAAGCGAACTTAGAGCACTCTTTGGCAATGGTGGCTTCGTAATCATAACTCATTGTCAAATACGGATCCTCCCACTCGCCCATAACACCGAGGCGCTTGAATTCTTCACGTTGAATATCGACATACTTTTCAGCATACTCGCGGCATAATCTGCGCACTTGCGCCTGAGACAAACCTTTTTTATCAGGTCCCAGCTCTTTTTCAACGTTGTGCTCAACCGGCAGGCCGTGACAGTCCCAGCCTGGCACATAAACGGCATCCAACCCGGCCATCTGTCGCGAACGGACAATAAAATCCTTTAGGATCTTGTTCAGTGCCGTACCAATGTGAATATGGCCATTGGCATATGGCGGCCCATCGTGTAAAATAAATGATTCGCGGCCTGCTGAAGATTTTCTGATCTTGTGGTATAAATTTGTATTGTCCCATAGGTCTAGCTGTTCGGGTTCACGTTTTGCCAGACTGGCCTTCATGGGGAATTTTGTTTTTGGAAGGTTGAGTGTTTTTTTATAATCCATGTATCCTCCAAAATTGGATTTTTTTCAACTTGAAACGTAACGTTTAATAGCGATTTCTGTCAAGGAAATAGATGTTGAGTATATGAACGACAAACGCCCGAACAAACAATCCTTAATTGCGCGCAAACCTTGCACCGTGGTGTTTGCACGCCATTAAAACGTTGTTCGGGCGAGTGCTATCAGCGTTCTTAGTAAATCCCAAGATCCCTTAAGACATCATTGATCCCGAGCTTCTTTACCTTCAATCTTAAAAACTCTGAAATGGTGGGCTGATAGGCCTTAACTTTGAGGTACATCCGCACCTCAGTTGGTGTTTTATTTCCTTTTCTATTATTGCACGGTTTACATGAAGATACACAATTTTCAAATGTTGTTTTACCGCCCCTAGATTTGGGAATAATATGATCAATTGTCAGCCGTCTTCTTTCATTTGCGCAATACGCACATTTGAATCCATCTCTGACAAGAACATTTTTTTTACTGAATGGTACTCTATTGACATATAATGTTCGAATAAGTTTTATCAGTCTCATAACAGCGGGAACATGTATTGCGATTCCCTCAGCGGTTCTGATGAGCCTTGCGGACTGTTTTAATACCTGAACCTTACCTTTTGCCAAAAGGCACATGGCCCGCTTCCAGTTCACAACATTCAAAAAGGTGTAGTCAGCATTCAGCAAAATGCATTGATCCATATATTTTTCTCCTGTTCGGTTGCCAGCATTATATACCTGAACTTGCCAATCAAATCAACATTTCTGTTCGAAGGGCCTGGGTTCGGGGTTCAGTCCTTGTCTATCTGTTTATCAGCTTGCCTATCGGCATGATGTATAGCGGTTCTTCTTCTGTTTGGCTGTTAACAATCTTTTTTACTTTATCATCATGAAAAGCTCCGATGGTCACCGTTCCAAGGCCTAAAGAGACCACCTGTAGACAGACGTTTTGAGCACTGTGCCCGATTTCCATGAATACATATCTTTTCCCCCGTTGTCCGTACTTAGCGGTCGTCCGCCAATATACCGCACAAAACACTAAGACAATCGGGGCATTTTTAATTGAACTCTGATTGAGTGACGCACGACTCAAGGCCGCTCTTTTGTCTCCTTCAGCGACTTTGACCAGGTGGTGTCGAATCGGCTTATACTTATATATTCCTGCCGGGAAATTGATGACGTTTCCGGCAATAACATATATTTCCAGTGGATAAAGCGCTCCGGCAGAGGGTGAGGTTCTGAACCCTCTGGAATTAGTGATACCTTGAGCGGCCCACAGTAACTGCGATACGTCATACAGGGTTAACGGTTCATCCGTGTAACGTCGAATGGATCTTCGTTTCATCATCGTGCTTTCGATTGACGTTTCACTGTCGATCCTAGCCGGAAGGAGCGCTATCACGTTCTCTGATTTACTTTCATCCATACATCCACCTATCGTAGGCGAAAAAATCATGATGAACACGACAGCAATTCCGGTCATTATAAATGTATTCAATAATGTTGTCCTCATGTTATCTCCTGTCCCGATAAAACCGCTTGGGACTTAATTCCGCCAAATCCAGCGTTCCCTTTTCTACCAAAAAGGTACGGATTTCCGTGCATAAATCACATTTGTTTATATAACCGGACCTCGACGGTCTGAATTTAAACGTTTGGTATGCGAGATCATAAATACCTCTCACCCCTAACCTAAAAAGAGTGTTTAGGACCGGATACTTTTTTTCAGAAAGCGGTTTGCCCAAATCATGCGTTGCAATCGAAAGGCCGGAACAGAGGCCAGGGATGTAATTGCTGAATAGATCAACATGAAAGTGAGACGTATCTGACAGCTCAAAAGCACATCCGTCTTGATTGTTCTCGAGAATCTGTTCATAAGGCCACTGGTCAAGGACGGGACGAAACGTGTCCAAAGCCCTCCCTCCCATATGGATCCAATATCTCTTTAGCACAGACGACAAATAGTCTTTGCCATAGATCTTCTCGAATGCGCCTATAGAATGTGTTTCATTGGGATTAAATTTGGTCAGATCTTTAACAAAATCGTTGATCCAGGGAAATACGTGGATTCCGGCCTCGTTGCACGCTTTGATGGTCCCGCTGACCTTTGAGAAGGGTATATATTCATTATGAAAAGGGCTGATGGATACCAGTAACGTCCGGAGACCTTTTCGCTTGAGCATGGTTAACATATTCACGGCAGATGCTATATCCTTAAACCAAGACGAATTGGTCTCTACATATTCGATCGATATCCCGGACAGGGCTGCGACCTCCAGCATCTCTCCGAGGGCATCCGGTCTGAGCATGGGCTCCCCACCCCCAATATGAAGGGATCGGCATCCTAACGAATGAACGATGCGAAAGTTTTCTTTTGCAACATCACGATTGATATAATGTTTCTCCCAATGTGGACCACAGTTGTAGAGGCAATGTCTGCATCTTGACGTACAAAAATAATTTGTAATCAATCCACCTGAGACCAGGTGTTTAATCTGAAATGGTCGCATATGTTCCTTTCTGACTAAGTACGAGCTTTAGTCCAGAAACGTAACTTTTCCATAGGCAAAGGGCGATTTCACATGTACGGGCCATAGCGTTTAATTCAGGTGATATCAAAGCGGGTATTTGATAGTATTTAAATCAAGCTTTACACCCCTATTCGCCAACTAATTTTATAGGCGTTCTATGGATACCCTCTGAACGCTTATTCTAGCCGGAGCAACAATAAAGCTGGATCATGTTTTTTAAAAGGCAAAATATTGCCGAATTCAGTGTGATAATTGAGATATCACAAGTTATATTATCCAGGCGCTATAGTACCTCCTGTCGAAGGTTTATCGTTCATTCATTAATATAAGATCTTATTTGACATGTACGCGCCGTTGCTAGTGCGAAAATGCTTTATCTTAATTTTGCCTTTTTAAAAATATTATTCAGCCGTCCTGCTAGGTGGATTGTGGTCAAAATAAGAGTGCAAAACTTGAGTTAATAAATTTTGGTCTGCTTTAAATAAAAATGGAATTTTACAATATTCCATTGACAAATCTTACGCATTTCAGCAACAGTTGACATTCTAATACCGTTAAAAGACTATAAATGTCAATTCAAATTTGATCAAGATGAAAACCAAAAACTATTTGATAATATTATAAATTTGAGGTTATATTTATGAAAAAAGTGCTCGCTATTATCGGTTCACCCCGTAAACTGGGCAACTGTGAGATTATGGTGAAAGAAATCAGCAGGCATATCGCTGTTCCCCATGATTTGTATCTGCTGCGACTGTCAGATTTCAATATTCTCCCTTGCCGAGCATGTTACCACTGTCTATTTAAAGCAAAAAATTGCGTTATGGAAGATGATTTCAATACCATCCTAAATGCCATGACAGATGCAGATGCTTTGATGGTTTCCGTCCCCACATATTTTTTAGGTCTCAATTCATCTGTTAAACGATTACTCGATCGAGGCCTGGCATTTTATAATCACTTTGATAAACTTTGGAATACGCCTTCACTGGGTATCGTTATCGCGGGAATCGAGGGAAAGGAGGGATACAGCTTGCTTGCCATGCAGAGCTTCCTTAAACTGATCTTTTCAGATATCAAGAGCAGCAAGATCGTTTATGGTGCTTTACCAGGAGAAATTTTTTTCAACCAAGAGAATAAGCAAACGGCAAAACAACTGGCCTCGGCCCTGTTTGGTCCTGCCTTGAAAACCAATGGACCCGGTTGTCCTCAATGCGGTGGTGATACATTTCGTTTTCTTGAAAATAATGCAGTCCGCTGCATGCTATGCAGTAATGACGGCACCATATCCATGGAAAACAATAACCCCATCTTCGACATTGTGAAAAGCAAGCATGAATTTTTCCTAACCAAGGAAGATGCAATAAATCACAGGGATTGGCTGCTTGATATGAAATCTCGCTTTGTTAGGCAAAAAAAGGAGTTAAAAGGCATTACCCATTCATATTTAAAGCGGGGAAAGTGGATCGATCCCGGATAAAGGATATCCAACACCGGCAGCTATTTGTGTTTGACACTAAAATAGCATTTCTATATATGTCGAGCAAGGCACCTGACAGTGCGTGTCAATAGGATGCTCCTATAATAACCATAACCTTGGCGATAAAATAACCCAGATGGCACCTGTTTTAACTGGTCTAGAACAATTCCTAGAATCAACGCCTGAATGGATATTCGGCAAACGACTCGGTCTCCTCTGCAATCCCGCTTCGATTGACCGGCATTATCGTCATGCCCGTGAATTGATCGACCGGAAATTACCGGGTCAACTCCAAGCATTATTTTCACCGCAACACGGCTTTTATGCTGAAAAGCAGGACAACATGATAGAATCAAACCACATGCTTGATCCTGTTTTAAAAATCCCTGTGTTCAGCTTATATGGCGATACCCGCATTCCCGACAAAAACATGTTGGACACAATTGATATTCTTATTGTGGATCTACAGGACGCTGGAACACGGGTGTACACATTTATTTACACCATGGCCTACTGTATGGAGGCCGCAAAGCGCTATGGAAAAAAAGTTCTGGTTCTCGATCGCCCAAATCCGATAAACGGTATTGCAACGGAAGGAAACTGCCTGTCTTCCGAATGTATTTCCTTTGTCGGGCGTTATCCCTTACCCATGCGTCACGGACTCACCATCGCCGAGCTAGCCCTTTTGTTTAATGGCGAATATGGTGTCGAATGTGACCTGGACGTTATTCCCATGAAAAACTGGGACCGGGCCATGTATTTCCGGAACACCGGCCTTCCTTGGATACCCCCTTCCCCAAATCTTCCCACACCTGAATCAGCGATGGTTTACCCTGGCCAGGTGTTGTGGGAAGGAACCAATATCTCGGAAGGGCGTGGAACGACCCAACCCTTTGAAATCTTCGGGGCCCCATTTATCGACACAAACCGCGTGTTGGCGTCATTGGGTGAGAACCCGTTGTCCGGTGTGACACTCAGGTCGATTGTGTTTGAACCCACGTCCAACAAATGGCAATGCACACCATGCAGAGGATTTCAAATCCATGTCACAGATCTACATGTATTTAAGCCGTACCTAACAACACTACAATTATTACAAGCCGTTCGTTTGCATCATCAGAATGATTTTAAATGGAAGCCGCCGCCATACGAGTATGAATATGAAAACAAACCGATAGACTTAATCATCGGCGATAAAGATATTCGTCGTCGGGTTGAAGGCTTTGAAAATATCGTGGCTATTGAAGCATCCTGGCAAAAAGACCTGGATGTGTTTAAGACAAATAGCTGGAAATATCATCTTTACAACCAAGGTAATGGGCAATGACACCCCCTGTATCAGACTGGAAGCGGATGCGTTTTAAAAAAAATAAGGTCTGGTTGGCCATTGACCAAAATGGAAAACCTTTGCTTAAAAACGGTAAGGTGTTAATTAAATATCAGCTTGATCAAACGCACAAGTATTGGGTTCACCAAAAAAACGTAACACCTATTGCAGCAACAACTTCTGAAAGCATTCGCAATAAAGATGATGAGCCAGCAAATGCAACAGCATCTCCAGAGCATCAGGAAGGCAACCTTTTATATGAAAAGGCGTTACCTGATGGTAACAACGATATAATTAAGGTCTATACAGATGGGGCATCCGCAGGAAACCCGGGACCATCAGGAATAGGCATTGTGCTGAAGTATGGAAGCCATGAAAAAGAAATTTCAAAATATATCGGAATAGCGACCAACAATATCGCTGAGCTTGCGGCGATTAGAGAAGGCATGAAACAATTAAAGCAGACCGACCTCCCTGTACGAATTTTTACGGATAGCAGCTACGCACATGGCGTTTTGAGTCTGAACTGGAAAGCAAAAAAAAATAAATCGATTATCCAGTCCATTCAAAAAGCGATGTCGGCATTCAAAGATATAAAAATTATCAAGATCAAAGGACATGTCGGGATTGAAGGTAATGAAAGAGCAGATGTTCTGGCAACCTCTGCCATAAAAACAGCTTCCTCGGATTGAGCAAAAAAAAGCAAGCACCCACGGTAATACCGTAAGATGCTTGCTTTCCTAACGAGAAAGCCGTTTTACAAAATTGGATGCCCGATGATTCCCTTAACAAAAGCCTCGTGGCGTTTTTACAGGCGATGGGAACTGACCTGTTCCGAGCTTCGGGCAATATAAGAATTATTTATATTATTTCGAAATGTTAAGCCTTTTCGGTTTTTAATGTTTCGATCTCTTTTTTCAGGTCCTCGATCTCCTGTTTATATTTGTCGGTATCTTCGGTCGGTGTCGCGGTCTCAACCGCTGGTTCATCTTTTTTCCACGTGTCTTTAAGTTCGTCAAAGCCCAGGTAAAGCGCCAATCCACCACCCAGCAGAAGCATCACTGGAATCGCACCTGCTAAAAGCTGCAGAAAGGGTTTCCACCACACCGATATACCAATTAGCCCCAAAACAGCAGCCACCGCTCCGCCAATTAAAGTTTTCATAAATTGTCATCCTCCTTTTATTAATTTTAATCTTTTTAGTTTTATGAGTTAATATGCAATATTAAAATATTTTTCTTCTGGAGAAAACGTTTAGAAATTATTTATAAGGATGTGGGTTGTACATGCTAGACTAAAGATTTTAAAATAACACAACTTGTGTGTTAACGCAAGCTTATTTTTTCTTGCACGAGGATCTTTGCACAAAATTCAAAACCAACCATTTTAGACAACGCCTTTGGCAAAATTGTCTTTGTTCATTCTTATTTTTTTGCTATAATATTTTAAAACAAAAAGCTTAAAAAATAATTTTCAAAAACCTCTTGTACCCCTAACCGAAACTCGGTATACATCGAGATTTATAACCCTATAATGATCGGCAACAGAATGTATAGCCGTTATCATTCTGGCCATCACCTTGGCTTTACCAAGAACGAGGCCCTTGACAACAGCGGAATTTATTGATGAGACAACCGGCTCATTCAGCATTTACCAAGTTTAGATCAAAGATCAGAGAAAAAATGACCTCGTTCTTGCAAAATACTGGCGATGAATATTTCTGTCATCTACCTGAAAATATTGGTTTTTTATCAAATTTACTGCTAAAGCTCTTCTTTTCAGGAATAGTAGTAAACAAGGATCAAACGTCTCATCTGCAACATTTACATAAAACCGGAGCAGTTGTTTATGTAACTAAGCACAAAAGCTATTTTTTGTACCTGTTTTATTATATCCGTTACAAGCTGGATAATCTTCCTTTTCCTCAAATAGGCTTTGATTATAATGTCATTTTATGGCAACCGATCTCACGCATCATTAAAATTTGCTTTGCCTATGTCAATCACATTGTCCGCAAACTATCACTGCCCGACCCGTATGAAAAAGGCTATATCGGACAGGAGCTGACGGCCGGACGGCCAGTCCTTTTTTCACTCATCGAAAAAAAGGGTTTTTACCGAAGATTTGTGAAAGAAAAAACCGATCCAATCAGGTACCTTATTGAGGTGCAAAAGACGACGGATCGACCTATTTATCTAATCCCTCAGCTGATGTTTTTTGATAAGGATCCCCAAAGATCGTCTTTGAATTTAATCGACATCCTCTTTGGAACCAAAGAAAATCCCGGTAAATTAAGACGTCTGGTCATCCTATTTAGGAATCCAGGCAGGGTGTTTGTGGAATTATCCGAACCGATTAATCTTAAAATTTTTTTAGAGGTATGGGATCATCAGCAACATAGTGATGAATACCTCGCCCTGATACTAAGGAGAAACCTGCTGGTTCAAATCAACCGTCATCGCCAAAGCATAACCGGACCGGTCCTTAAAACCAGGGATGAAATAAAAGAAAACATTCTCACCAGCGAACGGCTGCAAAATTTCATGGAGCATTATTCAAGTTCGCGCGACATCCCCATTAAAACCGTACATAAAAAGGCAAATGCTTTTCTTGATGAAATTGCAGCCAAATACAACATGGTTATTATTAAAACAGCGTCCGTAATGATAACATGGATCCTGAATATCATGTTTGATGGTGTTACCGTGGATGAAAAAAGCCTCAGTAAAATAAAAAGCATCTCAAAAAAAGGACCATTAATCCTCATTCCCTGTCACAAGAGTCATATTGATTACCTGATATTGTCTTATCTCTTGTATCACAACAACATGCCCTGCCCCCATGTCGCGGCAGGAAAAAATCTTTCGTTTTGGCCTATCGGTCCTCTATTCAGGGGTGCCGGAGCATTTTTTATCAGGCGGTCATTTAGAGGCGCCATCCTCTATTCAAAAGTATTTGCCGAATACATCCATAACTTGCTCGCAGAAGGATTCAACATAGAATTTTTTATTGAAGGCGGACGAAGCCGAACAGGAAAACTAATTTTACCGAAACTCGGATTGCTTTCAATCCTTCTCAATTCTTTTAAAAACAACGCATGTGAAGATATGATTTTTGCTCCGATTTTTATCGGGTATGACAGGATTTTAGAAGAGAGTTCATACGTTAATGAAATTGAAGGGGAGCAAAAACAACCGGAAAGTCTGGTGCAAGTGGTGAAAGCGAGAAAATTTTTAAAGAAAAGATATGGCAGGATTTATATACAGTTCCATGAACCCATTTCTTTGAAGGAGCTGCTAGAACAATATGGCACGCCCATCGAGAAGATGACCTCCAAAGAACTTAACATTCTCTGCCGAAATCTCGGGCACAGGATGATCAACGCCATCAACAACGTGTCTGTCGTTACACCGCATGCGCTGGTTGCAGCTGCAGCCATGAACTGCTCTAAAAAAAGCTTCACCTATGATCATTTTTTGTCTCATGTTGAGACCTATATGAACTACCTGGTTTTACAAAAAGCCAAGTTGGCGGACACGCTCATTATCGATCACGCCCATGCCGTCGAACATGCCTTTGAAAATTACATTCAAAGAAAATTTATTGAACGCGTTACCAAAGACAAAGAGGGTACGATAACTGACTCCCTCTTTAAAGTTAATGAAAACAAGCGCCCGCATCTCGAATATTACAAAAATAATTGTATCTCCTTTTTTATTTCAGGTGCAATGGCTTCCCTTGCCATATTGGTCCAAGACGCATTTCAATTTTCGGCTCCTGACCTGCACGATGATTACGAATTTATTCAGTATTTCTTTAAATATGAATTTGCATACGACGTTGACATCACGGTTGACCGCTATGTTAGAAAAAATCTAAAGGCTTTTATTGATGACGCTATCATCATGCCTCACCCCACGCTACCCGATATATACAATCTCACATCGTCAGGTTTTAGAAAGCTAAAACTATTCTCCAGCTTTTTGAAAACATATTTTGAATCATACTGGGTCGTATTAAATTTTTTTATGCAAACCCCCCAAAACTCAACCGAACCCAAAGATCGTTTAAAAAAAATTGAGGCTATCGGGTCAAGCTTTTTCAAAAAAAGGACCGTTGAACGCAAAGAGGCTCTGTCTAGAATCAATTACAGTAACGGAATCGATTTTTTTACAACAAATGGCGTTAAAGGTCTGGAGGATAAGGACAAGATAGAATTTTATGCTGACAAAATGCAAAAATATTTGAACTACATTTAATTAAATGAAAGCGTTGATCCTTGCTGCAGGCTATGGCACACGGTTGTTTCCCTACACAAAAATAACACCCAAAACGTTGTTTACCTTCTCCGGGCGTCCCCTACTCGATACCATTATTTGTGAACTGATAGATGCAGGCTGCCAATCGATTATCATTAATACTCACCATCTGTACCAACAATTGGATGCGTTCCTGGCCCGACAAAGCTATTCAATCCCGGTTACAACCCGTTATGAGCCCGAAATTCTTGGCACGGCAGGCGCCATAAAAAATGTCGAAGACTTTTGGGATGACTCACCGTTTATGGTCATCAATAGCGATATCATTACCAATATTGATTTAAAAGATGTATATGACGTCCATATCAGCCACAACCATCTCCTAACGCTGGTGCTCCACGATGATGAGACATTCAACACGGTCTGTCTCGATGAAACCGGATTTGTATCAGGTTTCCACCCGACAACACCTTTTTCACCACAGAGCAATTCCTTCCCGGCAGGATCGAAACATCGCCAAAACAAAGACACAAAGATGCTGACCTTTACCGGGATTCAGGTCATGGATCCGGACGTTCTTGATTTTATACCCGACCATGTGTTTTCAAGTTGTATCGATTTATATGAGTCGTTGTTATCAAATCGTAAAAAAATTTATGCTTTCACCTCAGAAGCCTTTTACTGGAAGGACATCGGAACACCAGAAAGATACAAAGAAGCTGTTTTTAGGGTAATGGCTTCCGAAGCTTTCGACATCGCCTTCCCCGACGGAACGAGTAAAAAAATAAGCCGAAAAAAACTAAAAGGAGATGGATCTGATCGACGCTGGTATCGCCTATCAAGAGGTAATCACACCATGGTAATGGTCGATCATGGAATCAGGATGCAACCAGCAACCAACGAAGCAGACGCATTCATCGCCATCGGAAACCACTTGTTTGCCAAGGGTATCCCGGTTCCCAAGATATTTCTCCATGATGCCTTCTCTGGATTGATCTTTTTAGAAGATTTAGGAGATGACAACCTCCAAACCGTCATTTTGAACACAAAAACCACAGACAAAATTCTATCATATTACCAATCAGTTATTGACCATTTAATAAAGCTCTTTGTGAAGGGAAATGAAGACTTTGACCCGGCGTGGACCTATCAAACCACCGTGTACGACCAGGAGATGATTCTTGAAAAAGAATGTCGTTATTTTGTGGATGCTTTTTTGCGGTCATATCTTGGACTGGACAAACATTTTAACGATTATGCACAGGAATTTACAGCTATTAGCAAAAGGGCTGTTGAATTATCTAGTTACGGATTTATGCATCGCGACGTCCAATCGCGAAATATTATGGTAAAAAATAACCGTTTCTATTTCATCGACTTTCAGGGGGGAAGACAGGGACCAATTCAATACGACCTCGCGTCGCTGCTGATTGATCCGTATGTCGCCTTACCCCGATCCATTCAAGACAAACTTATTGCGTATTGCATGAAAGCCCTTGCAAGGAAAATCACCATTGAACCGAAACGTTTTCTTGCAGGCTATACGTATTGCGCTTTAACCAGAAACTTGCAAATTTTGGGCGCTTTTGGTTATCTTAGTCAAACCAAAGGTAAAAAATATTTTGCAACATTTATTCCCAGGGCAATTGCAACATTAAAGCACACGCTGTTCAGCTTCGAGGGTAACCCATTTGCAAAATTAACATCCACAATAGAAAATATTTTATAAAACGGGAGGTGCAACAATGAATCGGATGAAGATAATGGTAAACGGCTTGCCCGGCAATATGGCGTCTAACGTGGTTAAACACGCCCTTGGTGACAATCGATTTTCGCTGATTCCATGCTCGCTCACCGGCCCTGAAATCAGCGATACTGAAACGATAATAGATTCTGTATCCTTTAGCCTCATTCAGCCGGACGCAAGAGATCGATTGATCGATGATATTAAACAAAAAGAAGGCGCATTTCTAAGTGTTGATTTTTCGCTTCCGCCTGCCGTCAACAGCAATGCAGAATTTTACTGCAACCATGCGCTGCCTTTTGTTATGGGCACAACCGGCGGAGACAGACAACGCCTTGAAGATACGATCCGCTCATCATCCATCGCCGCTGTCATTGCACCCAATATGGCCAAGCAGATCGTCGGTTTTCAAGCCATGATGGAATTTGCATCCAACTCATTTCCGGATCTTTTCGACGGCTATTCTCTTGCAATTAAAGAAAGCCACCAAAAAGGAAAAGCAGATACCAGTGGGACTGCTAAAGCAATGGTGCGTTATTTTAAGCGCCTGGGGTTATCGTTTGCCGAAGAAGACATCGTCAAAGAACGCGATCCGGAAATACAGCAAAGCGTTTGGAAAATTCCCGAAGAATATCTGCAGGGACACGGGTATCACACCTATGGCCTTGTCTCAAAAGACCAGACGGTCCAGTTTGAGTTCACCCATAACGTCAATGGCCGCGATGTCTATGCTCAGGGGACTCTCGATGCACTCATTTTCTTGGCAGAAAAGATAACAAAGGGTGCCCAGGGACAGGTTTTTTCGATGATTGATGTACTAAAAGGGGTTTAGCCTTTCAGACTCTTGAAAATTCCACGCCACCAGTGTTTTCACAATTCTGAAATGAGACCTTTGAAAAACGTTCGATTTTGTTCAAGGTCAAGGGCAATTCCGCGGATTAAAATTTGAGCCTGACTCAGATTTTGGACAAAAGGGGGTGGTTTTCAAAGGTCTCATCATTTCATTGTTTCGACCACCTCAGCCACTTTATCAAGCGCCTTGTCCAGATGCTCTGGTTGGTTGCCACCAGCCTGGGCCATATCAGGTCTTCCGCCGCCGCTACCGCCGACGACGGGTGCAATCTGTTTGACGATATTTCCGGCATGGTATCTGTCTGTTAAATCTTTCGTCACCACAACAATGAGAAGAACTTTAGCATCAGCTAAACTGCCAAGCGCAACAATCCCTGATTTGATCTTATCTCTGAATCGGTCTGCCAGATTTCTGAGTGCTGCCGGGGTGTCCACCTCAACCCTTTTGGTTAATACCCGGGTTCCATCTATGAGCTTAATCTCTTCTTCTTCACGCTCCGCTGCCAGGGAAGCAATCTTTGTTTTCAATTGTTCTAGTTCTTTCTCTAGCATCTTTTGGTTGGTCAGAATTTTCTTTATCCGTTGAGGGATGACCTCAGGGTTTTCTTTGAGCATGCGGGCGGCATCCTGAATCAAGCTTGCATTTTTTTGAACTACTGCCACGGCGGCCGAACCTGTGACGGCTTCTATTCTCCGGATTCCTGCTGCAACACTCGATTCCTCAATTATTTTAAAAAGACCGATATCACCGGTGTGGCCGGTGTGTGTTCCGCCGCAAAGCTCTTTGCTAAAATCATTGAGAGATACCATCCGAACCCTATCTCCGTATTTTTCTTCAAACAGTGCGATGGCATCAGACTTAAACGCTTCTTCGGCCTCCATTTCCACGGTCTGTACCGGTATGTTTTCCCGAATCCGATCATTAACCAACTTTTCAATCTCCTCTAACATTTCCGGTTCGGTCTGGGAAAAGTGGGTAAAATCGAAACGCAGCCTGTCCGGCGCCACCAGTGAACCGGCCTGCTTGACGTGATCACCGATGACCTTGCGCAAGGCAAAATGGAGAATATGGGTTGCCGTGTGGTTTCTTGCCGTATCATCTCGTTTCGTGTGGTCAACCTGCAGCGTTACGATATCTCCCTTCGCGATCGTTCCGGAAACCACTTCTCCTTTATGAATGACAATCCCTGTGGGGTCTTTAATCGTATCGGAAACTTTTAGCTCCAAACCTTGACCTGTAATGGTACCAGCGTCTCCGACTTGACCACCGGATTCAGCATAAAAAGGCGTCGCCTCGGTCACGACCTCAACCCCTTGACCGCTGGTTGCCTTTTCAACTTCTTCTCCTTCTTTTACTATGACCAGCACTTTTGAATCGAAAGAAACCTGGTCGTAGCCTACAAATTCAGGTGTTACCCCCTCGGCCGAAAGGTTTTTATAAGCATCACTCATCTGGTCAAACGTAGCAATCGATTTCGATCTTTCACGCTGCGCTTCCATTGCGTTATCAAAACCTTCCATATCGAGCTCCATCTTCTCATCCCTAACGACATCCATGACAATATCGACGGGAAATCCAAACGTATCATAGAGCTTGAATATCAACTGGCCCGACACTTGTTTTTGCCCCTTGGCCCTTATTTCGGAAAGGCCGTCGTTGAGAAGTTTGAGGCCGTGGTCTAAAGTTTCGGAAAACCGGATTTCCTCATTTTGAATCACATTGGTAATAAACGCCGAAGCATCCGCCAACTCAGGATATTCAGGTTTCATGATATCGAATACAACTTCTGCGGTTTTATGCAGAAATGGTTCGGTAAGATCGATGTTTCGTCCGTAGCGGATCGCTCTGCGCATGATACGGCGTAGAACATACCCTCTGCCTTCATTAGACGGCAGCACACCGTCGCCGATCAGAAATGCTGCTGCTCTCGTATGGTCCGCAATTACCTTCATGGCAATATCGGCGTCCCAGGAATCCCCCATTTTCTTTTCTGAAAGTTCCTCGACCTTCTGCATGATCGGACGAATCAGGTCAATATCGAAATTCGTTGGAACATCCTGAGTCAAGGAGATCATTCTCTCTAGCCCGAGTCCGGTATCAATGCTCGGTTTGGGAAGCGGCGTCAATTTTCCGGACACATCGCGGTCGAACTGCATAAAAACCAGATTCCATATTTCGAGGAATCGGTCACACTCGCATCCCACTTTACAATCCGGCTTGCCGCAGCCATGTTCTTCTCCCCGGTCAAAGTGAATTTCACTGCAAGGCCCGCAGGGTCCAGTATCACCCATTGCCCAGAAGTTATCTTCCTCACCGAATCTTAATATTTTGTGTTCTGGCACACCAATGTTCCGATGCCACAGATTGTGGGCTTCGTCATCGTCGAGATAAATCGAAATCCAGAGCTTGTCCTCCGGAAGTTCGTAGCCATTGGTCAATAGGTCCCACCCGAAATCGATCGCCTTTTCTTTGAAATAGTCCCCAAAAGAAAAGTTGCCGAGCATTTCAAAAAAGGTGTGGTGCCTGGCCGTATAACCGACATTTTCCAAATCGTTATGTTTTCCGCCCGCCCTAACGCATTTTTGGGCGGTTGTGGCTCTTACGTAGCCCCTTTTCTCCTCGCCCAGAAAAGCTCGCTTAAACTGCACCATACCTGAATTAACAAATAGCAGTGTCGGATCATCCGAAGGCACAAGGGATGAACTTCTTACAATTTGATGATGATGTTTCTTAAAATAATCGAGAAACTTCTTACGTACTTCGTTGCCGGTCATAGCTAACTCCACTTTTAAGGTTTTATGTAAGTTCTCAAAAAGTTCGACTTTATTGCATGTGCTCGGGTTTTATGGCTTTTTCTTCCAGTCGCTAGCAACCTTGCCGAAATTTTTGAGAGCTTGCGGTTTAATTTGTATATAAACTTTCAGAATGATCATATGAGTATGTCATCGAAAATAACTATTCTTTTTCTGTTTTGGACAGGCCGATGGCTTCTTGTACTTTGTCAGACACTGATTGATAAATATCCGGATTTTCTTTTAAAAACCTTATAACATTCTGACGTCCTTGGCCGATTCGTTCACCATCATACGAAAACCACGAACCGCTCTTATCAATAATGCCGGCGGTAACACCCGTATCGAGCAAATCGCCGGGCTGCGATATGCCTTCCCCATAGAGGATATCGAATTCAGCATCCATGAATGGCGGGGCCATTTTATTTTTTACAACACGTACCCTGGTTCGGTTACCAACAATATCCTGACCGTCTTTGATTGCCCCAATCCTTCGGATATCGAGCCTCACGGATGAGTAGAACTTCAATGCATTTCCCCCGGTTGTTGTTTCCGGATTACCGAAAACCACGCCTATCTTCATTCGAATCTGATTAATGAAAATCACAGAGGTGTGGGTTTTGCTGATTGTCCCTGTTAGTTTTCTCAAGGCTTGGGACATTAACCTCGCCTGAAGTCCCATGTGAGAATCTCCCATCTCCCCTTCTATTTCTGCTCGGGGAACCAGTGCTGCAACCGAATCAATAACGATAATGTCTATTGCGCCGCTTCTAACCAGCATATCTGCAATTTCAAGCGCTTGTTCACCTGTATCGGGCTGAGCAACCAAGAGTTCCTCACAATTTACCCCCAGCTTCCTAGCATATGACGTATCGAGGGCGTGTTCAGCATCAATAAAAGCCACGATACCGCCTAGCTTCTGAGCTTCGGCCACAGCGTGAAGGGCAAGGGTTGTTTTTCCTGATGCTTCCGGGCCAAAAATCTCAATCACTCTGCCTCTGGGATATCCCCCTACCCCCATGGCTTTATCCAATGCCAGAGAGCCTGACGGAATAATGGGCACATCAACTAGAGGGCTACTTCCCAGCTTCATAATAGATCCCTTCCCGAACTGCCGTTCGATCTGGGTCATGGCAGTTTCCACCGCCTTTTCCTTGTCCGGTGAAATGGTCATAACGTTCTCCTTATTGATATTGATAACTCAAGTCGAACCCCTAGCCAATTTTTTTCTATCCACCAAGCGGCACATTCACAATCTCGGTGTAAACAGCCCCGGTTGGTTTCAGTTCACTTTTATACAAGATGACCTCGTCAGCATAAAATGTCTCCGAGGTAAACCCAACATGTTTTTTTAATATATCACCGAATCTTTTAGGATCGATCCTATGCTTAATCCGGCCCAAGGTCAGGTGGCCTTTAAATGGCCTTTTCTCTTTTTCAAAACCGAGGAGCTCAAGCGCTTCTTCAAGTCGCCCCTGTAATCCAATCAGTGATTCGATTTGACCTGCAACACCAATCCAAACAACACGCGGGCGTTTAATGCCGGGGAACACACCGATCCCCTTTGCACAAAGCGATAGCGGTGCATATGGTTTAACTGAATTATATATCGCCGTGGTCACGTTTTCAATGCCGCCCTCTGTAATATCGCCTAAAAATTTTAACGTAAGATGTATATTTTCCGGCCGTACCCAACGAAGTTTAAATCCGTTTGCCCGAATATCCTCCTGAATCTCTCTGATAGCAGCGATGATTGAATCAGGAAGCTTGATTGCAATAAACGATCTTATGGTTCTGGCCATAATAATCTGGTCAAGGATGTTCTTCGACGGCCATTCTTATTTCGTCGGTAGTGTGAACTGGGGTTCCCCAATCAGAAACTTTCTCTGGGAGATTCGTTTTTTCAATATTTCAGCAACCTCACGGGACCTGACCAAGCTGGATAAAGGTACCGTCGGGATTTTCTCACCTTTAAATTTGATGTGGCCGTTTTTCAGTTCGGCGTAACTGACCTGACCGTAACTTTTTGCAATACCATTTGGATAATCATGTCCATAATCGACGATCTGGGTGAATAATTCCTCATCGGATACGGCGGTATACTGAACAATCTCCTCGTTCAATATGGGTATGGGGATACCCAAGCCAACGAAGAGTGAGCATCCATAACCCTGAAGGCTTGCCCCTGCCAACCATTTAGCACTCATTTTTTTGAGATCACCCATCGCCCATATTGTTCCGGCGGGTTTAATGGGAACACCCCGCTTTGTTCGCTTGATGGAAGGGTTGTGTTGCGTACCGTGCCAGGTAATATATCCTTCTGCACCACCTAAAAAAATCCGGGTTCCAAGGCCAATGGTCTGGTAATAAGGATCGTTAAATAACGGGCTGAGTTGTCCTGCTGAGCAGTAATTGGCATTGGACGCTTTGGGCTTCAAGGCACCCATGTATGTATAAATTGTTCTGTCCGATAAATTGATGGCACAATTATAATTTTGATATCCGTTTCTCGGATTACACAGCGTTGCCTGCTGTACTGTACGTAGCGAGATCTCCTTTTCCACCATTCGATTCGGATAGCAGTCTGTTCCGTAGGCTTCGGCCTTTAGGTGAACCTTTTTACCGGCCACCAAATCCTCGATAACATGGCCACCACCATAGACAAATTCACCCGGATAGACCTTATTCAGCGGATCGTCCTCACACGGTTCTGTTGCTCCGACATAACAATCAACAGCGGCCACCCCCGCATATGCCGGCACTTTGTTCAGCCATACCTTAGCCGCTTTTATCGTCGGAACCGTATGCCCGAAATTGATGAATGCCCCTGACGAACACATGGGGGCAAACGTTCCGGTGGTTACCACATCAACCTGTCTAGCAGCTTCAACCGGACCATTTTCTTTAACAATATCAATTATTTCCTCTGCTGTAACAACAATGACATCACCTGTTTTTATTTTCTCATTGATTTCCTGATATGTTTTATTAATCTTATGTTTTTTATGTTTTTTCATAACCCGTAACTCCGATATTCTATTTAGCCACTATCCTCAGTGTGACCTGCCCGCTCGCGCCTTGCCAGGATTGGCGGAACAAAACGGATTAATTTGAGGATTTTATATCATTAATTTTGTTTACAATGTTGTTCTTTATCCAGGTCCCATCCCACCATTCAATGGGATTCACAAACGTGCGATTTATAAGAATGCCAAAATGAAGGTGATCTCCCCCGGCAAGACCGGTACTTCCTGTATGCCCGATAATATCGCCTTTTGCTACCATCTGTCCTTGTGTCGCAGTTAACGAACTCAGGTGAGAATAGGTGCTAAACAACCCAAATCCATGGTCAATCATAACGGTCTTTCCGTAAATCCCTAAGTCTCCGGTAAATACAATCTTTCCTCGATTCGCCGCCGGAATGGGTGAGTGTGCAATCGATGCCAAATCAATGCCCAAGTGAACCTGCTGGTCGACGACCTTGCCTTTATATTTGTATTTCCGATCGTCAGCAAAGCCTGACTTTCGGGCCGAGTTCGGAAGTCTTGAAAATGCCCCCTCCCAATAGATATCGACATCAGTCTGCTCCACCAATTTATCGATTTGTCCATGATTGATCCGGCGAAGTTCCCGATTTACTTTCAGAAACTTTTCGATCAATGGCATTTCTGAATATTTCGTATCAGCATCACCAAATTCAACCATTTTCCGTTTAAGAAACGAATCGGGAATATTAACGACATCCTTTTTAAAACCTTTCTTTTTGAAATAATGAGGAATATGTGATCTTGATACGTTGCCGCTAAAATCGGTTGCTTGAAGGAAAATGTCCGTTTCCGCGCCTTGGTTATATCCGACGGCAAAAAAAGCCATTGCAATCGATCGATCTTTGAAATAACCAGCATGTCCCGGAAAATAATGGCTGCCTACATATACACCATCATTTTGGCACGGTTCCGACAATCTATATGTCACAAGACCTGAACCTCCCTGACTAACGTTATGAACGCGGCTGAGCATATTAATCTCAGGAGGCTTTGTATCGATGGTCACTTCTTTTTCTATATACGTTCTATTCCCATGCCACCACTTGCGCCATGAAAAATCGCTCGCAACCATGCGCAACATGGCTTTGCCATCGCTCAATCCCAGCTTTCTTGGATCAATTTGAATGTTGAACGTCGCCTGGTGCTGTTTTCCTGCCCCGAGAAGGCCTGCGCGCGGGAATTCCTTTTCGAATACCACGCGTTCTTTTCCTTCCTTGATGAGTCCGATCCATAGCTTTTTCACACCACTTTTGATGTCGGAAACAGAGACGGAGATCTCATGGGTTTTGCCGATATAGGATGAAGCGGGGTCAAGCGAAATGGATGGGGTCTCACCTTCAAATTTTACGAGCAATAGCCAAATTAGCAGCAATACGATAATACCACAAAAGAGTGCAAGCAGCTTTGGTTTGAAGTTTTTTTTCTTAGCTTTCAATAGGTTGTAATATCCCTTTCTTTTTATGATAAAACACGAATTATAGCAGAAAAAATGTAATAATCAAGGACTGTTTTCGTTTCTTGACTTTTAATGGTGCGCACGATAAATAGTCATATAATTTGAAAGTTCAGGGCAAATAGGCACGTTGTTGGAACGTTTGTTGCATAGTCTTCTTATTGGAAAGAAAAAACACTCAATGTTAAGATCATATCGAATCACAGTTGTTCTTTTTATCATTTTGATCATTGTGGGGGGTAGCGTTGGGTATCGCTATCTTTCACCCAACAAAAAAGAGAAGAACATTGTATCAAATTTTGAAGATAAGGCCCTTATCTCCATCGGTAAGGTTCATCATACGGCCACCCGAAACGGCATTACGGAATGGCGCCTTGATGCTGCTTCAATGAATTTTTTTGCAGAGAAAAAACAGTCATTATTTCAGGATCTTTCGGTTACTTTCTACCTTAAAGACCGAACCGAAGTCTATTTAACCGCAGATCAAGGTGTTTTAAAAACAGGGTCAAACGACATGAGTGTGAGGGGGAATGTGGTTGTGGACAATGGCTTCTACCAGCTCAAAACCGAAAACTTACACTACTATCACGACAAACACATTATCACCTCTAAAGCCCCTGTTAAAATCACCGGAGATTCGCTCTTTTTGGCTGCCGACGCCATGTTTTTGGATTTGAACACGACAGCAACCGTATTTCAAGGACACGTAAAAGGTATTCTAAGTGATAACTTTGGACTATAGTCAGCATTTTCGCCTTATGTTGAAAAAAGCGGCCGCTGTCTTTGGGTTTATTGCATTGGTGCTGGTATACGCATCCTATGCATCGGATAAACCAATTGATACGACCACAGGCCATGGTGAAAACGACGAAAAAATTCATATCACAGCTGACAAACTGGTTTCAGATAGCGAAACCAGTTCTTTTGAATTTATAGGAAATGTCAAAGCGACCCAAGGCGATTCCGTTGTCACAGGTGACAGCCTAAAAATTTTCTATAAAAAAGATTCCGATACAAACGGTAACCCGATCTCCAGTGAGCAATCCATACAAAAAATAATTGTTAAAGGCCATGTGGTCATAACGTTCGACAATCGCATTGCCTTGGCCGAGCAGGCCGTATACACAACAGAAACCAAGATCCTTGTTTTGACCGGTCCGAATGCAAAAATAACGAGTGGAAAGGACACCATCTCCGGCGAAACTATAACGCTTTACCGGGCTGATGAACGGATCAAGGTTGAACGGGGAAAAGAAAAACGTGTGGAAGCTGTGTTTCACACCGGTAAACAGGGGATTAAATAACTAGCCCGAATATTACATAAAATGTCCGGGATAGGTGTTAATGCACCACTTGAATGCATTCTTAAAATGGCAAAATTATTGCTTGAAAATCTGGTCAAGACTTATGGTGGAAGAAAGGTCGTTAATTCCGTAAGCCTGGACATCGAAAACAGCAGCGTGGTAGGACTTTTAGGACCCAATGGGGCCGGAAAGACCACAACGTTTTATATGACCATTGGTATCATAAAACCGGATAAAGGTAACGTGTTCCTTGATGATGTCGATATCACCAACTACCCAATGCATCAGAGAGCACGCAAAGGGGTGGGCTATCTTCCTCAGGAGACTTCTATCTTTAGAAAGCTTACGGTTAGACAAAATGTTATGGCGATTCTTGAAGTGCTGTCCTTGCCAAAACCGATCCGACAAGAACGGACCGAGATGCTTCTGAATGAACTCGGGATAAAACACCTAGCTAATCAAAAGGCAAATTTACTGTCAGGCGGTGAACGCCGGCGCCTAGAGATTACCCGCGCGCTTGCCACAAACCCATCTTTCATTCTTCTTGATGAACCTTTTGCGGGTATCGACCCGTTGGCGGTTATCGAACTTAAAAACATCATCGGTCATCTTAAAAAACGAGGTATCGGAGTCCTTATCTCTGATCATAATGTGAGAGAAACTCTTGAAGTTTGCGATAAAGCGTATATACTTAATGATGGGAAGGTCATTGAGTATGGATCACCAGAAAAAATCGCTTCCAGCGAAATTGCCAAACGGATATATTTAGGTGACGAGTTCAAATTATAAATGGCACTTGAATTACGACAACAGCTGAAATTAACTCAGCAACTTATCATGACGCCCCAGCTCCAAATGGCGATCAAACTTCTGCAATTGTCTCGTCTTGAGTTAATGGATACGATTCAGCAGGAACTCGAAGAAAACCCCGCCTTGGAGGAGAACGGACAGGACGTTGTTACCGAAGGATCGTCCGAAGAATCCTCTAGCGAATCATCTGAAGCACCATCTTCCGACCAATCTTCAGAAAAAGAGATCACCATTGAAGAAAAAATGTCCGATGATATCGACTGGAGCAATTACATTGATGAGTACAGTTCATCGGGAAAAGTCCATTTTGAAACCGAAAGCAAAGAATCGCCAAATTTCGAAAGTTTTGTGGCACACAAAACATCCTTGCGCGAACACTTGCTCTGGCAGCTCCTTATGACCTCCCCTGCTGAGGAAGAAGAAAGAATCGGCAGTATTATTGCCGGCAACCTCAATAAGGACGGGTATTTGGTTGTCGACATCGAAGACATAGCGGAGATGAGCAACGCAACCCCTCACAAAACTGAGCAGGTGCTATCCCTGATGCAAACCTTTGATCCTATAGGTATTTGTGCAAGGAATCTGAGTGAGTGTCTGCTTATCCAGGCAAGGCATTTTGATCTTGACAACACCATCATAACCGAAATGATTACCCATCATCTCAATCACCTTGAAAACAAAAATTATAAGGCCATCGCCAAGGCTTTGAAAGTAAATATTGAAGATATCATTTCTTCGGTTGACATTATCAGAGGATTAGAGCCAAGGCCCGGACAACAATTTACTGACGAGGAGCCCCATTATATCACACCGGATATTTATGTCTATAAACTCGATGATGAGTTCGTCATCTTGGTAAACGAAGACGGAATGCCAAAGCTGCGAGTGAATTCCTTTTATAAAAATGCATTAAAAAACAGTGAGATGATCCCTGACAACGCCAAGGCCTATGTACAGGAAAAAATGCGCTCCGCAACATGGCTGATCCGAAGCATTCATCAGCGGTATAAAACCATTTACCGGGTGATGGAAAGTATCTTAAAATTTCAGCGAAGCTTTTTTGAACAAGGCGTATCGTATCTGAAACCGATGGTACTAAGAGATGTGGCAGAAGATATCGAGATGCATGAATCAACCATCAGCAGAGTAACGACAAATAAATATGTCCATACTCCACGTGGCATTTTTGAATTAAAATACTTCTTCAACAGTGCCATTCAGCGTCTCCATGGCGATCCAATAGCCTCTGCCGGCGTTCAGGAAAAAATTAGACAAATTATTGAAAAAGAAGATTCTAAAAAACCGTATAGTGACGAAAAAATTTCAAGGATATTAAAGGAGGAAAATATTAACATTGCCCGGAGAACCGTATCAAAATACCGTGAAATAATGAACGTGCTGCCATCCAGCAAGCGCAAAAAATTCTAGGGAGGTTTATGTATGCAAACATCTGTAACTTTTAAGAATATTGAACCATCTGAACACTTAAAATCATATGTGGGGGACAAGCTTAATCGTTTTGATAAATATCTATATAACCCTGCAGAAGCAAGTGTAGTTCTTTCGGTTGAAAAATTTCGCCATATGGCTGAAATTAATATCACCGGCGATCGGCTCAATATTAATGGGAAAGAAGAAACAGATGACATGTATTCTGCCATTGACATGGTCTTGGATAAACTCGAAAAACAGATCAAGAAAAACAAGCAAAAAATTAGAGAACACCGTACAGGATCAAAATCATTCACACAAAATATAATCGATGAGGATACTGCTTTTACAGAAGACGAAGATGCCGGAAGGGTCAGAATCAGGCCTATTGAGTATAAACCGATGGACGTCGAAGAAGCCATTATGCAGATGGATTTGGTCACTGACAATTTTCTTGTTTTCACCAATGCTATAACAGATAAAGTCAATGTTCTGTATCGTCGCAAGGACGGGGATTACGGTTTGATTCAGCCAAATAAATAATCTCTTGTAATTTAACAACTTGTTGTATCCAACAATATTATAATGGCAACGGTACCACAACTTTAAATCTAAAAACCGCATAAATATTTAGGCCCTAAATGAAAATTCTTGATGTTTTACACAAGGAAGCCATTTTACCAGACTTGAAATCATTCGATAAAAAAGGAGTGCTCGAAGAGCTTGTAACACCGGTCTCTCGGATTTCTGGTGTAAACCATGACCATCTTGTTCGGGTGCTAATGGAAAGGGAAAGACTTGGAAGCACCGGCATCGGTGAAGGTATCGGAATTCCCCATGGCAAACTAAAGGACATCGAATCACTGATTCTTGGTTTTGGTCTGAGCAGAAAAGGTGTCGATTTTGAATCCATGGATGGGTTGCCGACCCACATCTTTTTTCTTCTGATCACACCAGAAAATTCAACAGGGATTCACTTGAAATTGTTAGCACGGATTTCCAGAATTCTAAAGAACGAAGTGTTTAGGGAAAAGTTGTTAAATGCTGCAGACAGCGACGAGATCTATTCCATTATCATGGAAGAGGAGAAAGAACTATAAATCCGTGTAATGATCAACAGTGAAAAAGCATAGAATTATAATAATTACAGGCCTTTCGGGATCTGGTAAAAGTACCGCCATCGATGCATTCGAAGACGCGGGTTTCTATTGTGTCGACAACATGCCCGTACAACTTCTTCCCAAGTTTTTAAACCTTCCAATAGAAAGTAAGTCTAGAATTATCGGTCTTGCATTTGTGATGGACCTGCGTGAAAAAGGGTTCCTCACCCAGTACACCTCTATCTTTGAATCTTTGAAAAAGAAAGGATACCATTTTAACATCCTTTTTCTTGAAGCTGAAGAAGAAACGCTCTTGCAGCGTTACAGCCAGACGCGGCGGCAGCATCCCCTCTCCCATGGAAAAGGCCTTTTGGAAGGAATTCGTATTGAAAAAGAGCAGCTAAAAAGCTTGAAAACCGCTGCTGATAAAATTATCGACACATCCCGTTACAGTGCTCACGATCTGAAAGCGGTTATTCATGACATTGCACAAAAGGCAAAATACCATGCACCAATGGGAATAACGGTTATGTCGTTCGGTTTCAAATTCGGTATCCCTTACAATGCTGACCTGATTGCTGACGTCCGGTTTCTCGTAAACCCGTATTTTGTTCCCGAACTTAAAGATCTGACTGGAATCGATGAGAAGGTCAAGGATTTTGTGCTCAATAATGATGTCACTCGTTTTTTTTTAGAAAAATATCTAGACTTACTTGACTATTTAATCCCATTGTATGAAAAGGAAGGAAAAGCATATTTAACGGTTGCTGTGGGGTGTACCGGCGGTCGTCATCGCTCGGTAGCCATTGCCCAATCAATTTTTGAGCATATTAAAAAACCAAAAGATCAGATCATTCTCACGCATCGAGATATCGATTTATAAAAGGAGATTTATGATAGGTGTAGTTATCGTTACGCACAGCCAGCTGGGAGAGGCACTCATCGAAGCTGCAGAATTCATTGTGGGCACTCGGCCCGATACTATGGTGTCCGTTTCCATTAATTTAAACGAAAATGCTGACAAACTTCGCGGGAAAATTGCCAAAGGTATCAAAACCGTCAACCGTCATAAAGGGGTGCTTATCCTTACGGATATGTTTGGTGGTACCCCCTCCAATTTAAGCTACTCATTTCTTGAAGAGGGACGCGTGGAAGTCATATCAGGGGTAAATTTACCTATTTTAATCCATGCGATAAACAAACGGGAAGCGATGGAACTCAGCGAACTTGCAGAATCTCTGGAAGCCATTGGCAAAAAGAGCATTTCGCTAGCAAGCGGAATACTAAAGGGCAACAAACGAAAATAGATCATCCGATTTTTGGGTTTTCACCTGTATTTAGATGTATCCATATATTGCAAAAATTTTTTTAACGGTCTCAATCTAAAGGAGGCATTATGAGCGTAAGACTGGGTATTAACGGTTTTGGCAGGATAGGACGACTTGTCTTCAGATCTATCCTCAATCATCCCGACATCGAAGTTGTAGCGATTAACGATCTCATGGATCCAGCTACAATGGCCCACCTTCTTGTGTATGATTCTATACACGGTAAATTGGACCTTGATGTAACAACCCAAAACGATTCGATAGTGGTGGGGGAAACAGCTGTTGCGGTGACATCCGTAAAGGATCCTGCCAATATCCGTTGGAAAGACTTCGAAGTTGACATCGTTGCTGAATGCACCGGGCTTTTTAGGGACCACGAAAGCGCATCAAAACATCTTTCAGCAGGCGCGCGCAAGGTTATCATCTCAGCACCTGCGCAAGACCCGGATGCCACGATTGTTATGGGCGTGAACTCAAACCAGTATGATCCCAGACAACATCATGTCATCTCAAATGCCTCTTGTACGACCAATTGCCTTGCACCCGTCGCTAAAGTATTGCTTGAAAATTTCGGGATTAAATGCGGACTCATGACAACCATTCATTCATATACGGGTGATCAACGCCTTCTCGATTTTCCCCACAGAGACCTTCGAAGAGCAAGGGCCGCCGCACTGTCCATGATTCCGACAACCACAGGTGCTGCTAAGGCTGTCGCCCTTGTACTGCCGGAACTAACCGGCAAGCTTAACGGTCTTGCTGTACGTGTTCCCACCCCAAATGTCTCTATCGTCGACTTTGTGGCAACCATTGAAAAATCAGGCGTAACCGCTTCTGATATAAACGATGCCATGAAAGAGGCATCCGAAAAATCACTAAAAGGGGTGCTTGGATATAGTGACCTGCCGCTGGTTTCTAATGATTTCAACGGTGAAACATTGTCTTCCGTCGTTGACGGACCGACAACCTACGTTGTGGAGGATATGGTCAAATTGCTGTCATGGTACGATAATGAAGTCGGATATTCAGAACGAATGGTCGACTTGGCAGCAATGATTGGAGCAGAACTGTAAACATCATCTGGTGAATGTATCGGGGACATAAAAAAATGAATGATCGAAAGCCGTTAATTGCCGGCAACTGGAAAATGTTTAAAACCTGTTCCGAAGCTATTGCAACAGCGAAACAATTGGCACATCTTATCAGAAAAAACCAAGCGGTGGACGTCATGATCGCACCGCCGTTTATTGCTCTGGAAAAGGTATCCGAGGCCATAAAAGACAGCCATCTGTCACTGGGCGGGCAAAATCTATTTTGGCAATCCGAAGGGGCCTATACAGGTGAAATATCAGCGAATATGCTGACTTCTGTTGGGTGTGAATACGTTATTATCGGGCATTCCGAACGTCGTCAATACTTCGGTGAAAGCGATGCAACGGTAAACCGAAAAATCAGAGCCGCCGTTGATCATCATTTAAAACCCATATTGTGCATCGGAGAATCTGAGAAGGAACGCGAGTCTAAAGATACCTTTTCAGTGCTTGACAAACAGATGAAAACAGGGTTAAAGGGCTTTTCTTTGGATGATTTGACCTCGCTCATTATCGCCTATGAACCGGTCTGGGCCATCGGAACCGGTAAAACCGCCACCGCTGATCAGGCTCAGGAGGTTCACCGATTTTTGCGTTCGATGCTTGCAACAAGTTATGGGAATACGCTTGCTAATTCGATTCGAATACTATATGGAGGTAGTGTAAAACCGGACAACATCTCGGAACTTATGGCTATGGCCGATGTTGATGGGGCACTGGTTGGCGGCGCGAGCCTTGACCCCGAAACCTTCAGCAACATCGTTCATTTTGAAAAATAACCTTTAAATACATTTAAAACCATGTCTTTACTTTTTGTTATATTGCATATTGGTGTCTGTATCGCCCTTATCATGATCGTTTTGCTGCAAACCGGAAAAGGGGCTGATATGGGGGCGGCTTTTGGCGGTGGCGCCAGCCAAACCCTATTTGGCAGCACAGGAGCCTCGACATTCCTGGGCAAATTGACCACCGTGGTAGCGATCGTTTTTATGCTTACTTCGTTGGCGCTTGCCTACATGTCGTCCAACCGGTCAAAAGAATCGATTATGGTTGATCAACAAGCACCCATCGAGCAAAAGGCAACGCAGACCATACCGGAAACAAGCACTCAACTGCCACCGACTTCAGAAGCACCGCAGCCTGTAAAGTCGGATAAAGCCGAATAACGTTTTGATATTCATATATTTATAAGCTATGTGCCGAAGTGGTGGAATTTGGTAGACACGCTATCTTGAGGGGGTAGTGGCAGCAGCCGTGCCGGTTCAAGTCCGGCCTTCGGCACCACCTTTATAATATAACCTGCTGTTTTTACAGCAGGTTTTTTAGTTGGAAATGGCTAAAAATGGTTCAATTCCATCTGTTACACTAAAAACTTTCACTAAGTT
>CP070768.1:3276157-3287799 GCA_020345745.1 Desulfobacterales bacterium
CGGCGCCGCTAGGGCTGCGGTGTTTGTCTTAAATTGGCTTCGTACCCAGTCGATTATCGTAGCCGGGCGAAATGAGAACAAAACCTTGCAGATGGTCAGTCGTTTCGGGGGAGAGGCAAAAACCTTAAAATCGATGTCAGAGCAACCCATCAACGTCGATTTAATCGTCAACGCCACATCGGTTTCCAGTCCTAATGAATCGGTTGAAATGGCAACACTACTGGAAAGCATCGAGGTGAAGGGCTGTGAGTTGGTGCTCGATCTCAACTATGGCAGACGTCAAAATATGTGGCAGGATATGGCAAAGCGAAATAACATTGCGTTTATGGATGGTCTTTCCACACTCGCATGTCAAGCCCGGCGAACCTTCGCCCTTTGGACCGGTATGCAGGTACCGCCAGAGGAGTTTCTGAAAGTGATTCAACCCTAGCAAAGCACCACGAAGCTAAGGGGTAATATGAAGAGGGGAGCTTCTTCCTTTGCTAAACCATAAAAAGAGACCTTTGAAAAATGTTTAATTTTGGTTCAAGTTCAAGGCAGGCGAAGATTTTAACCACAGACCTACTTGGAGTATTTCGAGGATTTATCCGCCACCGAACTTTGGCGGATTCAAATTTGAGTCTATCGAAGCGAAGCGTAGATCCCGGTTGTCGGGGACGCAGAAATTGGACAAAAGGGAACGTTTTTCAAAGGTCTCTTTGAGTCGGTAAAAGAACGGTAAACGTAGTCCCCTCCCCCAGTGTGCTGTCAAGATCAATGAGTCCGCCCATGGAATCCACGAGCTCCTTTACGATGGGGAGCCCAAGACCGGTACCCGTAATATACCTCGTCTTTTCGTCCTTGACCCTATAAAATCTTTCAAAAATCTTGTCGAAATATTTGTCGTCGATTCCAAAACCGTTATCTATAACCTTTACGCGAAGATTCGTTCCGGCCATGTCGGCCTGGACGTGGATGTTTCCGCCGGCTGGGGTATAGTTGATGGCGTTGGTGATCAGATTTCCAAAAATACTTTCCAGCGCAACAGGATCTGCCATAAAATGGGAAAGCGGTTCTTCGGGCAGGCTCAGCGTAATCGACTGGTCCTTTGCCTTAGCCTGCGTTTTCAGAAAATCGACCACGCTTTCTAAAAGGTCCTCAATTTGTACCGGCTTCGGGTCTTTGCAGATCAATCCTTCCTCGATCCGGGATAGATCAAGCAGGTCACCGATAAGCGCAATCAACCCCTTGGTCTTTTCCTTGGCACGGTTCAATATCTGTTGGTCTTGTTCGGTGGTCTCTTCCATCATGTCCCGTATTACCAATGCCAGTTGCTCATGAATGGTTGAAAGTGGCGATCGAAGCTCGTGGGAAACTTTTGCCACAAATTCTGACTTTAGCTGATCCAAAAGTTTCATGGCTGAAATATCGGCAACATTAATCACGGCACCCAAACACTCCTTCCTCTCACCGAGAACCGGTTGCCCTCTTGCAAGGAGAAACTTTTCATTGGCGATAGCAAATTCATAGTCGGGAATGTCTTCGTAATCCACATGTCTGCCCTGGGAAATTTCCATAACAAGATCGCAAAGACCTCGATCCGCTATATAGTGATCAATTGGTTGACCTGTTTTTAAATCAGGGTCAAGATCCATTAGCTGCCTGAATGCTGGATTCATCAGGACGACGTACCCTTTCGAGTTGGTGACAATAACGCCGTTTGGAAGATACTCGACAATTGTATGGATACGGCTCTTCTCCGTATCCAGGTCAACCAGGGTTCTTTTTTTTTCTTCTTCTAATGCCTCAGCTTCCTGCTTCAGATAAATCTTCTCCCAGGCGCGATTGACGACGATGCGCAGCTGATCCGGATCAAAGGGTTTTGAAATAAAGTCATAGGCCCCCCGCTTCATGGCTTCGATGGCTGTTTCCACTGTAGCATAACCGGTAATCACGATAACGAGAATCGTTTCATCCAGAATGCGAATATGTTTGAGGGCTTCCATGCCATCCATCCCGGGCATTTTTAAATCTAGCAGAACGATGGAAACCTTTTCCTTTGCTAGTGCCTCCAGCGCCTCATCTCCGCGGGACGCTTTCAGAACCTGAAAACCGGCTCGGGTAAGAATTCGCTCAGACCCATCACGGATATCCTGCTCATCATCCACAACCATTACGCTGATGCCATCCGGTTTAGTCTCCACTTTTATCTCCTCCGTTGCTGGTGGCTGTATAAGGAAGGTCAATGATGAATGTCGTGCCTTTTCCGAGTTTGCTTTTGACAATAATGCTGCCACCGTGATTTTCAACGATGCTGTAAGCCAAACTGAGCCCCAGTCCGGTTCCTTCTCCCTCCTCCTTGGTAGTGAAGAACGGCTCGAAGATATGGGGCATAACGTCCTCAGGTATCCCGGGGCCCGTATCGGAGATTTCTATGCGAACCTTGTCGTTTTCCGCCGTTGTGTAGCTTTTTATGGTCAGTCGTCCCTTTTCCTCCATGGCCTGAACAGCGTTCAGAATGATGTTCATCAACATATGATTCAGTTGCTGGCTGTCAGCTATAACATGAGGCAATGAAGATTGTAAGTCTTTTTCTACGGTAATGTTCTGAAAAATGGCCTGGTCTTCGAGCAGAAACATCGTCCGGGTAATCTTGGTGTTAACATTGAGGGGTTGTTTTAAATCACGCGTCTGGCGAGAAAACTCCAGCAACTCCCTGATAATGTTTCGGCACCTTTCCGCATCTTTTAGCACCCGGGTCAAGTCTTCTTTGGCCCCCTCTTCCAGGTCGTATTCCTCCATAACAAGTTTGGTAAACAGCGTAATGCCCCCTAAAGGATTATTTAACTGATGGGCCACCCCTGCAGCCAGTTTGCCCACAGAAGACATCTTTTCCGCTTGAATCAGTTGCGCCTGGGTCTTTGCCAGCTCATCTTTCATTCGAAGCTCTTCGCGAAGATCATGGAAAAAGCCGATGGTTGCCACTTCATTTTCATTTTCATAAATAATCGATGCGTTCAAATTGATGGGAACCGCCTCACCGTCTTTGTTTAGGATATTCACTGTATACCCTCTGAGCCTACCCTTGCCACCGTATTCTTCGCTTCTCAGTTTTTGCATGACTTCATATTCGACTTTGTCTGGGTAAATATCCCGAATATAGATATCATTGAGGGCTTGGTCCTCCGTGTAGCCAAAAACTTTTTCAGCTGCTTTGTTAAAAATAAGAATTTTGCCTTTTTTATCCGCAGCAATAACGCAGGCAACAGAATTTTGGATGAGATTTCTCAAGAACGCATTGGACCACAGCAGCTTTTCTTCAATTCCACCCCGGGTGGGGATATCAAAATCCATACTGACAAAGGCTTCGATTTCTTCTCCGGAATCAATAGGGTACGCGTAATAACACGGCATTTCATTTAGACCCAAAGATTCTTCGGGTTTGGGCATCAAAATAGGCTTACCTTTATCCATAGATGCTTCTACGGCACAGTTTTCACACGGAGAGCTACGATCGTAAAACACCTTATAGCAGTATTCTCCAAGAATTGCTGAGTGTTCCATACCGCTCGTCTCGCGTTTGGCAGCGAGGATTTTGAATTCCGGGGAAACAACAATAAAGCGTCTTTTGAACGCATCAATGGCTTTGATCAAGGTCTCTTTTTCAAGTCCTTTTCGCATGACCCGATTCCCTTATATTAAAGCAGCAGGCTGTTGGCTGAATCTGCTTTTCTTAACAAAACATTGCACTTTAAAGAAAAATGAATATTATTACTGATCTTAGCGCTTTTAAATTGACAACCAATCAACCATAAGGCTTGGCGGAAGTCAACTCTCTATTCAAATTAACTACAAACCATCTCAAAAATACATCTAACGCCCAATTGCAGTGTTGCGAGCCTCTTCAAAATGCTCACACACTCCCATGTATGCTGCGCTTTTTCATTGGCTCGCGCCTTGCCATTGAACACGATCTATATTTTTGAGATGGCTTGTAATGAACATCTCTATTGGTTATTTTTATCAGATTGCCTGCTGGTATCGGTGGGTTGTTGTTCATGATTTTTACTTGGCAATATCCTGTATTAAATACTCACAGGCTGTTTTGAAATACGGACACACGGTAACAATACAAAATATGCTGTATAATTATCGAATTTAAATGACTTTGATCAAAAATACGACATGTCTCAAAAAGGACACGGGTTAGGGGGCGTCAGATATTCTGCTTGGCGAAATGAAATGGTCCTGTGGTTAATCAAAACGTTATGTTGAGATCCACTATTGGGCCGCAAACAAATCGGTGGTCAAATACCGCTCACCTGTACTGGGAAGGACGACGACGATTTGCTTTCCTCGGTTTTCAGGCCGTTTGGCCAATTCGAATGCCGCCCAGGCGGCGGCCCCTGAAGAGATACCGCATAAAAGCCCTTCTGCAGCAGCAAGCTCTCTTGCGGTGGCAAATGCCTGATCGTTGGTTACAGTGATGATTTCGTCGATGATGGTTGTGTTTAAAACCTCAGGCACAAAGCCCGCGCCAATTCCCTGAATCTTATGAGGACCAGCTGTTCCGCCGGAGAGTATGGGGGAGTCGGCCGGTTCAACCGCGACGGCTTTAAACGAAGGTTTACGGGCCTTGATGACCTCAGCAACACCCGTAATGGTACCCCCGGTTCCAATGCCTGATACCAATATGTCGGCGTTTCCTTCAGTCGCCTGCCAAATCTCTTCGGCTGTGGTCCTGCGGTGAATCTCCGGGTTGGCGGGATTGGCAAACTGGTCCGGCATATATGAATTGGGTGTATTTTCAATAAGCTCAGTAGCCTTGGCAATGGCTTCTTTCATGCCACCAGCTGCCGGTGTCAAAACGAGGTTAGCGCCTAAATGTTTTAAAAGCTTTCTTCTCTCAATGCTCATGGTTTCCGGCATGGTTAGCACAAGGTTGTATTTTTTTACGGCGCAAACAAAGGCCAATGCAATGCCTGTATTGCCACTGGTTGGCTCAATAATCGTGGTGTCTTTGTCAATTAACTGCTGGCTTTCAGCAGCTTCAATCATAGAAAGGCCGATTCGGTCCTTTACACTTCCTAACGGATTAAAAAATTCTAACTTGGCCAGTAGTTCAACCCCCAGTTCCTCGCTAACCGTATTCAGCCGAACCAGCGGAGTGGCGCCAATAGTATAGTTAATGTTACTGGATATATTCATCTCTGTTCCTTTTTTACTCGGGCGGCTCAAATATCGATTTAAAAATCTCGCAAGAGCGGCAAATTTTCATCTTTTCTTTCCAGTTTGAATGTGTTTCACCTTCACAGTTGGTACCCGTAATGAACCAGCAGTGATGGCCCGCCTGAAACTCCCAGGCCGGGCATTGATGCTTACGTTGTTTAGGACATTTCTTCACCACCCAACAAGGCTTTCTCGATTTTTCTTTGAGTTTTGTCAGGGAAACCAAAAACAACAGCTGTCGCTCCACATGACCGGGTATCGATCTCCATCCCTGTTCATAACTGTGGACAGCTTTAAGCGATACACCCAAAAGTTGAGCCATCTGCTTCTGTGTCTTTTTTAATCTTTTGCGAAAATGTGCAAATTCCTTGTTTTCCATTGTTTGATAGCACGGTTAACATGTTTTTGTTGTTAACCACTGATTATGCTACAGTGTGGTATGCATGTCAAGTTATTACTCAAGTTTTGTACCCTATTGGTGATCGGAATCCACAATACAATACGGCTGGATAATATTTTGCCTTTAAAAAACATGGTCCAGCCTCCCTGAGGCTCTTGCGTAAGCGTTTAGGGAGTATTCATTTTCGTGGAACGATATTGCTAGAGTCGCGTTGTCATTTAAAAGTTTAGCTGTAGGAAGGCAACTTCTTAAAGCTACGGGCAAAAGGGCTCCAGGTTTTTTTATGCAAGGAGATACCTTTATCGTTTTATTCATCGTTACCCAGTGACCCAATATTATGATTTCATACAACCTGGGTTAAGGTTTGCATAAAAAAAGTTTAAATCATAAAATATTGGGGCACACGGCTAAGACGAGATTGATATCGACGGGAAGAAAAAGCCTGGAGCCCGCATAGGTTATCTAACACTTGTTTATTGAGAAATTATTGGAGAGACTGCAGTCATCCTGAGCAAAACGAATGTGGATACCCTTGAATGCTTACAAAATTTGTTGTCGGATAAGGGTGCGAAGCTTGAGCCATTAAAGCTAAAAACGATTTTTGCGTGGCAATTTGATGCAGGGTATTTGTCACGTCCAGCGGCCGGGAATAACCGTTTTACAGTATTTGCAGCGGTTCTCATCCATATGGTAACTCGGAATAAAGTAGCCGATTCGTTCAACCACAAGTTTGTTACAGTTATGGCAATAGGTATTATTTCCTTCTGGAAAGGAAACATTGCCGACATATACATAGCGGATGCCCTCGCTCATTGCCAATTTTCGGAATTTTATCAGCGTTGAAAGCGGAGTGGGTGGCAACCGGTCCAGTTTATATTTCGGGAAAAACCGTAAAAAGTGCAAAGGATAATTGGGGCCAAGGTGCGTAAGAATCCATTGACACATCTGTTTGACCATCTCCGTATCATCCGTATAACCGGGAACAACCAAATTCGTCATCTCAAAGTGGACGCCTTGTTCATGCAGGGTCTTAAAGGTGTTTAACACCGGATCGAGCCGACCACCGTTCAATTTACGATAGATGGTATCGCTCAACGATTTAAGGTTAATGTTGGCGCCATCCAAAACTTTGCATAGGGCCAATAATGGCTCCTGATTAATGTAGCCATTAGAAATCAATAGGTTATATATTTTTCTCTCGCGAGCTAGTCGGGCGGTATCGATCATATATTCAAAAAATGCGATCGGTTCCGAATAGGTATAGGCGATTGAAGAGATACTTGAACGTTGTGCCTCGTTGACAACATCTTGAGGAAAAAGCTCATAACTGCGTACTTCATGGGGTTTGGCCTGGGAAATTTCCCAGTTTTGGCAGTTCAAACAACGGAAATTGCATCCTGCCGTTGCAATGGAAAATGTTTTTGAACGGGGGAGAAAATGAAACAGCGGCTTTTTCTCAACAGGATCGATATTCACACTGCATGGGTTGCCGTACACCAAGCTGTAGAGGGTGCCATTCTTATTGACTTTCGACCGGCAGATACTTCGATCGCCCGGCGCCAGAACACACTGGTTGGGGCAAATCTGACAAACCACATTGCTGTTGTTAATCTTTTTATAAAGAAATCCTTCATGTGACCACTTCCACAGATGTTTCGGCGCATCACTTCTAAAAACCCTCCCGCGAATATCCACAGGTCCTGAAGCCTCACTGATTGCAGTAAACGGCCAGAAAGCCCGAGCCGGTAAAGCTGAACACACGAGTCCGGCACTACAATATAAAAAATGGCGCCTGCTAATATTTTTCATGGATCGTTATATTTCCTTAACAACAGCTATCGAGGAAAAGATTATTTTTTTGCACGACAACTGCTGCCACCAGAACAGCCGCTGTCTGTCCCTGTTGATTGAATCAGCCTTTCAAGATCTCTGTCATAGTAAACGACCGTTGCCAATAATCCAGCATTATTGAACCAGGAAGTATAACGGCGCTGCTTTTCGAATTTGTCTATTATGCCGTTTAATACGTTGTCATTCAGGTACTGATTAATCAACACGCGTCTTTCGAACTTCTTCATAAAATAGTCGAACGTATATCCGTTTTCTTCAAGAGCGGCTCTAAATTTCTCCAGATGGATACCCTTCCCATTCAAAAATTTATTAAACTCAACATCGACGGTTCCGTCTTCTACGACAAATCCTGATTTCCGCACTTCCTGCATCTTTATTCCCTCATCGATCAAGCGCGATACGATTTGAACCTTTATGTTATCTATCAGTACTTTTCCACGATCGCTATTAAATATGCTAGCACCGTAAACCTGAGCATATCTCTTTTTAGCATGCGCCAATTCAATGTTAAAGTCATTTCTTAAAATGTCCCATCCACCCACGGAGGCAATCGTGGTTAATGCGCGCGCAGCGGCCACACTTCGCTCCTTTCTTATCCGGTCCGGTGAAAGAATTTCGGTGACTTTGGAAGGATACCCGCTGGACGAAATAGCATCTGCAACCCGATCGACATTCACTAATTTTCTATTGTCGTAGTATACTTCAGTCAGTCCTGAAGCAATATTTACTAAAACATCCTGCACACCATCGATTCCGGATAAACTCGATTTAATCGTATATATACAGCCCGAACATGACATCCCGTCGACACGGAGGACGGCTTTGGATATATTGTCCGTAATTTCGAGGTTGCCTGAAGTTATCGCGTCCCGGTTGTTGCCTTGGGAATCCTCCTGCCGGTTAAAACTGGTCTTTATATTAGCTTCAAGGTCAGCTGATGCAGCCTTTTTCGACGCCGCTGATAAATTAGCATAGGAAATAACACCGGCAACTGCAATTAAAGCAACCGCCGCAAGTATAATTATTTTTACATTACCACTCGATTTGCCGATTTTCATTTTGAATTACCTCCGATAAGGATACAAGGTCATCGTTTTACACTAATCTCCAGTTATTATGACTTTTCTATTTTGTTTACGCTCGATTAGGGTTCCACTAATCGCCCGTCACTAAGGCGCAAGATTTTCTGTGCATATTCTGCGCATTCTGCACTGTGAGTAACCATGATAATCGTTATGCCATCGAAGCTGAGTTGTTGGAGAAGTTCCATCACCTCATGTGTGGTTTTGGAATCCAGATTGCCAGTAGGCTCATCCGCCAGTAAGACTGGCGGCGCATTGACAATCGCCCGAGCAATGGCTACCCGTTCTTTCTCACCCCCTGAAATTTGACTCGGTAGGCGATGGATCTTCCCTTCCAAGCCTACACTGTATAGGGCGTCCTCGGCCATATCCTGTTTTTTCTTTCGTCCGGCCTTCACGGTGGTCAGTGGTAGCATGACATTCTCCAGTACCGTCAAATAGGGAACCAAATGAAAACTCTGAAACACGAAACCGAGAAACTCTCGCCTAAAATCGGCTTGCTGTTCCTGCGGTAAGGCATAGACATCAATATCATCAACGATATAACGACCGGAGGTTGGAACATTCATAGCTCCCAAAATAGAGAGGAGGGTCGATTTTCCCGCTCCGGACTCACCCATTATTCCGACAAACTCTCCTGTGTTGATTTTAAAGTTAATATCTGAAATGGCAGTAACAACCGAACCTCCATTGCCATATTCTTTGAAAAGCCCTTCTGCAGTTATGTAGCTCATACCAACCTCATATTTCATAATTTCGATTCGGATTAAAGGGATCTCAATGCCTCGTGTGGATCAAGCCGGGACGCCATAAATGCTGGATATGCGCTTGCAAGCAAGCCGACCAGAATTGCCCCGATGATGGACCCGATCGCCAACTGAACGTCAGTCAGTATCTTTGGCGACATGCTTTCGGAAAAAAATCTCAACCCCAAATAGGCAAAGCCAACGCCAAAAAAATACCCGAATATTCCGGCCACGCCAGACACGATAACGGCCTCTAAAAAAACGATCCGCATCACGTGACTTTTACGGAAACCGATAGCGCGAAAGATGCCAATTTCTGCTGTACGCTCTCGAATACTGCCCATCATAGTGACC
The DNA here is from genome assembly GCA_020345745.1 of Desulfobacterales bacterium. Lineage (GTDB taxonomy): Bacteria > Desulfobacterota > Desulfobacteria > Desulfobacterales > UBA11574. Next base: position 3,285,799 of record CP070768.1, read on the forward strand.
AGTACAACCAACCCTCCGATGAGGATAACCACGCCTGAAACACCAAAAGAGAACTTTTTAAACTGGGCAAGGGTTTCCATTCGGCCCTTGACCACCTGTTGAATAGCCATAACCTTTGCCGTGGGTAGCACCTGGGAAATCTGCCTCACCATTTCACCAATCGGACAAGCGGTACACAGCGCCGCCACTTCAACCATGGATAAAAAGCCCTGTTTATTCAATAACGCCTGCACGGTTTCAAGACGTGCGAAAACCAGTTGATCATCCTGGGATCCCGTTGGCTCCAGAATGCCGGATACTTTTAGCATTCGATTGTTTACGTACACGATCTTGCCAATGCCCAGATTCAGGACACGAGCGACCTCGGCTCCCAATAAGATTTCGTGTTCGCCGGGCAAAATCCCACTCACTTTCCACCAGGGTTTTAAAATACCCGATGCATTGAAATCGATCCCTGCGATTAATATCCGCTCCTCCATCACTTCAACGCCGCCCAAAACCATCGGGCCCACGGCAGCGATATTCCTCGCATTCTTTATGGAACGAATACCGGTCAGATCTTGCTGTCGTATTTCGTGCATTTCAAAAGAAACCCCGCCGAGGGATAACCCCCCGTAAGTCAAGGTAAGCTGATCGGTACGCGGGACAATCAAAATATTGGCCCCGTATTTTTCAAGCTTGTTGTTAATATCGTTGGTCATGGCGTCCACAAAACTGACGATCGCCACAACGGTTGCTACACCAATAATGAGTCCAGCCAAAATAAAGGCCGCCTTTCCCTTTCGGCGCATCAGATTTTTAAATGCTATTTCTTTTAACGTCATGGCTTATATCTTTCTCGAAAAATCGAAATATTGTTGACCTGCTATAATATCCTTGACCTGGATGACCAGTTTTTCTTTCGACATTCCTCGGTTCAGCGGAGCGGGATTACACCCTCCCTTTACTTCATTGACGAGAACCGACGCAAATCGTCGTCCGCAATTTCGACAGACCATATAATCACCTTGTTGGTAATACCCTTTTCCTGCCCGCCAACAGACATCACAAGCGTCAAACGCCGCGCGGATAATACCGTCAGAACTCTTAAGGATAAAATAGCGAATCGTGATATCTTGATACTTGTAAATGAAATGGCGAGCTTTGCCATCATCAAAAAGACTTGCCGGATAAACCACAGATGTATCGGTCATCATTGTCGACGGTTCAGTTCCCGCTACGGTGCCTTTTTTGGATAGGCTGTAGAATGCCAAAACACTGCCTGTAATCAGAACCATACAAACACACGCAATGATTAATGGTATCCTGCTTTTTCTTTCATTCCCAAGAACTGTTGCTTTTTTTTCTGCTCTGGATTTTACATTTCTATTTTTCTTCATACGTTTTGACTTTTTTTTGGACATTACAAACGCCTCCTAAATTTTTTCAATATTTGGACCTAGATCGAGTGATTATTCAAACACGCTTTGAGACCTTTGAAAAATATTTAATTTTGCTCAAGGCCACGGCAGGCAAAAATTTTATTCCGCCACCGACCTTTGGCGGATTAAAATCTGCACCTGTCTGAGCGAAGCGTAGATCCCGCCATCGGGGACATTGGAATTGGGCAAAAGAAGACTGTTTTCAAAGGTCTCGCTTTGATATCGCTTTATTTACGGATTTATTAAATCTGTCATTTAAGCGTATCAACAAATAAACGTGAGATTTTGAAGGTATAAGGGGATAGGATCGGTCGCAACCCAGAATTGGGTTTTCGTTACGTGTTTAATAAAAGGCTGTAATAAAGAGGTGTTTTCGGCTACGATTGCCTTACTGCCATCATTCTTCTGCAGGTCCTCTGCTGAACTCGCTACAATGACGGCCTGCGCCTCAGGCACCCGGTTTTTGTTCATATGGCAAGGTGTATTCTGTGGAGAAGAACAGCACATGTGTCCAATCGGATCGCCTGTCAATGACGGTACCTGGCCGTCCATCGGCGTTGCCTTACAACAACAATACGGT
>CP070768.1:3287899-3328980 GCA_020345745.1 Desulfobacterales bacterium
ATCGAAATCGAACGCAGATTATTATCAAAAGGATTTTGTCCAGAAGATCTTGATGCCATCCTCGTATCCCATGAGCATAGCGACCACGTACACGGCGTGGGGATATTGTCACGCCGTTTTAGCCTACCGGTTTACATCAACCGAAAAACACAAAAAGCTGCCACCATACAGCTGGGAAATGCTTACGATGTAAAGAACTTTAAATGTGGCTCAACCTTTATGATAGAAAACCTCACCATTCACCCATTTTCCATATCTCACGATGCAGAAGATCCAGCCGGTTTTACCGTAAGCCAAAACGGCGCAAAAATTGGCATTGCCACCGATCTGGGCGTGGCAACCTCTGTGGTTAAAACCCATCTTCGATCCTGTGACGTGTTAATTTTGGAAGCGAATCATGATACTGACATGCTCACGCACGGCCCCTATCCATGGCCTTTAAAGCAACGCATCAAGGGAAGGCTTGGCCATTTGTCCAACGAATCGGCGAAAAACCTGTTAAAAGAAGTGCAGCATGATCGGCTTGTGCACGTTATGTTGGCTCATCTTAGCGAAATTAACAATACGCCCCAAAAAGCAATAAGTGAAGTGCGCCAGGCGATAACGCATTGTAATGCACAAATTGATGTTGCGAGCCAGGATGTGTGTGGTGAGTTATTATGTATCAAGTAACGAAACCTGCTGCAGCTCCCGCCGCCCCGCTAGTCGGGATTTCCGTTGCACTCCAACAGGCGGACGGGGTATTAAAAAATCATAATGAAACCGCTGCCCATTGCTTCAAACTTTCTTCAGAATTTATCACCATTATGTCGAAGAAATTCGATTAAGCTAGACTCTTTTCTGAATTTTTTAAGCGCGCGATACAGGTGTGTTTTGACCGAGCTCTCACTCTTTTTCAAAATTTGCGACATGTCCTTAATGGTTAGCTGATTCAGGAATCGTAATAAAAACACTTCCCGTTCCATGGGTGAGAGTTTGCCCAAAAGGACCTCAACGCGTTTCCAGAAAGCTTGCTTGATAAGATGGTCCAGAGCATCCGTTGACTCGTTTTTAAAAGCCTCGGTTGCATCAACCATATGATTTTCGAAACGTGTTCCGAATATCGCCATAATCCGTTTTTTCCGATAAAAGTCACGTATCTGGTTGAGAGTTATTCGGTATAACCAGGGGCGGAACCGCTCTACCTGTTTTAGTTTTGGCAGATGCTTGTAAGCTTTAATAAAGATGTCCTGGGTGATGTCCTCGGCATTCATCCGATCACGTGTTCGATAATAGACCGTACGAAAAATCTCTTGGTGAAACAGATTGACCAGTTCACCAAAGGCGTTTTTATCTCCGGCCTTGGCTTGCTTAACCAACGCCTTAGTCTGGGGCGTCATGTCAGAAGTGTCGTCTCTATAATATTTTCGATTGCCAATTTACTCATGTTTCGTACCATAATTTTGATGGTAATCTACAGCACGGGAACGGCTGGATAATATTTTTAAAAAGGCAAAATATTATCGGATCCAGTGAAAAAAACTAAGATCGTTCACTTTATATGAAACAGGCGCAACGGTATAGTTCATCGAAGACACATAGTTCATTCTTTAATACAAATCTCATTTGATATGTACGCGCCGTTGCTAGTGCGAAAATGCTTTATTTCTATTTTACCTTTTTAAAAATATTATCCAGCCGCATTCCACTATAGATTATGAGTAAAGATAGAGATGCGAAAATCGAGTAATCTATCTATCGGCCTTTCGGATCCCTATCTGATCTTGAGCGATAATCCACTTGCAGATATTCGCCGATCCCTCCACCATGGTATACGTCGGCGTGTCTCGATAGAATCGGGCCACCGGATATTCAGTTGAATATCCATATGCACCCAAAATCCGCATGGCAAAGTTGGCACATTTCGTGACCACTTCACCGGCAAAATATTTGGCCTGGGCAACACGGAGGCCATTGTTCAGATTCCCCTGATCCTTTTCCCATGCCGCCTTGTAAACCAGGAGGCGGGCAGCCTCAATTTCGGTGGACATCTGGGCAACCATATCCTGATTCATCTGAAACGTGCCGATGGGCTTGCCGAATTGTTTGCGTTCATTACAATACTTGAGTGACACATCAAGGCATGCCTGGGCAACACCCACAGCACCGGCAGCCGCGGAAAGGCGTGTCTGATTGAGAGAACCGAAAAGAATCCTTGTGCCGTCGCCTGGATTGCCGATAATATTTTCTTTGGGAACTTGGGTATTATTCAAGAATATTTCACCGGTGGGAGAGGAGTGCGATCCCATTTTCTCCAGGGCAGACGTCTTAACACCGTTAAAGTTTTTTGGTTCTATCACAAAGGCTGATAGACCCTTTGAGCCCTTATCTTTGTCTGTATAAGCATAATAAATAATCACATCAGCCACATCAGCATTGGAGATCCAGGTCTTGGAGCCGTTTAAGAGCCAGTGACCTCCCATATCTTCTGCTGTCGATGACATGGCCATAACATCGGAGCCGGCATCGGGTTCCGTAATAGCAAATCCTCCGAGATATTCGGCTGTGATCAGTTTGGAAATATACTTTTTCTTTAAGTCTTCACTGCCATACTTGTATATGGTGTAAGCACTTCCTAGAAGCTGCATGTTGACCTGAACCCTCAGCGAGCTGGAGGCTTTTGCAATTTCTTCTGTCACAATCATTGCCGCCAACCAGCCCATGTCCTCTCCGTCGTATTCTTCAGGGATAACCGTTCCAAAAAAACCCAGCTCTCCCATGGGCCTGATGGCTTCCTTGTACGGTAAATAATGGTTTGCATCCCATTCATCGGCATTGGGGGCAATCTTCTTGGTTGCAAACTCGCGAACCGCTTTTCTCAGCATCTCAAGTTCTTTGGATAAAGCAAAATCCATAATTACTCCTCCTAATTAAAGGTATTTAAGTTTTGTGGGCATAAAATAACCTTTAGATCAAATGTTTTAAATGACCCCGTTTTGACGGAGTTCTTCTATTTTTTTTGAATTATAGCCAAACGTTTCCTTCAATATTTCATCGGTATGTTCTCCTAAAAGAGGCGGGTGCCTGGTGATTTCGCAGGGGGTTTCGTATAGTTTCATAGGACTTGGGACCATCTTTACGGTTTTTGCCGTGGGATGAGGCACTTCGGCCACCATGTCTCTTGCCAAAACTTGGGGATCTGAAAAGACCTTATCCAGCGTATTAATCGGGCCACAGGGTATTTGTAAGCTATCCAACTCCCTGAGCCATTCTGCACCCGGTCGATTCAGCATAATATCTGCTATAATTGGAATTAATGCTTTGCGGTTGCGAACCCGCTGGGGGTTTGTGGCAAAACGAGGATCTGAGGCCAAAGCATCCATACCCGCAAAAGCGCAGAATTTTTGCCATTGCTTATCATTACCCACGGCAAGGATTATATATGTTCCATCCTTGGTATTGAAGGGTTCATAGGGTACAATATTCGGATGGCCATTACCGTACCGTATGGGTATTTCATCGGAGATAAGGTAATTACTTCCGACATTTGCCAACCACGCTATCATGGAATCCAGAAGCGATATATCAATGTATTGTCCTCTTTTTGTTTTTTCTCGATGTCTTAACGCCGCCAAAATGGAACTGCAGGCAAAAAGGCCTGCCGTAATGTCCACGATCGCTACGCCCACCTTCATGGGCGGGCCGTCTGGATCACCGGTGAAACTCATAATCCCGCCCATGCCTTGAATCATAAAGTCATATCCTGGTTTGTCTTTGTAGGGTCCGTTTTGACCAAATCCGGTGATGGAGCAATAGATCAGACCGGGGTTATTTTTCTCAAGATCCTCGTAGCCAAGCCCCATCTTTTGTAAGGTTCCCACCTTGTAATTTTCAATTACAACATCACTTTTTTTTGCCAGTTGCCGGATAATCTCCTGGCCTTCCGGAACCTTTAGATTTACCGTTAAACCGCGTTTATTTCGGTTCACACAAAGATAGTAGGCCGCTTCACCACCTGCATCCGGTGGACCCCATTGTCGCGTTTCATCTCCGATCCCGGGCCGTTCGACCTTAATGACTTCTGCGCCAAGATCACCAAGCATCATGGTACAATAGGGTCCTGCCAAAACCCGTGAAAGGTCAAGCACCGTTACATCACTAAGGGGTTTCAGGTTTGATATCATATTTTCGTCTCCTTTATCGAATGATGTTCCGATTGAATCAATATTCTGGACTACGGTTTTGAAAGTTTGTGGCATATTCAACACTTTTTTTCAAACGCAATTTTCGCATCAAGTTTTCTTTTTCTCGGGAAGAAAAACCTTGATTCTGGAATAAAGTCTGCTATATATACTCAATAAAAATCCATAAATGATATTTCAAAACCCGTTACTTCAAACCGACTGACTTCAAACCGACCAACCGCAAACCTAATAACTATAAAGGAGGGATTTATGAATCGATTGATAGGAGTATCGACCTGGTTGTTGGTAATCTCTGCAGCAGCATTGCTGGTAATTGCGGGCTGCGGGGGTGCAAAGCCCAAACCTGGCGAGGTCTTTCCTTGTGTCGCCGACGGCAAGCTCGATAAGACCATAGCTCCTGAAGCCTCGCTGGAAGACTTCTCCTGCGTCTATAAAACTTGGAAAGGTAGCGAAACATTGCATTTTAATGTGGCTGTCAAAAACATTAGCAGTACAGATCAGCGTTTCAGGGTCAATATCTTTTTAGATAACGGTAAAGGCGTCGGCGGGCTCATTCCAAGAAAGACCAAAAAAGGTCTGGTAAAGCCCGGCCAGATAGCAAAATTTACCTATCCGGTAAAGGGCATGGACAAAAACCCCAAAGGAGTAATACTCATCATAAAAACCATGGCAAAATAGAATTGATCAAGCTTAATAAGGAGGTTGCTAATATGAAAAGAGTGAGCATTATATTGTCTCTATGTGTCGTTCTGGCCTTAGCAGGACCGGCGGCTGCTAAAATAACGTTTGTCAGTATCGGAACCGGCGGGACCGGCGGCATTTACTATCCATACGGCGGTGGTGTGGCAGAGATCTGGTCCAAGTACGTAAAAGGCGTAAAGGCGGTTGCAGAAGTTACCGGGGCAAGCGTGGAAAATGTCAAGCTGGCCCATAAGGGAGAAACCGTCATCGGTGAAGTCATGGGGGATGTGGCCGTAGCCGGATACAACGGACTTTCCAAGTTCAAGGGAAAAAAGCACAACATCCTGTCCATGGCCATTATGTACCCAAATTTGCTGCAAATTGTCGCACTGAAAAAGAGCGGCATCACCAACATCGAGCAGGTAACGGGCAAAAATATCAGCACCGGCAGTCCCGGCAGTGGGACCAACTTCATGGCCGAAGTTGTTTTAAAAGCTCTTGGTATTCCTCTGGATTCTTTTAAAGACAGCAGACTTTCCTTTACCGAAAGTGCAAACGCTTTAAAAGACGGTACCATAGACATCGGCACATGGTCGGTTGGGCCCGGCACCAGCTCTATTCTGGACCTGGCCACCACCCATGATATCAACATTATATCATTCACCCCGGACCAAACCAAAAAAATCCTGGAAGCAAACAAGACGTACTCGTCGGTAGATTTGGCAGGCGGTGTGTACCGTGGCGTTGACAAAGCCGTACCCACCATCGGTGTTTGGAACGTGATGATCTGTCAAAAATCTTTGGATGCGGACCTGGTTTATAAATTGGTCAAGGCGCTTTATGAGCATAACGACTACTTGCGCAAGATTCATCCCTCGGCCGCTTACACAACACCTGAAAACGCCGTGAAGTATTCTCCGATTCCGTTACATCCTGGAACGATTAAGTATCTGAAGGAAAAGGGAATAACCGTTCCCGCAAAACTGGTGCCGTAAAGGTGCAATATTGACCAGGTCGCACAGACGCATCGGCTTTTTTTTTGTCGGCCTGGTCTTTTTATTGCTTTTGGTTGCTTACCTTGTGCCGGCAGGTTTAGCGTTGCAAGTTACGCTTGTAGACAGCGGCAAGCCATTGTTGGTTTTGCCTCTTAAACCAGGGGAACGTTTTACCCTGCACTACTATCACTCAGTAGAAAACGCACCCATTTGGGAAGTCCACAGTGTGGATAAAGAGGGGCGTATCTATATCGAAGAAGAGCGTTATTTAAAATTTGGGGCCGGCATGGGACGGATGCCTGGTGTGGGACGGATGGTACAACGGGGTCCATATGAGGTGATTGAAAATATGCATTTGCCCACCGGCAATTTCATCCTTAGAGTCGGAAGCCCGGGTGTGGATCATACTATCATATGGCGAGGTGTAAAGAAAAACCTCTCCCATTTGGTTCCCCATAAAGCTGTGCAGTTCTCTGCAAAACCTGTGAGCTTACTTTACAGAATGTGGCAGTATATAATACCCCGTCGCGTTATTCCGGGCTAACCTTGAATCTAAATTGTTTTATATCAATAAGCATTGCCGATATTTTTCAAAGATTATTCATTTCATCATATGAATCCAATTGTTTACGGAACAATAAGTGATTAAGGTTCGCTAATGCCTGAAAACCAAACCGATAAAGCCAAACTTCCTTCCGCAAACAGCAAAATATCGGCTGATCGCAGCCAGGTGCTGGTTGATATAACGGCTCGGATTGTGCTGGTAATAGCTGTCAGCTTAAGTCTTTATCAATTATATACGGCCGGTATCGCGGCACTTACCGCGCTGGTGCAGCGCTCCATCCATTTGGGTGCCATTCTTTGCCTGACATTTTTACTCAAGCCGGCTTTTAAAACCGCCCGCAAAGATAGGCTCTCTTTTTGGTTTTTACTCGACTGGATCCTGGTTCTGGCATCGGTATATTGCACCTTCTACATCTGCTATAATCTTACGGCAATATTTGAGCGTCAGGGGGACTGGCTGACTAGTGATCTGGTGGTTAGCATCATCGGTACCCTTCTGGTGCTGGAGGCCTGCCGACGGGTGATCGGCTTTATCATGACCGGCATATGTTTAGTCGGCATCTTATATGCCATGTACGGGCCTTACATGCCGGAGCTGATCATTCACAAAGGCTACAGCATCGAGCGCATTGCCACCACCCTATGGCTCACCACAGAAGGGATTTTCGGCTTGCCCATTGGTGTAGCCGCCACCTTTGTTTTTGTATTTGTACTCTTTGGCGCCATCCTGGAGACCACCGGCGCAGGAGCCTTTTTCATCGATTTTGCCTATGCTCTCACCGGCCGCTTTTCAGGCGGCCCGGCCAAGACCTCCGTCGTCGCTTCGGGGTTTATGGGTTCCGTTTCCGGCTCAGCAGTGGGTAATGTGGTAGCCACCGGTTCTTTTACCATTCCCATGATGAAAAAAGTCGGGTACAGGGCACATGTTGCGGGAGCTATCGAAGCAGCGGCATCAACCGGTGGTCAACTGATGCCGCCTATCATGGGTGCTGGTGCATTTTTAATGGCCGAGTTCACCAATACGAGCTACCTTACCATCATAAAAACAGCCCTGGTACCGGCGATCATGTATTACATCACGGTTTTGATATTCGTACTCTATGAAGCTCAAAAATTTGGGCTGAAGGGGCAACCCAAAGAGAGTCTGCCTCGGGTCATGAACGTCATCAAAGAAGGACTACACTTTATTATTCCTGTATTGATACTGATTTATGTGCTGGTTGCAAACTTCTCACCCATGATGGCCGGATTTGTTGCTGTAGTGAGCACTCTGGCCATCAGCCTGCTTGCAAATAGTTTGAGATGGGCGGTGCAAACCACTCGCCTGGAAAGGGATGATCCACAGCGCATAAGCCTAGGCAGGTTCGGTCTTAACGAATTCGTATTATTCATCAAAGCCCTTGAAAATGGAGCAAAAAACGCCATCATGGTCTCTGTGGCCTGTGCCGCAGCAGGGATCATCGTAGGTATGGTGACCCTCACCGGTATGGGGCTTAAATTCTCTAGTCTGGTTTTGGATCTTAGTTTTGGAATTAAAGCCCTTGCTATTCTTTTGATTGGTGCTGCATCGCTGGTACTCGGCATGGGGCTTCCGGTGACTGCCAGCTATATCGTACTGGCAACCCTGGCCGGTCCCGCACTGTTGGATATGGGCGTGCCCATAATGGTTGCCCACATGATCGTCTTTTGGTATTCGCAGGATGCCAACGTAACCCCTCCGGTGAGTCTGGCAAGCTTTGCAGGCGCAGGGGTTGCAGGGGCCAACCCCATGAGAACCGCATTCACTTCCTGGAAGCTTGCCAAGGGCCTTTATATCATTCCCATTATAATGGCCTACCGGCCGCTTTTAGGTATTGGTAAAGATTATGATTTGCTGCACTGGGAGGTGGGGCTGACCATGCTTGCGACGACGTTGGGTCTGGTAGCCTTTGCCAGTGCACTGGAACGCTTCTTTCTCCATCGGACCAAATGGCCGGAAACGATTCTATTTTGGTTGGCTGCTGCGGGGCTCTTTTGGCCGGAATACTGGGCTGATCTGGCCGGCTTCATTGCCCTTGTTGGCGCTGTTTTGATGCAAATATTTCACCGGTCTCAAAAGAAGGCTGAATAATTAAGTCAAGTTTCGCACCCTACTTTTTACCACAACTCATATTGCAAAGCGGCTGGATAATATTTTTTTAAAGGTCTCTGGAGATACTTTCCATAAGCACATCGAAAACCATCTCAGGGATTGTCCTGTCAAAACATTTCCAATCGTTGCACCGGTTGTCGGTTGCAAAACAGGGGTTGCAATCAAGATCAGGCTTTAAGATACTCACTGATCGGCCGATCGGCCGCCAAACAACAAAATCTGAAGGTCCAAAAACAACAACGCTAGGAAGGCCGAGGAATGCTGCAAGATGGCTGACACCGGAATCGTTTCCCACAAAGCCGCCTGCTGTTTTAAGTATTGATGCAAGCTCGATGAGGCTATCGGTCAAATGGATGCTGTCTTTGTTTCCATCTTGCTGAAGCAATTCGTTTGCCATAAAATGTTCCGCAGGTCCGAGAATAAACACCACCCGCTTTCCTTTTGATCTAAGAACCGAGGCTGTTTTGATAAAGTTTGAAAGCGGCCAGCATTTTGTTGGACTGCCCGATCCCGGGTGAAGTATGATCTTTAACGGGTCGTATTGTGGGTTTCTTCGATCAGGATGCTGGTCGGCTAATAGCATCGAATGGGGTGTTGTGTCATCAGGCCCAAAGCATGGGTATTGAATCAACTGCGATAGAAGATGATGGGTGACATGGCGTGTTTTTTTAATTCCGGGTCGGGGGTGAATTCGGTGGACCGGTTTTCCGGTGGTTTTGCTGATAATGTGTTCCAGTTGAGTGGAAATAGAGAAGATTGCGACATCCTGATAGGAACACAAAATGCTTGTTACCATTGGATCGACAGCATCGGTAAAGAGAGAGGCAAAGGCAGCTGACTCCAGGGGAAAGTATGTATCGACAACATGAAGTGCTTGCGCTAATTTTCCAAGTTTAATTTGACAAAGAAGATCGATGTGGTGATAAATTTTCTTAAGCCTAATAATAATTGGAAATGTTAGGACAACGTCACCCAATGCCCCGTGATGCACAATCAAGAGCCTCTTTTCTTCCATAAAACAAAGCTTTCAACAGCGCTTTAACTGGTGGCAACGTAGTTCGGCCCGACAATCAACAGATTATTTGAAATGGTCGATTGTATTTTTTCCATTTTGCTGCCAAAGACAAAGTTCTTTATCAGACCATGACCATAGGCACCTAAAATAACAAGGGCGGTGTGGGGCACTTCATATAGATTTTCTTCAAAGATTCCCTTTTCAAATATGTGCCACTTGTTTACAAAATAATCCATTTCCTTTTTAAGATTTTCATCTTTAATCACCTGTTCATACGATTCCAGAGACACTTTTCCCACATAGGTAAACACATCCAGAGGTAGGCCGGTTTCTCGGCTTATACGGAACCCTAATTTAAGGGCATTGACGGCATTGGCGGATCCTCCGAAAAACACAGCGATTCTGTCCCACTCTTTATAGACCGGACTCGTAATCAGCACCGGAAATCGCGCTGAATTGACAATGCGTCTCACTTTTGGCCCGATGTAACCCAGACCGATCTTGGTGGATAGATCGCTGATGCTTCTGGGGCATGCCATATAATCAAAATTCGTATGAATATCCGGCAGCGTGGTGGCAGTATAATGCTTGGGTTCGAAAAACCTTACCGATAAGCCGCCTTCCTCAAGCAGTTCGGTCGCGTGTGATATGGCAGTATCCGGTGATGAAAGATACGAGCTGTCAAGATCAATTTGAACCACGTCATTTTCAAAATACATTAAAAATTTGGTAAACTTGGGAATGTAGACAACTGGAGAGGCACCCATCTTCTTACAGAAATAGATGGATTGCAACAGGGTTTCTCTCCCAAAAGGATTGTTTCTAAATATATGAAACAGCTGAGCTTCCATTTACATCTCCTTTCGTTGCATCATAAAAATAGCGGAGCCTTTCGGCCGGGATTCTTTACTGGCTGGTCTGAACAACCAGTTCTTTACGATATTGATCAAGTATTGTTGCTTTTGAAATCAAACCGAGGAACTTATTATTTGAGACAACCGGCATTGAAAACAGCTGATGGGCATCCATTTTGCGTAGAACTTCGGACAGATCATCGTCAGGATGAACCACGTCAACTTTCGTGTCCATGATTTGTCCCAAAACCACCGCGTCATACATGTCTGGATTGAAAAGATACGCCCGAATATCATCTAAATGGATGATCCCTAAAAAATTATTGGTCTTTTCATCCTCAACCGGGAAATAGTTTCTGGGAGATATTTTTATAATATTAATAAAATCACGAAGCAACATATTCTGCTTTACGGTAATGCAGTCCTCTTCGATAATTTCCCTCACATTTAAATCCGACAACACCCTGGCATCGGTTCCGGGCCGCAAAAGATGACCACGCTCCACGAGTTCTTTCAGATAAAAGGAGGCAGGCTCAATATAATGGCACAATGACGTTGAAATCGCCGAAACGATGATTAACGGCAAAATGACCTCATACCCTCCGGTAATTTCAACAATCAAGAAAATACCGGTCAATGGCGCTTGCAACATCCCGCTAATCAGTCCTGCCATACCGAGCAGTGCAAAACATCCTTCGTTGACCCATGATATTGACGGCCAAAGTAAAATAAGGCAGTGATGATATGTTAGTCCCGCAAGGCTTCCAATAACAAGGCAGGGAGCAAATATGCCGCCGGATCCACCCCAGCCGAGTGTCAATGCTGTCGCAACGACCTTGGCAAGCGTAGCAATTGCAACCAATGCAAGGCCTTGAGAAAAGGTGCCTCCAATCATCGCTTGCACGGCGTGGTAGCCTTCGCCAAGAACAACTGGAAGAAAAAGACCGATAATGCCGACCGCACAACCGCCTACAGCAGCACGCACCCAAATCGGTGCTGATATTTTGTGTGATATTCCATACATGGATCTTAGCATACGGGTCAGTACAATTGAAGCAACAGCTGTCAATATCGCCAGGCCAAGGCAGGCAAAAATATCTAGAAGGTCGATATTAAATTGCAGGTGACTGAAAACAATCTGGTTTCCCTGAAGTATCCTACTGATTTCAGTTCCTGCTACGGCGGCAATAGCAATCGGAACAATGTTAACAGATTTCCATTCTCCGAGAATCACTTCGATGGAGAATACCATACCGGCTATTGGCGCATTGAATATTGAAGATATCGCCCCGGCAGCACCACAACCGACAAGGGTTACCCTTTGACGATCATTTAAGGAAAAGTATTTTGCGATATTCGACCCTATGGCCGCTCCGCTCATAACGACCGGGGCTTCAGGACCTGCTGATCCGCCACTACCAATGGTAAGACAGCTGGATATGAGCCTGGAATAGCTTGAACGAAAACGCAACAAGCCTCCATATCGTGATACGCTGTAAATAACCTCCGGTACCCCATGCCCAGCCCCCTCGACGACAACCTTTTCTAAAAAGAGTGAGGAAAGGGCCGCACCAATGCCCGGCAGCACAAATGCCCACCAGATATGATGATACTTGTGCAGCCAGTTAAACATTGCGATGAGCGACCGGTTAAGCGCTAACGCAGCCAATCCACTACATAAACCCACAATGACAGCCATTAACATGAGCAAAAGGCGATCGTCTAAACGGAAAAACTTCCAGCTTGCAGGATAGCGCCATGATTTAAAAATGCGCATATTACCAACACCTAGTATCGATCGGCCCTGTCGAGCTGTTCCTCAAAATCGGCAATTTTTAGCAAAAGCCTGTCAGAGCTCGGAAAAGTTTTCAAAAACTCTACAAATGAATCGTCACGAATACAAAACGCAAGCCTTGAAAGAAGGTAGAGGTGACTCTTTACGGATGGGCATAAGAGTATGAACATAACAAAGACGGGCTTGTTGTCCAGTGCTGCAAATTCTATGGGTTTTTCTAGAAAACAGGTGGTTATAAAAGGTCGAAAATCAGCATCTGGCAAAGGGTTGTGAGGATGCGGAATTGCAACACCTTTGCCAATACCGGTCGATGTGAGGTTTTCTCTTTCGAGTAGTCTTTGGTAAAGCTTTTCTTTTGCATGGCTATCTAAAACGTTAATATGCTCTACGGCGGCCTTAAGCGTTGAGGCGCCATCATCTCCCTTTATATCGTAAAACACACCACCACGCTTTAGGGCCGAAGAAAGGGTTTCCAATTCAGGATCCTGTTGCTTTTCCGGACTTTTTTTTGGCGGTGAAAAGGTTAAATGATGTGCTGCAGCCCATTTACTTAAAATGGCTTCATTAAATACAAAGCCATTTCCGCTTTTGTGAATTGGAATTCTTCCTTGGCGTATCCAGCGCCTTACCGTGCCCAAGGGTAAATAAAGGCTTTGAGCGATTTCATGTATGGTGAGCTTCATATAATAACTATTGCCTCAATGTTACACAGAAAAAATATAAAATGTTGTTAATAGCTTCAAATGTTAAGCAAATCAAGACATTTTATTTATTGTTTCTGTTTCATCGTCTCCTGAGGCAAGTTACTGGTAATCATAATATCTCTTTTGGGATAAGGTATTTCAATGCCATTTTTATCGAATACTTCCTTTACATTGTCTGTAATATAGGAGATGGTATGTATTCGTTTTCTTGCATCCTTAATCCAAACACGCAATTGAAGATCTACAGAAGATTCTCCGAAATTTTTGACCACAACCACGGGGGGCGGTTCTTTTGAGATCCAATCGGCGGATTTGGCCACCTCGACAATTAATTCTTTTGCTTTGTTAATATCCGCGTCGTAAGCGATGCCAATATTGATTCGAACCCTGATCTTGGTCGAAATAATAGTATAGTTGACGATATCCCGTTTCATGATCTCATTATTGGGTATGATGATAATAATATTATCGGTTGTTTTGATTTTTGTGGCTCTTAGACCGATATCGATAACATCCCCCCAGGTAGCACTTCCGACAGGAGCACTCCACACCTCGATTCGATCACCGATTTCAAACGGTCGATCGATAATAAGCAGCACGCCGGCAATGAGGTTGGACAGGGTGTCTTTGGCTGCAAAACCGATGGCAATACCTGCAACCCCTGCTCCGGCGATAAATGGCATGACATTGATCCCCAGCACGTCGAGGGCCAAAATAACAGCGATGGCATAGATTGTGGCCCCTAAAAATTTTCTTAAAAGATCAAAAACGATATCGTCGGTTTTGGTTTTTGTCTTCTTTACGAAATTACTTTCCAGGTATACGACCATTATTAATAGTAAATCTTTTACAGGTCCTACCAGGGCGATAATCAAGACCGCATGGAAAATGTTTTCCACAAGTAAGACATGGAAAAGTCTGATCAGATACGTGCCGGTAACGAGAAAAAGGCCGTACAGAACCGCTCTACGGGTAATGTCAAAAATTTCTAGGTTGGCCTGGATGAATGCGGATGATTTTGTTTTTTTCTCAAAAGTTGAAATAACGCTCTTTAACACCATCCAAACAATATATGATGCAATGACGGCAAGTAGCGCTTTAAATAGCGTGTTGATATATATAACTTTAATACCCAGTGTTGCGGAGATTTTATCAAAAAATGCTGATATTTGACTCATAGCCACCTCATTTTTTCATCGGTAACCCTAATTCGTAGACGTTCAGAGAGTTTTCCATTTTCCTGCAACCTGAATTTTGCACAAGTCGAAGGCTTTTTATATGCGAACTCGCTTGCCTGCCACGGCAAGGCGAGACGACCTGGGGCTTGTATAGGTGAAGCCATGATGAACTTTTTGCAAGCCCTTCATAGCGTGGCATATGCAAGCCTCCGGCTCGTCCAAGGCTTACCAGGGAGGGTTAATCACTTGTGTGGACTACATGATGGATGAAAAAAATCCTGCTTTAATAAATTCACGGTTGAGTCGGGCAATATTGGTAATGGAGATTTCCTTAGGGCACTCTGCTTCACACTCTCTTTCATTGGTACAATTTCCAAAACCAAGTCCATCCATTTTAGAGACCATAGCTAATGCGCGTCTGGCTGCTTCAGGTTTTCCCTGGGGCAAAAGCGCCAGGTGAGAGATCTTGGCTCCTGTAAACAGCATGGCTGACGCATTGGGACACGAAGCGACACAAGCTCCGCACCCGATACAGGCCGCGGCATCCATTGCCATTTCCGCTGTATCCTGAGGTATGGGAATCGTATTTGCCTCTGGCGCTCCTCCTGTATTGACTGAAATGTAACCACCGGCTTGAATGATCTGATCCATAGCACTTCGATCCACCGCCAGATCCTTTATCACCGGAAAAGCCCTTGATCGCCATGGCTCAACAACAACGGTATCTCCGTCTGAGAAATGCCTCATATGGAGCTGGCAAAGCGTTGTGCCCTTTTCTGGTCCATGGGGACGGCCATTGACCACGGCGCCGCACATCCCGCATATACCTTCTCTGCAATCATGATCAAAAGCGATCGGATCCTTTCCGTCAAGGGTGAGCTGCTCATTGATGGTGTCGATCATCTCTAAAAAAGACATGTCAGTTGAAATGTTACTGGCATGATAAGTTTCAAGTTGACCCTTGGCACCGGATGTTTCCTGACGCCAAATTTTTAAGGTTAAATTAAT
The DNA here is from genome assembly GCA_020345745.1 of Desulfobacterales bacterium. Classification (GTDB taxonomy): domain Bacteria; phylum Desulfobacterota; class Desulfobacteria; order Desulfobacterales; family UBA11574. The sequence goes on from CP070768.1 coordinate 3,303,009, forward strand.
GGTCTTTATCACTTGTAACTCCTTTGTGTTAATTCGACGTTCTCAAAGGCAAGCTGTTCTTTATGAAGCACAGGTTCTAGCTCGTCACCTTTAAATTCCCAAGTGGCTACATATTTAAAATGATCATCATCTCTTTTGGCTTCATTTTCCTCTGTTTGGAAGGCTTCATTGAAATGGCATCCGCAGGATTCCTTCCGCGCCAGTGCATCGATGATCATCAGTTCTCCAAATTCAAGAAAGTCCGCAACACGTCCCGCCCGTTCTAAACTTTGATTAAAATTTAAATTAATGCCTGGAACGATGACATTTTCCCAAAACTCTTCTCTAAGTTCCTGTATCATCTTTCGAGCTGTCACCAAGCCATGGTCGTTTCTTGTCATGCCGCAGTATTCCCACATAATCAGTCCGAGTTTTCTATGATAGTAATCAACAGTCCGGTTGCCGTTTACAGAGAGAAGTTTTGAGATTCTCTCTTTGGCGATTAGGGCGGTGTCTACAAAAGCCTGATGACTGGTATTTATTTCCGACAGGGGTGTTCCTGCGAGATATCCGCCGATAGTGTAAGGGATAATGAAATATCCGTCTGCCAATCCCTGCATCAGGGCACTGGCCCCCAAACGATTGGCTCCGTGGTCTGAAAAGTTGGCTTCACCTAAAACAAAAAGACCGTCAATGGTGCTCATCAAGTTGTAATCGACATACAACCCCCCCATGGTGTAATGCACTGCTGGATAGATCATCATTGGTGTTTCATAAGGATCTTCAGCAGTTATCTTTTCATACATCGAAAATAGATTACCGTATTTTTGTTCTATGAGATCTTTGCCGTCACATTTGATGGCGTCAGCAAAGTCCAAAAAGACCGCCAGCCCTGTGTCGCCAACGCCTTTGCCTTGATCACATTGGTGTTTAGAATTGCGAGATGCCACATCTCGAGGCACCAAATTGCCAAAACTGGGGTATTTTCGTTCGAGGTAATAATCTCTCTCAGATTCAGGTATCTGACGGGGCGGACGCTTATCTCCAGGATTTTTTGGAACCCAGACACGGCCGTCATTCCTTAAGCTCTCACTCATCAGTGTCAATTTGGATTGATAGGTGCCGTGTACCGGAACACAGGTGGGATGAATCTGGGTAAAGCAGGGATTGGCAAAGCCAGCCCCTTTTTTATATGCTTTGAAAATCGCTGAAACATTACACCCCATAGCGTTGGTAGACAGGAAATAGATATTGCCATAGCCGCCGGTACTCAAAACAACCGCATGGGCAGAGTGGGTTTCAATTTCTCCGGTCACCAGATTTCTGGCCACAATACCTCTGGCTTGCCCATTAACTACAACGATATCGAGCAATTCTCTTCGGGGAAATAAAGTGACTTGCCCATCCGCAACCTGGCGCATCAATGCACTGTATGCGCCCAGCAAAAGCTGTTGTCCGGTCTGGCCTCTGGCATAGAAGGTTCTTGCAACTTGGGCCCCCCCGAACGATCGGTTTGCCAGCAGCCCTCCGTAATCCCTAGCAAATGGCACCCCTTGGGCAACACACTGATCGATGATATTGTTGCTGACTTGAGCTAGGCGGTATACGTTTGCCTCCCTGGCTCTAAAGTCACCACCCTTTATGGTATCGTAAAAAAGACGCCAGATACTGTCCCCCTCATTCTTGTAATTCTTAGCGGCGTTGATGCCTCCCTGGGCGGCAATGCTGTGGGCACGCCGGGGGCTGTCCTGGATACAAAATGTCTTAACGTTATAGCCAAGCTCGGCAAGCGAAGCCGATGCACTCCCGCCGGCAAGTCCTGTACCCACAACGATGACGTCAAATTTTCTTTTATTGGCAGGATTGACAAGTTTGAGCTCAAAACGGTGTCGGTCCCATTTTTCAGTCAGCGGACCGCCCGGAATTTTGGTATCTAGTTGCATGTTTTTCTCCTGATTAGCGAGATTCTACAATCGACATCTAATGTGCAACCCATCACAAAAAAGCCTTGTAAAAAGGAACTAAAACAGTTTATGTCATCAGCGCGACATATATTGGAAGACATCCAAAACCGATGCCGACAACAAGGCTGAGTAAAATGCTGGCACCTTTGATATAGGGCATGTATTTCGGATGATTGGCGCCTATTGTTTGAAATGCACTCCAAAACCCGTGACTCACATGAATGGCTGCAATAATCATTGCAACAACATAGATAAATACGTATTCGGGTTTTAAGAATGCGCTCGCTACGATCTGGAAAATGGTCGTATTGGTTTTATCTGCAAAATGAAAGTTAGCCAGGTGAAAAATAACAAATAAAAGCAATACCAAACCAGTATACGGCATCGTTGCTGAGCCAATCGTGCGTCCGCCTGCTCTGCTATTAACGGAATATCTGACGGGCCTCGCTTTAAAGTTTTGGTAGAATAGCGTTGCGCCGGTTGCAATATGGACAACAGCAAAAAATAAGAGCCCTAGCTCTGCAATTGTGAGGAACGGGCCCAACGAATGTACATGCTCTGCATAAGCGTTAAACGCGTCTTTGCCGGCGTAAAGGGTCAGATTTCCGGCAAGATGTGCCACCAGGAATACGCTGAACCCGATTCCAGTGACTGCCATCATCAGCTTTTTCCCGACAGAAGACCAGAGCGTGTTTGTTAACCAGTTCATCTTTTCCTCCAGATCGCCGAATCGAATTTATGGAAGGGGTAATATTTTATCTTTTTCAGACAAACAATCACGAATAAAACATTAATTTTTAGTTGTTTCCATGAGGTCTGTCAACATAATTCTCAAGCCACCATTCATCCCAATCTGTTGTCATTATGCTTTCGGCAAGATTTCGGCCTATTTCAGTATCCAGTCGCTTTAACGCATACGGCAACCATTTTTTTGGAGAATGGTAACCGACGTCAGAAAGCGCTTTTAAGTCGAGAATAAGTGCGATTTGATCGGCATCCCGCGCCAGTTTGGCTTCAATGGACTCACCGTTATTAAACTCGTTTATCAAATCAGCAAAAAACGTTCCAAACGGCAGATTTTTGGTCATATCTTTGACAGCGCTGGTTTCATCTGTCGTCACATATTGCTTTTGCACGTAGTTAAGATCACCGATGGTCGCCTCCGGAAGATCGTGTAACAAACACATGGTTATGAGCTTGAAAGCATCGGCACGGGGTTCCAGTTGAGACATAACATAGGCAATGATTGAGGTGCTGAAAGTGTGCTCAGCCACCGACTCTTCTCCCACACCAAGGAATTGATATCCTGACCTGGGAATTTCTTTCAATATTTTTGCCCTGAATAGAAAATTAACAATATGTTTCATAGCCACTCCTTAATAAAAAATTCTGCAGTTTCGGCAGTCTTTTCTGTGTACTTTTAGCACGTTTCAAAAGCAATACCAAAGTGAACGCTCAGGCAAACAACCACCAAATTCCTTGACACCATATACAGGTTCATATAGTTACAACCCTAACTGAGCGTAAACAAAACCGAGAAAGACTATAATATATTTATCGATACGTATTTTGATGATTCGCTTCCATATTAATATCTCGACCGTTAGTGAGATGTGAACGCTGCTGTTTTTTTCTCGATATTGTTTGCCCTACGGGAAAGCCGAAGATACCCCATCTTCAGCGATGTCAAGGGTTCGCAGTAGCTGATTACGGCTTCACCCTCGACGCCTTGAATCTGGGGCATCCTCGACTTTCGCTCAAATAGAATACTGCCATAATTGATTCACCTTTAAATACATATTTTGCTTTATTCGACATATTATATTACGATTACCGGTAAAGTATGATTTTTATGTACGGTTAAGCTTGGAGCTGTTTTATGGATCCTGCGAGGATGGATATAATAAACATCGTATCAAATGCCGGCCCCATGGTTCAATTTGTACTGGCGCTGTTGCTTTTTTTTTCCATTGCATCATGGACAATCATGATATTGAAATATCGCTATATCAAAAAAGCATTTTATGAATCCGCTATTTTTATTGATTTTTTTTGGAAAAGCAAAGACCTGTCCGATGCTTTCAACAAAGCCAAACAGCTCAAGGGAAGCCCGATAGCAAGAATTTTTCGTGTCGGGTACATGGAACTTAGAAAATTGAGTCCGGCCAGCGGTTCGACAACCGCTGAAACATCAAAGGCGCATGGAGTGGAAAAAGGTTCTTTAAAGGCAAGGTTTGCTGGGATCGATAATGTAAAAAGGGCTTTGCGCCGTGCCATCAATACCGAAACCACGCGCATGACGCGAATGGTCCCCTTTCTAGCAACAACTGGGAACACAACCCCTTTTATCGGTCTATTCGGAACCGTTTGGGGCATCATGAATTCTTTTCATGGGATTGGGATTAAAGGATCTGCCAGCCTTGCTGTGGTTGCGCCGGGTATTTCTGAAGCACTCATTGCAACAGCGGCCGGCTTGGCTGCTGCTATACCTGCTGTCATTGCTTTTAATCATTTTATGCATAAAATTAGAATCATCGAATCTGAGCTGCAAAACTTTTCGGCCGATTTTTTAAATATTATTGAACGCAGTATCATGAAATAAATGATTGAGACCTTTGAAAAATGTTCAATTTTGTTCAAGGCCAAGGAAGACGAAAATTATAACCACAGACATACATTGAGTATTTCGAGGATTAAAATTTGAGTCTGACGCCGGGATTGGGCAAAAGGGGATGTTTTTCAAAGGTCTCGGGGGTGTTATCGAAATGATGTTCGGTGGCAACAGTGATCGATTAATGTCCGATATTAATGTAACACCGTTTGTTGATGTTATGCTCGTGCTCCTGGTCATTTTTATGGTAACGGCACCCATGATGATGCAAGGTGTCGACGTTGCGCTGCCGGAAACAACTTCACAACAGCTACCGTCATCAAAAGAGCATCTGATCATCACGATCAACAATAAAAATCAAATATTTATTAATGACTATCAAATTACAATCGGTTTTTTGCAAGAGAAACTGCGTAAAATTTTAGCAGGGCGTGAACAGCGGGAAGTCTATCTTCGGGCTGATAAGAATATATCTTACGGGGTTGTCGTCAACGTTATGTCTGAGATCAAAGGGGCTGGTGTTGAAAAATTAGGCATGGTGACCGAACCGGCAGACCTTAAGAAAAAAGAAAAGCGAAAAAAATAGGAAATTGATGAAAGGAATTGCAGATCCTTATGCTTATCGGCTCCAAGGCGTAGAGGGCGACCGTAAGACCTTTTTTATGACCCTTGCTGTCTCCAGCATATGCCATCTGCTGCTATTTGCCATCTTAATTTTTTTTCCAGATCGCGCATGGGATAGAAAGTCGCCGCCTTCCTTTATCAATGTCAGCATCGTTACATTGCCAACCCTTGAAAAAAGTCCGATGCCTTATGATACGGCGCCTAGCGAATCTGAGAGACAACCACCACCACCCCAAAAAAAACCGACAACCACCGCTAAATCGATTCCGGTAGCGGCCAAAAAGCCTTCCGCAGCCATATCCATTCAGAAAAAACCGAAAAAGACCAAACAATCTCTTAAAAAAAAGACATTTAAATCTGCCAAAGTGGTGAAAAGTGCCATAGACAAAATTGAAAAAAGCGTTGAAGAATCCAGACCCGATCAAATTACCCGAGCCCTTGATCGTTTGAAAGATCAAGTGAAAAAGAACGGGGTTGTCGGCAAGCAAAGGCATCAAGGTGAAACAGCTTCAAGGACACCGGAAGGTACTGGCAGCAAACAGGTTTTGGAGTTAATCACAATATATCAGCATGATATTGCTTTTCAGGTTAATAAAAACTGGGCGTTTTCAGAGCAACTGGCGGGAGGACGCACAGATCTTGTGGCTGAACTGGCATTTACAGTGATGCCGAACGGAGAAATAAAGGATATATGGTTTGATAAACGCTCGGGCAATAAATATTTAGATGATTCTGCCAAAAAAGCAATTTTGAAATCGAATCCGGTGCGACCACATCCACCGGGCATCAGAAAACCGTATATGACTATGGGGCTGAGGTTTACACCATCAGGTGTACAATGATCAACTCATGTTTCACACTCTGAACGCTAACCATAGACGGGACAACGACAAGGCTGGATCATGTTTTTTTAAAGGCAAAATATTACCGGACTCAGTGTAAAAATTGAAACTGTGCAATTTATGTGAACCAGGCGCAATGGTACAGCTTATCGAATGCATTTCAAGCACTTATTAATAAAAAACTCTTTTGATATGTACGCGCCGTTGCTAGTGCGAATACGTTTTAGCTAAATTTTGACTTTCAAAAAATATTATCCAGCCGCTATGTGGCTTGGTTTTCGATCAAGAATAGGGTGCAAAACTTAAATTTTAAGTTATCCATCGAAAAAAGATGGCAGCAATGAAAGTATATTTAAAAACGGTAATATGTCTAATAATAGTAATGCATTTATTAAGGGGCGTCGGGCTGTGTCGAGATGACTATGACTATATTGATATAACCAATCCGTTTTTAAGGAAAATTCCCATAGCTATTCCTGTTTTTAAAAAGATGTCTCTTGATCATGCCACAGCGAAATTATCAAAAGAGACTTCTGATTTGCTTTCGACCACACTGGAATTTACCGGTTATTTCAAGATCATGGACCGTGATGCCTTTCTTTTGGATCCGCAGAATGCGGCGGCTTCGTCCGCTGTCAAATTCCACAACTGGACCAGTATTGGCGCAGAACTCCTGGTAACCGGCGGTGTGGCGATCAAAGACAACCGTCTCGAAATAGAACTCCGGGTGTATGACACGTTTAAAGAGCATATGCTGGTGGGTAAAAGATACAAAGCAGGCTTAGTTGATAAGCGAAAAATAATCCGTCGCTTTTGCAGTGAACTGATTTACATATTGACCGGGGATAGAGGAATTTTTGACAGCAAAATCGCTTATGTTTCCACAAATTCAGGCCACAAAGAAATTTATATATGCGAATTTGATGGGTACAACCCAAAGCGATTGACGAACCATAAAAGTATTACGCTTTCTCCGGCATGGTCATCGGATGGAAAATGGCTCGCGTATACATCATATTTAAAAGGCAAGCCCGATCTTTATATCAAGCACCTAACAGAAAATCGCCGCTCGGTCATTGCAAAAGAGGGTATAAATATCTCTCCTGCCTGGGTTCCAGGAGAATTTCGCCTTACCGCAACCCTTTCATTTTCAGGTGATCCGGAAATTTATCTGTTGACTGGAACGGGGAAAATGATTAAAAGACTGACCAAAAAAAGAGGAATTGATGTGTCTCCTACCTGGTCCCCGGACGGCAAGAAAATGGCTTTTGTATCCAAAAGGTCCGGATCTCCACAAATCTATATTAAAGATATAGATTCCGGGCGGGTCAATCGATTAACATTTGAAGGACATTATAATACCCAGCCTAGCTGGTCACCCAAAGGAGACAGGATAGTATATTCCGGGATGAAGCAAGGTCGTAGCGATATCTACGTTATAGCATCGGACGGTCAGAATCTGGTTCAATTGACTCATAACGAAGGCAATAATGAGTCGGCTTCTTGGTCTCCGGACGGCAGCCTCATTGTGTTCAGTTCAACCCGTGAGGGGCCTTCTAGGATTTACGTTATGACCGCTTTCGGAACCGATCAAAGGCGCCTAATTGCATTTCCCGGCGAACAAACAGAACCCCAATGGTCGCCAAGGTTGTCGACGGGTCATTAACGGTACGTGTAAGGAGGAAAACATGCGAAAGAAATTATGGATAAAATTGATCTTGTTACTGATAATACCTGGATTGCTGTTTACCGTTTCGTGTGCAAAAAAGACGGTTACATCGGATACTGGTGTGACGCAACCTATTGAAGATGAAGATCTCAAAGCAAAAGATGCCGCCGAAAAGGCCAGACAGGAAGAGTTGGCCAGACAGCGGGCAATCGAGGAGGAGCGTTTAAGGGAGGAGGCCGCCAGACGCGAGGCTGCCAGAAACCAGTTTTTAACACAGGATATTTACTTTGAATTTGACAGTTTTGCGATTCTTCCAGAAGCGCAAGACATGTTATCGAACAAGGCAGAATGGCTGCAAAACAACCCCGACGTCACAGTGACGATTGAAGGTCACTGCGATGAACGTGGTACCATCGAATATAACCTTGCCTTAGGTGACAGGCGCGCTGAAAGTGCTAAGGCCTTTTTGGTTAATCTCGGCATTGCCGAATCTCGATTAAACACCATTAGTTATGGCGAGGAACGCCCGATGGACCCAGGCAATAATGAAGATGCATGGGCAAAAAACCGCAGAGCACACTTTGTTATAAACTAAATTATACTGGCATATCTTTTTTGGACCTTGCTTAAAGATGGATCAGTAAAACCGCCAGCTTGTATCGATGTCTTGCTGATCCGTGTTATAAAAACATCCGATAATAGGATGGTAAAATAGAATGGATAAATTTTTGGTAATTGTGCTGTTATTTACACTTGTTTTCAGTGGATGTGCGACGCAGCAAGACGTAACGACAATCGATTATCGCTTGGCACTGATTGAAAAGCAATATAGCGAGTCAGTGAAAAAAAGAAAAGAATTAGAATCTCGTTTAGCTACCTATAAAAAAGCAAAACATCAAAACGATCAGGAGTTAAGGAGTCGATCGGCCGGTCAATACGCCCAGATCGATGAAATGCAAGAAGAAATTGCCGCCATTAGAGGAAAGATCGAAGAGACGGAATATTTTATAAAAAAGCAAGTAAAGGATTTAGAACGTGTCGATGACAAGAAAGGGGGGCAGTTAGCTCGAATAGACGAGACGGCAAAATCCAATAAAAACCGGCTCGATCGGATTGAGAAATATCTTGATCTTGAGCCCAGCGAATATGATTCTAAAATCGATGTGCGTTCAGATTCAACACCCGCTATTAAAACAGGAAAACAACTATCAGAAAGAGAAATGTACATCGCAGCAAAAAAGGCCTTTGATCAAGGTGAAATTGAATCCGCTAAGGTAAGGTTTCAAAATTTATTAAAAACATATCCAAAGTCAACACATGCGGATAACGCACAATTTTGGATTGGTGAAATCTACTACCGAGAAAAATGGTATGAAAAGGCCATCTTAGAATATCAAAAGGTTATAGAAAAATACCCGAAAGGAAATAAAGTACAATCCTCTCTTTTAAAACAAGGTCTCGCTTTTTATAATATCGGTGATCGTGCTAACGCCCGTCTTATCTTAAATGAACTGATTAAAAAATATCCAAAATCGAATGAAGCAAAAATTGCGAAACGAAAATTAAAAGGATTTACCCCTTGATGCTTGATCTCAGGGCTGTCTAGTTGCTGATTTCTGATCGTATTCCAAGGTTATGGTCTCTTGAGAAAGATCTGAAAACTTCGGGTAAAAGGGCCCTTTGGTTTATTTGGAAGGAGATATCTTTTTCGTTTAACACGAGGTTGCCAGCGAGCAGATATTTATGATTTTTTTAATTGACTTGGTTTTGTAGAATAGAAGCTCAAATCATAAATATTGGTTCACATGTTTGTAATCGAGTGTCGAGTGCCCAACGTCCATAAGAGAGACCTTTGAAAAATTCTCAATTATATTCAAGGTCAAGTAGAAGGTCATGGACCTTGAATCCAACACAAAGATGGGATAAAATGAGACGTTTTTCAGAGGTCTTTAAGAGAGCATGAGGATGATAAAGGTTATCGGCATAGATCCAGGTTTATCGGCAACCGGCTTTGGAATTGCAAGGGGAATGGGTCTCAACGTTGACAGCTTTTCTTTTGGCAGTATCAATACCTCAAAAAACCTATCTTTACCAAACCGCCTCGATCAGATCTTTTCAAAAACGCTACATATGCTGAAGGATGAAACGCCCGATTTGATGATCGTTGAAGACATATTTTCCGTCGCAAAGTTTCCAAAGGCAGGGATGACATTAAGCAAGGTTACCGGTGTCGTGCTCCTTGCCGGATGTCAATCGGGTGTATCTGTAGTAGAGGTTCCTGTTCGTGAAGCCAAACAGGTGTTGACGGGAAACGGCAATGCCACTAAGATTCAGCTAGAAAAGGCTGTTCGGCGTTTATTAAATCTGACAACGCCAATAAGACCGCATCATGCGTCTGACGCAATGGGACTAGCCCTTTTAGGCCTATTTCGATACAATGTCGAACGCTCCAAACAAACAGCAGGTTGAACTGAAATAATCAAAAAAAATGATAGGCTATCTGGAAGGCAAACTATTAAAAAAAGAAGATGACCGCATACTTCTTCTGGCGAATCAGATTGGATACGAGGTTCTCCTTCCTGTATATGTGATGGAAACCTTTAAGGCAAAAAAAGTTGGGGATGAGATTTCCCTATACATTTATCATCAGCAGACTGACCGACAGCCAAAGCCAATGCTGATCGGCTTTAATCTTGAGGTTGAAAAAGAATTTTTTCAACATTTTATTTCTGTTGAGGATATTGGTGCGCTCAAAGCAATCAAAGCTTTAAATATTCCTGTTCGTGAATTGGCAAGATCAATAGAGGCAAAAGATATAAATAGACTCAAGCGTTTAAAGGGTATTGGTGATCGAACGGCACGGAAAATTATTGCCACACTTGAAGGTAAGATGGGTAAATTTGCACTAATCCGAACCGCAGACAAATCAGAATTGCCTGAAGTAGAAGATTTTTCGCAAAAGGTTTTGGACGTACTCGTTGCGCAATTGGGCCACAGAGTATCCGATGCCAAGCAAATGATCGCAGAAGCCATGAAAAGAAACAGTGGTATCGCCAGTCCTGAGGAGCTGTTTGAAGAAGTCTATCGTGGAGAGAAGGTACAAGGTTGATACGCGAAATCAAAAAACGTTGATATTTATAAAACAGATAAGAAAAAATAATTATTCTTTTTTAGATACGTAATGATGTCAGACGATTTGTCGAAAAATTCCCATGATAAACAGGGCATCCTCACAGGAACGTGCCTGCCTGTTGACGAACAGAAGGCAATCCTGTCGCTGAGACCGGAAAAACTATCCGATTACGTCGGTCAGGTTGAGGTGGTGGAAGCACTTAAAATCGCCATTGAGGCATCAACGCAGCGCCAGGAGCCGGTTGATCATATCCTTTTCCATGGACCTCCCGGATTAGGAAAAACAACGTTAGCATATATTGTGGCCAATGAAATGGGAGGCAATTTTACTGCGACGTCAGGACCTGCACTCGAAAAAGGGGGTGACCTGATCGGTATCCTCACCCATCTTGAAGAAGGCGATATCTTATTTGTAGACGAGATACATCGAATACCAAAAGTGGTGGAGGAGTTTTTGTATCCTGCCATGGAGGAATTTGCAGTTGACTTCGTATTTGATAAAGGCATACATGCACGTAGCCATAGGTATCGTTTGAATCGTTTTACCCTGGTGGGTGCGACCACTCGTGTTGGACTTTTGTCCGCCCCTTTACGCGACCGTTTTGGCATTTTCAGAAGTCTCGACTTTTATAGCGAGAAAGACCTCGTAAAAATTATTAAGCGTTCGGCTGCATTATTAAATGTATCGATTGATGAACAAGGCGCCATTGAACTTGCGAAACGATCCAGGGGAACACCGAGAATCGTTAATCGACTTCTCAAACGTGTGAGAGACTATACGCAAGTCAGATCAAGTGGCGTCATTACACAAAAAACCGTAGAGGCCGCGCTATCTCTTGAAGGCGTCGATGAGAAAGGGTTAACCAGTCTTGATCGTCGATATCTGCAGACAATTATCGAGTTTTATAAGGGCGGACCGGTCGGCATTGAAGCGATCGCCGCAACCCTTCAAGAAGAAGCAGATACGCTTGTTGATGTCGTTGAGCCCTATCTTTTAAAAATCGGGTTTGCTATGCGGACATCGTCGGGAAGAAAGGCTTCACAGGGAGCATACAAGCACCTGGGTTTCAGTTTTCAAAAAGGCATGTTCCAATAATAAATTGGCAATTCGTTTTAGCAAATTCGCAATTCGCTCAATTTAGGCACCACATTTTTTTCTATGTCGATAGTTACACTGCTTACGGATTTTGGCATTGAAGATGCCTATGTAGGTACCATGAAGGGCGTTATCCTATCAGTGAATCCTTCTGCAGTGATTATCGATATTACACACCACGTCGAGCCTCAAAACATAATTCAAGCTGCATATATTATATCGTCTTATTACAGATATTTCCCTAAGAAAACTGTCCACATTATAGTGGTAGACCCTGGCGTCGGAAGTGATCGCGATATCATCGCCGTTAATGCAAGGGGCAATATTTTCCTTGCACCGGACAACGGTGTACTAACGCTTTTGATCGATGAAGGCAAGGTCGATACCATTGTCCGGATCGAAAACACACGGTTTTTTTTAAAGCCTGTCAGCCAGACGTTTCACGGTCGGGATATTTTTGCTCCTATCGGTGCTCATATATCCAAGGGTATAGATATCAAGGCGTTAGGTCCACCACTCGAGCAAAAGGATCTGGTCCACTTTAGAATCAGCAAACCGTATGTCACTGCAAAAGGTGCCCTTGTGGGTGAAATAGTTTCCGTAGATCGTTTCGGGAACTGTATCACCAATATTGATGAAAACTGTCTAGCAAAACTGTATCGAACCGCTCAGGACGAAAGGCTAGAGATCATTATCGGTGATAAAAGGATTCATGGGGTATCCCACAGCTACTTCAACGCTGAACCCCAGAATCCTCTTGCCGTTATGGGCAGTTTCGGATATCTTGAAATTGCTTTAAATCATGGAAATGCCAGAAACTATTTTAATACAAAAATAGGAGATACCATACGGTTGGTATTGAAACAAAAACTGGATGATGCAAAATCTACCAAAACGTTTGCATAGAATTGCCGATGTGCTTCGTTCTTTGAAGCACGAGAAAATGAGTGGCCAGTGGTCATTTCTCTTTGTAAGGGAGAATGGTGAGGTCATATCGATTGACCGGTTTAAAGAAATAGTGATGACACTTGCCGTGGTTATGGCAATCATGTTTGCTATAACCACCTGCTTGTATGTCCTCTATAAAGGTGTCAAGCAAGAGAATGAAAATCTTGCAACGGCTTTGAAGACCACCGAAAAGAAGCTGGTTACCTTGCAGGATGAAAAAGATGTTCTCATGGTTCGCCTTGTCCTAGCTCAATCCAAGATAAATAACCATCAGCCCGACGTTAGAAAAACGATAAATGATCAAACATCCGAAACGTTATCGAATGGGGGTAGGCTAGAAAAAACAAATTTTAAGAAAAAAACATTTGAATCTGATGAAAATCATCCTGCACCAAAACAGAAAGCAATTTTATCAGCGTCAATGGATACTACAGGTAAGATCAATAAAGTTGCAATATTAACGACTGTTGATGTCGAAGATATGGATGTTTATCATGACGCAAAGAAAAATATATTGAGGGTAAAGTTTATTTTAAGAAAAATAGAACCGACAATAAAAAGCATCTCAGGGCGTGCCTTTGTCGTATTAAAAAGCGACACCAACGAAAAGGATTCCTTGGTAATACCCTCTGTGCCGCTCGCTTCAGGAAAACCCTCTCAGAAAAATAGGGGGCAATACTTTTCAATCGCCCACTTTAAATGGATGAAGTTTGAAAAAAGATATCAGCCAGAAACGGTATTATTTCAACGTGTTAAGGTATTTGTTTTTTCAACGAAAGGAGAACTGATTTTAGAAAAAGATTTTGCAATATAGTACAATAATGTTTATTTAATCTTGTTATAATTTGTATGCAGTTTTTAGTTAAAATACGAATAGGAGACATATTGTGAAAAATAAATCAAAGGATTTTTCTATCATTGATAAAGAGCTAACCGTCGATGGTAATGTTGCAACAAAAGGGAAGCTTGTTATCAAGGGCGTGGTAAAGGGCGTGCTTACCGGAGATGTAGTGGTAATTGCTGAAGAAGGTGCTGTTTTTGCTGAAACAAAGGTGACCAGCATGACCATTGGCGGAACCTTTGAGGGAGAAGTAGAAGCCTCGAACGAATTGATTATACTACCAACTGGCAAGTGCTCAGGAAAAGTGGTTTGTAAAGATTTTGTCGTAGAACCCGGTGGTATATTAAACGCGCAGGTCAACTGCATTACCGGCGCAGAAGATAATCCAGAAACCAACCGAATGTCATCGGGTAAAAAAGAGACTGCGGAAAAAGCGACACGGGTCGTGCAGAAATTTTCAAAAAAAACCCTGCCGGACGACATGTCTGGGGAAAAATGAGTACAAGCCATCGCAAAAATATAGATCGCGTTCGAGGACAAAACGTCAGACGCCATAGGCGTCATGTGTAACATATGAAAAAGCGCAGTCCCGCAACATAGGCGGGATGAGCATTTTAAAGCGGCTCACAACACCGTAATTGGAAGTTAGATGTATTTTTTAGATGGCATGTAACTTCTGATGCCCAATTTTCGTACTCCCATCCGATAACAAGACTGGGTCTTTGGTTAAGCTGAATAATATTTATTAAAAGGTAATATATTTCGGGCTTCAGGGTTTTGATGAAATGATATTTAAGGGGTTTCTTTGTATCGTTTTTGAATTCCGCGGAGGATGTTGATTCGAGAAAAAAAGATTTCCACCAACTCGGGGTCCAGCTTGTAACCGGCCTCTTGTTCTATATTTAATAGAACTTCGGGCTCATCCCAGGCCTCCTTGTAAATTCGTGCATAAGAAAGCGCATCGTAGAGGTCTGCCAATGCGACAATTCGCCCAAATATAGGAATTTCTTCTCCCTTCTTTCCTCTTGGTCTGCCATCAGGCAAAGTAAATCCTTTCAATGGGGCTCCGGTTGCCACATCGATATGGCCTGGATATCCCTCTCCGTCCCAGCGTTCGTGATGGTTCAAGGCGACTTCTAAGGCCAACTCGTCAAAATCCGACTGAGCGTCTAAGAACAACCGCGCGCCAAGGGTGGTATGTTCCTTCATTATTTCAAATTCTTTTTCACTCAAACGACTCGGTTTTTTCAATATCCTATCGGATATAGCGACTTTTCCAACATCGTGTAGCATGGCTGCCATGCGAAGAGAGTCTCGGTTGCTCTCGATTTCTTTAGCATCAATGTTGTTCCGGCGAGCCCAATTTGTGTAGAGCTCCACGGCATAACCACCCACGCGGTTGACATGGGCACCCGTCTCTTTGGGGTCACGCAATTCCGACATACGGATCATTCGAAGCAGAAGGGTTCGGGTCATTTGAGCGCGTGACAAGGCGACGGCTGCAATGCTGGCGAAATGTAGCAGCATTATTTCATCATTTTCGGAAAAAGGAATGATCCTTCCCGATCCATCTTGGGCGTTGATAATCTGTAAAATGCCCAAAATATCTTCTCTCGGAGTGATTAAAGGAACAGTAAAGACTGATCCTGTTTTATAGCCTGACTGTTCATCGAATTTTTTACTGAAGCTATAGGGCGCAGTAGCGTCGATGTTATATACATCCGGTAAGTTTACAGGTTGACCGGTAAAAGCAACATATCCCGCGATGCTTTTTTTGTCGATGGGCATCGAAAAGGTTGAGTAAATGAGTTTATCGCCCTCACGTAGCCGGCGTTGCAAGGTGTCGTTCTGTGAATAGGTAAAATCGAGAGAGTCTTGCTCCCGGATATATATGGACCCGGCATCGGCATTAACAACCTGTCTGGCGTCATAAAGGACGCGTTCCATAAGGATATCCAAGTCCTTGACCTTATTGAGCTCAACTCCCAAATTGGCTAGCTTATCAAGCTTTTCTTTGTCACTGAGCATAGAATTGCCTTTCCAACATAGGTCTCATTCATGTCGAACATAACTTTAGAGGAAAATTATGTCAAGACAGGATGCTGGCAGGGATCAAGTTATCCACTCAAACGTGGCATAAAGAGGAAAATGATCAGATGGATATATACCGTTAATTGTCTCCTGGATGATCTTACCATCTTTATTAATAATTTTGCCATAATACAGAATCCAATCGATGTGCTCTCTATATAGATCTCCAGTAAAACCATGATATGTTCCAGGGTAGGGTTTGTTAAAGGCATTTTTAAAACAACCGACGGGTGCTGTTGGTTTTCGGGTCTGCCCGGTAAAAATATTGTAGCAGGGACTTAATGGCGCGGCATTAAAGTCTCCCATGAGAATGACAGGGACATCGGCCGGGAGTCGCGATAAGCGTTCCAGAATAATATTGGCGCTAGCAACCTGAACCGAGACGTCAAAATCAAGGTGGGTGTTGACGCATATGAGCTTACGGTTGCTATTTTTGAACATTCCGATCGTGCACTGCCTTGGCCAGAGGCTGCCGCGAAAGCGGCTCGGTACGGTAGGGGTATGGCTTAAAAAAAAATGTTCATGATAAATGCAATGCCATGATTGTTTATGAAAAATGATGTTATTCTGCCAAAAGGGCGGCGAAGGGCTCCGTTTCCCAATAAAATTGTATGCCATAAGGGTGTCATTAAGAAATTCTACCTGAAAATCATTGGCTTCCTGAAAACCGATAAAATCGGCATGATATCTTTCCAAAAGATTGGGAAAACACCTTTTGCGAAATCGCCAGCTGTTGCGCCCGTCGTCTGCCAATCCAAAACGTAAATTTAGTGTTAAAACAGAAAACATCGTAATCTAGCTCCAAGTACCATTTTCATTTATTCGTAGCTACCCACCTCGATAAGGTGGAGATATTGATTCATGTTAACGTTGATATTTTTAAAATTATCGAACGTGATCTTAGAATAAGGAACATTTGTTTTTTTTCTGATGATGTCAAATATGGCTAGATAATTGAGTACAATCCTTTTTTCCCAACGCATCCCGATTTGTAACGCTAATTTTTTTATTTGCTCTTTTGACCCTTCTATTTCAAGAAAATCGCCATACGGCATGGAATCTAAGCATAGAAGCGTATCCTTTAAAATAAACGTTTCACGGCGTTTTTCGTATCGTTGTTCTTCACGGAATCCCAAAGATTCCAATATTCGTTTCATGGTAGAGAAATGACTGACCTCAACTTCCAATTCCCTAAATATCTTGTATTGATTATCTTTGCTACGAGGTTCCGATTTATAGGTGAGCGTTGTTTTGGTGTCCTTTCGTAACCTCAAAAGAGATTTGTTTCGAATCAGGTTTTTACCATCATCTTCAAATCGGATATTTGTTTCAAATACCTGACCCCTATTTTCAGCACCCAATTCAATAATGCAATAGCGTATGGCGCTTATATCTGAAAGATAAAATTTGACTTCGATTTCAAGGTGATTCATTGGACAAATCCTGTCACCTGAATGTTGCATGAAAATTGATGAAAATCTTCAAGAAACGAATTGATTCCTATTTAAACAAGATCATACCCCAAATATTTTATCCAATTGGACGATTAGATGATATTTTTTAATCATCGATTTTCATCCGAAGGGCGATTCTGGGGCTTTCATCTGCTGCGTTATTAAGGGCTCGCAATAGGTCTAACTATGGCTTCCCTCTTAAGTGCCTTGTATATAAAAACCTCTGACTCGTACAACATTCAGGTGCTATGATGGATAACCATTCCCATGTGTAAAACTAGTTATATTCGAAATGTCTTCGGGTGTCAATTTAAGGTTCTGTTTAAATTCAACTTATTAATTTTTCTGTAATATCCTTTTAAATATCTAATTTCCTTTTTTCCCTTGACACGAACATTATTTTTAACTACATTCCTTCGATTATATTTAAGGAGTATGCCAAGGTGAAAAAGTATACAACGAGTGCAAAATATGTCGACAACAAAGCGAAATGGTATGTTGTTGATGCAGAAGGCGCGGTTCTTGGAAGACTCGCAAGTACCATAGCCGCCCGACTGCGAGGGAAACACAACCCGCTGTTTACCCCTCACGTCGATATGGGTGACTGGGTCATTGTCATCAATGCTGATAAGATTGAATTGACGGGCAGAAAATGGGAAAAGAAACAATATTATCGACACAGCGGTTACATTGGCGGGTTGAAGACGATTACTGCCCAGAAGCTTTTGGAAAAAAAACCCGAGGAACTTGTACGCCTTGCCGTTAAAGGCATGCTGCCCAAAAACAGACTGGGAAGAAAACTTTTTAAAAAGTTAAAGGTCTATGCCGGAGGTCACCACCCCCACGAGGCCCAGATGCCTGAGGTGCTGGAAATTTAATGGAGTGCGCCGGAACGATCAGTTTTAATTTTATATATCGGTGAGTTATATGGAAAAAGAAAACGTCTATTATGCAACAGGGAAACGAAAATCGTCTATTGCCAGAACGTGGTTAAAGCCTGGAAACGGTGAAATCACCGTCAACGGTCGTCATGTGGACGATTATTTTAAGATAGGATCTGCCAAAGCATTTTTACTCCAACCGCTGGTACTGACGAATACCATTGGATCATTTGATGTAAAGGTTAGAGTTTCCGGTGGTGGTTTTTCAGGACAAGCCGGTGCAATAAGACACGGCATCACCAAAGCACTGATTATATCTGACTCCGATTTGCGGCAAGCATTGAAAAAGGCCGGCTACGTGAGACGCGATCCTCGCACAAAGGAACGAAAGAAATACGGTCAAAAGGGTGCGAGGGCTCGTTTTCAGTTTTCAAAGCGTTAATATTCTTCATATAATATAGAAGGGGAATAGGGTTGCCCTGTTCCCTTTTTTAGTATCAGGTCAACGATGCTTCCATTCAGCCTTCCGTTTTTCTAAAAAAGCCGTCATGCCTTCCTGTGCATCTTCAGCAAGACAATTCATTACCATAGCATTCGACGCATAATCGTAAGCCGATTGGGCATCCAGATCGATTTGCTTATAAAACGTTTGCTTACCAAAGGCCAGGGTGTAGCGGCTGTACTCAGCCAGTTCCATGGCCCAGGCTCTGGTTTGTTCGGCGAGCTTGTCCGGGGCAACGATTCTATGAACAAGCCCGTAGGTTTCGGCTTCCTTGGCCGAGACAAATCGTCCGGATATCAACATTTCAATGGCCCGCTTTCTGCCAATCGCGCGGACCAATGGAACAGCAGGCGTCGAACAGAAAAGCCCAATTTTAACACCTGGTGTAGCGAACCTGGCACCGGTTTCTGCAATGGCAAGGTCGCATGCGGCAACCAATTGTAAACCTGCTGCGGTTGCGACACCATGAACCTGGGCAATCACGGGCTGTGGAAGAGCATTAAGCGTTTGCATCATCTCAGCACACAACGAAAAAATCCTGTGAAAATGATTGGCATGAATATCGGGTCCGGTCATTTCATTGAGATCATGCCCGGCACAAAACCCTGGACCATTACCTCTGATAACGGCGATACGAATGCTCTCATCTTTTGCCAAAAGATGGAGTTTATCCAGCATGTCATCCATCATTTCCAGCGAAAGGGCATTCCGCTTCTCAGGCCGATTCAATGTCAGCCACCCAATAGGACCATCTTTTTCAAATATTACAGGTTGCATTTAAAAATCTCCTTTTGCGAGATCCTTGAAAAACGTCCTTTTTTACCCAATCTCGGCCGTTGGTGCAAATTTTAGTCTGCCAAAGTTCGGTGGTCGACTAAAATTTGCGTCTTTCTTGGCTTTAAACCAAATTGAATGTTTTTCAAAGGTCTTTATACGTTGTTTTTTGGTACTTTCCAGCACCTTACAAAATGGTCTTTTTCAACCTCTGTGAAAATAAGGTCTTCTTGCCCGCAACGAGGTTCGTCCATGGGGCATCTTCCCTGGTAATTGCAGCCATCAGGAGGTATAAGGGTGTCCGAAAAATCTCGCGCCGGAAGCTTAACCTCCTTTTTCACGCTCGACTCAGGATCAGGAATAGCTGACAGCAACGAAATCGTATAGGGATGATACGGATGGCTAAAGAGCGCTTCAGCTGATGCAGACTCGACAATTAGACCTTTATACATCACCGAAATGGTGGTGCACAAATAACCGATGACATTAAGATCATGGGAGATAAAAAGATAGCTTAACTCGAGTTGATCTTGCAGGTCTTTTAAAAGGTTAATGATCTGAGCTTGGATAGAGACGTCCAGTGCTGAAATCGGTTCATCACAGATAACCAGGGACGGTTCAACGCTCAGCGCTCGGGCAATACCGATTCGTTGGCGCTGTCCACCACTGAATTCGTGAGGATAACGGTCTGAGCTGTTGGTGGACATACCCACCATTTCCAAAAGTTTTTTGAGATGCTCTTTTCGTTTTTTCCGGCTTTTAATCCCCAAAATGCTCAGCCCTTCTTCAATGGACTGGCCGACGGTCATCCTGGGATTCAATGATCCGTAAGGGTCCTGGAAAACCATCTGCATCTCTTGTCGGTATGGCTTCATTTCTTTTTCAGACAATTCGCTGATCTCGGTATCCCGAAAGATAATTCTTCCTTCATCCATCTTCAACAGTTTAAGGATAAGCCAGGCCACAGTCGTTTTACCACAACCACTTTCACCAACCAGACCTAAGGTTTTCCCGCGCTCAATCTCAAAGCTGACGCCATCAACAGCTTTGATCCATCCGCGGATGTTTTGAAAAAAACCTCTTCGAATGGGAAAGTATTTCTTCAAATCCTCAACTTTCAGAATAATGTTCTGGGGGGTATGACGTGTTTCCATCTATGCTATTTATCGTCGATCGTTTTCTTTGTTTTTTCAAATAATACTGGGCAACGGGCCAAATGCCCTTCACCATAATCGCACATCTGGGGGTATTCGCTCCAGCAACTAGGGATGGCATGAGGACATCTGGGGTGAAAGGGGCAACCTTCTGGCTTGTGTGCTGGGTCTGGCACCGATCCGGGGATGCTATAAAGCCTTTTTCCCCGTTTTGAACGGCTAGGTAGAGATGCCAAGAGCCCTCTTGTGTAAGGATGTTTGGCATGATTAAAAATTTGAGATGTGAACCCCTGTTCAGCAATAACGCCGGAATACATAACATAGACCCGATCAGCGATGTGGGTGACGACACCCAGGTCGTGAGTAATATATAGAATCGACATGGCCCGGGTTTTCTGTATGTATTTAAACAGGCGCAATATTTGATCCTGAACGGTTACATCCAGGGCGGTTGTCGGTTCGTCAGCAATAATAAGCTCCGGATCACACGCCAGTGCCATAGCGATCATCACGCGCTGTCTCTGTCCGCCACTCAGCTGGTGGGGGTAGTCATTGAGGCGTTGCTCCGGTGCGGCGATGCCAACATCCCTTAACAGTTGCACACAACGCTCACGCTGGGTGCCGGTGTCTATGTTTTTATGGATGCTGATGGCTTCGCTGATTTGGTCGCCGATGGTGAAAACAGGATTTAATGATGTTAAAGGTTCCTGGAATACCATTGCAATGTGGTTTCCGCGAATGCTCTGCATATTGTTATCATCAAGATCCAAAAGGCCTTGGCCCTTGAACAGAATTCTACCGCCAGCGATGTCTCCGGGAGGTACCGGAACGAGACCGAGGATGCTGAGTGCCGTGACCGTCTTGCCACACCCGGATTCGCCGACAAGACACACTGTTTCTTCTCGATCCACTTCAAAAGTGACACCATCCACGGCACGAGCGGTGGTAGCGTTGCTTCTGAAATACACCTTTAAATCTTGAACAGAAATCAGGCGGTTATCTTTCATCTCTTTAATTTTATACTCCAGTTTCGCATCCTTATTCAGTAATGCAGCCGAAGCTCCGGCAAAAACAGATAATGCTTTTCAAAAGGTCTATTAGTGCCTTTCTCTTAGCTTTGGGTTCATCACATCCCTAAGACCTTCTCCGAAAAGGTTAAAAGATAGCACAACGATCAGAATAACAATCCCGGGTATGAAGGTTAACCAGGGAGCGTCGAAAATAAACCGTTTACCATCGGAGAGGATATTCCCCCAAGTGGCGTGAGGCGGTGGGACCCCGAATCCTAGAAAACTCAACCCAGCTTCAGTTAATATTGCCGTGGCAATACCAATGGTCGCAGAGACAAGTACCGGGGCAATAGCATTCGGCATCATGTGGCGAAAAATAATTCGATAGTTGCTAACGCCTAAAGCCCTTACCGCTGCCACGAAATCCTGTTCTCTTAAAGAGAGAAATTCAGCACGGACAAAGCGCGTAGTCCCCATCCAGCTGGTCAGTCCAATGACAATCATAATGTTATAAATGCTTGCCGGAAGCAGCGCAACGACGGTTAAAATTAAGAAAAAACTCGGAAAGCAGAGCATAATGTCTACAACCCGCATAATCAGAGTATCGACAGAAATAGCGTTTTTAAATAGAAACCTTGTCCATGATGGCATCGATTTTTTTCTTGGTTTTCTTTTCGTAAGGGCCTGGTAACAGATCAACAAGAAACCAAGAACAAGACATGCGGCTCCCAAATGGGGCGATTGGACGGCGATTAAACCAACGCCGAAGATGAAAAGAGATGCCAACACAATGTGATTGATCCGCATATAATGTTGCCCGAAATAGCCTGCGATTCCTCCTAAAAATATACCGATGAGAACCGATATCCCTACGGCCACAAACCCAACGGTTAAAGAAACCCAAGCACCTTGAAGCATTCTTGCAAAAACATCTCGCCCTAAATCGTCAGTCCCCATCAGATAAAAGCCTATTGCGGGAACGTCTTCGGGTGCCAAAGAATCAAGATTCGGTTTGGCAAGTGGCGGCAGCAATTTCTCCTGGAGACGGATGCGGGCGGGATCGAACAAGGGGTCCTGCCCGGAAGTCAAAACAAGGCCTACGATGGCACTTAAGAAAAATAGAACGAAAATGAAGAATCCGATGATGGCAAGTCGGTTTTGTCTAAAAATTAGCCAGAATTCCTGAAACCTTGTTTTTTTCGGCGCCAGTGGTTCTTCCAATTGAAAATCTTCTTTAAATTCCTTTTGTGCTGAGTTCTTCATTACAGTCGTATCCTCGGATCTGCTATAATATATAGGATATCCGATATAAAGGTGCCGGCCAGAACAAGTACGGCCGAAACAAAGTTTACCGTCAAGATGACAGGATAATCCCTGGCCAAAATCGCTTCATAAGCCATTCGTCCCATACCCGGCCAGGAAAAAATAGACTCGATAATGACGGAACCTCCGATCAGACCCGGTAAAATGAGACCAAACATGGTGATAAAGGGTAACAAGGCATTTCTTAGTGCATGTTTATAATGAACTTGCTCTTGCGGTAGCCCTTTGGCTCGTGCCGTACGAATATAGTCTTGGCCGCCGACTTCGAGCATCTGACTGCGAACATATCTGGAAAGGACGGCAATACCTCCTGTCGCACCGAGGACAGAGGGAAGCAGAAGATGCCAGGTCCTGTCCATAACGACAAATACTGTGGACGTGTTGCCAGTTCCAAAAGTTTCCATTCCGATGACCGGCACATGAAAATGGGTTACCACAAAGATGATGAGTACATAAGCGAAGAAAAAACCGGGAATGGAAATCAAAAGATAGGACAGAAAAGTGGCACTGCGATCGTAAAGCCTACCTCGATAAATGGCCGAGCGAATCCCAACTGGAAAAGAGAGCGTCCACGTTAGCACAGTTCCGACAATAAACAGCGGTAAGCTGTTTAGGAATCGTTCCCAGATCTTTTGCAGCACCGACTGGTTATCTTTCCAGGAAACGGTTTTCCCGGTAAAGAGATTTTGGTAAAAATAAATATATTGGACATGGAGGGGTTTATCAAGATGAAATTCTTCTCGAAATCGTTCCACAACTTCGGGTGTAAATTTGGGATTCATTGGATCCACCTGACTGGGTTCACCCGGCGCGATGTGAATAATTAAAAAAGAGACGACGGAGACAAAAAAAAGTGTAATAATCTTCTGTACGACACTTCGGCCAATAAATGATAGCATAGTTTACCCTTTATCATATCAGCTTACTGGGGTCAGGGGTCAGGTTTCAGAACATTTTCTCAATCGTATTCCCTGATCCCCGACCCCTCTGAGCATTTATCCTTCATCCAATAAACGAGGCATGTGTGAAAGTTTAATCCATTTATTGAAGTGGAAAGTATAACTCCCCGTTTTTGTAGGAACTATTCTTTCATATTGTGCATTTCCGGCAGCATCAACCTTTTTTATGACGATACGCTTGTCTAGGACGGCAGTCCATTTGCCAACATATAGGAATGTATACGGCTGTTCATTATTAATGATCTCATGAAGCCTGTGGCAATATGCTATCTGTCGGCCAAGGTCATATTCCTGTCGGATTTTGATGATCAAATCATCAGCCTCTTGGTTTTTGAAACCGATAAAATTGAGCTGGTAAGGATGGGACTGACTTGAATGCCAAATTTGATACAAATCAGGATCAATTCCCATCTGCCATCCCAAAATCAACGCATCAAAATCGAGCTTGTTTACCCGTTCCTGCAGAAAAACCGACCACTCTATGAGATCCGTACTGACATCAATGCCGATCTGTCTCCAAGCATTCTGGGCGATGGCAAGGACAGCTTTCCGTAAGTCATTGCCACTGTTTGTAATAAGGGTGAACCGAAATGTGTCGCCGTTTTTTTCCAACAAGCCGTCTTTTCCTCGTTTCCAACCGGCTGATTTTAATAATGCCAAGGCTTTTTTAGGATCATAAGGAATCGGTTCAATATTGTGATTATAATATTCCGTCTGTTTCACAAACGGTCCTGTAATTCTCTCTCCTTGACCATAAAGAACGTATTCGATGATTTTTTTTGTATCAATGGCCATTCCAAGCGCTTTTCGTACTCGTGCATCATCAAAAGGCTTTCGTCTGAGGTTGTAACCGATATAGGTATAACCAAAGGCGGTTCCAGAAAAGCTTTGAAAACGAGGGTCTTTATCAAGGCGTTTCACCTGATGGGGCTGGACCCCATAGCTGTCAATCGTACCTGCATAGAATTCCATTTCCTGAGTGAGGAGATCAGGTATCACCCGGAACACATATCGATTATAATTAGGTGGTCCTTCCCAGTAGTCATCGAATCGATCTAAGGTGATGTATTGATCCGATTTCCACTGGCGAAATACAAAAGGGCCGCATCCTATGGGATTTCTATTGAACGTGCTTTGACGCATGGAAAAGGTGTTCGGGTCTTTTCCAAGATGCAGAGCTTCATCTTTAAGGGCTTGGTCGTTAAGCAGGTGTTCTGGAAGAATTCCCATTCCCCAGGTGCCGATGGCAGGAGAGTAAAGTCGCTTATAAACGATTTTGACGGTCAGCGGATCAATCACTTCCACAGCTTTGACCGGTTCATAATCCGAGATACGAGGCGAGAGATTTTTCGGATTCATTATCGATTCATAGGTAAACTTGACATCCTTTGCATCGAACCTGTGCCCGTCATGAAACTTGACCTTCGGCCTTAAGTGAAACATTAATACCGGGTTGTGCTCAATAACTGGTAACAGCTCTCTGGCATATTCAGTTAATCTTTCCTTTTCTATTATCGGGTCAGTCTCCAGATAGTCTTCACCGTTGAAAAATGCAAAGTAATCATTACCGAAAAGCTGAGAAAGATGTTGAAAAAGATTCTGATCGACCTGATGCAGGATCAGCTTTATTCTCGCAGGTGCTGATATCGTGATGGCTACCTTTTGTGGTTCGCTCGACTTTTGACGTTTTACTTGCTTGACCACAGAATGCTTTTCTGGCGGGATAACAATAATTTGGGAAATATTATTCAAAGAATCGATGAGCTCCGGACTTTTGTCACTTTTGCTTTGCTTTGCTTTTCTCAGAAAACCGGCCACTTCTTGAGGATTTAATTTGCCGATCCCTGGTAGGGAAGCGGAAGCGTTCACATAAAAAAAAGCTTCCTCATATACTTCCCAAGAGGCTGCCAACCGCCCTCTAAAACGCAATTGCTCATCCCGATCGATAAGACCTTCAAAGACCATATTTTCGATGGCACTACTCGCTGAATCGGCGGATAGAATGGGATTCAAGAGGCTGGCATCACCGATGGATCCGGTAATATACTCATCAAGGCGTTCAGGATTTCCCTTTGTTTGCTGTTCATAAGTAGGTACCCAAAAATAGGATTGTATTAA
>CP070768.1:3329080-3333777 GCA_020345745.1 Desulfobacterales bacterium
AAAATAAAATTTGCATTAGTGGGTACACTTCTTGCGCTGGGCATTGCTCATCTTAATATGCACGGTACTGGGCATGAATATATTTATCATAGATACTTGATGCCGTGTCTTTTTGGTGGATTGACAGGTTTTTTAATTGGCCTAATGAGAGACAGACGGGTTAGGTTAAAGTCAAAATCAATGAAGGGATCAGGGAAAAAGTTTGCCCATAGTCAGGATACCAATACTGAATCAACATTGTATTTCGGTAACAATAATACCCTTACATTTCATCTGCCGGAATGCCATAGATCCAAAAAATTACGTAATAGAGTTATCTTCAAATCGAGAGAGAGAGCCGTAAATCTTGGATATATACCTTATAAACTCTGTATCCCTTAATAATCTTATGATATCGTTGTTTGGTAGAAAGGTATGGAATGCAGACTATCTGAAGCCTGTGGAATATTGGAAAAAACGAGTTCTGTAAGACATCCAGAAGTAAATTTACATGACTAAAGAAAGAATAGAGGTTAAAACTATTAAAGATTTACAACCTGATAATATTGGATATCATGGGAGACCAGTTTCGTCTTTAACCAAAGATGAATAAGTAAAAATTGTCTTGGAATTATCAGAGATAATTTACAATCGCTCTGTCAAAGGCAAATGTAGTGAAATTTTAAAACTTATGAACAATCATTCTTGAATAAATCGAAAAGGATTTAAAAACCATGACTCCCACTGTGTTACCTGATAATGGAGGAAGGCGTTTAGGTGCAGATCGACGTCAATTCTCATACAACCATCATATCCCTGAGCGTAGATCAGGTAAAGATAGGAGGAGTGGACTTGATAGAAGGCTAATACTAAGAATGGAAGAATAGCGAAACTAATTTATATGAGCAGGGTCAGGAATGGCCCTGCTTTTTTATTATCCAACCTTTGATATCTGCTATATCTCGCAGGTCTTTGAGGCTTTAAAAATATTGTGATACCATTAAAAAGGAAAACCCTTTTTCTGAATTTTGTCTTCAGAAAATAAGAGTGTGCGCCCTGAATGTTTAGGATCTGAACTCTAACGATAGATGTACTTCACTGAATAAAGTTTACCATTGAAAAAATACTCGCTGCCGTAGCATTCGCTTCCGCGGCAGTGAACCTGGTACCGATAGTCTGTGCGTTTGCCGTTTCCATGAATCAGGGTTATGGTACCCTGGCGAAGGGTACCCTGTATAGTCCAGCGCCCCCCGGCCTGCTCATTGCCGGTCGCACCCCAGTTGCCTGTCTGAAAACCGCCCTGATCGACAAACTGGCCACTATATCCTGCCTCATAAGAGTCTTCGAAACTGCCGTCAGGCTTCAAGTAGATATTGTGCAGAGTATTGCTGGTGGCAGAATCCCAACGGCCGGCAAACTTGTAGAGCAATTTTTCCGGAGAGGAATCCTCCCAAGTACTTCTCCCAGGCGGCCTCTGATAAGGCGGCGGCCAACTCCGCACTGTAGTCTGAGGTTGGGCTGACCGTTGAGTTTGAACTGATGATTTCTTGGCCTTCTGGCAATATGTCATCGAACCATCAGGAGAGAAGATAATGAGGGTGCCCTCAAGATATTGATAATAATAGTTTACGGGGCCGGAATTTTCTATAACCTGGAAAGCATTGGGGAGAAGTTGGTAGTTGGCGGATTGACCGTTATAGATCAGTTGGTTATTTGACTGAAATTCGAGAGTTGACTGCTCGCCTTCCTCTTGGCACTGCCAAAACCCTTTCAATAGTGCATAGCCTTCTGTAGCATAACCGGGCGGGCTTAACAGCAAAGCAGATGTCATCGCTAATGATAAAACAGCAAAAACCTTAAATATTCTGTTGATTGTCATGATCGCTTACCCCGTAATAGTAGCTTTTATTTATATAATTATATCAACGTATTATTTTAAATATATTATAATAAAAAGTCTGTAAAGCTGTTTTTGCGTATGGGGTTTTGGTCATGATTATGTATTCCAATACAGTTAAAATTTCAGTTTATTGAATATGACTAATTAAAAATATCAGTTCAAAGGTGTATTTTTAAAAGAGCAAAGTACATGTTACTGCAATGAAAGCGTAAGTATCAGAGCATGAAAATTCATGTGATATCGTTTTTTCAATAAGGGCAAATCCTTTCCGTGGGTTTGTCTTTTTTGGATTTCTTTTTCACAAAATTATTGAGAAGTACTCGTTTTATCTGCAGTCCATTCTCCAGAGTGAACGCCTTCTACATGTTACAGGTTCCACGTTCCAAATGCTTGTGTTTTGGATATAGTGCCAACAAAGCTGCCACTTACATCCGAAGACCCCTCACTTACCACAGCCCTTCCATGAATTAATGCGTTCATGGCTTCATTTTTAATCCTTCCCTTTATGATACATCTAATCTCACCTTCTCCATATCCACCTGATATTTGCTGACCTTTTATGACCATATTGCCTTTAACAGAGAATGCATTAGTCTCACCCGCTATTCGTTCAATGGAAAACTTTATGTCTCCATCAATCATGCCCGTAACTTTCCCTTTCCACATTTCAGCAACAGCGCCTGGCTCAACTTGGGTTGAAGCGCAACCTAGTACTAACAAACAAGCAAGGATAGAGAATGTAATTATTGTTTTCCCCTTCGATCTGTTCATTTGAACCTCCTTACTCAAGTTCACCAACATTTATCATTTTCTTCCAAGCACAAATCAAATCCCAGCGAAAACTAAATTTAAACCTGATAGTTGAAAATATCTTTCATGTTCGGTGTTTGCAACAATTTTCAAGCTCCTTTTTACCACATTGTGATGTAATCCGGTTTTATGATATATGTAACTATCAAGAATCGGACGCAGCTTGTGCGTTTGGCAAGATATCTGTAATCAGCCACCCCCCTCCCCCTTCTATAGACTCATCCCATCACTTAATGCTACGATGTGGTATATAACCACTTGAAATGTTAAACAGTTTGTCACTTGACATAAGAACTTCCTTATAATATTGAATTTGGTATAGATTCTGCGGTGAAATCTGCCCTACATCTCAACGCTATTTCAATTATCTGATATTTCTTGTTCTGTTAACCTCATTCTATGTTCGCATTTTATTATCAATTTTTGATTACTCTAAGAGGCGTCGTGTTTAATTGAAACAAGTGGAGAATATTACTAAACTATGAGTTTATCAAAAAAAAATCGTTTTACATTTACTTAATCGAGCAAGGATAAGTGTCGCCGAATCTGAACCTGCTGATATTATAGCCTATGATTCTTCTTTTTATAGAGACGTATTGACGAAGTGCTCGTTAGGATTAGGTGATTCATATATTGAAGGAAAATGGGATAGTGCAAATATAGATAAGGTTATTTTCAGGATTCTATCATCAGGTATTTATCAAAAGATTGGGTTTGTTTATGACCTGTTTAGAGAAATGAAGAGTCGTGCAATAAACTTACAAAATAGGGAAGGTTCAAAAAAAGTAATAACAAAGCATTATGATCTGCCTGTTGAAATCTATGCTGCTTTCTTAGACCCATATTTTCAGTATACTTGTGCATTTTTTGAGGGCACTAGTGATCTTGAGCAGGCCCAAATAAACAAAATGGACCTAATTTGTCAGAAATTAGAGTTAAAAAAGGGTGATAGGGTAATGGATGTTGGTGGGGGTTGGGGTGGATTAGCTCAATTCATGGCAGACAACTATGTAGTTAAGCCAGTTGTTGTTACATTATCTAATGAACAAGCAAATTATATAAGAAAAACTCATGGTGAAAAGATAGAAGTTTGGTTATGTGATTACAGAGACATCCCAAATAGATTGGTTGAGCAATTTGACGCAGTTTCCGCAGTGGGAGTATTAGAACATGTTGGTCACAAAAATTACAGAACTTTTATGGAAATTATAAGCCAAAGTCTAAAAAATGGAGGCAGATTCTTATTGCATACATTATATACTCTTAGTTCAAAACCAAAACAAAATCCCTGGGTGGATAAGCATATCTTTCCTAACAGTGAGTTACCACCATTTGAATTTATCAAATCATCTACACAATCATTTTTTAAAATGGTAGCTGGAAGTCAGGGATTTCAAGAGCTAACATCCCACTATAATCCTACTTTAATAGCTTGGAATAATAGCTTGAATCGTGCCATTGAATCAGGTAATGTCAAGATGCCTGAGATGATGCATAGAAAGTTTCAATACTATTTCTTATCCTACGCAGGCGCTTTTCAAGCAGAATACCTAAGGGTGGGGCAATTTTTGTATGAAAAAAAACCTCAGCCCTAGCCTGGATTTGATTTGGTGGAAAAAAAAATTTATTTTTGGGTTAGATGTAGCTGATGAAGAAGTTTTTTTCCTATAGTATAAATGTTAATTTGTAACACAAAATTTTAACTAATCTTGATATGAAACTAAGATACAAACCTCATACATCTCGGCTGAAAATCGTGGACCACTATATAAGGGAGTTATTTAGAGATGAGCTGCCAGACGGCATAAAATATCATGATGCCGATCATACACTTCATCCTATCAAAGGAGTCGTTGCTGCTGCCAACAGAATTGCAATATCTGAGAATATCTCCGAACATGATAGAGAATTGTTAATTACCGCGGCCTATTTTCATGATACCGGTTACATAAGAGAATATGATAAAAACGAGCCGATTGCGGCACGAATGGCAGGCAGAATCCTTAAA
>CP070768.1:3333877-3345895 GCA_020345745.1 Desulfobacterales bacterium
AACTCATGCCTTGTTTGTAACAAATGAGTCGTTCAGATGGCAAAGCCACTGAACTCTGACCTGGCCCAAAGGGCCAGGGTTTCTATACTGGACTAAAATGGGCAAATCTTACTATAGATGCTCCAGTAAGATCTGCATATTTATCAGCTGGGGAAAACCCCATCATATTCCTTGCCCGACATGTAATAATCCATTTTTAGTCGAAACATCAGAAAAAGACGGAAAAACGATGCTAAAATGCCCCAGGGCAACATGCCGCCACCGACAAGGTCTTCCATGGGAAGGTACAGATAACGATCAGAAAGGGCCAGATTCGTCTTGTAAAGAAAATAAGAAGGTGGCTGCCATTTCTCGAAAACCACGTCGAAAGGTTGTAAAGAGAAGACGTGTTCGAAGAAAAAAATAACATTTCAAGCTACATTAACCAAGATTTAGCCATACAATTATCCAACTACAGTCACGACCACCCCTGACAGTCCCACATTTATGATATGGAATAGGTAGCACATTATCGCCTGCCTGGATGGAATTGATGGTATCACAACAATTTGATTTGAGTAAAAAGGGGGCCAAACTTGGGAATGCTAATTCAATACTAAGTCGATGATCTCTTCCAATTCATTGATCTTATAAATCTTGAGATCTTTGCTAATATCTTCGGGAATATCCTTGATGTCCGCCTCGTTTTTGGCCGGGAAAACCACATATTTTACCCCGGCCCGGTGAGCCGCAAGGACCTTTTCCTTGACACCCCCTACCGGCAGAATCCTTCCGCTCAACGTCAACTCACCGGTCAGTGCCACATTTCTTTTACAGGAACGCTCCGTTATCAAACTGATGAGTGCAATAGCGATGGTCAGCCCGGCCGAAGGGCCGTCCTTTGGGATCGCACCGGCGGGAACATGAATATGGATGTCATGGGTTTCGAACATATTGTCCTGGATATGCAAAGATGATGCGTGGCTTCGGATGTAGCTCATTGCTGCATGGGCCGACTCCTTCATTACGTCACCCAATGACCCGGTGAGTAGAAGATTCCCTTTTCCTCTCATCTTGGCGGCCTCAATAAAAATAATCTGGCCGCCGGCTTCCGTCCATGCCAGTCCGGTGGCCACACCCACCCGTTCTTTGGCTTCTGCTACTTCAAAATAAAACTTTCGGGGACCCAGCAGGTTTCTCACGACTTCAGGAGTTATCGTATTCGGTATGCTTTCATCTTTATTGCGTAAGGTTTCGCGGGCGATTTTTCGGCAAATGGAAGATATCTGCCGTTTAAGATTTCTTAGTCCTGCTTCTCTTGTGTATTCTCTGATGATCTTGTGTATTGCCTCTGGAGTAAAAACAGGTGGATTTTCGGAAAGCCCGGCTTCTTCGATTTCTTTGGGAATTAAATAGTGCGCGGCGATTTTTTCTTTTTCTTCTTCCGTATATCCCAACAGGGTAATCACCTCTAACCGATCAAGAAGCGGTCCGGGAATCAGCTCCAAGGCGTTTGCGGTGGCAATGAACATGGCACGAGAAAGGTCAAAGGGAACATCCAGGTAATGATCCATGAAATGCGAATTCTGCTCGGGATCCAGAACTTCCAGTAACGCCGCCGCCGGATCCCCTTTGAAGTCTCTTCCGATTTTATCGATTTCGTCCAGCATGATCAATGGATTCTTTGTTTCTGCACGTCGAATTTCTTGGATTATTCTCCCCGGCAAGGCACCAACATAGCTTTTGCGATGTCCCCTTATTTCAGCTTCGTCCTTCATTCCGGCCAAAGACATGCGGGCGAATTTTCGTTCCAAACTCCTGGCAATCGACATTCCCAGGGATGTTTTTCCGGTGCCTGGGGGGCCGGCAAAACAGAGCACAGGGCCTTTGGGCTCCAAACGAACCTTTTTCTTAAAAAGTGCATTCTGGATGGTTGATCGGATGTTATCGAGCTTTAACGGTTTCGTCAGGTAGTGGTACGACCCTTTTTTCATGGCCTCAACGGCCGTAGACACCGTTGCATAACCGGTGATGATAATCACTTCGGTTCTTGGGTTGACGCCTTTGGCTTTTTCCAGCACATCCATACCATCGACTTTACCCATTTTGAGATCCGTTACAATCACATCAAAGGCACTTTTTTCCAGAAAATTCAAGGCTTCTGATCCGTTGGCAGCAACATTAACATGATAACCGTCTTTTTTAAAAACATGCTCCAGATTCCGGCGGGTAATTTTTTCATCATCAACAACCAATATCTTATGCTGGCGTGACATCTTTAATACTCTAACTGCAAGATGCTCCAGAATACGGTCTTTTATTTTGGCCAGTCCGTAGTGTTCTTCATTGAGAATCGACTCGGCCCGTTTAAGATCAAGATTGTCATCCGTCATCTTGTTCCAAGGGAGACTCAACAAATAATCGATATAGTTGATGCCGATGGTATATTCAGCACTTGAAGGCGAAGTTTTTGTCAATCGTTCTATTTCTTTATAAGCAACTTTTTCCACCGGTTCAGGCATCTTGGTTTGCCTAACATCTTCTCTTAATTCCTCTATCTCCGATGGCATTTCCTTTATTTGCTCTTTTTCTTTTTTGAATATACGCATGATAAGATTCCATCATTATTTCGATTAATTGAAGTTATAAAAACAGATTCAGTGCCAACACGCAATGATTTTTTCTTGAGTGAACAAAGGAAATCTTTCGACGTTACAATCTGCAACGAAGCGCTCTTTTTTTGCAATATTTTATAACACATTAATATTAATATATATTTTTATTTATACGCAAATTGGTATTGCAAAATGTAACTATACTTTAATAATTTCGACCTCAAGCCTACCATGATATTAAATCAATATTTTCAATAGTATAACTCTTATTTGGCATTATTGGCACAAGAGTTGCAGTCTAAGTTTCCAAAGGCAAAAAATAAATCGCATAACGGAGGGATTCAACCATGTTTAAATTTAAGGAGACTTTTGACAGATTGATGGCGGCCATAACCTTTGCCGAAGCCAATGAACATGAGATCGCGCTCGATATCCTGCACGACCGGCCAAAAAAGGAAAGCCGAAAAAGAACCGATGCCCGTATCCGGCCTAGCGAAGAAACCCGGCCGGAGATGCGTATTTAACAGGACCTGTGTTAAACGGCCAAAGGGGATAAAAATGGAAAAAGTTTTGTTGGCCATAGACGGTGCGACTCCCGACCAAAAAGTATTTCGCTACGCAATTGCGCTTTGCAAGCAAATAAGAGCGGAGTTGAGCATATTTCAGATTATCAGGCCCCAATATTATCGCGAATATATTAAAAAAATTCGAAAAAAGGCCTTGCTGGCAAGAACGTATATTGAAAGTTCCATGGTGGCGGCGACCTTTGCCGAAGCCGGCGAACATGAAACCGCCTTGGACATTGTGGCCGAAGCCTCTAAGCAAATCGAGCATCTCTTGTCGGAATCGAAAAAAGAAGGCGTTCATTGTCACTTTTCAATAAAATCGGGGAATCCTGAAAAAGAGCTTATCGATTATGTGAATGACCATCGGGACGTTGTTTTGACGATCTTCGATGCCTCTGATTCAGATGTCAATCGAATCGTCAATGTTTCACAAAAGAAAAATGCGCTCGCGAAAATAAAAAAAGATCTGCCCGTTCCCCTGGTCACTGTTCAAAGTTAGGAACCAATAGAATTAGAGATAAATATAACAAAAAAGGAGATAAAAAATGGCAGGAATTTTTGGAAGGATGAGACATAAGTTGAGCAAGACCGGCAAAAAAATAGAAAAGTACCAAGAGGCAATTACATTTGCCGAAGCCGGTGAATCCGAATATGCCATGGAGGCAATGGTAGAGCAAACTGAAGAACAGCAAACCATGCAACTTCTGGTTGTGGGCAGAGAAAGTGCCTTTTCCAAAGAGATTATCGACTATGCGCTTGATATGGCCCAACGGATGTCCTATGAAATTCTGGCCTTAAACACCGCTCCGTTGTCCTGCGACACATTCAAGCTTTTTTCATCTTCACGAAATCAGATTTGTGACGAATTTAAAAGCTTGTCAGAAAAAAATGCCGCCACGTTTCAGCAAGCGGCCGCTGCAAAAGGAATCGCTTTTGATCACATCGTGATGTTCAGCGAGGCTGATGATGCTTTGCAAGAAGTTACAAGGAATAATAAAAATATTGCTTTTGTAGTTTCAGAATCCATAGAAGATCGTGCCGAAAGCAGAATCGAGGAAGGCGAAAGACTGCGTAAGCATCTATACGTTTATTCCATTGTATAATATGGCTGTTTGTTGTTCGCGGCATATCGTTGAATTAACTAGGAAAAAGTGTTGGCGATTGCTGTTCGATAACAAGCAACAGACAGGTTGAAATCGTACACATAATTTTTTAACGAAGCAGAAAATCCGGATTTTTATCTCGGATTTTCTGCTTTTTTTTTAAATTTATTTTTCATATTGAAAAATAAATTTTTTTGTGCACTATATAACCGCTTAAAACATTAATAAGGGAGGGTAAAATGGATGCACATTTCATTTTTGGCCTGGTGTTGGTGGGTTTTTTCTTCTGGCTGTGTTTTAAATTCAGAAATGAAAACAAAGACAAATAACCGCCTGTGATAATGACGGGTTTTGAAGCCAAAGACAGTGTGTACGATTAATATGCAGAAAGGAATGACCCCTAATGACACCTGAGATGATCTTGACAATGATTGTTCTGGTTTTTGCTATTATCCTGTTTATTTTTGAGTGGGTAAGAGTCGATGTGGTTGGAATCATAATGATGGTCATGCTGCCGCTTATGGGTCTGGTATCTCCAAAAGAGGCATTTGTGGGATTGAGCAGCAATGCAGTCTGCTCCATTATTGCCGTAATCATTATCGGCGCTGGGCTCGATAAGACCGGCGTGATGAACAAGGTTGCCGGTCCCATAATCAAACTTGCCGGCAACAGTGAAAAAAAGGTGATTACCCTCATATCCGGAACCGTAGGCATCATCTCCAGTATGATGCAAAACATCGGTGCCGCCGCGCTGTTTCTGCCGGCTGCCCAGAGGATTGCCAAACGAATGGGGGTGCCTATATCCCGTATTTTGATGCCCATGGGTTTCTGCGCCATCATCGGAGGAACCATCACGCTGGTGGGGGCCAGCCCGACCATATTGTTGAACGATTTGATGGTGCTGGGCGGAAAAAAACTGGAACCCTTTGGGCTTTTTACCCAAACTCCCATCGGAATCTGCCTGCTTGCAAGCGCCATCATCTATTTTTTGTTGTTCGGCAAGTTTATCTTACCGGCCGCCGAAGGTGAATCGGAAAAGGATGTTACGGCCATGCTAATGGATGAATATCAGGGGCTTGAACATGTATTCGAACTTCATGTTCCGGAAACTTTTACCAACCCCAGATCCCTGGAAGAACTTGGCGTCAGAGCGAAATTTCTGGTAACCATTGTTGCCATTCATTATGAAGCCAAAAATGAAAAAATCTTCGTACCGCGCAGCATCGACGTCATTTCAGCCAATGATAACCTTGCTGTTGTGGGTAGAGCAAAAAAGGTCCGCAGACTGGCCGAAGAATACGGCTGGATCATCAAAGACGGCCTGGAGGTGTTTGGCGATTATCTGGCTCCGACCAACTCCGGCATGGCCGAAACCGTGGTTTCACCCCGCTCAGAATTGATCGATAAAACCATGAGCGAAATTAACTTCAAAGAGCAATACAGTGTCAATCCAGTGGCCCTTTTCACAGGCCAAAAAATTGTTTACAGCGGCCTGACCCATGTTCGGTTGAGAATGGGTGACACCCTATTACTACACGGCCCCTGGGACCGATTTCATATTCTGAGAAATAAGCCGCACCCACGGGCACTTACCTTTGCCACGACCCTGGAAGGTGAAATTATGCGTCCTGAAAAAGCCAAACTGGCGGTGATTTGGCTGGCAGTGGCGCTGGCGCAAATCATTGTTTTTAAGACGCAGCTTTCAGTGGCCCTGATGTCCGGCGCCCTAGGAATGATCATCACTGGCGTGCTTTCGGTGGACGAAGCATATTATTCCGTGGACTGGATGACGGTTTTTTTGCTGGCAGGCCTGATTCCATTGGGAATGGCTTTTGAAAAAACCGGAACAGCCGCTTATATTGCCAAATATGTTTTGGGATTGCTGGGTCAACCGTCTCCCATTGTGCTGCTGGCTGCTGTCGGCATAATGACATCTTTTTTTACTCTGGTGGTTTCCAATGTGGGCGCTACGGTTTTGCTTGTTCCCTTATGTATGAACATGGCGGTCATGGCCGGCGGAGACCCCCGGATGGCTGCACTGGTTGTGGGTCTGTCCGCGTCCAACACTTTCGTCCTGCCAACCCATCAGGTCAACGCCCTAATCATGCGACCTGGCGGTTATCGAACAGTGGACTATGCCAAGGCGGGCTTTATCATGACCGCTATTTTTCTAACGGTGGAGTTGACCGTTCTCTATTTCTTTTACGGGATTCAATAATCTTCTATTTGGCAACATCAAGAGACGTATGATAAAAATTTGAGTCATAAGTGTCAGAGTATTTTAATAAAATTTTAAACCGATAAATGCCCAACGCACTTTCTATAGGCGAAAATTCTTGTTCTGCATTTGATATTCAAGTAATGTTGAGAAGACTGGCTAAATATAAAGGTATTAGATCACGAAGGGGTTGGAGGAGTTTTGAATACATGATTTTATTATTCATCCATAGAGAACCTTTAAAAACGTCTCCATTTCTTG
Organism: Desulfobacterales bacterium; assembly: GCA_020345745.1. GTDB lineage: Bacteria > Desulfobacterota > Desulfobacteria > Desulfobacterales > UBA11574. The sequence continues at coordinate 3,340,620 of CP070768.1, forward strand.
AAGAAGTTAAAAAAACTGTAGATGATGGTTTTTCAAATTATTAAAATTTTAGGCATTTCGTGACGGCCCTATGAAAATCAGTATCAGAGGGAAGATTTTTCTCGCTTTTACAATTTTTATTGTTCTCAGTGCGTTGACATGGGCACGCAGTTACTACAGCCAGTATGTTCTCAATCAAAAGATCCAGATCATTGAGAGAAAATACGATCTTTTTAATGCCGTTCTTGAAGCCCGCCGGTATGAAAAAAACTATTTTTTATCCTATGACAGAGAAAATATTGAAGAGGCCCTTGACTATGCTCATCAGGCAGAGGAAATCCTTCGTGATATATTGGCCAAATACTCAAAATACACTCTGGCTAAAAATCTCGATGAAAGGATTGTCGAATTGGTGACATATAAGGAGTCTCTTAAAAATCTCCTGAAATTAGATGAAGGATATTTGGTAATCCCTCAGAAAGCCATTGATTTAATCCGAAAGCAGGGAAGAATTCTTACCAGTGAGCTGGAAAAAATTGTAAAAAAAGAGAGCCGATTTGTTCAAAATCTGATCGATAAGTCAAAGACAATCCATCTTTTAGCGCTGATACCTGTCTTTATTCTCTCGGTTTTGGTTGCCCTCTTTTTAATTTTTAACGTCAACCGGCCACTGAAAACCATCGAAACCGCCATCACCAAGATTGCCAGAGGAGATTTTAAAGATATCCCGGAAATAAAAACCGGCGATGAATTTGAATCCCTGGTGACCAGTCTCAACAACATGATCGATGAGTTGAACAAGAGAAGAAAAGAGCTCGTACAGGCCCAAAAACTGGCTTCTTTGGGAAGACTGACCTCGGGCGTGGCCCATGAATTGAACAATCCCCTTAACAATATATCCACATCAATTCAAATCCTCATTGAAGAAGTAGAAGAAGATGACCTTGAACATAAAAAAGAACTGTTGATCGGTGCCGAAAAAGAAGTGGAAAGGGGAAAGGACATCGTTCTTTCGCTTTTAGAATTCGCCAGGGAAAGGACCCTGACCCTAAAACAGGTTAATTTTAGGGATCTGGTGGACAATGCAATTAACCATATCAAATCGGAAATTCCAGATAATATACATCTTAAAGTGGAAGTTCCTGATAATATACGGGCCACTGTTGATCTGCGTATTAAAAATGTTTTAATCAACCTTATTACAAATGCCGTCTATGCTGTGAAAGACGGTGGCGAAATTACCATCACAGCAAAAAACGAATTTGACAGAGAGGGATTTACTTTCCGGGTGACAGACACCGGTGAAGGGATTCCCAAAAATATCGTCACAAAGATTTTTGACCCTTTTTTTACCACAAAAGAGGTCGGCAAGGGATCGGGATTGGGGCTTTCTATCACTTACGGCATCATGGAACAGCATAACGGCAATATATCCGTTACCAGCGAGGTCGGAAAAGAAACGACATTTACCTGTTTCCTGCCTTTTCATCAGCCTGATCAACTGGATTTATAGAAGGATCATCGTGGAAAAAAAGAAAGAGGTTATTCTGGTCGTTGAAGACGAGGATATTGCACGGAAGAATCTCGAGCATATCCTTGTCAAAGCTGGTTACGACGTTATTTCCGCAAACAAAGGAAGCAAGGCTATCGATTTGCTTCACTCAAAAAATTTCGATCTGGTGATCACCGATCTGAAGATGGAGAAAGTGGACGGCATGCAGGTGTTGCATAAGACAAAAGAGCTTCAGCCTTACACTGAAGTCATTATGATCACCGGTTATGCCACCATTGAAACGTCAGTTCAGGCCATGCATGACGGCGCCTACTATTATATCGCCAAACCCTATAAAATCGAAGAAGTTCGGCAGATTACTAAGCAGGCGCTGTTAAAACGGCGGCTTCAACTGGAAAACATTGAACTCAAAGAAACGCTTAAAAAACAGCAAAAAATTTCCGACATTGTTGGGCATAGTAAGGTTATAATGGAGGTTCAACGCACCATTAATCAGATTGCCCCTTCGGATATCAATGTTCTGATTCTCGGTGAAAGTGGAACCGGCAAAGAACTTGTCGCCCAATCCATCCACCGGCTCAGCCCCCGTTCTGAAAAAGAGTTCATTGCTTTTAACTGCGGTTCATTTACGGAGGAGTTAATGGCCAACGAGCTGTTCGGTCATGAAAAGGACGCGTTTACCGGTGCTACAAAGGCCAAGGCAGGGTTGATCAAGGTGGCTGACGGTGGGACGATTTTTCTAGATGAGATCGGGGATATGCCACTGAGCATGCAGGTCAAGCTGTTGCGCGTCATTCAGGAAAAAGAGGTTTTGCCGGTGGGCGGAGAGGCTCCTGTTCCCGTGGATGTTCGCTTTATCGCGGCTACCCATCGGGATCTCAAGGAGGATGTGGAAAAGGGGCATTTTCGCCAGGATCTGTTTTACCGCTTAAATGTCATTACCATAAAACTTCCGTCCTTGGCTGAACGGCGCGACGACACACAACTTCTTGCGTATCACTTTCTTTCTCAAAAAAGTAAAGCTATGAACAAAGATGCCCAAAATATTACAAAAGAATCCATGGAATTGCTCTGTCAATACGGCTGGCCGGGAAATATCCGAGAGCTGGAAAATGTCATTGAACGGGCTGTTGCACTGGCGAACGGGCCGGAAATAACCGTCAAGGAACTGCCGGAGTACATCGGAAATCTTTCGATTGAAACTTATCGCCGCCATAATTCAGAGGTACCGACACTGGAGGAGCAGGAGAAAAACTACATTAAATGGGTACTCGACAAATGCGAGGGGAATAAAACCAAAGCAGCAAAAATAATGGGTATCGATCGGGTTTCCCTGTGGCGCAAAATCAAAAGATTTGGACTGGAACTTGAAAAGGACTGACTTTACAAGATGGAGGAGGAAGGAAAAAACATAGGATATTTTATGAAGATGTTAATGGCAAAATCATGAAAGCAAACCGCCATACCATTATATCAATTATACTTGCCATTTTTCTCTCCTTTTTCAATCCTCTTAATGGACTCGTGTTAAGCGTATTTTCAGACAATATGTATACTGAATCCTGCAGGCATGAATCATACAAAGACCTTCAATTCGCTTCAATTTTAAAAAACAATAACGAATTTGAAAAGGAAACATCTGACGATGATTTGTCGACTTGTTTATATTTATAGAGCCCTCAAAAGTCTAATTCAGGTTAAAGACTCACGACATCGGGCACTATCATACTTATAGCGCTATCTTTTGGAATATATCCGCACTGGAAAGCGAAATACGATTTACGCCCTGTTCCGAAAAAATGAGTTTCGATTTACCATTGGAATAATCCATTCAAAGCGTTTGTTTCCTGCTATTAAAGCGTAAATATCAGGGCGTTGTTAATCGTGTGATATCATTTTTTCAATCAGGCAAATCCATTTTCTAAGGTTTGCTTTTTTGATTTTTGGGGACCTTGCGCGATATATTTAATTGGAACTAATTGATGTTGGGTTGAGTTGTTACAGTTTGCAGTATAAATTTTGCATAATGGACAAATGACAGTTGGTGCAAGTAGCCAGTGTACTAGAAAATGCAGAAAAAATGAGTGCCGAGAAACAAAAAGCATGATGAAAGAAATTTTATGGAATAAGTATTTGCAAGAGGAAGGATTGGATAAATATCTAACTATTGTGAAATTATTCGATTCGGATTCAGAAGCAATTAAGTTAGTTAAAAAGGCGTTGTTAAATGATCGAGTATTACGACCGGTATTTATGCAGGTACTGCCTGAGGATAAAACAGGAAAGATGGAAATTTGCAATAAAAAATTAGCTGCGGAAAAGATAAAAAAGGATAAGACACTTGCTGATTATATAATGGAAAACAAGGGAATTTTTCTCTGTGGTAAGCCTAAGGTGGCAAATGAAATATTGACGAGAGGGGGTAAAATTATTGTTGCGATGACGGATAGGCATTATGACAAGGCGCAGTTTTCGGTTGCTAATCTACGCCAATGCTATATTCCTTTACCTGACGGAAGATTATTATCATTCAAATCATCTGGTTTATTTCATGATCCGGTTTCTCAACCCTATAACAAGAATTCAATAAAATTTACTGGAGTTGGCGGTAAGATTGAAAAAAATAATGCTTTAACATCATTTCAAAAATTAGGCCCTTACAGCGAAGGGTTTATTGATTTCTTGGCATATCAACCATTGTATAGTCTACCTGATGGAAAGGGTTTTTTTGAAGAAGCTGAATACGGAGATGATGGAAAAAAAGCGCTACCCTATTTAATTGTTAATTGTGCAATCAGTCCACATAGGATATCCAAGATTTCGCAGCTAAATGATCCAGGACTAGTTAGTTTGCGAAAAAGGATCTCTCCGTTATTAAGGGATCTGGCAATAAAAAGGCAGTGTTCAGGGCGAAAACTTATGCCAGTTTTAGAAAGCTTTTTTAATTCGGGGGAAGAAGTTATACCCTTGAAAGATTATTTACTATTTATCGCCGAAGAGATAGGGATAGGTACAGCCCGGAAACAAAACCACGAATTGTTTCATGTTACTTTCCATGAACAAGATGTGAATATGGGCGGCCAGTTGTGTGATCGTGAAGAGATGTACACCTATGAAGACTATTTCAAAAAAAATGAAATTAAATATGTTGATCCATTTTTTGAGATAACAAAAGAGACTCATATCGGGATAAGGGATATGATCTCAGCTGTTGGTGTTATAAAATTTTTGTATGAAAATAAAAGAGAATGGAAAGGGAACAGGTTAGAATTATTAGAAAGTTTTTTTAGCTCTTATTTTCGGCGACTTTCTTATATTTATTTTGAACGTTGGGAAAGTTTGATTGCTTGTCTTGATAATGTAATCACTTTTTATTTTGATCGTGACGATGTGCTTGGACAAGATGGCTTAAAAAAATTAAGAAAATGGCATAGACTAGAAAAAGAAAGAAGAAAAAGCAAAGGGAAAAGCCAGCAAAAACTGAGAGTTCCTAATCCAGCACGGATTGCTGGATCGAAAATAGAATCGTCTTTTAAATGAGAGTACCAATTGGTATAAATGAGAATGTCTCATAAAACTTTATCCATTCTTGTATGTTTCTTCTTCATATACGCATTTTCCGAGGGAGCAATTGTGGAATTAGCAGCTAATGAAATCAATCTACCCAAAACTATTGGTGCATGGACCAGACCAGACGCTGCACAACTAATTGATTCAACTAATATTTTTAAATATATGAATGGTGCGGGAGAATTGTATTTAAGTTATGGTTTTAGCAACCTTG
>CP070768.1:3345995-3399328 GCA_020345745.1 Desulfobacterales bacterium
TGTCTAAAATTTGCAAGTTTTTGGAGTTGAAAGTTAAAAACCTTGCAAATTCTATAACACATTTTGATAACTTTTACCAGTAATTTCAACTAGAAAGATACTTTTTCAATGGCAACTACGTTAGTGATTTAATCGTTGCGCTTGTAACCGGGTGGCAGAGCACCCGGTTTTCTTCAAACAATAAACCTTTTCTTCCTTTTAGATTGATCTGCTGTTAATTGCGGGTTGGCTCGCTGCCGGCGATATCTGTTACAGTTACCTCAGTTGGCCGGGCATATATATAAAATATCAGTCTGGACATTGAAACATACTATTTAAACAATCTGAAAAACATGCCTGGGAAGCCTTTCAAGCATTTCTTGCGACATTTTCTGTAACCTTGTTTCCCGTGGGCGCTTTGTACTGATCTAACCATTTAAGTCCTATAATAAGACCGATAAAAAGTCCAATTAAACACCTTATTGCAGATTAATTCGTTCAATATATCTCAAAATAGCTCGAAACAATGAAACACTATGGCCGATCTGTTCATATATTTCTATTTTTGTGAGCAGCCTCTTCTCATCTTCAATTTGGTAGCCTTTTTTCATCGAAAGATTGGCAATCTTTGCGATCTCTTTTGCCAGGTCTTCTTCAGATTCTATTTTTATATGATAGGTTTTTATCTTGTCGATATTATCCAAAACCTCATCATTGATTATGCTCTCTAAAATTTTATGATTTTTACGATTGTATGAGTTGTATAGTGTGTTGTGTAAAGGCTGAGAAAGATCTGCAACATAGTGTGAACAGAATGCCAGGTGGTAGCCTCCATATTTACCCTTTTGCTTTTCTTTCAAATAGTCTCTTAAGGAAGCCATGATCGCTCCATACAGATGACCAATAACATCGGTTTTCTTGTTATACTTTGCTACCTGTTGGAAAACCGTCTCTGGTGTTACAACCGTTCCTCTCGGGTTGTTCGTATAGTGGTTAAGCCTCTCTGTATAACCCGCCTTTATTTTGAGCATATCCGCACCTGCGGCATTGAACCATTTCTTGTATCCTGCTGCTTTGGCAATAGCTATGTGGGTTTCGTCATGCCAAGGGTATACGTTGTCAACAATAATGATTACGATGAAAATCGTTAGCAGAATGATAGTCGGGCATTTTGTTTTTGTCATTGGCTTTTCCTATTATCTCATTTCAAAACCTGCAACCGATGGTGGATCAAAAGATAAAAAAGGCCGCTATTGACCCTATCCGAAAAAATATATTAATCGCTATTCTGGCATTCTTAGTTCTAACCTTCTGTCAGCCCTGGCTCTACGGTCTTCGCCGCTCCTACGCTCAGGAGCATGATGATTGTAAGAGAACTGACGCCGATCTATTCCCGAACGTCTACCCCCATTATCGTGTAAAATAAGGAGAGCCATAGTGCTTTGATCCTTTGCAATTTATTCAAGATTGTTTTTTACATAATAGCCTTAAACAAAGTATAAGATCGAAATGTTTATGGTCAATAAAATAAGGTAGAGTATAAGGCCAGAACGGTGGAGGTCCTGTTCTTTGGTTTATCAACAAGGGGAGCACGGTCAATTCGTTTGTACCTTGCATAGAGAAAGTTGTGCCGGAAATTGCAAGATTTAAAACCGATACAGCTCTTTTTGAACAGCCTCTGAACCTTCTTTGCAGACTGATACATCGCTGCTATGGGTAAGGTCCAAGTTCACCCGACGCCTTTGGACCGCACCGGAAAAGTGATGAAGTGACACACCTGGTTAGTACTTTTCAGTACCTATTCACTCCCGTAATATCATGCACCTGTAATAGGGTCATACCTGCTAAAAGAATTCTAGCATCAACTTTCGCTAGCTGATCGGGTTCAAGCCGCATTGTTAATCCAACTTGTGGTATTACTTTCGTGAGTAATTTCCCGAAAATATTTTTTGGTTCCTGTTGTATTTTTTCCGAAAGACTCTCATTGGCTATTATACCGATCAGATGGTCATTGGACACGAGTGCATAACTGTCTGGCAGTGCGGTAAATATCTCACGAAAAAAAGCCTCTTTCCGGCTTGAGGGATCTATGATTCGTCCGATTTCCAGCATATTTTCTCCCAATATTTTCCAACGAAACCCTCTCTATAACCTCTGTTGTGTAGCGCTGTCATTGATATTATATAGCCAACGTGGTTTGCTCTCCTTCATTAAACTCATCCCGGTATTTTACAATTCCAGACACTGTCTTCATTAATGACTCATCTAAGATGTTTACCATAAAAACGTCATCCGGAACCCCTTCCCATTGGCTTTTTAAACCATATTTTGATGCTCGTTGAAACCCAAATCGTGGATAATATTTTTCATGACCAAGCACGGTTACAAACGGACATGTTGTATTTTTAATACATCGAAGTCCTTCTTTTACGAGTTTAGTGCCAATCCCCTGGTTTTGTAATTCTGGTGAGACAGACATTGGGGCAAGGCCCATTCCTTCAATAATGCTGCCCTGCATTTCTATCGTTACCGGGCTGAACATAATATGCCCTACTATCTGATTATTTGAGACTGCAACAAGCGATAGTATGCCATTACATGATATTCGCAACTTATCGACGATGCGCCCCTCTTCGGGTTGACCAAACGCTTTATCGTTTAACACGCGTACGTCATCAATATCTTCAGGTCGCTCAAAACGTATTTCAACCACTGATCCATTCCTCCCCCAGAGTAACCATAGTCATACAAAATTGAATACACTTAATGTTCTTTAAAGTCCTCATTGCTTAATGTCCGAGATAAATTGATTGGACGTTTCATTCATCCTCCCATTCATCAAATAGAGCATCTGCAACAGATTTCACTTTGTCGATCCGGTCAGACACCTTTTTGCTGCCATCTCACTATCTTCATACTCTGAATTTAACTTAACATAGGCATGCTTCAGATTGCTGTTTTCAATTTGGACAACTGCGCCAAATTGTTCCAGAGCAGATTTAAACTGCTCTTGGGCTTCTGTTTGGGCGTCTCGGGCATCCTCCACCCGATCGACAAGAATATCCCGTTTGTGGATACCCACCTTTTCCATAGCGCCATAATATGCCTTGGAGCATCCCCCGAGAAAGGGAGCCAGCAGAACAGCAATCAGAATCAATTGAACAAGCATCAGGTTTGTGTTTTTGGCCATGTGTTCCTCTCTATGGTGCCCTTATCTTTGGTCATCGCTAAAAGAATCACCCTGCGAATTGTGTGAGTTAATTAGAACCTATCTCAAAAAGTATTCTTCTCTAATCCATGACAGCTCTCGCCAATATTGACACTATCAATAAAACGACTGCATTACAGATTTCATAAATGACGGCTGTCAAGTCAAACCCGCCTGTCACAATTAAACGGGTTTTGAATAACCGCCGCCTAAAACCGTAAATAGAATCATAAGAATTATCGCTTGAATGACCCAACCAATTATACAGACGCCGACTGCTCGTAATGTGCTGTGATAATCCAGAGCTTGCCTTACAGCAATAACCATGGCCACCAACATCCAAACTGAAGCGATCATAAAAATGATTCCGCCTATTCCCGGTATAATAGCCAATATCCTTAGCAAGCCTGGAGAGCTTGAGAATCCGATGGTTCGTAATAGTTCACCATGGTCGGCTTTGGTCTGAGGTTCAGGAAGGATTTTAGCACCAACAAAATATGTAATATAGGCCCAAATATACCATGCGATAAGCGCGGTGATTGCACCGAAAATGACTCCCTTTATTCCTATCGCTCCTATGCTGCCGATTCCGGCTGCTACACTAGAGAGCACAACAACACCCATGGCCTGGCTCATCGCACCTTTATCAGCCTCTACTTCTTCATATAGGTTAACATCGAGTTTGGCTGCTCGAACGATTCGATCTATATATAATTGCATTTTTACCCCCAACATTTATTTAATTCGAAATTGTTTGCTCCGAATGGTTCGTAACCATCATTTCTATTATTTCTGAAAGACGACAAATTATAAAAGTGAAAATTGCGGCAAATACCGGTTTTTACACCATGGTTTTAAATGAAGTATAAGATCGAAGCATATTTGGTCAACAAAAATGATTGCACCGGACCACAGGCATCCAGAACGCAGAGCAGTACAAAAAACAATCCACAGAATGGATCCAAACATGACAGATTCGGTCCAAGCGTTTGCCTATCAAACCATCAAGTAGAACAACCTTATCATTTGTCTACTTGGTATGAATATTGAGATATAGTCAAGGAAAAACTATTGGGCCAGATCATACAGCAAGGGAAAAACAGGTTAAGGTCGAAGCAGGGAATGGTGGGATATTGTTCTAGGGCTCACTTGCTGAGTCAAGGTAGATATTGGAGCATCAATCATAGGGGTGCATTATACTATAAAATCGTGTCACGATTTTATTTAACGCGACGTTGTCGCTGCTAAGGCGAACGGCTAACATTCCTATCCCTGCAGCAAGCTGCAGGGATAGGAATGCCTACCTCACTTTCGCTAACAATTGTTTTCTGACTACAAAATTATTTATGATGGCTTTAGTGCTCTAAACAAACATTATACTGATATGTTGCTTTAAATAATTCCTTTTCTTTCATTTGAATATATCCCTCGCTGCCAGCAGCGGGGAATTCAACTTTCAAGAAGCCAATTCTCAAAAGACAAAGGGCACCCGCAAATATATGCCGGGATACCCTTTTTTTAGAGAAACAGACGTTTAGTTTACAGTGACATTGGCTGCAGCTGGACCTTTGGGTCCTTGCTCTATGTCAAAGGAAACTCGGTCGCCTTCATTGAGGGATTTAAAACCGCTTCCGTTGATGGCTGAATGATGAACAAACACATCCGGACCATCTTCCTGTTCAATAAACCCGAACCCTTTTCGGTCGTTAAACCACTTAACAGTTCCATTGGTCATGATAACATCCTCCTTTCAAAAAATTTTCAAAATCTTAAACTGGAGGATGCCACATTAAAAAAATGAACCCTTCCTTCAGAAAAAAATCGCCCCACCAATTGAGGGCGGGGCCTTGTTGAATAAAGAAATAATAACACGCCTTGTGGCGAAAGCAAGCAAATTATTTATTTTTTTATAAATATGTACATAATGACCTTAAAAATAACATTTTAGATCGATCAGGGGCGGTTATCATTCTCGCCCTTCCCTTCCTGGGTCAGGCCCTCAGGCCTGACAGCCAGATTTCGAAATTACGGCGTGAAGCTTCTTGTAGCTTTTGCGCATCGTTTCTTGGCGAAACGAAACGTAAAATTGCAACCGGAAACTTCAGTGTAATATTTAAAGACGTGGAAATTCCACCCCTTCCTGCTGCCGTAAATAGGCTGGTTGTCGAGATCAACAAGACCGAGCCCGATATAAACAAACTGGTAATGCTGATATCATCTACCACAGCAATCGCTGCAAAGGTGATTAAAACGGTTATCCGAGCTTGAGCGCGAGCTTTTTGGTTGGGATCACGCACAGGCGGGTGCTTGGATTGTACAGTCTTGGGAGTTCCCAGAGGAAATGGTCTGCTATCTCGGTGCTCACAACCTTTCAATAGACAAAATCCACGAATACGGACTTAATGATACGGCTGTTGTTCCAATTGCTGCGGCTTCCGCCCTGATCGCAGCAATGGGGTATCTTGAAACTCCCTTTCAGTTTGTTGGGATGATAGGCGCTGTAATACTTCTCATCTGCGAAGCTATTCTTTTCAACCGGATTATTGGTGGCCTACCGTATCCAATATGGAAGGCTGATCCAAAAGTTGCTCGAAACTTTGGTATACTGGCTGGAATTCCCGATACCGAAACGACCTTCTGGCGGCACTTTACCGTTAAGATTTTTCAACGCCGCTAATATGAATATTTTAATCGCACATCAGTGAAAGATATGGGAAACGCTCTAGCATAAATGTTCCTTAATAATTCTGAAAAAAAGTTCTTGACACGGCGATCGATGTAATGTAGTATTTTAGCTATAACTTAAGTGGTTGGTTGTCATGGAATCCAAAAAAGCCGAATTATTTAAAGTTTTAAGTGTTGAAACCCGCATCAGGATCATCGAGCTGTTGAAGCAGAAAGGCCCACTGGGCGCGAACGAAATGTCCGAGATGCTGGGAGTCACGCCTTCTGCTGTTTCACAACATCTCAAGATTTTAAAATACGCGGGGTTGGTTCGGAATGAGCGGAAAGGGTATTGGATACCCTATGAAGTAGACCCGGTTGCGCTTGAAAAATGCGGGGAACTTCTTTCCACAGTTTGCACTTGCGGGTGTGAAGGGACCGGGCAATTTCGCGAGGCTGAATTGAACGAGGCCGAAGATAAAGTTGCCGTTTTGATGAAATACGAGAAAGAGCTTCAGGAGGAGTTGCAGAGAGTACGAACGAGAATCGAAGATCTGAAATAGGCGGTATGGGCCTCTCTTTTTTTACCTTTTTAATTTAGTATCTACTAAACAACTTAATAAATATGACCACTGAAAGGGGGAAAATGAATTGGAACATAAAACTAGCTTTCTCGGTGATTATCAAGAATCAAGGACGCTCGCACAACAAATCGCCAAAAACCACATTGCACCTGATGCTCCAGAGCGTGACCTAAACCACACCTTTCCTTCAGAGTGTATTCGCATTTTAGGCGAAACGGGTTTTATGGGACTGATTGTCTCAGAAGACCACGGCGGTTTTGGAGCCGGAAGGGTTGGTTTCACATCTGTCGTTGAAGAGATATCGAAGGCATGTGCTTCGACTGCCCTTGTCTTGGTCTCCCACGCGATAGTGACTAAGGCGATCGAGCTCGCTGCTGATAAAACCGTAGCAAAAAGATGGCTTTCGGATATGGTCAAAGGCCATTCTCTTGGTGCATTTGCCGTTCATGAGCCTGATAGCGGCAGCAACGCCGGAGCCATTACGACTCGAGCTGTTAAGGATGGTGATCTCTATATCGTGAACGGTTCCAAGTTCTTCATCACGTCAGCCGGAGAGGCCGACCTCTACCTGGTTCTTGTCAGAACTGCATCCGAAAAGAGCCCACAGGGGATGAGTACGATTCTTATTGAAAAGGATAATCCCGGCCTTGCGTTTGGTCGCCTTGAAAATAAAATGGGCCTTACGAGCACTTCCTCAAGGGAAATGTTCTTTAACGATTGCCGGGTGCCTTCAAAAAACCTCATAGGCAAAGAAAGTGAAGGATCACAAGTCATTGGGCAGACGGTTGTTGGATGGGGTTTTTTTGGAGCTGCTGCGATATCAGCGGGCATTGCTAATTTAACCAAGGAACTTTCGATCAAGCATGCCAAAGAGCGAATGATAGCCGGACAGCCGATTGGCGTTCATCAGGCAGTTCAATTCATGATATCAGATATGATTCTTGGATACGAAGCATCGGAATCATTATTGATGTCTTGCGCAGCTAAGGCAGACGCTTCACCCGACACGGCAGCTATTAACGGATTCAAGGCCAAGCTGTTCGCATCCGAGGTGGCTGTCGACGCAACCCATAAAGCAATACAAGTTTTAGGAGGCCATGGGTATTGCAGAGACTACGTCGTTGAACGTCTTTTTCGAGATGCTCGTGGTTTGATGCTACATTTCAAAACATCGGAATGGCTCCGGCAAGACATTGCCAAGGCCGCATTAGGATTGTGAAGTGATTTACAACCCAGCAAAGTTTAAGTGACAACTCTCAAATGGTAGAAGAGTGCGTCGATTTTGTTAGGAAAGGAGGTGAAAAAAATGACTGATAAAAAAGATAGCGATTGCGGGTGTGGCTGTCTGCCTAAGGGTAAAAAAGACACCGCGACGTCAAGGCCCAAGGTTAAGACTTCTGAAAAACCCAAGCGCTAATTGATTTCGAAGTATTTCTTTGTTAACCGGGGTTGGCGAAGGTAGCTTCTCCTACCCCGGTTGCCCTTCAATCAAATCATCTGATAAATCAATCTTACTAGCGCCTTTTAAATAGCACCTTGCATCGATTAGAACCTGGGAAATGAACTGATATCAAATATCTTTGCCCCGCGCCGACGCTGTAATAGAAAGCTGCTGATTTTCGATAAACTATCGATCATTTTTCGCCGTTTCGAGACAACTTGCGCCTATAGGCGATAAGCAAGGAAATTAAGCTGGCTGCTAAAATGCCATTTAAGCATCGATTCATCCTTGCCTCTGTTCCCTTTACCATACGATTGACATCTTCGTATGCCACAATGACCTGATTGTGATGAATCAGCTCCCAGATGTAGAACGTTTTACCGCTGATAAGTTCACCCCTGTTTAACTTGTTCCTCTCGGCGAGGACCTGCACACGATCTTCCGGGCGGATACGCTCCATACCAGGCCAAACCTTTCCGTAATAGGACGAATAATGGAACTCGCTTAGAATAAGTAACACTGATTCTTTGATGCCACCCGGCTTGTTTCTTAATACCTGAAATCAGAAAGTGATCTTTATGTCCTATAGTCGGATTAGACAGCAGCCTTATCTACTGTCTCTTTTTCGAATGGATCGAACGACAGCCATCAAGGCAAGAAGTGATCGTTCGCTCGACACTATCGCAATTGCTCAGCACGATCGTCAACAGAGAAAGGGGTACGACAAAAAATGAGCGGAACACTGACAAAATTCCACCTCCTACCAGCTGCCAATAATTCAGGTTACAAATATCGCATGGTATCCGCAGCAAATCATAACGGGTGATCCTTCTCAAGCCGCTTTCCCATACTTACAACGTCATCGATATTGAAACCTAGGCGTTTGTAGAACGCGATGACATCTACATTTGATGCCCTAACTTGCAGGTTGATCTTGGGGCAGCCAGCAATTCGCAGTAGCCTTTCAGCCTCCTTCATCATACAAGTGGCCAAACCGCGCCTCTGATAAGCAGGGGCAATCGCAAGATAGTTGATCCAGCCACGATGGCCGTCATAACCTGCCATGCATGTCCCGATGATGCTGCCATCTCCTTCCCCCACCAAGAACCACTCTGGATTCACCTTCAGTTTTCTTTGGATGTCCTGTTTTGGGTTGTTATGTGGCACGATTAGGTTGCATTCTAACCAGAGATTTATGACATCCCCTTCATCCTCTGGATCATATTGTCGAATAATAAGATCATTCATCTGTTATCACTCTAAGCTTACTATTTTATTAAGAATAATAGATTCTTAATATATATTTCCTAAAGCAGAACCTTATCTGATTCCTAACAGTTACATATACCAGAAACAGCAAAAGGTAAGCCATCGCAAAAACGCAGATCACGACTTTCAACGAACTGCGAGCCGATGAAAAAGCGCAGCATAAACCGCAGGGTAAGCATGTTGGAACGGCACGCAACACTGCTGGTATTGGGCGTTAGATTGGTTTGTAAGATGGCTTGTAATAGATCCTGATTATCCCATGGAAAACTGAATGAATATAAAAAAGGCTGTATCAGGATCTGATAGGACAGATTTTCTTTGATAGGGAATGCGTTGTGTTGCCCTTTCCTTTGTCTTAATATCCGCTATGTCAATTTAAGTGCCTCTTAAGGTCATAATTTGGCAATCTCTGTTGAAACGAATCGCCATGCCTTCTGGTGTCGAACGCACCATGTCTCCTTCAAATTCTATAAAACACCTCGCATCCATCGTCAGCTCACAAACACAGTTACCCGGGATGGTGAGACTTAGAAGAAACCGTGTGTCTTCTGGAACAAGGGGCGGCTCCTTGGTATAGATGAATGCGCTTTCGGCAGATAGGTCTTTGGTTTCAACATCAAATAGCTTTTTTCCATCTGACATTATGGCTTCCATCGTTGCGGGTAGGGAAGCTGGATACCTTTTAAATTGACGTCGTTCGTTCATTGTTAACTCCCTTGTTGAATATTTTGGGTTTGGTTATTGCTAATATTTCTTTAAAATGTCTCTTCGCTTAAATTGAAATAAGATTGATCCGTTATTTAATGCCTTTTTTGATTCAATAATAGGCACCTGTCATGCCAAAATGGAGATTAATAAGTTAATTAGTGCTGCTAAAAAGTTAGATTCTTACACCTCAAATTCAAATATTAGTGAGCATATGAAAAGTGACATGGTTTTGACCGAGCCCGTCATGATTACTTTCCATAGATTAAATATAAAGCAGGCATTAAATCCGTATGGTTGTTATTATTCTTAAGTTTATAATATAATTTTGTCAAGCAAAATTATATATAATTAATATATAATTTTATTGAATTAGGATATATTGCAGTTTATTAGATTAAATTACTACATTTTGTACGCCAAAACAGCAAAAAAGGGTGTAAAAATCGAACGATTCTATGACTCTGCTTATTTAGGTACCGCTAAAAAGTAAATCCATGAGAATGAATAATTTACGCCAATTCCATGAATTTTGGGTACAGCTCTCTGGTGAACCCAACCTGGATTTAGTTGGTGTGGACTTTGATTGAAAAACTAGGAAAGCAAAAAAGGGTAAAAACTGTCAAAAGGAGTTACCCTATTGAAAAAATATGATCTCAAATATTTTAAATCCTTAATATTTTTGAGATCATAGAAAGCACAGGTCATGGATTTAAGATTTCAGGCTTAAACAGCAAGTATTGTATGATAGGCTAAATGCAAGCTATAAAGCTTAGACGGCAAGTTACAGCTTGATGCAGAGGTTCGCAGAATAAAAGTTTTACATCATGGGAACCGAATCCAGCTAGAGTGCCGATTCTAAAAAAGCGTCATCCAGAACCTAATTTACACAACATAGTGGCCGTTAGTGTGTTGTAGTATATGAGGATATTGTACCTTAGGGTTAACCTTGTAACAATCAACGCACTTAATGAAATACGTATTAGAGAAACACCCCAATAAAGCGCCGCCATTTATGCCAAATCCTCCAGACGTAGATGTTATATTGATGATCACATCGCTCCCACAGTCCGAACATTTACTTTTTATTACTTTTGGCTTTTTAGGGTTTATTTTAAATATTGTTTTTAACATTTCTACCATTAGTAGTTGCCTCCAACGATGTTTATTTATGCAATGACCTGAAAGAGAAAGGAGTCTATTATATTTATTATATCATGTATTTATTATTGGTTAGTGTCAAGCAAAATTATATATAATTAATATATAATTTTATTGAATTAGAATATATTGTAGTTTATTAAATTAAATTACAATATATTGTGCGGTTGGAAATCAGGAAACTGAATAAAATCGAATTTTCTATTACAATGCCTATTTAAGTACCTCTAAACAGTAAAACTTGATGGTTTAAATAATGACCAACAACTTTCTATGGGTTTTAGGTACAACCCTTAGGTACAAAGTTCTGATAAACTCTGATAAGATTTATTGGGGATAGGCTCTAAGAGGAAAGTCAGAAAAGCAATAAGGAAAAACCCCCAAAAAGGATTTGCCCTTATTGAAAAACGATATCACAAATATTTTAGGCCGCTGATATTTACATTTTCATAGCAGTAATCGCCATAGTTACCGTTTTGTGATATTGTATTATGGTATCACAAAAAATAAGGCACTTGATACTTGGAGGTCATTGCAAATACCTAAGGTTTGGGATGATAGAAACTGAATACATCACCGACCGCGTGATCGGCAGGCCCCGAACGAGGTAGATGATACAACAACATGGGATCGACACACTCAACAAGCTGGCGCTACGGAATCCTGGTGCTTTTGATGCTCGGATCACTCTTAACTGTGATGAGCCTCGAACCCACCCCCCAAAACCTAGCTTACCACGACTTCGCGGATCAGCGTACATTCCTGGGCGTTCCCAATGCCTTGGATATTATCTCGAACCTGCCCTTCCTGTTGGTCGGCATTCTCGGCCTGAGGTACTGCATCCGTGCTGACCTTGGTGCAGGCCGCTTGGCATGGATAGTCCTCTTCGCTGGCGTCAGCCTGGTCAGTGTAGGATCAGCCTACTACCACTGGGCCCCTAGCAATGGGACACTAGTGTGGGACCGACTTCCCATGACCGTGGGATTCATGGGTCTCCTCGCAGCGCTGTTAAGCGAATATGTCAACCACCGGCTACCACGCTGGGCACTGACACCTGCCGTGCTCGTCGGTGTAGCCAGCGTGCTCTACTGGCACTGGACCGACGATCTGCGGCCTTACGCATGGGTTCAGTTCTTTCCCCTGCTGACCATTCCCGTCGTAATGGTGCTTTTCCGGCCCCGCTACACCCACGCCTGGCTGCTGCTCGTCTCGTTAGGGTGGTACGTACTTGCCAAGGTCACGGAGTACTTCAACGTACCAATTTTCGAGCTTACCAAACAAGTGGTTAGCGGGCATTCCATGAAACACGTCCTAGCAGCTGCCGGCTGTTACAGCATTCTGCTGATGCTCCAAAAGCGGCGGCCCACAAGCGTCGCTGCAGCCAACGCTGGGTAACACAATTTGAAGTCCGTGGAAATTGGGGTTCTCAAAACATGCGATCTCTTACCATGATCACATGCTTAACCACCCAAATTTTCTGTACATAAATCTTTTTTCTTACAAAATTGCAAAAAGGATAAATCTCTCTCAGATTCCCCATAAATAATCCTCACCAAATTTAAAGTCGGATTTGTTAATATGCTCACATTTATAAAATATCCATAGTGTCATTGATTCAATTGACCTATTTTCATTAATGAATTAAGATCGTATAAAAATTTCAATCCAATCTATTCATCAAATAATTATATGAAGAAAGCCCTGTCATTATCATTGACATTCCTATTTATTTTCATTTTTCAGATTTCTAATGCAAATGATTCACCCTGCCTTCAATTTTACAATGAATTGTCTAAATTGCCTCATACAAGATTGATCTTAAATCCCAATGGATTTGTTTCATTATGGGATGGGAAATCGTTAAACGGATGTGAGGTTATATTTAAAAGCGATGAATCGATTGTGTCAGGTGGAATCGTTTATCTGAAATTTCAATCTTTCAATAATTGGCAGGGTTGGTCAATTAATGAAAATTTGATAGCAGATGGACCTGGATCATCAACAGTTGGCATTGAAAATGATCAAAATAAATGTACTATTCATTGGTCACAACACGCATGGATCGATGAAAAATCAAATGAATATAGACAAAGTAAACATATCAAATTGATTATCCAATGCACTTCTTAATAAAATCAAAAAGGCAAATCCTCTGAAAAGGACTTGCCCTTTTGAAAAAATAATATCACAGAGATTTTAGGCCTCTAATATTTGCACTTTTATAGTAGTTATCGGTAGTTTCGCTGAACCTGTGTTTAGTTGGAGGTAACACAGGTTTCAGAATGACAATAAACCAAGCGTTATATATAAAGCATCAAATCGATAGCATCAGAGATTAGCGACAGCTATCAGCCGCCCGCTGGAGTGACTTGTTAGGTGGATTCTATTGTCAGACGACAATGTCCTCTCGCGTGCTAGCCACAATCGCTTTAAGCTCTTCCTGCTCCCTCTGAGGCACCCTGAACTTGTCCAGTGTCTGCTGGAAATCATCTAAAAAAGCTTCCCACTCAGCAGCAGAAATCAGCAGATGTCGGTGCGAATCAAGCATAGAACGACCGGTATACTTTTGTGGCCCACCTGTTGCCTCGCAGACCATTTCCGTTACGAGGTATTTGAACCCCGGCGGCGATATCCAATGATGAGCTTTGTCCACTCGCGGGTTTGAATTTAAGCGCGGGTCGACCATGATCCGGTTGATGAAGTAATCCACGACGGTCGCGATGCTATATACACCCCCCAGCCGCGCATAAAGACTTGGTTGATTCTGGCTATTCATGACATGGCTCCTTGATTTTCTCCATTATTGTTTGTTTAAGATGCCATTGGTAGCGAGACAAACCAATTGTTGATCCCAAGCTATAATTAAGCAATTCATGTATTTTAAGATAGGTCTGTATTCAGAATACGATACAGGATTTGGCAAAAACCTTACTGATGATCAATGATGGAAAAGGTCAAGAGTAAGTAATATGCAATGTAAATTGAAAAGGAAAAATACGAAACCTATTGGAAAGAAGGTATATATAAAATCACCAAAGTCAATAAAATTGTATCACATTGTGTTAGAATTAATTAGATGACATATATCATCAAAATGAAAAGGGCAAACCCTGTAAAAAAGATTCGCCCTTAATGATAGCGGTATCTCATATGTGTCAAAACCGTGATCCGTATTATTCTTTGTCCAAAATCCCTCTTATCTTTTGTGACAGATCTATCATACTGAAAGGTTTCTGAATAAAACCATCGCAACCACGTTCCAATATTTCGGTTGCTTGGCCATTGATGCTGTAGCCGCTGGAAAGAAGCACTTTAATTTGAGGATTGATCTCTTTCAGTTTGTCGTATGTTTCTCCACCGCCTATTTCCGGCATAATCATATCCAAAATAACCAGGCCTATTTCTTTTTGAGTCTTTTCGTAAATCTCAATCGCTTCTTTTCCACCTCTAGCGATCAGGACCTTGTATTCCATTTTTTCCAACATAGACTTCCCAACATCAATCACCATATTTTCATCATCCACCAAAAGAACGGTCTCTTTACCCGTCAACACCTCTTCTGACAATCTCTGCTCATCCATGACCTCTTTTTCCAAAGCCGGTAGATAAATGTTGAATGTCGACCCTTCACCTTTCTCACTGAAAACGTTTATCATGCCATTATGGTTTTTGATGATTCCATATGCGGAAGCAAGACCTAAGCCTGTACCTCTGCCCATTTCTCTTGTGGTAAAGAACGGGTCGAATATCCTCTCCTGTATATCTTTATCCATTCCGATGCCGGTATCAGTAACCGATATTTTTACATATTTTCCTGGCTCTGTGGAATAGGGATTTACATAGTCCGCATCGAGCACAATATTCTCCGTTTCAACGTATAACTCCCCACCACCAGGCATTGACTGCCAGGCATTAACAAAAAGATTTAATAGAACCTGTTCAATCTGACTCCGATCCACTTCAGCCGTCCAGATGTCTTTTTGGCTCTTTCTATGAATTTTAATCTCTTTCTTCGTGCGACCAAACATTTCAGAGCTTTTATTAAGCAGTTGGTTAAGGTCCGTCGGTTTGACCTCATATTTCCCACCTCTTGCAAAACCGAGAAGCTGCCTTGTAAGACTAGACGCACTTCCCACATAATCCTCTATACCTTTTAGATGTTCATAAAAGGGATGGTAAGAATCGGCATCCATCAGCATCAAAGATATCCGCCCTTGGATACCCATGAGCAAGTTATTAAAGTCATGGGCAATCCCTCCGGCCAAGGTGCCAACGGATTCCATCTTTTGGGCTTGGAGAAGTTGTTCTTCCATCCTCAGCCTTTCGGTAACGTCTAAAGCTATTGCGACGAAAACGGGCGTTAATTCAAATGTCACAAACTGAAGATGCACCTCGACATGATATAGAGATCCATCTTTCCGCTTATGAACTGTATTAAAAAGGATAACATTTCTTTCACCTGTTCGAAGTGGTTCAATGAAATTTAAAAATGAATTTAGAGTGAACTCAGTCTTAATATCTAAAGGAGTCAACCTCTGGAGCTCTTCCATTGAGTATCCCAAGTTATTTCTGGCACCCTTGTTCACCTGTATGAATTTGAGAGTATCAGCGTTAAAAACATAGATTTCGTTCAAAGATCGCTCAAGTATGTGTCCAAAACGTGTCGCTTTCCCTTCGAAACGCTCACGTTCAGAGACTTCCTTTGCTAATTGTTGGTTGATTCGAGCTTCTTGAATAATTTTTCTTTCAATTTCTGCAGTATACTTCAATCTTTTAAACAGGTAGAAAGCCAATGTAGCAGTCAATAACAACGATCCAAATAGGATTATCCACGCATACCAGTGTTGGTGAGAACCGGGATAGGATGAAGTTGGCCTTAACAGAATTTTCCAATGACGCCCCGCGAATTCAAAGTTATTACTCCAGTGAAGATCTCTCTCAATGACCTTTTCCTCCATTGGTTGAGCAGCCATTTTTGACGTATGTGATGGGCGAAAGTAAAGGAACCGTTTTTCTTCTTCACCGGATACATCGTAAAGGAATACCTCAATCCCTTCATCAGTGAAACTATCCAGTGCGGTTTCTACGACATCGCCAATGCGGATGACTTCCACCACAACTCCTTTGCGGGATTTGTGACGCTCTTCCAAAGTTTTCAAGCTAACGCCTTGGTGATAAATGGGGTGGAGGATCAAGACGCCGAACTGGTTGCCGGTTTCCTGAACTAATTTGATCCTGCCAGTGACGACCGATTTTCCTGAATTGAAAGCATGTCTAATGGCTTGCAATCGTGTTGGGTTTGAAGCAATGTCATAACCCAGGGCTGGTGCGTTCGTCTCCAGGGGATCTATATAATAAACCACAACATATTCTCGACGCTGTGCAGCCCTGGTAAGCTCCCCTTTTTCAGTCCTTTCCGTGAACTTGAAATTTTTTACCCCTTCCTTTCTAGCCAGTGACTCATAGACGGCACGCTCATTATCCATTACAAGAGGATTCCATGAAAACGCCTGGATACCTGGGTAGCGAGACAGGGTACTCTTTGCAAAACTGGAAAACTCCTGACGGGTCACATGCTCGGAATTATTAAAAAAGTCTCCAAGGAACTCGAGCGCTTCCACATACTGCTGCAAACTGTTTTGCACCGCATTTGCGTAACCCTTTGAGAATGATTCGAATTCTATATGTTGATTCGTCCGTTCCCAATTATTGACAACGAAAAATAGAATAAAAGATATCACGATCCCTATGCCAGCTGTACAAATAACGGTAAGATAGCTTCGAAGGGGAATCGTTTTGTGCTTTGCTAAATTATTCTCGCTGTTCATTTTGGTCCTATAGTCTTTTCATAAACTCAACTTGGGTATAAGTCTAATTAATGGATGTCGACAGTTTTCAAAGATGATTTTGAACAAAAGTGGCTATACAAAATAATATAATCTGCCCTATCATCGATTTTAATAATGATCTCGGCTAATCACCTAAGGCTACGATTGCGGCACATACACAAATATCTTACCATGACTTGATATCTGTTAAATTTACAGATATCAAATTCGGACTGTAAATATCAATTCCAGATCGTTTTTCAGATATCTATTCCTTACATCAGGTATGGTGTTATCTATGATATATTGAGAGTATATCTCAAGATAATCGGACCTGTCAAAACCTTTGATTTCTTGCCAGTATAGCAGATTGAACCAACTCTAACTATTTTGCATATATCTTATTTCTTGCATAAATGCAAAAAGGGCAAACCCCCGAAAAATGGATCTGCCCTTATGATATCCGAAAAAAAGATGTGCTTAAAATTATATCGAGTTTTGATCAACAGCTATCCGCAAGCGTTGTCGATTCATTATTTAGGCAGTACAGTTCAATTTTGGTAGTCAGCAGATAATATATTAGACGAAATATTTACCATAATAGTATCTATTAGTTAAATGATACGATAGCATCCACTCTTTTTATTGGTTTTAACTTAAAATATCTGTAACGGTCGCCAGAGTGGATTATTATTTCACGGATTTGGATCTCTTGGAGAATATTTAGAGGAACTTCAATGCCCGCATTCCCAAGGGCCCAAACTTTGCGGTAAAAATCAGCGAGTCCTTTCACCGGTTTTCCTTTTACTGTTAAAACGACATCGCCGTTCTTGATGCCAGCTTTTTCAGCAGGGCCGTCGGGTGTTGTACGGATGACGATAACGCGTCCATGTACTTCCTCTGCATGTAACCCGAGCCAGGGTTCTGACGGCGCACGAGTACGGCCAAAGGTCTTCAGATCATTGAGAATCGGTTTTAGGAGATCTATGGGGACAAACATGTTGCAGGGAATTGACCCCATTCCCTGCACAGTTATCTGTGTAAATAGAGACCCAATACCCAATAACCTTCCATCTGGTCCAATCAGAGCAGCGCCACCGAAGTTGCTAATCGGCGGAACAGTAAATATTGCATTCTCGATAAGGTATTCCCAGTAGCCTGCAAATGCCCTTTGTGACACGATTCGAGCTGCCTGAATTGCATCCTTTCCACCGTAGCCGACAACAAGTATCGGGGCACCTTCTTTAAGTTCTGATGAATTGCCAAGTTGAATAGGTTTAATTCCAACAGGTTTTTGGGCTCGTATCAGACCGAATCCGGTACTATGATCATAGCCCACAACGGTTGCCGAGGTCGATTTTTCATTCGGTCCAATCATTTCAACGCTTTCAGCTTCTAAAATGAGATAGCCAATTGTAAGGACGTGCCCATCTGAATCAATAACCACACCATGGCCTTCACGCTCTTTTCCGAGTATATTGGCAGTACGGGCATCTTCTGGGATAGTTGCCCTAATCTTAACAATTGCCTTTAATATCTCTTCAAAGCCCTGTTGCGCAACTGCAGGTAAGGGCAACGTTAACAATACACAACAAAATATTAATTGGGAAAAAAGGATTCTCATTTAAACCTACCTATACAAATTCTTCCAGAAGAAAAGGGCAAACTCAGGAAAAAAGATTCTCACCATTGAAAAACGATATCACAAATATTTTAGGCCCTTGATATTTTGGCTTTCATAGCAGGTATCACAGGTCTTAAGCTGAAGATTGCAAACCGAAATTGCAACCATTATTCTTGTCTTCCTGAGGCTTCACGAAGAGCCTTGAGAAATCCTGGATGAATCTGATAACCTAAGCTCATCGCCTTGTGGATATCCACCCAGGCTTTATCATATTCTCCCTTGGAATAATAGGAAGTTCCCCGATTATTATAGGCCCAAGCATACTTCGGGTTTATTTCTATTGCCCTACTGTAGTCAGAGATGGCTTTGTCATGCTGTCCTTTGAGTCGATAGGCATACCCTCTATAGTTGTAGGCCAAAGCATAATTTTGATTTATCTCTATGACTTTGTTGAAATCAGCGATAGACCTTTCAAGCTGGTTTTTGCCAGCATAGATAAGCCCCCGATGGAGGTAGGCATAAACAAACTTTGGGTTTATCTCTATGGCTTTGCTGTAATCAGAGATAGCTTGGTCGTACTGGCCCTTACCTTTAGCATATGCAAACCCTCTATTGTAGAGGGCCTTAGCATACTTGGGGTTTATCTCAATTGCCTTGTTGAAATCTGCGATAGCCTTGTCATACTGACCTTGCTTCCCATGGGCATTCCCCCGATTATAGTATGCTTCAGCATATCTCGGGTTTATTTCTAATTCTTTACTGAACTCAGAGATAGCCTGTTCAAAATTACCTTTGTTGTCATAGGCTATCCCCCGATTGTAATAGGCATTAGTAAGTTTCGGATCAATACTAATGGCTTTGCTGAAATCAGCTATGGCCTTATCGTACTGGCCTGTGTTGTTGTAGACAAGCCCCCGATTGAAGTAGGCATCAGCAAGTCTCGGATCAAGACGGATGGCTTGGGTATACTCTTTTATGGCTCGTTGATAGTTGCCTGTTTTATAATAGGAATTTCCTCGATCGAGGTAAGCCTTTTTTGTTTTTTCAACAGCAATAGTAGCACAGCCAATAATTGTAATCAGAGCCAAAACAAGAATGTATAAAATATATCTTCGCATTATTTCAACTACCTTAAAAAACTACGTCTTTAAAATTTGAGCATGAGGTCAGAAGATGAAAGATATTTCGCTATGGAATTCGCGATAAGATAAAAAGCGAATTTCCATAGAGAATCAATTATAAAGGTCGGTTCTATTAAAATTACTGTAATTTCAATGCTGAATTTCCAAAGCTCAAATGTTGCGATTTATTGCCAAACACACAATGTAAGGCTAATTAATGCTAAATACATAACATATAAAGATCACCTTTTGATACTTATAACCTTGGATCGAAATGGCCGGGGCCTCCACATTCTGGGGTATAACAAGTAACGTTCCGGAAATCGCACTTTTCATTGCATTGTGAGCATGTGTCTGGAGGTATTGAAGCAGTAATGAGGAACCCGCATTTAGAACATTTCCAGAAAGTTTGGTCGCATTCAGGACAGATATCTTCTTTAAACTTCCCCTCAGCAGTATAACCACAGTGCGCACAGACATATTTTTCTTGCTTATTTTCCATTTTCCTTAACCTCCTTTTACAATTCACTTTCAATAAATATAAAATTTACAAAATAGCCTTAATCTCTTATGCTCAACCATGTAATACCTTGCCAAAACCACTGGTTTCAGCCAGTTCTTTTTATTTGCATATATCCCATTTCTTACAAAATTGCAAAAAGGGCAAAACCCTATCGAAGAGCTTGCCCTTTTGAGAAAAATGATATCTCAAATAATTTAGCCTCAAAAATCTGTCATCTATAGCAGGATACTTATTGTCTTGTTGAAATAACAATATCAACAAGACAAAGTGTATGTCAACCTTTTTTGTTGACTTCAACAAGAATTCTTTCTAATTATGGAACATGGATAAAAAAGTTTTCTTCAACACGACGGTTCCCGAAAACCTCATCAAACAGTTCAAAATATTGGCTATAGAGCTTGGTAAACGTCAAAATGAATTGTTGGTTGAAGCCATTGAGGACCTTCTGAAAAAGCATAAAAAGAAGGGTAAGAAATAACTCTTAACTGAGATTGCTATGAAAAAAGTAGATCTATTCATCATTGTTGCATTAACAACCGTTTTTTTGTTTAATGGTGTTGGTCAGACACAACAGTATGAAACTCAAGCAAACCGTTTAGAATCCTTTTTGTTCAATTATTGCCAGATATATGAAAGCAAAGATGCAGAAAAACTAGCCAACTTTTTTTCATCCGATGCTACTGAAAATAACAAGCCATTCAAAGAACTGCAGCCGAAATATCGTAGCAATATGAAAAAATTCAAATCAGTTAACTACCGGATAGATTTAGAGGCATATTCAATAAATACCGATACAGGAAATGTTAGGATTAAGGGAAAATATTTCATCCGAATCCTATTGCCTGGTGAACCATGGAAAGAAAATAGAGGCCCTATTTCAATGGAGCTTATTGAGAGTGGAGACTCTTATTTAATAAAACGACTTAGTTATGGTGAATAAACTTCAGTCAAAGAAGGATGATACAAAAGAAAGCCAAAAAATATCCTTCAACCAAGAAATCACAATGAACTGATTACAGACCCCACTTTCCGTCATGGAGGTGGGGTTTTGTGTTTATGATATATGCAATAAGTAAGAATAGGCTTCAGCCTGTGTTAATGGCAAAATATCTTTATGCATGGTATATCTTTTCCATCCCACCAATTCTATCTCGGTGTAGTATAATTTTTTAGATTTGAGCGATCTTATATTTATGTTTTTTTGTATTGAAATTTCTATGTAATTTTTTTCATAATGTGAATTAAATGTAAGAAATATATTACATTTTTTTCATATTTTCCTGTTTCGATCCTATTACATTTTAGATAACTGGCTGAAATCTAAGGAAAGGAAATAAATGCTTGATTTCGCACGATTCTTGCATAGAATAGTGGGTGAGTCTTATGTTATAATATCAATATTACAGTCGTATTTCATATTTTTCGGCTAGATTGAAAATGGTTCACGGTTAATTTTTTAACTCCACTCGCTTTCCTAAAGTCACCTCCTATTAATTTCAATTATTATGAGAAAACTGTTATTAATTTTTATTTTTTTGTTATCGTTTCAGATCGATGTTCACGCCACTATGTATAAATATGATTATTATGGCTCAATTAGCTTTAATGATCTAAATGTAAATAGTACCACCATAATTATCGACACCCCATTATATGTTCCAGGCATTAGAAATATCAATAATGATGGACATTGGGAATGGGGATACACAGTTTCAGATTCTAATGCTCATCCGATCCCAGAACCTGCAACAATGTTTCTTTTAGGTTCTGGGCTACTTGCCCTTGGTTGGATTGGTCGGAAAAAGATAATTAATGGTAATTGGAAATGAATGGCATTCAATTAAATGATAATGGTGGTAGACGATTAGGAGTTGATAGGAGACAATATTCTTATTATTTTCATATTCCTGAACGCAGGTCTGGTAAAGATCGTAGAAGCGGGCTTGATAGAAGACAAGAAATAAGAACAGCTGAGTAATAGAGATATTCAATAGAGCAGGATCAGCAATGGTCCTGCTTTTTTATTATCCGACTTGCGATATCTGCTATAAATGACACGAATTTCAACCCTATAATTTTTGCAGATATCACAATGCCGGATACAATGTTCTATAATCCACATACTGGCAAGATATATGTAATCACCCCCCTTCTTTTCCCTCAATTCATACCATCAATGAATACCACAATGCAGCATACAGCCCTTTGAACTATGTCACATATTATGAAAAACATTTCACAAAATTTATGTAGTTTATCCCACAATTACCTAGTTTTTGTCCAAACTTGTTAGAAATTTAATATGCTTAAAAATATCTACAGATCTTCCAACTAATTGATTTTTATAGATATTTATGCGTCTTTGTTGTAACCGACTGAATTTGCATGATTTTTGCATAGAATATAAAAATTTGGCAAAGATTCTATATAATTAACCTAAACAATTTGAACAAAGGAATTACCCGGCTAGTCGAACTGGCACGGGCCTAAAGGCCTTAAACGAGATTTTAGCTTATGGAAACTAAAAAGACCAATGTTAAGATCAGTGAACTTGAGGCTCGTTTAATTCAATTAGTATTTGA
Organism: Desulfobacterales bacterium; assembly: GCA_020345745.1. Classification (GTDB taxonomy): domain Bacteria; phylum Desulfobacterota; class Desulfobacteria; order Desulfobacterales; family UBA11574. The sequence continues at coordinate 3,368,685 of CP070768.1, forward strand.
AATGTCAGAATCAGAAGCAATAGAGCTTTTAGGAAAACTGGAAAAAAGAAAAAAATTAATCCATGGTGAGAAAGAGAAAAGAAAGTATCCAAGAAATAGCACTTTTAGTCATGTAGAGTGCTCAGGAAGGCATTGTGCATTCACAGATTTTATTCAAAATATAAGTAGTAGTGGACTTTATTCAGAAGTAATAGAACTCTTAGGAAAACTGGAAAAAAGAGAAAAATTAATCCATGGTGAGAGAGAGAAAAGGAAATATCCAAGAAATAGCACTTTTATTCATGTAGAGTGCTCAGGAGATTATTGTAGTTTCACAGATTTTATTCAAAATATAAGTGACGGTGGACTTTTTATTGAGACTCAAATTCCTTTATTCACAGGACTTAAGCTTTCTTTAATTTTCTCCCCTAATGATTTTGAGGATCCTATTAAAATATCAGGGACAATAGTCAGAATCGATTCAAAAGGTATTGCTATACAATTCGACAAGCCTATATCAACAATTAATCCATTCATATAAATGGCTCAGTTTTTCTATTACTCGACCTTTGATCTCTGCTATGAAAGCCTGAATGTCAGGCATCTAATATATTTGTGATATTGTTTTTATAAGGGCAAATCCATTTCAAGGAGTTTGCTCTTTTCATTTTTATGGTATATGTAACTGGTTTCAATTAAGGTAAAAAACAATTTTAGCCGCACTTTATCATCTTCACAATTTATAATCTTTCAGAAAGAATAGAAATGATGACTACGAGCGATTTACATCCTGATAATATTGGATATTATGGGAAACCAGTTTCGTCTTTAAACAAAGGTGAATTAGTAAAAATTGTCTTGGAATTATCAGAAATAATTTACAATTGCCCTGTCAAAGGCAAATGTAGTGAAATTTTAAAACTTATCGACAATCAATCTTGAATAAATCGAAAAGGATCTAAAAACTATGACTCCGACTATGTTGCCTGATAATGGAGGCAGACGTTTAGGCGCAGATCGACGTCAATTCTCATACAACCATCATATCCCTGAGCGTAGATCAGGTAAAGATAGGAGGAGTGGACTTGATAGAAGACTAATACTAAGAATGGCAGAATAGCGAAACTAATTTATATGAGCAGGGCCGGGAATGGCTCTGATTTTTTATTATCCGACCTTTGATATCTGCTATATATGGAATCCACAAGTGCCATTCCGGGGTTGTGATATCAACAATACCTAATAAACGAAACTACCATTTTATTTCGGTAAAATGGTTAAAAGTCCTATCTGCCTTGGCGGGGTCACCGTGCCACCGTTCCTTGCGATGAACTAGCGAATTTACAAACGACTTTGCGGTTGCTCTCTTTGGTCGAAAAACGGCGATACTTACCACAAAGAAATTCAACGAAAAATGTTTTGCCGTTCCCGATTTCTCCAAAATAGCAAGGGACACTGATTCGACGCGCAAATTCGATATGTGCAATTCCCCTCCTTAATATGTTCTGAATAACGTCACTATTCTAACAATCGTAATCTTTAGACTCCCTAAGAGCTTGTGATTATAATTCATATTAAACGTATTGCATTTATAGGCTCGATAGCTATTGATACAAAAATCACGCTATTGGATGTGCTAAGATCTTGTGATTATTATTCATCTTTATTTATTACGACGGCTGTTACTGTTTTTCGGCAAAAAACATGCCACCATATATTTTCCTTTTAATTTCAGTTATATAAAGGTAAAAATGCTCAACAATATACCAAATTGGGACCTGTTAAAAATAGTCCATTGAGCAACGGAACGGATTGTTTCTCATGTCAAAAAGATGGCCCAAGAGAATTTGCTTGCGTAAGGATTGGGAAAAAGGCCTAATTTTTTAAAGGGGAGTGTTTTTCCTGTGTCTAGATCTGTGCCTAGTTTTTAGCCAAAAAGGGTGTTTTTACGTACTTTTTGTGATATAAAGGAAAGGATTAAAAAAGGGTTGCAAGTCATTGAAATTCTTGCAACCCTTTGATATTGTTGTGGAGGCGGCAACCAGATTCGAACTGGTGAATAGCGGTTTTGCAGACCGCTGCCTTACCACTTGGCTATGCCGCCCAAAAAAAAATGGAGCGGGAAACGGGATTTGAACCCGCGACTTCGACCTTGGCAAGGTCGCACTCTACCACTGAGTTATTCCCGCTCAGCATCATGATTTTCATAAATAGTTATTTCAAATTTGTCAATAAAAAAAACTAGGTCTTAAGAAGCGTTTTAAATTTAAAGAAATAATCCGCACCTGACCAGATAGTCAATATCAAAGCAACCCATAGAAATATGGCCCCGATGGCGTGAAAATCGATGGTAAAGTAGGGAAAATGGATAATAAGAGGAATAATGGCAGCAATTTGAAATCCTGTTTTATATTTCCCAAGGCTGGACGCAGAAACATCCTTGCCCTTTTGGGCAACAATATTTCTCAAACCGGTGACTGCGATCTCGCGACCGATGATAATGCAAACGATCCAGGATGGTATCCACCCCAGCGATGCCAACATGATAAACGCAGAAGACACCAGCAGTTTATCTGCAATAGGATCCATCACTTTTCCGAAATTGGATATCAGCCCCTTCTGTCTTGCAAGAAATCCGTCCAGAAAATCGGTGATGGCAGCGATACTAAAAAACAAGGCAGCCACAAATGTGGAAAGCCGGTTCGGAAACAAAAGAAGAATTACAATAACAGGTACAGCTGCAACTCGAAACAAGGTCAGGCTATTCGGGTGACTCAAAATCTTTTTTATTGGTCTGTTTGAAGACATGGTTCTCGATCCTGTGCGATTCAAGCATTAGCAATGCCCATAGTTCATCCTGCTGTCTACCCTTTTCCCTTGTTCCAGTCATCAAGAAAAGCCTTGAGGCCTTTATCGGTTAGAGGGTGAGCCGCCAACTTGCCCAGCACAGCAAAGGGGAGCGTGGCAATATCGGCACCGATTACAGCTGCGTCAAGTACATGGACCGGGTTGCGGACGCTCGCTACAATGATCTCGGTATCATAAGCGTAATTGCTATAAATTTCAACAAGCTGTTCAACTAAAACAAGACCTTCCTGTGCCAGATCATCCAGGCGCCCAACAAACGGGCTAACGTACGTAGCCCCGGCTTTAGCCGCCATTAGCGCCTGCAGCGGTGAAAAGATCAGTGTTACGTTGGTTTTAATTCCTTCCTCAGTCAGCGTTCTTGTCGCCTTCAAACCGTCAACCGTCATGGGAATCTTGACCACGATATTGTTGCGGATCTTTGCCAGGTGGTGGGCCTCTTTGAGCATACCTTCGGTATCCGTACTGATAACCTCCGCGTTAACAGGGCCATCAACAATATCACAAATCTCCTTTATAATCTCTTCAAACGCTCCTTCTTCCTTGGCAATCAGACTCGGATTGGTGGTAACCCCATCCACCATTCCCATGCTGTATGCTTCCTTTATTTCGTCTAGGTTGGCCGTGTCTATAAAAAATTTCATTGAATCACTCCTCCCATGGTTTCTGTTATTTTTTTAATTTCTATTTACAAATTTATCCCGACATGCCTTACTGCAAAAATACAAATCCTTGCCATCTGATCGCAAATGCACACCATCTTTTTTGGGAAAATATATCTCACAAAAAGGATCTTTTATCATTATATCATCGATCTCTTTGACGTCGTTGCTTGATACCGTTTTCTGATACAACCCGCTTTGGGCCATCCAAGATTTGAGAGCCCGGTAGCATAGGTATATAAGACCCAATAATATTAATAGGCGCATCTATATTCTTCAATCCTTTGTTCATCCTCATCCAGCATCTCCAACAAGCTTTGCATATTTTTCATTAACACTGGATGAATAATTTTAGCGTCTATATCGCAAATCGGTTGTAATACAAACCGTCTCTTGTGCATTCTGGGATGTGGAACGACCAATTTGGATGACGTTACCACCAAGTTGTCAACCAACAAGATATCCAGATCGAGAATCCGTGGACCAAATTTTACAGGATCAGCAACACGCCCGACATCGCGCTCAATCGACTTGAGTGTGTGTAATAGCTCAAAAGGGTTTTTGGCGGTCTCGATTTTTGCCACACAATTGATAAACCAGTCCTGTGCTTGGTAGTCGACAGGTTCTGTTTTGTAAAAGCGTGACTGATCCTTTAAAACCGTGCCGCCGGATTTTATCAGTGATTCTATTCCGTTTTGGCAGTTGGCAAGTTTGTTTCCGATATTAGACCCAGCACCGATGTATACCGTGTAATTCCCCACGCTTCTATTTCCAGGCATCTTCACAAAGCCGTGCCTTGTATATGATGCGGGCATCCCCTTCAAGGTAGATATCAGAATAAATACCTTTTTCTACGGTATAATAAATACTGAGCCGCTCACCGCTGCGAGTCAGGATGCTGACCGGCGATGTTACATTCAATTTATCGGCCATGACAATGGCGCTGGCCACAGCTCCCGTACCACAAGCAAGCGTTTCATCTTCCACGCCCCTTTCATATGTCCTCATGGCAACGACATTGTCTGCCATGGGACATATGAAATTTACGTTGGTACCTGCAGGGGCAAATGTTTCATGGAACCGAATCTTTCGACCCAACTCAACCACCGATGCTTCCTCAATATCGTCTACAACGATGACCACATGGGGAACCCCTGTATGAATGCTGGCGATAGGAAGGGCACCCTCTTCTAGATGGAGCTCATCGTCTTTTTTAAAATCGGTTGGATCGGGCATTTTTATTTTGACCCTGTCATCGATGATCTGGGCATGGATAACACCGGCTTCGGTTTTAAAGGACATCCGGGGCCCGGCGATGTTGTTTTCATACGCAAATCGCGCTGCACAACGGGCGCCGTTCCCGCACATTTCCGCAACGCTTCCATCAGAATTATAAAATCGCCACTCGAAATCAACGTCGTCCGAGTTCTCCACAAGGATAAAGCCGTCAGCACCGACAGACATTTTTCTTCTGCATACGCTTGCGATAAATTTGACCAAATCAGCGTCATTAACGACCTTTTTTCTATTGTCGATAATGATAAAATCATTACCGCTGCCGCTCATTTTGTAAAAATTCAAAGGCTGCATATCTTATTATTCATACCACAAGTTTAGAAGTTCAATATTTTTTCCCATAAAAAACCGTAAAGCCCTTTTGTCCGAAGCTTTTGATATCTTATGTTTTCACGAATTGAGAAATGTCGGAATCGATTCACCGGCAACCAGATCCTCATATTCCTGACGCTTTTTTATAATATAAAACTGGTCGTCGTTGACCATCACTTCAGCCACCTTGGGCCGGGAACAATAATTGGATGACATCACAAATCCATAGGCGCCTGCACTCATCACTGCAAGAAGATCCCCTTGTTTGACATCAGGGATATTTCGATCTATTGCTAGAAAATCGCTCGTTTCGCAAATTGGCCCGACAATATCGGCAGTAATCATCCGGTCATTTCCTGCCGATACGGCCTTAATCGCGTGAAAAGCATTGTACAAAGTGGGACGCATAAGATCGTTCATCCCGGCGTCAGCAATAACAAATTCTTTTGTTGGACCCGACTTTCTGAAAAGAACCCGGGTTACAAGTATTCCGGCATTCCCCACAATAACCCTACCGGGTTCCAAAATAAGGTGTAGATCTGTCCCTTTTAGGGATTCGACGATAGCTTTAGCATATTCGCGAGGATGGGGAGGTGACTCATCGTCATACGTTATGCCAAGGCCGCCACCCATGTCAAGATACCGTATGTCGATTCCCATCTTTTTTATTTCATTCAAAAGGCTTTTTAGGCTTGCCAGAGCCTCTTGAAAAGGTTTTGCATCGGTAATTTGCGATCCGATGTGGCAGTCAATACCGATAATTTCAACATTTTCAAGCTCATTTGCCATCTGGTACCCTTTAAGCGCTGACGCTGTATCGATACCGAATTTATTCTTTTTCAGACCGGTAGAGATATACGGATGCGTTTTGGGATCAACATCGGGATTGACTCGAACGGCAACAGGTGCCTTCTTTTTTAAAAGACCTGCTCTTTTATCGATCAGTTTGAGTTCTTCGAGAGACTCGACGTTAAACATCAATATGCCGGTGTTAAGGGCATAATCTATTTCGTCAACTCTCTTGCCAACACCGGAATAAACAATTGTTTTAGGTAAAAAACCAGCCTTTAATCCACGGTATAACTCTCCGCCCGATACGATATCAAGGCCCCCACCCAGATTGACAAATAATTTCAAAATAGCCAGATTTGAATTGGCTTTTGCTGAAAAACAGACCAGTCTTTTTAATCCTTCAAACGCTTTGTCAAAGATGAGGAAATGTCGTTTTAAGGTCGCATGACTGTACAAAAAGAAAGGGGTCCCGACCTTTTCAGCAATGGTCCTAACCGGAATATTTTCACAATACAACTCATGGTCTCGATATTCAAAGTGATGCATAACTTACCTATTCAAATAAAAATGGACTTAGACTGTTGACTGCCGATGGTTTTCCTTTGTCCGGTGGTTTTGGCGGCGCCTTTTTCCCACATCCAGAGAATAAAAAGCATAGCAAAATCATCGTCAATAATTTCAATAGTACCGAATTTTTAAGCGTTATCATCATATCTAAATCATTCCTGTATCTCTTTTTCTAGACGCTTTTTGGCCGCTTCAATGGCAGCGTTTACACTTTCTGTTGCAGTACCGCCAATCGATTTTCTTCTAGCTATCATCTGATCTGTAGACAATATATCAAAAATGTCCGCTTCGATGATTGCTGAAAAGGATTTTAATTCTTCCAAATTAAGTTCGTGCAGCTCCTTATTCTTGCTTAAGGCGTACAAAACTGCATTGCCGACACAATCATGAGCTTTACGAAAAGGCATGCCCTTGATTACCAGGTAATCGGCCATGTCAGTCGCATTTAAAAAACCCTTGGACGTCGCCTGCAACATGGCTTCTTTATGTATCTTTACTTTAGGGAGCATGGCAATATAAATGCCAATACATTCGGTTAAAACGTCTACCGTATTGAACAATGCTGCTTTATCCTCCTGCATGTCACGGTTATAAGATAACGGCAACGATTTCATCATAGTCAAAATCGACACCAGGTCCCCAAAAACTCGACCGGTTTTTCCACGGACCAGCTCAGGTACGTCAGGATTCTTTTTTTGCGGCATAATGCTGCTGCCGGTAGCAAAAGAATCCGGAAGTTCTATGAATCCAAACTCTGCTGATGACCAAATAATCAGCTCTTCTGATATCCGGCTGAGATGAACCATGCAGAGGCCCGCAGCTGATATAAATTCAACGATAAAATCGCGATCTGACACCGCATCAATGCTGTTTGCCGACACCCTGGGGAATTCAAGGAGTTGTGCGGTATATTCTCTGTCAATGGGGTATGTTGTCCCCGCAAGGGCTGCACTGCCCAGCGGCATGACATTGATTCGATTTAAACCCTCCTCGAATCTTTCCGTGTCCCTTGAAAACATCTCATAGTAAGCCATGAGATGGTGAGATAAAAGGACGGGTTGCGCCCGTTGTAGATGGGTGTAACCGGGTAAAACAACATCGATGTTGGCCTTTGCCATGTCTAAGATGACTTGTCTAAGACTTACCAGCGATCCAATGATGCCTCTAGCCTCATCTCTTAGATACATTCTCACATCCAGAGCGACCTGATCGTTTCGGCTCCTGGCGGTGTGGAGTTTTTGCGCGATTTTTCCGACTTTCTCCACGAGCCGGGCTTCAATGTGCATATGAATATCTTCCAAACCATGATCAAACTGGAAATTGCCCCGCTCTATCTCATTTTTTATCTTTTTAAGTCCCCCAACCAATACATCTGCATCTTCTTCTGATATAATGCCCCCTTTTACGAGGGTTCGACAATGGGCAATGCTGCCGTCAATATCATAAGCGTAAAGCCGCTTATCGATATCAATTGAAGATGTAAAGTCTTCAACGATCCTCTCTGTCTTCTCAGAAAATCTACCGCTCCATGGCTTTTCAGGCATTTACAACCCCTTACTTTATTCTACTGCTTCATCAAGTTCTGGATACGCAGCCTCAGCGCATTCAGACGTATAAATCCTTCGGCATCTTGCTGACGATATACGCTGTCATCTTCAAATGTCGCAAAATCCTCACGGTAAATGGATGTTTCAGATTTGCGCCCTAAAACACGACAGTTCCCTTTATACAGCTCGAGCCGCACAACTCCAGAGATGTTTTTCTGGGTTTGGTCAATCAAGCTCTGCAGCAGTTTCATTTCAGGCGAATACCAGAAACCATAATATACCAGCTCAGAATACTTGGGAATCAGTGAATCCCTGATATGCATAACCTCTCTGTCCATGGTAATCGATTCGATGGCAATATGTGCAATCCGCCATATGGTTCCACCCGGTGTTTCATAAACGCCGCGGGACTTCATACCGACGAAACGATTTTCCACGATATCCGTTCTGCCGATGCCGTGACGACTACCCAGGGTATTGAGCGCCGTCAATAGGGTTGCCGGAGACATGGTTTCACCATTGATGGCCACCGGGTCTCCCTGATCAAATGTAATCTCAATCACCTCCGGCCGGTCCGGAGCCTCTTGTGGAGACACTGTCAAGGTATACATATCATCAGGTGGTTGTTGCCATGGATCTTCAAGCTGGCCACCCTCGAAGCTGATATGAAGGAGATTTCGATCGGTGCTGTAAGGCTTTTTACGCGTTGTCGGCACTTTTATTCCATGCTGCTTGGCAAATGTCATAAGATCGCTCCGAGAGTTTAGATTCCACTCACGCCACGGGGCAATGATCTTAATGTGAGGGTCCATAGCAAAATAACTCAGTTCAAACCTGACTTGATCGTTCCCTTTCCCTGTTGCACCGTGACTGACTGCATCAGCGTTCTCAATCTTTGCGATTTCCATCTGGCGCTTGGCTATCAACGGTCTTGCCAAAGACGTGCCCAATAGATATTGGCTTTCGTAAATGGCGTTGGCTCGAAATGCCGGGAAAACATAATCTTTTACAAAGGTTTCTTTCAGGTCATCGATGTATACTTTTAAAGCTCCCGTATTTAAAGCGTTCTCTTCTACTTGTTTCAATTCATCGCCCTGTCCAATATCAGCTGAAAATGCGATGACATCACACTGATATGTTTCGATGAGCCATTTTAAAATGACCGAAGTATCTAGCCCACCGGAATAGGCCAGAACCACTTTATTCACATGATCAGACACCATTATTCTCCTTAAGGTTATTACCAAACATAAGACCCAGTGTTTTGCCTTGCAGCGGTCTGTTGAGAAGCCCGCTTTTATGCATATTTTTTAGTTCGGAGGCCCGTTGCAAGAGGATCTCAAAATCCTTTTTGCTAAGATCCAAAAGTGTACGTATGTCTTTTTTCAATCCAATACCTCATCTAAGCATTTCACAAGTGCATCAATCTCTTCTCTTTCGATGGTAAGGGGAGGGATAAAACGTAATATGTTCCCCTGGATGCAATTGATCAAAAATCCTCTTTCCATACACGAAATGACGACATCATCACCATCGGTTTTCAGTTTCATTCCCAAAAGCAATCCAATACCTCGAACATCCTCAACTGATGAATGTCGATCTTTTAGCCAAAAAAGCTTATCTTTAAAATAGGCTCCGATTTTCATACAATGGTCTAAAATATTCTCTTCAAAAAGGACGTTAACAACTTCGAGTGAAGCTGCGGTTACCAATGGTGTACCTCCGAATGTAGATGCGTGAGATCCCGGACCAAAAGCTTCTGCTACATTCTCTTTTGCCAACATCGCCCCAATGGGCAACCCATTGCCAAGGGCTTTCGCCAAGGTCATGATGTCAGGCTCGATGCCAAAATGCTCGTAGGCAAAAAGTTTTCCTGTACGGCCGATTCCGGTCTGTATCTCATCAAAAATCAAGAGAACGCCGGCCTCGTTACACATTCGTCTCACCGTGGCAAAATATTCTGATGCAGGGCATCGAATGCCACCTTCACCCTGAATCGGCTCTACCAGCACCGCGCACGTAGTGACATCTATCCTGCGCTGCAATGCATCGAGGTCATTAAACGGTACATAATCGAAACCCTCTAATTCAGGCTCGAATCCTTTTCTTATTTTTTCTTGCCCTGTTGCTGAAAGTGTGGCCATGGTTCGTCCGTGAAAAGATTTTTCCATGGAGACGATTCTGAATCGATTGTTTTCTCCTTTTTCTTTAAAGTATTTTCTGGCGAGTTTTATCGCAGCTTCATTCGCTTCAGCGCCGCTGTTGCAGAAAAATACCCGATCGGCGAAGCTGTTCTCCGTGAGCCATGTTGCCAGTTTTATTTGAGGTACCGTATAATATAGGTTCGATGTATGAAAAAGAATGCCGGCCTGTTCTGATATTGCTTTGGCAACTCTCGGATGCGCATGCCCTAAGTTACAAACAGCAATTCCCGCAACAAAATCGACATAACTCTTGCCGTCCTTATCCCAAAGCCTGCATCCCTCCCCTTTCGTTAGCACAACGGGAAATCGTTTATAGGTTTTGGCAATGACATGATCTGCTTTTTGGATGACTTCGTTTTTCATTATTGAACCTTTTCAAAGATAACTTCCGTACCTATGCCTCTGTCGGTAAAAAACTCCAGGAGTAAAGCATGACGCCTGCTTCCATTGATAATGTGGACCTTTTCAATACCGCTCTTCAGAGCGTCTAAAGCGCATTCAATCTTTGGAATCATGCCACCGGATACGGTTTTTTCTTTAACCATCCGATGGATACTTTCCGCATCTATTGAAGAAATAAGCTCTCCTGAGGCATTCAGCACCCCATCAACATCCGTAAGAAAGACCAGACGGCCGGCTGAAAGCGCCATGGCAACGCTGTTCGCAACAAGATCGGCATTGATGTTATAGGTTTCACCTGAATCTCCGATACCAATCGGAGCGATAACAGGAATAAAATCTTTGTTTATCAGCGTGTGAATGATGCCAGGGTCAATATGAGTGACATCTCCAACCAAACCTGGATCAATAATCTCAGGTGTGTCTGTTGTTTCATTTTGATGAACAATTTGGAGCTTTTTTGCACGAATCAGACCCGCATCCTTGCCGCTCAAACCGACCGCCTTCCCTCCCTGTTGATTAATTTGAGCAACGATCCTTTTATTCACTTTGCCGCCCAGCACCATTTCTACAACGTCCATTGTCGGTTCGTCGGTCAGGCGCATCCCTCGTACAAATTTGGAATGTATGCCCATGCGATCTAAAACCCGGTTAATTTGAGGGCCACCTCCGTGAACGACAACAGGATTTAACCCGATAAATTTCAATAAGGTAATGTCACGCGCAAAGTCCTCCTTGAGCTGGCTGTCGACCATGGCGTGCCCGCCGTATTTAATGACCACAGTCATGCCATAGAAACGTCGTATATAAGGGAGCGCTTCGATAAGTATGTCGGCAACATTTATATCCATGTTTTTTATTCTTTTTATAAAGTGCTTGGTTAATATACTAGCAAACCCGAACTTGCACGAGGATGTTACATAAAACTGTTTTTGTTAAAAATTATAAAGATTCTTATCAATTTTCATACAAGGTTATAAAATAAACCGGCTCAAGTCTTCGTCGTCTTTAATTTCTTCTAATTGGTCTACGACATACTTTCTATCAATAACGATTCTTTTTTCTACCAGGTCCGGCGCATCGAAAAGAATGTCTTCAAGAAGACACTCCATCAGCGTATACAGCCTTCGAGCACCGATGTTCTCGGTCTGATTGTTCACATCTTCAGCAATTTTTGCTATTTCTTCAACCGCCTCATCCTCAAAAACCACATCAACGCCTTCGGTCTTTAGGATAGCGAGGTATTGCAGAATTAAAGCATTTTTGGGTTCGACAAGTATCCTTGCAAATTCTTTTTGTCCCAAAGCATCAAGTTCTACCCGTATGGGGAATCTCCCTTGCAGTTCAGGAATCAAATCAGACGGTTTAACCGTGTGAAAAGCGCCTGAAGCAATGAACAGAATATTGTCTGTTTTAACCGGCCCATATTTGGTTGTAACCGTACTCCCTTCTACAATTGGAAGAAGATCCCTTTGCACACCTTCTCTTGACACATCCGGACCCTGGACACCATTTTTGCCCGCGATCTTGTCAATTTCATCGAGAAATATAATCCCCGACTGCTCGACCTTTTGAATGGCTTTTTTCACAACCTTGTCCATATCGACCAAGTTCTGGGCCTCTTCCGCTGCAAGCACCTCCATCGCCTCGGGCACTTTTATTTTCCTTCGCTTGGTACTTTTGGGCAGAAAACCACCGATCATATCTTTGAAATTAATGCCCAACTCCTCCATGCCAACATTAGAAAAGATCTCCACCATCGGCATGGCTCGCTCTGAAACATCAAGGTCAACGTAACGGTTATCAAGCTTACCTTCCCGAAGCATGCGACGCAGCTTTTCTCTTGTGGAAAAAGATTCATCGCCATCGTGCGTGATCAGCTCAAAGGGCGTCTCTTTTGTATCTTCCGGTTTCGGCGCCTGGTCGGCCCCTGATTTCGGAAGTAATATATCGAGCATCCTCTCTTCAGCAATCTGACGCCCCCTTTCCCTAACACGCTCTTGTTCCGTCGATCTAACCTCATTAACCGTGAGTTCGAGCAAATCCCTTACCATGGACTCAACATCACGCCCCACATAGCCAACTTCGGTAAACTTAGATGCCTCAACCTTGCTAAATGGCGAATCGGTCAGATTGGAAAGCCTTCTAGCGATCTCTGTTTTTCCCACCCCCGTAGGGCCGATAAGTATGATATTTTTGGGTGTAATTTCGTCCCTGAGATCTCCCGGTACCTGCTGCCTTCGCCATCGGTTCCTTAGGGCAATGGCTACTGAGCGCTTCGCCTTATCCTGCCCAATGATATATTTATCCAGTTCTTTTACAATTTCGTGTGGTTTTAAATCGTTCATCTCTTTTACAACTCTTCAATGGTGATATCATTATTGGTAAAAACACAAATTGAACCGATGATTTCCATGGCTTGCCTTACAATGCTAACAGCATCCAAGTCCGTATGCTTGATCAGGGCTATCGCCGCCGCCTGCGCGCTGGCCCCTCCCGCACCAATTCCCATAACACCTTCGTCCGGTTCAATGACATCACCGTTGCCTGAAATAACAAACATGTTTTTCTCATCGGTCGCGATCATGATCGCCTCAAGACGTCTCAAGTATTTGTCGGTCCGCCAGTCTCTCGCCAGTTCAACGGCGCTACGCGTCAAATTGCCGTTGTATCGCTCAAGCTTTGCCTCCAGGCGTTCGGACAGATTCAAGGCATCGGCCGTTGCACCTGCAAATCCCACAATAATCTTATCGTTGTAAATCCTTCTGACTTTTTTGGCCTTATGCTTTATAATCGTATTTCCTAGTGTAACCTGTCCGTCACCAGCAATCGCCACTTTGCCCTTACGTCTGACTGCAAGTATTGTTGTGCCATGTGGATTCATAACTGTCCTAACTTATCGTCGTGGATGGGTCTTATCATAAGTTTCCATTAATTTGTCTATACTTATATGGGTATATTTCTGTGTCGTTGAAAGGCTTTTATGGCCCAAAAGCTCTTGTACTACCCGCAAATCCGCTCCTGCATCAAGCATGTGCGTAGCAAACGTATGGCGAAGGGCATGCGGTGAAACCGGTATTAACAGGCCGCATGCCTTCGCTGTCTTTTCAAGAATACGACCAATCGATCGGGTCGTCAGTCGCCCGCCGTTCTTGTTTAAAAAAAGTGGTGTATTTTCCTCCGATGGTATTCCGGCTTCTATGGCTAATCTATCTCTATAGTTCTTAATGGCAGCCTTTGCCTTTTCCCCGATGGGCACCACCCGTTCTTTGTTTCCTTTTCCTAGAACGCGAATGATGCATCGATTAAAATCGACATCAAAGGTATTCATTCCGGATAGCTCAGAAACGCGTATTCCGCTCGAATAAAGGGTTTCAAAAATGGCACGGTTCCTTAAATCAAGAAGTGTGTCGTTACCTATCGAATCGAGCAGCCTGAACATATCATCAACGGTCAGATAAGATGGAATGGTCTTCTCCTGTTTGGGTGAAAGTATCACGTCCAAAGGATTGTCCAAAATAATGCCATGTTTGACAAGGTATCGAAAAAAAGAGCGAATGGCAGAAAGCTTGCGCGCTATGGTCGCTTTTTTATTCTTTTTATTTAGAAACCCAAGATAGCCTCTGATCATCAGGCTGTCGATCTGATCAGCTCCAAAACGATCCCATCTGCTTTGGTCCTTTTTGCCGGAAAAAAAAATATCATTAATAAAAGATACCCATTCTTCTAAATCGTGTAAGTAAGCACGGCATGTGTTTGCGGCGTAGCCTTTTTCCGACAACAGTGATTCAATAAAGGATGCTATCTGATGTTTTAAGGAAGTTGACATCATTAAAAATTAATCAACGATTCAAGTTCACTCCAGGTGCCTACCTCAATAAACGGATGATTTCTCCTGTTCCAAGGCTGTTTGAAAAGAACAGGTGTAATGCCGGCTGCTTTAAGGGGAAAACATGTTTCAAGCCTGTCTTCAACAAAATATAAAACATTTCTTTCCGAAAGCACCTCTGTCTTGGCTTCAAAGGATCCTGTTGCAATCACTGTTATTGAATCTGCACTTAAAGGGAGTACGCTTTGTATCCAGTCAGAAATTGGGCCATCATACAATCGAGCCGTCACAAAAAGAATGGGACCGTACCTTTGACCAAGCCGGGTTAGGACATTTGTCGCCCCACTGATAGGCTTTAACGGAGCGTTATGGTTTCCATCCATTATTTTAGTGATAATTTTCTCAATAATTTCACTTTCAATATCGACACAATCCTCCAGAGCATAGCAGGTTATATCTTCGTATTTTATCCCGTCTATTTCATACTCTTCACGTGCGATATCAAGGAATAATGTCATGGTGTCAGCAAAAACACCGTCAATATCGAATGCGACTGAGGCCGGATCAATCATAAATTTTTCCAAAGTCATACGTTGAGAACCATTCGTCAACCGGCGATTATGCCGCTCTTCGTGTCTTTTTTTTGAGCCTGGATATCCGGCGTCTGTAGATTTTCGCCATTTTCTCATCTTTGTTGTTAATGGCGATTTCACGTTCGGCCTTCAGCGCTTTGATCTTTTTTTTAATTTCGCGGACCGAGGTATCCGTCTTTTTCTCTACACCTTCCTCTATACCTCTTGCTTTTTTAATAGCGCTAATGAGTTCCGCTTTGTTCATCCCATAAACACCTGTGATTTCAGGCAGCTGTTTTCCGACCTCCCGCAATTCTTTAGCCGTCATTTTCTCTAGAGGTTTTTCCTTGACTTCTTTCTTCTTTACACCCATGTTCGGTATGTCTCCTTCTGTTTAAAAAAAAGCACAAGCGGAGGTTGCAAAACCCCCGCCAATGAGTGGTTATTATTACCCAAAACCGAATGCTGAATTACATCTAATCCATGTTATGAATATTTATAAAACATATTAAAACCAGCATAATATACAGTATTTTAATGTAATGTCAACATTGGTTTCACAAATTGAACACTATGAATTATTGCTTAATCGATTCCCAAAGCCTTCATCAATTTTTTCATATCTTCCCAAACACTTCGCTTTTTATCAGGGTTTCTCAACAAGAATGCTGGATGATAGGTGGGCATTACTTTGATTCCCATATAGTCGTAAAAAATCCCTCTTAATTTTGAAATCGGTTCTTTGGTCTCGAGCAGGGTCTGGGCAGCAAAACTTCCGAGAGTACATATGAAATCCGGATGTATGGCAGCAATTTGTCGCCTTAAAAAAGGTGAACAGGCCGCTATCTCATCGGGCATGGGATTCCTGTTTCCGGGGGGTCGGCACTTAACAATATTGCAGATATAAACCTGGTTACGTGTTAATTTGATAGCTTCGATAATCTTTGTCAGAAGCTGACCAGCAGCCCCAACAAAGGGTTGTCCTTGTCTGTCCTCTTCATATCCCGGTCCTTCGCCGATAAATATCAGTTTCGCATGAGCGGTTCCACAGCCGAATACGATATTTGTCCGGCCTTCTGAAAGCCGGCAACGTTGACAGTCACCCAAATCGGTACGAATATCCTCTAAAGTCTCAACAGAAAAAACATCCTTTCGCCCCCAGGCTGCAAGTGTATTAAGAACCTCTGAGGAGGCATCAAAACCTTTGCACCCCATCTGTTCAAGAAAACGAAGGGTGTTGCGGACGTCTTCAACAGTTGCTGCAAAATTGCCTTTATTCATTTGGTTTTTTCTATCCAAACGTTGGGGCATTTGCTCTCCATTCAGATCGCGAGGTCTTTGAAAAACCCCCTTTTTATTCAATCTCTGTGTCAGACTCAAATTTTAATCCGCCAAAGTTTGGTGGCGGATTAATTCGCGAAATACTCGATGTATGTCTGCGGTTAAAATTTTCGCATTGACTCGGGGCGTCCATGCCCCTCGCCCTAAAGGGCAGTTTGGTAGCTGTCCAATTCCGCTATCCTGCAGAATTGTCCTTGACTTTAGATAAAACTGAGCATTTTTCAAAGGCCTCAGGCCTTCTTTAAGCATAACAAAACATGCCCAACTCAATCCTTACATTTTTATTATTCGATCTAAAAGAACATGGGCGACATCATCTTTATGCATCGTCGGAAGAGATTCTTTTGTTCCATCTTTAAAAAAGAGCGTAACCGTGTTCGTGTCCGTGCCGAAACCCGAAGCGGGTTCGCCGATCAGGTTTCCGACGATTAAATCGAGACGTTTTTCAGCCAGTTTATTTGCTGCGTTTTCTGCAAGATTTTCTGTTTCCGCAGCAAAGCCCACGAGAATCTGCTGTTTTTTTCTTTTGCCGATCTCTTTGAGGATATCCAGATTTTTTTCAAGAAGCATAGCATGCTCTTTTTCGTCTTTTTTAACCTTATATTCCACTTGATCTTTGGGTTTATAATCAGAAACCGCTGCCGTTTTTACAATGATGTCTGCGGTATCCATTCTCTCAAATACCTCATCTGCCATCTCTTGTGCCGTTCGCACCCGGATCACCGATACCCGGTTTGGATCGGCAAGATTCGTCGGCCCTGTTACTAAACTGACCGTGCCACCCCTGTGCTCTGCCGCCTTTGCAACGGCGAATCCCATTTTTCCGGAAGAAGGGTTGCTGATGAAACGGACCGGATCGAAATGTTCACAGGTAGGACCCGCTGTCACGAGGATGCGCTTACCGGTCAAGTCGTTGGGATAAAGCGCATACATCAGCCTGTCCAATATATCCTCCGGTTCGGGAAGACGACCGGGCCCTATTGTGCCGCAGGCCAGTTCTCCGGATTCGGGGTCGATTATAAAATACCCGTCCGTCTTGAGTTGATCAAGGTTCCTTTGAACAGATCTGCTTTCAAACATGTGGGTGTTCATCGACGGACATACGAGCACCGGACATGTTACCGCCAGAATAAACGTACTCAGGGCATCATCTGCAATCCCATGGGCGAACTTACCGATAATGTTAGCTGTTGCAGGAGCAATAACCACCGCATCCGCTTCACCCGCCCAATCGATATGCTTAATGGACGCATCCCCTTCTTCTTCAAAAAGGCTTGTACACACCTTTTGGCCCGACAAGGCTTCAAACGTCACAGGACCGACAAACCATTTGGCATTTTGGGTCATTATGACCCTTGCATTTGCGCCATTTGTTACGAGAAGCCTTAGAAATTCCGCGCTCTTATAAGCAGCAATACCTCCAGACACCCCCAGTACAATATTTTTTTTATCAATGATTTTTTTCATTGCGAAAATGCCTTATTTCAATTTTGCCTTTTAAAAAATATTATCCAGCCACTTTGACTTAAGGATTGCGATCAAAATTAGGCTGCGAAACTTGATTCATTATTTAAGCAGCCCGGATTCGGCGTCATCTAGATTGGGCGCAACACCTATTTCGACGTAGGTATAAAACTCTTTCTCGTTAATGTTAATCACGCACCACCGATTCTCCTTTTGAAATAACAATATCGTACTTGTACGCGGAGATTTAAATGACCCCATCGATCTCCAGTTATCTTTCTCCATATTGTTCTTAAAAAAAACGATCAATGAATTTCTATCGACCCTGCCCTTTAATGCAAGAACCCCTGTGAGAAATCCCGGGGCCTGGACCACATAGGTCGATCGATTATCGATCTTTAGTTCCTTGGGGAGAAGAATATCTTCGAATTCGTGATAATACGTCGCCGTGTCCTGTTTTTCCTTTACTGACTCGATAGCGGATTCACTTGGTTTTGACCTAACACCACCACAACCGACAAGCAAAAGAAAAAATACAACCATAACGCCAACATTTAATAGTAGCGTTCTCTTATGTTTGGTTTTTATCAGCATAGAACCTCCGCTTTTGGATCTATCCATAATGTCAAAAAAAAATTATTGTCTATCATTGAGGTGGCTTTGTAATTTCTTTAGCTTTTTCAATTCGTTCGATGTAATTAACAGATCAATCCATTGAATAAATAATTGGATAAGTCTTTCTAAGTTACTGCCAAAACGTTTCTTTTCCAACTCGGAAATGGCATTCAAAAGATCCTGTCGATCCGGTTCGCGTCTTAGAAGGTATTGGTAGATCCTGGCTGCTTTTTCATATTTACCCTGGTCATCAAAGATCTTTGCCATGGTTTCTGTGTAGAAAACGTCATCTTCAATCAATTTGCGGCTTCCTGTTATTTGGCGGTTTTAAAATAACTTCATCTTTGCCGACAACACCCAGCTCCTGCCGTGCTACATTTTCAACATACTCGGGATCATTTTTCAATCTCTCTATTTCTCGGTATAAAGAGAGGTTCTCCTGTTTTAGCGATTCGTTCTTTTGCAACAAATCGTCCCTTTCCGTTTTCAGTCTATTTAGATCGATCAGGCCATTGTCGCCGAACACAATAAACAAAAGCAATGACGATAGTAAAAGTATGCTCAAAGCGATAAGAATCGCTTGTCGTGATTTCACTTATTTCCCATTCCCTTCTTCGCTATTGTCAACACATGGTTAAGCTCCTGACTCTTTAACAATAATGAAAAGATACCGTAGAGAATCATACCGATAACAATACTTCCCATGATCCCGATAAAAAGAGACCCAAGTGTTCCGTTTTCAAGCGGGATAATCAGCTGCGCAACTGCCCAGACAATCATCCCCATAACTGTTGAGCAGATCATTGTCTTGCAGACAGACCGGGTAATACTTAGCAAATCCAACGTCCCTATCTTCATCTTTAAGGCTTTTACAAGTATGGCAAGGTTCACCATTGAGGCCAAAGAGGTTGCGAGTGCTAGTCCCCCATGTTTTAATGGCCCCATAAGGATAACACCAAGCAGGATATTAACGCCAACCGATATAACGGCGGCACGGACCGGGGTCCAGGTATCCTGCAACGAGTAAAACGTGGAAACCACGATTCGTACAGCAGAAAACGCCCACAGACCTATAGTATAATACAAAAGCGCGTATGCAGTCAAACGCGTCGTTTCAGCATCAAATGCGCCCCTTTTAAACAATAGTGCAACAATTGGCTCTCTTAAAACGATCAGCCCGACCATGGATGGAATGGTAATAAAAAAAACCAGTCTCATGGCATATGAAAACGTATCTCTGACTGCCGGCAGGTCCTTTTTCGCAGCCTGTCTCGAAAGACTTGGCAGAACAGCGGTTGCCGTGGCTATGGCAAATATACCCAGCGGGAATTGCACCAGACGATCCGCATAATAAAGATACGAAACGCTCCCCTCGGCAAGCAATGACGCAAGCAGGGTGCCCACCAGAATATTCACTTGATAGACCGCCGAACCAAATATCATAGGGAGCATCAGCAAGCCGATTTTTTTGAGACCCGGATGATAAACTTTCGCTTTCTCCCAGAAAAAAAACCCTTTTTTAACCAGAAACGGAACCTGTAATACGAGCTGTAAGCAGCCGCCGATCAAAACACCAATGGCCAGTCCGACAACAGGATCAGACAAGTTAGGTGAAATTATAAATGCTGCACCGATTATGGAAATATTTAATAAAACCGGCGCCAGTGCCGGAGCAGCAAAGTGACCGAGCACATTGAGAATACCCATAGAGAGTGCAACCATACCAATAAAGAATATGTATGGGAACATGATGCGCGTCATAAAGATGGTAACCGAAAGCTTTTCCGGTGACCCGGCAAAACCGGGAGCAATGACCCGAATGATGATGGGCGACAAGAATATACCGGCAATGGTTAGGGCAACCAGCAATATTGAAAGCAGCCTTATGGCGGATCTAGCCAATTCAAAAGCATCACCTTTGCCTTGGTTTGCTAGGTATTCGGTAAAGACAGGTATAAATGATACACTGAGTGAGCCCTCTGCAAAAAGTCTTCGCATCAGGTTGGGAATTCGGAAAGCGACAAAAAAAGCATCGGAGCTCAACCCCGCACCAAAAAAACCGGCGATAACAACATCTCTAACAAAGCCGAAAATACGGCTCAACAATGTCGCTGAGCCGACGACACCGGCAGCCTTTGTCACATGATCATTTTCTGTGGTGGATTGAGTGGTTGATGGGCTCATTTAAGGAATTTAGTGCTTGACACGAATTAATTTAATTTGTAAAAGTGTTTTTTTTATCTATAAAACATTTTGAAAGGGATGAATAACGTTGGCAACTCATAAATCAGCAATAAAACGTGCGCGCCAGAACGAAAAGAGGCGTCTGAGAAACAAGTCAGTAAAGACAAGGGTAAAAAATACCGTCAAAAATGTACGGCTTGCCATAAACGAAAAATCGAAAGAAGAAGCATTGAAAGAACTTAACAACGCCAAGTCCATTATTGATAAGGCAGCTAAAAAAGGCGTCATCCACAAAAAAACCGCAGCTCGAAAAATTTCCCGTTTGTCGAAACAGGTGAATACCGTCTCCGCATAATCGATCGAATCCGCAAAAGACGAACCATCCTCTGCATGAATTTCTCACATGGTCCGGGCAATGCGATTGCCGTCTTATTAAAAGTCTTCGGTTAATCGATTAAAAATTTTTTCGGCCAGCCGCTCGGAAACCCTATTTAGCGCATCCTGTTTCCTTTGCTCGCTGGCCTGTTTATCCGACACAACATCGAAAGCTTCACTTTCTGTGATGTCGTCTTCAGACCAAACAACGATGCCATTTCTGTCGGTGAGTTTAGCGTTGAGTGAAACGACCACCCGTCGGGTAAGAGACGTGCTCTCTCCTTTGTGCGCAATGGTGTCGGTACGGACAGACGCAACAAGACCGGTAAGGATGCCATCAGCCTGGTCACTTTTTGCTACTGCATCCTTCTTTTTGCGGGTAAATTCATATATAATATCATTGGTAATGACATTTTCAAATCCCGTCTCAGCTGACCTGTTGGCAAACACATTGACGTGAATCGATCGAATGCCAGGCGGCAGATTTCCACTTCCGGCAAACCGATACCCACAAGCCGAAAAACTCAACAACAAGAAAAGGAGCGCCCAGGCATATTTTTTTTCTAAAACCATTTCTCAATGCCTCATTTAAGTCATAAAAACCCAACCTCAATTGAACATAAACAAAATGGCAAAACCTATATTATGGCGATTAAAGCCCATATTTAAACAACAATATTCACTAATTTATTTTTAACAACAATCACGTTTTTAACCGGTTTATCCTTTATCATTTTCTGAATTCGTTCATCGTCAAGGGCCAATGCCTTGAGGGTTGTTTCATCCGTATCGATTTCAATGTTAAACTTGCTTCTGAGTTTGCCGTTTATTTGCACGACGATCACCAGTTCATCTTTGACCAGAGCATCCTCCCGAAAAGAAGGCCACTTCGCAAGCATGATACTCTCCTTAATCCCCATAGTTTCACGAAGCTCCTCTGCAAAATGAGGAACAAAAGGCGACAAGAGAAGTGCGACAGATTCCATGGCTAATCTCATGACCGAATTCACGTGCGGACTCTTGTTCACAGGGTCGATTCCGTACATCATGTTAACCAGCTCCATCACAGCACTGATCGCTGTATTGAAATGAAATCGATCCTCGATATCCTTGGTAACTTTATATACCGTTGCGTGGGTTTTCTGGAATAGCTCACGCAGTTTACCTCCGAGCTGGTCAATATCTCCATCAAAAGGTGATGTGGTTTTAATCGCGTCGATCCATTTCGATGCAAGACGCCAAACGCGGTTCAGAAACCGATAACCGCCTTCGACACCCTGCTCGCTCCACTCCAAATCTCTTTCCGGTGGTGCGGCAAAAAGGCAAAAGAGTCTGGTGGTATCTGCGCCATATTTTTCCAAGAGAATATGTGGATCGACAACATTCTTTTTCGATTTGGACATCTTTTCAACGCGACCGACGATAATGGCCTGACGACACTTTTTGCAGCGCCGCTCTTCACTGCTCCCATCCACTTCATCAGGAAGAAGAAAGCCATGCTCTGGGCATGATACTGTCTCTTTGCAAACCATCCCTTGGGTCAGCAGGCGCGTGAACGGTTCTTTGCAATGAATAAGCCCGAATTCATTTAATACACGGGTATAATACCGGGAATACAAAAGATGTAAAATGGCGTGTTCAACACCGCCGATATATTGGTCCACTGGCATCCAGTAATCTACGGCTTTTTTGTCAAACATGCCTTGATGATAATTCGGGCTACAGTATCTTTCATAATACCACGACGATTCCACAAAAGTGTCCATGGTGTCTGTTTCTCTTTTGGCATCCGGTCTGCCGCAATCCGGACATGACACCTTTAAAAAATAATCGAGGGTCGGAAGCGGCGACCTTCCACCTTCCAAAAGATCTACATCTTCCGGGAGGAGGATCGGAAGGTCCTCTTCCGGAACAGGGACGACACCGCATGTGTTACAGTAAATAATAGGTATAGGCGCACCCCAATACCTTTGCCTTGAAATACCCCAGTCTCTCAACCTGAAACTGACCGCTTTCTTCCCCATATCATTTTCCTCGAGAAAAGAAGCGATGGCGTCAAGGGCATTTACACTGTCCATACCGTTAAATTGGCCTGAATTAATCATAATCCCTTCACCCGTAAACGCTTCAGTCATTGTGGCCTCATCGAGATCCGCATCATACGGTTTTACGACTACGATTATTTCCAAGCCGTACTTTTTGGCAAAGTCGAAATCTCTCTGATCATGCGCAGGCACTGACATGACAGCGCCGGTACCATACTCCATTAGGGCAAAGTTGGCCGTATAGACAGGCATTCTTTTACCGGTCAAAGGATTGATGCAATAGGCGCCGGTAAAAACGCCCTCTTTTTCAAAACTGTCGATAACCCGGGCCGATCGGTCCTGTAGGGATATGCGCTCAATAAATTGGCCCACCTCGACAGCCTGTTGCTTTCCCTCTGACAGCTTCAGCACGAGAGGATGTTCAGGGGCCAGGCACATAAAGGTTGCTCCGCACACGGTATCTTGCCTCGTGGTGAAAACGGATATGGCCTCATCTGTATCCTCAATTGGAAATCGAATCTCCGCGCCAAAGCTCTTGCCAATCCAATTTTTCTGCATGGTGATGACCTTTTCCGGCCATCCGGGCAGCTTATCACAATATGTCAAAAGATCTTCAGCGTAGTCGGTTATGCGAAAGAACCATTGCCAGAGTTCCTTTTGTCGAACCGGTTGGCTGCACCGCCAGCATGCTCCTGCCTCTACTTGTTCATTTGCCAGTACCGTCTGGCAGGGATCACACCAATTCACATAAGATTCTTTGCGATAGGCCATCCCCTTTTGATACATCTTGAGAAAAAGCCATTGTTCCCACCGGTAATATTCAGGGCTGCAAGTAGCGATTTCCCGGTCCCAATCATATGAAAAACCGAGCCGTTTTAACTGGGACCGCATGCTGTCAATATTTGTATAGGTCCATTTGGCCGGGTGGCTATTATGGGCGATGGCCGCATTTTCGGCAGGCATGCCAAAGGCATCCCATCCCATAGGGTGAAGGACGTTGAAGCCTCGCATTCTTTTGTATCGTGCGACCACATCTCCGATCGTATAGTTTCGCACGTGACCCATATGTATATTGCCGGACGGGTATGGGAACATCTCGAGCAAATAATATTTCTCCTTTTCAGGATCATCTTCTACCTTAAAAAGCTGAGAGGCTTCCCAAAATTTTTGCCATTTAGGCTCTATTGCTTTAGGATCGTATCTTTCATCCATTGTCGGTCATTTACCTCAATACAATTTTTAAATAGGGTTAAAATTGATCAAATACAAGCCATCTGAAAAATATAGATTACGCTCAAGGACAAGGCGCGGGCCGATGAAATAGCGCAGCATACATGGGGGTATGTGAGCATTTTGAAGAGGCTCGCAACACCGTAATTGGGCGTTAGATGTATTTTTGAGATGGCTTGTAGTGACTTTTCATGCCATAACATGTTATAAATAGCAAGATCAGAAATCGTTTGACTTGTTTATAACAATTTCATACTCATTCCCAGTATGAATTTGTTAAACCCCTTTCACCTAGACGGAGAATAAGGATACGTATCTAAATGAACATAAAGATCCTTATCAATGCCATAGATCACGAAGAATGCCGGATTGCAAAAGTCAAAGACCTTAAGCTAGAAGAATTCCATATCGAAAGCGCTGCAAAGGAAATTACCCAGGGTAACATTTACAAGGCGGTTATTACCCGTGTTGAACCCAGCTTACAGGCGGTATTTGTCGATTATGGCGCCGAAAAGAACGGATTTTTGCAAAAACATGAAATACATCGTGACTATTTTTTAGACAGCCTTTCAGGAGACCATTCCATAAAAAAAATCGTCCGGCGAGGACAAGAACTCATGGTACAGGTCACCAAAGACCCACTGATGCATAAAGGAGCGATGCTGACCACCTACATATCACTTCCCGGAAGATATGTCGTGCTTATGCCTGGCAGCGACCACCGGGGTATTTCTAGAAAAATAGAAGATGAAAATGAACGCAATCGGCTTAAGGGAATCGTCAATAAACTTAAGCTTCCGGAAGGATTCGGTATCATCGTACGCACTGCCGGGACCAACTGCACCAAAACCAAGATGTCCAAGGATGTCAATTATCTTTTACGGCTCTGGAAAAACATTAAAAAAAATATAATGAAGCTGCCAACGCCAACCCTCCTTTATAAAGAACAAACGCTTGCCTTACGATCGATCCGAGACTATTTTACGCCGGATGTGGAAGAAATCCTCATAGACGATGCCGCCGTTTACCAGGAAGTAAAAGATTTTGTTAAAATTATATCCCGAAAGCACACCAAAATCGTTAAACACTATAAAGGGGACAAACCGATATTCACGAAATATCAGCTGGAGAACCAGATAGCATCCATATATGAAAGCCGGGTCAAATTGAAATCCGGTGGCACCATCGTCATCGCTCAGACGGAAGCGTTGGTTGCCGTTGATGTCAATTCAGGTAAAGCAACACGAAAAAAAACCATTGAACAGACCGCGCTGCAAACCAACATTGAAGCAGCCGAAGAGATTGCCCGCCAGTTGCGACTCAGGGATCTGGGCGGCCTCATTGTTATCGATTTTATCGACATGAAAGACAAAAAGCATAAATCGGAAGTTGAGAGGGCCTTTAGAAGTCATATGAAACTGGACAAGGCCAGATCAAAAATAAGCAGAATATCCAAGTTTGGTCTTTTGGAAATGTCAAGGCAACGAATTCGACCCTCCATTGAATTCGGGAGTTTCGAAAACTGCGGCCATTGTAAAGGAAAGGGTCTGATTCCGTCCACCGAAATGCTCTCTCTTGACTTTCTCCGCAAGCTCCGCCTTGAAACGCTAAAAAATGATATTACCCGGGTAAAGGGATTGGTTCCGTTTGAAGTCGCCGACTATTTATTGAACAGGAAACGCAAAGACATTCTCGATCTGGAAATTAGAAGAGATCTTTCCATTTCCATAGAGGGCGATAGTTCCATCATACCGGGCAACAGCAAAATTATATGTAAATAATAACTTGCACGAAAATTGATGAAAATCTTTTACTTACTTAGCTGAATTGGAATTATACCAGATCGTACCATTATATACTTGTCCCAAAAAGAAATAATTGACCTAAACAATCATTTGAAGTATATGAGCGCCACTTTTATCATAACAACATCCTCAATAGAGGGAAACTGTTAACATATACACCAAGGAGGTTATGCTTTGATAGACATCGCCTATGCAATGGGCCAAGGCGGAGCAGCCGGGGGACAAGGAGCCGGTGGATTTTCAGGCTTCATACCCCTGATTTTAATGTTCGTAATATTCTATTTTCTGCTTATTCGGCCCCAACAAAAGAAAACGAAAGAACATCGTGAAATGATTAGTCGACTAAAAAAGGGAGACCGCATCATCACAAGTGGTGGTCTTCACGGTCGAATTACGGGTGTAAGTGACACAACAGCAACGGTGGAAATAGCCGACAAGGTCCGCGTGAAAATTGCACGCGGCAATGTCTCCCAGGTCATCCAATCTTCTTCACCGACAAAGTCGACAAAAGAAAGTAAGTCTGAATCAGGAAAAACAAAATAAATAGTATCGCATTATATATCGTTTTTAATCCCGAGCCATCTCAATTCGTCAGATTTTGAGGTGGCTTCTGGTAGAAAGGAAAAGATCATTGGCAAACCTTTCATGGCGGTTGGTTACAGTTCTCGTGGTGGTCATCACTGCGATAATCTATGTACTACCCTCAATACAACCGACCTTATGGCCGTATAAAAAAATAAACTTGGGTCTCGATCTTCAAGGCGGTATGCATCTCGTCCTTGAAGTAGACACCGATAAAGCCGTTGAAAGCACCATAGAGAGAATAAGCCACGAACTTCGCAGGTTTTTCAAAAAAGAACACATCCGCCACAGGGGTGTCAGCATCATAGAAAGCACCCGAATATCGGTTAACATCAAGGGACAAAAAAATATCGATGCATTTGAGATGCTTTTGGATAAAGAATTCCAAGATTTACGTATACTTTCGAGATCAATGGAGAATGAAACACTTAGCGTAATCGTCGATCTCCCGGATAAAGAAGCCGATCATATCAAAAAGCTGGCAGCCGAACAGGCCCTTGAAACCATCAGAAACAGAATCGATCAATTTGGCGTTAGTGAACCGGATATTCGCCAACAGGGAGATAGGCGGATACTCGTACAGCTTCCTGGAATCAAAGATACCCAGAGAGCCAAAGACCTCATCGGAAAGACAGCGCTTTTGGAATTCAAATTGCTTGACGAAGTCCATGACTTAGAAGCTGCTCTGCAAGGAAATGTTCCTCCTGGAAGCGAAATCCTCTACGAAGCAAAAGAAAATCCCGAAACACGTCGTATAACAAAGATACCTTATCTAATAAAAAAAAGGACGCTGCTGACAGGTGCCAACCTGACCGATGCAAGGGTTCAAATAGATTCCCAATATAACGAGCCGTATGTTTCGATCAATTTTGACAAAAAAGGGGGTAGAGACTTTGAAAGAATAACCGCGGCGAATGTAAAAAAACGTCTTGCCATCGTCTTAGATAAACGGGTGTATTCAGCGCCGGTTATTCAGGAAAAAATTTCCGGCGGACAGGCGCGTATTACCGGCAATTTTACCACTGAAGAGGCGCACGATCTTGCCATCGTACTCCGAGCGGGTGCGCTACCCGCCCCAGTCCATATCCTCGAAGAACGGACGGTCGGCCCTTCCCTTGGTTCTGACTCAATTCACAAGGGTATTGTTTCAATGATCGTGGGCGGCATCCTCGTCATCCTATTTATGATTATCTATTATAGAGGCGCAGGGCTTATCGCTGATTTTGCGCTAACTCTCAACATTATTCTCATTGCTGCAGGATTGGCAGGTTTTCAGGCCACGTTAACGCTTCCGGGGATCGCAGGAATCATACTTACCATCGGCATGGCTGTTGACGCCAATGTTCTCATTTTTGAGCGGATACGGGAAGAAATGAACCTTGGGAAAACGCCCCGAGCCTCGGTGGATGCCGGCTACGACCGAGCCACCATAACGATCCTGGATGCCAACGTAACCACCCTTATAGCAGCTCTTGTCTTGTTCCAGTTTGGAACCGGCCCGGTTAAAGGATTTGCCGTAACGCTCAGTTTAGGTGTTCTCTCTAGCCTGTTTACAGCCCTTATATTAACACGTTTGATATTCGATTACTATTTAACCAAACGAAAAGTCAAAACACTCAGCATTTAGATAGCGCGCTATATGACAAGGATTTAACTCATGCAATTGATTAAACCGGACATCAATATCAATTTTATCGGCAAAAGTAAAATCGCTTTCTTCATATCTGTGTTAATGATTCTTGTAAGTATCGCTTCACTCTTAATCCATAAAGGCCCCAGGTACGGCATCGATTTTGCCGGCGGGACATTGATACAGATCAAATTTGCCGATCCGGTAAATATCGATGATATAAAGTCAGGACTCGCCACAATAGATATCGGGAAATCATCTGTACAGCAGTTTGGAGATCAAACAGATAACGAATACCTTGTTCGAACTGAAATGGCCGGTATTACTGAACAGGGTTTTTCGACCAACCTCCAAAAGACATTGGCGTCCGCAACCGGAAGTGGCGTGGAAGTCCGCCGCGTGGAAATGGTCGGTCCCCAGGTGGGAAAAGACTTACGGGAAAAAGCCTTGTTCGCTATGTTTTATGCCCTGCTCTTTATTACGATTTATATTTCTTGGCGTTTTGAACTCAAGCTGATGACCAGTGGCATTATGGCAGGAACACTCATGGGTGCTGTCTATTCCCTATCCTATTTTGACGTGAGCATCCCTTTTCTTATCGCAGCCGCGCTCATTGTTACCATCTTGCTTTTTTGGTTTTTAGAACTCAAATATGCCATGGGGGCCATTGTTGCGCTGATCCATGATGTTACGATTACCGTGGGCCTTTTCTCTATTTTCGATAAGGAGTTTACCCTACCGATTATTGCGGCCCTTCTGACCATCATAGGGTATTCTCTCAATGACACCATTATTGTTTTTGACAGAATCCGGGAAAACCTGAAAAAATACCATAAAAATCCATTAGATTTTGTTATTAACAGAAGCGTAAATGAGACCCTCAGCCGTACCATACTCACTTCGGTTACCACACTAGTTGTGGTGGTGTCCCTGTTCGTTCTTGGGGGCGGCATTATCCATGATTTTGCATTTGCGATGATTGTCGGCATTCTCATCGGAACATACTCTTCAATTTATGTTGCCAGTCCCATACTTCTCTCATGGCAGGGACGCAGAAAAAAATAAGTGGAAAAAATCTTACCATGGTTTGTCTTGAAAAGTGTTCCCGGTATCGGGAACCACCTGTTCAAGCGCCTCATCGACCGTTTTCATTCACCGGAACTTGCCTTAAAGGCCTCAGGTAAGGATCTTTCCGAAATCGAAGGCATGACCCCTCGCCTGGTTACAGCAATTAAACAACACCGGTTGCCTGACCGTGTCAAAAAGGATATCGATCTTGTCATGCATAACGGATACAAGATTGTTACCATGTCGGATATTGACTACCCTCCCCTGCTGCTCCAGATACCGGACCCCCCACCCTTTTTATATGTGCTTGGGCACCTCATAAGCCCGCTAAACAACATCGCTGTCGTGGGCTCCAGAAATGCCACGCGATATGGGATCTCTTCCACCCAGCAGCTGTGTAAAGAATTAGCATCATTTGAAATAACCATTGTCAGCGGCATGGCACTGGGAATCGATTCGGCGGCACACGAGGGCGCCTTGCTCGGAAAAGGTCATACTATCGCCGTTTTGGGGAGCGGCCTAGAGGTCATCTACCCGAAAGAGAACCGCAAGCTCTTTTATGAAATCGCAGAAAAAGGCGCGGTTATCTCCGAATTTCCTTTAAGGGCAGAGCCTGAACCAAAAAACTTTCCCATACGAAACAGGATTATAAGCGGCATTTGTTTAGGAACCGTTGTTGTGGAAGCAACCAATAAAAGTGGATCATTGATAACCGCTCGCCTTGCAGCAGAACAGGGTAGAGACGTATTTGCCGTTCCCGGAAGCATACATTCATTTAAAAGCATCGGAACCCATACCCTTATCAAACAAGGGGCGAAACTTGTCGAACATGCCCAGGATATCATGGAAGAGTTTTTATATGTGATGGATGTCCCGGATAGAAAAGAAACCCTCAACCAAGACCGAATTGGGCCCACCCTTGCGTCGCTGTCATCGGATGAGTCCCTGGTGTATGACGCTCTTGAATCGTATCCTATCCACATTGATGATCTGGTACAAAAGCTCTCCATGGGACCCGGAAAGTTGTCGAGTATTTTGCTGCAGCTTGAACTCAAAGGTATGGTTAAACAGTCTCCAGGAAAATTCTTTTCTCTGACAGATTAATTTTAAGTTTGACTCTGCGATGTTTCTTTATTACTCAAGATTCGCACTTTAAATTTGAATTCCCCGCTGCTTGCAGCGCGGGATGAATTCAAATGAAGGAGAAAGGAATTATTTAAAACAAAATATCAGTATACTATCAGGTCATATCATTAAAGGTTGAAAAAGATCGCTTTTATC
>CP070768.1:3399428-3418795 GCA_020345745.1 Desulfobacterales bacterium
AGAGCTGGCTCCCCGGTAAGGAACTTAACATTTTTTATAGCTTCCCTCGAATCTGTCCTAAAGGTCAGTTTCTGCGGGAAGCAAGCCGGTCAAGCCACCCGCTATGAGGGTGGTCGTTGACTGATCAAGAATGGACTTCTGAGCGTTGACCACATGGCACTTCGATATCCCGGAAGTCAAGAGGCTCAAAATCAAATGTTAACTGGTACATGCTAAATAGTCCGGGGCTTTTTAAAGACGGTCTAAAATAAGCCCCCAAGGTGGCTCAACCTCAAGGGCTTATCAGGGGGTTGATGGGGCGCATTATGAGAGAGCCATAACCCCATAATGCGTCTCCATACATTAATGACACTATAAGATATGTCAAGAATTCCGGTTAGAAAGTGGATGGTTACCGTTTGATCAAAGAGATTGAAAGCTCGGTCGCTTTTTCAAGAGAAACAGCATCCATGTTCATGGTTATGTGAAAAAAATGGCGCCAGTTGCAAGCAAAAATTTAAAGGAATTCTTATTTACAGACACCAGTCGATAGGTGTATTGTAAGGTTGTATAAAACAGAAAATGTCATACTGTACCTTGACAATATGGAATTGATCGAAAATCGTATCGATTGAGATATTATGACAAACCTCGAACCTCTGAACATTGTCGTTACCAATAACCTCCGTTTAAGCAACATACCGCCCAGAATCCGCAAAAAACTGATGGATAATCTTTGCTTTTTGAATCCCAAATGGCTGGAAAATAAAAGAATGGGGCGCTGGAATAGGGGGACTCCCAAAGAACTAAAATTTTTCGATAAGACGCGTGAAGGTTTGTGGATACCCAGGGGTTATACACGCCAGTTGCTGCTTCAATGTAAACGATACGATATCGAATATCAGATGGATGACCTTAGGCGCAGCCTGCCGCCCATCGATTTCAATTTCACAGGCGAGCTAAGGCCGTTTCAGAAAAAAGCCGTCATTGCCATGCTGTCAAAAGAATTTGGCACCTTGAGTGCGCCCACCGGAAGTGGGAAGACGGTGATGGCACTGTACATCATTGCCCAACGACAACAGCCGGCACTCATTGTGGTTCATACAAAAGATTTGGCCTTTCAATGGATTGACAGGGTTGAAAGGTTTTTAGGTATTTCGTCAGATGCCATCGGCTTCATAGGAGGTGGAAAGAAAACTGTCGGGGAGAAGGTTACGGTTGCCCTCGTGCAATCGCTTTATAAATGTGCTGAAGAGGTGTCACCGCGCATCGGGTTTTTGATCGTGGACGAGTGTCACCGATGCCCGAGCCGGACCTTTACAGAGGCGGTAACCGAGTTTGACTCGCAATATATGCTTGGGCTGTCTGCAACCCCTTATCGCAGAGATCAGTTGACAAAGTTGATATTTTGGCATCTGGGGGATTTACATTACGAGATCGACCCAGGACGTTTGATCGCCAGCGGTGACATCTTATCTGCCGAAGTCATTTTGAGAGAGACCGATTTTGTTCCCTATTACGACCCCATAAACGAATACAGCAAGATGCTGTCAGAGCTGACATCTAATGATAAAAGAAACCGGCTCATCGCCTCGGATATTGCGCGACAAACAGCTTCCGATAAAGGCACATGTCTGGTTCTTTCGGATAGGAAAAAACACTGTGAGACATTACAAGCCATATTGCGATACAGGTTTAAAATTCAATCCGAGCTGCTGACAGGAGACCTCACCGTCCATCAGAGACAATCTGTTTTGGATCGGTTGAATGAGGGAAAGGTCAAGGTACTTTTGGCCACCGGTCAGTTGATAGGGGAGGGCTTTGATCACAGCGAATTGTCAACGTTGTTTTTAGCTACACCCATTAAATTCAGCGGGCGGGTTTTGCAATACATGGGAAGGGTGCTACGCCCAGCAAAAGGCAAGAAAAAAGCCAAAATATACGATTATGTCGATGTCAATGTTGATGTGCTCAAGACGGCAGCTAAGGCAAGGCAGAAGGTTTATTCAAACTAGTTTCCATCCCATAAATGGCTATTTTTCCGATGAGCGGCGTTCTCCGCGGGTTCCCGCCCTCAACGTACCTCTTGTACGCCTCGGGCGAAAACCCTTGTGTGGCCTTGCTCATCGAAAAAATCCCTCATTTATGAATTGGAAACGACTTAGTAATCAAAAGGATTTGTGAATGGCAATAGCTTTTTAAATCTATTAAGTTTTACTACAAGGAATCCCAAATCATACATATTGGGTCACGCTGCTAATACAAGATTGATATCGACTGAAAGAAAAAGCCTGAAGTCCGGATATGTGAGGCCAGCTCCCGAAAACCGGGATTGGACAAACGGGAATTTTTTTCAAAGGCCTCAAGCAGCATATTGCGGTTTGAATGCCCTGTAAAGCGAGCCGTCAATGACCCCTTCATAACCGGTTATTTGGGCGACAACAACGCTGTTGTTGTCTAGAAACGTAAAGGTCCCCCTCATTTTGCGATCGTTTATTTCATTCACTTCAAAGACAACGGTGGTACCATCGGTTGGAAATTCACTCCGATATTGACGGTAACTGGCAGTATAATTTGGCAGAGAAACCATATTTCGTTCTTCAAAGCACCATAATATGGCGATTTGAAATGCCGAATCAAGAACAAGCGGGTCCCCAATCCATTGGTTTCTTAAAGGTTCTGACATCCAGAAAGAGGGCGAAGGAGCTGCAGCGATCTTTGCTACTATCCCTTTTGAAGAATACCCAATGATTTCTTGGATACCTCGAAGTTCAACACCATGAAACAGGATTTTTTCGTAAATTTCGTCGATACTTCTAGGGTATGTTTTTCTGGCGACCTCTTCGGCTGGGTTAACAAGGGGCGGATGGACCACTTTGTCTGTCAAAATGGCGGTTGCCTTTGAATGGATCGTTTCGATATCATGCTGAATCCCGTCTCTGATTTCAACGTCAACTTCGAAAATCGAATCCTTTCTTCTGGTCTTTCCGGCCATTAGGCGGATAACTTTCTTTTTTTGATCGAGCTTGATACCCTGTAAGATGCGCATATCTTCTAGGCCGTGCAGAAAAAGCCCCGGGTTTTCGTAAAGGGCTCCATGTCCAAGCCATTCCGTGATTAGGGCAAACGGCACCACCGGTTTTCCGTCTAATATATGGGATTCGAGGATGGGAACTCGTTCAATGTCAATTTCACGCTTTAACGTCAGTGACAGTTTTTCTTTCTCCTTTGTTTTTACGGGCAGCTTCAGCTCCTGGAAAGTATGCTGAACATAGGGTTGCTTTTTTTCGCAAACCATATTCGCACCGATGACAACTTCAACTGGTTGGTTTTTATCACCCATCATCTCATAAACCATACACATGGCACCCGCATCTTCAGAGATAAGAGAAATCCCGTTATTTTTAAACTTTTGTTTGAGTGCAGAGCATACCATACCTCCATCCCACGGCCCCCAGTTGATGGAGATGACTTTACAGTCCGGCCGTGTGATCGATTCTTGCTGAGCGATTTTGTTCAGAACTTCATTTGCCATGGCATAGTCAACTTGTCCGTTGTTTCCGAATCGGGCGGCCACTGAAGAGAAAAGTACCAGATATTTCAGTTCGTCGTGTTGGGTGGCTTCAAGGAGCACGTTTAGCCCTTTAACTTTGGTATCGAATACCTTGTCGAACTGGTCGAGGGTTTTGTCGACGATCCAACGGTCTTCCAAAACCCCGGCGCCATGAATAATCCCTTTGACAGGCCCGTAGACAGACCGGACGTCATCGAGCGCCTTTTTAACCTGGTCAATATCACGAACATCAACGCCGTAATAACGCACGTTGCTACCGAGCTGTTGAATCCTGTTAAGACTATTCGTTATTTCACGATTTGCCATATATTCTTTATAGGCTTTTTCTAACTGCGGCGGAGATGTTTTTTGGCCGTTGAAATCATTTTCAAGAATGGCTTTCTTTATAATTCCTTCGCCTTCAAGAGAAACCAGCCAATCGGGTTCGGGGATGGGTGTTGCGGACCGACCGAGCACGACAAGGGTCGGTTTTGCATGCTTTGTCAGGGCATAGGCAGTTGAAGCGGTGATTCCTCTAGCGCCTCCGCTGACAACAACCACTTCTCCCTGATCAATATTGATATTCCCTCGTGGATAATCTGCAGGTTCAAGCGCCAGTACCCATCGTGTGTCCTCATCAAGGCCGATTTCAATGGGGTCTGAAACAGCAGGATATAACAGCTCATCAACAACGGCTGATGCGATGGCGTCATTGTCTTTCCAAAGGGGTGAAATATCGAGAGCATGGCAAGAGACGTTTTCCCATTCAAGAGCAGCGGTCTTGGAAAGACCTGCAAGCCCCCCTTGCAATGGATTCGTTAGAGCCTGGCCTTTAAACCCGAATGCTCCGTCAAGTCTGGTTATAGTGGCAAACAGAGCACCTTCTTTTGAACCAGATTCAAGAAGACCGGGTGCCATACGCTGGGCCAGTAAAAAAGCGTCTTTTAAGAATCTGTCGGCAGGATGATCCTTGTTAGACAGAATAATAAGACCGGCAGCTTTTTGCAGGTCTTTGGTTTCCATTCGCATGCTTGATGATCGATCACAGGAAACAATGACGGTGTCAATATTCATTGAATTAAATCTGCTGGCAATGGCTTTTGCAAGGCCGTTGTTGTCCTCTGTGACATATATCTTACGGTTGGCGGGTAATGGTAATCGATCATTTTTAAGCAACGGCCGTTGCATACAAGATACGACATTTCGCTCGATATGATATGACGGGTCCTTGAGAGATACGTCAACCAGCGTCGGCTTTTGAACACCAGAAATAGTTTCAACCTTATCTGTATAATTATCTGTTATTGTAGAAGATAATGATTCAATATCATATGGGGATGGATCTTTTGTCGAGGTGTTGGAAAGGTAACCGGCGATCTGACCGAGCGTTTTCATCTCTCCCATAATTTCAGGAGATAAGGTGGGCAAGTTGGGAATTTTTTCTTCAAGACTGGAAAGTATCTCGACCCTTTTAATGGAGTCGATCCCCAGGTCAGCCTCAATATTCATGTCAAGCTCGAGCATTTCGATTGGGTAACCCGTGAGCTGGCTCACCGATTCCAGCATGCTGCTTTCAATTAATCGCTGGTCAGGACCCGCCATCGCTTTCGATTCGGGTTCTATAACACTGTCCGAAGCATCCTCTAGATAATCGATGATCTGCCCCAGTGTTTTTATGCTTCCCATAATTTCAGGGGAAATCGAGGGCAGCGTGGATATCTTTTCTTCCAGTGCTGATAGTATGTCAACCCTTGTGATGGAATCGATCCCCAAGTCAGCTTCGATATCCATTCCCAGATCGAGCATCTCTATGGGATAACCGGTGAGTTGACTAACAATTTCCAGCAGGTCTTGATCAATCTTTTTTGGGTCACCATTTACCGGATTCACGTCCTCATGATTTGTCGGATATGGCGCTTCTTGAACTAAAGTCGTCGTAGGAGGCTCGGCAGCTGAAGACGGAACACTGGGCTCTTGCGGAGGTTGAACGCCAGCTGCCGTAGCATCGGAAGGATGGTTACTGGCTGTTGCCACCACTGGTGTGTCGGTTATCGCTGAATCTGACGGTTTATCTCTTGCTGTTTCATATGTGAGGTCAACCTCTTTTGCCTCGGTTTCGTAGCCAAAAGAAGCTGCAGCCAGACGCTGGGTGTGTTCCATCATTTTCTGGAGTGCTCGGCTCGCTTCCGTTTGTGTTTCCAAAAACTTTTGATGGGTTTTGGCTGTTTGAATTTGCAGCGCTTGCATCGAATTGAGGCCCTCTTGCACCACCTTTAGTGCATCAAGAAAAAAGTGGTGGTGTTTTTCTTTGTCTTTATTCATCGTATCCCCGTGGGTATTCGTTGGATCAGGTGGCAAAGCAGATGCATCGAGATCCATGTGTTTAGGCTTGTGTACCTGTTTTTCTGTTTTCGGCCGGCGGTTCTTCGAGGCTGGTCCACTACCGTCTGCCGACTGCTGATCGACGACTGGTGCTGCTGGTTTTCTGTAGTTTGTCCCCGATATGGGGATGCTCATTGCTTCTTTTCTCTGTTTCCGGCCCGGTTGTTCCCAATGTTTTAAATCGACGAAATGGCCCATTGAGGCTATCCGGCAGACGGTTCTGGCCAAGTCCGCTATACCGGATTTTCTTCCCGAAGAATCATCCATTGCCATAGCAAGAAACGGGCGGTCTTTTAATATGGATCGTATCAGCGAGGTCAAAACGGATTTGGGACCGATCTCAACAAACGTTTGGACACCCGTCGCAAAGGCGTTTTCAATTTCGCTGACAAAATCCACGGGGCACAAAAGGTGTTGACCCAACAGATGTTTGGCCTTGTTCGAATCAGCAGGGTAAGGTTCACCGGTAGTGTTGGAGAAAACCGGAATATCGGTGGGTGTGATATCAATGCCGGCCAAAATTTCAATGAAGGGTTCCTGAGCATCTTTGACAAGGTGGCTGTGAAATGCTGCAGATACGGGTAAAGGTGTTGTTCTGAATCCCCTGTCTTCACATACGGCCTGTATGGCTTCAATGGCGTTCGCGGGACCTGACAATACACCCTGCTGCGGACTGTTGCGGTTTGCGAGGATAACATCGGTATTGGATTCACGAATAAGATCTGCAAGTTTTTCGATCGGGGCTTTTACTGCCAGCATTCCCCCCTTAGGATGACCGTTATCTTGGCTTACAGCTGCCATCACTTGTCCCCGGGTTATCGAAAGGTACACGAGGGTTTCGAGATCGATCCAACCAGCGGCAAAAAGAGCGGTAAGTTCCCCAAAACTGTGGCCACATGTGGCATCAGGTTGAATACCGAACCGATGAAGAACCTTTAACATCGCAACACTCACCGAACCGATGGCCGGCTGGGCAAGGTCTGTTTTTCTTAACCTTGCTTCCTGAAAATTCCTCTCTTTGCTATTTTGAGCGGGCTGCGGATATATCGAGTCGGTTAGACGGACAGCGTTCTCGTATTGCTGGTTTGCTAGTTCCAGAATGTCAAAAGCTTCCGGAAAGCAGCAGACCAGGTCGCGACCCATATTCACGTATTGACTGCCCTGGCCGGGAAAGACAAATGCCAGTTTGCCGAGCTGATCAGGCCCTCCATAAAATATATTTTTGGCTTGTCGCGGACTTTCCGCAGCGTTTGCTTCAAGGGCATGAACAGCACGATTAAAAAGATTTGGTATATCCGACGATCGCTCGACAACAAGCAACAGCCTGTGGGGGTCCGAAGCGGAGAATTGATCTCTTGTTCTTTCCGCCTTTTCGGAAATGTCGTCATAGGACATACTCTTGTCAACGGCAATTTTGAATTCAAGAAGACGTTTTTTAAGCGCCTTTTGATTTGAATTTGATAGGGCAACGATCTCGACGGCTCCATCCCAAGAGACATCCGGTTTCTGTTTTCGATATTCTTCGACGACAATGTGAAAGTTGCTGCCGCCAAATCCAAAAGCGCTGATACCCGACCGACGCGGGTGGTTCTCTTTTGAGAACCACGGTCTGGACGAAGTGTTGAGATAAAAGGGGCTTTGGTCGATATTGAGTTTTGGATCCGGTTCATCGACTTTTATTGTTGGGAGCAATACCTTGTTATGCAGTGATAATACTGCTTTCATTAACCCGGCAGCGCCGGCAGCGGCTTTGGTATGACCGATCATCGATTTTACAGAACCGAGCGCACACCATCTGCCGTTTTCGCCGGTTTTGCCGAAAAGGCGATTGAGTGCCTGGAACTCTACGGCGTCTCCCACCTGTGTTCCGGTGCCGTGTGCCTCTACGAATTCGACCGTAGACGGTTCGAAATCAGCTTCTGTATAAGCCATCTGAAGTGCTTTGGCCTGTCCTTCGGCTCTCGGTGCGTAAATGCTTTGTGATTTTCCGTCACTGGAAGATCCGATTCCTTTAATGACTCCATAAATCCTATCCCCATGGTTCTCTGCATCTTCCAGCCTTTTAAGGACGAACATGCCGATACCTTCGCCGAGTATCGTACCGTCTGCATCTTTTGAAAAGGGCCTGATGTCCCCGGTTGGTGATAGGACCATGGTCTTTGCAAAACACATGTGCATGAAGATATCATTCAATGTGTCCACGCCCCCAGTGACCACCATGTCACAGCGTTTTGTCATCAATTCCATTGCGGCAAGATGTATGGCGCTGAATGAACTTGCGCATGCTGCATCAACCACACAATTGGTGCCGCCAAGATCGAGGCGGTTGCTAATTCTCCCGGCCACCACATTGCCTAACAGACCGGGAAACGAATTTTCCTGCCATGATACATATGAATCAGAAATGTCTTGGACAATTTTTTCGATTTTTTCCGGTGAAATTCCGGAATTCTCAAGCGCTTTCCTCCATGCGGGGTGCCCAAGCCTGGCGCCGAGGGGAATGACAAGTTCTTGGGTTCCAGTGACACCGAGAATGACACTGGTTCTTTCTTGTTTAAAACCACGATTATCGCCGTATCCTGCATCTTCAAGTGCCCGTTTCGCAACCATGAGGCCCAGGAGCTGTGAGGTATCTGTTGCTTCGAGAGAAGTGGGCGGAATACCGAATTCAACCGGGTCAAAGGATACCGGTGAGATAAATCCACCCCGTTTGCAATACACATGATCCGGTTTTTTAGGATCATCGTCAAAATAATCTTCGCAGAGCCAATGGGAGTCGGGTACCTGGGTGATGGCATCTTCACCGTGAAACAAAAGCCGCCAGTAGGCTTTCAGGTCGGAAGATTTGGGAAAGAGACACCCCATGCCGATTATGGCGATCGGTTGGTAATTAATTGTTTGTTGTTGAGGTTTCAATGGTGTTTACTTTGGTTTTAGGGTTTATTTTTCTGCCGACAGAACACGACGCGTTATATATATGTAAGCTTATAATGCATAATAAATCGTTTTTCAAGTTGTTGACAAAAAAAATATTGTTGATATATTGATATAACAAGTTTGCAAACCATCTCCATTATAGAGGATAAATCTTGAAATAATTGTTGGCGAAGGCACCATATCAGACATTTTAGGTGATGCTTTGCCTATACGTTGCGAGGAGTCTCTGTTGATGGCCTAGTTGATATATTGATATAACAGCTTAATAATAAAAGGGTGTGGTTTCAAGGTGATGACGTGATAAAATTTTTTACAAACAGGGAATTATCTCAACGGTTGGACATTAACCTTGCCAAGTGGAAACGTTGGTCTCGGGAATTTTTGCTTCCGGATCCTTTGGGGGGATTACGATCCGGATATGCCAGGCAGTATAGCCCCAATGAAGCATTTACGGTCCATCTTGGGGGTCATCTTGTTGCTAACTGTAAGTTTTCGATTCCAGAAGCCAAGCAGGTACTTGAAGATTTAGAAGATTGGCTCGGCGATAATGGTTTTTATTTTGATGTTAAAGGATCCACCGCTTCCCCAAAAGGGGTGGAGCGTTTGGTTGAAAGATATATCATATTTATCATTAACGGTGCGGGTGCAAAGGACAGTAAGACTCGATTTTATTATATTATCAGGGGGATAATTTCAAATCGGCCGATTCGCCGTAACGGTTACGATATGATGCAAGAGCTGTATACCGAAACATCCATCCATTCGGACATGGATCCTTTTCCCGGCCTTGCAACCCATACCGCAAAAATGTTGAATATAACCGACTTTTTAAATCGATTTGCCGATCGTTTGGATCTGGATCCCGCACACTATCCGGCTCTCATTTAGGAATTGCAAACCACTTCAAGAACAAATGGATTGCTGGATGGGCACTCATCAAGGGGTCGGTGAATCTTGCGCTTAAGAGATATGAGCGACAACGTCGCGCCGTATAAAATCGTGACACGATTTTATTCAAGTAGATTTAATATTTCAGGAAGTGTCATGGGCGAAAAGCTTCCCACGCCGGTCGGTATCACAGCGCCTTGAAAGCGGAGCCAGTTGACGCGTGTCGCCACCGCAGCACCATATAAAAGATTCATAGCAACGGTAACGGTTTTACGGTATTCGGGTTTTTCTAGAAACGACCCTTTCACCCATTGGTTAAATGCACCCATTGCCGGACCGCACCATATCTGATAGTCGATTTTTCTGGATGGGTCGCCTGAAATTGCCCAAATGGAAGACTGGCCTAAATAGGATCGAAAAACGAGCGCCATTTTGTGTTTTGGATTTTGCTCTCCCCGTTCGATCTGTTTGGGCTCCATTTTGCAAAAATAATCTTTGGTCTGTTGCCATTCTTCCTGAAAATCGCATCGGAAATAGTCTCTTTCCAGTATTTCTTTCTGTTGTTCAGGAATATCTTCCAAACAATCATAGCTGGAATATAGATCGTAAAGTTTTGCTGCACGAAGCGGAAACATGGTTCCGCGTTTTAATACCTGGACCTTAACCCCCAGTTCGAACATGTCGGCAGCCGGTGCCATTGTAACATCCGCCTGGCTAGCTTCGGACAACATAATTCGGACGATTTCCGAGGTGCCGGCTTCCACGCAGGATTGGTTGATGGAACCGGTAAGGATGAAGGCAGCACCCAAGGCAAATGCAGCTGCGGCGGACTCGGGTGTGGCAATTCCGCCGGCAAGACCGACACAGGGGGTTTTTTTGTATTGGTATATTTTGGTTAATTCATCCCTCAACGCGAGCATTGTCGGTAACAGGGCAATCGCCGGACGGTTGTCGGTGTGGCCTCCGGAATCTGCTTCAGCGGTGATATCCTCTGCCACAGGTATCGATCTTGCAAGGCTGGCCTCTTGTTGTGTTATCAATTTTCGCGCAACAAGCTGGTCCAGGAGTTTGACAGGTGGCGGCGATAAATATTTTTTAGCTACTTCGACCCGCGACACTTTTGCAATAACCTTGTTTGGGCAAACAATGTTACCAGCATTATCACGATAGATTCCTTTGACACGGTAGTAAACAAGCGGCAGGGTTAGGTCTAAAAATGCCGAAGCACTGATGAGCTTGATGCCTTTTTGTAAATACAACTGGACAGTCGAAAA
The DNA here is from genome assembly GCA_020345745.1 of Desulfobacterales bacterium. GTDB lineage: Bacteria > Desulfobacterota > Desulfobacteria > Desulfobacterales > UBA11574. The sequence goes on from CP070768.1 coordinate 3,410,442, forward strand.
CTCGAGATCAGGATCGTGTGGGCTGTGGATGAGATTGAAACCAAAGGGAATGCGGCCTAAGCGCTTTTGCAGTTGGTCGATTGCTGCTTCGATGCTGTTGAGTGTGAGACCGGCAGAACCAAAAAAACCGACCATGCCCGACCGACCGGCATCTTCTACCATATCAACAGATGTAATTCCATTGGCCATTGCACCGACAATATATGCATAACGGAGCTTATGGGTTGCTTTGAATAGCGGATCGCCTAAATCTTTGGGATGGAGTGGGGGAGCATATGCAGTGAGCGGGTGGACCTTCGACTCAGAAGGCAGATGGCCACCGATGGTTATTCGGCCACCCCTACCGACACCGGCCAGGCCATTAAGGTTCAAAAGAAATACCGGATGAATAACCTTGAGAATGGCCACTCTGACGGCATCATCGCCCTGTTCCGGCTCTGTGTCATCCGGTATCCACCATCCTGCTAGGTTTTCGCCCTTGATCGATGGTTCCATGAATTATCACTCAATTAGGGTATCGTTTTAGGTATTCATCTTTGCTGCTAGTTGATCATTTTGGCCAAGGCCTGCAAAGCCATGAAATAACCTTGGACGCCAAACCCTTTTATCTGTGCAGTGACCACGTCACCTATTAATGATTGATGCCGAAATGGCTCTCTTTTATCAATATTGGAAATGTGAATCTCGATGATCGGCATGTCTAATATGACCAGAGCGTCCCGGATAGCAATGCTGGTATGTGTATAAGCAGCAGGATTGATAATAAGCCCTTTTTGCTCGGAGACGGCCTGTTGTATTTTATCGACAATCGCCCCTTCATGATTGGATTGAAAGGTCTCAACAGTAAGTCCGAGTCTGTTGCCAAGTTCTTCCAGGGTGGAATTGATTTCGTCAAGTGTCGCCTTTCCGTAAACTTCGGGTTCCCGTGTTCCGAGTAAATTCAGATTGGGTCCGTGGATGACTAAAACCTTTTTGGTATTTTTGATTTCTTCCATTATGAGCACCTTTATTTTTCTCCAATTAATTCTCGAAATCGATCGATGGTTTTTTTGTAGTCAGGGCTATTGAATATTGCCGAACCGGCGACAAATACGTCGACTCCTGCATCTGAGATGCTTTTTATATTTTTTTCATTCACACCCCCGTCGATTTCAATGAGAATGTTTCGTCCCCGTTCGTCTATCATTTTTCGTAGTTCAAGGACCTTGTCCAGACTGCTGGGTATGAATTTTTGGCCTCCGAAACCGGGGTTGACGCTCATGATCATTACAAAATCAACATCAGCCAATGTCCATTCGATTGCGGTAAGTGGCGTCGAGGGGTTCAGGACGAGTCCGGCAGGTATGCCGTATTCTTTTATTATCTGGATGGTTCGGTTCAAGTGGACACAGGTCTCGACTTGAACAGATATCATGCTGGCACCGGCCTTAACGAAATCCGGAATATAACGTTCCGGATTTTCAATCATCAAGTGAACGTCGAGAGGCAGTGATGTTGCTGTCTTCGCTGCTTCAACCACCAGTGGTCCTATGGTTATATTCGGTACAAAATGTCCGTCCATAACATCGACATGTATCCAGTCAGCACCTGCGTTCTCAACCGTTTTAATCTCTTCACCTAATTTTGAAAAGTCTGCGGAAAGTATAGACGGGGCAATCAGTTTCATGGTTACATCTCCCAACCCGAAATTTTATAGTTTACTATTAATTGATTTAACCCGATAAATTTATTACATAAAATAAGTCGACCGGCCTGCTCCGCGCCGCCAAGCACTCCCGCAAGTGAGAACCCAGGCCTTTTAAGGCGGAGTCGAGGGGAGTTATATGAAATTGAAAAATTCCTTACCGGGCGCGAAGCACTGCCGTACGGTAGAACCTCCGCCTTTTAGAGCGGGGAGCTTCACCGGAAAATTGTCATGGAACATCCGGGCGCATCTACCATGCATCGTATACCTTGACCTCTATGAGTTCATCTTCTTCATAAAGAAAAAGCGTTGCATTGATATTTTTAGGTATTATAAGCCAAATCTCCTCATTGGGTTTCATTAATCCATTGAACATTTCATTCGAAAAGCTGTAACTATTCAAAATGACCTTTATGCGTTTTTTTAAAAATCCGTCTTTTACCCGATACCTGAATAGTTCTACGCCCTCGATGTTCTGAACATATTCCTGAGCGCTTCGCCCCGGTGCCCTATTGATAACAAGGTTTACGGTCGTTCCTTCAATTACACGATAGCCATGGTGGGGTTCATGGTAGATAATCGTATTCAGGGTTTTGTCCTCATGGAATGCAGATGTTATTTCTCCGAGAGCCATATGGTTTCCTTCAATCAAGAGCAAGGCTTCGTCGATAGATAAACCTTTCAATGCCGGCATCTTATATGCACGGGGTCGTATTCCCAAGCTCAACAGCAGGTTTATACACTCACCTCTTGAAGTCATGGTCCCTTGAGAAGGCATCTGCGAAATAACTTCGTCCTTTTTTAAATTACGGCTATACGTACTCGATATTTCTCCCTGACACAAGCTGTTTTCTTCCAGTATGATTCGTGCCTGTTGAACGGATAATCCTTTGAGGTTAGGTATGAGAATCGATCTGGTGCCTCTTGATAGAATGATCCTGATGTCACGTCCTTGCTTTATTTCAGCACCGGGCTCCGGCTCTTGGAAAATAACATGGTTTTTGGGAACATCAGGACTATATTCAGATCCTTTGACCTTGGTATTAAGTCCCAAGTCCGTTAATAATTCAAGGACGTAGACGACATTTTTCCCTTCAAGATTAGGTACGACAACCGTATCTTCACTTTTTACCAACAGTGAAAGGGTAAGGTATGCGCTTGTTCCGACAACAAGGATGAACAAGAAAAGCAAACCTGAAATTTTTACAATTCGCAAGACCATTTTAACCGTTTCAAACAAACGTGCTTTGTGCTTTTGCCGATTTTAAGTAAGCTTTATTAAAGCCCATTTGTATCAATATTGTCAAGCACTTATGCCTTAGTATGGCTAATTGCCGAAAATCACTTATAGCATTTTAAATGAAAAACTAACCGTCTTTCCTTGTTATTGAATAACACCATTGTCACCACAGGGAATTAGGGGTAAGAGGTAAGTTTTGTAAATTTTATAAATCAGCCAGCTTAACTTAGATTGGGATAGGGTTAAAAAAATGCAATGGCACTTGTCATCTTTTTAATGAGAAATATGAGCGTTTTACTTTCTTAAGCTATTTCTCCACTGTCCTTTCCAACAAATACTTGAGGGCTTTACCCTTTTTACATTCTTCGGTAGCTCTCGAAGACAGGTCTTATCTTCCCGTATAATAGCACAGAGCTTTGGGTTATGATGCTCTTTACAGTTGTCGTGATTATACAATGGGCATTCAGGATATTTCTTGGACATAGATTTTATGCTTTTAAGTTAGGCAGCAAGGTTGTCATTTTACCGGGAGGAAGCAATATTGCACTATTCTATAATTTCTATGATTGTGCGTTTCTTTGCTTTAGCAGAAGCAGCATTTAATATGGTTCTTATGGCTTGAGCGGTTCGACCCTGCTTCCCGATCATCTTCCCAATATCTTCTTTAGCCACTTTAACCTCTAATACTGTGCTATGTTTACCCTCTATTTCTGAAATAGCTACCTGTTCCGGATGGTCAACCAATGCCTGTGCTATGTGTTTGATCAGTTCTTTCAAAGCTATATCTCTCTGTTCAGCAGTTAAGAATTAAGACGATCTATTGGATCAGGAGCTCACTGGGGATATGATATTCTGTGCTTGAATTAAGCTAACATATTGTGGCAAGGAATTGCAAATGTTTTGGTGTTGGCCGATCAAGATTGATTGCCAACACTATCAATTGCTCTAAATTGAAGACTTCTTACTGAGATCACAAAAAGTACAGATAACTTGTCAATCACACAATCTAAATCCAATTCCTTAATATTGCATATATTATAAATACCAAACCCTATCTCTATGATGAGAAGTAAAGTTGCGATTAAATGGAAAATAGGACCTGAGAATTGATATTTCTGTTTGGTATGAGTGGTAAGTGTGTGCTTATAAAAGACCCATTGATTCTAGCACCTCATCAACTTGAGTGTTTGTCGCATAATCTAGTTCAATCAAAATCTGGCCAACATAACGTCGTTTCAACCCTTTCAATTCTTCACGGATCTGAATTTCTACTGCCTCATATAGCTGTTCTATTGTGATGAATCCTTTTTCAACAGCTACAGCACCAAATCGTTTATTGTATTCTCCATACATTTTTTGTTCATTTCAAGAAGATTGGCTATTTTTGGGCTTCTTCTTAAGACACTCCTTATCTTTTCGGGCCAAAGCACATAGCTTCGGATGATAAAGGTCTTTACAATTATTATGATTAGCCAACGGACACTCTGGATATTGCTTTGACATCTTCAATTCTTAATAGAAAGTTTGTGAAAAATGGGGTTAGGGATAAATTAAACGGTCATTCAAGACCTATCTGCGTTAGCACTTTGTCGGTTTGGTCTTTTGTTAAATAATTTTTTGCCTGTAAAATTTGACCTAAGAGGCGATGTTCCATACCTTTTAAATCTTCAGCAAGCTGAGTCTTCAACGCCTCAAATAGTTGTTCCCGGTTAATGAATCCGTTTTTCACAGACATAACACCAAAGCGGTGAACAAACTTCTTTATTGACATGCTCGCCTCCTTTTGTTGAGGCATTTAATTAGACGGTGGTTGAGGATTAATTAAAATCTCATAGACTTAATCACATCATCAATCTGAACTTCTGTTATATACCCCTTTTCTCGTAATATCTCACCTATGAGGCGATGCTTAGTACCTTCTATGTCTTCATAAACTTGAATTTGCATCGCCTCTATGAGTTGTTCTGGTGTAATAAATCCGCTTTCAATAGCTACTATGCCAAAACGCTTATCAAGCTTTTCCATAAACCTTCATACCTCCTTTATTCAGAGGGGATTATTATTTACCCTTCTTTTCGTTTTTTTTTAGGAGGTCTTGAATTGGTGCTTCGAGAAAATCGTTCACACGTGTGTCTTTTTTGGTAGCCAAGACTTTAATCTTTTTGATTAAATCAATTCTAAATGTCGTATTATAGTTTTTTCTCAGTTTTTCCGTACAGGTTAAATACCACATGTTTACATGGATATCAATATAGCTGCAAAAATAGCTTAACCTATGTCAACGGCATTGATAACCATATATCTAGGTAACAATGCAGCCCTAATTTACACTAAGGTGAAAAAACAATTAATAAATAAGCGTTTGAAGGTGCTCATAGCGGTGATTTAATGAGCAGTTTGATACTGTGAACCGGGGTACACCTGCGAGCTCCTTTTTTGCTGAAAGGGGGGAGAGATGTCTTGTATATCAAAAAGGCGTGACCGATGGGTCATAGGTTTTCCATGACAATATAGGGGAAAGATGCTGGAAAAACGCTTACAATTAGCGTGATCACAAAGAAGACATTACAGGTATAACTTGGTCGAATTGTATGACTACGCCATCTGGATCGACCCTTACAACTCTGCCGGTAGTTCGGAGGGGGATATTAAATTTAGTGTGGAAAAAAGTCATATCCATATATTCATGATAGGATAGATCTGTCTCAGGGTCAATTAATACCCCGCCCATACTTACATTTTTTGTTAACGCTCTAAATTGTTCATTTTTAGTTTCAAAAATTCCATAGACAGAGGCTTCTATTCTTATGTGTTCCCTTTTTTCAAAAAAACTAGATTCTTGTTCCTCAGCGGGTTCTGTTTGTTCCGTATTTTCCAAAGCATGAAGAGACTTTTCCATTTGTGATTTTGAAAAAGCGGAGGTGACTTCAATTAATCGATCGCGAACATCTTTTTTTTTCATGGCCGTACCTCCCTGGCACAAGGAGTTTTAGAAAGAGAATAAAAAATAGAACACAGCATAATATTTAATATGTTTACTATGAAACAATAGTCAACGGCAAAATATTTTAAATATTTTCAGCATCATTAAATATAATAGAGCGGCTTTGGTTTATCTCGAAATTAAAAGCCCCTGGAAACCCGCCATTCCCAGGGACACAAAAGGGAGTTACAAAAGAGCGGACACTCCCAACTCAGTATCGGCACACAAGCTAATAACCTTAAACAGAAAAATAAAACTGGAAGTGGCTATTGTTCTTTCTCTTCCCAGTTTATGGGCTCTGGTGATTTTGTCTCCACCCACAGATAATATGACACAGCAACAAAAAAAACTGTAATGCTGTAACTTGCGAATATTAATGTTAACATATTGTTTTCCTTGGGCTGTAAAGAAGTTGTGCCTCCGGAGAGCCGAAAACTGGAGGACTTGTAATTTTATGGCTCATTTGGAGTGTAATGTCTTTATCAACTATATTAATTATCGGCAAATAAACAAAAAACTTAAACATAAAAAGGGGGGAGAAATGGCCAAAACCAAAAAGACTAGGAAGGGCGTTACCTGTAAGATTGTGACCTCATACTATTATGATGCATGTAGAAACCCCAATCGAAAAACCTGAAAAAACGGGATAAAACTAGCACAAACCCTTTAACCATGCCTACTTTATCCGTTTCAAACAGACTTGTTTTGTGCTTTTGTTGATTTTCAGATGGTTTAAATAGTGCCTATTTGTATCAATATTGTCAGGCACTTATATCATTATTTGCGTAAGTAACGAAAAACACTTATATCATTAATAAATATCTAAAATGGGATAAAAGCGGGACAAAAGGTCAAAAATTGCGATAGAAAATATTAAAAAAAATAATGTAGAAGTAATCAGTATCATCTTTGGATTAAAGTCGATTTAACGGAACCTAAACATACTCCGTTATTTTGGATAAAAACGAGTGCTTTGTTCTGTGGGTTTTCCCATAGCCAAATCGCTGAAATGATGAAATAACCCGGCAATATTGCTGCACAAAAAATGGATATGGTGATAAATAGGGACTCCTGACCCACGACTTTGCTATGACTTTTATACACCTTTGCCTCTCGTATGAAGGATAATTTTTCAGCAAATGCAAATGATTGAATAAATCCAATTTGGGTATGATTAGGGATCGGCTTGGTTTGAATGCTTGGTTTGAATGATATCACAACCTCAGAGGGGTATTTGCGGATTCCATATAAATAGCTACATGCAATCGGGGTTTGTTACAATTTCGTTGGAGGTATCTTTATATTTTGAAGGGGTACTTTCCTTGCGGATAAATAGTAAACACAAGTTTTGAGTTTACCGCAGATCCCAGCACGGATGACTACATCAGGAATCCAGAGTACCCTACAAAGGCTTATTTTTACATTTAAAACCAAACCCGGGAAGTCAGGCTTCCTATGCCCAAAATCCCAACACTTCAGCCGGCTTGGAGATTGACAATACAATCGTTATCCAGTATCTAAATCCAAGTCGTTGGGTGCCGCAGTATGATTGCTGCTTGATATCCGGCCTCACTATATATTGGAATGCTTCCTGCTAAGGCTCACAACTTTAAATTTTCGCTTATTCCGAGCTCAAAAACAGATTAACATTACATTGAAAAGAGGAGGTAAATAAGAATGAGAGGTAAACTGGCAATCATTTTATTGATCGTTTTTTTCGCAAACCCGCTAGCAGCTCAAGAACTCACAGGAACCCTTCAACAGATTAAAAAATCCGGTCAAATCAGAATCGGCTATCGTGTGTCTGAACCACCCATGTCATTTTTGGACAAAGACGGCAACCCGACTGGTTACTCTATTGATCTCTGTAAAAGTATCGTAACTGAAGTTGAAAACAAAATTGGTGCGGACGTAAAGGTTGAATATGTTCCCGTTACAGCTGATGGGCGATTTAAAGCCCTGAGTGATAACAAAATTGACATATTATGTGGCTCAACTACTAAAACGCTTTCCCGTAGTGAACTTGTTGACTTTACGCAACTGACATTTGTAACCGGCGCTTCACTAATGACCTTAAAAGATAATAATGATCATGATTCAGGCGGTCTTGATGGAAAGAAAATTGGCGTCGTGAAAGCCACAACGACCGCCGTCGAGTTGAAAAAACTAATTCGAGAAACATCAATAGATGCGGAAGTTGTCTTGTTCAATTCAGCAAAAGAGAGCATTGATGCATTACGCAAGAAGAAAATCGATGCCTTTTCTTCTGACCAGATCGTACTTATTGGTATAGCTGTAAAAGCGCATGACCCAATGAGTTTTGAGATTTCCGACGGCGTGTTCTCCTTTGAGCCTTTTGCACTTGCCGTAAGGCGAAATGATGCAGACTTTCGTCTTGTTGCAGATCGCGTGATATCTGATCTTTACCGATCAAAAAAGATACTTGA